>NZ_JBBOTB010000001.1:4800000-7516019 GCF_038005345.1 Paenibacillus sp. FSL H8-0122 | reverse complement strand
CTTCATACGTGGGTCACGTGTCAGGAAGCCGGCTTTCTTCAGCGTACCGCGATATTCAGGGTCTACTTTGAGCAATGCACGGGAGATCCCGTGACGGATTGCGCCAGCTTGACCGGAAATGCCGCCACCATGTGCAAGCACGATTACATCGTAGCTGCCCAGAGTTTCAGTCAGGTTCAAAGGTTGTCTTACGATCATCTTCAGTGTTTCAACACCGAAATATTCGTCCATCTCACGTTTGTTAATGACAATGCGTCCTTCACCCGGTACAAGGCGAACACGTGCTACCGAATGTTTACGACGACCTGTCCCATAGTATTGTACTTGTGCCATGAAACTGTCCTCCTTTATTCTTATCCGCGAAGTTCGTAAACTTCAGGTTTTTGTGCTGCATGTGGATGTTCAGCGCCTGCATATACTTTGAGTCTCAGCTTCATGTGATTACCTTGACGAGTCTTAGGAATCATACCATGAACTGCGAATTCAATCATACGTTCAGGTTTGGTCTTGAGCAGTTCTTCCGCAACGGTAACTTTCAAGCCACCTGGGTGCATCGAGTGACGGTAGTATTTCTTGTTTTGCATTTTCTTACCTGTGAGGTGAATCTTCTCAGCGTTGATAACAATTACGAAATCACCAGTATCAACGTGTGGAGTGAATTGCGGTTTGTGTTTGCCGCGGATCAGGGCAGCGGCTTCGCTTGCCAAACGGCCAAGTGTTTTGCCTTCGGCATCAATGATGTGCCAATTGCGTTCAACTTCGTTCGGCTTCGCCATGTAGGTGGTACGCATGAATGTTTCCTCCTTGTTCTCGTACGAAAATCATCTGTTTCGTATATCTTGTTTCGCGATTGAATTACAATTTAGTGAGTTAAAAAAATTATTTGTTGGCATTTCCTTGATCGGGGCTGTGGGATAGCCATCAAGAAAACACAACTTTTATATTACAGTATAAACATGACAAGCGCAAGCGATTTTTAAACAATCAGTACTTATTTTCATAAAAAATATAGTATCAGCCGTTTAGTCGTCTATCTCGTCATATTCCACACTCCAGAGTGCCAGCCCCTTAGACACAGCCGTAGGTCCGGCCGCTGCACGATCACAAGCCGCAAGAATGACAGGCATTCTATCTGCGCTGATTTTACCTTGCCCCACCTGCATCAGCGTGCCCATAATAATGCGTACCATATGTTGCAAAAAGCCACTGCCTGTAATATAGGTATGGATCACTCCCTGGTCAGGAGAGCCCGGGCGGCACATGCTGCGGTCTACTTCAAGATAAGCCTCATAAATGGTCCGCACATGCGAAGTCTTGGTAGACTTCCTGGACGCAAACGAGGTGTAATCATGGGTACCCAGCAGCGAGCTTAGCCCCAGCTCCATCGCAGGAACGTTCAGCTTCATCGGATGATGATGCTGCCAGCGCCGCTGGAACGGGTCCGGGAACCGGTTGCCGTTAATTGTATAGCGGTAGGTTTTACGCTTCGCCCCTCTACGGGAGTGGAACGAGAGCGGAACCTCAGCAGCCTCAGTAACAACGATATCCTGCGGCAGCCTGGCATTCAGCGCCAGACACCAGCGCTCCAGCGGAATCTGTGAGGAGGTTATGAAGTTAAAAGGTTGGCCATAAGCATGCACCCCTGCATCAGTCCGTCCTGAGCCCGTGATTTTGAGCGTCTCACCGGTCAGATGCTGAATAGCATGCTCCAGCTTGTCCTGAATCGTATTGCCCTGAGGCTGGGTCTGAAAGCCATCATAATGGGTACCGTCATAATTGACTTTCATCAATAGATTGCGCATTTCATTCTCCTGTTGGTCCATATACTTAATTTATTCTCAAAAAAAAGAGCCCCGGCGGGAGCTCCTTCTACTCTATACAAGGTGATTCCCGCGGTTATTTGCACGGCAGGGTACTATGCCCTGCAGTACAATAACGTTAAATACGTAAAGCGTACATCCGGAAATCATGGCTTGTGAGACTACGCGCGGTCTACCAGTTCAAGATAAACCATAGGCGCAGCATCGCCACGGCGAGGTCCCAGCTTCAGGATACGAGTGTATCCGCCTGGACGCTCTGTGTAACGTGGAGCAATGTCAGAGAACAATTTTTGGATTGCATCTTGTTCACCATCTACAGTCTCACGACGAACAAATGCAGCTACTTGACGGCGAGCATGAAGATCGCCCTTTTTCGCTTTAGTGATCAGTTTCTCAGCGATGGAACGAACTTCCTTCGCTTTGGCTTCTGTTGTCTGAATACGTTCGTATAGGAACAGATCCGTTACCATATCGCGGAACAAAGCTTTACGCGCGCTGGAATCACGGCCCAATTTTTGGTATGCCATTTGTTTTCCCTCCTTCACTCAAGTCTCAAGAACTCCGGGGTCCTATTCTTCTGTACGAAGTCCCAAACCAAGTTCCTCAAGCTTCTCTTGAACCTCTTCCAAAGATTTGCGGCCCAGGTTACGAACCTTCATCATATCTTCTTCAGTTTTCGTAGTCAGCTCTTGCACGGTATTAATACCGGCACGTTTGAGGCAGTTGTAGGAACGGACAGAAAGATCAAGCTCCTCGATCGTCATCTCAAGTACTTTTTCTTTTTTGTCTTCTTCTTTTTCAACCATAATTTCGGCGTCTTTCGCTTCATCCGTAAGACCTACGAACAGAACGAGGTGCTCGTTCAAAATTTTGGCTCCAAGGCTAACGGCTTCTTCCGGTCGGATACTGCCATCTGTCCAAATTTCCAGCGTCAACTTGTCGTAGTTAGTCACTTGACCAACACGGGTATTATCAATACCGTAATTCACACGTGAAATAGGAGTGTAGATAGAGTCAACTGGAATTACACCAATTGGCTGATCGTCGCGTTTGTTCCGGTCCGCTTGGACGTAGCCGCGACCACGGCCTGCAAAAATGCGCATGTGCAGTCTCGCGCCAGGTCCCAGCGTTGCAATATGAAGATCCGGGTTCAGGATCTCAACATCGCTGTCCGCACGGATATCACCCGCGGTAACGATGCCTTCTCCTTCAGCATCAATCTCGAACACTTTCTCTTCATCCGAATGAATCTTCAGAGACAGAGCTTTAAGGTTCAGGATGATTTCCGTCACATCTTCCATTACGCCGGGAACGGTCGAGAACTCATGCAGAACGCCGTCAATTTGGACCGAAGTCACTGCGGCTCCCGGAAGGGAGGAAAGCAGGATCCGGCGAAGCGAGTTCCCCAGAGTCGTGCCATATCCACGTTCCAGCGGTTCAACTACGAATTTCCCATAGGTCCCATCATCATTGGCTTCTACGGTCTCAATCTTCGGCTTTTCGATTTCTATCACGAGTGTACCCCTCCTTCAAACGTCGCTCCTATATGAAACAGTCACCCCATCAGGTGTATCATGTAGTATGCCTAAACACCTATTATTAGCAGATGCGTCAGAATTATACCACAATCACAATTCTGATTGAATTATACGCGGCGACGCTTCGGCGGACGGCATCCATTGTGAGGAACCGGAGTAACGTCTTTAATGAGGTTTACTTCAAGGCCAGCGGCCTGAAGGGAACGGATGGCTGCTTCGCGGCCCGCGCCCGGTCCTTTAACCATAACTTCAACGGACTTCATGCCGTGTTCCATAGCTGCCTTAGCAGCTGTTTCGGCTGCCATTTGCGCTGCAAATGGAGTCGATTTACGGGAACCTTTGAATCCTTGACCGCCGGAGCTTGCCCAGGAAATTGCATTTCCGTGGGGATCCGTGATCGTAACGATAGTGTTATTGAACGTGGAACGGATATGTGCCACGCCAGACTCGATATTTTTCCGGTCGCGACGTTTCGTACGTACGACTTTTTTCGGTTTAGCCATTGTCTCTTATCACCTCTTCTTATTTCTTTTTGTTTGCTACAGTACGACGCGGGCCTTTACGGGTACGAGCATTGGTTTTGGTACGTTGACCGCGAACAGGCAATCCACGACGGTGACGAACACCGCGGTAACAGCCGATCTCAGTTAGACGCTTAATATTCAAGGAAATTTCACGACGAAGGTCACCTTCAACCTTAACCTCTTTGTCGATCGTTTCACGCAGTTTGCTGACTTCATCTTCCGTCAAATCACGGACACGTGTGTTAACGTCAATGCCTGTTTCATTAAGAATTTTCTGGGAAGTCGTTTTACCGATTCCGAAAATATAAGTCAAGGCGATCTCAACGCGCTTATCACGTGGCAAATCCACTCCAGCTATACGAGCCATTTTACGCTACACCCCCTTCTTAACCTTGTTTTTGTTTGTGTTTCGGATTTTCGCAAATTACCATAACAGTCCCTTTGCGGCGGATGACTTTGCATTTTTCGCAAATGGGCTTTACAGAAGGTCTTACCTTCATGTTAATTACCTCCTCAAAGTTTTGCGAAGCAAAACTTTTGTTGTAGTTCCCATCTATTTACGGTAAGTTATACGGCCTTTTGATAGATCATAAGGCGATAACTGCACGACCACTTTGTCTCCGGTTAGGATACGGATAAAGTGCATCCGCAATTTCCCGGACACATGGGCAAGTATTTGATGACCGTTCTCAAGCTCAACCTTAAAAGTTGCGTTAGGCAACGGCTCAATAACCGTTCCTTCTACCTCAATGACGTCTTCCTTAGCCACAGTTAGTCTCCTTTCTCATTAGCACTTTTTCCAGCGGGCTGGCCATACTTCATCACTGCAAACCGCAGCTTTCCGTTGGTGACCCGGCCGGTTTCTTCCAAACTGTCTACAATCTCACTGCTGATGAAGGGTATGAGCTCCAGATGCTGAATATTCTTCTTCTTTGGGCTGTCAAACTTACGTTTGTCTCCATCAGCAATATATACAAATCTGCTATCCACAACTGCGATAACAACGGCAGCCTCTCCGGCATCCTTGCCTTTGAGAATTCTCACGATTTGACCAACCTGCGGGCTGCTCCCAGTATTCACGTGAAGATCACCTACGCATTCAGTTTTGTGAAAATTTCCATGCCGTCCGGTGTAACTGCTACTGTATGCTCGAAGTGAGCGCACAGTGAACCGTCTACCGTAACGACCGTCCAGTTATCATCCAGCGTTCTGACATAACGTTCTCCAGCGTTAACCATCGGCTCAATGGCGAGTACCATACCCGGCTTCAAACGTGGTCCGCGGTCCGCTATGCCATAGTTCGGAATTTGCGGTTCTTCATGCAGTTCTGCCCCAATGCCATGACCAACATACTCGCGGACAACGGAGAATCCGGCGTCTTCAATGTATGACTGAATTGCATGGGAGATTGTAAACAAGCGCACATCCGGTTTGACTAACGCCAGTCCAGCGTACAGGGAGCCTTCCGTGACGTCCAGCAGACGCTGAGCCTCTTCGGAAATGCTGCCCACCCCGTATGTCCAGGCGGAATCACCGTGATAACCACGGTACTCTGCACCGATATCCAGCGTAACGATATCGCCTTCTACCAGTTTGCGTTTCCCTGGAAATCCGTGCACCAATTGTTCGTTGACTGAAGCGCAAATGCTGGCAGGAAAACCGTTGTAGCCTTTGAAAGACGGCACAGCACCCTGACTGCGAATGTACCCATCGGCGATTCTGTCGAGCTCACCGGTAGTAATGCCTGGCTGGATAGCTTCAGCAATAAGACGGTGACTCTCGGCAACAATTCGACCAGCTTCCCTCATAAAGACAAGTTCCTGTTCGGATTTGCAAATGATCATTACATTAACCCCGCAGCATAGATACGATTTCAGAAGAAACGACATTGATTTCGTTTTCTCCGTTTACCTGACGCACAAGACCTTTATCGTCATAAAATGCAAGCAGAGGCGCTGTCTTGTTATCATACTCATCCAGTCGCTTGCCTACACTTTCTTCGTTGTCGTCCGGACGCTGATACAATTCTCCGCCATCAATGTCGCAGACGCCTTCTTGCTTCGGCGGGTTGAAAATTAAATGGTAGGATGTTCCGCATACGGAGCAGATCCGGCGTCCGGTAAGACGTGCCATCAGCAGTCCGCGGTCCACATTCAAGTTAACAACGTGATCCAGTGAAGTTCCAAGCCGGCTGAGGATTTCTCCCAGCGCTTCCGCTTGCGAAAGGGTTCTTGGAAAGCCATCCAATAAAAAACCTTTTTCGCAATCGGACTGCTGCAGCCGTTCTTCGACGATTCCAATAGTCACATCATCAGGTACAAGCAACCCTTGATCAATATAAGATTTGGCCTTAAGTCCAACCGGTGTGCCTTGCTTAATAGCCAAGCGGAATGCATCACCAGTCGAAATATGAGGAATACCCAACTCTTTTACAACAACAGCGGCTTGTGTTCCCTTGCCTGCCCCAGGAGGGCCCATGAATAAAATGTTCACGATTCTCTTCTCCCCCCGAAAGTTCGCCACCAAGCAAGAAACAGCACAATAGGTACCGGGAAGTTTAAAGCCTTAGGTACTTCTCCGGAACCTATCGCCTATTTATTGATGAAGCCTTTGTAATGGCGTTTGATCAATTGGCTCTCGATCTGCTTCATGGTATCCAGTGCAACACCGATAACGATAAGCAGTGCCGTACCACCAATCTGCACTTGCTTCGGTAACCCGGACAACGATCCAAATAATACTGGCAGTACAGAGATTAATGACAGGAACAGCGCACCGGACATGGTCAGACGCGACATTACTCTAGTCAGATATTTCTCAGTAGCCTTACCTGGACGTATACCTGGAATGTATCCGCCATTCTTTTTCATATTGTCAGCCATTTGCTGCGGGTTCATCTGAACAAACGTATAGAAGAACGTGAATCCGATGATCATGACTACATACAGCAGCATGCCGAGCGGCTTGGTATGATCCAGATTGGCCGAGACCCATTTAGCCCAAGCGTGGGTGGACCAGAAGCTCGATAAAACGACCGGGAATTGAAGCAGCGAAACGGCGAAGATAACAGGAATTACACCAGCCGCATTAATTTTAAGCGGAATGTGCGTATTCTGTCCACCGTACATTTTGTTACCGACTACGCGCTTGGCATATTGTACAGGGATTTTACGGATACCTTGTTGAACAAAGATCACCCCGACAATAATCGCAACAACCACGATCAGTACAATAACGACTTTAAGAATATTCAGGAACATCTGACCCGGCTGAATGAAGCTTGATTGCGCCGTAGTGGTGATATATCCCGGAAAGGCGGCGACGATTCCCGCAAAAATCAGGATCGAAATCCCGTTTCCTATACCCTTTTCAGTGATCTGCTCACCTAACCACATCAAGAACGATGTACCCGCCGTCAATATGATCGCAATAAGCAGGTAATCCGCAAAGGTTGCATTTGGAATCATCTCAGTGCCATAAATCCGGTTAAACCCGATAGATGTGGCAAACGCTTGGATCAAACCTAGCACTACTGTGCCGTAACGCGTAATTTGCGCCAGCTGCTTTTTCCCGTGTTCCCCTTGCTTAGCCCATTCGGCAAACTTAGGGACAACATCCATCGAAAGCAATTGAACTATGATGGATGCTGTGATATACGGGTAAATGCTGATCGCAAAAATCGAGAAGTTTTTGAGCGCTCCGCCCGAGAAGGTGTTCAAAAGACCCATCAAAGCGTCTCCGCCCTGATTTGTTGATTCCAGTACTTCTTTGTTCACACCGGGAACCGGTACAAACGAACCGATGCGGTAAATGATCAGAACGAACAGGGTAAACAGGATCTTTTTGCGCAAATCTTCAACATGCCATATATTCTTAAGCGTCTTGAACATTAGATCACCTCGGTTTTACCGCCGGCAGCTTCGATTTTCTCTACCGCAGATTGAGAGAACTTATTTGCTTTGACAGTCAATTTAACAGCCAGTTCACCGTTGCCGAGAATCTTGATGCCGCTCTTAGTGTTGCTGACAACACCAGTTTCAAGCAAAAGCTCAGGAGTTACTTCTGTTCCTTCTGCAAAGCTATTCAGATCTTCCAGGTTCACAATCGCGTACTCTTTACGGGTAGGATTGACGAAACCACGTTTAGGCAGACGACGATAGAGTGGGTTTTGTCCACCCTCGAAGCCTGGACGTACACCACCGCCGGAACGGGAGTTTTGACCTTTGTGTCCACGGCCCGAAGTTTTACCGTTACCGCTACTTGGTCCACGACCAACGCGGTTGCGTTCTTTCCGTGATCCAGGAGCTGGAGCAAGTTCATGTAACTTCATCGTTTGCACCTCCTTATGTTTGTTAATTTATGCGAGGCTGTTTAGCCTTCAATTTCAGTAACGGACAGCAAGTGGCTCACTTTGTTGATCATCCCGCGAATTGCAGGAGTGTCGTTGTGAACCACGGACGAGTTGGTTTTGCGCAGGCCGAGCGTCTTAACAGTAACACGTTGTGTTTCTGGACGTCCAATTACACTGCGTACGAGGGTAATTTGCAATTTAGCCATTGACGTTCCCCTCCTTAACCGCGTAATTCTTCGACAGATTTGCCGCGAAGCTTCGCGACCTCTTCAATACGCTTCAGACGGGAAAGACCCTCTAAAGTAGCATTGACCATATTCATGGAATTCGAAGAACCCAAAGATTTTGTCAAGATATCGCCAACGCCTGCCAATTCAAGCACCGCACGAACCGGTCCACCAGCGATAACGCCGGTACCTTCGGATGCTGGTTTCAGCAGAACGCGTCCTGCGCCGAAATGTCCAGTAACCAGGTGAGGAATCGAAGTTCCTACGATTGGAATGTGGATCAGGTTTTTCTTGGCGTCTTCAATGCCTTTACGGATGGCATCCGGAACTTCGCCGGCTTTACCGATACCAGCACCAACGTAGCCGTTGCCGTCGCCCACAACAACAAGTGCACTAAAGCTGAAACGGCGTCCGCCTTTTACAACTTTTGCAACACGGTTGATGTGTACAACTCTTTCTGTCAGTTCTAAACTGTTCGGATCTACACGCAAGTCGTTAACCTCCTTTTAGAAATATTCTAGAATTCAAGACCAGCTTCGCGAGCTGCGCTAGCCAGAGCCTGAATCCGTCCATGGTACAAGTATCCACCGCGGTCAAATACAACCACTGCATAACCCTTTTCTTTGGCACGCTCAGCGATCAATTGACCCACTTTGCTTGCAGCTTCAACGCTGCCGCCATTTCCGATTGTAGCACTCAATTCCTTATCAAGTGTGGAGGCCGATACGATAGTAACGCCAGTCACATCATCGATCAGTTGAGCGTAGATGTGTTTCGAAGAACGGAACACATTCAAACGTGGACGCTCAGTAGTACCCTGGATCTTCTTACGAACACGCAGGTGTCTTTTGAGACGAGCCTTGTTTTTATCCTCTTTTGTAATCATGACTTCCCTTTCACTCCCTTCAGTTTGCCGTAAACAGCTTCACTTTAAGATGCACGGGGTATCTTACAATTAAGGTAGAGCTGGTTATTTCTTCTTACCAGCTTTACCTTCCTTGCGGATGATACGCTCGCCTTCATATTTGATACCTTTACCTTTGTATGGTTCAGGTTCACGTACGGAACGGATTTTGGCAGCATAAGCGCCAACGCGTTCTTTGTCAATCCCTCTAACGATGATCTTCGTGTTCGCAGGAACATCGAACTCGATACCCGCTTCCGGTGTAATTTCAACCGGGTGGGAGTAACCAACGTTCAATACAATTTTATCTCCGGATTTGCTTGCACGATATCCGACCCCAACCAGTTCCAGAGATTTCGAGAAACCTTCAGTCACACCACTCACCATGTTGTTGACAACGGAGCGGGTTGTGCCGTGAAGTGAACGATGCAATTTGTTGTCCGACGGGCGAACAACAGTGATTTCGTTATTTTCAACTGTAATCTTCATGTCTTTATGAAGCTCACGAGTCAAAGTGCCTTTAGGACCTTTTACTGTAATAACGGCGTTGTCCAAAGTGACATCTACACCGCTAGGTACTGCGATTGGTTTGCGACCAATACGAGACATGTGTTGCACCTCCTTATCTTGTGACGTTTATTACCAAATGTAGCAGACAACTTCTCCGCCGGATTTAGATTGACGAGCTTCTTTGTCGGTCATAACTCCCTTAGATGTGGAGATAATCGCGATTCCAAGGCCACCGAGTACACGAGGCACTTCATTGCTCTTCGTGTATACGCGAAGACCTGGTTTACTGATTCTTTTCAGACCAGTGATAACGCGCTCCTGGCTTGGGCCGTACTTCAGGAAAATACGGATAATCCCTTGTTTGCTATCTTCAACGAATTCAGCATCACGGATGAAGCCCTCACGCTTCAAGATGTCCGCGATTTGTTTTTTCATAGTAGAAGCAGGCATTTCTACTGTCTCGTGACGCACAGTGTTGGCGTTACGAATACGAGTAAGCATATCTGCAATAGGATCAGACATAGTCATGTGTGTAAACCTCCTTCCCGTTTATAAACTTCTTACCAACTTGCTTTTTTCACGCCAGGAATCTGGCCTTTATAAGCTAATTCACGGAAACAAATTCTGCAAATTTTGAACTTTTGCAGTACCGAATGTGGACGACCGCAACGCTCGCAACGTGTGTATGCACGTACTTTGAACTTAGGCTCGCGTTGTTGTTTAACTTTCATTGAAGTCTTTGCCACTTAGACTGACACCTCCTAAACATTTTCGGAGAAATGGATGATTCTTATTTTGTGAAAGGCATTCCCAGCTGATTCAGCAGCTCACGGGATTCCTCGTCCGTCTTAGCAGTCGTTACAATAACGATGTCCATACCGCGAACCTTATCCACTTTGTCATACTCGATTTCCGGGAAGATCAATTGCTCTTTAAGACCCAGTGTGTAGTTACCGCGGCCATCAAAGGCTTTGCTGGAAATACCACGGAAGTCACGAACGCGTGGAAGCGTTACGTTGATCAATTTATCCAGGAAGTAATACATACGCTCGCCGCGCAGTGTTACTTTAACCCCGATCGGCATATTCTCGCGCAGTTTGAAACCGGCGATGGATTTCTTAGCTTTTGTGATAACCGGCTTTTGACCAGAAATCAGTTGCATATCGTTAACTGCAGCGTCAAGTACTTTGGAGTTTTGAACAGCGTCACCTACACCCATGTTGATGACGATCTTCTCGATCTTAGGCACTTGCATAACTGTTGTGTAGTTAAACTTCTGCATCAAAGATGGTGTGATTTCATTCAGATAACGTTCTTTCATTCTTGCTGCCATGAAGATTTACCTCCTTTCATTAGGACTGTATTAGTCGATAATCTCTCCGGATCTTTTTGCTACCCGAACCTTCTTACCGTTATCTAGTACTTTATAGCCGATACGCGTAACTTTCCCGCTCTTCGGATCAATGTGCATTACGTTGGACACATGGATCGAAGCTTCCTGCTCGATGATTCCGCCTTGCGGATTCAACTGGTTAGGCTTCTGGTGTTTCTTCACCATGTTCACGCCTTCTACCAGGACGCGGTTTTCACGAGGATAAGCAGCGATGACACGGCCTTTTTTACCTTTGTCTTTCCCGCTGATCACAAGCACCACATCATCTTTTTTCACGTGCAGTTTATTGTTATGGGATTCCAGAACTTTTTTAACTCTAGGCATTGATTACACCTCCTATAACTGACCTTTTCAAGTACAACCGAGCATCACTCGGATTTTTAGATTACTTCCGGTGCCAAGGAAACGATCTTCATGTAGTCCTTGTCGCGAAGTTCGCGAGCAACTGGTCCGAAGATACGTGTTCCGCGCGGGCTTCTGTCGTCTTTGACAACAACAGCTGCATTTTCGTCGAATGCGATGTAAGATCCATCTTTACGGCGTACCGAACGTTTTGTACGAACAACTACCGCTCTAACAACATCACCCTTTTTGACAACGCCGCCTGGTGTTGCTTGTTTAACGGAACAAACGATCAAATCGCCGATTGCTGCTGTACGGCGTCCAGTACCACCCAGTACGCGGATACACATCAGTTCCTTCGCACCAGAGTTGTCAGCCACATGCAAACGTGTAAATGGTTGAATCATTATTATTTTCCTCCTTCCGGAAAGGGATCTGCTTCATGTCTTAGATGATTACCGCTTTTTCTACCACTTCAACCAGTCTCCACCGTTTGTCCTTCGACAATGGACGAGTTTCCATGACTTTCACGACATCACCAATTTTAGCTACATTCTCTTCATCATGTGCCTTGAATTTCTTCGTGGACTTGATGCGTTTGTGATACAGATTGTGCTTTTTATAGGTTTCAACAGCAATTACGATGGTTTTATCCATTTTGTCGCTGACTACTTTACCGATCAGCACTTTACGTGCATTACGCTCTTCGCTCATAATTAGCCTCCTTCCTGATTACGGATTATGCATCCGCCGTCACTTAACTAATCCCAAGTACTCTTTGATGGATAACGGTTTTAGCACGAGCTATTTCCTTACGCACATCACGAATCCGAGTCGGGTTGTCCAGTTGGCCTGTTGCCAATTGGAAACGGAGATTGAAAAGTTCTTCCTTAAATCCGGCGATTTTCTGTTCAATCTCAGCAGTGGTTAAGTTGCGAAGTTCATTAGCTTTCATTTGCTTCACCACCCAATTCTTCACGTTTCACAAACTTAGTCTTTACAGGCAGCTTGTGAGCGGCAAGACGCATCGCTTCACGAGCGATTTCTTCCGACACGCCTCCGAGTTCGAACATAATCTTACCCGGTTTAACTACAGCTACCCACTTCTCAACGTTACCTTTACCACTACCCATACGAACCTCGAGAGGCTTCTGAGTGATTGGCTTATCCGGGAAAATCTTGATCCAAACCTGACCGCCACGTTTGATGTAACGTGTCATTGCGATACGAGCAGCTTCGATCTGACGGTTAGTGATCCAAGATGGCTCCAGTGCCTGCAAACCGAATTCGCCGAAGTTAAGTTCAGTTCCGCCTTTTGCCATACCCTTCATGTGACCGCGTTGTTGCTTGCGGTGTTTAACGCGCTTTGGTACCAACATGATTAGTTGCCTCCTTCCTGAGCAGCTTGTTTCTTAGCTGGGGGAAGAACTTCTCCACGATAAATCCATACTTTTACGCCGATACGGCCGTAAGTTGTATGTGCTTCAGCTGTTCCGTAATCGATATCAGCACGAAGCGTATGAAGTGGAACTGTTCCTTCGCTATAACCTTCTGAACGGGCAATCTCAGCGCCGCCAAGACGTCCGCCAACCTGAGTTTTAATTCCCTTTGCGCCGGAACGCATAGTTCTTTGAATCGCTTGTTTCAGAGCACGACGGAACGATACGCGACGTTCCAGCTGTTGTGCAATGCTTTCAGCAACAAGAATAGCATCCAGTTCAGGGTGTTTGATTTCATTGATGTTGATGTGTACTTTCTTACCGCCGGCGATAGTTGTAACTGCGCTGCGAAGTACTTCTACTTCTGCTCCGCCTTTACCAATTACCATACCTGGCTTGGCAGTGTGAATTGTAACGTTCACTCGGCTTGCCGCTCTTTCGATCTCGATGCGGGAAACAGAGGAATCTTTCAACTTGCCTTTAAGGTATTCCCGGATTTTGACGTCTTCCATTAAAAGAGTACCGAAATCTTTGCCTGCATACCATTTTGATTCCCAATCGCGAATAATACCGACTCGGAGTCCGACTGGATTTACCTTTTGACCCACGTGTTATCCCTCCTTATTTCTCAGATACCACCAAAGTAATGTGGCTGGTACGTTTATTGATCCGGCTTGCGCGGCCCATGGCGCGCGGACGGAAACGTTTCATTGTAGGACCCTGGTTAACGAAAACTTCGCTTACGAATAAGCTGTTAACGTCCATAGAGTAGTTATGCTCAGCGTTCGCAATCGCCGAGTTCAGTAGCTTCTCAACAACCGGAGAAGCGGACTTCGGAGTGTGGCGAAGAATTGCAATTGCTTCCCCCACTTGCTTGCCGCGAATCAAGTCAACAACCAGTTTCGCTTTACGAGCGGAAATCCGCACCGATCTTGCATGTGCTTTTGCTTCCATTGTTTTCCCTCCTCTCAAACGAAGACGTTAATTATCTTCTGGTTTTCTTATCGTCACCCGCGTGGCCTTTGTAAGTACGTGTTGGCGCGAACTCGCCCAACTTGTGACCTACCATATCTTCCGTTACGTATACAGGCACGTGTTTGCGGCCGTCATATACACCAAACGTATGTCCGATAAACTGAGGGAAAATGGTTGAGCGACGGGACCAGGTTTTTACTACGACTTTCTTGTCTGTCTCGTTCAAATCCTCAACTTTTTTCAGCAGGTAGCCATCGATGAACGGCCCCTTCTTTAAACTGCGACCCATGTGTGAATCCTCCCTTCATCCGGTTCTTCAAAACCGCGAATCGACGCTTCGCGCTTAACTAACTTGCCTGAAGCGTCTTATTTTGTGCGGCGACGAACGATATATTTATCAGATGCTTTGTTTTTCTTACGCGTTTTGTAGCCGAGGGTTGGTTTGCCCCAAGGTGACATTGGCGATTTCCGTCCGATAGGAGCGCGGCCTTCACCACCACCGTGTGGGTGATCGTTAGGGTTCATGACAACACCGCGTACTTCAGGACGACGTCCGAGCCAGCGGCTGCGTCCGGCTTTACCAATCTTGATCAGTTCGTGATCTCCGTTACCTACGGCTCCGATAGTAGCACGGCAAACGCTGAGGATTCTGCGAACCTCACCCGAGTTCAAACGAACAGATACGTATTTATCTTCTTTACCCAGCAGCTGAGCTTCAGTACCGGCAGCACGAACCAATTGTCCGCCTTTGCCTGGTTTCAACTCGATGTTGTGGATAACTGTACCTACCGGGATGTTGATCAACGGAAGGCTGTTACCAATTTTGATGTCCGCAGCAGGGCCGGACTCAACTTTGTCCCCAACTTTAAGGCCTTTAGGAGCGATGATATAACGTTTCTCTCCATCAGCATAGTGGATCAAAGCAATATTGGAAGTACGGTTCGGGTCATACTCGATTGTAGCAACGCTACCTGGTATGCCGTCTTTAGTCCGCTTGAAGTCAATGATACGGTATTTACGTTTGTGTCCGCCGCCATGGTGACGAACCGTAATTTTACCTTGGTTGTTGCGTCCGGCATGCTTGAACAGCGGGGACAGCAACGATTTCTCTGGCTGGTTTGTTGTAATTTCTTCAAACGTAGACACAGACATGTTGCGTCTTGCCGGAGAGGTCGGTTTGTACTTTTTGATTGGCACTATAGTTTCCTCCTTACTTTAAGAGTATTATTCTACCGCTTCAAAGAACTCAAGCGGCTTGCTGTCCGGGCTAAGCTTCACGATGGCTTTTTTCCACTCTGGAGTATAACCGGAGTATTTGCCGTAACGTTTCAGTTTACCAGGTACGCGCATTGTGTTCACACTAACGACTTTTACTTTAAAAATAGCCTCGACAGCTTTTTTGATTTCGGTCTTGTTAGCACGGATATCCACTTCAAAAGCGTACTTCAGTTCGCTCATGTATTCGGATGTGCGTTCCGTAATCACTGGACGCTTAATTATATCACGAGGATCTTTCATTACGCGAACACCTCCTCTACCTTCAGAACTGCTTCTTTAGTGATGATCAGTTTGTCGTACGTCAGTACGTCAAGAACATTGATGCCGTCAGCCGCTACGAATTTCACCCCAGGGATGTTACGAGCGGAAAGTGCTACATTGTCATCATAGCTCGGTGCTACGATCAGGGCTTTGCTGCCCACTTTAAGGTTGTTCAGAATCGCTGCGAATTCTTTCGTCTTCGGAGCATTCAGGGTCAGGCTATCCAATACGATGATGTCATTCTCAAGCACTTTTGAGGACAACGCGGATTTGATGGCCAACCGGCGAACCTTCTTAGGCAATTTCCAGGAATAGCTGCGTGGTGTTGGTCCGAAGACTACGCCGCCGCCTTTCCATTGTGGAGAACGAATGGAGCCTTGACGAGCACGACCTGTACCTTTTTGTTTCCAAGGCTTACGTCCGCCGCCACGCACTTCAGAGCGTCCTTTTACTTTGTGTGTACCGCGACGAAGGGAAGCTCTTTGCATAAGTGCAGCTTCATGCAGCACATGTACATTCGGTTCGATACCGAAAACTGAATCACTCAGTTCAACTTCGCCAACTTCGTTACCACTAGTATTGAAAAGTGTTACTTTTGGCATTTCATGTTCCTCCTTTCTTCAGTAATTATTTCTTAACGGTTTGTTTAACTTTCACGAAGCTGTTTTTAGGGCCCGGAATAGCGCCTTTAACCAGCAGTACATTACGTTCTACGTCAACCCGGATGATTTCAAGCTTTTGAACCGTTACGGTCGTGTGACCCATATGTCCTGGCAGGCGTTTGCCCTTAGGAACACGGTTAGCCTGGATGGAACCCATTGAGCCCGGTCTTCTGTGGTAACGCGATCCGTGTGCCATTGGTCCGCGGCTTTGTCCCCAGCGTTTGATGTTACCCTGGAAGCCTTTACCCTTCGAAGTACCTGTTACGTCAACAAACTCGCCTTCAGCGAAGATGTCAGCCTTAAGCTCTTGTCCAACCTCGAGTGACCCGAGGTCAACACCGCGAATTTCGCGAACGTAGCGCTTAGGTGTTGCATTTGCCTTTTTGGCGTGACCCTGTTCAGGCTTGTTGGAGCGACTTTCCTTTTTATCGGAAAAGCCCAACTGCACTGCTTCATATCCGTCGATATTCAGGTCTTTCTTTTGCAGTACCACACAAGGTCCAGCTTCGATAACAGAAACCGCAATTACGTTACCTTCTGGAGTAAACACTTGAGTCATACCGAGTTTTTTTCCTAAGATACCTTTCAATGTTGACACCTCTTTTCTTTTCCTGGTTACTTAATGAATTACAATTTGATTTCGATATCTACACCGGACGGTAGATCCAAGCGCATCAAGGCATCCACAGTTTGTGGTGTTGGGTTCACAATATCGATCAAACGTTTGTGAGTCCGTTGCTCAAACTGTTCACGGGAATCCTTGTACTTGTGTACCGCACGGAGAATGGTAATGATTTGCTTCTCAGTTGGCAGCGGAATCGGCCCGGATACACCAGCACCCGAACGTTTTGCTGTTTCAACGATTTTCTCTGCGGATTGATCAAGAATTCTGTGGTCGTATGCTTTCAAGCGAATACGAATTTTTTGCTTTGCCATTTTAGTCCCTCCTTCTATCGCCCAATTTATTATCGGACATACTCCGTGAAAATTTTCCGACGTCGACCTCATGGCAAAGGGGCCGGGTGTGTCAGTAACCTCTCACATCATCGCAACGTCTCAGAACAACATTTATTATTATATCTAATAGGCGGCTATATTGCAAGAGCCTTTGCAAAACAAATCACCTTTTCCAGAAAAAAAGTTAAAAAACACACGGTTTTATCTGAAAATTGTTAATTACTGATTTCAGCAAGCTGAATTAGAGCCTCCATCTCCAGAATATTCACGGTTCTCTTATGCATAGCGATGATCTTCAGCGCTTCCAGCTTGTTCAGCTTACGGCTTAAGGTCTCGGCAGTCGTGCCGATCATCGCTGCCACTTCTTTTTGCGCCGATGGGAGATCCACGGAATGTCGCAAAGCTTGCATTGTAAGAGCTGATTCTGGCAGATTCCTCGTGTACAAATAGACTAGAAGCCGGGCTAACCGTTTTTCCACTTCAAACATATGCAGTGCCCCTGCTGTTTCTTCCGCCAGATGCAGCTGCTCACTAACAGACATCAGAAAGCTAAACGCCAGGCCCACATTCTGCTCCAAGAGGGGAATGAAATCCTTCCGGTGCATCCGGCAGACCACTCCACTCTCAATAATCTCCGCCGTTACATCATTATTTTTATTGTGAAGCAGGGCAAACTGTCCGAAATAATCACCGGGGAAAAGAAAGCGTACAATATGCTGCTTGCCTTCTTTACTGTTCTTCGTCAGTTTGATAAGACCGCTCTTCACCACATATAAGGCTTCAGACGGCTCTCCTTCTCGGCAGACCTGGCTACCCTTTTTATATGAATGGGATTCTGTGATTGATTCTATGATAACCAATTCTTCATCGGACAAGCTCCTGAATACCGGAACCTGGCGCACACAGGCATGAGAACTGCATGTACTGCATTCCATACATCATTCCTCCTCTACTGTCGCTTATCCCACCATATCAATGATCGAAGCGCTGCCGGGTGACTGGACGCACAAATTTTCATAAAACTTGATCTATATCAAGGATTAACGCGCCGGCTGTCTATACAATAGGTACATAGAGAGAAAAGGAGTTGATGAGCTTGCAGCAATACACTTTTGAGGACATGCGCCAGATGAATAGAACAACTCTGGGCAAGATGGTACCGCTTGAACTATTCCGGACCATCCGTCTAATTGGAATGAACCAGGGATTGCCGTTAGGCGGAAAGGGAACGACTGTGACCATTGGCAGAAAGATCGGCGAGAGCCTGCCTGTCCATTCCGTGGAAGAGCTGCTGCAGATCTTTGAGGAGCTCAAAATCGGGATTCCCCGAATTGTTCATTCCGATGAGCGCAAAATTAATATCGCTGTTGACGATTGCTTCTGCAAAGGACTACCTTCCCTTGAAGATGAAAGAATGGTCTGTGATCTGGAGGGAGCTATCATTGAAGGTGCTCTGTGCCGAATTCTCGGCCGCAAGGTTTCAGTGAAAGAGATCAAATGTAATGTCACCGGTCATGAGCACTGCGAGTACGAAGTTAAGCTTTAAATAATACTAATATAATGAAAGCAGGGATTTATAATGGAAAAGAAAACATTAGCTGAGGCCGTAGATTATCAAGAGGAACGCTTTACCAAAAAGATCATTTTCCAAAAAGGCGATAGCGTAGTATTTGTGCTTAATTTCATGCCTGGGCAAAAGCTGCCCGTTCACAAGCACCCCGGAGCAGATGTCTATATCCTCGCCTTACACGGTGACGGTACCATTCATGTTAATGAGGAAGAGTTCTCCTTCATCCAAGGAGAGACTATCTACATTGCCGGTGACGAGTCGTTCGCTTATACGAATAATAGTTCATCGCCGTCCAGCCTGCATGTCGTTCTGTCCAAGCTGCCAAGCGTGGAATACGCGAAGGAAATCTAATTCTCAATCTTATCTATAAAATAAAACAGGCCCCCTTCAAATGAAGGGGGCCTGACTTATTTTCAGTCTATCCTAACGGATAGAGCCTGAATTATTTCTGGATAGAAGCTACGGAACCGGCACCAACTGTACGTCCGCCTTCGCGAATGGAGAATTTAGTACCTTCTTCAATAGCGATTGGGGAGATCAGCTGAACAGTTACGGTGATGTTGTCACCAGGCATAACCATTTCAGTACCTTCTGGCAGGTTGATGATGCCAGTTACGTCAGTTGTACGGAAGTAGAACTGTGGACGGTAACCAGTGAAGAATGGTTTGTGACGTCCGCCTTCTTCTTTAGTCAGAACGTAGATCTGTGCAGTGAACTCAGTGTGTGGCTTAACGGAGTTCGGCTTAGCCAATACTTGGCCACGCTCGATGTTGTTACGGTCAACACCACGCAGCAATGCGCCGATGTTGTCGCCAGCTTGAGCGGAATCAAGCAATTTGCGGAACATTTCCACGCCAGTAACTACAGACTTCTTAGTTTCTTCGTGAATACCAACGATTTCGATTTCTTCTCCGACTTTAACTGTTCCGCGTTCTACGCGACCAGTTGCCACAGTACCGCGGCCAGTGATGGAGAATACATCTTCGACAGGCATCAAGAAAGGCTTGTCAGTCTGACGTTCTGGAAGCGGGATGTATGTGTCGATCGTTTCGAACATTTCAACGATCTTCTGTGCATACTCGCCATCAGGGTTCTGCAGAGCTTCACGAGCAGATCCACGAACGATTGGAGTGTCATCGCCTGGGAAGTCGTATTCGCTAAGCAGATCGCGAACTTCCATTTCAACCAATTCAAGCAACTCTTCGTCCTCAACCATGTCGCATTTGTTCAGGAATACAACGATGTAAGGAACGCCTACTTGACGGGACAGCAGGATGTGTTCACGAGTCTGTGGCATAGGGCCGTCAGCTGCGGATACAACCAGGATTGCTCCGTCCATTTGCGCTGCGCCAGTGATCATGTTTTTAACATAGTCGGCGTGTCCAGGGCAGTCTACGTGAGCGTAGTGACGGTTAGGAGTTTCATATTCAACGTGAGCGGTGGAGATAGTGATACCGCGTTCGCGTTCTTCAGGAGCCTTATCAATTTGGTCGAATGCTACAGCAGCACCACCGTATTTTTTGGACAATACAGTTGTGATTGCAGCAGTCAGAGTTGTTTTACCATGGTCAACGTGACCGATAGTACCGATGTTAACGTGCGGTTTGTTACGTTCAAACTTTGCCTTTGCCATTTGAACAGTTCCTCCTTATTGTGGGGTCCATATATTTGAGCCGTCCGCCTATTTGCAGTTCTAAGGTGACTTATGTGTTATACCCGGACGGCAAGTTAAAAATCAAGCTTATTCTCCGCCTTTGTTCTTGGCTACGATTTCTTCAGCAATGGATTTAGGTACTTCTTCATAGTGAGAAAGCTCCATTGAGAATACGCCGCGTCCTTGAGTACCGGAACGGAGTGTTGTGGAGTATCCGAACATTTCGGACAAAGGCACCTTCGCACGGATAATTTGCGCTCCACCACGGGAATCCATACCTTCGATTCTACCGCGACGGGAGTTCAGCATACCCATTACATCGCCCATGTATTCCTCAGGAACAGTTACTTCCACTTTCATGATTGGCTCAAGCAATGCAGGTTGACATTTGTCTTTTGCAGCTTTAAGCGCCATCGAACCGGCAATTTTGAACGCCATTTCGTTGGAGTCAACATCATGGTAAGAACCATCTACGATGGTAGCTTTAACGTCAACAAGCGGGAAGCCTGCAATAACGCCGTTCTTCATTTGCTCTTCAATACCGGCAAGTGCAGGAGCGATGTATTCTCTAGGTACAGAACCACCGACAACTTTACTTTCGAATTGGCTGCCAGTACCTGGCTCGAGAGGTTCAAATTCAACCCATACGTGACCGTACTGACCGCGACCGCCGGATTGGCGAACAAACTTGCCTTCTACGCGGGCAGATGCCTTGAACGTTTCGCGGTAAGCAACCTGCGGTTTACCCACATTGGTTTCTACTTTGAATTCACGACGCATACGGTCGATGATGATGTCCAAGTGAAGCTCACCCATACCTGCCAGGATGGTTTGGCCTGTTTCTTCATCAGTGTGAGCACGAAGAGTAGGATCCTCTTCAGTCAACTTTCCGAGAGCAACACCCAGTTTATCTTGGTCAGCTTTGGTTTTTGGCTCGACTGCGATTTCGATAACCGGATCTGGAAAGTTCATGGATTCCAGAATGATCGGATGTTTCTCGTCGCAGAGTGTATCGCCTGTGCTAGTGTCCTTCAGACCAACGGCTGCCGCGATATCACCAGCGTAAACGATGGAGATTTCTTGACGGCTGTTCGCATGCATCTGCAGGATACGCCCAATACGCTCACGTTTGCCCTTAGTAGCGTTAATTACATAAGAACCTGATTCCAGGATACCGGAGTATACACGGAAGAACGTGAGTTTACCAACATAAGGGTCTGTCATGATCTTAAATGCCAGGGCACCGAATGGCTCTTCATCCGAAGGATGACGTTCCGCTTCTGTTCCATCCTCCAGATGACCCGTAATAGCCGGTACATCCAAAGGTGAAGGCAAGTAATCAACAACAGCATCCAGCATAAGCTGAATCCCTTTGTTCCGGTAGGAAGAGCCGCAAATTACTGGGAAAATTTTAACTTCAACTACGCCTTTGCGCAGAGCAGCTTTGATTTCCGGAATAGTAATTTCTTCGCCTTCCAGGTACTTCATAGTCAGATCTTCATCAAGTTCAGCAACTTTCTCGATCAGCTCGAGACGCAGTTCCTCAACCTTTGCCAAATATTCTTCCGGAATATCCGTAACTTCAATATTTTGGCCCAAATCATCTCTGAACATATGTGCTTTTTGCTCAACGAGGTCGATGATACCTGCGAAATCATTTTCTGCACCGATTGGCAGTTGAATAGCAACTGCATTGGCTTGAAGACGATCACGCATAGTTTCGATTACGTTAAGGAAATCCGCACCGATAATGTCCATTTTGTTCACATATGCGATCCGTGGTACGTTGTAACGGTCAGCCTGTCTCCATACGGTTTCAGACTGAGGCTCTACGCCCTCTTTCGCACTAAATACTCCAACTGCCCCATCCAATACACGCAGGGAACGTTCAACTTCAACGGTGAAGTCAACGTGTCCTGGGGTATCAATGATATTGATGCGGTGACCTTTCCATGCAGCAGTTGTAGCAGCGGAAGTAATCGTGATTCCGCGCTCTTGTTCTTGTTCCATCCAGTCCATTGTAGCAGCACCCTCGTGAACTTCACCGATTTTGTGCGTACGGCCTGTGTAGAATAGAATCCGCTCAGTGGTAGTAGTCTTACCAGCATCAATATGTGCCATGATCCCGATATTACGTGTATTTTTTAAGGAGAACTCTCTTGCCATGAAATGGATCTCCTTTCAAAATAGAAGTTATTTGAACGACTGCAATCCTACCAGCGGTAGTGAGCAAACGCTTTGTTCGCTTCAGCCATCTTGTGTGTATCTTCACGTTTCTTAACGGAAGCACCTGTGTTGTTGGAAGCATCGATAATCTCAGCCGCCAAACGCTCTTCCATAGTCTTCTCACCGCGGTTGCGCGAGTAGTTTACAAGCCAACGTAATCCCAAAGCAGTACGTCTTTCAGGTTTAACCTCAATAGGTACTTGGTAGTTAGCACCGCCGACACGACGAGCTTTAACTTCCAATACAGGCATGATATTCTTGATGGCAGCTTCGAAAACTTCCATCGGCTCTTTACCTGTACGTTCTTGAATCAACTTGAACGAATTGTACAAAATGCTTTGAGCGACACCTCTTTTACCACCCAGCATAATACGGTTGATCAAACGAGTAACCAACTTGCTATTATACAATGGATCTGGCAATACATCTCTTTTAGTAACTGGACCTTTGCGTGGCATGGATATCCCCCTTTCTTATATGGTTATTATGCTGATAAGCTCATCTTATTTCTTGACTTTAGGACGTTTCGCACCATACTTGGAGCGAGCCTGCATCCGGTTAGCAACACCTGCAGTATCCAGTGCGCCACGAACGATGTGGTAACGAACTCCTGCAAGGTCCTTAACTTTACCTCCGCGCAGCAATACTACACTGTGCTCTTGAAGGTTGTGTCCGATACCCGGAATGTAAGCAGTCACCTCAAGACGGTTCGTCAGACGAACACGGGCATACTTACGAAGTGCTGAGTTTGGTTTACGTGGAGTCATTGTGCCTACACGAGTGCATACACCGCGTTTCTGCGGAGCGCTCAAATTTGTAGCCTCACGCTTGAGGGCGTTGAACCCTTTTTGAAGAGCGGGAGATTTGGATTTTTCGATTTTGGCTTGACGGCCTTTACGAACCAATTGATTGATAGTTGGCATGTTGTGCCACCCCCTTCCTGAAATGATAGTCAATTTACAAACATTAAGTCCACAGACCCAGGTGGTTCATAAAAAGACAAATGAAAAGTCCTTGCTGCCGAAGTGTACCCCGGTACAAAAACGTTCTCTTGCTGCTATTGTTTTAAGACGGCTGCCATCGCAGCACCAACTTCTATACCGCAGGCCTTGCCCAAATTCAGCATCGTGTCCACATAAGTGACCTTCACACCTTGTTTGTTGCAAAGCATTACAATTCTGGAAGTAAGCCGTTGATCTCCGTCCTCTGCCACATAGACTTCTGCGGCTTGGCCCAACTCCACCGCCTTGACGGTTTGCTTGGAACCGATCTTGACCTGAGCATCCTGTAACCCTCTGTCATCAGTCATGAAAATCATTACCTCCACTGAATAAGAATGACAAGACTACTCACGCACCTTAGACATATTAGCATCCTCAGCACATGATGTCAAGAAAAACGACAATAAATTTATTAATAATCACAGCAGACAGCCGCGTCACGCCAGATTTCTGCGTCACGCGGATACTGCTTGCCATGAGTATTCAATTATTCAGCGGGTACCGGCTCTAAAGCTTCTTCATTGCTTTCAGCATTCGGATCGCTCAGCTTCACATTACGGTAACGATTCATGCCTGTACCTGCAGGAATCAGCTTACCGATGATTACATTCTCTTTCAGACCGAGCAACTTATCCACTTTACCCTTAATAGCTGCATCTGTTAAGACGCGGGTAGTTTCCTGGAAGGATGCCGCAGACAGGAACGAATCAGTTTCCAGGGAGGCCTTGGTGATCCCGAGCAGAACCGGTTTGGCGACTGCTGGTTCATTTCCGGCAAGAATGGCTTCCTTGTTGGCTGCTTCATATTCATGAATATCCGCAAATGCACCCGGCAGGAGACTGGTATCTCCAGCATCGATAATGCGGATTTTGCGCAGCATCTGCTTGATCATAACTTCAATGTGCTTATCATTGATTTCAACGCCCTGGTTACGGTATACACGCTGTACTTCTTGCAGAATGTAGTTCTGTACCCCGCGGATCCCTTTGATACGCAGCATTTCTTTAGGGTCAATTGAACCGTCTGTTAATTCATCGCCGGCCTCAATCTCCTGGCCTTCGCTGACACGCAGACGGGAGCCGTAAGTGATGGAATACGTTTTGGACTCTGCTTCACCCTGGACTTCGATTTCGCGGCGGTCCTTGGTTTCACGGATTTCCTTAACTACCCCGTCAATCTCACTGATTGTAGCCTGACCTTTAGGGTTACGGGCTTCAAACAGCTCCTGGATACGCGGCAAACCTTGCGTAATATCGTCTCCGGCTACACCACCGGTATGGAACGTACGCATGGTAAGCTGTGTTCCCGGTTCACCGATGGATTGTGCGGCAATAATACCGACAGCTTCCCCGATTTCCACGAATTTACCTGTTGCCAGGTTACGTCCGTAGCACTTCTTGCAGACACCGTGACGGGCACGGCAGCTGAGTACAGAGCGGATCTGCAGCTTGGTAACGCCAGCATTCACGATTTCTTCAGCCTTATCCGAGTCAATCAGATCGTTACGGTGAACGATGATTTCCTTCGTCTCAGGATGACGGACGGTCTCGAAGGAATAACGGCCTTCAATACGGTCGTAGAGATCCTCAATGACTTCCTTGCCATCCTGAATCCGGCTAACCATGAAGCCTTTATCAGTACCACAATCTTCTTCACGGACAATAACATCCTGCGCTACGTCAACCAGACGGCGTGTCAGGTACCCGGAATCCGCTGTACGCAGCGCTGTATCGGCCAGACCTTTACGCGCTCCGTGAGTGGAGATAAAGTACTCGAGGACGGTTAGGCCTTCGCGGAAGTTCGCTTTGATTGGCAATTCAAAGATTCGGCCCGAAGGTGTTGCCATCAGACCACGCATCCCACCGAGCTGGGTGATCTGCGATTTGTTACCACGCGCCTTGGAGTCGACCATGAGCATGATGGAGTTGAAGCGGTCCATTGATTTAAGCAATACGTTAGTCAGATCATCCTTGGTCTTCGACCAAATCTCGATAACGCGGTCATACCGCTCATCATTGGTAATCAGACCACGGCGGTATTGATTCGCAACCACATCAACCTTAGCTTCGGATTCCTTAAGAATGGTAGCTTTTTCCTCAGGCACGATAACATCCGATACGGCAACCGTAACACCGGAACGTGTAGAGTACGTAAAGCCGAGTTGCTTAATTTTATCCAGAATCACTGAAGTCTTGGTGGTGTGATACGTCTCAAAGCAGCGGGCGATAATGAGGCCCAGATATTCCTTACCTACAGCACTGGCTTCCGGAGCTGCCATGATCAGTTCGCGGACATCCGCACCCTTTTCATAGATGAAGTACTTCTCAGGAGTTCCCTGCAGCAGGTTAGTTTTGGTAGCTTCGTTGATATACGGGAAGCTGCTTGGATAGATTTCGTTGAAGATAATCTTACCCACAGTAGTGATCAGCAGAGCATTCTGCTGCGCTTCTGTGAAGCTGGTTTTACCCAGAGCCTTAACAGGAATAGCAACACGTGCATGCAGACCTGCAGTTCCGCGCTGATAAGCAGAGACCGCTTCATTCACGTTACGCAGGATCATCCCGGTACCCTTTTCTTCCTTGTTGTCCATGGTCAGGTAGAACGTACCAAGTACCATATCCTGGGAAGGGGTAACGACCGGCTTGCCGTCCTTAGGGTTCAGGATGTTACCGGACGCCAGCATGAGAATACGGGCTTCAGCTTGAGCCTCAGCGGACAGAGGAACGTGTACCGCCATCTGGTCACCGTCAAAGTCGGCATTGTAAGCCGTACATACGAGCGGGTGAAGACGGATCGCGTGACCTTCTACCAGAATCGGTTCGAACGCCTGGATACCCAGTCTATGCAGCGTAGGGGCACGGTTCAGCAGAACCGGATGCTCTCTGATTACCTCTTCAAGCACATCCCATACTTCAGGACTTACGCGCTCAACCTTACGCTTCGCGCTCTTTATGTTGTGGGCTAGCCCTTTGTTAACCAGTTCTTTCATTACAAACGGCTTGAACAGCTCCAGTGCCATCTTCTTAGGAAGACCGCATTGGTACATCTTCAGGTAAGGTCCTACGACGATAACCGAACGGCCGGAATAGTCAACACGTTTACCGAGCAAGTTCTGGCGGAAACGTCCCTGTTTACCTTTCAGCATATGGCTGAGCGATTTGAGCGGACGGTTACCTGGTCCTGTTACAGGACGGCCGCGGCGGCCGTTGTCAATCAGCGCATCTACAGCTTCCTGAAGCATCCGTTTCTCATTCTGAACGATAATGTCAGGCGCGCCGAGATCCAGCAGTCTTTTCAGACGGTTGTTCCGGTTAATTACACGGCGGTACAGGTCATTAAGGTCAGACGTAGCGAAACGGCCGCCATCCAGCTGAACCATTGGACGAAGCTCCGGAGGGATAACCGGGAGTACATCCATGATCATCCAGTCAGGCTTGTTGCCGGAGTTGCGGAAGGCCTCGATGACTTCCAGACGTTTGATTGCCCGGTTGCGGCGCTGGCCTTGAGCGGTACGCAGCTCTTCTTTGAGGAATTCCAGTTCTTTATCGATGTCGATATCCTGAAGCAGCTTTTTGACAGCTTCTGCACCCATGCCGGCCTGGAATCCGTAGCCATATTTCTCACGGTAGCTGCGGTATTCTTTCTCGGACAACAGCTGCTTCTTCTCCAGCGGAGTTTCCCCTGGATCAGTTACAACATAAGATGCAAAGTAGATAATCTCTTCGAGCGATCTAGGAGACATATCCAGCGCCAGACCCATACGGCTTGGAATACCTTTGAAATACCAGATATGAGATACAGGAGCTGCCAGTTCGATGTGGCCCATACGTTCGCGGCGGACTTTAGCGCGGGTAACTTCCACGCCGCAGCGGTCGCACACTACGCCCTTATAACGGACGCGTTTGTATTTACCACAGTGACATTCCCAGTCCTTTTGCGGTCCAAAAATACGTTCGCAAAAGAGACCCTCTTTTTCCGGTTTCAATGTACGATAGTTAATGGTTTCCGGTTTTTTAACTTCTCCGCGGGACCAAGAACGAATTTTTTCCGGGGAAGCGAGCCCGATTTTCATAAATTCAAAATTGTTAACGTCCAACAAGGAGCAACCCTCCTTAACCTATATCCTGATTTAGTACCACTGCCCTCTCTTGACGCTGAAGTCAACAGAGGGCATGGTCCTTTGTGTAATGAAATTAGTGGCTTGCTGATGAACTACTCTATGCCGACTTCTGCGCCTTCCAAATTGAGGCTCAGCTTATCGCCTGACGTCTCGTCCTCATCGTCCAGTTCCTTCATCTCGATCTCCTGCTCGTCACCGCTGAGGATTTTGACATCCATCCCGAGCGACTGCAGTTCCTTGATCAATACCTTGAACGATTCCGGCACACCCGGTTCTGGAACATTTTCACCTTTGACAATGGATTCGTACGTTTTCACACGGCCGACCACATCATCGGATTTCACGGTCAAAATCTCTTGCAGTGTATACGCCGCGCCGTAAGCTTCAAGCGCCCACACTTCCATCTCCCCGAAACGCTGTCCGCCGAACTGAGCTTTACCGCCCAGTGGCTGTTGTGTAACGAGTGAGTAAGGACCTGTAGAACGGGCATGAATCTTATCGTCAACCATGTGCGCGAGCTTGATCATGTGCATGACGCCGACAGTAACCTCACGCTCGAAGCGCTCGCCTGTACGTCCGTCATACAGCACAGTCTTACCATTACGCTGCATACCGGCTTCTTCCATCGTATCGAACACGTCATACTCGCGGGCTCCGTCGAATACCGGAGTAGCCACGTGGATACCCAGACGCAGTGCAGCCATACCAATATGGACTTCAAGCACCTGTCCGATGTTCATACGCGAAGGAACGCCCAGCGGGTTCAGGACAACCTGTACCGGCGTACCGTCAGGAAGGAACGGCATATCTTCTTCTGGTAGGATACGGGCAACGACACCCTTGTTACCGTGACGTCCGGCCATCTTGTCACCTTCAGAAATTTTACGTTTCTGGGCGATGTAGACACGAACCAGCTGATTCACGCCAGGAGGCAGCTCATCGCCGTTCTCGCGTGTGAATACTTTGACGTCAACGATAATACCATCACTACCATGCGGAACGCGCAGGGAGGTATCACGAACTTCACGGGCCTTCTCACCGAAGATCGCGTGCAGCAGGCGTTCTTCAGCAGTCAGCTCAGTTACACCCTTCGGAGTAACCTTACCTACCAGAATATCGCCGGCATTGATTTCCGCACCGATACGGATAATTCCGCGCTCATCCAGATTGCGGAGCGCCTCTTCACCGACGTTAGGAATATCACGTGTGATCTCTTCAGGTCCGAGCTTCGTATCACGGGCTTCGGATTCGTATTCCTCGATGTGGATCGAAGTGTATACATCTTCCTTCACCAGCTTCTCACTCAGCAGGATCGCATCCTCGTAGTTGTAGCCTTCCCAAGTCATGAACGCAACGACTACGTTGCGGCCAAGCGCAAGTTCGCCCATTTCTGTGGAAGGTCCATCTGCCAGGATGTCACCTTTTTTGACGATATCCCCACGTTTAGCCAATGGACGCTGGTTAATACAGGTACCCTGGTTCGAACGCATGAATTTGTGTAATTTATATTTAACGATATCGCCTTTGACTTCCTTGCCCTCAACTGCCTCAACACGGCGCAGCCAGATTTCATTGGCAGAGGAGCGTTCGATAATACCGTCATATTTGGAGACAATACATACGCCCGAGTCTTTAGCAGACTTATGCTCCATCCCTGTCCCTACAAGCGGAGCCTTAGGAATAAGAAGCGGAACGGCCTGACGCTGCATGTTCGATCCCATCAGTGCGCGGTTGGAGTCATCGTTCTCAAGAAACGGAATGAGCGCCGTTGCGACCGATACGACCTGTTTTGGCGAAACGTCCATGTAGTCTACACGGTTGCTAGGCATAGTAGTGATGTTGTCTGAATCCTTGTTGTAACGAACGATAACCTGGTCTTCCTTAAAGGAGCCATCCTCATCGATCAGTACATTCGCCTGTGCAACTACATAGTTATCTTCTTCATCGGCAGTCAGATAATCGATTTGCTCAGTTACCTTACCTGTCTTCGGATCTACCCAACGATACGGAGCTTCGATAAAGCCGTATTCATTGATGCGGGCGAAGGTGGACAAGGAGTTGATCAGACCGATATTCGGACCTTCCGGAGTCTCGATAGGACACATACGGCCATAGTGACTGTGATGGACGTCGCGGACTTCAAAGCCTGCGCGTTCACGAGTCAGACCGCCGGGTCCGAGTGCAGACAGACGGCGCTTATGCGTAAGCTCGGCAAGCGGATTCGTCTGATCCATGAACTGGGACAGCTGCGAACTGCCGAAGAACTCTTTGATGGATGCGATAACCGGGCGGATGTTGATCAGCGCCTGCGGTGTAATCGCATTGGCATCCTGAATCGACATTCTCTCGCGGACTACGCGTTCCATACGGGACAGACCGATCCGGAACTGATTCTGCAGAAGCTCACCTACAGAACGCAGACGGCGGTTACCCAGATGGTCAATATCATCCGTGTTGCCGATACCATGCAGCAAATTAATAAAGTAGCTGATTGAGGATATAATATCAGCCTGAGTAATATGCTTAACCGATTTATCAATGTTGCCATTGGCGATCAGTTTGATGATACGGCCTTCTTCGATTGGCGAGAATACGTCAATGGTCTGAAGCGGAATATCTTCGCTGTCCATTACACCGCCGGTTACACGGTAGTTTTTGGCAGCCATACTCTTCTCGAAATAAGGAATCAGCTCATCAAGCAGGCGGCGGTCCACCATTTGGCCGGATTCTGCCAGAATTTCTCCGGTAGATTCATCAACCAAAGGCTGTGCCAGACGCTGATTGAACAGACGATTCTTAATATGCAGCTTTTTATTGATTTTGTAACGGCCTACATTGGCCAAATCATAACGTTTCGGGTCAAAGAAACGTGCGACGAGCAAGCTCTTGGCATTATCAAGTGTAGGCGGTTCGCCCGGACGCAGACGCTCGTAGATTTCAATAAGCGCCTTCTCCGTGGAATCCGTGTTGTCTTTATCCAGCGTGTTGCGAATATATTCATCATTGCCAAGCAGTTCCAGAATTTCAGCATCACTGCCGAAGCCCAGAGCACGCAAGAGCACTGTTACCGGGATCTTACGAGTCCGGTCGATACGGACATACATGATGTCCTTAGCGTCGGTCTCAAGCTCCAGCCAGGCTCCGCGATTCGGAATTACTGTGGCGGTGTAAGTTTTTTTGCCGTTCTTATCCACTTTTGTGCTGAAATAGACGCTTGGAGAGCGAACCAACTGGCTGACAATAACCCGTTCCGCACCATTGATAATAAAAGTGCCGGTTTCCGTCATCAGAGGGAAATCTCCCATGAACACTTCCTGCTCTTTTACCTCACCGGTCTCCTTATTGATGAGACGCACCTTCACACGCAGAGGTGCTGCATATGTTACGTCCCGCTCTTTAGCGTCGTCAACCGTGTACTTCGGGTCACCCAGGCTGTAATCAATGAACTCTAGTACCAAATTCCCTGTGAAATCCTGGATCGGCGAGATGTCCTGGAACATTTCCCGCAATCCTTCCTCCAAAAACCAATCATAAGATTTTTGTTGGATCTCGATCAGGTTCGGGACCTCGAGTACCTCTTTAATTCTCGCATAGCTCCGCCGAGTGCGTCGACCATACTGAACAAGATGTCCTGCCAACTTTACTCACCCCTCATGTCTACTCACTTAAAAATTGATTGCGAACCCTTGTTTGGACCCGTATAATGGAACCATACCACAAGGACTCAGCCATAAATACAGAAAAGCCCCTTATCGAAATCTTTCGAAAAAAGAGCACATCTATCCACGGCCAAAATACTCCTTATCCAGTAGATTTGCCCAAAACGTGCGTATTATACGTCACCAGGCTACAGTTCATGCGCTATTATCTATTGCCCCGGCGACCTTCGCCGTGACAGGAACATAGAGAACGGAATTCGCAGAAACCTGCCGTGCGGCATGCGCTTACCGGGCAACAATATATCACTTGACATTTCAGCAAACTAAAGACATGGAGCCTAGCTTAATACTGACATTTTATAATAATACCACTACGGACATCGCATGTCAATGAGTATTATTATTTATTTCTGAGCTTTTAAGATTCTATAGCCCTTGTCTTTCCCTACTTCTTCTACCACCGCAAACATACTCTCCAGCTTGGCAACCGCCGACGGCGCACCCTGCTTCTTCTGAATGACAACCCACAGACAACCGCCCTCATTCAAATGATCATACGCCTGTTCAAAAATCGCATGCACTACGGCCTTCCCGGCACGAATCGGCGGGTTGGTTAGGATCACATCGAAGGCCTGCCCCTCTACTGCCGATAGCACATCACTTTCCATCACCGTAACATTGCGGATTCCATTATGCTGCGCATTCTCGCGGGCAAGCTCTACCGCACGGCTGTTGATATCAATCATCGTCACATGTCCCTTAGAAGCGAGTTGCGCCGCACTAATCCCTATAGGCCCGTAACCACAACCCACATCCAGTACCTTCGCATCCTCCGGAATCTCCATCGCCTCAATCAGAACACGGCTGCCATGATCAATATCTCCTTTAGAAAAAACACCGGCGTCGCTGGTAAAGCGGAGGCGTTTGCCTCTCAGCTCCGTATCGATGCTGCGTCTGTCATGACGCGCTTCCGGCTGCTGCGAGTAATAATGCTGCGACATACCATCCTCCCTTTCACGTTGAACTACATATACCTGCAAGGCTCCCTTATAGAGCAACCCCCTTGAACAAGTTCAAGGGGGTTGCGGAAACCGGAGAGAATGACTTCTGCTCCGGGGCAGTACCTATTGAATCAACTTATTTTACTTCTACAGCTGCGCCTGCTTCTTCCAATTTTGCTTTGGTAGCTTCGGCTTCTTCTTTGCTTACTTTTTCTTTGATTGCTTTTGGAGCGTTGTCTACAACTTCTTTAGCTTCTTTCAAGCCAAGACCTGTGATTTCGCGAACGATTTTGATAACGTTGATTTTGGAAGCGCCAGCGCTTGTCAAAATTACGTCGAATTCGGACTGTTCAGCTTCAACAGCTGCTACAGCGCCGCCAGCTGCTACTGGAGCTGCTGCAGTTACGCCGAATTCTTCTTCGATTGCTTTTACCAGGTCGTTCAGTTCCAGTACGCTCATGCCTTTAATTTCTTCTAAGATTGTTTCTTTGCTCATGATTGAACCTCCATTATATTTGAATTGGTTTGTGGTCTTGATTATGAAGCCAGAAGCAAAGGCTTACGCGCTTTGTTCTTCTTTCTCAGCAACAGCTTTAACTGCAAGCGCGAAGTTGCGCATTGGAGCTTGAAGCACGCTAAGCAGCATGGAGAGCAAACCATCGCGGGATGGCAGTTCAGCCAGTGCTTTCAGTTGGTCCGCATCGATAACTTTACCTTCTACAACGCCGCCTTTCAGTTTCAAAGCGTCGTTCTTCTTAGCGAAGTCATTTAGAATCTTAGCTGCTGCTACCGCATCAGTCTCGCTGAATGCGATCGCTGTAGGACCCGTCAGGACAGCGTCCAGATCAGTCAGCTCAGCTGCCGCAGTTGCACGGCGAAGCAATGTGTTCTTCAGGACTTGAAACTCAACGCCAGCTTCACGAAGCTGCTTACGCAGTTCAGTCACTTGCGATACGTTCAATCCGCGGTAGTCTGCAACAACAGTGGAGACACTGTTCTGCAGTTTGCTAGTAACAACATCAACCGCATCCTGTTTAGCTTGGATTACTTTTGCATTTGCCAATTATATACACCTCCTGAAAATTTATGTCACGGCGGTTATTCCGGAGAAACCCCGCCGTTCCTACGCAGGCATTAGAAAAGCCTCCGCAGATTCACGAAGGCTTGATAAAACGGAAAGTTAATCAGGCGAGCCTGGCACTTTTTGTTTCTATCACAACACCTCGGTAGGAAATTAAGCCCTACGGCACCTACTGTCTACGGTAAGCATATTCACATTTAAGAATGATCACCTTAATGTTCACAACTGTTATAGATTATCAAAGATAACTCTAGGAGTCAACCTTTAATTATCTGAAAGCAGCTGCATTCACACGAGCGCTAGGTCCCATTGTGGACGAAATAGCGATGCCTTTAAGGTATACACCTTTGGCAGCAGCCGGTTTCGCACGGTTCAGAGCGTCCATAAGAGCTTTAAGGTTCTCGTTCAGTTGTTCAGCGTTGAAAGACACTTTGCCGATTGGCGCGTGAATTTGGCCCGCTTTGTCAAGACGGTATTCGATCTTACCGGCTTTGATTTCTTGAACAGCCTTGGTAACGTCGAAAGTAACTGTACCTGCTTTAGGGTTAGGCATGAGGCCTTTACCACCGAGCAGACGACCCAGTTTACCGACTTCACTCATCATATCAGGTGTAGCTACGCAGACATCGAATTCGAACCAGCCCTGTTGAATCTTGTTGATCATGTCAGCATCACCAACAAAATCAGCGCCAGCCGCTTCCGCTTCCTTCGCTTTTTCACCTTTTGCAAATACAAGCACGCGTTGTGTTTTGCCTGTGCCGTGAGGCAGGACAACAACACCACGAACTGCCTGGTCTTGTTTACGCGGGTCTACACCCAGACGAACTGCTGCTTCAACGGTTTCGTCGAATTTGGCAGTTGCTGCCTTTTTCACAAGCTCTACAGCTTCTGAAGGCTCGTAAGTCGCTTCGCTGTTGATCAGCTTAGCAGATTCCATGTATTTCTTACCATGTTTAGCCATGAAAATGTTCCTCCTTTGTGGTGTTAGCGGAAATTCCTCCCACATATTGCGGTCATGAATGACCGGTTCATCGAATACATATTAGTCTTCGATTGTAATTCCCATACTGCGGGCAGTACCTTCAACCATACGCATTGCAGCTTCAACAGATGCAGCGTTCAGATCGGGCATTTTGGTTTCAGCGATTTCACGAACCGCTGCGCGGCCCAGCTTCGCTACTTTTTTCTTGTTTGGTTCACCGGAGCCTTTTTCTACTTTTGCAGCGATGCGAAGCAGAACAGCAGCCGGAGGAGTTTTGGTGATGAAGGTAAACGAACGGTCTTCAAATACTGTAATTTCAACCGGGATGATCAGACCAGCCTGGTCGGCAGTACGAGCGTTGAATTCCTTACAGAATGCCATGATGTTGACACCCGCTTGACCTAACGCCGGACCTACTGGAGGCGCTGGATTCGCTTTCCCTGCAGGAATCTGCAGTTTCACCATTTTAATAACTTTTTTAGCCATGAGTGACACCTCCTTGCGTAAATAGTGGTATTCGAATGCTAAACAGCATTCTCCCACAAGAAACCCTTGTGCTTGTTATATCTTCTCCACTTGAGTGAAATCCAACTCCAGCGGGGTTTCCCGTCCAAACATGTTGACATGTACCTTGATCTTGCTTTTGTCTGCCAAAATTTCTTCCACGGAGCCCACAAAATTCGCAAATGGACCGACCATAATACGTACGGATTCCTTAATTTCGAAATCAATCTTCGCTTTAGGTTCAACCATGCCCATATGCTTCAGAATCTGTTCAACCTCTTCGGGTAGCAGAGCGGTAGGCTTAGAGCCCGAACCAGTTGAACCGACAAATCCGGTAACGCCCGGCGTATTGCGGACAACATACCAAGAATCATCAGTCTGAACCATTTCGACCAAAACGTAACCAGGGTAAACTTTGCGCATGACAGTTTTTTTCTTGCCATCCTTGTTTACCAGCTCTTCTTCCATAGGAACAAGAACGCGGAATATTTTGTCTTCCATGCCCATGGACTCAACGCGTTTTTCCAAATTGGCCTTGACCTTATTCTCATACCCGGAATAGGTATGAACAACGTACCATCTTTTTTCCATATCAAGCCACCTGGGACCTCTCTAAATAATCGCTTCAATCACAGCGGAAATACCGATGTCCAGAACCCAGAAGTAAAGCGAAATAACTACAATTGTACCGAGAACGATCAATGTATAGTTCTTCAGTTCTTTACGGCTAGGCCAGCGAACCTTTTTGAGTTCACTCCAGCTCTCAGTGAAAAAGGAAAACAAAGACTTGAAACTACGTTTCACGCCGACTACACCTCCAAAAGACTATCTGGTTTCGCGATGAGGAGTTTGCTCGTTACAGAACTTGCAAAATTTCTTCATCTCCAAGCGGTCGGGGTGATTTCGCTTGTTTTTGGTTGTTGCATAGTTTCTTTGTTTGCAACTTGTACAAGCCAAAGTGATAATTACCCGCATGATGTGCACCTCCCGAAGACGTACTTCTAATCATCAAATTAGAAGACGTAGATATTGATTCAAAAAAAAGCCGCGAATTTAGGCCTACCTAAAACACTTTAGCATAATATCAATGTCTGTGTCAACGAAAGTTTCCCCCATCGCACTGGGTAATTCCGGGTGCTGTAGCCTTATGCCATAAGTCATCTTTGATCCTGCTTCTTCTTTTACCGCTAGCTGTCTTCCATAATCATTATGCTGCAATTCGCTTGTGTATAAACCTGCCATCCTCCGACGCTTCACCCATCGCAAGTTCGCCGTATCCAAATCTAGCGGACACTAAAAAAAGACTCGAGTCCCGAGCCTTCCTAGTCATTATATCATTAATTGTCACGCACTTCCAGATATCTTTCCAATTTACGTTTCACTCGCTGCAAGGCATTGTCAATGGACTTCACATGCCGCTTCAAATCCTCGGCAATCTCCTGATAGGACCGTCCGTCCAGATAGAGCATCAGAACCTTGCGCTCCAGATCACTCAGAATCTCGGCCATCTTATCTTCCAGTCCGATGAACTCCTCCTGGTTGATAATCAGCTCTTCCGGGTCCAGCACCTGACTTCCGCATATCACATCCATCAATGTCCGGTCGGAGTCCTCATCATAGATGGGCTTGTCTAACGAGACATATGAATTAAGCGGAATATGCTTCTGGCGGGTAGCGGTCTTAATGGCGGTTATAATCTGACGGGTGATGCACAGCTCGGCAAAGGCCTTGAAGGATGACAGCTTGTCACCCTTGAAGTCACGGATGGCCTTGTATAAGCCAATCATGCCTTCCTGCACAATATCTTCACGATCTGCCCCGATCAAAAAATAGGAACGGGCCTTGGCACGCACAAAATTACGGTACTTGTTAATTAAATGCTCCAATGCGCCACTGTCGCCACCACGGAAGATCTCGACAATTTCTTCATCACTTATGAAATCATACTCGGACAGCATTAATTCCTTGAGGTCGACACTCACCAAGAATCCCCCCGGCTGCAACGCAAGACACATCGTTACTTCTCGAAATATAGGAACAGTATATATTATGTTACCTTACACCGTCAACCGGATTTGTCCAAAAACAATCTTCAATAACATATTATGTCATTTTATCGTGAGGGGCAACTCCTATTTCTGTCCTATTGTCTGCGCCAGTCCTCCAGCCGTTTACGCGTCTCCGGCGGCAGCTTGTCTTCCAGCGAGTGACGGGTCCCGCTCACGCTTCCCGGCTCGATCGCCTTCTTCACCTGCTTCTGGTTCTCCTCAATCTCAAGCCTCAGTTCCCTGGCTGAAATCCGGAGTGCGCCCTGGGCAAAAACGACATGCTGCTCCACAAAATCACTGGTGGCTACCGAGATCTGTCTGCGGCGGTGCGTGAATTCCCCAACCAGCCGTTCGATGCATTCATCTGCCGTTTCCTTCTCCTTGGTGAAGAAGACCTGGATCTTCCCTTGTTCAAACGACCTGCCCAGTCCCGGCACACGGTAGGCATCGAATACGGCAATGACGCGCAGCCCGGAGAATGCCTGATAATCGGCCAGCATATCGAGCAGCCGGTCGCGTGCCCCCTGCATACCGGTCTGCGACAATGCCGCAAGCTCCGGCCAGCCGCCGATCATGTTGTATCCGTCCACGAGCAGGATATCGCGCCAGTCTGCCATAGTTATCCCTGTTCTTGGCGGCGGCGGAGTACCTCGTACATGATTACACCCGCTGCCACCGAAGCATTCAGAGAGTTGATCCTTCCGGCCATCGGCAGCTTAAGCAGCACATCGCATTTCTCACGGATCAGACGGCCCATCCCCTTGTTCTCATTGCCGATCACCACTGCTACCGGCCCGGTGACAATATCAGATCCGAACAGATTCTGATCGGTATCCACATCCGTGCCGACTACCCAGACTCCCAGCTCCTTCAGCCGGTCAATGGTCTGTCCAAGATTCGTTACGCGGGCCACAGGCACATATTCGACTGCACCAGCCGAGGTCTTGGATACGGTAGCTGTAATCTGCGCAGAGCGGCGCTTCGGCACAATGACTCCGTGCACCCCTGTGCAGTCAGCCGTACGCAGGATAGACCCGAGGTTATGCGGATCTTCAATTTCGTCCAGCAGGAGCAGAAACGGCGGTTCTCCCTTAGCTTCAGCTATCGCCAGAATATCAGCAACCTCTGTATAGGCAAAAGGCGCCGCTTGCGCAACCACTCCCTGATGCTGGACGCCCGGTGCGAGCTGATCCAGCTTGCGCTTGTCCACATGCTGAATGACAATACCCGCCTTGCGCGCTTCGGCAACGATAGGTGCGGTCAGGTGCTTTTGCGCGGTCTCAGCGATCCAGATTTTGTTGAGTGTCCGTCCCGCTCTAAGGGCTTCAAGCACCGAATGCTTGCCTGCCAGTATTTCCTCTTCAGTTCTCAATTCTTCCATTGTTTTATCTCCTGTTCTATATACTCACTTGGGGCGGTGCATCATATATTCGATACTGCTGTGAACAAGCTCCTGGATTCTCGTCTGCTGTCCTGTGTAATATAAATAGCCGATCATGCATTCAAAAGCAGTGGCGTGGCGGTATTCCAGCACATCCGCATTTTTGGGAATGCTGCCGGATTTGGCATTGCGTCCCCTTCTGACCACATCCTTCTCATCCTCGGTGAGCACCGGGTCCAGATAAGCAAGAATGTTGCTCTGAGCTCTCGCGGAGACCAGTCCTGTCGCCGACCGGTGCAGATGCTGGGGGCGCAAATTAGGCAGCGAGATCAGATACTGCCGGACTGCAACTTCGTAGATAGCGTCACCTGCATAAGCCAGGACGATAGGAGGCAGCAGATGGGCCGGCTTAGAGGGTTCATACGGGAACCAGGCGCGGTTCAGATCAAACAGCCCGTTCATTTGCGCCGCCACCGCATTCCCTGTGGAGTATCTTCCAGCAGAATTCCCAGCGCATTCAGCTCATCGCGGATTTCATCCGACCGGCTCCAGTTCTTGTTCTTGCGCGCTTCCGCACGCTCTGCAATCAGGCGTTCCACCTCTTCGCTTGCCACTTCTTCCTCAGCCTCTACCGTGAGGCGAAGCACCGCATTCATCTCCGCAAAAGCCTTCAGCAGCGCGGCAAAGTCCGCCGGATTCGCCTCAGGAGCAGCAAGCGTAAGGTTCGCCAGGCTCACCCAGTCGAACACCGCCGTAATAGCGTCCGGTGTATTGAAATCATCCTGCATCCGCGCATGGAAGTTGCTCAGGGTAGCGGCCAGCCGCTCCGTAACCTGCGGACTTGCTTCACCCTCTGCCCCCTCTGCTGCCAGTTCAAGGCGATGCTTCACATTGCCTTCAGCCAGAGCGATCCGCTCTACGCTTTTCTCGGCAGACAGCAGTGCTTCCTCGGTGAAGTTCAGCGGATTGCGGTAATGGCTGGACAGCATGAAGTAACGGATAGCCCCCTGCTTGAAGCGCGCGCGGATATCCTTCACGAGGAGGCCATTCCCCAGCGACTTTGACATTTTCTCGTCACCGATATTCAGAAAAGCATTATGCATCCAGTAATTCGACAGCGGTTGACCCGTCAGCGCTTCGGTCTGGGCACATTCGCATTCATGATGCGGGAATTTCAAATCCTCTCCGCCGCCGTGAATATCGATTGTTGTACCCAAATATTCACGCACCATCGCCGAGCATTCAATATGCCAGCCTGGACGGCCCTCTCCCCATGGACTGGACCAGTGCACTTCGCCCGGCTTGGCTGCCTTCCAGAGTACGAAATCCTCCTGGTTCTCCTTGCGCGAATCCACCTCGACACGGATACCGAAGCGCAGCTCCTCCAGATTCTGGCGGGACAGCTTGCCGTAGTTGGCAAATTTGCCGGTACGGTAATACACATCTCCGCCGTTCTCATACGCGTAGCCCTTGTCTTCAAGCTCCTTAATGAATTCGATAATCGTGTCCATGCTCTCCGTAACGCGCGGATTCATCGTCGCCGGCTTCACGCCCAGCCCGGCCAGATCCTCCTGGTAGGCGGCAATGAACATTTCGGCAACCTCGGCTACGGTGATGTTCAGCTCCTCCGCCTTGCGGATCATTTTATCATCCACATCGGTGAAATTTGTCAGATAGCGGACTTCATTACCAAGCGCCTCCAGGTAGTTGCGCACCATGTCAAAAACAATGACCGGTCTTGCATTCCCGATATGCATATAGCCGTAGACCGTGGGTCCGCAGACGTACATCTTCACCTTATCCGGCTCCTGCGGTACAAATTCTTCCTTCGTGCGCGTCATTGTGTTGTAAATGTGCAAAGCCATTCTTGTCCCAACCCTTTCTATTGTCCCCGGATTTCTGAAATGCCGGTACGCTTAAATTTCATAATCGCCGATATATTGCTGGCTTTCGAGCCGCCGCTGTTCCTTCTTCTGCTTATCTTCAGCACCCATCTGTTCTCTTAGCTCCTCGATCTCCTTCTGCAGGAATTTGAGGGAATCGACCAGCGGGTCAGGCATCTTGGTATGATCCAGCCGGTCGGATACACGTTCGCCGTTACGCTTGACTACACGCCCGGGATTGCCGACTACCGTGCTGTTGTTAGGCACTTCACGCAGCACGACTGCGTTAGAGCCGATATTAGAATTATCGCCGATCCGGAAGGAACCCAGTACTTTGGCGCCAGAGCCAATGACTACATTGTTGCCGACGGTAGGGTGACGCTTGCCCTTCTCTTTGCCGGTTCCCCCAAGTGTAACGCCCTGATAGATAATAACATCATCGCCAATCTCGCAGGTCTCACCAATGACAATACCCATTCCGTGGTCAATAAACAACCGGCTGCCGATGACCGCGCCCGGATGAATCTCCACTCCCGTCATGAACCGGCTGATCTGCGAGACCATGCGTGCCAGGGTAAACCAGCGGCGTTTGTAAAAAGAGTGGGCCATCCGGTGTGCCCAGATCGCATGAAGCCCGGCGTAGGTGAAGACGACCTCGAACCTGCTGCGGGCAGCGGGATCATTGTCGAATACTGCCCGAATGTCCGACTTAATATGCTTAAACATCGCGGTTCCCCTCTTCTTTGAGATGCACATTCTCTTATATTTCAACAAAAAACGCCCCTGCAGCATGATAGCTGCAGAGACGTTTAACCGCGGTCCCACTCTGCTAGAACATTCTTATATGCCAGAGCTGTTAAACTTCGCAGCCGCTGTATCCGGTGTTCCTCTTGGTGTCTGTAACGGCGACAGCCCGGCACAGTCTACAGCCCCGCACAGGGACATTCAACCATGCAGCTCACAGGTGCATCTTCAGCGGCAGACAAATGAATAACTCCCAGCCTGCAAGGGCATTCGCCCTTAAGCGGTTATTCTCTCTGGCAATTGCCCTTATACGCCTACTTTTCCTGATCCCAGCTATTCTTATATTCTTCTATCTTAGCGAAAACCCGCAGAACTGACAAGTGTCTTCTACCCTCGCCTGTCCCTGCCCTAAGCGCCTTTGATTTGTGATTTCAGGCGTTCAATCACCCGGCTGCGGCCGAGCAGCGCAATCGTTGCATTCAAGTCACGGCCATGCATCTGTCCGGTAAGAGCGACACGAATCGGCATAAACAGCGCTTTGCCTTTGTGTCCGGTCTCCTTCTGCACTTCCTTGATCAGAACAGCCATATGGGAAGCGCTGAAATCTTCGGCAGCCTCCACTTTGGCCAGAAATGCGGACAGCACTTCAGGAACCTGGGCTTCGGCAAGCACCCCTGCCGCTTCGGTCTCCAGCTCCAGGTGGCTGCGGAAGAACAGCTCGGAGAGGGCGACAATATCCGACGCGGCTGTCATTTGCTCCTGGTACAGCGCAACCAGGCTCTCCGCCCAGCTCTGCTGCTCCTCACTGAGTACCTCAGGCAAGCGGCCCGCCTTCTGCAAATGAGGAATGGCGAGTGCCGCGATCCGCTTAGGATCGGCATGCTTGATATAGTGATTGTTCAGATGAGCCAGCTTGTTCGTATCGAACACTGCCGGGCTCTTCGACAGGCGGTCCGCCGTAAAGATCGAGATCAGCTCTTCTTTGGTGAAGATCTCCTCTTCGCCCTCAGGCGACCAGCCCAGCAGGGTGATGAAGTTGAATAGAGCTTCCGGCAGGTAGCCCAGCTGATCGTACTGTTCAATAAACTGAATGATCGATTCATTCCGTTTGCTCAGCTTCTTATGGTCATCGCCGACAATCAGCGTCATATGCCCGAAGAGCGGAGCTTCCCAGCCCAGTGCCTCATAAATCATGAGCTGGCGCGGGGTATTGGAGATATGATCTTCTCCGCGCAGCACATGGGAGATAGCCATCAGATGGTCGTCCACCGCTACAGCGAAGTTATAGGTCGGAATACCGTCCTTCTTCACGATGACGAAGTCGCCCATTTCTTTGCTGTTGAACGAAATGCTGCCTTTTACGATATCATTGAAGGTATAAGTGCGGTCTTCCGGAACAAGGAAACGGATGCTGGCCACGCGTCCCTCTGCCTCAAAGGCCAGCCGCTGCTCCTCGGTCAGATTACGGTGTTTGCCGGAATAACGCGGGGTTTCGCCGCGTGCCGTCTGCTCCTCGCGTTCAGCCTCCAGCTCTTCCTCTGTGCAATAGCAGCGGTAAGCCAGGCCGCGGTCCAGCAGATCCTGCCAGTAGACACGGTACAGATCCAGACGTTCAGTCTGGCGGTAAGGCCCGTATTCGCCGCCTACATCCACGCTTTCATCCCAATCGATTCCCAGCCACTTCAAATACTTCAGCTGGCTCTCTTCACCTTCTGCAATGTTGCGCTTAAGATCCGTATCTTCGATCCGGATAATGAATTTGCCGCCCAGATTGCGGGCGAACAGATAGTTAAACAAGGCTGTTCTGGCATTTCCGATATGTAAATGTCCCGTAGGGCTCGGTGCGTAACGCACCCGAACTTGATCCGCCATGGGTTTCCCTCCGCTTCATATTGGTTGAAATCAGGCCTTTACTTGCGCTAAAGCCATCTCACGATGATATCACATCTTGCAGCAGACAGACAATAGATTGAGCGGCAATTCCCTCTCCGCGCCCCGCGAAGCCCAGCTGCTCAGTCGTTGTTGCTTTTACATTCACCTTCGATACGTCAGCGTTCAGCGTGCGGGCAATAATCTCCGTCATCTGCGGAATATAAGGTGCCATCTTCGGTTGTTGCGCGATGATGGTTGAATCGATATTCCCCAGCCGGTATCCGCGCTCACGTGCAAGTGCCCATACCTGCTCCAGCAGCTTCAGGCTGTCTGCATCCTTGAAGGCCGGATCGGTATCTGGAAAATGTCTGCCGATATCCCCAAGACCCAGCGCTCCCAGTATAGCGTCGCTTACAGCATGCAGCAGCACATCCGCATCGGAATGCCCCAGCAGCCCCTTCTCATAAGGAATCGTTACTCCGCCGATAATACACGGCCTTCCCTCGACCAGCTGGTGTACGTCAAATCCTTGTCCTACAGCAATCATCTGTGTTCCTCTCCCCTGCTTCTTACTGTGAATTCAGCGAAATCCAAGTCCTCCGGCGTCGTGATCTTAATATTCATGTAGCTTCCTTCTACAACTGACACGGTAATGCCGCTGCGTTCCGCCAGACTGGAATCATCTGTCCCGAGAAAACCGTCCCGCTCTGCCTCCTCATAGGCGGACAGCAGATCGGACAAACGAAAAGTCTGCGGGGTCTGAATCGCCCACAGACTTCGCCGATCCGGCGTTGACAGCACCTTGCCTTCACTGTCGACCTGCTTGATCGTATCCTTAACCGGTACTGCAAGCACCGACGCTCCGGCTGACTTCGCACGCTCGTAGCAAGCTTCTATCTCGCTGTCCTGTACGAACGGCCTTACCCCGTCATGAACCATGACCCAATGGGTCTTAAGTTCATCCAGTCCGCGGCGTACCGAATGCTGGCGCTCCGTTCCCCCGGGAATGACCGCAGCCACTTTATCCAGCTTGAAGGCTTGTACCCACTGCTTACAGCGCTGCACATCCTCTTCCCCGGTGACAAGCACAATCTCGGAGATCAGCTTATGCCGCTGGAATACCTCCAGGGTATGCACGAGTATCGGCTTGCCCTGCAGCAGCAAATATTGCTTGCTCTCTGCCGTTCCCATCCGGGTTCCTCTGCCTGCCGCTACGATAACGACGCCAACACTGTTTGACATGCTTTCGGCTCCTGTCTTTCTTTCACGTATACTCCCATCATAACGTGTTTGGCTGGCATTTCCAAGCCCGAAAGGGTGCTGCCGGAGAGGTGGGCTGAACTTATTGTGCTTTTTCCAGAAGCTTCGGTTTGGCAAAAATCATCCGTCCTGCCGATGTCTGCAGCACGCTCGTCACCAGAACCTCCATCGTAGTGCCGATATAATCCCGGCCGCCCTCCACCACAATCATCGTGCCATCGTCCAGATAGGCTACGCCTTGTCCATGTTCTTTGCCGTCCTTAATCACCTGAACAATGATCTCTTCGCCCGGCAGAACCACCGGCTTCACTGCATTCGCCAAGTCATTAATATTCAGCACCGACACTCCCTGTAGCTCGCATACCTTGTTAAGATTAAAGTCGTTGGTGACGACCTTGCCGTGCAGTACTTTCGCCAGCTTGACCAGCTTGCTGTCCACTTCTGAGATCTCCTCGAAATCCCCTTCATAGATCAGCACCTTAACGTCCAGCTCTTTCTGAATCTTATTCAGAATATCAAGCCCTCTGCGTCCACGGTTACGCTTCAGCAGATCCGATGAATCCGCAATATGCTGCAGCTCCTCCAGCACGAACTCAGGAATAACAATCGTGCCTTCGATGAAGCCCGTTTTACAGATGTCAGCAATCCTCCCGTCAATAATCACGCTGGTATCGAGAATTTTATGCTCCTGAGTTCCACGCTCCTCCGGTTCAGCAGAGCGTGCCCAGCGTCCGGTATTCCAGAGCGAAGCCAGCTCCTCCTGCTTCTCCAGCCCGATCCGCAGGCCCATATAGCCCAGAGCAAGCGTGGCAGCTACCTGCAGCAGCTCCCCTGCTTTACCCAGCCAGGACATAGCGGGATACAGCAGCAGAGACAGCAGCAGACCTCCCGTAAGCCCTGCTGCGCCTGCAGCAAGCTCATTCATCGGGATACGCGAGCAATACGCAACCATCTCCCGCAGCTTTGAACTTGCCCATTCCGCGCATAAAGTCCCCGCAATCAAAAAAATAATGGCACCCAGCACCGCAAACAAAATGCTTCCTTCCATAGGCAAGCTATCCTCCAGTTTCCCAAGGCCTACCGGGAACCCTCTTTCTGCCGCGTGATATAGCGAATAACCGGACCAGGCTCCACAACACCCGGCAAGTATCAAAACAGACTTTTTCCACATAACCTCGCACCTCCTTTTATTCATCCATCAATCCTCTATACCTCACCAGTATGTTCCAATTTTTAGGACAATAATCCGGGGGCGCGTTATTTTTTCTGCAAGCCCCGAATTTCGTCCGGCTCTGTTGCCGTAAACTGCTATTCCTGGTTGAAAATGAGGGAGGCCCTGGCATATAATGAATTCAATTCGAACCCAGGGGTGAATGGAAAATGAGCGCACCAAGTTTACAGGCCTTCCAGGATCAAGTCTCCGAACTGCTGCTCCGTCACCGTAGTCTTCTGGATGTAATGTCCAAGAACGGACAGAGCAGTGCTTCCGTCAACCGGGCTGTCGTCAAAGCCATTACCGAATGCGGCTGCATTCAGCTGCATGCCACCAAGCAGGTCTTCGAGCCCACTCTAGGCCTTGAGCAAGCCAAGGAGCTTGCCGGAACCCATCTGGCAGGGGAGCTGTGTGAGAACTGCCGGGAGGTCATTGGCTCCGAGCTGGGCCGCGAGCTGTTCTACATGTCTGCACTCTGCAATTTGCTTGCTATCAATATGGACGAGGTTGTCGCCAAGGAATCGCAGAAATGCGCAACACTCGGGTTGTTCAACTTGTCCTGAGCAGACCGTCCGCGCTCTCCTTCATCCATTCCGCCAGCTCCGGGGGAACCGTATTCCGTATACTCCCCTTCCCGCAGGCAGCAAAAAGGCATTGCACTCTCCTGATATTCAGGAAAGGCAATGCCTTTTGTATATAGCGGTCTATGAATGAAATAAGTTCTGAAGAAGGGCTAACCGTTCTTGGAATGATATACCTTATCCTCCGAGCGTCTTCTGCGGCGGCGTTGCCGGCGGACCTTAAACAGCCCTAAGCTCTGTCTGAAGCCATATAAGGCGTACAGCGCCAGAAGTCCAAAGATCAGCTTGGCAATTTGTTCAGGGAAGACCACCGCAACAGCTACAGCGATCACGATAACTACAGGTGCGCCTATAACCGCTTTTTTGGGAAAACCGATCTTCTTGAAGTTGGGGTACTTGACTGTGCTGACCATCAGATACGACAGCAGCAGGGTAGCCATAATCATGAATGGTGCAGATACATCCTTATGGAAAAGTGCAAGCGTGGCCAGAACCCCGCCCGCAGCAGGAATCGGCAATCCTACGAAATATCCCGGAATCCCCGGGCGGACATTGAACCGGGCCAGACGCAAGGCTCCGAATACAGGGAAGATCGCTGTGATCGTCCACCCCAGTGCAGGGTTCAGCTCCTGCAGACTTGTCAAATACATAATCAGCGCCGGCGCTACTCCGAACGAAACTACATCGGATAGAGAATCCAGCTCCTTGCCGAATTCACTCTCACATTTCAGCGCACGGGCCATCCGGCCATCCAGCCCATCGAGCAGCATCGCGATAATCACCATGATAGCGGCCATGCTCAGCTTGCCGTCAAACGCCATCATGATACCAAACATTCCAAGCATCAGATTACCAATCGTAAAAAGACTTGGAATTGATTTTTGTATCATTTCTTCACCTCAATTTTCCTACTTGTACTGCATGGGACTGCAACATTACGTGATTGTATGGTATTTACATTTGTCTGTCAATAAGAACTTGTTTCTGGAGCCGCTTCAGCCCGTCCTGAATATTGCGTGCGCGGACCTCGCCAATGCCGTCCACTTCATCAAGCTCAGCTATGCTTGCCTTCATCAGGTTAGGCAGCATTCCGAAGCGTTCCACCAAATTGTGGATGATTACATTCGGCAGCCGTGGAATCTTGTTCAGCAGGCGGTAACCACGCGGAGTTACAGCTTCTTCGGAGGAAATGGCTGTTGAGGAATAGCCCAGCAGGCGGGCAATATGGTTGTCATCCATCAGTTCATCATCGCTGCTGCGCTTCAGCCCGGCAATGATCTCACGGATCTTCTCCTCCTGCTCTTCTCTGGCATAGTCTCTGTACAGCAGCCATGCTTCTTCCTCTGTATTTCCAACCAATTCTTCCATCTGCATACTGATCAGCCGGCCTTCATTGCCAAGCTCGTTGATGTAACGCTTAATTTCCATTTTGATTCTCAGCACCATCTCTACGCGCTGGATCACACCGACGACCTCGGCCACCGTCACAATCCCTTCATATTCGGAAGCAGACAGGTTGGTCAGCCCTTGTGTCAGAACGGCTCTGTACTTCTCCAGGGTCTGGATCGCCTGGTTGGCTTTGGCCAGAATCGAACCGATTTCCTTGAGTGCGTAACGGATGGAACCCTGATACAGCGTAATAATATTACGGCGCTGGGAAATGGAAACGACCAGCTTGCCGGTCTGCTTCGCTACCCGTTCTGCCGTCCGGTGCCGGATTCCTGTCTCGATCGAAGAGATGGAGGAATCGGGGATCAGCTGCGTATTGGCGTACAGAATCCGCTTCAGATCCTCGCTCAGAATAATCGCTCCGTCCATTTTGGCCAGCTCGTATAAATAGTTTGGTGAAAAATCGCAGTTAATGGAGAAGCCGCCATCGACAACCTCCATGACCTCCGGACTATATCCGACAACAATCAGTGCCCCGGTCTTCGCGCGAAGCACATTCTCCAGCCCTTCCCGGAAGGGTGTTCCGGGTGCAGCCATTCTAAGCAGATCATTCATATTATCTGATGGATTATATTCTTTCATGTCCCTGTGCCCCCTAATCTAACGCGACCGCTAGTGCCTGTGCTACTGTGCTGACGCCTATAATCTGGATATCCTGCGGATGCTTCCAGCCCTTCAGACTCTTCTCGGGCATAATGACCCGCCGGAAGCCAAGCTTGGCCGCCTCTTTCACCCGCATCTCTGCGCGTGATACCCCTCTCACCTCACCGGTAAGCCCTACCTCCCCGAAAAACACATCATACGGCTTGGTCGGAAAATCACGGAAGCTGGAGGCAATGCTGATAGCGACAGCCAAATCCACCGCCGGCTCATCCAGCTTCACCCCTCCCGCAACGTTGAGGTAAGCGTCCTGATTCTGCAGGAACATGCCCATCCGCTTCTCCAGCACAGCAATGATCAGCGCCATCCGTTGATGATCCATACCTGTGCACATTCTGCGGGGCGAAGGGAAATGTGTCGAAGCCACCAGCGCCTGCAATTCAACAAGAACGGGTCTTGTACCCTCCATGCTGGCTACCACGGCTGACCCGGCCACTCCGAGCGGGCGCTCGGACAGGAACAGCTCCGACGGGTTCTCCACCTCGGTCAGCCCGATTTCCCCCATTTCAAAAATCCCGATCTCATTGGTGGAGCCGAAGCGGTTCTTCACCGCCCGCAGCAGACGGTACGTATGATGGCGCTCCCCTTCAAAATAAAGGACGCAATCCACCATATGCTCCAGCATACGCGGTCCGGCAATAGCGCCTTCCTTGGTTACATGCCCTACAAGCACCGTAGCAATTCCCCGGATCTTGGCGATCCGCATGAATCTTGTCGTACATTCCCGCACCTGTGCTACACTGCCCGGCGCACTGGTTACCTCCGGCATAAATACAGTCTGGATCGAGTCAATGACCAGAAACTGAGGCTGAATCTGCTCAATCGCTTCCTCAATGCTCTCCATGTTCGTCTCACACAGAACGTACAATTCCGCAGACAGCGCTCCGAGGCGGTCGGCCCGCAGCTTGGTCTGCCGCACAGATTCTTCCCCCGAAATATACAGTACGCGCAGCCCTTGTGTAGTCAGGGCATGCGAAGTCTGCAGCAGCAGTGTCGATTTCCCGATTCCGGGGTCGCCTCCGACCAGCACCAGCGAGCCGGGAACGATACCGCCGCCAAGCACGCGGTTAAGCTCACCGATGCCCGTCAGAATACGGGGCTCCTTGTCACTTTCTATATTTATGATCGATTGCGCCTTTTCTTTACTCTGAAAAATAGGTGCATTCATGCCTTGTGTTTTGACTACGCTTTCCGTTTCCTCTACCATCGAGTTCCATTCCTGGCAGCCCGGGCACTTTCCGAACCACTTCGGTGATTCGTAGCCGCATTCGGTACAGAAAAATTTTGTTTTAGGTTTAGCCATGTGCACTCCTTACCGTCCGAACTTGCTAAAATTGCGGATATTTTACTCTTATTCAAAGTTTACCATTTCTACACACTGAACGGAAGGACACTTAAGATCTAGTTTTCATTTGCGTCTTCTTTTGGGCGTGTTAGGGTATGTCTGAAGGGTGGAAACAAATAAAGCTCCCGCCCCTCTATACGGAGGAGCGGGAGCTTTGTTTCATTTTCCGGAGCAATTATTCAGTTTCGACTGTTTTCTCCAGGGAGACCTCGGCCGGTGCTTCAACGGTGGTTACGACCAGTTCGCCGTTCACCTCATCAATGTTCAGGGAATCCCCCTTCTTGATGTTGCCCTTGAGCAGCTCTTCGGAGAGGCGGTCTTCGATATGCTTCTGAATCGCCCGGCGGAGCGGACGTGCACCGAAGGCCGGATCATAGCCCTCTTTGGCCAGGAATGCTTTGGCGCCGTCAGTGAGCAGGAAATCTACATCGTACTCACGCAGACGCTTGCGCAGCTCCTCGGACATCAGAGTCACGATCTCAGCGATATGCTTCTCATCCAGCGAGTGGAAGACAATGATCTCGTCGATCCGGTTCAGGAACTCAGGCCGGAAGCTCTTCTTCAGCTCTTCCATAACCTTGCCCTTCATATTCGTGTAATCGGCGCCTGCATCTTGAACGGCCGTGAAGCCAAGCGTCGAATTCTTCTTGATCGCCTGTGCCCCTACGTTCGAGGTCAGGATGATCAGGGTATTGCGGAAATCGACCACGCGGCCCTTGGAATCGGTCAGACGGCCATCCTCCAGCACCTGCAGCAGAATGTTGAACACTTCAGGGTGGGCCTTTTCGATCTCATCCAGCAGTACAACCGAGTACGGCTTACGGCGCACCTTCTCTGTCAATTGCCCGCCTTCTTCATACCCTACATACCCTGGAGGCGCTCCGACCAGCCGGGAGGTGGAATGCTTCTCCATATACTCCGACATATCGATGCGGATTACCGCATTCTCGTCACCGAACATCGCTTCGGCAAGCGCCCGTGCCAGCTCAGTCTTACCCACCCCGGTAGGTCCGAGGAATATGAAGGAGCCCATCGGACGTTTCGGGTCCTTCAGACCCGCACGCGCCCGGCGGAGTGCCCGGCTGACCGCCTTAACGGCTTCGTCTTGGCCAATTACACGTTCATGCAGCAAGGCTTCCATATTCAGCAGGCGGTCTGTCTCTTCTTCCTTCAGCTTGCTGACCGGAATGCCGGTCCAGCTGGCCACCACCTGTGCGATATCCTCAGGTGTAACCTGGGAATCGGTGCGGCCCTGCTTTTCTTTCCACTGGTTCTTCGTAGTATCCAGCTCTTCACGAATCTTCTGCTCGGTATCGCGAAGTGCAGCAGCCTTCTCGAACTCCTGGCTTTGTACTGCGGAATCCTTCTCCTTGCGGATATCATCCAGACGCATTTCCAGTTCCTTCAGATTCGGCGGGATGGTGTAAGAATTCAGTCTTACCTTAGATCCTGCTTCATCAATCAGGTCAATCGCCTTGTCCGGCAGGAACCGGTCAGGAATGTAGCGGTCAGACAGCTTGACTGCTTCCACAATGGCTTCATCTGTAATCTTCACCCGGTGATGGGCTTCGTACCGGTCACGAAGACCGAACAGAATCTGTACAGCTTCCTCAGGGGAAGGCTGATCCACTGTGATCGGCTGGAAGCGGCGCTCCAGCGCGGCGTCCTTCTCAATATATTTGCGGTATTCATCAAGCGTTGTGGCACCGATGCACTGCAGCTCACCACGGGCGAGGGCAGGCTTCAGGATGTTGGAGGCATCAATCGCGCCTTCCGCACCACCCGCTCCGATCAGCGTATGAAGCTCATCAATGAACAGCACGATGTTGCCAGCCTGGCGAATCTCATCCATGATTTTTTTGAGGCGGTCTTCGAATTCACCGCGGTATTTCGTACCAGCCACTACAGAACCCATATCGAGGGTCATGACACGTTTGTCGCGCAGCGTCTCCGGAATTTCATTGTTGATGATCTTTTGAGCCAGACCTTCGGCAATCGCCGTTTTACCAACCCCAGGTTCACCGATCAGCACCGGATTGTTCTTGGTCCGGCGGCTCAGCACCTGAATGACACGCTCAATTTCCTTGCTGCGGCCGATCACAGGGTCGAGGTTACCGTCCTTGGCATAGGCCGTCAGATCGCGGGCCAGGCCGTCCAGTGTTGGCGTGCTGACGTTAGCCGGAGCTCCGCTGTGGCTGGAGGTGGCTTCACTGCTGCCCAGGAGCTGCAATACCTGCTGGCGGGCCTTGTTCAGGCTAATGCCGAGATTGTTCAGCACACGGGCGGCTACGCCCTCTCCCTCGCGGATCAGACCGAGCAGGATATGCTCTGTTCCCACATACGTGTGACCCAGCTTGCGGGCCTCGTCCATGGACAGCTCGATGACCTTCTTGGCACGAGGAGTATATGCGATGTTGGTCGGTTGTTCCTGACCTCTGCCAATCAGCGTTTCCACTTCATCCTGTATCTTCTCCAGACCCAGACCAAGTCCGATCAATGCCTTAGCGGCAATGCCGTCTCCTTCACGAATCAGTCCGAGTAAAATATGCTCTGTCCCAATGTTGTTGTGTCCCAAACGTACGGCTTCTTCCTGCGCCAGCGCCAGCACCTTTTGTGCGCGTTCCGTAAATCTTCCAAACATCATATCTCCTGCACCTCCACGGATAATAAATATCTATAATTTAATGTTGTGATCCCAGTGTCTCCCGGAGCAGCTTCGCCCGGTACATATCGCGTTCAGTAGGCGACAGCTCGTCGCCGAACAGCTTTTGCAGAAAGCCCGGCTGAGTCTTGACATTCAGCTCATTGAGCACTGAAATCGAAGGCCCTTCCAGAATCCCCAGATCTACACCAAGCCGCAGATCGGAGAGCCGCTGTGCCGATTCTTTAAGTTCCATCACAGCAGCATAGGCCAGAATTCCGTAGGAGCGCTTGATACGGTCCGTAATCCGCAGAGCGGAATCGACCAGCAGGCGTTCGCGGGCGTTGCGTTCATGCTCTATAATCTGGGTGACTACGCTGTGAAGATTCTCAATAATCTCATTTTCGGTCTGTCCGAGCGTAATCTGGTTGGAGATCTGAAAGATATTCCCTACTGCTTCGCTGCCTTCACCGTAAATTCCTCTAACGGTAAGCCCCACCTGATTAACTGCGGACAAAATGCGGTTGATCTGATGCGTCATCACCAAGGCCGGCAGATGCACCATAACCGAGGCTCTCAGCCCTGTTCCCACATTGGTGGGACAGCTTGTTAAGTAGCCTCTGCGGTCATCGAAGGCGTAATTGACAGCAGCCTCGAAAATATCATCGATGGCGGTTGCCCTCACCCAGGCTTCTCTGACCTGCAGCCCCGGGAACAGGCATTGAATGCGGAGATGATCCTCCTCATTAATCATAATGCTGACCGACTCGTCCTCGTTAAGAATGACGGCTCCGCCATTGGATTCATCCGCCAGATTGGGACTGATAAGGTGCTTTTCCACCAGTACTTTTTTGTCCAGCTCACCCAGCTCATCCAGTCTCAGCAGCTCGAAGCTGCCGAAGTCGGCCGAAGCTTCACCCTGAAATACGGGGGCAAGCTGCTCCAGCACCTCCTCCGACTGCTCTCTTGAAGCGAGCAGCGGGAACGGAAGATGCTCCAGATTACGGGCGATACGCATACGGCTGCTGATGACAATCTCCGAATGGCTGCCGCCGCAGCGCATCCAGTCACTCAGTGCTTGTTCGGTAAACCGGAGACTTGACATGCCCGGATCCCTCCTATATATCAAAGACTTTACTCTTGTGGCATTTCTTTTTCAAGCTTGCGGATTCTGTCCCTCAGCTCAGCTGCGGTCTCGAACTCCTCCTGTACAATACTCTGCTGCAATTCCTGCTTCAGCTCATCAATCTGGCGCTTGCACATGATTTGTGCGCCCGCCCGCTTGGGCAGCTTGCCAACATGCGCTGTACTGCCATGCACCCGTCTGAAGAGCGGGTCGAGTGTACTGTCGAAATACTTATAGCAAGAGCTGCAGCCGAACCGTCCCAGCTTGCTGAACTGTGAATAGGTCATGCCGCAGTTTTCACAATGCAGACCCTGCACATTCTGTGCTGCTGTCTTGCTCTTGCCTGCGCCTTCCAGATCCAGGAGACCGGAAAGCAAGCTGTGGATAGAGAAGCCTCCCGCAGTTCCGGGAATCAGTTCACCCTTCTCCCGCGCACAGCTTTCGCAGATATGAAATTCCGTCTTCTCCCCGTTCACAATCTTCGTGAAGTGGAGTGTAGCCGGTTTGACGCCGCATTCCTGGCATAGCATGAGCGGTGTCCCTCCTTACCATTTGACAAATTATTTGCCCAATAAAGAGATTAGCATAGCCTTCATAAGCTTGGCACGAATCTCATCCCGGTACGGCAGATTAACCGTCAGGCATTCCCGGGAAACCGCAGACCGCATCAGACACGCTTCACGTTTGGAGAGGAAACGGGCCTCCTCCAGCTGATAAATCAGCCCTTCGGCAGAATTCTGATCAATATCATTCCCTATCGTGGAGTTCAGATGTGCGTATAAGGCCACATTCTGAGGCAGCTCATAGCGCTGAATGCGGATATATCCGCCGCCGCCGCGTTTGCTCTCCACCACATATCCCTTTTCCAATGTGAACCGTGTGCTGATGACGTAATTGATCTGTGACGGGACACAGGAGAACTGGTCCGCCAGATCATTGCGCTGAATTTCCACCGTACCTTCGGGACTTTCATGCAAAATATTCTTCAGATATTGTTCAATAATATCGGAGATATTACGCATCACTCATCCTCCAGTGTGTAAGCATTGGTTAAATCTGTGCTGCGCCAACGCCTGCCGTCAGAGACATGCTCTTAAGAACTTAACCCGGTCAATGCATTAAGAATCGGCTGCAATAGCCTCTGCACTGCGCTTTTCCTCTAAATGTTACATTCCTGAGAACGATGAACTCCGGCCTGCGTTGACTTTGACTTTCTTTGACTTTTTCATATTATAACATATTCTCACTGAATTCCAAGGGGTTACTCTTATTTTTTACTTTTTGGCTGTATTGTATTCCGGTTGCCTGCTTCGTTCACTGAATTGAGGCGTTATGTATAGGACAGCTCCTCCCTTTCCAAGGGAAGCGGAAGAGCCGTTCTCTGTCAGAAAAAATCGAATAATGCCGTCTCGGCCTGCGGAATCAGCGCTTCAAGCCAAGCCGCCGCCTCAGCAGTCCCGGATAATTGTCCGTACTTTGCCGCTTGAAGCGGACGTTTGTATCCCATCAGCAGCACAGTAAGCGTGCCGATACTGCATTCAAGATCAGCCTCAGACCGCCCGCCCTGAATCCGGGTGAACGTCGCTCCCCCCTGCTCCGACACAGTCCACCGCCATAACCCGTTGTTCCATGACGCTTGCTTATCTTCAATATAAAGCAACCGCTCCCGGTCACCCTCCGGCACATTGAAGGTCATGTTCTCCACAAAAGCCTTAGCATTGACGATACGCGCCATGAAGTATGGATAATTCTCCTGCGTAATCCGTGGATCAGGGAGGAGGAAGGGCAGAATGTCGTCAGCAGGCACCAGCTTCAGCTGTGCAGCCGTAATCATGGAGTCATGATTGGCCAGGAAGGTCCACAAGCCCTGGCGGGCAAGCTCGTTTCCATAGATAAACTCATCTATGACCAGCTCCTGCTGCACTATTTTATACAGCACATAGCCCTCCGGTTCACCCTGCTCAGAATAAAACACACAGGAATGCGCATCGTCATCAAGCACACTTTCCTTCCACCAGGTCTCAGTGCGCTGTAGAGTCCCGTTATACCTCATGGCGAATTGGTCGTACAGCTGCTGGAATACTGCAAGATCCGGGATATCGCGCTTCACGCTGCCCTTAATCTCCGTCTTGTGCGGGAACTTCCCTACCGGAAGAGTATACTTCTTATATTCACAGTAGATCTCCCAGCCGAATTTACGGTAAAAGGGAATCAGGAACGGATGCAAAAAGGACAACGTCTGACCGGCTTCGTTCATCGTCTGGAGCGCATGGGTCAGCAGATGGGCTACATAACCCTGCCGGCGGTTCTCCGGCCAAGTGGCTACACCGGCGATGCCCCCCATAGAAACGGGTCTGCCTTGTATATATACCTGTAACGGAAGAAGCGTCAGCTTCGCACCTATGCTGTCTCCTTCAAAAATCCCCCAGGTTTGTTCCGGTTTGAAGTTCTCCCTGGCGCGTACTCTATCTTCTGCAGAAACCTTATACTTAAAAGCATACTCGGACAAGCTCAGGCTGTCCTCAAATTCTCCGGCACGTAATTGCCTGATTTCCATTCTGTTCCCCCCGTTACATTCCATAAATTAGCTCCAGATATTTGCTTAATAGAGAGTATAACAAGCCAAGCCGCCGGATGCTAATAAAGGCTGACCATCCGTTGCAAAAAGAATAGTTATCCACAGCTTTTGCACAGCAAAGCAAAAAAACCGGAAAGAGTTTCTTTCCGGCTCAAATGAGTTATCCCCGATTACATTTTATCTATCCACAATATTCACTTTTTATCCACAAAACCGGTGTATTACTTATGTTTTCGCTTGACTCATCCACAATATTGTGCGTGATTCTCCCATGATCCGGGGATCATTCTGTTCCTGTAAAGGTATCCACATGTGTGCAACTTTTTTGTACTTACTGAAATCTATCCACAGCTTTTCCACAGCCCTGCCCGCACGCAAAAAAACCACTGTCGATTGCTCAACAATGGCTCATACGCTTGGCAACGTCCTACTCTCCCAGGACCCTTCGGTCCAAGTACCATCGGCGCTGGAGGGCTTAACGGTCGTGTTCGGGATGGGTACGTGTGGAACCCCTCCGCTATCGCCACCAAACATGATTTTTCGAAGCTTCCGCTTCTCGAAATCGCTGCGAGAAAATATCCGTCCCCAGAAAGGACCTGCAGCTTAAGGTGTACCAGGCTTGATCACCTGAAAACTGAATCCGAAACGAATTTGTGTGTTAGTGTTTTTTGGATAAGCCCTCGACCGATTAGTATTGGTCAGCTCCATGCATTACTGCACTTCCACCTCCAACCTATCTACCTCGTCGTCTTCAAGGGGTCTTACATACTGGGAAATCTCATCTTGAGGGGGGCTTCACGCTTAGATGCTTTCAGCGCTTATCCCGTCCGTACGTAGCTACTCAGCCATGCTCCTGGCGGAACAACTGATGCACCAGCGGTACGTCCATCCCGGTCCTCTCGTACTAAGGACAGCTCCTCTCAAATTTCCTGCGCCCACGACAGATAGGGACCGAACTGTCTCACGACGTTCTGAACCCAGCTCGCGTACCGCTTTAATGGGCGAACAGCCCAACCCTTGGGACCTACTTCAGCCCCAGGATGCGATGAGCCGACATCGAGGTGCCAAACCTCCCCGTCGATGTGGACTCTTGGGGGAGATAAGCCTGTTATCCCCAGGGTAGCTTTTATCCGTTGAGCGATGGCCCTTCCATGCGGTACCACCGGATCACTAAGTCCGACTTTCGTCCCTGCTCGACTTGTAGGTCTCGCAGTCAAGCTCCCTTATGCCTTTGCACTCTGCGAATGATTTCCAACCATTCTGAGGGAACCTTTGAACGCCTCCGTTACTCTTTAGGAGGCGACCGCCCCAGTCAAACTGCCCGCCTGACACGGTCCCCGTACCCGCTAAGGGTACCAGGTTAGAACCTAGATACGATCAGGGTGGTATCCCAACGGCGCCTCCGCAGAAGCTTGCGCTCCTGCCTCCACGGCTCCCACCTATCCTGTACAGATCGTACCCAAATTCAATATCAAGCTGCAGTAAAGCTCCATGGGGTCTTTCCGTCTTGTCGCGGGTAACCTGCATCTTCACAGGTATTAAAATTTCACCGGATCTCTCGTTGAGACAGCGCCCAAGTCGTTACGCCATTCGTGCGGGTCAGAATTTACCTGACAAGGAATTTCGCTACCTTAGGACCGTTATAGTTACGGCCGCCGTTTACTGGGGCTTCGGTTCACAGCTTCGGATTGCTCCTAACCGCTCCCCTTAACCTTCCAGCACCGGGCAGGCGTCAGCCCGTATACTTCGCCTTGCGGCTTCGCACAGACCTGTGTTTTTGCTAAACAGTCGCTTGGGCCTTTTCACTGCGGCCCCCTCGGGCTATTCACCCTACCGAGGCACCCCTTCTCCCGAAGTTACGGGGTCATTTTGCCGAGTTCCTTAACGAGAGTTCTTCCGCGCGCCTTAGAATTCTCTTCTCGCCTACCTGTGTCGGTTTGCGGTACGGGCACCTTCTCCTGACTAGAGGCTTTTCTTGGCAGTGTGAGATCATGACCTTCGCTACTATAATTTTCGCTCCCCATCACAGCCCAGCCTTACGATGTGCGGATTTGCCTACACACCAGCCTCACTGCTTAGACGGACATCCATCAGTCCGCGTCACTACCCTCCTGCGTCACCCCATCGCTCATAGCGGATTACGGTGGTACAGTAATTTCAAACTGTTGTCCTTCGACTACGCCTGTCGGCCTCGCCTTAGGTCCCGACTTACCCTGAGCGGACGAGCCTTCCTCAGGAAACCTTGGGCTTTCGGCGGATCAGATTCTCACTGATCTTTTCGTTACTCATACCGGCATTCTCACTTGTATACTCTCCAGCGCTCCTTACGGTACACCTTCAACGTATATACAACGCTCCCCTACCCCAGGATCGACTTCACTCCAGCTTCGAAGCCTTGTGTTTATCCCCTGAAAGCATTTAGCCTTTCATCCCTGCGGATGATTCACGGCATCAATGTCAATCCGGATAAACACGCCTCAAAGGCGCAGTGAAGTCGATCCTAGCCATAGCTTCGGTGGTGTGTTTAGCCCCGTTACATTTTCGGCGCAGAGTCACTCGACCAGTGAGCTATTACGCACTCTTTCAATGGTGGCTGCTTCTAAGCCAACATCCTGGTTGTCTGTGCAACTCCACATCCTTTCCCACTTAACACACACTTGGGGACCTTAGCTGATGGTCTGGGCTGTTTCCCTTTTGACAATGGATCTTAGCACTCACTGTCTGACTCCCGGCAAGAAGTAAATGGCATTCGGAGTTTGACTGAGCTTGGTAACCCTTGCGGGCCCCGCACCCAATCAGTGCTCTACCTCCACCACTCCATTCACCGAGGCTAGCCCTAAAGCTATTTCGGGGAGAACCAGCTATCTCCGAGTTCGATTGGAATTTCTCCGCTACCCCCACCTCATCCCCGCATTTTTCAACATGCGTGGGTTCGGGCCTCCAGTGCGTGTTACCGCACCTTCACCCTGGACAGGGGTAGATCACACGGTTTCGGGTCTACGTCCACATACTTAATCGCCCTATTCAGACTCGCTTTCGCTGCGGCTCCGGCTTCTCACCTTAACCTTGCATGTTAAACGTAACTCGCCGGTTCATTCTACAAAAGGCACGCCATCACCCATAAAGAGGGCTCTGACTTTTTGTAAGCACACGGTTTCAGGTTCTATTTCACTCCCCTTCCGGGGTGCTTTTCACCTTTCCCTCACGGTACTGTTTCACTATCGGTCGCCAGGTAGTATTTAGCCTTAGCAGATGGTCCTGCTGGATTCATACGGGGTTTCACGTGCCCCGCACTACTCGGGATCCGTCTCGGAGAGAACACAGTTTGGGCTACAGGGCTTTTACCTCTATCGCGGGCCTTTCCAGACCTCTTCACCTACCCTATTCCTTTGTAACTCCATGTGAGACGTCCCACAACCCCAAGAGGCAAGCCCCTTGGTTTAGGCTGTTCCGCGTTCGCTCGCCGCTACTGACGGAATCACTATTGTTTTCTCTTCCTCAGGGTACTTAGATGTTTCAGTTCCCCTGGTCTGCCTCTGCGTATCCTATGTATTCAGATACGAGTAACTGCGAATTACCACAGCTGGGTTTCCCCATTCGGACACCCCCGGATCAAAGCTTGCTTACAGCTCCCCGAGGCAGTTTCGTTGTTCGCCACGTCCTTCGTCGGCTCCTGGCGCCTAGGCATCCTCCGTGTGCTCTTAGTAGCTTAACCTCGATTTTTCCGTCAGGAAAATATCGGACAATGAATTTCTTCAACGCCTGTATTTCCATCCAGATCATCGTTGCATCGCCATTAATTCAAAACTTGTTTACACAAGTTCAGCTTAAAGGAATGTTCTAAAACGCAAATTCGTTTCGGTATCCAGTTTTCAAGGATCAAGTTGCTGTTATTATGAAACAATCACGACTGTGATGTTCGGAATAACAGACAATGTATCGAGTATTTCAGACATAACAAATAGATGAAGTTTGTTGGTGGAGCCAAGCGGGATCGAACCGCTGACCTCCTGCTTGCAAGGCAGGCGCTCTCCCAGCTGAGCTATGGCCCCGCAAATTCCATCAAAACCGAACAAATGGAAACGCTCAAGGCTTTACGAAGTAAAGCCTGCTTCAGGAAGTTAGCTTCCTGAAGACTTTTATTTGAATGTCTTCGTTGCAGAAGACGATTCTCCATAGAAAGGAGGTGATCCAGCCGCACCTTCCGATACGGCTACCTTGTTACGACTTCACCCCAATCATCTACCCCACCTTCGGCGGCTGGCTCCCTTGCGGGTTACCCCACCGACTTCGGGTGTTGTAAACTCTCGTGGTGTGACGGGCGGTGTGTACAAGACCCGGGAACGTATTCACCGCGGCATGCTGATCCGCGATTACTAGCAATTCCGACTTCATGCAGGCGAGTTGCAGCCTGCAATCCGAACTGAGACCGGCTTTGCTGGGATTGGCTCCACCTCGCGGCTTCGCTTCCCGTTGTACCGGCCATTGTAGTACGTGTGTAGCCCAGGTCATAAGGGGCATGATGATTTGACGTCATCCCCACCTTCCTCCGGTTTGTCACCGGCAGTCACTCTAGAGTGCCCAGCTTTACCTGCTGGCAACTAAAGTCAAGGGTTGCGCTCGTTGCGGGACTTAACCCAACATCTCACGACACGAGCTGACGACAACCATGCACCACCTGTCTCAACTTTCCCCGAAGGGCACCTGATGCATCTCTGCTTCGTTAGTTGGATGTCAAGACCTGGTAAGGTTCTTCGCGTTGCTTCGAATTAAACCACATACTCCACTGCTTGTGCGGGTCCCCGTCAATTCCTTTGAGTTTCAGTCTTGCGACCGTACTCCCCAGGCGGAGTGCTTACTGTGTTAACTTCGGCACCAAGGGTATCGAAACCCCTAACACCTAGCACTCATCGTTTACGGCGTGGACTACCAGGGTATCTAATCCTGTTTGCTCCCCACGCTTTCGCGCCTCAGCGTCAGTTACAGCCCAGAAAGTCGCCTTCGCCACTGGTGTTCCTCCACATATCTACGCATTTCACCGCTACACGTGGAATTCCACTTTCCTCTTCTGTACTCAAGTCACCCAGTTTCCAGTGCGACCTCAGGTTGAGCCCAAGGTTTAAACACCAGACTTAAATAACCGCCTGCGCGCGCTTTACGCCCAATAATTCCGGACAACGCTTGCCCCCTACGTATTACCGCGGCTGCTGGCACGTAGTTAGCCGGGGCTTTCTTCTCAGGTACCGTCACTCCGGTAGCAGTTACTCTACCGGACGTTCTTCCCTGGCAACAGAGCTTTACGATCCGAAAACCTTCATCACTCACGCGGCGTTGCTCCGTCAGGCTTGCGCCCATTGCGGAAGATTCCCTACTGCTGCCTCCCGTAGGAGTCTGGGCCGTGTCTCAGTCCCAGTGTGGCCGTTCACCCTCTCAGGTCGGCTACGCATCGTCGCCTTGGTGGGCCGTTACCCCACCAACTAGCTAATGCGCCGCAGGCCCATCCCCAAGCAGCAGATTGCTCCGCCTTTCATTCTCTCCTCAGGAGAAGAAAGAAATTATCCGGTATTAGCTACCGTTTCCGGTAGTTATCCCAGGCTTGAGGGCAGGTTGCCTACGTGTTACTCACCCGTCCGCCGCTAAGTCTGAAAGGAAGCAAGCTTCCTCTCAGACTCCGCTCGACTTGCATGTATTAGGCACGCCGCCAGCGTTCGTCCTGAGCCAGGATCAAACTCTCCAATTAGGTTTTTCCGAAGGAAATAACCCTCCGAAAACTATCGAAAAGAGCGATTGCTCATTTTGAAACTGACGATTCATAAATGAATCTTGTAAAAATTAAAGCGTTCCATTTGTTCAGTTTTCAAAGAACTTGCTCCCGGCATTTCAACCTTACGTCTCTTGCACAGGAATTAGATCATATCATTTTATTACGTTTGTTGTCAACTTATTTTTCTTCCGCCGCTCAATTCAGCGTCGATGTCTCATAAGCACAAGAGATAATATATCACGCGTTCCAAACGTTTGCAAGTCTTTTTTGAAACAAAGATTAGGCACCTCTTTTTTTGAGGTAATAATGAATAGTTGACCGCTCCCCTGCACAAATTGATTCCCATAATGCTTCATTTGTCGCTACAATAGAATTTATCTTCGTATCCATAGATAACTTACTTATTAACTGTTCCTGAAAGGAGTTCAAATGTCCAACAAGACCCTGCCTCAAGCTCCACCCGGCTCTTTGGGTGAATCACGCAATCTGCAGCAGGCTACCATCTACCGCATTTTGCTTGCTGTCAGCTTTGTTCATTTATTCAATGATTCCATTCAGGCACTGATTCCGGCGATGTTCCCTGTACTAAAGGATAACCTGGTGCTCTCTTATGCCCAGATCGGCTGGATTGCGTTCGCGCTGAATCTCACCTCCTCGGTGATTCAGCCTATTATCGGCTTCGCCGCTGACCGGAAGCCGCGTCCGATCCTGCTCCCGCTGGGGATGTGCTGTACCTTTGCCGGGGTCTTCCTGCTCGCTTTTGCCGGCAATTATGTATTAGTGATTGTGTCCGTAATGCTTGTAGGCTTCGGATCAGCAGCGTTCCATCCGGAAGGCATGCGCGTGGCTCATATGGCTGCCGGTCAGCGCAAGGGGCTGTCGCAATCCATATTTCAGGTGGGCGGAAACGCCGGCCAGGCCTTGGGTCCTCTATTAATGAAGTGGGTATTCATTCCCTTCGGACAGATGGGCGCTCTCGGCTTCACCGTTATCGCCGCTGCCGGGGTGGCCATCCAGGCCTATGTGGCCCGCTGGTACCGCGAGATGCTGGATGCCGGATACACGTTCCGCAAAAAGTCAGCGGCACGGTCCATCGACCCTGCCCGCAGCAAACGTATTCTCATTACAACCGTCATTCTGGTCTTTATCGTATTCGTGCGATCCTGGTACGGTGCCTCCATCGGCGGTTACTATGCCTTCTATCTAATGGACAAATACGGGATGACGCTGGATAAGGCTCAGATCTATATCTTCATCTATCTCGCTGCGGGCGCTGTCGGCACCTTCTTCGGGGGCCCGCTGGCAGACCGCTTCGGCCGCCGTAATCTGATTCTGGTGTCGATGATCGGGACGGTGCCGTTTGCGCTGGCCCTGCCTTTTGTGAACCAATTCTGGGCGGCGGTGCTGCTGATCATCTCCGGGTTCATTCTACTATCCAGCTTCTCCGTCACTGTGATCTACGCGCAGATGCTGTATCCGGGCAATATCGGGACGGTCTCGGGTCTAATAACCGGCCTTGCTTTCGGGCTTGGCGGAATTGGTTCTGTCGTGATCGGGCATCTGATCGACACGATCGGAATCGCCACGGTGTTCGTGGCCTGCGGCTTCCTGCCGCTGCTCGGCCTGCTGGCGCTGCTGCTGCCCGGTGACAAGAAGCTGGAGGAATGGGCGGCGGAATAATCCGCGGAATCTGGATAACGCCAGAGAATTATTCAAGGGACACTTTTTGCGGTACAATTAGTTAAAACTTGAATTAATCACTCTAAGCCGGGGGCACCAGAGGAGGCCAAGCGCTTGAAAAACTTACTTACGACCCTTCGCAAAGGATACGGCAAGAAGCTCGTCTCGATTCACCTGTGGAATGCCTGGCTGGTCTTAATCCTTGCCGTTAGCGGTCTGATGCTAGTGGGCGGCTTCTGGAGAGAGCTGCTGGGAGAGGGCAGAGTGTGGCTGAAATGGGGCCATATCGTATTTGGACTGGCGCTGTTGATCCCTGTGGTCTACTATCTGTTCCTGGCAGCGAAGCACTGGAAGCGGCTGAAGGGTAAACCTGCGCAAAAAGCCAACGTCCTCTTCGTGCTTACGCTTTTGATCGGGTGGCTGATCTCAGGGGTTGTGCTCTGGCAGTTCAGGCTTGCCGGGCCGAGAGCAGCGAATACTGCGTTATTCATTCATGATCTGCTGACCTGGATCGGCCTTCCAGTCATCATCTATCACTCCATTACCCGGGTGAAGTGGCTGAAGGAGCCCAAGAAGCGCACGATTGTGGCAGAAGCTGTCCCTCTTGAAGAGGCCTCTTCACCCGCAGGACGGGCACGGCGCGCGGCTCCTTCTGAAGCCCAGCCTATGTATTCACGCCGTGGTTTCATCAAGGCTGCGGTAGGTGCAGGGCTTGCTGTCACGCTCGGCCCTACTTTTGTCCGCTGGATCGGTAAATCCCTGCAGTTTCCGGGTACAGCCGACTATGCGGCAACCAATGCCAATGCATTGATTCCAGATCCTATTCCGCTGGCGGAATCGGCACCTCCTATCGGCGGGGGAGCCGAGGGCAGTTTTCGCGTATATACGGTCACAGCCATTCCTGCGTTCGACAACTCCAACTGGTCTTTTACCATTGATGGGCTGGTGGATAAGAAGCTGAGCTGGAACTGGGAAGAGTTCGTCAAGCTGCAGCGCGAGGTACAGGTCAGTGATTTTCACTGCGTGACCGGCTGGTCTGTGTACAAAAATACATGGGAGGGCCTCCCCCTCTCAAAGCTGCTCGATATGGCCGGTGTGCAGCCTGGGGCCGTCATGGTCAAGCTCTACTCGGGAGACGGTGTCTATACGGACTCACTCACTCTGGATCAGGCAAGGATGGACGATATCATGGTGGCCGTGATGCACGATGGCAAACCTATCCCCAATCAGCTCGGCGGGCCGGTTCGACTGGTGACTCCGCAAATGTATGCCTATAAATCAGTCAAATGGCTGAACCGGATTGAGTTAATCAATGAAGATTATACCGGGTACTGGGAACAGCGGGGGTACGATAAAGATGCCTGGCTGCCGGGTGCGAAGCGGGTGTAATGTAGCTTTTGTTCTCTATTCAGTACAAAAAACCTCCTTTCCCAATCCGGGATTTGGAGGTTTTTTTGGTTCTTGCTTCATGGATCACAGGCTGGTGAAGGAAGCGTCGTACAGGCGGAACATGGTTTTGTAGCCGGACTCGTCAATCTTGATTCCGACATCCAGACGCCCCGATATTTCTAGCGGACCAGAGGTGTACCGGAGCTTACTGCCTTCAGGAACAAATACGATCATAATCTTGTTCCAGTAGGTCTCATCCCCATTATCAAACGGACATTCGGCACCCGGTTCGGGGATCAGCAGAAACCAGTTTTTCTCAAAAGAAAGGACCTCACCCATGAAGCCCTTAATGGTCACTTGCTGTCCGCTGAGATCCCAGAAGTGCTCTGAGGGCCGGGTCTGATCGTCTCCATCAAAAAAACCATTCCAGTCTATGGCCTTATTCCCCGTGAAGGCAGCACCCACGGTAGCGGCTGCCGCTGGTGCCGCAGACGGAGACAGTGACGGTGACACGCTTAATGCCGGAGCAGATCCAGCCTTGACGGATTCCGCTACAACGCTGCTCCCCCCGGTATCCTTAGGCGATGCCACTGGGCGGGGGCTGTGTACAGAAGAAGAGGCGGCCGGGCTCGGGGTAGTAGTTACAGTCTTTCCGGAGGGCTTCCGGGTAGCCGTCCCTACAGGTGCAGCAGTAGGCGCGGGAGACGGCTTGAACGTAACCGTCACCTTAGGTCCGGCATCCGTACCTTTGGATGGAGCAGCGGATGCAGCAACTCCGTCTTTGGCTACTGGAGCAGTGGCCTGCGGAGAAGGGGATGAGGATATCTGTGCTTCCTTCGCGACTTCCTCAGTGCTCTGCGGAGCTTCTGCCACCGCCGCAAAGGACTCCCCGTTTCCGTTAGTAGCAGCATTCTGGCCACATGCCTGAAGCAGCAGCATACCTGTCACAGCTCCTGACAGCAGAAGCATTCTTCCTTGTAGTCGTATCAATTGAACGTACCTCCTATGATTTGAACAAGGCGAGCGGATGCATCCGGTACATCCGGAAGGCCGGTCCAAGCGAGGACAGCAGACCTATAGCCAGCGCACCAAGCACAATAAGCCCATGCTCCGGTGTCCAGTGGTAGGGCTCGATTTGAATGCCCGCCTGCGAGAACAGCATATCCTTAAGCAGATAAGCTCCGAGATGTCCGATTACAAGCCCAACGATAAGTCCGGTTGTTGTTACCAGCAGGCCTTCTGTGGTCAGGGAGAGCCATACGTAGGCCCGTGATTTTCCGAGAAGACGCAGTATTCCGACATCCTTAGTCCGCTCCGAGGCTGCTGCAACAAGAGATAATAGAATCGCAATAGCTGCGAGCAGCACACATATGGCTGTCAGCATCCCAAGCAGCCGGGAGCCCTGATCCACTGCATTCAACACCTCGGACACGGCCTTGCTGGTATACGCCGCCTGAACACCGCTGCTGCCATCGAACGCCTGCTTCAAATCATGGGCCCCCAGCAGACTGGCCGGCTTAACCAGCACCGCCGTAATCTCCCGTTCCTCAGGCGCGAGCCCGTGTACAGCCCAGGCATAGTCCACCGTTGTAAAGACCGCACGGTCATCTGGAGTATGGAGCTCTGGAAGAATACCCGCTACCCTGTATCGAAAATCCTCATGGGCATGCCCGCCTGACTCTCCGGCTTCGTGTTCCTCCTCATGACCCTCCTCGTGCTCAGCCGCTGCGGATTCGTGGTCTTCTCCCTGCACAAGTCCATGCGCCCCCGCAAAGGTATCGCCTACCTTCAGTCCTAGTGACTGGGCAACATACGAGCCGATAATCGTATCACCGGTATGGGTATACATCTTACCTTCCTGCAGCCTGCTGCCGCCATAGCGGGTGAAGAAGTAACCGGAATCTATCCCGACAATCGGATACCCCTTGTAGTTATCGCCAGTGGTCATCGCAAAGGCGGCTTCCACAGACGGGTCCTGCCGTGCCTCATCCAGAACAGTGAGCGGGATATTCCCGGTTGGTGCGCCGATATGATAAAAGGTATTGAGCACCAGCTGCGTCTCACTTCCCGCTGCTCCTATGACAAGGTCAAAGGGTCCATATCCCTTCTTGGCCCCCTGCTCCACACTCTGCCGGGAGAGGACAAGCAAAACGATAAAAGCAACGGTAATCGCCACTGCACACACGGTAAGAAGAGACAGGAATCGCCGGTGCAGTACATTGCGGAGAGTGAGCCGGAACAGACTCATAGCGAAATCCCCTCCTTGTCCACCCCACTGAGCGAAGAGCGCTGCCGGGATAATGCCTCCCGCCGCACTTCATTGATATCCTGAATGTTCAAGCGGCGTGGAAACCGTTCAGCCATATTGAGGTCATGGGTTACCATGATTGAAGTGTGTCCATGCGCCGCGCTAAGCTCCAGGAGCAGAGAGGATATCTCATCGGCCGTCTCCCAGTCCAAGCTGCCGGTCGGTTCATCTGCCAGCAGAAGCGGCGGGTGATTGACCATGGCCCTTACAATAGCAACACGCTGCTGCTGCCCGCGTGAGAGCTGGGAAGGCAGATGCCTTCCGCGGCCACCCAGACCCACCTGCTCCAGCCAGCCGTCCACTATGCGCCGTCTCTCCTTTTGCGGAAGCCGGGCCGTCATGGCAATCTCGATATTCTGCCGTGCAGTTAGCGAAGGAATCAGATGGAAGTCTTGAAGCACATAGCCGATAGCAGAAGCACGAAAGGCATCGCGCTTCGCCTCAGTTAACTCGTGAAGCGGCTGCCCGTCTACGGTAATTCTGCCGCTGTCTGCACGCATAATGCCGCTGATCAGGTGCAAAAGCGTGCTTTTACCGGACCCGCTGGGTCCGGTAATGGCTACGCACTCTCCCTTTTCAACCTTCCAAAGGGGGATATTGAGAATCGGTACAGCTCTGCCGTCCACTTTGAATTGTTTGGTCAAATTCTGAATCTGAAGCAATAAGAGCCACTCCTATCTGAGCACAATGCGTTCGGATAACGCATCCCAGGTTAAGGTCGTGCCCTTCAACTGGTTGAATGCACTAAGCGGAAGGTAGAGTACGTTGTTATCCACATCCACCGTGTATGCGGCCGCTTTGCTGTTCAGCTTCGCTGTTTTACCGGTCAGATCGACCTCGATCGTATTCTTTCCGATAGTGAGCTTGGCGGTAGAAGTATTCCCTGTATAGCTTCCTCCAAGCGCCTTCACCAGAGCCTGAGCCGGGTAGAGCACTTCATTGTCGCGGCTGATTTTGAATTTCGGATAGACATACTTCGACTGCAGCTCTGCGGAACGCTTGTTCAGATCCAGTCCCAGTATTCCCGCTCCCATAGTTGCGATCTGCGTATTGTCAATCTGTCCCTTCACCTTGTCAGCAATCGGGCCATACGCCCACACCCCAACATCCACTGCAGAGTGGCCGTGACCCGACCAGCCGACCAGCAGGCGCTTGGAGATCACTGCATTATATGCGCCCTCCCGTTTGTACGAAGATCCGTCACCATTCATAATCTGGGTAACTTCCTCCTCCGTCAGATCCGTGATCCAGGTGTTTGCCGTTACGATCTTGCGGATCTCTTCCGGTGTCTGCGCTGCTTCAAGATCTGCTGCCAGACTCTCGGAGGAGTGCTTCTGCTTGTTCCACAGATCGATGTTGATCTCATAGATATTGTCACGCGAGAGTGAGAGACCGCCTGTCTCATGGTCAGCAGTAACCACTACGGAGGTGTTACCGTTTTTCTTCGCAAATTCAACTGCTGTCTTGAAGGCGGCGTCGAAGTCAAGCGCTTCCTGCACCAGGGTTGGCAGATCGTTGGCATGACCGGCATGGTCGATACGCCCGCCTTCAATCATCATGACGAAGCCGTCTTTATCGGCGGACAGAATATTCAGTGCCTTGGAGGTCATCGCCGAGAGGCTTGGAATTTCCGGAGTGCGGTCTGGCGTGTAAGCCACATGGGAGTTACCGAACAAGCCTAATACCTTGGTATTCTTGGAAGTGAGTGCATTTAAGGCTGCGGTATTCTCAACCACCGTATAGCCTTTGGCTTTGAAGTCAGGCAGCAGGTTCTTATCCGTACGCTTGCCCTTCTCATCCTTGGTCAGGAAGAACTGCTTCCCGCCGCCCATGAGCACATCTACACCGCTCTCCAGATACTGTGAGGCAATCGCCGATTCATTGTCACGATTACGGACATGGGAAGCGTACACGGCAGGTGTGGCATGGGTGATACGGGCAGAAGTCACAAGGCCGGTGGCCTTGCCCGCGCTCTCGGCAGCTTCGATAATAGAAGCAAAGGGCCTCGAGACATCCTCATTCGAGACACTGATGCCTGCGTTATAGGTTTTATGGCCTGTAGCAAATGCAGTACCGGCAGAGGCGGAGTCTGTGACGATCCCGGATACGATTTTACCGCTGTCCTCTCCCCGGTCTGCATATGTAGTAGCTTGACCCACGTAGTATGGATCGAGGTTCAGGTGCTTGACACCCTTGGTATATTGCTGAAAATATCTTGCCGCAGACACTTGGGCCGGGCCCATGCCGTCGCCGATCAGAACGATAAGATTCTTAGACTGGGCCTTGGCAGCGCCCCCGGAATTAGCCGGGCTCTTGGCCGCCCCTGCAAGTGTTGCTCCTGAGACTACGGCTGCCGCCAATCCTCCAAAAATCATGCCCCTCATTAACTTGTTCATCATATACCCCTTCCTCATTGTGACGGTTCTAATCCCAAGCTTACCTTGGAAAGATTAACTAACTGTCAAAATAAGTATGGAGTTGTATTAAATTATCAAGTGTTCATGTGAAACATATAAAGGCTACTCATATAAAAAGCCCTGTATCCCTCCGCCGTCAGGCAAAGGAAGTACAGGACTCCTGTTCTGTTACATTCAATATCCGTTGATAATCCTTATTCTACATCTCCAGCAAGCGGATCAGCTCGTCTTCATCCTCAATGACTTGAATGCCGAGCTGCTGAGCCTTGGCCAGCTTGCTTCCCGCCTTCTCCCCGGCGATGACCAGGTCAGTCTTCTTGGAGACGCTGCCGGATACCTTGGCTCCCAGAGCTTCCAGGCGTTCGGCGGCTTCCTCGCGGGTCATTTTTTGCAGGGAACCGGTCAAGACAACTGTTTTGCCGCTGAAATAGGTATTCGTATTGACTACACGCGGAGCTTCAGGAGCCTTGGCCTCTACCCCCAGCGCCCGCATACGGTCGATGCTAACCACTACGAACGGGTCGGCAAAATAATTCACGATGCTCTCCGCCACAATCCCTCCGATATCCGGCAGTCCGGCCAGTTCCTCCGCTGTAGCAGACATGACGGCTTCCAGGCTGCGGTAATGGTCGGCCAGCATTCTTGTCGTGGCTTTGCCGGTATTAGGAATGCCGAGTGCATAGAGGAAGGATGCCAGATCTCTCCCTTTGCTGTCTTCAAGTGCCTTCAGCAGATTCGCCGCCTTCTTCTCTCCGAACCGTTCCAGCTTCACCAGTTGGTCGAAGGTTAGCTCGTACAGATCCGCAGGCTCCCGTACACTAAGCTCTTCATGCAATTGAGCCGCCGTCTTCTCACTGAACGTCTCAATATCCATGGCATCTCTGGAGGCAAAATGCGTAATCCGGCTGACAATCTGCGGCTTGCAGTCAAGCTTGTTGTTGCAGAACAGATGAGCGCCGCGCATCTCCAGCGGGAACCCGCAGGCTGGACATTCCTCAGGGAATAGTATCTCCCCCCCGTCACTCTCTTCTGTCACCTTACCCAGAATCTCCGGGATGACATCATTGGAGCGGCGGATGAATACCCGTGTACCCAGAGCAAACTTCAGATTCTTGCGCTCAATATCGCCTACGTTGTTAAGTGTGCAGTTCTGCACCGTAACACCGGCTAATTCTACAGCTTCTACCCTCGCAAGCGGAGTGACCTTGCCTGTACGTCCGACATTCCAGCTTACAGATTCCAGAATGGTTGTGGTCTCTTCCGCCTCGAATTTATAGGCTACGGCCCAGCGCGGGAACTTGTCGGTATAGCCCAGCGCCTCACGGATGCGGAAGTCCGTGACCTTAATAACCGCCCCGTCAATCAGATAATCCAGACCGGAACGGCTCTCTTCAATCTCTGCCAGCTGCTCGGTCACATCATCGAAATTGCTGAAATAGTTGAGGTAAGGGTTAACCTTGAACTGGTTGCTGCGCAGGAAATCCATCATCTCCTGATGATCGGCGAACTGCACGCCCTCTGCATACCCCACATTATAAAAGAAAGCATTCAGCCTGCGGTCGGCAGTCATCTTCGGATTCAGGTTGCGCAGCGCACCCGCCGCACCGTTGCGTGCATTCTTCAGCGGCTCTGCTGCGCGGGTATTATAATCCGCCAGTACAGATAGGTTCATAATCCCCTCACCCTGCACTTCAATAACGCCTTCCTTGAACGGAATATTCAGCGGAACGGACTTGATCGTCTTCACCTGGGCCAGAATTCCCTCACCTGTCACCCCGTTGCCGCGGGTAGCTGCTTGTACAAGCGCCCCGTCACGGTAGGTCAGGTTCAGGGTCAAGCCGTCGAACTTCAGCTCCACGGCATAACACGGCTCCGGCAGCAGATTGTCCGGGTTCTTGGTATTATAATCATTCACCAGCTTCAGCACACGGGTGTTCCAGGTACGAAGCTGTTCAATGTTCTGCGCCTTATCCAGACTCCACAGCGGCGCCAGATGGCGGTGCGGCGTGAAGCCCTTCAGCAGCTCTCCGCCTACACGCTGGGTTGGGGAATGCGGAAGCACAATCCCGCTCTCCGCTTCCAGGGCCACCAGCTTATCGTAGAGCACATCATATTCCTTGTCGCTAATCTGCGGGGCATCCAGCGTATAGTAGTGATAATTGTATTGATTCAGCTCGGCTACAAGCTCTTCCATCGTGAACATCATATCCATCCGGCATATCCCTCCGTCAAATAGGTTTCCTACGGTTAGCGTGATCCAAAAGCACTGCCGTTAATCGCAAGCTTGATTTATTCAACTTTGGTGATCGGCGCAAAGCCGGCCAGCAGCCGCTTAACACCTACCGGCGCCGGGAAGGCAATCTGCAGCTCCGTATCGTTGCCGCTGCCCTTCACAGCCACAATGGTGCCGGTGCCCCATTTGCCGTGGGCGACCTTGTCGCCCGCCTTGAAGCCTCCGGCCTCGGCAGCCGCCCCGGCTCCGCCCGTCGTGCGCTGCGCGCCTCCGGTCGTCACCACCACACGGCCCGCGCCAGGCACCGCGCTTGCCGAGCTGCCGCTGCCGAAGCTGGCGGACCCGCCGCCTCCCGGCGCGTTCCCGGCAGCAGCGGTGCGGCTGCCGAAGTTCCCCCGGCTGCCTCCGCTTCCGCCGAAGCCCCGGCCGCCATAGGCACCGCCTGCCTCCGCGCCTCCGCGCCGGAAGCGGTCCGATTCACGGACGGTATCTTCCTTCAGCTCCTCCGGAATCTCCTCCAGGAAGCGGGACGGCGCATTCGCGTTCGTCCGCCCGAACAACGTGCGCATCCGTGCGCAGCTGAGGAACAGCTGCTTCTCCGCACGGGTAATGCCCACATACGCCAGCCGGCGTTCTTCTTCCAGTTCATCATTGTCCTGGAAGGCGCGGCTGTGCGGGAACACCCCTTCCTCCATCCCGATGATGAAGACGGTCGGGAACTCCAGCCCCTTCGCGCTGTGCATCGTCATCAGCACCACCGCATCACTGCGTTCTTCTTCATCATTCACGCTGTCGATGTCCGCAACCAGCGCCAGGTCGGTCAGGAAGGAGACCAGCGACTTGTCTTCATTGTTCTTCTCGAATTCCATCGTAACGGACAGGAACTCGTCAATGTTCTCCAGGCGTGAACGGGACTCCAGCGTATTCTCATTCTGCAATTCAAGGCGGTACTGCGACAGCTCGAGAATCTTCTCAGTCAGCTCTGTCACCGAGAGGAATTCCACCATCCGGTGCAGGGCTTCGATCATATCGTAGAATTCCACCAGCGTGTTGCGGGTCCGCCCGGCGAACCCGAGATCATCCACCGTCTGCAGCGCCCGGAAAATCGAGACGCCCTGGGCCGCAGCCGCTGCCGCAAGCTTCCCAACGGTTGTATCCCCCAGCCCGCGCTTCGGAACATTGATAATCCGCGTCAGGCTGATATCATCATCAGGATTGGACAGCAGGCGGAGATACGCCAGCAGATCCTTGATTTCCTTACGGTCGTAGAACTTGATCCCCCCAACGATCTGGTAGGGAATATCCGATTTGATCAGAATTTCTTCTATTACACGGGACTGGGCGTTCGTACGGTACAGAATCGCATGGTTCTGGTAGGCCTGCCCCTGCTTGACATTTTTGTTGATCTCCCCGGTGACAAAATATCCTTCGTCATGCTCAGTGTCGCCACGGAACACCTTGATCTTCGCGCCTTCATCGGAGTCGGTCCACAGCTTCTTCGGCTTGCGTCCCGTATTGAGGGCAATCACGCCGTTGGCGGCATTCAGAATGTTCGAGGTGGAACGGTAATTCTGCTCCAGCAGAATCGTCTGGGCTTCGGGGTAATCCTCTTCGAAGTTCAAAATGTTCGAGATATCCGCCCCGCGCCAGCGGTAGATCGACTGGTCACTGTCCCCGACCACGCAGATCCGGTGGTGGCCTTCAGCCAGCATCCGGCAGAGCATGTACTGCGCACGGTTCGTATCCTGATACTCATCGACATGAATATACTTGAACTTCTTCTGATAGAAATCCAGTACATCCGGCTTCTCCTTGAACAGCTCGATCGTCTTCATAATCAGGTCATCGAAATCGAGAGAGTTATTGCTTCTCAGCCGGTGCTGGTATTTGGAATACACCTTAGCCACCAGGCCTTCAAAATAATCGCCAACCTTCTGCTCATACTGCGCCGGTGTAATCAACTCATTCTTATTCGTGCTGATGACAGCCTGGATGGCCTTCGGTTCGAACTTCTTGGTGTCGATGTCGAGATCCTTCATACAATTGCGGATGACGGACAGCTGATCTGTCGAATCCAGAATGGAGAAATTCGAGGTGAAACCAATCTGATCGATATCCTTCCGCAGAATCCGCACACACATGGAGTGAAAAGTGGATACCCAAATATCCCGGCCCTCCGGCCCTACCAGCTTGGAGACACGATCCTGCATCTCCCGGGCGGCCTTATTGGTAAACGTAATCGCCAGAATCGCCCAAGGCGGTGCCTTGCGGTTCGCAATCAGCCAGGCTATCCTGTGGGTCAGCACCCGGGTCTTGCCGCTGCCCGCGCCAGCCATGATTAGCAGGGGTCCTTCAGTTGCTTCTACAGCCTGACGCTGCGGGGGATTCAGACGGCTTACGGCGTCCTGTATGTTAACAAGTTGCATGTGTTACATGCTCCTTTCTGAATATAAGTTATATAAGACGCACTTAAGGTTTGAACTCGAAGCTTGGTCGTCGCTGCGGTGAACATTTGGACATGATCTATAAACTCTACCAGTCCATCTGCGGTGTATCCCGTACAGCCTGGACCGTCAACAGCGCTTGTTCCACATTACTATAAATAATATTGCCGACCACTACTGTATCACATAGCGCGGCTACATGCATGGCTTCCTCTGGACCTGTAATTCCGCCTCCGTAGAAAAGCTGGCTGTGCTCAACCACTTCCCTGACCTCGCGCACAATCTCCAGATCTCCATAACGTCCGCTATATTCAAGGTAGACCACCGGGAGGTTCATCAGCTTGTCTGCAATCTGCGCATAGGCTCCCGCACCAGCCGCATCGAGCGAGCAGTCCGCACCGGTCAGGCGCGCTACCGAGGAATCGCTGTTCAGCACAATATAGCCCTCTGTCAGCAGCAATTCCCATGGGATCAGACTGCCGAAGCGTTCAATCGCCCGGCGGTGATGGCCGAGAATCCATGAAGTATCGTCAGTGTTGAGCACCATGGGAATCATATACAGGTCAAAACCGGGCACAGCGGCCTCCAAATCCGAAATCTCCAGCGCGCAAGGCAGGTCATACTGCCGGATTCTCGCAAGCAGACTCACTGTATTCTCATAAGTCACGCCAGTAGAGCCGCCTACGATAATCGCATCGGTTCCCGACTGGCACACAGCGGCCAGCTCCTTGTCACCAAGCACACGGTCCGGGTCCAGCTTGAATACATGCCGCCATGGCCTGATCATTTGCCGCATCTCGTTCATCTTTGTCCATCCTCATTGTTCATCTAAGTGAATATACACACTCCTGCGCTCGCAAAAATCCGTATCTCTAGTCTAAGTCAGCACGAAGGGGGGTGTCAATTTAAAAGAGAACAAAATGCGAACATTTTTTCGCATATTTGCCTTAGCCTTCTCCTCGATCAGCGGAGACCCTTGATCCGGTTCAAATCATTTTCCGGGACAAAATCAGTGTAGAATCCGTTGACGCCCAGCCGGGACAGCTCCACAATCTCCTGCTCATCGTTCACGGTATGCACGTAGACTCTGGCGCCCGCTTTTTTCAAGTTACGCACGAAGCTCTTGGTAGCCCTGGTTGTCGGCATCGTGATGTCCACGCCGGTCTGCTTGACGAATTCAATGACCACCTCGTCGCTGTCCTCAGTCTGGTATAGGGTATAGATGATTTCCGGAAAAGCGTACACCTGCTTCACAACCTCCAGCATCTCCCGGCTGTAAATCTGCGGAACAATCCGCTCCAGCAGCGCAGGGTCCTTCTTCCGGGCGGCTTCTACAATGAGCTGAAATTGCTTCGTTACCTGTTCCGGTTCCAGCTCCTTCGTGTCCGTAACAATATAAGTATCCGGATAGATCTCCATCAGATTGACGATTTTCTCAATATCCAGCGGAGAGTAGAGCTCCAGCACCGGGCTGTTCATCACTTCATCGTGAGTCAGCACCTCTCCCTGCTTGTCAGGAGGAAGAACCTCCTGTTGACCCAGCTTCTTACTCATACCTGTAGTCCATTCATGACGGGCCACGAGCTGTTCATCACTGGTCAGCAGCAGGTCCGCCTCAAAGATCCGGGTCCCCTGCTCATAGTTCGCAATAAAAGCGTCCTTGGTATTGGTATACGCCTTGTCATTGATTCCGCCCATGGCATGGGCAATGACCCTATGGGCCGCGAAGCCTGTAGCTGGCTGTTTTTCTTTTCCTCCAAGCATCAATACAAGCAAAAGTGTAACAGCCCCGATCATAGTAATAGAAGCAATAAGCTTTGTTCTCTTCATGATGGCAGTCTCCTTTGCAAGTAGTAGAGAGTCGACTGAAAAAAGCAAAAACGGCTGTGTCATCCTCAAGGGGCAGCAACCGTTTTTTAGCGGAGAATAGAATATAGATAAGATCGTGTATTAATAAGCGTTCTTAAAGCCATTACGAATAGTCTTGGCAATAATCCGGATGTCGAACAGCAGAGACCAATTCTCGATATAGAAAATATCATGCTTGATCCGGTCCTCAATCGAGGTATCCCCGCGCAGACCGTTACTCTGAGCCCAGCCGGTAATCCCCGGCCGCACATGATGCTTAACCATATACTTCGGAATCTCGCCGCGGAACTGCTCTACAAAATAAGGGCGCTCCGGCCGCGGACCAACCACACTCATCTGCCCGAACAGCACGTTGAAGAATTGCGGCAGCTCATCCAGACTCGTTCGGCGGATAAACGTACCAAAGCGGGTCCGGCGCGGATCTTCCTTCGTGCTCCAGCCTGTGTCCACTTCACCGTCCGTCTGCATTTTCATGGAACGGAACTTGTACATCATGAAATTACGGCGGTTCAGGCCCACCCGCTCCTGCTTGAAAATCACCGGTCCCGGTGAAGTCAGGCGCACTCCGAGCGCAACAATCAGCATCACCGGAGACAGCATGAGAATGGCGAACAAGGCGAATACAATATCAAACGCACGCTTTGCCATTTTGTTCCCGGCCATATCCAGCGGAATATCGCGTACATTAATCATCGGCATCCCGGCAAAGTTATCGAAATACGGACGGGCCGGCAGGTAATCGAAGAAGTCAGGGATAATCAGCGTCCGCATCCCGGCTTTCTCACAAGTTGCAATAATAGCCGGGTATTTCGAGTGGGCATCCAGCGGTAGCGCCAGAATCACCTCATCGACAGGAAGCATCTCCAGCATAGCCTCCAACTGATCCACTGTACCCAGAATCGGCTTATACCGCTGCTCCTCAATGCCATCCCACTGATGGAAGTCATCCAGGAACCCGATGGCCTCATAGCCCAGCTCCGGATACTGCTCCAGGTTGTTATAGAATCTTTTACCCAATGTGCCTGCACCAAGAATCAGGACGAACTGGCGGTTGAAGCCTTTTTCACGCAGCGACTTCAGCATCTTCTTCAGCACATAACGGTACAGCATAATGGATAGAATATTGAAGCCCATGTAGATCGCCAGGTATTGCCGGGAGATATCAATTTCTCTCAAGAAGAACATTAGACCAAGCAGAATAAAAATACCCATAACATGTACCTGAAAAATTTTGACGAATTCATCAATGAACCGCTTCTTCCGCTTAGGCAAGTATAGAGACACTACAATACCGATCAGTACGGCTATGGCCCCATAGATAATACTCCAGTACCCATAGGATTCTATAGGCAGCGTCCGGTAGGATTCCAGCAAGCCGCTCTTGAACTTCAGCCACCAGGCCGCAAGGAAGGACAACTGGATCACGATAAAGTCGGCTACCATATATAGTTGGGTCAAAAACTTTTGATTCCGGCGCATCATAATCTCACCTCAGCCTTCGATTCATTGCGGATACCGGCTTCCCCGGGAACATTCAAACTCTGTGCGGGTGTAGGTACCTTACGCGGGGCAATCAATGCGTTGCGCAGCAGCGACAGAGTGAACTTAACGCCGACGCCCGCATAGACCGCTCCATTTATCATACTGTTGTAGCGGCTGCTATAATGCTTCTTATGAAATAAAATCATGGCCCGGTGAAACTCATACACAATCTTGAACGGTCTGCGGCGCGCACTCCCACCCTTCAGATGTACGATGGATGTCTGCGGATAATAATAGATCCCCCAGCCCGCTTCCTTGATCCGGTAACACCAATCCAGATCCTCTCCATACATGAAAAAGGTCTCATCCAGCCCGCCCACCTGCTCAATCGTCTCCCGGCGCAGCAGCATGAACGCTCCAACCAGACAATCTACCGGATATTCGTCATCCGGGTCCAGATAGCCCAGCTGATAACCGTTGAACTTCGGACGGTCCGGGAACAGCTTACTGAAGCCAAAGGCATAATAGAACGACGCAGAAGGGGTCGGGAACCCTCTCCGGCAGGCCTTATCGAGCGACCCGTCCGGCAAAATCACCTTACACCCGGACGCGCCAAGATCAAGGCGGCTGTCCATGAACGCAAGCATCGTCTCCAGCGTATCCTTACGGATCACGGTATCTGAATTGAGCAGCAGCACATAACGCCCGGAGGCGACCTCCATCCCCTGGTTATTCCCCTTGGCAAAGCCTACATTCTCCGAATTGGCGATTAACAGCACCTCCGGGAACTCCTTGCTTATCATCTCCACCGAGTCATCCTGGGAGTTATTATCTACTAGAATAATTTCATAGGAATACCTTGTCTCCGAATCATATACCGACCTCAGACAATCCATCGTCAGGCGGCATGTGTTGTAATTTAGAATCAATATACTAACATCTACATTCACTGCTATACTCTCCTGACAAATATAGTAATCTATCGACAATTATTATAACACAAAAACCCCGCTGATAGGCAGCGCCTATTCAGGGAGGTTTTTACAAGGCTATCCGTCATTCCTCGGTCAGCTTCATTGCTGGCAGCAACCAGCGTCCGCCAACACTCCAGCCCTTTCAAGGTTTTATCGAAAACTCTCTTATTCCGCCCCTCTGCCCAGACGCTTTGCCTTCTCCTGAATATACTGGCGCTTGCGCTTCAGGGCAGCTCTCTGTGCGAAGAAGGAGATCCAGGCTCCTAACAGCTTAGGCTCTTTCAATAGCGAGTAGCCATGTGCGGCGATCTCGTAAGGAAGAGAATTTAGCAGAGTGAGCAGCAGTGTGCGGGAGGGCTCGTTCTTGTATATCATTTTATACCGATTAATATAGGAGATCCGCTTGATGAACATCGCTTTACCACTCCGCCCCGATGTCTTCCAGCCCCGCTCATGGTAGCCTATCGCTTCCGCATCATAGTAGGCCTTCCAGCCGAACAATTCCGCACGCCAAGCCACATCTACATCTTCCTTATACGCAAAAAAATCCGCGTCGAAAAATCCCCCCTCCACGCTGATATCCTCAATCATCCGCCGCGAGTACATCGCCGCCGCACCGGAGACACCGAATACTTCGCCAGACTCATTCCACTGGTCGGCAGGCTCTCCCGCTCCACGGTCAAAAGCCCTCCGCGCCTTATTCATCCGCAGTCCGGTACTATCCACCAGCGAATGATCCGCCTTCAGCAGCAGTTTGCCTGTGGCACTCCCGATCAGGGAATCGGCTTCCATCCGGGCAACCAGCTTGGATATATAATCCGGGGCCAGCGTAAGGTCCGGATTCAACACCAGCACATAATCGGTCGTAGTACCGGCAATTGCCTGATTGTGTGCGAAGGCGAAGCCGGTGTTATGTTCATTTTCCAGGAGGACGAGGGTTGGGCTCGGGGGGCTCTCCAAACTTCCTACATAGTTGGCTGATGCTGCGTTATATGATGAGGTTACTGCTTCGTCAACGGAGTGTAACGGATCGATACGCATACGCGCTGATCCCTGGGTAAGCTCATGATAGAACGCCCTCACCTTCTCCGCCGATCCATCCGTGGAAGCATTATCCACTACCACAATCTTTTTGACCGGATAATTCTGAGCCAGCACAGCCGACAAGCAATCCGCAATATCATCTGCGCTGTTATAAGTAACAATATGCACACTGACCGTTTTAAGTTTCATGGGGTACCTCGAGTTCCATATATTGATTAGTCGAACGTGTTACTCCCCATTATAACGAAAAGAGAGGTGCCGGGCTATGGAAGGTTGTTGAACCGCTCTCATCAAGACTATCAAATTAGAATAAGAAACCCCTAACCATTAAGATGGATTAGGGGTTCTTCAACATATCCTGCAGCTATTTCAGCTCCAGCAAAAAGTCTCTCAATCCTTCACGCCATGGACGGATATCCTGGAACCCGTTGGTACGGATCGCCAGATGCTCCATCACCGAGTTGCGTGGGCGAGGCGCCGGACGGGGGAATTGCTCCGTCCCACAAGGTTCAAGCTTCGCTGTAAACTTCAGCCCCAGAAGTTCCTCTGCTTCCGCAAAGATGGCCTGGGTGAATTCATACCATGTGCAAGACTCTGTGTTCGAGGCGTGGTACACTCCATACTTTTCAGTCTGGATAAGCTCAAGCAAGAATCTCGCCAGGTCCACCGTATACGTAGGTGAGCCCTTCTGGTCATCGACAACCTGCAGCAACGGCTTTTCCTGCCCTAGCTTCAGCATGGTTTTGACAAAGTTATTGCCGTATTTGCCATAGACCCAAGAGGTACGTACGATGAAATACTTGGAGGATAACGACTGGACTAATACCTCTCCGGCACGCTTGGACTTCCCGTAGATACTCTTGGGGTCGGTATTATCATATTCATGGTAAGGTTGCTCCCCCATGCCATCGAATACATAATCCGTGCTGATATAGACCAGCTTAGCCCCTGCCTTCTCAGCAGCCAGCGCCACATTCCGGCTTCCTGTAGCATTAATCAGGTACGCTGCATCCACATCAGTCTCAGCTGCATCCACTGCCGTGTGAGCCGCACAATGAATGACAGCATCAGGCTTAAAAGCCCCGATGATCTCCTGGCACTGGTCCAGATCAGTAATATCCATCTCCTGACGGTCACAGCCTAGCGCCTCATAATCCTGACCCTGAAGCAAAAGCATAAGATCCTGCCCCAGTTGCCCACCAGCCCCTGTAACCAGTACCTTCGTCTTCGCCATTACAAGGAGTCTCCCAGACGGCTGCCGTACTGAAGTGCAGCATACTTCTGGTATTCACCAGACTGAATGCGGGTCCACCATTCCTTGTTATTCAGATACCACTGAATAGTTTCCTTAATGCCAGTTTCGAACGTGTGCTTAGGCTTCCAGCCCAGCTCGTTCGTAATCTTGGTTGGATCAATGCCATAACGGCGGTCATGTCCGGGACGATCCTGAACATACGAAATCAGCGAATCCGGCTTGCCGAGCTCTTGAAGCACAGTATTCACAATATGCACATTCGTCCGCTCATTGTTACCGCCGATGTTGTACACTTCACCATTCACGCCTTCATGAATAACCAGATCAATTGCGCTGCAGTGATCCTCAACATACAGCCAGTCACGGATATTCATTCCGTCTCCATACACAGGCAAAGCCTGATCTGCCAGCGCACGCGAGATCATCAGCGGAATCAGCTTCTCCGGGAACTGGTAAGGACCATAGTTATTCGAGCACCGGGTAATGTTAACTGGCAACCCAAAGGTTTCATGATAAGCACGCACCAGCAAGTCTCCGCCTGCTTTACTTGCAGAATACGGGCTGTTCGGCGTCAGCGGTGTTTCTTCCGTGAACAGACCTGTAGCACCAAGTGATCCATAGACCTCATCCGTGGACACTTGAACAAACTTATTCACACTATATTTCTTAGCCGCATCCAGCAGCACTTGAGTGCCCAGCACATTCGTCTTCACGAACACTTCCGGCTCCAGAATACTCCGGTCTACATGAGACTCAGCAGCAAAGTTAACCACTACATCCACACCGTCACCGATCAGCTTATCCATCGCCGCTACATCAGTAATGTCTGCCTTCACAAACGTATAGTTCGGATGATTCTCAATCGATTTCAGGTTCTCCAGATTTCCTGCGTAAGTCAACGCATCAACGTTGACGATCTGGTAATCAGGATGTTGCTGCAGCATATAGATTACGAAGTTGCTGCCGATGAAGCCGGCTCCGCCGGTAATGAGGAGTTTCATTTTGTACCCACCTTTATCAATAGATTAATTCGGAAACAGATTAATATCCTTTACCGCTCATCGTTAACTGAAAACGAAAAACTCGTGAGTAACATTCGGTGCCATACAATCCCATACTATGCAGTGCTCATTATACTGGGAATAATATTAGTCCACTTTATCTTTCACTTACTTTTTATAATTAACTTAGAAAGAACATACGTAATAGGAATAGTAACTACAATAACTATTAAAGGTACTACTTTTGTCGATAATCCTAGATGTTCAACTAAAACGTACAACATAAGTATGTTTATTAAATACTGAGTCAAGTACACCATAGGGAATTTAAGAAATTTAATAAATGATACCTTTTCTTTGAATACAAAAACTGTATTCAAATAATAAGAAAGAAATATCCCTGAAATATAAGAAACTGTATATGATAAGGAATAATTAAGAAATAAGAGAAGAAGTAAATACACCAAGTAAGTGGCTAATGTATTAATCCCTCCGCTTATAACAAATTTTAAAAATTCTTTATTCAAAAGTCTTATCAACAACGTAGGTTGGTCTTTCTCTACTTTCATCTAAAATCCTCCAAAGATATTCACCTATAATACCCAGCATAATCATGATTATTCCTAACAAAAAAGTTATTAAAGCGATGATTGTTGTCCATCCTTGAAGATTAATATAACCTGATAAAGTTCCTATCACTACAAATACACCATAAAAGAAACTTAAAATCGCAGTAATAACTCCTATAAGGGACATAAAGCGGATAGGTGAATATGAGAAACTAACAAAAGAATCAATAAACAACTTGAGTTTCTTCGAAAGTGTCCATCTAGATTTACCAAATTTCCTTTCCTGTCTAACGTAGGGAAGTTGTACTTGATCATGACCAAGCCAGTAGATAAGGCTCATAATGTTTGTGTTCTTCTCATGAATTTCCACAATTTCAGAAACAACCTGTTTATCTATTAATAAAAAATCAAAACCACCCTTAGGGTATCCCTTTAAAGCAAACTTTTCTAACAGATAGTAATAAGTATTAGAAAACACTTTTTGAGATAATGACTCTTCACGATCTTCTCTAGTGGCAAGAACGACTTTTTTACCTAATTTCCAATGCTCAATCATGTCTTTGAACATTTCCGGAGGGTCTTGCAAATCAGCAGAAATAATACCAACACAGTCACCTGTAGTATAATTCAAACCTGCTTGTACAGCGGACATCGAACCAAAATTACGACTAAGTTTAATAACTTTAATCCTAGAATCGTAACTTTTTGCCTCAAGTAGCAACTGAAATGAATTATCTTTCGATCCATCGTCTACAAACACAAACTCAAAATCACAATCGGGTATAATGTTCTCCAAATTTTGCAATCTCGGAATAGTATGTGGGATGTTCAACTCGTTGTAGTATATAGGTACAACTATCGATAATTTAATGCGGTTTGTACTCATTTACAACCTCCACAATTCTTTTCGCGTCAGCCATATTTAATACAGGGCTGATTGGAAGGCTCAAAATTTCTGAATGGATTTTCTCGGAAATTGGTAGCTTCAAATCTTTCCATTCTTTATAAGCTTCTTGTTTATGCGGGGGGATTGGGTAATGAATCATTGTCTGTATTCCATTGTCGCTCATATAATTAATAAAATGTGTTCTATCCAAAGTTCTAATAACAAATACGTGCCAAACATGTGATAATGGGCCTTCTTCTACACTTGGTAGCACAATGTGTTCATTTTTAATATTGGTCAGATAGAAATCCGCAATCGTTCTTCTATATTCATTATCTTGGTCCAAGTATTTTAATTTAGTACTTAATATAGGAGCTTGTATTTCATCTAACCTACTATTATATCCTTTAAAAATATTCTCGTATTTTTTTTGTGATCCATAATTTCTTAGAGCATGAAGAGTATCATACAGTTTTTCATCACTGGTTGTTATGGCTCCTGCATCCCCTAAAGCTCCAAGATTTTTCCCAGGGTAGAAACTAAACGCTGCAGCATCCCCTAAAGCTCCAACTTTATAATCCTTATATACAGCGCCATGTGCTTGGGCACAATCTTCAATTATTTTCAAACTATATTTTTCTGCAATATGCTTTATTGGCTCCATATTACATGCCTGTCCATAAAGATGAACTACCATAATGGCTTTTGTATTAGGAGTTATATATTCTTCGATTTTTTCAGGATCTAAATTATATGTCAGTAAGTTAGGCTCTACTAACACAGGTGTAGCACCATTTGCAGAAATAGATAGTATGGAAGCGATATAAGTATTTGATGGCACAATTACTTCATCACCAGAACCTATCTCATAAGCTCTAATAATTAGTTCCAGTGCGTCTAACCCATTAGCTACTCCAAGACAATACGTCGTCCCACAATAACTTGCAAACTCGGACTCAAAAGCTTTTACTTGCTCCCCTAAAATATACCATCCGGAATTCAAAAAACTTTTCATGTTAGCCATAATCGCATCCTCATGGCGTAAATTAATTTCTTTTAAATTAAGGAAAGGAATCATGATAATCCACCTATTTCTATTAGAGTAGTTCCAAAAGAAACCTTTAAATAGTACTTATACAAAAATTTTCATTATGATTTTCCACTATAGAATTCAATAAATTTTTCATAGTCTCGAATATAATCTTCAGCGTCGTATAAGTGAGAAGCTAGAACAAGCAATACACAATCTTCTGAAAAATCATACATTTCATGCCAATCGTTAGGCTCAAGGATTAGAATTTTTGTAGGAGAATCTAACAATATATCAGTTTTTCTTTTTGTATTATTTAAATAAACCTTACAACTTCCAGAAACGCTTACCAAGGCCTGTCTTGTCTTGTAGTGGGCATGATATCCACGTCTAACGTCCTCTTGGGTACCATAAATATAAAACACACGTTTAATATCAAAAGGAACGGTTATTTGTTCCTCTATAACCGTTAAATAGCCTTTATCATCGCCCATCTTCTTATTGTTAATAATTGAACTTTCTATCATATTCATCTCCAACTTAAAGCCCACTCCTCGCTACTATTAGAACTTTTAATGATGTTGCCTTAGATATATAACAACATTTAAATTATCAAATACCCTCTATATTCAAGTTTTTATACCATGTTTCGTAGTCTGTATCTTCCCATGGCATACCCTTTTTAAAATAATTCCTCCAAGGATACGCGGATTCACCGGTAAATTTATTTTTTATTTGGTGCACTTTAGCAATCTCTTTAGCTGGATTACCAACTACTACTGCACCTTCAGCAACATCTTTTGTAACAATTGAGCCAGCACCTATCAAAGCATCTTCTTTTATCATCACACCAGGTAACAACACGCTTCCTGTTGCAACTATTGCGAATGACTCAATTTTCACACCTAACAATTCATCTGAAGGTGGAGTTGGGTCATTTGTTAACACCACATATGGAAAAATCCATACATAGTCCTTTATTTCACTTTTTTGCCCAATATGAACATTGCTATGCAAACTTACATAATTACCGATTGTACAATCTCCTTGTATATCGGATAAGGTCCCTATTCTTACATTATTCCCAATATTGCTATTTTCTCTAATAGTAACTTTATGTCCACATTGAAAATTCTCTCCAATAACAGTGTCTCCATATATAATACTTTCCGTCCGAATCAACGCATTTTCACCGATTATTAAAGGATGGCTCTTATTAACTCTATCTCTATAAAAGTCAAAGAGATATTCTCCAATAATACTTCTTGCTCCTATGAAGCTTCCTCTTTTAATGTGAACATTATCCCTTATAATACATCCATAATCTATATACACTTCATCTTCAATAGTTACATTTTCACCAATAAAAACACCTTCTTTTATAACAACATTTCGTCCGATTTTTGTCGATGTATTAATCACACAACCATCTCCTAAAATAAAAATAACTTATTATATACTAAGGGGGTTATTCGTCTTTCCCAACGATAAATGTATAATTAGTAGTCGCGCTTCCACCAATATTAAGCATCATACCATTATTAGCAGTTTCCAATTGATATCCTAGAGCACGTCTTGTTAGTTGCTTGTAGAGATCTAAAAACATCCTCACCCCACTTGCCCCCACAGGATGACCGCACCCAATTAATCCACCACTTGGATTCACAGGTTTAGCTCCATTAAACGATGTTAGGTCAGATTGAATTGCTTCTAATTCTTTCCCCGGTTCAGTTATACCAAAAGCAGAAATTGCAGCGAATTCACTAGAAGTAAAACAATCATGAGTTTCAAAAAAGTCGATATCGTCTACTGTCATATTGGCTCTTCGATATGCATCCATTACTGCTTGTCTTGTCCAAGGTATAATATACTCATTATTAATGCTTTCTTTCATCTTTTCTTCAAACTTCATAGGTGCTACACGATGTCCCCATCCCTTTACAATAGGACATCCTTCTTTTACTTTATCAAACTCAATTATTATTTTTTCTGATGATAATGCTACAAATGCCGCCCCGTCTGTCACTTGGGAGCAATCTGAAGTACCGAGCATTCCACCAATTGTAGGATTAGTAGCTGTCCCTCTCTCTCTAGCTTGCTCCTCATTCATAAACCACTTTTTGGTTTGAGCATTAGGATTTCGCTTTGCATTATTGTAGTTCTTCACAGAGATTTTCGCTAAACAATCAAGATATTGTTTGTTATCAAAATTATATTTTTTCACTGTTTCATCAGCAAGTCGCCCAAATAATTTTGGAAAAGGAAAGTCAATATTTTTCGCTTCACTTTCATAAAATGCTGCTCTACCTAAAAAATCACCACATGTTTTAGAATCCACTGTCTTCATAAGTTCCCACCCAATAACCAATACTAGATCATAATCACCTGCTCTTATCTTCGTTATACCTGCATCTAGTGCAACAGATCCAGATGCACATGCAGCTTCATATCTAGCAGAAGGAACACCATAAAAAGCATCGTTAACCTCGGTTAATAAAGCCCCTAAATGGCCTTGGTCTACAAAGTACTCACCAATAAAGTTCCCTACGAAGCAAGCAATTCTACCTTCTTTGTTTAAATTTTTAATATCGTTATAAGTAACCCCAATATTCTTCAACCCATCATCAATAACCTCTTTTAAGAGGGCGATTATCCCTTTCCCTTCTTTGCTCCAGTTCCGTCCAAAATCTGTTTGTGCCCCGCCTAACACATATACTTTCTTCATAAAGTCCCCCCCTTTATTAATACATAGATTTTTCATTTTGCTTTGAAGAATGGTCTATAATCATAATTCGAACTTGGGATATCTTCTAATAAAATATTAAGGTCAAAGCTATCTTCTAATTGATTACCTAAATGCTTATACGCAAGTTTTTTAAATTCATAAACGCCCCCAAAAGCCTCTATCACCGAAAGGGGAGGTGCCCAATCAAATCCAGATGCCATAACATCATCACAAGAATGCACACTTTCACCAATTTCTTTTGCAGCAGTTATTCCGTATAAAACATATTTAATTAGAAATTCAGTACATATTTTAGCTTCTATAGAATGGTTGTTTATTAGAACTGCAAATGCATTATTGTAGTTTCCTATTCTCAGCTCTCTAACCATATTTTTAGCAAAAGTAAACACGTAATCTTCTTTAGGCCGATAGTTATCAGAGAGCACATCATACACATATATTGATTTTTTGCCGTCAGCCTGCCGTTCAATCTTATATAGACCAATTCCAGATTTCCTACCTAATTTGTTGTCTTTGATAAGATTAATAGCAAAGTCAGGCATTTCAAATGAACTTCGTGCATAATCTTTAGAGTTATAGTACAAGTTGTCAACGATCGCCTTATGAACATCAAGTCCAACAAAATCAGAGGTAACTAAAGGTGCCATGCTCCGTCCAGTAAATGGGCCCAGGATAGCATCAATGTAGTCTATCCCCCCATTATCTTTATACAGATCTGCATATCTTAATGCTTCGTTAATGAAATAAAAGCCTATTCTGTTCCCTAAAAAAGCAGGTGCATCCTTAACTTCTACAACTTTTCTATTAAGGATATCTTTCAAGTATAATTTCAATTCATTAAGCATAGTTTCATTTGTGACCCTGGATGGTATCACTTCACAAAGGCTCATATTATATGGAGGGTTATACATATGTATACCTACATATTGAGATCTAAGTTCTATTGGAAAGCACTCAGAAAGCTCATTTATTGATAAGCCGGAAGTTCCAGTACTTATTATTGTATTAGGTTTTATAAATTCAAGTATTTTTAAATAAACGTCTTTCTTTATTTCTAAGTTTTCTGCTACACTTTCAAATATTAAATCAGAATCAGTAATACATTCCTCTAAATCACAGTAAGATTTAGGAATTAAATTCACTTTTATAGCCTCTGCTTTTACAGATTTTGTCGCTTTAATTGCCGCAGCCTCAGCCGAAATAATATCTCGACAAACCATATACACTTTGCAATTACCAAAAGATGCGAATATTCCCGAAACATTGCACCCCATTGTTCCATTTGCGCCGATTACAGTTACAGTTTTAATATCCACAATGCACTCTCCTTATCAGTAAGGTCAATAAACAACCAAAATAATCTAGGATTTTCCAGAAAAAACGCCTATTTAACATAGATAAAGAAGTTGCTATTCAATCAGTCGGGGAAAAGCAACGGAGATATTCCTCAATACCTCCCTAATCTAACACGCTAAATTATTCCCCCCTACGCATCTCCATAATTATTCTTAATTAAGCTTGACACGAAACTTCGGTATTAATTTAAGTGCATATAGCAATAATGTAAACCATACAAATATAGTAATATAAAAACTAATAATGAGAGCTTGAGGGCTAAATTCAAATTCAACCTCATGACTCCCTTTGTTTACTAGCACGCCCATTGTACCATCTTCATTTAGTTTTAAAGGGGCGGTTGTTCCATCTACTTTCACATTCCATCCTTTAAAATATGACTGAGTCAATCCCACTACCCCAGATTTATCCAAATAAAAATCTCCACCTATCTTATTTCCGTTAACGTAAATATAATCAGGACTAATTCTATCTTCATTGTTAATACTAGACCACAAAACTGGATCATCCTTTTGTGGCAGTAAGTTTAGTGAATAGGCAGAATTAAAATTTTTCAATTCAAAACCACCTATGTATCCTCCGTTTTGAAATTGTTGAGAATATACTGTATAAGGGAAGGCGACGGGAAATGGTTTAGAATCAATATACTTATTTAACACACTAATTTTCCCAGGGGAATTATACATATTTTCAATAGCAGTAGTATATGAAGTTGGTCGATCTTTAGTCCCCAAGGTGTAAGTACCATTACTAAATACTCCTTGGAAAGAAAATATCAATACAAAAGTAAAAAATAAAATATCAGCACAATTTTTAGATATTTTTTTTACTGAAATATAATAAAAAATCAATATTATTAATGAAAAAAACAACTCTTTTCTAGTCCCTGAGGGCAGATCAAACTTCAGGTTAACAAATAACTTTAGAAAAGTAATTTGTGCTAGTATTATTAGTATTAACAGACTACTGGTTAAGAGCAACCGTTTATACTTTTCATAATATAAATCAATCGAACTCAAGCTAGATGCGACCAGCATTATTAAATAAAAGAAAAACAAAAATCGTAATCCTGCAGGAAACCTAAAAGTATCAACAAATGGTATGAAACTATATACCATTTTATAGATAAATAGATTTTTACCAAGCGACAACGACAATGTTAGCAATACTAAAAATATCAACTTTATATTTTTCTTACTAAACCGAGTAATACAAATAAATAAAGTAATCGGTAATGAGATATACATATTGGTCATTGATACATCAGCATTACTAATATAAGGGGATAATTGATTGAATTTGGGAGATATCAACCCTATCAAATTTTCAAAAGACAATGAATTAATAGTTGCCGCACCCCACCCGACAGAAGATCTTGTTATTAAATTCATTGCTTCTATTGTGCTTACAAGGGTAACTAAACTTGACCCTAACACTACAACCACCAAAATAAATAATGAATAAAATATATTCTTTAGCATGAGAGAAATACTAGTGAATTTCCCCCTATATTCTCCTATATCAAATAGGAATTCAATGAATAATACGAGGAGAATAAAAACGACGAATACAGGATAGCTATTTAGAACTAACAATCCAATAAAGGCTCCTAAAAAAACCACATTCCTTTTATCCGAGGTTCTTACCCATAATTGATAAAAATATTGTACAAATGGTATTAAGGCCGCAGCAGCAATAAAAGTTATATGCTGGGCATTTCCGATAAATAAACCACAGGTTGCATATGCTACACCTAGTGCAGAACAAACCCATTTCGATGAACAATAATTACCTGTAGCTAAATACACTCCCATTGATGCAATTATCGCAATCAACACAAACTGAACTTGTAATATATATTGAGAATAACCAATCAAACCCAGTAATAAAGTTAGTGGTGACCAAATTGGGCCACCAAGTAAGTGAGATAATGGTATTCCTCTAAATTGATAAAACTCCCATAACGGTAAATCCCCGTGTTTTATATGATTTGACAAAGAAACCATAACAGAGAAGAGCGCATCATACGTATCCCACTTTAACCACCACATACCAAAGAGTAAGGGACTATATATTATTATTACGCTAATAATCATTGTGATGAATGCACTTTTCTTTGGTAATTTAGAATAAAAACGCTCCATGTATTTAACCCTCTCTACCTCATCTATAACCGCTAATGTTATTAATTATCATACATATAGAATGACAAGTTCATAAATAACATTAGCAGCTCATATATTCGTTTTCCAGTTATCTAAGTATTTTCTTTGCATATCTAATCATTTTATTCCTGGCTTTAAAGAAAAAAGATTTGAAGGTTAGTCCTTTAACTTTATAAATCAACATTGGGGGTCTATTCAATAGATATTCCGCATCTTTAAATATAGAAGCCATATTAATTTCAAACTTTTTATTAAAGTGCTTTTCTCTTACAACTATTAGATATTTATCAAACAATTCTTGTCTCTCTGTACTACTCACTACACTTGAAGGAATTCGATATAAGGAGGTTAGTTTCTCTACATACAAAAAATCGTATTTCAAAGCATATTTTAACCACAAGTCCCAATCTTCTAGAACCTCTAACTCAACATCTATTCCACCTAAATCATCATAAATCTCTCTGCTAAATAAAACCGTTTGAATGGGGAAGTAATTATGATGCATCAGCACCAATCTGTTAAATGGTTGTCTGTGTTGAACGTTGTGAAATAATTCTTTGTATTGGTAAGGATCCCTTGAAGTGATTTCCGTCGGAACCTCAAAACTTATAGAGTAAGCAGCCTTTTTGTCGGGATTTTTCTGCAATTGAGAAATTAAAACTTCAACATGATCTGCATAGAGTAAATCATCATCATCTAGAAAATTAAAATATTTTCCCGTAGCTGTTTCCATTGCTATATTACCGACTACACATCTTCCAACCCTATCATGCGTAGCTTTATAAACTATATTTAGATCCGCAAATTCCTTTAATATTAAACTTTCTGAGATAGCTGGACCGTCTTCAACTACAATAACTTCAATGTTGCTGTATGTCTGATTTCGAACACTTATCAAAGCTTCTCGCAATACACTAGGTCTTCCACATGTTCTTATTAGAATAGACACAAGAGGCGTGTTTTCAGGTTTTTCATTGATGTAGAATGCGCCTTCTCTTATAATTTCATAATCCCATATTTTAAAATCAGCTTGAAATCTAACTGATTTTGCATTTTTAAATTTCCACTTTCTAAACCTATATCCTTCAAAAGGGGCACGAATTATATTTTTGAACACTTTAGCCTTATGATTCTTGGAAGGTCCCTTAACTACAAGTAATCCACCATACATAATATGGCCCTTAATAATATCCTTAATATCTCCAAACTTATAACGAAGCATCAAGTTCATGAATGTACTATTATAAAATTGATTAGGCTTAACTTCATTTGCACTCATATACGTATAATGATGAATTATACATTTAGGCACATATATCAGCTTAAAGCCATGAGCTCTAAATCTCCAGCTTAAATCAACATCTTCACCATACATAAAAATCTTCTCATCAAACATACCTATTTGTGTGAAATAGTCTCTTCTAACTAAACAACAAGCACCACTAGACCAACTTGTCTCCATACTTACAGGATTATAGATTTTAGGATGCTCGTAAGGAAATTGCCTCGCTTCCCACAACCCAATACTATCATCAGAGTTATCGACAGCCTTCATGAGTTCTATAATGCTGTTTTTGTCAACCTCAGTATCAATATTCAAGAAAAAGACATAATCTTGATTCGTATTTTTAACTCCATAATTATTAGCTTTACCAAACCCGAGATTTTTATCTAAAAAATGGTATTCATAGCCACCAAAATCTTCTTTTCCATCAAATGATTCTATTAATTCTCTACTTCTATCGTTTGAACAATTATCAACAAAAGTTAAATGTAATTTATTTAAAGGATAATTTTGATTGTATAAGCTCTTTAAAAGCTGATTGATCCATTTCTCAGAATTATACGATATTAATATAATATCTAAAGTTTTCAATGATAGTCCCTCTCCTGCCTAAAATTTAGCTAAATAAGCTCCTTATATACCTAAATATAGAAGTTATTCTCCATGAAAATGAACTTTTCAGACTACTAATCTCTAATTCAAGTTCTATATTTTTTCGGTTAATAGACTCTAACTCATTACTCAACTGGTTCATAAATTCTAATTTCTCATTCTGGGCATCGAACAAATTAATTATGAGATTGTTTGATGTCTTTAGTTCTAGCTGCAGAATTGCAATCATTTTAGCCATTTCTTCTAATCCATTAGTATTTCTGAGATCATCTAATCTTTTTTGGAGATTATATAATAACTGGGGCTTAAGTTTTGTTTCAAATAACATCTCAACCTGAACACGAAACAGCTTATAGTTCTCCATATTTTCATGGATAAAATCTTTTTGTAATTGAGGATCTTCACCAAATGAGAACAAATCCAACCCGTCTTTATGAACTTCGATTTCCAAGTCATGAATGGCTACTAAATTGTTATTTTCAATAGCCTCTAATTTATTAGTAACGGCATCCATGCCCCACACTTTAAAAGAACGTAGATTTGCAAAGCTGGGGAAATTAGTTGGATCTAAACGAAGTGACATCAAATCCCCTTCATCCAACTTAAACTCAAAGACATAATTATGGTATTCCCCATCTGCTTGCAGTGGAAGTCTTTTTGAATTTTGTTCTTTGAATCCCTCACCTGTGTTCCAAAACAATTGTATAAAATTCGCAAATCTATAACTCTCTTTTTCAATATAATCCTTACAATCATCAGATTTCTTAGACTTGTTTTTTTCTGAAACAGTAACGAATTGATATACATGAGCATCAGTTTTATTTTTCAAGTACTCCTCTATTGCAATTGGAACCATACTATAACTACTTGACAATTCTGTCTGCTCCGGCAACATACAAATCTTATGAAGTTCCAGCAATGACAAGTCTGCTGAAAGGAGTAGTTTTTCCAAGTTATCGCGAGTAAAAAAGGTTAAATGTGTTCTGTCTAATAGCCCTGTTTCTTTGTATTCGAATTTCCCTTGCATTAGCTGTAGTATTACAGCTGTATGCCCAATGTGGGGAACAGAGATTAAAACCTTCCCATCATCTTTTAATAATTTCTCAGTTAAGTTCCCCAGTATCTCTTCGGGCTTCACCAGATGCTCTAGGACGTCTGCAAATATCAAATAATCAAAATATTGGAATTGATCTTCACATTGTTCTAACCACTCTGTTTTATTCAGATCAGCTATAATCATCTTGTCACAGAACATTTCAGCTTTGGCGGCTGCTAACTCATCAATTTCCAGACAGTATACTTCACACTTTAACTCATTCTTCAAGTACTCTGTCATGTAGCCATCTGCGGGTCCAAACTCAAACACCTTTGAATTCGGCTTCACATTCCTTAGTATTACCGATAGTGGAGTATCCGTTTCTAAATCTACAGAATAATGATACTTCAACTTCCATCCTCCTCGACCTTCCAAGAATGTTCTAGAAATAATAAACCCTCAGCAAAATAGGAAGAAGAGCCTAGATTAAAAGAAGCATACCTCGCTTTGTAATCCAATCTAATTAAACCAGAACTTTCAAAGAAGCCTATATCCAAATAATATGTTCCAGGTAAAAGAGAAATTTTTTCATAAGTCAACACTAGTTTATACGTTCCTGATTTAGAAGGAAGTGGATACTGGTCTAATTTCGTGTTGAGACCACAAACATATTTGTTTTCCCTATCGAATATTGCAATACCCCCAACTAAATTTTCAATACTCTGATGCAACTCATAACTCACTTCAATTATAATATCGTCATTAAATTGAAACTGCTTCGTTGACTGCATATCTTTATTGAAGAATTTCACTTCTCCAATTGTTAAAGTATTACTTTGAAAATCTATACTTTCTTGTTGAGTATCAGATGATTCATCGGGTATATCCAACATATTTTTCATATAATCCTCATATAATTGAGAGACTCCATTCACATCTCCCCTCATATGAACTTGTCCGTCCATCATCCAAATAACTTCATCACAAAAATTACGGATTGAATAGGTATCATGACTAACAAATAAAATTGTCTTCCCTTCTTTTTTAAAACTTTTCATTTTCTCAATACATTTCAACTGAAATTGCATATCCCCTACAGACAAGGCTTCATCAACAATCAAAATGTCGGGATCGACATTAACTGCACAAGCAAACGCAAGTCTTACATACATCCCAGAGGAATATGTTTTAACAGGTTGATCTATAAAGTCTCCAATGGCGGCAAACTTCTCTATAAGAGGAACTCTCTCTTTCACTTCAGTCTCTGAAAGCCCCATGATCGCTCCATTAAGATAAATATTTTCACGCCCTGTAAATTCCGGGTTAAATCCACTCCCCAATTCTAGTAGTGCAGAAATTCTACCGTCAACATCAATATTCCCTTGAGTCGGAGTCATTGTACCTACTATTAATTGAAGCAAAGTGCTTTTGCCGGAACCATTTTTCCCAATAATACCTATAGTTTTACCTTTTGGAATTTGAAAGTTAACATTTTTCAGGGCCCAAAACTGATTTTTTAGTTTATCTTTATCTTTTACAAAGAACTGCTTCAGACGATCTGTTGGTTTTTCATACATTAAGAATGATTTGCTAATATCATTAATTTCAATAGCATTAGAGGACATCTGCAAACCCTCCCTTTGTCTTTCTAAACCAGACGAAACCTAATGCAAATACTATAGAGCCTAGGACTAGACCTAAGATAGTAAATTTCCAATTTGGAACTTGTCCCCACATTAAAATTCTCCTCATATCTTCAACCACATACGTCAGTGGATTAAAGTAATATAAAAATCTAAGTTTTTCAGGAATGATACTTATTGGATAGAATATAGGACTAAGAAACATAAGTGCTTGCATTACTAGACCAATTAGTTGTGTAATATCCCTTATAAATACTCCTAAAGAGGATAAGAGCCATGAAAATCCTGTTGCAAATAAAACGATAGGCAAAAACACGAGAGGTAAAAAAATGATAGTCCAATGAAGAGAACCAATAAACAACAGACCTACTACCAAAATCCCTATACTGATAATTGTATGCACTAAAACAGACCGCATTAATACTATTGACAAAATCTCTAAAGGAAAAACTACTTTTTTCACCAAATTGGTATTACTGATCATTAGTGTTGGTGACTTCGTAACTACCTCAGAAAAGAAGTTAAAAACAATTAAGCCACAAAATAATACTAAAGCAAATTCAAATTTATTATCAGAGGCAGATGCTCCCCACCTATTATTAAATACGAAGCCAAAGAAATATGTATAGATCGCCAACATAAAGAGAGGTGTAACAAAGGACCATAATATTCCCAAGTAAGAACCTTTATATCTTTGTAATACATCCCGTTTAACTAACTGTTTCATCAAATGTCTATTCTGTCTAATCAATGTTAAAAAATTTCTCACTTTTTTTCTCCCTAACTATAATGAATTTGGTATTAGTAATTTTGTATTAGCAAATGATACTTATAACTAAATCGCAATAATTATCATCCTAAAAACTAACTACTGCTCCTATGTTGGCCGAGACATGTCTCATATGCTAAAATATCCTCGTACCTACAGATAAAGGAGATTATAAACGTGTCGAAACCAGTATACGGTAAAAATGCGGTTCAGTCGAGAAATGTTGAAAAGATATCCAGTTACATATGGGCGTTAGCGATAGGGTTCATTGTTTTTTTGGTCTGGGCCCCGTTTCAAGTAGGATTATTTAATGGGCAGCAGATTGACTTTGAGAAGCCTATCTATCTGTCTTCACTCCTAAGTAGCCTGATGCTGCTGGTGTGGATAGGCCTATACTTCACCAAGTTCAGACTGGAGGGACAGCGTGATGCGCTGGCTGTGGCCTCGCTGCTGTTGCCTGCTACCTATGCGTTGTCGCTTATTGGCGCTGCTTCGCATTATATGGCGATGAACCTGCTGTTTGTACAGAGCATGTATGTCGCAATATTCATTATAGCGTTATATTTGCTCCAGCAAAAGCAACTAAATGTTGTCATTCAAAATGCCATTCTGGCGATCGCTTATTTCATCGTCGGTTTCGGTCTGCTGAACTGGCTTGGCAGCTGGAAATTTGCCGGGGGGCTGATAGGCTGGTTCTCCAATACGGTGCGTGATGGTAAATATTTAGATGCAGTAATGACGGACTCTAACGGGCTGCGTCTGACCTCCATTTTCCAGTATGCCAATACTTATGCAGCCTTCCTCATGGCATTCCTGTTCGTGGCAGTGTATGCCCTGGTACGCTCCAAAAAGTGGTATGGTACGCTGACGCACAGCTTCATGCTGGTACCGATTATCGTATCTCTTCTGCTGACCTTGTCCCGTGGGGGACTTGTCATGCTGCCTGTAGTGTTCATCCTGCTCCTGTTGTTCCTAAAGCCTGCGCAGCAGATTCTCTGGATTATTCATCTTGCGCTATCTGGCCTTGCGGCTCTGCTGGTTACCAACCCGCTGACCACACTTGGAACAGAACTAAACTCGGCTTTTAACTCCTCGGCTGCGCTTAAGGCGTGGGCTTACCTGCTTGGAGCCTCAGCGGTGGTGGCAGCTCTGGGCTGGGTGACTCAACGTTATATGGCTCCTTGGCTGCAGGACAAGCTGAGTAGCTCGGAAACCCGTAAATTCACGGGTCTTTGGATTCCACTTGGCTCAGTTGTAGCTGTGGCTATCATTGGTTTCTTGCTGATCGGGACAGGCTTGAAAAGTATTTTACCGGATAATATCGAGACTCGCCTGGAGAACATTAACTTCAAACAGCATAGTGTATTAGAACGTTTTACTTTTTATAAGGATGCTATGAAGGTAGTGAAAGATTATCCGGTTCTCGGATCAGGCGGGGGTGGCTGGTCTGCCTTATACGAAGAGTACCAGAACAACCCTTATATAAGCCGTCAGGTCCATAATTTCTTCCTGCAGTATTTAATCGAAGTCGGGATTGTCGGGTTCATTGTGTTTATGGGCTTTATCGGATATATTTTCTTCAAATACATCCGTGCCTACCTGAAGCGTGACAAGGATGAGTTCAATAACGGGTTCTTCTTCTACATTATTGCGCTATCTATCCTTGTACACAGTCTGCTGGACTTTAATATGAGTTATGCATTTATGGGTATTCTGGTGTTCATCGGTTTAGCTGGAATGGGCGCTGTAATAGATAACAAACCGCTCCGCCAGAGCTGGAATAAAGCCGGAATTCGGATGGGATACATGGCTGTACTGACCATCGGGACGATATTCCTGCTGTTCCTGTCGATCAACTACATCGGGTCCAGCGATGCTGCTCTCAAGGGTAAAAATTTAGTTTCGGTTAGTACTTCCTATGAGGAGATCAAAACTCCTTTGGTCAAAGCATTAGATGCCCGTCCATACCATCCGGAAGCAGCATTATACTTGTCCACTCTTGACATGCAGGTATTCAAGCAAATTCAAGATGAGCAATATCTGTCTGAAGCATCCAATGTGTTGACGCGCGCTCTGAAAGATGAGCCTTACAACAAAAATCTGTTGGCTCAATTGGCCAGCTATTACGATCTGAAGGGCCAACCTGACATGGCATTGGCAGTATACAGTGACAATGCCTACAAGTTCAACTGGGATATCACTTGGTATGAGTCATTGATAAATCGTGCCCAGACACTTGCTACAGCAGCTAGTGAGCAGAAGGATGAGGCCAAGAAACAGGAATACCTCACCGCTGGACTGGATGCGTATAAGCATGTTGTGGATGGCGTAGAGCATTTAAAAACCTTGCCTCCTGAGCAGCTGCAGGGCCGTCCTTTCTCAGTTACCCCTGCCATTGCACTAAATGTGGGTAAGCTACAGGTCATCTCAGGACAAAATGATGTGGCTGCTGCTACGTTGAAGCTTGGTTTAAGTGACGATTACAGTGATACCGCTAACCGCGAAGTAGCCCGCTGGTATTTGGCGGCACTGAAGAAAGCAGGAGCAGCAGTCGATCAGCCAGTCTATGACAAGCTGGTTGCCGCAGATCCGGCTGAGGCCGCAGCCATTGAGGCTGTTGTGAATACGCAGTACTGATCGGAATAACAGAACAGATATACAAAAAAGCGGCTTACTGTCTGAGTACAGTGGGCCGCTTTTTTATGATTAAAGGGGGGAAAGCAATAAGTATGAACATAAGTGTAAATAGATTGACCGGAATTCCTAACACAAAAAATCTCTCTAGTCACGACCAATCCCAAAACATAGTTTTTTACCTGCTAATCAGTCTCTCCTCGTTCTCAATAACTTCCTTCAGATACTCTAGCAGCCCTTCCTTAAGCTCCTCATGCTGAAGCGCGTAATGAATGCTTGTCTGGATAAAACCCATCTTCTCGCCGACATCATGCCGTCTGCCTTCAAAGTCGTAAGCTATTATCCGCTCCACTTCGCTTAAGCGTGAGATAGCATCAGTAAGCTGAATTTCCCCACCTACACCTACCTGCTGCTCACCCAGCATATCGAAGATACGCGGAGTCAGTATATAACGTCCCAGGATCGCCAGGTTGGATGGAGCGTCCTCACGCTTAGGCTTTTCTACAAGCCGGTTGGCTTTATAGACACGTTCTGCTAATTCAGATCCGTCTACCACCCCGTAACGGGAAACATCCTCCCAAGGTACGGGTTGAACGCCGACGATGGAGGATCTGTACTGCTCGTACACTTCGATCATCTGCTTCAGGCAGGGCTTGTTCGACTCCACGATATCATCCCCCAGCAGGACGGCAAAGGGCTCGTTACCGATGAACTTCCGTGCACACCAGATAGCATGTCCCAGGCCGCGCGGTTCTTTTTGGCGGATATAGTGAATGTCGGCCATCTCTGAGGATTTGCGCACCGATTCCAGCAGCTCCCACTTCTGCTTCTCTGCCAAATTGAATTCCAATTCGAATGAATTATCGAAATGGTCTTCAATTGCACGCTTGCCTTTACCCGTCACAATAATGATATCTTCAATCCCGGAAGCAACCGCCTCCTCAACAATATATTGAATCGTGGGTTTGTCTACAATTGGCAGCATTTCCTTGGGCATCGCTTTGGTCGCAGGCAGGAAACGGGTTCCCAGACCGGCAGCAGGAATAATCGCTTTACGGATCTTCATCTCAGGGCTCCTTTAACAGATATACTCATAATCTCAATTATAACAGTTCCTGCTGATTTTGGGCAGTATACTAAGGCAGGGACAAACAGGGGCGGAGCGTTTCGGGTGAACACCCGGCGTTGACGGTCTCATTGGATGTTGATATAACAGCACTATAACAAGTATTTTGTAGAGGAGGGTATCCATGTTAGACCTATCCAGTCCGGTGTGGCAACAGCTTCACGGCCCTTTTGGCTCGTCGGAAGCGGTCCCTGGCTTGCTGCAACAGTTGCAGGAGGATTACACCACAGAGGTTAAAGATGCGCTGTACTGGGAGCATCTTTTACATCAGGACACGATTTACAGCATCACTTTTGCCGCATTGCCTTATTTGGCGCAGCTTGCCCGGCGGTCGGATGATCCCGAAGTTCGATTGGATATCTACGCGACCTGCGGGATCTTCGTGACGAATCAATTGACAGTGCACAGTGGAAATCTTCCTGCTGAATTTGCTCATCAGAACCCGCCGCTTGCTGAGGAGCTTGTCCAAGAGATTTATACAGACTACCTATCCGCTGTGGATAATCTGGGCAAGCTGTCAGAAGAGATCTTCCGCTACGCAGAAGGGGCTCAAAAGGATGACCTGGAGAAGCGATACATCCTCGCTGCGGATGCTGCTTACCGGGGAGATCGGGCAGTAGCGGGTATATTGTTGACCTATGCGGAAGGCGATGAATACATGGTCGGATGCCCGAGCTGTTATGAGGAAATGTATATCTGGCCGGATGAGAACAGCCCCGGGATGACCGCCTATTCTGACGACCCGGTATTCAGCGGCAAGGAGAATGGTCAAGCTGTTACGCCTTCCGCGCTTGGCAGCGTCAGTTCGAAAGACAGCCCGTTAGCACGCCTATGGCAAGCAGCTCATGCCGTCAAGAACGGTCAACTGATGGAACAATTGCCTTATCTCACCGGAAAGGTGAACTGCCCGGCCTGTGGTGAAGCTCTGGACATCTGGCCGGAGCTGTTGCCGTTGTAAGGGAGCACGGGTGGATAAAAGACTTGGCGGGATAGTTAGGGATACAAAAACAGGCCCGGAAGAATCGGGAGCCATCTGGTTAGATGGCCTCGGTTTCTGCCGGGCCTGTTATTATGGCCTTAGCTGATTGAGTGCATGAAACGTGCGAAAACAAGTCCACCCTTGGGGGAATGGGTCTAATTCATTTACTTCGCATTCACCAACTGCCCGCGCGTAACCCCAAGCTGGTTGGTAGCCTTCAGGCTCTTCCAAACCTGGGTGCCGGAGATTTCGCCACGTAGTGCGCGGCTGTAGAGGCTGATAACCTCTGCCACCTGCTCTGGGGTCTCCTCCAGGAACTCAACACGGAAAGAAGCTACGCCTAGCTCACGGAAGTGATTGAGGTATTCAGCGCCCGACTGCTCTACCGCGTTATAGACGGTGTTGCGGCAGCCTTCATCCACACGGACGGGATGGGACATGCCGATGCGGTCCTGTAAGGACGCACGCTGCTCCTCACAAGGACGGCCACAGTTGGTGTAGTCCGTGCCTTCACTCATGAAGGTACAATAGACGCAGTGTTCTGTATGGAACATCGGCAGATGCTGGTGGATAACAACCTCCATGCGGGAGGTGTCGCTGTGCCCCAGCAGGTCGACCATCTGCTGAATGTTCAGGTCATACGACGGTGTCACCATGTCACAACCGGCGTCAAGGAACAGATCCACAGCCCGGTGATTGGCGATATTAAGCGAGAAATCGCCAATCAGCCGGGGATGCGCAGCCTCCGGATGCTCCATGCGGTGGCGCAGGTAATAATACAGCGCACCGGTGTTGCGGACCAGCACAGCATCCGGCTGCAGCCGCAAGATGTTGGCATGGTAGCCGTTCTCGTTCGGCATATGGATGCGCGGTGTGGCCAGCGCAATGCTGGCCCCTGCAGCCCGCACAGCGTCTACTGCCGCCGGGAACTGCTTGATGAACTCGAAATCGGCGTATATATGCGTTACGCCGGCTTCGAGCGCAGCCTGTACCTGCGGCAGGCTGCGGCACAGCGCGGTGAGCTCAGCAATACCGCTGCCCGCTGCGGCGCCCCTGCGGGAGGCGCCGCCGTACACCTCAACCTCCCGTTTCACATACACGGGAGGCTTCGGGCGCTCGCCCGCAAGCAGCTCCACCGCCTGGCGGCGGATGCTGTTCAGCTCGCGCATGGGCACGATTACGTCGCCTTGCAGATGCGACTCCAGCGCTTCAAGCTGGAACAGGGTCCCGCCCAGGCGGCCGAATTGTTCTTCCAGCAGCGCGGTATCCATCGGACGCTTCTGCGCTGTCTCCAGCGCGAGCTCCGAGTCCACACGGACAGCAACGTTCTTCTGAACGTCTGTCCACCAGGTCGTCAGCTTCTCGCCTACGCAGCCCTGCACTCTTACATGAACCGGGAATACCCGGTACGGCTTCTCGGTCTCGTAGGACTGGCGCAGCGCCTTGTCGAGCGCCGGGTCGTTCGTCTTCCAGATGCGGTCCCCCACATGTAGACGGCGCAGGTCTACGTCACTGCGGCCGGGAACGATATCAATGATCCAGCCCTCACCCGCTTCGCCTTCCAGCTTGACGCCCTTGCGGCGCAAATCGTAGACGCGGCCGCCTTCTTCCTTCTTCGTCGGATCACCGGCGTCGAACACAATCCCGTCTCCGCGCTTAAGCGGAGCATGGATACGGCAGACTACTCCATCACGCAGGATCTGCTCCACGGTGCCCAGGTACACCCCACGGCTCTTGGGGAAGGTACCATCGACTAATTTCTTATTATTGGTGCCTTCAAGGAAACCGTTCGTGAACCCGCGCGAGAAGCTCTGTTGCAGCTCACGCATATCCTCCTTCGAGGTAGGCGTCCAGTTACCTTCAAAATACTTATCGATCGCCTTACGGTACTTACTGACCACATTAGCGACATACTCCGGGGTTTTGAGCCGGCCTTCGATTTTGAACGAAGTCACTCCGGCTTCAATCAGCTCCGGCATCAGGTCGATGGCAGCAAGATCCTTCGGAGACAGCAGGTAAGTCACATCGCCCATCGGCTTCACTTCACCGTCGATCATCAGATCATACGGCAGACGGCAAGCCTGGGCGCATTCCCCGCGGTTCGCCGAGCGTCCGCCCCACATTTCAGAGGTTAGACACTGGCCCGAGTAGGATACACAAAGCGCACCATGCACGAAGACCTCCATAGGCAGGCGGGCTTGTTCGCCAATCGTGCGGATTTGCTTCAGATTATTTTCACGGCCGAGTACGACGCGTTCCAGCCCCCAAGGCTTCGTGAATTCCACCGCTTCCGGCGAGGTAATCGTCATCTGTGTAGAACCGTGAATCGGGAAGTCCGGAGAGATCTCACGAATCATTTTCACCAGCCCCAAGTCTTGAACAATAACGGCATCCACACCCGCATCCACGCAGGCATCAATCAGTCCCTTGGCATCCGGCAGCTCATTCTCGAACACCAGTATATTAAAGGTCAGGAACCCCTTCACTCCATAGCTGTGCAGAAACGCCATAATCTCCGGCAGCTCGTCCATCCGGAAGTTGTTCGCTCTGGCCCGTGCATTGAATTTCTCTACGCCAAAAAAGACAGCATCCGCCCCGTTCGCCACCGCTGCACGCATGCAGTCCCAATCTCCCGCCGGAGCCAGTAGTTCTACGTCTTCTCTGCGTATTCCTTGCTCTTTCATTTATATCCTCCCAAACCGCCTGTTCGGCGGGTCATTTACAGCTTTTTAACTTATTAATTGTATCAAATATCACAGCTGTCTGCCAGTAAAATAGAAACACTTGGATTTTGCTTTCCATACGGTTCTATCTTAAGATAAGCTGGAGCTCCTGCTTTAATAGACAAATGAAGAAGAACCAGCGTAAAATATGAATAGAAAAGAATAAATACGCAAAAGATCTCACGGTTCCCAAAATTTATATGCAGCAAAAGGAGAGTTGAAACAGTTATGAAAGGCATAATTCTTGCGGGAGGAAGCGGCACCCGGTTATACCCTCTCACAATGGTAACCAGCAAACAATTACTGCCGGTCTATGATAAACCCATGATTTATTATCCCTTGTCCACATTAATGCTGGCAGGCATCCGAGAAATTCTGATCATCTCTACTGCTGAGGATACACCACGGTTCGAGCATTTGCTCGGTGATGGCTCCCAATTTGGAATTTCACTGCAGTACATGGTCCAGCCGAGCCCGGATGGGTTGGCACAGGCTTTTATTCTGGGCGAATCGTTTATCGGAGAAGACTCTGTAGCGATGATTCTCGGAGATAATATATATTACGGAAACGGCATGACCAAGATGTTGAAGCAAGCTGCCGACAAAACAAGCGGGGCGACCGTATTTGGCTACCATGTGCCCGATCCCGAACGTTTTGGCGTGGTGGAATTTGACGGAGACGGCAAGGTCCTCAGCATCGAAGAGAAACCGGAGCATCCAAAATCTAATTATGCGGTTACCGGCCTTTACTTTTATGACAACCGGGTAATTTCTATTGCCAAGGAAGTCAAGCCGTCACACCGCGGCGAGCTGGAAATCACTTCAATCAATGAAGCCTATTTAAAATTGGATGAGCTGGATGTTGCCCTGCTGGGGCGCGGGTTTACCTGGCTCGATACCGGAACCCACCAGAGTCTGGTGGATGCCACCAACTTCGTCAGAACCATTGAAGACCATCAAGGGATTAAAATCTCTGCACCCGAAGAAATTGCTTATGTCAATGGCTGGATCACCAAGGAACATCTCCTGGAATGCGGACATAAGCTGAGCAAGACCGGATATGGCCAATATTTAATTAAGGTCGCTACAGGTAAAATCCAATTTTAAACCATAGAAAGAGTGGATACGATGAAGTTTATCAAAACCCATCTGGAGGATGTTCTCGTCGTTGAACCGGCAGTCTTCGGAGACCACCGCGGCTGGTTCATGGAGACCTACAGCGAAGCTAAATTCCATGAACAAGAGCTCCGATACCAGTTCGTTCAGGACAATCAATCCTATTCCGCTGTAAAAGGCACTCTGCGCGGACTTCACTTCCAGCTAAACCCTAAGGCACAGACCAAGCTTGTACGCTGTACACGCGGATCGATCTTTGATGTGGCTGTTGATATCCGTCAAGGCAGTCCTTCTTACGGCAAATGGTTCGGCGTTGAGCTAACTGCTGAGAACAAGAAGCAGCTTCTCATCCCAAAAGGGTTTGCTCATGGTTTCATGACACTGACCGAGGATGTTGAAGTTCAATACAAATGCGATGAGCTATATGCGCCTGAATGTGACGGCGGTATTCTGTGGAATGACCCGGACATTGGCATTGAATGGCCGATCGACGTTACCCCTGTTCTGTCTGCCAAGGATGAACAAGCACCGTTGTTAAAGGACGTAAAGCATAATTTTATTTATCAGGCTTAAGTATTTATTTTATTCGTGTCTTACAAAAACAACGTCCCGGCTGATCGGAAGCCTGGGACGTTGTTTTTTTATATACCCTTCTACTCCCCCACCCACCCAAACGACCCCAGCACCCGCTCCAGTACCGCCTGCTGACTCGCCGTAGCGTTGGCGGTGTTCAGTGTGATAGTGAGCGTATAGACCACATCGTTGCGGCTGAACACAATGATCTTCGTGCCCACGGGGATGCTGTTCTTAGTCTGTTCTACCGTGAGAATCGTAGCTGGTACACCGGCGAAGGTGGTTTCTGTGACGCTTTTCACCTGCGGGCCCTTAGGGTCTTGCTTGGTGTTCTGGTAATAGCTTTGGAGCTGGCTGACAGCATATTCTGGCGTAACCTCGGGACTGGCATAGAGCTGGAACCGGCCGCCGGTGAAGCGGTATTCCACGCTCTGGCTCTCAAAAAGATCCTGAACCGGGCTCCACAGCCGCGGAATCTCGAGCTTGTAGCCGTAGGTCTTGGAGGTCTTGGTGACCAACTTCTGGCTGAGCTGGGTATAATCCTCGGACGCCAGGCGTCCGAAGTTCCTCTTCGTCTGGGCAAAATCAATATCGATCGAGTTCAGCACCTCTGTAAAGCGCGCCTGATCCCCACTCTGCCCGGGCCCGGAAGCCGCAACATATTCAAAATAATAACGGTACCCGTTCTTCAACAGCAGAATCTGATATTCCGTACTCCACCCGCTGCCCGGGTTAAGCCCGATCTCATTGATCAGCACCGGCTCACCTGAGACCTTGCCCGCTACGCTGTCCTTCAAGGTGTAGGCCTCGGTCACATAAGTGTCACGTAGCTGAGACCGCAGTTCCTCGTTCCAGCTTGCCAGCGTAGAGCTCGCAGGGGCGGAGCTTACTTTTACTCGCAGATAACTCCCCTGTTTGCCCGTATAATAGAGCTGCTGGTCATCCGCACTCCAGTCAGCAGGGACCTTAAGCACAATCCCGTAGTCATCGTTGTACCCTTCGCGCAGCCCGTTGCGGATCGTGGAGAGGTCGCGGATACTTCGGTCTGAGGCATCAAAAGAGGGCCGAAAAGAATTCAGCAACGCCGCATATTTGCCCAGGTCCTTATAATTGGCTGCATTGTCATCTGTCAGATAGATCTCATACAGCCTGCCTCCGGCATAATATTGCCTGCCCTCCCAGAGCGCGCCGCTCGAATCCTTGCTCACGGTCCGGGCGTAAGGAACCTTGGCCTTAGATACAGCCTCCCGGTCCAGCACAATCTCCCCGCCGTCCTCCGAGGAGCGGACCAGATTCTCCAGCAGTCCTTCGGGATCAAGCGGAACGGCAAGCGGCGAAGCGTGCACCTCCATATAATACCCGTTCTCTGCACTCGTAAAAGTCGCTACGCTCTCATTCCCTCCGCTGTCGCCTACCACCAGCCCTGGCGGATAGTTCATACTCCACTCCAGATAACTGTTGCCGATCCGGGTTTTGCCGGCGTCACTGTCGATCCCGCTCTGTGCTTCAACGTCTACTACTGCTACTGGAGGAGATAACGTAACCAGTACCCCACCGCCCTCCGCCGGAGTCACCCGCGCACCCAGCACTCCAGCCACGAACCTCAGCGGCACCATCAGCACACCGGATACCATACGCGGGGGCGCGGCGAGCTTGATTTTGACACCATCCTTCCAGGCAGTCGTACTGCCTATCGTCATCGCACCGGTATGCGGCCCGTACATTACCTTGACTACATCGTCGCCTGTGAGGGAGACGGTGCTGCCGAAGGCTTTTTTGAAAATTCCCAGCGGGACCAGCAGCGTTCCATTCTCAGAAAAAGGCTTCGGAATGGTGACCGGCTTCCCGTTAACTGTTGCAGCTGTACTGCCCGCTCGAATACTAAACTGTAGCAATGCCCCCTCTGCCGCCCGGGCCCTTCCCACGGGAAATAGGCTGAGCAGCAACAATAGGACTACAATAATAGACACTCCGCGCCGTATATGCCCCGTTCTGCTGCCCGGCCCAGCTGTATCTGCCGTTACCTCACTCTGTCGTCTGATCATCCATATCCCCCTCCGCCTTAGCAGCATTAACCAGAGGGTCGCCTTGTCCAAGAACAAGGCTTCTGGCTACGATATCGCCGTCACTCTGCATCAGCAGCTTGACCACTGCTCCCGGCTTGTACTGTCTGAATAATTCATTAACGTCAACAAGTGAAGTCACCCGGTGTCCGTCTATGGCATATAGTGCATCTCCCGCCGTAATTCCTGCCTTGCGCGCTTCTGCCGTAAGCACCTTCGTCACCGTCAATGGCTCCTGCCCAGGCAGTCCGACAATTACGGGCCAGCTCTCCTCAAGCTCAATGCCGAGGCTCGGACGCCGGACCTCTCCATATTGGAGCAGCTGATTCATGATGTACTTCACCGTATCTGCGGGAATCGAGAAGCCCATATTCTCCACACCCACGGCTGCGAACTTCATGCTGTTGACCCCGAGTACCTCCCCCTTCATATTGACCAGCGGTCCTCCGCTGTTGCCGGGATTGATGGCCGTATCGCTCTGGATCAGCCGGTACGCCGCATCCACCGAACGGTTAAGACCGCTGATCACGCCTACAGTAGCCGAATTTCTCAGGGAAAAGGAGATCGGCGTTCCGATCGCTATAACCTTCTCCCCTACCTGAAGCTTGGCGGCGCTGCCTGCGAAGGTTGCGGGTTTTAAGGCTTTGGCTTTGATTTTGACCAATGCAAGATCACTGAATTCGTCCGAGTATGTATCTGTGATGTTATAGCTCGTCCCGTCTGAGGTGACCACTACCGCCTTCTCCAGCCCGGCCATCACATGGGCATTAGTAATGATCCATCCGTCTGCTCTGACGATAATCCCGGAGCCGTGGGTCAGATTGTAACGGTCATCCGGTCCGCCGGTTTCTCCGCCCGCTTTGCCGATAATGCCGACTACAGACGGCGAGACGGTGCTTATGATTTGCGGAACCGGGTCTGCTGCTGCAGGCTGGCTCCATTGCCCCTTGCTCTCCTTTTGCACCTCACCTGCTTGTCCGGCCTTCATTACGTTCACAGCCGTGCCTCTCTCAGCAGTTAATGCTCCTGTCCCGCCGTGGCCCGCCCCATGAACCACACCGGCTGGACCTATGAATCCCGACAATAATAACAGCAGAATACCCGGCAGTACCACACTACCCCGGGCAATTCCGCTCCTCCCCATTCCCATGGCTCTCCCCTTCTTTCCTGCGCGCGAAGCATATGAATTCTTATCTTCAAAAAAAGACGCCTTTAGGATCGCCGCTGGCGGTAAAGGTGTCTTTAAGATGAGCTTGCCTCTGAGGTTATGTGTGCCTTACTCTAGCTGAACCAGTTCATAATCATTGCATAATCGGATACTACAAAAACCAGCAGGCTTACCACTGCAAAACCGATAGCAAATTTGTTCTTCTGCGGAGCTCTAAGCAGCCGGACCACACCGATAAGTATCAGGATCGTGAATACAATCATAAATGCATCGAAGGTATGAAATTTAGACGGTTCTTGCGCGGCAGCTTCTGCAAGCAGCATGGCAATCCCTCCCTGAGAGTGTTGTCAAGCAAGTTTCTCTAATCCATATCACCTTCTATGTTATCGTTACCATTTCCGTCACGCAATAGAAATATTTTAAAAATGGCGTATTTGTCACAAAAAAGTTTCCTCATGGCTAAATCACGCCTCGGATTGGCGATATTTATCATTGACCGCCGTTGTTTTTTCAATTTTCAATGAGCCAATCCACCTCAATCCAGCCTACAGCTGCTGCTATTCAATCAACGCAAAAGCTTCTCATTAAATCTTACGGTGGACATGCTATAGATATGCCTATACTGTTTGTCTGCTGTCTGTTTAATTTTCTTATATTATAGTGTTACAATCAATCCTGAATTCAGAATACAGGCTAGTAGAAAGAGCGGTGACCCCTGCTTGAAATACATTGAATTCGGAATCGGAAATACATGGCTGGTGCGAACAGAGATTGAACAGCCCGATGGCACAGAGGTCGAAGCACAGGGGATCGTCCGGCCGATTATCTTCCGTTCCTTATATCTCAGAGTCTGGATCGGAAGAACAGTCTGGATTGCGGACTCACAGGAAGGGTTCAAACGGGGATCTAAGGCTGCCCGCCGGTTTAAAATTATCTTAGGCATCCGCAGTGAGCTGTAGCGGGAGAGCAGATCATGTAAAATCCAGGCCGGATAACATTACTGTTGATTACTTAAAGAATGCATTCAGTTTGTAGCAACCCCTCAGAGATAAGTGTATTCTGTGCAACTAAAAACAATGAAACGGAAGGCTTTCCTCTTCTAATTGTAGTTTGTACAACTACATTTGCCCGAATGGGTGAAAATCCAGGTATTGAGGCATTTTAATTGCACGAAATACAGCTAAACAGAGATTCGGCGGCACATCCGGCGATTTAGTTGTACAGATTACAATTAGCCTACCCTTGCACCTAATCGGCGCGCTCGTCCTGGCTCTCATTACGTATGAAACGTGTGAAACCTGCCGCAATATTAAAATACCCCATGCTCTCCTGTAAGAAGAGTCATGGGGGATTGGGGTTCTACAGTTACACCGTCTCAGACGTCTGCAGCTCCATAGCCTGTGTGCGTTCCGTATCACGGATCAGGACAGGCTTCAGGTAGCGGCCAGTGTAGGATTCTTCAACAGTAATCAGCTTCTCTGGTGTTCCGGTGGCCAGGACCGTACCGCCGCCGCTGCCGCCTTCCGGCCCCATATCGATGATATAGTCGGCCGTCTTGATGACATCAAGATTATGCTCGATGACCAGGACCGATTCGCCGGAATCGACCAGACGGTGCAGCACCTCCAGCAGACGGCCGATGTCGTCGACATGCAGACCGGTTGTCGGCTCATCCAGGATATAGAGAGTCTTGCCGGTACTGCGGCGGTACAGCTCGGAAGCCAGCTTCACACGCTGGGCTTCGCCGCCGGATAGGGTGGTTCCCGGCTGGCCGATGTTGATGTAACCCAGACCTACATCCAGCAAGGTCTGCATTTTGCGGTGAATCTTGGGAATATTCTTGAAGAACTCCGTGGCATCCTCCACCGTCATCTCCAGCACATCCGAGATATTCTTGCCTTTATATTTCACTTCCAGCGTCTCGCGGTTATACCGTTTGCCTTTGCAGACTTCACAAGGTACGTAGACATCCGGCAGAAAGTGCATCTCAATCTTGATAATGCCGTCTCCACGGCATGCCTCACAGCGGCCGCCCTTCACATTGAAGCTGAAGCGCCCCTTCTGGAAGCCGCGCACCTTGGCCTCGTTCGTCTTGGAGAACAGGTCGCGGATATCATCGAACACACCTGTATACGTAGCCGGATTGGAACGCGGAGTACGTCCAATGGGGGACTGATCAATCTCAATGACCTTGTCCAGATTCTCCAGGCCGCGGATCTCTTTGTGCAAGCCGGGACGGACCTTGACCGCCTTGTTCAGCTGGCGGGCCAGACTCTTGTAGAGAATCTCGTTAATGAGCGAAGATTTACCGGAGCCGGATACGCCGGTTACCGCTGTGAAGACACCTAGTGGAATCTTAACATTCACATTCTTCAGGTTATTCTCTTTCGCTCCGCGAATCTCGATCCAGCGTTCATTGTCGGTTGGCCGCCGCTTGGCCGTCACCGGGATGAACTTGCGTCCGCTCAAGTATTCACCGGTCAGGGAACCGGGGTCCTTCATAATTTCCTCCGGTGTTCCTTGGGCAATGACCTGACCGCCGTGTTTGCCGGCACCCGGTCCAATGTCGATAATATAGTCAGCCGCCATCATGGTATCCTCATCATGCTCAACAACGATGAGCGTATTGCCCAGGTCACGCATATGGGCCAGCGTGGCAATCAGCCGGTCATTGTCCCGCTGATGCAGGCCGATACTTGGCTCATCCAGAATATAGAGGACACCCATTAGACTGGAGCCAATCTGGGTAGCCAGCCTGATGCGCTGGGCTTCCCCGCCGGATAGAGAACCAGCTGCCCGGCTAAGGGTAAGATAGTTCAGCCCCACATTCACCAGGAAGCCGAGCCGGCTGCTGATTTCCTTGAGGATCAGATTGGCAATCGCTGTTTCTTTCTCACTAAGCTTGAGGTCTGCGAAGAAGTCCAGGCAATCCCCAATCGAAAGATCCGTCACATCCGCAACATTCTGCTCATTGATGGTCACCGCCAGAATCTCTTTCTTGAGCCGCTTTCCCTTGCAGGAATGGCAAGGTTTGGCGCTCATGAAGCCTTCTATAAACTCGCGGATACCTTCCGAGGCTGTATCACGGTACCGGCGCTCCAGATTCGGAATAATGCCCTCAAAAGCAACCAGGGCGTCTTTGCGCTGGCCGAAGTCGTTCTCATACCGGAAACGGATCTTCTCGCTGCCTGTTCCGTGCAGCAGCTTGTTCATATGCTCCGGCGATAGGCTACTTACCGGTACATTCTGCGGAATCTTGAAATGCTCGCACACTGATTTCAGGAACTGCGGATAGTAGTTCGACGTACTGCCTGTCCAGGCCAGGAAAGCTCCTTCTTCAATGGATTTCTCTGTATCCGGGATCAGCAGATCGGGATCGACTACCATATTCATCCCCAGTCCGTCACACTCAGGGCAGGCTCCGAATGGGCTGTTGAAGGAGAACATGCGCGGCGCCAGCTCTTCTATGCTGAATCCGCAGACCGGACAAGCAAAGCTGGCACTGAACAGCAGCTCTTCCTGGCCCATTACATCAACGAGAATCTGACCACCCGACAGCTTCAGGGCAGTTTCAAGCGAATCGGTAAGCCGGGTTTCGATATCATCCTTAATCACAATCCGGTCCACGACAACCTCAATGGTATGCTTCTTATTCTTCTCCAGTACAATATCTTCCGTCACTTCCCGCAGCTCACCATCCACACGTACACGGACGAAGCCTTGCTTCGAGATATCGGTGAACAAGCCTTTATGCTCACCCTTACGGCCGGAAATGACCGGGGCCAGAATCTGCAGACGGGTCTTCTCCGGGTATTGCATGATCCGGTCCACCATCTGTTCAACGGTTTGCGAAGTGATCTCTATGCCATGATCCGGACAATGCGGATGGCCGATCCGGGCAAAGAGCAGCCGCAGATAGTCATAGATTTCGGTAACCGTCCCTACCGTGGAACGCGGGTTACGGCTAGTCGTCTTCTGGTCAATTGATATGGCCGGGGAGAGTCCGTCGATGGAATCCACATCCGGCTTCTCCATCTGGCCCAGGAACTGGCGCGCATAGGCAGACAACGACTCGACATACCGGCGTTGACCCTCGGCGTAGATGGTGTCGAAGGCCAGGGAGGATTTGCCCGAGCCGCTCAGTCCCGTCAGCACGACGAAGCGGTCACGCGGAATCGTTACGTCGATGTTCTTGAGGTTATGGGCCCTCGCGCCCTTGATTACTATACTTTCATGTGCCAACGGTACCTCTCCTTTAAGAGAAAATTAAAATTCAAAACATTTTGGGAAAATATTTTCGATCCCTCCCAAACCCTCCCTTCCAAGGGAGGGCCCCAAGGGTTGCACCCTCTGGACACCCGCAAGCTCGGCGGAAGGAATTAGGTTGGTGAATGGACGACTACTGGGCAATAGGCCCGCTAACCCCTACGGGGCCGCTATACGATTAGAGCAATTCAGCTCGCTATGCTTGCCGATAACGCTGTCCCTCCGGGATACGCGCTATGGGCTTAATTGCGGGTTGTTCTTGCGGAATGCGCAAAGAGCTTCAACTGCACGCTGTCCCTCCGGGATACGCGCTAAGGACTTGACTGCGGGCTGTTCCTGCGGAATGCGCAAAGAGCTTCAACAGCACGCTGTCCCTCCGGGATACGCGCTAAGGGCTTGACTGCGGGCTGTTCCTGCGGAATGCGCAAAAGGCTTCAACAACACGCTGTCCCTCCGGGATTCGCGCTAAGTGCTCAACTGCGGGCTGTCCCTCCGGGATATGCAAGGGCATGGCCCCTTTATCTTCAAAAGGAACGGCCTGAATAGCACCGTTCCCTGGATCGTTAACTTCAGCGGCGGGTTACTCTGCCCGCAGCTCAAGCAAGGCATCGCGCAGCTCGGCGGCGCGCTCGAATTGCAGGTTCTTAGCGGCGTCCTTCATCTCGGCCTCCAGACGCTGTATCAGGCTCTGCTTGTCTTTCTTGTTCATCTTGCCGCCGACACCGGTGAGATAATCGGCCTTGGACTCGGCCACCTTGGTCGCCTCGATGATATCGCGCACCTTCTTGTTGATGGTCGTCGGGGTAATCCCGTGCTTCTCATTATGGGCGATTTGAATCTCGCGCCGCCGCTGGGTCTCGCTCATGGCCTTCTCCATGGAGTCCGTAATGCGGTCCCCGTACATAATGACCCGGCCCTCCGAGTTGCGGGCAGCCCGGCCGATTGTCTGGATCAGCGAACGCTCGGAACGGAGGAAGCCTTCCTTGTCGGCATCCAGAATCGCGACCAGCGACACCTCCGGCAGGTCAAGACCCTCTCTGAGCAGGTTAATACCGACCAATACGTGGAATGTGCCCAGACGGAGATCACGCAGTATCGCCATCCGCTCCAGTGTCTTGATATCGGAGTGCATATAACGTACCTTGATGCCAATCTCCTTGAAGTAATCCGTCAGGTCCTCAGACATCTTCTTCGTAAGGGTGGTAACGAGAACACGCTCATCACGTTCTACCCGGTCACGGATTTCATTGATAAGATCATCGATCTGCCCTTCGGTAGGGCGCACTTCAATGATCGGATCAAGCAGACCGGTAGGACGGATAATCTGCTGGACCATCGTATCGCAATGCTCCATCTCATAAGGTCCCGGTGTTGCGGACACGTATACAATCTGGCTCACCTTGTCTTCGAATTCCTCGAATTGCAGCGGACGGTTATCCAGCGCAGACGGCAGGCGGAACCCGTGTTCTACAAGGACTGTCTTACGCGCACGGTCACCGTTATACATCGCCCGGATCTGCGGCAGCGTCACATGAGACTCGTCAATCACAATCAGCATGTCATCCGGGAAATAGTCCATCAGTGTATAAGGAGTAGCTCCCGGCTCACGGAAGGTAAGCGGACCGGAATAGTTCTCGATCCCCGAACAGAAGCCGACTTCCTTCATCATCTCGATATCATAACGGGTCCGCTGCTCCAGCCGCTGGGCCTCCAGCAGCTTGCCTGCTTCACGGAGCACAGCCAGCCGCTCCTCCAGCTCACGCTCAATATTAACCAGCGCGACACGCATGGTCTCTTCCTGGGTAACGAAGTGGGACGCCGGGAAAATCGCGATATGATCGCGTTCACCGATCAGCTCGCCTGTCAGAACATCAATCTCCGTAATCCGTTCGATCTCGTCTCCGAACAGCTCTACCCGGATCGCATGCTCGCCCTGGGATGCCGGGAAGATCTCAACGACATCCCCGCGCACACGGAACGTACCGCGCACGAAATTAATATCATTACGCTGATACTGGATATCTACAAGCCGGCTCAGAATCTGATTACGCGGCTTCTCCATCCCTACCCGCAGCGAGAGCAGCAGGCTTCCGTATTCCTGCGGCGAACCGAGACCATAAATACAGGACACACTCGCCACGATAATGACGTCACGGCGTTCGAACAGTGAACTCGTTGCCGAGTGGCGGAGCTTGTCAATTTCTTCATTTATGCTGGAGTCTTTCTCAATGTAGGTATCGGAGGAAGGGATGTACGCCTCTGGCTGGTAATAATCGTAGTAACTGACGAAGTAATCCACGGAATTGCTCGGAAAAAATTCTTTGAACTCACTCGCCAGCTGCGCAGCAAGCGTCTTGTTGTGCGCAATAACCAGCGTGGGGCGGTTCAACTTGGAAATCACTTGTGCGATGGTAAAGGTCTTGCCTGTACCTGTCGCTCCCAGCAGCGTCTGGTGCTTCTTGCCCTGCCGGATGCCGTCCAATAACTCTTCTATGGCATGAGGCTGATCGCCCTGGGGTGTATACTCGGACTCCAGTTCAAAAGTCTTCGTACTGACGACAATATCACTCATTTGCCCGTCTCCCCTCTATCGTCTAGAATATATGAATATATTATAATTGTAACCCAATAGCTTCCTCCTCCATACCATACTGAAAAATATGGAAGATAGGAATGCACGTTCCCGTTTATTATACAGCGTTGCCCAGACTGTTGCAAACCATAATATATAGAAATTTAAGGAGCCTGAATTTATGGATTTTACTACAATAATCGGCCTGCTGGCCGGGATTGCCGCCATGATCGGCGGTTTTCTGTGGGAAGGCGGCAGCCTGTCCGGCCTGCTGCAGCCCAATGCTGCCCTGATCGTATTCGGCGGCACACTTGCGGCTGTACTCATCAGCTTCCCGGCCTCCAAGCTCCGAAGCATTCCGGCGGCGTTACGCGTGGCTTTTGGCAGGCAGCAAGATACCAGCCGGGAACAAGCTGAAGAACTGATCGCTATGGCTGCACTCACGCGGCGCGGCGGTGTGCTTGCACTGGAGAAACGAGCGGAGGAACATCCAGATCCCTTCACCCGTGAAGGCCTGTTTCTGATTGTCGACGGCAATGACCCTGACCAGGTCCGGCAGATCCTGGAGCTTGGGATGGATGCCAAGGAACTGAAATATGAAGGCTATGCCAAAATATTCGAAGCCGCTGGCGGCTATGCACCGACCATGGGCATTATCGGCACCGTTATGGGGCTGATCCGGGTACTCAGCAACTTAACGGACCCTTCGAATCTGGGCGCGTCCATTGCCGTAGCTTTTACAGCAACACTCTATGGCGTAGCCAGCGCCAATCTACTCTTTTTACCCATTGCCTCCAAAATTAAATCCCGCAGCCAAAGTGAGCTGGGCAACATGGAGATGCTGCTTGTTGGCATTCTGTCCCTGCAGAACGGGGATCACCCGCATCTCGTCCGGCAAAAGCTGGCCCCCTTCCTGGCAGACGCCCCTAAACGCAGCGCCAGCACCAGTCCGGGAGACCCGCTATGAGACAAAGAAACCGCCGGCAGCCCCGCGCCGCCGCAGGCAAAGAGAGCCGGGACCGCTGGATGATTACCTACGCGGATCTGATCACGCTTCTGCTTATTTTCTTCGTGATTCTGTATGCCATGAGCAGCCTCGATTCGCAGAAATATGCCATTGTCAGCGGCTCCTTATCGGATACCTTCAAGAGCGGAAGTACAGTGCTGGAAGGCGGAAGCGGCGTGCTGGAGGGTAATCAGGGAATCACAGGGACTGGCGTCTCGAAGGGTAATAATGCGGACGGGACGGATGGAGCCGGGGCAGATACTCCTGCAGCCGGACAAGAAGGAGATGGGGCTGCACACCAGCCTTCAGCGCGCGAGCTTGCTTTTCGGGAACAGGAGGCGAAGCTGACTGCGCTTATGGGGGTTATCACCCAATACGTGGAGGAGAATAACCTGGGTGAGCAGATTTTTGTTGCCGATAAGCCGCAGGGCATTGCGATCACGCTCAGTGACCGCTTCCTGTTCGATGCGGGTAAGGCTGAGCTGAAATCGCCTGCACTCCCTGCACTGCGCCAGCTCTCCGGCCTGTTCCGCGGCATCGGCGCGACCATCAGCATCGAAGGCCACACCGACAATGTTCCGGTAACCGCCGCTTCGGAATATACGGATAACTGGGAGCTGTCCGGCGCCCGCGCATTATCTGTGCTGCGCTTTTTCCTGGATAACGAGGGCCTTAGCCCTGATACCTTCCAGTACGCCGGTTACGCGGATACCAGACCTGCATATGATAATGCTACTACCGAAGGCAGACAGAAGAATCGCCGGGTCGAACTCATTGTGCTGCGTCAGCTGCAGGAGGAAGAATAGCACGGAACCACGAGCGAATCTGCTCAGATACCGGCAGGCGGCAAAAGCATATATCCATTCGCTAATATAAGGAGATAGACCGCTATGCAGGATACAAACAGAGCGGCGCCGGAGGCCGCAGGGTTTTTCAGGTTTTTGCGGCTGGCAGTTTCGCTGATCATGATCATTATTGCCCAGGGGATGCTTACCCTCATCGTCGGATTTTTTGCCGCCTTCATGCAGTTCTTCTCCTCCCGCTACTTCTGGGGAGACCTGGCCCGCGTCTATCCGCTGGATAAGCTAATTGCCATTGGCGCTGATTACCTTATTGCCGGAGCTATCTTCGCCCTGGCCTGGTTCGGGGTCTGGTGGATGCTCTACGGCTTGTCCGGGAATGGGCGGATCCGCTGTTTCCCCCTGCTTCTGCTGAGCGCGTATTCGACGTTTCTTCTCCTCTTTTTACAAGTCAATCCGGTCTATAACCCGGAAGCCATGATCCCCAGTTCTGCCGGGGAAGCTACATTTATCGTTTGTATGGGGATGTCTGCCGCCGTGCTTTTCCCGTTTTATTCAGCCGGAGTGTATTATTTCGTGCTCAAGCCCGCCACCCGTCCGCGAAAAAGATACCGTTTCCTGCTGCTGTGCTCTGTATTTGCCGTCGCAGGTCTGGCTCTTCTGCCCTTCCTGTGGCATCTGGCTCCAGACATTTATCCGGGACTGCTTGAGTTTCCGGAATAAGCTACAGACGCAAAAAGGCAGACCTCTCACATTAGTAACATCTAATGTAATAAAGAGAAGTCTGCCGTATTCAGCCGCTTTCGCAAATAAGCTAAGCCTTATTCCCCAACCAGTTCCTTGTACGCTGCCGCATCCAGCAGGCCGGTTACTGCCTCTGCGAACTCTGCGTCCAGCTCCAGCTCAAAAATCCAACCGTCTCCGTAAGGCTGATCATTGATCAGCTCCGGGCTGGCCTCCAGCGCATCGTTGATCTTGGTCACCTTACCGGATACGGGTGAATATAGTTCTGATACCGTCTTCACGGACTCGATACTGCCCACGCTGTCGCCTGCGGAGATCGCCGCACCGACTTCCGGGAATTCTACAAACACGATATCGCCGAGCAGATGCTGCGCATGATCCGTAATCCCTACACGTACTACGCGTCCCTCGCCCTGCTGCGCCCACTCATGCTCTTCGCTGTATAGCAGGTTGTCAAGCACTTCACTCATTTCCAAGCCGCCTCTTTTCCGTAATTGGAGTTCTAAATTTAGTTATAGCCTAAGTTATCGGCTTGCCTAATGTCAATATAACTGACAGTAAAATTAAATTTGTCAACTTTTTGACGTTTTTTGATTGACAGGGCGGAGGGTTACCCGGTTTAATGGAGTCAGTAGAAAAACATATGGTTTGCGAATGATGGCATAGGGAGAGACTGTCTCACAGGAAGACAGCGCCGAAGGAGTAAGCCCGGGATGGGTGAATCTCTCAGGCAAAAGGACCTTTGCCGGACGCATCTCTGGAGAGTATCCGGTTACCTGCGCCGCAGGCTTCACGGATCACCAACGGGGAAACCTGCACCAACAGCTGCAGGGTAACTCTCAGGTACAAAGGACAGAGCGAAAGTCCATTTATGCATGCGTGCATAATGGCTTTCGCCTGTCCTTTTTCGTATGTAATCAAAGCCAAGGGAGTGACGAGATGGAGTCTTTGAGAAGAACACCTTTTTATGATCTCTATGCCGCGTATGCGGAGTCCAGATGTATTGATTTTGGCGGCTGGGAGCTGCCGGTGCAGTTCACAGGCATCGTGAAGGAGCATGAGGCCGTCCGCAATCAGGCCGGACTGTTCGATGTCTCCCACATGGGGGAATTCATGGTTACCGGAGAGGGCGCGGAAGCCTTCCTCCAGAGAATGACCACGAATGATGTCAGCCGCCTGGAAGACGGCGCGGCGCAGTATACTCTCATGCTCTATCCAAGCGGCGGAGTGGTGGACGATCTGCTCGTATACCGGCTGGGTGAGGAGCGTTACATGCTTGTCGTCAATGCGTCCAATATCGACAAGGACTTCCAGTGGCTGCAGGAGCATCTTACCGCTGAATTCAGCGGTGTCACCCTGAAGAATATCTCGGATGAGACGCTGCTGCTTGCTTTGCAGGGACCGCTGGCAGAGACGATTCTGTCCAAGGTCACGCAGGTGTCTCTAACAGAGCTTAAGCCGTTCCACTTCATCGAACACGCTGAAATCTGCGGCGTCACCGTCCTGCTCTCCCGTACCGGATATACTGGCGAGGACGGCTTCGAACTGTATGCTCCCGCAGATACAGCAGCAGCACTCTGGAACGGCCTGCTGGCCGCAGGCGCACCCCATGGCCTGACTCCCGCCGGACTCGGCGCACGCGATACGCTCCGCTTCGAAGCCAAGCTGCCGCTGTACGGCCAGGAGCTGTCGGCGGATATTACGCCGCTTGAAGCCGGTGTCCAGTTCTTCGTGAAGCTGGATGCAGGGGATTTCATCGGCCGTGACGCCCTGCTGAAGCAGAAGGAAGCCGGTCTGCCCCGGCGTCTTGTGGGCCTGGAGATGATCGACCGCGGCATTCCCCGCTCCCACTACCCCGTGTACGCGGACGGAGTCAAGATCGGTGAAGTAACGACTGGCACCCAATCCCCGACACTGAAACGGAATCTCGGACTTGCCCTGCTGGATGCTGCCTATACGGAGATCGGCACAGAGGTGTATGTGGAGATTCGCGGCAAGCAGCTTAAGGCTGCCGTCATCAAAGCCCCATTCTACAAAAGAAGCCAAGGAGTGAAGCCGCAATGAAGCACCGCTATCTGCCTATGACTGAGCAAGACCGTGCAGAAATGATGGAAACCGTAGGCATCCAGTCCATCGACGAGCTGTTCGCCGATATTCCGCAGTCCGTCCGCTACCAGGGAACGATGCCGATGTCCGGCGCTCTGGACGAATACGCACTGCTTCGCCATATGAAGGGTCTGGCTGACAAGAATGCCGACTTCGACACGCACACCAGCTTCCTGGGCGCCGGATTGTATGATCACCATGTTCCGGTTGTCATCAACCATGTGATTTCCCGTTCGGAATTCTATACTGCTTACACTCCTTACCAGCCGGAGATCAGCCAGGGGGAGCTTCAGGCGATCTTTGAATTCCAGTCGTATATCTGTGAGCTGACCGGAATGAAGGTTGCCAATGCCAGTATGTATGACGGCGCAACCGCCTTCTCCGAAGCGGCTGTGCTGGCCGCAGGCGCCACCAAACGCAAGAAGCTGATTGTCTCCCGCACAGTTCATCCTGAAGCGCGTCAGGTGCTGCGTACCTCCGCCAACGCCTGGGGCCTGCAAATTGTAGAGATTGATTATGCTGACGGGTTAACGGATCTCGCTAAGCTGGCCGAAGCCATCGACAGCGATACGGCCGCTGTGCTGGTTCAGTCGCCGAACTTCTTCGGCGGTATTGAGGATCTGCGCAAGATCGAGCCGCTGATCCACGCGGTCAAGGGACTGCTCGTGGTCAGCGCGAACCCCATTGCACTTGGCGTATTGGAGTCTCCCGGACGGCTTGGCGCAGACATCGTTGTCGGCGACGCGCAACCGCTCGGAATTGCCGCTTCGCTCGGCGGTCCGACCTGCGGGTTCTTCGCGGTGGCTGAGCCGCTGATGCGCCGGATGCCGGGCCGGATCGTCGGCCAGACGGTTGACCGGAATGGCAAGCGCGGCTTCGTGCTGACGCTGCAAGCCCGCGAACAGCATATCCGCCGTGAGAAGGCGACCTCGAATATCTGCTCCAATCAGGCACTCTTGGCGCTGTGCGCTTCCGTCTATCTGTCCGTGATGGGCAAGGAGGGCATGCGCGAGGTGGGTGAGCTGAACATCCGCAAGAGCCACTATGCCGCTGGGCGGCTGGCTGAAATCACTGGCGCAGAGCGCGTCTTCACTGCCCCGTTCTTCAATGAATTCGTCCTGAAGCTCCCGGAGGGCAGCAGTGTGAGTGCAGTTAACTCCAAGCTGCTGAAGGAAGGCTATCTGGGCGGCTATGACTTAAGCCGGGATTATCCCGAGCTGGCCGGACATATGCTGGTGGCCGTAACGGAGAAACGAAGCAAGACCGAAATTGACGAATTCGCAAGCGCACTGGAGGGCTGTGTATGAAACCGGAACAAAGTCTGATTTTTGAATTAAGCCGTCCCGGCCGCTCGGCCTACTCCCTGCCTCTGTGTGATGTGCCGCAGGGCGAGGCCCTTGGCTCACTCATTCCCGAAGGACTGCTGCGCAGTGAGCCGGTCGTACTGCCGGAGGTATCGGAAGTGGATGTCATCCGCCACTATACCGCCCTGTCCCGCCGCAACTTCGGAGTCGATAACGGCTTCTATCCGCTCGGCTCCTGCACGATGAAATACAACCCCAAGATCAACGAGGATGTCGCCCGCTTCCCGGGACTCTCCAAGATCCATCCGTATCAGCCGGAAGAGAGCATCCAGGGGGCGCTTGAACTGATGTACACGCTGCAAAAGGATCTCGCCGCCCTGACCGGCATGGATGCCGTATCCCTGCAGCCCGCTGCCGGCGCCCATGGCGAGTGGACCGGCCTGATGATGATCCGCGCCTACCATGAGAGCCGCGGCGAGGTCCGCACCAAGGTCATCGTGCCGGATTCCTCGCACGGGACCAACCCGGCGAGCGCCGCAGCAGCGGGACTGGATACCGTGACCATTCCCTCCAACGACAAGGGAATGGTCGATCTCGAAGCGCTGAAGGCGGCGGTCGGCAGCGACACCGCTGCGCTGATGCTCACGAACCCGAGTACCCTCGGACTCTTCGAGACGCAGATCGTCGAGATCGCGGCAATTGTCCATGAAGCGGGCGGCCTGCTCTATTATGACGGAGCGAACTCCAACGCCATTATGGGCATTACCCGCCCGGGCGATATGGGCTTCGATGTGGTGCATCTCAACCTGCACAAGACGATGAGCACGCCGCACGGCGGCGGAGGTCCGGGAGCCGGACCGGTCGGCGTGAAGGCGAAGCTGATTCCATTCCTGCCACAGCCTACGGTGGCACAGAACGAAGACGGCAGCTTCACGCTGGACTGCAGCGGGCCGGAATCGATCGGCCGCGTCAAAGCCTTTTACGGTAACTTCGGGATTCTCGTCCGTGCATATGCCTATATCCGCACCTACGGTCCCGACGGCCTGCGTGAGGTGTCCGAGAACGCTGTGCTGAACGCCAACTATATGATGCACCGGCTGGCCCCTTACTTCGAGATTCCCTTCCCCGGGGTCTGCAAGCATGAATTCGTGATGTCCGGCAAGAACCTTAAGCAGTACGGTGTACGTACCCTCGATGTAGCCAAACGGCTGCTCGACTTCGGCTATCATCCGCCAACCGTCTACTTCCCGCTGACGGTAGAGGAATGTATGATGATTGAGCCGACCGAGACCGAGAGCAAGGAGACGCTCGACGGCTTCATTGAGACCATGATCCGAATCGTCAAGGAAGCCGAGGAGACACCGGAGATTGTCATTAATGCACCGCATACGACTGAAATCAGCCGCCTGGATGAGACACAGGCCGCGCGTAAGCCGGTACTCAACTGCTCCTGCGGTTAACCTTCTGCCAGAGAAGCCGGACTTAGATGGTACACCAAATAGCCGGGTCAGCGATACATTCGTATCACTGCCCGGCTATTCGATATATGTACCTGATGCAGATTCCCCCGGCTACGGCGTAAGCCGCTTCACGAATTGGAAGCGGTCATTCACCCGCATTTTACTATAGATGCTCTTCAGCATATTGCGCACGGTGCCTTCACTGATTCCCAGATCGCTTCCGATATGCAGCGCACTCTTCTCCAGCAGCCACAGCCTCGCTACCTCCTGCTCCCGCGCGGTCAGCTTATACTCCAGCAATGTGGATTCAAGCCGGTACTGCTGCATCTCCGGGTTCTTCTCCATCCACTTCTCCATGATATTCTCAGCAATCTGCTGCACGAAGGGAATGGCGAATTCAATAGGCTCTCCTCTATTAAAAGAAATATCAACATATCCGTAAACGGTATCATGATCCTGCAAGGGAGCGCATACACAGTTCCAGTCGCGGAAGGTCTGATCCGTATGTTCCGTTCCCCGCACCACTCCGATGCAGTTCATCTCCATCGCCAGCGATACAGCATTCATTCCCGCCTGCTGCTTGCTTAAGCTGACCCCCGGACGCAGCTCCGCCTGCTCCATCTCGGCCTGCGTCTCCGAAGAAGAATAGACCAGCTCCAGAATGGTCCCCGCCTTGTCCGTCAGGAACACCACATAAGGAATGGAGAGCAGCTGGCTTAATTTGTTCATTTCACTGCGGATGGAAGCAATCATAGCTCTATGATAGATATGCTCCCTGGATTCTTCAGAAGAACCCGCCACGGACATTCCGCTCTGGACATCAACTTGGGTTGCATCCAGCGGCCGGAAGGCTTCAAGTTCGCTTGCTTCTAAATCTCCAGGCATACTCCATGCTCTTGATTGATTAAAGACTCTCACAAACGATCCCTCCATTTTTACCAATTCCTATATAATCAATTTTAAAAGAAAGCATTATAACATACAATTACGGAATAATGAACATTCAGTATTGGATCTGTAAATCCCCGCGTTAGCGCTGTAAAATGTAGAAATCTGTTCACTCTTATATTTCCACATAATTCCGGGAGGTTCGACATGCTTCGCATCGGCTATCTATCGGCTGCCCTTAATCTGGCTACTGCCATGGTGTCATTCCTGCGCTTCGGCAGTAATTATGCCCTGCTCATCATGGCCAGCTATACCCTCTTAACCCTTGCGGGATACCGGCTGCTGCAGAACAAAAGGACATTATATCTTATCCCTCTGCTCACCTTCAGCTGTTCATTCCTCTTATACAACGTGACCTATGTATTGTTGAAGCAGATTAATCTCGTAGACCTGTATGCTGTAGACTGGAGACTCGAGGTTCAGCTGGCGCTTCCCCTGCTGGTAGGGTTCGCCGTCCAGTCTCTCCTTAAGCGGAGCGGCAAATCCCGGTTGGTGTAGGCTTCCGGGGTTGCCGCTTTTTTTTGCAAAATCGACTTAAACTGATAGTTTTCGACATCTGCTCAGTGATATATTTACTCTTACGTCTGTCAGACCGCTGAGGATTCAGAAGTTTTCTCCGCAGGCATCTGCGGTAACGCTTTCAGAGCAATGAACAGGAGGGTTAAGCTTGAGTATGATTGAAGCCAAAGGGCTGAGTAAGTCCTTCATGCAGGCGGTGAAGGAGCCGGGCCTTAAGGGAGCGGTGAAGCATCTGTTCCTGCCCAGGCATATTGAGAAGGTGGCGGTCAAGCCGCTGGATCTGAGGATCGAAGCGGGGGAGACGGTGGCCTACGTGGGACCGAATGGCGCCGGTAAATCGACTACCATCAAGATGCTGACCGGCATTCTGATGCCTTCCTCCGGGAGTATCTCGGTGAACGGGATCAATCCGTACCGCAAAAGAATGGAAAACGCCGCCCAGATCGGCGCAGTCTTCGGGCAGCGCACCCAGCTGTGGTGGGATATTCCGATTGCCGAGTCCTTCTCGCTGCTGAAGGATATCTATCAGATTCCGGATGCCCTCTACAGGAAGAATATGGACTTGTTCACCGACATGCTCGGGATGAGCGAATTCATCCACCTGTCCGCGCGAAAGCTCTCGCTGGGTCAGCGCATGCGTGCCGATCTGGCCGCAGCCCTGCTGCATAATCCGCCGATTCTGTATCTCGATGAGCCGACGATTGGCCTTGATGTATCCGTGAAGGAGAAGATCCGCGGGTTCATTAAGCAGATCAACCAGGAGCAGCAGACGACCGTGATGCTGACGACCCATGACCTGGGCGACATTGAGGACCTGTGCAAGCGGCTGGTCATTATCGATCACGGCGCGATTATTTATGACGGGACACTGAGCGAGGTCAAGGCCCGTTTTGCCAAAAACCGCGTCATCTTCTTCCAGGTACGCTCCCCCATGCCGGAATTGTACGAGCTGCTGGAGCAGAGTCCCGGGTTGAAGCTGGAACAGCAGAGCAGCCAGGAGTTCTCGGTCACTTTTGACCGGTATGAATATACTGCCAGTGAAGTGGTCAGCCGGGTGATGAAGCATGGGGAGGTACTTGATTTCCGCATGGAGGATACCCACATTGAGCAGGTCATTAAGGCTGTCTATGACGGCCATCTGGACCTGAACGAGCACCGGGGAGCAAGGGGGCAGGCGCACCATGATGACAACAGCCCGGCTTAACAAATACAGAAGCATCGCCAACCGCTCCCTGCAGAATGTGATGGCCTACCGGAACTCCTATATCATCAATTTACTGGCCAACTCGATTAATCTCGTAGCGATCTTCTTCCTCTGGCAGGGAATCTATGGCGGGCGCGAGGCGGTGGGCGGCTACTCCTGGGATCAGATGAAGACCTATCTGCTGGTGACCTTCCTGGCCAATTCCGTCCTGTCCTGGTATTCCGAGACCGCCATCTCCGGCAAAATCCTGGACGGCAGCGTCGCCATGGACCTGCTGAAGCCGATTGATTTCCAGACGGCCCGATTCGCCGAGACCTTGGGCGCAAGCCTGCTGGAGGGGGCAATGAGTACGGTTCTGCTGATCGTGTTCGCCACCTTCCTTACCGGAGTGACCTTCCCCCACTCGCCGGTCGTCTATCTGCTGTTTGCGGTCAGTCTGCTCTGCGCGGTTGTGGTCAAATTCGGCGTGGTCTATCTGGCGGCGCTGTTATGCTTCTGGTCGACGGGGTCCCTCGGGATTGTCTGGACGCGGATTGCGCTCACTAACCTGCTGTCGGGCGCGCTGGTGCCATTGGCCTTCTTCCCGGACTGGCTGGAAAAACTGGCGCTGCTGCTGCCCTTCCAGGCCATCATTCATACGCCGACGATGATCTTCCTGCAACAGGCAGATACGCGGGAAAGCCTGCGGCTGATCGGCCTTCAGCTTTTTTGGGGGGCAGGGCTCTGGATGGCGGGCAAAGCCATGTGGAACTGGGCGGTCCGCCAGGTGACCATTCATGGGGGCTAAGGCTGAAGGAGGACGCAGAATGAAAATATCGCAAATGCTCTATCTCTATAGAAGGCTGTATGTGCAGCAGCTTAAGGCGATTCTGGAGTATAATAAAGACTTTTACATCCTGATGTGTTCGGCAGCCTTGACGCAGGTATTGGGGTTCGTGTTCCTGTGGGTGATCTATGACCGGATTCCGGATATTCAGGGCTGGCAGTTCTGGGAGGTCACCTTCATGTACGCTATGATCTTCCTGACGGAGGGGGCGGGGTCGCTGTTCTTCGAGGGCAGCTGGCGGCTGGGCAGGCTGGTCAACACAGGGGAGCTGGACCGTTATCTGCTGCGGCCGGTGCCGGTGGTTCTTCAGGTGTTCTGCACAGGGATTGGGATTAACGGACTCGGCAATCTGCTCATCGGCGGGGTGATCATCTGGCAGTCGCTTGTGCACAGCCCCATCCATTGGACTACGGGCAAGGCCGCCATTCTTATCCTGTTATTCGTCACTGCGGTCATTATCCGGGTATCCATTAACCTCATGGGTAACTCGGCGGCCTTCTGGATTCGCAATGCCGGGAATGCGTTCCCGCTAATGGTACATAATCTGTCCGATCTGGCCAAATATCCGATTACCCTGTTTCCGCAGGCGATCCGCATCTTCATTTCGACGGTGCTGCCCTATGCGTTCATCAGCTTCTACCCGGCAACCTATATTTTCGGCAAAAGCGGCTGGTCCGGCTGGTGGCTCCTCGCCCCTGTCGCGGCTATCGGAAGCGCGGCTGCGGCTTACGGGGTCTTCCGGTACGGGTTGTCCCGGTATGAGAGTACGGGGAACTGAGGGATGTGGCGAGTGTGGCAATGTGGCGGTATGGCAGTCCGCCGCTCACTTGCGGCGGGAGTGGGGGGAGCTGACGGTAGCCGGGGATAGGGTGAATGAGGTGCAGAGGTGCAGAAGTGCACCTTATTTGCTGGATTGGCGCGCATTCGTGAATTTCAGGGGTACTAGTGCACCACATTTACTCAATTGGCCGGTATCCCGTGAATTCGGGGGCACTAATGCACTTCACTTGCCCGTTTTGGCGTATGTTCGCTGAAATCAGATGTACTAGTGCACTTCAATACTCTTCTTCAACTAAATTTGGCAACGTTCCACTCATCCGCCCACTTCTGCCCGCATCTGAGGGATTTATCCCTCTCATCCGCCCCACCCGGCATACCTCCGCCAGCCGCCCTAATCACTCCCCTTTGATTTTCAGTATCTTACTATATTAAAAAACCTCCCTTCTACCCGGAAGCAAAATTCCAGATAGAAGGGAGGTTTTACTCTAACGTGCGATAAACTGCCGCTTCTCCAGATCCAAGTCGTATACCCGTGACTTCAGCTCCGGTTCGCCCCCGGCACCCTCAGGCGAGTGCACCACTAACTGTTCGTTCTGGTTGGCCGGGAACGGCGGCAGCTCGGAGTAGACCAACATATCATGTATGATTTCCCCCTGCTTGAAGGATAACGGAAATACTTCTCCGCTTCCCTTCTCCATAGCAAAGGCGTAAGCAACCAGTCCATGTCCGGACTTGTATTGGGGAGCAAGCAGATACACTTCTGCATTTTTGAAGCTGACTTGACCGAACTCCAGAACCTGGTCTGTTGGGCGTACGAATAAGAAGGCGGGCAGCTTAAGCAATACCTGATCCTGCTTCTCCGCCCGGTATACGATGGAGTAATCAGCCTGATACGTCTGCTCCCCTTCAAGACCGTCATTGCTGGAAACATTGAGATGCCCCCGCTCCTCCGGGCTGCTTGAGATCATCAGTAGCTCGCCTTGTCCCGCTGAGGTTCTTGCCCGAACTGTCCCTTCGGCATTCACAGAATCGATAATGACCGATCCGGCCAGACCATCCGGCGGGAACTGGCTGGTGAGGCCAGCTGTAGTTATCGGAGTCGCTGAGGATGCAGTTTCTACGTCTGCTGGTGAAGCACTTGGTGCAGATGAAACAGTCTGTGCAGGGGCAGTAGGAGTTGCCGATGGCGACGCAGAAGCAGATACTAAGGCAGACGGAGCCGATTCTGCCCCCGGCGTACCGGTGACGGATGTATTTTGGCTGCTGCACCCCAGCAGCAGGCTAAGCGACAGGACCGTGCCTGCTGCCAGTGTTGTAGCTGTAGACCGGATAGGACTCATTCCCCTCTAATCGTTTTTTTTGAGTACAACCCATTATATAAGATTATCACGGTCCACAAATTTAGAGATTGTCTTATTTTCTTTAAAAAATAGTCATCGGAACATGCCCTTGAGCAGCGGCGGCGTGACAAGTGTGGTTACAATTACAGCAATAATCACTCCAGTGAAATACTCCGGCTGCAGCAGCCCGCTCGACAGGCCCGTGGCGGCTATAATCAGGGCGACTTCGCCTCTGGAGATCATGCCTGCGCCGATAATGAGCGAGGACCGCGTATTGAACCCGGTCAGCCGTGCGCCGATTCCGCCGCCCAGCCATTTCGACAATATTGCGAACAAGGATAACACCACCACAAATAGAATGTGGCTGCCCAGCCCCTCGAAGCTGACACTCAGCCCGATACTCACAAAAAAGACCGGTACAAACAGCGTATAGGCAATCGGCTCTACTTTGGACTCCACCACCTGCTTGAAGGACGTCTGGGCAATAGCAATTCCGGCGGCAAAAGCGCCGATAATCCCGGCCATCCCCATCATCTCGGCGAAATACGCGTACCCGAGGAGAATCACGAGCGCAGCCGTGATGACAGGCTCCGTCACCCGCAGCGGGGCAAGCCAGCGCATCACCCGGGGGACGGCCAGCCAGCCGGCGAGAATGGCGACGGCAAAGAACAGCAGTTTTTTGCCGATCAACAGGGGAATGGAGATGTCACTGCCTGTGCCGAAAAAGCTCATTAGCACCGCCAGCAGAATCACAACGAGAATGTCATCGATCACCGCCGCCCCCAGAATGGTCGAGCCTTCCGGCGAATTCAGCCGGTCCATCTCCTTCAGCACCTGAACGGAAATACTGACTGAGGTCGCGCTGAGAATGACGCCCAAGAAGAGGGAATTATGATCCGCGAAGCCGAACCATGCCCCGATGCCATATCCACCGATAAAAGGCAGCAGAATTCCGCCCACCGCGACTGCCAGAGCCGCCTTCCAGTTCTCTCGCAGTTGCTTCAGGTCTGTCTCTAGTCCCGCGATGAACATCAGCAGCAGCACGCCAATCTCGGACATGTAATGAATGAATCCGCCCGGCTGCACCCAGCCGAGCACGGCTGGTCCGAGAAGGATGCCGACCAGCAGCTTTCCCAGCACCGCAGGCTGCCCGAGCCGCACAGACAAGTCCCCGGCCAGCTTGGTGAATAATAGAATCAGCAGTAAGTACAATATGAATTCCACTTGCTATTCCCACTCCTTTTCTCCTAAAAAACACGAAAAACGACAAAGAGAAGCCTTGGTGACAGGCTCCTCCTAATTACACTGACCTATTCAGTTAGCTTCAAACGATTCTCTCCAGTATAGCTCCAATGAACATTGCTGTAAACCGGACTACTTCAGATAAAAGACCTCACGCAGTGGCACCATCGGAACCGCATCGTTGAAATCAAAGGAACCTTCGACCATCTTCGAGGTGATCGCATTCCAGCGGTTGCAGGCCTCACTCCCGGCGATGTAGGCGAATGCGGCTTCTGTATTATCACATTCGAAGCAATAGAAGAACTGGTTGCCATTCTGAAAAATAGAGTAGTTGCGGATGCCCGCCTTGCTGTGCTCCTCCAGAATCTCCGGCCACGGCTCCAGATGCATCTGTACGTATTTCTCTAAGTATTCCTCTTTCACCTTCCAGGTCCAAGCCAGCTTATTGCTGCCCATCCTCGCATCCCCCTGTCATATGTCCCTTCGATTCAATCATATCACATAATTAAGTGGTTTGGACATGTCCGATTCGGACATCAGGGGCAGCAAGGATACGCTTCGATATCAGGTACTGATTCCCGCTTCGTTCGGACGGAGAATGGCAGAGCCAATCGCCAGCAGAACGGCGGCCATCAGGCCCAGGATCGCAAACGGCATCCACAGCTCATTCCAGCCGCCACCGGTCGCGGCAATGTCTACCGCCTGTATCGCCCATTTCTGCGGTGTAAAGTTGGCCAGCTTCTGCATATATTCCGGCATGATGGAGACGGGCCAGAAGCAGCCGCCCAGCATGCAGGTCGGGGTAAGAATCAGCGAATTCAGCATCCCCGCATTACGCGGATTGCGGATCAGCCCGGCAACGGTGCTGGCAATCCCCATGGAGACCAGCATGAAGGCCGCCAGAACCAGGAAGTAGAGAAAGAGCGGCATCTCATAATCGTAGCGGAGCACCCATTTGCCCAGTACCAGCACGACAAGGATCTGAATCATTCCTACAAGAAAGCTGCCCAGGAAGTTGCCAAGCGCAATTTCATAGGAACGGACTGGAGCGCTGAACATGCGCATCATGGTCCGCCCTCTGCGGTCATCCGTGATCTGGGAGACGGAGCTGGTCACCAGTGCCATCAGGAACATAAGCGTCATCCCTGTAACTACACCCAGGGTCTGCCGCGGATAGAGATCATAATCGGTACGGATGCTGCCCACGTTGTGCTGCTCCGACTGCTTCAGCACAGCAGCGAGCTGCGCCTGCATATCGCCTGTTCCTCCGCTGGCGGCAGCAACGGTATGTGCCGCTTCGGCAATTTGTGCAGCAGTGGCGGTGATCTTCATCTTCATCATAATTGAGCCTTCACTTGCCCGAAGCTCATAGATGCTGATCTGCGGCGGCTCCCCCGCCATTAAGGCGGCAGTGTACCCGGCAGGAATGAACACCCCCACCGTTCCCTCCTGTTTAATTGTGGCTTCCTTCAAGGCAGCCTCGTCGCTGCGCGGCTCGAACTTATACTCTCCGGCCAGCTCCAGCTCCGTAATCAAATGTCTGCCGGCTGCCCCCGTATCCGAGTTGACGTATAGAACGGTTGCCGGTCCCTCCGCCATCCCTCCGGTAAGGGAGATAATCGCTGCCACCACTACGCCGGGAAGCAGAATGAATACCATAAGCCCTCTGAAGGTACCAATACTTCGTCTAATCATATTCCAGGCAATAATTAATATTTTATCCACGGTAACCCACCTTCCTGTATGAGACAATCACTGCCGCGAACAATGCCGCGCTAATGATGCACATCACCCACAGATTCGGCAAAAGCTGCTCCAGACCGGAATGCAGCATCATCCGGATGACCGCCTGCTGTACCCAATGGTTAAGCGTGAATGCCCCTGCGCTGTTCACCCAGGAATCAGGAAGCGGCGCCATTCCGCCGCTGACGAAGGTCATTACTACAGTCAGGACACTAATGATATTCGTAGCCGTCGCCGAGGTCCGGCTGAAGAGGCAGATCAGTACGGCAAGTGTCATTGAGGCGGCAATCATCAGCAGGCAGAACAGCAGCAGCAGTCCCGGGCGGTTGCCCCAGTAGACGCCGAACAACCAGTCAGACAGCAGAATAATCGTGAGGCACTGCAGGATGCTGACCAGGCCTACGCCGAGCATTTTGCCGATGAACAGATGACTGTCTTTTACCGGCATGGAATGGATTCTGAACAGCGTATGGTTCTCTTTATCGTTAAAAAGTGAGGCTGTCACGGTCAACCCGCTGTACATCAGGAACATCAGCAGCATGGACGCTGCATAGAACTGGGCCGCCGAATAGGTCTTCCCGCCATTGTTCAGATCCCCCAATACCACCCCCGGCTTACCGGCAGGTGCCGTAGTCGCTGTAAGAGCCTGTGGTCCAAGGGTTACGGCTGCCGCCTGCTTATAATTCAGCTCCATCAGCAGATTGTCGAAGGCGGTTCCGGCTACCCGGTTATCGGCATGGCTCCTGCCCAGAATGAACTCCAGGCTCGCCTTCTTACCGCTCTGCACCTCCTGGTCGAAGCCCGGGGGAACAATCACCCCATAGGCATATTTGCTGGTGCGCAGCCCGCTCTCCGCGGCTTCACGGCTCTCTGTCTTGACAGGAATAATGAGCCCCTTCACCTCAGGCGTCTCCAGAAAAGCCGTAAGGATCGCAGATGCCTCCGCCCCTCCGCCTCCGTTATTCACAATAGCTACACGTACAGGCTTGATCTCATCTGCCCCCTGTACCCCGACCACCCCGGAGAGCGAAGCGCCCAAGAGGAAGATCAGCACCAGCGGCAGCAGGAACATATTCAGCAGCAACGTGCGTGAACGGAGCTGTCTGCGCAGCTCAAATTTCATAATAATCCAGGTATTCACGCTTCTCCCCCTCTCTAGTCCCGCAAGGTCCGGCCGGTCAGACTAAGGAACAAGGTCTCCAGATCCGGCTCTTCAATATTCAGGGAGGCAATGACCCCTTCGTGCTTGGAGAAAATAAACAGAATATCCTGGAGCGCACTTTGCGAGGAGGGAAGATACAGCTCTACCGCATCCTGCACCGCTTCTACCCGGTTGATCCGGGGATGCTGCCCCAGCTCGTTCACTAAGGCAGGGGTGATGCCCGCTGCCTTCACAACGATTTTCTCCTCGTGGGCCACCCGTTCGCGCAGCTCGTTCTCCGTACCGCAGGCAATAATATGCCCCTGGTCCATAATGGCCACCCGGTCACAGATCGCAGCAACCTCCTCCATATAATGGCTGGTGTAGATCACCGACGACCCCATCTTATTCAAAGCCTTCACGGATTCCAGAATATGATTGCGTGACTGCGGATCAATGCCTACTGTGGGTTCATCCATAATAATCAGGCGCGGCCGGTGCATGATGGCACAGGCGATATTCAGCCGTCTTTTCATCCCTCCCGAGAAGGTGGATGGTTTATCCCTCGCCCGGTCGCTTAGGCCGGTGAACTCCAGCGCCTCTTGGGTCCGCTCCTTCAGCAGCTGTCCGCGCAGCCCATAGAGCCTGCCGAAAAAGCTTACATTATCGGTTGCCGTCATATTCTCGTATAACGCCAGCTCTTGGGGCACAAGCCCGATGCGCTTCTTCACCTCAAGCGGCTGCTCCCGTACGGACAGCCCGTCAATGATAATATCCCCGCTGTCGGCTTGAAGCAGCCCGCAGATCATGCTGATGGTCGTGCTTTTCCCGGCACCGTTCGGGCCCAGCAGGCCGAAGATTTCGCCCTCCTGTATATTGAAATTCACGTGATCCACAATCAGCTTCCCGTCATATCTCTTCACAACATCGCTCAGTACTGCTAGTGCCATTGCCGATGCCCCCTGTTCCATCATTCTCGTATTCTTATTGTACAGTAGGGCGGACACAGCCGAAGGTACTAAAGGTCATGATCCAGAGGTGACGAAAGTCATCTCCTGAAGGGCAGCACTCTTATGCTAAGATGGTTATACCTGAGAAGAATGTTGACCGATTAGGGATATTTTATCTAAAAGGATGAGCTTACTTGACCAGAGAACTGATTCTGCTGCGCTATGGCCTGCTTATGATCCCGGCGATCCTCTCGATTCAAGTCTATGCATTCGCCGACTATGACTGGTTCACTCTGCATTTCATGCTGCTGATGCTGCTGGTCACCCTGGGTGCAAGGCAATCCAGCTCTCTCTCCACACTGACCGGAGGCATGGAGCTGATCTTCACCGCCTGGCTTTGTTACGAATACGGGCCTCTGATGGTTTTTCCGGCCTTGTCTGCGGTGATCTCCTATACCCGGCGGCAGTCCAAGAATACGGCCCTTGCCTTCTTCTGTATTCATCTGGCCCTGCTGAATGCCGCCCTTCTTCATGCGGCTCCGGCAGTGCTTGTGTTCACGAACCTCACCTTTCTGCTGTGCGCCGGCTTGAATCTGCTGCTGCTCCGGGCAGGACGCGGGCGTGCCGATACCTTATTTCTTTATGATGAGCTGCGCAAAAAGCATTTTGAGCTGGAAGAGGCCCGCGCAAGGCTGCTCCAGTTCACCTCGCACATAGAGGTGGCTGTGCAGGCAGAAGAACGTGTGCGGATCGCCCGCCAGCTGCATGATGACATCGGCCACCGGCTGATCCGGGTCAAGATGATGACCGAAGCGGCCATTCACACCCTCCCTGCCGCACCGGAAACGGGATTGCAGATGATGAACCAGATCCGGGATCAGCTCTCAGGCAGTATGGACGATATGCGTGCGGCGCTGAAGCGGATTAACCCTACTCCGCAGCTTGAAGGAGCCTATGCGCTGGACCGGCTGCTGGAAGAAGTGGGCCGCGATACAGGCATTGCCACCTCCTATACGGTGCAAGGGATTCCTTATCCGCTCTATCCGAGCCTTCAGGTTGTGCTGTACACCAATGCCCGGGAGGCCATCACCAATGCGCTGCGGCACGGGCAGGCCAGCTCCGTATGGGTGGAGGTCACCTATACGGAGCATGAGGTGCGGATGGAGACTGGCAATAATGGGAGGCTGCCCGAGGCTGACCCGCTGAGCCGTCTGCCGGGCAGCAGCGGGATGGGCATGAAGGGCATGAGCGAGCGCTGCTCCATGGTGGGCGGGACGATGGAGCTGCGGCTGCAGCCGCAGTTCACGGTCATCACCCGGCTGCCCGTGTACCTGCAGCCGGAGGGGGTGCTGCGCTGAATGGGGGAATGGGGGCGGGGGTGGAGGCGCCTGTGCTGCATACGGACAATTCGCGGTTCTCGGGGAGCTGCTCCCCTCTGCCAGAAACAAGTGGAAAAACGCATCTTAAATTCACAGTTACTGATGATTCCAGGAAATTAGTTGGAAAAACAGCATCTGCTGTTGCTGGTTGTGATGCTGACGGACGATTCGGGAGTAATTAAGTGTCGTTTTTCCAACTGTTGTCCCCAAAGAGGGCATTTGCTAATCAGCAAGTGTTGTAAATCCAACTATTTTCCGTGTCGCAGTATTGGCAGACTGGTCAGTTCTCCAATTAGCCGTGTACCAGAGCATCGCCAAACTGATTAGCCATCTACCTATTCCCCCACGCCACAATACCAGCAGACTGATCCGCTCTCCAACTGTAACGCATAGCGCAGATTCCCGTTATGCCGCATCACCCCAACTTTCCAATTAGTCTTATAAGAAATGGAGCTTACCTGAGAGTTCGCATACACTCATCAAGTTCGCCGGGGACGGGCAGCGGGAGAATATTCACAGATAAGAGGTGCTGATTCATGATTAGCGTATTGATTGTTGACGATGATTCTTTTATCCGCGAGAGCCTGAAGGTATTGATCGGGCTGGATGCCGGTATCGAAGTGGCCGGAACCGCAGGGGATGGCCGGGAGGCTCTCTCCTTGCTGGGGGATCTGCCCGGCGGAGCGGATGTTGTACTCATGGATATCCGGATGCCGGGATGTGACGGGGTGGAAGGCACACGGCTGATCAAAAAAGCCTATCCGGCCGTAGCCGTCCTGATGCTGACCACCTTCGATGATGACGAGTATATTATTGAGGCTCTGCGCGCCGGGGCGAGTGGATATCTGCTCAAGAACATCCCGCCGGACCGGATCATTCAAGGCATCAAAACCGTATATGAGGGCAATATGCTCATTCATCCCGAGATTGCCCGCAAGCTGACGGGCTTCCTCCAGCCATCCGCGCGTCAGGAAATTCCAGAGGCTCAGCCGCTTGCTTCCTATGGCCTGACCAAGTCCGAGCAGGCCGTCGTCACCTCCATTGCAGAGGGGCTCACCAACAAGGAAATCGCCGCCAAGCTGTTCCTGAGCGAAGGCACCGTCAAAAACTATATCACCGACATCCTCAGCAAGCTCGGCGTACGTGACCGGACACAGATTGCGATTCTGTATCTGAAGAGCACGCAGGGGAACCCTTGAGCCATGGACTGGCGATATATAAGGTGAACAATTATCACTGTCTGGTGATATACATCCAGCCCATATACCTTTTTGGTCACACCTTGTAGCCGGTTTTCGCATACGTTCTGAAGTGCCTCTTCCTTTCATGGTGGCGCTCCGCCTGTCTGTCGCCAATTCTGAACGTTTCCTCTCATGGGCCGCTTGTCTGGAGCCGCATTGTTGCACATTTTGCAGGATTCTTCTAAAAATGTTACGAGCTACGGGTACATTGTTGCATCATTTGCAGGAATTCTGGTGCTTAGTGCGATCCACTCCGTCCGAGTGTGGTCGGTTTTTCGATTACATTTGGTCCACGCACCCAATCAGCGCCGAATGTGGTCGGTTTTTCGATTACATTTGGTCCACATGCCCACGCAGCGCCGAATGTGGTCGGTTTTTCGATTACATTTGGTCCACATGCCCACGCAGCGCTAAATGTGGTCGGTTTTTCGATTACATTTGGTCCATGTGCCCATGCAGCGCCGAATGTGATCGGTTTTTCGATTACATTCCAGGTGCCTCACATCATTTCCTTAACAAATATACAAGGCCCGTTCCCCCTGAACATAGTTCAGAAAGAACGGGCCTCTTTAACCTTCCGCACCAGCAGCCGCCGGAGGGAACCAATTATGTTGATAATCTTCCGTCAGACACCGGCAGATTCCTGCTTGGCCTCTGCCGGAGAGGTCTGCTTAGCCTCTGCCGGCGGCGTCTTCTTCGCCCGGCCCAGCCGGTCACCCTGCACTCCCCGCTGCCGGATGCCTGTCCGCATCCCGATGATGCTGAAGATGCTGGACGGCTTGGTCTCTGCGGTGATGCCCCCGTCCGGGTCCGGCACCAGAATGATGCCGAGCTGATGATGGTCCCCGGCATAGATCGCACGCTGCAGATACTTGCTCTCGCCTTCGCGGTTCTGCACCTCCAGCTTGCAGAACGCGGGGTTCATGCGCAGCGCCTCATGCAGCTGCGCCGCGCTGGTCAACAGGACCCCGTTGACCTTCAGCAAGATCTCGCCGGGCAGGATGCCCAGCTCCTGCGCGGGGCTGCCCTGCAGCACGGCCAGCACCTTGCGGCCGGCCGGGGGATGCACGAAGACGGGGCTAAGGCTGCGCTCCTCCAGAGCGCTGTACCAGCTTAACCCTTCGTGCAGCAGAATAGCCGCGAGCGCCGCGACGACCGTCAGCGGGCTCCATAGGTCCGCAAGCAGGCTGAGGCCGAGCAGGACGGCGCTGTAGACCAGCAGCCGTCCGAACGTCCGGGCCGCCTTGCGTCCGGGCAGCATGCCCTGGGTCATCTCGCTGAAGCCGATGATGACCGGCAGCGAGACCAGGCCGAGGCCCCCGCCCAGTAGCGGATGCCACGGCAGTTCACCGATTCCCGTGCCTGCGGGAATCAGCACGAACAGCGGCAGCGGCCAGAAGGCCTGCAGCTGGTAGCCGCCCACCACCTTGCCGCGCTTGCCGGCAAGGAACAGCGGCGTCGCCAGCCGGGGACCCTGCCAGCGCGCCAGCAGCGCCTCGGCCACGTGGAGCAGCGCGGCCAGCGCCAGCAGCGCCGGGATGTCCATATCCCGCACGGCGCCCGCAACCGTTCCGGCGGCTCCGCTCTGCAGCGTCCCCGGAAAGAACGACAGTACAAACTGCACGATCCCCAGCGCGCCTATGGCATACGCAAAGCATAAATAACGCACCCGAAACAGCATTAAGACAAGACTGACCACCCAGATACAGGCTACAGCCGTATAGGTCACTGAGACTCCCAGCGCAACCGCGGTAAGGGAGACCACCAGTCCCATAAGTCCGCCAGTCCACACGGTCCGCCAGGTTTCCGGTCCCCAGCTATGCAGCTTCACATGAATAAGCTTCCGCTCCAGGGCTACCTGTCTGCGGTAATATAGGGCAATAAATAGAATAGCGATATAGTAATAGGGCTGAATCAGCAGATGAAGCACTGCTGTGCCCCAGCTGGTCAGCAGCTCCGGGAGTACATTCAACGGTTCGCACACTCCTTTTCATAGCCTAGAACAAATAGGGATTATCTGCACGCCGGCACAATGTATGCTGTTTTTCGCATACATTCGGGCCATGCGCCTGCACGTCAGCACAATGTATGCTGTTTTTCACATACATTTGGCCCATACGCCTGCACGCCAGCATAATGTATGCTGTTTTTCGCATACATCTGGCCCATGCGCCTGCACGTCAGCACAATGTATGCTGTTTTTCACATACATTTGGCCCATACGCCTGCACGCCGGCACAATGTATGCTGTTTTTCACATACATTCGGGCCACAATTAAAAACAGAATTAAATGACAATATCCCATTTAAAGAAAAAAAGAAGGCTGAAATCAGCCTTCTTACTTGTTCGACGCTGCAGCCTTGATTTCCTTCTGAATTTCTTCGATCCCCTTATTCCGCTGATTGTCATTCACCGGATCCTGGATGACCTTGATCAGCGCCAGCTCCAGTGCTTCCGCGGTCTTGGCATCAATCGAGCCTGTCGATTTCAGCTTGGCTGCGCTCTGGAATTTCTTGACCGCTTCTTTGGTCCCGGCATCGAAGTAACCGTCCTTGCGGCCCGGCTTGTAGCCTAGCCCATCCAGCATAGTCTGTGCACTTTTGACATCTGCATTGTTCATATTATATTGCAGCGTAACGCTCTTGTTAATCGGCGCCACCGAGAAGTAATCCGGCTGAGCTACGGCGATATCCGGCTTAATGCCCTTGCCGTGAATCCAGGTGCCGTCTGGCGTCAGCCACTTGGCAATCGTAATCTTCAGCAGGCTTCCGTCACCGAGCTGCTCCTCGAAGCTGGTCTGCACGGTTCCTTTGCCGAACGAATTCTCCCCGATCAGCTTGGCTCCGGCAGATTGCTGCAGGGCTCCGGCCATGATCTCCGAAGCGCTCGCGCTGCCTTTGTTCATCAGTACGACTACCGGATACTTCTTGCTTGATCCCTTCGAGGTACTGATCTCGCGCCGCTTGTTCTTATCTTCCACCTGCACAATGGCTTTGCCGGACGGTACGAACTGCTCGACCATCTCAATGACGACCGGCAGCACACCGCCCGGGTCATTGCGGACATCAATAACGAGTCCCTTCATGCCTTGCTTCTCCAGCTTCGTCAGTTCTTCCTTGAACCGCTCCGAGGTGTTCTGTGAGAACTGCGTAACCTCGATCACACCGACATGCTCCTTCTCCATCTTCGCATAGACCGTCTCCAGTCTGACATCATCACGGGTGATGACGAATTGCAGCGGTTCTGCTGTTCCGGTCCGCTGGACCTTCAGGGTCGCCTTGCTTCCCTTGGGACCGCGGATTTTGGCTACAGCGGCATTCAGCTCCAGCCCTTCCAGCGATTCACCGTTCACGGAGAGGATCACATCTTTGGCCTGAATGCCGGCCTTCTCTGCCGGTGAGCCCTTGATAGGCGAGACCACAACGACCTTACCGTTGTCGGAGGAGACTTCAGCGCCAATCCCCGAGAAGGAGCCTTCAATACTCTCCTCGAACCGCTGTGCCGTCTCCTTGCCCATGTAGTTGGAATACGGGTCGCCCAGTGCTTCCATCATTCCGTTGACCGCACCATCAATCAGCTTCTCCCGGTCGACCTTCTCATAATAATTGCTCTCGATCAGGCTAAGAGCGGTACCCAGCTTCTTCGATTCCTTCTCCTGTAGTCCGGCAGTCTGCAGAACCGTTGCCAGCCCTTCTCCTGCCGCTTGTCCGAATACCTGCACATAACCGGTCACGCCCAGGGTCAGCAGACTGCCGCACAGCAGTGCCGCGACGATCATAAAGGCCGCAGTGCTTTTCTTTAACATGATGTTCCCACCGTCCCTTCTTGTCCATCTTAACACCAGCATGGGCCCGTTCCATGAGAAACGGCATCTCTTCCAGTATATGCCGCAGCACGAAAATATATTTATTTTATAAATTGAACTGATGATTTTTATGTTTTGGGATTGGCCGTGACTCAGCCAAACTTGAAATTTATCCGCTCAGTCTGCTTACAGATAAGGCATAGGATTCACCGGTTTCCCGTTGATCCGCACTTCAAAATGCAGATGCGGGCCGGTTGAACGCCCGGTTGAGCCGGATTCGGCAATCTTCTGCCCGCGCTCCACCCGTTGTCCCTGGCTCACCTTGATACCGCCCTCGCGGATATGTCCGTACAGCGTCCATACCCCGCCGCCATGATCAATAATTACACAGTATCCGTAACCGCTATACCACTGCGCTACCAGCACTGTACCGGAATCCGCCGCATGGATACTCGTACCCTGCGGTACGGCAAAGTCCACACCGGTATGCAGCTTGCCGACTTCATGCGTCACAGGATGGGTCCGGTAACCAAAAGGAGAGGAGATCCGCGCGTATCCAACCGGCCGCAGGTAAGGACCATCGCCGCCGGAATATTCTTCTTCGCTTGCAACGGAGGAGCTGTCACCGCCCGCAGACCTTGCGGCCTTCGCGGCCTTCGCCTTCTCCGCCGCCTTGGCTGCGGCTAATGCTGCCCGGCGCTGTGCCTCAGCCTTCGCTGCCGCTGCTCTGCGCGCCGCTTCCTCCGCCTTAATCTTGTCCTTCTGCGCTTCCAGCGCGGAGCGGCTGCTGGCCAGTTCTACCAGCTTGGCATCCTGTTCAGCAGAGATGACCTCCGAATTCTGAATCTCCTCATCATAATAAGCGATGAGCTCCTGCTTCTCCGCTTCCTTCTCCTTCAGCACACTGCGCTGGGCCTCCAGATCGGTGTACAGCTGCTTCGCCGTTGCATATTGCCCTTCCAGCTCCTGCTTCTTGGCAATCACCGTCTGCTTGTCCAGCTTATGCTGCACCAGCAGATCCTGATCCTGATCCACGATCATCTTCAGGGAATCGGCCCGGTCCAGGAAGTCGGAGAAGCTGGTCGAGGACAGCAGCACATCCAGATAGGAGACTGCGCCATCCGTGTACATCAGACGGACACGGGATTCCAGCAGCTTTTCGCGGGAGGCCACACGCGCCTCCGCATCGTCCAGCTCCGTTGCCGTCACGGTAAGCGACTTCTCCGTGCTGGCAATTTTGCCGGATATCGTGGTCATCTCACCCTTCACATGTGCAATCTGCCCCAGGACATAGTCCAGATTCAGCGTGGTCTTATTCTTATAGTGCTTAGCCTCCTGATTACGGGAGTCCGCCTTCTCCTGCGCCGCCTTGGCCGCCTGGACCTCCTGCTGCAGCTGCTTCAGCTGCTTATCAATTTCGGCAACGCTTGTTTTCTTCGCATACCCGTCAGAGGGCCCGAACATTGTGACAGCCAGCAATATTACGGCCATTCCGGCAGCAATTCTTTTCAACTTGCACTCTCCGTCCTTTGTTCAAAGATGTGAATCATACAGGCTATACCTTCAAGAACTTGCGGATCGACACCGTGCTGCCCCATACGCCAATCAGTACCCCGAGACCCACCAGCAGCCCGCACAGCAGCAACCAGATATTCTCAAACGGAATCAGCTGCAGCCCCAGCATCGGATCTCCCTTCACAGAAGACACCAGACTGCTGTAACCGGCGTAGAGCGCGCCCGAGGTTACTACTGAACCGATCAACCCGATCAGAGCACCTTCGATAAAGAAGGGCCAGCGGATGAAATAATTCGTTGCTCCCACAAGCTTCATAATGCCGATTTCCTTGCGGCGGGCCAGAATCGTTACCCGGATGGTATTCGAGATCAGGAACATCGACATCAGCGCCAGTCCTGCTACAAAAATAAACCCGATATTCCGCACCGCCTTGGTCACCTTGAATAAAGTCTCCACTGAGCCTTTACCGTAGTTCACCTTGTAGATCGGCTGCTCTTCATGCGTCTTGTTCAGTGCTTCTATCTTCTCCGCTACAAACGGAACCGTGGTCGGCTCAATGACTTCAACGAGCAGCTTGTCCGGCAGCGGATTATTATCTTCATCGAAGCCTTCCAGGAGCTCGGCGGCATCCGGCCCCATATCTTCACGGAATTCCTTCAAGCCCTGTTCTTTGGAGACGAACTCCACCTTGCTGACTTCCGGCATATTGCCGATTTCGTTTTCCAGCTTCTCCCGCATCTTCTGGTCCGTATTCAGCGTCAGATGCACATTGATCTGCACCTGGCTGTCTGCTTTGTCCGCAATTTGATTGACGTTGAGCACCAGCAGGATGAACACTCCGAGTACGAAGAGAGAGACAACGATGGAAGTGATGGACGCCACCGACATCCAGCCGTTGCGGAATACGTTTTTGAAGCCTTCCCGCAAATGCCGCAAGAAGGTTTTAAAACTCATAACCGTATTCCCCTCTCAATTGGTCTCTGACGATCGTTCCATTCTCAATCGCTAGCACCCGTTTGCGCATTTTGTTCACAATATCCCGGTTGTGGGTCGCCATAACGATCGTGGTACCGCGAAAATTAATCTCATCCAGCAGCTGCATAATGCCCCACGAGGTCTCCGGGTCCAGATTGCCGGTAGGCTCGTCCGCAATAATAACGGAAGGATTGTTGACGATGGCTCTGGCAATTGCGATCCGCTGCTGCTCCCCCCCTGAGAGCTGTGAGGGCTCACGCCCCGCCTTGCTGCGCAGTCCCACCAGATCGAGCACTTCATTCACACGCTTCTTGATAATCTTCTTCGGCGCCTCAATAACATCCATCGCAAAAGCCACATTCTCATACGCCGTCATCTTCGGCAGCAGCCGGAAATCCTGAAAGACCACACCGATATTGCGGCGCACATAAGGGATCTTACGGGGCTTCAGCTTGCCGATATTGAACCCGCCTACGGAGATCTGTCCTTTGGTCGGCGTTTCTTCTCTATAAATTAATTTCATGAACGTTGATTTCCCTGCGCCGGACGGTCCGACAATGTAGACGAACTCATTGCGGTCGATTTTGACCGATATTCCCTGCAATGCATGGGTCCCGTTAGCATAGGTCTTCCATACATCCTGCATCTCAATCATTTTCTCACTTCCCGATTCTGACATCTTCCGCCGGGCCACCGGGCCGGGGGAGCTTCCATAAACTGCATGATTATCGCAGGCGTATCTATTGTAACAAATCCATAACCCCTTGAGTACCCGAAAGTTTTACCGAATCCTTACATATACATAAAAACATCAGGTTTCGCCCCCATAGAAGGAGAGATTACTTATGAAAAAAATACACGCCGCTCTCATCGCGGGTTTCGGTCTGATGCTGGCCGGTTCGCTGGCTGCCGGAGGACTTCATCTATACGGCACCCAGCCTACCCTGCCCGCAAACACCGTTATCGCTGGCTGGGAGGTTGGCGGAATGAACATCGCTGACGTAACGGCCGGAATGGATTCAAGACTTCAGGCGCTGGAAGCCACTCCCCTCATGCTGAAGGCAAAAAATAATGCCGGACTACAGGTCACCCTTAAGCAGGCAGGTGTGACCTATGAAGCCGGGGACTTCCTCCAGGCGCTGAAGACGCTGACCGACGGCACGCTGATGGAGCGGGTACAAGCCCGACGCAGCTGGTCCGGCAGCTGGAATATGGAGATTCAGCTGCAGACTGCGCAGCTCAGAAGTCTGTTGAATCCCGAATGGGAAAAAGCCTCCTTCGGCGTTCCGGTCGATGCGGTCCGGCGGATTACCGGAGATGACCGGGTCGTATATACGCCAGGCACCTCCTCCTACGAGGTGGACTGGCAGGCGCTGGAGCTTGCGATGCAGGCGGCGGTGCCCACCCGGTTGGCCGCTGACGGCAAGCTTCAAGATCAGCAGATTCAGCTGGAGGTTCCCCTTGCCGTCAAGCAGCCGAAGATCACGCTGCAAGCGCTCAAGGATCAGGGCATCGATCGCAAAATTGTCCAGTTCAGCACCTCCCTAGGTGCCAGCGGCCCCGGGCGCAGCTTCAATGTAGAGGCCGCCGCCAAAGCTGTAAACGGCACGGTGCTGCCGCCGAATGCGGTTTTTGATTACGGAAAAGCAATCCAGAAGGCCCAGACCGAATACGGCTTCCGCGAAGCCCCGGTCATCGTGAACGGCAAGCTCCAGCCCGGCACGGGCGGGGGGATCTGCCAGGTCTCCAGCACCCTGTATAATGCCGCGCTGCGCTCCGGGCTTGAGATCGTAGAGCGGCGCAACCACTCGCTTCCGGTCAGCTATCTGCCCAAGGGGCAGGACGCCACTTTTGCCGAGGGGTATATTAATTTCCGCTTCCGCAACAACACCGGCAAATATCTGATCATCAAGTCCGAAGTCCAGGGGCGCACGCTGACCATCAAGCTGTTCGGCACGTTCCCGAAGAACGTCACCTATTCCATTGAATCCAGAACCGTCGAGGTGCTGCCCCCCACAGATAAATATGTGAGCGATGCCTCGCTCCCCAAGGGCGGAACCCGGGTACTGCTTGCCGGCAAAACCGGCTATGTAGTTGAAACTTACATTACCCGCCATGTGGATGGTACAGCGGTAGAGAGAAATCTGCTCTCCCGCGATACCTATTACGCCCAGAAACGTGTCATCGCCATCAACCGCGGCGGGATGAGCAAATCCGATCAGCCCGAATCTCCGCGCAGACAGCTGGTCGAGGACGGTGTGAAGGGGCGGTAACGTCCGGTTCGCCGAATCATCTGAAGTATGTACAGCAAGCAGAAACGGCTGTGCCCACCTTGTGACAAGGTCGGTACAGCCGTTATTTTATGAAGCGCTGGATGGAGCCTGAAGCCTCTGCTGCTTAGAAAAGGGTATCCGGCGACATATCAATTCTCCAGTAACCGTTAACCTTCTTCAGCTTCACTGTTACTACTTCGGAAGACCCGTTCGCCCCTTCAGCAGGTACAGTCAATTCGAACACTGCCGCCTGTGCAGTCTTGGAGACCATCCGTGCAGTCGCTCTGGTAAAGTCCAACGAGTTGCCCAGATCGGAATTGACCTGTGCCATTCTGCCCTCATGCTCCAGGAACTGTGTCTGTGCATAGAAAGCAGCCGCATTATGCGTGAACCCCTTCTTGATGTAGCTCATTAGCTGCTGCTTCGTGCCCAGATCGCTCGACAGATAGCGGTACTCCTGTGCTTTATAAGTGAACCGCTCCGGGCTGAATACATTGCCTCCCCGGCTGGCATACGTGTATAGCTTCTTGGCATGAACCACCAGCGGAACAACGCTCCGTTCCGTGAGATTGTTAATGGTCGCCGGCCCTTCCTTGCCCGGCGCAGACGCCGCAACCGTTCTTACGCCCTCAATGCTTGCCACCGGTGAAGCCGCAAGCGCTCCGCCCCCTGCAGAGACAAGACCCAGTGATAATGCCAGTGAACCGATCATCCATTTTTTGTTCTTCATCTTGAACGCCTCCTCGTATTCCTGTGTGGTAGCCTGAAGCGTACTTCAGACTAAGCTGCTGCGATAAGTACTGTATAACATTACAATAGCCCGTAAGCTGTAATACCCAAACCACCCGGGGGTATAAACGGGTAATGGGGGAAAAGCGTAAAAAAACTCTGTTCCCAATAAAGAGGAAGCGGAGTTGCTTATAAATTAACGGCTAATTATTTTCGCTCATTGAGATGGGAGCAGGATCCACATCAGCAGCTGTTGGAGCTTCACCTTCTGTATCCCCGGCATCCTCGAAGTAGGCTGTAAACGAGACATTCGCCGTAATAATACTGGAAGTTCCTCCTGCACCCCCGCCATCCGAGGAGCGCTGAAATGTTAATGTATCAACATTCACTACGCGGGGCAGCTGTTGCAGTGCAGTCAGCCATTTACTGATGCCCGAATAATCCCCCTCGACTACAGCCGTCATAGTAAGCGGCTTGACCGTGGGGTATACCGCCGTACCTGAACCTGTCATTGCCTGAATCGGATTCTCTTGGCCTATACTGAAATTGACATCCTTTAGCTTCGCTCCGGATACTGATCCGATAGAGCGCAGATCCAGAATCATTTGTTCACTGTTGTCCTCTTTCGGAAGCTGGGTGAGCAGTGCAGCCTCTTCGGCTTGCTGTGAGGTATCGTTCTTGCGTTCATCAATTTTGCGCTCAAGCAGACTATTCTGTTCATTCAACTGGCTGAGCTCTGATTCCTGGTCTTTGACGGTTCGACTGGCGGGCTGTAGACCAAGCATGAAGAAGGCGAACAGCAACAAAAACAGGATAAGCACGCCCAATGTAATAGGGGACCTGTATCTATTAATTTGTTCCACTGCCATCCCCCTCCCCTGAAGCTTCCAGTTGGTCTGTTCCGGCTGCTGTATCGTTAGTCTTCGTTTTTAGTAAGCTCACATGATAAACCGCAGTATACGTACCGTATCCTGAGACCGAACCGGACTGTACAGTGGTATCCCCTTCTGTCAGCTTCTGAATTTCTGCTCCCTTAGTGAAAGACATTTTGCGCAGATTGGCCAAATAAATCGAGGATGCTTCCATACTCGGCACTCTTAACGTGAGATCGATGGAATCATGATACGTATAGTTTATACTTCGCAGCAAGCTATCCTGCGGCAACCCCGAGGATAGCTCATTCAATACAGGTACGATACTTGTCCTATATGCGAGAATTTCATCCACTGCAGCTTTTCTATTCAGACTCCCGGATAATCCATTGATCTTGGCGAGTTCGCTCTGAAGCATCAGTGAGCGGTCCTGGGCACCCTGAATTTGTTGCTCGTTCTCTACAATCTGTCCTTTATTCGTTGCAAAAAATATACCGACTCCTACCGCACCGATCAGCCATATTCCAACAAGAGCGACAGCAACATATGGGAAAAGTATGGCCTCCCGGTCTTCCCGTGGCAGCAGGTTAACGGCAAGAGTATTACTATCCTGCAGGGCTGCCCCGGCAGCTACACGATAATCATTCAGCTCTGGATCAGGAGCACTGTCCCCCCTGACATCTTCCAGTCCGATCGTTGCTACCTCAAGCTCCGTCAAGGATTGTTGCAGCTCCTCAAGCAGCTGGTTGCGAATCTGTAGCGGGCCTGTAATCAGGACACTTTGAATTCTCGTGCTTCCGTCATGAAGACTGTATTGATAGAAGTTCAGCATGCGCGATATTTCAGCGGTGATCTCCAGCATCCGCCCAGGCGCAAGTAAACCACCAGCCATACCAGTCGACGTAGCCGCAGCTTCTCTGACATAGTCTATCCCAGCTTGTATAGAAGGCTGTACGCCGCTGTTCAAATCCATTTGATTAATGGTTCGGATGAACACCGGATTACCGCTGCGGAACATATATACGTCAAGAACATTCTGCTCGATATTAATAAGCATCGTATCCTCAAACTCTGCCTTCCGGCCAATGGTCAAGCTACGGGCAAGTGTAGTTGCCGCAATCTCCACAGTAGCAACGCGCAGACCCGCTCCTTCAAGCACATCAATATAATCTTGGATCGGCTTACGGGGGGCAGCAAATACCAGGAGATGGCTGTTCTCCTCATCCACATCAATCGTGACATAATCATAAACTGGGCTTTCAAAGGGCAGATGCATCCCCGTCTCTACTTCCAGCTTCACAAGCTGCTCTACTTGCTTCGGATTGGTGCTGGGAATACTCATTTTACGGATGATGATCTGCGATGGGGGAATCGACAGCGAGATCCGCTTACCACGCAGCCTCTCAACCTTCACCCACTGCTTGACAGTTCCCAAGAGAGCTTCACGATCGGCTACCTGATTCTCAACAATTAATCCTGACGGGAGCGGAAGGTAGCGCTTCTTGCGTACTTCCCATGACTTTTTGTTCTTAAAGCTGATATAGCGGATTCCCGTCTGCTCAATCGCAAGACCGGCCACCGGGTTCTGAAGTCCAAGCATAAGCCATAAGCCTCCTAATGAATAAGCGAGAGATACCCGCCGATAATCTCTGAACCATAACCGTATGCAAGTAATGCTCCTAGAGCAAGCCAAGGACCAAAGGGAACGAGCTGCCCGCGCTTAACGATACCCGCCATTTGGAGTGTACCGCCAACCATTGTACCTAATAGACATGCTGCGAAGAAGGCCAACAGCACATTAGGGAACCCTATGGCCAGTCCCAGCAATGCGAATAGCTTGAAATCACCCATACCCATTCCGCCGAACCAGGCAAAGGGTAGGATGATCGCTCCTCCAACAGCAGCACCTAGAAAGAATAACCATATCGATCCATCAACATTCAATAGAGTGAGCACTAGCAGGAATGGTGTGAAAAATAGCAGTACTTTGTTCGGTATCAGCATATATTTGAGATCAGCCACCGTTGCAATAACAGCCACACTTGATAATACAATCGCCGTCACACCTCTAACGGTTACGCCGAACTCCAGATAGGACCACAAGAACAGCAGTCCGGTCGCAAGCTCACCTAGCGGGTACAGCATGGATACTTTGGCACCGCAATACCTGCATTTACCACCGCTGGCCAACCAGCTGAGCACCGGCACCAAATCCCGCGGCTTCAGGCGTGTTCCACAACCGGTGCAATGTGAAGGAGGATGAGTGAGAGATTCTCCCGCTGGTACACGCAGAGCGACAACGTTATAGAAGGAGCCCAATATTAGCCCGAGCAGCGTGATATATACAGCGATAACGATGGTCATTGTTCATTCCTTTTGTGTAAAGTGATTTGTAAAAAAGGAACCGGGATGATCCGATTCCTTGATAAATTAAGTAAAATTCCGTGGATTACTCACATCATCTTTAAGGTTTTGTTACTGGCGCCGGTGTAGCTGGACTTGACTTTAGAACTTCCGAAGCTGTATAGCTGCCTCCCGCTTCTGTTTTACCTGTATCAATTGTAATACTTGATTCTGATTTGGAACCTAGTGGCTTTGGTGCTATTTGCACTGAAGTTAATTGACCTTTTGGAGTGAAAATTACAACACCACCCGAAATTGCAGCTTTTGAACTTGGAAGACTCAAGTCAGTATCCAAATAACCTTCCCTCTGCATCTCAGCAATAGTAACAGTTACACCAGAAGTTTCAACGAACTTACCATCTCTCTCACCGGCGATGTATAGTCTCGCCGCATCATAAATTTGCCGAGCTGTAGCTACGTCAGAGTCTTTTTTTGTATCCGAAATAACATTCCCGATCAACGGAATCGCAATAACCGCTATAATCCCCAGAATAACGATAACTGCCAATAATTCGATCAGCGTAAAGCCCTTCTGGCCTTCCTCTTTACTCAATCTCTTCTTAATCGCATTTGCCAACATTTGATTTCCTCCTAGTAAAATAAAATTTTAAAGGTCTGGATGAGTGCTTGATTCGTTGTCTCTGCATTCGTCAGCACGAAGGCTATCTGCCCCCGCCCGGCGTCACCCCTCTCAAAGATGTCATCACATATTGCTATAGATACTGAACATTGGCAGCATAATGGCTGCTACGATTACACCGACTACTCCCGCCAGGAAAGCTATCAATAACGGCTCAAGTAAAGACTTCAGCCGGTCAACAGTGTTTTCCACATCCATCTCATAGAAATCTGCTATCTTGGACAACATTTGGTCGAGCGCACCCGTCTCTTCACCTATAGCGATCATCTGTGTGACCAGCGGCGGAAAGACCCATGCTTTTTTCAAAGGTTCTGACAGTGGCTTTCCTTGCCTGAGTGAGTCACCTGCGCTGCGAATGTACTTTCCAATCACCTTGTTGCCCGCTATCTCTTCAACAATCGCCAGCGATTGCAGAATCGGCACTGAACTGGCATACAGCGAGGAGAAGGTTCTGGTGAACTGCGCAATAGAGCCCTTCTGATTAAGCTTCCCGAACACAGGCACCTTCAGCTTGGCATAATCCAATGCGTAGGCCCCCTTCTCTGTACGCTTCGTTATCTGAAAGGCTACTATGATCACAATTAGACCCATCAGCCAGAAATACCATTGCCCTTGTATACTTTTACTAAGCACAAGTACCATCTTGGTGATAGCCGGAAGCTCTGCATTCATCGACTCAAACATGGTTACGAACTGCGGAACGATAGCCCACAGCAGATAGATAACAGCGGCCACTGCCATAACGCCAACGGTGATCGGATACATCAGCGCAGATTTAATTTTCTCAGTGGTGGTATGCTGTTTCTCAAAATACATCGCCAGCCGTTCCAACGTTCCTTCGAGGTCCCCGGTTTCCTCACCCGCCCTTACCATACTCACGAACAAATGCGGGAATATCTTTTTGTGATCCTGTATGGCTTGTGAGAACGCTATTCCCCGCAAAAGGCTCGAACTGACGTCCTGCAGCGCTTTGGCCAGCGGCTTGCTGTCTGTCTGCTCCGCCAGGATTCGGGTCGCATCAACGATAGACACACCTGCCCGGATTAACGTAGCGAACTGGCGGCAGTAAATAATGAAATGAATGGTTTTCACCGGATTACCGATATAAATCTCCATCGACAGTATAGAGTTTTTCTGCTCATTCAGTGAGAAAACAGTAAGTCCACGCTTGCGGAGTTCCTCCATGGCAATCGACTTATCCTGTGCCGTAAGCTTGCCTTTGAGTTGTTTGCCTGCCGGAGTCTTGACCTGATATTCAAATTGAGGCATCGGAACTCACCTCCGCAAGATAGATTTTAGCTGCCGATGTATCAATTAGCCCTCTAGCCAGGCACTCACGGATGTTCATCTCCAGCGTATGCATCCCCTGGGCTTTACCCGTCTGCATGATATTCTTGATCTGATGTGTCTTCTCGCTCCGTATCATATTCCCGACTGCAGGCGTATTAATCAGAATCTCAGTTGCACTGATCCGCCCCTGACCTTGAGAGCGGGGGAACAAGCGCTGAGAGACTACTGCCAGCAATACAGAAGCCAGCTGCAAGCGGATTTGGTTCTGCTGATGTCCGGGAAATGCATCGATTATCCGGTCAATCGTCTGCGGTGCGTCTGAGGTATGCAGGGTTGCCATGACCAGATGTCCGGTTTCAGCTGCGGTTACCGCTGCCGATATCGTCTCCAAGTCGCGCATTTCTCCAAGAAGGATCACATCGGGATCTTGCCGGAGCGCCGCCCTTAGGCCGGTTGGGAAGCTGGCCGTGTCACTTCCAATCTCTCTCTGATCGATAATGCAGGTCCCATGGCTATGTAAAAATTCAATCGGATCTTCCAGCGTAACAATATGTTTACGTTCAATGCTGTTAATATGATGGATCATTGCCGCTAGTGTGGAGGACTTGCCGCTCCCGGTCGGGCCTGTTACCAGAATCAGCCCCTGTGGCTTCAACGCCAGTGATGAAAGTATGGGCGGAAGCGCCAGCTTCTCCAGGGTCGGAATATCTGCCGGAATACTCCGGGCAGCTATACTGATCCCCCCACGCTGCCGGTATACGTTCACGCGGAACCGGACTCCGCCTTCCAGAGGGAAGGAGAAGTCATACTCACCCGCTGCCCGGAATTCAGATTCTCTCTCGGGCCCCAACAGGTCAAGGGCCATCTGTTCAGCCTCGCCGGGACCAATGAATGTACCCTCCACATTCTCGAGCCTGCCGTCAATCCGCAGCACGGGAGGTGAGCCCACGGAGATATGCAAATCAGACGCTCTGGAGGAGTGAGCCAAGTGCAGAAGCTGTATAATCGTTCTAGTTGAAACTGGCAATTTGTCTCCCCCTAATCATTAATGGGATACCGTCTCCCGCAGCACTTCCTGCAAAGTGGTCATCCCTTGCGATACTTTAAGCAGACCGTCTTCCATCAGTTGGACCAGGCCGCGTACTTTGGCAGCGGAGCGCAGTTCTTCTACCGAAGCAGAGTCGGTAACCAATTGCCGCATATGATCATCGATAGTCAAGACTTCATGAACGGCAAGCCTGCCCCGATAGCCGGTAGAGTTGCAGCTTCCACAGCCGCTTCCCCGATGAAGTATATCTGTTCGGAGTCCGTAACGTTCAAGCATAATCGCTTCCTGCTGGGAAGGCTTATAGGTCTCTTTACAGTCTGTGCAAATTCTGCGCACCAGCCGCTGGGCAACCACACCGATCAATGATGACGCAATCAGATAGGGCTCGACACCCATATCGCGCAGCCGGGATATGCTGCTTACAGCATCGTTAGTATGTAGTGTTGAAAGTACCAAGTGTCCTGTCAGTGAAGCCCGGACCGCAATTTCAGCTGTTTCGGTATCCCGGATCTCCCCTACCATGACAATATTGGGGTCTTGACGAAGTATAGAGCGTAATCCCGCTGCGAATGTAAGGCCAATGGCCGGATTAACATGCACCTGATTAATCCCTTCAAGCTGATACTCCACAGGATCTTCTACCGTGATAATGTTAACAGTCTCCTGATTTAATTGGCTGAGCGCCGAATACAGTGTCGTAGTCTTTCCGCTGCCTGTAGGCCCTGTAATGAGCATGATTCCATACGGACGGCCAATCATTTCCTTGAACGCCGCTGCATTGCCTTCACTGAACCCCAGCGTATCCACTGCCTTGATACCTGTACTGAGATCCAGCAGCCGCAGTACAATTTTCTCCCCGTGCATCGTTGGCAATGACGACACACGAATGTCAATCATCTTGTAGTCGAATTGCATTTTGATCCGGCCATCCTGGGGAAGGCGGCGTTCCGCTATATTCAGCCGCGCCATGATTTTGAGCCTAGCTGTAATAAATCCCTGCATCTGCTTAGGTATCAACCGCTCGGTACGGAGCGTTCCATCAATCCGGTAGCGGATGAGCAGGTTATTCTCACCGGGATCGACATGAATATCAGACGCACGCAGCTGAACCGCCTGTTGAATCATCTGATTAACAAGCCGGACAATGGGCGAATCCTCGTCAGTAATTTCTGTCTCTGTAATCTCTTCCTGTGTCGGCAGCTCGATCAGCATCTGGTTCATAGAGTCGCGCATACCATAGTGTCTTGCAATAGCACGCTGCAATTCGTCTCTGGTAGAAATAGCCGGTTCAATCCGGAATCCCGTACTCATCCGCAAGTCTTCAATTGCGAAATAATCCAGCGGATCTGCCATTGCCACCATCAGCTTTCCCCCCTCCTTCAAGAAAGGGAGAACCTGATAACGCTTGGCCATACTTTCCGGAATAATCTGTGTAATCGCCGGATCAATATGGTATTTATGCAAACTGACATGAGGGATACCTAACTGGAATTCCAACACCTCAATCAATTGCTGCTCTGTAATATATCCTTGTGAAATCAGCAGGTCACCTAATTTGCGTTTGGTCTTACGCTGGTCTACCAGCGCCTCCTGAAGCTGTTCCTCTGATATAATTCCGTTCTCTACCAGCAAATCTCCCAATCTCTTTTTTATGATTGCCAACCGCAGCTCATCTCCATGCCATGTGGATTATGTAGATTATCGGTTCATAATATGATCCTAAGTACCTAATTAAAATTTTAAAAATAAACATTTTGATAAATAATTTTAAAAATATAATTCTAAAGACTCAAATTTAGAGGTACATTTACACATTCCCTCATTGCCTATCTGTGAAATTTATCCTAGAATGATATATAGCATATTATAGGTGATCTTACAATAATTTTAGGGAAAAAATGCAATTTCGCCATATGAAACAAACTATTCAATCTATTTTTTCGATAAACGGAGGAATTGTTGATGAAGGAAAAGTTTAGACGGAGAAAGTTGGTCTTTTTTTCTGGGGCTATTGCATTAATTGTAATGCTAGTTGTACTAGTTCAGATGTTCAGTCCGGATGTGGAGGCCTCCAATAATAACTATCCGATACGCATTCTTGAGATCACTGATCCATCCAGTAGCAGTCTAAGTTCAGGCGGCAGTGAACTGGAAGAACTCAAGAATATTTCTAATGTCAACGTAGAGACTGTGACTATGAAAAGATTCGTGTCGCTGCGTGAGGACTGGGATGGAAAGTACGATGCAATCTACATAGGCTGTGGAAGCTTCAATAAGCAATGGGTTACAAGCACTGTGAACACTAAAGATACCGACCGGGACAAAGCCCATAATACGCTCGCTGTCCAGAATGATATCACGGGTCTGAAGGCACAAGAAATTATCGATTACTATATCAATAAAGGACTTTATGTATACTTTCAAGAGGATACCTTTGCAACTCAGGCTAAAGATAAGACTCTTCAAGGGAAACTCTATGCCTCTTTTAATATCTTCCGTTCCTCTATGGGTGCAAAGAGCAATGTCATATTTCTCACGGATGCTACCCGCAGCAGTCTGATAACCGCAATTAAGACCCGTACTTCGCCAACCATAACTGGCCTAATTCGGCGTCCGCTCCTTACTATTTCCAATAAATCAAAGATTAAGAGTTACTTGGCTAATCCTAATGAGACTTATGGACCAGGCGACACCATGACATTCGGAATTAAGCTTGATAATGTCCCTAATATTTCTGCCGCCCCTGTCAGGGTAAGATTATATATGAATATGGATTCTTCGATTCCTATGACAGAGGAGCATGTGGTCGCCTCACTTGAGCTGAATTCAACTGAAGGGACGCTCCACTACACACTACCGGATACTTATACCGGACTACTTTACTGGAAGCTGGAGGTCACCGATACCTCTACTAACCTTAAAACCTTTGACAGAGACGTCATCCGCTTTACGGGTGTTAAGCCTATCATCAATGTTCTTCAGGTTATGCCCTCTGGCCGTTCCGACAGCTCGCTCCTTAATAGTCTTAACATGAATCAGAATTACTTGAATACCAGCAACTATCAGCTTTCTATTTCTACGATGAACGTCGACAAGTTTAACACTTATATCACTGAGCATGCCAAAGATCCACAGCGTGGTCTTAACGGTATTTATGATATGATCGTCTTCGGTTTTCAGGATATGTATGACCGGGTAACCAATCCAATGCTTTCAAAAGAGGCTGCCCAAACAGTCTATGATTTCGCTAATACTACAAAACAAAGCATCATGCTCACCCATGATACGATTTTTATTGATGATCCAAACGATTCAAATTTCTGGGGCGATTATTTCCGGGCACCCGTTGGCCAGACTATAAGAACTTATCTCGGGGGAAATGCAGTAAATACCTCCTCCAAGGTTGTTCCAGTCAATAACGGCTTACTAACGCAATATCCTTTTAACCTTAATAATGCGAACAATACCTACTATCCTGTTGCCGATACGCATGATCAATTCTTCATGCTGGATCTGGAGCGTGCCGATGTAGTGCCCTGGTATAACATTAAGAGTGAGTCCGGAAAAATTCAGCGGGATGTCGACGACAGCTATAACCACTTCTACACTTACTCAGTAGGCAGTATTACATTCTCTGGCACAGGGCATAGCAAAAAAGGAGATATCAATAGTAATATCAAATTTCCCGACTGGGAACAGAGGCTTTTCGTCAATACCATGTACAGGGCTTTTGCCGGCGCTAACCACGCTCCTGAGATTACGGTAAATTCTCCTGCTGAAGGCAGTGTCATCCCGTCTTATGCAAATGAAATACTGGTAGATTACAGCGTAAGAGATTTTGATCTGAATGACCGCAACTTAAAAACCTCCGTTCGCTTTAAAACGGAAGGGAATTATATAGATAATATTGGGGCAACTGACTTGAACCTTCAGTCTGGACTGACCATCAGCCGCTCCTTTACTAATCCGCTTCCGAATGGAGGGAATCTACAAATTGAAATTAAAGCCTGGGACAGTCATGGTGCGCTGGCAACCAAAACGGTTAACGTAACGATCAAACCGGCCACTTCCAGCCTGACAGCTACACAATCCTTACCCGCAAATATTGTTGATGGCCACATTGTAAGGGGGGAACAGGTTGCCGTTACTTATACAATTACTCCAAAACCGATCCCATTCTCCCAAGCAAAAATAACGGCAAATGTCGGCGACAGCCAGATTATTTCTAATATTATCTTTAAAAATAATCTTCCATCCGGTCTGGAAATTGTCGGGGCATCCTCACCTATTAACCAAACAGGAACGGTAGAATCGGGCTATAGCATCAACAAAAAATTAAATGATATTCATTACACACTCCAGACTGGTGCAAACGCTGTGAAGACATTTATTCCCGATCCAGGTCAGGAGGTTACTTTCTCAATTACCGTATCCCCGCAAAAAGGCGGGGACTTCACATTGAATTCAGCTTCTCTACAATATGATGAAATTCACGCTGCAGCTAACGGTCCGCTTCTTGGAGCCGGTCTGGATTACAACCTAATTGTTATCAATAATCAAACAGCGGCTACAATCAATAATCTCTCTATTAAAGGGCGGGTGGCTGTAAGTGGCGATGTCGACTTCCGCAATATTAGCGGGGGTGCCACTATTTACGGGAATAACGCTAACGGTGATTATTCCCAAAATGCTCTAGTAGTAGGTGGAAGTCTATACTACAACAACAATATCACTATCAACGGTAATGCAGTATATGGCGGTACTTATTATTACAGCGGTGCTGCAGACACGCAGTCTATCAGAGGAAAGGTGGTGAAGGGATCACCTATTGACTTCACTTCACTTCGGGACCGGATGACGAGTCTTTCAGCCAGACTCAGTACACTGACCAGTAATGGATCAGTAGAATCTGCGTATGGCACAATTAAACTAACGGGCACGGGCGATGCCAAACTATTTGTATTTACCGTTCCGGCTGCTATGGTTGCTTCTGCAACCAGCTTAAATATATCGGTCCCATCAGGCTCTACTGTCTTAGTCAACACTGGCTCAGACAGTGATACTGTCAAAATGGCACTCAACACTAATCTCAGCGGAGTCGATGCCGCCCATGTTATTTACAACTTTCCAAGTGCTAAATCATTGGAACTACACTACACCCTGAGAGGAACATTCTTGGCTCCGAATGCTACTGTAAGTTTTGATAATGGAGAGCTTACGGGTCAGGTTATTGCAGGTTCCGTTACGAAGATGACAACTTTATTCTACTCACCTTTTGACGGAACGATTCCGGTCAATGAAGTCCTTGTCCCAGGCACGGCTGTGTTTGCACCAGAGTTAAAACTGCATGCGGCAATCCGGGTTGAGAAAATCACGCTGCCGCCAACAGATATCCTGCTGAATGATAAACCCTTGCGGATTGTTCCTACAGAAATTTCACCTGCGGATGCGACTAATAAGATATTGAGCTGGAGTTCAGCCGATCCGTCAATTGTATCCATTGATCCCATAAACGGAGATATTACCGGTAATCGAACCGGTTCCGTGGAAATAACAGCTGCAGCTACAGACGGAAGCGGAGTGACGGGAAGAGCTATGATTACCGTCAAGGATCGAAGTCTGAGGATTGAAGGCGGAGATAGCCCGATTAAACCTAATACCTATGTCGGACTTATGGCCATTTATAATACAATCCTGGAGAAGAACATTACCTATAGCTGGAAGGTTTTTGATGTACACGGCAAAGATGTGAGCAGCTATATTCAAGCAGCCGCTGAAAGTGCCACATTTAATGCACCTGCGTCCGGAAAATATAAGGTTCAGGTCTACGTCTCCAGCGACAAGGCTGATAATGTTTCTGCGAGCAAAATCATAACCGTGAAAACTCCACTTGAGGCACTGACCATTTCGGGCAACGGGAATTCGATACCAACGAAGGGTTCTCTTACTCTGACGGCAGTTCTCACACCAGTAAATGCAGACGAAACATCCTTGGAGTGGAGCTTCCTTAATCCGAATGATAGTCACTATGCAGAGCTGAAGCCCATTTCCGGAACAAACCAATGTCAACTGGTAGCAAAGGATGTTCCCAACCATACGGTGCAGGTTGTAGTTCAAGACAAAACTAGCGGAATCACCAGTCTGCCTTATGCTGTAAATATTACCGGTCTTACCAGTCTTGAATTCAGCCAGTTCAGCAAAACTATATATGTCGGCGATCCTGCCTTTAACCTGGCGGAGCTGCTATGGACAATACCACGCACCTTCTCCTTGGCATCCATTCTGAATGACTTAACCTGGACCAGCAGCGACCCGGCTATTGCTTCGTTTGCCAACATCAACACAGGTGCAATTACAGGGAACAAAAAAGGTACAGTGACGGTGACAGTCACCTATGCACCTCCTGGAGCAACTAAAATTACGGCAACTATTGAAGTAATTGTTAAAAAGCGCGAAGCAAACCTCAATGAGGGAGACCTCTACTAATTCCTTGGGTAGAACTCTTATGTGAAATAAAAGACCTTCTCCGCTCCGATATCTACGGAACGTACGAGAAGGTCTTATTTCGGCTTACATCATGCTCATTATCTTAATTACTCTGTTGTATCAGTATGAGAAGATCTGGGAGGTATACTAACCAGCCTCATCGGACTGACAGCAATATTCACTTTGCGGACCCGCGGCAGACTGGATTGCTGATCGGTGTAGACCTTGTAATTGTATATGACCCGAAAACGCTCCCTTGCCCTCGGCTCTGTAACTTGAGGTTCCGAGAAGATCAACTGGCTGGGTAGTGCCGCTTCAGACGGTTCAGATGTATTACCCAGCACCGCGTTTACTGTCAAATCTCCTTTTGAGAAAAAACCGCCCTTCAACCAGAATATGGAACCCACTCCATAAAGCTTAGCTTCAGCATCCGTATAAAAAAATGCATTCATTTCATCTGGATCTGCATTGGAAAAAGCATCAATCCGGTTTACCAGCACCGGTCCCTTGGAGATTAGCACTAATTCCTTTTTATCAGTACCCGTTCCCAAACCGCTGATTACAGCATCCTCCACTGTAGTACTTCCTAGCACAAACATCGTAGAATCGAAGGAGACATTGCCTTTAATCTTCACATCACCGGTAACTAGAATGTTTGCTTTTATGGGAATAAAACCGGCTTTATTATTTATAATATTCAAGTTACCATCCACCACAATCCACTTGGGCACAGCACCTCTTTTAGCCATTTCTTCAAAAGTCAGTCCGTAGAAATCATTTCCCTCAATGGTGAGATTACCGTCAACCCGGTAGGATTGATTCAAGCCCATGAAGGACTCATGATACGCTCTAAGCTCATTGTCATATTGTTCAAGTCTCACCAGATAATCTTGATCACTCTCCTCCTCGCCCTGTGCAGGTTTCTCGGGAGGAGGATTAACTGTCTTGGCTTCAATAAGACTCCCTGTCTGAAGCCATTGGGTTAGCTCACTTGGATTCTTTCCGCTTAGCCGCCCCCTCAGTGCATCGGCCGCATTGTCATTAGAAGGCGAAGTCGATTCGACCAGCTTATCGATAAAGGACTCCTCTACATTAATTTGCACAAACTTTTTCTGCTCTTTAATTTTAATTTTGTCTAAATCAATCCCCATAATATCTTGAACCGTTTGTTTCATATCGGAGCTGTCAGCTAATCTCTTGGCCTCCCCCCCGTTTCCTGACGGATCGAATACATGGTATTCAATATCTTTAAGAGACTGTACAAATACCTCTCCCAAATTGGCAGCATCCATTCCATTCGGCTGTATCTGCGGAAACATTGTTGGTTTTTTCAACCCGGAATCCCCTAGATATTTATACTCTGCCCTGTTAGAGATAATCAGCTTATTGCCTGCGTAAATATTACCTTTTACCACCGGAGCTCCATTTAGATAGACGTTCTGTTCGGAGCCAAAGGCATATTTCAGAAAGTCAGGATAGGTATCGATAGTAATTCTCTGCTGCAGTGTGCGTTGCACTCCATTTACCAATGCTGAAGCCTCTACATCAATATAATATTGTCTTGTCTGCTTAATATCATCGAATTTCTTGTCTTTATATTCTATGTAATCAATGATGCCACTGCTGTTAACGCCAAGCTCTGTAGATACATTGAGACCTTTCTGATCTAACCCGTTCAGAACATGCTCTAGCTTATCCGGGTTAATATCCGTTATTGGGGATAGCTTGGCTTGAATATACGCGGTGGCCTCATCCAGACCCTTTTGCGCCAAGTGAAGACTTTGCACATCATTCTCTCTGGTCTCTGTCCGTACAGCTCCACCGACAGTCGCGCTGAGTACCCCCATCCCAAGAATCGTAAGCAACAGCACGATGAACATTACCAGAACCAGAGCGGAGCCACTCTCGGAACGAAACTGCTGGCCCCTGGCTCTGTTCTCTCCCTCCCGTGAGAGAGCCTTCAGCTTAAGAAGCTTAGCCTTACCTTTAGAAGCCGAATTGGCTATCCACATGTAGCTCATCCTCCTCTGATGCCCCGCCTTTGTAATTCAATTTGAGCTGAATTCGCACCAGTCCGGATTCATATAATGCGTTAAGATTGGATCTATTCTCATCCACCTTGGTTACTGCTATGGCTGATCCCGCTAATGCCGAGTCCAAATGAAGTGCCGATGTGCTTCCCGGACCAATTCTGGAATCCCCTATTTGAATATCGTTGCCGTCAACCTGAATACGCAGAGGATCACGATCAGATCTTAATAGCATAATTCCTGAATTAGTACTCTGGATTTCCTCAGGTCCATACGTATATAGTTGCGTAATAATGGAGGACATCACAAGATCAGCTTCATCGCGCAGTTTATTTTCCACCGTAATTTTATGATAGCTTCGGAAACCAAACATAGTCACGGAGCCAATGATCCCGGCCACAATGGCAAATAGACTGATGGCAGCGATCAGTTCAATCAGAGTAAAACCATTCTCGCGCTCAGCTGTATTAGCGAATCTCTTCATTGCTGATATATCCCTCCACCTCTACTGGTGCCGATGGGCCGCCCCCGGAATCACAGGTAACCACGACTTTGACTGGGAGCAGATATTCTTGATAAGCGTCATCTAACTCCTTTTGATAAATAACATCAATACTGTAATCCATTCCGTTTACTTTGGGGTGTAGTACATGAGACAGGGTTTCCGTGTTAAACGCCTTCCGGTAGGCAGCTCCTTCATCGCTGATGGCATCACCACAGCCCTCAATCTTGCAAACATCTGCAGAAAGTCTATCTGTCTTATCTCTGAAGAACTCTACGGTTTTGTCAAAATCCTGCTTCTCCATATAAAAAAGCGCGTTCCGTGCCAGATTGACCATGATCGTCTTGTTCTGGTTGGACTTCGAATAGGTCATGGCATTGGTGAAGTAGGAGGTCAGCACCAGGGACACTATCGACAAAATGACGATGGCGGCCAGCACCTCGATTAAGGTGAAGCCCGCTTCCTTGCCCCGCTCGCGGCTGCGGTTCCATGGGTCTTTCCAGGACATTATGTTCGCTCCCTATACTCTATTGAAATTCAATTATGGGCTTATCCGTGTCTTCAGTCCTGTGTCCTTGCATGTTTATATGAATCTTTCTACCTACTTCCATTATATTCTTTCTGCTCCGGCAGCAGCAATGCTTGCGGACAATAAATCTGGAGAAATCTACAATTTATATCAGGTAGGGGCTGTGCTATCATGTGGGCAGAAAGGGGATACGCAAATGGCTTTAATTGAATGTAAATTTTATTCGGAGGTGCTGGGGCTCAGTACTTCGATGACTGTCATTCTGCCGCAGCAGACCACTACGCAGATCGGAATGAGCAATGTCTCCAAAGGGACCTTACACCCCACGCTGTATCTGCTGCACGGCTTGTCTGACGATGATTCGATCTGGCTGCGCCGGACCTCAATTGAGCGTTATGTAGCGGAGTTGGGTATCGCTGTGGTTATGCCGCAGGTCCACCGCAGCTTCTACACGGATATGGAGGCGGGCGGCAAGTACTGGACATTCATTAGTGAGGAGTTACCGGCACTGGCCCGTTCCTTCTTCCCGTTGTCGGCCAAGCGCGAGGATAACTTCGTGGCGGGATTGTCGATGGGCGGTTATGGAGCGATGAAGCTGGGACTGCGCAAGCCGGAAGACTGGGCCGCCGCGGCAAGTCTGTCGGGAGCACTTGATATGGCACACAATTTCTTGAACTTTGAAGATCCATCGCAGAAGACCAAGGATTATTTGCAAATTTTTGGGGATAAGGACATTGCTGGTACTCCGGAAGATCTGCTATGGCTGCTTGAGGAAGTGAACCGCTCCAAAGGACCGAAGCCGCTGCTCTACCAGTGCTGTGGAACCGAGGATTTCCTGTATGAGGACAATCAGGTCTTCCGCAAGGCCTGCTCCAAGACCAAGCTGTCTCTGACCTACGAGGAAGGGCCGGGCGAGCATGAGTGGGGATACTGGGATGCAAAGATCCGCGATGTGCTGAAGTGGCTGCCGCTAAGCAAGTAGAATATTCCAGATTGTAAGCGGATACGGATCATTTCCTTGAGCTCTATCCAGTGTACGGGAGTATATAATTCTATCGCTCAAAAAAAAGACTGTCCTACCGCATCTAACCGATGCTGAGTAGAGACAGTCTTTCGTTTAAAATATAAGAATTTATATGTTGCACACGATAACTTATCCTTCTATTTCTCGCTGAAACGGTACCGTCCTTTAAAAGGACGGCAATGCCGTTTCCACTTGTCCTCTAGTTTCGCCCTCAGGCTCTACCCGGCTTACTCCGCAGCATGTCCATGCTGCTTCACCCATTCACCCGCAGCAGCCAGGTCCGCTTCAGCTCGCCCGATGGCAGCCTGCACCTGAACCGTAGCGGTACCGCCGTAGACATTACGGGCGTTCACCACGGCCTCCGGCTGGAGCACCGCATAGATCTGATCGTCGAACAGCGGCGAGAATTGCTTGAATTCGTCCAGCGTCAGATCCAGCAGGAACTTGCCCTCGTTGATGCAATACAGGACAGTCTTGCCGATCACCTCATGTGCCTGACGGAACGGCAGGCCTTTGCCTACCAGGAAGTCGGCGATATCGGTCGCGTTGGAGAAGTCCGTATTCACCGCTTCGCGCATCCGCGCCTTGTTCACCTTCATGGTGGCGATCATCGGTGCGAACAGCTGCAAGGCCCCTGTAAGCGTAGCTACAGTATCGAACATGCCCTCCTTGTCTTCCTGCATGTCCTTGTTATAGGCCAGCGGCAGCGACTTCAGCACGGTCAGGAGTCCGATCAGGTTGCCGTAGACACGGCCTGTCTTGCCGCGTACCAGCTCCGGCACATCCGGGTTCTTCTTCTGCGGCATGATGCTGCTGCCGGTGCAGAAGGCATCATCCAGCTCCACGAAGCTGAATTCGGTGCTGCTCCACAGCACCAGCTCTTCGCTGAGCCGGGACAGATGAGTCATAACGAGCGATGCATTCGCCAGGAACTCCACGATGAAGTCGCGGTCGCTGACCGCATCCAGACTGTTCTCATAGACCCCGTCGAAGCCAAGCTGCTCGGCCACGAAGTGGCGGTCAATCGGGAACGTCGTTCCCGCCAGCGCCCCGGCACCCAGCGGCAGCACGTTGATCCGCTTGTAGCTGTCGGTCAGGCGCTCCGCATCGCGGCGGAACATCGACACGTAGGCCAGCAGATGATGCGCGAACAGAATCGGCTGTGCCCGCTGCAGGTGGGTATATCCAGGAACGATGGTCTCCAGGTTATCCTTGGCCTGCCCGATCAGCGCACCCTGCAGCTCATGCAGCAGCGCTACCAGCTCCACCACGCGGTTACGCAGGTAGAGGTGCATATCTGTAGCCACCTGATCGTTGCGGCTGCGGCCGGTGTGCAGCTTGCCGCCGACCGGGCCGATCTGTTCGATCAGGTTCTTTTCAATATTCATGTGAATATCTTCATCGGCAACCGAGAATACAATCTCCCCCGCGCGTACCATCTCCAGTACCTTCGCCAGTCCGTTCTTGATCGTCTCGACATCCTCTTGCGGCAGAATTCCGCATTTACCCAGCATCGTGACATGGGCCAGACTGCCCTGCACATCCTCTTCCGCCAGCACTTTATCGAACTCGATAGAAGCCGTATATTCCTCTACCAGCTTGTTCGTTCCTTTGGTAAAACGTCCGCCCCACAGCTTGCTCACCTGTTGTTCCTCCTCGATAGACGTTAGAAGGGCCGCCCCTGTCCAGTTGGGAGGAACGGCCTTCTTGGGTCCGCTTTTATATGCTGCTACTTATTGGATTCTGCTACGCCTGCCGATACCTTCAGACGAAGGGCATTCAGACGGATAAAGCCGGTCGCATCGCCCTGGTCGTAGGCCTGAGTAGGATCTGCCTCCATGGTGGCGATATCTGGGTTGTACAGGCTGACCGGACTCTTGACTCCGGCGCCGATGATGTTGCCCTTGTAGAGCTTCACGCGTACCGTACCGGTCACGTTCTTCTGGCTCTCCTTCACCAGGGCCTGCATCGCAATCCGCTCCGGTGCGAACCAGAAGCCGTTATACACCAGCGTGCTGTAACGGGTGATCAGGCTGTCACGCAGGTTCATCACTTCACGGTCCATGGTGATCGATTCCATTTTGCGGTGAGCGGTGAACAGAATGGTTCCGCCCGGAGTCTCATACACGCCACGGCTCTTCATGCCGACAAAACGGTTCTCGACCATATCCACGCGTCCAATCCCATGCTTGCCGCCCAGCTCATTGAGCTTCTCCATCACTTGCAGCGGGGATAACGCTTCGCCGTTCAGCGCTACGCAGTCACCCTTGACGAAGTCCAGCTCCAGATACTCAGCTTCATCCGGAGCATCCTCTGGGGCATTGGAGAGCAGGAACATTTCCTTGTTCTCCGGTGCGCTTGGATCGAACCACGGGTCTTCCAGCACGCCGCTCTCATAGCTGATATGCAGCAGATTGCGGTCCATCGAATACGGCTTGGCCGCAGAGGCTTGTACCGGAATACCGTTGGCTTCGGCGTAAGCGATCATCTCGGCCCGGCCCGGGAACTGGTTGCGGAACTCTTCCAGACGCCAAGGCGCGATTACCTTAATGCTCGGCGATAACGCAGCAGCGTTCAGTTCGAAGCGTACCTGGTCATTCCCTTTCCCTGTAGCTCCATGGGCAATGGCTGTTGCACCTTCGGCGATAGCGATATCCACCATGCGCTTGGCGATTAGCGGACGAGCAATGCTGGTGCCCAGCAGATATTGTCCCTCATAGAGTGCACCCGCCTGGAACATCGGATAGATGAAGTCATTCGCGAACTCGTCGCGCAGATCATCGATGTAGACCTTGGAGGCGCCGGTGGCCAGTGCTTTTTCCTCCAGACCGTCCAACTCTTCCTTCTGACCAATATCCGCTGTAAAAGCAATAATCTCCGCATCATACGTTTCTTTCAGCCACTTCAGAATGACTGAGGTATCCAGCCCGCCGGAATAGGCGAGTACAATTTTTTCTTTTGGCATGGGGTGTTTAGCTTCCTTTCGGTGTGGAGGTGATTATAAGATCAACTTCAAGCTTTGCGTATAGACATCCGGTGCTTGGACGCAGCTGCATGAAATGTTTGGACTTCCGGCCGCTGTTGTCTACAGATTTCTTGATTTATAACGCTGTTCGCAGTTGAAATCCGTAGACAAAGGTGGACGCTGACGCTCCTACAGTTCCAAACTTTCACTTCGCTGCTATGCACCGGAAATCCAACGCTCCGTACCTACGTTGATCTTATATATGTGTTGTGTATATATAACCCATCGAAACCTATCGCTTGCTCAGGGTTGGCTGTGCCCGATTAAGGTGCCATGGGTGGACTTAATTGCAATTTGTACAACTAAATTGGCTGATATAACGCAGAGTGTGCGTTTAGCTGTAGTTCGTACAATTAAAATGCCTCTATACCTGAATTCTCGCCTATTAGGGCGGATTTAGTTGTACAGACTACAGTTAGAAGAGGAAACTCTAACTTTTCACGGTTTTTAATTGTACAGAATACACTTATCTCTAAATGTCCGCTAAAATTGACACTTCGCTTCATACATTAGCGCTTGTGGCCGATCTAGCCCATCAAAGCCGCCATAAGCGCCTTCTGCGCATGCAGGCGGTTCTCCGCCTGATCGAAAATCACGGAGTTCGGGCCGTCGATGACGCCGGTGCTGACCTCTTCCTCCCGGTGGGCCGGCAGGCAGTGGAGGAACAGATAATCGCTCTTCGCGCCTTTCACCAGCTCTTCGTTGACCTGGTAGTCCTTGAACGCCGCTTCACGTGCCAGCTGCTCGGCCTCGAAGCCCATGCTCGCCCAGACATCCGTATAGATCACATCAGCGTCCTGTACCGCCTCCTGCGGGCTTCGGGTCACGGTGATAACTGAACCTGTCTCCTTGGCAATCTCGCGCGCCTCGGCCACCACAGCCTCGTCCGGCTCGTAGCCCTCAGGTCCGGCGATAGAGACATGTACGCCCAGCTTGGCGCCGCCGATCAGCAGGGAATGCGCCATATTGTTACCGTCGCCGATATACGCCAGCTTCAGTCCCTTCAGCTTGCCCTTGTGCTCGTATACAGTCTGGTAGTCTGCCAGCACCTGGCAGGGATGGGCCAGATCGCTAAGGCCGTTGATGACAGGCACCGAAGCGTAGCGGGCCAAATCTTCCACTTTATCATGGCCGAACGTACGGATCATGATACCGTCCAGATAACGCGACATGACCTGGGCCGTATCACCAACCGTCTCGCCACGGCCGAGCTGGATATCATTTTTGCTCAGGAACAGGGCATGACCGCCCAGCTGATACATCCCCACTTCGAACGACACCCGTGTGCGGGTAGAGGATTTCTCAAAAATAAGACCGATCGTCTTCCCCAGCAGCGGCTGGTAGACCTCACCGTTCTTCTGCTTGCGCTTCAGCTCAATCGCAAGGTCAATCAAATAGGTGATCTCCTCCGGGCTGTAATCATTCAGCTCCAGCAAATCACGGCCTTTGAGCTGTGCGGCAATCGTCTCTGTTACGCCTGGTGTACCGTGACTCATGAATTTGCCTCCCCGTTTCCTTGATTAGCATAAGTATGAATTAGTTCCGATAGGATGTCCACCGCCTGATCAATCTCATCGGTGCTTACATATAGATTAGGCAACAGACGGATAACATCCGGGCCAGCCTGAACGAACAGCAGTCCGCGCTTCTGTCCGGCGAGAACGATCTCGGCTACCGGCTCCTGGCATTCAATGCCGATCAGCAGGCCTTTGCCGCGAATCTCCTTCACGAAGGAAGTGTCCGCCAGCTTCGCTCTAAGCTGTCCGCTTAAGTATTCGCCCATCTCCGCAGCCCGCTCGGGCAGCTTATCTTCGAGCATGGTCTCAATGGTCGCTTCCATCACCGCTGCCGCCAGCGGGGTACCGCCGAAGGTACTGGCGTGGCTGCCCGGGCTGAAGGCCTCGCGCAGATAGCCTTTGCCGAGCATCACACCGGCCGGGAAGCCGCTGGCTACCCCTTTGGCCAAGGTGAAGATGTCCGGCTCAATGCCGTAATGCTGATGAGCGAACAGCTTGCCCGTACGGCCCATCCCGGTCTGCACTTCGTCCACGATCAGCAGCAGTCCGTGCTCCTTGCACAGCGCTACAACAGCATCCATGAACTCCTGCTGTACCTCAAGCACACCGCCCTCGGCAAGCACCATCTCCAGCATAATCGCTGCCGTGTGCTCGTTAATAGCACCCTTCAGCACCTCCAGATCATGCAGCGGCACCGTCTTGAAGCCTGCCGGAAGCGGCAGGAAGCCTTCCTTGACCTTCGCCTGTCCGGTGGCTGTCAGAGTAGCCAGCGTACGGCCATGGAACGATTGCTCGAAGGTAATCACTTCATAGCGGTCCGTCCCCTTCACCTTCTGGTGATACCGGCGCGCCAGCTTGATGGCCGCTTCATTCGCTTCCGCTCCGCTGTTGCAGAAGAAAACCTGATCCGCACAGCTATTCTCTGTCAGCAGCGCAGCTACCCGGTCCTGGCCCGGAATGTGGAACAGGTTCGAGACATGCCACAGCGTATCAATCTGCTCCTTGAGCTTCGCACCGACCTTCTCCGGCGCATGGCCCAGGCTCGTTACCGCGAGGCCGCACATGAAGTCCAGATACTTGTTACCCTGCTCATCCCATACCCAGCTGCCTTTGCCTTTGACCAGACTGATATCATATCTGGCGTATGACGGGAATACCGCACTCAGCTTGGCAGGAGCGGCCCCCTGTCCATTCGTTCCTGCTGAACGCTCCTGCGGCGCCCCTGTCAAAGAATTCTTGTCCGTTTGCGTAAGCTCACTCATTCTTAGTCACTCTCCCACCATGCTGCTGCCGGCTCCCCGCCAGCGCGTCTAATTTACTTGTCACTTTGCTACAGAACTACGAATCCCTGTCAGAACGTCTTTCCACTCAATCTGCTATCTCCTTATCGAACAATCCGCGTGCCCAGCGCTTCGCCCTTCAGCACCCGGCTGAGGACACGCGGCTCTTTGCCGTCTACAATAATAACCTCGGACACCTGGCCCTGGATGCAGTCCATCGCGGCACGCACCTTGGGAATCATTCCGCCGTAGATTTCGCCATTCTCAATCAGTGCTTCGATCTGTGCCACCATTACGGACGGAAGCACCACCTTCTCCCCGTCCACCGTCCGCATAATGCCCGGCACATCCGTAACCACGATCATACTCGGTGACCCTATATAAGAAGCCACCGCTCCGGCAGCGGTATCCGCATTGATGTTATACCGCTGTCCTTCGCCGTCTACACCGACAGGTGCGATCACCGGAATATAGCCCATCGCGAGGATACCCGTCACAATCTCCGCTCGAACACCGGTCACTTTGCCCACCAGACCCACTTCATCGTGATTGGCCACCGGGTGCGCTATGATCAGGTTGCCGTCAACGCCGGACAACCCGAGTGCCTGCCCCCCGCTGGCCTGAATTCGGCGGACAATCGCCTTGTTGATGCTGCCGGACAGGGTCATCTCGACCACATCCAGCACCTCTTCCGTCGTTACCCGCAGGCCGTTCACGAAGCGGCTCTCAATGCCGAGCTTCTCCAGATTGCCGGAGATCGCCGGGCCGCCGCCATGCACGATTACAGGCTGATTTCCGCCGGCCTGAAGCTCGCGCAGATCCTCGAAGAATGAATCCGGCAGCGCCGCCAGCGTACTCCCCCCGCATTTCATTACGAACAGCCCGGCGGCCTCCGCCTGCGCCTGAGGCTCTATCGGTTCTACTGTCATCTCCCTGCCCCCTGTACGTAAAAGCTTAGTCGGCTTTCGGCCGCTGTTGTAATCCGGTGAGCCTATCTGCACTACGTGCGGTAAGCCGCATTAATCCGCACATAATCATAAGTCAGGTCACAGCCCCAGGCTGTAGCCTGCCCGCTGCCGTCTGACAAGGTTACCGTGATCAGCACGGTATCGCTTTTTTGCAGATAATGCAGTGCCTGCTCCTCATCAAAAGCCACCGGACGTGATCCGCGCAGCACCTCGATCTCACCCAGCTTAATATCTACCCGCTCCGGCGATACCGGAACGCCCGCGCGCCCTACGGCCGCGATAATCCGCCCCCAGTTGGCATCCGCGCCGAAGATCGCCGACTTCACCAGGCTTGAGCCGACCACGGTCTTGGCAATTGCCGCCGCAGCCTCATCATGCACCGCCCCGTTCACCTGCACCTCAATCAGCTTCGTGGCCCCTTCGCCGTCACGGGCAATCGCCATTGCCAGACTCTGGCACACATGGGTGAACGCCGCTGCAAAAGCCTCCCAGTCCGCATGCAGCCGCGTCAGCTTCTCATTGCCGGCAAGACCGCTGGCCATAGTGACCAGCATATCGTTCGTACTGGTGTCACCATCAACTGTAATCATATTAAAAGTAGTGTTCGTCGCGCTTCGCAGCAGACTAAGCAGATCCTCGCCGTCAATGAGCACATCGGTGGTCACGAAGCCCAGCATCGTCGCCATATTCGGGTGAATCATCCCGGAACCCTTCGCAGCCCCGGCAATCGTAACCTCAGTACCGCCTACCGTTACTTTTACGCAGCTTTCTTTTTTGACCAGATCGGTGGTTAGAATGGCCTGGCTGAATTCCTCCGCACCGGCAGCGCCCGCGTCCAGCTTCTCCGGCAGTCCGGCAATCCCGCTGCGCACACAGTCCATCTTCAGCAGTTCCCCGATTACTCCCGTGGAAGCGACAGCAACATCCAGCTCATTCACGCCCAAATAACGGGCAGCCGCCGCACGCATCTCATATGCATCCGCCTCGCCCTGGTCCCCTGTACAGGCATTGGCATTGCCGCTGTTCACGATCACCGCCTGCAGCGTTCCGTCCGCCAGACTCTCCCGCGTAACCTTCAGCGGAGCCGCCTGAAACACATTGGTCGTATACACCGCAGCCGCCGTAGCAGGCACCTCACAGAGAATTGCGCCGAGGTCATTACGCTCAGTTTTTTTGAGACCGCAGTGCAGGCCACCGGAGGTGAAGCCCTTAGGTGCAGTAATACTTCCGCCTTCTACGACGGTATATAGTGGTTGCTCACTCATGATATTGTTTGACCGCTTGCGCTTATGGATACACTGGTGTGTAACCAAGCCCGCGGGTTTCCTCCCATCCCATCATCAAATTGAGGTTCTGAATCGCTTGCCCTGCGGCGCCCTTCACGATATTATCGATGACCGACACAATGGTAACCCGTCCGGTACGCGCGTCTGTGGCGAAGCCGATATCGCAGTAATTCGATCCGCTGACTTCCTTCGTCGCCGGAACCACGCCGGGCTCACGCACCCGCACATACGGTCTGCCTGCATAATATTTACGATATAAATCTACGAGTTCCTGTTCACTATGTTCACCATTCAGTCCGGCATACATCGTAGTCATAATCCCCCGGGTCATCGGCACAAGATGGGTAGTGAAGGTTACTGTAACTTTCTCCCCGGCAATATCGGTAAGCACCTGTTCAATTTCCGGGATATGCTGATGCTTGTTGATTTTGTAGGCTTTGAAGTTCTCATTCATCTCGGCAAAATGCACCATCAGGCTCGTTCCCCGCCCTGCCCCGGACACCCCGGATTTCGCATCAATAATGATGCTGTCCGGCTTGATCCAGCCTGCCTCCAGCGCCGGAACCAGCCCCAGCAGCGTAGCTGTCGGGTAACATCCCGGATTCGAGATAAAGTCCACTCCGGCCGCACGTTCGCCGTACACCTCGCATAACCCGTATACCGCCTGCTCCAGATACGCTGCCGGAGGAGCCGGGTGCTTATACCACTGCTCATACTCCGCGCCATCCTTCAGCCGGAAGTCCCCGGACAGATCGACAACCTTAAGTCCTGCCTCAAGCAGCCCGGGTACCAGCTTCGCACTCACTCCGGAAGGGGTAGCAGTGAATACAACATCCGCTCTGCTTGCAATCTCTGCTGCATCTACACCATCCAGCTTACGCTGCACCACTCCCGTGAGATGCGGAAAACCCTCCTCAATCGGCGCACCCGCACTCGAAGAGGAAATCACTGAAGTAATCTCTATATCAGGGTGGCCCTGCAGCAGCCTGATCAGCTCCACGCCCCCATAACCCGTTGATCCGACAATCGCCGCTCTCAGCTTGTCTGTCACTGTCATCCCCGCTTCCCGTTTCTCATTTCTATCATTATCGCTCATGCATAACCGTCCTGCAAATATGTATTATTATACGACCGAATTAATATAAATACAACACGTTGCGTTAACTTTATTCAGCTGGCGCACAAGAAGAAACGCAGGGTTATCCTATTCGCTACAGTATATCAAAAGAAGCGCAGAGCTCCCTTAAGGGAGTCTACGCTTCTCTTTTGAAACCTTCGCCCAGCACCTCATGAGCCTCGGTAATAATCACAAATGCAGCCGGGTCCACCGAGCGGACGATCGCCTTGAGCCTGGTAATTTCATTCTGGCCTACTACAACCATCAGCACCGTACGGTTATCCCCGGTATAGCCGCCTTGCGCATTCAGCTTGGTCAGCCCGCGGTCCAGATCATTCAGAATCGCCTGCGAGATGTCCTCTGTGTGATCCGAGATGATATACGCCACCTTCGTGGTGCTGAAGCCCACCTCCAGCGCGTTGATCACCCGGCCGGTAACGAACAGCCCGATCAGTGCATACATCGCCTGCTCCATCCCCAGCACAAAAGCCGCCAAGGTAATCACCGTACCATCCAGCAGCACGACAGACAGCGAGAAGCTGAAGCCGGTTAGCTTTTGAATAATCTGTGCCGCAATGGTCAGTCCCCCCGTAGAGCCGCGCCCCCGGAAGACAAGTCCCAAGCCTAGGCCCACACCAATTCCTCCATAGATAGAGGCCAGGAGCGGATTCGTGGTCGGCACGGGCCCGTCCTTCGTCAGGAAGATAAACAGCGGCAGCACAAAGCTGCCTAAGAGAGAGCGGATACCGTACTGTTTGCCGAGAAAGATCACACCGAGAATGAAGAGCGGAATATTAAGCGCCCACTGGGTAAAAGCAGGCTCTGCCCCAAACCAGGCCTCAGCCAGCACCGACAGCCCCGACACCCCGCCGGATGCAATCCGGTTCGGGAGGAAGAACAGGTTGAACGCCAGCCCGGTGATCAGCGAGCCAATCAGAATAAGCGCAATGTCCACCGTATGACGCAGCGGTCCGTTCAAGGGAATGAGCGGAGGTTTGTTGCGTGAATTGATTTTTTGCATGGTTGGCCGGACTCCTTTATGTTCAGACAAAAATTCCTACACCTCCGAAGACGCGTAGGAATTTGATTACTTTTATTCAGCTTCCGTCTTGATCTGGCTCCGCAGATACCCGTCAATGAACCCGTCCAGATCGCCGTCCATTACCGCTCCAACGTTGCCTGTCTCTACAGAGGTGCGGTGATCCTTCACCATGCTGTAAGGATGGAATACGTAGGAACGAATCTGGCTGCCCCAGGCAATCTCGGATTGTTCCCCGCGGATCTCGTCCAGATGTGCCTGCTGCTCCTGAATTTTGCGCTCATAGAGCTTGGAACGCAGCATCTTCATTGCCTGCTCCCGGTTCTTGATCTGTGAACGCTCATTCTGACAGGTGACCACCACGCCGGTTGGCATATGCGTAATCCGCACCGCTGAGTCGGTAGTATTGATGTGCTGACCGCCCGCTCCGCTGGCCCGGTACGTATCAATCTTCAGGTCTTCCGTACGGATATCCACCTCGACGTCGTCAGCAATCTCCGGTACCACATCGCAGGATACGAAGGAGGTATGCCGTCTGCCTGAGGAGTCAAAAGGCGAAATGCGCACCAGCCGGTGAACGCCCTTCTCTGCCTTAAGGTACCCATATACATTGTGGCCCTTAATTAACAAAGTTACACTCTTGATTCCCGCTTCATCGCCCGGAAGATAATCCAGCACATCTACCTTGAAGCCCCGCTTCTCCGCCCAGCGTGTGTACATGCGCAGCAGCATTTGGCCCCAGTCCTGAGACTCGGTACCGCCTGCCCCCGGATGGAGCTCCAGAATGGCATTCAGCTTATCGTAAGGCTGATTGAGCAGCAGCTGCAGCTCGAACTCATCCACTCGGGCACTTATACTGCGGATCGTTCCAGCTATCTCTTCAGCCAGTGCGTCGTCGCCTTCGTCATCGGCCAGCTCCGCCATCATGGCAGCATCGTCATAATCCTGCTGGAGCTTCTCAAATTGATCAACCACCGACTTCACGGCATTCATCTCGCCAATCACGCTCTGTGCCTGATCGGGATCATCCCAGAACCCGGGAGCCGCCATCTTCTCTTCGAAGTTCGCTATCATCTCCAGCTTCAGGTCTAAGTCAAAGTGACCCCCTAAGGTTGGTTAATTTCTTGCCCATTTCACGCAGGTCCTGCTTCACATTAGGATCGATCAATTGGATCACATCACCTTTCATAATTGAATATTTCGCCGGGCTGCCGGTTTAGATGTTTGGCGGATAGGCGACGCAGCTTCTGATCGCTGCTTCATCGCTCTTAAGAAATGCCTGTCGGTGTACACCGTAACTGCGGGAAATGTTTGGACTTCCGGCCGCTGTTAGGATTGAATTTCCTTATTCAAACTGCTCATCGCAGTAGAAATTCAATCCTAAAGGCGGACGCTGACGCTCCTCCAGTTCCAAACTTCCCCTCCGTCACTTCCACCTCAATTGCAGTTCTAAAGAACAGTTCCATCCGCTTCCTTTGAAGCGGCGGCGCTCTTCCTGCAAACATCCAAAAAAGCAGCCGGGCCGCAAACGGGGAGTCCCCCGGGCCCAGCCGCTTTTTATTGTCATTATAACTCAAGTGCAAGTGCACAAAACAGGAAGTACGATCGGGTGAAAGGTACTCGCAGCTTAACGCCTGCTCATTATTTCACCAGACAGTAAATCTTACTAGCATTAGCTCTACTATATCTTATGCCTGACCGTGGCAGTTCTTATACTTCTTGCCGCTGCCGCATGGGCATGGATCGTTACGGCCAACTGTAGATTCCACATGCACCGGACGCTTCTCAGCAGGCTCTGCGTTGGTGGAGATCTTGTCTTCCTCCACTACCGATTGGCGCTCCTGGTTCGTCTCGATGTGTGCCTTCATAATGTAGGTCGCTACTTCTTCCTGAATGTTCGCTGTCATAGCGTTGAACATCTCGAAGCCCTCGAATTGGTATTCGCGCAGCGGATCGGTACCGCCGTAAGCACGGAGGTGAATCCCCTGACGAAGCTGATCCATGGCGTCGATATGATCCATCCATTTGCTGTCTACGGAGCGAAGCACAATAACCTTCTCAAATTCACGTACCAGCTCAGAGCCAAGACGCTCTTCACGTGCAGAATACTTCTCAAGTACACGGGCGAAGATGAATTCGATCATTTCATCTACTTCTTTGCCCCACAGATCATCACGGGTCAGCTCATTTTCTTCCAAAAGCTTGCTGTTCACATAATCCGCAACCTCTTGCAGCTCCCAGTTCTCCGGGATATCGTCACTGCAGTGGGCATTTACAATACGGTCGATAACCGGCTTGATCATTTCCACTACGATGTCTTTGATATTGTCCGACTCCAGAATTTCGCGGCGCTGCTTGTAGATAATCTCACGCTGCTGGTTCATGACGTCATCGTATTGCAATACGACTTTGCGGATGTCGAAGTTATTGCCTTCTACCCGCTTCTGGGCAGATTCAACAGCCTTGGTAATCATACGGCTCTCAATCGGCTGATCTTCCTCGAATCCAAGACGGTCCATCATGTTCAGCACATTGTCCGCACCGAAGCGCTTCATCAGCTCATCACCTAGGGACAGATAGAACTGTGTCGAACCCGGGTCGCCCTGGCGTCCGGCACGGCCGCGAAGCTGGTTATCAATCCGGCGTGATTCATGGCGTTCTGTACCAATAATATGCAGGCCGCCAACATCGGTTACCCCTTCGCCCAGTACGATATCCGTACCGCGTCCAGCCATGTTCGTGGCAATCGTTACGGTTCCCGGCTGACCGGCATAAGAGATAATTTCGGCTTCAGCAGCATGATGCTTCGCATTCAGCACCTGGTGTCTTACACCCTTACGCTTCAGCATTTCAGATACGCGTTCAGAGTTCTCAATCGATACCGTACCTACCAGCACCGGCTGATTCTTCTTGTGGCGTTCCACAATTTCAGCGACAACAGCGTTGAACTTGCCGTTTTCACTTTTGTAGACCACATCCGGCATATCAATACGCTGATTGGGCTTATTCGTAGGAACCTGAAGAACCTCAAGACCATAGATCTTCTTGAATTCCTCTTCTTCCGTCTTCGCAGTACCCGTCATGCCGCCTAGCTTGCGGTACATCCGGAAGTAGTTCTGGAAGGTGATGGTAGCCAGCGTCATACTCTCATTCTGGACTTCAATCTCTTCCTTCGCTTCAATCGCCTGGTGCAGCCCGTCGCTGTAACGGCGTCCCTGCATCAGACGGCCGGTGAACTCATCGACGATCATAACCTCGTCTTCATTCACCACATAATCGACATCCCGGCGCATAATAGCGTTCGCCTTCAAGGCCTGTACAATATGATGGTTCAAGGTAACATGGCTATGGTCATACAGATTCTCTATCCCAAAAGCACGCTCAGCCGTAGCCACGCCCTTCTCAGTGAGCGCTACAGACTTCACCTTGATATCCACGGTGTAATCCTCTTCGGCAGTGAGCTTCTTCACGAAACGGTCTGCTGCATAATACAGCTCCGTCGATTTCTCAGCCTGGCCAGAGATGATCAGAGGGGTCCGCGCTTCATCAATAAGGATGGAATCGACTTCGTCAATAATACAGAAGTAGAGCGGGCGCTGTACCATCTGTTCCTTATAGAGCACCATGTTGTCGCGCAGATAGTCGAACCCGAATTCATTATTCGTGCCGTACGTAATATCGCAGGCATATGCCGCTTGCTTATCATTATGGTCCATGCCGTTCAGGTTCACCCCAACGCTCATGCCCAGAAAGTTATAGATTTGTCCCATTTGCGCACTGTCGCGCTGAGCCAGATAATCATTTACGGTGACGACATGCACGCCTTTACCCAGCAGCGCATTCAAATACACCGGCAGCGTTCCAACCAGTGTCTTGCCTTCCCCGGTCTTCATCTCGGAGATCCGGCCTTCATGCAGCGCCATACCCCCAACCAGCTGAACGTCAAAATGCCGCATGCCCAGCGTCCGTTTGGAAGCTTCGCGTACGGTAGCAAAGGCCTCAGGAAGAATCTCTTCCAGGGTCTCACCTTTCTCAATACGGGCGCGGAATTCCGCTGTCTTCGCCTGCAGCTCTTCATCCGTAAGCGATACGAAATCCGGCTCCAGCCCATTAATTACTTCGACCGTCTTCATGAGACGTTTGACATCCCGTTCATTAGTGTCGCCAAATATTTTCTTAACAAGTCCTAGCATGGTTAACCCCTTTCATGCAACACAGATGGTGGAACCGAGCCCATCCTCATAGATTGAAAGGGCCATATATGATTTCGATTCCGCTGCTTCATAAATTGTAACAGTTTGTAAGAGAAGCCGCAATACAAGCCGCCCTAACCTTATTCTGTATAATCCCCTTACAAGAGGACAGAAGATGGCATTTTAATGAAACTTCTATATATACGCACAAGAGCCCTATTCGCTTCAGGCGAATAGGGACTCGTCTAATTGTCCACGTTAGGCTGAACCGAAGCCCTTGCTTATTCCAACAATTCCCGGTCCAGAGGTTAGTTCTGCTCGATCAGACCGTACTTGCCGTCATCGCGTTTGTAAACTACGCTCACTTCGGAAGTGTCAATGTTGGAGAACACGAAGAACGTATGTCCAATCATGTTCATTTGCAGAATCGCTTCTTCCACATCCATAGGCTTCAAGGTGAACCGTTTGTTCCGCACAACCTCAAGATCATCATAATCCTGTTCCTGCTCTTCAACAGCAACGGCGCTGCCCGAACCTTCAACGAACAAGGTCTTCAGGCTGCCTTCCTGACGGAACTTGCGATTAAGCTTAGTCTTGTGCTTGCGGATCTGACGTTCCAGCTTGTCCACTACGGCATCGATGGATGCATACATATCATCGCTGCGGTCTTCCGCACGAAGCGTCACACCAGCTAGAGGAATTGTCACTTCCACCGTATGAAGGCCGCGAACGACGCCAAGCGTCACATATCCTTCAGAGGTAGGGGGTGCTTCGAAATACTTCTCAAGTCTGCTGAGCTTCTTATCAACATAGTCTCTCAAAGCGTCGGTCACTTCAATTTGTTGACCTCGAATGCTGAATTTCATAAGGCACTCCTCCTTTGTTTACTTTTCCATTATAGCAAATTGTCAGGGCTAAGTAAAAAACAAATCATGACAGACTTTACATTCACCTAACAATAGATGTAACAGACCTGCCGTAACAACAAACGGCCCGGCTCGAGCATAAAGCCGCCCTCGCCGGACCGAATACTGATTGCTGTATTATTTCACGCTGAAGCCTGGATTATGAATGATTCCATTCATCAAGATTACTTATTTCGTGTGAATACGCAGAAGCTCTACAGGTGACAAGGTGCCATTAGAATCAGTGATAAAGAAGACTTTATACGCTGTATTGGCAGTGAGTCCAGTCAGGTTAATGCTGTGTTTCACAACTGGATTACCTGTAAGAGTACCAGCCCAAGGCGCTGTTAATGTAGCACCCGCACTGTTCTGTGCGTTAGCAATCTGCATTGCCGTTGGATCAGCATCTGTTGCCTTAACCACCACATATTTCAGAGGGGTTACCGGTGTACCCGTCTGCCCGTAAGCAGCATATACATCCGCAGACACTGTTGTTACATTGGTGATCCCTACCTGAGCGACCGACCATGTGCTGCCTGGTGCTGTTTTCACTTGAAGCGGCGTTACGCCGGACCAGTTACCAGAAGCGTCAGCCAGGGCAACGTAAACGGTATAATCCGTATTTGCAGTCAGACCATACACCGAGAAAGCAACGGATGTGCCGCCTGTAGCCGCAACTTGGCCGAAATGAACGCCTGCTGTTGTAGCATTAATCAGTCCGTCTTTCACTTGTGCTGCAGTTGGTGCGGTTACGTTCATGCTGTATGGAGCAACTACATAATACACGGCTCCTGTAACAGAAGGCGTAACATATACATCAGCGGTAACAGAACCTACATGGCCGTAAGTCACGTTGCTTACAGACGGCAAGGTAACGCTACCGCCTCCACCGCCGCCTCCGCCAGTGCCGCCACCACTACCGCCGCCAGGAGCTGGAGTAGCTGTTGGGCTGGTGCTTGGCACAGGTGTTGCAGATGGAGCCGGTGTTGCTGTCGGTGCTGGTGTAGGCGTTACTCCGCCTGTAGCCGGCTTATGCACAACTGAGTTGCTTATAATTCCCACCGCTTCGGCACGGGTAAGGGATTTCTTCGGACCGAAGGTTCCGTCAGGATAACCGTTAATGATCTTCTTCTCAGCCGCTGAGGCTACGGCCACCTTGGCCCAAGCTGCGATCTGAGCATTATCCTTGAACTTAAGCGGAGTAGAGCTTGTACTCAGCTTAAGCAGCTTGGCAGCAATAACTGCTGCTTCCTGCCGGGTGAGCGGGTTGTTGGCCCGGAAGGTATTATTCTCATACCCGCCAATATAACCGGCCTTCACAGCTTTAGCCACTTCACTGTATACCCAATTGGATTTCTTCACATCCGTAAAGTTAAGAGTAGATGCTTCGGTGAACCCGAACAGACGATTTATCAGTGCCACATATTCACCACGGGTAATTGCCTTATTCGGCTTAACCGTTCCGTCAGGATAACCACCCAGGTATCCTTTATCCAGCCAGCTCTGCAGTTGCTTCTGCGCCCAGTGTCCTTGAATATCCTTAGGTGCAGGCGCTGCGGACACACTTCCCAGTGATCCAAGCAGCATTGAAATACCAAGTACTCCGGCCGTAAGGCCACGCCACAATTTCTTCATTCTTTTGTTCATCCTCCTGTGAGTTTGATGGGCATAGGCTTCACTGCATGACTTCTTACCAAAAGATCTTTCGGAAGCATACGCCTAAGCAATAATGAGAGTGCAGACTAGGCAACAAAAAAGCCCAACGGTTTCTATTACCCATATTTTGGAGGATGTTAACATTTTTCCGTAACTAATTTTTACAAAGTGTCCAATTTAGGACTCTTTTCATCTCGAAATGTAGGCCATTTACTCGAAATTGAGAATATTTATAAGAAGAATGTAAGAACAGAGTCATACGGTCCCTCCTTACAAAGAACACCTCTCGAACTCTTATCCCCAGCTTTATGCACAGTTTATCCACAACAGACAAAGTCACATCATTAGACAAAAGCAACTTCATTCACTGCATAAAAAAGACCCAAGGGAGATCCCCTGGGTCTAACGCTAGCGTTGTCTCAATTGCTAACCATCTACCATATATGTAGGTCGGCTTCGCCGGATGATTATAATTTGATGACGTTAGCTGCTTGTGGTCCGCGTGCGCCTTCAACGATATCGAACTCTACGGATTGGCCTTCATCCAAAGTCTTGAAACCGTCAGTTTGAATCGCGGAAAAGTGTACGAATACGTCGCCACCATCGGAAGTTTCGATAAAACCATAACCTTTTTCTGCGTTAAACCATTTAACTTTACCTTCCATTGACTAAACATTCCCTTCGTCATCAGATGAACGTGAGTCTTGCTCACAATTCGACTATACCACCGCAGCTTCTCTATTGTCAATTGGAATAGTAAATGATTACTTTCAATAATTTACCAGGGTACAATCGGCATCAGAAATGGATAGAATTCGGTAATATAAGTTACAAAAAAAGGAGCAGACGCTTGTAAATACCCGTCTGCTCCCCTATTGAAACAGGAGAAAATCTATTATTCTATCTTTATTTTTTACGGTCCATCAGGAAGCTGTCCGGGGTGTAGGCGGTCTCGTAGGCGCTGCGTTGGATTTTAGCTAATTCTCTATGTTGAAGCCAATTGGCAGCCTCGCCTTTGAGTTGCTGCATTCTTTCAATTATTTCAGGATCTCGTCTTAGGACTGCCTTCAGATGACTCTCTTCCTCAATAGAGAGAGCAGACTGTCCACTAAATTTTTCTCGAATGGAGTCAATCAAAACCTGACGTTTCTCAACAAATTCCTCTAATTCCTCGAAAGAGCAAGTATTTAATCGATTAGTGATATTCAATGTAATATCAACCAATATAGCGACTTGTTTATCCATACGTGTTGTTATTTACCGGCATCTTAGAGGCTTCCATCCAAGTTAAGCGAAACTCAGTTAAATACCCCAAGGCCTCTTCTGCATGCGATTTCTCCTTCTTTACATTCGCTTGGATAAGCAAGTAATTAATATATTCATAAAGAGAGAGCAAACTGTTGGATATCTCGTAAGAAGGATTCAAAGTCGACATCAATTCACTGATAATCAGTTGAGCTTTGCCTAGATTCAAGTTTGCCTTCTGATGATTCACCGAATCAATCCCCTCGATACCAGCCCTGACAAATCGGATTGCTCCATCAAACAACATTATAAGCAACTGCGCTGGGGTCGATGTGTTAACCGATGATTGACGGTATTTTTCATAAGGAGAATTTATCATTTATGTCACCTTTCAGTTCAAATTAATTAGAGAATAAACTACTTAAACTTGAAGACTGAGAATTATATTTATTCATCGCAGTTTCCATAGCTGTAAACTGTTTATAATATCTAGTTTCTAAATCGCTAAGACGATCCTGCAATGAATTAATACGTGAGTTATAATCCTTTAGCATCCGTCCCATAACACTTTCCGTTTTGTAGGCAAAATTAAGGTCAGTTGAGAATTTTGATGTACCCGCTTTTAACACGATTTTATCTAAAGCTTTGTCTGCTGCAGTAGATAGTCCCCCAAAGATTCCTCCGTTCACCTCAAGCGCAGAACCACGGAATGTATCGCTTACTTTTTGTGGATTATCCAGGATAGCCTGTTTAAGTTTATCCTCATTCAGATAAAGCTTCCCATTTTCATAATATTGCCCAGTAGTAATTCCCATCTCACTAAGAGCACCAAGTTTACTAGTTATTGCTGTACGCATATCTGAAATTGCAGTTTGAAGAATAACATCTCCTTTGAGCAAACCACTTTTCGCTTTCTTCTCCCACAATTCTATTTCCTTCTCGCTCATTGCTTCCTTTTGTTCATCCGTCAGAGGAGTGAAACTTCTGTACTTTTCTTCCCCTATAGTTGTAGCCATTGTGTTGATAAGTTCATTATACGTTTCTACAAAAGCTTTAATTGTCTCAACAGATTTATCAGCATCAGCCTGAGTCTTAATCGTGGTAACTCCGCCCGTAGTGTCGCTTTTAGCAAGAAAAGTAAGCGTAACACCATTGACAGTTAGAGAATTTGAAGTACTGGTATAAACCTCAGCAGTAGCAGACTTACTGCTTGTAATTTCGACCTTTGCTTCTTGGGCCTTAAAAAACGATGCGCTTGTATCACTATAATCCATCTTTAACAGAGTAAGGAGTGAACCACTGACCTTTTGACTTTCAATCAAGTTATCTGTTCCAAACTTATTGGATGTAATCGATAACTTACCACTCACTTCATCAAAGGTGGCTTTGATAACTCCTGAGCCACTATTTATTCTAGCCATAGCTGTTGAAATAGTATCATCCTCAGTAAAAGTAATACTTTCTCCACCATCTACAACAAATGATAGTGGTGATGTCGCTCCACTCAGATTAATCAACTTGGTGTTGAGTGTAACTTTACTTTCATCGGGACTCTTCGAGGTATCAATAGTAAGTTTTGTGGCCGATTCTAATGAGGATTTAGTTGCAAGCTGTGTCACCTTAACCGACATATCCACCCCATTAGATGCCGAGCTAGCCTCTGCCCGAACAGCAGTCGTATTGCCTCCTAGAACTGCTTTTTGAGTGTTCATTTGGGTTGAAGTATTCCACTTAATAAGTTTATTCATTTTTAGATCGACTAATTTAGCATTAAATTCTCTGTAACTGTCCCGCTGCCATTCCATTAATGTCTTTTGTTGATTCAGCTTATCCAGTGGTACGCGCTTAGCTGCCATCATTTTTTTAACTACACTGTCGATATCTAATCCTGAAGAGAATCCGCTAACTCTCATCACCATTCATAATTCCTCCTTACACTTTTTCATCAATAAGAATGCCCGCTATTTCCATCATCTTTGCGACAAGATCCAGCGTTTTTTCTGGTGGAACCTCTCTTATTAACTCGCCTGTTTCTTTATTCATTACCTTTACCATCAGAGCATGAGTTTTCTCATGTATGCTTATCTCTAAAGAGGTGGTTGGCCCTTCTAGCGCTTTTACTGCACGAGCAATAGTTCGGATCAGCTGCTCTTCTCCTACGGGCACCTTGATTCCCTGCTTTTCCATAGCAGTCAGCTCCAAAGCACTCGTAGCTTGCGCTATCCTATTACTAACGTCTTTGTTTGAGGTTGATTCATTTCTCACATTACTAATGCTCCGCTCTACCGATTTTGCGGATAGAGAAAATTGAACGTCCATTCCCATAACCTCCACGGAAACTTGTATTTAGTTTATATATCGGTATAAGATTGAGGTTATTTAGCTTTTTCAACCTATCTCTCTATTTTTTACAGTACAAGGTGTCGATGCTGTTAATCTCTTCATCCCTTTTTACGCTTCTAAGCAAGGATACATCTATATTTCATTTATAAAGAACTGTTGGGCCCAGCATTTCTGTTTAGCTTTATACTCTATTGCCCCATCCTCATCTTTAAAGACAATCATTCCATTCTCAACATTCCGTTTATAAACCGAGGCGCCAATCCCTACTGATACCCGGTCGCCAATGGTACACTCCCCTACAATGGAGGAGTACGGAAGCAAGGAAACACCTTTTCCCAGTTTGGGATAAATACCGTTTTGCGCTCCAACTGTACTGCCCTGCGATGCTATCAAATAATCGCTGTATTGAGCTTTGCCTAATACCGTACCTACGGTATGAAATAGCAGGAAAATATCAGGCAACTTTGTATCATACATGCAGCTAAAGCCATGAAGTGATTTGTTAAGATAAAATATTTTATTGGCTAAGGCAGCATCCCCATTCTCATTCCATACACTATTTGACAAGAACCACAGAAAAACTGCGTACTGATCTGAGTGAAGATGATTTAAAAAGGCAGAGCCGTTCTTGTTATATGACTCAAGAGCTATGTTTGTGAAACAGTAATCAGTCCGCTCCAATGCAATATCAACTGCCACTTTCTCAATCCCGGATTGAAAATCAATAGTTTGATTGTCCGGAAAGAAATGATTAAGTTGGGCAGATATATACTTTTTAAAATCATATATTGAAAGAGAGAGTTTTATAGGATTCGCCTCTTTTCATTAGCGTAATCTCTTATCAATTCTTCCAGCAAATCCAAAGGATTTTGCGGCTTATAATTAAATTCTGTCCGTACACGTTTATTATCAATTTCCAAAAATTTTATAGTTTGAGGATTATCAACAACCTCAACCCTGCATCCTGTAAAAGAAGAAATACGATCTACCCATTGTTTATTTGTAAGGTTAAATCCGCTTGCAACGTTATACATACGATGAACTCCGTTATGAGCAATTTGAATAAGTAAATCAACGACATCGTTTATAGAAATATAATCCTTCTCTGACTCTAACGAAGTTCTTAATAATATTTTACCTTCAACTATCGAATCTTTAATAATAGAATATAAAAAGTTGTTAGAATTAAAATCTGGTCCGCACACATTTGATACACGCGAGACCCTTACATTAGGTTTGTTAATAGTGAGACAAATTGATTCTCCTGTGAGCTTAGATAAATTAAACAAATCTTCTTCACGGAATGGATTAACAAAGATTTCGCTTTCTTCCCCAGCCGTCTCTCCTGGAGGTTGATTTATATAGAGCCTTGTAGATGATACGTATAGAAAGGACTCGTACTTAGCCTTCTCTAGTAAGTCTGCAAGAAAGCTGACGTGTGCCTTTATAGTATCAAATGGGCGATCCCGAAAGTCAGAAGTGACACCTGCACAATAAATAACATGTCCCAGGTGATTATTGAATAGGTTTTGCTCTTTACGACTAGGACCATAAGCTTCCATTTGAAGCTGGCTAAGTTTATTCATAATATGTCTGCCAATAAAACCTTCTGCACCGATAACGGTTGTTTTCATTAACTCCTAATACCTACTTTCCTGGTTGGACTCCCTAAATTGACGGTGTAAGCTTCTATTTCCCCCGCTACCAAGGAGTTAGCTCCAATAACACAGCCTTTACGCAAAATAGCCCCGTCCAAAACAACACAATTAGCGCCAATCCATACATCGTCTTCTATTATAATTCCTCCTCTGCTTTCCATAAATCGTTGTTCTTTTATTGTCATATGGCGAGAACGATATTCATGATTTGTAGGTGCCAGGGTACAGTTTGCCGCTATCAGGACATCTTTTCCAATGCTAATACCATTGCCTGAATAAAGAACACAGCCTGAATTTATGTAGCTGTTCTCTCCGATTAATATATCGCCAGAACCACCAGATGGTTTAATTTTAACAAAAGAGTCAATCATTACTCCTTTTTCGATTACAATTCGTGTACCACGTGAGGATGGCTCAATATCTGCTAAATTTGAAACCTGGGCATGTTCAGATATGATCAGCATATATAATCCCTCCTATAACGTCCAATTAGGATAATTATTATCCCTATCATTGATAATCGGGGTATCTATAGGCCATTTAATTGTAAAGGCAGCATCGTCCCACCGCACTCCGGCACTATATTCAGAACGATAGGTTTCAGACATTTGATAATACACTTCTGACTTATCCTCTAATGTTTGGAATCCATGTGCAAAACCTTCAGGCACATAAAGCATCCGACCATTGGCTTCGTCTAATTCAACAGCAAACCATTTGAGATATGTAGAAGAATTCTTACGTAAATCGATAATAACATCGTATACTGCACCTCTAGTACACCTAATTAATTTAGTCTCCCCGAATGGTTCTAATTGAAAGTGCATTCCTCTCAGTGTACCACGGTGAATATTAAAGGAGGTATTACACTGTACAAAATCATTCGCTAAACCATGAAGTGAAAATTCTGCTTTACAAAAGACCCTGGCGAAATGACCTCTTTCGTCATAGTGAGGCTCCATATTAATTACATACGCCCCTATTAGAGGAGTCTCAGTAAATTTCACGATATCACCGTCATTTCGGGTACTGGAATTATCCATTTACCTCCCCATTCACGTATAAACGTCGTTTGTTCCATGATCTCTTCTTTCAAATTCCACGGAAGGATTAGCACATATTCCGGTTTTGTCCGTTTTAACACATCAGGTGAATATACCGGGATTCTAGACCCTGGAAGGAAAGTACCTTGCTTATAGGAGCTGCGGTCAACTGTATAATCCAAATAATCCCGATCAATACCGCAATAGTTAATTAAGGTGTTACCTTTAGCAGGTGCCCCGTACCCTACAATTGTATTTCCATTGTTTTTAAGATCTATTAGAAGGCCCATAATTCTCCTCTTTACTTCAACTATCTTATCGGAGAAATTTTTGTATGTGTCTATTTCCCTCATACCTAATGAAGCTTCTTGTTCCAGCAATGCTTGAACAGCTTGGCTTATAGAAAGCTCTCTGTTTTCTGAATGCTTTGCATATATCCGAATGGAGCCACCATGTGTCTCCAACTTTTCAACATCATAAATAGAGAGTTTGTGCTGTGCAAATAAATTACACACTGTTGTAAACGAGAAGTATGAAAAATGTTCATGATAAATCGTATCAAATTGATTATGCTCCATAAGCTGGAGAAGATGAGGAAATTCCATAGTAATAGTCCCATGAGAGTTAAGTAGCACCTTCATCCCCTTAACAAAGTCATTGAGGTCAGGTACATGGGCAAGTACATTGTTGCCTAGCAGGAGATCTGCTGTCTTCCCCTTTTCCTTCAAGGCATTTGCTAATTGGGTTCCAAAAAAATCAACTACAGTATCAATCCCTTTTTCTATAGCAGATTTCGCAACATTGGCTGCTGGTTCGATCCCTAATACAGAAATGCCCTTCTCCTTAAAGTACTGCAATAAGTAGCCATCATTACTGGCGATTTCCACCACATTCGTGTCACTAGAATATTGGAATTTATCTATCATATGTTCAACATAATTACGGCAATGGTTTAACCAACTATCCGAATAACTGCTAAAATAAGCATACTCACTAAAAATATGCTCTGGAGTTTCGAAATCTTCTACTTGAACCAGGAAACAATGCTCACAGACATAAGTTCTTAAGGGATACATAATCTCCTTCTGGCTTACAGATTCCACATAGGAGTTAGCTAAAGGCGAAATCCCTAGATCTACAAATATGGTGCTTAGTTCCTCACCGCAAAAACGACAGCTTCCCTTAGACATTCATTGTATCTCCTTATCATAAGGTATGTTTTTCACTTTTTATCTTTTCGTAATCGCGAATTTGTTTTAACGTCAAGTCTTGAATACCCTTACTCATATAATTTAAGTACCAGTCCATTGTCCATTCAATAGAATGGTTTATCGGCAGTTCAATTCTCCAGTTCAGCATACGTGAAGCCTTCTCACTATTTAACACAAGAGTTGAAGCTTCATAGGGCTGAGTAAGGGAAGGATAAAGGACATCTACAGGATAATCCAGATGCTTATTACATTCTTCAATAAGCTGGGCAACAGATATATTTGAAGCTTCGCCAGGACCAAAATTCCAGGAGCCGACATACTTTTCTCCGGATTCTCCCATATTTTGAGCCAGCAGCAAATATCCATTAAGACAATCCAACACATGCTGCCAAGGCCGTATGGCACTAGGATATCTGATATTTAATTTTTGTTTATGGAGTATAGAGCGGATGATATCGGGAATAATCCGATCTGCAGCCCAATCTCCCCCGCCTATAACATTGCCTGCTCTGGCAGAAGACAATAGTTTTCTGCCATTCGAGTAAAATGACCGTTTGTAGGCAGAAGTAATGATCTCCGAACATGCCTTACTTGCACTGTAAGGATCTGTTCCTCCAACGGGATCACTCTCAATAAATCCCTGTAATGAATTGTTATTCTCATAACATTTATCTGTAGTAACATTAATAACAACCCGTACAGATTCTGTATGCCTGGCTACCTCTAACAAATGAGCAGTTCCCATGACATTAATCGAGAAGGTTTCAATAGGTTTACGATATGATTCCCGCACTAGAGGTTGGGCTGCCAAATGAAATATAAACTCCGGTTGAACCTTATGAATAAAGGATTGCAGTTGTTCATAATCCAACATATCACCATAAACAGAATCCATATTTTCCGCCACGCTTGCTAGCTTGTACAGATTTGGGTCACTTACTGAAGGGGTATTGCTGTATCCATAAACATCAGCCCCAAGATATTGCAGCCATAATGCTAGCCAACTTCCCTTAAACCCTGTATGACCTGTGACTAACACCTTCTTGTTTTCCCAAAAGTTCATTCCTTACCACACCTTCCAGGGAGCAAAGCCTGTATCCCACAACTCTTCCAACTTGTTCTTATCCCTTAATGTATCCATCGGTTGCCAGAATCCATCATGCATAAAGGCTGCCAGTTCTCCTGATTTCGCTAATTTTTTCATTGGTTCTTCTTCCCAAATAGTATCGTCACCACTTATTAAGTCAAATATCTGTGGCTCCAAAACAAAAAATCCGCCATTAATCCAGTTACCATCTCCCATAGGTTTCTCCTGAAATCCAATGATTTCATTATCATGAAACTCAAATGCACCGAACCTGCCCGGTGGACGAACTGCAGTCACAGTCGCCAATTTCCCTCTCCGCTGATGAAAATCTATAAGCTCAGTTATATTAATATCAGATAACCCATCTCCATATGTGAAACAGAAAGGGCTATTCCCAATATATTGTTGTACCCGCTTTAATCTTCCTCCAGTTAATGTGTGTTCTCCTGTGTCTACTAAGGTCACCTTCCAAGACTCTGATTTATTTTTATGAATTTCCATCTCATTTGATCTGAAATCAAACGTAACATCCGAAGTATGCAGATAGTAATTGGCAAAAAACTCCTTGATCAAATAACCTTTGTATCCTAAACATACTATAAATTCATTAATTCCGTAGCTAGAATATACCTTCATGATATGCCAGAGCATTGGAGCTCCACCGATTTCAACCATGGGTTTTGGCTTCACTACTGTCTCTTCGCTTAATCTGGTTCCCAATCCACCAGCCAATATTACTGCTTTCATCTGCTATATATCCTTTCTAACGATAATATCAAAATCTACAGCAGAATCTTTTTTCTTTAAGACATTGCTATACGTAAGGGATAACCCCCGATTTGTAAATGCGCTAATTATCTTATTACAATCCAATTCATTAAATTCAGGAAAGCTTAGGCTCATTCCCAATTGACCGCCTAGATTGAGCATACCTGTAATTGTTTTGAATATATGATAATTGCTTTTCAACTTGGTAGCATCGTATTCGAATAGAATATAATCAAAGCTCTTTCCAATCAGATGAGTACTTATTTCATCTAAATTTCCTTCAAAGTAATAATCGGAAACCGTCTTTATATCCTCTAAATATTTATCTTCTAGGCAATAGTTGGTAATTTCTATATTTTGGATCCCTTTGTAATTTAGCATGTTTTTTAATTGTAGAGGATTACCTCCACACTTAGGATTTATCCCCAAAATTGCAGGATTCAACATGGACAATTTAACCGAAAACTCATTGAGAAGCAGAGGATTCATTATCGCATCCGACCACGAATCTAAATTATATTTTCGAATAAATATGTCTCTACTAACATTTAATGAGTTATTATTAATCTGATCTTCTCGAACCGTAACAGAACCAAAGTGATATGTGAATGTATCCTTGCAATATACCAACTTGTATCCCGCTCTTCGAATTCGGAAGCTGATATCATCATCAGCAAATTCTCCATAGTAAAATAACGGATCGTAGTAACCTATTTGTTTAAGTAATTCTGTTCTTACCATTAATACACAAGGAAGAAGTCTTACACGTTCCTCCCATTTTCGGGGATCCGAGTGGTTATATTGATCTGCAAATTGAATCATCTCTTCAATATTATTGTAATCACCATTAATCTGCTGCATATTGCTGATCATGCTCGCACCAGGAGATACATAACCTATTTTGTCATCAGATTCTATACACACCAATAGGTTATCCAACCAACGCGGTGTAAGAATAAAATCATTACATACCCCGGCAGTATATTTACCTGCTGCCACTTTCAATCCTTCATTAAATCCATTAGTGGGTCCTACATTTTTAATTAAATGAAGCGGCTTAACTTGGGGCATAGAATTAAGATATTCTTTAGTTCCATCTGATGAACCATTATTAACCACGATTAATTCATAATTAATATTTTGTGTATATTGCAATATACTCTTTATACACAATTTGGTATATTCTAATTTATTATATGCTAATACTACTATACTAACGAGTGGCTGTTCAGTTAATGAACAGAGCCTTTTATTATCATCGACCAGTTGTTCTATCACATTTACTAATTCAACGTCTTGTGTCACCTCTTTTGCTTTAGCAAAAAAGTAGTTGGATTGAATTAGATTATTGCTTAATTTATAAACGTATCCAAGGTTAAAAAGAACATCTACGAACTCCGAATCAATAAGCAGTCCTTTCCACAATTCATTTTCCGCCTCTTTTAAATTGTCCTCAGCTACGGCTATCGCTGCTCTCATAGTACAAATTTCAACTTTTGTAACTACTGATTCATCAGATTTTATTTCAGATATTATACATTTTGCCTCTTCAAGGTTACCGCTTTGAATAAGTTCTTCAATTTTCTCCTTGATCATGCAAGTCTCCTCGATTCTCTGTTGAATGTTAGGTTGCAGCCATCCATGTTACTATTGGAAATTTCCGTTTGATATCATCTCTAATATCGTTCATACCTTTAACATTATTTTGCTTCTTATAACATTGGTAACAACGCTCATAAGTGCTATAGACAGGATTTAAGTCCATGAGTTGGGAATAGAATAAATGAGCATCTTCGAGATAGTTATTTTGAAAACAAAGATCACCAAGTAAAGTAATAACCTTCATATTATTCGGTTGTTCGTCATATAGCTTGATCAAAAGATCAATTGCTACCTCTGCAAAACTATAATCCGCGAGTAAAAGACATATGTTGTACTTCGTTTCTACGCTTCCCTTCAAAAGGAGCCCTAACACACTTTCAAAGATTTCAAATTCCTGCAGTATGATAAGATGACGGCAAACTTCAATAATCAATTTTTCTAAACCTGTAGTTAATCGAACATTGGAACTATCTTGTCTGTTGACTAAACTCATTAGCACGTCACTCTCTCTGTTGCTTAAATTCAAAAGTGTACGCGCTTTTCGAAAGAGGGCAGGATCCTTAAGAATAACAGAAAGCAAAAGCAGATCTTCTCCCACTTCAACTGGATATTCGGTAATATCAGACCATTGTTCATGTGCCTGCTCATATTTTTTATCATATTGTAAAGACACCGCGATGATATGAGGCGGTGGTTCGATATTAAATTTCCCCACATATTTAATAAGCAACGGGTGCCTCAAGACGTATAGGGTATCCAGCAACAGCCTTAGGTCATTAATATTCTGAACATTGTATATGAACTCTATATTGTGATAGACCTCCTCAACAGGGAGATTTGCTTTCGTTACGATTTCAAAATACTTTTTTAAAGCCGGAGAGTACGTTTTCTTTTCTCGTAGGACCTGAACGGTCTCTTCATAGCTTTGAGTTATTTTTCTTTGTTTGTCATATATTTCAGCCAGCATAAACCGGGCTTTATAACCTCCTGAACCTTCAGTTATCATCGTTCCCTCTGTTTGGTCCCCAAGGAGGAGACACTTCTTGAACGATAATATCGCTTCTTCCTTATAATCTGCCTCCAGGAGCATTTGTCCTTGTACATAACGCATTTCAGAGTCTGAAGGAAATAGCTGAAGGGCATCCCCTATGATTCTTAAACCATCTTCATGCTTATTCAACTTCCCAAGATTCGAAGCAAGAAAGGACAACAAATCCGGAAAAAATGCTTTATTTTTACTCAAAGGGTAGGCTTGTTGAAACAGTTTAACAGCTTTCTCTGTTTCACCAAGTGCTACATAAGTTCTCCCCATATTAAATAAATTGTATCCATTAGGATTCTCATTAACTGCCTTAATCATGATAGGAAGATTTCTTTGCAGCTTATCCTTATCTGCAATCGTCTCTTTGTTGTAACCCGTATGGTGAAGAAGCAGATCCGCATCTCCTCCAACGAAAGAATAACGTTTATCCAATACATTAATATGTTCATGAAGATGATTCTCAAAATAAAGCTTATCATTATTCTTAAATAACCTTACGACTTTATGTGTAAAGGTTTGTGCATAGGATATATAATTTTTAATTTTTAGTAAGTAATAATCCGCATCTGATACAATTTCCTTATAAATATCAGATTTCTCATCCAGATATTCATCCGCATCCATGATAATAATATAATCACAGGTAGCTTGTTGAATACTATAGTTTCTTGCCTCGGAAAAGCTGCCAGTCCATTCAAAGTGGTGAATGTTTGAAGTAAACCTAGTTGCAATCTCTATAGACGCATCTTCTGACCCAGTATCTACAATAATAATTTCGTCCACCTTGCCGGTAACACTTTCCAAGCAACGTGCAAGTGTGTTCTCTTCATTCTTTACAATCATGCATAGTGATACTTTTTTGTTCATCGAGGTATCCTCTCATCATTTCAGAAATTAATAATTATACTCTAGTTATCGGTCTTTTCTCATAACATAATAAGATGCACAATGATTAAAAATTTATTAATTTTCATCATTTTTTTTATTTAGAATATCGAGACGATTTTGGGCCAATTTGTAATTGTATTCAGCTGAAATTTGATAATATGTTTTTGCTTTGACCAAATCACCTGTAGTTTCATAGAATACAGCAAGGTTATAGGCTGCCAGGAAACTTCCTGTTCCTTTAACACTTTCGTAATTTGTAGTATCTCCTACGGACAGACATTTCAAATATGACTCTTCTATTAAGGGGAAATATTTAAAATACTTATCTGTATCACTAAACACCAGTTCCATAAAAAACACTCCACTAGCGAAAAGGAAATCCGGGTAATCAATTAAGTAATGTTTCTCCTTTTCAATTAGAGTAAGCCCTTGTTCAAAATCTTTCAGCTCCAAGAATGTATGCAAATACTCAATTACTACTTGAGGTTTATAAACATCATTATTAGTGATTGACTTATAACATCTTGTTAGGTAAACATTAGCTTTAGCATATTCTTTTATTATCCGGTACTCTTTACCCAGTTGAAATATTGTATATGAGTCATCAGGATTCTGCTCTAACTCGACTTCTAGCATCTTAATATTACGTTTATACTTCTCAGACTTAAAATATCCGTCATGATATACTTCAATAGGCACGTTTTTTCTTGGAAGATCAGAAACAATCTGCTCATGTATTTTACCGGTGTAGAAGGATCCTTTGGGAAACAACCGGGTCACATAAGCCTGCGATTCTCTTAGCTCTCCATTATAATTAAAAATGTTAGTAATTTGGATTCGACCTACGGCATCATGCTTAAGTATGAAGTCGTCTATTTCTTTTCGTGAAGCATGTGTAATCTGGTCATCTGCATCCAGCACTAGTATCCACTCACCACTGCAATGCTCTAAAGCATAGTTTCTTGCACTCGAGAAATCATTATCCCAAATATAATCAAAGATCCGCGCTCCAAAGGTGCTTGCAATCTGCTTAGTATGATCTGTTGAACCCGTATCGACGATTACGATCTCATCAACGATAGATTTTACACTCTGCAAACACCTTCCGATTTTTTCCGATTCATTCTTTACAATCATAGCTAATGATAACATCGCCGTCACCTCACTTAGTTTCTACCCTACATGCGCGGGTTCAAAAAAAAAAAGACCTTAGATAAACTAAGGTCTCTATTCAGACGGTAAAGATTAACGAAGCAATTGAAGAACGCCTTGTGGCTGTTGGTTCGCTTGAGCAAGCATCGCTTGAGCTGCTTGAGCAAGAATATTGTTCTTCGTTTGCGCCATCATTTCTTTCGCCATATCTACGTCACGAACACGGGATTCTGCTGCAGTCAGGTTCTCAGAGGAAGTATTCAGGTTGTTGATTGTGTGTTCCAAACGGTTCTGAACAGCCCCGAGCTTCGAACGTTCTGTAGATACTTTTGCAATGCCCGCATCAACAGCTGTCAGAGCTGTTTGCGAATTAGCCTTAGTCTTCAAATCACCTACAGTAGTCATTAATGCCGCAGCATCCATATCAGCGAAGGTATAAGAAATCTTTTGGTTTGTATTAGCACCCACTTGGAAATCCACAGCAGTTGTAGCGCCATTCCAAAGCTTCTGTGTATTGAATTCGGTATCATCTGAAATACGAGTAATCTCAGTTGCCAATGCCTGATACTCTTGGTCAATAGCTTCCCGGTCAGCCGTCACGTTCGTATCATTAGACGATTGAACAGCAAGCTCTCTCATTCGTTGCAGGATGGAGTGAGTTTCATTCAATGCACCTTCAGCTGTTTGGATCATGGAGATGCCATCTTGAGCATTACGGGATGCTTGATCCAAACCACGAATTTGTCCGCGCATTTTCTCAGAGATTGCCAGACCTGCAGCATCATCTCCTGCACGGTTAATCCGAAGACCGGATGACAGCTTCTCGATATTCTTGCTTGTATTGCTGGTGTTAACTGCCAATTGACGGTGAGTATTCAGCGCCGTAACATTGTGGTTAATAATCATTTTGATTTCCTCCTTGAATGTAACTTCCACATCCTTGTGGAAGTTTTATAGATTAGACTCGAACTTTAGATTAACGAAGCAGTTGAAGAACGCCTTGCGGCTGTTGATTCGCTTGAGCAAGCATTGCTTGAGCTGCTTGAGCAAGAATGTTGTTCTTCGTCTGACTCATCATTTCTTTAGCCATATCCACATCACGAACGCGAGATTCTGCTGCAGTCAGGTTCTCAGAAGATGTATTCAGGTTGTTGATCGTATGTTCCAGACGATTCTGAACCGCCCCCAACTTCGAACGTTCTGTGGATACTTTACCGATAGCCACATCAACAGCTGCCAGAGCTGTAGATGCGTTGGCTTTTGTCGTCAAATCACCAACAGCGGTCAAAGTAGTTGCATCCATAGAAGCGAATGTATACGAAATTTTTTGTCCAGTATTAGCACCAACTTGGAAATCAACCGCTGTGGTAGAACCGTCCCACAGCTTCTGCGTATTAAATTCCGTATCTTTAGAAATACGTGTAATCTCAGTTGACAACGCTTGATACTCTTGATCAATAGCAGCGCGGTCAGCCGTAACGTTCGTATCATTGGATGATTGAACAGCAAGCTCTCTCATCCGTTGCAGGATGGAGTGAGTCTCATTCAATGCACCTTCAGCGGTTTGAATCATGGAGATACCGTCTTGAGCATTGCGGGATGCTTGGTCCAGACCACGAATCTGCCCGCGCATTTTTTCGGAAATAGCCAAGCCAGCAGCATCGTCCCCTGCACGGTTAATCCGGAGACCGGATGACAGCTTCTCGATATTCTTGCTTGTATTGCTAGTGTTAACTGCCAGTTGGCGGTGAGTGTTCAGCGCCGTAACGTTGTGATTGATAATCATGATAATTTTCCTCCCTGAAATATACTGGTTCCACATCCTTGTGGTAACAAGGATCCGTTAAGGTCGGCCGCCCCGCGGGATCTTCGTCTAAATTATATATCGTCTTTAAACCCTCATGAGTTTAGAGTAATCCGGCAAATTTCCATATATTTATTTTGGATTATTTTGATGTCATAAAGAAATACCGGAGATAGCCCTGAGCTACCACCGGTTAAAGTCTTATATCCATATTAATTTTTCGCCTCGCGTATTCGGTCAATAAGTGTGTGAATCTCTGAGGGAGCAGGTGCTGCCGATTCCTGATTGGATTCCTTAATGGATAGATATATTTCTTTACGAAATATATCTATATCACTGGGAGCCTTTATACCAACTTTGACTGTATCCCCCTCTACACTTAAAATTGTAACTTCAACCTGGTCCGTTATGATGATACTCTCGCCTTTTTTTCGAGAGAGAACGAGCATATTAAGCACCATCCTTTCCATAAATACTTGGAGACAACGCTAATAAGCTGTGTTTAGTATGATAGGGTGTGTTGTGCAGTACAATCTGCTTGCCTACTCGTTCTTCTGGGTTAAGCACAAGGGGAGCAAGCAAATTAATCGTAGACTCCTCCACCTTATTCTTCAGGGTTATTACACAACGTACGATTAGTTGGTTATCAATCTTTAGTTCCTTTGCTTCAGCATCAGGAAGATCAAACTCATACGACGGATAGAAGACAAAAGGGTCACTAAGCAGAAAGGACAAGGCCTTATCTTTCGTCGACTGTAAATACCAAAAAGAATGATCAAGGGTAGAAATTAATGCAAAATCAGTTTCCTCTTCAAATCCGGGAATCCCCTTTGAAAAATGAAATACATGTTCCTCATCCACTTCCATTTCCCCCCAAGACAGTGTATCAATAATCATCTGTTTCCACTCCTTCGTACAATATTAAACAAGAAAAGCCGTAGAAGCGCTATCCGGCACATCTACAGCTCACCATTGCAAATTCACTTCAGGCGGAATGAACTGAATAGATGTATACTGCCTCATATATATATCCAGTTTACCTCTTTTATATTCAATATCAGGCCGACGAACAACTACATCTATCTTTATCGCTCCCCTCAAAAACTCAATCCGGGGGCTTCTCGTTTCAAAATGAATATCCACATTATCATACGAAGCGGGGCCACGAATTTCCGGAAATGAAAAAGAATTCCAGTCCCCCCCGTACAATTCTGCAATAGAGTTTCCAGGTTTGAAGAATTCAGCCATTCGATTCCCCTGCTCCACTCGACGTGCAATGCCTTGGAGGTAAATTTGCTCAATACCGGAATATATGCGCCTATTTACCTCAATAAGACTCCCGCCATTATAGGCAGCCAATGCTTTGGATTGATCCACAGACATTTCAGGTTTAAACTGCTGGATATCCCACTGTCCTCTTTCGGATGTAATGTTTAGCTCTGCTTGGTGTTGAATAATTGAGAACTCCCCCATGTCAGAATCAATACCTATCAAACCAGGTGTCTGACGTATTTGAACTACTGACAGTACCAACAGAGAGCACCTCCATTATCTTATGAAATCAACGAGAGTTGTAGATATAATCTTAGCTCCAACAGATAGTGAGGCATTGTAGATGTTCTCTTGAATCTTGGACTTCATAATAAGTTCTTCGTAGTCCGCATCCTCAGTCTTAGCTTGAAGGTCTGTCAAGTTTAAATTCAAATCGCTCAAACGATCCTGCATCAACTCTACGCGATTAGTCTTAGCACCTATTTCAGAGCGGGCTGACAAGATGGTCTCTACGCGAGTGTCAATTATATCAAGTTGTCTGGAAACCGCTGTAATGTTACCAGTTTTCAATCCTTCTGAAATACTGTTTATTATAGAAAACAGATTATCTGTTTCTCCTGTATATCCAAAAATATCGTTTCCTGTCATATTAATAGGTAATTCCACACCCTCACCTACAATATATTGAATTTGTCCTGGGTCTGTTGTAATTACCTTAGTAGTATCGTAGGTGCCATCAGCCCGCTTGGCAAAATCATAAGGTTTGGTAGCATACTGTTCACCATTGAATATATACTTTCCGTTCAGCTTGCTGTTCGCTATATCCACTAGTTGTTCTTTAAGTTGCATCACTTCTTCATTAATACTATCCAAAGCTGACTGTGGATTACTGCCGGTAGAAGCCTGAACAGTAAGCTCCCGCAAACGTTGAACAACATCCCCCGCCTGTCCCAACACCGTATCGTTATAATTCAGCCAGGACAGCGCGCTATCCACGTTCTTCGTGTACTGCTCATTAGAGGACAGCTCGGCGCGGTAGCGGAGGGAATAGGTGATGCCTACCGGGTCGTCGGAGGGCTTGTTGATTTTGCGGCCGCTGGCCAGCTGGAGCTGGGTGTCGTTCATGGTACGTGCATTGCGGTTCAAGTTAAGCAGCAGCTGTGAGCTCATCATATTGGAGGTGACTCTGATCATGGTATGGCCTCCTTATCTTCCGACTGTGCCGGTAGAATTAATCAATTTATCAAGCAGTTCATCATAGGTGGTCATGAAACGTGCAGCAGCACTGTAGGCATGCTGGAATACGAGCATATTGGACATTTCTTCATCCAGCGACACACCGCTTACGGATTGGCGGCGGGAATTCACTTGCTCCACCAGATAATCGGCGTTACTCGCCTGGCGTGTGGCCTCTTGAGATTGGATACCCAATTGTCCAACCATGGAGCTGAGATAGGACCCGACTGTACCGGTCTTAGTACCATCTGCTGTAGCGAAAGTATTGTTATCCTTCATATTGCTGAACAGCAGCGCCAGTGTATTATTTCCTTTTACTACGGATACATTGCCTGAGGTATCTGTAGTAGTACGCAAGGAAGTAGCAAACAGCGTGGGATCTGCAGCGATTTCTGGATTCAGCTTAAGATTGGCAGCAGTGATCGCTTCTCCGGCTACCGCAGAGGTGAAGAACGGCCGGCCCGAGGTCCCGTTGAGCGCATACCCCAGTTGGTGGAGACCGTTCAGACCTTTGACTGTTGTTCTTAGATCACCCGGCAACGGGATAGGTACCGCGCTTCCTGCTGAAAGAGTTGTTTTGGTGCCATCTGCATTAATAATCTCTGAATCCTTGAGCACAGTCGTTCCTGCGGGCAGGTTAGAGCCTGACGGTATGGTCACCTGCACTTCACCATTGGCAATGGTATTGGCCATCGCGTCGAGCTGCTTCCTGTAATCTGCTACATAGGTGTTTTTGGAGAAAAGCATCCCATAAGCTTCACCAGCCTTCAAATCGCCGGAGGCGAAGGCGGTATTAAGAAACGTACTGTCTACAGCCGCAGTCACGGTTGCTCCTTGAACTAACGGCTGTGTGCCCAGTGAGATGTTATATCCGGCATCTGTATCCAGAATGGTGATGTTAGCAATCTTGGACAGCTTGTCCGTCAACAGGTCGCGCTGGTCGCGCAGATCATTGGCTTTGTCGCCCATACCTTCTATCTTGGAAATGGATTGATTGAGGTCAGCGATAGAGCTGAGGTAGCTCTGAATCTCTTTGCCTTTGACGTCAATGTTGGTACTGAGATCGCGGTCCAGATTGCTGAGCTGTGTACTCATATAGTTCATGGCATCCGTGAGGGCCTGGGCTGTCTGAACGACGATCTTGCGGGCTGTGGGATCTTCCGGATTCTTACTGAGGTCCGACCAGGATTTCCAGAAGTTATCCAGTACGATACGGACACCGGTATCTGAAGGCTCATTCACAATCGCTTCCAGCTTATCTAAGGTATCCGACTGAATGCTCCAGTTCCCGCTTGCCGAGTTCTCCCCGCGGAATTGATCGTCCAGGAACATCTCCCGAATCCGCTCAATGGAACTGAATTCAACCCCTGTTCCCAGTTGCCCTGGCATCGTCGAGTTATTCATACCATAGGCTTCAATCGGGATGGCCGCCTTCATATTCACACGCTGGCGGGTATACCCCTCCGTGTTGGCGTTGGCAATGTTGTGGCCGGTGGTATTGAGCGCCGCTGTCTGGGTAAACAGGCTTCGTCTTGCGGTCTCGATGGAGTGGAATGTGGATGTCATGCTACTTGTTCCTCCCTTGTGATTGCTGCGGTGAGCGCAGCTCAGCGGATAACCTGATTATCCACGGGCATCAAAAAGCCCCGGCCGAGTCACACTGCTGCCCTTGTCGGACGGATGATGGTATGTCATTTCCTGATTTGGTCTTCCGACCAGCAAATCCAGGGAATAATCTATAAAGGTAAGCGACTGCTCAATCAGCTTCTGGTTCAGCTCATTGGCCTTTTTTAATTGCTGCAATGTGCCGGAAAGCTTCTGCTGAATCTGCAGCAGGCGCGATTTGTCATCGGGATCAAAGACAAGGCGGGACAGCTCGGTAAGATTCAGATTCAGATTGGAACGGATTCCAACCCCCTGCAAAAACTCGAAAGCCGCTTCTGCACGCCGTTCTTCCAGCTGTCCGATCACCTTCATCAGCTTGGACTCGCGGTTCAGGATATCAATAAGACCCTCTACCTTGTTGTCCATAATGGTCTGTTTCTTGACTGCGGCCAGATCCAGCATTTGCACATGCGCCTCGTCCAGCCGCTCAAGCAATTCTAATAATGTTGTAAGTGCCATGGGTGTTTTCACCTAATTCTCGGAGGATTGCTTAAAGTAGGGGGCGAGTGTCTCAGCGAGCTTGGCTGCGTCAACCTGGTAGGTACCTGCGGATACTTGCTGTTTCAGGCTCTCGATCTTGTTCGCACGTTCAGTGTCAATCTTCCCGCTCTTCTGTGCCTGAAGCAGCTTGATGGCTTCATCCGAAATCGATACCTCATCCTTGCGTGTACTTTTCTTCATCTGTTCCTGCCTTTGCGATTCCGCACTTCGTTGGTATGGATTAATCGCATTGATTCGTCCGGCATCGTTAATTTTCATAACTTCACCTTCCTTCTGTAATAAAAAAGCCGATAATCTTTACTAAGTTTATCGGCCCCTGTTGAAACATTCTTTATAGCTGCAAGCGTTTTTTTGCAGAATTGTTTAGTTGCGGAACTTGTCCACCGCGCGGTAAGCGCCATCCGGAGCCTTCTTGGGAGCACTTGAGTCCGCACTATCCTTGGCCGCATTGGCCAGGTCCTTGGTCAGACGGCTGCGGCAGCTGTCGCACATATGCCCTTCCCGGATCAGGGTTCCGCATACCTCGCAAGGGTACATCATATTGGGCGCATTGGCTATGGAAATCCGTCCCTCCCGGATAAAACGTGTGATTTCCTTGATGGAAATATCGGTGGCATCGGACAGTTCCTGTATGTTGGTGCCTCTATTTTTGCGTAAGTATTCTACACAGATTTCATACTCATGCTCTAGCTCTTTGATGCAGGGCTGGCACAGGTTCATCAGGTTCTTGACATATAACCGGCCGCATCTCGGACAATTGTCTACATTCATATCTACCGCGGCTCCCTTCTATCATTCTGCACAACTCATGAATCGCTTATGCTACTAAGATTACATGATCGCCGAAGATCCGTCTATGTTTAGTATCGGTCAGGGAAGCGGTTTTATTGAATTCCGGAGCGGTGGCAGCTGCTAGGAACGCGCCCAGGTCAGAGAGTAGATCTCGGCAGTACAATCCAGGCTGCGGAAGAGCTGCTGAAGCGCCCCAGCGCAGGCACGAATCGTACTCCCCGTAGTGTAGATATCATCAACAATAATAATTCGCAGGGGGCGCTGTTCAAGCTGATGTGATGCACGGGAATGCAGGTGTTCCTTCAGACTTTGGAGAACCGCCGAATCTGTAGTCCCGGCAAAAGCATGCTTCATATCGGCCAGCCGCTCCCTTCGGCTTTTGAAGCTCTGCTTGGCGGTGTGCTGGGTGCGGACCAGCAGCGGAAGCTGAGGGACTCCTCTGCGTAGGGAGACAGCTTCTGCCAGCCGCTCCGCCTGATTGAAGCCCCGCTCGGACAGACGGACAGCACTCACAGGTACAGGGACCAGCAGGTCGGCTTGCCACAGGTTAGAACGCATACGAAGCTTTGAATGCAATACCGGGAGTGGTCTGCTGAAAAAGTTGCTCTGTAGCGCTTCATTAAGTTGTTGTCCACTCTGTTCGTGTTGCAGCAGCGCATATGCCCTGTCCAGCATCAGACCGAGCAGGGGCGCGAGCCGCTCATCCCCTCTGTATTTATACTGGCCTAATATTTCACGCATTTCACTGGTGTAGGCTACTGCACTCCGGTTGCACGCAATTGGTATGGGTGCATGGCTGCGGCTGCAATCGGGACAGCCCACGTGACGCCCGCAGGTCTGGCACCGGGGAACACGTATCCATGGAATGCCGCTCTGGCAGTGTACGCAGATTCCGGGCCATTCGGGGGAAGGACGGCCTCTGCGGCCGCAAAATAGGCATTCCGGCTGCGAAGGCGCGATTATGGAGCGGGCTTGGTTCATCCATGACGTCAGGGAACGCATTGTAATCCTCCTTATAAAATAGAATGTGTTGAGTTTAAAAGTACAGAGTGTATAGAACTCAAATTGTGGGAGCTGGGCATTCACAGCTATTTCCAAGGAATCCTCACAAAATCATTAAGACTTGAGATATCCTTGTCTGCGGGCAATGGCGTTCATACTGCGGATCTGTGATATGGCGGCGCGCTGCGAGCGGCTCCACTCTGCTGAAGCGAAGATGACGTTGCCTGCCGGATCATCCTTGGAGCGTCCCGCCCGGCCCGCCATCTGTACCAAGGCCGCCTCATCAAATAGTCCGCTGTCTGCATCCAGAATAAATACATCACTATGCGGTACCGTGACCCCACGCTCCAGAATCGTTGTCGTCACAAGCAATGAGATGGTACGATCGCGGAATTTCAGTACCTTCTCTGCTCTGCCCGGATCTTGAGAGGAAGTACCCTCTATAGAAATCCCGGGGAATATCCGCCGCAGCAGCTGCAGCAGTCCCTCGATATGGGCAATTCGTGAGACAAAGAGGAAAATCTGCGCCTTACGGTCAAGCGACCGCTGCAGCGCTGAACGCAGTCCTGCCGGAATTCTGCCCTGCTTCAGGCAGCGATGGAGCGGTGGTATCTGGATATGGCGCGGAACCGGCAAGGGATGGCCGTGAAAGCGGACCGGGACCCTTGCATGCGGCAATCTGCCGGAGCGGGCAAGACGCTGCAGCTCCGCAGGCGGCGTGGCGGAGAGAAGGATGTATCGTCCGCCGGGCTTGCAGACCTGCCTTGCAGCATAGTCCAGCATAGGATCGTTGTGATAGGGAAACGCATCGATCTCATCGATGATGACCAGATCGAAGGCCTGGTGAAACCGCAGCAGCTGGTGCGTGGTCGCCAGGGTGATCCGGCTGCGGCGCAAGCGGTCCTCGCTGCCTCCGTACAGCACGGCGGGGACATCCGCCGGGAAGGCTCTGGCCAGGCGCGGCGCCAGCTCCAGCACGACGTCGCGCCGCGGCGTGGCGATCAGCGCCCGGCCCCCGGCCGCGAGCGCTGCCTCCAGGAGCGGGAAGACCATCTCCGTCTTCCCCGCTCCCGTCACTGCCCAGAGCAGGAACCGCTCTGGGCCTCTTGCAGCGGAGCGCTTGCGCGGCTCCGCCAGGAACCCCAGCGCAGCGCAGGCGGCGGCCGCCTGCGCTGCGCTAAGCCCCCACCGGCGTGCCGCTACGGTGGGGGACACGCCGGCCGTGCAGCGCACGGCCGGCAGCGGTGCGCTGCGCAGCAGCAGCGCGCAAGCCCGGCTGCGCCCCAGTGCGAGGCAGGCCTCGCAATAGGCGCAGCCGGCAAGGCCGCACGCGGCGCAGGCCGTGCGGCCCGTGGGGGCGCTGCCGCAGCGCAGGCAGCGCGGCACTTCGCGGCGGCGCAGGCCCAGCCGCGCGGCGCCGGCAGGGCCCAGGACGGCGGCCGTAAGGCGCAGCCGTCCCTGGAGATAGGCGAGCTGCGCCGCAGCCCGCCAATGCTCCGCCAGCTCCGGGAGCTGCTCGGCCACCAGCGCCTCTGCTTCACCCTGAAGCAGCGAACGCCCATCCAACGCCGTAACCAGCCCGTCAGCTCCCGCTGCAAGTGCCTCCAGCTCTTTCCTCCGTAAGCTCACCCGTTCGTTCCCGCGCCAGTTCTCCCTCCTACTTCCCCGCTCGATAACCCGTTCATTCTCCCACTCCTTCTCCCCGCCGCTGTCCCTCCCACTCGCCCACTCGCTCCCCGGCTCATCCCCCCATTCAAATCCCTCTCTATCCCTCCATTCACTCACCCCTGCCTTACGCCCCCCGTTCCATCCTCCAACCACTCTCCCCTCATCCTCGCTCCATCCCCTGTCCTCCGGCAGCCTGTACACCTCAGCCTCCTCAAAAGGCCACCCTGTGCCCCGTGCCCCTCCAGCAGCCCGCTCCGCCCGGATCTCCGCCTTCAGGAGAGCTGCGGCGTATTTCCTCCAGGCTGCCTCATCCCAGCGCTGCATCTGGTTCGTGAACTGGCAGGCTGCTGCCAGCTTCACCGCCCAGCCCAGCGGCAGTGACCGGGAGAGCACCACAACCCGGTCTGCCGATTGGCTTCTCTGGTCTGCCCGCTGACTTTTCCGTTCTGCCGCTTGGCTTTCCCGAGCTACCCGCTGACCTTTCCGTTCCGCCGCTTGGCTTTCCCCGTTTGCCACTTGACCTCCCCCTACTACCCAGCGCCCTCCCCAACCCCCCAGCCCCTCCGCCTCACCCGCCCACCATAATTCATCCACCGCCAGATTCAGTGAAATCCGGGCCTGCCACTCTCCGCCCTGCGCCACCACATACACAGCCACCTTCAATCCCAACGCCTCCTTATCTTTTAGAGCACGCCAAAAAGCACACCGCCCCATTCCTGGAGAGTGTGCTTCACCCGTAACTTACATATTTAGCTGTCATTCGCCGGGCTTGGATGGGGATCTCCCTCTTCCCGGCAACCGCATCATCCGCAGCGGCAGCAGCGGCTCCTGAACCCGCAGGTCTACCGTAACCCCCTGCCGGAGCTCTTCCCTGCCCGCAAGACCGAAGAACGGCACCGCAGGTGCAAATTCAATCGAAGAGTTATGATAAGCCATCCGTGAGGCTACCGCCATGGTCCTGTCTTCTGAACCGTCATCCACCAAGGTGACCTGCAGGGGCCTGCCGATCCAGCAAGCATACACTGCAAAAACCCTGAGATACCACTCCACCACGGCCTCATGATTACGGGTAATCAGAATATAGTGAAGCCGCTTACCAGTCCGTGCTGCTGCCCGGGTCTTTTCCCGATGATGCAGGAGTTGAACAAGGGCTGCTGCGGATGCATAAATAGAGATAATCCAGATTAACTGGGCGATCATGAAGATGCACCTCCCTCTTATACCCACACTATATGCCGGTGATAAAAGGACGGTGACAGCCCATTAGCGCGGGAGCCCTCCCGCCAGTTTAACTTAGGGTACATATTTAAGTTAGCATTTTGCAAAATTCGAATAGAGTGCGGACTGAAACAATACTATGGCTGCAGCTCTCAGCTGCATACAAGTTATGTACCGTTTATAAGGATCATTAGGATTCTCCAAAACGCTCAGTTAAAAGTTTATGAGGGAAGCTATAAAGTTACCCAGCCGTATTTGATCGAATTAATTACAGCCTGCGTACGGTCATCCACTTCCATCTTTTGCAGAATACTGCTGACATGGTTTTTGACCGTCTTCTCACTGATAAACAGATACTCCCCAATCATCTTGTTACTCTTGCCCTCCGCCATCAGCCGCAATACCTCTGCCTCGCGGCGGGTCAGCGGATTGTTATCGCCTGCAACGAATTTGACACCGGCTTCCTTCACGGCCGTCTCGGCCATTGCGCCAGTCTCGTTAAGGTACGTCATGCGCCGCAGCTGATTAATCAGCTTGCCGGTCACCTTCGGATGGATAAAAGCATGTCCCTCGCATACAGAGCGGATCGCATTAATCAGCGACTCGGCCTCCATATCCTTCAGCAGATACCCGTTCGCCCCCTTGCGCAGTGTCTCAAACACATAGCTTTCATCATCATGAATCGAGAGGATAATCACTTTGACATCCGGGAACATTTCACGGAGCTTTTGCGTAGCCTCCACGCCGTTCTCAATCGGCATATTGATATCCATCAGCACGATATCCGGCTTATTGCCGTTGCAGAATTCAAGCACCTGGATGCCGTCCCCGCATTCGCCAATGACCTCGATGTCATCCTCCATATTCAAAATACGCTTAAGCCCTTCACGAAACAATTGATGATCATCGGCCAAAAGAACTTTAATGGGCGCTTTGCCAGAGTTTTGGTTCTCCATCACATTACTCCTTCCCCTTTTCCACATTCGTCGGAATGTGAATTACGATTGTTGTGCCCTGGTTCTCGGCTGATTGTATTTCCATTCTTCCCTCCAGCAATTCCACGCGTTCGCGCATTCCCACCAGCCCGAAGCTTTCCCGGTTGGCTTGTTCACTGATTTTTTTCACATTGAAGCCTAAGCCATTGTCCTTCACGACAATCTTGATCAATTGAGCCTGATAAGTAATCTCTACCAGTACGTAGCTCGGGTAAGCATGCTTCGCCGCATTGGACAGACCCTCCTGCACCAGCCGGTATACCGCCGCTTCCATTGCCGAGGACAAACGGTGCTCCTTCCCCCTGGTTTCAAAAGAGGTGCGGATCCTCGTCTTCTCCTCATAATCATGCACATACTTCCGCAGAGTCGGAATCAGCCCCAAATCATCAAGCGCCATCGGACGCAGGTTGAAAATCACCTTGCGCATTTCTTCCAGGCTGTATCTTACCTGCCCCTTTAAGTCTATTACTTCGGCTTGTACCAGCCCAAATTCCTGCTTTACCAGCATTCTTTCTACAATTTCCGTCCTTAGGACTAGATTCGCCAGCATTTGAGCAGGACCGTCATGAATTTCCCGGGCAATTCTTTTCCGTTCCTCTTCCTGAGCCAGGATTATTTTGAGTCCAATCATCTGGCGGTTCTTCGCAGATTCGACAATTCGCGTCACTTGACCTAGTTCTCCGGACAGATATTCCAGGACAACGCTCATTTGCGAACCAATCGATTCGGCACGTTCTACAGAATTTTCGACACTGCGAACCCGCATTTGCAGTTCATCGCGTCTGCTCCGCAGATAAGCTTCTCTCTCCCTGGTCATCATCAGCTCCAGCTGCAGCTCCGTCGCCTTCTCATAGGCAATCCGGATATCCTTCTCCGTGTAGCGGACAAAATCCCGGCTGACCTCTGTCAGCCGGATCCGGGAGCGGTGGTACTGCTGCTCCAGTTTGTCTACCTTTTGCAATGTTTCATCCGTTTCTTCCATGACCCGCTGCAGTTCTTTGTTGAGTGCAGCAAGCTCATCCCGTGCCACCTGCAATATTTCGAATATCTGATACTTGCTGCTCTCCATCACGTCGATGGTGTTTTTAATCACCCGATCTATCGCATCGGCTTGAAATTCCACGGATGCTTGCCCCATTTCTATCGAATCGTATTAAAGGCTTTCCTTTATACTAACATATCACGATTCGATAGTTACGGTCTTAGTGTTCTGTTCCCATTTTACAGTGAGTCCGAGCTGTTCTGTCACGAGTCGAAGCGGTACTAAAGTCCTGGCATTCAGAATCATCGGTGCTACTTCAGCACTCTGCCGCTTCCCGTTCAGTACGAACTCCTTCTTATTCACGGTCAGATCGAGCGCCTTAGAGCCCCGAAGGACCATAATCTTCTTTGTCTTCGCATCCCAGACCGCATTGCCGCCGAACGCGTCCAGAACATATTTTATCGGCACATACGTACTGCCGTCCTTCACGATCGGCGCGACATCAATCGGCCGCTTGGTGCCGTTAACCGTCATCGCCTTGCCGCCAATGCTCATCGCCGCCGTCCCTTTGGGCAGTCCCGCCTCACTGGAGAGAGATGGCATCACGAAGGAAATATTATCAAAGGCCACTGTCCCTGTCTTGGCCCGTTCATCCTGGCCTTCTTCTACATTTACCACGTAAAGTCTCTTAAGGGAAGCTGGGAATTTAATCCCTGAGCCGGACAGATCGATATTAAGCGTCTTCCAGCCGTTCCAGTCAATAACTTTCGCCAAATCAATATAGGCCGTCTTTCCGCTGGCATCTGTCAGCTCGGCACGCATCCAGTTCAGGCTCATGTCTCCCATCACATCGACTGACATGGAGGTTGCCGCCGCCGGAATATCCTTGCCCTTTGTACCGTTGAACTGGGCGTATGCGTACATTTTGCCGGTGCCTGCACTCATATCGTAGCTAAGCGATAAGACCTTCGAGCCTGCACGCTCTGCGCTGCCCGCAACTACTGCTGCTGTTCCAGTGACGCCTGCCGCATTGGTTGTGAACGCGAACGGATAATTGGCATTCTCGAAATCCTCCCACGCCGTAGCAGCTGCAGTAGACAAGACAACCGCCGTGCTGAAGCCGTCATAGCGGGCAATCGCATATCCGGTAGTTACGCCGGGATCGACTGCCTCCACTTTAAGCTTGCCGTCCCCCACACTTCCTTTGAAGCCGATAAACTCCCACTTCAGTGCGGTTGCCGGAACAGCTAGCGTTGCCCCGCTCTTCGACACCGCGCTAACCGGAACCGATACAGTGGCTCCTGCTTGCAGCGGTGCAGTTGCTGTACCTGCAATCAGGCTGGACAGGTCTTCTCCGCCCAGAACGGTGACCTCGGTCTCCGCACTCGCTGTTCCGCTGGTCGCCTTCAGCTTGACGGTTCCCGGCTTGACGGCCGTGGCTTCGCCCGCATTCACAGTCACACTGCCGCCGCTTGCGGTCCAGGCCGGATTAGCTGCCGCTACATCCACCGGATTGTAGTACGTATCATACCCCTTTAGGGAGTATGTGGCCTTTTGTCCGATTAACAGTACCGAGTTGCCGCTGATCTTGATTCCCTTCACTTCACCTTGCGGAGCAGAAGTATATACCCCTACGCCGTTAACGATTGTGCGCTGCTCCTTGCCGTATTCGGTATTGAAGGTAAGTGTAGTCGAGGTTTCAGCCAGCGGGCGGTCTACCATCGTTGTAGAGCCCCCTCCGTCCAGATTAATCCCTTTCCACACCCCGATATTCGTCATGAAGGATTGCAGCTCTGTCAGCGACAGACCCACACTATTGCTGTTCTTCTCAGCTGCAATGACATATACGTACCTGCCATCCTGGGAATAGCCCAGCGCTGTACGCGCCCGGTACCCGCCAATGCTGCTTGTAGAACGGGAGAACGACGACGCCTTGCCGTTATTGACCAGAATCGTATGCCCCCCGATCATCATCTGCAGCGTTGAAGGATCGAGCTCCTGCTGGGTGGTTTTGGAACGGAGCAGATAGGTACTGTTTATCTTTTGTCCTACAACCAGATGTGCCTTGACGAACTCGGCAGCCAGCCCGTGCGTCCGCAGAATATAAGCGCCTTTGGGTACGGTCACCGGCAGAGCCGAATCCAGCGAGATCTGGGTAATCGTATCATTCTCTACCAGCACCTCTGTCGGTGTAGTAGAACTGCCCTTAGGCCGCTCCAGCGCTGTCCACGCATCCGTGTAGATATAAGCTGCATTAGCATGACTGTAAGTCGAGCTGCCGCCTTCGGGATTGTAGGCCCCTTTGTTGATGCCGGACAGCGGGAACTGGGAGCCATCCTCTGCGGTCAGCATCCCTTCAAACGTATATTCATCAATGATAGGTTTACGGTCCTTGGTTACTGCAAAAGCATACATTCCGTTTAGCTGTGAAGGAGTGGACACGAGCACACCGCCCGACACCTGGCCGCCAATCGGTGCACCTTCTCCGCCGGTATTGAAGTAATCCCCGTTCACCGCCGCGACCGCGCCTGTCTCCGCCGCCATGCCCCCTGTGCTCTGCCGTGTCGTCAGATTCCCGCCTTTGCCGGTCATGACATCCAGAGAGACATAAGGATTATTCAGATCGACACGAATGACGCTGGCCAGTCCTGTGGCACTCTTACCTGAACGCACCGTGGTAAACTTATATTTCATCATCATCGCACCGGAAGTGATAACCTCTTCACTCAGTTTCGTCGCCGAGAAGGACGCTGCTGCTTGTGCTACCGGCGCAGTGCTTGCGCCCAGCCATCCTGCACCTTCACTCCCGACAACCGGCATGATCCAGATTACACCCGCCAGGGATGCAGCAATCCATTTTTTAGCAGGCGACCATTGATTTCCCCGTGTTGACTCAGTACTCTTTTTCCCCATGAAAAGCTCATTCATTTCAGTGTAACTCTCCCATCTATTTGTACTCTTCTACCTCGCTATCAAGACCTGGATATCAGTTCATAGTAATAGACTATACCTTTAATAGACTGAATTCAGCTCGAAAAGTTGCGAAAATTGGAGAGAACTAGCAGGTTTTACCGGATGAGCGGAGTCACGCTGGAGCTGTCCAGGTATGCCAAAAAAGCACCCGGCCCATAGACCGGATGCTCTGCTTAACTATACAATTCCCTTGCTCTTACAAATAGCCTGCTGTCTTCAGCATCCGCTGCAGCATGACCGCAGCCTGCCCTCGGGTAGCATTACCCTGCGGCTGGAATTGCGTGGTGCTGACTCCCTGAATAATCCCCGCCTTGACTGCCTTGGCTACAAATTCGATACTCTGGCTTAGAATCCTCGCCCGGTCCTTGAACGGGCTAAGCGTATCCATTACAGATGCACTTAGCGTTACAGGCTGCCCCGTATACTCAAGCGCCCTCACCATCATAATCGCCATCTGCTCACGGGTAATTTTATCCTCCGCACGGTAGGTCCCGTCCGTATTGCCATTGATGATGCCGGCTTTGGCAGCGGCGCCGATATAATTGCCCGTTTGACTGGATGACTGCACATCTGAGAAGCGCTGTGCTGTCACGCTATCCCCTAGCAGGCCTAGCCCTCTGCTCAGCATTACTGCAAACTCACCCCGGGTGATGGCTTGATCCGGCTTGTATTGGCTGCCATAGCTGTTGTCGATGATATTCTTGGCTGCCAGTTCAGCAACAGCCGTGTTACTCCAGTGAGTAGCCATATCTGCAAAAGAACGCGTGGAGGAAAATGCTCCAACGATCTGATTTCCACTGGTCAATGCACGCATTACTTTGTAAGTCCCTTTAGTAATACTCGTTGTAGGCAGATACGCTGCATCGTAATAGGATTGATCTAGTCGTGCTACAGAAGTCTGCTCACTGCTATTTGAACTTGTTGTCCGGATCATGTACTTCCCTGGTAAGCTAAGCGCAGTCTCATTAGCGTAATTACCTGTCACAGATGCAGCCAGCCGAAGATCAGCCAAAGGGGTTATACTGGTTAGCCCCTGTGTCTGAAGTCTTTGGACGAATGGAGCAAACGCCTCAGAAGGCATTTTCTCTATGCGATAGATAAGAGAAATATTACTGCCGGTTGTATTTAGACTGGCTACGATTCCGTTGAGGTCTATTTTACCGAGATCAACACTATAGATCTGATCCCCATAACGAATACCAAATGACGAAGCCTTGTTGCGGTTGAACGCATCCACGAGTGGCTGTAGAGGTACAGTAACATAGGCTGCCAATTCGGTGGAAGGCACCTCAAACACTAGTGAAGCCGTGCCCTGTGCGTTTAAATACATATAACTGGCTGCCAGCTTATCTGCATTAAGACTGTATCTTTTCACATCCTGACTGTAAATTGAGCGGTCTGCTGCGATTACGGCGGAATCACTCTTCAGTAGCGGGAGCGCGTCTCCAAACTCGCTTGCCTCCAAGGTCCCCAGATAAGCTGGACGGTTCGCATCTGTTGGTACAGCAGCCGCCACACCTCCAGTAAGGTTCTTCACCGGAAGCTGCGAGAACGAAGCGAGTGCATTTCCGTTAAGATCCTTAATGAAGGATGTCCCCGTAGTATAGGATAAGTCAACTGTCTGCCCGCTACCCGCATAATCAGCCAGCATTAGTTTGAGGACGTTGCCTGTTAGGGTATAACTCTGAACCAGGGTAGTGGTACTATTCAATCTGACTGCAAACTGCGAAGTGCTCAGTGCAGAAGAAGTCAGCATACTTTGGACAAAAGTTACCGTCAGCTCATTACCGTTCACTGTTGCGCTGCTGATCTCCGATACGGTGATATCGCTCAGATCAACCGGCTTCAAGTCCACATAAACAGCCCGGTTGCCGTTAAGATCAGTTAAGCCTTTTACACCGGGTACATAGGAGACTGTTACAGTCTGACCTGCTACCATGTTATTTTGAAGTGTTAATGTCACACTGCTTCCACGTACTGCAACATTTGTGACGTAATTCGGGCTACCTCCCACCAGGACCGAGAACTGGCTGTTCATCGGAAGGTTACTGTCAGATAATCCCTCATTGTAATTCATTGTAATTTTCTTTCCTCCGCCCGTCGCATTCTGGAACACCGGCGGCACATTATCCTTACTATTGCGGATGTTAAACTCAGCGAAGTTTGCAATATTCTGCCCCAGAGAGCTAACCAGCGGATACGAACCGGCGTAGTAGGATACCCGGACCGACTCCGAATTGCCCACCTCGGAACCCACTGTTAAATAAAGGGTGTTGCCGCTGGAGCTGATTGAATTCACCCCAAGCGAATATCCATCAGTTGTTACCACAAACTGATCATACGCATAAGGAGAGACCGTTTTGAGCGTATCATTGAAGGTCAGTGTCACTGTTCTGCCAGTAATTCTGCCTTCTTTGGGCGTAGGGAGCGCCGATTCTATAGTATTAGTGATCTGCTGTCCAGAAAAGGTAGGCGCAGCATTCCCGCTCGTATCCTGAATCGTCCGCACGCCGCCGGTATAGCTGATTTTTACATTCTGGCCTACAGCGATACCTGTGCTAATCACTACAAATACACTGTCTCCTTGAATATAGGCACTTTCAATATTCCGGCTTTCCTCATTGACGGTTACCCCGAAGCTGGAAGCCAGCAGAGCCACTGAAGCATTAAGCGTCTCATTATACCTCAGGCGGATCGTCCGGTTGTTCTCTAGCACTGCGCTCGTCAGCGATGGCGGAGTCTTATCTATGGCTACAGTGCGGAAGCTCCAAGACTTGGTACCGCTTAATCCCTCATACTGCACACTGGGGTCTGCGGCATCTGTGAAAGCTCCTTTGGCGATGTCGATATAATAGATCGTATCTGATTCCAGCGCTGCGGACGGCTTAATGATGAATTCTTTAGCAGAGGAGCCTTGCTGAACTGCCGCATTCACTTTAGATCCATTGCTTTTGTACAGAACAACTCCGTTCGCGACTGTGCTATTGTAGACAACTTCCTGGTTGAAATTAACCGCTATTGTTTTGGAGATATCTACCGACTCACTGCGGTCTGCTGGTGATAACGCGGCTACAGACAGACTTGTCAGTGATGCCGTCGTGAACGTCCAGGAGTACGGTCCTGAAGCCGGAAAGATATGACCATCCTGATCATAAAAAGCTCCCTGCGGTATAGTCACTGTATATAGTGTACCGCTCAATAGCGGTGAAGCTGCGGAGGCTGGCAACAGAGTTATTGTCGAGCTTCCCCCACCGGTAACATTCGTTGAATTGACATTCAGCCATCTTGTTCTAGGGTCCCCTGCACCTGGAGAGACCGAGATTACTCCAGAGGCCGGACTCATCGGGCGGTCGAAGTATAGCTTAAGGGCTCCACTAACCGATGCGCCAAAAGATGCATTGGCTGGAGCCGTAGATGCAGAGATAGTACCCGTGCCGACCGTGGAGAAGCTCCAGCCGCTGCCGCTTGCTATCCCCTGATAGGTTGTATTATTAGCATCCTTGAATGCATAAGCGTCGATAAGGACATAATAATTCCCGCCGGATGGAAGCTTATTAGCCAGTGTCAACGTCACCGTTGTCGAGGAATCTGCACTCTGGAATGCTACCCCAGGTTCTCCATCTCTGATCGCAAACTCTTGTATAACCGCGTTATCCGCTGACGAGAGCAGCCTGACGCTGCCTCCTCCGGCTGTAAGGACTCCAGATAAGCGAATACTCAGCTCCGTTAAGCTACCTGCCTCTACTCTGGAATTGATGGCAGGAGACATGCTGCTTGCTGTAATCGCCGGATTTACCTCCGGGGCTGTCGTGAACTTCCAGCTTGTTGCGGCAGATTCATTGCCTGCACTATCCTTAAACAGCCCCTTAGGCACACTTACGCTATAGGTTTTGTAGGGAGCAAATTTAAGGCTGGCGCCTAGCTTGATCTCGTAGCTTGACGAGTTTCCGATTAGTCCTGCACTCCCGACTGCAATTTCCGTAAATACCGTTTCGGCATTTACATCTGTAATGGTGATTTTCCCGGCTTGCGGGATCACCTGGCGGTCAAAGCCAAGCCCCAGCGAAGCCCCGACATTTACAAAAGCAGACCCGTTCGCAGGAGAAATGCTGATTCCGAATTCCGAAGCGGCGTATACCGCTGATGTATGTATACCGATAGCCGGACTGCCCAGACCAAGCAGCAGATTGCCTGCAATGATAATTGCCGTTCCTATTCTTAATTTCTTTCTCATTCTTAAAAAACCCCTTTCAGCCCTTCCAGCACTTCTTGTATTTGTATACTGTTATATTTCGGCTAAAGGGCTTCCAAAGTTTAGAAGATGACGGCTGAGGGCACATCGGCTTGCTCTTTTCACAAAAAAATGCCCACACATCACCCTCTTCATGAGGGCTTCTGTATGGGCATATTTATTCTTAATTTCTTAGATTCCAGACTGGGCCTTTAACAAATCCGCCTTATCCACGCGTTCCCACGGAAGGTCCACATCGGTACGGCCAAAATGTCCATAAGCTGCTGTCTGTCTATAGATAGGCTTACGCAGATCCAGCATCGAGATGATTCCTGCCGGACGAAGATCAAAGTTATCGCTGATCAGTTGAACCAGCTTCTCCTCACTGATCTTGCCCGTTCCATATGTATCCACATTGATCGATACAGGGGTAGCAACACCTATAGCATACGCCAATTGAATCTCGCACTTGTCAGCAAGGCCGGCAGCGACCAGATTCTTCGCTACATAACGAGCCGCATAGGCTGCAGAACGGTCCACTTTGGTCGGATCTTTACCGGAGAAGGCTCCGCCGCCGTGACGGGCATAACCGCCATATGTATCCACAATGATCTTACGACCAGTCAGACCGGCATCTCCTTGAGGACCACCAATAACGAAACGGCCAGTAGGATTAATGAAATATTTAGTGGCTTCATCCAATAGTTCAGCCGGAACAACCGGAAGAATGACATGCTCTTTGATGTCTGCCTGAATCTGTTCAAGGGTAATTTCTTCTGCATGCTGGGTAGATACAACGATAGTATCCACACGCACCGGCTTGTCGCCCTGGTACTCAATCGTAACCTGGGTTTTGCCATCCGGACGCAGATATTTCAAAGTTCCATCTTTACGGACTTCTGCCAGACGCCGGGCAATCCGGTGAGACAGGGCAATCGGAAGCGGCATAAGCTCAGGTGTCTCATTCGTAGCGAACCCGAACATCAGACCTTGGTCACCGGCACCAATGTTAGCAGTCTCTTCAGCTAATGACGCAGGGTCGCGATGCTCAAGAGCAGCATTTACACCCTGGGCAATATCTGCCGATTGCTCATTCAACGAGCTAAGGACAGCACAAGTATTATAATCAAAGCCAAACTTCGCGCGGGTATAGCCAATTTCCTTAATAGTATTACGTACGATTGCCGGAATATCCACATATTCTGACTTGGTGCTAATTTCCCCGATGACAAGCACAAGACCTGTTGCTACAGCTACCTCACAAGCTACACGGGCATTAGGATCGTTAGCAAGAAATGCATCTAGTACCGCGTCGGATATCTGATCACAGATTTTATCGGGGTGTCCCTCCGTTACGGACTCAGAAGTAAACAGATGACGCCCTTTGATCGACATATACAACAACCTCCCATATTGTTGATCTGACACTGTATTCAAGGGGGCTCCCTAGTAGATAACAGGCCAAATATAAGTAGTAGAATAATAATGGCCAATGCCTGTTTTATTCAAAAAATGAACCTTTTCCGGATGGAAAAGGTCTACGGCCTTCCTCAAAGGTCATATTATCTTATTTACCGGTGGCTGTCAATTGAAGCCAGTTATGCGAAAAGAGACTGCTCCGCCTGTTTGATCAACCTCTTTGTGATTTCCCCGCCAACAGATCCATTATCTCTGGAGCTTAGATGTCCCAGATATGGAGTACCTCCAGAAACACTTGCTCCGCCAATCGTCCCCAGCTCAGAAGCAAATTCCGTATCCATTCCTCCGCCGTACGAAGCTCCATATAATCCGAATTCAGAAGCAATTTCATATTGCATTTGTTTCAGCATTGCCCGGCTCTCTGGTACCACAGTGCGATTTGTACGTGCCATGTTACAGCACCTCCTGCGAATTTTTTTTAAGATTACAGGTGGTATTGTGTACGAATCCCAAAGGCCTGAGTCGGCTTAATGTTTGTCAACTGTGGGAATGAGTTCCGGTGTATATGGAGGTCCAAAATAGGGCAATCTTTATATAGAAAGAAAATGTAAATTGTAGTGTAACTTAAATGGGTTGCAGCTTATTTCAGAGTATATGCTCCACGGACCATAACAACGATTTTCATCGTTTGACCGTCCTGTACAGCAATTCCACGGCCATCCCGGGGGAAAGATAACAGATGATTCGTAGGCGCAGCTACACCATTCGCCAAATCGACACCATCCGTCAAGTCAGCTACTCCATTAGCATCTTGGGAATAAATAACCGCTTTGCCGGCGCGAACAATAAATTCTGCACCCGCCCCGGCAATCAGGGTTTGTCCAGGTTTCACATCAACGATTTCGCTGGCAGTGCCTGTATCACCTGGACCCGTTGCCGGAGCTTTCGTTGGTGATGTGGTTGCAGCCGGTGCATTAGTCGCAGTAGCAGCCGGAGTCTGAGTAGGTGGACTAATTGTTCCACCTTGCAAAGCCTTCTGAATCTGTTGGTCCACATAGCTCTTAGTAACCACCGGGTCCTCTGCCGTGCCTGGCTGTGAACCGACACCGGCACCTTCAGCCGTTAAGTTAAGCATGGAGCCTGCCCACAGGCCACCCGCCAGCAACACTGCTGACATCGTAACTTTCCAAGCGGTCTTCAAAGTTGATTCCTCCTTATGGTGGGATAAATGGCTATAAAAAAAGAATAGCCTCCGAAGAGGCTATTCTTTGCTTCGTTAATCGGAGATTACTTAGCGGAAATTTCAGTGCTATCAGTGAGGATGTTACCATCACCATCTCTAGCAGTTGTTGTTCCAGCAACCTTAACGATGATTCTGTTAACTTCGTTGGAGTTCAGATCCAGCTGAGTATCTACAGCTGCACTTGAATCAACAATTTTCTTGGAGAAAGTAACAGACCATTTGCCTTTGTCAGATCCGTTAACAATCTTAGTTACTGTGTAGTAATCTTGATTGATAACGTTGGCAGCAGCAACATCATTATTGATATAGAATTGCAGATCTTGTTTGTTCAGAACTGTAACTTCTTTAGAGAATCCAAGGATCAGCTCATAAGAGTTGCCGCTGGACACTACTGCCGAAGTAAGGAGCGGACTAGTTCTGCTAGTCAATTTACCAGGTTTGCTAGCTGCTACAATCGGGTTACCAGAAGTATCAGTAACACCATTAACGATGAACTTGTAGTCAGTTTTTGTTTCAGTGATAGAAGAACTTGGGATATGAATTGTTGCACGAGCAAATTTCGGACTGGAAGAGCTGCTTGTCACAACCCCACCTTCTGTGAGAGTCTGAATAGTTACATAGCTACCTGAAGGAAGAGCCTTGTCATCCAGAGTATAGCTGTTAACATCCATCACAGAAGCAACATTCAAGCCGCTTGCATCTTTGATGTCGACAGTGATAGTAGCATCACCATAAACATTGCTTGTTGCGGATACTTTTTGACTGTCATTGAATTGAATTCCGTTATTAAACAATACTGGAGATTCGCTATCAGTAGCAGCAGAACCAATAGTCACTGTAAGCACAGTTGCCGCAAGTTTATTAGCAGAGAAGGATTTATCCTTGAAGAGTCCTTCTGGCAGGCGTACAGTGTATTCACCAGCTTCTACATTAACACCAGTCAAGATAAACGTTTTGCCGCTACCGCTTGTAGTGTTAGCAATCGAAGTAGATTGACCAGTTTTGTTGTTGATCAGCACTACAGAACCAACGCCACTATTCACAACATCTTCTGAGAATGTCAATCTAATACCTTTAACAGAGCCAGAAGTAGTATAAGTGATACCAGTAACAGTTGGAGCAACAGTATCCTTAGTGAATGTGATTGCTTGACTCGAAGCAGTTCCCAGAGTATTACCCAATGTATCCTTAACTGTCGCTCCAAACACTACGCTACCAGTGAAAGTACCGGTGGATGGGAAGCTAGTCAATGGGCTCTGCAGAGTGAACTTTTTACCATTTTCAGTGGTAATTACGCTGAAGGTACCTTGGCTTTCACCAACGGCATTCAGGAGACGTACATTACCAACCAAAGACGCACGGTCAACATTCTTATCAAACTCAACTTCAACGAACTTATCACTTACAGGAGTTACGCTCTTGATCACAGGAGCAGCAACATCGGAAACGACAGTTACAGTTGTTTTAATTGGGTTTGGAGTAGCAACATTACCTGCAAAGTCAGTTACATTAAGCAGGGATACGTCATAAGATTTACCACTTTCCAATGTTACTCCGCTCAGTTTGAATTCAGTGTAAGTATCATTCTGAACAGTAGTGGAAGCAGCAGAACCATTTACGTAAGCTACGATACCAGTAGTTTTAACCGGTTCGCTGAAGGTTACATAAACATCTTTAGTAGTCTGTTTAGCGGAAGAAGTAATTGAAGCTACAGTTGGTGCAACTGTATCAGCTACAGGCAGCAAACTTGTGAATGCTGGGATAGCTTCACCAGCTGTAGTTTTAACAGCATCGCTTACTACAACTGTGTAGTTACCTTTAAGTGCTTTAACACCAGGAAGAGTAATAGTAGCTTCTGTGTTATCAGCGCTCAAAGTTACATATGCATTAGCAACTTCATCAGTTTCGCTTCCAACCTTAGTAACCTTTACAACACCATCGATAACTTTGCTGGATTCAGCCAGTGTATCAATATCGATAGCACGGTTGAATTTAATCACAACTTGCTTAGCGTTTGGTGCTGTAGCAGAAACTACCTTAGGAGCCTGCAGAGTTACTTTTGCAGTGTAGTCCTTTTCAAGGTGTTTGAAGTTGATTGTTGTTTCAACGCCTGCTACCAGAGCAGTTGTCAATTCAACGTTTGCAGTTGTCTTGTCAGAGAAAGTTACAACTACTTTGGTTGGGCTTAATGCTTCAGCAGTAGTTACAGTCAATGTAGGAACTTTACCGATTTGGTCAGCATAGTAAGCTGTTTCAACTACCAAAGAACGAAGAGCGTTAGCTTTGAAGTTGGCAGTTTTCTCTACCAGACCAGCGTTGATAACTGCTTGCGCATAGCCCTTAGCCCATACAGATGCACTGTTATCAGTTGTAGTTGGTTGTTCCAGCTTAAGAGCGATAGCCAATACTTTAGCTACTTCTTCAACTGTTACTTTACCGTTGTAGTTGAAGATACCTTTAACAGTATCTTGACCCTGCATCAATCCTGCTGCAGTAACTGCTTCGATGTAAGGAACAGCCCAGTTTTTAGCGTTGTAACCTTTATCGTTGTAAGACAACTTGCCAGTTACTTCAGTAAGACCGAACAATTTAGTAACGATCTTAGCGAATTCTCCGCGAGTCAAATCTTTATCAAGATGAGCCTTACCATCAGGGAACCCATTAACAACACCCTTTGCTGCTAAAGCATCAAATGCTTGTTGTGGAGTTACCTTTGCTGTTTCACCAAATGCTACAGAGGCAAACATCGAGAATGCCATTGCTGTAGATAATGCTACGGATAAAATTTTCTTCATAACCTTTTTTTCTCCTCCTTGGACATTCATAAACTGGGATTTTTCTTTAGTTGTGTAGCTCATATCACTCATTTGTCGAGCACCCCCTTTCCCGAGTTGAGCAGATTAAGTATAAATAATGTCTGTGACGGGTATCACAGAAACTTGTAAACAGCTTCAAGGCATAGTAATACTAGATTCCTAATTCTACCTAAGTATTATACAATGTGCCTCTAGTCACGTAAAGCTAATTTTTCCATTTAGCAATGAACAGTGCCTTGAGGGCATTCCGCAATTGCCTTGTGCAAGTGACTCTACACCTTAAACGCAATAGTTTCAAAAAAGTTGCGCTTTGGTTAAAAAAACTTTTTCTGCCCTGCTGTATCCCTGCCCCGATACTCTAGAAGATACAATATGTATGTTCTACTAACTATTGTTAATGTTGGGTGGCTACGGGAATCAGTATAGCATAGAGGCATTCCAAACGTCATTAAACAATATTTGCTAAGTTCATAAACAAATATTGTATACTAAATGTGATTTTTTTGTTGACCAACATTCGAGCTAATAAGTATATACCCACATTGCAGCAGGGTTAACACGTTCCCGGATAATGATTGACATAAAGAAAGGCTACTGAGATCAACTCAGCAGCCTTACCTTCAACTCAGTATATCCAGGGCTATCGAATCTTCATCGATAGCTGTATTAACTCCTGGCGCTTCTCAGGGCTTGCATTTACATTCTCATACATGGCATCAATCGCTGCGCGGTTCTCACGGTAGGTCTTCTCATGCTTGATGGTGCTATGGGACCAATCGATCAAAGCATTCTCAGCAATAACAAGTTCATTATAAGCATCATGGAAGCCAGTTGCTTGAACAAGCTCTTCCATTACTTCCTGAGTGATCTCCTGCAGTGCCCGCTTCGCTGCAATTTCCTTTTCCATAACCTTTGCTCTATTCTCAAACATATTCTTTGCTTTCGTGTAATCCAATTGTGCTTTTGATAAAATCGGTTTCATCGATAGCTTTCTCCTTCTTGCATTAAATGTTTGTGCTTACAGCTTCTTAGGTCATTGTAACGCAAAGTAACACACAATTCAAAGATTTGTATATGGAAATTGTAAAAGATAAGCCTCTTTCCCGTAAACAGGGAGTCAGAGGCTTATTTTTACTTCATATATATATTTTTTTTACAACCTCTTCATCTTAGCCATAATACGCTGTGCCATTACTGCTGCATCCGCCCTCGTAAAGTTGGCTTGCGGATCGAAACGGAATGTTGCCTTCTTTTGTCCAGCCACCAGCTTGTTTTCAATTCCAGAAATTACACCGGCTTTGTAGGCTGCAAGGATAGAAGGAGCTGAGTATACCGACACAATTGATCCCGTATCCGTAAACAGCTTCTGCAGGGCCGCCAGATCGGTGGCATTGTTTCCAAGCTTCAAGCTCATTGCACGAGCGATCATCACCGCTGCATCCTCTCTGGATAAGGTGCGGTTAGGAGAGAAAATTCTCGGTGCTGTTCCGCGGATAATCCCTTTGCGGACCGCTGTTTCTATATAACGATAATCCCAGTGATAATCACTGTATTTAACCACATCTGAGAAAGTCAGATTGTTTGGCTCGTAATCAAGCTGAATACCCATAATCTTAACGAGCATGGTAGCAAATTCCCCACGCGTAACATTCTCATACACGCCAAACTCATTAGCATCCTTCGCATTCATAATCCCTCTGGATAAAATAGTCTCCAGCTCGCTGCGCGCATAGGTGTGGGAGACAATATCATCATAACTGTAGCGTAAGCTCATTACAGTGTAATAACCAAAGCCGTCGAAGGTGGCCGTAATCGTCTTGCTCCCTGTGTTGACCACACCGCCCATGTTATACCAGGTGCCGTCAACATTCTTCCAAACAGAGATATTAGAGGTTGCGGCATTAACGATTGTCGGATCATATTTCAGTGTAATCTTCCCTTGCTGTGTAGGCTCCATCCATCTGCCCATATGTCCGAGGAAGGATTCGTTCCCCTTCTTATATGGATGAGAAGCAACTACAGTTGAATAATCATTAATGGACGTCGCGGAAACAAAGTATCCCGGGTCAATCCAATACAAGTTCGAAGCATATCCGTAATGAAGTTTTGGGGTCATATAAGCAGTAGCCAAGCCGCTGGCAGGAACCTCAACCAGCTTGCCGTCCTGATAACTCGTTCCATCATATTCACCTACCGGATTATACTGCTTCACGGTACGTCCATCTTGCTTATCAGCAATACCAAGCAGGATATATTGTTCATTGAACAGATTGATCTGCCGGGTATTACTTGACCCTGGTGTCGGCGTTGCATCCCGCAGCATTGTTCCTTTTGGGAAAACGAGACTAACTGCATTCTGGAAGGCTGTCAGCTTGCCAGATGAGTTAAGAGTCGTTTTTAGCTGTGCTCCTTGCAGGATCTCATCTGAGTAGGTTACATCAAACGTTCCGTTCGATTTCGTCGTGCCTGTCGTGACGGTGAACTTAACCGTGTTTTTTCCTTTTTTCAGACCTTTCAATTCGAGACGGAAGATGTCCTTCGCCCCTTTAATCATCGGTTCTTTACCAATTACAATGCTTGTAGCCCCTTCAGCCTGAATACTCACATCAATAAAGTTCTGTTTGATGATGCTTTCATTCGGAAGCTTTGGTGACAAAATTCTATAAGGAGGAACCTCACGGGTAATTTGCAAAGTCTGCGTGATTGCCACTGTTCCTACTCTGGCTGTAATGACAAAGGTCTGCAGCCCGGTCGTAGGTAGCTCTTGAGCTTTAATCACGAATTCTCCGTCCTTGTTAGCAGGTGTCGTGAGATAACTTGAAGCTGTGCTCCATACACCTGCACTAGTCCCGGAAGGTCCACTATAATCTGCAACAGCATATTGCTTACCGTCTTTCATTATGACAACCTGAGTGGCGTTATTCACTACAAAGTGAATATCCGCCGCAGATTCGTTTGTCGTGTAATTAAGATTTGAATTCTTAATAAACACCCCATTCGGATCCGAGATCTGACCTACTGGATAAGGAACGACGCCATCAATATTTGGTGTATTATTCGGAAATAGATACACAGTGAGGTTCGTCGAGACAGGAACTCCATTTGCGATACCCGCAATCGTAATTTTGTTTGGTCCGGCCACCAGAGAGATACCAGAAGTATCTACGCTGAACTCTTGAGGAGAAGTACTGTCGAGAGTTGGTTTAATCGAAGTTCCATTAATAGTTGCCTTGACAGAGCTAAGATCACCTGCCGGGAAATTTACAAACCGCCCCTTGATGGATGTGAATTCACCTTCATATTTAAACACCTGATTGTTATAAATATTCGTAAGCTCAATAAATGGAGCAGACACATAATTAACTGGGAGCACCTTAGTATCAATGACAGGACTGTTGGCAGAGTTGTCCTTCTTCAAGTCAATCTGCAATGTCTGCTCGCCAGTTGGCAGTCCATTAATCTTGAACACTCTGTAGCCGTCTGCCGTCTTCATAGAGTTTGTATCTGTGACAAACAGACCATCTGATACCTTTTTACCATTCTGATATGAGCTAATGACCAGATTTCCTGGAGCACTTGTAGTTTCGCTTGTCTTGATCATTAACCACAAAGGCAACTCAAACAAATTGGAATTGCCGGTAAACACGCCGGATGAGGAATAACTAACAGAACTCCCACTCGCCTTTGCGCTGTATAACTGTTCAACCCCTGTAATAGAAGGGTCATTGGCATTCCGGTAGGTGAACTGTAATGGATTAATGCCCATTCCGTTATACGTTCCATTGGTAGTCGTAAAGGTGATAGTGTACAAGCCGTTGGAGGAGAGTGTTACATCAGCTGCACTAGTATAATGGAACGTTATATATTCCCCGTTTTTAACCGTAGAATCAATTGTGGTAGCACCGCCAGCTAGTACATCGCTGCCCGTAGTCGTATTACGAACAGTGACTGTCATATTTGACAGCGGCGGTTTGCTAGTATCATCGGATACACGATAGGTAATCGAACCGGAAAGCTTACCCTTGATTTCGGTATCTGAGCCTGTATTTGTTACAATATTCCCCTCATCTATCTTGTAAGATCCGATCTTGGTCTGGTTCGGAGTCCCCTTATCGATAGGCGCATATACCACTTCACGCGTAACCGCATAAGTACGCGTACCTGAATCTGTGGTTGCAACGAAGGTCAGCTTATTAAGACCCGCAGTTAACGGTATGTCAGCAATGACGAAAGTACTGCTACCGCCGTTAAACATCTTGGAATTATTAACCATAACCTCTGTGGCATTCGGAGCTTCCAGAGTCAAAGTTAATCCCGCTGTATTAACCATTGTGGGTGTATTCTCACTTAGCAATGTGCCATCCGGTAAAGCAATATTATAAATGGCAGGAACGTTGGAGAAATTAACATAGGCTTCCCCACTGGCTAAGCTTCCTGTAGCCGTGGTACCGTAAACTGTGATCCGGTTGAGGCCTTGGCTCAGCTTCACACTAGGAAAACGGAAAAATTTCTCGTTCTCAATAATCGGCTTAACATCGGCACCACTTGCTCCAGGTACTACATTCCCGTTGACAATTCCGTCTACTTGATAGTAGATGCTGTCAGCAGACACTCCATTAAACGTACCTTCTACGTCAACGGTACTGGTATTCACTGAAGTTGGAGCACCCTTATCTGTACTGAACTTGGTAAACTGAAAGTATTGTCCTGTTGCAGGGTCCGCTGCATAAACAGCACCCGCTGAGGAAAGTGTGGATATCATCATCACTATTGCTAAGAACATTCCGCCTATCGCCTTCAAACTTTTCTTCACGTAAGAAACCTCCTACTGCTTTTTGGTTTATTGTCGGCCTGTGCAGCATTCCGCGTCTTAACCAACTCTATATTTTTATCGGACAGATATTGACTAATAATTAGCAAAAAAATAAAAAACCTTACTCCACTGGAGTAAGGTTAGGTGCTCACTGCGATTTGTATTTTATAAATTGCTAATCATGAATCTAGGATTTGGAGCTTCGTTCAGGATCAACCTTCATCCGCATTCTCAAAAACAAATCAATCACCGGGCGCTTGGTCTTGCTGATGACGCCGGTGATCTCTGCGCCGATCTGCAGGAAGAAGAGCATGACGCAGATGACTACGAAGGTAACCCAGTTGGCTTCGTAGAGCGAAGCAGAGGTCTGGATGACTGCCAGGATACCGAAGAATGCGGCAATGCCGTAGATGATCAGTACCGTCTGGCGGTGGCTGAAGCCGAGCTCGCGCAGACAGTGATGGAGATGGCCTTTGTCCGGAGCGAAGATCGGCTTCTTCTGCAGCTTGCGCCGGACGATGGCGAAGAACGTATCCGATAACGGAACTCCGATAATCAGGAGTGGTGTGATGAATGAAACCACCGCAATCTGTTTGAAGCCGAGGAGTGCAAGCAGTGCCAGGCAGAAGCCCAGGAACAGCGAGCCCGTATCTCCCATGAAGATTTTGGCGGGATGGAAGTTGAAGAACAGGAATCCCAGTATGCTGCCCAGAAGCAGCAGACAGAGCAGGGCAACCATGGTGTTCCCCATCAGGAAAGCCATGACAGCAATCGTAGCAATGGCAATACCGGATACGCCTGCTGCAAGCCCGTCCAGCCCATCGATCAGGTTCACGGCGTTCGTGACGCCGACAATCCAGAAGATCGTCAGAGGGATGGCAATCCAGCTCTCTAAGGAAGAATAGCTATTATGAAAAGGAATATTTACGAAATCTACCGTGATGCCAAACCCGAAAACTACAATACAGGCAGCAGCAATCTGGCCCAGCAGCTTCACTTTGGCTGATAGCTCAAAACGGTCATCCAGACCGCCGATCAACACAATCAGGCCTCCGCCGCATAGCAGCGCTTTAATGAAATTAGCCTCCCGGGGAGTGAAGTCATACGGAATAATCGGTAATACGGCAAGCAGGCCTAACACAAACGCCAGAAATATGCCGAGTCCGCCAAGGCGGGGCATGATCTTCGTATGCACTTTCCGGGCATTTGGCACATCTGTCGCACCGATCTTAATGGCGAATTTCTTCACGAACGGCGTCAAAAGCAGTGCAAGCCCCATGCACACAACGAATCCGGCGATGTATATGATTAACATGTGAAAAGTCGACCTCCATTTCTCTACCGCATTGAATTATACGCTGAACCAAAAACAAATTCCAATACTGTTTTTAGGCGGTAACACGGATTTTTTCAGTAAATTTCCTCATTTTACTGGTCTTTTGTCACTTTATCTTTCTCTCGTACCACTTTTACTGCGAATTTCGGCAGCGCAAGCATTCTTTTGTAACGTGTGGGTTCCTTGAGCAGCCGGTATAACCATTCTGCCCTTAATTTCTGGAAGGCCACAGGGGCACGGCGGCTCTTGCCGGAGATCACATCAAAGCTCCCGCCGACACCCATCATCACCGGGATCTGCAGCCGGGCTTTGTATTTGGCGATCCATGGCTCCTGGCTGTCCGCCCCTCTGGCAACAAAGAGCAAGTCAGGCTTCGCTTCAAGGATTCCGCCCACAATGTGTTCATCCTCTGCCGGACCAAAATACCCGTCATGATATCCTGCGATGACAATACCGGGATATCTTGTTTGTAACCGGGAAGCCGTCTCGCGAATCACCTCAGGGGTTGAACCGAGCAAATATACTCTCCAGTTATAGCTTTCGCCTTGGTGCAATAATTCATGTAAAAGATCAAAGCCCGCTACACGCTCTGCTACAGGCTCCTGACAATACTCCGCGGCCCAGACCACTCCAGTTCCGTCAGGGACAACCAGCTCTGCTGATTTCATAATCTCCATATAAGACGGATTCTCCAGCGCCGCCATGACCATAATCGGATTGGCAGTAATTACCTGATGAGGCTCACGCTTATGAACCGCCTCTGTCAGATAGGAAACGGTGGTCTTCATATCCGCCTTGGATACTCGTATGCCAAAAATGGGTACTGTCGGTAATGCGCTATCTGCTTTCACTTGTCACTCATCCTTTACGGCCGAAATATTGGACAATTCGCCGGGCCGGTGCCTCTGCCTCTTGGGTGAGCGCGGCAATCAGCGGCTCCCGCTCCTGCTTCCATCGCTCCCCTGAGCTTAGCAGCTCCAGAAGCCCGGCAGCCACCTTGTCTGCCTCCAGTGTATCTGTCTTGCCTACCGGCTGACAATCCACCCGCTCAAGAAAATGATCAATCTTCGGATCATAAGAGACGCCCATCAGCGGAACACGCTGTCCCGCAGCATAGATAAGGCTGTGCAGCCGCATACCTATAAGCGCCTGGCACTGGCTTACCTCACGCAGCATCTGCAGAGGATGAAGCGCATCCTCACGGATCGTTACCGATCCTCCATTGTCTTCTATACTCCGGCCCAGCTTCTGCATTACATAGCGGGAAGCCTCATTGTCCGCAGAATGATGGAAGGGCAGAAAGTGTACATGGAGCGGCTGGACCGCAGAAGCCTTCACAAGGCCTTCAGCCAACGCGTCCAGCTCCTTACGGGACTGCTCCCAGAAGCGGACAGAGACACCTACAGTAGCGGGCACAACTTGCAGGCCAGGATCTGGCGTATCCCCAATCAACGTCCCTTTTTCTACCCCTGGCTGCATATCCTCAGGCAACTCCAGACCCATAACCGGGTCAGGTACTACCTCTACCTTATCAATACTAAGCCCCATAGACTGAAGCAGCAGGCGGGACTGGTCGTCCCGCACGGAGATATAGACACATTTCCGGAAAATGGATTTGATCAGCGGATGAAACAGCTTGCGGTTCACCGGGCCGATCCCCTGGGAATAGATAAATACCGGCTTCCCCATCCACTGGGCCAGCTTGATAATACCGAGGTAATACGGAATGGTCTTGCTGCTTGTAACATCCTGAAGCAGGCTGCCGCCGCCGCTGATCAGGCCCGCACTTTCTGATATGGCTCTGCGGACCTCTCCCAGCTTCATCCGGTGTACAGATTCCACCCCGTACGTGGCAGCCGTCCACTCCGGATCAATGGATAAGACCACAGGCGCAAGCGTTATTCCGGCGGCCTGGGACTGCTTGCGCAGAGCATTCAGAATCGACTGCAGAACGGCTTCGTCTCCGCTGTTGCGGAAGCCGTAGAAACCGGAGATTACAATTTTTTGAGGAGTGGTGACCATCGTTTCCAACATCCTTCCGCAATCTGCCATACCCCAACAGCGATAATACCGATGATCAGGCCGAGTCCAAGACCCAGGAGTCCGCGGATCAGCGAGATCAGCACAGGTGAATGAATATGGGCAAAGGTATCCACCATAGACAACTGCCCAATAACAGCAATAATCATGATGAAGGCTGCGTTCCGGTATTTATAGGCCAAGAATGCGCCGAGGATAAAGAGCGGATGCGCCAGCAGGAATTCCTTGTTACGCGGTCTTACCCCGACGGTATTCTCCAGGAAGACACGCAGGATTTTCTCCGGTGCACTTACACTTCCGGCATTCCCGGTCCGGCTCAAATAATACATCCCCACGATACCGATCACACAGGCGGCAATGACCATAGCGAGTGTAATCGGCGTCCGCAGCAGCTTACCTGTCTTGTTAAAGGCAAAATCCCCACGGTACAAAAGCACATAGATTGCGGTAAGCCCGATCGGGGCCAAATGCAGCAGACTCACACCGCGGAACTGTTCCAGTACCAGGGCATAGGTGATATTGTTCAGCAGTGCAATGACGAAAGGCACCGCACTGAAGGTGATTAACGCAGTTTTGACATACAGGACCAGACTATGCGTCAGACGGCGGCGCGGGCCCATTACGGCAAAGGTTAACGGATTGGCGCGCAAAGGCGGACCCATTTCATTAATTTTGCGGATAGCCAGAATTATAGCCAGAGTAGGCGCACTTATGGCTACGGCAAGCGCAAGCGCCTGTTCAAATAATGCCGGCTTCAGAACCAGCAGACCTGCACTTCCAACCAGTCCAAGCACCCATACAGGCAGAGTAAGCCAAGGAATGAAGTAGGAGAACAGCAGCGCAACCATAGCCACCGCTCCGATTACCGCAATCAGCTTGAAGTAACGCTGGAAGGAGGAGTCGCTCACATCAAATGCTGTAGCCTGTCCAATCTTGAAGCCGTTCGCCTCAATCTTGGCCACTGCACCCTCAGGTCCGCTGAGACTCTCAATCAGGTTATCCAGCGTATCTGTGATAGCAGCCTTCTTGGTGTCTCTGGAGGGAATCGTATTCAGATAGATCATGCGGATATTGCGGTCTTTGGTGCCCAGCGCGAACCGGTCTGCGATCACTTCAGTCTTCAGGCTGGAATCCGCCTCGCTGAGTGAATACAGGCGCGTCACGTTGTAATCCAGCATATAAGCCAGCTTGGAGAAGCCCTTCTGCTGAACCTTAATATTCTCGATTGCCGCAATTCCCATCCCGTGCTGCTTCAGGAGATCGGCGAAGACGGTCAGACTGCCCGTATCTGCATCATCGGAGTACCCTTTGACAGACTCTCCTTCAAAAAGAATCCGCTTGACGCCAAGCTCGGCGTAACGGTCCAGCAGCTTCTTCACGGCATCCTGATTGTATGCCAGAGAGTCTACAAGCCGGGGCACAATGCTGAAGCCCTTCCCGTGGAGCATTTCCAGGGTAATCGGGTCCGGCTGCAGCGGCTTGAGCGTTGCATCCTCCAGCGGTGTCTGGATGATCAGCCCCTGCTGGCCGCGGTAGTTCCATTCTTCCGTCCGGATGTCCAGTCTGCTGAAGGCATCGCGGATAACCGGTGAGAGCATTTCACTGTTCTTCGCACTGGTAAAGAGGACATATGTATAGTTCTCATTCTCCGGAATCACAGTATCGGTAAGATTGGCGATATCAGACGCTCCCCAAATCATCAGGCGGCGCGCCTTGCGGAAATCCTCCAATGTATTCTCATAGATAGCCATACTCTGAACACCGGCTGCCTTCAGCCGGTCCAGCTGCTCGTTGATATAATCCTGCGGGTTCTCCCGGTAGCTCGCAACCTCAACCAGATCGCGGTAATCAAAGACAAACTCAACCGTTTTGGAAGACTTCTCTGTCTGTAGACGGTCATATACGACCGGAAGCGCACCGATCAGACCTATCACCATAATGATCCATAACCACTTGCGTGATGCTATATTCCAGCGTTGCCATTTCTGCTGCACCAAAGTACCTCCTCTTTCACTTTAAAGCTGAATGCTACTTACAGACGCCGACCCTCTTGCCAGCGGCAAATTGAAGCGGAAACGGAGGTCTGTCCATCTGGAGCAGCTCCGTTTCCGCAGGGAAGTTATCTATTGCTTATTATTTCCCGTCTACCCGTGCCATAACCTGACTGGTCAGTTCCGCAACCTTGTGCTTGGCGTTGTCCAGAGATTCACCCACCACGGCAAAATACACTTTGATCTTCGGTTCCGTGCCGGAAGGGCGCAGGCAGAACCAGGAGCCGTCCGACAGCAAGTATTTCAGCACGTTCTCCTTAGGCAGACCGTCCAGTCCCAGGGAGTAGTCCAGCACCTGTGTTACGGATGCCCCGGCGATTTCGTGCGGCGGGCTGGTCCGCCAGTCATTCATGATCCCCTGAATCTGGGCCACTCCATCCTTGCCCTTCAGCGTGCGGGATTCCAGGCTCTCCAGGAAGTATCCGAACTGTGCATACAGCTCTTGCAGCACATCGTACAGGGTCTTGCCCTGGGCCTTGTAATAGGCACCTGCTTCAGCGATCAGCATTGCAGCAAGGACTGCATCCTTGTCACGGGCATAGTTGCCGGCCAGATAGCCGTAGCTTTCTTCATATCCGAACAGATACGTGTACTCCCCGGACTGCTCAAACTGGTTCATCTTCTCCCCGATATATTTGAACCCGGTCAGAGTGTTGAACACTGTAGCGCCATAATGGCTGGCTACAGCAGCCCCCATCTCACTGGTTACAATGGTCTTGACTACAGCGCCGTTAGCCGGCAGCTTCCCTTGTTCCTGTAAACGGCTCAGGTAATAATGAATCATGAGCGCGCCGGACTGATTCCCGGACAGCACTACAAATTTGCCTTCGTTGTCACGAACCACAGCGCCCATACGGTCAGCATCCGGGTCTGTACCGATCAGCAGATCCGCATTCAGCTCTTCGCCCAGCTTCATCGCCAGCGTGAAGGCTTCACGTTCCTCCGGATTCGGTGATTTCACGGTAGAGAATTCGGAATCCGGCTGTTCCTGCTCAGGAACTACATGTACCTGAGTGAAGCCGATCTTCTCCAGTACACGGCGGACCGGAAGATTGCCTGTCCCGTGCAGCGGCGTATAGACAATGGAGAAGTCACGGCCCAGCGAAGAGGCAATCTCTTCACGGCTGACACTTACCGCAGCAACCGTATCCGTAAACGCCTCGTCCTCTTCGGCCCCCAGCCAGTGCAGCAGGCCTGCGCTCTCTGCAGCCTCCTGAGACATGCGCTTCACTCCGTTGAAGGAGTCCACATTCAGAATATTAGCAATAACCTTCTCCGCTTCATGCGGCACCAGCTGTCCGCCCTGGGCATTGTAGACCTTGTATCCGTTGTATTCAGGCGGATTGTGGCTGGCAGTGATTACAATGCCTCCAGACGCCTTCAAATGACGGACGGTAAAGGACAACTGCGGCGTAGAGCGCAGGGAAGAGAACAGGTGGGTCTCAATTCCGTTGCCGGCGAGTACAAGCGCAGCCTCCAGCGTGAATTCCGGCGAGAAGCGCCGGGAATCGTGGGCAATAACCACCGAGGGTCTGCCTTCTCCCGTATGCTGCCCCAGAATGTAATCAGCGAAGCCCTGAGTAGCCCGGCCGACAGTATAACGGTTCATCCGATTACTGCCTGCTCCGATGACTCCACGCAAACCGCCTGTACCAAATTCAAGATCTCTATAGAATCGTTCTTCCAGTTCCTTGGGTTCACCGGCAAGAGCCTTCAGCTCTTCTTTGGTGTTCTCGTCGACAGAAGGGTCCTGCAGCCAGCGTGTCAGAGTCTCCTGCGCCTTAGGGCTTAATCCAGTCATGTCAATCTCTCCTTCTCCATCTATAATGTATAAGTTTATAACAGGGACTAGCTGAGTGCGAACATAATCTCGCCGGAAGCTACCGTCTTGCCGTCCACCTTGGCAGTGGCTTGTCCTTTGCCGATACTGCCTTTAAGCCGGGTAATCTCTACCTCAAGCACAAGGGTATCGCCGGGAACAACCTGTCCACGGAAGCGGAAGCCGTCAAGCCCGGCCAGAAAACCGATTTTGCCCCGGTTAGCTTCTACGCCAAGAATAGCCACAGCGCCCACCTGAGCCAAGGCTTCCGTAATCAGCACACCCGGCATCACCGGGAAGCCAGGGAAGTGTCCGGCGAAAAACGGCTCGTTCACTGTAACATTCTTGATGCCTACCGCACGTTTGCCCATTTCTATTTCAGTAATTCTGTCCACCAGCAGAAATGGGGGCCGGTGGGGGATTATTTCTTGAATCTCATTGGTATTCATCATGATTATAAAGCTCCCTTCGGTTGTAACCGCGTCTATGAACCTCCGCCTACAGCAGCACTTTTGTTTTATTCTCCGCCGTCTCTGCATAAATATGGACAGCTTCGGCAAAAACTATAATTATCCTTCACCACCTGCAGCAGTGGAGGTTAAGATAAGGGGCTTTCTCCACCGCACGCGGCAGCATGGCGGAGAGGGCCCTTTTTGGCGCTCTTAGGGCACGCCATCATTATACAATTTTCAGTATAAAAAAGAAAACTCCCCTGCACAACAAGGGAGCCTCAGATATCGGTATGCCATAACGCTTTAAGGTGCGAACACCAGATCATATACATGCTTCCACGTGCTCCACAGGAGCACATCACTTAGTTCCTTTTTGCCGAGGATCACATACCCTACGACCAGCCCGCCTCCAAGCGCGGCAACCAGCAGCAATGGAATCAGGAACCACTGGATAATGGTCCAGGCCCTAATCCTGCGCCGCTTCACCGGCTGCTGCTGTTCCTCTTCTGCTTTCTGTGCAGTCTTAACCTTCTCACGACTCATTCCTTCACCTCACGCGCGCATGTTATTAGCCAGGCCCAGCATCTGGTCACTGGAGGACAGCGCCCGGGCAGCAAGCTGATACGTACGCTGAATCTGCATCATCTCCGTCATTTCCCGGCTCAGATCCACGTTAGAGGATTCCAGATAGCCTGAGCGAACGCCTACATCCTTCGCTTCGCCCGCTGCTCTTGGCACGAATGCCTGCTGCGTTGTCACGCCCTCAGCCAATACATAGAAATTACCATCTACAGCTTGCAAAGCATTCTTGCTGAGCGGCTCAACTATCATTAAGCTGCCTGCCAGGACAGGCGGCTGTTTCTCATCCGTCTTGATCCATACCTGCCCGCGCTCATCAATAGCAGCACTTACATTAGCCCCTACGCTGAGCGGAGTACCGTTAGCACCCAGCACAGGATTGCCGGTATTGTCCACAAGAATCATCTTATCCTTATTGGCTGTATCCGGGGTGAAGTGGAAATTCCCCTGGCGGGTATATGCTGTTTCACCGTTCACCTGAACGCCGAACAATCCATTGCCTTGAAGCGCCAAGTCCGTAGGCTTCCCTGTCTCCTGGAGCGTGCCTTCCTCCCAATTACTTGACACTGTAGGCACACGCACACCAAAGCCGATATTGAAGCCCAGCGGCATGCTGCGCCCAGGCTGGTTATAATCCTTGGATTGCTGCTGCACACGGGTAAGCACATCCTCGAACGAGCCTTGCTTGCTCTTATAACCATTGGTATTCATATTGGCAATGTTATCCGCTATAATATCCAGCCGCTGCTGCAGACTGGCCATTGAGACAGAAGCACCGATTGTCGAGTTGTTCACAGGTCTAACCTCCTACTAGCTTGATAAGAAGAAACTGGCTTACACCATCAGTAATGGTCCATGCAGCCCGGCTATACCCGGCCGACTTCATTCACGGCCTTCTGCAGGCTGCTGTCATAGAACTGGATCACTTTCTGATTCGCTTCATAAGCGCGGTAAGCGGCGTTCATATCCACAGTGACCTGAGTGGCATCCACATTAGAGTTCTCAAGGTAACCCTGCCGTACCTGCAGATTATCCGTTCCATTAGAAAAGCGGATGTCTGCGGCCTCCGCATCATCGGCATGGAAGACCCCGTTGCCGTCACGTACCAGCTCCTGCGGTCTTGTGATGACGCTGATTCCGATCCGGGTGCCTGAAGGCTGTCCGGTAGCATTGTTAATCAGATTGCCCTGCCCGTCCACTGTAAGGTTATCCTGGGGCCCTGTCAACCGCAGCGGATTGCCGTTACTGCCCAGCACTCTGAATCCGCCCGAGCTAAGCACTTCCCCTGTAGGAGCCACGGTAAAGCTTCCGTTACGTGTATATAAATTATTGCCTTCGTTATCCTGAACTGTAAAGAACGCCTGGGGCCGGTAAGTCACCTCGCCGTCAGGACTGATATATTTACCGGAGCCGTCAAACACAAGATTGGTGCCCGGATTATCCGGGTCCTCTACCTGTAAGTCGGTAGACAGCGCAAAATCTGTGCTTTTGCCGCTCTCGATGAGGTCGCCCTGCAGATATTGAGACACGGACTGCTCGGCAAATACTCCCGTATTGATCCGCCCGACAGGCTTCGGAACGCCCCCGCTCATCGCGGAGATCAGCACCTCGGGAAAGGCATGGCTGACGCTGTCAACCTGCTTGTACCCCGTTGTATTCAAATTGGCAATGTTCTGCGTCGCTGTATCATGTCTGCGCTGCTGTGTTACCATTCCTGCTGCGGCCGTATATAGTCCTCTAAGCATGAGGTCAGTCCCTTCTGTGAATCTGAATCTGCTGTTCTCCCTTATTATCGGCAGGCTAGAACTTTTTCTTAACCACCTTGTCCAAATGATCCAGCATAATTCCCGTGCCTTTGACTACGCAATGCATCGGGTCTTCAGCGATCCAGACGGGAACATGCAGTTGCTCGGAGAGCAGCTCGTCCAGTCCGTTAAGCAGAGCGCCGCCGCCGGTCAATACGACTCCGCGGTCTATAATGTCCGCTGACAGCTCGGGAGGTGTCCGCTCAAGCACCGACTTGGCCGCAGCCACGATGGAAGAGACCGGGTCCCATAGCGCTTCCTTCACCTCGCCGGATGAAATGGTCAGTGTCTGGGGGAGTCCGCTTACCATATCACGCCCGCGGATATCCATCTCTGCCTGCATCCCGCCCGGGCGTACCGAACCGATGGTCACTTTGATATCCTCCGCCGTACGTTCACCGATCAGGAGCTTATATTTCTGTTTAATATATCTTAAAATGGCCTCGTCGAACTTGTCCCCTGCAATTTTGATGGAGGAGGCGGTAACGACGTCGCCCATGGACAATACGGCTACATCCGTCGTTCCGCCGCCAATATCGACGACCATATTTCCGCTAGGCTGATAAATATCCATCCCTGCGCCGATAGCCGCAGCCTTGGGCTCTGCTTCCATAAATACCTCTTTGGCCCCGCTGCGCTCTGCAGCCTCACGGATGGACTTCTGTTCTACTGAAGTAATATTGGTGGGAGCACAAATCAAAATACGGGGCCGTGAATACCAGGTACGGCCGCCGACGCTGTCAATAAAGTGCTTGAGCATCATTTCCGTAATGGCAAAATCAGCGATTACCCCGTCCCGGAGCGGACGGATCGTAATTATATTTCCAGGTGTGCGCCCAACCATCCGGCGCGCCTGTTCACCAACCGCAAGGACTCTCTTCGTATCACTTTCAAGTGTGACCACGGAAGGTTCATCCAGAACGACTCCCCTTCCCTTGACATGAATCAGCACATTGGCTGTGCCGAGATCGATTCCGATATCCTTGCTAAGCATAATGAAAGAGCCCCCAAAGTGTTATTTTAAATTGAGATTAGTTAGATAGTACCAAATTTAAAAATACCATACTTTAGGGGGTGTGCACAATGGAATAAAGCTGAATTATGACTCGAAAATCCGAAAATCTTATGGCTTGGAGGCTACGGCAACCTCACGCTTCTTACCTGTTGTTTTCTTATATTTAATTTTTGTGGCTTCTCCCCCCCGAAGATGACGGATGGACTTGTGATATTCGAGAATGTGCTTCACCTGATCAGCCAGATCCGGGTTAATTTCCGGCAGCCGTTCGGTTAAATCTTTATGCACCGTGCTTTTTGAAACGCCAAATTCCTTGGCAATGGTCCGGACCGTGTGCCTGGTTTCCACGATGCAGCGTCCGATTTTAATGGTACGTTCCTTGATGTAATCGTGCACGCTCCCGCCTCCCAACTGTGAATAGTTTGGTACATTATATGAGGGGCGGGCCTATATATTCGCGCTTTCAGGACATGACAAGCTCCGGAAGGCTCATTTAATTTGTCGGACAACCCAATCAGGGGTATTTAACAGCCCTATTGTGTGATTAGAACCTGCCTGACTGTCCATTTCGGGTAGAAAATAAAAAAAACAGGAGGCTTTCGCCCCCTGCGGAAATTTCGGCTTAACGCTGCGGAAGCAGATCCGATGGATTCACAATCTTGCCGTCCTCATGCACTTCAAAGTGCACATGGTTGCCAAGATCCTTCTCCATCTCATTGCGTCCCGCTGTTGCCAGCGTATCGCCCTGCTTCACTTCATCGCCCTGCTTCACTTTGGTTTCACCCAGACTCTGATAGACCGTCTTCAGATCGCCGGGAGAGGTAATCTCGATTACCTTGCCCAGTACAGCAACATCTTCCACTCTGGTGACTTCACCGCTGAGCGCCGCCTTCACATCAAACGTCTTGTTGTCCTCACGGGCAATATCAATTCCGGTGTTGGTGACAAAGGTATTGTTGTACTGCACCATCGCCGCAATATGATTCTCTTCCGTGCCGTTCTCATCGTAGTACGGTTTGACCACTTCCACTTCACTCGGGCTTGCTACCGGCCAGACCAGGCTTTCGGCTGATGCGACAACTTCCAGGGCTTCGGGATCACCGTTTGCGGCTCCGGTTTTGCTACCGGCCTCACCTTGGGATACTACCGCGGCGTTGTCCGGATTCAGCGGCTTCTGGCCGGCATCCTGATAGACCCACACCAAGGTTAGTATAAGTGCCGCTGCCGCCGTGTAGACTGCCGGGAATACCCACCGTTTGGATAACAGTCTGCTCCATGAAGAAGGCTTGGCGCCTGAATCTCCCTGCTTGTTTTTGAGAGATTCATCATGGGTTGATTTGATTTTGTCTTGTTCATTCATATGGTTATCACCTCAGTAACCAGTGTTACCGGGCGCTTCGCTTTTATACGTATCTTGCAGATTATTTTTTCAGAAGAGTTGAGATTCCGGTAAAAGAGACCCCGCTGTAGTAGTGTTTGAGAATCTGCGTGGCTGTCTTCCCCTGCTTCGCCATCCCGTTCGCCCCCCACTGGCTCATACCGACACCGTGGCCGTTGCCATACGTGGTGATCTGTACCTTCCCCGCTTGGCGCTTCCAGGTGAACTGGCTCGAGCGCAGCCCCAGCTTCTCTCTCACTTCCCGCCCGGTGAACACCTTCCCACCGATAGAGATCTGTTTGATCCGGTGGCCGGCTGTCAGCGACAGTACCTCCGCTGGCAAGCTGGTGGAGGATTGAGAGGAGACCGGCAGCACCTTGCCCGAAGCTCCCAGACTGGCTGCTGCCGGAAGGTCCTTGGTTCCAAGGCCCAGCTTGCTGCGCAGCTCCGAATTGCTGAAGGTGTAGCTTACCGCCAGGTTCGGGGTGATCTGCAGCTCCCACGGGCTGGCTACACTGCGCAGATAGGGAACCGCAGCATTCCAGTACTCCTCGGAGTTCTCGGTATAACCTCCGCTGGAGGCGAAGAAGGAAGCCGTGATCGGCTGCCCCTGATAGGTCATGATGGTCCCGCGCGTCTCCAGGACCGCGCGGCGGATCTTCGCCAGTCCGGCGCGTTTGCTGCCGGACGCCCAGTCCCGTTCCAGCACGGCCCGGGATACGTAAGCCTGATGGCTTACCGTATCGCTCACATCCGCTTCGGGAACGGGTACCCCGCTGTGATCGCCGGCGACCAGACGGCGGGCAATGAACGTGCGGGCCGCTACGGCCTGCGCCTTGAGCGCTTCGAGCTCAAATTCGGCCGGCATCTCGGCCGCCAGCACGCCGCTGACGTATTCCTCCAGCGGCAGGGTCTCTATTTGTCCGCTCCGCGACAAATAGACGGAGACCTCCGGCTGCGGCGCCTCTGCGGCAGCCGGTGCCGGCGCCGCCGGAGCGGCCGTGGCCTGCGGCACAGCCGGGGGCGCCGGCGGCTGTTGTCCCCCGCGCTGCGGGACAACAGCCAGCGGCAGCAGCAGCGCCGCCAGCAGGGGCGCTGCCAGCCAGGCGGCGGGGGCCAGCCGCCGCAGGGGGCGCACGCCGCGCCGCCGCGCGCGCGCTACGCTGCGCGGACGCTTCAGGATGCGGCGCAGGTTGATTAACTCTTTCATCTCTATGGCTCCTTCCGTAAGCACCGGTGATTCTTATAGATATGAATTTGCGGCACCTGCTAGAACGGGATTTTGAGAGAAAGAGAGTTGCGGAATCCCCCGGAACATATAAGGTAAATTCCCCAAAAAAGGACCAGCCGCTAAGCGGCTGGTCCTAATACTTGTAAGAATAACTATTATACCCAAGACGGCTGAATCTGGAAACGGGGTCTGATCTCTTCGGCTTTGGAGGATTCGCTTCTGGCCGGTTCAGGCTTAAGCGCTTCTTCCTTCGCAGCAGGAACAGCCGACTCTTCCATGGAAATCCGCCATATGTCCGCACCAAGTCCTGACAGCTTCTCAGCCAGGTGCACATACCCGCGGTCAATGTGATGCGTTCCGCTAACTTCTGTAGTGCCTTCCGCCACAAGTCCTGCCAAAATAAGCGCAGCTCCTGCACGCAGGTCCGTAGCACATACCTTAGCGCCGACCAGACTGGCATTGCCGGTCACGATTGCAGAACGGCCCTCAATCTTGATCTCCGCATTCATGTTGTGGAATTCATCCACATGCATGAACCGGTTCTCGAAGACAGTCTCTGTCACTACGCTGGTTCCTTCCGAACGGAGCAGCAGCGCCATCATCTGTGACTGCATATCTGTCGGGAATCCCGGGTAAGGTAATGTCTTGAGATCGACAGCCTTCAGCGGCTTGTCGCTGATGACACGGACTCCGTTCTCATCCGGGATAATCGTAACGCCCATTTCCTCCATTTTGGCAATCACCGGACCCAGATGGTCGGCAATAGCTCCCTCAACATACACATCACCGCCCGTAATCGCCGCTGCCGCCATGTAGGTTCCAGCTTCGATCCGGTCAGGAATGACATGATGTCTTACGCCGTGCATACGCTCAACGCCTTCAATCCGGATCACTCCGGTACCGGCTCCGCGTACTATGCCGCCCATCCCGTTCAGGTAATTGGCAAGGTCAACAATCTCCGGCTCTTTTGCGGCGTTCTCAATCACTGTGGTGCCTTCGGCAAGCGCGGCAGCCATCATTATATTTTCGGTCGCACCTACGCTGGCCACATCCAGGTAAATCTTGGCGCCGCGCAGTCTCCCGTTACTTTTCGCATCAATATAGCCCTGGCCCAGACTAATCTCGGCCCCAAGCGCTTCAAAACCCTTCAAATGCTGGTCAATCGGCCTAGTTCCAATGGCACAACCGCCAGGCAGAGAAATACGAGTATGCCCCATACGGGACAGGAGCGGGCCCATAACCAGGAAAGAAGCCCTCATTTTGCGTACCCATTCATATGGTGCTTCACAGGAAGTAATATTAGTGGCATCTACTTCAATCACATCGTTCTGGTATGTAATACCTGCACCCAGAGATTCCAATACCTTGTTAATCGTCATTACATCGTCTAACGGAGGTGCGTCCACAATGACGCTGACTCCTTCTTCTGCCAATAGAGAGGCGGCTATGATCGGTAGTACGGAATTTTTTGCGCCGCTGACTTTCACGCTCCCGGTCAATCTGTTGCCACCGCGGACGATAAATTTGCTCATTTCGGTTTCCCTCCGCGTCCATTATTTCTGAAATTAATTTTGAGGTTAAAATTCGTCTGTTAAGATATTGAATATTCCGCCATTGCGTCTTAGGTGCAGATTCCTTGCTTAACTTCAGTGTTGACATAATAAAACCTTATTATTCGACACTTTTTTCACTGCATCAGCCTATACAGATATAACCAAAGCTGCTGCCGTTAAAACATCCGTCCTATAAGTCCGCTCCAGCCCAGATAATCAAGCAGGAACCCGGCCACGAAGTGACCTAGAACAATCGCCAAGAGCAGGTGCAGCAGTCTGCCCTGAGGGCTCTTGGGATATCTTATGACCAAATCCAGCTTAAGGTTCTGAAGTGACCACCAGGATAATGCAACGCAAATCAAAGAAACAACCATCGAAATCATATTGCTGGTGCCGATTGCACCCGACAACTCAGCGGATAAACGTGTGTTCATATTAGCCCCCTGTGTTAGGTACTCGGAAATCGACTCTTATATCATACTTGTGCAGGGGAAAAGAATCCAGTACTTTTACGAAATTTTAAACAATTGGGTCTTTATATGCAGATCTGATGACGATATGTTCATAATCTGCTAGAATCGTGCAAGCAACATCACCCTTGCGGGGGCCCAAAAACATATAAATTCTTTCAAAAAAAGCAGTCAAGCCCAGGGCTTGACCGCTTATCTGCTACTGTTGTCCTTTGCCGGTCGAAACTTTGATCCGCGTTACAGCACGCTGTAATGCCAGCTCCGCACGGCGGTGATCGATCTCATCCTGCTTGCTTTGCAGCTTAAGGCGGCGCTCAGCCCGCTCCTTAGCCGCTTCAGCGCGTTCCACATCAATATCCCGGGGCAGCTCAGCACTTTCAGCCAGCACCGTTACCTTATCTTTGTGCACTTCAACGAAGCCGCCATGCACAGCGATGGAGACTGTAACGCCGTCCGCCTTAACGCTAAGCGGAGCAACCTGAAGCGGGGTGACGAGCGGAATATGTCCCGGGAGAATCCCCAGTTCACCATTCACGCCGCGTACCGTCAGACTGTTCACTTGCTTGGAGTAGACCAGATGCTCCGGAGTAACTATTTCGAGCAAAAAGGTATTCACTTCCATTCCTCCTCAAAGCTTTACAGAATAAAGCCCGATCCCCCAGCATAGCATGCTTAGGGTTACAATGTTTTCGCTTTTTCCACGGCTTCTTCAATCGTGCCTACGAACAGGAACGCTACTTCCGGAAGATCATCGTGCTTACCTTCCAGGATTTCCTTGAAGCTGCGTACGGTTTCTTTGATCGGCACGTATTTGCCCTTGAAGCCGGTGAACTGCTCTGCTACGTGGAACGGCTGGGACAGGAAGCGCTCAACCTTACGGGCGCGGGCTACAATGACCTTATCCTCTTCACTCAGCTCATCCATACCGAGGATGGCAATGATATCCTGAAGCTCGGTATAACGCTGCAGCAGCTGCTTAACGCCTTGTGCCACGTTATAGTGCTCTTCGCCGACGATTTCCGGTGCCAGCATCCGCGAGCTGGAAGCCAGCGGGTCAACCGCAGGGAAAATCCCTTTTTCGGAGATTTTACGCTCCAGGTTGGTCGTTGCATCCAAGTGGGCAAACGCCGTAGCCGGTGCAGGGTCAGTATAGTCATCCGCAGGCACGTAGATCGCCTGGATGGATGTAACAGAGCCTTTCTTCGTGGACGTAATCCGTTCCTGCAGCTGACCCATTTCTGTAGCCAGTGTAGGCTGGTAACCTACCGCAGAAGGCATCCGGCCGAGCAGGGCCGATACTTCGGAACCCGCCTGGGTGAAGCGGAAGATGTTATCGATAAAGAGCAGCGTATCGCGGCCTTCCACATCACGGAAATATTCCGCCATGGTCAGACCGGTCAGTGCTACGCGCAGACGCGCGCCCGGAGGCTCATTCATTTGTCCGAAGACCATCGCCGTTTTCTTGATAACGCCGGAATCGGTCATTTCGTGATAGAGGTCATTCCCCTCACGTGTCCGCTCGCCAACGCCGGCGAATACGGAGATCCCGCCGTGCTCCTGTGCGATGTTGTTGATCAATTCCTGAATGGTCACTGTTTTACCTACGCCGGCACCGCCGAACAGGCCGATTTTACCGCCCTTGGCATAAGGGGCCAGCAAGTCGATAACCTTAATCCCGGTCTCCAGAACCTCTGCCTGAGTTGACAACTCATCAAAGGTAGGAGCGAGACGGTGAATCGGGTTTCTTGCTGCCACCACTTCAGCACCGTTATCGATTGGATTGCCAAGTACGTTAAATACACGGCCCAGTGTTGCTTCACCGACAGGAACCGAGATCGGCACTCCCTGGTCAATAGCGTCAATCCCGCGCACCAGTCCATCTGTAGAGGACATGGCGATACAACGCACCAGGTTATCTCCAAGATGATTGGAAACTTCAAGAGTCAGATCCATGCTGCGGCCATCGCTGAGGCTCGCAACAATTTTGATGGCGTTGAATATCTGGGGCAACTGGCCGCGTTCAAATTCAATATCGACAACCGGACCCATAATGCTCACAACGCGTCCTTTGTTCATCTTCATTTCCCTCCTCGAAAGCTGTTACATATGGACCTTGAGGCCCACTCATATTAAGACTGCGCGTTCGCACCAGCCACGATCTCGGTAATTTCTTGCGTAATGGCCGCCTGACGGGCACGGTTGTACGTAAGTCTAAGTTCTCCGATCATTTTTGACGCGTTCTTCGTTGCACTGCCCATCGCTGTCATCTTGGCTCCCAGCTCGCTGGCCTTGCCGTTCAGAAGAGCACCATAGATTAAAGTTTCGGCATATTTCGGAAGCAGAACCTCCAGCACGCCTGCAGGTGAAGGCTCATATTCATAAGCAGCAGATGCTCCGTGATGCCCGCCTTCCCCAACGCCTTCCATAGGCAGAAGTCTGTCTACAGTCGGAACCTGGCTGATCGCATTAACGAACCGGTTGTAGCAAATGTAGATCTCATCATAGACGCCTGTCTCGAACTGGTTAACCGCCGAATAGGCAATCGACTTGATGTCGGCAAATTTCGGGGTATCGGACAGCTCGGTGATTTCTTCTACAATGGGATATTCACGGCGCCGCAAAAAGTCACGGCCTTTGCGCCCGATCACAAACAGCGCATACTCATCCTTGGACTTATGGCGTTCTGCGATCAGCATCGTTACTTTACGCAGAATGTTCGCATTGTAGCCGCCGGCAAGCCCTCTGTCCGAGGTGATGATCAGATAACCTGTTTTTTTGACAGGCCGGCTGACCAGCATCGGGTGCTGGAGATCCTGTGTGCCGGCAGCAATACTCGAGACGACCTCTTTCAGCTTCTCTGAATACGGACGGGCTGCTTCCGCCTTCTCCTGCGCCTTGCGCAGCTTGGATGCAGCGACCATCTCCATCGCTTTGGTGATCTGTCTGGTGTTCTGAACGCTCTTAATTTGACGTTTAATATCGCGCATGCTTCTTGCCATGATTTCACCACCTCTGAGCTTTGACGTAGTCAAAGCTAACTTCGTAAGCATAAGCTGAGCTCTGGCGTACCAAAGCTAACCTCGTAAGCATAAACGGTAGACTCTATATATTAGCTTGTAGCAAAGCCTCTTTTGAATTTCTCGATGGCATCCTTGAGCGCTGCTTCGTTGTCTGCTGTCAGATCCTTGGTATCCGAGATGGATTTCAGGATTTCAGTTGCACTGCTGTCGATAAAGGCCAGGAATTCCTTCTCGAAACGCTTAACGTCCTTGACAGGAATATCATCCAGATGTCCTTTGACAGCGGTGTACAGACTAAGCACTTGATGCTCAACGCTAAGCGGCTGGTTCACGCCCTGCTTCAGAATCTCCATCATACGCGCGCCGCGGTTCAGACGGGCCTGCGTTGATTTGTCCAGATCGGAGCCGAACTGGGAGAAGGCTTGAAGCTCACGGTATTGAGCCAGATCCAGACGCAGGGAACCGGCGACCTTCTTCATGGCTTTGATCTGTGCGGAGCCCCCTACACGGGATACGGAGATACCTACGTTGATTGCCGGACGCTGGCCGGAGTTGAACAAGTCGGATTCAAGGAAGATTTGGCCGTCTGTGATCGAAATTACGTTCGTTGGAATGTAAGCCGATACGTCAGAAGCCTGTGTTTCGATGAATGGCAGCGCGGTTAATGAACCACCACCAAGCGCATCGCTAAGCTTGGCCGCACGTTCCAGCAGACGGGAGTGCAGATAGAATACGTCACCAGGGAAGGCTTCACGGCCCGGTGGACGGCGGAGCAGCAGGGACAATTCGCGGTAAGCCGAAGCCTGCTTCGAAAGGTCATCATAGATTACAAGCACATGCTCGCCCTTGTACATGAAGTATTCGCCCATAGCGCAGCCTGCGTACGGAGCAATATAGAGCAGCGGAGAAGGCTCGGAAGCCGACGCGGTTACAACGATAGTGTAATCCAGCGCGCCATGACGGCGGAGGGTTTCTACTACCTGTGCAACAGTAGATTGTTTTTGTCCGATAGCAACATAGATACACTTCATCCCGTTGCCCTTCTGGTTGATGATCGCATCAATTGCGATTGCTGTCTTACCTGTCTGACGGTCACCAATGATGAGCTCGCGTTGTCCGCGGCCGATTGGCACCATGGCATCGATTGCTTTTAGACCCGTCTGCATCGGTTCGTGTACCGACTTACGGTCGATAACCCCCGGCGCGTTATGTTCAACCGGACGGAATTCTGTAGTAGCGATCGGTCCCTTGCCGTCAAGCGGCTGGCCCAGTGCATTCACTACGCGGCCCAGCATGGCTTCGCCAACCGGAACCTGCATGATCTGGCCGGTACGTTTAACCTGATCGCCTTCGCGGATCTCTTTGTATTCACCCAGAATAACAACACCGACGTTGCTTTCTTCCAGGTTAAGCGCCATGCCCACTACCCCGTTGGAGAACTCCAGCAGTTCCCCTGCCATTGCGTTTTCCAGACCGTAGACACGGGCGATACCGTCGCCGACTTGAATGACGGTGCCAATTTCGGCCACTTCGATATCGGCTTTATATTGCTCAATTTGACTTTTGATCAAAGTGCTGATCTCTTCAGGTCTGATGCCCAATATCCTCACCCCTATCTTCTTTGCTTATCATTAAAGGATTTCTCAAGACGCGTAAGCTTACCGGACAGACTTCCGTCATACAGCGTATCGCCGATGACGACCTTCAGTCCGCCGAGCAGGCTTGTATCGACCACATTGGTTACACGAATCTTACGGCCAGTAAGCTGGCTGAATTCAGCCGCAACACTATCCTGTTCAGCTTGATTCAGGGAATAAGCGGAATAGACAGTAGCGTAGCCAATGCCAAGAGCATCCCCTTCAATCTTGATATACTTGGCAAGCAACTCTTCGAAAATATCGGTTCTGCCCCGCTCTACCAATAGCTCTACCGTGTTCATAACCGCTTCCGAGACTTTACCTTGAAGTGTCACGCGCAGCACATTCAGCTTGTCGGATTGCGAAATGCGGGGTGCCAGGATAAACCGTTTCACCTCTGCATCATTATGAAGCACTTCGACCACTAATTTGAGCTGTTCCTCCACTTGAAGCGTAATGCCTTCATCCACCGCTACACTGTACAAGGCTTTGGCATAGCGCCCGGCAACTACCGTGTCGCGGCTCATGATCGGCCTCCTACCTCTTTGAGGTATTGATCAACAAGCTGTTCCTGCTCGCCGTCAGCTGCAACTTCCTTCTCAAGCAGCTTCGAGGCAATGCGGACCGAGGCTGTGCCCAGCTCGCTGCGCAGCGCTTCTACCGCTTTGTTCTTCTCGTTCTCAATGTCACGGACCGCTTCGTCTTTCAGACGGCTCGCTTCCACATGGGCCTGCTCAAGAATCTTGTCAACCTGGTTGTTGCTGGTAGCCTGGGACTGCTGAATGATAGCCTGTGCCTCTTGGCGTGCCTGCTGCAGGGCCTGCTTCTGCTCTTCTACATAAGCGACCGCCTGCTCTCTGGTCTTGGCTGCTTCATCCATTTGCTGCAGCACCATTTCGCGGCGCTTCTCCATAATTCCGAACAGCTTGCTGAAGGCAAATTTGCTGAGCAGGAAGTATAGAATTACAAAAGCAGCAATAGAAAACACTATATTGGTCCAAATGATATCCACTGAGGTCACTCCCTTCCGTTACCGCGGCTTGCGGACATATACAAAAGTAAGGCGCGGATGGCACTTGCCCTCCCCGCCAAACCGTAAAAACGGTTTATTAAGTAAACATGATCAGGAACGCGATAACTGTAGCGGCCAAAGGAATAACTTCCACGATACCTACACCGATAAACATTGTTGTCTGCAGTGCGTTACGTGCTTCCGGCTGACGGGCGATAGATTCCACTGTCTTGCTGACGATCATACCGTTACCCAGACCTGCGCCGAGTGCGCCCAAACCAACCGCGATTGCTGCTGCTAAAAATTCCATTTGTAAATATCCTCCTTTAATTTCGGTTCTTTTTGTAATGTCTTAATAATATAAAATCTCCCGCGAAGAGTGTTCCGGCAGCTGCCGCTATCCTCACGGCAGCTTATTAATGCGCTTCTTCCTCGTGGATCGTCATCTGTGCGATGTAGACCATCGTCAGAATCGTAAAGATAAAGGCCTGAAGCGCCCCGACAAAGATACTGAAGCCCTGCCAGATGGCCAGGAACGGAATACTGAACAGTCCCAGCTTCAGAATGACGGTAATCAGAACTTCACCGGCAAAGATGTTAGCGAATAGACGGATGGCAAGCGCCACCGGCTTCGCCAGATTCTCAATGATGTTCAGCGGCAAGAAAATTGGAAACGGCTCAATATAATGTTTGAAATAATGCTTGCCGTTCAGCTTGATGCCCAGGTAGTTCATGAGTACAAACACAACGATCGCAAGTCCTGCGGTTACGTTGATATCTGCAGTCGGCGATTTGTACCACAGAATCTCAGCATGCGCGCCATCGGCCAGGTTCTTGGTTGCTTCAATAACATGTCCAAAAATATAGACCGGCTTATCAGCCTCTGTAATGAAGGAAAACGGCAGACCAAGGAGATTGGAGACGAAGATAAACAGTATCAGCGTCAATCCCAGTGATATGTAAGGCTTTCCCTTCTTCAAATCCATGGCGCTGCTGATCAGTCCCTGTACAAATTCGACCACCCATTCCATAAAATTCTGGAGCTTGGATGGATTCTCAACCGACAGGTTGCGGACGGACAGCATGACCAGTACGAACACAATCACCGAGCTGATTACCAGCATCAGCACAGCAGACAGGTCAATCGGTATTCCGCCAACATAGATTAAAGGCATTTCGTGCATAGTATCATCCCCCTTTCTCGTTAGTATGGCTACAGCTTATTCTTGATTCCTAGATATATCCCCACGGGAATAGCCAGAAGCTGGGGGATGAACAGGCCGATAATCGTTGCCTCCAGCGAGAAATGCTCATATTTGACTGAGAACATGGTCACCAGAATTCCAAAACTGATTCTTGTAGCAAAACCAAGGCTGAAGGAGCTTTTCCCTTGCTTCGCCACCGCTGCTGTCACTCTTCTGACCTTAAGGGCCAGATAACGGAAATTAACCAGTCCTGCCAGCAAGCCGAGTGTCATTCCCAGAGTAACTGCACGGGTCTCATGATGGAGAGCCCACCCCATTACCAATCCTGCCATAATGATTACTGTCACCCTGGTGACGATATTGATTACGGGAGTCATATTATCCATTTTGCTCCCCCAAAAAATTTTTGATTAGCAAAGCAACATTCACAACTCCGAGAATCAACCCGGCAATTGTTCCGATAGCCAGCCAAAAGGCAGGTCCGTCCATCAGATTGCGCAGCCACTTTGCCACAAAAAAGCCTATTACAATGTAAGCGGCGAGCAAGCTGCCCGCACCCCCGAGTACTAGAGCCGTACGCCCCAGTCCAGGCTCATTCTTTGGTTCCTTCATAGGCTACAATCCCAACTAATTTTACTGAATATCCAGACTCTTTGTCAATTCACAGAAAATTGCCCAAAATCGCATGAAAATATGAAAATAATCACAGCAAAATACACCAAAACCATATAAACCGTACAGTTTAACTGTATGCTGCTTTTATTAACGTTAGTATATTAGTTGTCTTGCCCTGTTTTATCATTTGTGAACATTGTGTGAAATTTTTCCGGACGTTCTTGAACAGCTCCGAAATGGTGCAAAATCGCATTGACAATCCTCTCGGAGGCTTTGCCGTCTCCATACGGGTTGGCGGCCCGGCTCATCGACTGATACAGGTTCTGATCGGTCAAAAGAGCATGTGTCCGTTGATACACCTTCTCCTCGTCCGTTCCCACAAGCTCCAGTGTTCCGGCCTCGATCCCTTCCGGGCGCTCGGTTGTATCACGCAGCACAAGCACAGGAACTCCAAAGGAGGGAGCTTCCTCCTGCAGGCCGCCGGAATCGGTCAATATCAGGTGGGTATGCGGATAAAAGTTATGCAGGTCAACGACATCCAGCGGATCAATCAGCTTGATTCTAGGGTGTCCGCCGAGGATCTCATGCGCCGGTTCCTTGACTGCCGGACTCGGGTGCACGGGATACACAATGGCTACATCTTCAAATTCATCAGCGATTCTTTTGACTGCACGGAAAATATGACGGTGCGGTTCGCCTTGGGATTCTCTGCGGTGCGCCGTCATCAAAATAAGTCTTTTTCCTGAAGCAAAATCAAGGACCGGATGCCGGTAGTCCGGCTGTACGGTATATTGAAACACATCAGTTACGGTATTGCCTGTGATATAAATACTTGATTCTTTTTTGTTCTCGTGTCTCAGGTTGCCCGCTGACCAATGAGTCGGAGCAAAATGCAGATCAGCAAGCACGCCTGTCAGCTGACGGTTCATTTCTTCCGGATAAGGCGAAAGCTTGTTCCATGTCCGAAGACCTGCTTCCACATGCCCAACCTGAATCTGCTGCAGGAAAGACGCATAGCTGGCCAGGAAGGTGGTCAGGGTATCGCCATGTACAAGCACGAGGTCCGGCTTCACTTCGCGGAGCACCGGCTCCAGGCCTTCGAGCACCCGGATCGTGATCTCATTGAGCGTCTGGCGGTCCTTCATTACGTCCAGATCATAATCCGGGGTAATCTTGAACACCTCAAGCACCTGATCCAGCAGCTCCCGGTGCTGCGCAGTTACACAAACAATCGATTCAATCTGCTCAGGATGTCTGTTCAGCTCCAGAACCAGAGGCGCCATCTTGATTGCCTCGGGGCGCACTCCGAAAATCGTCATTACTTTAATTTTGGACATAAGCCCTTCCCTCTCTTCTGAAAACTGCAGTCTATTGTGTTCGTTCTATTATTATCTGTGCTTCTTACTTGGTTCCGTACAGTCTGTCCCCGGCATCTCCGAGTCCCGGAACGATATATCCGTGATCATTCAAATGATCGTCAAGCGCCGCAACATAGATATCCACATCCGGATGAGCAGCTTGTACAGCCGCAACACCTTCCGGGGCAGCAATCAGGTTCATCATCTTGATCTGGGTGCAGCCGCGGTTCTTGAGCGAGGTAATTGCCGCAATGGCAGAGCCGCCTGTAGCCAGCATAGGATCGATTACGATCAGCTCACGTTCCTGGACATCCGTAGGAAGCTTAATGTAGTACTCCACCGGCTGCAGGGTGTCCGGATCACGGAACAGGCCTACATGACCTACCTTCGCCGCAGGAAGCAGCTTAAGAACACCTTCCAGCATGCCAAGACCGGCGCGCAGAATCGGAATCAGTCCAAGCATTCTTCCCGAAATCACCTTACTCTGCGTTTCCTGCACTGGCGTCTGCACCGTAATGGTCTCCAGCGGGATATCACGTGTAATCTCATAAGCCATAAGTGTTGCTACTTCATCGACATGCTCCCTGAAGTCTTTTGTGTTGGTCCGCACATCGCGAATGAATGTCAATTTGTGCTGAATCAATGGATGATCGCAAATCACCAATTTTCCCATGTTGTCCCTCCGGTAATTGTAAGTCTTATTTATAGCCAAAGTAAGCGCTGTGCTTCTCAGGTGGCTAAATCCTATCTATTATATCATCACCAAGGCCGCTTTTCACCTACAGATAGACAAATCCACAGGTCCGCCCGCTTACTGGAAATTCCCAGCCCATGGAAGCTTAAGGCAATATAGCCACCTCTCTGGATATAAAACAAAGTTTAGTTTGTACGATTAAGCGCTTTTAATACTATTCACAGTTCTTTCACTACTTTTATTGAAAATTCCATGAACTTTCATGTAACTTTCAGTATAATTCACACGTTTTCGCGGCAGCCATTTGTGAACATTATGTAACAGCAAAAAAAAGCCCTTGCGTAAATCCGGCGGAACCGGATACGCAAAGGCGATGTTAGAGGGACTCAGATTAATACTGCAATCCAGGGTAAATCGGATATTGTTCAGTCAGCTTAGCTACCTCACGGGCTGCCTGGGTCAAGTTAGCTTCATCCTGCGGGTTCTTCAGGACAGTCGCAATAATCCGGCCGATCGTAACCATAGCCTGCTCATCCATTCCGCGTGACGTAACTGCCGGTGTACCGATGCGGATACCGCTGGTGACGAACGGGCTGGTCGGGTCAAACGGAATTGCGTTCTTGTTGACTGTAATTCCGATGGAGTCGAGCACCTTCTCAGCATCCTTGCCGGTAATGTTCAGGTTGCGGGTATCGAGCAGGATCAGATGGTTATCGGTTCCGCCGGATACAATATTAATCCCTTCGCCGACAAGGGTCTCCGCCAGCACCTTGGCATTCTTAATTACGTTCTCGGCATAAGTCTTGAATGAAGGCTGCAGCGCTTCGCCGAACGATACGGCTTTGGACGCAATCACATGCATCAAAGGTCCGCCCTGGGAACCAGGGAAGACCGCTTTATCAATAGCGGCAGCCCATGGCTGTCTGCACAGAATCATCCCGCCGCGCGGACCGCGCAGGGTTTTGTGCGTAGTTGTAGTGACGAAGTGGGCATGAGGAACCGGATTCGGGTGAAGACCGGCAGCTACCAGACCGGCAATATGAGCCATATCGACCATGAACAGAGCGCCCACATCATTTGCAATCGAACCGAGTGCGGCAAAATCAATCGTACGCGGATACGCGCTCGCACCGGCAACGATCATTTTGGGACGGTGCTTGAAGGCGGCTTTGCGCACTTCATCATAATCGATCAGGAAGGAATCCTCCTGTACGCCATAGGCCACAAAGTTATACAGAATTCCGGAAGCATTCACCGGGCTGCCGTGGGTCAAATGGCCGCCATGCGCCAGATTCATACCGAGAACGGTATCGCCGGGCTTGAGCGCAGCCAGATATACAGCCATATTAGCCTGTGCGCCGGAATGAGGCTGCACGTTGGCATGCTCGGCACCGAACAGCTCCTTGGCACGGTCACGGGCCAGGTTCTCTACGATATCCACATCTTCACAGCCGCCGTAGTAACGCTTGCCGGGATAACCTTCGGCGTATTTGTTCGTAAGCACGGAGCCCATGGCCTCCATGACGGCTTCACTTACAATATTCTCTGAGGCAATAAGTTCAATGTTCGCACGCTGACGGCTCAGTTCGAGGCCCATCGCTTCCAGTACTGCCGGGTCACTTTTACGCAATTGTTCCATGTTTCTAATTTCCTCCCTGTAACTCTGATTTATGTGGTGTTAGTTAAACCCTCTCACTTCAGTCACAATTCACGGAACCGCTAGTCTCAGGCGTGCGGTACACGGCCCGTTCCCCGCCGATCAGCGGCGGTCTGCTCCATGCGGCATTTACCCGGGCAGCCCCGATAACCCGCAGGCTAGGCCGGTAAGGTACGGCAATCCGGCGCAGATGCATGCCAATCAGGGTCTCCCCGATATCTATACCGGCATGAGCTTCAATCGTCTCTGCCAGTACCGGATCTGTCATGGACTGGTAGGCTGCTGCAGCCATAGAGCCTCCGGCCCCCGGAATGGGTACAGCCGACACCTCTCTGAGACCAAGGGCTTCCAGCAGAGCGCGTTCCATCACGAGCGAACGGTTCAAATGCTCGCAGCATTGATAGACCGGGTGAAAACCAAATTCATCCGCAATCTGCGTAATCCCCTCCAGCAGCTGCCGCGCAACCTCCAGCGCACCGCCTGTCCCAATCCGCTTGCCCGCCACTTCGCTGGTGCTGGCTCCGACGACCAGGATCTTCCCCGGACCGAGCTTGCCCGCTACTGCAAGTTCACGCGTTACCGCAGCAGTGGCTGCGGCCAAAGAAAGCTCCCCGCCGCCCGTTAGCTGCTGCTCTGCAGCCGCCATACCGTATAAGCGATCCTCCCCTGACTTTTGCTTCAGGACTTCCTCCATCTTACCGCCCCCTTCAACCGTTTCTGATTTCCATGGAGATGCAACTTTTAAACAAAAAAGAGCAGTCCGCAGGTTGAACTGCGGATGTGCTCTTTTGCCCAGGCGACCGGCCGTTTATTCCAGGTGCTCCATCGTGGTTTCATCCACACTCGTCGCCAGTTACACCGGAACCGGATCATATTTATTACATCTTAAGGGATTGGCGGCAAAAAATCAACCACTTCAAAGCCGTCTCAGCGATTCAAGCTTATCGAGCAGACCATACAGCGCCGTACGGATCTCGGCAGCCGCCAGCTCGTAATCTTCACGCGAGCCGCCGAACGGATCACTGATATCGAAGCTGGGGATACGCTGGCGGATCTCAATCATCCGCTGCATAGCCGCAGCATCCGGCTCGGTGCCCAGGGCCAGATTCAGCTCCGCATCTGCATACAAGCTGTCCAGCTCCCGGATATCGGCGTTCACGGATTCCTGCGTCTGGACATACTCCTTAAGGGTATGGGTCTTGGGTACCGCTTCAGGAAAATATTGCAGCAAGTGCCGCTTATGCGCTCCTGTCAGGGTCAGGATCAGATCGGCCCAAGCCACTGCCTCCCCGTCCAGCTGAGAGGATACGATGCGGTCCTGAATCCCTTCATCCTGGAGAATGCCGGCAGCATGTCTGGATATGGAAGTACCCGGGACAGCAGAAACTCCGGCAGACCGCACCTCCACATGAATGCCCCGCTCCTTCGCAAGCTTCCGCAGAAGCCCTTCGGCCATGGGACTACGGCAGGTATTACCTGTGCAGACAAATAAAATATGCAGCAACCTTTCCACCTCCGGTAAACATTATAATTCGGTATGAAGCAAGCTTAAAAATTATGGGTATTGCCGTTATTGTATCAAAAGATGAACATCAAGCCAAACGCCAGGAGAACGGCTCCGCCCAGCGCTTCCCCGTACTCTCCGAGGCCGCGGCTCACCCGCCTGCCCAGCAGCAGCCCTGTAATGGACATAACACCGCCGCAGGCACCGAAGGCCAGCACGGTTAGAATAATACTATTCACAAACATCCCCAGCGAAACCCCGACCGAGAAAGAATCCACACTTACACTGAGCGAGATCAGCAGCATGCCCCACACTGTCCGGTGATCCATCTGACGGCTGCTGCCGCCGTCGTCCTGGCGGAAGGAATTGAACACCATATGTCCGCCCAGCAGAACAAGCAGGCCTCCGGCAGCATAGGTGGTAACCTGTCCCAGCAAATGGCCGACATAGCTGCCCGTGAACAAGCCCAGCAGCGGCATCAGCACATGAAAAAAAGCAATCAGCAGGCTAAGCTGCAGCACATGCAGCAGACGGATGCCCCTCATCCCGATGCCCACGCCAAGCGAGAACGCATCCATCCCCAGCGCAACTGCCATAATGGCCACTGTTACTATCTGGCCCCAGCCCCCATGTATTCCGCCCCAGCCCCCAACCATTCCGTCCCAGCCCATGAATAGCCCTCCACCCTGAGTCCGTAAGTTCTTGTACAACAACGATATGCGGACAAGATGGTATTCATGACTGCGGGGTGGATGGCAGGGCGGGGGCGAAGGGCCATGGCCTGCGTAAAATCAGGTGTATCCGAACATTCATTTTCCAAATTTATCGAAGTATTCCTTTGCCTTTTTGAGGATGGCCAACTCTTCCTCCATCTCGGCCAGCTGCCGATCGCGTTCCTTCAGTTGCCGTTCAAGCTCTCTGAGTTTGTCCTGATCGGCTTCCTGATCCTTTCCACTCATAGCAGCACCTCCACGTTAATCTTATGAGTTCCAGTCTCTTAGCAGGAGGACATGGTCCATACCATCCTAACAGCAACTGACTACCCGGCGTCGATCACTGATTCTCCAGCGGCTTTCATCAGCCGGTTCATGATGGCTGCGCCGAGGCCCGTGACCGGGCAGGCCTCGGCCAGAATGTACGTGGCCCCCGCTTCATCGAAGCGCCGCAAGGCGGCATACAGGAAGCGGGCGGCCTCCTCCGGCGAGGACAGCGAGCCGAGAGACACCGTGCAGGCGGCCGGGTCGGCGGGATACAGGGACCTATGCTCCTCGAAGAGGAGCAGGCCCGTGATCTCGCCCGCCCGCTGCGCCGCCTGCAGCAGCCCCGCGGCGGTCTCCGCCACGCGCTGCGCGGAGGAGCCGCGTACGATGCCAAGCGCGCCGCGCGGGGCATAGTGCGTGTACTTCATGCCCGGCGCGCGCGGCGCCGGGCTGCTGCTGGCGGCCGGCTTCGCTGCGGCCGCTTCAGTGCCGGTCACCGCTGCGAGCTGCTCGGCGGTGATGCCCCCGGGACGGAGCACGGCTACCGTCCCGTCCGGCTGCACCTGCACCACGGTCGACTCCAGGCCGACCCCGGCCGCGCCGCCGTCCAGAACCCCGCCGATATATCCGGCGAGGTCTTCCAGCACATGGGCGGCCAGCGTCGGACTCGGCCGCCCGGAGCGGTTGGCGCTGGGCGCGGCAACCGGACAATCCGCCGCCCGCAGCAGCGCAAGCGCCACCGGATGATCCGGCATGCGCACGCCAACCGTGTCCAGGCCCGCCGTCACCAGCGGCGAGAGAACGCCGGGACGCACCGGCAGCACCAGCGTCAGCGGGCCGGGCCAGAACGCATCGATCAGCGCCTCAGCCACCGGATGCACCTCCGTCACCAGGCGACCGAGCTCCTCCCGCCGGGCAATATGCACGATCAGCGGGTTATCCGAAGGACGGCCTTTGGCTGCGAATACCGCTTCTACCGCTGCGGTATTCCGCGCATCTGCGCCCAGTCCGTACACCGTCTCCGTCGGAAAGGCCACCGTCTCCCCGCTCCGCAGCAGCGCTGCCGCTTCCGAGATCATGTCCAGATCACTCCCGCCCGGCTGCCAACCGGCAGAACTCCCCGCTCCGCCATCCGTTCCCTCCTTGCCGGAAGTAAGGCCCCAGTACAGGGTGGATTCTATATGACCGCTGCGGCGCTGGGCCGCAAACGGTGAATGCTTATCCTCTGTCATCTATCATCACTAGCTTTCTGATTGAATTATTACGCAACAAACTCATCCGACCGGATGAATGGGATTACCTTCACGCCAGTACAATGTATACTGTTTTTCACATACAGTTGGTCCATACGCCTGCATGGTAGCCAATGTATGCTGTTTTTGGCACACATTTGGGCCATACTCCTTCACGCCAGCACAATGTATACTGTTTTTCACATACATTTGGTCCATACGCCTGCATGGTAGCCAATGTATGCTGTTTTTGGCATACATTTGGGCCATACTCCTTCACGCCAGCACAATGTATGCTGTTTTTCGCATACATTCGGGCATGCGCCTGCATGCCAACACAATGTATACTGTTTTTCACATACATTTGGTCCATAAGGCCCTGTGCCAGCTTATTGCATTCGGTTTTAGGCAGCTTGTCCACAACAGGAGGAATCTATAGTTTACTATACGACCAAAAACGGCCCCCTCAGGTGGAGCCGCTTCTGCTCAAGTGCTGCAATCATCGTACCATATCCGGCGCAAAAACTGTAGAATCCAATCTGCGTCTACACTATCCTTCTCAGGACATTCAGGCGAACAACCCGCAGATCCAGCTCCAGATATTCTTCAGCAGCTCCCACACGAAGAACTTCACCTTCGGTGCCTCAGCAGCATCACCCGCGTTTCCTTCCTTGTTAGCAGAATCCGAGAGACCGGATACTGCCCCTTGCGCTGTTCCATCCGCAGCCTTCACCTTCGCACCGTCTCCCGAAGCCTTGGCTGAGACCTTAGCCGCAGCCTTGGCCCCCGCCTTCGCAGCAGCCGGTTCTGCAGCCGCAGCATCCCCTGTTCCCGCATCGATGAAGCAGAGCGGCGGAAACAGCACACACCACCAGTTCTGCCCTTTGCCTGCTCCAAGCGTGACCCGGACGGCCTCGTATTCTCCGGCAGGATAGACCCGGCCGCCATACATTTTGGTCGGAAAAGGAACCGTACCCAGCTCCACCTGATAGCCGTATTCAATCCCGCGCTGCGCCAGCTCTCTGCCCACCAGCTCATTCAGCTCCGGCAGATGATTACGGATCAGGGCACGGGCCTGCTCCAGGCTCTGCGGATCTTCAAGCCCGGCCACCCACTGGTTGATCTGTTCCACGATCCGGTCACGAATCTGGCGCTTGACCAGCTGATCCCCGGTGCCATCCGAATTCGCCAGAATACGCAGACGGATTGACTCCTGCGGGATCGATACCTCCGCTACGGCGGCATCGCTTTTTTGCCCTTCCCAGGCCATCATCAGAATCATAAAAAAACAAATTAAAATGGCAGTATACTTAAAGGTAATCCGCAGGGAATCCCCTCGCTCCAGCTTAACATCCTCCATCTTCCGCAGCCCCTCTCCCTCTGAACCTCTTATGTTCCCAGTATGTCCAGGAATGAGAGACTGCAAACCTAGTAATCTATTATTCATGAAGTAGAGACGGAAGCACCTAGTTTTTGGACAAAAGGGGTTTGCCCTTCGTGTCCGGCTGCGGCAGCGGGAGATCGTCCTCCACATCCTGCCCGTAGAGCCTTACACTCATCGCAATCCCCATACAGGCCATATTAATCAGCAGCGAGGTTCCGCCGTAGCTGATGAACGGCAGAGTAATGCCGGTCAGCGGCATCAGTCCGGTCATCGCTCCGATATTCTCCAGAATCTGATACAGCAGCATTGCCACGATCCCGACAATCAGCAGCGGCCCGCCGCGGTCCCTGCACTCCAAGGCAATCAGGATTAATCTGTGGATCAGGATAAAAAAGAGCATCAGCAGCGCCGCTGCACCCAGGAAGCCGAATTCTTCCCCAATCTGCACAAAAATCGATTCCGAATACAGATACGGCACACGGTTGCTCTGTACGGAGCTGCCCTGCAAATAGCCTTCTCCCTTCAGGCCACCGGAGCCAATCGCCGTCTGGGCATTTTTCGTCTGATAGCTAGCAGTGCTGCTGGCCAGCTCAGGCACCAGCCAAGGGTCAAACCGGCTGACGAAGTGATCACGACCCAGCGTTTTCTCAATAAAATTAACCGTCTGCTCGTGATAGTTGATATAACACAGGATGAAGCCCAGAATCGCCCCGCCCGCGATAATCAGCCCGATCAGCGCATGCGAGAATTTGATACGCCCGATCCATAGCAGGCCAAGCAGGATTACGATATAACTGAGCGCATTGCCCAAATCATTCTGGACGATGACCAGCGCGCAGGGCATGAATGCAATCAGACCCAGCGGCACGACATCGCGCCAGAACTGGAGCCGGGTTTTATTTTTGCGGACAAGCACGGTGGTCAGAAAAATAATCAGAATCAGCTTGAACAGCTCCGCCGGCTGAATGCTTAAATCTCCAATACCAATCCAGCCCTGGGCACCGTTCTTCACCTTGCCGAAAAAGCTGACCGACAGCAGAATTCCGATCCCGGCGATGTAAATATAAAGTCCATACCGCACCAGCAGGCGGTAATCGAACAGGGTGATCAGGATAAAAGCGATAAACCCCAGCGCATAATATTTCAGCATGGTGATATGCATACCATCCAGGCCGTCTCTTCCATGAGTCACGCTATAAATGGAGAAGATACAGATCCCCATCAGCACAATCAAAATCAGCACAATGCTGCCGTCTATTCTTTTGATTCTCTGCAACATAAGGATAACCCCTCAACCTCTCCGGATTAGGAATCCGCCCGCTGTAGCCATCCCAGGCTGCAATCCACTAATTTCCATTGTAATGCAATTGGGAGCATTTATTCAATTTTTCTATTTCTGCATAGCTGACCCACATCCCCCACCCTCTAGGCACAACAAAATCACCCTGCGGGTGAACGATGCTAATGCCTCTCTCACCGGCCGCTTTTAAGGAGAAAACCATAATTTCCTAAACCGCAAAAAAAATACCGGAACCCTTCGTTAACGAAGAATTCCGGTATGGATGAAGCAGCATCCAGCCCCCCTAAAGGCGCGGGCTTTACTATTCTTAATAAGTTAGCTTCTTTTGGCGGGGGCGGCGGAAGAATACAGTGCAGGACTCGGCAGATCCTCCTCCACCTCTTGCCCATGCAGACGCACGCTCATTACAAGCCCTATGCTCGCCATATTGATCAGCAGTGAGGTTCCCCCGAAGCTGATGAACGGCAGCGTAATCCCGGTCAGCGGCATCAGGCCCAGGAAGGCCCCGATATTCTCAAAAATCTGGTACAGCAGCATCGCCACCACCCCGACGATCAGGAATGGTCCGCCCCTATCCTTGCACTCTAGTGCAATTAGTATCATTCGGTGAATGAGGATAAAGTACAGCAGCAGCACCAGCGCCGACCCGACAAAGCCGTATTCCTCCGCAATCTGTACAAAAATGGAGTCCGAATAGGTGTATGGCACACGGTCAGTCTGCACCGAGCTGCCTGTCATATAGCCTTCACCGCTCATGCCGCCGGAGGCGATGGCCATTTTGGCGTTCTTCGTATGGTAGATCGCCTTGGCCGTTGCCTTATCCGGCACCAGCCACGGGTCGAAGCGCTCGATCCAGTGCGAGCGTTTGATATCTACCAGGAAATCCTTAATTTCATCGTGATAATGAATATAGCTCATAATTCCGGCAGCCGCAGAGCCGCCTATAACCAGCAGCCCGATCAGCGCATGGGTGAATTTAATATTGCCGATCCACAGGAGACCGATCAGAATAACGATGTACGAGAGCGCATTCCCCAGGTCATTCTGGCTGATTACGATGACAAACGGCATGAGACTGAATAATCCCAGCGGAACCACATCACGCCAGAATAGCAGCTTATTTTTATTTTTTCGTACAAGCACAGCCGCCAGGAACAGAATCAGAATCAGCTTGAACAGCTCCGCCGGCTGAAGACTGAAGCTTTCGCCGAACTTGATCCACCCTTGTGCGCCGTTCTGCTCTGTACCGATGAAGCTGACCATTACCAGAATGCCAATCCCCGTGATGTAGACATATAACGCATATTTTACAAGCAGGCGATAATCCACGAACGTCAGCCCGATAAAGGCAACAAAGCCCACGATATAGAATTTGATCATCTTAATATGCGACCCGTCCAGCCTCTCACGCCCGTGAGTCACACTGTATATGGAGAAAATGCTGACCACCATCAGCAGCACAAGAATCACCAGGATAACGCCGTCAATCTTCTTAATCTTCTGAAGCATATTCTGTCTCCTTACTCAGTACTGGTTCTTCCCGTTCTTGTCCCCTGGCAGCCGCCCAGGCAGAAGTTCCGTCACATCTATTGTAAAGGAAGGGACCGCCTAAATACAATTCACCAAAGATTGGGGCTCGTCTGCTTCGCCCGAGGAGATTGTGCTTGCGCGTACGCTCCCAATGCCCTCACGCGCCCCTCGCTTTCCCAGCCATTCAGCGATAGGCATATCTACTCCGCCCCTCGTTCTCCCGGCCATTCAGTAATAAGTGTATTTTGTGCAATTAAAAGTAGTAAAAATGATGGTTTTCCTCTTCTAATTGTAGTCTGTACAACTAAATCTGTTTGATTACAGGAACATCGGGTGCGGAGGGAAATTTAAGTGTACGTTATACAGTTGAACAGATTATGGATGGAATATTAGATAATTTAGTTGTACAAAGTGCATTTAGCGCAGCGATTGCAGCTTAATGGGGCATGGCAAATCTTCAGCAGGCTATTTGTTAAAATTAGACTCGAAGCATGGCCGTCACTGCGGTGAAAATTGGACTTCCAACCGCAACAGCAGCGCCGCTCCTTCTAAAAATGACGCCGCACCAGACGGTTACACCGGCCCGGCTACGTCCGTCCCCGGCGGGCTATCCCGAGCACATGCCGGGGAATCCCGGCGAGATCATCGATGGTGATGATCTCGTCCCAATGTCCGGCTGCCCGCAGCAGTCCGGCTACCTGCTCGGCCTGCCCCTGGCCGAGCTCGAAGCCGACCAGGCGCGGCGGAGCCGGGAGCAGCGGCAGCTGCTCCATCATGCGGCGGTACGGGTCCAGCCCGTCCCCGCCGCCGTCCAGTGCCGTGCGCGGCTCATGATCGCGCACCTCGCGCTGCAGCCCGGCGATGTCGCCGCCGGGGATGTACGGCGGGTTGGAGACGAGGATATCCGTCTCCAGCCCCGCGAACGGCTCGAGCAGATCGCCGAGCCGCAGGTCCACCGCCGTGCCGTGCCGCTGCGCATTGCGCCGGGCCACGGCCAGCGCGCCGGGCGAGATATCGCCGGCGCAGACCCGCCACGCCGGCGCTTCCGCCGCCAGCGTGACGGAGATGGCTCCGCTGCCGGCGCCGATATCGACGGCGGTCAGCGGCCGTGCGGCGCCAGCTGCGCCCGCGCCGCTCTCCCGGCGGGCGGCGATGCGGCCCGCCGGGCTGTGGGCGGCTGCTTCATCCGCAGCCGCCATAGCTTCAGGTGCGGCTTCGCCCCGCACCCCGCCGACCTCGCCGCCCGCTGCTTGTCCCTGCTCGTCTCCTCCAGCTTCCGGTGCGGCTTCGCCCCGCACCGTGCCGCCCCGATCGCCCGCTGTCATATCCAGCGTGCATCCATCGGCCGCCACCAGCCCGTCCGGCCACAGCTCCGCGCCGTACTTCAGAATCGCCTCGACGAGCAGCTCCGTCTCCGGTCGGGGGATCAGCACATCGGGCGTGACCTCAAAGGCCCGGCCGTAGAACTCCTGCTCGCCGGTGATGTATTGCACCGGTTCTCCCGCCGCCCGGCGGGTCACCAGCGCTTCCCATTCGGCCTTGCGCGCCAGCGGGAACGGATCAGCCAGCGCCATATAATAAGCCGCCCCGGACAAGCCCAGCACATGCTCCAGCAGGAGCTGGCTGCTGCGCTGCGGCTCCGTAAGGCCGTGTCCGGCCAAAAAAGAAGAAGCCTCCGCAAAGGCTTCCCGGATGCTTTGCACGTCAGGCATGACATAAGAGTCGTGTTTCAAAGCATTATTCTCCTTTTTCCATCAATTCTGCTTGTTCCGCAATTGACAGTGCCGAGATAATCTCGGTAATATCCCCGTTCATCACCTGATCCAGACGGTGAAGGGTTAAGCCGATCCGGTGATCCGTCACACGGCTCTGCGGGAAGTTGTAGGTACGGATACGCTCACTGCGGTCACCGGTTCCCACCTTGCTTTTACGTTCTCCGGAATACTTCGCTTCCTCTTCCTGCCGCTTCAAATCCGAGATCCGGGTACGCAGCACCTTCAGCGCCTTATCCTTATTGGAGTTCTGGGACTTGCCGTCCTGGCAGGTAGCCACGATCCCCGTAGGTACATGGGTTACACGTACTGCTGATTTGGTCGTGTTAACGGACTGTCCGCCCGCGCCGCTCGAACAGAAGGTATCGACACGGATATCCTTGTCATGAATCTCGATTTCGAAATCTTCCGCTTCCGGCATTACGGCAACGGTAGAGGTAGAGGTATGGATACGTCCGCCGGATTCTGTGGTAGGGATGCGCTGCACACGGTGTGCGCCGCTTTCAAATTTCATTTTGCTGTAAGCGCCGCGCCCGGTAATTTGAAAGATGACTTCCTTGAAGCCGCCGAGATCATTCGTGTTCACATCCATCAGCTCTACGCGCCAGCCCTGGGTATCGGCATAACGGGTATACATCCGGTAGAGGTCAGAGGCGAACAAGGCCGCTTCGTCCCCGCCGGCTGCGCCGCGGATTTCCACGATTACGTTCTTGTCGTCGTTAGGGTCCTTAGGCAGCAGGAGCAGACGAATCTTCTCCTCAAGAACGGCCTGGCGCTCGGACAGGTCATCGATCTCCATCTTGACCATTTCTTTCATTTCATCATCAAGCTTCTCGGCCTGCATCATCTTCGCGGCTTCAAGCTCTTCCATTACGTTCTTATATTCGCTATACGCCTCGAAGGCGGGCTGCAAGTCGGATTGTTCTTTGGAATAGTCCCTCAGTTTCTTACTGTCGCTTGCAACATCCGGGTCACATAGCAGTTCACTGAGTTTCTCATAGCGGTCCGCCAGGGATTGCAATCGGTCCAACAAGGGAATTCACCTCTCCTGATTCAAATTCTTCGTTCATTATTACTTTAAATTGTTGCTACAACTGAAGTAGATATACGACTTTATATTATACCACCACAAGCCTCAATTGGCTACAGTACATGCGGCAGGCCGGGGATTTTTTTAAAATAAGATTCTGTATGATCTTATGATGTTGAGCCTCCGGCCAGCTTATACACCGGCACCCAGTCCGAATGACGCAAAGAAACCATCCAGCAAGCAAGTACCTCTACTCCTGAATGGCCTCTCTATAACAAGCGAAAAGTATCTATACGTTGAACCGGAAATGCATAACGTCGCCGTCCTGCACCAGATATTCCTTGCCTTCCAGACGCAGCTGCCCGCGTTCCTTGGCACCGTTCATTGAACCTGCCGCCACCAGATCGGTGTAAGCCACAACCTCCGCACGGATAAAACCGCGCTCGAAATCAGTGTGAATCACGCCCGCTGCTCCAGGGGCCTTAGTGCCCTTGCGGATAGTCCAGGCACGAACCTCTTGAACACCCGCAGTGAAATAAGTGTACAGACCCAGCAGCTTGTAAGCCGCTTTGATCAGACGGTTAAGCCCGGATTCCTGCAGACCCAGCTCCTCCAGGAACATCGCCTTGTCTTCGCCTTCCAGCTCTGCAATCTCCGCTTCCACCTTGGCACTGATCGGCACGACTTCAGCATTCTCGGCTGCTGCGAATTCACGGACCTGCTGCACATAAGGATTCTCCTCGGCAGTCGCCACTTCATCCTCGCCCACATTCGCCGCATACAGCACCGGCTTCAGGGTGAGCAGGTGAAGATCACGCACGATCTGGCGCTCATCGTCAGACAACTCCAGACTGCGTGCAGGCTGGTCCTGATACAGGGCTTCCTTCACGCGCTCCAGTACTTCTACTTCCTGGGCGTATTTCTTGTCGCCGCCCTTGATATTTTTGCGGGAACGCTCAATCCGCTTCTCCACGCTCTCCAGGTCAGCCAGAATCAGCTCCAGGTTAATCGTCTGGATGTCGCTGATCGGATTCACCTTGCCGTCCACATGGGTCACGTTCTCATCGACGAAGCAGCGCACCACATGAACAATGGCATCCACCTCGCGGATATGGGCCAGGAACTTGTTGCCCAGGCCTTCGCCCTTGCTCGCACCGCGCACCAGTCCGGCAATATCGACGAATTCAAAAGCGGTCGGAACCGTCTTGTTCGGCTGTACCAGCTCCACCAGCTTATCCAGACGTTCGTCCGGTACTTCTACAACCCCGACGTTCGGGTCGATGGTGCAGAACGGATAGTTGGCGGATTCTGCGCCCGCTTGTGTAATTGCATTGAATAATGTCGATTTGCCTACGTTGGGAAGTCCAACGATACCTGCTTTCAAAGCCATTTATATGACAACTCCTATTTTCGGTTGGTTTGATCACCGCATGAAATCCCGAACTGATCTCAAACCATTATATATTAGAACAAATTCTCCAGCAACAGCGGATGTCAAGGGCGGGCAGCCAAACTCATCTTACCGGGTAAAAAATATTTACTTGGCGCTGCCCGTTGTGGTCGGTTTATCAATTACATTTGGCCTACACGGCGTGCCCGCTCCAATTGTGGTCGGTTTTTCGACTACATCCAGCCTACACGTTGCGCCAGTCCCATTTTGTTCGTTTTTCAGTGAATCCTTGGCTCACAGACCGCCGCACTTACTCCCGAACACTGCCCCTTATGCAAAAAGACTCCTTGAGGAGTCCAGTTAATTCGGCTGGTGCTGTGCAGAACCTTATGCCTGCCTGGTGCTACTTTCCGCCTGCAGCCTACAGCGTCTTGGACATCGTGATGTCTGTAACCTGGAAGCCCATTTTCTTGTATAGCCCGAAGGCACGTTCGTTATGCCCAAAGACATGCAGGCCGATCTTGGCCGCCTTCAGCTTCTTAGCTTCTTCATCCAGCAGGAGCAGTGTCTGCTTGCCATAGCCCTGGCCCTGGAACGGCTCAAAGATATAAATGTCATAAATGAACGCCTCCCGCACCCCGCGGTTCTCGGTCACGTTGAACCAGAGATAACCGGCTTGAGTCCCCGAAGTCTCCTCTACTACCGAATAGAAATAAGCTCCCGCCGTATTGAGGCCTTGCGGCAGGTAGCGATTCATCGATTCCTGGGCCTGCGCTAATGCTGTATCTGCATCCCAGGCACCGGCTTGTACTTTCTCTTCTGCGTAGTCGCGGGTAGATTGCTTCAAGAACGACTGAAACGCAGTTTCGTCCATCGGGACCAATGTAATCGTCATTTGGATACCTTCCTTCGGTTCTGATTATAAAAGCAAGCCTGGCTCAGCGCCGGACCAGACGCGGCGTTCCGCGCAGCGCGGCAAGGTCCGGTGCACCGATGCCGAACATCACTGTCCGCAGCTCCAGCTCCACCTGGGCCAGCGCCTGATCCAGCGCCTCCTCGGAGCTGACGGCCGGACCCAGCAGCCCCCGTCCGAAGCCTGCCAGATCAGCGCCAAGGGCCAGCGCCTTGGCGGCATCAACGCCGTGCTTCAGTCCGCCGCTGCCGATCAACGCCCCGCGCGGGGAGACCGCGCGGACCTCGGCAATGCACTCCGCCGTGGGAATCCCCCAGTCGGCGAAGGCCTCCGCAGCCGCACGCCGTACCGGATCAATGCTGCGGAACTTCTCCACCTGGCTCCACGAAGTGCCGCCTGCTCCGGCAACATCAATGAAGGCAGCACCCGCCTGATACAGCCGGGCAGCCGTATCGCCGTCAATCCCCCAGCCGACCTCCTTGATCCCCACTGGAATCTCAAGGCTCCGGCACAATGCCTCTATCCGCTGCAGCAGGGAACCGAAGCCGGTGTCACCCTCGGGCTGGAATACCTCCTGCAGCCCGTTCAGATGGAGAACCAGCCAGTCCGCTCCGGCAATCTCAACCGCCCGGCGGCATTCTTCTACCCCGAAGCCGTAGGCCAGCTGCACGGCTCCGACATTGGCAATGACCGGAATTGTGGGTGCATTGGCCCGCACATGGAAGGTAGCCGCCAGCTCCGCGCGTTCTACAGCCGCGCGCACCGAGCCGACGCCAAGCGCCCAGCCCCGGCGCTCCGCCGCTTCGGCCAGCCGCTCATTGATCTTCCCTGTAGCCGTGCTCCCCCCGGTCATGGAGCTGATCAGCAGCGGGGTACGCAGCGTACGGCCTAAGAACTCAGTACCCAGTGAGATGGTATCGTAATCCAGCTCCGGCAGCGCGTTATGGCGGAACCTGTACTGCTCGAACCCGGTTGTAATTCCGCTGCCTGCCACATCTTCATTCAGGCAGAGCCGTACATGCTCAATCTTCCGTTCCCCGGTTCTGGAGTCGGGCAGCAGAGATTTATGTCCGGAAGGACCTGAGCCTGCTGTCTGCTGCCCTTGCTGGGCATATGTGCCTAACTGCTCCACAGCGCTCTGCGGCACACCGTTTCGCGGCATATCATTCATGCTGTCTTCCTCCGTTTCTGCTGCACTATTTCTCACACTATAACAACATCACCCTACAGAGAATGTATGCTGTTTTCCACATACATTCGGGCCATGTGCCTGTGTGCGAGCACTATGTATGCTGTTTTCCACATACATTCCGCCATATACCCGCCTGCGAGCACAATGTATACTGTTTTCCACATACATTCCGCCATATACCCGCCTGCGAGCACAATCTATACTGTTTTCCACATACATTCCGCCATACGCCTGCCTGCGAGCACAATCTATGCTGTTTTCCACATACATTCGGGCCATGTGCCTGTGTGCGAGCACTATGTATGCTGTTTTCCACATACATTCCGCCATATACCCGCCTGCGAGCACAATGTATACTGTTTTCCACATACATTCCGCCATATACCCGCCTGCGAGCACAATCTATACTGTTTTCCACATACATTCCGCCATACGCCTGCCTGCGAGCACAATCTATGCTGTTTTCCACATACATTCGGTCATACGCCTGCCTGCGAGCACAATGTATGCTGTTTTTCACATACATTCCGCCATACGCCCGCCTGCGAGCACAATGTATACTCTTTTCCACATACATTCCGCCATATACCCGCCTGCGAGCACAATGTATACTCTTTTCCACATACATTCCGCCATACGCCTGCCTGCGAGCACAATGGATACTGTTTTTCACATACATTCGGCCATACGCCTGCCTGCGAGCACAATGGATACTGTTTTCCACATACATTCGGTCATACGCCTGCCTGCGAGCACAATGTATGCTGTTTTCCACATACATTCGGCCATGTGCCTGTCTGCGAACACTATGTATGCTGTTTTCCACATACATTGGCCTATGCGCCGTTGTACCAGCCGATTGTATTCGGTTTTTAGCATACATTCAGCAACAAAGTCACTCTACGAGTTATTCATCTACTTGCAATATATCCCGCTCCACAATTACCTTCCATTATAGCACAACTGTAGCACAACCCCGCTTGGCCATTGAACGCTGGCGGGGTCCTCACTCTTCATACATGGCTTGCAATATATTCGCCCACCAGCCTGCCCGACAAGGACACCACAGGGGTTCCCCCGCCTGGATGCGTGGTTCCGCCTACATACCACAGTCCCTTAACATCCCTGGAACGGTTGCCCGGGCGGGAGAAGGTCTGCTTCACCGTATTGGAGGATATCCCGTAAATGGCCCCCTGATGTGCCAGCGTATCGCGGGCGATATCCTGCGGGGTGTAACGCTCCAGCACATCTGCGGACGACAGCCCTCTCACACCGTGACTCTCCAGTACAGAAATCACCCGCTCCCCGTACGCATCCCTCTCCTCACTCCAGTCACAGGCCGGGCTCAGATAAGGCGCATTAGCCAGAATGAACAGGTTGCTGCCGCCCGCAGGCGCCATCTCAGGCTCGGAATAACCGGAGTGGCATACATACACTGTCGGTTGCTGCGGCGGACGCTTATGCCCGAAGATATCCTTGAATTCCTGCTCATAGTTCTCCGGGAAAAATACCGTATGATGCAGCAGCTTATCATACGTGCGCGGCACGCCTGCCAGCGTTACCAGCCCGGACAGGGACGGTTCGTAAGCTTCAATCCTGCGGTCCGTCATTCCCGGCCGGACTGCTTCAGGAAGCAGCATCCGGTTGATGCTCAGGACATCGCCACCGGCAATCACGGTCTTGGCCGGGTAGAAGCCTTGCGTCGTATCCACACCTTCCACCGCACCGGAGATTACGGAAATCCCCGTCACCTCTGTGCCTGTAATCAACCGTACGCCCAAATTCCGGGCGAGTGCAGACAGACCGCTGATTAATTCATAGGTGCCGCCCTTCACACCATATACGCCCTCCTGAATCTCCAGATGACCAAGCATGGCGAAGATGGAGGGGGAGCGATACGGCGATGATCCCACATAGGTGGCATAGCGGCCAAGCATAGCCAGGGTATGCGGGTGACTGAAGTAGCGGAGCAGCAAGCCATGTAGGCTGAGAAAAGGCCTTACGCGCACCAGATCCCGCACAAGCGAAGGGGAGAGCTTATCTCTCCAGGATAGCAGCAGCCTGTTCAGGAACTGCTTCTCGCTTAGCTGATACAGCCGCGACGCTTCAGCCAGAAACTCCGGGAACCGCGCAGCATCTGCCGGGCTGTAGGAGGCCATCTGCTCCTGCATTCGCCCGGTATCCCTTGAAAAATCGACAATCTTGCCGTCTGCGAATACATTGCGGGTACGCGGCTCCAGCTCATAGAGCTGGACATAATCCTCCATGCGGGCTCCCGCAAGCTCATAGAGCGAGCGGAAGACATGGGGCATCGTAATTGTACTTGGGCCGCGGTCGAAGGTGTAACCCCCTGCCTGCACACGCTGCAGCTTGCCGCCCGGATGCTGCTGACGTTCCAGCACAGTGACTTCCCAGCCTTCAGCGGCAAGGGTGACCGCACAGGACAGCCCACCGAATCCGGCGCCTATGATCACTGCCTTCGGTTTCATCCATAACGCCTTCCTTTCCATTCATAGCCTGCGCGCGTGCGGCTTCCGCGCCAGGACGCCACAGCAATCAGCGACAGGCAGAGTACACTCGCCGGGAGTAGGAGACAGAACCAGAACGGCTGCCGACCGGCAGCATCACTAGTCCGTTTCACGGCCAGACCCGCAAGTAGCGCAGTAGCGGGCCAGAACGCCGCACCGGGCTGTCCGCTTAGGGCATAGTACAGAACGGCGGCGGCGGGCACAGCATACAGCGACAGATATGCAATAAGCACACCCAGCAGCAGCAACGGGCTGCGGCCGATACCGGCATAGATATTCTTCCGGTAGCCATTCCATACTTGCCGGGCATTGTGGTACATCCGCATGAACACCTGCTCCGTAACATCCATGAGCGTCACCATCCCGCCCGACCGCTTCACGGCACGGGCCAGCGCCATGTCATCCACCAGTTCGCTGCGGATGGCCTCATGCCCGCCGCAGCTGTCGTAACTGTCCCGGTGAATCAGGATGAAGCCTCCATGCGCCGCAACAAAGCGCGGATCTCTGGAGCCGCGGACCAGCGGAATGGGCAGGTGGCAGATGATGGTGAAGACCATCAGGGGAACAACCAGCCGCTCCAGCCAGGTTCCGGTCATCTGCCGGGGGAAGCCGGTAATCATGCCGCCGCCCGCAGCGTAGGCAGCAGAAAGCGCCGCCTGAAGCGCCCCGTGCTGAAGACGGACATCTGAGTCCAGGAACAGCAGCCAGTCTCCGCCTGCCGCTTCTGCAAGCTGAGCGCAGGCATGGGACTTGCCCAGCCAGCCCTCCGGCAGCTCTCTTCCCTTCAGAACGCGTACTCCGTTGCCCGCTGCTGCGGCAATAGCCCCCGTTCCGTCAGTGGATGAATCATCCAGTACAATAATCTCCACCCCGATTACGCCGGTGCTTGAGGCCAGCACAGAGGAGAGGCAGTCCCCAATATTATCCGCTTCATCCCGGGCGGGGATCAGTACCGATAAGCTCAAGGCCCGTGAGGATGCCGTTGCTTTTGCTGACAGCGCCTGCGCCGCTCTTGCTCCTGGTGCTGCCCCCAGCTTGGGGAGCTGCGCTGCATTCCATATTGCGAACAATAGCTGGAGCAGCACAATACCGGTTACAGCCTGAAAGAATACGTTCATCCGCTCCCACCGCCCGGCCGCAGCAGGTCAAGCCATTCATTGGTAGATCTCCCCCGGCGGAGCAGCGGCCTGAATTCATCCGGCATATAGCCTTGATGGTTAAGCACTCTGCTGCGGTGTGACTCCAGTTGTCCGCCAAGAACAGTCTCCAGCTTACGGGCTACACTTGAGCGGTCCATCTCCGCCCAAGGCAGCAGCAGCGGTGCACCGGCCAGCAGCGTAGCTTCCGGCTTGGTATGCCGGAACAGGCCGTGGTATAGCGTCACTGGGACTACGGCCGACCCCGGACTGAGCCGCAGCGCCAGGGCCGCCCCTTCCTTCAGACTCAGCGGCCGGTGCTCCAGCGGCCGGATTTCGCCTTCGGGATACATCCAGACACTCTCACCCTTTTGCAGCAGTCCGGCAGTATACCGCAGAGAAGCCCGCGCATCCCCGGCATTGCCGGGGTTAATGGAATAGGCGCCGAGCTTCCTGAAGAAGGCATACTTCCGCAGCTGCTCCTCTTCCATCATGAAATAATGCCGCTTCCCCGGAAGCTTCCCTGCAGCGTGATAGGCCAGCAGGCCGTCCCACCACGAGCTGTGATTCATGAGGTAGAGAATCCCCCGCCCGGCAGCGGCAGCGGGCTGAAGCTCTCCGCTGATTCCAAGGAAGTGGAAATGTCTGCGCAGCAGATAGAAGGAATTATAACGGTAGAATAACCAGTCAAACCTTCCCGATGGAACGGCTTCCAACATAGCGTAGACTCCCTTCGGCCAAAGCGGCACCTGCCCCGGCGATCACCGCGCAGGCAGGCAATCCCTCTGTCAGGCTGATCAGGCCGAACAGGATCAGGATCGCCTGATACAGGCGGGTACCCCGGCGGGCAGCCAGCCGGGTGAACGGAACAGCCGGGAGCAGCATGGACAAGGCAGCACCTGCAATCAGCCAGCCGCCGAAATTGCTCCAGGGCACCTGATAGAAGCCCCCGCCGCCCTCCCAATGCCAGAAGTTCCTGGCATGGGCAACAGGATCGAGCACCAGATCCATCAGGACCGTCCAAAAGCCGACCTGCACGGCCCGCAGCAGCAGGAGCCGGAGGCCGCGCTGTCCGAAATCATGGCTGATCAGCACGGCATTGCACACAACGGCAATCCAGGCGAAGCCCAGTGTAACCGGCACACCAAATAATAAAGGCCCGAGAATAGTAGAATAATTATAATCCCCAAACAACCGGCCGGAATGCACGCCTACCCATTCCACCGCCATTCCGCCTAACCAGATAAGAGCAGCAGCATACCAGAATCGCTTGGTCATCCGGCCTCCCGAAGAATTGACTGACCAGTCAGACATGAAGGGTTTGAACTGCCCCTTGATTAATAAGTCCAGCCCATAGGCACCATAGAATACGAGAAATAATCCGTTAGAGAATTTCAGGCTGTCCGGAATTCCGAACACGATCAGCAGCAGCGCACCGATGGTATACCAGATCCAAAAAAGGGTTCGGACCATCGTTAGACCACCGCAGTTCTTGCACCGGCATAACGCACAACCGTACGCTGGAACAGCTGGAGCTTGGCTTCATCGGTGACATAGGATCTTTTGCGGAAAACATCATACCCGTCTGCCTCCACAGCATCCAGAATAGCAGCATAGAAGGATGCGGCAAGTTCAATGGCAAGGCCGCTCTCCAAAGGATACGTATGCACATGCTCCAGCCCTCGCCGGAACCAGTCCAACGCTTCTGTCCGCAGTTCCTGGATAACGGCAGTAAAACGGTGATTGACCTCCCCGTTCTCCAGCTCCTGCTGGCTGTAGCCATGTCCCTCCATCACCTCAAGCGGCACATATCTGCGTCCTCTTCGGAGATCCTCACCCACATCGCGGATGATATTGACCAGCTGCATTCCTATCCCCAGCGCAATTCCCGATGTCCGTGCCGCTTCACTCTGATCATCCCGCAGAACAGGCAGCAGCATCTCCCCTACCGTTCCCGCTACAAGATAACAGTAATCCTTAAGCTGCTCCATCGTGTCATAGGCTGTGAAGGTAAGATCTCTAAGCTGTCCCTCCATTTGCAAAAGAAACGGCTCACGCTGAAGCTGCGGGAAGCTGCTGAACAGCCAGCGCAGAGCCGGCCAGATGAAATGCCCGTCCGCCTGCTCCAGATTCATGAAATGCTCCCGCAGCTCATGAATGCTGTACGGCGCGCCTTCCGGCTCATCCACACTATCGTCTATAATCCGGCAAAAGGCATAAATCACATGCACCGCTTCACGCCTGGGACTTGGCAGAACATCAAACGCCTTATGGAACGAAGTGGACCCTTTCTTCATCAGTTCCTCACATTGCTGCAGTATCCTTTCATCCATGTACGCTCATCTCCTTTATCATTTCCTGAACGGCAAGCTTCGCTCCCTGCATCACGATCGGCACACCGCCGCCCGGATGGACGGAAGCACCTGCGGCATACAACCCCTTGAGCGGATAAGGCTTCGGCTGGGGCCGGAATACCCCCGACTGGCTCAGCAGCGGTGCAATACCGAAGCTGCCCCCGCCATACATTCCTTCCTGCTGCGCATCGGCAGGTGTTCTCAGCCTGCGCCAGATCACACTCGCGGCAAGCCCGGGGAAGCCCCGCTTCTCGGCATCTGCCATGACTTTGTCGGCTAGTGCTCCGGCTATTTCCTCCCAGTTCTTATCCGGCGCCGCCGGGACGGGAACAAGGAAATACAGCACGCTCTGTCCAGGAGGAGCTGCACTGTCGTCCAGCGCTACCGGATTAAATACATAATAAGATGAATCCTGGGGGATTTGTCCCCGGTCAAACAGCTCATGCAGGCTGCTGTTCAGACTGTCCGGCAGGAAGAACTGGTGCACCAGCGACTCCGGCCACTGCTTATCCGTGGCCGCATAGATCAGCAGGCAGCCCGAGGAGGGCTTCCAGCTTCCGCGTTTTATGGCCTTGGCCGATATGTGTCTGCCCTTATCCGCTGTCACACCCAGCGCCCGTTCCTGCTTGAACACACCAGGCGGCAGCAATTGCTCCACATTCGGGAAATCTCCATTGTACAGAACGGCATCATAAGGAATCGACTGCCCCTGAACAACAACTCCGCAGCAGCGGCTTCCTTCAACAAGCAAGGATTCCACCTCAGCGCCCGTATGAATCTGTACTCCGCGGTCTTCCAGCTCCCGGGCCATGATCTGCGGCAGCGTCCCGTATCCGCCCTTCAGCATCCAGATGCCGAAGGCATGCTCGGCGTAAGGAAGCATGGTGTAGATACCGGGTGTGCGGAAGGGTGCTCCTCCAATATAGAGGCTCTGCAGGGAGAACGCATCCTTAAGCTCCTCGTTGCGGAAATACTGCCCGATAGCAGAGCGCAGATTCCGGTAAGCACGCAGGCGAACCATCAGCGACAGGTTAGCCGGACTGAAGAATTCCCGCCCGCTGGCATACCCCCGCTCCAGGAACGACGTCCGCCCCTGCGGATACAGCACTGACATGTCCTTCATGAACCGGGTGAAGCCCTTGCCCTCTCCGGGATAGAGCCGGTCAATCTCCTCCTCCTGCGCCGACGCATCTGCGAATTTGGTCAGCACCCGCCCGCTTCTGAAGTGAACCCGGTAGAGCGGATCACAGCGCAGCAGCTCCAGGCTGGATCGCGGAAGGCCGCCTTCCTCCAGAATACCGAGAAGCATCTCCGGCAGCAGCACGATGGTAGGGCCGCGGTCAATCCGGTAGCCGTCCTGCTCTTCAAAGGCCACTCGCCCGCCCGCTTGGGGTGCCCGTTCATAGATCACCACCTCATGTCCCTGACGGGTAAGCAGCAGCGCTGCCGTCAGCCCGCCGATTCCGCTGCCTACGATGGCAATTCGGCTCATAACGGAACCCCCGCACCTGCGCCGGGCGCACCCGCCTGTACGTTGAACCGCCTCCGCACAGCCTGGTCATGCTCCCGCAGCAGCCGTGCGCTGATCTTGGCCGACTCGAAGATCGTCGGCAGGCCGCTGCCCGGATGGGTTCCCCCGCCGACCAGCCAGATGCCGCGCACCTCCTCGAAGGTATTATGCGGCCGCAGATGCATCATCTGCCCGAGATTATGGGCCAGATTGAAGGTGGCCCCGTTATATACATTCTGCTGGTTCTGCCAGTCCAGCGGGGAGAAGAACAGGCTCTCTTCCACGCGTCCGGCGATTCCCGCCAGCTGCGGAATTTGCTGCAGCCGCTCCATCATCCAGTTCTCTACCTCCTCACGCTCCTGCTCCCAGTTAATATCGGCACTCAGATTAGGCACCGGCATCAGCACGTAGAGCGAGGACTTACCGGGAGGCGCCAGTGTCTTATCGATGACTGACGGATTATGGATATAGATAGAAGCATCCTCTGACAGCACGCCCAGCTCCGTGATCTCTCTGACATTACGCCGGTAATCGTCCGCGAAATGAACCGAATGATGACTGAGGTCCACCTCTCCATCCACACCGAGGTAGAGCATGGCGGTGGAGCAGGAATATCTTTTGCGGGCAATCTTGGCAGGAGTGTATTTCTTCAGAAGCCCGGGCTCGAACAGCTGTGTCATCGCAGAGCCAAAGTCTGCTCCAATCACAATATAATCCGCATCCACCTTCTCCCCGTTCTCCAGCAGCAAGCCTGCGGCCTGCCCGTCCTTGACGATAATGCGTTTCACTCCGCTTGCGGTATGCACCCGCCCGCCATGCTCCTGGATGACCTCAGCCATAGCCTGAAGCACACGGTTAATGCCGCCAGACGGATGGTACAGGCCGTAACGGTGCTCCATGTACGACAGAATCGTGAAGGTGCCCGGACATTCCCAAGGCGACATCCCCAGATACTTGGCCTGGAACGAGAACGAGAACCGCAGCCGTTCATCATCGAAATAACGGGACAGCCGGTTATACACGGTGTCTGTAGCGTTCAGCTTGGGCAGCGCGTGGAACACATCTCTTTTAACATAATCCCCTAACGATTGGAACGGACGCTGCAGCAGCGGAATCACCCGCTCCAGCTTATCGGCTTCTTCTGCCATGAACCGGCGGTAGCCGCTGCCGTTGCCGGGGAACAGCCGCTCAATCTCCTCAGCCGTCTGATCCTGGTTCGTGGAGGGCGTAAATACGGTATCTCCAAAATGCAGTGAATACAGCGGATCAAGCTCTGTAAGCGAGACATAGTCATGCACCGAACGCCCTGCCAGAGTGAACAGCTCCTCCAGCAAATGCGGCATCATCAAGAAGGTGGCTCCCCGGTCAAAACGGTAGTCTCCCAGCTTCAGTTCGCCTGATCTTCCGCCAACTTCTGCCTGTTGTTCATAGAGATCGACTTCATATCCTTCGGCGGCAAGCAGCATGGCGGCGGCCAGCCCGCCCGGTCCTGCGCCAATTACTGCGACTTTTGCGGTATCTGTGGTTCGGATCAAGCAACGTCCTCCTTCGTTCAAACATTATACAAAAACTATACAATAGTGATACAAATATCATACATACTTTGCCGGGCCATGTAAATATCATCTGCCAGACTTCCAGCAATTTGGTTGCTAGACTTGTCCACAGCAAAAGAACCGGCCAGCCCTGTACAAGGGTTCTGACCGGTTCCTATGGAATCTACTTCAATTAAAATCCGCTATATTTGCTACGCTCTATGCCGGGTTGTGACATATTCCTGATCGAACCAGGCTTGCCACTTCTCCGGCGGCTCCGCCATCACATAGGTGGCGTTGGTATCCTGGAGGCTGATTGCCTCATAAGCTTTACCGCCCGCGATGAGCTGCATCTCCGGGTACAAGCTGCCGAGCCGTTCAAGCAGCTCCTCCGTATAGGGGACCAGCGTACCATTCGTAACGGATAGGCAGACAGCTCCGATCCGCTCTTGCTTCTCCAGCAGCTCCATCACACCGTCCTCGGGGGTATTGGCCCCCAGATAGATCACTTCAACCCCGTTTCTGCGCAGGAACAGCGAGAACAGCAGCAGGCCGACCTGGTGATGCTCTCCTGCCGGGCAGAAAGCAAGCACCTTGTGCAGATGGGCATACACCGGGAACACGTGAAAGAACTGGGACAGCCGGTTCGAGATCATATGTGTCATATAATGCTCCTGGGCCACGGTTGCCGTCCCTTGCTCCCAGGCATCGCCAACCTTCACCAGAACAGGCACCAGCACCTGATGGACCATCGCCTCATAGCCGTACAGGGAGAACCCGAAATCGATCAGGGCATCCGCCCGCTCGCCCTGGATGTCGAGCAGCGCTGCATAGATCTGCTGCCTCATTTTGTCCAAGGCATCCTTGGGATCCCCGCCCGCAACGGACATACGCTCATCCAGGTCCTTCTGCTTATGCTGCTTCAGCATCCGCACGGCATGTGAGATACTGATGCCCTGTTTATCGGTCTGTTCCTTCAACCAGCGAAGGTCCTCAATATTCTCTTGGTTGTACAGCCTATAGCCGGATTCGGTACGTTCCGGGACGACAGCCTGATACCGGTTCTCCCACGCCCGCAGAGTGACAGAGGGAATATCGAGCATTTCGACGACCTGTTTGATGGAATACACGATGGATCTCACTGCCTTCCTGTTTACACTGAATACATTTGAAGATTCAAACCTTATACAAATTATTTACACTCATTATACAATTGCATCTGTGTTATGTCACCAGAACTTGTATGATGCAGCTCCATGGTACGGTGCGGATGAAATGGAGCGCTTATTGTAACACTAGATTTTTCAGGGATTTTGCCGTCAGCTGCTTCACTTCTCCTTAGCGGGCGTTATAGGTATTTACAATGCTGGCCACACTAGAGCCGCTCTGGCCCCGCAGCAGACCCAGGAGGATTATTATGAATCAAGGCCGCCGTCCCGTCACACCCGAACAGTTACATATCACGCTGGCTTCCGGCGCCATTACGCCATCCCGCCACAAGCGCCAATGGCAGTTCTTCCTGCGCCGCCGCTCCAGACTCCTGATGGCCCTGACCCTTCTTCTCCTCTGGCTGGCCGGGGTGATGATCTATCAGACCCATAAGCCGCTGCCGCCCGGACTTTCTGCGGAGAGTCCTGCGTATAAGGTGAATACGGTCGCCTTCTGGCATGATCTGACTTACCAGGACAACAGCGGGAAGCAGGCAAGGGAAGAACAGATTCTGCCCCGAATCCTGCAGATTATTGAAGAGTCCAGACAGTTCCTCGTGATCGATCTGTTCCTGTTCAATAACTATACCCATACAGACCAGCAGTTCCCCCCTGTCAGCAGACAGCTTACCGATAAGCTGCTTGCCCAGAAAGCCGCCCATCCTGCGATGGAGATCGTCTTCATCACCGATGAGGTGAATACGAATTACGGCTCTGCGCCTAATGCCCTCCTGGAAGAGATGAGAGCCGCCGGTATTAAGATCATCATGACGGATGTAGACGGTCTGCGGGACTCGACTCCTGCCTATTCTGCGGTCTGGCGCACCTTCATCCAGTGGTTCGGACAATCCGGCACCGGCTGGATTCCGAATCTGATGGCCAGCGGAGGACCGGACATTACCGCACGTTCCTACCTGAAGCTGCTCAATGTCAAAGCGAACCACCGCAAGGTCGTGCTCAGCGAGAACACTGCCCTGATCTCCTCCGGCAATGTGCATGATGCCAGCGCTTATCATTCCAACATTGCCCTGGAGGTGCAGGGTCCAATCCAGGAGGATATTCTGCGGAGTGAGCAGGCGGCGGCTAATCTCTCGGGAGCCGGTCCCTTGCTGAGCAAGCCTCCTGAATTCAAAACGCCCGCTGCCGCATCCGGGGAACCTTCGCTTGAAGTCCGCTATCTGACCGAAGGCAAGGTATACAAATATGCCCTGGATGGGATCGCTGCGGCAGGACCCGGGGATGTCATCTGGATGGGTATGTTCTATCTGGCGGATGACGGAATTATTGATGCCCTGCTTGCCGCAGATGCACGGGGCGCCCAGGTGAGGCTGCTGCTTGATCCCAACCAGAATGCCTTCGGACGGGACAAAATCGGCATCCCGAACCGTCCCGTTGCCATGGACCTGGACCGCCGCTCTCAAGGAAATATTCTAATCCGCTGGTACAATACAGGCGAGGAGCAGTATCATAGCAAGCTGATGTTCATTGCCAAGGCGTCAGGCGACTCTACCCTGCTGGGCGGATCAACGAACTTCACAGCCCGTAATCTGGACGACTATAACCTGGAGAATGACCTCTATGTATCCGTTCCGCGGGAACAGCCGCTGTATGCGGAGGTGGAGGGCTACTTCAACCGGCTATGGAACAACGAGGGCGCTGAATACAGCCTGCCGCTCACGGAATATCAGAGTGAGGTCACCTGGTTGAAATACATCCTCTACCGGATACAGACCCGGCTTGGCTTCACTACCTTCTGAATGGGAAAAGAACACATTTCACCCTAGACGGGTGAATAAAATACCTGCGCGCAAACACAATGTATGCTGTTTTTCACATACATTCGGCCATGCGCCTACATATGAGCACAATGTATACTGTTTTTCGCATACATTCGGGCCATGCGCCTGCATGCGAGCACAATGTATGCTGTTTTTCACATACATTCGGGCCATCCGCCTGCATGCGAGCACAATGTATGCTGTTTTTCACATACATTCGGGCCATCCGCCTGCATGCGAGCACAATGTATGCTGTTTTTCACATACATTCGGGCCATCCGCCTGCACGCCACTTATCCAAAACAGAAGAAAATCATAATTTCCTAAAAACAAAAAACGGTACAGCGCCACAAAAGGACGGTACCGTTTTTTTGTTGTCCGCTTGTCCGCTTGTCCGCTTACAGCAGCGGAGACATCAGCCGGGCTGCGGATTCCAGCAGCCGCTCCAGCAGTCTTTTCTCCATGAAGGTCTCATGGACAATCTGCCGCGTGGACTGCAGGTCACGCTCGAAGTCTGCGACAATGCGCGAGACACTCTCGGTCTGCAGCAGCAGCGCGTTCACCTCGAAATTAAGATGGAAGCTGCGCATATCCATGTTCGCTGTTCCGATCGTAGCAATCTCCCCGTCTGCAATCAGCAGCTTGGAGTGGATGAAGCCCTTCTCATATTCATAGATCTTCACGCCGGACTCCAGCAGCGCCGGGAAGTAGGAATGGGAGGCCAGGAACGGAATCCATTTATCCGGCTTGGCCGGGAACAGCAGGCGGACATCTAGCCCCGACATAGCCGCCACACGCAGCGCAGTCAGTATATCCTCATCGGGGATGAAGTAGGGACTGGCAATCCAGACGGATTTTTCCGCTGTAGTAATCATGGAGAAGAAAATATTCTTGAGCGCACGCCGCTCATTATCCGGGCCGCTGGCAATAATCTGCACCGCCCCGTCTCCGGTAGTGAAGCGAAGCTGCGGGGAGAGGTAATCCTGCTCCAGGATCTTCTCGCCGGTGGTGTGCATCCAGTCCTGCAGGAAGATAATCTGCATCGTCCGCACCGCTTCGCCCCTCAGCAGCATATGTGTATCCCGCCAGAACCCGTAGGTCTTGCTGCGGCTCAGGTACTCATCCCCTACATTCAGCCCGCCCATGAAGCCGACATCGCCGTCGATGACCACGATTTTGCGGTGATTGCGGTAATTCACCCTGCTGGAGAAAAAGGAGGTCGAGTTGCCGTAAGCAGCCACCTGCACCCCCGCATCACTAAGCTCCTTAAGGAAGGCTCTGGAGAGCTGCATGCTCCCGACCGCATCATACATGAACCGGACTGCAACGCCCGCGCGGGCTTTCTCAATCAGAATCTGCTGAATGCGCGTGCCGATATGATCCGCCCGGAAAATATAATATTCCATATGGATATGATGCTGCGCCTGCCGCAGCTCCAGCAGCAGTGTCCCGAAGGTCTCTTCCCCGTTGGTCAGAATGCGCGACTCTGAATTGAAGGAGATCGGCGTGCGACCGAGCCGCTGGGACAGGCCCAGCAGCTTCTGCTGCGAGGGGCTGAACACCGACCAGTCCTGGTGCATCCGCAACGCATCGTTCTCAATCCGTTCATAGGCCATGAGGTCGCGCTGGGCCTTCTTGTCATACTTGCGCCGCTTGAATACATTCTGCCCGAACAGGAAATAGAACACCAGCCCCAGCACCGGGATCAGCGCGAGCAGCAGAATCCAGGACACTGTGGTGGAGGGATTGCGGTTCTCCATGAAGATCCCCAGCGCGACAGAGATGACCGTCAATGTCGAAAATATACTGATAATGGTTCCGGCTGTACTGCCGAAAATCCCAAATCCAAAATAATAGAAAGCCAGCATAGCCGCTATGATGACCATAGCCTGCAGTCCTCTTCTCATATGTACCCTACCTTCTCATTCCGCCGATTCTCACCAAAATGACACATTTATATCTTACATGAAGAATCCGTTTCTTCCTACTGAAACCTGCAAATTTGTATTGCTGCAGGATATATAATATAATCTCACTGACCAATCAGTCAAATACAGAACTGTCTAGTCAGAACGGGGGCCTATATCGCCTTGACCGCTAAAAGCATGACCAAAAAAGAACAAATCATTAAGACCGCCATGCAGCTGTTCGCTGTAAAAGGCTCCTCCTCCACCTCCATGCAGGAGATTGCCGAATTATGCGGGATCTCCAAAGGAAGTCTGTATCTGATCTTCAAATCCAAAGAGGAGCTGGAGCGCAGTATATACATCTACTGCTTCCGGATGATTCATGATCCGCTGCAGCAGGAGGAGCAGGCAGCAGGCATAGAGCCCAGGGAGAAGCTGCGGAACCAGCTCGAAATACTGCTTAGTCATGTATACGAGCTGCGCGAATTCCTGCAGCGCCAATTCCAGGAGGTGGCCGGCCGGGGTGTAGCCGAGATTCCCGATTGGGTGAAGCAGAACAACGCTGCCCTGCTGCGCTGGTTCCAGCAGAAGCTGGAGCTCATGTACGGCCCAGAGATTCTGCCCTATGCAGGCGAGCTGTGCGTGCTCAGCCACGGCATGATCAGTTCCAGCATCAAGCTGCTGTTCGGTCAGGAGACTGTTGTCTCCATCCCTGAGCTGGCTGACCGGCTGGTCGACTGGCTGGACATTATGGTCTCCGGCCTGCTTGCAGGAAAGCCCGCTCCTCTGATCTCTTCCGCAGTCCTCGCCGGATGGGCCGAGGGTCAAGGAGAAGGACCGCGCCAGAGCCCGCTTCAGCTGATTAAGGCGATGAAGCTCCTGCTCAGTGAAGCGGACGGAATACACCACGAGCATGCCGAAGACGGCCTGGAGTCCCTAAGCATTCTGGAGAACGAGATCCTAACCTCCCAGCCCCGTAAAGCGATCATTCAAGGGATGCTGGCCAATCTTGAGGGGTACCCCGGGCTATCCGGCGAGCTAAGTCAATTGAAGAAAGTATTCGCTCCTTATATGCACACTTCCTGCGGATTTCATTAAGCGAAGCGCAGATGCGGCACGCCTGTAATATCAAGATTAAATGTACTGGAGGTTCTTTTTACTGATGAAAAGCCTAATTAATTTCTCGCTCCGCAACAAATTCGCCGTCTGGCTGCTGACGATCATTATTGTCTTCGCCGGTCTGTACAGCGGATTGACTATGAAGCAGGAGACCCTGCCTAACATTAGTATCCCTTATCTCAGCATTACTACTATTTATCCCGGAGCCGCACCCGAAGGGGTCGTGAATGACGTCAGCAAGCCGCTGGAGCAGAAGCTCCGCAACGTAGACGGCGTGAAGATGCTGACCTCCACCTCTCTGGAGAACGCCTCCAGCGTCACCATTGAGTTCGACTACGGCACGAACCTGGACAATGCCACAGCAGCAGTACGGGAAGCCTTGAACGAGGTGAAGCTGCCGGATGAGGTGCAAAAGCCGCAAATCTCGCGCTTCAGCCTCAGCTCGCTGCCGGTCATCTCCCTCAGCATCTCTGATGAGAGCTCCGGCGATCTGGAGGAGCTGACCCGGGTTGCCGAGAATGATATCCGCCCGGCGCTGGAGGATATCGAAGGCGTCGCCTCTGTGCAGATTGCCGGACAATATGTCAAAGAAGTGTCCCTGAAGTTCAATCAGGAGAAGCTGAAGCAGTACGGACTGACCGAGGATACGATCAAAGGCATCATCCAAGCCTCCTCCCTGCGGGTGCCGCTCGGATTGTTCGAGATGGACAAGTCACAGAAGGCTGTTGTGGTTGACGGCAACATCACTACGGTGGAGGACTTGCAGAATGTCAGCATTCCGCTGGTTCCTTCCGCCCCTGGCGCTGCCGGAGCAGGAGCTGCCGGTGCGGGAGCCGGGGAGGCAGGCGGTGCAGCTTCAGGTGGTGCTAGTGCTGCTGGCGGCACCAATGCTGCGGCTGGCAATAACGGCGCTGGCGCTGGCGCCATGACCGGGCTGCCGACGGTGAAGCTGAGTGAGCTTGCCACTATCGAGGTGGTCGGAAAATCGGAATCAATCTCCCGCACCAACGGCAAGGAATCGATCGGGATTCAGATTGTGAAGGCCAATGATGCCAACACCGTCGATGTCGTGAACGGAGTCAAGGACAAGACAGAAGAACTGAAGAAACAATACAAGTCGATGGACCTCACCGTACTGCTGGATCAAGGCAAGCCGATTGAGGATTCCGTGAACACGATGCTGTCCAAGGCTGCCTTCGGCGCCCTGTTCGCCGTGCTTATCATCCTGCTGTTCCTGCGCAATATCCGTTCTACCATTATTTCTATTATCTCGATTCCATTATCACTGCTGATTGCAGTATTATGCCTGCGGCAAATGGATATTACGCTGAACATGATGACACTCGGCGCCATGACCGTGGCCATTGGGCGGGTAGTCGATGACTCCATCGTGGTCATTGAGAACATCTTCCGGCGGCTTACGCTGACCGGCGAGAAGCTTCGCGGCAGAGAGCTGATCAGCGCGGCTACCCGTGAGATGTTTGTGCCGATTATGTCCTCAACCATTGTGACGATTGCCGTCTTCCTGCCGCTCGCTTTTGTCAGCGGTATGGTCGGTGAGCTGTTCCTGCCGTTTGCCCTCACTATGGTATTCGCGCTGCTGGCTTCACTGGTGGTTGCCATTACCCTGGTGCCTGCACTGGCCCATACCCTGTTCCGTAATGGACTCAAGAAGGGGAAAAAGGGCCACGAAGACAAGCCCGGCGCATTGGCGGGCGGGTATGTCCGAATCCTGGACTGGTGTCTCTCGCATAAGCTGATCACCTTGGGTGTTGCTGTTCTGCTGCTGGCAGGCAGTCTGTTCCTGATCAAGCCGATCGGCGTCAGCTTCCTGCCTTCCCAGAAGGAGAAGAATGTTACGCTTACCTTCTCCCCGAAGGCCGGTCAGACGCTGGAGGATGTGAAGGCGCAGGGCCTGAAGGCTGAGAAGTTCATTCTGGCCCAGCAGCATCTGGACAAAATGCAATATTCCATCGGCGGCAGCGGCCCGTTCGGAATGGGCTCAGGCAATTCAGGCTTGTTCTATGTCACGTATGACAGCAATACGCCTGATTTCGATACCGTGAAGGAGAAGTTAATTGAAGGCTTAAGCCAAGAGGTGCCGGATGGCGTGTGGGGCGATTTGTCCGGCATGGCCGGAGGCGGACTGGGCGGCAGTACCCTTACTGTCAACATCTACGGCGATACGCTGGAGCAGCTCAAACCGGTAGCCGATGAAATTGCCGGAGTTGTTCAGGCAGATACCAAGAACTTCAAAGACGGGAAGACCAGCCTCTCCGAAGCCTATGAACAATACACCATCGTGGCTGACCAGGCTAAGCTTAGCTCACTGGGCTTAACAGCCGGACAGCTTGCGATGAAGCTGAGCCCCGACGGAACCCGGCCTGTACTGACTGAGGTAGAGCTGGACGGCAAGAATTACAAGGTCTACATTGAGACGGACAAGGATTCCTACAATAGTATTGAAGAAATGAAGGCCGCCACGCTCACTTCTCCACTGGGCATTACTGTACCGATTGGCGAGGTAGCAAGCATTGAACAGGGCCAGTCCCCGGATTCCATTACCCGTGAAGACGGCAAAATGAAGGTCGAGGTCACCGCCGACATTATCTCCAGTGACATTAATAGTGCATCCAAAGCCGTTGAGGACAAAATAGATGCCCTTGATCTTCCGGACGGCGTGACCATCACCTTCGGCGGAGTCACCGAGCAGATTAATGAGACCTTCGGGCAGCTTGGCATCGCCATGCTGGCGGCTATAGCCATTGTATACTTCGTGCTTGTAGTCACCTTCGGCGGTGGTCTGGCACCGTTCGCCATCCTGTTCTCGCTGCCGTTCACAGTTATCGGCGCTCTTGTCGCCCTGCTCCTCGCTGGCGAGACCTTGAACGTCTCGGCACTGATGGGTGCACTGATGCTGATCGGGATCGTGGTCACCAATGCGATTGTCTTAATTGACCGCGTAATCCATAAGGAACAAGAGGGAATGTCTACCCGCAAGGCGCTGCTTGAGGCCGGGGCTACCCGCCTTCGCCCGATTCTCATGACTGCGCTAGCGACCATTGGCGCCCTGCTGCCACTGGTTACCGGCCTGGAGAACAGTGCCGGGATCATCTCCAAGGGGCTTGGCGTAACCGTCATCGGCGGTCTCGTCAGCTCCACGCTCCTGACCCTGGTCGTTGTACCGGTGGTGTATGAGTTCCTGATGAAGTTTCGGAGTAAGAAGACTTACGAATAAATAAGGGATGAACTTCAGTTTCAGTTATAAGAGCTGATTGTAAGAACATAGCGTAAAGCTCAGACGTCACTACAGTGGATATTTGGACTTCCGGCCGCTGTTGTCTCCAGATTTCCTGATTTAGACCGCTTGTTGCGGTAGAAATCCGGAGACAAAGGCGGACGCTACCGCTCCTACAGTTCCAAAATCCCCCTCCGATCCTACACGCTTTTTGTTTTTTCTTTGGATCATGACCTATCAAGTGAAAGCTTAAGTTCAAGATCCCACGAGCAGAAATAAGGCGCCCTTCCGGTTGATGGAAGGGCGCCTTTTTGATTGAGAATGGTTACTTATTAAGCCATCGCCGCCGCACTGCTCTCCAGCGAAGCCTTCCAGGCACGCAGCATGTGAAGATCCTGCGGCAGGAATTCCTCCAGCATATGGCTGAGTCCCAGATACAGCGGGCTGTCGGTGGCAGCGTTCATTCTCGCACAGAATTGTGGAGTCCACTTCAGTAGATGCTCCTCAAGGAATCGCTCCTGAATCTCCAGAAGCTCCATCGCACTGCGGATCGAGAAGCTGTTGTACAGCATCCGTTCATGCAGCACGGCCATGAATTCCAGCTCAATGGCAATATGGTCGTCGGCTTCACCGCTGCACTTCTTGAAGACAATGCCCGCCGATGCGTACACATCCGAGAGCACGTTGCAGAATTCTTCCTCACGGCCCAGCTGAGCCGCTTCACGGGCCACGAAGGAGCTGACGGCCCGCTCATTCATCAGACGTTTGTATTCGAGTTTCTCTTTCTCACAGATGGCCGGTAGCATCGACGGCTCCTGGCTGCACAGGTAACGCTTCAATTCACGGCCGCCTTCGGTCATCTCCGCAGCGACACTCATCTCACGGTTACGGCTCCACTGGGCGACCAGTGAGAGTGATGGTTTTCTTCCATAGAAGTCCACCAGCAGCTGATATATTAATCCCCGACTCTCCAGCCAGCGGCTGCAAGCCTCCGGCACGACAAGCGATGGAACAGTTGGTATGGTCATTTTGCAAATCCTCCCTACATAGTTTGCCGGATACCCGGGGTATCCTTAGGGATCGCCGCCTGAGCCTTCCGGTATCATAGCTGTGCTTCGCAAAAGTAAAAGGTTCTAAAGTTTGAATCTTCCGCACCTAAATTATATCGAAATTGATAAGCGCTTTCGGTGAGCATTCTATGACCATTCCCTGGAATTGTCGCACTTTTGTCATAATTAGGCTGCTGCTTTGGCCTTCTGTCCCCCTATGCTTTAGATTGTCCGCTTGTGCATTGACGCAGCGGGCTGCTTTCTTTAAAATTTAAACTAAAATCAACAGGTGAAGGAGCAACGCTATGGAGCCGCTGACTGACCCTTTTGGACGCATACATGATTACCTCCGTATCTCGGTTACAGACCGCTGCAACCTGCGCTGTATCTATTGTATGCCCGCCGAAGGAATGCAATTCCAGCCGCAGGACGAGATTATGAGCTACGAGGAAATTGCCGCTGTGGTGGAGGCGCTTGCGCCCCTGGGCCTGCGGAAGGTCCGGCTGACGGGGGGCGAACCGCTGGTCCGTAAGGATCTGGAGAAGCTGGTAGCCATGATCTCCGCTATACCCGGCATTGAAGATATCTCATTGACGACGAACGGGCTGATGCTGCCAGCCAAAGCGGCTATCCTGAAGCAGGCCGGGCTGTCCCGGGTGAACATCAGCCTGGATTCGCTGCGGCCGGACCGCTTCTCGATGATTACCCGTGGCGGCGATGTTGCCAAGGTGCTGAAGGGAATTGAAGCCGCAGAAGCCGCTGGACTGTCCCCGATCAAGCTGAATGTCGTGCTGATGAAAGGCATTAACGATGACGAGATTAAGGATTTCATCGCCTTGACCTTGAACAGCCCGCTCAATGTTCGCTTCATTGAATACATGCCGATCGGCAGCGCCAGCGATGCCTGGCGGCAGACCTATCTGCCGCTGGAGACTGTAGTAGAGGCCTGCAAGGAAGCTGGCTGGACCACCGAGGAGGCCGACATGCCCTCCGGGAATGGCCCTTCCCAGAACCGGCGTATCACCGGCGCGAAGGGAACCTTCGGGCTGATCCATCCGGTCAGCGAGCATTTCTGCGACAATTGCAACCGCCTGCGCCTGACTGCCGACGGCAACATCAAAGCCTGCCTGTACTGGCAGGACGAATATAATGTGCGCCCGCTGATCAGCGACCCTGCGGCGGTACAGGCCCTGTTCCGCGAGGCGCTCGGCAACAAGCCGCATAACCATGAAATGGCCCTGGCCCTGGAGCACAAAGCCCAGAGCCACACCCCCACCGCCCGCCGCATGTCGCAGATTGGCGGATAGATGCCACAGAGAGAAATGTAACAGGCCCATGAACAAGTTCATGGGCCTGCTTAAGTAGAGCAGATTCATAGTTCAAGTGTTAAGCTACTCCAACACAGTCATTGAAGCAACCGCCTTTTCATAAGCCTCTGGATCAATTTCCTTGGCAGATTTCATACTAAAGTAAATTCCATCAACCTCAAAATATAAAAACTCCTGGTCCCCTTTTTCCTTAATCCAGTTTCCCGTTATGGTTTGAGTAAGCTGAACTTTTCTTGTTGTTTCAATTTCATGTAACGGTTCAAGCTCACTGGAGGACTCCGTAATTAAACCACGAATAAACGAGAGATTAACTTCATTTTCTGCGGCCTTAACGCTATGCAGGTAGTCATCAACACCCAGGCCAATTGTGGGTATGTACACTTTACTAAGTCCAGCTTTCTTCGCAGCAGTAAGGATTTCGTTTTTTTGCTCATCAGTGTAACTTAACAGTTCACCTTGTTGCTTCTCTGGATTGTCCATCTCTCCTGAATCGTTATCAGCATTTTCGGTTTGGATCGGCTCAGTCACAGACGGCCTAGCGGTCTGGGCTGGATCAGAAGAAGATATGTTACTAACCCGACTACAACCAACTAACAATATTTCTATTAATACGACACTCGCTAATAATCTTCTTTTATAATTCATTGTTAATTCCTCCCCACACTTCAGAAACCTATTTATCCATCATAGGCTAAACGAATTGCGGAAAGTTCTCATTAAGGTCTCAATAATATCTCATTTTTGGAAATCTATAATAATTCTATGCTGTCCAACGCATGAAGTCTGAGATTCCTTGAAGGATCTCAGACTTCATGTAAGGAGGATCTATAGTTTAAACCGTTCCTGACTACCTCAACCCGACTTAGGAATATCCGTAATCGCAATCTCGAAATCGACGGATATGGTCCCCCGGATCACTTGTTGCTCGCTGTCTAATTTGGCGGATAAGTCGACGCTTTGCATAATCACATCGTCACCTTTGTACCGTTTGCGGGTGAGATAGTAGGTCGCCAGCTCGCTGCAGAATTGGGTATAGTTTTTTTCATGAATGAATTTGTTGTGTTCACCAAAGATACTGTAAACCTTCCGGTAAGGAATGTAGTCCGCAAATCTCTGTATCACATGATCCACGTCCCACTTATACTGATTAGCCAATTGCACGATCTTGAACAGTGCCATAAAAATCTCATTCTCACGGGTTGAGATATACTCTATATATTCTTCCAGCACCTCAATCTGTCCATCCATTAAGCGGTAAAGGTACGTATTCGCCGTTCCCCATTCTATATATTGGGCCTTAATACGCCTTGCTTCTTCGTCATCTTCCCGTATCCAGCTATGATCCATATAGAGAGGTACAATATCCAATGCGGATGTATAGTTCCCCATCTCTTCATAAGTAGACGACCTCATTAGCTGAGCATGTAATATATAAGTATACAGCGGCCTTTTATATAACTTATGATCTCTATGCCTACGGCCTGATTCACCATGAAAATCATAATGGACGGAAGCCACTCGGAGCATCTCTTCTACAATCTCAGATACCTTGTCCCATTTCTGAAGCGCGAGATAGATATCCGCCAACTGCTTCAAAGCATCCAACTGATTAACTTCGTCCAGCTTATCGACATAATTCTCTAATAAAGTAGCAGTGATTAGATTTTTGTGCGGATCATCACCAAGATGAATCAGGAAGAGCCGATACTGGCAGAGCGCCAGCCGTTCGGAATGCTGGTATTTCTCGCTGGCTCCCACATTTTCGTAGATTAATGCTGCGGCCTGCCAGTTTTTCTGCTCAAATAACTCCTCCGCAACCTCGAACAGCAGCGGTGCATACAGCAGGTTATCCAGTAAATTCTGCGCCACCCGCTCAATACAATCAAGACGCGATAACGCCGCGCATTGCAGCAGGAACGGCCGTAAACGTCGCCAGGTCGGTGTCGAATCGTATAAACATTCATCCACATACTGACTGTAAAAGTAGTCCTCCGGCAGCCCCATCCCGCTGGTCACGCGGGTCAGGTGATTCATCGCCAAGGCCTGCTGGCCTTTCATGACCCGGCTGAGTGTGCCGGAATGAATTCCGCTGGCAATTGCAAACTGATTAATAGACAGTTTATGTTTTGTGAGATGCGCTGCTATCTCATCTCGAATTTTGACTGTATGCTCCACCGCATTTACCACCTCTTTTATACACGTATCCGTTGGATCTTATATTTAAATTTCCAGTTATTTTCATGATCAATATTTAAGCAGGCGGACGCTTGTTCATCCGATAGGCATTATCGTAGGCATTGAGCAGCTCATCCAGTACTACGGATTGCCGCAAGACCTCCGGGTGATTGAAACCGCCATATTGAATATGTAATGTATAAAGCTTACTCCTAGCTTGCTCTATACGAATTCTAACGATTGCTGGACTATGCATGGGAATCCCGCCTCCTTATGCAACATTATAGATATTTATGTAAAACTGCATAAAATAGGTCTCTTTGCATTATCTACTATATTGGTTATAGATACAATTATTTCAAAACCATGGCGAGAAACAGTAAGTCTGCTCTGCCTCTTACAATTGACATCAACCGTTTGATAAATGTATGTACATCTACACGGCAGTTAGGTTCTGGATACATCCCCCTTTAGAAATCAGCAAATAAAAAACGTTCCCGGAATAAACGGGAACGTTAGTTGATGGATCAGTTAACCACCAATACCATGTGAGTTAGTTTGAATTATTGACTGAATGCTGCTATATTTTACAATTCCACTAGTTGAAATTGCAGACAAAATTACGACAGATACGCTACATAGAACCAGAAGCTTGATAAATTGTTTTTTCATTTGGTTTCCACACCTCTCTCATTAAAAATTTGTATCTTTCCAACTCTTCTACACTGGCAACATCCCTGTATTGTTCAAACAAATTGACACAAGTGATTGCCACACTCTCATTGTTTATAATAAATGAAGATTCCAAACTTTCTAGTAAGAATTCAATCCCTCTGTTTCTTTTATTATGTAAATAATAGTTTGCCAATTCAGCAAGAAATCTCGCGTGTTTGTCTGCCATAATCTGTGAGTTGTATTGTCCGAATTCTGATTTATAAGTTCGATATGGGATATAGGCAGAGAAGCGCTCCAGAATATGATCAACATTCCAATCATACCAATTTGCACATCGGATAATATTGTAAATCGCCGTAAATATCTCGTCTGTTTGTGCAGATATATATTCGACATACTCGTCTAGCACTTCTATTTGTCCGTCCAGCATACGGTATAAGTAAATATTCGCAGTACCCCACTCTCTAAACTGAACTAACGTCCGTCTCGCTTCTTCATCATCTTCCTTTATCCAGCTTCCGTCCATATAGCGCGGCACAAGTTCTATAGCAGATTTATAATCCCCGTATTCCATGCAAATACTAGAGAGAAAGAGATGAGATCGCAAAATATAGAGATATAGTGGAGTTTTAGAAGTCTTAATGTTGCCTCGATTTAAGTTTGACTGGAGCTGGAGATTATAACGTAGTGTAGCCAGTTCAAGCATCTTCTCTGCGAGTTCATTAACTTTAGGCCACTGCTGCAAGGAATAGTATACTTCCAACAAATCTTTCAGCCCATCCAACTGATCCGCCTCATTCAGGCGCGGAATGTAGCTCTCGAACAGAGTGGCTGCGCGCAGGTTCGTGCTCTGGTCATCACCCAGGGCAATCTGGAATAGGCGGTATTGGCAGGTGGCCAAGCGTTCGGAATACTGGTATTTCTCGCTGGCGCTTACGTTCTCATAGAGGAGTGCCGCCGCCGGCCAGTGGCCCTGTTGGAACAAGCCTTCCGCTACTTCATACAGCATGGGAACATAGGTCAGATTATCCAGCAGGTTCTCCACCAGACGCCCGATACAATCCGTTCGCCCCAGTTCCGCACACTTCACAATGAACGGGCGAAGCCGCCGCCAGGTCGGTGCCGAATAATAGAAACACTCCTCCACATACAGACTGTAAAAAAAATCCTCGCTCACCCCCATTCCCGCAGTGATTAACTCCAGATGGCTCATGGCAATGGGCTGATGGCCATTAATAATCCGGCTCAGTGTCCCGGAATTAATGCCAGATTTTATGGCGAACTGATTAATGGACAACCCCTGCTGGGTTAAATAATCTGCAAGCTGGTCTCGAATCATGACTGCAGGCTTCAAAGCAACACCACCTCCCACATTCCATAATTTAGAACATTATGTTTATATCTGTATGGTAGAGGATGGGATTTCAACCGTCAATAGAATAGAGTCAAATAAAACAACTATAGCTCGAAAGTGTGAAGAATTCGAAACAGTTTGGCAACGGGCTTGCCGAATCTTACGGATAAGGGCTGAATCAATAATTTAGAAGTTATTGAATAAAGGCCAAAAACATTTCATTAGGGGGAGCGTTTATGAAAAGAATCGGCATCATTTCAATTTCATTAATACTATTACTTGTTTTAATATATCTTTTAGTCAAACCAAATCCTAAGATTGTTAGCGTCACTCTTATTTCTGAAACAGCTGAAACTGCTTACACTGATAACGATAGCATCCGGGTATTCAATGATGCTATAAGAACTGTGAAAAAAGTACGCGGGGCTGTTGATGTGGGTCCACCAACGTATCGAATGAATGTTACTTACGCGGATACCGAAGTTGTGAGATTCAGCCTTTATTTAGATTTTAAAACCAAAAGTGGATTTTTGATTAAAGATAGTAATAGCGAAGAAATGTTGAAATTAAAAGATCGCAGCTCTAAAGAATTAACAGATCTATTGAGTAAAGTAAGTACAAACTAAAATAGTCAGTTAAATGAGGCTAAAGCAAGTCTCCTATCATTCAGCAGGAATGAAGGGAAATCTCTTTAGCCATACAACAGCCCCCACAACTGAACTCCCATATAAACGGCGATCCCCCAGATCAACAGGGCGGATACGGTATTCAGCCCCTTCATGACTTTGCCGGAAGCATCCAGCCTGCCGAGCTGGCGGCCCGCTGCAGCAAGACCCAGGAACCAGAGCCAGGAGACAGTCACTGTCGCCGCCGCGAAGGCCCAACGCACCAGCCCATCGTATTGCAGCGAGCTGGTCCCGATCACGCCCACCGTATCTAGAAGGGCATGCGGGTTCAGGAGGGAGACAGACAGCGCATAGAGTATCTGTCCCTTCGGCGAGAGACGGCCCGACTCATCCTTCGCTGGAGTAGAGCGCCAGATTCTCCAGCCCATGAAGGTGAGAAACAGAATGCCCGCTCCATATATAACAGGCGTGACCCAGCTCACCGAAAGAATGACCAAGGAAACTCCGCCGACTGCCGCAGCGATAAGCAGCGTATCGCAGACTGCCGCTGTCAGAACGACAGGCAGCGTACTGCGGAATCTCGTATGCTGTGCCCCTTGATTGAAGACGAATATATTCTGTACGCCCAGCGGCAGAATCAGCCCGAAGGCCAGAATGATTCCATGTATAATGGCCTGTACCATTTCTTTTCCCCCTTATATCTTCCTAGTAGTGCTTCCAGATAAACGAGCCTCTCAGGCTACCTCCGGTATTAGCCTACTGATCGTACCCTGCCATAGCAGCTGCCGTAACCATCCAAGTTCTGCGGCACATACCAACCAAGACGAATGAAAGAGGAGGAATCATGGTAGACTGGAAGAAAGAAGGAACGAAAGAGAGAAAGAAATGAGGGCTATGCTATTCAATAGCGGCTGTGAGGAGCGACAATCGCTCGGTAGCCCTCGCAGTGGCACAATGTGTTCAGTTTTTCGCATACATTGGGGCCGGTTGCCTGCGCTGAAGCATAATGTGTTCAGTTTTTCGCTTTTGTACATTATTTTGTCCGGAAGGAACCTGCCCTTGACACATCCTCAACGGTACAACCATACAACAACAGACTTAGGCACGCCCGGCCCATCCGTATATACGGATGATTCCCGGCCCGCAGCTCCTGAAGCGCAGCAAGCTGGTGCTGGCTCCGGCCTGCTGGACACATGGAAGCCGGACCCGGCTTCTCCGCTGCCGCTGCATAGTCAGATCTTCGACTACTTCCTGACCAAGATCACCACCGGGGCCTGGCCGCCCGGCATGCGGCTGGCCCCGCAGCGGGTGCTGTGCCGCCAGTTCGGCGTGAACCGCAGCACAGTGGTTACAGCGCTGGGCCAGCTTACCGCCCTTGGCCTGATTGAAGGCAGACGCGGCGGCGGAACAATAGTTACAGGCGGGCGGCCGCCTATCGGCCGTACAGATACGGTAAACGCAGCGGCTCCAGCCGGGCCGGAACGCTCAGGCAACTGGAATGACTATGTAGAGGAGGGAATTCACTATCCCAACCTGCCCACCATCCAGGACATTAACCGGCTCGAGTATGAGCCGGGTCTGATCCGCCTTGGCACCGGTGAGCCAGCGCATGAGCTGCTGCCCAGAGCCGCGATGAACGAGGTGCTGGCCGGACTCGCGCAGCGCGTTCTTCCCCCGCTCTCCTATGAGGAGCCGCTTGGCAATTCGGCGCTGCGGGCGGCGGTCAGCCGGTTACTGGCCCGGAGCGGCATTACCGCTGGACCGGACTCCATCCTGATTACCTCCGGTGCCCTTCAGGGGCTTCAGCTTATTGCCCTCGGGCTGCTGCCGCGCGGCTCTTCTATCCTGCTAGAGAAGCCGTCCTATCTGTATTCGATTCATGCCTTTCAGTCTGCCGGGGTGAAATTCAGCGGCCTGCCTATGGACGGGCGTGGTCTGATCCCGGAGCAGCTTGCAGCCGAGGCGGTCCGCAGTAAGGCGGCGATGCTCTACAGCATCCCTTCTTTTCATAACCCTACCGGAATCCTGATGGATGCCGAGCGCCGCCGGGAGCTGATGGAGGTCACAGGCAAACTTGGGCTGCCCATTCTGGAGGATGGGGCCTACCAGGAATTATGGCTGGACGCTCCGCCACCACCGCCGCTGAAGGCACTGGACCATGAGGGACGGGTCCTGCATCTGGGTACTCTGTCCAAGGCCGCCAGCCCCGGTCTGCGCATCGGCTGGATTGCCGGACCAGAGCCGGTCGTCCGGCGGCTGGCCGACATCAAGATGCAGAGTGATTACGGCGCAAGCTCCCTGTCTCAGCTGGCGGCCGCCAGCTGGCTTACGGGCGGCTATCATGAGGAGCACGTGCATGTGCTGCGCGGCAGACTACGCGCGCGCCGCGACCACATGCTTGAGCTGCTGCAGCTCCATTGCACCGGACTGGCAAGCTGGAATATACCGGAAGGCGGCTTCTATATCTGGCTGTCGCTCCACCAGGCTGTCCCCCCGCGCAAGCTGTTCACCGCAGCGCTGCGTGCCGGACTGCTGCTGAATACTGGCGATCTGTATGACCGCAGCGACGGGAGGCATCTCAGACTGTCCTACGCCTATGCCTCTGCGGCAGAACTGGAGCGCGGCATCCCCCTGCTGGCAGAGATGATCCGGCGGGAACTCTGATGGGAGACAACGCAGCCCTATCTCAAGCGAATACGGATGCGCAAATAGCCCCGAACCCTGACAACATCATCTGGCTGTCATGGGTTCGGGGCTATGTTGTTCGGGGCCCGGGGGAACGCGAGGATACCACCGGCATAATGAGCTTCTTGGCCCGTGAAGGCCCGGGCTGAATAACCGGGCAGACCATGGGTTCAGCTAACCTGCTGCGGCAGCCGCACGATGAACGCCGTCCCCTCTCCGGGGCGGCTTGTTACGTGTACGCTGCCTTCGTGGAGCTCCACGATCTTCTTCACGAGCGGGAGTCCCAGCCCGCTGCCGCTGCCGCTATTGACGCTTCTGGACTTATCCGCCTTATAGAACCGTTCGAAGATCCGGGCCAGCTCCTCTTCGGTCATGCCGATCCCGCTGTCCCTGACCTCCACTTCCGCCCACTCCCTCGTATTGCGCATAGTGACAGTGATCCTTCCACCCTGCGGAGTGAATTTGATGCTGTTATGCAGCAGGTTGGTCCATACCTGGCTCAGCAGATCCTGCACCGCAGTCACGGTGGTCTCCTGAAGCTCGGCCTCCACCTCAATCTCCTTGCCGAGCCACTGCGGCTCTGCGGCCAGGATCATCGCCTGCACCTGCTTATCCAGCCTATAGGGCTTCCGCTCGAACGGGAAGCTCTCCGCATCCAGCACGGACAGCTTCAGCAGATTGTCGCTCAGGCCGGACAGACGGCGGCTCTCCGCTTCTATAATATCCAGGTAATGCTTGCGTATCTTCGGACTGAGGTTCTCCTCTTGCAGCGCGACAGCGAACCCGCGGATCGAGGTCAGCGGCGACTGGATCTCATGGGATACGCTGGCGATGAAGTCCTGCCGCATCAGCTCCATCCGGCTCAGCTCACTCGCCATTTCGTTGATCCCTTCCACAATCCCTCCGAACTGCCGGTACTGGCCGCTGTTCTCCAGTTCAATCTTGAAGTTGCCTTGAGAGATCTGCCGCATGGCTGTAAGGATCGGCATATAGAAGTTCTGATCCTTGCCGCGTGTAGCAAAGGCAATCATCGCCCCGCAGACGAAAAAGATGATAATCTGCATCGCCATAACAAACAGGTGATACCCGTATTCGGAGAAGGACCAGTGAAAATAATGGACCAGCAGCCTTGAGCCGAAATAGCTTCCGTTCCAGGAGATAAAGAACATGGTCAACATTCCGGCTATAGGTCCAACAATACTGATTTTCTCCCATATCTTCATGACTCTGCGCTTCATGCTTATCCCTCCAGCCGGTAGCCAAGCCCCCGGATCGTACGGATGGAGAATCCGAACTTCTCCTGCGGAAACCGCTCGCGCAGACGGCCTACATGCACATCCAGCGTCCGCTCATTGCCTTCGTAATCGTAGCCCCAGATCTCTTCAATCAGCCGGTCACGGGTCAGCGTCTGCCCCCGGTAACTGGCCAGCTTGAAGAGCAGCTCGAATTCCTTCAGCGGCAGCGTGAACCCGCCATGCTCGGACTGCACCTCATAGGTGGCGCGGTTCATCCGCAGACTGCCAACGGTAACACTCTGGGCGGCCGCAATCTGGTAACGCTTCAGCAGGGCCTTGACCCTGGCGATCAGCACCGGCGGCTCGAACGGCTTGACCAGATAGTCGTCTGTGCCCAGCTCGAAGCCTTTGACAATCTGCGAGGTTTCCCCTTTGGCCGTCAGCATCAGAATCGGAAAATCATACTGCTTACGCAGCTCACGGCACAGCTCCCAGCCGTCCATATTCGGCATCATAATATCAATGATCGCCATATCCGCCGCAGTCTCTTCGAGCAGCCGCAGCGCCTCCAGTCCATCAGAAGCGCTCAGCACCTCGGCCATCCCTTCAGCTCTCAGGAACACTCCCACCAATTCGCGGATATGCGGATCGTCGTCCACCACCAGTATTTTGACCATAATCTGTCGAACCCTCCTCTATCCCTTGGCTCAGAAGCTCAGGTGTGTTCATCTGCAGCTGCTGCTCGGCGAATTCACGGTACAGCTCATGGTCCCTCAGCAGCTCCTCATGCGTGCCCTTGCCGGTAATCCGGCCCTTCTCCATGAAAATAATCTGGTCCGCATTGACCACCGTAGCTAATCTGTGAGCAATCACAATCGTAGTCCGGCCCTGCATCAGATTGCCCAGCGCCTTCTGCACCACGGCCTCCGACTGGCTGTCGAGGCTTGAGGTCGCCTCATCGAGCATGAGAACCTTCGGATCGCGCAGCAGTGCTCTGGCGATGGCAATCCGCTGCCGCTGTCCGCCGGACAGCTTCACCCCGCGTTCTCCGACATCCGTGTTGTACCCGTCCGGGAGCTCTTCAATGAAGCCGTCGGCGTAGGCCATGGCCGCCGCCCGCTTCAGCTCCTCCTTGCTGATCTCGCGGTCCAGCCCGTATCCGAGATTCTCGGCAATAGTACCGGCCAGCAACGGACTTTCCTGTGAGACATAACCGATTCTCTTCCGCCAGGATTTGAGGGAGAACATCGATGCCGGTTTGCCGTCCAGCCGGATGACTCCGCTCTGCGGCTCATAGAAGCGTTCCAGCAGCGAGAACAAGGTTGTTTTACCGCCTCCGCTCGGACCGACAATGGCAGTCACCTGCCCCGGCTGCATAGTGAAGCTTACCTTGCTGAGCACCTTCTCGCCCGTCTTGTATCCGAAGCTGAGATCCTCCACAGCAATCGGTCCCTCTGTGCCTTCAGCCTCTTCCACGCCGTCATACACCTCTTCCTCTGCGGCAAGGGTCTCAATAATCCGCTCAGAGGCTCCCTTGGCCTTCTGGAGCTGGGTGAAGAATTGCGTCAGCTGCGTCAGCGGCATAATAATCTGGATCAGATACAGAATGAAGGCGACCAGTTCACCGGCAGTGAGCGCCCCCGAGGATACCAGCATCCCGCCATAGCCGATAATAACTACCAGCAGCATCATGAAGACGAAGGAGATCAGCGGGCTGATCAGGGCGCTGATCTTACCCTCACGAATCCCGAAGCCCAGCAGGTTCATAATCCCTTTCCGCCCGGCTTCATACTCCTTCTGCTCCGCGCCCGAGGATTTCACCAGCCGAATCTCGGACAATACACCGCTGAGTACAGCGGTGAAGGAGGCCGTCTCGTCCTGCGTGCCTTTGGAGATCTTGTACATCTGCCGTCCCAGCGGCACCAGAATGAGCGCCGACAGCGGGAGCACCGTGAACAGCACCAGCGTCATTTTCCAGTTCAGATAGAACAGCACCAGGACAGAGCCGACAATGGAGATGAGGCCGGTGAACAGACTGGCCAGATGCTCCGAGATCAGTGTCTTTAGAATTCCTGTATCATTAGTCATCCGGCTGACGCTCTCGCCTGTCCGGTTCTCATTGTAATAGGAGACGGGCAGCACCAGGAATTTGCGCCACAGCCTGTCACGAAGCCCGGCCACAACTTTTTGCCCGACGGCATTCAGAAGATAGATCGAGACTCCGCCAGCCACGGTCTGCGCAATGAACGCTCCGGCGATACCGGCAATCTGCAGCTTGCTGACAGAAGCCAGCGAGAAGCCGTCCACCAGATTCTTCGTGAACATGGGAATGACCAGACCGACCAGGGTCGAAATGATGCTGAGGCCAAGGGCCAGCGCCAGCAGCAGATAAGATGGCTTGGTTTCGTGCAGCAGCTTCAGGAACGGCTTCATGGCCGCGCCCTGCTTCTGCGGTGCTTGCTTGTTTGTCATAAGGAATCCCCTTTTCCGGCAGATAGATGGTTGGAGCAGTGGGGCCCCGCTTCCGCCTTAGAACCCAGAATAACTGGCCTATGTAAACTGAAGTTAAACAGATATTTTGCCATTGATTTGTAATTCCCCATAAAAGTTGGTTTGTATCCCTTTTCAACAAATGTTACAGTGATATCAGCGGCATAATAAGGCGGCCACAGCAAGAATGCAAGGCATCCTAGCGGGAAAGGAGTGCAACGTTTGCGGGATCATCTCGATAAGCAGCTGTCTTTCACCTCTCTGAAATGGTTCAACTTCTTCGTATATGGAACGGTTGTCCTCTTCACCAGCTTCTTTCCCTTATATCTGCAGGATGTGGGGATGAATAAGCTGGAGATTGGGAGCCTGATGTCTGTAGGCGCACTGGTCTCCATTATTGCCAACCCCTTCTGGGGCATCTGGAGTGACCGATATCAGAATATCCGGCGGATTGTCCTCGTCATGCTGACGGGAACGCTGGTCTTGACCCAACTTGTCTTTCAGGCGAATACATATGAAATGATCTACATATCCATTCTGTTCTTCTATTTCTTCCAGGGGCCCTTGTTCGCCCAGAGCAACACGATGATTCTCAGCTATATTGACGGAACCAGCCGCAGCTTTGGCTCTTTCCGGCTATGGGGATCACTAGGCTGGGCTTTCACCGCCATCCTTGCCGGTCCCGTGATTGAATGGGCCGGCATCTCTGTGCTGTCCTATCTGTTTGCGTCCCTGCTCTGTGCGGCGATGATTGCACTGATCACCCTGCCGAAGCTGGACCATTCGATCGGAATCGCCCCCTTGCCCTTCAAAGGCATGAGCCAGATCTTCCATAACCCGTTCTTCCTGTGCTTCATCCTCTTCGGCATCCTGGTCTCGATCCCGAATACGATGAATAACACCTTTGTGTCACTGTACATCACGGAGCTGGGCGGAAGCAAGACCATGATCGGTCTCGCTGTATTCCTGTCCTCCATCCTGGAGATGGGTGTGCTGCTCCTGTGCAATATCGTTCTCCGGCGCAAAATCCCGGTCCTGCTGGCCTCGCTCACGCTGGTCAGCGCGCTGTTCTTCCTGCGGTGGTGGCTGATGGCCGATGCAACGACTCCGCTGCAGGTCGCACTTATTCAGGTGCTGCACTCCATTACCTTCGGCGGCTTCTTCTATGTCGGAACCCAGTTGACCATGCTGCTGGTGCCAAGGCCCTACCGTTCCTCGGGACAGGCTCTCTACACACTCACCTGGAGCGGAATCTCCGGCATTCTTGGCGGCGTCCTCGGCGGCTGGATGTATCAGACCCTCGGCGCGCAGACGATGTATCAATCCGGTGCGCTTCTTGCCCTGTTCGGGGCGATCGGCTTTGGAATGATGTGGCTCACTGTCATTCGCGGCAGCTACCGCCCTCCGGCTGATCCCGAGGACGAGCTGGCGGAAGACTAGGAATGCGCACAGGTGGAAACGGCTTTGCCGTCCTTTAAAAGGACGGTACCGTTTCAGCGAGAAATAGAAGGATAATTTATAGCGTAAAACCTATAAATCTTATATTTGGATATAGCAAACAGGCTTGGCCTCCCGGCGGGAGACCAAGCCTGTTTGCTTATATGCAGCTCTTCTAGCCTTTCTTGGGCTGGAAGGAGCTTTTGAGGGATACAATCAGATTGAACACCAGATGCTCCGGCGACGAATACTTGCTGTCTACGTTGAAGTACCCGTGACGGAAGAACTGGAACTTGTCCTGCGCCACACTGTCCTTCAGCCCAGGCTCCACGAAGCCCTGCAGGATCTCGATGGACTTCGGATTCAGCTGATCCAGGAAGGTTGGCTCCGGCTTGTCAGCGGAAGCTTCCAGACCTTCTACTTCAGCATCCGTCTCCGCCTCTTCGGCAGAGATCAGCGGCTCATAGAGGCGGAATTCCGCCGGTACAGCCTGTCCTGCATCTACCCAGTGCAGCGTTCCCTTAACCTTGCGGCCGGTGAAGCCGCTGCCGCTCTTTGTCTCAGGATCGTAGGTACAGTGCAGCTCCACCACTTCGCCGTTCTCGTCCTTGATGAAGTCGTTGCACTTGATGAAATAAGCATTCTTGAGACGCACTTCATTGCCGGGGAACAAGCGGAAATACTTATTCGGCGGAATCTCCATGAAGTCATCGCGTTCAATATAGATCTCACGGGAGAACGGAATCTGGCGGTTGCCCATCTCCGGGTTCTCCACATTGTTCTCAATTTCGAAGTATTCGGTTTCGCCTTCAGGATAATTCGTAATAACCACCTTCAGCGGCCGCAGCACAGACATCGTCCGGGGAACCGTCAGCTTGAGATCTTCACGGATGAAGTGCTCCAGCATCTGCAGGTCCACGAGCCCCTGGCTCTTGGAGATACCAGTCTCATGCACGAAGCTGCGGATGGCCTCCGGCGTATAGCCGCGGCGGCGCAGCCCGGAGATGGTCGGCATGCGGGGATCATCCCAGCCGTCCACATGGCCTTCATCGACCAGCAGCTTCAGCTTGCGCTTGCTCGTAACGGTCTGGGCCAGATTAAGGCGTCCGAATTCATATTGGTGAGGTGCAGCCTCCATGTCACATTCCGCGACAACCCAGTCATAGAACGGGCGCTGGTCCTCGAACTCCAGGGAACAGAGGGAATGGGTGACATGCTCAATGGCATCCTCCAGCGGATGTGCGAAGGTATACATCGGGTAAATGCACCATGCGTCGCCCGTATTATGGTGATGGGAGTGGGAGATCCGGTAAATGACCGGGTCACGCAGATTGATGTTAGGAGAGGACATGTCAATTTTGGCGCGCAGAACCTTCTCGCCGTCCTTGAATTCTCCCGCCTTCATGCGGTGGAACAGATCCAGGTTCTCTTCTACCCCGCGCTCGCGGTAAGGGCTGTTCTGCCCCGGCTCCGTCAGGGTTCCCCGGAATTCACGGATCTGCTCGGCGCTGAGATCATCGACATAGGCCTTGCCCTTCTTGATCAGCAGCTCGGCCCGCGCATACATCTCCCCGAAATAATCCGAGGCGAACCGCAGCTCCTCCCATTCATACCCGAGCCATTTCACATCCTCCTGGATGGAATTGACGTACTCGGTATCTTCCTTGAGCGGATTCGTATCATCGAATCTCAGATGGGTCTTGCCGCCGAACTCATCCGCCAGCGTGAAGTTAATCCAGATCGCCTTGGCATGTCCGATATGTAAATAACCGTTCGGCTCCGGCGGAAAGCGGGTGACGACTTCCTTAACCTTACCCGAGCGGAGATCTTCGGTAATGACGTTCTTAATGAAATTGGAGGGTGTACCCTGTTTCTCCACATTGATCAACCTTTCATTCTGTAATATAACTACTTCCTTGTATGAACATGTTTCCTACTAATATACCCGTTAAGCCGGGAATGTTCAATAAAAGTTGAGCAGCCCCCGCATCCTTTGACTTCTCTCCCGGCGATGGAGTAGCATGATAAATATAGGAATATTAAGACAAGGGGGATGCTTATGCAACCGGTAAAACTGCCTAAAGAGCAGCGCGATATGATTACGGACAATATCCGTACCTACTTCGAGGCGGAGCGCGGGGAAACGATCGGCCACCTGGCCGCAGACAATCTGCTGGAGTTCTTCCTGAAGGAGCTGGGACCGGCGATCTATAACGGGGCGCTTAGCGACTGCCGCACACTTACCCTCCAGCGCATGCAGGCTCTGGAGGAAGACATCTACGCCTTGGAGTGGAGGAAGCGTTAGTTCAGCGTGGGTTATATCTCATAACGTATAGGGGGCAGCCGCATGTTTAATTATGTCATAGATGAAGAGCTGAAGCTGAAGCTGCTCATGCCGGAGCATGCCCGTCAGATGTTCGCTCTGGTGGAACGCTCCCGCCACCGGCTCAGGCAGTGGCTGCCTTGGGTGGACGGCGTAACCGAACAGGCCCATCTCACCACGTTCATTAAGAACTCCGTGAAGCAAGGCATTGATAACGGCGGGTTCACCGCCGGGCTGTGGGTCCGGGAGGAATTGGCCGGTATTATCGGCTATCACGAGATTGACTGGCATAACCGCTCGGTCGGCATCGGCTACTGGCTGGGCGAAGGCTATGAGGGACAAGGCTATATGACCAGCGCCTGCCGGGTCTTTGTCGATTATGCCCTGCTGGAGCTGGAGCTCAACCGCATCGAGATCCGCTGTGCCACAGGCAACATGGCCAGCAGAGCGATCCCCGAACGGCTGGGATTTATCTTCGAAGGGGTCATCCGCCAGGCGGAGAAGCTGCCTGCCGGTTATGTGAACCACGCGGTGTACGGCCTGCTGCGCAGCGAATGGAAGCTGCTGGGCTGAAACTAACTATTTTATATAAATTGAACTAATGGTTTTTATGTTTTAGGATTATCCGTGACTCCAGAGAAGTTTTGGACTTCCGGCCGCTGTTGTCTGCAGATTTCTTGATTATCCCGTTTTTAACGGTTGAAATCCGCATACAAAGGCGGACGCTACCGCTCCTCCAGTTCCAAAATTCCCCTCCGCCACTTTTCCTTTAACTTTAATATTTTAGTTCAATCTATATAGTTGGACTTGTTCCACTTGTTTGCGGTTATTTGCTTGAAGTCGGCGGATTAAGATATGATTTTCCATTTATTTACTTCGCAGGGCAGAGCGGGTGGCCCAACTCTCCTAGCTGCTCTGCCTACTCCGCTCCCGTCCTAGCCCTCCGCCGCATCCAGCCATCTCTGGAACCGTTCCCGGAGGCCGGCCGCAAGGCTCTCCAGTCCGGCCAGCTCCGCAAGGCCCGTATGATCCTTGCGCCCATGCTCCATCGAGTACAGAACCTGCCTCACCGGGATACGGCCTGCTCCGCCCGCAAGCTTGGTAATCCGGTCCCCGGCCGCAAGGCTGCCTTCGCGCAGCACGCGGAGGTAGAAGCCGCTGTAACCGGTAGACAGCACCTGGGCCGGCATATCCGCAGGTCCATGCTTCTGCGTGAGCTTGAAGCACGGGAAGCGCGGCTGGCTCACTTCCAGCAGTGCTGTACCGATCTCAAACACATCCCCGATGCACACCTCGGTCTCCAGCAGTCCGCGCGCCGTGATATTCTCGCCGAAGGCGGAAACCTCCAGCTTCCGGCCAAGCCACTCCTCCCAGTGGGCATAATGCTCCACCGGATAGACGCAGACTGCCTTGTCAGGGCCTCCATGATTGACCAGATCCGCTTGCCCGTCTCCGGTGAACCCACTCATCCGAAGCGCAAGCGGCCCGGCTACCGGCAGCTTGTAGATTCCGGTGTCCAGCGGCTTACCGCGGTACTCCACCGTCTTCGGCTTGCCTACATTAAGCGAGACGACTTGCATCTTCACTTCACTCTCCATCCCCTTCTCCTCCCGTCAGCCTGCAGCTCATGAATACTTCATCCACATAACGTCCGCTTAAGTAGAATTCCTCCCGCAGCCGTCCCTCTTCCTCGAATCCGCATTTGCGGTAAAACTGAAGCGCCGGTGTATTGCAGGAGAGCACACGCAGCCGCAGCTTGCGGATTCCATGCCTCGCAGCATGGCGCTTGATCTCCGCGATCAATCGGCTGCCTACACCCAGCCGCTGAAAGCGCGGGTGCACAGCGATATTCACCTCGCATACATGGCGGTTGCTCTCCATCCCGCTGGGACAGCCGAAGCCGACATAACCGCATAGCTCCCCGTCCTGCAAGGCCACAAGCTGGGAGCCGGGCGGCGCATGCAGCAGATAGTCCTCCCGCGAGCGCCACATCAGCGGACCCGGGGTTGTATTCTCCGTCCAGATCATATTATCGAGCACGATCAGCTCACGGGCATCCTTGATTTCGGAGGGCCGGATAAGCAGTGCAGCATCTCTGTTAATTGGTTGCATTATTATACACCCCTTGCCTTACTAAGCAGTTAGTAAAAGGATTAGTTGCAGCATGAACGATTATGCAGTCCTGCGCTCAAGCTGTACAGCAGAACGGTTCATATAGGCGTGGAGCGCGAAGAATCCTACGGACAGCACAGCCATTCCGCAAGCGAGCCAGCCGGTTGGCGCAAGACCGCCCCTGTCGAACTGAACACCCATCAGATAAGGCCCGATGACACGGCCGATTGCGCCAATTCCGCCGCTCAGTCCGAGATAGAACGGCGCGCTGCGCTGGGCATGCTCCGAGATGAAGGAAGGCATCGCCGGAGAGATCAGCATCTCCCCAAGGGTAGCCAGCACCATACCCAGCAGCATCCCCGGATAGCTTGGCATAAACAGAATTACAGCATACCCGCCCAGGTAAAAGACGGCGCTTGCTGTCATCTGCGCGGTTGACGTCTGCGCGAACCCGCGCTTGATCAGGCTGACCAGCGGCTGCGCCGCGAAGATCAGCACGCCGTTCAGCGTCCAGAGGAAGCCGTATAGCTGCTTCGACCAGCCTTCCGAGATAATGAACGGCGAGACTCCGCTGTTCCAGATCGAATTGCCGATCAGCAGGAACATCGAGCCCACCGCCATGAACAGATAGATCCGTATATGGCCGAGGAGTCTCCAGCCCGACACTTCATGCTGCGGTTGCTTTTTCGATACTGTGCTATGAGCCGGTGCCGTCCCTACCTTGCGCAGATAGACGAAGAAGAATCCGGCAAATACGGCCGAGGTCACCCCGTTGAGCACAAAGCTCAGCATATAATTGCCCAGGAAGCCGCTCAGCGCGGTTCCCAGGGCTACCCCTATATTATTGGCAACATAGATGATATTGAACAGCTCTGCGCGCTGCTCCGCGAACCGGAAACCGATAAACGCCTGGATCGCCGGGAGGGAGAGGGAGTTGAACAATCCCATCAGACCCATGACGATTATGAATACGCTCCAGCTTCCGCTCGCCCACGGGAGGGCAAACAGCGTCAAGGCATTCATCGCTAATGCGCCGACAATCAGGCGGTTCACTCCTACCTTATGATACAACGAACCGCCCAGCAGCTGACCGGCAATCCCGCCGAGTGACTGCACCAGCAGCACAATTCCCGCGTCCTTCATACTGCGTCCCAGTTCATCGAATACATACATTGTAACCAGCGGCCACATCAGCGCACTGCCGGTAGCATTAATAAGACTGGCAATCAAAAATACTTTAATTTCCTTCGGATAGGCCTGCATGAATCTCATATCTTGTCTGTCATCCCCTGTAACATAGCTGTCATTAATCCATCCAGTATCATCCCAAAACAGGGGGCGGGGCAAGCATACGCGTTAATGCTGTATCGCGGGAAACCAGGGAATTATCCTATTGAAAATCAATCCTGTCTTCACCGCCGCCAGCGATATTAATATTCTATAACCCGCTCTTTCACACGTAAAGAAAAATACCTCGCCCGCACTGATTCGTTCCCCGGAAGCCGGGGTAATGATCCATATGAAACACTCCCTATTTTATTCACCGTGAGATCCGATTTCGTTCCCCCGAATCGGATTGCACGGTGAATTTTGTTTTGTCCCGAGGATGATCCTGCTGTACCCGATACAAAAACACTCCCTGTCTCTACGAATCCCTTGGTGCAGGGTGCCGAGAAGCAGGAAGTGCTTAGGCCAAGCTATGTTACAGACCAGCGATGTGATTCACACCGGGTCAAAATCTGTAGATTAAGCGTGTTTCTTCAAGCCCGCAGCAGGTACGCCTGCGGCTGGGCTCACAGCACCCGGCTCCTTGCGCAGATAAGCCATCCAGTATGCCGCAGCCACGAAGATCGCGCCGCCCGTCAGATTGCCCAGCCAGACCGGAACGAAGTTGGCCACATACTGGCCCCAGGTGAAATGTCCTTCGAAGATCGCAGCAGGGATAAGGAACATGTTAGCTACAACGTGCTGGAAGCCGATGGCTACAAACGCCATGGTCGGGAACCAGATACCGAGGATTTTGCCGCTGAAATTGTCCGCCCCGTACGACAGCCATACCGCCAGCGCTACGAGCCAGTTACAGCCGATCCCGGAGATAAAAGCCTGCAGGAACGTAGCATCGATCTTATGCTCCGCCATACTTACCAGCTTCTCCAGATACACGCCATCTGATGTAAGACCAACGATGTGACCGAAGAAATAAGCGACGAATAAGGCACCCGCCAGGTTGCTGAGTGTGATCAGCACGAGGTTCTTAATGACTTCCCAGAACGAAATCTTCTTCGCAATAAAAGCCAGCGGCACCGCCATCATATTCCCTGTCAGCAGTTCCCCTCCGGCAAGCAGCACCAAGATCAGTCCGACCGGGAATACGGCTGCTCCGATAAAGTTGGCAATGGACCCCCACTCGGCAGGCGCACCTGCAATGACACGAATATCCAGCAAAAATCCGAGCGCGATAAACGCTCCTCCCAAGAAACCAAGAATGAGTACAGTGCTGAGCGGATTATGTGCCTTCTTGATTCCGTTCTCTACCGTCACTTCAGCGATTCCCTGCGGTTTGTTATAAGCCATGATTCCTATCCCCTTCGAATTACTTAAAATTTGTTCCTTTATGCCATTGTAACGTGATCCCAATCACATTTACGTGATAAAAGTCACTATCATAAAAACCACGTGAAAGTTTTCACTGACATGTCAAATTTACCATAAAAGCTGGTGCTGCGGTACAAAGAGAAAACGGATGCCTCCCCTAAAGAGGCAGTTCTTTCCTACGGGCTTTCCTCGTGGGATTCTATTATTCTTCGTTATTTCCGCCCTTTTTGACAATCTGGCAGGACATTATGCTAGTCGGGCTGGAGAATTCATACATACCCTACAGCAGACTTCCAAATGCGGCATCCGTATTCCATCTGGTGCGCCTGCCCATCTGGCCAGCCGGTCCTCCGGGTCCGGGAAGTCCATCCGGTTCAACACCAGGAAAGGGGATTAATCCATGAATTCAAACAAGACAGAAGCAAGCAACAGGAAATTACCCTCACGCGATCCTTATGTCTACGTGACTTATGAAATTGACTATCAACATGGCTATGTCGCTGTTATTGATCCTGCAGAAGATCGGATCATCAAGCGGATTCAGGTAGGTGCGAACCCTGGCGCTATGGCTATGGACCCCGACGAGAAGAAGCTATTCGTAGCGAATACCCGCATCGGTTCGCTCTCCATTATTGATACGAGATCCCATAGCATTCTCAATACGGTTCCCGTGGGCAATATGAGCTCCAATCCTGCCCGTCCCGTTGCAGTCTTGGTTGCTTCGAATGGCAAGAAAGCCTATGTGGCGAATTATGGAGATAAGAACGTTACGATTATTGATTCTCCTACGAATAAGGTTTTGAAAAATGTGGATGTCGGTCCAGGCCGGCCTTTCGCCTTGGCGAGCAATGAGAATAGCTCCTATATGTATGTAGCCTGTAAGGTTGCCGATGGAAGAGATTATGTCGCCGCCATATCCATTGAGGATGACAGCGTTCATCCATACGGGTCCCAATTTCAGCTCACCTTTGACACGGCACACAATCCACTGGTCGTCCACCCGGAGGGGTATTCGCTAATCGCTCTTGGAAAGACCGGTATGCTCTGTTTTTATGACGGTGATGTACAAGGCGAGCCTACGACCTCAAGTTTGCTGGACAACACAGTATCCGGCGTCTACCTGGACAACAAATTATTGTTTTGCACCACGGAAAACGATAGAGGCTATCTGAAACTATTTAATGACCTGTACGCTAATTGGATGGGAACCATATATGGCAATAGTCTCCCGGATATTCCCAGTTACAAAGGCCAGGATAAAATTCGCTTTTCGCGTACGCAAGTATATATTGGTGTCACCATTCAACCAACTTCTTTACCGACGGGAGGTCTGCAAATCTTCAACACTACACGCGCCCAGACCCGGTTCGTTCCGCTTACTTCTGTCGGCGATCTGGCATTCTTCTCCGACACTAAGGCTTATGTGGGAGAATCAAGAGCGATTCGCCCGATTGATCTGACAACCGCAAACGCAACGGCCCTGCCTGCTATTGAGATTGGACCCACAGACAGCAATCCTATCGCCGTCAAGAATATAATCTCCGGGTATCGCAATCAATCGTAATCGACACGTATCGTTAAAGTTGAGCTGCCTCAACAAGTCGAAGTTGACTTGAGAGGCAGCTCTCCTTGTCTATTGCCGCTTCAAAAAAAGAGCCCTGAATGGGCTCCGGCAGAACATTTTATATTTTACAATTATGCGTGTACTGGCTCTTTGACTGCAGCAAGTTTCGGCAGAGCCTGGAGGCCTGCGGTGTTCAGGAAGTTCCAAGGCTTGTTGTAATGCGGCTGGAAGAAGAAGTCGATGAAGGCCAGCTGGTCCACGGTCATCTTATTCTGGATGCAGACCGATACGGTATTGATCGACTGCGTCAGATCCATCTTGGACATAATCTGCGCGCCCAGAATGCGGCGGGTGGCACGGTCAAAGACCACTTTTACCTGAACCTGCTCGAAGGTCGGCATGAACTCCGGACGGTAGTTGTCGATCAGCATGACACTTTCCGCATCCATCCCTTCAGCCTTGGCAGCCTCTTCAGTCAGTCCGGTTCCGGCAATATTGTCCTCGTAGATCTTGATGCCCGATGTTCCTTGCGTACCCATGTAAGGGATCGTGTTCGAGACCAGATTGCGGGCAACCAGCGTTCCCATACGCACTGCGTTGGTGGCCAGCGGGATATACGCATGTTTACCCGTCGGATTGTAATGAATCGCACAGCTGTCACCGGCAGCATAGACATCCGGCAGGCTGGTCTGCATATAATCGTTAACCATAATCGCGCCGTTCGGCAGCATATCCACTTGACCCTTCAGCAGCTCGGTATTCGGACGGAAGCCGATGCAGAGAATCACCAGATCCGTCTCATGCTCACCCTTGCTCGTAATCACCTTGGTCACTCTGCCGTTCTCACCAGCGAAGGAGGCGACCTTCTCGCCCAGCGCCAGCTTAATGCCGTGATCCTCAAGCGACTGCTGGATCGGTGCGGTGAACTCTTCATCGAGATATTTGCTCAGGATGCGGTCTTCCCCATCAATCAGCGTAACTTCCTTGCCATTCATCTGAAAAGCCTCCACCAGCTCGACCCCGATATATCCGGCACCGACCACAGTAATTCTGTTCACCTTCTGCGCTTCTTCGATAATGGTGTTGGAGTGATTGTAGTTCTTCGAGAGCAGGATGCCCTCCATCTCTATTCCTTCAAGCTTAGGCACAATCGGCCATGAGCCTGTTGTCATAATCAATTTGTCATAAGTATCTTCCATTTCCTCGCCGGTCACGAGGTTGCGGGCTTTCAAGGTTTTGCGGGCGGTATCAATGTTGATTACCTCATGGCGCATCTTCGTCTGCACACCCAGCGCAGCCAGCTGTTCCGGGGAGGAATAGAATAGTCCCTGCGGGTCCTTGACCACACCGCCAACGTATAAGGCAATGCCGCAAGACAGGAATGAGATATTATCGTTGCGCTCGTACACCGTAATCTGGGCATCCGGGTATAACTGTGCGGTATTTACAATGGCGGCCGTTCCGGCGTGGGTACATCCAATAACTGCTACTTTCATGATTTCTTCCTCCTCCAAGTTGAAAAGCTTATTTAGTAGGGCTTGTGAGCTCGTGACTTTGTTTATAAAACTATTTGTTTGTGATTGTTTTCACTTTATACACTGATTATATTGTGATATTTATCACATTGCAAGAGTTATTGTGATTTTTCTCACATTGTTCACAATTTCAAATTTTAATCACTTTGGAGTTCCACCACATCATCCACTCCACTTGTGCCGCCGATTCCATCTTCAACCTTGGCTTAGTTTCCCCCGGAGGAGGGGCATTATGTCTGTCAGGAGCAGGAAACAGCAAGAGGAAATTTAGCCTACGCGACGTACCCGGTCCAATTGTGATCGGTTTTTCGATTACATTTGGCTTACGCTACCCGCCCAGTCCAATTGTGATCGGTTTTTCGATTACATTTGGCCTACGCGGCGCTCCCGGTCCCATTGTGATCGGTTTTTCGATTACATTTGGCCTACGCGGCGCTCCCGGTCCCATTGTGATCGGTTTTTCGATTACATTCGGCTTATACGGCGCTCCCGGTCCCATTGTGATCGGTTTTTCGATTACATTTGGCCTACGCGGCGCTCCCAGTCCAATTGTGATCGGTTTTTCGATTACATTTGGCTTATGCGGCGCGCCCAGTCCCATTGTGATCGGTTTTTCGATTACATTTGGCCTACGCGGCGCGCCCGGTCCCATTGTGATCGTTCTGTTTTTAGGCGCGCTGCTCATTTTCATGCTGGGGTTGTGCCTTGAAAGACATGTTTGTTTTGGCATACAAAAAAGCCTCACCCTCCGCAGCATATCTGCGGTAAAGTGAGGCCAAACTACAACCATTAGCTGATGCTGTCTTATTCCAGACCCGAAATTACGCCATCCTCATCGACCAGCAGGCCTTCTGCTGCGGGCTTGGCGGGGAGACCCGGCATCGTGACCATGTTACCGGTGATCACTACAGCGAATCCTGCCCCAAGGGACAGGGTGATGTCCCGGACGCCCATAGTGAAGCCTTCCGGTGCGCCGAGCAGCCGGGGCTGATCCGAGAAGGAATACGGGGTTTTGGCCATGCAGACCTGAAGATGGTGCAGACCCAGCCGGTCAATGACAGCAAGACTGCGCTTGGCTGCCGGAGAGAAGGCTACTCCCGCACCACGGTAGATCTCCGTGACGATGCGGTTGATTTTGGACGGGATATCCAGTTGGTCTTCATACAGCGGAGCATAATTCACAGGCTCTTCCCGGTCCAACAGCTTCATCAGCTCCTTCGCCAGCACCTGTCCGCCCGCGCTTCCCTCCGCCCATACCTTGGATACTGCAGCAGGTACACCCAGCCGCCCGCAGGCTTCCAGCACCTCATTTACTTCAGCAGGAGCATCCCCTTCAAAATGATTCAGCGCCACCAGCACAGGCACACCGAACTTGCGCAGGTTCTCAATATGCCGCACCATATTGGACAATCCGGAGAGCAGCGCCGGACGGTTGCCCTCATACAGCTCCTCCTTGCGGACGCCGCCGTTGTATTTCAGCGACTTCACCGTCACCACCAGGACAGCAGCCGCAGGAGCCAGCCCGGCCTGGCGGCATTTGATGTCCATGAACTTCTCCGCGCCCAGATCTGCGCCGAAGCCTGCCTCCGTCACCACCACATCGCCTAGCTTCAGCGCGTAGCGGGTTCCTATCACACTGCTGCAGCCGTGGGCAATATTGGCGAACGGGCCGCCATGCACAATGACCGGGGTTCCTTCCAGCGTCTGCACCAGATTCGGCTTCACCGCCTCCTTCAGCAGCGCAGTCATCGCCTCCACGGCTCCAATCGCCTGTGCCGTTACAGGCTGGCCCGCATGGTCATACCCGACCAGAATGCGGCTGAGGCGCTGCTTCAGATCCGCAAGATCGCTGCACAGGCAGAGCACAGCCATAATCTCGGAGGCTGTTGTAATCTGGAAGCCGCTCTCCCGCACAGTTCCGTTGCCGTCGCCAATGCCGGTCACGATATTCCGCAGGCTGCGGTCATTCATATCCATAACCCTTTTCCAGACGATCCGCTGCGGATCAAGCCCCAGACTGTTGCCCTGGAACATATGATTGTCGATCATCGCCGAGAGCAGGTTATGCGCTGCGCTCACCGCATGGATATCCCCTGTGAAATGCAGGTTAATCTCATCTGCCGGAACGATCTGCGCCTTGCCGCCTCCGGTCGCTCCGCCCTTCATTCCCAGACAGGGACCGAGCGAAGGTTCACGCAGCGCTGCTACCGTACGTACACCCGCTGCATTCATCGCTTGGGCGAGCCCGATGGTCGTCAGCGTCTTGCCCTCACCTGCCGGTGTAGGATTCATCGCGGTCACCAGAACCAGCTTGCCGTCCGGTTTGTGCTTCAGCTCTGTCCAGAGCGAGGGCGACAGCTTGCTTTTGTATTTGCCGTACAGTTCCAGATGCTCCTCCTTGATCCCCGCTGCCGATGCTACCTCTGTAATTAACCTCATGCCGTTATGTAACCCTCCTGCCGTTATTATCCTGCATCCTTGCTTCCTGTATGCGATTCATGTAGTCAGGCGAAGCATTTCTCTTCAAAGAATACAGGGTCTCTGAAAAGATTCAAGGATAATTTTCATACAGGGTGAAACTTAATTGTATAGAAAACTCCCGGACCGGGCGCATCTGCACCACTATCCGGGAGAACACGTATAGCCTGGCTCCAGCCTTCAGAGCGGGTGATTTCAGCCTCATTACAGCAGGGATTCGATAAGTCCCTTCATGCTCTCCGGTGATTCCTTAGGCTCGACACGGGCCACTACATTGCCGCTGCGGTCCACCAGGAACTTCGTGAAGTTCCACTGGATATCACTGCTCTCGCCGTCACCCGGCTGCTGGCCCTTCAAATATTGAAACAGCAGGCTCGCCTCCGGACCATTCACATCGACCTTGGCGAACACCGGGAACGTAACCCCATAGTTAATCTGGCAAAAGGACTCCGCTTCCTCGCTTGTGCCCGGCTCCTGACCGGCGAACTGGTTGCATGGAAAGCCCAGCACCACCAGCCCCTGGTCCCCGTACTGCTCGTACAGCTTCTGCAAATCTCCGTATTGCGGGGTCAGTCCGCACTTGCTGGCCGTATTGGCGATCAGCAGTACCTTGCCCTCATAGTCCTTGAACGGCACTTCTGTACCCGAAGGCGTCACTCCTGCAAAACTATAAATCGACATCTCTGCTTCGCTTCCTTTCGGCTGTATGGCCCAGTTTTGAAGTACGCTTTAAGCTTTAGTTAAGTAACCTCTTCATTCTACCCTATTCGCAGCCAAAACCAAATTCCGGCGGCAAAGGCTACGCCCTGCGCTGCAGCCCGCAGGCTTCGGCGATGAGCCTGATGGATTGCAGCTTGTCCTTGAACTCATGGATATGCGAAGAAATCATCAGCTCCCCGCAGCGGTATTCGTCCGCCAGCAGCTGAAGCTGCTCCCTGACTTCAGCAGGCGAGCCTATGACCATCCGCTTCCGGTTATCCGTAATGGTGAAACGGTCGTAAGGGGTATATGTATAGTTCAGTGCAGTCTCTACGGACGGGGTCGGGGAAGAGAGGTGTTCCCGCTCCAGGCTAACCAGTGAGAGATCCATACTGGCAGCCAGCCGGTCTGCTTCGGCCGATGTCTCCGCACAGACGGCGAACACCGCAAGCAGCGGCTTCGGCGATGCAGCAGCCACGGATGGCGCGAAGCTGTCCTGGTACTCATGCACCGCCCCCGCTCCTCCGTTCCTGGCAATGAACCGGGCGAAGGCATATCCGGTTCCCAGCCGGGCCGAGAGCGCCGCACTCTCCCGGCTTGAGCCCAGCAGCCAGACTTCCGGCGCTGAGTCCACCGCAGGCGTTGCCCGTAATCCGGCATAACGCTGCGGGGCTGCTCCACCCTCAAATTCATAGAGATAGGCTATCAGCTCCTGAATCTGCTGCTCGTACCGGTCAACGTCGTCAATAGTCACACGGGTATCCTGTAGTGCTTTGGCGGCCAGGGCACCGCCGCCTGCCGCTCTCCCTATCCCGAGATCGATCCGCCCGGGATAGAGCGCCTCCAGGACGCGAAAATTCTCAGCGACCTTGAACGCACTGTAATGCGGGAGCAGCACCGCTCCCGAGCCGATGCGGATCGCTGAGGTTACCGCAGCGAGATGCGCCATCAGCACTTCCGGGCTGGAGCTGGCGAGGCCCGGCGCAGCATGATGCTCCGCAACCCAGAAGCGGTGATAACCGAGCCGCTCTGCTTCGCGGGCCAGCAGCGCCGTCTGCCGGAGCGCTTCGGCCGGAGTGCTTCCCTCCGGCACCGGGGATTGATCGAGAATGCTTAATTTCATATGAGAACAACTCCAATGGGTTGGATTGTAGAGGCTTCAGAGTACCGTACATCCTATACTAACTATACCCGTACCGATGTAATTCACAACCGGAAGATTGTAATGCCGCCCTAGCAAACGCACGGCCGAAGATACGGTTCAGCCACAGACTGATGTGTCAAAGGTTACTTGCACAGAAAACAGGCGGCTCCGCAAGGATCACGGAACCGCCTGGATTTATTTTCATAGGAATGAATGCAACAACGCTGTTCATGTTACTTTTTCAGGGAGCCATGTTGCTCGTTGCTGTTGGTGATACTGGTAGTGCTCCTGTTGCTTACCGGCGCTGCCTCTGTTACTGTTGCACCATCTTCACCAGCATATGCGCCAGCCGGTGGCGCTCCTCCTTGTTCCCGGCCTTCCACAATTCCAGCAGCAGCTTCTCTTCACTATTGCGGGGTTCCTCATACGCTGCCAGATAACCGGCGATTTTCTCGGCGGCCAGTGCCAGCTGTTCGTCGCTGAGACCGATTTTTTGCGCCAGTTGAATGCGCTTTCCTAAATACGCCTTGAAATGCTCGAAGTTGTCCAGAATCATCTCCCTCTGCCCGGGATCGATCCGGTCCAGCGCCTCCGTTACCCGGTTCATGGTCACACTGCCGTCCTTACTCACCACATGATTATGTTCAGACATCCAGAACGCCTCCCATTTCATAGTGTGCGGTTTCCCACTACTTAACCAGCGTTCCCGGGGGTGAACCACCGTTCCCGAACGAGTCTCCGCCCGCTTCAGCAGCATGTAAGTGGATAAACGTATCTTATTTTCCCGGTTTCAGACGATTATGCGGAAGCAAGTGGAAAAAGAGCAGCTAGTTGGTGGCGTTTGGGTACTTTTGCTGAATATTGATTAATTAAGTGCTCATTATCCAACTGCTGCCGGTGGATGATTCAATTGCGCCGCAGCAGTTGGATGGAATCCACTTATTTCCTGTGACGCGCATCATCAGGGCATATATTACCCAACATTAGCACACCTTGTAGCATTAGAGTGTACATTACCCGGCATTAGCGCACCTTGTAGCATTAGAGTGTATATTACCCGGCATTAGCGCACCTAGTAGCATCAGAGTGTATACATTACTCATCCTAGCATGCTTCTCTGTAGCTTCAGATTTGCAACCGCTTACTATAGCGCCCATTTAGAGTCTCAACACACTTCATTGTGGAGATCCAGCGCTTAATTGCATTCTGTACAACTAAATCGCCGGATGTGCCTCTAAATCTATGTTTAGGTGTATTTCGTGCAATTAAACTACCTCTATACCTGAATTTTCGCCCATCCGGGCAAGTTTAGTTGTACAGACTACAGTTAGGAGGGAAAAGCCTTCCGTTTCAGCGTTTTTAGTTGCACGGAATACACTTATCCCTGTTTTTTCGCTACGAACGCAGCTTCAAATCTTGCCGCATTTATGGAAGGGCAGATACTGGTGACGAGCTACTCCCGCCCAGACACACAAACGGCCCCGCAAATCGCGGGACCGCCTGATTATAGTGTAGGGTTAATTCGACACCGGGACGGCGTCATAATATTCTTCGAGTGTAATCCCTCTTTCGGCGATGGAAGCGGCAATCTCCTTGCCTACATACCGGACATGCCAAGGCTCGTACTTGTACCCGGTAATGGCCTCCTTGCCCTCAAGGAACCGGATGATATAGCCGTATTCAGCGGCATGGGCGGCAAGCCACTCTGCTTCCTTCGTCCCTGCAAAACAGCTCTCGGCCGCACACTTGCCGTCTCTACCGGACAGGTCAATGGCCAGTCCCGTCTGATGCTCACTGTGACCGGGCATCGCGCTGTAGGTCTGGGCTTTCTCCTCGCCGTCTCTGGCGACATAGTTATCGTACAGCCTTCTCTGGGTCGATTCGGAACGGTAGCCTGATACACCGGCCAGATAGACCCCGTCCGCCTTCGCCCCCGCGAACATCTCCTCCAGCGCCGCAGCCGCTTCACGCCGCAGCATGCGCTTCTCAATCTTCTCCGAGAAGATAAAAGGTACGTCCGGGTAGACCAGATCGGCAGGCTTATACTGATCAGGCAGGCTGTACTGCTTATTAACCATGACCGTGATGCTCTCCGGCTCGGCTACCACCATCTGCGCATCATTGTTCCCGGAGCTTCCAGGAGCCGGCCGATCCGTAGGCACTGCCGAAGCTTCTGGCGCTGCATCCGGCCCCTCAGCTCCCAGATCTGCACCTGTGTTTATATTGGTTCCGTTCTCCGGGGAAGCGGAAGGGGACGTATACTTCCCGATTCCCCAGCCGACCGCAATGACGGCGATGAGTAGAATGACAATTTTGGCGGTTTTGGACATGCTGTGTAATCCTCCTAAACGTTGTGTACCCTCGCACTTCTGAATCCGGCAGAATCCGCAGGATCAAAAGCGCAGGTTACTTTCTATATCTCTCTATTTATATTTGTACCCGAATGTTACGGCAGTATCTATATAGACAGGCCTAATATCCAAAAGGTTTCAGTAAATAAATATTACCATAGAGTCATTGGCGGTGACGCCAACGGCCCTATGGTAACAAGGATTAGCTATGCATGTAAAGCACCTTTATCTGGAGGAGCCGCGTCCGCCGCGTGAACCGCCGCCGGAGCCTCCGCTGCGCCCGCCGCGCGTTGAATTCCCGCCGCTGCTGCGTCCGCCCGAGCTGAAGCCGCCTTTGCCGCCCTTAGAGCCGCCTTTGGGAGCGGAGGCGTTATAGCCGCCCGCATCGTTGCTGCGCGCTACATGCGCCCGGAATTTCGGGCTCGACTTCGCGCCGCCGGGATTATACCCGGCCCCGGAGCCGGCACCCTTCGAAGCGCCGTAGCTGAAGCCCCCGGCTTCTGCGCCCCGGGATACATTGGTGCTGTAGCCGCTGCTCGGCCCGCCCTGGGCGGCGTTGCCTCTGGCGGCACCGCCCCGCGCAGCGCCGCCCTTGCCGCCGCGCCCGGCGGCGGCACCCGCACCTGCACCCGCAGCATAGCCGCTGGCTGCTGCGCTGTCGCCGCCGCTGGCGAAGGCGCCGTAGCCGCCGCCAGGTCTCGGCTTCTTCGCCGCGCCTTGCCCGGCGGAGTCGCCCTTCGGCGCCGCAGCCGCGCTGTACGCGCTGCGCTTGCCGCCTCCGGCCGCGTCCTTCCGGCTGCGGCCGCCGCCTTCCGCAGGCGCGCCCCAGCCGCCTGCGTCTCTGCCGCCGCGTCCGCGCCCGCCCGGACGCCCTGCGGCTTCGCCGCGCGGCGCACCGCCGCTGCGGCCCTGCCCGCGGCCGCCACGGCCAGAGCGCGCCGCTTCAGGCGCCGCGCTCTGCCGCCCGCGCGGCGAGCCGCCGCCTTGCACCGAGGTGAATTCGCCTACGCCGAATTCATCCTTCTCGTACCGGCGGCGGTCCAGCCGCTGGGAGATGCCGTGCTCGATCAGTTCGAGCCCGGCGCGCTCACGCGGCGAAGCGAACGTGATCGCGAGGCCCTTGCCTCCGGCGCGGCCGGTGCGGCCGATCCGGTGAATATAGCTGTCCGCATCCAGCGGAAGATCATAGTTGAAGATATGGGTGACCCCTTCAACGTCCAGGCCGCGTGCCGCCACATCCGTAGCCACCAGCAATTGGAGCTTGGCTTCACGGAACCGCTTCATGACAGCTTCGCGCTTGCCCTGTGACAGATCGCCGTGCAGCTCGTCACAGTCATACCCGGCCGCCTGCAGCGCCTCGTTCAGCTTGATAGCCCGGCGCTTCGTCCGGCAGAAGATGATCGCCAGGTAAGGACGGTCGCGCTCGATCAGGGAGATCAGCGCCTCCTCCTTGTTGCGGTCCGAGCATTCCACCACCTGCTGGCGGATATTGTCCAGAGGGATCGGCGAGCCGCTCTTGATAATGACATCCAGCGGCTCCTTCATATAGTTCGCTGCCAGCCGTTTGATCGGGTCCGGCATCGTCGCGGAGAACAGCATCGTCTGGCGGCGGTAAGGCACAGCCGTAATGATCGTCTCCACATCCTCCAGGAAGCCCATATGCAGCATCTGGTCAGCTTCATCCAGCACCAGCATCTTCACGCCGCTAAGGTCCAGGGTCTCCCGGCGGAGGTGATCCAGCAGCCGTCCCGGCGTACCGATGATCAGATGTCTGCCGCCTTCCAGCTTGCGAAGCTGCTTCTCCACATCCTGACCGCCGTAGACCGCCAGAATCTTCACACCCGTATGACGGGCCAGCTTGCGTGCCTCTTCGGTAATCTGCAGCGCCAGCTCACGCGTCGGAGCCAGAATCAGCGCCTGCGGATAAGCGGCCTCAACCCGGATCTTGTCCATAATCGGCAGCAGAAAAGCCAGCGTCTTCCCCGTTCCCGTCTTCGCACGTGCGATCACATCCAGACCCTGCACCAGCGGCGGAATCGCCTCTTCCTGCACCGGCGTCGGCTTCACGATGCCCTGCCCCTTGAGCAGATCCATCAGCACTTCAGATACTCCTAAATCTTTAAAACCCGGCAATTGCTCCACCTCACTAATTTTCTGAATTTTCAGTTCATCATGTCAGTCCATAACTTATATTCATCCATGTAACGGAGTAATGTACGCAAGGTAAGCAGAGGGCATATCACCCTCAGGCCCTGTATAAGGACGGTACCGTTTCACATTCTTATCGTATCAAATAAAAGCGGAAGCACCCCGTCACCGGAGCCCTTCCGTCCCATGGGCCCGCAAGGCAGCAGTCGAACGTTCGGTTATACGGCGCAGCAGCGATCCACCGGACGTTCAGACGGCACTCCATTTGCGTTCCATTACACTTTAATTGTGGCAAGTTATCTTAATATTGTACTTGATTTTGCAACCTTTGTGTGTATTCGGCGAAGAATAATTATTTATCCGGCCCTCCCGGCTAGAATCTGCCCGATTTGAAGATGGAGAACAGCAGCCACAGAATCATCAGCAGCGCGATAACCGAGCCGATCTCCACAATCGGGAAGTCCCAGAGCAGCGACGGCTCGCCGCGCAGGGAGGAGGCAACAATCAGTCCGGCCATGATGATGCTGAAGGCCAGCAGCACGATACTGAAGGAGAGGCGGTTGCCGATCCGGCTGAACTTATGCTCCAGGTCCTGCAGCTCGGGGACCCCGATCTCCACCTTCAGCTTCCCCTTGCTGATCAGCGAGGAGAGCTGCCGGGCCTGAGCGGGAAGCTCGACCAGACTCTCGGCAAGATCAGCTACCCCGCCCAGCAGCTTGCGCTGCAGGCGGCTTCCGCTGAAGCGCTGCTTGATCAGCCGCCTGCCGAACGGCTCGGCCATCTGCATAATGCTGAAGGCCGGGTCCAGGCTGGCGACCATGCCCTCCAGGGTCAGCATCGTCTTGCCCAGCAGCGCCAGATCCGGCGGAATGACCAGCCGGTGCTTGCGGGCAATGCTGAACAGATCATTCAGCGCCTTGCCGATGCTGACCTGCTTGAACGGGATATCATAATACTGCTCGCGCAGCCGGTCCATATCCTCGTGCAGTGCCATCCGGTCGGCCTCCTCCGGGATCACTCCCAGGCGCAGAATGGCCCGTACCATCGAGTCCGTATTCTTGCGCATGAGTGCAATCACCAGCGCGGACAGACCGTCCTTCATCTCCTCGCTAAGCCGTCCGACCATCCCGAAATCGATCAGGGCCAGCTTCCCGTCCTCCAGCACCATGACATTCCCGGGATGCGGGTCGGCATGAAAGAAGCCATGAATAAAAATCTGGTTCAGCATCATCTCCACAAACTGCTGGGCGATGGTCTTAAGCTTCACGCCCGAGCCCAGCAGTTCGTCCTTGCGGTTCAGCGTAATTCCTTCCATGTATTCCATGGTCAGAATCCTGGTGGAGCTGAAGTCCCAATAGATTGCCGGTATATATACGTTATCTTGAGCAGACAGCTGCCCGGCTATGCGCTCGGCATTGCGCCCTTCCTGGGCATAATCCAGCTCCGCCAGCAGCGCCCGGGAGAATTCCTCAACCATCCGGGCTAATCCGTATTGCCTGGCCCAGTCCATCTTGCGCTCGGCGAGCAGGCTCAGATCCGATAGAATCTCAAGATCCCTGCTCATCGTCCGCATGACGCCTGGACGTTGTATTTTGACCGCTACACTCTGCCCGCCATGCAGCACAGCCCGGTGTACCTGACCGATGGAGGCGGCAGCGAGCGGATTATTCTCAAAGTATTGGAAGACCGCATCGATATTCTGGTCCAGCTCCTGCTCCAGAATATTGCGGGCTGTCTCGGCTGAGAACGGCGGCACATGGTCCTGCAGCTTGACCAGCTCCTGAATAATCGCATCAGGCAGCAGATCGGAGCGCGTGCTGGCAAGCTGGCCCAATTTGACGAAGGTTGGCCCCAGCTCCTCCAGCACCCTGCGGACCCGTTCACCGAGGGTCACACTTTCATGAACCTCCTGTGTGATGATCCTGCGGGGAAGTGACAGAAGATGGTAGAGGCCCAGTTCCTCCACCATATAGCCGAAGCCATGACGCATAAGCGCCATGGCGATTGCCCGGTAACGTCCGGCATGCCTTATGCGGACAGCCATTTATTCCGTACGCTGTTCCGGCACGGTGGTCTCCTGGGGTGACTTGCCTTCAAGCTCGGCAACACGGCCCTCAAGCTGGGCAATGCGCGACTCCAGCCTGGTGATATCCTCCTGCACAGGTACCTTAAGCTCCTTCAGCACCCGCTGAACCTGCTCCTGCACGGCAGACTTGAACACACCCCGTTCTTCATCTCCGCGCTCTACCAGCCGTTCGACCAGCGCCTTGGATTCCGACGGGGCCAGCTCGCCCCGCTTCACCAGCTCGTCTACGACCTTCTCAACCTTCTCCTTGCTGACAATGGTGAGGCCTACGCCTAATGAGATAGCTTTCTTCAACAGATCACTCATGGTACTTCCCTCCCAAAGATTGCAGTTATGGATAAAGTATACCCCTTCGCCCGCCATTTCACAAAACAACCCCACAAAAGTGGGGCTTAGCTTCGATATGGCCGATTATTTGCTGATTATCTGGGGATACGCGCCGCCCAGGTGGCTGCCCGCAGAATCAGCTGACGGACCGCCGGATGCCGGAACGACGGCTCATGATGGCCGGGCATCAGATAGACCACCCGTCCCAGGCCATAGCTGTGGCACCAGGCCGCAGGCAGCATCTCCCCGTCCGCTTCGTATTCGAGCAGAATCTGCTTCTCGGTGAACGGATCGAACTCGAACCGGTACGGCTCTTCATCGAGCTGGAAGTCTTCGATGCCTTCGGTAATATCATGCTCCTGCACCTTGAACTGAAGCGGAGTATAGGCCGGATGGCCGGTGAATCTGGCACCGATCAGCTGGGCCAGCTCATAACGCTTCGCCAGGGATACCCCGGTGTGCAGAACAATCAGACCGCCGCCTCCGCTGACATAGCTCAGCAGACCTGCCGTTTGCTGCGGAGATACGGTTTCATTCCACAATTCATTATATGCGATGCACAGATCATATCCGGACAAATGCTCGCTTAGCATCAGCTTCTTGTTCTCCGAGCATTGTACCGTCAGAAGCTCATGCAGAATTTCACTGACCTGCTTGTCCACACCTTGCAACGGGTGAAACCGGGGGTGTGTGTAATCGCCTAACAACAGGCATTTTCTCTTGTCCATAGGTCTCCTCCTCCATATCTCTCTGTATTTGTAGCAGTAACTGTTAATTGAACAGCCGGCTGCTACCGGTTAGCTGCAATATAGCGGCCCAGGGTAACGAACATGCTGCCCATCCGCTCGTGCTCCGGCATGACAATCCGCTTCACGCCTTCTTCCTTCAGGGCCTCCGAGGTCATACGGCCGACAGATACCGCCAGCACCCTCTCTTCAAAAGCCTGCACCAACGCCGCAAGCTGCCCCTGCTCCCGCGCATGCTGTGCCAGGAAGCGGAATTGCGGCGCACTTGTGAACGCCACTGCATCCACCTGTCCTTCGGTGATCTCTGTGAGCAGCAGCTCCAGTGCTCCAGGCTCCGGCTGAGTATACCGGTAAGGCTGCACACAGCTTACGGCTGCGCCCGCCTGCTCCAGCCAACCGGTCAGCTGCGGGGCAGTCTCCCCGTGCAGCTGAAGCATGACCCGCTTGCCCTGCAGATCATAGTCCTGCAGGCCGCGAATCAGTCCGGCAGAGCTGCCGTCATCGTCACGCACAACCGGCTCAAGTCCGCGCTTCTTCAGGGCATTCACTGTCTTATAACCACGGGCAGCAACAGGTGAGCCAGAGAGAACCTCCAGGAAGCGGTCCGCAAGCGCCAGCTTCGCAGCCGTCTCGAACAATGCGTCCAGCCCCATACCGGTAGTCAGAATAGCCAGATCCGGCGGCTGCTCTGTCCAGGCAATCAGCCCCTCACGCAGGGCGGCATCATCCAGAAAGGTTGTCCCTTGAGCGGGACGGTGCAGCGCGGTTCCTCCCATATTCTCTACCAGCTTGGCCATGTCTTCCGCTTTACGCGGACCGGCCAGGGCTACGGTAATGCCCTTTAATTGCTCTGCCATGAACGCTTCTCCCCTTCATCACCCCGTATTGTTGCTTACCAGTATACTTGCAAAGTGAGGTAAAAGAAAAGACCAGACCGCATATTCGGCCTCATGAATTCTGCTGTTCCCCAGGGAGGCTCTCCCCCGGCTTGACCGCTTCCGGCGCGGCAGGAGCCTGGTTTCCCGGGTACAGCTTGAAGCGTCCGACCAGCTGCTGCAATTCATCGGCTTGTCGGCTCAGGTCGGCGGTGGAAGAGGCGATCTCTTCCACCGAGGCAAGCTGCTGCTGGGCTGCTGCCGAGATCGTCTCGGTGCTGCCTGCCGCAGCCTCGGTAATGCCGCGGATCTCGCTAATAGCCTGATCCAGACTATCTGCTTCTGCAGTCAGGGTCTGAACGCCTTCGTTCATTCCGCCTATAGTCTCCGCGGCCCCCTTAATCGCCCTGCGGATACGCGAGAACGAACGTCCTGTTGTATCCACAGCCATAATGCCGTCCATCACCTTGGTCTTCGCATCCTCCATGCTTGCCGTAGCCCGGAGCATCTCTGAATGGATAGAGGCAACCTGCTCGGAGATCAGGCTTGCCGACTTTCCGGATTCTTCCGCCAGCTTGCGGACCTCCGAGGCTACCACAGCGAACCCGCGACCCTGTTCACCGGCTCTGGCCGCTTCTATGGACGCATTCAGCGCCAGCAGGTTCGTCTGCCGCGAGATTCCCGAGATCACGCCGGTAATCCCCTGGATCTGCCCGACCCGCTCACTCAGCTGATCGATGACGGTACCCATTTCCTCCACGGTCTCATGAATACCGTTGATTTTGTCGACTACGCTGATGACCGAATCATTGCCCTCCGAAGCCGACAGCGAGGTCTTGTCCATCATTACCGACACCTGCTTCATGAACTCCGAGATATGGGCTACCTCGGTTGTGGTGGCAGCCGTGCTTGCCATTCCTTTATGTACACTGTTTACCTGCTGCTGCGTGCCGGCTGCCACCTCCTGGATGGCCACTGTAACATGCTCTATAGCTTTGGTCGTCTGCTCTGCCCCTGCGCTCAGCTGCTCAGCGGAGAAAGAGACATTATCCGTCATGGTCTGCACCCCGATAATCATCTGCCGCAGATTCTCCACCATCTGGCGGAAATTTCCGGCCAGCAGGCCGATCTCATCCCCCCGGAATTCCCCGATATCCTGCGACAGGTCACCGCCGGCAATCCGCTCGGTTGCCTTACGCAGGCGGATCAGCGGCTTCAGAATCGACGCAATGTTGAAATAGATCAGCACCAGCGCCAGCAGCACGGATACAGAGATGACCAGCCAGACCGTCTCACGGATGCCGCTGGTTGCCTGCGTAATCTCATTCAAGCTGATCGTGCCTCCGATTCGCCAGCCCGTCAGCTCATTCACCATGAAGGTCATCTTCTTGGGTGCATCCTTATATACATAATCGAAGCTTCCGCTCTCACTCCCGAACATCTGCTTCACGAACTCAAGCGAGGATTCCGCGCCAATCGCTTCTGTGGGATGAACCAGGAATTTCTTGCTGCTGTCGATAATCAGAATATAGCCCTCCTGACCGACCTTGATATCCGTCATACCGGCAAGCGAGGACAGATTCAGATCAAGACTGACAACACCGTTTCCATCCGCGAGCACCGCCGATACCGCAATGGCGCTCTCTCCATTCACTGTCTGAAATACCGGGGAGATTACAGTGCCGTTGCCATGCTTAAGCGCGTTGATATAGGTATTCTCCTTGCGCGGATCATAGCCTTCCGGCAGCTCCAGCTCTGCCGCACGGATGCTCTTGCCTTTGCTGGTTCCGGCATAAATATCAAGCACATCGGGATGCAGTGCGGCATACTCCCTCAATCTGTTCTCCAGTGCAGGCGCCGCCAGTCCGGCCGCCTCGTTATTAATGGAATCTGCCGGAAGCTGTCCGGCGAAATAGAGAATATCATCTATTTTCGACTGGATATTGGAACTTATGATCTCATTCACTGCAATTACGCTTTCCTGGGCATTATTGGTAAGCTGCTTCTCAACGTTGCTGCTGGCTGATTGATAGGTTAACCAGCCTATAATGATGCTCGGTGCCAGCAGGACAAGCAGATAGGTAATAATCAGCTTCGTACGGATGTTCAGACGCACCTTTTTATTCATATGATGGACTCACTCTCTCTTTCCTTATAGGTCTTAAGAAGGATTATTTCCCGGATCCTATATATAATTAAATACCAGCCCCCGAATCCCTCTTTTTTCTGGAAACTTATGATTATTTCCCTATGTTTATTGATAATTTTTATATCAGCACAGCAAAAAGACCGTTTCCATGAAAACGGTCTTTTGTTATATTCCGTTACTAAGCGAGCCAGCATACCTCATACAAACGTCCTAGTTCTGGCGTGAATTTCTGCTCTGGCAGACCGGGCAGATGCCTCCGAAGACCACATGCGTATGAGTGATTGAATAGCCTGTATCCGCCGCCACCGAGTCACTCCACTCCTGCGGGACCTGGCTCATCACTTCATCCACGGCACCGCAGATTTCACAGACAATATGCTGGTGGTCGTCCAGTCGCGCATCATACCGGCTGGCCGCCTCGCCCAGCTTCAGCTCGCGGATCATCTGCTTATCTGTAAGGTAGCGCAGGGAATTGTAGACCGTTCCATAAGCGAGGTTATGCCCCTGCTCAACCAGCCGGTTCATGACTTCCGCAGCGGTAGGGTGATCATGGGAATTGCGGACGATATCATACACGGCTTGACGCTGAGAGGTCAGGTTCAGGGTTCTCATCTTTTATCATCCTCTAATTTGTTTTTAGATCAAGTATAAGTCCTGATGCCGGAAGCGTCAATCCTGCGGCCCTATTTGATCATGCCCGAGTATTTAACGTCCACTTTGGCATTCACGCGGAAGTCGAGACGGGGATATAGACTCTCCCATACCCTCATTTCCGTGTCGTTATTCCAGTGCCTCGCCCCGTAATGCAGCCCCCAGCCCAGCGGGTCCATTCCGCTGCCTTGTATTTTGACCAGCAGTGCGGTTACGGCATGTTCCAGTTCCGCTGCACCGGCCTCCCCAATCTCCTTCAGCATATGGTGGGTGACGATCTCCGCCGTGCTGTTCTCCTCCAGGATCGCCCGGATTTTAATGGTATAGCGGAGATAGGAATCTTCATCTGCGGGAGTGACAATCTGGTAGCTTGAAGAGGAGCTCTCCGTATAGTACTGATACATACCGCCGCCTATATGGGCGGGGAAGTTCGTCCGCAGATTGGAGCGGGACAGCAGGTTGAACAACCGGGTCTCGTCCGGGGAGAGGACCAGCTTGATTTTTCTTTTATCCAGCAGAGCGATCTTGTCAATCAGGAACTGGTCCTTCTTCTGCGCTTCAATAACCGGCAATATGGGGTCTATCCCATTCTCATAAATACTCCGCATAAGCTGGTAGGAATACACACTGGAGATGAAGGGCGACTCGGTGCCTTGCCCGCTCATTGCCAGAATCAGCGAGTTGGACGGAATGCGCTCTGACGGCGGCTTAACCTGAAGCACCTCCAGCGCCCCCGGCCTGCCCACGGCGAAATTAAGAATCAGCTGGATGTCTCTGCGCCGGACTGCCCAGTCCGTTACATGCCGGATATCATCCGCGGCAAGCCCTTCCCCCAGAATCACCGATTTGCAGTGCACATAGTCGAGCTCCTTCTCCACCTTGGACTTCATTCTGCGCAGTGCTTCAGAGATACTATCCGATTCTTCGGTCAGGATCTGCATCTTCTCGTCAATCTTCGTGACATCCCCTTGCGGAATCGCCAGCTTCAGACTAACCTTGAACGTTCCTTCCTTCCGGCCGGGATCAATGCCAATAGCAACCACAAATATTCTCCGGTCAATATCCTTGAAATTGCAGCCTGTAAGGGCCAGGGTCATGGTTGCAGACAGCAGCATCACCAGCAGAGTCCCGATTACTCCCGCTCTCACGCTCTTCGCCTCCTTACCATCCAGTAGCACCCGAATAACAGCAGGATCAGCAGCAGCTCCCCGTACCAGCGGATATGTAGCAGGAATACCCCTAGCATATTAAGATCGTACTGATCTATGCGCATCAGGAGCAGGGTGCCCGCTGCAAAAACCGCCAGAATGACGATCTCCTGCCACTGTCTGGTCTTAGGTCTGCCGGGGGCGGAGGGGAGCTGGCTGAGGAGCAGCTCTTTGCCGACATGCCACTGGATAATGGCACTGACCAGCGCCAGCGTGCTGTAAGCAAAATAAAAGAGATAGAGCATACGCTCAATCAAAAACGACTCAATCCGGATGCTGTCCGCTGTGGTGAACCAGGTGTACACATGCCGCTCGACACCGACGGTTCCGTGATATCCGATGGGCACATAAAACGTGATGGCCAGCACGAGCAGCCCCTCCAGACTCAGAATCCAGATATGCTTCAGCTTCAAGCCATGAAATACCCGGTTGAAGACCGCCATATTAATGTAGCCGCTGAATGTAAAGGTCGCTGCCGCGAGGCTGTTCCAGTCGGGAGGATGCAGGGCATGTGTCATGATCTGCAGTACGGCGTCCCAGCTAAAGTCCGGGTTCACCACCGCCTTGACTGTCGTGTATAGAATTAAGGGGAGCGTGATGGCCAGTGTAATTTCCAGTCCATAGAGCAGGGACAGCGAGTCTATTCTGGCACAGAGGCAGGTCAATACCAGGAACCCGAGCAAGACTGCCATTGGGCCGGTGTCCGGGCTGATGAACCGCAGGGTAATATCCACAAAGGACAGAAGAATCAGCGCCCCGGCCAGATACCAGAGAACCGCATATACGATAATCAGCGGAGAGGCCAGCAGCCTCGGCATCACTGAACCGAAGATCTCTGGCAGTCCCTTTCCCGGGAATTTACAAATGACACTGGTGAAAAGATAGATGAACAGCGTGCCCGTGCCCACCGCAACCAGAATGGAGGACTGCGCACCGTCGAAGCGGGCATCCAGCAGCTCCCGCGGGGCGAAGTTAATGATATTGATCAAGGAATTCATGAGAAACAGACAGTAGAAATAGCGGCTGTTTGCCATCAGGAGCCCCCGCTTTTCTTCTTCAGTGACGCTCCCAGCGAATCAAGGACGAACATCTTGAAATACGGCTGGCCGAAGCTGCGCTGGCTGCATAAGTACAGCGTGAAGCCCACCAGGCAGATCACGACACCGACAAGCCCGAGCACAGCTGCGGCAATGACAAAGAAATACTTCAGCACACGGATGGAGAAGCTCATCATATTCAGCGGAACCAGGAAATTGGATATCGCCACTACGGAGACGAGAATAATCATAATGTTGCCGATCAGCCCTGCCGCTGTAGCAGCCTGCCCCAGGATCAGACCGCCGACCGTGGTCGCTGTAGGACCGATGGCTCTGGGCAGACGCAAACTGGCCTCCGTCAGGAATTCCATCATAATCATCATCAGAATCACCTCGACAAAAGAAGGGTAAGGCACCGTAGCGCGGCTTCCCCCGATCAGCAGGGCGATCTGCACCCGCACAATCTCCGGATTGTATGAGGTGAAGGCAATGTACAAGGCCGGCAGCCATAACGTCATGGCCACGCCCAGAATGCGCAGCAGCTTCAGGAAGCGGCCGACGAAGGGCAGATGGATTTTGTCATCCATGGCGGTGAAGAAATCATTGAATATGGACGGAAGCACAATCGCATACCCGGTCGTATCCAGCAGGACCGCCACCTTGCCCTCTGCCAGATTGAATACCACCCGGTCGGGGCGCTCGGTTACTATGGTCTTGGGAAAAATGCGCAGCTTGTCGCTGCTGATATATTTCTCCAGTTCACCGGCAGCCTGCAGAATGTCGAGCTTCAGCGAGTCCAGCTTCTCTTTTAACTCCGCCAGCACCTGGTGATTCACCCGGCTCTCGTCATAGAGAATTGCCACCTTAGTCTTGGACACATTGCCGATAACGGTAAATTCCATCTTGAGCGCAGAGGACAGATACCGCCGCCGGACCAGATTGAGGTTCACCGCCAGACTCTCCCCCAGCGCATCGGAGGGACCTTGGCTGATACTCTCCGTAATCGTCTCCTTGATACTGCTGGCCTCCGCCCGGAGGACATCGAAGCAACAGAGCTTGCCCTCCCGCCCAATACAGGCATAGCCGCTGAGCAGAAGATCCAGAGCACGCTGCCCGTCTGTCACCTCTTCACTGCCGGGGTAATCGGCCACATAGCTGTAGTAGGCTGCGGGATGGCCCATCTCGTAGAACGGAGCAATAATATTGCGGCTGATGGCCTGTCCGTCTGTCACACTTTTGATATAGAGCAGGCTGACCTGTCCCGCCGGAATCGTCAAGATCTTGTCTTCAAGGTCGCCGAACCCGCTTAGCTGGCTTCTGATCCATTCGAGCAGGACCGCTTGTGTATGCTGTTGTTCCGACATAGGTCTCTGCCCCTCTCCGCCCGCTGCTCCGTGAATTTCTTCTTAGGTTGGCACTTTCTGGCGGTTTTCATGCACCTGCCGGGGGAGCGGGGCGTTTCTTTTCACGGAAGAGTGGTAATAAATGAAATGGATCATCACTTAGGAGGGACTAGACTATGAGCACACAGGAACCCCGTTCGCAAGGTCTTCCGCAATTTCCGGAATCGTTATGGCTAGACAGTACAGGTCTGCCGTCTTTTCCGGTGCTTGCGGAAGATCATGTCACAGACGTAGCTATTGTAGGGGCAGGAATTACCGGGATTACTACCGCTTATCTGCTGTCCAAGGCCGGATATAAGGTCACCCTGCTTGAAGCCGGACAGATTCTCGGCGGGGCCACCGGCTATACCAGCGCCAAAATCTCCGCCCAGCACGGCATGATCTATAATGATCTGCTGAAGCATTTCGGCGAGGAGCAGGCCAGGATGTATTATCAGTCGAACAGCGAGGCCATGGAGTGGATGATTGCCACAGCGGAGGAGCTGGACCTGTCCTGCGGGATGAGGCGGGAAGCGGCCTACCTGTATGCGGATCAAGGTGACGAGAAGACGCTGAAGGCGCTGAATAAGGAATTCGAGGCTTATGGCAAGCTGGGACTGCCCGGAGAGTGGCTGGATCAGGTGCCCCTGCCGCTGGGCGCGGGCGGGGCCATCCGGATGCCGGATCAGGCCCGTTTTCACCCGCTGGAATACCTGAAGGGGCTGCTGCAGGCGGTTCTGGACAGGGGCGGCGCCGTATTTGAGCATACGACGATCGGAGAGAAGGTCGATACGGACGGACAGATAACCCTGCATACCGAGGGAGAGAAGCTCCAGATCCGCTGCCGCCATGCCGTGTCTGCTTCCCACTTCCCCTTCTATGACGGCGGGTCTCTCTACTTCTCGCGGCTGCATGCGGAACGCTCCTACTGCCTGGCGTTCGAGCCGGAGACGGATTATGAGGGCGGCATGTATCTGAGTGCCGGTGAACCTACCCGTTCGCTGCGGGCAGTGGAATGGGGAGACCGGAAGCTGGTCATCGCCGGCGGGGAGAACCACAAGACGGGTCAAGGCATTTGTACGTTCGGCCATTATGAGAATCTGGAGCGGTTCGCCGGGGAGCTGCTGGGCATCCGCAGTATTCCGTTCCGCTGGTCCACCCAGGATCTGCTCACACTGGACCGGGTTCCTTACATCGGCAAGCGCGCCGGGGACGAGGAGATCTATATCGCCACCGGCTTCGGGAAATGGGGCATGACGAACGGAACCCTGGCTGCCCGCCTGATCGCAGACGGCATTCTGGGAAGCAGTAACCCCTACACCGGGTTATATGATCCCTCACGCTTCAAGGCGGTGCCCGCGATCAAGAACTTCATCGTGCAGAACTTCTCGGTCGCCAAGGAGCTGGTGGCTGGCAAAGTGGAGATTGTACACACCAAGACTAAGGATCTGGAGCCGGATCAGGGTGCAGTCGTCTTCCATGACGGCAAACGCGTAGGTGCCTACCGCGACCCTGAGGGCCAATTGCATCTCGTTGACAGAACCTGCACTCACCTGGGCTGTGAATGCGAGTGGAATGACGCCGAGCGCTCCTGGGATTGCCCGTGTCACGGCTCCCGCTTCTCCTACGAAGGCGATGTGCTTGAAGGTCCGGCGACCGTGCCGCTTAAGACGATCACGCCGGAAGGCTAAAGCGGGATGACCGGGCGCTGCGGGACATTAGCGGCACAAGTGGTACCGGGGGACTGGCGGCCTGCACTGCCGGAGCTGCGGCTCCGGCGTGATTGTGCCCGGCCGCTCAGGTATAATAGACAGTATCTTCTAGAATTACCCATCATTCTATATATAAGGAGCGTGACGACAGGTTATGGATTTGAGAGGAACCAGTATTGTCATTACAGGTGCAGGCAAGGGAATCGGCAAGGCGCTCGCTATGGCGCTGGCTAAGGAAGGCGCCAACCTTGGGCTGATCTCCAGAACCTCGGCGGATCTGGAGGCGCTGAAGGCGGCGCTGACCGAGGTGTACGACATCAAGGTCAGTATCGCCGTAGCCGATATTGCAGTACGTGAAGAAGCAGAGCGGGCGGTAGTAGCGCTGCAGAAGGACCTCGGCCCCTTCGACGCGCTTATTAACAACGCCGGGATCGCCCAGTTCGGCACGTTCCTGGAGATGGACCCGGCAGACTGGGAACGGCATATGCAGATCAACCTGTTCGGGGCCTATTATGTGACCCGTGCAGCACTGCCTGCGATGATCGAGCGTTCAAGCGGCAATATCATCAACATCTCCTCCACCGCAGGGGAACGCGGCTTCGCCGCAGGCTCGGCCTACTGTGCTTCCAAGTTTGCTCTTATGGGCATGACGGAGTCACTGGCGATGGAGGTACGCAAGCATAATATCCGTGTCGTGGCGCTGACCCCAAGCACAGTGAATACAGGCCTCGCTACCGGCGCGGGTCTTAAGATCGGGGACGAGGACCGGATGATGCAGCCGGAGGACGTTGCCGAGCTGACGCTCGCTGCGCTTAAGCTGCCTGACCGCGTCTTCCTGAAGACGGCAGGCATCTGGACCACCAATCCGCAATAATGGAGGCGGAAATTACGCAAAGCTCTACAAGGAGGACTTGGCATGCTGGTAGTTACTAATACGATTAAGATCAAGGAAGGGCATGGTGAAGCGCTGGCCTCACGGTTCAGCGCAGATAACGGGGTGCAGAGCATCCCCGGCTTCATCCGCATGGAGGTGTGGCGCGGCGCTCCCAAGGAAGGCGTAGAGGAGCTGAAGATCAGCACCGTCTGGGAGAATGAGGAAGCGCTGAACGGCTGGACCTCAAGCCCCTCCTTCCGGGACTCGCACCGCGGTGCCGGCCGGAACGAAGCCATTGTCGGCTCCTCGCTCGACAAGTACGAGCTGGTGCACAGCCGCACTCCAGACGTTCAGGCTGAATAGTAGCACATCAGATCTAAACATGTTGAGAATTACTTTAACTAATAGCTTGCTGAGGGGTTAACTCATCCCGATTAGGGTGCAAGGGGTAGGCTTAATTGCAATTCGTACAACTAAATCGTCCGATACGCTGCCAAATCTCCGTTTAGATGTAGTTCGTGCAATTAAAATGCCCCTATACCTGGATTTTCGCCCATCCGGGCAAATTTAGTTGTACAGACTACACTTAGAAGAGGAAGTCCACCCGTTTCCCTGTTTTTAGTTGCACAGAATACACTTATCCCTGTTTTTTCACTACGAAGGCAGCTTCGTACCTTACTGCTTTTATGGAATGAACTCACTTGTTTAATTCTGATGATCTACTAGCTTTATACAAAAGAAGCGCTTCTCCCTTTAATAAAGATTTGCTGGCAAAAGCAAAAAAATCGCTCCTTTCGGGATGGTTGATGGATCTTCCATTTACCCGAAAGGGCGATTTCTTTGTTGTTTTTTCAGAAAATTGCTGAACTAACCACTTCTTACCGCTGTGTATCCGAAGCAGAGGCTTCGCTTATCTCCTGATGCTTGCCGGGCCAGAAGGCCGCGCGGCCAAAGAGGACGGTGATGGCCGGGACCAGGAACGGACGGACCACGAAGGTATCCAGCAGGACACCGATCGCAGTGATGATGCCGAACTGGACCAGTACCTGAATCGGAAGACTTGCCAGAACGGCGAATGTACCGGCCAGGATAAGTCCGGCGGAGGTAATGACCGAGCCGGTCTCATTCACACCTTCTGCAATCGCCTGCTTCAGCGGCATATGCTTACGTTTTTTCCAGATATTCGAGATCATGAAGATGTTGTAATCCTCCCCGAGCGCTACCAGGAAGACGAAGGAATATAGCGGAATGGACCCTTGAATCGCATCTGCTCCGAGCACATAATGAATGATGATCCAGCCCAGGCCCAGTGCCGAGAAGAACGATAGAATTACTGTCCCCACCAGATATACTGTGGCTACGACAGATCTGAGATAGACCAGCAGCAGCACCGTAATCAGGCCGATAACAACCGGGATGATCAGATCGGTGTCACGTTCCCCAAGCTCCTTGGTATCGTGCTGGGTAGCGGTCTGGCCGCTAATCCATACCTTATCCTGCGCGTTCTCAATCCCTGATTCCGTCAGGGCCGACTCAACCGTAGCCTGAAGTGCCGGGATGTGGTCCATCGCCTCAATCGAATACGGATTGTCCTTGAACTCAATATCATAGGCGGTAATCTTCGGGTTAACGGCCCCTTGCTGCGGGTCTGAGACCACATCCACGTAGGACAGGCTGCTCAGCACCGATTTCAGGTCTTCTCCGCCGGATAACCCTTCCGTATCGACCATCAGCTTGGCGGGTGCCAGCTCACCGGGGGAGAATTGCTTGCCGATCAGGTCGAAGCCTTCCCGCGACTCCATAGTCTTCGGGAACGACGACAGAATATCATAGGTGAACTTAATTCCGCTGGAGAATGAGGCCAGCACTCCCAGAAGTATTACAGTAATTCCGACAATGGCCCACGGGCGGGATACCACCAGGTACCCGATTCCCTTACGGCGGGCAGGCTGCGGCTGCGGGACCGGTCTGCCCTTGGCCTTGGCCCGCTCTGCTTCCATCTGCGGCGTGCGCGGCACGAACGGGAAGAAGGAGGTCCGTCCGAAGATCGCCAGCAAGGCCGGAACCAGGGTCAGACTGGCTACCCCCATAATCAGAATCGAGACGCTGAACGGCACTGCAAACCGGTGGTACGCGCCGTATTTGGCCAGCAGCAGAGCGAAGAGGGCCAGCACCACGGTGAAGCCGCTCATCGCAATCGCCCCGGAGGAGTGGGAAATGGCGCTCAGCAGTGCGCGCCCCTTATTCTCCTCCACCTTCAGCATCTGACGGAAGCGCGAGATCAGGAACAGGCAATAGTCTGTCCCTGCCCCGAAGAGCAGCACCGTCATTATCGAGACTGCCTGCGAATCCACTGTAATCCAGCCTTCCCTGGCCATCAGGCCAAGCACCGGGCTGGTTACGCCATAAGCGAAGCCTACAGCGACCAGCGGAATCAGCGCCAGAATCGGCGAACGGTAGATCAGCAGCAGGAAGACCAGCACCAGAATGACGGTGGCAATCAGCAGCGACACGTCGGCATTCTTGAACAGCCCTGTAGCATCTACCGAGATTCCGACCGGGCCGGATACGCGCAGGCTCAAGTCTCCGCTGTCCGGCTTGGCGGCAGACGGGTCAGTCCCCGTCTCCGTCCGCACCAGCTCCTTCAGGCTCTTCAGCGACTCTCCGAGCTGGTCGCTGTCCGCCGTCTTGTCGAACAGCACCGGGGTAATGAGCGTGCTCCGGTCCTCCGACAAGGACGCCTGCAGCGCCTGCGGCGGCAGCTTGCCCAGCGGCGGAACGAAGTTCTGATGCATAAGAGGCTGCTGCTCCAGCTTGCTGTATACTGCTGTTATATGTACGAGATCCTCCTCCGGGATGCCTCCGTCACGATGCCAGACGAGCAGTGCCGGCACTCCGCTTCCGGCCGGAAATTCTCTCTCGGCAACGACCGATGCCCGCACCGATTGTGAATCCTCAGGCAGATTGGAGGCATTGTTAGCAACCTGTGAATTCACTGATGGCCATAGCATCGTAAGCACCCCGACCAGTGCAACCCACACCAGCAGAGTAATCCATTTGGTCTTGCTCCCTGCTACCCATTTTCCGTAGCCCGACATACCTTTCATCCTCTCTCCTATCCGTCCGCCCAAAAAATGAGCCGCGGGTCATTTTGATATCCTTATCATATATACCCCGAAAATTTTAAGCAAATCTTTTTTCTGAAATGTTGAAAAACTAGAGTGATCACTGCCGCTGTGCCCCCTGGAATGCCTGAACTTATGCCGTGGACGCAGGGGGGCCCGGACTCTTTTTCTAGTATAATCTGGAAAATACTATATAATACACAGGCGTCTAAAGACTATGACTTGAACCCTGCACACGGAAATCTTGCAGTTATTGCAACTTTCGCTTACAGATAACCTGAATATTTGGAGGATTGCTGCACGAAATGCAGGAATTTTCATTGGCAGCCTATGGATGGAGGAGGAATGCTGCCTTCTGTACAACAATTTAAGATTAACGCCAATTGGATGCGGGGAAAGTTGTATTTTATGCAGGAAAAGGCTGGGGTTTTGGATGAGTTGCAAAAAAGCGTTCATACAGAGAATGTCCGAGGACGCTCTGCATGAACGCTAGGTGATGCCTGGCTGTGACCTACAGCCGGTTATATTCAGGTAACTATTCCATTCAGATCAGAGATCAGCCTGCGTCCGGCAGGTCATCCCCGGAGAACTGGCTGTTATAGAGATCCGCATAGAAGCCGCCCGCTTCCAGCAGTTCCACATGGGTGCCCTTCTCAATTACGCTACCCTGGTTCATCACCAGGATCAGATCGGCGTCCTTGATGGTGGACAGGCGGTGGGCGATCACGAAGCTGGTTCTGCCGTGCATCAGCGTGTTCATCGCCTTCTGGATCTGCACCTCTGTCCGCGTATCTACGCTGCTGGTGGCTTCATCCAGAATAAGGATGGACGGATCGGCCAGAATCGCCCGGGCGATGGTAAGCAGCTGCTTTTGACCCTGGGAGATGTTCGAGGCCTCTTCATTCAGAATCGTGTCATACCCGAGCGGCAGCGTACGGATGAAGTGATCGGCATGCGCAGCCTTGGCTGCCCGCACCACATCAGCCTCCGAAGCCCCTTCCCGGCCGTAAGCGATATTATCGCGGATGGTCCCGTTGAACAGCCAGGTATCCTGAAGCACCATACCGAATTTGCTGCGCAGCTCGCTGCGCTTCATATCGGTGATATTCACACCGTCAATCACAATCTCCCCGCCGCTGATCTCATAGAAGCGCATAAGCAGGTTGATCAGCGTGGTTTTGCCGGCTCCGGTTGGCCCTACAATTGCGATGGTCTGTCCCGGACTGACCTCGATGTTCATGTCTTCAATCAGGAGTTCACCCGGCTTGTATCCGAACTGCACGTGACGGAATTCCACAGAGCCCTCTTCTGCAGCTGCTGAACGTTTCGCCAGTGTAGCCGCCACTTCAGGGACTTCCTCTTCCTCATCCAGCAGTTCAAATACACGTTCTGCCGATGCGATGGTGGACTGAATGATGTTGGCAATATTGGCAGTCTGCGTAATCGGCATGGTGAACTGGCGCGAATACTGAATGAATGCCTGGATGTCACCGACGTCGATCGCTTTTTTGGTCACGAAGATCCCGCCGACCACACAGACCAGCACATACCCCAGGTTCCCGATGAACATCATCAGCGGCATAATAATCCCGGAGATGAACTGGGAGCGCCAGCCGGAGTTATACAGCTCCTCATTGATGGCATTGAAGTCCTTCAGGGAATTCTTTTCCCGTCCAAAAGCCTTGATGATCCGGTGCCCGGTATACATCTCCTCCACATGACCATTCAGCTGGCCCAGCGATTTCTGCTGTCCGACGAAATAGGTCTGGGAGCGCTTGGTGATCAGCATAATCACCACGAAGCTCAGCGGCAGCGTTACGATCGTAATCAGGGTCAGCCACGGGCTGATCGTCAGCATCATCACAATAACCCCGACAATCGTCACAATGGAGGTGATCAGCTGGGTCAAGCTCTGCTGCAGAGTGGTGCTGATGTTGTCCACATCATTGGTCGCCCGGCTGAGCGTCTCCCCGTGGGTCCGGGAATCAAAGTATTTCAGCGGCAGCCGCTCCAGCTTGCTGTTGATCTGCTCGCGCATATCGTAGACAACCTTCTGTGCCACACCGGCCATGACGTACTGCTGGATATAACTGAACAGCGCGCTGAACAGATACAGCCCTGCCAGCAGGATCAGAATATCATTCACATAGCCAAAATCAATCTTTGCCCCAGGTACATCCATCATCTTGCCATAAGCGCCTTCGAACAGCTTGGTCGTTGCCTTACCCATCACCTTAGGGCTGAAAATACTGAATACGGTACTGGCAATCGCCATTACGAATACGATAATCAGCTGTACCTGGCGCGGGCGCAAATACCGGACCAGGCGGCGCAGGGTGCCCTTGAAATCCTTCGCCTTCTCGGGAGGCATACCCATGCCGGGTCCGCCCGGGCCGGGGCCGAATCCGCCGTGTCTGCGGGCGGGCGGTTTCATTGCTTTGTTCTGCTCACTCATGCTATTTCCTCCTCTGACAGCTGCGAGGATACAATCTCGCGGTACACCTCATTGTTGTCCAGCAGCTCGCGGTGCGTACCCATACCGACAATTTGACCTTCATCCAGTACGATAATCCGGTCTGCATCCATTACCGTGCTTACCCGCTGTGCGACGATAAGGACCGTAGATTCCGTAGTCTCCTCCTTGAGTGCGGCACGCAGCTTGGCATCGGTCTTGAAGTCCAGCGCGGAGAAGCTGTCATCGAACAGATATACCTCCGGCTTGCGGACGAGGGCACGGGCTATCGACAGACGCTGCTTCTGGCCGCCGGAGACGTTACCGCCCCCCTGGGAGATGCTTGAATCGAAGCCTTCCTTCATCGCCGTGACAAAGTCATAGGCCTGTGCCACCTTGGCGGCATGAAGAATCTCCTCCTCGGTTGCATCCTCTTTGCCGTACCGGATATTCTCGTTGATGGTACCGGTGAACAGCACGGCTTTTTGCGGAATATAACCAATCTTGCTCCGCAATTCCTCCTGCGTCATCTGGCGCACATCCACACCGTCCACACTTACCGTACCTTCTATGGCATCATAGAATCTCGGAATCATGTTCAGCAGCGTGGACTTGCCTGACCCGGTTCCGCCGATAATGGCGGTAATCTCACCGGGGCGCGCACTGAAGGTAATTCCCGACAAGGCTGCCTGCTCTGCACCCGGATAAGCGAAGGATACATTGTCGAACTCCACATACCCGTGCAATCCGTCACGGCCGTCCTCCTGTGTAGCTGTAGCCGTAGTCTTCAGTTCTGCAGAGGTAGGGTCCTTAATCTCTGGCTGCATATCCAGCACTTCATTAATGCGCAGCGCTGAGGCAGAAGCTCTTGGAATCAGCACGAACATCATCGACACCATGATCAGCGAGAACATAATCTGCATGGCATACTGAATGAATGCCATCAGGGAGCCAACCTTCAGATCCCCGTCGCCGATTCGGATTCCGCCGTAATACAGAATGGCAATCATCGAGAAGTTCATGACGATCATCATCAGCGGCATCAGGCCCGCCATCACCTTATTGACTTTGATTGCAGTATCCGTAAGATCTGCGTTGGCCGCACTGAACCGTCTGTTCTCATGCTCAATCCGGTTGAAGGAGCGGATGACGCGGATACCGGTCAGATGCTCGCGCAGCACCAGATTTAATTTGTCCAGCTTGATCTGGATCGCCTTGAACAGCGGCAGACCCTTCATTCCGATGAAAAATATCGCTCCGACCAGCAGCGGAATCACCACTACAAAGATCAGCGAGAGCTTGGCGTCCTCCGACACCGCCATAATAATCCCGCCGATCATCATCATCGGAGCACCGACCATCATGCGGAGCATCATAGTCAGTACCGTCTGAACCTGTGTAATATCATTAGTGGTACGTGTAATCAATGAGGCCGTGCCCAGCTTGTCGAATTCATGGAGCGTAAAGTTCTCCACATGATTGAACACCCGTGAACGGGTATTCTTTCCGAAGCCTGCCGCCACTCTGGCTGACAGATAGCTGGCAATAATAGAGCATAGCACACCTCCGGCCGCCACCAGCAGCATGAAGCCGCCAATTCTCCAGATATACGGCTGGTCACCCTCCACAATCCCTTTGTCGATAATGTTACTCATCAAGGTGGGAAGATACAGATCGCCCATGGACTGCAGGAATACCAGAATCAGTACCCCTGCGATAGCCAAGCGGAAGGGCTTCAGTTGTTTCATTAATTTAATCATGCTTCTCATCTCCGTTCATTTGTAACCGGTCTAGATTAGGCGGAGGATTATCCTCCATAAAGGCATAGACTTTCAGTAGCAGTTCCGCCAGTTGATCAGATTCTTCCTCACCTAAGTACTCCACCATCTTGTTCAGTGTGGCGTCCATATGGTCCCTGGCCCTGCGGGTAATAATTTTCCCCTGTTCGGTCAACTTGATGCGCACTACCCTCCGGTCAGACGGATCAGCCTGCCGTTCTACCATCTGCTTGGCTTCAAGACTGTTAATCAGCTGGGTTACTGTTGGCGGAGTCAGTCCCAGGAAGCGGCTGATCTCCGACACCTTGAGTCCCAGATCTGAAGCATGCGACGCCCGTGCAATACATATCAATAAAGTCATCTCACTTGGCTTATGCCCCTCCACCGAGTGATGCCAATGCCCCTTGCGCAGCTTCCGGAGTGCAGAGAAAAGCTTGTGTCCGACTGAGTTTTCACCTTCGCGATTTATCCCAATGCTTCCACCTCCATTTTTAGTTAGGTCTACAAATAATTAAACCCTATATTAATTAGGCTACCTAATTATATTTTCGTGCCCGCACTTTGTCAATTCTTGAATGCGCTCTTAATATTTACAGAATGGAGAACATCATTCGGCAGAGCCATGTAACTTTTTTCACATTATCACGCGCAAACGCTCCCGCGACACAAAGGGCCGGGGAGTCTCTCTTAGCTATACAATTAACTGCTCTAATCCGCTCTAGAATTCCACTCCGTGTTCAACAGCAGTTAGCCCTCTGGTCTTGGACTTCTGATCTGTTCCTATACCCGCAAGGATGAAGCTAAACAATACCAAAACGCTGACCGTCATCAACAGTGATCTCTTCATGCGCTCTCACCTCCCTGATGAGCTCCCGGTATGCATTCTGCTGGGTATCGGAGGCATAGTCTCTGTTCAGTTCAAATAAGGTTACACAATTAATAAAGTCCTTGCCGCTGTTCAGCCTGATGGTCAGACGCAGACAATGAATGATATAGTCGATTCCCTTGGCATATTGCTGGCGGGAGATATGGTAGATCGCAATCTGATAATAGAGACGGTACACCCGGTCTACATTGATCGTATCCTGGAATTGTTCAAAACGCAGCATCTCCCGGGAAAAGCGCGACATCACCGTATCAGCGGAGAACCCGAAGCGGTTGGCCGACTCCATAATGATCACCATGCCGGACAGAATCTCGCCGGGATGCTCGGACAAGAACGCGATATAGGACGGCAATACAGAGATGTTGCCCATCAGAATCTCCAGCGTGAACCCGTTGGCCGTGGCAAACAGCTTGAAGCTGTCCACACTGCTGCGCCCCTCGTCATCCAGCATCTCGAACCATCCCAGGTCCGCATAGCCGGCGGTATATTTCTTGGCCTGCTCATATTCCCCCTGCTTCGTAAGCGCCGATGCCTTCAGCAGATAACCGTGCCCGTAATAGACCACCAGCGGGCGTTCCGCCTGAAAGGGCTCCCCTCTCCTCGCCTTGCTGCGGCGCAGCTCCTCGCGGTAGATTCCGCTTGCTAACGCCCTCAGCTCATCGGAGAATTTCTCCACATCCTTCCAGCGGTGCAGCGCGAAGCATACCTTCGCCAGCTTCAGCAGCCCGTCCAGCTGCATCTCCTCGGGAAGCAGCCCGCGGTACGGCTCGAAGCTGATGACGGCGCGCAGCTTCTGCTCCATATCCACATCCGGAGTAGACTGCAAAGACATGAAGATACGGTACTGGCTAATCGCCATACGCTCGGAATAGCTGTCTTGTTCATGGTCTACAATCAGCTTGTAGAATACGATGGACTCCTGTACTTTGCCGCTGCAGAATAGCCTCTCTGCCACCCTGTAGATGATATCCAGCGGCCGCTGATATTCCATAATCCGCCTTAAGACCTCTTCAATGCATTGCTGCTTGCCCATCTCGGCACATTTAACCAGGAAGGGCTCGATACGGCGGCGGGAGATCCGCTCTTCACTGAAGCACTCATCCACATACAGCGGATACAGCCAGCCTTCCGGGAAGCCGAAGGCCCGGATCATGGCATCGAGCTGTCCCAGCGAGATGGGCTTCGGCGGATTGCCGTGAAGAATGGCGCTGAGACTGCCGCGGTTCAGGCCGGAGACTTTGGCAAATGAGGCAAGATTATGGCCCGAGCGGGACAGACTCTTCTCGATTTCCGTACGTAATGTAGTCAGCTTCGCCTCCACCCGGCACCTCCCTATCCATCATTCAGGTTATCCTTCTATTAATTGCCATTATAGGACAACACTATGAAAAGCACAACAAAATGGCCCCACATTAGTAGGACCATGATTAACAAACACCGTCAGATGCTCGGGTGTATTATAGATTATTGCTGCAGAGCCGCCTGATTCCTGATCCGCTGGCTCTTCTTATTCTTGCCGTAGGGCGCGGCTCCATTCTTGCGGCTGCGCAGGCTCTCCATCATCAGGTTCTGGGCCATCACAATATATCCGTCCAGCCGCTGGCTAAGCTCCAGCACTGCATGGTCGCTCAGACTCCGTTCCTGGGCCACCTCCAGCAGCTCGCTTCTTAAATTCTCTATAGTAAGGAACAGCTCATCTTCTCTGTAATCCCGGCCGCTAATATCAGGAGAATTCTGGTAAAGGTTCACGGTTACTCACCTTCTCTCTATCAACTTCTCCCTTATCATAAATCATGATGCCAAAAAACAAAATTTGCAAAAAAAGAAAAAAATGTCGGCGGAAGTATAAATAAGCTCTGTTATTTATATATCCTCCGGAGGCTCCGGCCGCGAATACCGCTCTCCTAATACATTCATCGCAAAAGCAATCCACTCCCTCGCGGCAAAGGACAGATAGCGGTCCTTGCGCCAGATCATGCCCAGCTGCCAGGGAATCACCGGCTCGGTCAGGGGAATCACCGCAATCCGCGAACGGTCGATATCCCGGCAGATGGTCTCCGGCAGCAGCGCAATGCCCATTCCGGCGGCCACCATCCGGCTGATCAGATCCCATTGGGAGCTTTCATAGACCACCTTGGGCTGAAAGCCCGCCTTGACGCATTCCGAGATAATCCGGTCATGGAGGGCGAAGTCCTCCCGGAACAGGACGAACTCCTCCCCGGCCAGCTCTTTCAGCGGCACCTGCTGCGCTCCGTCCAGACGGTGGCCTGTGGGAACCAGCAATTCCAGCTTCTCCTCCACAAAGGTGAAGCAGTGGAATCTGGCCGGGTCCACCGGCAGTACAATCGCCCCGATATCGAGCTGGCCGGACTCTACGTCATCCTCCACTTTCTTCGCCCCGTCCTCATGCAGCCGGATCGTCACCTCGGGATACTTCCGGTGGAATTCCCCGATGACCGCCGGGAAGAAGCTGGCCCCCACCATGGGCGGAAGTCCGATACGGATATGCCCCTGCTTCAGATTGCGCAGGCTGTCCAGCTCGGAGGAGAGGCTGGCAAAGGACTCTACAATGTTCTGCGCCTTGACGAGCAGCAGCTCTCCGGCATCCGTCAGACGGATGCTCCGGCCTTCGCGGTAGAACAGATCGGCCCCCAGCTCCGTCTCCAGATTGCGGACCATCTTGCTGATGGTCGGCTGGGTGATATACAGCGATTCTGCGGCTCTGGAGAAGCTGTTCAGCCTGGCAGCCTGCACGAAATACTCCAGCTGTCTGATATCCATTAGGTACCCTCCATGCATAGACAATTAGAATGTGAGCTATTCAATCCATTCATTGTACCTATGAAAGAATTAGATGTAAAATTTCAGTAAGAGATGAAAGGAGGTAATCATGATGAAAAAGATTGCCTTAGGCTTACTGCAGGTGGCCGGACTAACCGTGTTCTCCCTGCTCGTTAACGGATTAACCTCACTACTGCATATTCCGCTTCCCGGAAGCATTATCGGGATGATTCTATTATTCCTGCTGCTCGAATCCGGCGTGATCCGGCTGAACTGGGTGGAAGCAGGAGCTTCATGGCTGCTGGCTGAGCTGCTGCTGTTCTTCATTCCATCGGCTATCGGGGTCATGAACTACTCGAAGCTGCTGGAATCCTTCGGCCTGCAGGTACTGGCTGTTGTGCTGGTAGGCACCTTTGCTGTCATGGCCAGCTCAGGTCTGCTGACAGGCGTTATCTATAAAGTAAAGGAGCGTAGAAGCTCATGATGACCGGACTATTATTCCTTGGACTTACCATCACGGTATATCTTATAACCAAACGGATCTATGCGGCCAGCGGTAAAATGTACACTTCTCCGCTGATCATCACTCCGCTGGTAATCATCGGCTTCCTGCTGATCACTGGCAGCTCTTATGAATCCTACAATGCAGGCGGCAAATGGCTGTCAGACCTGCTTCAGCCGGCGACAATCGCCTTTGCGATTCCGCTGCACAAGAACTTCAAGCTACTCAAAAAACACGCCGCCGAAATTGCGGCAGGCGTGCTGTCAGGAACGGTAACGGCTGTACTGTCGTCCATGCTGCTGGCCAAATTAATGCACCTGAGCGGAGATCTCGCCACCAGCCTGGTCCCCCGTTCGGTAACTACGCCGATTGCCATGAGCATCTCGCAGAGCATCGGCGGAGTTCCCAGCATCACCGCAGTCTTCGTCATCCTCACGGGTGTGCTGGGTACGATGATGGGGCCTTCGGTGCTGCGCCTCTTCCACATTGAGAATGAAGTGGCACGCGGAGTCTCGCTGGGCACTGCAGCGCATGGCACCGGTACCTCCAAGGCCTTCGAGCTTAGCTCGCTGACCGGAACCATCTCCAGTATCTCGATGATTCTGGCGGCGCTGTTCTCCATTGGGCTGGCACCCGCACTCCTCGCAGTGTTCATTCATTAAGCAGCTCCCTGGCCCTAAGACGGAGGCCTACAGCTTCACAGGCAATCCGCTCTGGGCGGATTCATACGCGGCGCAGGTTACCTTCAGCGTCTTGTACCCATCCTCATAATCGCTGAGAATACGGGAGCGGTCTCCGGTACGGACAGCGTACAGGAATGCCTCACTCTCTACTGCGTAAGGGTTGCCCGTATTCTTGTATTCCTTGCTGTCCCCGCTGCGGACTTCGAGAAGACGCTCCGGATTCCAGTCAAGCATGCCGTTGTCATTATAGAAGCTGATTCCGGCCTTGTTCACCTCACCGGGCAGCACACAGGTATTGGAGATGCTGGCGATAATGCCGCTCGCAAGCTTCAGCGACACGGTGCCCACATCGGCTACGGTCACCCCTTCATGCTTCTCATGCATAATCCGGTTGCCGAACATGCCGTAGACCTCTGTCACCTCACCGGCCAGATAACGCAGCAGATCAACAATATGCGTCGTCTGCTCCGTGAATTGCCCGCCGGACTGCTCCTGATTGCGCCACCACGCCACGCCGGGCATTCCGCCCATCCATTCTCCGGTAATCATCCCTACCTTGTCTCCGGCAAGCGTCTGCTTCAGCCGCTGGATATTCTCCTGATAGCGGAAATGATAGCCTACCGAAGTCAGCAGCTGATGCTGCTTGATATCCTCCAGCAGACTGGCCGGAATGGCCGTACTTGAGCCTAGCGGCTTCTCGATGAAAAAGGGGATATCCCTGCGGATCAGCGCCCGTTCAATCGCCCCGTGCGACTGTGGCGGCACACAGATGTAGACGGCATCCAGCTTGTGGCTGTCCAGCATCTCGGTCATCTCCCCGTAGCCTTCGGCCCCGTAAGGGCGGGCCATCTCTTCTCCCTTAAGCTTGCTGCTGCCGCAGACCGCCTTCAGCGACACATCCTCCATGCCCGCCAGCAAATCCGCATGTACCTTGGAGAACCAGCCTGTTCCAACAAGTCCGATATTAAGCGTCATGTCATTACCTCCTGAGTTGTCTGGTGAATGTCTTTTCAGTAGATTATACCCGCTTAGGTCATAACAGAGTAGTCCCGCCACTCCTCTGGGAGCAGCTGCCGGTAGGAAGGCTGCATGAAGCGGTCGTCTGCGAGCACAATGACCCCGCTGTCGCTCTCACTGCGGATCAGCCGCCCTCCAGCCTGCTGCACCTTGCACATGCCAGGGTAGATATAAGCATAATCGAAGCCGTTCTTGCCCTGTGACTGGAAATAGCTACGGAGCAGATTGCGCTCCAGACCCACCTGCGGGAGTCCTACCCCCACCACCATCACCCCGTTCAACCGGTCGCCGGGCAGATCCACCCCTTCGGAGAAAATACCGCCCAGCACGGCAAAGCCAAGCAGCGGCTCCGGGTTATCCGGGCGGAAGGCCGCAAGGAAGCTCTCCCGCTCCGGCTCGCTCATCCCGCTGCCCTGCAGCAGCGTAGGCACTTCAGGGTACTTCTCAGTGAACACCTCATAGACATTCCTCAAATACACATAAGAGGGGAAGAAGACCAGGTAGTTGCCCTTCTTCGAGACCATGCCTTTAAGAGCATTACTAAGCGGCTGTAAGGAAGCCTCCCGGTCATGAAACCGGGTGGATACCGGCAGGACAGACACCTGCCACTGCTCTTTGTGAAAAGGCGAGGCCAGGCTCAGACTGTAGTCCTCCTCGCCTGCACCGATCATGTCCCTGTAGTACGAGAGCGGGGAGAGGGTCGCAGAGAACAGAATCTGGCTGCGAAAGCTCTTGCCCATTTGCTGCAGCAAATGCGACGGATCGAGATTGAACAGCTTCAGATACACATCTCCGCTGTGCACCTCGGCATAGGTAATGTAGCGTTCATCGTAGGTTTTGAAGGTGCGAAGCATCCCCTGTACTGCGTAATAGGTATCCAGCAGGCTATCCGCCCCGTCCTCCTCCGCCTGCACAGAGCTTACCGGGAAAGAGGAATTCAGCAGCTCCAGCTCCGCTTCGGCTGCGAAGTTCTCCAGCAGCTCCGGCAGTTCCTCCGGATAGGCCGCCCACTCTCCCGCACCCTTATCACCGCAGATCTTGCGCAGCGCAATGAAGAAAGCGTTCACCGCTTTGGCGGCAGTGCCGAGCCGGGGATTCGCCGTTTTGTAGGTCCGGCTGAGCGCCAGGAAGGGTGCCTTGGTAAGCGCAGCCGAATACATCTCCCGGCCCCGGTCCACCAGATTATGCGCTTCATCCACCAGCAGCACAGTGTTCTTCTTACGCTCCTCAGACATGCGCTTCAGACTGATGCGCGGGTCGTAGATATAATTGTAATCGCAGATAACAACATCGCAGGCATAGGCGGCATCCAGCGAGAATTCAAACGGGCAGACCTGATGCTTATGGGCATAGCCGGCGATCGTCTCCCGGGTCATCAGCGTCTCATGCTCCAGCATATCAATCAGCGCGCCGTTGATCCGGTCATAATAGCCCTCCGCATACGCGCAGGAATCCGTGCCGCAGATGCCTTCCTCCCGGAAACAGGCCTTCTCCTTCGCCGTCAGCGCAATGACATGCAGATGCAGCCCCCGGAGGTTCAGCATCGTGGCTGCCTCCTGCGCCGCGATCCGTGTAACGGTCTTGGCGGTCAGATAGAAGATACCGGCCGCCTTGCCTTCACCCAGCGCTTTGACCGCCGGGAACAGGGTGGACATGGTTTTGCCGATGCCAGTTGGTGCCTGGGCGAAGAGGTTCGCCCCCTCAGCAATGGAGGTGTAGACTGCGGCGGCGAAATGGCGCTGGCCGGGCCGGTAAGCCGAGAATGGAAAGGACAGGTTCGTGATGCTCTCCCCTCTCTTCGCCTTGTAACGGACCATCATCACGGCATACGGTGCATACCTGCTTACCGTTTCTAGCGCAAAGGCCGTCAGCGCTTCACGGGACATCTCCCGGTAGAGACTGTACTGTGCCTCGCTTCCCCGCTGCACATAGGTGAGCTTCACCTGAATGCAGGGAAGCTCAAGATCCGTTGCCAGCATGTAAGCGTACATGTAAGCCTGCGCCCAGTGTACCTCCTTCCCTTCAAGCGCAGGGTCCGGGATTCCGGCCATGGACTTAATCTCCTCCACCGTCAGGCTCCCATCCTCCGCCGTAAGCAGGCCGTCGCAGCGTCCGTCAATCTGGAACAGCAGCTCTCCGTAAGCAATCCCGGTCTTCAAATAGACCTCCTTGCGGTCCCCTTCCTTGTATTGCTTCTGGATCAGCTGATGGCTGCGCGTCCCCTCCGCCATGGCGGCTCCGCTGCGGAAGCCCGGCTCCAGACTGCCGCTGCTGTAGGCAAATTCCACAAGCGCCCTCACGGACAGTGTGATTTCTGTATGCTCCATCCGTCCCCACCTCCAATAATTTCCGCCAGCTTCCGCTGCATAAGGCTCATATTCTTCGTTTAACGCCGATATTCCCCCGCCTGAGGGAGTGGCCTGCGCCGGGTTCGTTCTAGCCGTAGTTTACGCGCGCTCCAGGGAGTATACGGCCGCTTCTGATTTTTGACATTCCTTCCCTGGCACTGCATAATAAGTTCTATTGATAATGGTATTCTTATGTCCTCATGCTGCTGTTTCCTATCACCCGGGAAACCTGTTCATTCTTCAGAAAGAAGGCGAAGCTGTGTCATCCCAAACTGTGAAACGCTGGCTCCTTAAGCCATTTGTGTTCTTTTCCATTCTTTTTCTGTTCAAAAGCCTGCTGGCCTGGGGTGTAATCTTTGATGATTTGCAATTCTGGAAATCCGTATTGACGGAGCTGCCCTTTGTCTGGGCCCTGTTTTTCCTGATTGAGCGCTTTGCTTCCAGACGGAAGCTCGGCTATTACATGACGGTCAATCTGCTGGTTACCGCGATCTTTTTTGCCGCCATTATGTACTTCAAATATTACGGGGTCATTGTCACTTACCATGCCGCCGAGCAGGTGAACCAGGTCACTGCCGTCAAGAACAGCGTGTTCTCATTGATGGACCCTTATTATCTGCTGATCTTCACCGATATTATCGTGCTGGGCTTCTACTTCTTCATTAACAAGAACGGACGCAATTATAAAAAAGACCAGATCAACCGGCGCAGTGGCCGGACGCTGCATGTCGTACTGTTCGCGGTCTCGCTCGGACTCTGCCTGTTCAATATTCTTCCGAATAAGGCGAGCATGAATGAGATCAAGAAGGCCCAGGAGATGGGCATCCTTAATTATGAAGCATACACGATCTTTGCCAAAGATAAAACCGAGCTGGTCCAGGCCAGTGAAATCACACAGGGCACGATTAATCAGCTCAAGGGCATCGACCCTTCAGCAGTCTCGGCTTATGCCGGTGCCGCCAAGGGCAAGAATCTGATTGTGATCCAGCTGGAGTCCTTCCAGAACTTCCTGCTTGGTCTGAAGGTAGACGGCCAGGAGATTACCCCTAACCTGAACCGCCTGATGGAGGAGAGCCTGTACTTCACGAACTTCTATCAGATGGTCGGCCAGGGCAACACCTCCGATGCGGAATTCGTGGTCAATTCGTCCTTCTATATTCCTCCGCAGGGTGCGGCTACCATGTCTTATATCGACAAGCAGCTGCCGAGTCTCCCCCGTCTGCTGGGAGACAACGGCTATCAGACGGCCACGTTCCACACCAATGTAGTGGAATTCTGGAACCGGGGTGAGCTATACAAAGCCCTCGGCTGGCAGAAATATTACGATCACCAGTTCTTCGGTGACGAGGATGCCTTCTTCTTCGGCGCTTCCGATGAGGTGCTCTACCGCAAATCCTCGGAGAAGCTGAAGGAAATGAGCGATGCGGGCCAGCCGTTCTATGCCCAGGTCATCTCCATGTCGGCGCATCACCCGTTCACTATTCCTGAAGAAAAGCACAAGATGAAGCTTCCTGAGCGGTATGAAGGAACCTTTGTCGGCGATTATGTCCGGTCCCAGAACTATGCGGACTATGCCTTCGGACAGTTTGTAGATGAACTGAAGGACAGCGGATTATGGGAGAACAGTCTGGTTATGGTCTACGGCGACCATATGGGACTGCCGATCTATTCGCTGGATCATGACGACAAGCAGTTAATGAAGGAAATCTACGGATATGATTACAGCTACGCCAATATGCTCAACATTCCGCTGCTTATCCATGGCGAAGGAATTGCTCCGCAGAAGCTTGCGCAGGTAGGCGGAGAAGTCGATATTATGCCTACAGCTGCCAGCCTGCTGGGGGTATCCATGGATAACAACATTCATTTCGGCCAGGATCTGCTCAGCCAGTCCTACAATCTGCTGCCGCAGCGGTATTATCTGCCTACCGGCTCCTTCATCTCCAGCTCTGCCCTGCTGATTCCGGGCAACAGCTTCGAGGATAATACCCAATATCCGCTGGCGACCGGAGGTACTGCTCCGTCCGGCAACGAGGATGAATACAACCGCGCTCTGCGGCTGCGCCAGCTGTCTGACAGCTACGTTACACAATTGCCGGACAAAGAACCTGCCGCAGAATAGCCAGTTTTGGGGTAAGCTTGGCCTTACCCCAAAACTGGCTTATCTTTTAAAAAAATCATCCTAACGGGTGATTAGGACTACCTTCGCTCGAGCACAATGTATGCTGTTTTTCACATACATCTGGTCCATATGCCTGCTTGCGAGCACAATGTATGCTGTTTTTCACATACATCTGGTCCATATGCCTGCTTGCGAGCACAATGTATGCTGTTTTTCACATACATCTGGTCCATATGCCTGCTTGCGAGCACAATGTATGCTGTTTTCCACATACACTTGGTCCATATACCGCTGTATCAGCCCAATGGATTCCATTTTAAGTAAAATAACAAGTAAGGGTAAGCTTGGGCTTACCCCAAAGCATATAAAATCTTTCAAGACACGAAGCAGCGCCTCTCCGTAACGGGAGAAGCGCTGCCTCTTTGTGATGCTTATGTTAACGCTCCTGATTCTCCAGCATGAGATAATAATCCGCGAAGTTCTCCAGCTCTGCCGGCTCCAGAATGGCCAAATGCTCTTCCAGCAGCAGCAGTGACCGGCGCTGTGCTTCTTCCAGCACCTCTTGTCCCTTGCCGGTGATCGTGACGATTACCGCTCTGCGGTCATTCTCGTCCGTCACGCGGGCGATCAGCTCCAGCAGCTCCAGCCGGTCCAGCATGACAGTGACTGCACTGGACTTCACCTCCATCTTGTCCGCCAGCTGAATCACCCGTGCCTGCTGCTCCTGAAAGATCATATGCAGCAGCCCGAATTGCGGCACAGTCAAGCCCAATTCCTTATGCAATGACATCTGCGACATGATTCTGCGCTGAACCTTCCACATGGATAATCCCACACGTTCGATCAAAGGATTGATTTCTTGCGACATTCCTTCAGCTCCCAGTCCGTTTGTTCTGCTTCAAGCGTACCATTATACGGGTCCGGCAACAATATTTTTTGAATTTAAGATAGGATTCAGCGCCTATTTTCAATGATTTTTTATACATAATCCATCATTTTCCGACACAAAAATTCTTTTTTTCTGACGTCTGCTCAAACCGCAGCGTATGCGCTATAATCGTAGCAGTGAACCCATAATTCACTTAATCTTTTAGAGTCAGGGCTGGTGATATTTGTTATGAAATTGGCAACAAAATTAACATGGATGATGCTGATTGTATTGCTGCTGGTTGGTTCATCCATAGGCTTCTTCGGTTATCATGCGGCCTACAAGCAGATCGATGAAGCTGCAGGCATTGAATTGGTAGGCTGCGCGAATATCACTACCGGCCTTATTGATCCTGCCGACATAACCGCTCTGGCTGCCGGGGATTCCAGCAAGCTGACCGCGATTGAAGACCGCATCGGATGGATCAGTGATCACAAGCCTATTTTCAAAGAAGCCTTCATTCTATCACTGGACGGCAAGGTGCTGGCCGCTGACCAAAACTTCAAAAAACGCGGATACAAAGCTGGAGATTCCTTCTACTTCTCAGATGAAGATAAACAAATGATTATCAAGATGAAGCACTCCGCCTACTCGAAGGTGTATACATATCAGGGCACCTCCCTCAAAACCGGCTACGGCCCCATCTATCAGGACCATGACCCTACCAAACCCATCATTGCATTAATGGCGATTAACTTCGACGGCCCCTTAATTCAATCCCGGACCATGGATATCATCACCCAGCCCTTCCTGATCGGCAGCTCCATTCTGATTATTGCGATTCTTGCCGCCTATCTGCTGATCCGCCGGATGGTCAGCCCGCTCACCAAGCTGTCTGCATCCGTGAATACGGTAGCCCAAGGCGATCTGACCCGGGAACCGCTGCTCTTCACAGCCAAGGACGAGATCGGCGAGCTTGCCCGCGACTTCAATGCGATGACTCTGAATCTGCGCAACCTGATTACACAGGTCAATGATACGTCCATGCTGGTTGCCTCCTCTTCCCAGGAGCTGTCCGCCAGTGCCCAGGAGACCAACCGCGCCGGAGAGCATAGTGTTAATGTCACCCTGGATCTCGCCGACGGGGCGCATACCCAGCTGCAGAATCTGGAGGGCAGCTTCAAGGCCGTACAGGATATGTCGCATTTCATTACCGAGATTGCAGGCAATGCCGACAGCGCAATGAACCAGGCCGCCATCAACTCCCAGAAGGCCCGGACGGGCCGGGAATCTATGGACTCGACCACCTCCCAGATGGCCATTGTGGGCGCAAGCATCTCGGATCTATCCGGTATTATCGAGACGCTGGGCAGCCATTCCAAAGAGATTGAGAATATTGTCGGCACTATTGCCAGTATTGCCGAGGAGACGAATCTGTTATCCCTCAATGCGGCGATTGAAGCCGCACGGGCCGGAGAAGAGGGCCGCGGCTTCGCCGTTGTGGCAGGCTCTGTACGCAAGCTGGCTGAACGTTCGGCCGGATCTGCCCGCCAGATCGGTGAGCTGGTCAGTCTGATTGTCCAGCAGATGGACAAGGCCGGAGAGACCATGAAGCACTCCACGGAAGAGATGCATCACGGCAAAGAGATGATTATAGCGGCCGGCCATTCCTTCTCCGAGATTGAGTCATCCGTCTCCGATATGTCTGCACATAGCCAGCAGATCTCAGCCACTGTGCGTGAGCTGGCCCTGCTCTCTGACGGACTTGTCGCTTCGATCCAGAAGATCGTAGCGGTCTCCAATCAGACGGCCGAGGGCGCGGAGACCTTGTCCGCCTCGTCTCAAGAGCAGCTTGCCGCCATGCAGGAGGTCGAATCCTCCGCCGCATTCCTCTCCTCCCTGGCAGAGAAGCTGCAGGTATTGGTCGAGAATTTCAAAATCTAGACCGGAGCTTTATATATTATTCATGAAAAAGGCTGCCCTGATGTGGAACAACCCTCCACGTCCAGGACAGCCCTTTTTGTGCAACAGCAATCAGATACATTATGCCGTATTCTCAATGAACCATTGGCCCAATTCGTTTACCGGCATCGGACGCCCGTAGTAGAAGCCCTGCATCACCCGGCAGCCCAGCGATTGCAGCAGCTCAATCTGCTCCGTAGTCTCCACGCCCTCCGCCACAACCTCCATGTTCAGATTGCTGGCAATGGCAATGATGTTGCTGATGATCGCTTTCTTGGAATGCATCTTACTCTTGCGGATGAAGACCTGATCAATCTTCAGGGTATTCACTGGAATCTCATCCAGATTGCCAAGCGAAGAGAAACCGGTTCCGAAATCATCCAATGACACCCGCACACCGAGATCCCGCAGCTTGGAGAGCTGGGCTACCGTCTCTTCCATATTGTTCATCGCAATCGACTCGGTAATCTCCAGTTCAAGGAAATGCGGCGCAAGGCCCGAACGCGACAATGCCTCTTCCACTACCTCATACAGGCTTCCGCCTTCAAACATCCGCGCCGACATATTAATTGAGACCGCTACACTGGCAACCTTCGCCTGATGCCAGAGCATATTCTGTCCGCACACCTCATGCAGCATCCAGTATGTAATAGGGACAATCAGGCCGGTCTCCTCGGCGATCGGAATGAACTCTCCCGGAGAGATGACGCCATGCTCCGGATGTCTCCAGCGCAGCAGCGCTTCAAGCCCCACGGTGACATTCAGCAGCGAATCCCATTTGGGCTGGTAGACCACCATGAATTCCGAGCGGGCCAGCGCCTTGCGCAGATCCTTCTCAAGTGACATCCGCCGGACCTGATGACGGTTCATCTCCAGATCGAACACACTGAATTTATTCTTGCCCGAATCCTTGGAGGTATAGAGCGCCGTATCGGCTGCCTTCATTAGCGCCGAACGGTCGGTGCCGTGCGCCGGAGTCATGCTGATTCCCACACTCGCAGTTACGTACAATTCGTTACCTTCAATGCTGTAAGACTTCTTGAGCTCCTGGAGGATATGCTGTGCTACTTCCTCTGCCGCCACGGCGGTGCAATCCGGCAGCGCAATCAGGAATTCATCCCCGCCAAGCCGGAACACCTTCCCCTTCCCATCCACGCAGCAGGTCAGCCTCGCAGATACATCCCGCAGCAGCAAGTCGCCAATATCATGGCCCAGCGTATCATTAATCGATTTGAAGCGGTCCAGGTCAACAAAAAACACGGCGCCGGACACCCCGCCGAAGAAATCATCCTTGAAGTAGCGCTCCAGACCATGCCGGTTCGGCAGCTCGGTGAGCGGGTCATGATAGGCCATGCGCTCCAATACATCCCTGTCCAGAAACACAGTCCCGCCGGAGACTGCCAGCACGAACAGGGTAACCAGTGAAATCCCTGTCAGCAGAACCACATCGGTCTCCATCAGCATCGGGGCGGGCGCCTGCCAGCTGTAACTATGCAGGTCGCTTGCTCTCAGACTCGTATAATGCATACCGGTAACCGCCAGGGCGATGAATAGAGCCGAATACAGCTTCCAGCGGTTGAAGCCTGTATGATCCTTGAATCTGCGGAACATCAGAACTCCGATGTAGGAAGCGGCAAGGGCAATCAGTACCGATACAGCCTGATCCATTGCCCTGTAATGAATCTTGGCCTCCATCTCCATCGAGGACATTCCGGCATAATGCATGAACGATATGCCGCTGCCGAGTATGCCGCTGCCCGCGAGAAGCCGCCAGCTTCTCTGGCGGGGAGCCGTAACCAGCTGAAGGGTTGCATAGCAGGAGGACATAATAATAAGCAGGGACACGCCAGCCATCACCGGATGGTAGCTGGCCTTGAACGGCAGGCGGCTGGCCATAATGCCGACAAAATGCATGGCCCAGATCCCGCCGCCAAGGACACAGGCACCCGAGAGCAGCCAGAGACGTCTGACCCGGCCCGCGGAATGGGAAACCTGCGAAATCAGATTAAGCGCGGAGTACGCTGCTGCGGCAGCTAGCGCATAGGATAGTAAAACGATCCAGATATTATAGTGGATTCCCATTTGATCCATAGTTGACCTCTTCACTGGTTATAGTATCAGCGTCGTTTCAGGGTCTATCTTAAGTTATAAATCAATATACGAATAGCGGATAAATGGAAGAGTATATAATGATTGCAGGTATTCTCTGAAAACTAACTTTAGCTGTATTTTACCTTGTATTCACCGGGCTGTCTAAGTAAATAATGGAACTTGGACCCTTTTTTGAACGCCGGCAAAAATTGTCCATATTTGTCCTCAGCCGCCTGCGCGAAGGGTTGGAAATCCGTTGTCCCGGGAGGTGTCCGGCAGGAACGCCCTGCGCCAGATCCAGGCATTAGCAGCTACCAGAATTACCATGTAGATGTATATTCCTGCAGGAATCAGAGTGAAGACATAGTGCACTCCGGCCAGCCCCCCAAGAATGAACAATTGTACAAAAGCACTGCCGGTGAATTCCTTCCGCTGCGCCGCCTCGTACTTCTCCGAGAACGGGAGCGCCTTCGGGAACGTAAGGAAGCAAATCACGGCATACAGCAGCAGAGCCAGCAGGACGACTGCCATATCTGCAATAATCCAGGAGCCCAAGAGAGCGATGAACACTGCCGCCTCCAGCAGAAAGAGCGGCACCAGCAGCTTCACGACCGCTGCCTTCAGCATTCCCCGGTAGACCAGCCCCTTGCCCGGTAAAGGAATCACCTGATAGATCCATGCCCCCTTATAGCTGGCCGAGTAACGGACCATCTGCACGACTGTCATCAGCAGCAGCGCGCTGTAATAGATAAACAGGAAGGACTTGGAGCTTCTGATCCCGGCCAGATCGCCGCTCCACACCTGATTGAAGATGAAGATAAAGGGAAAGATCAGCGAGAAGCCGATGGTCGGATATACCCGGAGCTTGAACTCGCGTTCATTCTTCATCATCGACCAGGTGAAGCGGAAGAACATGGCCTCCGCTTTGTTCCGGCACACGGTCTCGGACAGCACACGGGCAAGCCGTCCGCTATCCCGGCCCTCTGCGCCATGCTCAGCCAGCTTCTGAAGGCTGCGTTCAAATACCGGCATCAGCCGGATGTAGGCGGCGAACATCACGGCAGGCACCACCACAGAGAGCGCTGTCAGAATAATCACGGACCGGCTTCCTGTTCCTCCGCCCAGCAGCTCGAACGGCGCCCCGAACCAGACCGGAGCCAGCAGGAAATGCCACCAGGCGGGAGTGAAATCCAGCCCCAGCTCCGATAGATTGAACATCCTGCTAACCAGCTGCGCGCCGACAGTTACCCCCACAGACAGGATAATCTGAACATAGTTGATGATGTCCTTGAGCTTTTCCCCGTCAAAGAACCTCAGGATCAGCAGATAGATTAGCGCAGTGAACACCAGGATGAAGCCGTCCATCAGCAGAATCTCAGCTGCGTACATGAAGAAGAAGCCCGGCCCGTGCCGGAATAGAGAGAACAGCAGTGAGGGTCCGGTGAAGGTCAGTGTTAGGGTCAGCAGATAGATCAGAATATGTAAGCTCTTGGCCATGTTCAGTGTGCGGCGGTCCACCGGCTTGGAGAAGAGGATGTTCTTGTCGCGCAAATCCAGCATCACGGTCGAGAAATCGGAGATCAGCGTCGTGGTGATCAGGAACATCACGATACTGAACAGCAGACTCATCATCAGGATATGGTGGTCTCTAGGCGCAACCATAGCGATCAGCATCAGCCCCAGCAGCAGATAGAGCCACTGGACTCTGAAGGGGGAGCCCTCCATCTCCAGCTTGGAATTCTGCGACCCGGAGAACAGGGTAGGTGTCCGTCTGCCATCCATCGTCAGCTTGACCTGAAGAATGCGGCGCATGAGCGCATAATCGGCTCCCAGGCTCTTAAAGATCCACTGTACCCGGTCAAGCAGCTTCAGAATCAGGAATTCATTCATGCCCCGCACCCTCGCCTATCACAGCCACGAACTCGCTTGCAATATCCCTGTATTGATCGAACCCGGTCAGCTGATTGAAAATCTCCTCCAGTGACCCCTCCCGGCTCTGCTCCCGCAGCTGCGTGAAGGTTCCGTCCGCGACAATATCGCCTCCGTCCAGCAGGATGATCCGGCTGCTGATTCTCTCGACCACATCCATAATATGTGAGGAATAAAAGATGGTCTTGCCCCTGGCGGCAAGCGTGGCGAAGATCTCCTTGACCACCATGACACTATTGGCATCCAGCCCGCTGAGCGGCTCATCCAGGAACAGAATATCCGGGTCATGCAGCATGCTGGCAATCAGCAGCACCTTCTGCTTCATCCCCTTGGAGTAGGAGGCAATCCGCATATCATAGGCCTTCTCCATTCCCAGCAGCCCCATCAGCTTCCGCGCCTTGTCATCGGCATCCGCCTGCTTCAGTCCGTACAGCTCACCGGTGAAGGTCAGATACTCCCGCGCTGTCAGGCTGTCATACAGCTCTGCTACCTCAGGCACGTAACCGATTCTTTTTTTGTAAGCCGTATCCCCGTCCGAGATATCCCTGCCAAAAATCCGTATGGTCCCGTTGTAACCCTCCACCAGACCGAGCATAATCTTGACTGTCGTGCTTTTACCGGCCCCATTGGGTCCGATATATCCGATAATCTGCCCGCGGTATACCTTCAGATCAATCCCCCGCAGCACCATCCGGTCACTATAATTCATCCACAAGCCCTCAATTGAAATCACCGGCTCTTCAGTTAAGCCCATTGACGTCTCTCTCCCTTCGGTAAGCACACTCTTCCTTCATGCAACAGAAAGTACCATTCACCCTATTCTAGCAAATTTTAGCACTTGATTCCTGTGATTTATTGCAGCGTGATTTCTGCATAGACCCGAAAACAGCAAAAAGAGCAGCCCTTAGGCTACTCTTGATGAACTTGCTATGCTACTGGGGAAGCGGTGCTATTGCGCCAACAGATTATAGATAACCTGGGCCGCCTGTGCTCTCGTGGACAGCTCCTGCGGGTATAATCTTCCATTATCCCCCTTGATCACTCCGTGTTCCGCAAGAGCCTGCAGGGCTTCTTGTGCGTATCCGGCAATCTGAGTTGTATCGCTGTAAGCGGATATTGCTGAGCCTGCGGACTTCCAGGGAAGCTCGCCCAGCGTATTCAGTGCGCGGTACAGCAAGGTGAACAGCTCCTGCCGTGTAATCTGCCGGTCCGGCTTGAACTGGTTATCCCCGGAGCCGGAGGCAATCCCCAGCTTCTTGGCAGCCGCCAGATAAGAGGTGTAATAAGTAGCCCCCGCATCGGTAAAGTTGGCGGCTCCTTCATTCTCTGGCGCTATTCCATAAGCCTTGAGCAGCAGAACAATGAATTGGCCTCTGGTTACAGCGGCATTCGGACTGTAATTGTTGTCTTCCGTGCCGGAGGTTATTCCTCTGGCTGCCAGGAAGCTCACTGCGTTGTTATACCAGGCACTCTCCGGCACATCGGTAAAGCTCACTTTGTTATACCCGACAATGTACTGGGAGAAATGCGGGGTAACGAAATTCACACTGGCCGACGCCTGGCTATACCCGCCGCGAATCGTTTCCAGGCTGCCGGATTCTGTAATATGATAGATGACCAGGGAATCGGCGTCTTCGGCTGCCGTCAGGGTGTAGGGCACACTAATACTGGCTTTACCACCGCCGAACGCCTTAATCTCACTGTCACCTGCGGTCAGTGACAGATCATAGACCGGCCGGTTGCCGAGTACCGCCTGTCCTTCTTCGTTCAGCGATACCTTAGCAATCCGGATATGAATATTCCCAGGGTCTGCCGCTCCGCTGATGCTGGCTACGGACCGGGCATCGAGTGTAATGGTTCCCACATTCAGATAGTTCACTTTAATCTCTGCCTTCGTCCCTGAGGCCAAAGCATTGAACGCACTTCTTGGCAAAATCAGCTCTGCGGTCTGCGTATCTGTCTTAGTCTCCACCTTAATCTCCAGGATAGCTTTTTTACCGGCAGCTTCAGCCTTGATGAGGCTCTCCACCAGTCGGGAGAGCGTATCCGCTGTAAGGGACGCCGTAGTTACTCCGGTAGTGTCATCGGTAGTGGCCGAAGCCGTTGACGATACTATCACCGTCTCCCCTTCTGTTGTCGTAACAGGCTCACTGCTGACGGGTGCGGCCGGTGCTGATCCTGGCACGGTTCCTGGCGGTGTACTGCCGGATGATGCCGGAGGATTGCCGCCGGAAGCCGGTACATACTCAGGCACAATGACGCTGGCCGCCGCCCCCGCCTTATAGCCTTCTTTGGCTGAATATCGGACGTCATACGTACCCGGAACCAGACCGGTGATCTCCGGGCCTGTTGCATACACGTAGCTCGTAGCCGTAGACAGCTTATATTCCTGCGCTGCTGTGGTACCGGTAATCCGGCCGTCCTTATTCGCTGCAGATGTTGGAGCAATCCCGGCCAGTCCCGTTGGGGCTGCCTGCTCAGCTGTATAAGCCGGCACGGTTACATCCGCAGCGCGCCCCGCCTTATAGCCTTCTTTGGCTGCAAATCTTACATTGTATACACCCGGCACGAGTCCGGTAATCTCACCATCCGTCGCATAGACATAATCTGTGACTGTGGAGAGCTTGAACTCTAGTAGCGTGGTGGTGCCTGTGATCCGTCCATCCTTATTCTCGGGAGTGGTCGGTGCAATGCCTGCCAGTCCGGTCGGCGCCGCCTGCTCCCCGTAGGCAGGAACCTCAACCTCGGTTGCCGGGCTGGCGCTATAGCCTTCTCTGGCAGGATATCTCACCAGATAGATCCCCGGGGTCAGTCCAGTGATCAACGAACCTTCTACTTTGAGGTATTCAGCGCCTTCAGCCAGCTTATATTCCTGTCCGGCCACCGTCCCTGTAATTTGCCCGTCAATATTCTCCTCTGTAGTAGGAGCTACCCCCGTCAATCCGGAAGGTGCCGCCTGGGACTCAATATATTCCGGCACCACTACCTTCACTGGAGCTCCTGCCGGGTAAGAGATGGCTACTGCACCGCCAGTGGACGTAATCGGCCCCTGATACCCCGGCTTGGAGGCGTAGCGGACAGTGTAGGTTCCCGGAGCGAGTCCGGTAATTGCGTCACCTGTTACAGGGGTGTATGCAGTTTCCCCCTCCCTTGTGTACTCCAATGCTCTGTTTGCTGTGCCTGCAATCTGCCCGTCAGTACCTCCGGCCGCAGCCGGGGCTATTCCTGTCAATCCGCCCGGCACGCTCTCCAGTCTCGAATACAGAGCCGACAACGCCGCAACGGTATTGGAATATCGGACGCCGGCCGGATACACGCCAGGATATCTGGTATCCACATAACCCGGCTGAATGTTCGTCCAGGAGTACATCAGCTCCACATGTCCCAGGATCGGAGCGCTATTCCCGGCTTCATCCTTATTATTCTTGCTGTAAGTGAACAGATACGGAACCTGAAGCCGGTCGCCGTTGATCTTGACGCCGCTCGCATCGATATAGCTGATGACGGAAGGCTTTGCCGCCGTATTGTTCTCTGTCTTGATGTTGGTCAGATAGGTGTTAACCAGATCGACATACAGGTTCGCATAGGGATGTCCTGTTAGCCGGATCTGCAGCTCTTCATTGCCGTGCGGATTGGCCGGATAGGTACCGCCGCTGTTATTATCCGGTTCGGCGACAGTCACCCCGGCATCCAGCTTGGTGTCAAAGAAATATATTTTGTCCACCTGATATTTTCTGGCATATTCGTTAATGTATTTGATGACCGCTTGCGTATTCGGGCACCAGGACCCGCCGAACAGAACCGCATAATTCCCGTCACTGGCCAAAATCTGCTTGAGCTGATGGTAGGTAACATGCTCATAGACAAGACTGCCGTCCCCTTCCGTGAAGATTGCCGGCTTCCCCGGATTCTCCCCCAGATAGTTCTTATTGAAGGCCGCCTTGATATAAGCTGACTCATCAATCGTGTTAAAGGAAGGCACCGAACGGAATACAGGCTCCAGCAGGGCTTTGTAATCCGCGACCTTAACAGGGTCCAGCTTTCCGCCAGTCTGGAAATCACTCCAGGACCTGCTCTCGTTCAGATAAGATACGATAGGGGCACTGTTGCCCTGGCTGTCTCTATGATCCTTGTTGTATACGAACAGAAAAGGCGCTTCAAGCTTGTTCGCAGTAATAACGGCTCCCGCTTTGTTTACGTAGCTCACATTATGCTCGGGAATGCTTTTGTCGTACAAGGCAAGATTCTTCAAGTACTTATTGACCAGATCCACGTATTTATATGCATACTTATTATTGCTGTCAGCAATATCCAGGCTATCTCCATCCAGCTTCGTATCAAAATTATAAATGGTGGATATACCGTACGCCTTGGCAGCCTCATTAATAAAGCCTATCTCTGCCTGAGTATTCTCACTCCACGCTCCGCCCACCAGCACAGCGTAATTCCCTTCGCTCTCAAACAGATGGACGATGTCCTCATACGTCGCTGTCTTGAACACATGTTTCTCGTCCTTCAAATTGCTGTAGACATTGTTGAAATAATTATAATGGCTTACACTGCCCCCGGCAGCAGCCTGAACGAAGGCTTCCGTTTCCGGCACGGCCTGGTCTGCTGTTGCCTGGCGAACCGGGAGAACAAATAGAGAGGCTGCCAGCAGCAGCGGAACTATCTTTTTGAGCTTAATCAGTTTTGTCATTATGTGCACCTCGACTCGGATTGGGGTATGGTCTGTAACGGCCAGCGGACTTCAGAAGCAGGCTTGCCCGTCATGGGCAAACCTCTTCTGTGGCTGCCGGAGCCGGAGCAGCCTCCGCAGGGGCAGCTTCTGCCGGTGCAGGCGCAGGAGCGCTTACCGGTTGCTGCGGTGCAGCATTAGCTGTGTTAGCCGAAGAAGCAGGGGCTGCAGTAGCTTTGGCTTTGACCACCTCGGTTGTGGAGAAGGTAACCGCCTTGGCTGGAGCCTGTGTCGCAGCAGGGGCCTGTGTTACAGCAGGCGCTGCGGCAACCACCGGCTGTTGCGTGGCGGTAACAGCAGCCGGAGCGGCCGTAGGAACCGCTGCAACGGCTGCTTTAGGAGCAGGGGTGCTGATTACAGGAGCTGCTGTTGGAACGGCAGCTTGCGGTTTGGCGCCGGCAGCCTGCACTTGAGGGGCTTGAACGGCAGGGGCGGGGGTAGCCTTCGGCTGGGCCGCCGTCTTGTTCAATGCTGCGGCATCCTTCGGCTCTGCTGAAGCTGCGGCGGCTGGAGCCGCCACGGCAGGGGCTGCGCTGGCCTTCGTCTGCACGGCAGCAACCACAGCCGGTACTGCTGATGCCTCAGGCTGGACTGCTGCGGTCTGAGCCGCCTCAGCCGGAGGTGCTTCGGTCTGCACCGCTACAGCGGAAGAGCTCTCAGCAGGCTGGGCCGTCTGCACGGGTGCTACCGGTGGCTGGCTTGCCGCTGCGGCAGCGGCGGCCTTCTCCTGAACCGGCTCAGCCTCCGCTGTTTTTTTCGTAGCGGATACGGCGGCAAAGGTCAATGCCGAGAAGACCACCGCTGCGGCAATAACGGATACCGTAAGCTTTTTCATAGATGAACCATTCCTTTCACTTCGCCCTAGGCTGATAGTTGGCATTGCCGATTAGAGGACAACAGAACGCAAAAAGAGATTCAACAGCACGCATGATTATGCGCTTCTGTTGAATCTCTGGCGGTCCAGTCGATCCCTAAATGGCTTGCAGATAAGTTCCATATTATTCATCCTGCCATCCTTTGTCAATCACCAATTTATTTATCACATCTGTTTTATCGGATTTAAAGTTAATTGACATATTCATACATTGACATTCATAAAATTACCATATACATTTAAACCCATAATTCCGACCAAAAAACTATTATTAGGAGGCTTTATAGCAGCATGAATAATATCGACAACAATCTATTAACCGCCATTGAGACGAATTGGCATGGCTTTGTGGTCTCTATTATCGTATTCGGTATCCTTTATTTCCTGGCCCGCAAGAGAATCGGCTTCGGCACCCGTGTTCTGGCAGGGCTGGGCATCGGACTGATTGCAGGAATATTTTTTCAATATTTCACGTTGGAGACCAAGGCCATCAGCACCTTCGGCAGCATCTATGTCAGTCTGATCCGTATGCTTGTTGTGCCGCTGGTGTTCATTCTGGTATTGAACAGCATCTCTTCCTTAACTAACCTTGAATACCTGCGCAAAATCGGAATTAAAACCTTCGCCTGGTTCCTAGGCACCACCGGTGTTGCCTCCATCATCGGTCTGTCTGTAGCTCTGCTGTTCAACCCGGGCAAAGGCATCCAGCAGACCGTTCCCGAGGACTTCACCGCCCGCGAAATTCCCACCTTCTCACAGGTGATCCTCGACCTTGTCCCTTCCAATCCCGTGAATGAAGCGGCTACCGGCAAGGTGGTGCCTCTGCTGATTTTTGCCATCTTCCTGGCTGTGGCCATTATTAAGGTCGGCTCCAAGAAGCCGGAGGCTGTGAAGCCTGTCCGCGATCTTATTGAATCCTTGACGACAGTGTTGCACCAAGTTGTAAAATTCGTCATCCGTCTGACGCCTTACGGCGTATTCGCATTGATTGCCGGAATCACGGCACGCTACGGCTGGGATACCCTCCAGGAGCTGGGCAGTGTCATCCTAACCTCTTACGCCGCACTGATTCTGCACTTTGTCCTGATCTTCGGCGGGCTGGTGCTGTTTGTGGCCAAGGTGAACCCTATCCGCTTCTTCCGCAAAATCTATCCGATGCTGACCGTTGCATTCACCACCAGAAGCAGCTACGCCACCCTGCCGGTGAATCTTGAGGTGATCACGAAACGTTTGCATGTCTCACCGCGCATTGCCAGCTTCGTGGCTCCGCTGGGCGCGTCCGTCAACTTCAATGGCTGCGGCGGCGTATGGCCGGCCATTGTGGCTGTGTTCACCGCTCAGGTCTACGGGATTCAGCTTACCGGAACCGACTATATCACGCTGGTATTGGTCAGCATCATCTCCTCTATTGGGGTAGCAGGAGTCCCCGGGCCGGCTGTAATCTCTACCACCGTTGTATTGACAGCGCTAGGCTTGCCGCTTGAGGGTATAGCCATCGTTGCAGGGGTGGAAGCCCTTATCGATATGGGCCGAACCGCAGTTAATGCTACCGGGACTACCGTAACAGCCCTGCTGGTGGCTAACTCAGAGGGCGAATTCGACCGCGAAGCCTTCAACCGTGGTGACAAAGACGAGGACGAGATTCTCCTGAACGCAATCTAAGCAAGCCCCCTCTCCTCTTCGTAAAAGCCATAAAGACGCAAAAAAGCAGCGATTCCTCCGTAACTGGAAGAATCGCTGCTTGGCGTTATTAACAGATGGAACAAATGATTACCCTAAGCAGATACGCTCACGCCTCCGGGCTGACTCCAGGCAGCTCTCGATCAGCCTCATATTCAGCAGCGGGTCCTCCTCCGCAATCCAGGGCTTGCCGCTGAAGACCGCCGTAGCGAAATGGTCGGCCTGCTGGACGTAAGGGTTGGCTCCGACGGCTTCGACACGCCGGGGCTCTCCGCCGCCGTATACGAAGAACTCCGCATCATCGAATCTCGCATTGAACGGCATCGGAATCTCGATCCGCCCCTGCGTACCGAGCACCTCCAGGAGCTGGCGGTTGTACGCCCACATCCCGCAATCGAAGATCAGGCTCTTCCCGCCGGGAAACTCCACTAGCCCGGAAGCTACCATATCTACATTGTCATGCTCCGGCGAGAACAGCGCGTGCACCGTTACCGCCTCCGGCTCTGTGCCGAACAGCAGCCGCGCCGCGGTGAGCGGATAGCAGCCGACATCATAGAGTGATCCGCCTCCCCAGGCAGCGTTGAAGCGGATGTTGGAGGTATCCGTAGCATCGTTGTAGGTGAACGTGCCGCGGATGGTACGCACCGCGCCGATCTCGCCGCTGGCGATAATCACCTGCAGCTCATTGATGCGCGGATGATGCCGGTACATGTAAGCCTCCGCCAGGTGAACGCCCGCCTTCCGGCAAGCCTCTACCATCTCGGCCGCTTCACGGCTGTTCAGCGCAATCGGCTTCTCGCATAGGATATGCTTACCCGCTTCCGCCGCGCGGATCACCCATTCGCAGTGGAGATGATTGGGAAGCGGAATGTAGACGGCATCCACCTCCGGGTCAGCAAGCAGCTCCTCATAGCTGCCGTAAGCCTGCTCAATGCCGAATTCGGCGGCTACGCTGCTGCTCTTCGTGAGCCCGCGGCTGGCCACCGCCCGGATCACTCCGGTCTCGGACTCCTGGATAGCCGGCATGACCGAGCCTGTAGCGATCTGCGCGCAGCCCATAATTCCCCAGCGAAGCTTCTCTGCCATCGTTATCACCTTCCTTATCTTAGTGTAACCCATATAACAGCTATACCCAGCACAAGGATTCTTGCCGCACTCATAAGCACGAAATTCTTCACCGCCAGGATGAAGGTCGTGCCTTTATGCTGCTCCTGATAGAAGCGTGCAATATTACGGCGCAGCGGAATCAGGGTCAGCAGGAGCAGCAGGACCAGGACCGGATGGACCCCGAGCAGCACCAGCACAATCAGATCGGCAAAAGACACATAATAGAGCAGCCTCCACAGCAGCAGCGCATTCTCCCGTCCGATGTACACCGGCAGCGTGTATCTGCGGTTCTCGATATCATCCTCGATGTCGCAGATATTGTTCGCCAGCATAATTCCGGCAATGCCCAGAATCGCCGGGACGGAGAACCAGAACAGATACAGCACCTCAAGGAAATTGATATGCAGGCTGATCCATTCCCCCTTCAGCAGCAGAGTGACCACCGCCTGATCCGAATGGATATAGGCCGAGATGAAAATAATGACGAACCCCATGAACAGCCCGGAGAACAGCTCGCCGAGCGGCATCCGCGAGATGGGGATCGGTCCGAAGGAGTACAGGATGCCGATCAGGAAGGAGAGTCCCCCGAGCAGGAATACCAGCAGTCCGGTCTGGAACACCAGAGCAATGCCCCCGCCTGCCGCCAGCACAAGGAGAATGACGATCAGCGCCACCACCGTAGACTCCTTCAGCTTGAAGCGGACAATCGGATTATGGGTCTCATACCCGTAGCCATGGGTTTTGGCGGCCTTTTTGAAATCATAATAGTTGTTGATCGCTGTTGTCGCCATATCAAAGCTTAAGAGGGACACCAGCATCAGCACGAAGCGCAGGATATAGAAATCCTCGAACCGGTACAGGGCATACAGCGTCCCCAGCAGCAGCGGGAGCATACTGGCCACCTTCGTCGGCAGCTCGACAAACTTGAAGAAAGTTCTTATATTCACAGCCATTCATCCTTATCAGTCATATGAGCACGTTACTGTGCGGTGGTTGTAATGGTAACCGGTGACCACTCAGCGATAACCGTCTGTCCGTGCGCCGACACGCTGCCTTCCGGGTTCAGGTCCTTCTCCGTCATAATGCCCAGAGCGATGGTGAAGCTGTTGAATTTCACGGGCACATTCCGCTCGCGCCGCACCTCATTCCCATTCACATAGAAGACAGCCTCATTGTTGCCCCGGTGGTAGGTGATGGTGTACGTGTTGAATTCGCGCGGCTTGAAGTCCGTATCCTCCTTGAAAATACAGAAGTATTTGGTCCCTCCCGTCTCGGGTACAGTTACCCCGGGGAACGGAAGGATGCCGTACACACTGGCGTATTTGTCGTTGCCGGCGAAGAAATCAAGCGCAGCGCCTGTGGTGAAGTCCAGCAGATTCAGCGACACATAGCCGTCATACAGATCCCCTGGTGCAGTGCCCTGTGTGCGGGCGCGGATCTGGAGCTCGAAGCGGATTTCGCCTTCCTCCGGAATCTCTACCGGCTGGGCCGAATAGTACATATGCTTGGCATTATCCAGAATCTGCACCTGATCATGACGGCGGCTCAGCTGAGCCCGCACGTACAGATACTCATTACGCACAATTACCACCGCTTCCGGCTCACGATACGCCCAGAACGAGCCGTCCGGCAGCTTAAAGCCGCCCGTCTGCCAGACCCTCCCTTCCTCCAGTATGGTATGGAAATCCCCGATCACCGTTTGCTTGCCCTGTGTTGCAGGCATACCTTCGTTCGCTGGCAGATGCTTGTCCATGAATTCTCCCGCTTTCTATAGTGTAGTAGTCAATGATATATATTTTAAAATAGCCCCTGGATCAGCAGGGCTGCTGTCATGACCGCCCCGCAGCGTACCGATGCGCGCTGTGAGGCACCCATAAGCGGCAGATAGGCTTCAGAGGGATTCTCCGGCTGGAGGCTGCGGTAGATCCGTATCGGGGCAATGGCTGTCAGCAGAGCGAGCAGCGCGTATACCGGCAAGATATGAAGCAGCACACATACAATCAGTGAAGCATAGGAGATGTAGAGCAGTACCTGCGAGAAGATCAGCGCCCTGCGTTCACCCCATACCACGACCAGTGTGCGTTTGCCGGCCTGCCGGTCGGCTCTCCAGTGCAGAAAGTGATGATTGAACAGCAGCAGGGTTGTGAGCAGGCCGCTCGGCAACGATAACAGCACCGGCTTCAGGCTGAACCCCCCGGTCTGAACGAAATAAGCACCGAGAACCGGCATGAGTCCAAAGGCCAGGAAGATCGCAAGCTCACTGTAGCCCTTGCCCCGGTATCCGAACCGCAGCGGCGGAGCCACATAGAAATAAGCGATCAGCGCACCGCCGGCTACAAACCACAGAATCTCCCAGCCGCTGTACAGGCTGAGCAGCAGGCCACACCCGGCCGCAAGGGCCAGCAGCCCCCAGGTCAGCAGGGCAAACAGCGACTCACGCATGACGCCCCCGGACAGCAGCCCGGAGTTCGTAGAGATGGCTCCAGGTGTATGCTGTGCCTCTGTATCCGTGCCGTTGCGGAAATCCCACAGGTCATTCACCATATTGGAGAATAAATGGGCCGCAGCCGCTCCGATGAACGTTATTACAAATAAAAACGGATGGAACACTCCCTGCCATACATAGGCCCCGGCTGTTCCCAGGACAACCGGTATGAGCATAACGGGGATCACTCCAAACCGTGAGGCTGTCTTAAAAAGGGTCCACTTCTCCATCATGCCAAGAAAAATCTCCTTTTATTATTATTTGATAATTATTATCATTAAATTATTATACATCAAAATTCGACACTTCGGGCAGATTTACGCTGCAAAATATTCCCTAATCGTGGTACACTATAATCGATGGTACTTATTTCCTATTAAATCTTAAATAATGAAGGGGATCAGATGAAACTCCGCAAAAAAATAATCATCTTCATTAGTTTTGTCGCTATCCTCGGCATTGGTGCCACCTATCTGATGCTTCATGTGATTCTGCTGAACCGCTTCGAGAAGCTGGACGAGGCAGAGCTGAAGCGCAACCTGAGCAAGGCTACCGCAGCTTATCATCAAGAGCTGGAGAGCCTGAGAACGGGACTCCTTGATGTTGCCGTCCGGGATGAAACCTACCGCTTCATAGAGAACGCAGCGGCTACCGGCTCAGCGGACTCCGGCAGTACGGCTGCCGCCTTCATCCGCAGCAGCCTTGAACCGGCTGCTTATCCAATGAATCATTTCGATATGATTGCCCTGCTTGATCTGGACGGACAACCGCTGTACGGCGGCTCCTACGACCTTCCGGCAGGAATAGTCACCCCGCTAACTGAGGAGCAACTGACGTTAATCAAGCTGATCCGAAGCCGTCTGCCTGTGCCGGGATCTCCCGGCACGAGCCGGAGCGGCTTCGTTAATCTGGATAAAGGGACTATGCTAATTACAATTACGCCTATTCTTAACAGCAGCAAGAACAAGCCGGTCATCGGAACAGCCATTGCCGGACGGATGCTGCACCAGGATGGAATCGCACAGATCTGGGAGGATACCCAGTCCACGATGGAGATGTCGCGTCTCACCACCCCGCTGCTTGCGGACAGCGGAGGGGAACGCGTCTGGACCAGCCCCGCCCGGGGCGGGCAGATGTCCATCCACACCATACTGGACGACCTGTTCGAAGATCCCGGGATGGTCCTCACCCTGAAGGAGCCGCGCCAGTTCTACAACAGCGGGCTCAAGTCGCTCTCCACCTTCCGTATGTTCTATTTCATCTCCATTCTGCTAATGCTGGGTGCCAGCCTCCTCTTCGTGAACCGGTTCATTCTGAGAAGGATGTCCACTCTGGTACGCAACATCCGAATGATCGGCAGCAGCAAGGATCTCTCCATCCGGATTCCCAGCTCAGGCCAGGATGAATTCAGTGAAGTGGAGGTCGAATTCAACCGGATGATTGATTCGCTGGAGCAGACCCAGGATGAGCTGCGGCGGCAATCGATGCTGGACCCGCTGACCCGTCTGCCCAACCGCTCGCTGTTTTTTGACAAATTGAATGAAGCGATTGCCGCCGTCAAGGGAAGTGACAGGCAGATCGTGCTGGTCTTCATTGATCTGGATCATTTCAAGACAGTGAACGATACCCTCGGCCATGACTTCGGAGATGCCATCCTGAAGGAGACCGCCTTCCGCATCACGCAGGTTGTCGGCAAGCATGATGTGGTCTCCCGGCTCGGCGGGGATGAATTCACCATTCTGCTCTATGATGTGCCTGATGAAGGCAGCATTGCCCGGCAGCTCTCCCGGATTCAGGAAGCCCTCTCCATGCCTCACCGGATCAAGGGGCATCTTCTATATAATACCGCCAGCATCGGCATCAGTATTTATCCGCAGAACGGGGAAGACGCCGATTATCTGGTCAAGCAGGCAGACCTGGCCATGTTCCATGTTAAGGAGACCGGCCGCAATAACATTTTCCAGTATTCAGAGGATCTTGAAGCAGGCATCCGGCGCAAAAAGGTACTGGCCCAGCAGCTCCTCTCCGCTGCCGCCGGGAACGAGTTCGAGCTGCACTACCAGCCGATTCTCAGCACGGGACAGCTGCAGGTATCCAAGGTGGAGGCTCTGCTGCGCTGGACCAGCCCTGCTTACGGCAATATCTCACCGGCCGAATTCATTCCGCTGGCGGAGAGCAGCGGCTCCATTGTCGGCATCGGCAGCTGGGTGCTGCGCCAGGTGTGCTCGGATATGCGCGATTTCCGCAGCCGGGGTCTTGAGCTCACCGCCGCAGTGAATATCTCCGCGCTGCAGCTCATGCAGCCGGGCCTGCTGGAGCTGCTCTTAGAGCTGCTCGATGAATATGAGCTGCCCGCCTCCAGCCTGGAGCTGGAGATCACGGAGAGCGTGCTCGTCTCCGGAGACGGCATCTTCCTGTCGCTGCAGCAGCTTCGGGCCCACGGGTTCCGGATCTCGCTGGATGATTTCGGCACCGGCTTCTCCTCCCTCAGCTATCTGCGCCGCTTCCCGGTGGATGTGATCAAGATTGACCGCTCCTTCATCTCCGAGATGTCACGGGAGGCCCAAGGGGATGTGCTCGTCAAGGCGATTATCGAGCTGAGCCATAATCTGGGGCTGCGCGTAGTCTCGGAAGGCATTGAGCAAAGAGAGCAATTCGATATGCTGCGGGAGCTGGGCAGCGACGAGCTTCAGGGCTACTATATCAGCAGGCCGCTTCAGGCCCAGGCGCTGTATTCTTTTCTGGAGCAGGGTAATTATTACACCGGCCGATAAGAGACTTCTTTTATAGGCAAGCTACTGGCGATATGATATGATAGGCAGGCTGATAACAGCACCCGGCTCAGGGTGCTGTTATCCTATGCGAACACTTATGAAAATTGGAGGCTTTCATTGTTATGTCAGCGCAACCGCACACCGCACAGTCCGTCAAAATCGTTACCGCCGACCCCAGCGCCATCGGCTTATTCGGACTAGCCATCGTTACCCTGGTCGCTTCTTCACAAAAGCTCGAAATTACAACAGGTCTCAGCTACTGTATTCCATGGGCCATCTTCCTTGGAGCCTTCGCCCAGCTATTCGCATCCATCCAGGATGCCAAGCACAACAATACCTTCGGCATGACTGCCTTCGGCGCCTATGCGTTCTTCTGGTTCGGCATGGGGGCAAGCTGGCTGATCAAGCTCGGTGTATTCGGTGCAGTGCTGGCGGAGGGCGTTGATCCCAAGCAGCTAGGATTTGTTTTTGCAGGATATCTTGTGTTCACCCTCTTCATGACGCTCGGCGCCGTTGAGGCAAACCGTGTACTGCTGATTATCTTCATCCTGATCGACTTCCTGTTCCTCGGACTCTCGATGGATGCTTTCGGCTTCGCTGCGGAATTCTTCCACAAGCTGGCTGCCGTATCGGAAATGGCTATCGGTATCGTATCGCTCTACGGCTGCGGCGCATCTGTGCTCAACGCCCACTTCGGACGTACCTTCCTGCCGATGGGTGCCCCGCTGGGCATCTTCAAAAAATAGCACCGGCCTTCCAGCCGGGCAGGGCCATGCCCTTCTCTCCAAAGACTCGGATAAATGCTTACTGCCCTTTTATGCAGACGGTGTTTATCCGTTTTTGGATTCAGGCGGGTTTTGTTAGGAATTCCCTTGCGCAAACACGATAATAATGACATGCTATAGAGACCCAAACGACATTTATCGACATTTCCCTGCGGTCTAGGAACCGCTTATTATACACTTTGACATCTGCGGCTTTTATTTTTCCGGTATCGGGGGCAATCCATGGCTTTCCTTAGTAAAAAGCCTTTAAGCATCATCATCGGCTTCATCATCGTCCTGCAGCTCTGCCTGTTCTATTACTATTCCGTATCCCTGGCCCGGGAATATAGAGCCGAGAAGGCGGATCTGGCCTCACAGGCGGTCATGCTGGCCTCGAACATCGAAGAGCGGGTGGCCATTGTGAAAGGGGTCAGCTCCTTTATCCAAACCGTCGGCTTCGATGCCGATCCTGCACTAATCCAGAGCTACCTGGTCACCGCACACGCCAAGAACACCAGCAACGTCACGAATATCATGATCGCTCCGGATGGTCTGATCCGCTACCTCTACCCGCTTGAAGGCAATTCGTCACTGCTAGGCAGAAGCCTGCTGCTGGATTCCTCCCTGGCCTCTCCCGGCATGATCCAAGAAACGATCCGTTCCCGCAGCATTACAATAGACGGTCCGCGTACACTTGCCCAGGGCGGCTATGGCATGGTGATCCGGCAGGCCATCTATAAGGACAACTCTCTGGAGGGCATCGTCTCCGTCACCGTGAAGATTGATAATATCATTAACCAGCTTGTGTATAAGGACAGTAATATCTATGTCACTGCCAAGGATCATACCTTCCTGTTCGGCAATGAAGCCCATACGAAGGACCCGCAGCTCACCGTTCCCGTGAATACCTACAATCAGCACTGGCTGATGGGGATCTCTCTGCCCTCCCACAAGAAATGGCAGGTGCTGCTCAGCGTGCTGTGGATCGATATTGCTTTTCTGCTCGTGATTGCCTTCATTCTATATATTTTCTGGTATCAGAGCCGCTTCAACCGTGAGCTGGAACGGGTGGTCAGCATCCGGACCCGGGACCTGCGTATTTCCAAGCGTCTCTATGAAAGGCTTGCGCACTACGACAGTCTGACGGAGATCCCCAACCGGCGGTTCTTCATGGACGAATTCGAGCGTCTGCTGCAGAGCTCGGAGCCTACACAGACCTATACCTTATTCTTTTTCGACCTGAACCGGTTCAAGGAGATTAATGATACGCTCGGCCACTCTACGGGGGATCAGGTGATCAAGACCCTGGCCGGACGGCTCAAATCCGGGAGCCTGCCCTTCAAGCTGTTCGCCCGTACCGGCGGAGATGAATTCGTGATGATCTTCGCGGGTCTGCCGCACACGGATATTCCTGTGATCGCCGGGCGGATCAGCATGCTGATCGCAGAGACTCTCCTGATCTCGGGAGCACATCTGAGCCTGTCCACCAGCATTGGCATCTCCCTGTACCCCGAGCATTCGCAGAATACGGATGATCTGCTGAAATTCGCCGATATGTCGATGTATCAGGCCAAGTCGCAGGAGGACACCAATTACTTCATCTTCGACTGGGAGCTGCGCGAGAAGCTGGAGCAGAAGACGATGATCGCCAAATATCTGCACTCCGCCCTGGAACGGGAAGAATTCGTGCTGTATTATCAACCCCAGATCAACGCCATCACAGGCGAAATGATCGGCATAGAGGCGCTGATCCGCTGGAATCACCCCGAGAAGGGGCTGATTGGACCAGGGACGTTCATCACTGCCGTCGAAGAAGCCGGGCTGATGATCCAGCTGACCGACTGGGTGCTGCGTGAGGTGTGCCGTCAGCTCTGCGAGTGGCGCAGCCTGGGGATGCCGGTGCTGCGGACCTCAATTAATATCTCCAACAGCTGGTTCTACAACCGGAACCTGATCGAGAATCTGTTCGCCGTGCTTGACGAGTACGGGCTGGATACCGGTGTGCTGGAATTCGAGATTACCGAGAGCACCGCACTGCTGGAGGAGCATTATCCGCTGCTGCAGCAGATGCGCGATCACGGGATCATCGTCTCCATCGATGATTTCGGCACGAAATATTCTTCGCTGAATTACCTGAAGCATTTTCCCGTGAACAAAATCAAGATTGACCGCACCTTCATCACCGGCATCGGCGTCAGCTCCATAGATGAGACCATCATCAAATCGATCGTCTTCGTCGCCTCCCAGCTTGGCTATGACCTGATTGCCGAAGGGGTCGAGACGCAGGAGCAGCTGGCCTTCCTGGTGCAGCATAATTGCCCGCATATTCAGGGATTCCTGTTCTTCCCTCCGCTGCCTGCCGATGAGATCCGCAAGCTGGTCTCCTGAAGCTGTCAGGATGCTTTGCACGCGGGTAGGGGGATCGTTATAATTAGCTTCATCTGATGTTAACCCGAAAGGATTCTGAGACCATGAATAGATTGACTACCGGCGAAATGGCCGGAACCGCCCTGTTTGCGCTGATCCTCGCCCTCCTGGCGTACCGGATTATCCGCGGCATGCCGAAGATGGCCGGAGACATTACCGCCTTCCGCAAACGAACCCTCGTCTGGACCCAGGTCGCCCTGGTGCTTACCGTCCTGCAGCTCAACTTCAAGGCCGGAGACTGGCGCTTCGGTATTATCCTCGGCCTGATCGTCCTGTTCACCGGCAGCATCTGGCTGTCCGCCCGCCGCTATGACAATGCCCGCCAGGCTGAGGCTGAGCAGGGAGAGGAGCAGTGAGGGACACGGTGCGTTTGCTGCGTGGAGCGCGGGGATAGCTGACTAGAGACAACCTGGAGTAACCCGTCCACCATTCGCCCTAGCCCTCTCTATCCGCATCCAGTAGATGCTGTTTTTCGCATACATTCGGGCCATATGCCGCTGTAACAGCTTATATGTACCTTTCAGGCTCCCGCCAGGGAGCCTTTTTTCGTGTCTTCCGGCTGCGCTACAGGCATACTTTCCCTCTCCCTAACCATACTAATGACATTCTATGGATACCGATGGAGGGCTGATGAATGGGCAAAAAACTGAATCTGCTAATGTTCAGCGGGGAGTATGACAAGGCGATGGCCGGGCTGATTCTGGCGAATGCGGCCAGGGATATTGAGGTGGAGGTTACGATGTTCTTCTCGTTCTGGGGGCTGTTCCTCGTCCGGGACCCGGAGACTATGACGCTAGAGGATAAGAGTATCTATGAGAAGCTGATGGATGTCATTACTCCCAAGGGACCGGAGCAGCTCCCGCTCTCGCGGATGAACTTCAGCGGGCTCGGCAAGCTGATGCTGGAGGAGATGATGGAGGATCAAGGAGCACCGAAGCTTATACATTTCCTGAAGGGCGCGCGCAAAAAGAACATCAAGTTCTACGCCTGCAAGCTCTCGGTGGAGATCATGGGCTTCAAGCCGGAGGAGCTGCTGCCCGAGGTGGAGATTATCGATGCCGCCGCGTATCTGAAGGATGCGCTGGAGAGTGATATCCAGCTCTTCATCTGATGATTATGGGCTTTAACCTAATTACGCCACCGGGCATATACTGAGGCAGACGAAGACGGATTGGTTACCCCCGGCGGGCACGCAGAGGCTGCGACTCACACGATACTTGCCTTGCGCAGCACCAGCGACTGCCGGAATCCGTCTCATTGATAGAGCATTCATTGCCTGGAGGGATTGTCCGTGCTGAGTATCCACCGCGCCGCTGCGGCAGACGCGCCGTCTTCATTGCAAGAGCATTTCGCGGCATTCCGTGAGCACACTGTCGGCAGCCGCCATCTGATCTCCACCCCCTACGGACGGCAGCCGCTGCTGTACGCCGACTGGACGGCCAGCGGCCGGCTGTATGAGCCGATCGAGCGCAAAATACAGGAGACCTTCGGCCCCTATGTCAGCAACCCGCATACCGACTCCAATACCACCGGCCTGACCATGACCCTGGCTTACCATGAAGCGCGTAGCATCATCCGGCAGCATGTGAATGCTGCCCCCTCAGATGCCCTGCTCTTCTGCGGCAACGGCACCACCGGTGCGGTGAACAAGCTGCTGCGGATCATGGGCCTGAAGCTGCCGGAATGGCTGAAGCAGGAAACCCTCTGCGCACCGGAGGAGCGCCCGGTTATCTTCGTCAGCCATATGGAGCATCATTCCAATCTGCTGCCCTGGCAGGAGAGCTTCGGCGAGGTGGTTACCGTTCCCTCCGGGCCGGGCGGTGAGGTGGATCTGCTGCGGCTCGGGGAGCTGCTGACGATCTACCGGCACCGCCGCTTCAAGATCGGTTCCTTCACCGCCTGCTCCAATGTCACCGGCATAGAGACCCCGTATCATCAGCTTGCTGCGCTCATGCACCGGCATGGCGGGGTATGCTTCGTGGATTTCGCAGCCAGCGCCCCTTATCAGGAGATCAATATGCATCCGGCAGCCCCGCAGGAGAAGCTGGACGCCATCTTCTTCTCTCCGCATAAATTCCTCGGCGGCCCGGGAACCGGCGGCGTGCTGCTGTTCGACACCGCGCTCTGCACCGGCCGGCTGCCGGATGAGCCCGGCGGCGGCACCGTAGTATGGGTGAACCGCTGGGGCGGACGCCGCTACATTGATGATGTTGAGGTACGCGAGGACGGAGGCACCCCCGGCTTCCTGCAGGCGATCCGCACCGCCCTCTGCGTGAAGCTGAAGGAGCAGATGAACGGAACCGGACAATATATGATCGTCCGTGAACAGGAGCTCTGCCGGAAGCTGCTCTCGGGTCTGGCGCAGATTCCCGACTGCTCTGTGCTGGAGGGCGTACACCGTAAGCGGCATGGCATTGTCTCCTTCACGCTGAAGGAGATTCATTACAATCTCGCGGTACGGCTGCTGAATGACCGCTTCGGCATTCAGGCGCGCGGCGGCTGCTCCTGCGCCGGTCCGTACGGCCATCAGCTGCTCGGGCTGAACCCGGCGCAATCCCAGGCATTCATCCAGGCGATTCACGCCGGGGACCAGTCGCTGAAGCCGGGCTGGGTCCGCCTGTCCCTGCACCCGATCATGACGGACCGGGAGGTAGAGCATATGATCTTCGCCGTACAGTCTATCGTCAGCAATATCGGGGAATGGAGTAAGGATTACCGCTACAATGCTGTCACCAATAGCTGGCTTCATACCGGGGAGAGAGGCGTTACAGAGGACGAGGAGATTCGTGAATTATTTGTGCTGTAGCGGCGCTTGGCCGCGCAGCTCCCGCTCCCGCGCCAGCCGGGCGAACCTGGCTTCAATCGCTTTAACCCCCCACAGGGAAGCTCCGATAAACAGCAGCACATAGATGATTTCCGCCGGATGACGGATGAACCGCTGCACATCATTGCCGATGTAGGATACCGCAAATACCATAATGGCTTTGCCGGCACACAGTGCAATCAGATAGGAACGCAGCCGCATTCCGGCCAGACCCGCCGCCATATTAATCACCACGAACGGCCCCACCGGGAACAGGCTAAGCAGGAACACATAGCTGAACCCGCTCTGGCGGACCCAGGTCATCGCTTTGGCTACCTTGGGCCGCTTGGCCCATTTGGTGAGATAGGGATGGCCGGCAATTTTGCGGATAATCAGGAAGGTGACCGTGCAGCCTGCGACCAGGCCGATCCAGGAATACAGGAACCCCAGCCATAACCCGTACACCGCCCCGTTAAGCCCTACAATCGCTATAGTCGGCAGCGGAGGCACGAACGATTTCATGAAGGTGAGCCCCACACCCGGCAGCGGCCCGAACGAGCGGTATTGCTCCAGCAGCTGTAACAGGCGCTCCTCGGTCAGCCATGACATAATATCTATATAGAACATTTCTTCAGCGCTCCTCAAGTACTCTAGTGAGTTTCAATTATACAATACTTTCTGCTTCTCTGATGCCAAGCGGAAGTGGCTTTACTGTCTATTTTATGGACGATACCGTATCGGCGGGAAATAGAAGGATATGTAATCAACAGGCTGGACAAGCGCAAGCTGCCGGAGATATGATGAAATTATGAGAACATTTGATTATAGTCTGCTGGCCAAAAGAGTGCTCGCCCTGCTATGCATCGGCCTGCTCACCGCAGTGGCGCTGGTTCCCCTGCTTGGCTCCTCGTCTGCCTGCTACAGCCCACGGTCAGGATGGGCCGATTTGTCCTCCTGCACTTTCGATAATACTGCCGTCTACCCGCTTGGAGGGGAATGGGAATTCTATTGGCAGGAGCTGCTGGAACCGCAGCATTCCTTATCCCGGACCGCAGAGGCACCGGCCTATATGTCCGTGCCCGGCGCTTGGGGCCGGGGATCGGAGGCTACCGGCTCCTCCCGCTACGGATATGCGACCTACCGACTGCTGGTTCAGCTGCCGCCAGGGGTCCCCGCCTTCGCCCTCAAGGTGAGCAATATCCGCAATGCCAGCGAGGTATATGTAAATGGCGAGCGGCTGGGCGGAAGCGGGGCACCAGGGGAATCCCGGGAGACCACCAAGCCGCGCAATCATCCGTATTCCCTGATTTTTCAGAGCAAGTCTAACCTGGCGGAGATTCTGATACATACATCCAATTTCACATATTCAAACGGAGGCATTGCGGAGCCTATCCGGATCGGTACTCCTGCTGCTATAGCTGCCATCGACCAGCGGAACCGGACCTATGATATATTGCTGGTAGCGGGCTTTTCTTTTATCGGCCTGTACTTATTCGGTCAGGGCTTCCAGCGCAAAGAGGACAAGTCTTCATTCCAGCTGGCCGTCTACTGTTTCATGATTGCCCTCTATATGCTGACGCACAGCGAGAAGCTGCTCTTCGAGTACCTCCCATCCCTGTCGTATGAAGGATTCAGCAAGCTGCAGGCGGTGTCAGGTGTAGTCGGGTTCTATTGCGTGTCCAGCTATACCTATTCCCTGTTTCCTGCTCTGTATTCCCGGCTCTTCAAGCGGATCTGCTTCGTGTATGCCTTGAGCTTCTGCACCATTGTACTGTTCACCACGCTGCCTGTGTATTCGCGGATTACTGGGGTGCTGCTGACCTTCAGCTTCATCTCTGTCTGCTATACCTTCTACGTCATGGTCAAGGCCGCCTGGCGGAGGGAGACCGGTTCTAACTATCTGCTGATCGGTGTGATTGCTGCAGTCATGTTCACCTTGTCCTTAGTGAGCAATCTGTTCTTCGGGACTGAACTCTATGCCGTTCCGCCGGTATCCGGTCCGATCTTCATTCTTGCCGAGGGGCTGTTCCTGTCTGCGCGCCATGCCCATGCGTATCAGACCATTAAGCAGCTATCCCAGCTGCTTGAGCGCAAGGACAGGGATAAGGACGAGTTCCTGCTGAAGACCTCCGCCGAGCTGCGGACGCCGCTGAATGCCATCATTAATGTGGCGTTATCCATGCATGAGGGAGCGGGAGGACCGCTAAGCCCGTCTCAGCGGGAGGATATGCGGCTGATTCTCGGTACCGGCAGAAGGCTGGCCTTCATGGTCAGGGACATTCTCGACTATGAACAGATCAAGCGCCAGCGCATCACCCTGCAATGGGGGACTGTCGATATCCAGGGGGTAGCGGCCATTGTCATCGAAGTCTTCCAGTTCCTGAACAAGAAGGGCAGCATCCGCATCAAAAATCACATTCCGCCGGGCCAATTCCTGGTCCAGGCAGATGAGCAGCGGCTGATGCAGATTCTCTATACCCTGCTGGATAATGCGCTGAAATTCACGGACCGCGGCAGCGTGATGATTGAGGCCGCCTGGCAGGAGGAGTTCCTCTCCGTTGCCGTCACCGATACCGGAAAGGGCATTCCCGAGGATCAGCTGGAGTACCTCTTCCGCGACTATGAGCAGCTCAGCGAGGCCGATTCATTGGAGACCGGAGGTCTCGGACTAAGTCTTGCAATCAGCCGCAAGCTGGTAGAGCTGCATGGCGGGAGCATCTCCGTCTCTTCCCGGGTTGGCCGGGGCAGTACATTCACTTTCACGCTTCCGGGCAACGAGGCGGAAGCCGCCGCTGCCGCCCAAGCCGGAGAACAGGCGCTCTTAAGACAAGCGTATACCCAGCCGGAAATGCTGGATGACCTCTGGAAATACCGGTCGGCTGATCCGCCGCAATCCAGCGGGCAAGCTGCTCCCTATTCGCCGCGTATCCTGATCGTAGATGACGATTATGCCAACCTGAAGGCACTGACTAACCTGCTGTCGCTGGAGAATTACAGCATCGCAAGCCGCAGCAGCGGCAAGGAAGCGCTGGCACTGCTGGCCGGTGACCGGAATTTCGATCTCTGCATTATTGATGTCATGATGCCGGAGATGTCCGGGCTGGAGTTGTGCAGAATCATCCGCCAGACCTACACCCCGCTGGACCTGCCGATCCTGATGGCTACGGCCGGGCAGCAGCTTCACTTCAACGAGGCGGCCTTCCGGGCCGGAGCCAATGATTTCATCCATAAGCCTTATATCTGGAGTGATCTTAAGGGACGGGTCAACACGCTGGTTCAGCTAAGGCGGTCTGTCTCCGAGCGGCTCAGCTCAGAGATCGCCATGCTGCGCGCGCAGATCAAACCGCATTTTCTCTACAACGCGATTAATACAATCATCTGGATGAGTACGCGTGACACCGAGAAGACACAGCAGCTGTTATACGATCTGAGCCATTTCCTGCGCGGCAGCTTCGACTTCAGCAACCAGGAGACCGCCATTCCGTTCGAGAAGGAGCTGGAGCTGATCGAAGCCTATCTGTCGCTGGAGCAGGCCCGGTTCGGGAAGCGGCTGAAGGCCGAATATCATATTGAGGTCAGTGAATTCCCGCTGCCGCCGCTGATTGTGCAGCCCATTGTAGAGAATGCTGTTCGTCACGGACTGATGGAGAAAATTGACGGAGGAACAGTGATCATCTCCACCCGGCAGGAGGGCGGTGATATCCTGATCACCGTCTCGGACAACGGGAAGGGAATGAGCGATGAACAGCTATCCTCGTGGATGAAGGACGACTACCGATCTTCGCATGGCGAAGGCACCGGAATCGGCCTGCGGAACATTAACCGCCGGCTGCTCACACAGTTCGGGCGTCCGCTGATTCTTACCCGGGGAGCCAGCGGAGGTATAGATGTACTGATAACAATCCCATGGAAGGAGGAGGTCTCCTGAGTATGAGCATCTCTGTAATGGTAATTGATGACGAATGGCCGGCACTGGATCAGATGAAGCGGCTGCTGCTCCAGTGTGAAGGAGTATCCTCTGTCCTGACATACGATAACCCGCGCGAAGCCCTCGCTGCTGCTTCCGAACTGAAGCCGGATGTTCTATTCCTGGACATCCAGATGCCGGAGCTGTCCGGCCTCACTTTTGCCGAGAAGCTGTTGCCAGTATCTCCGGACACAGACATCGTATTCGTAACCGCCTACCGGAATTATGCTGTCGAAGCCTTCGACTTGTCTGCGATGGATTATCTGCTGAAGCCCGTTGATCCTTCGCGGCTGCTGAAGACCTGGAACAAGCTGCTCAGCAAGCGTCAAGCGCCGGCGGCTGCCGGGGCAGCCGGAGCAACTGGAGCAGCCGGCAGGACAACTGCGTTCCGGCTCCTGGGGGATTATGAGCTAACCAGCCCTCAGGGCTTAGTGAAGTGGAGAACACATAAGGCCCAGGAATTATTTGCGTATCTGTGGATTCACAGGCAGGGCAGTGTCAGCGTCATTCTGAATGATGTGTTTCCGCAGTGGAATTACGAGAAGGGCAAGCAATATCTGCACACTACGGTCTACCAGATCCGCACCACCTTGAAGAAAGCCGCGCTGGAGGACAAGATTGAGCTGACCTTCGGCAGGGAGAATTACAGGCTGGAATCAAGGGGAATCGAGGGCGACATTGAGAAATTTCAGGAAGCTGCCGCCCTTGCGCTGCAAAGCAGCCAGCTGGAGGGTATGCAGCAGGCCGCCGCCCTGTACACCGGTGACCTGCTTCAGTCGCTGGACAGCCTCTGGGTATATTCCGCCCGTGACAAATACCGCCGGCTGTACCTCAAGCTGCTGGAGCAGCTTACCCAGGGATTGGTGCAGGCTGCACGTCCACACGAGGCCGAAGATTACGCCGTGCGCCTGACGGAGCTGGAGCCGCTGGAGGAGAGCTACGCCCTGCGGCTGATTGCGATCTATTACGAAACCGCCAAACCCCTGCGCGCCCTGCGCAAATTCACCCAGTTCAGTGAATCCTACATCGCAGAGACCGGCGACGCCTTGCCGGACTGGTTCGTGGACGAATACCGGCGGCTGGGTAAGTAGCCGCCGGGGCATTTTCAGGGGAAAATTGGATTGTGTTATGGAAATCATTTATTGCTGGCGGGTTATTACTAGCTGAGGGTCAGCAGTGAGCCGAGGTTGGGAGGGACTGACGTAATTGTACTTTATACAACTAAATCGTCGGATTCATAACCCCCTAGTAATCTCTCTTAGTAATCTAGCAGCATTTTTTCGATATTTTACGCCATAGTTCGACGTTTATCAGTGTTTTATCAGTGACAATTGTTACCATTGTTCATATACAAAGATCATTCGTGCATAGGGATGCATCATTATGATGGCAATGGGGGATGTAACATGAATAAAAGGAATAGATTCAAGCGGGCAATCAGAGGGATGAAGGTACTGCCGCTTATGATGTCCATGATTCGTGAGGCTGCAGTGGATAACACCGCTCCTGCGATGTCTGTTGAGGTGACCACTGACAAAGAGGCCTATAATCCGGGGGATGAAGTTACCGTGCTGGTGCATTTAAAAGACTTCGCGCCAAATGACCGTGGCTACAGCTATCTTAACTTCATTATCCAATATGACAGCCAGGTATTTGATAACCTTGAATATACACAGCATTCGGTCTATGCGGAAGGAAATTATACGGCTGGAAGCGAGGTCGATGACCTGTTCCAGTTCAATTTCCAGAGTCCCGTGGATGGCAGTATCTATCTCGGAAAAAATACAAGTATGCGCGGCATTGATATTCAGGTTGAAGCGGGCAGCGGACAGCAGACGATTCCGGCGGTAGACCAGACGCTGGTCACGTTCAAGCTGCGGGTCAAAGCACTTACGCTCGCCTCCTCCTCAATGATCAGCCTGGCCAATGAATTCACCAGAATCCGCACCTCTGAAGCCGCAAATAGCATCTATCTCTACTCGCCCGATGTCACAGCGAACTCCGCGGCAAGGATCGAAATTACCCAATCTCCGTCCGTCTCCGTCTTCTCTGCACTGGAGTCTGTTAACCGTCTTACGTAGCAGTGAATCCTACAGTTGCGGCAGCTCCATCCACATACATATCCCTTACACAATTAGCTGCCGTCTAGATTTCTTGTACTATGGTGAATATACATAGGATACAGCATTAGCCATGAGGAGCATGAGATTGTATTCGGTTTTCCGCATACATTCTGGACTCTTACTCTCCTAAACATAAATAAAAGACCAAGCCAACGTCAGAGACGTTCGGAGCTTGATCTTTCGTTATTCCGGTTTACGCCTGGGCTTCAATCGGCTCCACGGGTCTGGTTCGGCCAACAAGCAGCGTCGTCACATGCTTGCGCGCGTCCGCTGTGAGCAGCAGCAGCTCCACCGGCCCGCCGGCCGGCTCCCTGCGGATGAAGGTAACTCTGGCACCGTCCAGATTCTCATAGATGCCAGCAACGGTATAGCCCAGCCCGATCAGATTGTCAATTTCCTGCCGTTCCCGGTCGAACTCTGCAAATGCTGACATCTCAGACCACTCCTCCGCTGATTTCTGCCTGGGCCGGGCGGGGAGCTTCGGCCTCGAAGCGCTTGCGGTGCAGATATTTCCCCTGTCCTGCGGCACCGACGAATACCTTGTCCCGAATCACGAACTCTCCCCGGCTCAGCACAGAGACCGGCTCTCCCTTGACCTCCAGCCCCTCGAACGCATTATAGTCTACGTTCATATGATGGGTCTCTGCCGATAGTGTCCGTTCCACTGCCGGGTCGAAGATCACAATATCGGCATCGCTGCCCACAGCAATCGTGCCCTTCTGCGGGAACAGGCCGAACAGCTTGGCGCTTGAGGTGGCGATGATATCTACGAATTTGTTCAGCGTGATCCGGCCCTTCTGCACCCCTTCGGAGTAGAGAACGCTGAACCGGTCTTCGATGGTGGGTCCACCGTTCGGGATCTTCGAGAAATCACCCCGCCCCAGCTCCTTCTGTCCCTTGAAGTTGAACGAGCACTGGTCGGAACCGATGGTCTGCAGCGTCCCGCTCCACAGCGCATCCCACAGCACATCCTGGTTCCACTGTTCGCGCAGCGGAGGGGACCAGACATACTTGGCGCCTTCGAAGTCCGGCTTCGCCAGCGCCGACTGATCCAGCACCAGATACTGCGGGCAGGTCTCGCCGTAGACGCGCAGCCCTTTCTTGCGGGCCTCGGCAATCTTCCAGGCTGCCTCGGCGCAGGTGACATGCACCACATAGAGCTGTGAATCCGTCAGCCCGGTTAGATACGCCGCCCGGCCAGTCGCCTCCCCCTCCAGCTCAGGGGGACGGGTCAGCGCATGATAGAGCGGATCGGTATTACCTGCGGCAAGCGCCTGGTCCACCAGATACTCGATGACATCCCCGTTCTCGGCATGCACCATAACCAGCGCCCCTTCGCGCTTCGCCGCCTGAAGCGTCTTATACAGCACCCCGTCGTCGGCCTGGAACGTGTTCTTGTAGGCCATGAACACCTTCAGCGAGGTGATGCCCTCCTGCTCGATAATCTGCGGCAGCTCGCTGAGCACCTTGTCATTCAGCTCTGACACCATCAGGTGGAAGCTGTAGTCGATGACTGCTTTATCCTGCGATTTGTAATGCCAGGTGTCTACGGCCTGCTGGAGCGGCTGCCCCTTCGTGGTCAGGCAGAAGTCGATTACCGTGGTGGTTCCGCCGTAAGCAGCGGCAATCGTGCCGGTCTCGAAGTCATCGGCGGTAACCGTACCGCCGAAGGGCATATCCAGGTGGGTATGGGGATCAATCCCTCCCGGAAAGACATAACAACCGGAAGCATCAATGATCTCTGCTCCCGGCGCTTCCAGATTCAGGCCGATGCCGCTGATGATTCCATCCTCAATCAGGACATCCCCCGTATACGTATCTGCCGCTGTAACGATAATTCCGTGCTTGATGATCTTCTTCATCTTAAACCACCTCCGCTTCCGAATAAGAACCGTTAACCCCGCTTATGATCCGGCTGCGCTGATTCCAGCTCATCGGGGCCGCTCCGCTGTCCAGGGCTATCATATCAATGGCTCCGTCTGCCGGGCATACAATCGAACACAGATTGCAGCCTACACAATCCTCCTCGCGCACTTGCAGAATCGCCTTGCCCTCCGCATTCGTCAGCATATCGATGCATTGATGAGAGGCGTCTTCACAGGCAATATGGCATTTATTGCAGTTGATGCAGTTCTCCTCGTTGATCCGCGCAACGACTTGATAGTTAAGATCAAGATCGCCCCAGTTGGAATATTTGGGCACCGACTTGCCAATCAGCTCGGTTACCGAAGCCAGCCCCTTCTCGTCCAGGTAATGGTTCAGACCGTCGATCATCTCCTCCACAATCCTGAAGCCATGATGCATAACCGCTGTGCAGACCTGAATCCCTGTCGAGCCCATCAGCATGAATTCGACGACATCCTGCCAGGTGGAGATGCCGCCGATACCGGAGATCGGCACACCGACTTCGCGGTCCCGGGCACATTCCGCCACCATGCTAAGGGCAATAGGCTTGACGGCCGGGCCGCAATAACCGCCGTGCGCTCCCTGGCCGCCGACATTCGGAATCGTATTCCAGCTGTGGATGTCCACCCCGGCCAGACTGTTGATGGTATTGATCAGGCTGATTGCATCCGCTCCGCCCTTGACGGCATGCCGGGCCACCACGGTAATGTCGGTGATGTTCGGCGTCAGCTTCACAATGACCGGGGTGGTTGCCACCTCCTTGACCCAGGCAGTCTGCGCCTGCACCAGATCCGGCTGCTGGCCCGAAGCCGCGCCCATGCCGCGTTCAGCCATGCCGTGCGGACAGCCGAAGTTCAGCTCCAGACCGTCTACGCCGATGGCCTCCACACGCTTCACAATCTCATGCCACTTCTCCCGCTTCGGCTCCACCATCAGGGAAGCAATGATCGTACGGTCCGGGAATCTCCGCTTCGTCTCATAGATTTCCTTCAGGTTGACCTCCAGCGGACGGTCGGTAATCAGCTCAATATTGTTGAACCCCGCTACACGCTGTCCGCCAAAATGAACGGCGGCGAACCGGGCAGAGGTGTTGATGACCGGCTCCCCGAGCGTCTTCCACACCGCGCCACCCCAGCCCGCCTCGAACGCACGCTGCACCTGATAGCCTGTATTGGTAGGCGGCGCAGAGGCCAGCCAGAACGGATTCGGTGACTTGATGCCTGCAAAATCAATACTGAGATCTGCCATTGCCATTCCCTCCCCTTCTAAGAAATACGCTTTATACGGCAGAGCCGACTACGCCATCCTGACGGCCTGACCACTGCTTCACAATCGCATATGCAGCATCCTTGCCCTGCTGCGCGGCAGAGACCACCATGGCTTCCCCCGTCCCTGCGCCAAAAACTATATCGCCGGCAGCATAAATCTGCGGATCAGAGGTGCGCCCGGTCGCGGGATCAATCTCCACTACCCCCCGCTTATGCTTAAGCCCCAGCGCCTCAATAAGGTCCATCCGCCGCTTCTGGCCGATAGCCACCACTACGGCATCCACCGGGAGCAGGAATTCCGAGCCCGCCACCGGCACGGGAGAGGGGCGTCCATCCGGCCCGGCCTCACCGGTCAGCTCCATTCGCACACATTCCAGTGCCGCGACATTCCCCAGCTCATCTCCGACAATCCGCTTCGGCAGGGTCAGCCAGTTGAATTCCACACCTTCCTGCTTAGCGAATTCATATTCAAAATCATAAGCCGTCATCTCCCCGCGCGTCCGGCGGTAGATCATCTTCACATTCGCCGCGCCGAGCCGCACCGAGCAGGTAGCCGCATCAATGGCCGTATTGCCCGCACCAATAACAGCCACACGCTGTCCCATCAGCTCCAGGGCAGGAATCCCGGTCTTGGTGGTCTCCACCAGCTCGATCGCATCATAGACACCGGACAGCTTCTCGCCTTCAATCCCCAGCGGAGGCACGTAACCCATCCCGGCCGCCAGCACAATCGCATCATATCCGGCCTTAAGCTCTTCTATAGAAATATCTACTCCCACCTTCGTTCCCGTGCGGATCTCTACGCCCAGCTTCTCCACCTGCTCCACCTCCCAGAGCGAGATATCCTGCGGCAGCCGGAAGGAGACAATCCCGTGGGTATCCAGGCCTCCGGCCAGCGGCTTCGCCTCATAGATCACCACCTGGAAGCCTTCGCGCGCCAGCTCTCTGGCCGCTGACAGACCCGCCGGTCCGCCGCCGATCACCGCTGCCCTCTTGCCGTTAGGCTCACCTGCCCGGAAGAGCTGAAGGCCGCTGCGGATCGCCCAATCCGTGGCATAACGCTGCAACAGGCCAATCTCAATCGGTGCGGAAGCGCCGTTCAGCACACAGGCCCCCTCGCACAGCTCCTCCGTAGGACATACCCTTGCGCAGCTTGCACCGACCGGATTGGCCTCCATGATGGTCTGCGCCGCCCCTCTGAGATTGTCGGTAGCGATTCTTTTGATGAAGGACGGGATATTGATGCTGGTCGGACAAGCCTGGATACAGGGCGCATCATAGCAGTACAGACAGCGGTTGGATTCTTCGATAGCTCCCTTGCGGGTAAGCCCCGGCTCTGCCTCGGCAAAATTACGCATGAACAGCTCAGGCGTCAATGTGGTTAACGGTGAAGATTGCTCCATCGGGTACCCCTCCTTCTGGCCAAAGTAGCTTCCACTCTCGGCTTCGATTTATGTTATATAATATAACATTATTACGATGATCGCCTTAATATTTTGCATACTTGTAAGAAATATTGTAGTAAAATAAACTTCAAGCCGGTAAAATCGCTAATCACACTCTAATTTAAGTTAAATTTCCTGACATATCATATTCAAACTATAGCCAATCCGTTTTTTCGTTACATTAGACAGATTGTCTAATTTCAAAAGTCACTTTTTTACCTGTGAGAATGGCCTGAGAACGAAGTGAATGAGGGGGAAGCTTATGGACTGGGAACTTGTATTTACGATCCGTGACGCGCTGAAGCGGCCGCTGTTCGCTGAAGCTGAGCTGATCGGGGGAAGAAACGGCCTGAACCGGGCCGTCCGCTGGGTGCATGTGCTGGAGAGCGCGAGCCTGGAGAGTCTGATTCACGGGGAAGAGATGATTCTGACCACCGGAATGAGCGCAAGCACGGATCTGGACGCTGCCCTGTCTTTCATGCAGAATCTGATTGATAAGAACGCCGCCTGCCTGTGCATCGAGCTGGGAGCCTACTTCAGTGCCATTCCGCAGGAGATGATCGCTCTTTCGAACCTGCACGATTTTCCGCTGATCCAATTCACCCGCACTGTACGGTTCGTCGACATTACACTCGATCTGCATTCCCTCATCATCAACCGCCACCACCGGATGCTGCAAGAGCTGGAGAGCATCTCCCGCGAATTCCACCGGCTGACGCTAACCTCCCAGGGAACCCTTAAGGTCCTGCAATTGTTATGTAAAAGCACCCGCACACAGATTCTCTATATGCAGCTGCAAGGCAAACCTCTCTTCTTCCCGGCCCTCGCGCCCGAGGAGCAGCGCCCGCTGCTGGGCTTCTTCGAGACCTTCAGCGAAGAGGTGGAGGGAGCAGCGCCGGAGGCCGCCCCCTATATCCGCGAATACGGCCACAAGACCATCGCCGTGAAGCCCGTAGGAGCCTTGGACCAGACCTGGGCCTATATCCTGATGGTCTGTAATCACAAGCCGCAGGAATTCGACTGTCTGCTGCTCGATTCCGCCTCCTTATCCATCGCACAGGAGCTGCTGCGCACCCGGTACATGGAGGAACGAAAGCTGTTCTCGGAGAATCTGTGGGTGGATGAGCTGGTCGGGGGACGTACTCAGGACGACAACCGGCTCAAGGGGCTGGTCGGCCCGGACTTCAACCTGGTTAATGAGCTGCCCTACCGGGTCTGCCTGATCGAGATTGAGAATCCCCGGGATGTCAAATGGAACAGCTCGGAGAATGACTGGGAATCCATCACCTTCCATCTCTCGCTCATCCTGCGCTCCATCTTCGAGAAGCACTCCCTCCGGCCGCTGATCACCCTGAAGAACAACCGGCTGACCGTCATTGCCCTGGATATCCAGTCCAAGCTGCCCGGCAAGCTGCGCCTGCAGCAGGCGCTTGATTCCCTGCAGCATATCCGCGCGGATGAGAAGCTGAAGGACCTGCAGCTCGTCATCGGAGTCAGCAAGTCCCACCGGGGCCTGAAGCATGCTCATGCCGGTTATCAGGAAGCCGTACAAGCGCTGTCCCTCTATTCCTGTTATCAGAAGCCGGTCCTCATGTATGAGGAGTTAGGCGTCTTCCAGCTGCTGCTGAGCCTGAACGACGGCAAGACGCTGGAGAATTTCATCCGCAGCTATATCGGCCCGCTGATTGACCACGATGAGGCGAAGGGCAGCGAGCTGCTGCTGACGCTGCGCGTTTACCTCGATCATGACGGGTCGAAGCAGATCGCCGCCCGCAGCCTGTTCATCGTCAGGCAATCCCTCTACTACCGGCTGGACAAAATCACCGAGCTGCTCGGCGAGGACTTCATGCTCCCGGAGAACCGGATCTCCATTCAGGTCGCCCTGCGCGCCTACCAGTTCCTGTACCCGGAGAAATTCACTCTGCCCAGCTCCCGTTCAGCACAGCTGTGAAGGTATCGATGATGAACTGCACATCCTCATCGGCCGAGGATAACGGCGGAGCGAAGGTGAGCACATTATTGAAGCCCGCCACCGTATCGCCGTTCTTGCCTATGATCAGCCCCTTAGCTTTGCACTCGGCAATAATCCCCTTGACCACACTTAGCTCAGCGGGCACTCTGGTGGCCTTATCCGCCACCAGTTCAATCCCAAGGACCAGCCCGAAGCTGCGGATATCGCCAACCAGCTTATGCTCCAAAAGCCCGGCGAACCCGTCCGCCAGCCTGCGGCCCAGAATTCCAGCGCGTTCAACCAGCTGCTCCTGCTCCAGAATCTCCAGGTTGCGCAGGGCAAGCGCACAGGCAGCCGGATTGCCGCCGAAGGTGTTCACATGCCGGAAATGCCCGTAGTCATCGCTGTTATCCTTGAAGGCCTCATAGATCTCCTTGCGCACAGCGGTAGCCGATAACGGCAGATAGCCGCTCGTCAGCCCCTTCGCCATCGTGACAATATCGGGCTTGATCCCGAAATTGTGGTGTCCGAACTTGCGGCCGGACCGCCCGAAGCCGCAGATCACCTCGTCGATAATCAGCAATACGCCTTGGGTCCGGCAGATCTCCTGCACCCGGTCCATATAGACCTGATGCGGGACAATCACGCCCCCGCCGGTAATGACCGGCTCCATAATCACCGCCGCTACAGACGCTGCGCCTTCCCAGACGATCATATCCTCAATCGCCTGCGCACACTGGAGGTTGAACGCTTCTTCGCTCATGCCGGCCGGGCGGCGGTAGCTGTCCGGCGGGGCTACATGCAGGAACCCGCCGCCCAGCGGCTCGTACTTGTACTTGCGCTGCGCCTGCCCGGTCGCCGCCAGGGCGCCCAGTGAGCTTCCGTGATAGCCCCGGTAGCGGGCGATGAATTTGTGGCGGTCCGGCTGGCCGGTCTGCTGCTGGTACTGGCGGGCGATTTTGAAGGCTGCTTCGTTCGCTTCCGACCCGCTGTTGGAGAAGAAGATGACATACTCATCCTCCAGCCATTCATTCAGCTTCTCGGCCAGCGCGATGGCCGGCATATGGCTCTGCGTCAGCGGGAAATACGGCAGGCTCAGCAGCTGGTTGTACGCCGCCTCCGCCAGCTCCTTGCGCCCGTACCCCACATTCACACACCACAGGCCGGACATGCCGTCCAGGAATTTGTTGCCGTCGATATCGGTAACCCATGAGCCGCTTGCGGAAGCGGCAATCATCGGCGGATGCTGCTCACTGTAAGGGGTCATATTATGCCACAAATACCGCTGGTCCTTCTTAACCGCCAGCTCGCTTTCTTTGCCCAGACTCTGCACGGCACACTCTCCTCCTTGGCTTTCCTTCTTTTAGTAACGCGCGGTAATCATTTTCTTGCGGGTATAGAATTCCACACCGTCACGGCCGTTCGCGTGCAGGTCTCCATAGAACGATTTCTTGTATCCTGAGAAAGGGAAGAATGCCATCGGAGCAGGCACGCCCAGATTGACGCCCAGCATCCCGGCGTCAATCTCCTCACGGAATTCGCGGACTGCCCTGGCGCTGTCTGTATAGATGCAGGCCCCGTTGGCGAAGGGCGACTTATTCGTGACCGCTATCGCCTCCGCCAGATCCTTCACCCGCACCACTGCCAGCAGCGGCGCGAAGATCTCGTCACGCCAGATCTTCATGCCCGGCTGCACATGATCGAAGATCGTCGGGCCCAGGAAATAGCCGTTGCCCGCAGCTGCAGCATCCTTGCGGCCATCCCGCACCAGCACCGCCTTCTCGGCAAGCCCAGCTTCAATGTAATCGATCGTCCGGTCTTTGTTCGCCTGCCGGATGACTGGGCCCAGGAACACCCCCTCCTCCTTGCCGTTCCCGATCTTCAGCCCGTCCGCAGCCTCCGTGATCCGGCTTACCAGCTCATCGGCAATGTCCTCCTGCACCACCACTACAGCGCAGGCCATGCACCGTTCGCCCGCTGAGCCGAAGGCTGCGGATAGAATATTTTTCACCGCATGGTCCAGATCGGCATCCTTCAGCACAATCGAATGATTCTTCGCGCCGGCCAGCGCCTGCACCCGCTTGCCGTGCGCGGTCCCCTGCTTATAGACATATTCCGCCACCGGCTGTGAGCCCACGAAGGAGACAGCCTTCACTTCCTCATGCGCCAGCAGGCCGTCCACCACCTCATGCGCCCCGTGTACCACATTCAGCACCCCCGGCGGGAAGCCCGCTTCTGCGAACAGCTCCGCGAGCCGGTTCACGAGCAGCGGCGTCCGCTCGGAGGGCTTCAGCACAAAGGTGTTGCCGCAGGCTACCGCCAGCGGGAACATCCAGCAGGGCACCATCATCGGGAAGTTGAACGGGGCGATGCCGCCCACAACTCCCAGGGGATAGCGGTACATGCCGGACTCTACGCCTGTCGCGATATCCGGCAGCTGGCTGCCCATCATCAGCGTGGGAGCGCCGGCGGCGAATTCCACACATTCGATGCCGCGCTGCACCTCGCCCAGCGCTTCCTCCAGGCTTTTGCCGTTCTCCAGCGTGATCAGCTCCGCCAGCTCCTTGCTGTGCTGGACCAGCAGCTGCTGGTACCGGAAGAAATAGCGGGCCCTTCGCGGAACAGCGACCCTTTTCCACGCGGAATAGGCTATGGAAGCTGCCCTCACGGCTGCATCCAGCTCTTCCCGGCTGGAGATCGGCACATAGGCAATGATTTCGCCGGTCGCCGGGTTGAACACTTCCTCCTGCCGCCCGGAGGAGGACTCCACCCAAGCTCCGTTTACATAGTTCTTCACCTTACTGGCCTGCCCCGTGAGCAGTGTCATCGTCCGCACCTCTTTTCCTGTGTTCGTTCGCTACCCTAGAAGAGATGACCGCCTTACCAGGCGGCCATCTGCTTCAGCTATGAAGAAATCCTGTTATTTGTTATTTCGCCGCCATCTCCACAATCTCGTTCGTGTAGGCCTCCTCCACCTTGGAAGCCGTCTTAATGACCCCGAATTTCAGCGCGATATCGGCGGTCTGCTGGAAGGCGGCAGCATCCGTATAGCCCAGCTTGGAAGCATCGAAGCCCTCCGGCTGGATCAGCTTGGCAACCTCCGTCATCATCGTCAGCTGATGCTCCCGGGTCGTGCTGCCCGCTTCGGCAAGCTTCATCACACTGTCCACAGCCGCTTCGGGATCGGCAATTGCATCCGCCCAGCCCTTCAGGGAAGCACGGACGAACTTGGCTGCTGTCTCCTTGTTGCCCTCCAGCCACTCCTTGTTGGCGAACAGGTTGTCTTCAAGCATCGCCACACCTTCGTCATTCATGTCGATGACACTCAGGTCCTCCGCCTTAACGCCCGACTCCAGCACCACCTGATATTCGTTGTAGGTCATAGCCGAAGCCGCATCCAGCTCACCGCCGAGGAACTGGTCCATCGTGAAGCCCTGCTTGGTGAAGTTCAGATCCTTGCCAGAATCCAGCTTGTATTTATCAAAAAGCGCCAGAATCTCAAACTCATTGCCGCCCATCCAGTTGCCCACCTTCTTGCCCTTCAGCTCAGCCGGTGTAGTGATGCCCGCCTCCTTCTTGGATACCAGCACCAGCCCGCTCTTCTGGAAAATCTGGGCGATCTGCACCAGCGGCATCTCCTGCTCCTGGCTGGTCAGCAGGCTCGCCACCCAGTCCACCCCGATATCGGCCGAGCCGCCGGCCACCTGCTGCTCAGGCACGATATCCGGCCCGCCCGGCAGAATCTCGACCTTCAGGCCCTCTGCCGCATAATACCCTTTGTCCTGCGCCAGGAAGTACCCTGCGAACTGGGCCTGCGGCACCCATTTGAGCTGCAGCTTCACGGTGACCGGCTCAGCCGCCGGTTCTGTAGTTGCCGCAGCTTCCGGTGAAGCTGCCGCCGTATTCCCCGCAGTCGCTTCTGCTCCGGAGGGACTAGCGTTGTTGTTGCCGCCGCAGCCCGCAAGCAGCGAGATCAGCATTAGAGCCGCTGCAAGCCATAATCCTCCACGAGTTTTGCCCTGTTTTCCCTTCATCATAGCAACTCCCCCTACCAATCATTTTTTTGTAAGACGGTCTGACACAGTATGATTGCGCTCTTGTTGCTATTTGCAGGAATTACACACTACGTACGCCGGGAAGGGTGCCACTTGATAAACACCTTCTCCAGCCGCTCCACGACCAGGTAAAAGATGACTCCGGCAACCGCGGCAAGCACGATGCAGGCCCAGCCCAGCGGCATCTTCGCCACCTTGATCGAATTCGAGAGGAGATAACCCAGCCCCCGCGAAGAGAAGAAAAACTCCCCGACAATCGCCCCGATCATGCTCGCTGTAGCGTTGATCTTCAAGGCGGTGAATACATAAGGCAGACTGTTCTGAATCCGCAGATGGCGGAATACCGCCCGCTTGCCTGCCGCATAGGAATGCATCAGGTCCAGCGCCAGCGGGTCCACAGCCGCCATACCCTTGTAGGCATTGATCGCCATAGCCGCCATCGTGGTCGCGGTCACAATCGCCGCCCGCGAGCCGATGCCGTCCCCGAACCACAGGTTCATGATAGGGGCAAGCGCCACAATGGGAACGGCATTGAGTGCAGCTACCATCGTGAGGCTGCCGCCGCCCCAGCGGGGCCAGGCCATAGCAGCCAAGGCAATCAGGAAGCCGCAGCCGGAGCCGATCAGCATACCAAGAACGGCTTCAGTGAGGGTATACCCGGTATAAGAGAGCAGCAGACTGAGATTGTCCCGCATCGCTTCAGCGATGGCGGAGGGTAGCGGCAGCTGATATTTCTTCAGATCGAAGATGCGGTGAAAGATCTGGAGCTCCCACAGCAGCAGGAACAAAGCTCCGGCAAGCAGCGGCAGCACGAACCCGGGGTTCAGCCATTTCAGGAATTTCCATGGATCTCCGCCTTGGTCCGTATCTGGCGAAATAACGTTGTTAGAGGATGTAAATTCGCGAACCGTATTACTTTCCATTAGCGGCTGCCTCCTTGGGGACGGAATTCCGGCTGCCAGGGGGCTACCAGACGCTCCACCAGACTCATCAGCCAATAGCTGGCCATACCCAGCAGAGCACCGACCAGTACCGTGGACCAGAACATGTAGGTATGGGAGGGTCCATAATAGAGATTGCGGAGCATAATAACCCCGATCCCGCGCTGAGCACCCATCAGCTCAACCAGAATTGCGCCCGTTACAGCCAGCGGCGCTGCAATCTTCAGCCCGCTGAACAGCCCCGGCAGTGCTGCCGGGAAGCGAAGCTTCCAATATACAGCCCACGGCTTGGCGGCATAAGAGTGCATCAGCTCCAGGGCAGAGGGGTCCACACTCCGCAGACCGCGCAACATATTCAGCGCCACCGGGAAGAAGGTGATATAGCCGGAGATGATGATCCGCGACATCTGCTCATCCCGCACAATCCCGTATATAATCGGCGCCAGCCCCAGAATCGGAATCATCTGCGAAGCAACCGCATACGGGAAGGCAAGCTGCTCTATCGTCCGGGAGAGGCTCATCAGCACGGCCAACAGCACTCCGGAGAGCGCTCCGATCAGGAAACCCACCCCGGCATTGCCGAAGGTGGCTCCCCCTTCCCGGAGAAGGGTGCCGCTGTACTGCCACAGAGTGAGCGCCACCTCGTGAACATAAGGCAGCTTGGACTGGGCCAGCGGCGTCTTCGCCACATGCAGCAGCCACCAGGAGACCGCCTCCCACAGCACCAGCAGCCCGCAGATCCAGACAAGCAGCGGCAGCGCACGCCCCCGCATTAACGCACGGTTCAGCTTCATCACTACACCCCTTCGAAGCTGTCGCGGATACGGGCAATCAGCTCGAAGAACTCCGGACGGTTCCTCATGTCCGCTGTACGCGGACGGGGCAGCGGAATATCGACAACCGCCGAGAGTCTGCCCGGATGCGGAGACAGGACGAACACCCGGTCCGACAGGAAGATCGATTCGGGAATGCTATGGGTAACGAATACAATTGTGCTCTGTACCTTACTCCAGACGGAGAGCAGCTCTTCATTCAGCCGCTCGCGCGTGAATTCATCCAGCGCCGAGAACGGTTCATCCATGAGCAGAATTTCCGGCTCCATGGAGAGTGCCCGGGCAATAGCTACACGCTGCTGCATCCCCCCGCTGAGCTGCCAGGGATACTTATCGGCGAACCCCTGCAAGCCCACGAGATCAAGCAGCTCCAGCGCTTTGTCCTCACGGATCGATCTCTTGACGCCCAGCAGCTCCAGCGGCAGGGTAATATTATGCTTGACCTTCCGCCAGTCATACAGCACCGGACTCTGGAACACAATACCGTATTTCTGTGCCAGCCGGGCCTCCTTGGCGCTTTTGCCTGCCACCATGATATTTCCAGCCGTTGGTGTGATAAGATCTGCCATCAGCCTCAGCAGCGTAGTCTTTCCGCACCCGGAAGGACCCAGCAGGGAGACGAACTCCCCCTTGGCAATATCGAGACTTACCTGATGCAGGGCCAGCACATCTGCCGTCTCCGTCTGGTAACGCATTTCGACATGCTCCAGCTGTATTTCAGGAATTGTTGCTGCTACTAGTGACATCTCCAGTCCCCTCCATCCCTGAATCTATTTAATGTTAATTAACATAACATAAATATCACGTTTTCCGTACTTTTTCTTTTTTCATGTAGGATTAATTAACATGTTACACGTTGCCTGCGAATCCCACATTAGACAAAGCGTAACATTGAGGCTGTGAAATTCCGTCACTTTGTCTAGGGAGCCGCTTACAGTGTAAATAATAGAGCTGACTGCCGATAAAAATAGTAAGTAACTATAAGTGGAAACGGCTTTGCCGTCCTCTCAAGGACGGTACCGTTTCAGCCAGGAGACTATTCACAATGTCCAATGCTTATCCCAATCCATGGAGGCGCTCCCCATGGCATCTCTGATTTCCAACTACATTATTATCGTTTCGATCTCCGGTGTGCTGAACGCCTTGCTCGCCCTGTTTGCTTTTTACAGGAAGACTGACTTCTCGGGTCTGCGCGCATTCATCGTCAGCTCCGCCGCCTCGGCGGTATACACATTCGCCTTCGCGCTCGAGCTCTCGGGGAACTCGATGGAACAGATTAAGTTCTGGATCAAGCTGGAGTATCTCGGAATGCCGTACATCGCGCCCTCCAGTCTGCTGATGATCATGCACTTCGTGGGCCTGGAGCGTCTGGTCTCCCGAAAACTGCTGGTCCTCCTCTACTCCGTCCCCGTGATCTCCACGGTGCTTGTCTGGACCAACGACTCCCATCACCTGTTCTATAAGGCTATCTACTTCCGGGAAGGCGCGCCTGCACCGCTGGTGGATATCGTCATGGGACCCTGGTATATCGTCCAGGGCAGTCTGACCTTCGGCTGTATGCTGGCCGGGATGTGCCTGATCCTCTGGCGCTGGGGGCGGATGCGGCGGGCTTATCTGCGGCAGATGCTGATTATTTTTGTCGGACAATTCCTGCCTGCGCTGGGGGCCTTCCTCTATCTGATGGACCTGACTCCGTATGGAACAGACCCTGTTCCCGTTGTGATGAGTGTAACCTCGTCCCTGTATATATGGGCCATTCTGTCCAGAGGGATGCTGACCGCCGCGCCGATTGCCAGAGAGAATCTGTTCGAGAGCATGCGCGACGGCGTACTCGTCATGGACCTCTCCGACAAGCTGGTGGACTATAACCGGGCCGCTGCCGAGATGCTTGAGGATCTGGATGCCGCCGCCATCGGCCGCCCGCTGGCCCAGCTTTTCCTGCCTGCCGGCAAGGAGGCGGTCGATTATGTAATGAATTCCAATCCGCAGATCAGCGAAGAGCAGGAACTGGTGTGGCATTCCGGCGGAGAAGTCCGCTATTATCAGGTCCGTTCCTCTCCGGTCCAGAAGCATGACGGCCATCTTGCCGGGCGGATGATCATGCTGATCGATGTTACCGAACGCACCCTGCTCCAGGAGAAGCTGCTGCAGCTCGCCACCATCGACAGCCTGACCGGCATTTACAACCGGACCCACTTCATGGAGCTGAGCCGGGAACGGCTGCAGGAAGCTGCCGACTCCGCCGCCCCCTTCTCGGTCATCCTGCTGGATATCGATTTCTTCAAAAGCATTAACGACCGCTACGGGCACCATCACGGGGATATGGCCTTACAGCATGTAGTAAGCGTATGCCGCCAGCATGTCCGGGAGGGGGATGTCTTCGGACGGTACGGAGGTGAAGAATTCGTCTTAAGCCTGCCGGGAGCCCTCTTGAAGGAAGCAGCCCTGATCTCTGAGCGTATCCGCAGGGACATCGAGCAGAGCACCTTCTCTACCTTCACAGGAACAATTAAAATCACAGCCAGCTTCGGCGTGGCTGAAGCCTTCCGCCGTTCGACCTCACTGGAGGAGCTGCTCTCGGAAGCAGACCATGCCCTCTACTCCTCCAAGCGTAACGGCCGCAATAGCGTACATCTATATGGCGTCTCCTCCATCACCCGCTTCAAGCCCATGTGATGGAGGCAAGCCCTCTTTTCCTGCCCCGCATGGCACCTCCCGCTTCCCCTGCGCATATCAAGTAGAAACGGCATTGCCATCCTTTTAAAGGACGGTACCGTTTCAGCGGGAAATAGAAGAATAATTTATAGTGTGAAACATAAAAATTCTTATATTTGAATAAATGGCACCTGCCGGGTATATCCGCCTTCTCTTTTGGTGATACCAGCTTCCATAGTCCCTTTTTCTCCAGTTCTTTCCTGTCCCTGCACTGAATTCCGTCATTCGTGTTCTCCTGTTGTTTGCATAGGCGGGTTTTCAGTTTAATAAGAGTTAGCCGATCCGTTCGGCAGAATTCAGGTTCATGCGACAAGGAGGGGGTTCTATGATCAAGATCGGGCTGACCGGCTTCGGAGACCATGAGGAGCTGTACGGCAAAATCAAACCTGCCGACCGCCTCCCCGCCTACAGCGCCCATTTTCCCATTGTGGAAATTGACAGTTCCTTCTACGCGGTTCAGCCGGTCCGGAATTATGAGAAATGGGTCAACCAGACGCCGGAGGCGTTCCAGTTCATTGTGAAGGCTTATCAGGGAATGACCGGACATCTGCGGGGGAAAAAGAATTACTACGATACGCCGGAGGAGATGTACCGGGCCTTCCATACCTCTATCGCTCCTGTCCGCTCAGCGGGGAAGCTGGCGATGGCACTGTTTCAATTCCCGCCCTGGTTCGACTGCACCAAAGACAACGTGGATTTCCTGCGTGACGCGAAGGAGCGGCTGCTGGATGTGCCCGCTGCCATCGAATTCCGTAATGATTCCTGGTACAGCCCTGAGATGCGTGAGCGGACCCTCGGGTTCCTGAAGCAAGAAGGCTGGATTCATACGATAGCCGACGAGCCGCAGGCAGGCTCCGGCTCCATCCCGATTGTCCCTGTCGCCACCCGGCCGGACCTCACCTACGTGCGGCTGCATGGGCGCAACACTGCAGGCTGGAATCAGAGCAGCCACCCGGACTGGCGCAAGCTTCGCTATCTGTACCGTTACAGCACCGAAGAGTTAACGCAGTGGCGGGACCGGCTGCTGGAGCTTGAACAGACCTGTAAGAATATTTACGTGGTATTTAATAATAATTCTGCCGGGGATGCCACTCCCAATGCTCAGGAGCTGCAATCGCTGTTTGGGATCGACGGCGGGCTGGCCCCGCGCCAACTGGACTTATTCAACTGATGTACAGAGGTCTACATAAATCTCTTCTACTCCCTGCTGAAGCATCTGATCACCGTCCCATTCGTCTTATATTGTAGAGGAGGCCAAAGAATTATGAAGAGAAATCATACTATGATGCAGTTTTTTGAATGGCATGTCGCGGCGGACGGAGAACACTGGAAACGCCTTGCCCAGATGGCCCCGGAACTGAAGGCGGCGGGCATTGATTCGGTATGGGTTCCCCCTGTTACCAAGGCCGTCTCGCCCGAAGATACCGGTTATGGAGTCTACGATCTGTATGACCTCGGTGAATTCGATCAAAAGGGTGATGTACGCACGAAGTATGGAACCAAGCAGGAGTTAATCGACGCGATTGCCGAGTGCCTGAAGAACGGCATTGCGGTCTACGTGGATCTGGTCATGAACCATAAAGCCGGAGCGGATGAGACCGAGGTCTTCGAGGTGATTGAGGTGGACCCGAACGACCGTACCAAGGATATCTCCGAGCCGTTCGAGATTGAAGGCTGGACCAAATTTGATTTCCCGGGACGCGGGGATGAATACTCCAGCTTCAAGTGGAATCACACCCACTTCAACGGAACCGATTTCGATGCCAAGGAAGGCCGCAACGGCGTCTTCCGGATTGACGGCACGAATAAAGGCTGGAATCAGAATGTGGATGACGAATTCGGCAACTACGACTATCTGATGTTCGCCAACATTGATTACAGCAATGACGATGTGAAGAATGAGATGCTGAACTGGGGCAAGTGGCTGGTCGATACGCTGCAATGCAGCGGATACCGGCTGGATGCGATCAAGCATATCAACCATGAGTTCATCAAGGAATTCGCCATGGAGATGAAAAAGAAGCGCGGCGAGGACTTCTACATCGTCGGTGAATTCTGGAACTCTAATCTGGAGGCTTGCCGCGAATTCCTGAACACTGTAGATTACCAGATCGATCTGTTCGATGTCTCCCTTCATTACAAGCTCTACTCCGCCGCACTGGCAGGCCGGGATTTCGACCTGACGCATATCTTCGACGATACGCTGGTCCAGACACATCCCGCGAATGCTGTCACCTTCGTTGACAACCACGACTCCCAGCCGCATGAGGCACTGGAATCCTGGGTGGGCGACTGGTTCAAGCAAAGCGCCTACGCCCTGATTCTGCTGCGGCGCGACGGCTATCCCGTTGTCTTCTACGGAGATTATTACGGCATCGGCGGCCCTGCGCCGATGGAAGGCAAGAAGGACGCCATCGATCCTCTGCTCTGCGCACGCTACACCAAAGCTTACGGGGAGCAGGACGATTATTTCGATCATCCCAACACCATCGGCTGGGTCCGGCGCGGTGTGCAGGAGATTGAAGGCTCCGGCTGCGCTGTAGTCATCTCCAATGGAGACAACGGAGAGAAGCGGATGTTCGTGGGCGAAGCGCGCAGCGGAGAGGTATGGGAGGACTTCACCCATAACCGCGGGGAGTCCGTCACCATCGGCGAAGACGGCTGGGCCGTATTCCCGGTCAACGGCGGCAGCGTCTCCGTCTGGGCGCTGCCCGAGCCGATGCCAGCCGATGCCTGCGCGGAGGAGTAGGCCTGTAAAGATGAACAATGCCGTCCCTGTTGTTAGGGGGACGGCATTGTTTTATAGGTGAGAAGTGACTCGGGTAGTGAAATCAAGTGCAGTAGTGTTCCTCATTTCATTCGCAGGCTCACTTTTGTTCTTTAAATCAAGTAACCACCTCAAGTACACTCATTTTACTTTTAGTACTCCAACACATCTATTCCTCTGCGACTTCACTGCCTTCGCAACCCTCTCCCATTTTATCCACATATTATACACAAAAGAAATATATTACTCTCTTCAAGCCAAAACAATTCACTCATTTCCTCATCTGGTACTCATCCGGCTCATTTCCGGCTCCACCAACGGGATTTATCCCCGACCTTATTCACATTTTATCCACAGCACGCTTAACATCTGATGAACGCCCACAGAATTCCTATTGTGAATAACGCGAAATAGGCGAATCCACGCCGCAGGGGCTATGAATTCGCCTATTTATGCTGAGCAAGACATAGCTTGCAGTTAGCACTTGCATTTATTGGTTAGCAGCTTGCGGTTAACGAGTTGTGGTTGTGTTGTCCCCTTCAGCCCAGACGCCTGTGTCACTGTTCAGGATACGTTCGATCGGATAAACCTTCCATACCGCCGTTACTACAGCCGAACACAAGACTGCTTTGAGCAGGTCGCCCGGAAGAAACGGCCACATGCCTGCCGTCAATGCCTTGCTGAGTGAATCCATACCTGTGGAATAGGCCAGCCACCCCACACCGCCCGGATAAACTAACAGTGCCCCGAAGATAAAGTTAGCGGCCAGCAGCTTCACGAAGGTGTATTGGTCCTGCTTAATACGTTCGGCGAAAAAGCCGATCAGCCAGGCCACGAACGGCCAGGAGAAGATATATCCTGCGGTAGGGCCAACCAGGACCGCCAATCCTCCGCTTCCGCCCATCACCTGGAATCCGGCAGCGGCGAGTCCGATCACGATCAGCACAGCAAGCGCCCCGTAACGGGCCCCAAGGATCGAACCAGCCAGCATTACCGCGAGGGTCTGCATGGTAATGGGTACCGTGGAGAAGGGCAGCGAGATTTTCAAATAACTCAGAGCTATCATGACGGCGGCGAATAAGGCACTGAATATCAGGCCGCGGGTGGTCCATTTCTTCATGGCCGGGAGGTTCCCCCTTTTCTAAAAATATAAGAATTTATATGTTTCACGCTACAAATTATCTTTCTATTTCTCGCCGAAACGGTACCGTCCTTTAAAAGGACGGTAAAGCCGTTTTCACTTGGGATCACTATAACATCACCCTCCAGATACATCAATCCTGAAATCTTTGTTATAATGGGTAGCAATTGTTGACTAGAGCTGGACGGAAAGCAGGCATGAGGATGATCAGGGCGCATAATATAAGCTTGTCCGTGCGGGAGGGGCCGCATCCCCGTACGGTACTGCAAGGGATTAACATTCATATAGAGCCTGGGGAATGGGTAGCGCTGACAGGGGCCAACGGCTGCGGCAAAACCTCGCTAATCCGCTCCTTCAACGGACTGAACACCCCCTCCGGCGGCAGTCTGTCCGTGGCCGGACTGGACCTGCGCCTGCCGGAGAACCGGACAATAGTAAAGCAGCGGGTGCAGCTCGTATTTCAGAATCCCGAAGCACAGACGGTTGGCTCCACCCCCTTCGAGGATATCGCCTTCGGGCTGGAGAACCGGGGACTGGAACGGGGGCGGATGATTGCACGAATCCATGAGATTCTACAGCAGGTAGGACTAAGCCATAAAGCGGAGGCAGAGGTATCTACACTATCCGGCGGAGAGCGCCAACGTCTGGCGGTAGGCTGCTGCCTGGCACTGGAAGCCGAAATGATTATTTTCGATGAGGCTACCTCGATGCTGGACCCTGAGGGAAGATCGGATATTCTGGAGCTGGCCCAGGGGCTATGGCAGGCAGGGACTACCATCCTCTGGGTCACGCAGCGGATGGAGGAGCTGGCCGCAAGCCCGCGCATCGCGGTGCTGGGCAAAGGGCAATTGCTCTATGACGGCAGCCCGCGCAGCCTGTTCTATACCTCGGAGCTGCCGGAGACCCTCGGCTGGCTTCCTTCTCCGGCCGTCCGGGTCGGGAAGCTGCTGCAGAAGCAGGGCTGGCCGCTTCACCTGCTGCCGCTGACCGGACAGGATCTGGAGGAGCTGCTATGAGAATTCATACCGAGCATCTCTCCTTCTGCTATGAAGGCGGCAGGCCAGCGGTTCAGGATATCTCTCTGGATATTCCTACAGGTATACTCACTGTCCTCTGCGGAGTGAACGGGAGCGGTAAGTCTACGCTGCTCCGTCTGCTCGCGGGCCTTGCACAGCCCTCCTCCGGGCAGATACTTTACGATCACGGGAAGAAGACGGACTACAAGACTGCCGAAGCTGCATCCATGGTATTCCAGCAGCCGGAGACTCAGCTGTTCGCGGGTACGGTACATAAGGATATCGAATACGGCCTGATGGAGCGAGGGGTGTCCAAGGAGAAGCGGACGGAGATCATCGCGGGCGCTCTGGCGAAGACCGGGCTGGCTTACGATGAATTCGCCGGGCGCTCTCCCTTTCTGCTTAGCGGGGGTGAGAAGCGGCGCGTATGTATTGCGGGTGCTCTGGCCGTACAGCCCGGGCTTCTGATTCTGGATGAGCCGACCGCAGGGCTGGACCCCCAGGCAGCGCAGGCACTGCTCGAAATGGTACAGCAGCTGCGCAGTAGCGGCCTGACCCTGATCATCGGCACCCATGATCTGGACAGCTTCCTGCCGGTTGCCGACAAGGTCATCGTGATGAAGCACGGTGCTATCCATTATGACGGTCCTGCTCCGGCATTGACTGCTGATCCCAGCCTGCTGGCAGACGCCGGACTCACTCCCCCCGTCTATGCTTCTATGGGACGCAGAGCGGTGCAGCATGGCCTGCTGGAAGCAGTCCCGGACAATCTGGAGGAGCTGCTGATAGGGCTGGAAAAGCACCCGCTGCCTATGCCGCAGACAGACAGTTTGCCGGCAGGCACTGGCGCCTCTGCCCGCAGCAGCACCATGCCACCCGGCAACCAGAGCGGCCGCACCCGCGAACACCGCACGCAATACAGTGCAGAAGATAAACGGCACCGGGGGAATCCTCCTCAACCTGCCGGAGCGCAGACGGACCAGTCAATAATCAGGCCTGGCAATCCAAGACAAGAACAGAACACCCCGCGCAGGCCCGGCTGGCAAGGACTCGATCCCCGGGCCAAATGGCTGGGGATGATTCTCGGCTCGCTGGTCCTGCTAGGGATGAACACTCTGCTCCCGCTGCTGCTTACTGCCGGCCTGCTGGCCGGGCTCGCGGCTTCGGCCCGCATCTCCTGGCGCCGGGCCTTCCGCTTCTTCCGCCCGTTCCTGCTGATGTTCCTGTTCCTCTGGCTCCTGTCCGGGCTTAGCTGGAGCTCTCCCGACTTCGCACTCGGGCCGCTCAGCTTCAGCTATGCAGGACTCGTGCGCGGGGGAATTAACGCGCTGCGCTTCCTGCTGTTAATTGCCCTGGGCTTCCTGTTCACCGAGACGACCACCGGTGCTCCATTGCGCGAGGGTCTGGAATGGGGCATCGCTCCGCTGCGGGCCCTGGGCATCCGCACCCGTAACTGGTCGCTTGCCGTATCCGTGACCCTGCAGTTCGTGCCGTGGATTCTCGGCAAGCTGGCCCAGCTGCAGCTTGCGCTGGGCTCACGCGGAAGGCGCGCCCGCGGGGTGGCCCGCTGGTCCCCGAGGCAGATCGCCCTAATCATCGTGCCTCTGCTGATTCTTGTCCTGGGTATGGGCGACGAGCTGGCGACAGCCGTAGAATCGCGGGGGTACGATCCAGCCAAGCAGCGGACCCCCGTCTATCAGCTCCGCTGGAGCAGGCGTGACACGCTGGCAGCGCTAGGTATCCTGACGGTCGCAGCTACGCTGTGGTGGGTAGCGCGTATCAGCTGAGCGGGTACGGGACGATTCAGTGAACAAAATCACCATAGCGGATGGATAGTGTAAGAACTTATACGGCTGCGCAGCTAGTACAGTTCTCCCCACCTTACCTATCCGCATCCGCCCACTTGTGGGGCATCCGGCGAAATCAGGGGCACTATTGCCCCTGATTTTTGCTCACTTGGCCTTAATCCGGTCCGCTCTCCCTCGCGGCAGCACATTGTATGCTGTTTTTCGGCATACATTCGGCCTGTGCGCCTGCGCGGCAGCACATTGTATGCTGTTTTTGACATACATTTGACTCGCGCACCCTCTAGCTGCCCATTGTATGCTGTTTTCGGCATACATTCGGCCTGTGCGCCTGCGCGGCAGCACATTGTATGCTGTTTTTGACATACATTTGACTCGCGTACCCTCTAGCTGCCCAATGTATGCTGTTTTTCGCATACAATCTTGGCACACCATTTACTCATTCAGCATGCGTCCGAGCCCCCCCAACCATTCGAACACTCCTAATTAAAAGCAAGCCGCCACCTCCAGCTTCGGAGAGGGCGGCACCTTTTTTTTGCAGCTACAGCAGCTTTATTTACTTCAATGTACTCGCAATGACCGAGATATCACCTGAGGAATAATCCAGGAAATACGCTGTTTTCGACTTCACATTAGCGTATAGGAATTTGGTGGTGCCATTCTTCGGCCATTCCTGATTCTTCAGCAGCTCCGCGCCCCCCTGAGAGAATAAGGACCATGAGTTCACCTGCAGATCCCCCACAAAAACCTGACCATTATTAGCCTCCGTAACCCAACCGGAAACGTCGCCTTCCTCTTTGAAGACTTGTTTTACAGAAGCTGTTTCTTTGCCAGTAGCTTTGCTGATTAACCGAAAGACCTTCTGAGTCTCATCAGCTGAAGGACGACTGACATTCCCCGGCACGGGCTGATAGGTGTACGAAGTGAAGGCAGTATAGAAGTTCCCGCTGGATTGAATGGAAAAGTCCGTATTGAAGTCCTTGATTACTGTCTCATTTCTTGAATGCAGATCAACCAGCCTCAACAGATAGTCCGTGCTCATAATGCCCTGTGCCTGATACTTAACCGCCAAATACGGGTATCCCTGAAAATCCCAATCCATTACGGATACATTCTCATATCCCTTATCAACGAACTTGGCATTGTAAGTAACATTCGGCTTCACCCAGGGATACTGATAGAGGCTGAAGGTATTCCCCGCTTGGACCATGACCCGTTCATTGGTTTTACCGGTTGGAGCTACCCATTTCACTTTATCCCCTGCCGTTTTAAGCGGAATATCCCTTTTACTGAGGAGACTTCCATTAGAAGAGAATACAGATTTCGATATTTTAGTACCCTTGCCTTGTTTAAGCAGCACAATTTTCGGGGGACTGCTCATCACCTGTAAGTCCAGGATACGGCTGGAGTCCTCTGATATCGTAATCGCAGTGTTTGTATGTAAATCAACGATATCTGCTTTATTATTCACATGATCCACAAGTGCCACTGCATTTCCGCTAATCCATATCACATCGGTCTGCTCATTAAGCGGCTGCTCTTTGGGACTGGCGTTCGCCGGACCGGCGGAAATCAGCAGGCCCATAGTCAACGCGGAAATAACCAATACCTTCTTGAACATAGAATAATCCTCCTGTTACGCGATTTTTGAATCCTTGTTTATGACGCTTGTATATATAAAAAGTTGCAAAAAATCAAATATTTTCCGCAACTCCTTATCGCCGTATCCGGCCTTCCGTCTACTACAAGGCTTATTCGCCAATCGCCAAAAGGCTATTCATCTCAATTCTCCTCCTCCGGATGCCTGGAGACCAGCCTCACCAGATCCAGAGTCAAGAGAGGGAGAGTCACCGCAGCGGGATAAGCCAGATAACGCGGCTCCCACGCCGGGTTGAACTTCTCCTTATACCGGCGCAGACCGGAGAAGCCGTACCAGTGGCCTCCGCGTTCAAAAACCAGCCGGGCAAGCTTCTCCTCCCGCAGCGCTCCAAAGCGGCCCCCGACATTGGACAGCGGCGCAGACCCGAGATTGAAGCTTCTGTAACCGCGCGCTTTCGCCCATTCCAGCAGACACAGGAACAGGTAATCCATAGTCCCGTTCGGGGTATCCTTGTGATGGCGCATCAGATCCACCGAGACTGTCTTCTGCCCGTCGTAACCAGGAGCTATGGAGGCAAAAGCCAGCAAATGGCCGTCTGCTCCACGCAGCAGCGCCAGCGGTGCGAGCTGGAGGTACGGCTCGCTGAACCAGCCCAGCGAGTAGCCTTTCTCCCTGCGCCCGGCCAGCCATTCCTCTGACAACAGGAGAAGCTCCTGCAGCAGCTCCTTCGAATGCCGGGCCTCTGTGATCTCGAAATGGTAGCCCTCGCGCTCGAACCGCCCCTTCACACTCCGCAGGCTGGCGTTCCGCGATCCGCTAATGCTGAAGTCCGCCAGCGGGACCAGCGCTTCTTCCCCCAGCTTGAAGAACCGGTAGCCCTGCTCATGATAGAGCGGAAGATGCGCCGGGGCCGCCTGATAGAAGACTACAGATAGTCCATACAAATCAGCAGCCTGCCTGAACTCACTGATTCCGTTATTAAGCAGATTCATCGGCCCCAGCGGATCACCCAGTACCACCAGCTTGTCCCGGACTCTGGCGAAGGCGAACAGCACCTTGCCTTCCTGGGCCCAATAGAAGCTTTTGTCACCAAGAAACAGCATATGGCTTAAGGCATTGCCCCAGCCCTCCGAGAGGAAGCGCTCCAGCCGTGCCATATCCTTATCCGCGAGAAGCGTATCTGCCTTGTGCTGCGGCCTGAGGGCTACAAGCATCGTCAGCAGCAGCCAGGAGCAAATCAGTCCGCCGGCCGCCGTAACGGCCACATTACTGTGCTGCCGCAGCCATTCCGGCTGAATGCCGGGCGGGAGATGCTTTAGGAAGCCGTGATGGGTATAACTCGCCAGCCCGTAATAGCTGAGGGCTACAGCCGAGGTCAGGAGCAGCCACCATAAGGTGCTTTTGGCGCTCAGCGGGACACTGATCCGGTAGAACCGGCTTCGGGAGATCCACAGAATCAGTGCCACCACCAGCAGGAACAAGGCCTCCTCGTAATCGAACCCCTTCGTAAATGCAAAGACCGCCCCGCCCAAAAGCAGCAGGCCTGTCCAGACATAAGCCCTGCGGACGCGCAGGGAGATCCCACGCGACAGCAGAATCAGCATAAAGCCGATCAGCACGGACAGATGGTGCGAGATCTGCATCACGGGCAGCGACAGCAGTTCCTCTGTCACCTTCAGCCGGTAGAGCAGCTCAGGCGTAGCTGCGGACAGCAGCAGAAGCAGACCGCTGGCCAAGACCAGCTTGCCGAGTGCCCATACACCCAGATCGCTGAGGAAGGTATATTGACCGGGCCAGCCCCATATTCTCTGCCATATCGTCAGAGGTGCTTCCACTCTGTCGCCGCTGCGTTCAGCGCCCTTCGTACCCGGCAGCCCGAACTCCAGCGCAGCCAGCACCAGACCGATCAGCCAGGGGATAATGTAATAGAATAATCTGTAGATGACCAGGACTGCCATGGCATGGTCGCTCTTGATGCCCAGTTGGGTAAGTCCGAGCAGCGCAATCAGATCGAACGCGCCGATGCCCCCGGGAGCCATACTTAGAATTCCGGCTATCGCAGCCACTACATAGATACTGAAGACGGTGAGAAATGGGGCGCTCCCGAGCAGCTCACCGGCAATGAACCAGAAGGTCAGTCCGGCGAACACCCACTCCAGGAAGGACGCACCCACAGAAGCAACTACGGTAAGCCAGGCGGTTCTCCCCTCACCCCGGTTAACCCATTTGGCGAAGAGCGCAGAGCGCTGGAGAAGTACAAAGAACGGCAGATACAGTGCTATCCCCCAGACTGCAAAACCCAGCCAGCGATGCGCCTCCAGCAGCCGGTCTGCCGGCAGAAGTCCGGTTATCGTCCCCCACCCGAGCAGCGACAGCCCCGTAATCATCAGCGGTGACAGGAACACAATGGCCGGCGCGAGCAAGGACGCAGGCACACTGCTCCGCTTATAGAGCAGCGTTCTAAGGCCCGCGCCAGCCAGACCGGCGAATCCGATCATATTATTGAACGTATTGGCAATCCAGGCATAACGGAAGGTCCGCAGCCAGCCGATCTGCAGGCGGAAATGCCGCCGGATCAAGTAATCATAAGTACTCATAACCGCCACCGACAGCAGCGATATCCCCAGCATCTGCACAATAGAGGGCACAGGAACGGATTTCAGATCACGGATGATTTTGCCTAAGTGAATCTGCTTCAGCTCATGCTGCCCCTCCAGATAGACCAGTCCGATAATCAGCAGCGGAAAAAGCGCCCGCACCGCCTTAATCCGGTAGATGGATATCAGCAGCCGTACGATTTTGAAGCGTTCCAATTTATTTTTGATTACAGTATGCATGACTTCACCTGTCCTCACTGCCGAACGCTCTTGTTGCCTGAACATATTCAGCCCTCTTCATACGAACCCATTATAACAAGATCTACGGCACAACTCCCGTATAATGGTCACACGCTCACAAGAGTTAGACGGCAGGCGGAGGCTATTCCCTGCACAGGGGCTGTATTTGTTCCAGTAATGGTGAGAAGCGTATACATCCATATTTGCATAAAAGCACCCGGACTGCGATTAGTCCGGGTGCTTTTATCATCGTGCCAAGGGTTGTCATCCCCTAACGGAGAGCCTGTCATCACGGCAATAGCGGCTCTCTTCAGAGGCATGCAATTCTCGCTCAAGACTATACTCGAATGTCAAATCTCCCTGCGCTGTCGGTGGTTGCGTTAGCAATCTCCTGAACAGATGCTGCAGTCAGCTTAGTGTTCCCGGCAGGCTTGTCCGGGGGCGCAGCATCGCTGCGGGCAGAAGCGGAGCTGCCCGAACTCTGTGACTTCTGGGCAATTTGTGCTTCGATCTGCTTGATCTGCTGTTCTAGCTGCTTGGTTTTGGTTTCTTTGGCTTGCTCGCTGTCCTTGCTTGCGCTTACTTTCTCAAGCTCAGCTTCCAGCTTCGCCTTCTGCTTCTCAAGTGCAGCGGTATCGCTGGCGCTGGAGGATGTATAAGATACAGATGATGAAGCGGCAACGGATGAGACATTCATGGGTGTCCCTCCTTTCACCTCTTCAATATATCCCTTTTCTCTACAATGAACGTTAAAATGCGCTGAAAGTTTGCTGAATATCCCCTCAACCCTTCCTGGCCCTCCGGTTCACCAGCATAACGCTCAGCAGGATGATGACCAGCCCGGCAATGGTGTTGACATAGATCTGCTCCTGCAGGAAGATTACGCCCCACAAAAGGCCAAATACAGGCACGAGGAAGGTAACACTAACGGTCTTGACCGGGCCGATATTGGCAATCAGGCGGAAATACAGCAGATACGCCACTGAGGTGCAGATCAGCGAGAGGCCAAGGACAGAATATACAGCGGCGGAGGAAGGCAGATGATCCGGGGCAAAAATCACCGCCAGCGGCAGCAGCACCACACTTGCGCCCAGCTGTTGTCCCGCAGCAAGCGCCAGCGGAGTGAGACCGGAGCCTACGCGTGATGCATATAATCCTCCGAACGCATAGCAGAGCGCGGCTCCAAGAGAGTAACCTACGGATAAAAGAACCGTACCGGTCAGCGGGAGCGGACTCCAGCCGACCAGCACACCCACACCTACCAGGCCTATGATCAGCCCGGCTGATTTGGCCGCCCCCGGCTTCTCCTTCCGGGTCCCCCACGCCGCCAGTGCCGCGAACATCGGGGTTGTAGCATTCAGAATCGCCGCCAGTGAGGCGCTCAGATGCAGCTCAGCCATACAGATCAGCGTGAACGGAAGCGCCGCGTTAACCGCACCGAGCAGCAGGAAAGATCTCCAGTGCTTCAGGAGGCCCAGCCTGCGCCGGGTCAGCAACGCATAGAGCAGCAGAGCAGCTCCGGCAATCGTAACGCGCAGCTCTGTCGTGAAGACCGGACCTAGCTCCGGCGAGGCAATCCGCATGAACAGGAAGGAAGCCCCCCAGGCAAAAGCAAGCAGCAGCAGGGTAGCAAAGTCCTTGCGGCTCACAGCTTAACCTCTCTTCTGCACAGCAGCAGATAGGACAGAACCGACAGGAGGCCCGCTCCCGCGATGACCAGCGCCATCGGCAGGGCCGAGCCGCTGCCGCCAAGTCCGACCAGCGGAGCCGCACAGCTCCCCAGCAGCAAGGGAAGCAGACCCAGAAGCGCAGAGGCGCTGCCGGCCGTCTCCCCCTGATCCTGCATCGCCAGCGAGAAGCTGGTCGTACCCACAAGACCTACACTTGCAACCACAGCGAACAGACAGATTAGGATCGGCAGCAGCCCGCCATCGGCAAGGAGGGTAATCAGCAGCAGAATACCTCCGGAGGTACTGAGCAGAAGGCCGCAGATCAGCAGCTTACGCTCACCCACTCTGGCCGACATCCGCCCGGCAATCTGCCCGGTCAGAATAATGCCGAAGCCATTCACGGCGAAGATCAGGCTATACATTTGCGGGGATACCCCGTAAATCGTCTGCAGAACAAAGGAGGACCCCGAGATATAAGCGAACATACCTGCCATAACAAAGCCCTGGGAGAGCGCGTAGCCCATGAATCCGGCATTGCCGAGCAGGATGCGGAAGGTACGCAGGGTCCCTCTGAGCCCGCTGCGGATACGCCGTTCCTTGGGCAGGGTCTCCGGCAGCCGCAGGAGAATGACCGCCGCGAAGAGCAGCCCGCATACGAATAAGACTACAAATACGCCCTTCCAGTCCGTCACTCTCAACAGCTGCCCCCCGATAACCGGCGCTGCAATCGGGCCCAGTCCGTTGACAATCATCAGCAGCGAGAAGAACCTGGTTAATTCCGAGCCGCTGTACATATCGCGGACCGCCGCACGGGAGATCACCACCCCTACCGATCCGGCCAGGCCCTGGACGAAGCGCAGCACAATCAGCAGTCCGATGGACGGGCTGAACGCACAGAGCAGCGAGGATACCGCATAGATGATCATTCCGAACAACAGCGGAATCCGGCGCCCGTGCACATCACTGAGCGGTCCGGCCACAAGCTGGCCCGAAGCCAGCCCCAGCAGGAAGAAGGTCAGGGTAAGCTGAATCATGGCGGGACTGGTATCGAAATAGAGGCCAAGAGCCGGCAGGGCAGGCAGATACATATCAATTGACAGGGGACCAATGGTAGCGATGGCTCCCAGAATCACGGCAAGCTGCAGCCGCTGGCTTCTGGACGGACCGCCCTCAGCCAGGCTTGTCACCGAATTTTGCTTCATCATGAACAGGATACATCCTTTCTTGCCCGTAACCTTTAGTAAGACGGCAGAGCCATTTATGTTCAGGTCCGTGTATATATTTCTCCATACTACCGATTACCGCCGGAATGTTCAATGAATTTCTGGTTCGGCGGGAAAGCGCGGTTCGGCAGGAACGGCCTGCATGGAAATCCTGCAGAAAATGCAGAAAATGCAACATTACCATCTCCAGAACCACAAAAAACCGCCTGCCGTAGCCGCCAATCCCCTCGGTGATCGGCAGGCCCGCAGGCGGTTATTTCGGGTGGTGCTGTTGTTACTTCACTGAATCGGTATGCTCAGCCAGCCAATCTCTTGCCGCCTCCGCCTCGGCGGCGCTCAGGCGGTGCCCCTGATTGCCCCAGTGCGAGGTAACCTCAGCTCCGGCGCCGCTTAACAGTGCTTCCAGCTCCCGGGTCTCCTCGGAGCGGATAATCGGATCATTGGTCCCTGCCCCGATAAAGACCGGAACCCCCTGCAGCGAAGGAATCGCCAGGCCGCGCAGCGGAACCATCGGGTGCAGCAGCACCGCCGCCCGGAAGAGGGCTCCGTAATGGAAGAGCAGGCTGCCCGCGATGTTCGCACCGTTGGAATAGCCGACAGCTACCAGATTACCGGCATTGAAGCCATACTTTGCAGCCGCCTCCTCCAGGAACTGCTTCACCTCATGGGTGCGGAAGATCAGATCCTCCTCATCGAAAATCCCCTCTGCCAGCCTACGGAAGTAACGCGGCATGCCATTCTCCAGTACGTTGCCGCGGATACCCAGGACAGATGCTCCAGGTGCCAGCAGCTCGGCCAGCGGCAGCAGATCACGTTCATTGCCGCCTGTGCCATGGAATAAAACCAGTGTGGGCTGCGTTACGTCTGTACCTTGCTCAAATACATGAATCATACCTGCTTCACCTCCAGTTCGCGGATTTCAAATGGGCTTAGATTCGCTTCAATCGCCGTACGCTGCGGCTCAAACCATGCCGGAAGCATCAGCTTCTGTCCCAGCGCCTCAGGTGCTTCATCACGGGCGAAGCCCGGAGGATCGGTTGCAATCTCGAACAGAATTCCGCCTTCTTCCCGGAAGTAGATGGCATTGAAGTACTGGCGGTCCTGCACCGGAGTCGGCTGGTAGCCGTGACTCTGAACCCGGCGGCCCCAATCCAGCTGCTCACTGTCATCTGCGGCCCGCCAAGCAATATGGTGAACCGTACCTGTACCGCCGCCGCCCTGCGGAACCGGAGCAGCCTTCAGATCAATAATATTACCGATATTGCCGGAAGCTCTGTACCGGATGTAGCCGTCCCCTTCAGCGATACGCTCCATTCCCAGGGTGCGGGAGAGGGTATCCGCTGTCCGGTCCGGGGCCGTGCTGTAGAGGACAGCGCCTCCGAAGCCTTTGACCGCATGCTCTACCGGAACGCCGCCGAACGACCAGGTGCTCAGCGCCCCCTCTTCCCGCTCCACCAGCTCAATCCGCAGTCCGTCATAATCTGCGAAAGAGAGATACGACTCGCCAATCCGGGTAACCTTAGTCACAGGAATCTGATAAGCGGCCAGCCGCTGCTCCCAGAATCCGAAAGAGCCAGCCGGTACAGCATAAGTGGTCACACCGACCTGTCCTCCGCCGATTCTGCCTTTGCGGCCATGAGCCCAAGGGAAGAAGGTGATAATCGTACCCGGCGCACCCTGCTCATTGCCGAAGTAGAGGTGGTAGACCTCGGGGGCGTCGAAATTGATGGTTTTTTTGACGAGCCGCAGGCCTAGAATTCCGGCATAGAAATCAGCATTACGCTGAGCGTCTCCCACAAAAGCGGTAACATGGTGAATCCCTGCAGTATGCATAGTCATAAATGAAACCTCCTGATAGTTGTGATGATGATGCGTTTATTTTAATTGAAGAATATTGCGTCCAGTGAAATCGAACCCGCGCCTGTCAGCGCTATACCTACAGCGACTACCAGCACCGTTAATGGAAATTCAATCCCGTTCGCCGTGGACCAAAATCCGTTAGGAGCATGAACCTTCACAATGGCACCGAGCATCGTTGCCGCAATCAGTACCGCAGCCACCGGAGTCAGCAGACCCAGAGTGAACAATAGGCCTCCGACCAGCTCCATCAGACCTGCCAGCACCGCCATGCGCACGCCCGGCTTGATACCAATCGACTCCATCCAGCCGCCTGTTCCCTTAGGCCCATATCCGCCGAACCAGCCGAACAGCTTCTGTGCGCCATGCCCAATGAACGCTACACCGATCACCAATCTCATCAACAATAAACCTACACTAACCATTTTAAACACTCTCCATTCTCTTGGTTTTAATTATCTTAACGTTAAGATATTAGCTAAAAAAAATTTACTGATCTATTATTCTCTTCATTAGTTCAGCTTGATAACAAGCAGACAACCTTACCGCCGCTGGGCTGCTAAGGACTCCCTTCTATACGCCCTTGCCCAGCTTCTTCAGCAGCAGCGTAGCCTGAGCCTTCTCTTCGCTGTCCAGTCCGCCCATCAGGCTGTGAATAGAATCGACATGCTGCGGGAAAATATCATCAAACAGCTCCCGTCCCGCCTCCGTAATCTCGGCATACGTAACACGGCGGTCATCCTCGCAAGGTACGCGCTTCAGCAGTCCCCGCTTCTCCAGCTTGTCGATATTGTATGTGATGCTGCCGCTGGTGACCAGAATCTTCTCGCCAATCTGCTGAAGTGGAATCCGATTTCTATGATACAGCACCTCAAGCACCATGAACTCCGCCGATGCCAGCCCGTGACTCTTCATATCCTTCACCGCCTGATCCATCAGGCTCTTGTACGCCTTCGACAGAACGACGAACAATTTCAGCGATGCTGCCTGATCCTGCATAGTGTCTGCTTCTGTTCCTGCTGTCTTATTCTTGCTGCTCATATCCTGCACCTCCTGTCCGGCTGCGTTTATCTTTAAGGTAATTATCTTTAAGTTAAGATAAATATACGTTATGGAGGGCAGTCTGTCAAGCGCGGGAGGTAAATTAATTTTCATTTCAATTTTCTCGCCCTGACCTCGTCAACAAACACTTCACCTCTAACTCCTGCGGCAAATCCTCCCCCAACCCGCGCAACAATCAGCTCCTCCAACTCCCGCAACAAGCAAGTGGACAAAATCCTTCTATCGCCCGCTCCGCATATTTGACCTGTTCTTCAAAACGGCGTAGACTTTCAAAAGGTGAGTATGAACTGAGGAACGAAACTATTTCTATAGAAGGAGGCTGATTATGGAACCGAAGGATCATTATCATTCCGGGGCCGATGCGCGCCTCGAAGCAGCGGAAAAGAAGCCGCGCGTGCTGATCGTAACGGCAGTCGCGGCTGAGTGCGAAGCGGTCCTGCGCGGCCTGTCCGGCAGCCGCAGGTTCGACGTCATCGCGGCGGGCGCCGGCACCGCAGCGGCAGCGGCGGGAACCGCCGCCGCCCTGGCAGCCGGCTCGTACGGCTGCGTCGTCAGCGCCGGGATCGGCGGCGGCTTCCCGGGACGCGCACCCGTAGGCTCGCTGGTCGTCGCCAGCGAGATGCGGGACGCGGCCCTCGGCGCAGAGACGCCGGAGGGCTTCCGCAGCGCTGCCGAGCTTGGCTTCGGCAGCGTGTCCGTGCCTGCACCGGGCGCTGCGGTGCAGGCCCTTGCGGCCGCGCTGGCAGCGGCCGGCCTCACGGTAAGCACGGGCCCCGTGCTTACCGTGTCGACCGCGACCGGCACCGCCGGGACGGCCGCGGCTCTGGCCGCCCGCCATCCGCAGGCGGCGGCGGAGGCGATGGAAGGCCACGGGGTCGCCGTGGCCGCCCAGGCGCTGGGGATCGCGGCGCTGGAGGTGCGCGCGATCTCGAACCCGGTCGGCCCGCGCGACCGGGCCGCGTGGAAGATCAATGAAGCGCTGGACGCCCTGGCAGCGGCGTCGGCTATTTTACGGGAGGTGCTGTAATGACACAAGAGCTTCATATTGCTTATTCCCCTTGTCCGAACGATACCTTTGTCTTTCATGCCTGGGCGCATGGCCTGATTCCCGGCGCACCCAAGCTGGATGTAATGTTTGCCGATATCGATATTACGAACGGGCTTGCTGCAGACGGTGCCGGACCTGAGGTGCTCAAAATCTCCTACGCTGCCCTTCCCTGGGTGCTGGACAGGTACAAGCTGCTCCCTTGCGGCGGTGCGCTGGGACGGGGCTGCGGCCCGCTTGTACTAACCCGCAAAGGCGCAGGCGCGATCAAGCATCCGCGCGAGCTGTCCGGCCGCAGAATTGCCGTCCCGAGCGAACGCTCTACGGCATACCTGCTGTTCCGTCTTTGGGTAGCACAGCAGGTGCAGGGCGGTCCGGCTGAGATCGTCGTTATGCCTTTTGATGAGATCATGCCTGCCGTACAGAAGGGAGAGATTGATGCCGGACTCGTCATTCACGAAGCCCGCTTCACTTACCCGTCCTACAATCTCAACCTGCTTACTGACCTCGGGAGCTGGTGGGAGAGCGATACCGGCTTGCCGATCCCGCTTGGTGCGATTATTGCCCGCCGCGATCTGGACCATGAGGCCATTACCGGCTGGATTCGCAATTCACTCCAGTATGCCTGGGACCATCCTCTCGACTGCCAGGAATACGTGCTAAGCCACGCCCAGGAGCTCTCGCCGGAAGTCGCCAAGTCGCATATTGATCTCTACGTCAACGAATTCACGATGAGCCTTGGCGAGGACGGCTATGCGGCCATCTCTGCACTGCTTAACCGGGCTGCTGCCGAAGGGCTTGTACCTGCTGTTGATCCTTCGCTTCTACGATAGCTAAGCAAGGAAATAATCCATCCCGCGAGGAGGCCATTCCTATGATTCCTTCAGGCAACAGCAAGGCTAACATTGACCGATTCTTGGGATACCAGGACGAATATGACCGTTACCGGCCCGAAGCGCCTCCGCTGGTAATTGAACTGCTGAGTAATTACCTGGGCCGCCGTCCTGCCCATGTTGCAGATATAGGCTGCGGTACCGGCCTATCCACCTTCCTGTGGAAGGACGCCGCTGAAGCGGTAACCGGAGTAGAGCCTAATCTAGATATGCTCAGCAAGGCTCAGGATAAGCTGCGTCTTCTCGGCAGCGGAGCGAATAACGTGTGTTTTGTGCAGGGCTACTCTAACCAGCTTCCTTTTGACACGGGGAGTGTGGACATCATCACCTGCTCGCAGTCGTTCCACTGGATGGACCCGGACAGCACCCTTCAGGAGATCTCGCGTTGCCTGCGGCCCGGCGGAGTATTCGCCGCCTATGATTGTGACTGGCCTCTGGTGCTGCAGCCCGCTATTGAAGCCCGGTATAACCGGCTGATTGCAGCTTCAGATGACTTGCTTACAGAGCTTCAGCCGGACACCGATCAGGCCAGCAAATGGGACAAGGAAGGTCATCTGGGCCGGATCAAAGCCAGCGGACGGTTTACGTATGCGCGAGAGATTGTTTTTCACAACACAGAATCATGCGATGCACAGCGCTATATCGGCTTGGCCCTCAGCCAGGGCGGCATCCAGTCCCTCCTGAAGCTTAGCCCGGCCTCACTTGTGCAGGATATTGCCGAATTCTCGGCAGAGGTACAGGCATTCTTCCAGGGCCGGACCTTGCAGGTGCCGATTAGCTACCGGATGCGGATCGGAATTAAGTAATAAATCGCTCCTCATTCTGCCCCATAAATTAAAAGTCCCGCAACGAGTGAGCTTACTGCTCTCCTCTTGCGGGACTTTTTTCCATTATCTTGGCTACTGTCATAAAAGACGTATTCAAAACAGAAGTGCGATGATTTCCGATATGAGCTATGTTATTACACGAAAATGAACATATAAGTACTTGTCCGTTTTATTTGATTAGTTAAGGTTAGACAACTGGTCGCTAGCTCTTTTTGCAGTAAATATTAAGCACCAGCAGAGACAAACATTAAGACTGGAAACAGTAGGTGTAAGCTGTTGTTCACTATTTTTATTAAGCACTGGCATTAAAATTCCTTCTTTCATGATTTAGTAGCACTTTGCTTTGAATACATCTTTTGAAACAGTAGCCAACAACTAATAATGGAGAATCATTTCAAATAGACTGGCAACAATTTTATTAAGTTATGAATGGTTAACTCCTTAATCTCCTTGATCGTAGAATCATTGATTTTTAGATTTAAATTATTTTCAAGGTCAATCAAAATATAAATGATATTACGGACTGAAGTTATACCCAGCAGATTTGTCTCATCATTAAAATCCTTGTTAATATACAGAGAAACAGTATTTCTAACCGCTCTGTATATCTCATCTGTACTCATGGAGTATTAGCCCCCCTCCTAAATTGACGCGACGTTAGTTTGAAGCTCAAACATAATCTTCTCGAAAATTCTGTCTCGGCTATTGTTATCTAAGGTATTGAAGAAGTTGTAGTGCTCTTGAGGTTTTATAATTTCTTCTGTTAAATACGAGAGGTCAACGGAAAAATAATTTAAAAGCCCTGTCTCAAAACTATATTCGCAGACTTTTTGAGAGATATGAAAGTAGTTTGCTTTTGCACCATAGCGGTACAAGCATGTGTTTTGAATCTCATTAAGATGTGTCTCTTCATAATTTCCACAATATAAACTCAGGATTGTTATATCCGGTTTAACTGCGTTACTAATCAGATATGGAAGATAGCCATATCCATTAGGAATAGACTCGCTATATTTAAATATTCCTCCAGGCACAGCCAGAATCATTACATCTGGATGTTCAATTGATTCAATGCATTTAACATATGCGTTAACAGTTCCAACTTGCTCTGAAAAAGTTAACTCCGGACTGTCTAGCGTGGAAGGAAGCGTATGGTATCCCAGTAACTGAGTAAGTGGATTGCTTGAAATAAGACTTGCTCTATAGCCTTTTTGGTGAAAAAAATCACATAGATCTAGTTGCGTATTCAATTTCCCACAATTCTCTCCCATTCCTAAAATCATGATTACAGGGACATCCACATTTAATATGGTCTTATTGTTCAATTTAACAGTTCTTTCTGGTCCGAGGCTTATCCACGAATCCATAGAGTGATTGCTTAAAAGCGCCATTAACTCAGGAACATATATAATTGTCTTATCATTTTGTTCCGCAATAGTAATTATGCGGCTATAAAGAGATTTATCTACCTGGACCAAGGGACGGCACAGCAGTAACACGTCTATAGAATGGATCAAATTTTCAGAGTAAAATAGCTCCTCGTTGCAAAAACACTGCTGATGTGGATTGTCCACATTATCTGATGTTTCCCAACCCATTGGAAGAATTACATGTCTAAGTTCATAGTCCTGTATTTTATCCTTATGGTCCAATAATGGCATTATATCTTCAACAAAGGGGAAAATAGCCAATCTCTTTTTCACACCATCAGAGCCTCCTTATCAAACTGATATTTAAATTCTTTTAGCATCGCATAGTTCTTTAGTTTTTCTAGAGCCCCCGCCCTTACCTTTTCGCATTTGCTAAGCTTATAGCTTTTGGAGTAAAAATTGTCTTTACCATTATCTACTGAGGCTGGACATAGGGAACAGCAATGAAACGCCCAGCAATTTCGGCAATACTCCTCAGTCACGGCTCCAATGTTAATAATCTCTCGGACTTTATCTATATTAAAACCACTCTCAATATTCCCTATTTGCATAAAGGAAGAATTTTCATCTATCCGTTCACAAGGATAAAAGTTCCCATGAACATCAACAAAGAGCTTCTTTAAACCCGGTACGCAAGTTCCACTAGGATGAGCAACCTCGGGGGTTGCTTTTATCGGAGAGAAGAATTCCTTATAGCTGTAGATCGTTTCCAGATCATCCTTATGGTAAATCAATGGTTCATCTTCCAACCTTCCCAGTAGGGTAAGATAAGTTTTGAGAATTTCATAATTTCTTTCCTCAAAAAAATCTTCTCCATAAGTAAAGGTCTGATCGGTGTAATTCTGTGAAAGTGTATTAAAGCTAACTTTGGAGAGATCGCATATCTCTTGATTATTTCTGAAAAAGCTAAAAATTTCTTGATAGTTGCTGCCCGGGGAAATTACAGTATTAAACGTCATGTTATGATATATTCCCGGATACTTATCTTTAATTCGCTTCACGTTTTGATATAGATTTTCGAAAGAACCTCTTCCATTCGCATAACTTCGGTTGGTATCATGAACTTCTTTAGGCCCGTCCAAACTGACCATAATGGCGATATTATATTGTTGTACCTTCTGTATAAAATCCTCATCCAGTAGCGTTCCATTAGTAGTCATGCCAAAGGATATGTTTTTTCCGCTCATCCGCTTCACCGCATAATCCATAGCGCGGATAATCAATTCTTTTCCTATTAAGGGCTCTCCCCCGTAAAATGAAATGCTTAATTCACTTGCTTCAGCAGAACTCTGGAATAAAAACTCCAAACCTTTTTGCACGGTATCCCAACTCATATTTTTAGCTATATGTGTTCTGTTATCATAAATCCCTTTGTCCGAATATGGACAATACGAACAGCGAAGATTGCAATTCTGTGACATTTGAAAGGTGATTGAATTTACACAGCGTTCCAGCCTGTACTTAAGCAGTCTAGTTGCTGGATGCTCCACCTTCGTTACAGGGGACTCCAGTAAACAACCTTTTTTTTGAAAATCCTCTAGTACTGTCATATCCTCAATGCTTCCAGATTTGATTTGGCACAGAGCTTCATATTGGTGTTGCGATATTTTATAAATACTGTTTCTATTCATGTCGTAGACATAATAATAATCCGGTCTAGTTAGAAACGGTATAAATGGCACTTTGATGTTCCTCCCTTTGCGAGCTCGTTATCATTTTTTTGAAGCCATTGCTAGATGCGTACAGTTCTTCAAAGGTTCCTACTCCAATAACCTGTCCTCTTTCCAGATATATAATTTTATCTAGCTTCTTAAGCACTTCAGGTCTATGGGTAATTATAATAGTAAGCATGTAATGATTAGAGGTAAGAACTTCCTCATTAAAAATTTGTTCAGAATAATAATCATAACTGGATGTAGCCTCATCTAGAACTAGTATTTTCGATTGTTTTCGCGTTAATGTTCGAGCTAAAGAAACCTTTTGTTTTTGCCCCCCTGATAGTTTAGTCCCATTATAACCAACCCGGGTATTTAGCTTCTCAGGCAAATCTTGAATAAAAGAATATGCACCTGCCCTCACGCAGCCAGCATCAATTTCAACACTGGAAAGTGTCCCGGAAATATCAATATTGTTCATAATCGTATCATTAAAAAGGTAAGTATCCTGGGCCATTAAACTCCATAAAGCGCGATAAGATTCTATTGTATAGGATTTAATATCATTGCCGTTTAAACGAATCAAACCTTCAGTCGGCTCATAAAAACGAAGAAGCAGATTGATGATAGATGTCTTACCACTTCCGTTAAACCCAATAATTGCTACTCTCTCTCCTCTTTTAAGTGTAAAGTTAATCTGATCCAATATCTTGTCCTGGCCATACGCCAAGGAAACATTATCAAATACAATTTCCTCAATGTCCATTGAATCGGAGAATTCAGTTGCGTTAAAAGTATCTTCTTCTTTATCTGTATTAAGAAATTTCAAAAATCTTTCAAAAGCTGGCTTAATACTAGAAATTTGGGTAATAAGGTACGAAATAATGCTAATAGGTTCAAACACCAGCGAAGAGTACGAAATGAAAGAAACCAGACTTCCAAATGTTAGTTCTTCTCTTTGGATCAACCATGAGCCATATAAAAATAAAATACAGGTGAAGCCCGTTGATAAAAAGGAACCGACCGCATTGTCTATGTACCCATAAAACATTAATCGTGATTTTGCATGCTTACTATCCTCTAATATCCCTCTTAATTTGATAAGTCTCGAGTTTATAATTCCCCACATCTTTATCTCCACAATCCCACTAATTCCATCCCCGAGCCAAGCAGAAAACCTTGACTGAATCTGCATAATGATCCTATACACCGACTCTTGTTTTCTGAATAGAACACTACTGAATAGTACCTTGACGGGTATCGTTGCCAGCATTATGAGTGTTAGTCTCCAATCAATGAGGAACAATGCGGTCATACCTGCTATAATTTTAAACAAATTGACAAAGGAAGTTAAAAAATGCGTGTCCGTCAAAGAAGAGATGTTCGCAATATCCTGGAAAAGCTCAGACATTACCTCCGAGAAATTCCTGTCTCTAAAATACTTAATTCGCACTGACAGAACATGTTTGCAAGCCTGATAGTTCAGATCATAGGGAATTCTAACACTAAGATCTTTATAATAATGATATTGAATCAAGCCCAATAATTGTTGCATAGCAAAAACTAAGAATAACAACAGAACGTAGGAGGCTGTTTTTGATAAATCCGAGTTCATAATACCGAGGTCAATCAACTGTTTGGTCAACCATGGGTTTAGAAGACTACCGGCAGAAGTAATAATCATAACTATGCTTATAATAATTATATTTTTCTTATAAGGAGCAAATAAATCTTTGACATTCTTGATGATCTCGTTTTGTCGCATGAATTCTACAGCTCCCTGACATGGTTAACTTCACTGATGAAGGTCTGATACTAATTAAGCAGTCAAACTAAATATGAATATCTCTTTTCCCAAAGATCACTAGTGCGGCTATTAAACATATGGGTATTATAATGATTGGCAACACCATAGCATGAACGTAACCATTTGAAATAGCTGCCTCTATTTGAAAGGAATTCGCACCAGAAAACTTCAGGACCTGGCTTGTCAACGTATTATTAGATAGAAACCGCAAAATTCCAGATGAAGCTTTCTGAAAATAACCGGTAAACATGAAATCTCCGAAAATGAAAAAAAAGGTTACTATTAATGACGAGGCTGTCTTTTTCACTAGCACACTTATTACCATAACAACTGCTGAATACACTGCCAGATACAAAATATTAAAGCCAATCGCCCGCATTACAGATATCCAATCTTCTCTTGCATTAGTATCTCCAATTGGAGTCCCACCAAGAAGAGCCAATGCTATAAATAAAACATAGTAACAAACAAAGAATTGAATAATCAGCCATACTATCACTGTGATCTCAGAGATATACTTTCCAATGATATATAGAGATCTGCTGTGTCCAGAGGCAATAATATTCTTTATGGAGCCATGTTCAAAACCCTCCGTGAAAAAAAAGCACGCCTGTATAGGAATGATAAAATAAAAGAAGGGAGAGAAGGAGACTGCAGTAACAAGCGTCTTTAAAGGCCTGTCTGCCTCAATTCCAACCCGGGTTGCTATTAAAAGAAGAAGTGCAATACTTCCAAGTAAAAATAACACGCAAAGGCCCTTGAACAATGAATCTTTTCGTAAATAATATGCTTCACCCTCAAGAAACTGTTTCATGAGTTCCCCCCTATTAAATCCATATAATAGCTTTCAAGATTGGGGGTGGATAAATAGAATCCTTCAATCTTAGCGCCTTTTTCCAGCAAAACCGACATCAGTTTTTCTATATCAACACCCGCTCTGGGAAATTCAATTTCTCCAGATTCCTTCACTGCTACATTCTCGATTTGAAGATCCTTTTTTAGGATTTCAATGATTTGAGGACTGTTCGGAGTTTTCAGGCAAATTTGGGTTTTAGCCGATTTAGATAATTCATCTGCAGTAATTTCCTTAATTAATCTTCCCTGATGAATGAATCCGAACTTAGTTGCCAGTAGTTGAAGTTCACTTAATATATGACTTGAAATTAGAATAGTTACCTTTTTCTCTAAGGCTAACTTCTCCAGGATCTCTCTGATTTCCACAATCCCTGAAGGATCAAGTCCATTGATTGGTTCATCCAAGACCAAAAATTCTGGTTCGTTGAGAAGCGCAATGGCAATTCCGAGACGCTGACGCATACCAAGTGAATAATTTGATGTAATTTTACTGTCTTCATCCGATAAGGAAACCGCCTTCAATACATCTTTAACCCTACTGTCTTTATCCTTAATACCGAGTACCCGACAATAGAACAGCAGATTCTCCCTGGCAGTCATATTAGGATAAAATGCAGGAGATTCTATGAGAAAACCCAACTGACGTCTGGCAATATTCAGCTCACTTTTTCCGCTTTTTCCAAAGAGCGCTATTTCTCCGGCTGTCTGACGTATCAAACCAGCAATGATTTTCATTAAGGTAGTCTTTCCTGCTCCATTTTCTCCGATGAAACCATAAATATCGCCCGCAGAGATTGTCATTGATATATCCTGTAATGCAAACGCTGTTCCGTATCTCTTCGTTAATCCTTTTGCCTGGAAAATCACCTTAACCAAAAAGCACATCCCCTTTTGCTACATATGACGCGAAGTCAAATCGCCACCCAAGAATCATACTAACATGCTTATATTCTCTTTTTTTCGGATTGTCATTTTTAAGCAGGTTAATGTAATATTCAAGAGAAAAATGGTGGATCCAGCTTGATTTATTCTAAAAATGTATAATATTATGGAAGTAGTTTTATTATTTCCATAGAATATAATTACAAATGAAGAAAGAAGCTGTGTTTCATGATGCGTATAGCGATATGTGATGATGACTTTCAGTTAACGGAATTTATGGAGAGATTAATAGGGGACATTCAAAACACGCTGGAGAAAGAAATACAAGTTTCAACTTATTACTCCGGAGAAAGCTTCTCCACAGCCATTGAGGGCTGCTGCCTTTATGATATTGTTCTTATGGATATTGAGATGAGTGGAATGAATGGAATTACAGCAGGACAAAAACTGCGTGCAAACGATGAAAATGATCTTGTGCAGCTTATCTATATTTCCAGTCATGAGGAATACCATCTACAGCTTTTTGATGTTCAACCCTCAGGATTCATCCAGAAACCAATCAACCCTGAATTCTTCAGGCAGAAGCTGCTCTCTGGCATTCAAAAAGTAATGCGCAAACAAGAACAAGGTAAAAACCGTTTTCTTCCCGTGTATCAAAAAGGCCAAGAACTTTTAATACCCTTTCGTGATATTCTCTATTTGGAAAGCAGCATAAGGAGAGTTTGTATCTACACTACTAAAGAAGATACCATTAAGTATTATGGTGTATTGAACGAAGAGGAGAAAAAGTTACCCACCAGCGGCTTCATTAGAATACATCAATCGTACATAGTAAATTTCAGCTCTATTAAGCAATTCAGCAATAGGAAAATAGTTCTGATTAATGATCAGGAACTGCCAATCAGTGAGAAGAGAAGTTCAGCCGTCAAAAAAGGGTATCTGAATTTCAGAGGGGATTTCATTGGATAATCCATTTCTTGAAGAATTGTTTTTCTCGTTGACTCTTCCGCTTCTATCAGGTATTATTCATTATTTCTTCAGCCATTGCCTCTCCTGCCGTATTGAGAGAAAATCGACATTGCTATTATTTTATGGTCTGTACCTTTTTTGCAGTATTGCCGTACATTTCAGTCCATGGCCAAGCCCGATTCTTTTCATCCTAAATGTCTGCTTAATTATATTGCTGACAACTCTATACAGGGGAAACTGGAAATGGAAGGGTAGCGCCTCGTTTTTCATTGTAATCCTTATCTTCCTCACGGATGCCGCTATGCCGATGGCTTATACCACTTTCGGGTATATTGTTAATCTATTTCTTTCCAAAGCACTGATGTTTTTATTGGTATTAATTTTCGTAAGAGTAGCACAGTCCTATGGAAAGGGAATTTTGCCTAAGTGGTATTGGTTACTTTTGTTTTGCTGTCCTGTTTTCAGTATGATCGGTATAACTCATCTATTGTCCAGTGTGATCTTGCAAACCTATCCAGAGATATTCCCGCTGTTGTCTATAGGTTTGCTTACTATTAACTTCTTAATAATTATTCTGAGTGATCGCGCCCTGTGTGTCCAATCCGAGCAAAATAAATGCTTGGTGCTGGAGCAACAAAATACATTTTATATAAACCAATATCTAATGTCCAAAAAGATGCAGGAAGAAGCTATAAAGTTTCAGCATGATTTTAAAAATATACTTTTAGGCCTGCGCGCTAAACTGCAACCGGATATTGAAAAATCACAGACCAGGGAATTGGATGAACTGCTTGGCAAAGTTGAAACTCCGTCAGGATTTTTGGATAGCGGAAATATTGTAATTGATTCCATAATCAATTACAAAAACCAGATTGCAATGCGACTAAATATTCCGTTTGAATTGAGTTTAAATATCCCCCCTCTTCTGGAACTGGACACGGCTGCAATCAGCATTATTTTGGGTAACGCGCTCGATAATGCCATTGAAGCATGTGCAGAAAAAATGAATACTTCACGTCGTATCTTGATACATATGCATTACTATAATGAAAGTTTGTTTATGAGAATCCAAAACCCCTATGTAAATAAGATCAAAAAAAAGCGGAACGGAGAGCTGTGTAGCACAAAGTCTGACAAATCAGTTCACGGGATCGGACTACAAAATATTAGAAGTAACGTGGAAGCTGCTAAAGGGTTATTAGATATCACTTATAATGGTGGTTTGTTTACTATTGAAATTGTTTTGTTCAACGTGTACTGTCAGAATAAAAAACCACATATAACAGTTAACGCTCCACCAAATTAACTCTGCTTCTAAAACCCAAATACACTTTCCTTTATTTATATGGAAAGTGTATTTTAATATGGATATTTCTTTCTTATTTGTTATTTGTGACATTTTTCCTTTCTACCCAAATAAATAAAATCTATAATCTTTAAGGTAATATATTACATAAATTCAAATACTGGTGGTGATTCTAATGGTATGGGTCATTGGTGCAATTATCGTAATTGGCGGTGTGGTTCTCTTTCCTGGAAAAGCTAGCTAATCAGTAAAAGGGTAACCATTATTCTAGATAATGGTTACCCTTTCCTATACTCATACTGTCCGTTAGCAGGAAGAAAGGAACTTCATCATGCTGGTTATTGATCAGATTTCCAAAAGCTTCTCAAACAAAAAATCCCACAAATTAGCCTTAGACCATGTGAACCTTACTATAAACTATGGTGAGGTATTGGGTTTAATCGGTCCCAATGGAGCTGGTAAATCTACCTTGCTAAGAATTATCGCCTCTATACTGTCACCCAGTGAAGGGAGCATATATTTTGAAGGTAAGGACGTGACAACATCAGATCTCATAAAGAGCAAAATTAGTTATATTTCTGTAGAAACCGGTCTGTACGAGCAAATGACACCTTATGAATGTATGTTTTTTTTCGGAATGCTTCATGAAATTAATAAGCGTGAGATCCATAAGAAAATAGAATTTCTTGCTCAAAAATTTAAATTCGAGGAATTTCTTCATCAGAAGATTAAAGTCCTTTCCACAGGTACCAGACAAAAAGTTCTGATTGCCAAAGGACTTATCCATGAACCGAAAATATTAATTTTAGATGAGCCAACCAATGGCCTAGACATACTGGCAGCATATTTTGTAAGAGAAACTATCTCAACCCTTAAAAGTCTGGGAACATCCATTATTATATCCACCCATATCATTACAGACATAGAGCTGTGCGATCAAATTGCTGTTCTAAACAAAGGAAAACTTGTATATAACAATAAATTCTCCGAGATAAAAGGAAAATATTCATCCATAGAACAACTGTTTTTAGAGATAGACAGCTTCTAAACAGCTACTTCAGGAAGGGTAGACAATGACCATAAATAAAGCTTATCTATTGTATAAAAAGGAAGTCCGGTTGGGATTAAAGGATTATCGATCTCTCTTTATCATTATTTTGAGCACTTTGATTTTTTATCCTGGTTTAATCATTGGAATGACATATCTACAAATTCAGGACTCCAAAAAGGCAGAGTTGAGCACTCCAAAGATGGTTATTCAGGGAAGTGCAGTGCATGAATTTGATATCAATTATGGATTCTCTCCTTTTCACATCGTAAAGAGTTCTAACCCTCAGACAGATTTAATAGAGAATAAGGTAGAAGGAATTTTAACTGTGGAGAAGAATAGTACTAATTATCACATACACTATGAGTATAAGAAAAAGAATTCAAAGTCCCTGTACAGCAGTGAGAAAGTCTCGCAATGGATTGCTTCACTTCAAAAAGAAGAGCAACAAAAGTACCTATCCTCTTTGGGGGTCGAAACGGATAGACTTTCAACAATAACTATAGATTATCAAGATCTTACCCCTAACAACCAGAAAAATATGATTAGTGATATTATTCCTTACTTTGTTTGGATCGGAATTATAGCAGGCAGTATGGGGATTGGCATTGAGAATACCGCAGGTGAGAAAGAAAAGAAAACCTTCGTTACACTCATTTCGTCAAATATAACAAGAAAACAGATTGCTCTTGGCAAGATCGGATCCACTAGTTTTTTTGGATTCATCTCAGCTATTCTCACTATCATTGGATTACTAAGTGGAGCCTTTTTTTCCTCTAAAATGCTAGAAGATACCAAAATGATTACCTTAAGCCTAAACAAAATTGTCATATTATTTTTAGTTCTAGTATTTTCAGCCGTCCTTATAAGTTCACTGATGGTCATTCTGGGAGTCATCGCCAAAACAATGAAAGAAGCTAACTCGTATATAATGCCTTTATATCTTGCAGTCATCTTCGCTGGTATTTTGAGCAATTATTTGAATCAAAGCAACTATATATGGTCGCTGGTACCGATTATTAATTCATCCTTAATTATAAAAAGTCTGTTTGAGGACAAAGTAAACCTTCGTTTTATTCTTTTGTCATTGGTGACAGCAACCGTCTTCATAGCAGTACTCGTTCAATTTAGCATTAGACTTTTCGAAAGTGAGGAAAAAACCATTTTATGATGATCGATATACTAACTTCTCTATCCATCTATAAACTACTCATTAAGAAAAAATTTGAATTTATTCGCATAAGCGACTTCCTCATTATTGGAACAGGTCTCGTAGCACTAGGTTATTTAATAAATAAGTTACTGCTTAAAGGACAGTCAGAAAATTATGAAAGCCTGACTTATTCACTGCTGTTCCTAACTGCTCTATTTATCGGATTATTGGCGATTGCCGAAGTATACAGTATCCATGAAATCAAATTTTTGCTCTCTTCTAGCGTAAGACGTTCTTTGCCAGTATTGCTCCTGCTTATTAAAGTGTTAGTCCCCTTATCCGGAGCAAATCTTCTGATGTTAAGCGTGGTGCTCTGGGGTGGATTACAATTTTCAGTTGTCCATCTCTTTCTGGAACTGAATGCCGGGTTTCTTGCGGGAGGTGCAAGTTTCCTGGGAGTACAGTATTTCATTATTCGATTAAGAAATATTACTTTCAAGGGTGCCGCTAAGCAGCATTCCTTCATAAGCAGTCACCCTGCATTGAAGAAGGAACTCCTCTATCTTTCATCTCTGCAAAGGACAATTCCTCTTGCTTTTGTGGTAGCCATCTGTCAAATTTCCTTGTTTTTTCTCAGAGATTATCCTTCTGCACTACTAGTCATTATTATGCTAATAATAGTTTTCATGCACGATGCTTGGACAGTCAACCTGCTCGGCCTGGAAGAGAACAGCATCAATCTGTACCTCTTTAATCAACTGGATATAAGGCAACTTATTTTTATAAAGTGGAGCACTTGCTTTGTCGTTACCTTCATTATCAGTACAGTGAATTATTTCGTGTGGAGTATATGGTTCCGGCCTTCTACCTCTCTTATGCTCAGCCAATTGACGAGGCTTATGCTATTCAATCTGTCTTTAAGCCTGATCGGCATACTACTTGGACTCTACTTCTCCGATTTTCTTAAGAAAGGATATTACCGTATACAGTTATCCGGTATTCTAATATTTGCCTTTAGCACTGCAATACTGTTCTACCTCACGTTATCTTATGTGCCTGCAATACTAATAGCACTTTGCTGCATAACTATTTTTTCGCTCAAAATTTTTAAAAATAGCAATATAATAAGAGGTGCACTCTATGACTGATTCATATCTGGAATTACGGGGAATTACCCAGCATTTTAATCAGCGGATTGTGCTAGACCATATTAATTGGAAACTATATCAAGGGCAGGTCAGTGTACTGCTGGGTCCCAACGGAGCCGGTAAAACCACTCTATTAAATATCCTGTCCGGAGCGCAGCGTCCTACTTCGGGCGAAATCTTCTACAACGGGGAATGCTGTAAAGGTCTTCACCACACCAGCTACCGAAACAAGGTCGGCTATTTAACAGAGTACCCTTACTATTATCCCTTTTTAACGGTTGCCGAGACCCTTCAGCTTACGGCTAAATTGCGCGGTTTAAAGGAGCGGAATAGCTCTCCTGTAATCAATTATTGGTGCGATTTTTTTAATTTGCAGCCTTATTTATCTGAGCGGATGGATGCATTATCCCAAGGAACCCGCAAAAGAGTGTGTCTATTGAGCAGTATATTGCATAATCCGGAAATCCTTTTACTAGATGAACCAACAAATGGACTGGATCCGGAGCAAATTATCGTGTTTAAGCGCTTCATTGACCAAATGGCTAAAGAAAATAAGATGATTGTAGTCTCCACTCATATCCTTGGTTTGGCGGAAGCCATTGCGCAAAAGGTTATCGTACTACGAAATCATAAGATCAGGTATAATCAAGCCAATACTGGGGATTTGGAACGTATATACCTCGAGAGCTCCAAACATTGATATTACTAGAGTAAAGCCACCTGTGCATGAGTAATCATTCATAATGTATAAATTAAAAAGCGCCTGATTGCGAAATTCCGCAGTCGGGCGCTTTCCTTGTACCTAAGATACCTACTTCTTATTCATCTTAAACATCAGGAACAGCTCATTATAGTGGGCAAGCATCCGCTTGCCGAGGTTGTCGTAGACCTCCAGCCGGCCGGTGATCTCGGCGGGCGGGTAGAAGCGCTCGTCGCCGGAGATGTCCTCCGGCAGCAGCTTCAGGCCGGGAACGTTCGGCGTGGAATAGCCGACGTATTCCGTATTCTGGGCCGCCACATCCGGGCGGAGCATGAAGTTGATGAACTTATGCGCCCCTTCGATATTGGCGGCTCCGCGCGGAATGACCATGTTGTCGAACCAGATGTTCGAGCCTTCCTCCGGCACCACATAATCCAGCTTGTCGTTCTCATCCATAATCTCGGAAGCGTCGCCGGACCAGACGATCCCGACAGCCGCCTCTTCGTTCGCCAGCAGCATCTTGATCTCGTCGCCGACGATCGCCTTCACATTCGGCGACAGCTTGTTCAGCTTGGCCAGTGCCTCCTGTAGATGCTCCTCATTCCTGTCATTAACGGAATAGTGCAGGCTGTTCAGCGCCATGCCCATCACCTCACGGGCACCGTCCACCAGGAAAATATTATTATTCAGCCGCTTGTCCCACAGCGAATTCCAGCTGCTGAAATCCATCCCCTTCGTCATCTCGGGATTGAAGATAATCCCCACCGTCCCCCAGAAATAAGGAACCGAATACTTGTTACCGGGATCGAAGGACAGATTCATGAATTTGGAACCGATGTTGGCCAGATTCGGAAGCTTGCTGTGATCCAGCGGCAAGAGCAGCTTCTCCTCCCGCATCTTGGCAATGGCGTAGTCGGAAGGCACAACGACATCGAAGACCGTACCGCCCTGCTCGACCTTGGTCAGCATCGCTTCATTGGAATCGAACGTCTGGTAGATGACCGTAATACCGGTCTCTTCCTGGAATTGCTTGAGCAGGTCAGGATCAATATAGTCGCCCCAGTTATAGATCGTCAGCGTATTGCCGCCGCTATAGCCCTGGGCCGAGTTCAGCCGGGACGCCAGGAACATCAGGCCGAACGCGACGATCAGAATCGCCAGGAACGTATTCACAAGCTGCTTCATCTTGGCACCCCCGCTTCGGCCACCGGCTCGGCAATCTGTACCGCCGGGCGGCTCTTACGCTGGTTCAGGTAGTAATAACCGATGACCAGCAGAATCGTGAAGAGGAAAATCAGCGTCGACAATGCGTTAATCGACAGCGAGACCCCCTGACGGGCACGGGAATAGATCTCCACCGACAGGGTGGAATAGCCATTGCCTGTGACGAAGAAGGTAACCGCGAAATCATCCAGGGAATAGGTCAGAGCCATGAAGAATCCGCTGAAGATTCCCGGCTTGATGATCGGCAGAATCACCTTCGTAAGCACATCCCGGCGCGTGGCCCCGAGATCACGTGCGGCATCCGTCAGGGTCGGGCTCATCTCCTGCAAATGCGGCAGGATCATAATGACCGCAATCGGAATGCTGAACGCCACATGCGAGAGCAGCACGGAGGTGAAGCCCAGCTTGATCCCGACAATCGTGAACAGGATCAGGAAGGAGGCTCCGATGATGACATCCGGGCTGACAATCAGCACATTGTTCAGCGAGAGCAGCGTGTTTTTGGCCCGGCGGCTGCGGACATGATGGATCGCCAGCGCACCGATTACCGCTATGATCGTCGCAATGGTCGATGACAGAAGGGCGATGACCAGTGTGTTAATCACAATAATCATCAGCCGGGTATCAGCAACTACCTCACGGTAATAATCCAGCGTGAAGCCCTCGAACTTGTGCATCGTGCCACCGCTGTTGAACGAGTAATACATCAGATAGAAGATCGGCGCGTACAGCACCAGGAAGACCAGCACCAGATAAATATTGGCGATGCCGTTCTTGTTCTTAACCCTTCGTCTGTTCTTCATCCGCGCACCCCCTTCCGCGAGCCGCCGGTCAGAATCATGAACAGCGCCATAATGGCGATCAGGAACACCGCAACGGTGGAGCCCATCCCCCAATCCTGTGTGACCAGGAAGTGCTGCTCAATCGCGGTGCCGAGCGTAATCACCCGGTTCCCGGCAATCAGACGCGTAATCATGAACAGCGACAGCGCCGGAATGAATACCGCCATACAGCCGGAGCGTACACCCGAGATCGTCAGCGGAAAAACCACCCGCCGGAACGTTGTCCATCCCGATGCGCCCAGATCGCGCGCGGCATCGACCAGCGACAGATTCATCTCATCCAGGGCACTGAAGATCGGCAGAATCATGAATGGAATGAAAATATAGACCGACACAAACACGAAGCTGAAGCCCGTGAACAGAATCTGCTGCTCACCCAGACCCATCAGATCAAAGAAATTATTGACCGGGCCGAAGGTGCCGAAGATCCCGATGAAGGCATACGTCTTCAGCAGCAGGTTGATCCAGGTCGGCAGAATAATCAGCAGCAGCCACAGCTGCTTGTGCTTCGTTCGCGTCAGAAGATAAGCGGCCGGATACGCCACCAGGAGCGAGAACACCGTGATCAGAAAAGCGTACCAGAACGAATTCAGCATCATTCTCATATAGACCGGTGTGAAGAAATTGACGTAGTTATTCAGCGTCAGCTTCCCCTCCAGATCGAACAGGGAATAGTAGACCACCAGCAGCACTGGTGCAATGACAAACAGCGCGATCCACAGGTAGTACGGAATGAGATAATACGACTTGCCCTTAGTCATCATGGCTCTCCACCTCGGCGTAGGCCTCCAGACGCTTGTCGAACTCTTCCTCCGTTTCACCGAAACGCATAACATGAATCGCTTCCGGGTCAAAATACAGCCCGATCTCGGAGCCAACCTCTGCCTTACGGGTGGAATGGACGAGCCATTCATGGCCGGAGCCGTCATAGCAGCTGATCTCGTAGTGAACTCCGCGGAACAGCTGGGAATCTACACGCACCTTCAGCTTGCCCGCTTCAAGGGCCGCAATCTCCAGATCCTCAGGGCGGATTACCACCTCCACCGCTTCATTCGGCTTCAGACCGGCATCGACACATTCGAACCGGTGACCGTTAAACTCAACTACATAGTCCTCAATCATCACACCCGGCACAATGTTCGACTCTCCGATGAAGTCAGCCACGAACCGGTTAATCGGCTCATCGTAGATATCATTAGGCGTTCCGCTCTGCTCAATCTTGCCGCCGTTCATGACGAAGATCCAGTCGGACATCGCCAGCGCCTCTTCCTGGTCATGGGTGACGAAGATGAAGGTGATGCCCAGCCGCTGCTGCATCTCCCGCAGAATATACTGCATCTCCGTACGCAGCTTCAGATCAAGCGCCGAGAGCGGCTCGTCCAGCAGCAGCACCTGCGGCTCGTTGACAATGGCGCGTGCAATGGCAACACGCTGTCTCTGCCCGCCGGACATTTCATTAATGGCCCGCTGATCATAGCCGACCAGGTTGACGAAGCGCAGCGCTTCCTGCACCTTTTGCTGAATAACATCCTTCTTCAGCTTCTTGATGCGCAGTCCAAACGCCACATTCTCGAATACGTTCAGGTGCGGAAACAGCGCATAGTCCTGAAACACCGTATTGACCTGCCGCTCATTGGCGGGAATGTGGTTTATAATTTTGCCGTTCAGATAGATCGAACCTTCAGTCGGCTCCGCGAAGCCGGCGATCAGACGCAGAATGGTCGTTTTTCCGCAGCCCGAAGGGCCCAGCAGCGTGTAGAATTTACCGCGTTCAATTTCGAAGCTCACGCCTTTGAGTACAGCCTCTTCGTCGTCGTATTGCTTAATCACCTGGTCAAAAGAAATAATAGTGCCTTCCGGGGTAGCTATAGCTAACAACCTCCCTTACTTATGTAGTACAACCTATTTTACCCGCTTCTTGCGGGAGACAATCCGGCAGCAGCATGCTCAGCACGGATAAGCGACAATTCCTGCCTTAGTTCGACAGACTTCAATATATATAGCATAAAGGAATCCTGCAATATATGCGATAGCTTACATTGTGAAATCAAGCACAAAAACTTAACAAGTTCGTAAAATCTTGCCCGCCTCCAGCCTGTTTTGAGGTGCTATAATGAAAACGGATGAAAACCATAAAATTTTTCCTATTTACATGAAAGAAGATGACAAACATGAACGAGGGCTTACAGGAGCGCCTTGAAAAGTTCGGATTATCCTTATATATGATACGGATTACACTCGCCGCTTCGCTCTCGTGGCTGACGGTGCACACCATTTACGGAGACCAGTACCTGTACTTCGCCCCGCTTGCGGCGATTCTGATTACCCAGAGCAGCGTCAAGGCCTCCCTCGAAAAAGGCTTCTACCGCATGACCGGCGTCATCCTCGGCGGAATCGTCAGCCTGATCGTGGGCAAGTTCTTCGATGTGGGCGCGCTGTCGATCCTGCTGATGCTGCTGATCGGCATTGGCGTGGCTACAGCCTGCCGGATCAATATCCAGGCCGTCTCCCAGGTCGGCGTCACCTCGGTGCTCGCACTTACCTTCTATCATGACCAATATATCGTCTGGAGAGTCGCCGAGACGCTGATCGGCGTGCTTATCGCCCTCATCATCAATATGATTATCGTGCCGCCCAAGAGCTTCGTCAAGGTCAAGGACCTGGCACTGAAGGGCAGCCTGACCTTATCCGATGCCTTAACCGGATTCGCTGCAAGCGGCCGGGATGCCGCACAGGCCAAGGCTGCTCTTGAGCGCTCCGGCGAGCTGCTGAAGAAGAGCGACCAGCTGCAGAAGGAGATGCATTACACGCTGTCTCATTACCAGTGCCGTAAGGACATTGGCAAGCTGACACAGACGACCACCCATCTCATCAAGGTGCACTCCTATGTCAAAGCCATAAGCGAAGAGATCGCTCTGCTGCCGTCCCATTATGCCGCAGCCGACTGGATGCTGGAGGTTGTAACCGCAACGGCAGACTGTATCGCCCTGTACGGCACACGGACGCTATCGGATGCCGAATGCAGCGGACGCTCACTCCCCGAGAGTCTGAGAAGAGCCCGCGATGTGCAGCTCGCCTGGTTCTCGCAGCTGCAGGATCAGTGCCCGCTCGCGGCCTTCCGTGATCTCGGTGCGGTGTTCTCCCACTTGAACCGGATTCTTGAGGAGATCGAACGCGCCGATTACGCAGCTCTTTCCACCGCACCACAGCATGTCAAGGCACAGCCTGCACGCGCCATCCAGTTCATACAAAAAGGACTCTTCCACAAGCTATAAGCTTGGGAGAGTCCTTTTTTTGTTTTGTCCAGGTCGCGCTGCACCTGCCCGGCTCTCAAGATCGCCGCCGAAACGTTTGCCGTTTGGTATATTGCCGCACTCAGGGCTAAACGCCGAAAGCGGTATATTATTCAGCAGGCAGATACCGCCAGCCCCCGTAGGCAGTAACGTTCTCGGCACCGGTAGCGGCATAGCCTTCGCAGATGAAGCCCGTCACTTCGCGGCCATCGGCAAGCGCTACCCGTCCCAGGCCCAGCGGAGCCGGGATGAGCGTGGCGAACGCGCCCAGCGCTTCCACCGGCATCTGCCACAGCTCCAGCTCGACAGCACTTCCCCCTGCCGCCTGTCTCAGCAGGCCCGGCTTAGCCGGTACGGTAGGGAGCTTGACTAGCTCATAGCAGGCAGCGGTCCGCGCCTCCTGCCAGAAGCGGGCGCCATGCTCCAGCATCTGCTTCTCCAGCGGGAAGCCGCGCATATGCAGCCCGCAGACCGCAAGTGTAACCATGCCGGACGATGGTGATTCGTCACCGGCAGCAGCGCCGCCATCCTCCCGCCCCGGCGAATCCCCCTCCGCCAGCAGCTTCCCCGCTCCGGCAAGCAGATGCTCACTGTCCGCCAGAGCGAACAGCGTAATGCCGAACGGCAGGTTCTCCGCCGCTTCTCCGGCGGGAATTGCCACCGCCGACAGATCGAGCAGGTTGCAGTGATTGGTGTAGCGGCCCATATCGGAGTTGGCTCCGACCGGGTTCGCCGCCACCTGCTCCCGGGTCCAGGTTCCGCCGCAGGTCGGCAGGACCAGCACCGCATCCCGCAGCAGCAGCTCCGCTTCCCGCTTATACTGCTGCAAGCGGTGCATGGCCTGGAACAGGCTCGAAGCGGTGTGGCGCTCCGCGGCCCCGGAGGAGAGAATCGACTCCGTCACCGGCAGCACAGCTTCACGGTGACTCTCTACGAATCCGGCCAGATCCGCCCAGCGCTCGGCTACCCAGGGGCCGTCGTACAGGATGGCTGCCGCTTCGGAGAACAGCGTACAGTCCACCCGTTCAACCGGTAGCCCCAGCTTCTGCACCGCCGCTTCGGCCCGTTCCCAGGCCCGGCGGTATTCGTCCGCATGGGGCCCATAGAAGTCCGGCGGCGCTTCCGGCAGCAGCAGCTTCCCCGGCAGAGCGGCTCGGCCCCGCTTCACGGAACGCGACCACAGATCGGCCGCATCGAAGCCGCGTGCTGCGCGGTCCACCGTGAGCGCATCCTCCAGATTGTGCGCGAATACGGTGACACAATCCAGGCTGGCGCACGCCGGCACTACGCCGCGCACCGGCCAGGCGCCCAGGCTGGGCTTGTAGCCGACCAGCCCGTTCAGCGCGGCCGGCACACGGCCCGAGCCGGCGGTATCGGTGCCCAGGCTGAACACCGCCTGGCCCCGGGCTACGGCAACCGCCGAACCGGCGCTGGAGCCGCCGCTGATGTATTCGGGACGCAGGGCATTATGTGTCTCGCCGTAAGGGCTGCGCACACCGACGAGTCCGGTGGCGAACTGGTCCAGATTGCTTTTGCCGACAGGGATCGCCCCCGCAGCCACCAATTTCGCCACAACCGCTGCGTCGGCTTCCGGCTGATAAGCGAATTCAGGACATGCCGCTGTCGTGGGCAGCCCCTTCACATCGATGTTATCCTTCACCGCAAACGGAATGCCCCACAAGGGATGCTCCTGCGGATTCAGCTCTCGGAGCGCTTCCAGGAAGGGGCTGATCTGCGCCTCGGCGGGCGGTTCAATCCAGATGTTCATGTCCTTGTCCCGCGCAGCGCGGCGGATGATCTCCCGGATAACCTCCTCCGGGGTCAGTGCGCCGTGCAAATACTGCCCCCGCAGCCAGCCGGCAGTCAGCTTCGCGGGCCATTCTGTTGTTGCTGTCATCAGGCTTCATCTCCTTCTCTGCGTATCGGTACCGGACCTGCGGCCCTTGCCCATCTCATGCAGCTTCAGCGCAAGCTGCAGCTCCAGCATATCGTCACCGTCATCCTGGCTTAATCCCAGCAGCTCGCAGGCCCGGTCGATCCGGTAGGTGACCGTATTATAATGTGTGAACAGCTCGCCGGAGGTCCGCTTGACGTTGCGGTTGCACTTGAAATACAGTTGGAGCGTCTGTAGCAGGGAAGCATTATGCTTGCGGTCGTACTCCAGCAGCGGAGCAATATACTGATCCCTGTACTCGGTGATCTCCTCCAGCTCGGGCAGATGGTACAGCAGCCGGAAGACACCCAGCTTCCGGTAATCGACATAAGACCCGCTGTAGCCGCTGATTTGGCGGATGCGGGCGATTTTGCGGGAGGATTCATAGCTGAACCGCACCTGATCAGGGCCGTCCGCAAGATCGCCAATACAGAAGGCGCAGCTCCCGCTGACAAACACCCGGTTCATCTCGGCCAGCAGACGCCCCAGCGTCTCCTCCAGCGGAAGCTCCGGCTGCTCCGGCACGGTCAGGACCAGCTCCCCTTCAAGGATGGTGAGCTTCACATGCTGCAGGTCTGCCCGGGCACGCACCCGCTTCACTACCTGCTGCAGCTGCTTAAGCTCCGGCTTATCCTCCAGCCATCCGGCGGTTACAGCACGCAGCGGGCGCTCCGGGAGCGGGCAGCCGCAGGCCGCGCCGCGCAGCTTCAGATCCTCGGCAGCAGCAATCCGCCCGCTGATCCAGTCCTGCAGGAACTGGTCCACATACTTCAGCTCCACTTCCCGGCGGGCCCCGGCGTTGATCATCTCCAGGCCGACCAGCACACCGACCCGGTCAATCGTTAACTGATCCACTACCGACAGCTCGCTGTTCCACTCCAGCAGCACCAACAGACACTGGTCTGCCCCCTTGTCATTGACGGCCGAGACATAGGCACGGATTCGCCGTTCTCCAACTGTGAGGAATGTAATGCCAAGACTGCCTTCCTGGCGAAGCTGTATCCAGGCCGGAAGCTGCTCTTCCAGCTTCAGCGCTTCCGCCTGCGGAGAACAGAAGACCTGATCCGTATCATCCAGCAGGACGACCGGATTATGCAGCATGCCGTCCAGGGTCAGCAGGAAATCCTCAATCCCGTCGCCATGGAGAAGCTGCTTCGACAGCTTCTGGAAGCGGCTTTGCAGCTGTGAGAGTTCCCGCGCCTCCTGCACCAGCACCCGCTCCATAATGTCGCGGACCACATCGGAGAAGGAGGTGGAGGCGGGCAGCTCGAAGATCGGGAAGCCCAGCTGATCCGCAAGTTCCAGAGCCTTCGGCGGAATCTCATCGATATAGCGTTTGGTTTTGATCCCAAGCGCGGACACTCCCTTCTGGTTCAGCTGGGGAATAATCTCTGCGATCAGCTCCGGCCGGTTATGAAAGGGGAAGCCGCTGGTAATCAGGAACTCTCCCGGACGGACCCAGTCAATGACATCGGGAACCTCCATTACATTGACCCGGTTAATATAACGCCCAAGGCCCCCGGCTCCGGCCAGCAGGGCCGCTTCCTTCAGGTCGGGAATCAGCAGAATATCGCTGCAGGTCAAACCGGTAATTACATTGCTGCCCATGGCTCCGCCGCCTTTACTATAGCTTGGAAGAATAGATATCCTCGATTAGTGTAGTGCCGAAGAAGCTGTTCCCCGGCACCTCCGCCTCCGCCGGGACAAAAATACTGATCTGCTCCGAGGGAGAATCCCCTGTATTCCTGACAGAATGGACTACGCCCGCAGGCACATGGAACGTATCTCCAGCCCGGTAGCTGTACCACTCCCCGTCACATAGCAGCTTGACCTCTCCTACGGTAATATGAATGATTTCGACTACATCATGATAGTGCGGCAAGACCTGGCCGCCGATCCCCAGCTTCTCCCACAGAATCGAGCTCATCCGGATACCCAGGCGGTCCGCCTCCGTTGCCGAGACAATCTCCCGGTGATACAGCTCTATGTGATTCGGCATAAGCTCCCATGTCATATCTGCTGCTGCCAGCACTTTCGTTTCCTGTGTATGCATATTCGATTCCCCCATGATGGATAAAATGTAGTTGTATCCTATATTCCCCTCCGCCACTTTTCCTTTAACTTAAATTTATAGTTCAATCTATATAGCTCCGCTACCTGCGGCGGAACACAGCCGCCACCGGCCCTCCGCCCTTCGGCCCCTGATGCTCGCCTCCGCCGGAGACGTAGATCATCGGGTCGCCGCCGACATAGGCCAGCACACCCCCGACTACAGCCCGCGCATGGCGGGTATGATTGATATCCGAGTCATCCAGCATGATATGGCGGCGTCCGCGGATTATGCCATCGGGATCGGCTTCAGCCTTGGCCAGCACCTGCACCAGCTCCTCACCGGGATACCGGTCCAGCAGGCCTTGTAGCGCAGCGCCATCCACTGCATCCTGCATCACGGCATGGTCGATGTGGTACGGGCCATCCGCAGACAGCGAGTTCCCGAACACAATCACTTCGCAGCAGGACAGCTCACTGCCCGCCGAAGTGGAGGCTACCGCGCTGAATTGATTCCAGTCCGTGCAGATATCTTCTTCCTGTAGAGCCGCACGATCCACCTCACCCAGCGCTACCCCGGCACCCAGTGCAGAGGCCCCTCTGGAATATCCCATCGATTTATAAGTATCTTCTGTGATGAGCGATACCCCATGACTGTGCGCCTCATAGATCTGTTCAGCGGTAAGCAGCGGACACTTGATCTGTACAAAATGCACATCCGAAGGAGAGGTAATGCCCGCATCCATAACCGCACGGGCCACGGCATCCGCCACTTCGTCCACCTGACTAAGTCTGCCCAGCTCCCCCGGCTGGAAGCTCCGGGTTCTGGCGACTCCAATGGCCAGTGACTTCAGGCCATCAGCGGCCACCCCCGGCTCCCCCTGTCCGCTGCGGCTGATAATCGTGAAGTGCGGGCTGAGCACCCCTTCCGTACCGCCGGACATCACATAGGAGATATCGGCAGCCTCTTCTTTTGCCGCTTCAGCGAAGAATCCTTTCAGTGCCATGACCGCATAACCCCGCGTAAAATCATTCACACAGCCGTTGCCCTCCGTCTTCCCCAGCACCGCGACCACTTCCTCCGGCCGGAACAGCCCCGCTTCCACCGCCGCGCCAAGGCCCGACATATCATGCGGCGCACCCGCAGGAATGCGGATAACCGAGCAGTTCATCATAGATCATCGCTCCTTGTCCAGAAAATAACCCGTTTCTCCAGCAGCCCGATACACCAGAACAGCAGCAAGCCGCATAGCGCCGAAGCAATAATGGCCGAGAACATCACCGGCGTATCCATATGATAGGAAGAGACAAGCACCACATAACCCAGTCCCTTATTCGCTCCGACGAATTCGCCGACGATGGCTCCGACAATGGCGAGCGAGGTGGAGATCTTCAGGGCAGAGAAGATATAAGGCAGACTCGTCGGCAGACGCAGCTTCCAGAAGATTTCGCTCTTCGTCCCTTTGTAGGTCGAGAACAGCTCCCAGGCTTCGTATTCAATCGCCTTAAGACCCTTAACACTATTCACCAGAATCGGGAAAAAGCAGATCAGCATCGAGGCGATTACCTTCGAGGTATACCCGGTCCCCAGCCAAACGACCAGCAGCGGGGCCAGCGCCACCAGCGGCGTAGTCTTAAGGGCGATGGCCAGCGGGAACATTCCCTTCTCTATTGGCTTGGAATGCACGAAAATCACTGCGGTAGCCAGGCCAAGGATATTGGCGAGAATGAACCCGGTCAGCGCTTCGCCCAGCGTAACCAGCGTATGCGACCAGAGCGAGCCATTAATTGCCGAGACTACCTGCGTAGGCGCAGGCAGCAGATACATCGGAACCGACAGGAGACGTACAGCCAGCTCCCAGAGAAGCAGGAAGCCAAGCGCAAACGTGACCGGGTACAGGGTGTCTTTGATTTTGACCGTCATAGATGCTTCACCCGCTTTCTCAGTTCCTTGACAATCCGGTGGAATTCCGGCAGCTCTTCCATGCCCGCCTCACGCGGGGAGGGCAGCGTCACCGGAATGATATCCGTCACACCGGCGGGCCGGGGAGACATCATCACGACCCGGTCTGACAGCAGCGCGGATTCATGAATGGAATGGGTAACCATCACAATGCTGCTTAGACTGGTCTCCGGGCTCTCCCACAGCCGCAGCAGCTCGAAATTCAGCTTCTCGCGTGTCAGCTCATCCAGCGCGCCGAACGGCTCATCCATCAGCAGCACCGTCGGATCGGCAGCCAGGGCCCGGGCAATCGCCGCCCGCTGCTGCATCCCGCCGCTGAGCTGATGCGGGAAGTGGTTCAGATAATCCTGCAGACCGACCAGGCGCAGGGCACTTTCTGCTTTTTCACGCGCCTCGGCTTTACTGAACTTCTTCTTCTCGCCCAGCTCCAGCGGCAGCATGACATTCTGTAGCGCATTCAGCCAGGGCATCAGGACAGGCTTCTGGAAGACCATGCCCAGGGAGAGATCAGGTGAGGCATACGCCACCTCTCCACCGGCCTCCGGGCTTAACAACCGCAGCATCAGCCGGAGTGTTGTGGATTTCCCGCAGCCACTCGGTCCGAGAATCGAAATGAATTCATTGCGGTATACATCAAGACTGACCTGATCCAGCACAGGCACGTTGCCGAAGGAAAGAGAGCAGTTGCGCAGGGAGAGCATGGTTTCCCGGGTACCGGGATGCTGCGCGGCGGCAGCATCCAGCTGTTCTTTGATCGCTGTTGTCATTATCGGGTCCCTCCTTATTTCAAAAACTCATTGGTGAACAATCCGCGTATGTCCTGTTCCTTTTTCACAAAGCCCAGCTCGACCAGATTCTTCTGCAGGGTCTCCCAGGACGCCTCATCCATCGAGCCCAGCGGGAGCTTCTCCGGATCAAGCAGCGGAATGCTGGCCTTCATCATATTGACCTCATGCTTCAGATCCAGCTTCTCGCCATACTTCAGGCCGAATTCCGCCGCTTCGTCTGGATGCTTCACTGCATAATCCCAGCCCTGCATGGAGGCCTGCACGAAGCTTGCGACCATCTCCGGGTCCTTCTTGATGATAGACTCCGTAGTGAATAAGGTATCGGCATAGAAATTGATGCCATAGTCGTTCGGGTCGATAATATTCACTTCCTTGCCCTGCTCCTCTACAGCCAGCACTTCATTAATGACATAGCCGGGCCAGGCCTTGACCTGCCCGGTCAACAGCGGACTCAGATCGTATTTGACCGGCATCTCTTCGATTTGCGAAGGGTCGATGCCCGCGCTTTTCTCCATGGCCCGGAAGGTCAGCTCTTCGTTGCCGCCCAGCTTAATGCCTACCTTTTGCCCGACAAGGTCCTCCATAGTCTTGATCCCGGACTCTTTGAGTGTGAACATGACGAACGGGGTTTTGCGGTAGATCGCCGATAACGCTTTGACAGGGACGCCTTTCTCTCTGGCGATGACGACCTGGTCGGCACCCGTAACTCCGAACTCCTCACTGCCGGAAGCTACCATCTGCACAGCCGGGAAATCCGAGCCCCCCGGGCGGATCTCAACATCCAGCCCCGCTTCTTTATAGAAGCCTTTTTCCACCGCGGTATAAAAGCCGGCAAACTGCGCCTGGTGAATCCACTTCAGCCGGAGCACCACCTTCTTCAGCTCGCCTGAGCCTTCCGCTCCCTGGCCTTCGGCCTTACCGGCTTCCGTAGTGTTACCGCAGGCGGTCAGGAGCAGCATCAGCGAGGTTAACAGCATCAGCGCTTTCGTTCTGGACTTGTTCCACATGGTTATTCCCCCGTTTATGAATGATTTAGTATTGCTCCAGCGCACGCAGCACCGCTTGTGAATCACTTACACTGCCGAACACCCCGCCCTGCATTTGAACCATACTCAGCGCCGCCAGGTGATTCGCTTCATCCGTCGCTCCCGTGCAATCCGCAAGAATCAGACACTCGTACCCGCGGTCATTGGCTTCCCGCATCGTGGTGTGTACACAGACATCGGTCGTAATACCGGTCAGAATCAGATGGGTAATTCCTTTATTCTTCAGGATCAGGTCCAGGTCCGTTGCGTAAAAGCTCCCTTTGCCCGGCTTGTCTATAATGTACTCTCCGCGGGCAGGCGCCAGCTCCTCAATGATCTGCCAGCCACGCTCCCCCCGCACGAGGATTCGTCCCGCCGGTCCTTCGGAGCCGATCTCGGCCCCGATCTGGCGGCTGCGCCACCGTTTGTTCGCCGGCAGATCCGACAGATCCGGCTTATGCCCCTCGCGGGTATGGATCACGGTGAACCCTTCAATCTCCCGGATACGTGCCAGCAGCCGCTGAATGGGCTGAATCGCCCTCGCTGTTAATGAGAGGTCATAACCCATTCTCTCGACGTAACCGCCCTTGCCGCAAAAATCCGTCTGCATGTCGATAATCATCAGCGCTGTCTTCGCCGGGTCCACAGCCCCGTCATAAGGCCAGATGTAAGGTGTTGCTGCAATCTGCATGGTTTATGCTCCTCTCCTGATGTCGCTATCTCTATCAATGTTATATTAATTAACATTAATTCGCGTTTCCTTGGTATGAGTTAGATTATATTACAATGAATTTGGGATGTCTTCGGTTTTATTACGAAATAATGCACTGAATGTTTGTGTTTATTTACATAGTTAACATATACATAACATTCATACTCGCAATACTCCTTATCAAAAAGGAACACTCCGGGTCTTACCAAGCCCAGAGTGTCCCAACAGTTCAATGCTCACACTTCCCCCCTTCTGCCTCTTCCATAAGCTGTAAGCGCTGGGAAACCAGTTTTTTTGTCGAAATAGAGCTGCATATTTCGAGTTTTTTGATAAATAGGCATAATATAGTTGAAAAATAGCTCTTTAAGTACTAGAATTAAGCTTGTTTGCAGAAGTTAATGACGCATAAGAACTATTTATGATTCTTTTTGTCGATTGCAGTCGACCACTATTCATTGCCTCTACAGGATGTATATCATTGATCTATTTCTAAAGGCAAACTCCCCGAAAGGGCAGGACGCAAAGCTATGGGCCTAAGAACGCCAGAATCTGCGTTTACGGTTGCCAGGCTGCCAATAGAGACCACTTAAGCCAGCTGTTCAGGAGGGGGAAGCCTCCCAGGCTTGATGATGTTCTTTTTCTGTACGAATTGCCATTGATCATACGAAAAAGTGAGGTTACAACCATGCCGCAGCAGGATATCGAACCAAGCCGATATGAATTCGTAGAGTCCCTGATGCTCGAACGTAAAGGTCTCCTGGATTCATTCTCTGTGGAGGGCCGAGCTTCTGACGGGACAACTGGAGATAAGAATGGAATTATCCTCGTGCAGGACAACCAGATATTTATTACTCCCCCGCTCCCCGGAGGTGCTCCCGCCCGCATTTCTGCGATCCACCCTGTTGTCCTGAAGATCAACTGGAAGACCGTTACAGAACCAACCGAGGTCACCAGGGCGGATTATATCACTTGGGAGATCTGTGAGAAGCCGCAATATGAAATTACCGTATCGCCTGACAAGCTCAAGGTCCACTTCACTTTATACCGTGCAGAGAAGTACGCCTGGAATCTGGTCAACTGTCCTGCCGCCTTCGAAGCGGTTGTCCGTGCCCAGCCCAATCCGGCGATGCTGCTGTCCACGCTTACCATAGAACAGATTATCGCCTCACTGGACAACCGTTTTATTCTGCGCAACCTGAACATTCCCGCCCTGTACGCGGAGCTGGAGAACCCTACATATCTTCCCGTATGCATCGCTGAAGGAAGATCCCCGCTGCCCGGCAAGGAAGCCCGGCTGGAATTCCTGCTGCCGGAGCATACACTGGAGGGGAACCGGATGCTTCAGGGACAGGGAGCCCCGGGTCAGAAGCCTGAGGATACCATGGAGTATCTCCGTTTCCCGGGGGCCCCCTTTACCTTTGCAGGCGAAGTCTTCGCCCGCAAACTGCCGCCCGAAGAAGGCATTCCCGGCCTCGACACAGACGGAAGGGTACTGCCCCCTCCCCCGCCGCAGGATCTCTACTTTGCTGCCGGTAATCATGCCAAGCTCCTTCCCTGCGGTCATATCGTGGCCCGGCATACCGGCAGACCCCGCATCTGCGGAGGAAACAGCAGCGTCCGGATATGTGACTTCCCTCCAGCCTGTCTGCTGACCAGCGAGATGACCGATCCTGCGGGCGATGTTATGTTCGCAGGTGACATCATTGTACCGGGAGATCTGGAAGGACCTGTACGGGTTGAAGCCCTCGGGAATGTGTACGTCTATGGCGATATCCGCCAATCTACAATTATAGCCACCGGCAGTATTTACGTTAGCGGCCAGGTCACCGGCAGCGGCCTGTACGCCGGACACGCCGGGGTACTGCAGCATCGTCTGCATAGCCTCGCAAGCCTGCTGCGGACAGAGACGGACGGACTGCTGGAGGCAGCGCGCCAGCTGGCCAAGAATGTGGAATCCCGCCAGCAATCCGTGAATTACGGCCTGGTAGTCATGCTGCTGCTGGAGGATAAATACAGCCACCTCGGCAGCCTGATCCGTGATCTTCAGGCTGCCCTGAGCCGTATGAACGGAGAGTTCGGCTCCGGCACAGACCCGCTCCGGCAGATGCTTGAGGTATTCGCCCATCCGGGACAATTCACCGGGTACATCACAGACAGTGTGCTAAGCCGCTTCTCCAGGCTGCTCCTCAAGCTGAGCGAGGAGATTGAGCTGCTCCAGGAGGAGCATGCGGTAATTAATCTTGCCCGGTCGCAGGAGAGTCGCCTGGAGTCCGGCGGCAAGCTGCTTGTGCGTGATTCTGCTAAGACTACTACTATATAAGGAGAAGTGAGAGCGTGAGATATAACCGTCTGGGCAATAGCGGCCTGCAGGTGTCCGCCCTGGGTCTTGGAACCAATTCCTTCGGCAAACGGGCAGATCAGGAGACCTCGGTCCGCATTCTGCACACCGCTATGGATCAGGGCATTAATTTCATCGATACCGCCAATATCTATGCCGGCTCTGAATCGGAGCGGATCATTGGCCTTGCGCTTGAAGGCAGACGCCATAACGCTGTGCTGGCGACCAAGGCCGGATTGCCGAAGCATGAGGGACCCGGCGGCAGCGGCTCTTCGCGCCATCATCTGATGCAGGAGCTGGAGGGCAGCCTGCGCCGGCTGAAGACCGACTATGTGGATCTGTACCAGATTCACACCTTCGACCCCTACACACCGCTGGAGGAAACACTGCGCACGCTGGATGATCTGATCTCCGCAGGCAAGGTGCGGTATATCGGAGCCTCCAATTATGCCGCCTGGGAGCTGATGAAGGCGCTCGGAATCAGCGAAGCGCGTAACTGGGCGAAATACATCTCTATCCAATGCAGCTATTCGCTGGCTGACCGCACGCCCGAAGCCGAACTGCTTCCGCTCTGCCTGGATCAGGGGCTGGGCATCATCCCATACTTCCCTCTGGCGGGCGGCATTCTTACCGGCAAATATGTCGGCAGCAGCAGTGCCCCTGCCGGCTCCAGAGCAGAGACCGATCCGAACTTCCGCCGCTTCCTTACCCCGGAGCGCATCTCGCTCGGGGAGCAGGTTCAAGCAATTGCGGAGGAGATGGGCACTTCACCTGCGGCTCTATCCCTGGCCTGGCTGATGAACCGGCCCGCCGTCTCCACAGTGATTGTCGGCGCAACTACAGTAGAGCAGGTACAGCATAATCTGCAGAGTCTCTCTGCTTCACCGGATGCAGGAACACTTGAGCAGCTTGACCAGGCCAGCGCCGCCCTCCGCACCGGCGAGCCGTTTGCAGTCTACCGGCTGCCGTAAACGCTGACGGTGATGTTCATATCCATACACAAAAGCGAGCCTCCGTATACGGAGACTCGCTTTTGTGTATTTTGGCTAATGCTGAATCTGTATGGTATTAGACCGCAGCAATGAACCGCTCCATGTCTTCCTGTACGGTAGTAATCCCGCCGATACCGAAGGTATCGACCAAGACCTTGGCTACATTAGGCGACAGGAACGCCGGAAGTGTAGGACCCAGGTGAATGTTCTTCACGCCCAGATGCAGCAGCGCCAGCAGTACGATGACCGCCTTTTGCTCATACCAGGCAATGTTATAGGAGATCGGAAGATCGTTGATATCCGCAAGACCAAACACTTCCTTCAGCTTAAGCGCTATAACCACAAGGGAATAGGAGTCATTGCACTGGCCGGCATCAAGCACGCGGGGAATTCCGCCGATATCGCCAAGCGCCAGCTTGTTATATTTGTATTTGGCACAGCCTGCGGTAAGGATCACCGTGTCACTAGGCAGCTCTGCTGCGAAGTCGGTGTAATAATTCCGGCTCTTCATCCGTCCATCGCAGCCGGCCATGACGAAGAATTGCTTGATGGCCCCGCTCTCTACCGCTCCAACCACCTGATCCGCCACATTCATTACAGCCGCATGGGCGAAGCCGCCGATAATCTCGCCTGTCTCAATCTCCACCGGAGCACTGCAGCTCTTGGCCTGCTCGATCAGGGGTGAGAAATCCTTCTCTCCGTCCGCGCCTGCCGCGATATGCTGAATTCCCGGATACCCGGTGTTGCCTGTCGTGTACAGCCGGTCTTTGTAGCTGTCCTTCGGCGGCACGATGCAGTTCGTGGTCATCAGAATTGGACCATTGAAGCTGGCAAATTCCTCATTCTGCTTCCACCATGCATTGCCGTAGTTGCCAACGAAATGGCTATACTTCTTGAAGGCCGGATAGTAGTGGGCCGGCAGCATCTCACTGTGCGTATACACATCCACTCCGGTACCCTCGGTCTGCTTCAGCAGCGCCTCCATATCCTTAAGATCATGACCGCTGATCAGAATACCAGGATTCGTGCCTACACCAATGTTCACTTTGGTAATCTCAGGGTTGCCGTAGGCTGCGGTGTTCGCACGGTCAAGCAAGGCCATCACATCTACGCCGAACTTGCCGCATTCCAGCACCAGAGCCGTCAGCTCAGCGCCGCTCAGACTGTCATCAAGGGCGGCAGCCAAGCCTTTTTCCATAAAAGCATGGGCTCCTGCTTCATAGAAGCCCAATACCGCAGCATGCTCCATGTAAGCAGCCATCCCCTTCAGACCGTAGGTCAGCAGTTCGCGCAAGGAACGGATATCCTCATGTTCTGTAGCTAACACACCTACCGTTGCCGCCTTGTCCATCAGCTCTTCATCCGTCACTGCATTCCAGTTCGCCGCGTCATGATCAGACAGATACGCCGCCACTCCGGCATCCGCCACCCTGCTGCGCCACGTATCCCGCAGGGCCAGACCCTCGCGGATCTTCGCGGTGAAATATTCCGGCACAAAGTTGGCATTGGTAATCGTAGCGAACAAGCTCTCTATAATAAATCTCTCCGTCACCGGATCAGTAATCCCCAGCTCACGCCCGCTGCGCGCGAAGACGGCAATGCCCTTAAGTGTATACACCAGAAGATCCTGCAGATTCGCTACCTCACTGGTCTTGCCGCACACCCCCTGAATCGTACAACCCGTCCCCTTAGCTGCCTCCTGACACTGGAAACAAAACATTTCGCTCATTACCTGAATCACTCCTTATCATTAATGGAATCGCTCTGTGCCTCGCCTTTACAGTTACCAATAATTGTAGTAGACTTTCGTCTATCAATCGGTAACGAATGTTACCAATCACAACACATCGGGAGGAAAAGTATGAGACCGGAGCCTGCTTCGCTGCAATCCTGCCTGCTATTTCGCGGAAAGTCCGTAGAAGAGATCGAACAACTGCTGCATACGCTGGCTTACGCTGTCAGCTCCTACCATAAGAAGGCGATTATTCTGGCAGAGGGCGATCCGGCGGACCGGCTTGGGATTCTGCTCTCCGGCCGCATTGAGGTGCAGAAGACACACCCCACTGGCAGCAGTGTGACCATCGCGCATCTGAAGGAAGGGCAGACGATCGGCGAAGCCGTATTGTTCCGCAGGAATAACACCGTGCCCGCTACGGTTACAGCCACAGGTCCCTGCAAGGTGATGTTCATCAGCAAGCAGGAGCTGCTGAGATTATTCGCGGCTGACACCGATATCCTCACCCGCTTCATCGAGAATCTGTCCGAGCGGCTGGTGCTCGTGAACCGGAAGATTGAGAACCTGTCCGCCGGACCGCTGCGTCGCCGTATCGTAGACTTCCTGCTGGAACAGGGAGAGCAGCAGGAGTCTGATACCCTGAAGCTCCCCTTCAGCCGGAAGGAATGGGCTGAGCATATGAATACCGCCCGCCCTTCCTTGTCGCGGGAGCTGGGATTCCTGCGCGACCAGGGCTGGATCGAATTCAAAGGCAATGAAATCACCCTGCTGAACCGGAGCCGGATGCATGATTACATCCAGACTCTGCCCTCTTCGGCAGGCAATCTATAGGAACCGCAGATCACCAAGGAGGATACAAGCATGCCACCATACACCGCACAACAGATCGACCGGCTGCTGGCTGAGCACAGACAATGGTTCACCGGCGGAGTCACGAGAACCCCCGGCTTCCGGCTGGAGCAGCTTCAGAAGCTGAAGGATGCCATCTCACGCAATGAAGCCCGGATTATCGCTGCACTGAACCAGGATCTGCATAAAAGCGAGTTCGAGGCTTACGCCACAGAGATCGGATTCACGCTGGACAGCATCGGCTATATGATGAAGCACCTGCGGCGCTGGATGAAGCCGGTGAAGGTAGGCTCACCGCTGCACCTGTTCCCGGCACGGAGCAGAATCATAGCCGAGCCTTACGGGACGGTGCTAATTATCGGGCCGTTCAACTACCCGTTCCAGCTGCTGATCGAGCCGTTAATCGGCGCCATTGCCGCCGGGAACTGCGCCGTACTGAAGCCTTCCGAGAGTACACCCGCTACCTCCGCTGTCATCGAGGATATGATCCGGGAGACCTTTGATCCCGCCTATATCCGGGTAGTACAGGGGGAGAAGGAAACGACGAATCTGCTGATTCATGCGGCGTTCGATTATATTTTTTTCACCGGGAGTGTGCCTGTAGGCAGAATTGTCATGGAAGCGGCGGCGAAGAACCTGGTGCCAGTCACCCTTGAACTGGGCGGCAAAAGCCCCGTAATCGTAGACCGGAGCGCCGACCTGGAGACCGCCGCGAAGCGGATTATCTGGGGGAAGCTGATCAATGTGGGGCAGACCTGTATTGCGCCTGATTATCTGCTGGTCCATAGCGAGGTGGCAGCGGAGCTGACCGAACGGATGAAGCGCTGCGTCACCGATTTCTATGGCACTGATATCCGGCATAACACAGACTATGGACGGATCGTGAATGAACGCCAGCTGCGGCGGATCGGGGAGATGCTGGAGCGGGACCGCGATAAGCTGATTCTGGGCGGGACAGTGATTCCTGAGGAGCTGTACATCGAGCCGTCCCTGATCTATCCGGCGGATTGGAGTGACGCTTCCATGGAGGACGAGATCTTCGGGCCTGTGCTGCCGATTATGGAGTATACCCGGCTGGAGGAGGCCATCCAGAGCATCAATGCCCGTCCGAAGCCGCTTGCCCTCTATCTGTTCACCCGCGATAAGCAGGTGGAGCAACAGGTAATGACTGAGGTGTCCTTCGGCGGCGGCTGCATTAACGATACCATCTCCCATGTAGCCAGCACCCGGCTGCCGTTCGGCGGTGTCGGTAATTCCGGGATCGGCGGCTACCACGGCAAATACAGCTTCGACCTCTTCTCCCATCACAAAAGCATTGTTAAGCGGGGCACCCGCCTGGACCTCGGCATTGTCTACCCGCCCTACGGCAGCAAGGTCAAGCTGGCGCGGAAGCTGCTGAAATAGCGCTAACTTACCTCAACCCGCCATCCGCCCAGCGACCCAGCCCGCGACCTCTTTCTCCGGAATAGGCTTGCTGATATAGTAGCCCTGAATCTTGTCACAGCGGGTCCGCTCCAGAAAAGCAAGCTGCTCCGGGGTCTCCACCCCTTCAGCCGTAACGTTCAGTCCCATATCATGGCCGATGGTGACGATGGAGCTGGCCAGCGACCTATTGTTCGGGGTATCGATGCTGTCGATGAAGGACTTGTCGATCTTCAGGGTAGTAATCGGGAGCTGCTTCAGATAGCTGAGTGAGGAATAGCCCGTTCCGAAGTCATCCAGCGCAATGCCAATGCCCCTCTCCTTGAGCGCCTCCAGCTTGGAGCTGATCGCCTCGAAGGATTCCATGAAGATCGATTCCGTAATCTCCAGCTCCAGATGCTCCGGCGCAAGCCCGGTATCCTCCAGCACGCTCAGCACCATCTCTGTGAAGTCATCCTGCATCAGCTGAATGACGGAGATATTGACCGAGATATGATAGCCCTCATAGCCCTGATTCTGCAGATCCTTGGTGAACCGGCAGGCAGCCCGCAGCACCCACTCCCCTATGGGGATGATCAGGCGGCAGTCCTCGGCAATGCGGATGAAGGATAAGGGGGAGACGAAGCCGAGCACCGGGCTGTTCCAGCGGATCAGCGCCTCGAAGCCCCAGAGCTCACCGGAGCCGGTATCCACCAGCGGCTGGTAATGCAGCGACAGCTCATTATTGGATACCGCGCTTCTTAAGTGATTCTCAATAATCATCCGTTCGTCAAAATACTGCTGCATCTCCTGCCCGTAGATCATATAGCTGCCCTTGCCCGCTTCTTTGGCCTTATACATGGCAATGTCTGCATTCTTCAGCAGCTCCTCCGCACTCTTCCCGTTCTCCGGGTATTGGGCAATCCCGATACTGGCCGAGATATGCACCACACTTGCATGAAGCTGGAACGGCTCCATGAAGCCCTGTACCAGAGAATCCGCATAGCGGATCACCTCACCTGCTTCTGCCACATCCTTGAACAGAATCACAAACTCGTCGCCGCCGAAGCGGAAATGCTTACTGCGCCCGTCAGAGCGGCTGAGCAGCCGTTCTCCGACCTGAACCAGCAGCTCATCCCCGAAGGTATGGCCCATGGAGTCATTAATGTACTTGAAGTTATCGAGATCCAGGAAGAACAACGCCGCATGGCCGCCGGAATGCTTTTCAATGAATTGTTGCAGCTCCTCGGCTAACGACAGCCGGTTCGGCAGACCGCTAAGCACGTCATTATAAGCCAGCAGCCGGTATTTCTCCTCACTGGTCTGCAGCAGCGCCTGATTCTCCACCACCTTGTTATACTGCTCCAGCAGCTCATCCTGCAGAGCAGTTAGCTCCTCATAGGTCGATTCCAGCTCCTGATAGCTCGTCTGCAGCTTACTCTCATAACCCTTGCGGTCCGTGACATCCACCATCGACCCGGCAAACCGGATATATCCGCCGCCCGCATTACGCAGCACCTTGCCCCGGGCCTGAAACCACTTGTATTCGCCTGCCTTGCTCCGCATCCGGTATTCAGCGTAGTAGTAAGAAGAACGACCCTCCAGATGCTGGATGCGCAGCCGGTTCTCCTGCTCAGCATCCTCCGGATGGAGAATATCCCGCCAGCCGCCGCGGCTCTCATTAAGCTCATCCCGGGCATAGCCCAGCACCTCATACCAGCTGTCCGAGAAATAATAGATCATGGTAGACATGTCAACGTCCCAGATTACCGCATCCGAGCCGTAGGTTGCCAGGCTGAAGCGTTCATTGCTTTTCTCCAGATTGCTTCTGATCCTTCTGACCAGCTGCACATAGAATAACAACACCAGAATGAAGGTTACCAGCACCGCAAAAGCAGCCACGATGCTCAGCACCAGCACCTTGTAGGTCTGATAGAAAGAGAACGGCTCGTTAATCACCTCGCTGCCCTTCGGCAGCTTATCCGGTGATATCTTGAACCGCTGCAGCTCATTGTAATCAAACACCTTGCGTACATTGCTGTCGGTCACCACCGGGATATCCCCGGCACGCTCCCCCTTCAGGATACGCAGTGCCAGATCGGCCGCCGTCTGCCCCTGCATTCTGCCGCTGATCAGGCTCCCGCCGAAGGCGCCGTGGTTCAATGCAAAATCATAGATATGGTACACCGGAACACTGCTGCTCTTGCCCAGCTCGCTTGCGAACCTGTCGAATTCCACAATTCTTCCGGTAGAGTCACTATAATATGTAGTCATCAGCACAATACTGTCCGGGGACAGCGCCGCTGCCGTGGCTGTGATCTGTTCCATGGACAAGCGGTTCATGGGGAACAGCTCAAGCCCCGGATTCAAGGCGCTAATCTGATCCATCACCATCCGGCCGGTTGACAGTCCGCTCTCCGAATTATCGAAGACGACATACACCTTTTTCAGCGAAGGGTTGAGGTCCATCGCCATACGGATGGTGGGTGCCGCATCGATTTTCTCAATAACGCCTGTCATGTTGCTCAGGTCCCCGATACTGGACACCCCCAGCTCATTGACCCCGCTGAAAATAACCGGAGCATCGTTCAGAAGCTCATGGCGGTACTTCATTGCGAAGCTCAGGGCCGCATCGTCCGTTGTAATGATCGTATGAATAGGGATGTTCTGATACTTGAAGCGGATGGTTTCGTAGAAATGTTCGAGGTTCCCCTGCGTGGGGTACCTTTTCCAGTCCATGTATTCAGTGTAGATGACGGGAGGATTAGCTGTGCCCTTGAGACGTTCCTCTATTCCGGCACTTTGGTCATCAGTCCAGGCAAAGCCCTTCTGATAGGAATGCAGCACCAGTACGTTCCGGGCGGGAAGCTCTCCGGCTGCGGCGTATGCAGTTCCTGCCGGTCCTGTTATACACAGGAAGATCAGCAGAGGCAAGAGCAAGCTTCTTAACAACCTGAGATGAATATGATCTACACTCATTCGCACACTCCCGTTCATCTATCTATAATCGGAATCTGACAAGTAGAAGGATAATGTATACATGAGGCTTCATTACGGGGACTGCTTTGATACAATTATAGGGGGTAAAGGTGTTTTTAGAAACAACAAAAAGCGACAGCAGCCGCCGATATTGGACAGAGCAGACCGCTCACGTTAGAATGAATCTGCAGTTGACTGCTCAGACAGGAGGCCAGGCCATGCCGACCATCAAAGACGTTGCGCTGAAGGCTGGCGTATCGGCAACCACCGTATCCCGGGTACTGAACAACAGGGGTTACTTAAGCGAGGAATTGAAGCACAGGGTGCACCAGGCGATGGAGGAGCTGAATTACCGGCCGAACGAACTGGCCCGCTCCCTTAGCCGCTCGAAATCCAACATCATCGGACTGATTATTCCGCATGTGTCTTTGCCTTTTTTCGGCGAATTGACCAGTCATATTGAGGAACATGCCTACCGGGAAGGCTATAAGCTGCTGCTCTGCAATTCGTGGCAGGACAAGCAGAAGGAACAGGAATACATCCACATGCTGCGCGCAAGCCGGGTAGACGGCATTATTATGGGCAGCCATACGCTGGAGGTGGAAGCCTACCGGCAGATGAATCTGCCGCTGGTGACGTTTGACCGGCAGATCTCACCGGATATCCCTTATGTCTGCTCGGATAATTATGAGGGAGGCAAGCTGGCTACTACTCTTCTGATTCAAAAAGGCTGCCGGCACCTCGCCCATATCGGCGGGCATCCCAAGCTGAATATCTTATCCCATCTGCGCTGCGTGGCCTTCGAGGATATGGCGAAGCAGCACAGCCTGGAGTATGTCACCCTCCATACCGATAACAACAGCTTCGACTTCGAAGCTTACGAGCAGCTGCTCGGGCAGCTCTTTGCGGAGCATCCTGAGGTGGACGGGATTTTTGCGGGCAGTGATATCATCGCCGCCTATGCCCTGAAGGCCTGCCGCACCAGAGGACGGCGCGTCCCGGAGGATGTGAAGATCGTCGGCTATGACGGCATTATGCTCCGCAGCCTGCTCGACCCGCATATCACCACCATCCGCCAGCCGATGGAAGCGATCGGCAAGCTCGCCGTGGACCTGATCCTGCAGCAGGTGCAGGGCCAGAGCGTGGCCGCCGCGCACATTCTGCCTGTGGAGCTGGAGGAGGGGGGGACTACATGAGAGGGCTGCTACTTGAGAGGGCCACTATCGAAAAAACCCCATACATCGCCGCGACAGCAAGCTCCAGTGTGTCAGGATCAAGGACAACAAATTCATGGTCACGTGGCGACTTACTAAAGAACAACCAGCCTTGCAGCAAAATCTTAATTAGAACGTTCTTCTCGCCGATTGTGCTGATCACACTTTCAGAAAAGAAATTTAGCCACCTAAAGAAGAATAATAAAACATCACAATCAAATAACAAATAACGGAAAAGCTCCTCTCCTTCCTTCTCGAATGCATCAATTAGACTGAAAATTAAAGTTGTGGACTGGCGGCGTGCGTTAAGCCAACGGGCAGAGCTTAGACTTTTTTATGAAAAGAGGGTTTTGTGGTATTATATGTAATTATGAGTTGCGAAATAAATGGAATGGGGATTCAAAATATGGAACGTAAAATTCAACTAATGGAAACCTACGTAAATATCGACCTTGGAAACTCACCCTTTTTAAAAATAGATAAAGGGTTGCAAATTCCATACTCTTTCATCAAGGGAATAACAACAGGCAGACCGATACCAAATGCTTTTAAACTATATGGTGCTTTATTAGGAGAAAAGAGAAATGGGTTATTTAGATCAAAAGGTGGTTTTCAACTGCACTTTTTTGAGAATGAGCTAGAAACTCTTCATTTCGATTTGGATAGCTTTAAAGTTGGTAAATTCAAAATATCAAAGTTGATCATTGGCATTAAAAATCCTGAAGAAATAAGTAAAAATATTTCCGAAAGAGTTGAATTAACGTCGAATGATAGTTAAACATGTATAGTACTCCGGCACTCTGCTTTTTCCTAGAAGTAAGGATCTTTTTTGCCCTGACGGCTTCACCGCTCCTCTTTGCCATAAGCTCTCTTGCGAGATATTCTGCTGTCTTTGCTCTTCATGCGAAGGCATCGGTTTCCTCTCTCCTTTCGGTTTCTGGCGTCCCGCACTCCCGTACTATGGCCTCTGCTGACTAGGATTTTGTCATGTTGTGATGACTCATCCGACTATCCCTATCTCAAATTGAGTTCGTATACCTTGGTACGTGCATTTACCTCCAGCTTCCTTCAGATTCCGCCTCGCGGCGGACACCCTTGCTCTTGGCTAACGGTAGGCGTTCGCCAGCCCCCGTCCGGGACTTTCACCCTAGTGATGGCGCCCATGCTGGGCGTACACCGAAAGAAGGGGCTGTCTCAAAAGTCATGAAATGGCTGCTTGTGACAGCTCTTTATTGCGGAGTGTGACCAACCTGAGCACTTAGGTGGACGCTCCGCAAACGGACCGTTGTTCCAATCGCTGTTGTGTCCAGATTTTTTTCATTCCCCTTAGCGGTGAAAATCCGGACACAAAGGCGACCGCTTCCGCTTTTACACAATCGTTCCGTCCGCACCGCTGCTTAAGCGGGAAACCACTCATCCATGCTAAAAAAGAAACAAAAAAATCGCTCAGAGGGCGTTCGGCAGTTGCGTAAGGAGGTGTTGCCTTAAAAGACGACCCATTAGCTGTACGCTGAATGACAGAACCGGAAATTGCTTGGACAACTGAAGAACAATCGAGGCTTCCGGAGATTTCTGCAAGTGGCTGTCGTCGCTCATAGAAAATTACTCTTGGGACAGCCCCTCTCCATCGGGCCTGTTTCCGGCCGATTCAATGGGATTTATCCCCTTCATTTTCCCATCCGGCCCGCTTCCGGCCAAATTAATGGGGTTTATCCCTTTCATTTTCCCATCCGGCCCGTTTCCGGCTGATTTAATGGGATTTATCCCCTTCATTTCCCCATCCGACCCGTTTCCGGCTGATTTAATGGGATTTATCCCCTTCATTTCCCCATCCGGCCCGTTTCCGGCTGATTTAATGGGATTTATCCCCTTCATTTCCCCGTATAGCCCGCTTCCGGCCAAAGCCGAAACAGAAGAGGCTGCCCAAACAGCCATTGCATGGCTATGGGACAGCCCCTTGTTTAATCTCATAGTAAGTGCTATGTAGCGAACAAAATCGACTTTTGAGTAATTAACGTTCTATTCCTCGCCAGCACATTGTATTCGCTTTTTCGCATACATTTGGTACACTAGTCCTCGCTTAACAAATTGTATTCGCATACAGCCGGCCACGCGCCCGCTCCCTGACTGTACGGACAGCAATCCCACTGCCCGATGCCGCCTACCGCCAGCGGTTAACGCGCGAACAGCTCAAGCAGCTTCCCTGCGTCCAGCTCCGCCGTAGAGGGCAGCACCAGGTCGGCCGCGCCAAGCTGCCCGGCCTCCCCTATGCCCACAGCCTTCATGCCCGCCGCGCGGATCGCGGCCACGCCTGCGGCTGCATCCTCCACGCCGATGCAGTTGCCCGGCGGAACACCCAGCCGCTCTGCCGCCTGCAGGAAGATCTCCGGGTCGGGCTTGCCCTTCCGGAGCGCAGCCGGGTCGGCAACGGCCTGGAACCAACGTGCTGCGCCGAGGCGCTCCAGAATGAGCGGCGCATTCAGACTGGCCGAGGCCAGCCCCACGGAGATTCCCCGCTCGTGCAGGGAATCGAGCAGCTCCCGGATCCCCGGCAGGAGGTCCGCCGGGGTGATACGGCCGATCATCTGCCGGTAATGATCGTTCTTCTGCTCCGCCAGCCGGAGCTTCCCGGCTTCAGGCAGCTTCGCAAGGCCGCTGCCCTCCAGCACAATCTCCAGCGACTCCATCCGGCTGACGCCCTTCAGCCGTTCATTCTTTTCCCGGCTGAAGGGTATACCCTGCTCATCCGCGAGGGCCTGCCAGGCCAGATAATGAGCTTCGGCGGAATCCGTAATCACGCCGTCGAGATCGAAGATTACGGCCTCCAGCCGGTGCGCCAGCGAAATCCTCACCGGCTCCTGCGGAAGCAGCCGCAGCGGCTGCTTCTTATGCCTGATCCCAAGCCCCGTCCCCTCCAGCAGCGTATACAACACGGCCTCACGGTCAACGAAGACATCCAGCAGCTGACCGCCCACTGTAACCTTGAAGCGGTAGCTCTCCCACTGCTCCGGCAGAGCCGGATCGAAGCTCAACTCTCCGTCGTACAGCCGCATGCCGCCGAAGCCGTTCACAATCGACATCCATGACCCGGCCATTGCCGCCATATGCAGCCCGTCCTTGGCATTGTAGTTGATATCGTCCAGATCCATCCGTACCGTGCGGCTGAAATAACGGTATGCCCCGGCCAGATCGCCGATCTCCGCAGACATAATACTGTGGATGCACGGAGACAGCGACGAGTCATGCGTCGTCAGCGGCTCATAATAATGGTAGTTGCGCAGCTTATCCGCCAGGCTGAACTTGTTCCCGAGCAGGAACAGAGCCATTACCAGATCGGCTTGCTTCAGCACCTGATGCCGGTAGATCACCAGCGGGTGATAGTGGAGCAGCAGCGGATACTTATCCGCAGGCGTATGATCGAAATCCCATTTTTGCTTACTCAGAAAGGTGTCATCCTGGGCATAGATCCCGAGCTGCTTGTCAAAAGGAATGAACATCCGTGCTGCGGCCTCTCTCCAACCCTCCGCCTCTTCAAGAGTTAGCCCGATCGCCTGCCGCAGCCGTTCGTAATCCGCCGGATACTCCCGCTGAAGCAGCAGCGCCGTCTCATAGGCATACTGGAGCTGATCCTGCACCATGAGGTTGGTGTAAGCATTGTTATTCACAATCGCCGTATATTCATCCGGCCCTGTTACTGCATCAATGCAGAAGGCCCCTCCGTGCGCGGGGTTGTAGTGGCCCAGATCGGCCCAGAACCTTGAGGTCTCGAACAGCATCTCTGCACCCCGGCTAACCAGAAAATCCATATCGCCAGTGGCCTGGATATATTGCTTCAGGCCGTAGGCAATGTCGGCATTGATATGCGCCTGGGCAGTGCCTGCGGGGAAGTAGGCGGAGTTCTCCTCGCCGTCAATGGTCCGCCACGGGTACAGCGCCCCCTTCTGCGACATGACCGCTGCCCGCTCTCTGGCCTTGCCGAGCGTAGCATAACGGAATTCCAGCAGCGCACGGGCGATCTCCGGCTGCGTGAAGGTGAAGAACGGCAGCATGTACATCTCCGTATCCCAGAAATAATGCCCCTCATAGCCTTCGCCGGTTAAGCCCTTGGCTCCGATATTCGTTGCTCCGTCCCGGCCCACGGATTGCAGCAGCTGATAAGCATTGAAGCGGATGCCCTGCTGGAGTGCAGGATCACCGCTAATCTCCACATCCGCATGTGCCCAGTAGCTGTCCAGATACGCCTGCTGCTCCTCGGCCAGACCGGCGAAGCCCAGCTCATTGGCCAGCGCCAAGACTTCAGCACTCCGGCCGGGCAGCTCCTCCTCCCTGTAATCCCTGGAGGTATGATACGTTATATATTTGGTAAGCGTCACCGTCTCTCCGCTGCGGACAGCAGCGGCGTAACAGACGGAGATGCGCTGCCCGATCAATTGGTGGCTCATCTCGCGCCCGGACTTCGCCTGCAGCGCATGGCTGACAGCGGTCAGCAGCGCAAACCGCGTGTGGCGGGTGCGCTGCTTCATCCACAGCTTCCGGGCGGCAGCGTCATATCCGGTATCCTCCAGCAGCAGGCGGGACTCGCCGCCGCCCGCCCCCAGCCTCGGGTCACCGGTATCCTCAGGCCGGGCAATCTCGCCGTCCACCGCTGAATCGAACTTCAGTGTCCCGGAGAAGTTCAGCGCCGTCACCGCATAGTCGATAGCTGCCAGATGCTTATGCGTCAAGGCAACCATCCGGCGGATCACCAGCAGTATCCGGTGTCCGTCGGGAGACTCCCACTCCAGCTCCCGGTGCAGCATACCGCTCCGCATATCCAGCCGGCGCTTATACCGGTGCAGCTTCCCCTGATCCAGCCGGAACTCATGGCCTTCGATGCTCAGCCGGATGATACGGGCATCGCTCACATTCAGCATGGCCTGGTTGCGGGAGGGGTACCCGAAGGCCCCCTCAGGATAGACAACCGGCTCAGAGTCAAAGAAGCCGTTCAGATAATTCCCGGCTACCGAAGCCCCAGCCTTGCCGTGATAGCCTTCCTCGAAATTCCCGCGCATGCCGATATAGCCGTTGCCTAGTGCGAAGACACTCTCGCTCCGCTGATTGTATTCATCCTCGTAGTGTTCCTCTTCGATACTCCACTCCCTGTAAGGATATAGGGCGGGAGGATGCTCACAGGACTTCATCTTTATGTTCATCTCCGTGCGTATCTCCGTACTTATCTCCGTACTGATCTCCGGTCTCATCTTCGTATTCTCCTCCCGATTGCCGACTGCTCTTGTCCCAGCCGCAGATCAGCCTTTGACTGATCCGCCCATCAGACCCCGGACGAAATACTTTTGCAGCAGGAAGAAGATCGCCAGCGGCATCAGCATCGAGATAAAGGCTGCCGAGGTCAGCAGATGCCAGTCATTGCCGCGCGAGCCGACCAGATCGGCGATCTTCATCGACATGACCTGCACCGACGGCTGGTTCCCGATGAAGATCAGCGACACCAGATAATCATTCCATACCCAGAGGAACTGGAAGATGCCGATCGAAGCGAGCGCGGGCACCGACAGCGGCAGAATCAGTCTGCTGAAAATAGTAAAGTGGCTGGCGCCGTCAATAAAAGCAGATTCAAACAGATCCTTCGGCAGCTGGCTGATGAAGTTGTACATGAAGTACGTAACCAGCGGCAGGCCGAAGGCCGTATGTGCCAGCCAGATTCCCAGATAACTGCCGTTCAGCCCAAGCGCTGTGTAATCCTTGAGTACCGGAATGAGCGCAACCTGAATCGGAATGACCAGCATCGCAATAATGATGACGAACAGCGTCTTGCGTCCGGGGAACCGTAACCAGGCGAAGGCATAGGCGGCAAAAGAGGCGATCAGCACCGGAATCACCGTCGCCGGAACAGCAATCGTCAGTGTATTCCAGAACGCCTGCGACAATCCGCTCCCCTTTTGCACCGTTTCACTGCCATCCGCTCCCTTGAGTGTGTACTCCTTGCCCGACAGCACATTCTTATAGTTGTCGAGCGTGAGGTCAGGCACCGCCTGCCAGCCCTGCTCCTGCATATTCACCGTACGTGCCCTGCGGTTCTCCCACATCAGGCGGCTGCCATCCGCCTTCACCCCTGCCTTGAGCTGTTCATCCGTATAGGTCTTGCCGTTCACCTCAATCGGCTCCCGCAGATCAACCTCCTTGGACAGCTGCACCGTCTCGCCCGCTTTCCATTCCTGATGGGGGAACACCTTCCACCAGCCGGTCTGCAGAATATCCGCCGCGGGACGGAAGGAGGAGGCGAAGAGTCCGAAGGTCGGCAGAATCCAGAGGAAGCAGATGACGCCCAGAATCAGATTGACGGCCGTTTTGCTGCCCTTTTTTTTCTTGGTGCCCACCATTAGAATCCCCCCTGCTTGCGGAACTGCCGCAGATTAATAAGGATAACAGGCAATACCGCGATCAGGAGCACGATAGCCAGCGTAGAGCCGTAGCCGAAGTTGCGGTACATGAAGAACTGCCGGTAGAACTGCGTCGCTACAACTTCTGTATCGTATTGACCGCCTGTCATCACCATGACAACGTCAAATATTTTCAGCGTAAACACAATAATCGTGGTAGTCACCGTCAGAATCGTCGTAGAGATGTAAGGAATCATGATGCCAAAAAAGATCTTCACCTCACCCGCGCCATCCACCCGTGCAGCCTCCAGAATATCCTCGGGCACTCCTTTGATGGCCGCCGAGAAAATAACCATCGCAAACCCCGTCTGCATCCAGATCAGAATGATAATCAGGAAGAAGTTGTTCCACGGCTGCAGCATACTCGTCCAGGCCTGCGGTTCACCGCCGAAATAGGTCACAATCGCATTCAATAGTCCAATCTGCTCATCGCCCGGCTGATAATAATAGACGAACTTCCAGATGACCCCGGCGGCAACAAAGGAAATAGCCATCGGCATGAAAATAATCGATTTGGCGATCCGCTCATAGCTGCTCCGGTCGGCAAGAATGGCAATCAGCAGCCCGAAGCAGACACAGGCCAGCGTGCCCACGAACACCCAGAGCAGGTTGTTGCGCAGAGCCGTAGCCATCAGACGGTCGCTGAAGATGGCGGCGTAATTGCTGAGTCCGACGAACTTCTCGGAGGACGCGTTGAAGAAGCTTAAGTACAGCGTCCGCAGGGCAGGCAGAATCAGCAGCCAACCTAGAATAAGGACAGCCGGTCCGACAAAAACATATGGCAGCACCTTCCTGCGGACATGGTCCGGGTACTGCTCCACTGCCCAGGTCAAGGTGTAGTAGATCAGATATACGCCCAGCACGCCCCACAACACTGCGAGCACCGCAGTCAGCAGCGGTTGAAGCGTTGAATCGCGGAAAAACAGGAAAATCAGCCCGTTGACCACAATATTCGCAAGCAAGACGCCAAGCGATAGCAGCACTGCCCTGCCGCTGATTCTCTGCTTGGCCTGCGCCCCGGCGGCACCCGGCTCCGGCCTTATTTGTGCATCCATATCGGTTCCTCCTATAGGCTCTGTTAGAGCAGAGCCCTCATCATAAGCACCCGTTACCACCAGCCGAGGGGCAGGCCTGATTGCTCAAGACCGCCCCTTCAACCTCTTGGCGTCTAAGTCCCATGCTGCCTGGTTCTTAGTTCTTCCAGCCTGACTGAATCTGCTCCAGGGCCTGATCCAGCGTAGCGGTTCCGCTCACATAGTCAGTCATGCCCTTCCAGAAGGTACCTGCACCCACCTTGCCCGGCATCAGGTCCGAGCCATCGAAGCGCAGGGTTGAAGCATCCTGTACCAGCTTCGCCATCCGGCGGTCGGATTCGGACTGGTACCAATCCAGGGAAGCATCATTCATCGGGGCAATGACACCGCCGGATTGCACCCAGCTTTTGATCGATTCGCCAGTAGTGAAGAACTCCATTACAGCGCGTACTTCAGGGCGGTCATTGAACATAGCGTAGATGTCGCCTGCCACCAGGACCGGCTTGCCGTACTGCTCATCAATCGGCGGAAGATAGAACCAGTCATAGTCTGTATCCACCTTGGCCGTTTCCGGGAAGAAGCTGGTAATGAAGTTCCCCATCAGGTTGAACCAGGCTTTGGGCGGATTCTCGAACATCGGCTTCGGAGCATCGCCGAAGGCAGTAGTGACAATGGATTTAGCACCGCCGTAGACATAATCCTTGTTCAGCCAGATCTTGGACATCACTTCTACCGCATTCTTCACTTCTGGAGAAGTGAACGGCAGTTCCCCGGCTACCCACTTGTCGTAATTCTCAGGCGTCGTGGTCCGCAGCATGATGTTCTCTACCCAGTCGGTTGCCGCCCAGCCGGTTGCCGCGCCGCTCTCAATACCGATTGCCCAGGCCGGATCACCGTCTTTGGCGATTTGCTCCGTCAGGGCCATCATTTCATCCCAGGTCTGCGGAACCGTATATCCCGCTTCGTCAAATTGCTTCTTCGGATACCAAACCAGGCTCTTCACGTTGCTGCGGTTCCAGATCCCGGCCATAATCTTGCCATCCTTGCCGTCCATGGTGGACATATCCAGCCAGCTCTTATTGTAATTAGCCGTCAGCTTCGCCTGATCCAGCACCCCGGTCAGATCGATGACCTTACCTGTCTTGGCAATGGAGGCCAGCAGACCGGGCTGCGGGAAGTCCGCGATATCCGGCGCATTGCCGCCATCGACCCGGATATTAATCGTGGCTTCGAATTCCTTGGAGCCTTCGTATTGAATATCAATGCCGGTCTTCTCTTCAAATTCCTTAATGCTGCTCTCGAACTTCACCTGGTCCGCATCGACGAACGGTCCGAACATCGTGACCTTCGTGCCTTTATATTCACCCTTCATCGCCAAGTCTAATGGACTGCCTGCCGCAGCGGGATCCGGACTCTCTGTTGCTGCTGCGTTGTTATCTGCTGAAGGTGCGGTTGTTGGCGCTTCTGTAGCTGCCGGCGCCTGCGTTGGTGCAGCATTGTTATTGCCGCCGCAGCCACTGAGCATCATGGTGAAGGATAGACACAGCACCATCGCAAGTGACAGTTTACGTGCTGGAGCTTTCTTCATTGTTTCATACATCCCCTTTAATTGTTTTTAGAGATTGCATTAAGCCAGCTTCATTACCGGAATTCCTTCCGGCAGCGCAGCAACTCACCCCCTTATCGAAATTCACGGACAACAGGCACCCACACCCATTACAACCGCTAATTCAAACGTATATTTTCCATATCACACTCACATGTATGCGCTTCCAATAGTGTGTTAGTACCTTCTGCTGTGGGTACGTTTCCTGAAATGGTTCCCGGAACGGTCCCGAAACAATTAGCTCATATTCCTGTAACGCATTATTCTGAAAAGCTTTTCAGAATAATGCGAAGAAACCGTGCTGCCCTATCCCCAGGCAGCCGTGCTTCAGCCCGCAGGAACTTACATCTCATTTCTCACGCGAGGATTCTCTTACGATTAGCTTATGCTCCATCTTCTCTTTCATGACAGCCACCTTGCCCGTAGTCAGCAATTCATGCAGCTTCTCGGCTGCCCGGTACCCCAGCTGATAGATAGGCTGTGCGATGGTTGTCAGCTTCGGAATGAACATCCCCGACATCCGCAGATTGTCGAAGCCGATGACCGACACTTGCCCGGGAACCAGAATATTGCGGTCCTTTAAGTAAGAGATCGTTCCCATGGCGAACTCATCCGCTACACAGAATACAGCCGTTAATTCCGGATATTCAGTGAACAGCTCGTGCGTTGCCTGATAGGCCTGCTCAAAGCGGTGGTTAGCGTACTTGATTTTGCCGATATTACGCTCCAGCCCCGATTCGCTCAGGGCTCTCACGAACCCCGCCATCCGCGGTGGCCCGGACACCGAATTATCATGATTGAAGCCGATCATCCCAATCTCTTGGTGCCCCAGCTCAATCAGGAATTTCACAGCATCATACGCCGCCTTCTCATCATCCACCTCGACCGACGCTACCTCGTACTCATCGGAATGGGAGGAGACCAGCACGAATGGAATTCTGCAGCCTATAAGCTTCTCATAATACTCAGGGTGCAGAATATCACTGGCGAACACAACACCATCCACCTGCTTCTCATGAAAAGTATCCATATAGGACAATGTCCGCTCCTTGTCACGGTCTGTATTGCAGATCATCAGACTGTAACCGAGCTTAATGCAGGCATCCTGCATTCCCCGGATCACCCCTGCGAAATACAGGTTCTCAATATCAGGAATGAGTAGCCCAAGAGTGAATGATTTCCTGTAAATTAACCCCCGTGCGAATGCATTAGGCTGATACTTGAGCGCTTCTATCGCTTCGATGACCCGGCTGCGCTTGCTCTCCACGACCGTATCCGGGGCATTCATTACACGGGACACAGTGCTGATGGATACTCCGGCCATCTTGGCGACATCTCTGATTGTTGGCTTCATAGTCTGACTTCCTTCTTATTCTTTTAGCCCGAAACGTGTGCCCTCCTTACCAGGGTTGGCCTTGCCGCTTAAGTTAGAAAAGCTTTTCAAAGCGATTATAGCAAGGCTCCCTTAAATTGGCAAGCAAATTGTTATGCGCTTACATTTTTGCCTGCGGAGCCCTTGCTTTACGGTTATAACTGTCCAAATTCAGTCCAAATACTCCAAATTCATCCCTTCAGTAACTGTACCTTTCCCCCTTCAAGTTCCCTCTCCCCGTCATGCCGCTTACTTAAAGTGTGTAAATTATATTATTTCATGTTATAATTGGCGGGTATATTGATTCATGGCTGCAAATAATGCTACTGATGCGGAATGCATCTACTATAGGAGGGATTCATGTGAAGCAATTGCACGACATACCATTCTCCGTACTGGATTTAGCCCCTATCCGGGAGGGCGGAACGGCGGCGGATTCTTTTCATAACACCCTTGATTTGGCCCGTCATGCTGAGAAGTGGGGGTATAACCGCTACTGGCTGGCAGAGCATCATAATATGACCGGCATTGCCAGCTCCGCTACCTCCGTGGTTATCGGACATGTGGCAGCCGGAACTAACACCATCCGCGTTGGTTCAGGCGGCATCATGCTCTCCAACCACGCACCGCTTATGATTGCAGAACAATTCGGCACGCTGGAATCCTTGTATCCCGGACGGATTGATCTGGGTCTGGGCAGAGCCCCCGGCTCGGATCAGGCGGCAGCCAGAGCACTGCGCCGCGGCCTCGGCAGCGATGGCAGTGAATTCCCCGAGCAGCTTAGCGAGCTGCGGGCATATTTCGACCCCGAAGGATCAGGCTCCCGTCCGGCCGGTGTCCGCGCCGTGCCCGGTGAAGGGCTGAACATCCCGATCTGGCTGCTCGGCTCCAGCGGCTTCAGCGCCCAGCTTGCGGGCCAGCTGGGTCTGCCTTTTGCTTTTGCCAGCCACTTCGCACCGGATTATCTGCTTCCGGCCCTGCACCTGTACCGTACCAGCTTCAAGCCTTCAGCTGTACTCGACAAGCCTTATGTTATGGTGGGCTTGGGAATTACGGCAGCGGATACGGTAGAAGAAGCGCGCAGACTTGCCACTTCCCAGCAGCAGCAATTCCTTAACATTATCCGTGGCCGCACCGGCAAGCTCCAGCCGCCTGTAGACAGTCTGGACGGAATTTGGACCTCCCAGGAGAAGGCGCTGCTCATGAGCAAACAGCAATACTCCATTGCGGGCGACCAGGCCCTGATCGAAGAACGGCTGCTCCAGATTCTTGAAGAGACCCATGCCGATGAGTGGATTATCGCTTCACAGATCTATGATCACTCTGCCCGCCTGCATTCGTATGAGCTTGTGGCCGACCTGTTGAAGAAGTAATACTGCCGATTTTATTGAATTAATCAGCCCGTACAACGGCCTGCGCAAACCCCGCAGGTTAGTTATACGGGCTGTTTTTGTGCAGCAACCACGAGTTTTCCGCAATCACCATGTTCTTTATAACATACAATAAAATGCAATAAACAGAGAAATAAAGAGATATCCGTAGGTATTCGGACTTAAATCTAATTTCAATAGAAAAAGTAGCTAAATTCATTAAATTCAAACCCCTTTTTCGGTTTTTCTTTATACCCATTTAAGATTATACTGTAGTTAACATTCGTTATAACGAACGATAGCGCATTTTGACCATTCCGCCCCGTTCACGCCCGTTCAGGCTCATCCAGACCCGCTCATACTCGTTCTTATTTATATTATTGCTTCAATTAATAGTGGTTCTTCAAGAAACCACTTTATTCGACAAACTATGATTTAGAAACGCGAACCGGGGCGGATTGTGGCTGGTGGCTGCCGAAGGTCCGCACAGGAAGGGGCGGGGAGAGTGAAGAAGAGACATACATCCATAATTGGCGCTTATATTCTGGCCGTTCTGGCAGGTGTAATCTGGCATGCCGGAGGGGTCAGCGCTGAGGATACGATCAAGCTCACCGTCAACTCGCATACAACCAGTACGGCAACTATGAAGAATATGCAGCCGGGAGATACGATGGATGCGGATTATAAGATTATCAATGACGGAAATGATCCGTTCGATTATTCAGTTGCCTTCCAGTTCCGCTCCGGGGACGCAGATCTGTACAATATTCTGCAAATGACCCTGCAAAAAGAGGGAGTAATCCTCTATTCAGGGGTAATGAGCGAAGCCGCGGGGGTAGTGAGCATCGGCTCGCTTGCCGGAGGGGAAGAGGAAGCGATTGAAATGAAGGTGCTGTTCCCGCCGGAGGCAGGCAACGAGTTCCAGGAGAAGGCGGTAAGCGTGGCCTTTGAATTCACGGCAACTGCTGCGCCTGCGCCGACAGCCAGTCCGACCTCTACACCGCAATCCACAGAGGAGCCAACAGCTACAGTAACGCCTATGCCTACGTCAACGCCCGGGTCCTCCAGCAGCCCTGGCAGTACACCGCCTGCTGCAACAACAGTCCCTACAGCCTCACCGGCCGGCAGTGCATCGCCTGGCAGCTCAGCAGCGCCATCACAGGCACCGGCAACTGCTACGGCAGAACCGGATGGAGTGAGCGTAAGCGAAGAGCCTGTTCCGCTAGGGGCAGGAGAGGAAGACGGCGGCAACCGTCCGTCCGCAACTCCTGATTCCGGAGCCGCTGCACCCGGCAGCACACCAGCCCCTTCACCGGGGAAAGAGGTCAACCTCACAGACGACACGCTTCCGCTGGGCGGGCCGGAGGAAGACGGCAGACTGCCGGACACAGCCAGCCCTTGGTACAATCTGATTGCGGCCAGCCTGGTTGTCGCCATGATTAGTGTGCTTGTGCTCCGCAGGCTGGGCCAGAAGAAGTAACTTTATGTAGATGTAAGGAGGAGAGAGCATGAAGATACGCAGCGGGTTCACTTTAGCCGTCAAGCTGATCTTCCTGCTCTCTGTGTGCGTTATGCTGTATTCCGCCTTCCAGATCCTCCAAGCGCCCGCCGAAGCCCGCGAAGCCCTGAGAATCTGGGACAAAAAGAGGGAGGAAGCCCAGAATCCCGTAAGTTCCGAAGAAGAAATACCACTGCCTGAAGGTATGGTCAGCAGCGCAGAATCACCAAAAGGCGACAAACCTGCTTATATAGCAGGAGAGGTAATCGGGGAGATCTATTTTCCGAAGCTGAAGAAGCGGGTCGCCATTCTGGAGGGAACCGGACGGGCGGAGCTTAAGCAGGGTGCCGGACATGATGAAGCAAGCGCCGCCCCGGGTGCCTCCGGGAACAGCGTCCTGGCCGGACATCGTGACACTGTCTTCCGCAGCCTCGGGGAGCTGGAGCCCGGAGACACGCTTGAGCTTGCGACAGCAGATGGAACTTTTACCTATGAAGTGACCGGCAGCCGGATTGTTGATGGAGATACGCGGGGAGCGGTTAAGCCCAGCAGAGATCCCCTTCTCACCTTGATTACCTGTTACCCGTTCTCTTATGTAGGCTCAGCGCCCGACCGCTACCTGCTCTCGGCCAAGCTCGTCTCCAGCCAGCTGCCGGGGCAGCAACCATAGCCTGTGTTCCCGTCTCCTTCTTCCGCTTACCTGCTGCCTTCCTCGTTCCAACTTGCCCCCCGCTCCCCGTCCCCAGCCAGCATCCCCCCTCTCACTCCTCATCATCCGCCTAAAGTATGAGACCCGGGCCGGATCGTGATAATATAGACATACGAAGCTGAAGAGGAGATGACCCGCATTGAAGGAAGAATTAATTAGACGTTTTGTATCGTATGCTGAAATGGATACCCAGTCGAATGAGGACAGCGAGACCTGCCCGTCCACTCCAGGCCAAATGGTACTGGCGCATAAGCTGGCAGAGGAGCTGCAGGAGCTGGGACTGACGGAGATTACGGTGGACGAGCATGCCTATGTCATGGCCTCGCTGCCCGCCAACACAGATAAAGAGGTTCCGGTAATCGGCTTCCTGGCCCATCTGGATACCGCTACAGATTTCACCGGCACGAATGTGAAGCCGCAGATTGTAGAGAACTATGACGGGCAGGATCTGGTGCTGAATGAAACGCAGAATATCATCATGTCCACGAAGAGTTTCCCGGAGCTGAGCGGTTACAAGGGGCATACGCTGATTACGACCGACGGCACCACCCTGCTGGGGGCGGACAACAAGGCGGGCATCGCTGAGATCATGACGGCTATGGCCTATCTGCTGGCGCATCCGGAGATTAAGCATGGCAAGATCCGGGTCGCTTTTACCCCCGATGAAGAAATTGGCCGCGGCCCGCATAAGTTCGACGTTGCCGCCTTCGGCGCTTCCTATGCCTATACCGTGGACGGAGGCCCGCTCGGCGAGCTGGAATACGAGAGCTTCAATGCTGCCGCCGCCAAAATCAGCTTCCACGGAGTCAACGTACATCCCGGTACAGCCAAGGGTAAGATGATCCACTCGTCCAAAATCGCCATGGCCTTCCATCTCCGCCTGCCCGCCGGTGAAGCCCCGGAGTTCACAGACGGCTACGAGGGGTTCTACCACCTGATCTCCATGCAAGGCAGTGCCGAACACAGCAAGCTGCATTACATTATCCGTGATTTTGACCGCGACAGCTTCGAGAACCGCAAATCGAATATCGCTGCGATTGTGGAGGAATTCAAATCTACGTACGGAGCGGACAACATCGTGCTGGAGATGAATGACCAATACTATAATATGCGTGAGAAAATCGAGCCCGTCCGGCATATCGTCGATATCGCCCGGGAAGCGATGGAGGGTCTGGGAATCACGCCGGTTATCCGTCCAATCCGCGGAGGGACTGACGGCTCACAGCTCTCTTATATGGGGCTGCCTACACCGAATATATTCACCGGAGGCGAGAATTTCCACGGCAAATTTGAATACGCCTCTGTTGACGTAATGCTGAAGGCTGTACAGGTTATCGTTGAGATTGCCCGTCTGGCGGAGCAGAAAGCGTAAATAAGATTATATTAAAAACAGCAAAAACCCCGTGCTGCCCTGGAAACAGGGGCGCACGGGGTTCTTCTATTGCTTTGGTCACAGACCGTTATCCGTCTGTTACTTTATTGCTTAACCGGCAGCCAGCCCGGCGTGTTCACCAGTGCTCCCCAGAGGTAATCCGGGATCACAAGCTCTGTCTGGGCGTTCGGATCAAGCTCTGTCTTAATCTCATCGGCCCGGCCCCCGGCCAGCTTCTGCACCCAGTCCGGTTCAATCAGCAGCGGGCGGCCCAGGGCCACCAGGCTGATGCCGCTGTCCAGACTCTTCAGGGCATCGGCGGCAGAGTAGAGCGAGCCTACGCCAATTACCGGAGCCTTGCCTCCCGCCCGGTCTACGATCTGCTCAATGCGCGGACGGCTGTCCTCCGTTCCCCGGTGCGGCAGCGACCACAGCTCCATAAGGGAGGCATGCAGGTAATCCAGCCCTTCCGCTGTCAGTGCATCGATTAGGGCAAAGGTCTCCGCCATCGTAATCCCCGGCGTCTCCGGCTCTTCAGGCGAGAAGCGGTAGCCTACGAGGAATGCACCCTCTGCATGCTGCTTCACCGCAGCCTTGACACTGCGCAGAACGGCCAGCGGGAAGGCGAGTCGCTTCTGCAGATCCCCGCCCCAGCGGTCTTCGCGTCTGTTGGAATGCGGCGAGAAGAACTGCTGCAGCAGATACCCGTTCGCACCGTGAATCTCGACGCCATCGAAGCCGGCCTCGATCGCCCGGCGCGTCGCTTCACCGAAATCAGCGATAATTCCGGTAATCTCTTCGTCTGTCAGCGGGCGCGGAACCGTACCCTGTCCGCCGCCCGGCAGCTCAGCCGGCACATCGCTTGCACTGACAGGCTGCCCGTCAACCAGCTGCTCCGGCGGGCATTGGCGTCCGCCATGGAAGATCTGGAGCACGGCCTTCGCTCCTTCGCCCTTGATGGCCTCCGCCAGCTCACGCAGGCTTGGAATCAGCCCGTCATGGTCAGCTCCAAATTCGCCCGGGAAGCCCTTCCCGCCGCGTGAGACATAGACACACGCGGTAATAACCATCCCCGCCCCGCCCGAACGGCGGATATAATAATCCAGCTCCGGCCGGGAGACGGTTCCATCCTCATTGGAGGAGAAATTAGTCATCGGCGCCATGACCACGCGGTTCTTCAGTTCAATCCCGTTCTTGAATTTGAACGTCTCCAGCAGCGGGCTATATTCTGTCTTCAGCATACCTACCAGCCTCCATTTATTTAAATCTTCACGAATGTTAGTATACAACTTAATTTTGCACAATACAAACATAGCGCCTTCGTTTACAGCTGCTATCTATCACAGTGAGGCGCATCTTTCCAGATCACCTGCTCCCCGTAATTCTTGCCCCAGTCATACATCATACGCAGCACCGGCATTAGCGTATGTCCATACTCTGTCAGGGAGTATTCTACCCGCGGTGGAACCTCCGCATATACCTGCCTGAATACCAGCTGATCCTCCTCCAGCTCGCGAAGCTGGTTGGTCAGCATTTTCTGGGTGATATGGGGAATCAGCTTCTTCAATTCACTGAACCGCTTGGTCCCTTCCAGACCCAGGTGCCACAGAATAATCAGCTTCCACTTGCCGCCGATCACAGCGAGCGTAAGCTCCTTCTCGCAGTTGATCTCCTTCAGGTTGATACGGTCTTTAATTTCAGTTGCCAAGATCCAGCCCCCTTCCGGCTATAAATCATACTACCAATTCCATCATGGGCCGCACATAGGCAGCAAAGGATGCCCTCCCGTCAAGGAAAGCATCCGTGTGATAGCTTTATTGTATTCCAAGCTCTATTCTATTCCAAATCGCATGCTATTCCAAATTGGCATGCTTGCCGAACATCCGGCCGGAGGTCTGCCCCGTCTGCTCCATGATCCGCAGAATGACTGCATCATAGAATACAAGCAGCGTCTGTTCAAACAAGGAGGCCATCGGCTGCAGCGTAGTATAGCCGCCGTCCGGCCGTTCCTTCGGAGCGCCAGGCAGCTTAACTGTATAATCTGCGAGACGTCCGATCGTCGAATCCGGCTGAATGGTTACGAGGACTACAGCTGCTCCGATTGCCTTGGCTTTCTCAGCCATGGAGACTAGTCCCTTCGTCTCGCCTGAGCCGGAACCCAGTACAAGCACATCGCCGGGGCCAATGCCCGGCGTTACTGTCTCTCCGACCACATAAGCTGTCCGCCCGGCCTGCATCAGCCGCATGGCGAAGGCCCGGCCCATCAGGCCGGAACGCCCGGCACCGGCCACGAAGATCTGACCTGCGCGCAGCAGCAGCTCCGTCAGCGCCTCGCCTTCTCCGGCATTCAACCCGGAGATGGAGCCTTCCAGCTCCTTCACAATTTCCTGTGCATAATGCTGCGTGTCCATGGCTGCCTTAAGCCTGGCTTACAAGACGCTTCATTTCCGCCGCAGCCCCTTTCATGTCTGCTTCGCCGGTAATGCCGCCGCCCACGATTACCAGATCAGGCTGCGCAGCAATCACTTCAGGCAGCGTACTCAGCTTAATGCCGCCGGCAATTGCGGTCTTGGCCCGGGTAACCACGCTCTTAATATCTCTCAGATCCGCGAAGGAATTCTTGCCTTCAGCCTGATGGTCATAGCCGGAATGCACGCAGACATAATCCACACCCAGCGCATCCACTTCAGCGGCTCTGGCTTTGAGATCCTTCACATTAATCAGATCGACCAGGATCTCTGCACCTGTCTTCTTCGCTTCCTCCACCGCACCGCGGATCGTCGAATCATCGGACACGCCCAGCACTGTCACGATGCCCGCGCCTGCTTCCACTGCCTTCATGACCTCATATCCGCCGACATCCATGATTTTGAGATCGGCCAGCACCGTAAGCGCCGGAAAAGCTTCCTTGATCGCCTTTACCGCATGCAGCCCCTCATTAATAACCACCGGTGTTCCAATCTCAACGATATCTATAGATTCGACAACCTCTGCAACAACCGCCTTGGCTCCGGCAATATCCACCAGATCGAGTGCTAACTGTAATTTCATATGTGTAAGTTCTCCTTATCCGTAAATTATTTTAGGAAGTGTTGCTTCTCAGTTTAGGGATATACTGCCGATTAGGGAAGTAGGCACTTTTAAGTGAGGTAGTCACCTGGAGGATACTATTGGGCGGCGCAGGCGGATTTTCAGGCAACATGTCTGAAATCCTACTGCATTTTCACAACAGCTGTGCTACCATACATTTGATTCAAAGATTCACAGCCATAAGTAATCCTAATAAGAAGGTGTATGATGGAAACAAGCAAGCCCGCAACATTCAACTTAATGAAGCTGACCTGGCCGATCTTCCTGGAGCTGTTCCTGTTCATGCTCATGGGCAGTATGGATACCTTCATGATCAGCTCTGTGTCCGATGATGCGGTCTCCGGTGTCGGAGCGGCCAATCAGATTATTGCCATAGCCATTCTGGCACTTAGTGTCATCGGGAACGGCGCGGCGATCGTCGTGTCGCAATACCTCGGCTCCAAGCAGCCCAAAGAAGCCGCCAGAGTGATCGGCAATGCAGTTACCCTGAATCTTGCGGTAGGGATTATACTCAGCACAGTCATGCTGCTGCTCGGAGGCCATCTGCTGCAGGCGCTGAACGTGAAGGGTGACATTCTCGCCTACGCCCGCTCGTATATCAACATTGTCGGAGGCGCGATCTTCCTGCAGGCCCTCATCAACGCGCTGGCCGCCACCATCCGGACCCACGGCTTCACCAAGCAGACGATGGCGGTATCGCTGCTGATGAACGTTATCCATGTCGGCGGCAACTATCTGCTGATCTTCGGCCATTTCGGGCTGCCTGCGCTCGGCGTGGAGGGTGCGGCCGTGTCAACTGTGATCAGCCGCTCCATCGCTCTCTTGATCTTCTTCCTGCTGCTCTACCGCATTATGGAGGTACGCGTGAAATGGAGCTATTACGTTCACCTCTCCAAGAAATACGTGCTGCAGATTCTCAAAATCGGTATTCCGTCCGCCTTCGAATCGGTAATGTACCAGTGCTGCCAGCTCGTCTTCACCCTGTACATCACCTATTTGGGGGCCGAGGCCATGGCAACCCGCCAGTATGCGGTTAATATCTCGAACTACATCTTCCTGTTCAGCGTAGCGGTAGCAATGGGGACCTCAATTATTGTCGGGCATCTTGTAGGTGCAAAACGGACGCAGGAGGCTTACTCACGGGTGTTCACGAGTGTGAAGTGGGCGCTGCTGGTCACAGTCCTCATGGATCTGATCGTCATTCTGTTCCGCAAGCCGCTGCTGGGCCTGTTCACGGATAATGAGCTGATTATCGCCATGGGCGCCCAGGTCATCCTGCTCAGCTTCTTCCTGGAGACCGGACGGACCTGCAATCTGGTCATTATCAACTCGCTGCGCGCGTCGGGCGATGCCAAGTTCCCGGTCTACATGGGCATGATTTCCATGGTGTGCATGAGTCTGCCGCTGGGCTACTTCCTGGTGTTCACACTTGATCTGGGTCTCGCCGGGGTATGGCTGGCCACAGCGTTCGACGAATGGGTGCGGGCCGTCATTATGTACTTCCGCTGGAAGAGCAGGGCCTGGGAGAAGCATGGCCTGATCCAGCACGAACCGCCGGAAGCCGCCCCGGCAGCTCCGGCGCACTAACTCTGCGGCAGCCCCTCAGGCCGGCTCGCACACAAATAAGGGATGCTAATCAGCCACCGGAAATACGGCTGATTAGCATCCCTTTGTCGTAAGCTTGTCCCATGCTCAGTTCCCCTTGGCTACTGCAACCTTATGTCTGGCTGCGAACTGCTCCGGCGTGACTGCTTTGCCGAACAGCGCCTGGATCATATCCAGATGGACCTGGGCAGCATTCGGCTTCATCTGCACATCCGCGAACAGGGTAATACTGCTGGCATTGTTCAATTCATTCAGCAGATCCACGTATAGCTGCGGCAGCTCCTCATTCGTGGTATCGACCTTGGTCGCCGGAATCACCCCCGCGCTGGTCACTGAAGCCTCGCCCCATTTGAAGACGAAGTATTCGACAAAAGCCTTGGCCTCCTCCTTCACCCTCGACGATTCCGCTACGAACAGTCCGACACCCGGACCGCCTACCCAGTCCCCCGAATTCCCCTTCCCGCCTTCCACTGTAGGGAATTTGAAGAAGCCGACCTTGTCCTTGAAGGCCTGCGGAATCTCCGGGTTGGTCGTGAAGTTGGGCAGCTCCCAGGTACCGGTCAGGTACATGGCCGCCTTTTCTTCCATGAATTCCGATTTGCCCTCATCATACGACAAGCCGTTGAAGCCGTTGTTGAAGGCGTTCATATCGACGAGGTTCTGCACTTCCGCCGCAGCCTGCACCAGTCCGGGATCATCGAAATAGCCCATCCCCTTCGTTGCCCGCTTGAGCGTCTCACTTCCGGCAATACGGTCCGCCAGATACATATACCAGAGCGAGCCTGTCCACCGGTCCTTATTGCCCAGCCCCACCGGAGGCACACCATGACTGGAGAGCGCTCTCACAACTGCCTTGAACTCCTCATACGTTGAAGGCACCTGAAGATTATATTGGGCGAAGATCTCTTTATTATAAAAGATCGGTGAGATGTTCATCTCCAGAGGCAGCGCATAGGTCTTGTTATCGACAACATAAGACTCTGTAGTGCTCTTCAGGAACTTATCCTTAAGCTGCCCGCCATGCAGGATGTCATCCAGCGGAGCGAATAATCCGCCTCTTACATAAGGCTCCATGAAGCCGGCTGCCCAGGTTATGCCCACATCGGGAAGGTCATTGGAAGCGGAGAGCACCTTGAGCTTGCTTTTATACTGCTCATTCTCCAGCACATCCTGCCTGATGATAATACCCGGATGCTCCTTCTCATATTCTGCGATAATCTGGCTGACCAGCTTATACTGCTGCGCGGAGAGTCCGGCGGGCCAGATGTGCATCATATGAATGGTTATTTTGGGGGAAGAGGCACCGGTAGCTGCAAGCTCACTATTATTGTCTCCCGCAGAGCCGCAGCCTGTCAGAACAAGCAGCCAGATGCAGGCCAGGAGCAGCCCCTTGGTCATGTGATTCCTTCGCATTGCCATTGCCTCCCCATCTCACATTGCAAAAGGCCGTAATTATCCATGTAATCGCTATCATTCAAATTCTAGCATCGTACTCCGAGGCAGATAAGGGCACATTTATTGGCTAAAATACCACATTTATTGGATTTCCTGTGCTCCGCCCTTCATCTGCTGACGGTACCGGCTCGGGCTTATCGCCTCCAAGGACTTGAAAACCTTAATGAAGTATTTATCCGTCCGATACCCTACACGCTCTCCAATCTCCCCGACCGGCAGCGCGGTCTGGAGCAACAACTCCTTCGCCCGCTGAATCCGCAGACGGGACAGATATTCCGTGAAGGAGACCCCGGCCTGCTCCTTGAACAGCACGCTGAAATAGCTGGCATTCAGGTGAATCATCCCCGCTACCTCAGCCATCGTCAGCTGTTCGTGCAAATGCTGCTCCACATAGGCAATTGCCTCCTTAACCGGCTGCCCCATCCCGGCTTGCTCCGGGTCAATCTCCAGCAGCTTGTGATCCACCAGCTTCTCCAGCTTCACATGGCGCTGCTGCTCCTCCTCCCGCTTCAGCGCATCCTCGACCACTGTCAGCAGCTCGGACTTGTCCAGCGGCTTCAGCAGATAATTGACTGCCCCCAGCCGCATCGCCTGCTGCACATAATCGAACTCCGCATAGCCGGAGATGACAATGATCACCGGCTTCCGGGGAGCTTCCTGCAGCGAATGGATCAGATCCAGCCCGCTCACCTCCGGCATGCGCACATCTGTGATCAGCAGGTGGACGCGCTCCTGCCGCAGCCGCTCACGCGCTTCCACCCCGTTGTCGCAGGTCTCCACGATATACCTGCCTGCCGCCCATACTTCCAGCGTCTGCTTAATCCCCTGACGCGTTCTTGGTTCATCATCTACGATTAGAATCGTCTTGTTGCCCAGACTCATAGGTATCCCCTCCATTGCTTGGAATCTCAAACCTTATTACAGTCCCCTCAGACCGCCGGCTCTCTACGATCAGCCCCTCCGTCTTCATGCCCGCTTCCGCATAGTACAGCTTCAGCCGCCGCTGCACATTCACCAGCCCCACTCCACTGCCCTTGGCAGAGACCGGCGGCCCGCCATCCAGTGCATCTCGCAGCGCCAGCAGCGTGGCCTCATCCATACCCGGCCCGTTGTCCGACACCTCAACTGAGGTCCACCCCTTGCGGGAGGAGGGGGTGATTATGACTTCAATCACACCCTTGCCGACTCGGCTCTCCACGCCATGGAGAATGGCGTTCTCGACAATCGGCTGAATCAGCAGCTTGGGTACCGGTACAGCAGCCTCATGCGGGTCAAGCCTGATGTCCCAGGACAGCCGCTCTCCCATCCGCATCTCCATAATCCGCAGATACCGCCTGATCTGCTCCACCTCTTCACTCAGCGCGACCCATTCATCCTTGTTGTTCGGGCTGCCCATAATGTAGCGGAAGAGCCTGGACATCATGACCACTAATCCCGCCAGCTCCTCCTCCCCCTTCTCCTCCAGCGACCAGTTGAAGGCCTCCAGTGTATTGAACAGGAAATGGGGATTGATCTGCGCCTGCAAGGCTTTCAGCTCGGTCCGGCTCTGCAGGACCTCCTTCTCATAGACCACCCTGATCAAATCATTAATATTAGCCACCATACCGTTGTAGGTATTATTCAGCTCCCGGAGTTCCATGGTAGATACCTTCTGCGAGTTGGGGGTCAGCACTCCCATGCGGGATTTGCGCATCGCCCGGATCAGGTGAATAATCGGCCGGGTAATCATTGTTGACAACAGAAAGGATATAATCAGGAACAGCAGGGTTCCGATTCCGCCTGACACCAGCAGCACCGTCCGCAGCACGGACAGTCCCTTGGTGACATAGCTGACAGGTGTCAGCACCAGCAGCGTCCAGGAGGTCTTGTCCGAGCGCAGCTTGACCTGCACATACTCCTTGCCCCGGAAGCTCACCGTCTGATCCCCGCTCTCCAGCAGTGGCAGCAGATCCTCCTGCGGCGTTCCGCTGCTCCCGAGGAGCTGTCCTTCATCATTCACGAGCAGCACAGACTCTCCGCTGTCACTGCCGGAGAACGGATCGTCGAGCTGGAAGTAGCTGCGCTGGATGCGGGCCATCAGGTAGCCGCCCCGCGAGAACCAGCGGTCCATCAGGCTGACCTGGCGGATCGCCAGCAGGCTCTGTTCATCATGCGGATCAACGCCGATCCAGACCAGCCGCCCCTTCTGGGCATTAGCCTCACTGATATGCTGCTCGTTAATTCTGCTCTCCAGGCTTCCTTCCTTAATCGGGAACAGCAGCCTGTAATCAGCGGTATATAGCTCCAGTGAGCCTACGCTCGGCATGTACGCCTGATAGCTGGAGACAATCTGCAGCAGCGACTGGCGCTGATTGAAGGACACCTCATTGCCGTTCAGCTCCTCCAGCAGCAGCTGTTGAACGGTAGGATGATTGGCCACCTGCTCCATCAGACCGTCAATCTGGCCAGTCAGCGCATCCAGCCTTCCGTTGGCCTGAACCGCCGTCTGCTGGATGTGCCGCTCTGCATTATTTTTGAGCAGAATAGAGACACGGTCATACACAAATGCTCCGGACACCAGAATAATAATGAGCATCACCAGCAAAAAACCGATGAATATCTGATTGCGCAGTGTGTTGAGCTCTCTGAACCTCTGAAGCATCAGAATTCCTTCTTTCGTTGGCAGCGTTTCCAACTCTATTCTCCAAACCCCGGGAGTTTTGTCAAGATAAATCATTGCCCGCAGGCGAGAGACGGACCTGAGGTCCCCGCGGATACCAGCAACAAAAAACCCTTAGCACAGTTCTCCCGCTTCGAGGAGCTGCCCTAAGGGCTAACACAGAAGACTACTTAGATGAACATTAACGGAGTGATCCATTCGAAGTGCAGGGCTGCCCACAGCAGAACCAGCAATACCGCGCCGATGCAGTAGCTCATTATTTTGCGGCGGGTCGGCTCCAGATAAATATCCAGCGGAATCAAGATCAGAATTATACCAATCGCAATGATGTTAAGCAGAGGCTTATGATAAAAAATCCCCGCTGCATTCAAGGCAACCGCAAGGAGCGTCAGAAGCAGAAAATATTTTCTCATAGCTACATCATCCCTGTATTTGCCATTATTGTCAATCCAAAAAAAATAGCCCATTGCGGGCAAGGAACGGACAGCTGTATAGGGTTACTCTCCTCTAATTCCGTATAAACCGGTCAAAGAGCGGCAGCTTAGCGGATAGTAACGCTCTTCTTAATAGCCTTCGCGTCCAAATTCTTATTAACGAGCGTAGGCAGCAGCTTCATGCTCCGGGTCATGGGCGAATTACATTGCCAGCAGGTAGGCACATGTTGGAAGGCAAAGTTGTCGCGTATCCATCCGGTACATTCTTCCTTGGTGCAGGACCAGATAGCTGTCTCTTCCTGCGGAAGATCTACCATCGCTTTTTTACGAAAATACATAAGTACCCCTCCTAATAGCTTAGTTAGTGCGTCCTACGGACTGTTATGGCAGAACGGAAGCTTGTTCTCTACTACATGGTCATAAAAAAAACTACCCTCAACTGGTGTTAAGGGCAGCTTATTTGTGGAATTACAGTTTTACAACGTTCTCAGCCTGTGGTCCACGAGCGCCTTGAGTTACGTTGAACTCAACGCGTTGGCCTTCGTCCAAAGACTTGAAGCCTTCGCCAGTGATTGCGGAGAAGTGTACGAATACGTCGCTTCCGCCTTCAACCTCGATAAAACCGAAACCTTTGTCTGCGTTGAACCATTTTACTGTACCTGTTTGCATGATATTACCTCCAAAGTTTATTTAACACATGTCCTTTTATTCCTACGTATTGTACGAACAAATAAAAATTCACACATTGGAAAAGGCTTCATACACAAATGCTAACCTTTTACAATATGTGAATTAAGGGTTAAATTTATGATTGACTTCATTGTAGCACACTATTTTCCCAAATGCAAAGGGTTACTGCCAATAATACAAAATAAATTTTAAATTTTAGAGAACCTATGCCAGGCGCACGGCTTTGGGGGATCAGCCGCGCACCACCGGCTAAGGCTTCAGTCAATATATCCGGCCAGTCCCTTGTCCATCAGGTAATCCATTTCTGCATCCAGAATGGTCTCCACCGTCAGCTCGTCCAGCTTCACATCACGCTGTGCAGTCACATAGTCGACCAGATCATCATTATCGATATCAACCTCGCCTTTGGCATTGGCCTTGGCCTTATTAATGAACGTCTGCTCATGCTTCAGCACCAGCCGGATAACGGCCGGAGCCACCTTCGTCTGTGCAGACAATACCTCCACCAGTTCCTGCTCATTCACTTCATTACTCATCTTCGTTCGTCAGCTCCTTGGTATCTATGAACCCTGATTGTACCACAAGTCCCCTTCAGGCGGGCAGCCTCATCTCCACCAGGGCAGAACCGGATATCCGGCGGCCCCTGCGGTTACAGTCTCCCCGATTCGCGGCGTGGCCAGCCGTACCCCTCTCAGCGCCGCAGCAGCCGAGATCCGTTCTGCCGGATCAGTCCAGTCATGCATCGACAGGGTGAATGCGCCCCAATGGATGGGGATCAGCAGACCTCCCTGCACATCGATGTGCGCCTCGACAGTCTGTTCAGGCAGCATATGAATGTCCGCCCAGCGCGGATCATATTGGCCGCATTCCATCAGCGTAAGATCGAAGGGTCCATGGTTACGTCCGATCTCGGCAAAATGCGGACCATACCCGCTGTCTCCGCTGAAGAAGACCTTGGTCTTCTCCCCCTCCAAAATCCAGGAGCACCACAGCGTGGTGTTGCGGTCCAGCAGACTCCGCCCGGAGAAATGCCGTGCCGGAGCGCAGGTGAAGGTAATCCCTTCATAGGTAAGTGTGTCGCCCCAGTCCTGCTCGCGGATCTTCTCTGCGGCTACCCCCCAGCGGCGCAAATGGGCGCCGACACCCAGCGGTACAATGAACAGTCCTACCTTATCCTTCAGCTGGCGGATGGTTCCATAGTCCAGATGATCATAATGATCATGGGAGAGCAGAACCGCATCCAGCTGCGGCAGAAGGGCAGCCTCCAGCGGAAGCAGCTTGCTGTAGCGGCGGCCGCCGATGAACGGAAACGGGGACGGCGCACGGCCCAGCATAGGGTCGAGGAACAGGGTCAAGCCGTCCATCTCCAGCAGCACTGCTGAATGCCCGAACCAGGTAACCCGGGTGTCGCGGCCCGCTCCAATAGAGGACGGTAACAGCGGCTGCGGCTGAAGAGGCTCAGCGGGTCTGGAGTGGGGGTTGCCCTTAATGAAGTCCTTCAGAATGGAGAGTCCGCTGCTTCCGGCCTTCTCACCGCTCAGGTCCGCAGTCTGCGGATAAGCAAATTTGCCCTTGCTGTAATGGGCGGAGCCGAGGTTACGGGCCCTCTCCTGCTCTCCCGCCCTGCGCCCGAACGCCGGATATACGGTCATGATAAGATACGCAGCGGCAACAACGGCAAGCAGAATAGAACCAATAATAATCAGGGTCATGCGGTAATCCTTCTTTCTGCGGGTTCATGTCTAGCGATTCCAGCCCATCTTATATAACAGGATCAGCCTTTCTTATTTCGCCTGGCCCAGCTTGCGGGCTACGATAAGAATAAGCAACAGCGAGACCGCAATAATAATGGCATTGAAGCCCCAGCGGCCCTGAAGCCACCAGCTTGTGCCGGGCGGCTCTGCTGCCGTCACCGGTACCAAGGCTTCTGCACCAAGAGCAGCCTGCACAAGCTTCTCCCCGCTGATCCGGTCTTTGAAATTAATAATATCATACTGAGGAGCGGTTGCCAGCGCGTTGCCATAGCGCAAGGAATACGGAGTCTTCTCCCCTCCCGCGAATACAAGCCGGTCTACCAGATATTCGATCTTAAGGTCCGTGATGGAGATGGGGGCATCGTCCAGATTGTAGATAACCACCCGCAGGGAATCAGAAGAGGCTGGAGCCACAGGCTGAATCTCCGTCCGGGAGATCAGGGTATCCTTGAAATCCAGCCGGTACAGCTCCCCGCTTCCGGTGACCGGGAGCTTGATCCCGGCACTGTCATACAGTTCATAACGCCGCAGGAAATTCCCGGCGCTGCCGAGCATCACCTTCCCAATCTTCAGCCGGTCCGTGTTGCTTATAAGGATCTCGGTCCGGTTCTCCACCTGCGTAATCTCCGCCTGCGGCGATTTCTGCCGCATGAATGCAGCCGTGCTCCACTCCTGACTGCTGTCTACCAGCGTCAGGCCGGGGAACTCCAGCCCCTCCGGGTTGTTCTTCACTACAAGCCGGTAATAGCCGAACTTGTAGCTGCGCTCCAGCGTAATGCTGTCCGCACTCAACCCGTTCGTGGCATACAGATCCCCTGTACCAAGCTTCTCCCAGGCCTGCCCGTCATAGCCGCCCCACACCTCCACATGCTTCAGGAAGGATTCTGCGGGCAATTCGAACACCAGACGGTTCCCCTGAATATCGACATGCTCGGCAAGCGGCTTAATCTGATAATCCAGCAGAGTATCCGTTCCTTTCACTGCCTTGTGGATCAGAGCCGAGGAGTAGACCGCACTATGCTCCTCCACCGTCTCTGCTCCGCTCTCCCTATAATAGGGAACCGGAGCGCCGGTGCTGTCCTGTATGCGCAGATCGCGCAAGTCCTCTGCCGCCGAGCGGTACACCGCTTCATCCAGATACAATTCATAGTACGGAGCCGCCTCGGGGACGGAGATTTCACGCGAGAACTTCCATTGCCCGCCGCCCGTCTTCTCCGCTCCGCCGGATGCTGCTGCTGCACTGTGCGCCGGGAAAGCGCCGGGCCCCAGCACGAGTCCGCCCAATACAGCGAGCAGCACAGCTGCCCTAGCTCTCCGGCCTGTCTTGCTCAGCAAGCGCATAAGCTTCCTCCATTCTGACCGATATCCGCTGGTAGAGGTAGGATATCCCCAGCAGGCAGAGTCCGAAACTGAAGTACGCGATGATCTTGCTGCCAGTGTTCAGCAGGGTCAAGTCATAGAGCAGCAGCTTGCCGGTTGCCAGCAGAGACAGTGCCAGTCCGAAGCGGCGGATATACAGATATCTTTTCCAGAAGCCGTACATAATGAACAGCACGGCCAGCAGCAGATAGAGCAGACTGAAGGCCAGCCCGCCGTCACGCACCTGCATCTGCACCCCCAGGAACGCCGTAATCATCACCAGCAGATAGATACCCATAGCTACCGGGTACAGCTCTATATTCTTGTAATCGCGCAGCAGCGTCGTCCGCAGCAGCCTGGCACTGCTGAACCACACGAACACATTGAACAGGATCAGCAGACCCAGCACCACAATATCTGCAGCTGTGCTGCGGGACCAGCCTTCCGGAAGACTGGGCAGACCCAGTGTGATGCCAATACAGACTGCATAGGCGATCCCGTGCAACACCAGGACCATGATGCCGACCACCCTGTCATACAGAACGCTCACCTTCGGCAGCGCATAAGCGAGTCCAGAGGTTAAGAGACCCGCCAGCAGCAGCTTGTAAAAGGCATTGTGCGCCATATCCTCCGGCACCATCCGGTCGTACAGGCGTAATGCTTCATACACCACATACCCGTAGAAGTTGACGATAGCCGCATATTTGAACCAGACGGTAGCCTGCACCTCCGCAGGCGTGCTGCGGAGCAGCGTCTCCTGATTCGAATAACGGATGGCATACATTAAGGCTACAATGATCATTCCCGCCGTAATAAATGTATATTTCAGATCGAAATAAGAGTTCGTGTAGTAGATGACCGCATTATAATCCGAGAGCTGCAGCAGAACGTCGAATCCGAAGAAGGTCAGCAGACAGAGGGAAAGGATACCCCAGCCTGCGCGTTCTGCCATTTTGAAGCGGTACAGATGTCCGTAGACTGTAAGCGCCACGCCTTCCACCAGCCAGCCAATCGACCACCAGGCCGCTCCCAGCTGGAACGGAATCATCAGAATGGCGAAGGTCAGTGAGGTAACATAGAACAGCAGACGGCTCTCGCGTTCCTGCGGCATCTGCTTCTCCAGCACCACGCCAAGCCCCAGATACATCAGGCAGAAGGCCAGCGCCAGCGCGCCTTTGAATTCATCCAGACCGGCATTCAGGAACAGAAGATACAGCGTTATGCAGCTAACGAGCGTGTTACAGCCCAGCAGGCCGAAGTCCAGCCAGTTCAGCTTCGTCTTGAATTTGAACGGATACCAGAGTGTAATCCCCAGATACATGGCGAAGGTTAGCACAGCGCAGAGAATGCCCGCAGCATAGCTATCCGCCAGATAAATCAGCAGCAGGATAGACGGCGTATTGAACAGGAAGCTGATGTAATTGACAACCACCCAGCGCTTGCGCAGAGAGATCAGCAGAATCAGCAGGTTCAGCACGAACAGATATCCCATAGCCGCGTACACCGCACTCCCCTCCAGCCCGAAGGCTCCAATATAAGAGAAGAGCGGCAGATAGCCCCCTACAAGCCCCATGGAACAGATCGTCCGTGACTCATAGCGCAGCGACAGCAGCACAGCGGACAGCGTGACCAGCACCGACAGGCCGATCCCGGCCCATAACCCGATAATCTCCAGCAGAAAATAACTGTAAAATATCGAGCCGTACAGCACCGACACCCCGCCGCCAATCAGCCCCAGTGCGAAGGCTCCCCGCCCCTTGCGGAACAGCCACTCCCCGCCCGCCAGCATGACTGCCCCCAGCAGGAAGAAGGCGCTGCCCTTCATATAATCATTGAACCAGGTGGAGTAGGTGTATCTGAACCCGGCGCCCACAGCCAGGATTAGCAGCAGAATCCCCAGGCGGTTGATCCAGTTCAGGCCGATCTTCATTTCGATCCGGTTCTGCTTGCGGCGGCGCTGCAGGATCTCCTCATCAACCCCTTCAGCAGCCAAATCATCCAGACCGCTGTCCATCGTCCCCCTGAGCGAACGCTCTGCCTCCCGCTGCCATTGTCTGCGCAGCAGGATACTCTCATTCAGCTTCGCCTGTACCTCATCCAGAATATATGTGATCTGGGACTTCTCCTGGCCCAGCTCGCGTGCCCCGATACTGTACATCTCCTCTATTCGCCGCTTGGCGTCCTGCTCGAAGGACGTCAGCCGGTCGAGATACGCATGATCCCGGGAGGCAAAATAAGTCTGCAGCTTCTGCCGCGATACCCGCAGAATGCCCAGCTTCTCATCCAGAATCTGCTCCGCCAGCGCAGTCCGCAGCTCCGAGTTATCGCGCTCAAGCCTCGCAGCCTGAGCCTTCAGCTCCGCCAGGCTCTGCCTGTTTGCCCCATTTTCCGTTCTTAACACTTCGTTCTCACGGACGAGATCACTGCTCTCGTATTCTTCAATCAAAGACTGGTATTCCTTCAAAAGCCCGTCCTGCTGCTGCTGCACAGCCCTCATCCGATCTCTGAAATCCTCCATAGCCGCCCCCCAGTATCTGCTAATCGGCAAATTGTTAATATATTGATATTACTATATTTCTAATTACCACCACAGACCTTACAAAAACCACATCGCTTAGTTAAGATCCTGTCACATTTTTGTCTTGGCAGACGTTATAGGTTTATTATTATCTTAATATTCGGGAGATGGGGAGAATCGTACATTGAAACTGAACCTGCACAAACCACAACAACGTTATATCCTCATCTTGTTACTGCTGCTGGTCTTCCTGCCTGTGCCTTTTATACATAAAGCGATGACTAAGCTGAGTATTACCGGCCTTGAGGGAGTCGAATTCAAGACAGATGCCTATGCACTGACAGCGGACCATAAGCTAATGCTGGATAAAGACATCGCTGAACGGATTCTGAATGCACGTATCGGCTGGGAGAAGGAGACGCCGCTCCCCAAGGGTGTGTACTATAAGGATCATGTGGCGGTACTCATGTATCACCATCTGACGAAAGACCCGTTAATGCTCTATCCCGGCGTATTACCCGCAGCACAGTTCGATGAGCAGATGCAGCTCCTGATGCAGGAGGGCTTCCATGTCATTACGATGAAGCAGTACCGGGAATTCATGCTGGACCGCGCGCCGGTTCCCGATAATGCGGTTCTATTGACGTTCGATGACGGCTATGAGAGCTTTTACAAGCTGGCGTTTCCCATTCTGCAAAAGTACGGCTACACCGCAGTGAACTTCATCATTGTCTCTGATGTAGACAACACTAGTAAGCGTCAGGTGCCCAAGCTGACCTGGGAGCAGATGCGGGAGATGAAGCGCGCCGGAATGGGCTTTTATAATCATACGTATAATCTGCATTATTACGCCGAAGTCGATGCAGAGGGCGGCACCCGACCGGCGGCGAGCTCCCTGCTGTACATTCATGATGAGAACCGGAATGAACTGAATGAAGAATACTACAGAAGAGTAACCGGGGACCTGGCTCATGCAGAGCGCAGGCTGAAAGAAGAATTGGGCAATACCGATTCGGCTATCGCTTTCCCTTACGGCTCCTATAACGACAAGCTGCTGGAAGTCTGCGATTCACTCGGCATCCGTCTGAAATTCAATATCGGGCTGGGCCTGAGCTCCAGAACCACACTGAACGCTCCACGGATCAATGAAGGGAACCGGACCCTAACCCCAGAGCTGTCCATCCAGCAGCTGAAGCAATTCGAGCCGCCGATGATTCTGACCGTGAATGGGAAGAAGGTTCTCCTTACCGGAACTCCGCCGGAGCTGCGGAACGGGAAGGTCATGGTTCCGCTGGATGCGCTATGCTCCGAGCTAGGCGTAGCGATGCATTACGACCGCAGCAGCGCGGTCCTGAAGCTGACGCGTCTTTAGCCAGAACAAGGCCGGTTGAGGCCGCGCCTACCCCTTAGCCGCCTGACGCACCATAGGCTCACGGCCTAAGGTTACCCGGTTCTTGCCGGTGGCCTTGGACAGGTAGAGGGCCTCGTCCGCCTCGCGGTACAGGTCCTCGAAGGTCACATCCGTGCGATCCGTAAAAGCAATGCCGATGCTCACCGTAAGCTGGATGTGATGCCCCCCGTCCAGCTCAACGATGTGCTCGCCCATAGCGGTGCGGAAGCTCTCTGCCTCCTTCAAGGCCGCAGCTTCGCTGCCGGCGAAGAAGCAGACGGCGAACTCTTCGCCGCCTACGCGCCCGGCAATTCCTTTGTTATGATATACCCGCATAATCTTGCCAGACAAATCCACCAGTGCCTGATCACCGGCCATGTGTCCGTATGTATCATTAATTAATTTGAAATCATCGATGTCGAACAGCAGCAAGGCCATGCCCGCGCCGATCTGTGCGGAATAATTCTGCACCAGCCTCATGAAATGCCTGCGGTTGTACAGCCCGGTCAGATCATCCACCGTGGCCTGATACAGCAGCTCCCGCTCATACCGCTTCTTCTCGCTCAGATCACTGAATACCAGCAGCATTCCCGTACTCTTCGCCCGGACCTGCTCTGTGGCAATGAGCACAACCCCATAGCAGGACCCGCTCCGGCCGGGAGGCTCGATTTCGAACTGGCCTTCCCTCCGCTCCGCATAGCAGGCCGACAGCTGCCCGTGCTGCCTCAGCAGCGGCTGAATGCTAGTGCCCATCCAGGTCTCCGGCTTCTCCTCCAGCAGCTCAGAGAGCATAGCAGCAGCCGCCTCATTGATATCCATTATGTAATCGTAGCGGTCCGTCAGGACGATACCGTCCTTCATATTCTCGAAGATCTTATTCTTAGCCAGCGGATATAAGGACAGTCTGGGATCGCGGAACAAGGTGAGGTAAGCGGCCACGATGGGCGGCAGGTAGGTGAAGGCCGTGAAGCCTGTAATCGTAATCTGCAGCAGCGGAAGCAGGAACACCGCCAGGACCGGCACCAGCAGACTGAATAACAGCAGCGCATTATGGCGGAAATAATACCTGGGACCGTTCAGGAGGGAGATTGCCAGCAGATATACAGCATACAGTCCGAATAACTGATCGTACGCGATGAGAATCATGCTGAGTACCGTGGGCTTCACTACGATTCCGGTAACACCGGCTACCGTAGCCAGTCCGACCTCACTGCGCATCAGATGATGGTAAGAGTCGGTGAAGATCAGCAGCACATCCACCGCCACCGGGATACAAAAATAAATAAGCCTCTTGGACAAACCCTCAGAGGAACGGGATACATACTCTTTAATAACCGCATAGGTGAAGATCGCACTCAAAAAAAGCGGGCCCTGCTGCACATTCTTCCACCATAGCTTCGCCTCGAAGGAATCCGTTAGAATCTCTCCGGCTGTAGCCGCGAAGATCATGCTGACCAGCAGCATCAATATCCATAAATAGCATCTTCCTGGTGTATGTCGGTGCTTGTAAGAACCGATGCCCATGTAGAGACTTAGAACGCTGCCCATTACCAAGTAAAACGGATAACCCTGCATCCACGGCATGTCATATTTCTCCTATTTTTGAGATTGCTTTGCCTTATTATATCCTACTCTTTCGCACAAATGAATCATCCTGCCAAAAAATACTACCGGTACCTAAAGTACCGGACAAAACAAAAGAGGATACTCCTTCACCATCTGCATGGATGCGGGAATATCCTCTATAGCAATACCATTATTTCTTCTGAGCGAGACGTTGTTTGAACTTGTCAACGCGGCCGCCAGTTTCGGTATCTCTTTGTTTACCTGTGTAGAACGGGTGGGATGCAGAGCTGGAGTCTACACGGATTACCGGGTAAGAGTTGCCGTCTTCCCATTCCATAGTTTCACCGGATGATTTGGTGGATGAGCTAAGGAATTTGTAGCCTACGCTAGCATCGAAGAAAATAACCTGGTTGAACTTAGGGTGTATGCCTTGTTTCATTGTAGTAACCTCCTTTCCGTACGGATACAACTTATGAAGAATTATTGAAGCCATCTCTTGGTCTATTTGAAAATCCGGTTAGACAAAGGGAGATGCGTAAATCTTCCGATTTTTACACGCCATACTATCATACGTGAAATGAGCCGCTGAGTCAAGAGCCTGTCCTAGAGCGATTTCACCATTCCGCCGTCGATCAGCAGGGACTGTCCGGTTATATAAGTATTGGCAAAAGAACCGAGGAATACCGCCGCCTTGCCGAACTCCTCCGGCGTGCCGGTTCTTCCCAGCGGAATCGCCTTCAGGGCTTCCTCCTGAATCTGCGCAAGTGTGATGCCCTGCGCGTCCGCCCGCTTGCCGTCAAGCTGGAGGATCCGGTCTGTGCCGATCCGTCCGGGGGCCAGGCTGTTGATCAGGATGCCCTCCGGGGCAAGCTCTGTAGCCAGGCTCTTGTTCAGCGCGCTCACGCCTGCGCGGAACACATTCGAGAGAATCAGCCCCGCGATGGGCTGCTTGATCGAGACCGAGCTGATGCTGACGATCCGCCCTCCCCCTGTGCTGCGCATATGCGGCAGCGCCTCGCGGATCAGGCGGACCGCGCTCATCAGCGTAAGCTCGAAGCCGCCGCTCCAGTCAGCGTCGGCCATATCCCCGAAGCTGCCGCCCGGAGGCCCGCCGGCGTTCGTGACCAGCACCTCCAGGCCGCCGCCGAATTCGGCGGCCATCCGCACCGCCCGGGCAATCTCCTCCGGGCGGGTCACATCCAGCTCCGCTACGGCGACCTCCTGTCCCGTAGCCTCACGGATCGCCTGCCGCGCCGTTTCCAGCTGCGGCAGGCTCCGGCTCGCAATCGTCACCCTCGCCCCTTCACGGGCATACTCCAGGGCGGTCGCCAATCCCAGCCCCTTACTCGCTGCCGCAACGAGCACCGATTTCCCCTCAAGACCCAAATCCATCGTCCAGTCCTCCTGTCAGATTGGTTGCAGGACTTCCTGCTCCCACTCATTATACATCGTATTCCAGTTCCTTTTTGGCCTGGACAATGAAATCCAGCGGATTCTCGATGGTGTCCGCCGCATATTCCACTGCACCGATCTTCAGCCCCAAGGTGACCTTGTACTTGCCGGAGAACTCCGAGTCATTCAGCTCCTGCAGCCGCTGTTTGATCCGCTCAATGACAATCTTGGCTCCTTCCCGGTCCGTGAAGAGCAGAAGGCCCCAGGTAGCATCCTCCTTGTCCAGCAGATACAGCGCATCATTGGTACGAATGCTCGACTGGCTGAGCTGGGAGACATCGTAGATGGCTTCGGACAGCTGCTCTTCCGGGATCAGGCGGCGGATTTCATTCCAGTACTTCACCTTCACCACAAGCAGCGTCAGCGGGATTTTATAACGGACCGAGATTCCGGTGAACAGGCTGGCGTCCTTCTGAAAAGAAATGCTGTTGCGCAGATCCGTATTCTCATCCACCGCAGCCAGATTATTCGTGCGCTTCAGCAGCCGTTCATTCTCTGCCTGCAGCTCACGGGTGCTTGAGGTGAAGACCCACAGCACCACCGTAAGCAGCGGGGTCATAATCAGCCAGAAATACGTCTCTACACCGATCGATGCGCCCTGCGATACCGTCTGATAGACCACGAAGAAGCCGTAGCCGAAGACAAACGCCAGATTCAGCGTCAGTCCCGCCGTGACCGTGGTGAAATACGTGACCAGCGCCAGGATGAACGATACATTCAGAATAATAATGTTCTGGACGTAGTTATCCGGTGAGCCCGCGATATATACGATGCAGGCGAAGATCAGAACCAGAAAGGCCAGGAAGCCCAGATCCGAGGTTAGACTGCTGCGGTTACGTCTCACGCTTGATCACCACGTTTCTTCTTATGTTTGCGCAGCATCAGAATCAGCGCCACGACCACCAGCGTCACGATCATCACTGCTGCGGTCACGAAGCCCAGCACATCGCTGCGCTCCACCACCCGCGAGACCAGAGAGTCCGGCTTGGCGCCGGAGACCGTCTTGAAGCGGTAGGCATTCACCGTGCCGTCCTTATCCGCTACAACGCCGTCACCGTACACCCTCCACCTGTCCTTCTCGCTCCCGATCAGCTTGGAGACTACGAAGTAGCTCTCTGAGCTGACCGCAGTGACCGCCAGCAGGCCTCGTCCGCTCTCGTAAGGGGATTCCAGGAGCTGGAGCGTGCCGATGGCGGCTCCGTACTGCTCGTCCAGAGCGATTTTCTCATTGGAGAGGAGGGTTGATCCTTCTTTGTTATACTTGAAAAAGAGCTTGCCGTTGTTGTCACGGATCACCTTGTTATTCTTATAGGTCCCGATTGCAATGATATTGTTGTCCTTCAGGTTATCCGCTGCTGCGTTATCGCTGTAAAAGTGGACATCACCGGTATTTCCTCCGGCAAACTGCCCGAGCATATTGAAGACATTCCCGAGGCTCCGGTAGGTGTAATCATCCCTCTCCTTCGGCAGCACCACCGCCACACGGTTGAAGATGCCGTCCCGCAGGAACGGATAAGGGTAATTGCTCAGCAGGAGGTCGGTGCGGTCCTTCGTGTTCAGGCGCATGAGCGATTCCTTGCTGATATAGGCCCACGGCATCTCCTCTTTGTTCGGTGTACAGAGCATGCTCGCAAGCTCCAGATCGAACGCCACCGTCACGGTGAAGTTGCCGGAGATATTCAGGCTCTGCGGCACATTCAGATTCAGCACATCACCGTTGGCCAGCTCCTTCGTCAGCTTCTTGCTGCCGATGGGCGTATTATTGATGCTCACCGTCACCAGGGAACGGTTGAAGTCCAGATTCGCCGCATACCGGAAATCCAGGCTGATTCTGCCGTCATCCGCAATGGAGCGGTTGGACGGGAGAGAGACGAAATACGTCTGCTCCTGATGATTCGGCCCGGTGAGCTTGTCCCCCGTCTCCGTGAACGTAATGTTCGAGCTGATGGCCGGCGCAGGGTTCACTACATCGGTAGCACCAGTAACAACCTTCAGATCCTTGCGGAGCTGGCTCACCAGCTCCCGGCTTGCCATCAGCCGTCCGGCCTTGATCAGCAGGCTCTCGTCCTTGGAGGTCACCACCAGCGTAGGCAGGGAATCCTTGTTCACCAGCTGAATGACCGCATGGGTGCCGAGGTCATCCGCCGTACTTACCAGCTTCTTGATCCTATCGGGCAGATGATCATACATAGCCACCAGCACTACTGCACTCTTGTCCTTGACGGTATCCTCGCGGTATGGCAGCAGCGGAATGGTTCTGTCATTCAGCGTGTTGCCTTTGGCGAATCCCGAGAGGGCGTAAGTAGCACTCTCCAGCTCTGCTCCGCTGGCATTCTGCGGCACGGCGAGCAGACTTTGTTCATTTTTCACCGTATCCATTCCTGAGAATCTGGCACTGAAATCCTGAATGCCTCCTGTAATGGCCTTCGGTGTATAATTCACAGCAATGTTCGAGGTGTTGAACAGATGCAGCCAGCTGTCCTGCATATCATCGATATTGCACAGCTCATAGCCGCCCGTCGTGGTTCTTAAGCTCCCCTGTATCCTTAGCGTATTGCTACCCTTGGTCAGGAACCCTTTGGGCGCCTCTACACTCAGGCTCTGCTGCCCGTTATTGTCCAGGGACGGCCGGAAGGAATAGAACGGAATGCCGTTCAGCGACAGTGTTACGCTCGACAGCTTATCCTCACTGATCTGTGAGGTCTGGAATTGCAGATTGATCATCACTTTATCCACATTCCAGTAATCCATGACTGTGAAGAACTGCTGCTGGGAGCTTGCGCCCCTCAGCGAGACATCGCTGGTGAACAGCGTCTCATACGTTGCTCCGGCTTCACCGGGAAGCACCGCCGCCTGCGCCGCAGGAATTTGAACCAGGAAGAGGGAGAGGCAGAGCAGCACTGTTAGGATCTGTTTTTTCATCATGTTCCGTATCTCCTGTATATCTTATTTCTGGACCTCCGGCGCACTAGTACCGCTCGGTTTTGTACCACTTGACTTCCCGTTTGAAGATAACATCTTTGAAATAGTTGTACAGCCCGTAAGCGGCCACTACCATCCAGAGCTGGCAATACGAGACGTACATCAGCAGAATGATCCACAGGTTCGACAGGCTCATCTCGCCCTTCTCCGTGGTCAGGGTAACGAAGATCCCCACCACGAACAGCACAATGGCGAGCAGCCACAGGAAGCTGCTGAGCCCGGCGATGGTGGTATGTACATACCCCATGGCATGAAGCACGAGCAGAATATCCGAGGTGACCAGCGAGATCAGCAGCAGGAAGTAGATCGAGACATAATACAGAATATCGAAGCGGATCTTGACCGCCTTCCGGTCGAACAGAAGCGGAAGGTTCTTCACAATGACATAGATATTGCCCTTCGCCCAGCGTGTCCGCTGCTTGAACCATACCTTCACCGTCTGCGGCTCCTGCTCCCAGGTGACCGACTTCGGCTGGAACTTGATCCGGTAGCCCATCATATAGATGCGGAAGCTGATCTCCGTATCCTCGGCAATTGCCTTCACATCCCAGCCGCCGATGCTCTCGACAATGGTCCGGCGCATAATGAAGTTTGTTCCCGGGATCGTACAGAGCTTGAACAGCTTCCAGCGCCCTGCCTGCGCCATCCACTGGAAGGACAGCGTCTCGATATTAATGAACCGGGTCAGCAGGCTGGCATTCCGGTTGCGGGTTCTGAACTTGCCGATCACCGCCCCGAGGGTGGCATCATTCATAATCTCCGCCACCAGGTATTTCAGCGCCGTGCGCTCCGGCGTATTGTCGGCATCATAGATCGCAATCAGCTCCCCGCTGCTGCGGGTGAAGCCGATGTTCAGCGCATTGGATTTCCCTTTGCCGCCTGTGACGGCGTCCGTATTGATAATGATCAGATTGCGCTGCGGATTCCGCTCCTGGATAGCAGCCAGCAGCTCAGCGCTGTTGTCTGACGAATTATCATTGATGACGATAATCTCATACCGGTCATGCGGGTAATCCAGTGCCAGCAGGGATTCCACGGTTTTGCTGATGACGACCCCCTCATTGTGGGCAGGAACCATAATCGTCACCATGGGATGCTCCCCGGTAATCTCAGGCACCGGTTCGTTTTCCGTTTGAATGTAGTACAGATACCCCGCTATAATCAGCATCACATTCACCAGCAGCAGGGACCAGATACAGATGACCGCGATCACCATCAATACGTCTGAGATCGTCATAGTATTCTCCTAAACTCGCTATATTTTTCCCGAATTACTTGTTCAAATATTTCCTGCGGTACAACCTGTAACCGATAGTGAGCAGGCCGCCGAACAAGAGCAACGCAGCCAGGATCACGATGATGAAGAATTGATTCTGCACGCTGAACAGCTTGTTGAAGCTTGTCGCCTGCTTCTCCTTGTACTGGAAATCAACGGCGACCTTCTGCGGGGTATAATCGACATCCAGTGTGTTGCCATCCAAGCGGATCACCCCGTCAGCAGACTCAAGGGTGTGCATATCCGTGCGGACCGTATGGGCCTCCTGCTTATAGTCTGCGAAGGTATACCATTCCGCATTCAGATTCTGCAGAAGTTCCTCCAGCCCGCGCTCATCCTCCGGCAGGTCCAGCGTCACCGCCGTATTCAGCGGAAGCTCCGGCATCGCCTTGCCTGTTCTGCCAATTCCCTGCAGCAGTGCCGGGGGCAGACTGTACAGAGAGGAAGAGAAGGGCGCTGAGGTGTCTGTCTGCTCCATATAATGGGTCTCTCCGTCCGGGAAGAGCACCGCCGAATTGAAGAACCCCATGCCTGCGGCAGAATACTCCTTGTCATACGTCCAGTAGCTCTCGGCAGCAACGCCGAGCGGTGCCACGCCCCCTTCCGCCAGAACATTAATGAACTGATTCATCTTCCCGCGCAGGGACCGGTCATTCGAATTGATCGGCGGTCTGACCGCAGGGGCATTGACCACGATGCTGCCGTTGCGGGACTGGACGGCTCTGAGCGCCTCCAGATACCGCTTCATCGCGGGGAAATCCGTATTCGCGAATACCGGACGGACACTGGCGATGAAGGGAATACCGCTTCTATACAGGCGGTCTGCCATCTGCTCCAGCAGGTTCAGATCCGAGAAGGGATAGATCTCCTTGATTACCAGATACATCTGCGGCTGTGCGGTATAGTGCAGCCAATCCTTCAGCACATAGGCCGCAGCTATGGCTGTGAAATCGCCCTGCTTCAGATAAGGCAGGTATGCGGTCCGGCCGCTGCTTACCGCAAACGGCGCCTGCGCCCCCGCATCTGATGAGGACCACGTTCCATAAGAACGCCCCGCGGCCGAAGCGGTTATATAAGGCATCCCTTCGGCCTCCACCGGAATTCCGGTGAATCCGCCGATGGAGAGACTTGCGCCCGCTCTATGCCATACCCCGGTCTTCAGCCGCAGCGTCTGCTGCATCCGGGCAGGCGGTCTATATCCAACATGCAGCATAGCCCCCTTATACCCGGCTGCCTCCTGAAGGTAGGCTTGATTCGTAATCTCAAGCTCATCATTGTTAATCACAGTGATCACGCCGGAATAGCCCTTCATGCCGCCCGGCTCATAAGAGGAAATAGGCTTCAGCGTGACCTGTGCGCTGTAGGCGGCAAGCAGCCGTTGCAGCTCGGCCACATTCCCTTGCTGGCCTGAATTATTCGCCAGACTGTCGAACAGCAGCAGAATCCGCTGCGCCGGAGCCGGAGAAGCGGCAGCGGTTGCCGGACCGGCAGACGGCAGCAGATCACCCGCCAATACAATTAACAGTAGAATGACGATCCCTCTGCGTCTCACATGCCCACCCCTTTATTCAGTGCCGGATAATCCTTGAGCGGCCGTGCAGACGGCGCGGACGGTGCAGACGGCACCGATCTGCGTGATGAGATGCCGCGGCCGATTACGCTGGCAGCCGTCTGGAAGATGATCAGGTCGAAGGCCAGCGTGAACAGGAATTCATGCTTGGCAATATCCGCGTCACCTGCCCCGATAATGGAGACTACGATACCCGACAGTCCGACCAGCATGGTCGCCAGAATCACAAGCAGACGCTGCATGCCCCGGAAATCCCGGGTACGGATGGACCGGACGAAGGATGGCATATAGACCCCTATCGTTACGGCCATCCAGAGCAGAATGAAGGCAAAGGGACGGGGCGCCAGCTTCTCCTTAAGTGTGCTGTACAAGCTGAAGAAATGACTCTGCGCCCGGAACTCCTTGCCTGCGGACTGCTCGTAGTTCCCCATGGCCGCCGGCTTAATTTTATAGGCACTCTCAGAAGCCGTATCCAGAATCGAGCCCAGCTCATTCGGGTGAGAAGCATAATAGGTCAGAATGGAGACGAAGCCGTAACGGCTGTAGAAATTTTTATCCAGCAGCTCGGATTTCACATCCACCGTCCCGTATTGGTCATAGTACGTATTCTCTTTGAGAATTGCGTATTGTTCATTGATTCCGAAGGAGCCAAGCGCCGTCTCCGGGTTCTTGGATTCCATCAGCACCCCGCGCGTCATCGCATGATACTGGTTAATATTCACGAACTCTTTGGAGATATTAAGATACGTCGCAATTCCGGCGAACATCATCAGACCGGCCGACAGGAGCGTGACCCAGCGGAACAGCTTGTCCCGGCGGATCAGCACCAGCGGAACTGAGAGCAGGGAAATTACCATCCCCACCGGAGCATTCTGCTGCTTGGAGGTGGTCAGGATCAGGGTGCTGATCAGCAGGATCGCCAGCATGGCATAATCGTTGTATCTCTTCCGGTACAGCAGCAGCCAGGAGGCGAACACCAGAATCATGGTCACCATCACCAGGCTCTCGCCGAAGAAGGAGCTGAAGTAGTTGGTATACCCCGTATCCCCGAAAATGAACACCGCAAGAGCCGCGACTGCCATCCCCCGCTTAGTTGACATTTTCAGCGTGATCGCTTCAACCAGCAAGTAGACTGCGGCAACATACAGCACGGTGTAGATGGCAGCCTGGAAGCGGATATCGAAGACCTCGCGGCTGAAAAACAGCTTGTTGACGAAGATCGCCAGCTTGATGAACAGGGACTGGGAGGAGACCACCATCGTGCTGTTCTCGTTGAAATATTGAAAGATTCCGAACTGCTTCACGAAATAGCCGAAGTACTGGCTGTCATAGTCCGGAGCATTGAAATACAGGCCGTTGCTATATATAATCCGGTAAAAGTCTCCGTTATCCGCCATGCCGATATAAGGGGAGGTAAACAGCGAAATAGCCGTCACCAGCAGCACGCAGAATGCGGCGGCAAATGCCGGAGTAATCCGAAAGCCAGCTAACGTGATACCGGGCCGGGTGGATGTAAGCTCTAGGTTGTTTATCATTCCGATTCCCCTTTTGGTTATATTATGGAGCCTTATAGGAGTAAGCCAGCAGTGCCATCAGGTTATCAAAAGAGTATGCCTGCCCGGAGGCAGGATCACCGAAGCCGCCATATAGCGGACTCACTGGATCTGTCACCCTGAATTCATTCATCCGTTCTATACTGGACTGATAGAGGTCACCATCCTCCAGCACGGCTCCAATCATGGCTGTGAGCGCATAGACCGCTGTTGAACGGATATCATTAGCCGGCTTGCCCTCACGTGTATATTGTCCGAATAAGGTTCCCGCTGCGACCTGAGCTTTGATGTAGCTGATGCTGGCCGGCTTTTGACGGCCGGTCTCTGCCAGATGAAGAATAGTCAGCAGAGATTCTACCGAGTTGATGCCTTCAGAGCTGTACTGTCCGCTCTGGTAATCGAAGCGGGTCTCATAGAATGGAAAAGAATCGGACAAATATCCCTCCTCCAAAATACCGCTCATATTCTTCAGCAAATTCTCTTGTAATTCGCTAGATATCGACAATTTCTGCAATACACTCAGATCAATATAACACAAAGTTACGAAGCTGTTGACCACTTTCAAATAATTGTCATAGATGTCATAAATGTAACCTTTTTTAGTATTGTTTTTATAGAAACGTTCTCCATATTTATCAGCTTCTCTGGTATATTCCGGCTGGCTAAATGCCTGCCCTGCCTCATATAACGCTCCGATCATCCGCAGGTCATCCACCGCTGCATTCACGGGATAACGCTTCTGCTGCCTAGGACTGTAGCGGTAGCTGAAGCCGCCCTCCATATCGAAGGTTCTGCGGGCCGTCTTCCACTGTCGGTCGAACAGCTCCTGATTGCGGGTCCTGACAGCAGTCTCCATCAGGAGAGACGCGGACTCGCTCAGAATCTCATGGCCTGTAGCCACCTCTGCCGCTTCAGAGGTCTCCTTCAGATTCGTATATACACCATCGGGTCCTGTAAGCTGCGTATTTATGAAATGAAATAATTCCCGCTGTTCCACTGTAGGCTCAAGCTGCGGCGCTTCATCCGGCCGTGTAGTCTCTGAAGGAGAGGCTACCGGAGTATAGGGAGAGGATGGTGCCGGCCCGGCCTTATCGCCGCCGCAGGAGGTTAGCAGGAGCAGCGACATCCCCAGAACAGCAGCCTTGCTATATCTGTTTTCCAATCGATCACATCCTTAAATGACAACTACCAATTGATCCATACTAATATAACGGTAATTATTGTCACATTATTTACTGTTTCTTCAAACATTATGTGCCGCTATCACATATTTCTCCTTTTCCGCCAGAAAAAGAGCCGCTCCATGTCTTAACGACTGGAACAGCTCTTATGAATGCTTAGGTATTCTCTATCTCTAGCTCTCTTTAATTCTCCGGTACGTAGCCTCATCAGCGACGATGTAGAGTCTGGCGTCTGCGGGAATCGCCTGGTCAAGCTTACGGTTAATGCCCAGATCGCCACGGTCGGACAGCAGAGTCGCCCCCTGGCGCAGCAGATCCTGAAAGGCCTCTCCATAGGTTGTCCAGCCGCTGCGGCGGGGAATCTCAAAGATATCATCCCCGTGCTCGCGGCTGAGCAGCTGAGTAATGACCTCTGAATTGCCCTCCTGCAGGGCAGAGCGGACGGCCAGTCTGGAGATGGCATCATGGGAGAGCACGAACTCGTTCACCTGCACATGCTTGAAGTTCTGAATGTTCTTCTCCTGCATAATCTCTACGGTAGTATGTACCTGCGGGGCAATCCGCTCAATGCTGGAAGCAATCAGCAGCGACTTGCCGTCGCTTAAGGAAGCTTCGTCAATACGGGTGTCGCTGAACACAATCGCTGCTCTGGCGCTCCCGATATTCGCCTTCAGCAGAATGTCATCGCTCGCAGCATCGCCGCTGATGAAGTGGACCTGCTCCATGGATTCCAGCGGATGCCGTCCGTTCTCATCAATAATAACTACTTTGCATTCCCCGTCGTAACACAGAATCTCATCCACTGCCGCCTGTGTCTTGCGGTTCCAGTTAATCAGCACCACATGATTGTGCCCGTGAAAGGTCAAGGTTCCGGCTCCTCTCCTGCGCTGCATCTCGCCCATGGCATCGATAATCTTGCCGATCACCAGACTGAGCAGACCGATGCCAAAGATATATAAGAAAATCGTAAACACCTTGCCGGTGACGGTAGCGGCAAAGTAATCGCCATACCCGACGGTAGCCATGGTGGTCATTACCCAATAAAAGGCGTTGAACCAGCTATGAAACGTATCCGGCTCCAGCAGGAAGGCGATGGTTGCACTTAGAAGAATGAAGGCCAGAATAATAAAGGCAATGGACTTCTTCTTGAGATGAAGCAGCTTACCGGATAATTGGATTAGAAAATGCAATGCTCATCCCTGCCTCCCGGGTGAATTGAGCCGGCGGTCAGCAGCCTGCGCCAAGTCCCTCGCGGAGCGCAGCCGCTGACCGCCTGCCAGGCTTTCTAGATAATCAGACTGCTGACCGCGAAGGCCGTCCCGATGAACACCATGCAGAGCATGACGCCGACCGCAACATTTCCCTTCTCCAGCTGCTCTGAAATCCGGAAGCCGGGCGTGAACAGCTCGAAGATCCAGTAAGAAGCAATCAGGCAGACATACCCCACAGCGAACCAGAGCATCATGAACCAGATGGAGGTATTTGTGTAGGCGGCCACGCCTAGAATGACCGCCGTAGCCAGGAACTTGCCGCCGAACGCCAGGCCTACCGCAACATTTCCCTTTTTCAGCTCCTCCATATCCTTGAAAGGAGTCATGAGCGCAAAGATCACCATACCCAGCACCTGAAGCAGAACAATGGTCAGAATACTAACCACCAGATTAATTACGATCGTCATTTAGCCCACCCCCGAAATTTCGCATAGGCCGAATCATAGTCGGCGAAATCATGTACTTCCTCCAGCACCACTGAGACTTTCTTCTGCTTCTCCAGCGCGGTATAGCGCTTGTCGTCAATCGGCTGCTTGATCCGGTTGCCGGAAGGCAGCTCCAGCACTGCGAAATTTCTGGTCTTGCTCTGGTATTCCGTCTTGTACACGCCAACCAGGTCCACATCCGTTGTGATGGACACCTTGAGATTAGCCAGATCCTCTGTGGCCGCCTTCTGGTCGGCGTAAGACTTAAGTGTCGTCCAGGCGGACAGCTTAATCTCATTCTTCTGGTCAGCGTCCGTTATCAGCTCGGCATCCATGAACTGGAGCGTCCAGACGGTGTCGCCTGTAGCATAATTCCCGTCGTTGGGAAGCAGCTCATTATCCGGCAATATAGTCATATCGCTGCCGACCAGATCGCCAACCTTGCCTTCCACCACCCGGTAATCCCATGGTACACGCGATACACTATCCGACGTATCAGTGCCGGTATGAAATACACTGCCGCTGTTCGCTGAGCATGCACTCAGCACCATAACCGCCAGCAGCAGCACTGTAGTCAGCAGGGTGCCCCGGGCTCTGCGCCCGGCAGCATGCCCCTCTCTATTCTTGAACATCTTCAAGCCCCCTCACTCCTAGCGCGATAAAATGACTGGCATTGCCTGTAATCGGCCCGCCGGCCCGGCCAAGCAGCCCGCAGGGCGTTCCGTTAATGACGAACATGCCGGTCAGCAGGTGCAGCTCGCCTTCCGCCGTCATGATCCGGGCCATTTCTGCCCTTTTCTGATAGACCACGGGGAAGAGCTGGCTGCTGTCGTAGCCCTCCTCGTCCTCGATCTCAAGCGCGCCGCTGTCATCAAAGATCCGTACAGATCCGCCTTCGCGGCCGAATACAGATTTGGATACAAAGCTCTCTGAGAACACTGCCTTATTGTACGTCGGCAGGATGTACCGGGAGATTGCCTCGCGTTCCGGCTCTGTGAACAGCAGGCCAAGCTCGTACATTCCCCAGACAGCGGCCATCAGCCCCTTGGACTGGAGAATGATGCTATGCGGTCCGTTGAACAGCTGGAGCTTCCCGCTCTCAATGGCGTAGGCCAGAGCCTCGCCTCCTTCATCTACGGCCATCCACTCCTTCGGATACAGCGCGAACATCCGCTCTATGATCCGGTTCTCTCCGTCCTTGACCACACCCTCATCAATCCACAAATCCAGGCAATCGACACAGCGGACATCCAGTCCGCTATGCGCGGCCAGAGCCTCAATCGTTCCGCTGTCCTCCTCATGGCTGCCATAATCCACACAGGCTACCGTGTCGGGGCGCTCCACGCCCCAGGCTGCAGCAAGCTGCTGCTTCATGGCCGCATTCGCGCTTCCGACGCCTGCTTCCGCGCAGATCCACGGCGTTGCAATGGAAGCTTCCACATAGCCGGTCGGAGTATCCGCATTCAGCTCCAGCAGCTTAATCGTACCATCACCTGCCACGGCAAAATCGAACCGGGCATACCGGCTGATCAGTCCCGGCTCCGGCAACGGACAGTCATCCAGCATCTGCCACAGCACCGGCGGAATCCCCAGCAGGTCGTACAGGTCATGTCTGAGATGGACATAACGCACGGCCTTATCCAGAATCGCCCAGAGCGCGGCGGCGGCTTCCTTCAATTCCTGATAGGTCTCGCTGCGCATCACAGCCACCGCATCCAGCCAGTATTCCTCGTCCTCCAGATCGGCCCAGGTGAAGCCCAGCTCATGCAGCCGCTCAACCCGGGGAGCGCGCTCCAGACCGGACTGGTCTATATACTCGAATGCCTGCTCCGCCCGGATCATCCGCCGAACCCGCTCTTGCCGGAGCGCACCGAGCTTTTGCCGGAGCTTTTAGAGCCGGATTTGGATTTGCTCGAACCCAGCCCGCTGGAGGTGCCGCCGATACCGCCCGATTTGGAAGAGGTATTCCTTCTGGTAATGGAGCCGGTGGATGAAGTTGAGGTCTTCGGCTTCACCACCGAGCCGGCCACCGGCTTGTTCTGGAATCGTCCGCTATTATAGGAAGGCGGCTTATAGGTATTGCGTGTACTACCATAATAAGTAGGCCGGTCATTGTACCAGCCTCTGGAAGAGTAGAACGAACCGCTATTGAAGAGCATGTGATACAGAAGCACATCATCCCAGCCGAAGCCCGAGTTATACCCGCCGTAGTTGTTGATTACCGTCGTGCCGCCTGAGGTTACTGCCCCTTGCCCTTCCTGGACCTTCTCTTCCTGGTCTTCCGGATATGGAATACTCCAGTCTACATTCTTGTCGAAGTATTGCTTAACCTCCTCGGTAGACCAGGAGACCAGCTTAGGCTCCTCACCGCCTGTGCCGCTTGCGCCTGCACCTCCGGGAATGAATAACGCGTTAGCCAGCAGGGCAATCCCGAGCGAGGTGGATAATACGCGGACCGGTTTGCCGTCCGGGGTGAACAGCCTGCTGACTGCGGGTTCTTTAGCATTTTCTTCTTTTGCCAACTTGGGGCCTCCTTTCCTGGTATTCATCCTTAACCTTCCGTACGCATAGGAACCAGCAAAAGCTCCAGCTTCCCTTCATCCACATTCAGCCTTCCCTCTACCGCCTCGAACTCACGGCCGCCAACGACAATATAATTGACATGCTCAAGCGCCGTAACCATATTCATGCTCCAGACGCGCTCTTCAATCATTTGCAGGTCGCCTTCAGGCAGCTTCTCGAACAGGATGACCTTCAACCCGTTATCCATTCTACTCCATCTCCTCTTGAATACTCGTATGCTTCTGATACGCTGCTATGACTCTTTCGTTTCAACTCCCGCAGCCTTGAATATGTATACCACAGCATATAAATAATAATGACAACAAGCAGTTTTGCAGTGGCCGGCTACGGACTTACAATACCTTCTGGACCCAGCTGTCCATGACCTGGTCAGGGCGGATGCCCAGCTCATTCTCCAGGAGCTCCTTGTATTTATCGTAGTGTGTCCTGAATCCGATGAAATCCCCCAGGTCGGCGTAACTTCGCAGAATCAGCCTGCAGAGCTGGTCGGAATAAGGATCGGCTGCCTGCAGCTCCAGCAGCCTCTCCAGTGCCAGCCGGGGCCGCCCGGAGGACAGCTCATATTCAGCGGAATGCAGCGCCATGCGGATATACCGGACCTGCAGCTCCTTGCGCCGGATCTCTGCCCAGTCGTAATGATGCTCCTGCAGGTAGTCTCCACGGTACAGCTTCAATATCTTTTCCCGGCGCAGCCATTCCTCTTCTGACTCCACAGGCGTACCGGCATAGCCCAGCTCGAACTCCTCCACATCCAGCAGCACCTGCTCCTTGGTCAGCCTGTACCGCTCCTGCGAGAATTCGACGAGCACCTCCATATCCCAGGCCTTCAGCAGCTTGCGGATATGGTATACCGTGGTATGCAGGTTCGTTACGGCCTTCTCGGGCTTGAAATCGGGCCAGACGAGATCCACAATGGTGTCCTTGAGTATCCACTGGCCGCGGTTATGCAGCAGCAGGGCGAAGACCTCCTGCGCCTTGCTGGTTCTCCACTGCATTTTGCGCCCCGGCTCCGTGCTGTCTGTGAATTCAAGCCGGTGGAAGCAGAGGATTGACAGCTCCTTGACAGGCGCCGGTGTAGGCGGCATCTTCACTTCAGCGCTCTCCTTGCCGACTTCCAGCCGCTCAAGGGTTTTGCTTAACCGCTGGGAGGTCACCGGCTTCAGCAAATAATCAGCTGCATTGAGTTCAAAGGCTTCGATCGCATACTCGCTGTATGCGGTAATATAGACAATCCGGGTGCTCCGGTCCATACCGGCAATGTATTCACCTGCTTCCAGCCCGTTCATCTCCGGCATCCCGATATCCAGGAAGACAATATCCGCCTTCTCCCGTTCCAGATGCGCAAGTCCCAGGCGTGCCGAGGTGAATTTCCCGGTGATTTCCACACGCCCATCCTTCAGGAGCATACGCTCCAGATGCTGCAGCGCCGGCTTCTCATCGTCAATCAATATGGCCTTCATCAGTCGGACTCACCTCCTCTTCGTTCGTAGTTCTCAAATGCCTTTAAGTGGGGATGGTATATGATATAGCGGTCCCTCTTCCCGGTACACTGTCAATATTCAGGCCTGCTCCATACATCTTAAGCAGGCGGTGCTGAATATTGCGCAGTCCGATGCCCCCCTCTGTCCGCTCTTCCGAGAGGACCTCCGCAATCTTCTCCGGGGTCATACCTACACCGTCATCCGTGACTGCTACCTTGAGACAGCCGGGCAGCAGCTCGACGGTCAGCCGTACCGTTCCTCCGGCCTCCTTCTGCATCAGGCCATGATTCACAGCATTCTCCACAATCGGCTGGATGCTCAGCGGCGGAACCATAGCCATCACATCTTCCGGCACATCGAACTCGATATTCAGCCGTTCATCGAACCTCGCCTGCTCCAGCGCAAGATAGGATTTGACCAGTCCCAGCTCCTTCTCCATGGATACCGTCTGTCCCCGGTTCTGGAAGTCGAAGCTGCTCCGCAGGTATTGGCTGAGGTCCAGCAGCAGCTCCGTGGCCTTGTCCGGGTCCTCAGGACAGACCGAGATAATGGCATTCAGCGCATTATATAAGAAATGCGGCTTGATCTGCGCCTGGAGGAAGGCAATCTCCGACTGGACAGATACACGGATCGACTTGCGCATATCCAGCAGGGTCTGCATCCGTGCCTTGAATTCGCGCACCTCCACCGGCTTGCTCAGATAATCATTCGCTCCGGCCTCGAAGGCTGCGAGGATATCATCTGGGCGGCTGCTCGCCATCAGTACCAGAATCGGCAGCTCGGACAAGGTGAACCGTTCACGGATGGCCTTACAGAGCAGAAGCCCGGGCATCTCCGGCATTACCCAGTCGGCAATCACCAGATCAAGCTCAGGATGCTGCTGGATGATCTGGATCGCCTCAGCCCCGCTGCTGGCGGTAATCACAGAATGGTTATCCAGCTGCAATACGCCTACCAGCACGCGGAGGTTAACGGGATCATTATCCACTACCAGAATGGAGCAGCAGTCTTCAGCCGGCAGCTGCACAGGTTCTTCTCCGGGAAGCGTGTACGAAGGCGCCGTCTCCCAGCCGTGAAGCTCTCCGAATTCCTCCTCCAGCAGTGCATGACTCCTCTGCAGGATCGGCTGGGTGAAGCTGAAGACGGAGCCTTGCCCCAGTTCGGAATGCACCTCAATCTCCCCGCCCGTCAGTTCTACCAGCCTCTGGGTAATGCTGAGGCCAAGCCCGTTCTCACGGTAGACCTTACTGGCGACAGGACCGCTTGGATCATTGGCATCGAAGATCGTACGCAGACGCTCAGGCGCGATACCCTGGCCAGTGTCTGTTATGATGATGGCAACATACTCTTCTTTAACCTCAGCAGACAGCGTTATCACGCCTCTGGGCGTATAATTCACTGCACTTGCGAGTAAATTATGCAGAATCTGAGCGAACCGCTGCTCATCCGTCTCCAGCAGCGGAAGCTGCTCCGGCAGATTCAGCCGGAATTCCAGCTGGCTGTTGCCGTAGACCTGACGGGTGACCGCCATAATGGAGGAAGCTGCCATGCGGAGATCGACGGCCTGCCGGCGCAGGAAGAGCGCGCCGTGATTCAGCTTCGCAAAGTCCGACATATCATGGATCAGGGCTGTAAGCCGCTTGCCGGTGGAGACAATCGTGAGCAGCTGATCCTGCTGGGCAGCGCTGATGGAGCCGGCCGTCCCCTGAGCCAGCACCTTGGCCATGTTGACAATTCCCTGCAGCGGCCTCCGCAGCTCCTGCGACGTATCGGAGATGAAGTCATCCTTCAAGCCGTCAAGCGACAAAAGGCGGCGTGAGAGCTGTTCCACTTCGCGGAAGGAAGCTGCGTATTGCCGGGTCATAAGGATCGCCTGCACGAATCCGAACAGGAGTATCTCGTAGGAGATGATGAAATAGCTGAAGGTCATGCCCATGAAGCTGACCAGATAATAGATAATGACCACGCTCAGGCTTTCAATACTGACCATCATCAGGAACATATTCTTCGGATTGCGCCGGGTGCCCTGGACCATGGAGTAGAGCACGAAGCCCAGGCTTACCGAGCCCCAGGTCAGCAGCAGCACCTCCAGATAGCTGAACAGATAGGCCGGGACGAAGGCAGCAATCAGCAGCAGGAATGCCGTAACCAGCCTGGAGGCCTTAATTACCCCGATAGACATCGGGTAATTCACTGAATTGGCGACATAGTGCAGCAGATAATAATAGACCAGTGTAGAGGACGCGAGCTGCAGCTTGAGTATAATCTCGTAAGGGAAGCCGGGCAGCGCCGCCAGGATAAGCTTTTCGCCGTGCGTAAAAATGTAGACAAAGGCCGCTATGCAGAACAAGCCCAGATACAACGTGACCCCCCGGCTCTCCCTCACCTTGGAGAACATCAGCAGGAAGAGGGCTAGCACGAAGAATCCGATCAGTGCAGCCCCGTCTACAAACAGGGCAAATTCCCTGTGCTTCAAAATAGCGGCCTGATTACCGATCACAATCGGCTGGACGATCCCGCCTGAGGAGTAGCTGTAGTTAGCTGCCTGCACAATAATCTCCATGGTATCCCCGGTTACCGAGGCGAATCCCATAAAAGGCATGTTATTCTGTCTGCCCTCAGAGGCCGAGGCTGCCGGGGTTCCGCTGCTTCCAATCTCCTGCCCGTTCAGATAGACCTTGCTGGCACTGCGGATGTTGCTGGTGCGCAGGCCGTAGACCATGTCTTCCCCTGGGGCAATCATCGCCTGAAGGCGGTATGTAGCATAGCCTTTGGCTCTGCGCTCGCCCTGTTCGGAGATATCGTCGTTCCACTTCCCCGGGACCTGAATCATCGTTGAGGGGGCGGGGACCTCCTTACCAGCGTTCACCGGATGGAAATCCCCGGGCGACAGCAGTACATCCCGGTACAGCTCCCACTCTCCGTCCAGCTTCATAATCCCGTCGTGGCGGGCGTCCCAGGAGCGAAGGTCAATCACACCCTGCACCGCCTGCGGCCTGTCTCCCTTAATCTGATGTGTCTGGAGGACCGAGAGCAGCGGAACGATCAACACCAGCACCAGACTGCCGAGAATGCTCAGCCAATACTTTCTCATGTCCTCTGCCAGTCCCTTCTAGTTGTCATTGTATAAATTATACAACAGGCTCCGTTCATCTGAAGCAAAAAAAAAGCCGAGTTCCATTTATTTCGGAATCGGCTGTTCATCTTATTAGAGCTACGCGGATGGAATATTTTACTTCGTTTCCGGAGCGGCTGCGGCAGGAACCGCACTCTCCTGGGTCTTCGACAAGAAGATATTCAGAATGATCGCTGTCAGCGACCCGGACACGATTCCATTCTGCAGCAGCATTCTGGCGAATTCCGGCAGCTGGTCGAACATGGACGGAAGCACTGCAGAGCCGAGGCCCACCGCGATGCTGCAGGCAGCAATCAGCAGATTGCCGTCCTTGCGCAGATCCACATCGGACAGAATCGACATACCGGAAGCGGCGACCGAGCCGAACATGACAATCATCGCCCCGCCCAGCACCGCATTCGGCACCACTGTAGTCAGTGCCGCCAGCTTAGGCAGCAGACCAAGTACGATCATAATTCCGCCTGCTGCAAAAATAACATTCCGCGTCTTCACCCGCGTCAGCGACAGCAAGCCGACATTCTGGGAGAATGCGGTGTACGGGAAGGCATTGAACAGGCCCCCCAGCATGATGGCCAGTCCCTCGGAACGCAGGCCGTTCACGATCTGCTTCTGCTCCACCTGCTGGTCCGTCGCCTTACCTACGGCAAAGTAGACCCCGGTGGATTCGACCATAGACACAATATTGACGATGATCATTGTGAATATGGCGGTAATGCTGAACTGAGGCCAGCCGAAGTAGAACGGCTGTGCAACGCTGACCCAGGAAGCTGTGGTCACGGTAGAGAAATGAACGATGCCCATGGCATAGCCGATTACTGTACCCACTACAAGTCCTACCAGCACAGATACGGAGCGCAGGAACCCTGTGGTCAGCCGGTTAACGGCCAGAATAACGAGCAGTGTGATCAGAGCCAGCAGCAGATTGCGGGGCTGCCCGAAGTCGGCGCTGCCCTGGCCGCCGGCCACATTATTCATCGCTACGGGAATCAGCGACAGTCCGATGATTGTGACTACCGAGCCGGTGACCACGGTCGGGAAGAACTTCAGCAGCTTCCCGTACACCGGGGCTGCCAGCACCACGAACAACCCGGAGATAATGATTGCGCCATAAGCCGTTGCCAGATTGGAGCCTGAAGCGATGGCGATAATCGGGCTAACGGCTGTGAAGGTACAGCCGAGAACAACCGGCAGCCCGCTTCCGAAATATTTGCTGCCCATAATCTGAAGCAGGGTCGCCAGTCCACAGGTGAACAGATCCGCTGCAATCAGATACGCCATCTGTGTACCATTCAAGTTGAGTGCTCCCCCGACAACCAGCGGTACTATGACCGCTCCGGCATACATCGCCAGTACATGCTGAAGCCCTAGGGCCAGTATCTTCTGTTTGCTTAACATCCTGCACGCTCCTTGATTAATCCTTCATTATCTATGAAATGAATCTCACCCGGCGACATGGAAGCAATCCGTGCCAGGGAATACACCGGAACTCCGCGCTGCTCCAGCAGACCGCGTCCCTCCTGGAAGCTCTTCTCGATGACACAGCCGACCCCGGCCAGCTGCGCCCCCGACTCTGCTACGATATCGCATAGCCCTACAAGCGCCGCGCCGGTAGCCAGGAAATCATCAACGATCAATACGGTATCGTCCGGCCCGAGATATTTCTGTGAGATGCTGATCTGGTAGTCCTCTTGACGGGTGAAGGAGTGAACCGGTGCCGAATACACCGCTTCGGACAAGGTGACTGCCTTCTTCTTCTTGGCGTAGATGAACGGAACACCCAGCGCAATTCCCGCCGCCATGGCGAACTGAATGCCGCTGGCCTCCACAGTCAGCACCTTGGTGATCTGCCGGTCTCCGAAGACTGCTGCGAATTCCTTCCCGATCGCAAGCGCAAGCGCCGTGTCTACCTGATGGTTAAGAAATGAGTCCACTTTCAGCACAGTCTCCGATAGAATTAAGCCTTCTTGTCTAATGCGTTCTTCCAATACTTTCATTACAGCGGATCTTCCTCCTTAGAAATAAAAAAAGACAGATAAAATAAAAAGGACAGATTCCCTGAGTGTTTCTCTCAAGTGAATCTGTCCTTCTGGGTTTTTGTCCCTTGGTGGTGTAACACATATACGTGTCCGCATCGCTTGGACCAGTCTTTCCCGTGCCGCAGCACAAGAAACGGAACCCTAGATGCGCTATTTCACTCATAGTCGGATAATTACAGTGGCTATCCGGTAGAAACTTATGGGCCATATTCCCAAGATTATATGAGTTATATGAAATCTGTTATTTGAACTCAGAATGAATCATGTTTGTTATCTTACACGCTCTACCCGCTGCTTACAAGCAAAATTTTAAGTAAATTGCGGTGATTTCAAAGTTTTCATGAAAACTCCGGCAAAAGCGGGCCTGCCTCCGGAAAGCCTTGTAAATTTTAGGTTTAAGGTGTATTCTTCATGTCTTCTATATCACTGAAGCTCCATAAAAGCTATAATTATATAGCTTAGCATTCTAACTGAACAAAGGCGGCGGACAATGAGAATAAAACAACAGGTTTGGTTAGCTGCATCAGCTTCTATCCTGCTGCTAGGCAGTATGATTACTATATCTATCCTCTTTATGGAGGGTGGCCCGCGCCTGCTTACAGCAGGATTAGGCGCGGGCGGCATTCTGGTTAGTATCGGCATTCTGTACAGTATTCAGCGAAATATAGACCGCGGCCTGGGCCGGATCACGGAGATCTCACAGGATATCGCAGCAGGCATTTTTGACCCTGCTGCTGCGGCTACTGTCCGGAAGGATGAATTCGGCCAGCTTTCAGCTTCCTTTTTCGGGCTGGCAGCTGAGCTCCATCACAGAACCGCAGATGAGCGCGAACTGCGGCTTAGAGCCGAGGAACAGGCCTGGATTAATACGCAGGTGTCTGAGATGGCGCTGCTGCTTCAAGGCTCTGTCCAGCTGAGGACCGCCTCGCGTGTGTTCATCGGCAGGCTGGCTACCGCTGTCGGCGGAAGCTACGGGGCGATCTATCTGAAGCAGGGGGGGCAGCTGAACTTCGCGGCAGGCTATGCCTTCGATGATGCTTCAGGGCAACAGGAGTCCATACCGCTGGGCAGCGGCCTGGTCGGACAATGCGCACTGGATCAGCAGATGATCGTACTGCAGGATCTACCAGAGAATTATATCAAGGTCCGCTCCGGCCTGGGGGAGGCTGCGCCCACCTCGCTGATTATAGTCCCTATTAAGCATGAACAGGAAGTTGTAGCAGTCATGGAACTGGCTGCCTTAAGCCCGTTCAACTCCAAGGAGATGCAGCTGATTGAACGCACCGGACAGAACATGGGCGTGCTGATGAATACGCTGGCGGATGTCGCCAGAATTGAAGAGCTGCTGAGCGAGACTCAGCTGCAGAAGGAAGAACTGGAGGCCCAGACCGAAGAACTGACCGCCCAGACCCAGGAGCTGGAAGCTCAGACCGAAGAGCTGATGGCCCAGACAGAGGAGCTGCGGCTGCAGACCGACCAGTTACAGGACCAGAAGACTGAACTGGAGGCGCAGTCCGAGAGCCTGCTGACCTCCAATGAACAGCTTCAGACACAAATGAAGCTCACAGAGGCCCAGAAGGACGAGATTGAAGCCCAGACAGAGGAACTGCGGCAGCAGACGGAAGAGCTGCATGCCTCCAACCTGGAATTGCAGAATCAGATGGAGATTTCCCGCCGGCAAACCATGGAGATCAAGGCCCAGGCCGACGAGATCTCTGCGGCAAACCGCGATATGCAGAAGCAGCTGCAAATCACGGAAATGCAAAAGTCCGAGATCGCAGATCAGGCTGAGGAGCTCCAGGCCCAGACGAGTGAATTGCTGGAGCAGAAGGAGCAGCTTCAGGCCCAGACAGAAGAGCTTCAGTCTCAGACGGAGGAGCTTCAGGCCCAGACCGATACATTGCAAACTCAGGCCGATGAACTGCTGATCCAGAAGGAGGAGCTGGCTGCCTCCCATGATCAGCTGCTGCTTCAAGTCGAGCTTACTGAGAAGCAAAAGGAGGAGATCCAGGCACAGGCGCAGGAAATCTTCATGGCCGCGCAGTACAAATCGGAATTCCTGGCCAATGTCTCCCATGAGCTGCGCACCCCGCTGAACAGCCTGCTGATCCTCTCGCAGATTCTTGCCGAGAACAAGGACGGCAATCTGGAAGCGAAGCAGCTGGAATACGTTCATACGATCTTCTCGGCAGGCAAGGATCTGCTGCAGCTGATCGATGAGATTCTCGATCTGGCGAAGCTTGAGGTCGGCAAAATGACCCCTGTAATCGAGCCGGTCTCCCCACAGGATCTCAGCAATCATGTCTTCCGCCACTTCGAACAGCAGGCCAAGAAGAAGAACCTGCGGTTCGATGTCCATTCCGACAACCGGCTGCCGGATTATCTGATGACCGATGGTCACAGATTGCAGCAGGTCTTGAATAATCTGTTATCCAACGCCATCAAATTCACACCGGAGCAAGGCTCCGTCTCCCTGTCGATCCGCACCAGCGGCGAAGAGGTCATCTTCGCCGTCAGCGATACCGGTATCGGCATAGCCGCTTCCAAGCTGGAGAGCATCTTCGAAGCGTTCCAGCAGGCAGACGGCACCACCAGCCGCAAATACGGCGGCACCGGTCTCGGCCTCACGATCTGCCGGGAGCTGGCTACCCTGCTGGGCGGAAGAATTGAGGTTGATTCCGTGGAAGGCAAGGGCAGCACCTTCTCCCTCATTATTCCCGCCGTGGAACCGGGAGAGGATGCCCAGACCCTTGCTGCCGCAGCCTATTCAGCAGCAGCCTCTCCGGAGATTCCGGCTTCCGAGCCTATCCGCCGCGAGAATCCGGCCTTCCGCGAGTCCTTCGTGCCCGACATTTCCATCTCCAATCCGAAGCTGCTGCAATATGCGGAAATGGATGATGACCGGGGCAACCTGCTGAGCGGGGATATTACCCTGCTGATTATCGAAGAGGACGCCGAATTCGCCGCCCGGCTGCTGGAGCTGGCGCGCAGCCGGGGCTTCAAGGCCATCGTCGCCTTCCAGGGCGATCAGGGGCTTGCCCTGGCCCATGCCTACAAGCCTGATGCCATCCTGCTGGATCTGCATCTTCCCGTTCTGGACGGCTGGTCCATTATCAGCCGCCTGAAGAGCAGGCCGGAACTGCGGCATATCCCTGTGCATGTCATCTCGACAGCCGAGGAGAACCAGCAGAGCTTGTCGATGGGCGCCCTATCCTTCTGGAAGAAGCCGAATGATTATGCAGAGCTGGAAGCAGCCTTTCTCCAGATTGAGACTTATATCCGCCGTCCGGTGAAGAGTCTGCTGATTGTCGAAGACAACAAGGTTCTGCGCGGAAGTCTTGTCGAATTCATCGCCCATCCCGATGTGAACATTATTGCAGTGGGCACCGGAAGAGAAGCGATGGAGCATCTGGCCAGCCATCATTTTGACTGTATGGTGCTGGACCTGGGCCTCTCGGATATTTCCGGCTTCGACCTGCTGGAGCAGGTCAAGACCAACCGCAAGCTGCAGACCTTGCCGGTGATTATTTATACAGGCAAGGATCTCAGCAAGACAGATGAGCAGCGCCTTAAGCACTACGCCGAGAGTATTGTGATCAAGAACGTGCGTTCAATGGAACGTCTCTATGACGATACGGCCCTCTACCTCCACCGCAAGCATGCAGACCTGCCTTTGGATAAGCAGCGCCTGATCGAGAACCTGCATAATCCGGAGTCCGCTTTTGCCGGGAAAAGCATTCTGCTTGTGGATGATGATATGCGTAATATTTTTGCGTTATCCAGTGTGCTGGAAGGTTATAATATGGAGATCAGCTTTGCCCAGAATGGCAGAGAAGCCCTGGAGCATCTGGAGACCCACCCTGGCGTTGAACTGGTATTCATGGATATTATGATGCCGGAGATGGATGGTTACGAGACGATGAAGCATATCCGGCTAAATCCGGACTATGATCAGATCGTCATTATTGCGCTGACCGCCCGCGCCTTGGAGGAAGACCGGGTCAAATGCCTCGAAGCTGGGGCGAGCGATTATATATCCAAACCGATTAATACCACACAGCTGGTGAGAGTGCTGAAATTATGGTTGATTCAATAGGAGGCAGCATGGAGTATCCGATTAATATTTTGATTGTAGATGACCGGGCAGATGAGTTCCTGTCCATTCAGGCATTGCTGGCCGATTCGCCCTACCGGCTGGTTCAAGCCCTCTCGGGCATGGATGCTCTGAAATGTCTGCTGGAGCAGGAATTCGCCCTGATCATTATGGATGTGCTCATGCCTGGCATGAACGGGTTTGAAACGGCGAAACGGATAAAGATGCGTCAGAAGTCACGGGATATCCCGATTATTTTCCTAACCTCGCTGACCTCTGAGCTGGAGAACTATATGTTGGCTTATTCGGCAGGGGCCATTGACTACCTGACCAAGCCGTTCCATCCGATCGTGTTAAAAAGCAAGATTGACGGCTTCGTCCGTCTCTACCAGACCCGCAAGGAGCTGCAGCTCAAAACGCAGGAGCTGGAGACAGCCAACAGCATCCTGACCGAGCTGAAGGAGACCGCCGAGGTGGCGCTGCGGATCAAGAGCGGCTTCCTTGCCATGATGAGCCATGAGATCCGTACTCCGCTGAACGGGATTATCGCCATGTCGGATGTGCTTCGTTCCTCCGAGCTGTCCCCGGACGACCAGGAGATGGCCGAAATCATTCATACCAGCGGTCACGCGCTTGTCTCTGTCATTACGCACATCCTGGACTTCACCAAGATCGAATCCGGTAAAATGGAGCTGGATTATGAGCTCTTCAATCTTCACTCCTGCATCAAAGAAACGGTCGATCTGTTCAGGGCTCTGGCGAGAGAACGCAGCCTGACCCTGGAGACCTCTATTGATCCTGACATTCCTGCCCTGCTTATCGGTGACCCCAACCGTCTGCGCCAGGTACTGAATAATCTGATCGGCAATGCCATCAAGTTCACGATCACCGGCGGCGTCAAAGTGCATGTCCATCTCCGGCAGGCTATGGATAAGCTGCTGGAGCTGGAATTCATTATTGAAGATACCGGTATTGGCATTCCAGAAGACAAGATGAAATATCTGTTCCAGCCGTTCACCCAGATCGGAGCCACCATCAACCGCAAGTTCGGCGGAACCGGGCTCGGGCTGTCCATCTGCAAAATGCTGGTCGACCTCATGGGCGGAACAATCTATGCCAAGCCGGGTCTAGTAGGCGGGGCTACCTTCATCTTCACCATCCAGGTCGCTGAAGGCCAGCCGGACTGAGGCTCCCCCGTCGTTCAGCATGAACCCGTCTCACTGCATACAAGAAGCTCCCCCTTCAGATCATGAAGCGGGAGCTTCTTTGTTATTGCTGTGGACTATTGTAGAATGAAATGGATTAACTCTGGAAGGGGATGAACTCTTTAGATGGGAACCTCTAGACTCCCTTTGTTCCAGCGGAATTTCGTTCTGCAGGCGCGAAGTACAACTCATCATTGGGAAGGCACCGGTCCCCTTTCGATCAAGACATTTCGGAATGGCCGGGCCTATTACAAAACAAATCTTGGTCATTATGCTGTGGAGGAAGAGGGCTACCTTCTTCTAAATGAGGGGGAGCAGTACGGAATAGCCATTGAGTCAGAGACAGAAGTCGACTCTTTTTGTGTCTTTTTCAAGACTGGCTTTGCTGAAGAATTTCATCGAGCCATTCATGTCGGAACAGAGAAGTCTTTGGACGATCCATTTTCAGAATCTAAGCACCCGTTGCAATTTCATACAAAGTCATACCGCCATAGTCATTTGATAACTGCGCTTATCGAGAACTTCAAGAATTCCTTACCTGTACTCGGCAGCGAGAATCTCTGGCTTGATGAACAGTATCAAAATCTAATTCAGGCACTGCTTAACGTCCATCAGAAGATGGCTCAAGAAATTAATACCGTCCCCGGCACACGCCCGGCCACCAGGGAGGAGCTGTTCCGGCGGTTGACCGTAGCATACGAATACTTGCATGCGTACTACAACCAAAATGTGTCTCTTGAAGAAGTCTCAAAGGTCTCATGTCTCTCTAAAAACCATCTGATCCGCAGCTTCCGCCACTTTTTCAAAAGAACGCCACACCAGTTCATCCTCGAAAAAAGGATACTTGAAGCACAGCGTCTCCTTGCTCAAACGGACAGCAATGTAACCGAGATTAGCCTAAGTATTGGCTTCGATAATGTCTCTTCCTTCAATAAGGTTTTTAAACAAAGAACGGGACTCTCACCCCGGATGTTTAGAAAAAAGTGATTTTGGAAAAGTAACCTTCATCCGCACATGTTACATTTACTGTGTGGAGCATACAATATAACAAAGGAGCGATATTCACATGAATTCAGAATTTCAAATCAAAGGCATCGGGCAAATATCCATTCGGGTACATGACATGGAAGCTGCCACCCGGTTCTATCAAGATACCCTAGGCCTAAACCTTTTATTTCAAATCCCAAACATGACTTTCCTGGAGTGTAACGGAATTCAGCTGGTCTTGAGTATTGCCGAAGACCCGCGGTTCGATCATCCCAGCTCGGTGTTCTATTTCCAAGTTGACAATATTCACGCATCGTACGAAACGTTGGTCGAGCGGAATGTACATTTCCTGGACAAGCCGCATAAAGTCGCTGAGATGGGTCAAACCGCAACCTGGATGACGTTCTTTCAGGACCCCGATCAGAATGTACATGCACTGATGAGTGAAGTACCTGTGTCTTAATAATTTCTTCTGGGGGGCGCTATTGCCCCTTTATTCGGTTTTTCGCTTACATTTGGCCCGCGTACCCTATCCCCCCACCGCCGCAATCAACACCGGCAGGACCAGGAAGGAGGCCAGCGTCGTCCAGACGATACAACGCGAGACCAGCGCAGGCGAGCTGCCGAAGCGTTCCGCCAGGACGACGGAATTGACAGCCACCGGCATGGAAGCCAGGATCAGCAGCACCGAGAACAGGGTGCCTGTGATGTTCAGGGCAAGCAACACCAGCGCGGCCAGCAGCGGAGCCAGCACCAGCCGGACGGTCAGCCCCGTCCAGAAGGCCAGCTGCACATTGCGCTCCGTATGTGCTGCCTGGACCTTGACCATCTGCGCGCCGAGGATCGCCAGTACTACCGGCGAATATGCTCCGGCGGCCATCGCAACGCCTGAGGCCAGCTCATGCGGCATATGCAGGCCCAGCGCCCGCAGCAGCAGCGCCAGGATGGCGGCGTAGATGGCCGGCAGCGAGAAGACGGACTTCACCGCGCTGCGCACGGAGAACTGTGACCGGGCGGCAAAATACACGCCGATCGTATTCACGATCACCATCTGGGCGATGACATAGACCGATGCCTTGTCCAGGCCCAGCTGGCCGAAGGCCAGCAGCACCAGCGGCAGGCCGTAATTGACGCTGTTCGTGAAGGTGGAGATGAGCGTCAGGCCGGCGGCCTCCGGCGGAGCCAGCTTCAGCATTTTACCAATTAGGGTCGCCACACCCCACAGCAGAAACAGGTTCATGAGCGAGAAGGCCAGTGTCTTATAGACATCATCGAAGGAGATATCTGCCGTAGCCAGCGTGTCGAGAATAATAGCCGGACTGAGAAAATACAGGTACAGTGTCAGCAGAGGCTTCGTATCGAGCTGCTTATACCGTCCAAGCAGCGCTCCGGCGGCCACCGGAATGGACAGCGGCACGATGACCTCAACAAGTGTCGTGAGTACAGTCTGAATCACAAGCCAGGACTCCTCTATGTAGTAGTTATTTTCTACTATAACCCTCCCGGCAGAGAGCGTCTAAGACAAGGAAACAATATCCTTGATAGCAATTGCCTATGACCCCCGCCCCGTGCAGACAAAATAACCCCACAAAGTGGAGCTTTAGCGTAGGTGTTGACTCAGGTACTTTGCGGGGACCCCAAAACATAAAAAAAATCCCGCACCCTTAAATTAAGGGCCACGGGATTCCGGTTAGGTCTTCATTTTACAGCATTTTGATCTCAAGCAGCTCGTATTTGATGATCCCCATCGGGGCATTGACGCTGATGATATCGCCTACCTTTTTGCCGATCAGCTCTTTGCCGAGCGGGCTCTCGTAGGAAATCTTGTTGTCCAGCACATCGGCTTCCGCCGGTCCAACCACTCTATATTCGATCTTCTCCGAGTACTCCACATCGTTGAGGATAACGATGCAGCCTACGCTGACTGTACTCAGATCCATATTGCTGGCATCCACGATCTGCGCCTTGATCAGCATCTTCTCGAGAATCATAATGCGGGTCTCCATGAAGGATTGATCCTCCTTGGCGGAGTGGTATTCGCTGTTCTCCTTCAGATCGCCGTAGCTGATCGCCAGCTTAAGCCGGGCTGCAAGCTCCTTGCGCCCTGCTCCCTTCAGTTCCCTCAGCTCTTCCTCCAGCTTGGCCAAGCCTTCTTTGGTCAAAAATACTTCGTCATTATTAGACATGTATACAACTCCTATTATTTGCTCACTTTATAGTATTCTAACTCATAATCGCCCAACATGCGAAGAGAAAGCGCTATAACGCATTATTAAGGAGTATTCACGGCAGAGTCCCGGCTTCAAGCCTCTGCCTGCGGAGCAGGGGCCGCTGCAGGCTTGCCGCTGCCGCTTCTCAGGAGAAAGGTCAGCGGAATAGCCAGCAGCCCCACTGCCGTAGCGATCAGGAAAATATCCTGCACGCCCATCGTCATACCCTGAGCCTTCAGCAGAGAACCGGCTGTCCGGGCTGGCCCATCCGCCAGCTCCTGCTGATGGGCCAGCGATCTGGAAGCGAGCAGCGAGCTGAATACGGCAATGGACAAGGCACCTGTAGCCTGGCGGACCCAGTTGGTTACAGAGGAGGCATGCCCGGTAATGGCTCTTGGCACCGCGGACATTCCGGCATTGGTCACCGGCATGAAGGCCAGTGCAATGCCGACATTGCGCACCGCCATAAGCACCGCCACACGGGTATGAGTCACGGCCAGCGTGATGTGGGCAAGCTCCCAGGTTGAGGCGCTTAGCAGCAGAATGCCGCCAAGGATGAGCCAGAACGGGCCGATCCGGGAGTACAGCTTGCCGACCACTGGTGACAGAACAGCCATCACGATGGAGCCCGGCAACAGCACCAGCGCGGTCTTCAGCGGGGTAGACTGCTGAATATCCTGCAGGAAGACCGGGATCAGGAAGGTTCCCGAGTATAACGCAACGGTAATAATGCAGTTGATGATCAGGCTGTAGGTGAACCGACTCTGCCGGAATACCTTCAGATTCAGCAGCGGCTCCTGGATCGACAGCTCCCTGCGGATGAAATACGTTAAGGCCGCCGCCCCAACCAGCAGCAGGGTCAGGGTGTTCCATGACGTCCAGCCCCAGGCGCCCCCTTTATTGAACGCCAGAATAATGAAGGCGCTGCTCAGAATGACTGTGACGAAGCCCGGCAGATCGAAGCTTCTGCTCCCGGTGCTCTGCCGCTGGAACGGCAGGCACTTGAGAGCTACGCCAATGGCAATCAGGCCAATCGGCAGATTGATTACGAACAGCGATTTCCAGCCGAAGTATCCGGTCAGCCAGCCGCCGAGTGTCGGGCCGAAGGCAGGCGCCAGCATCGAGGACAGGCTCCAGAGACTCATCGCGAAGGCCTGCTTTTCTTTGTCGATGAACTGATAAATCATCGTCATGGTAGTAGGGATGATCAGGCCGCCGAATATCCCCTGGATAATGCGGAAGGTAATCAGGGAATGAATATTCCAGGCCACCGTGCACAGTGCCGAGAACAAGGTGAAGCCCGACAGGGCGAATACGTACAGAACCTTATAGCTCCATTTATCCCCGAAATAACCCACCACAGGCGCAATGACGCCGGTAGCCAGCAGATAGCCGGTAATCATCCATTGTACGGTGCTGATCCCGGCGTGGAAGTCGTTCAGAAAGACCGGGAACGCTACGTTAATGGTGGTCGTACTGAGAATGGCCATGAAATTTCCGAAAAAGATGGCCAGAATAATCAGCCAGAATGATGAATGTTTTGCCGCCGGACTGCTCAAGGGCGCTCTCTCCTCTATTTTGCGGTTCACCCCAATATAGGTGTATAATACAATTAATTTAATATATGTGTATTATACAACTATATTTTTGAAAGTCAACTTGACTTATTTCATGATTCTTTCATAATAAGGCGGCAATATCCGGTTCCCTTAGCATAAGGCCGGTGTTATCACTTATACTAGGGAGACATATGACAAAGTAACCGGTAAAGGACGGAATCTAACTATGGCTGATGAACAGAAGGATAAGCACCTCGAAGCCCTGAACCAGGAGCTGATCACGCTGATCCGCCTCGGCTCGCTGGATAAGAAGCATGGCGGGCTGGACCGCTCCTCGTATACCCTGCTCCACCATTTGTCGATACACGACAAGGTAGGCGTTAAGGCGCTTGCCGAACAATTCGGCCTCGACACCTCTACCATCAGCAGGCAGACAAGTGTCCTGGAGGCGAAGAACTATGTGGAACGGGTGCCTGATCCGCAGGATGGGCGCTCCAGCTATTTTCAGCTTACTGCGCTTGGTGCACAGACCTTCACCGAGGCCCGGGACATCCGGCTTGCGCGCTACGGGGAGATCTTCGGGGACTGGTCCCCGGAGGACTGCGGACTCTTCAGCGGACTGCTCGCCCGGCTCAACCGCACCCTGCAGCAAAAATAGCACGAAGAGGATTGACGGATGCTGGCGAAGCTGGTAGATTGAATTAATCATACAAAATAACTCGGAATTATATTTTAGCCAAAGGGGCCGGTCTGCATGAACTTTATTTTCTTTTCCCCGCATTTCCCCAAGAACAGCGCTGATTTCTGTACGCATCTGCGGGAGCAGGGAGCCACGGTGCTTGGGATTGGCGATGCAGCCTATGACCAGCTGGAGGACAAGCTGAAATCGGCATTGACCGAGTACTATAAGGTAAGCAACCTCGAGAGCTATGAGGAGATTCTGCGGGCTGTCGGTTATTTCACCCATAAATACGGCAAGATTGACCGCTTTGAGTCGCTGAATGAATACTGGCTGGAGCAGGATGCGGCGATCCGTACGGACTTCAACATCTACGGCACCAAGTCGGATTTCGTCCATAATCTGAAGCAGAAGTCCAAGATGAAGGAATTTTTCCGCAAAAGCGGGGTAAGCACCGTCCAGTTCTCCACCGGCACAACACGCGTGAGCGTCGAGAGCTTCATCCAGAGCGCGGGCTTTCCGCTGGTGGTGAAGCCCGATCTCGGCTCCGGGGCCAGTAATACGTACAAGATCAATAACGAAGAGGAGCTCCAGCACTTTTTTGACACGAAGCCGGAGGATGTAGCCTTCATTATTGAGGAATTCATAGACGGGGTTATCTTCACCTATGACGGGCTGGTGGACAGGGACGGGAATGTACGCTTCGCAGTCAGCCACCTGTTCGAGAACAGTGTGATGGATGTCGTCAATACGGACAATCACCTCTACTACTTCTGTCTGCGGGAGATCAGTCCAGAGGTCGAGGAGGCGGGGCGGAGCATTTTGCAGGCTTTTGACATCCGGGAACGGTTCTTCCATATCGAGCTGTTCAAATCGCACAAGGATGGCCGGATCATTGCCCTGGAAGTGAATATGCGACCGCCCGGCGCCTGGATGACGGATGCGATTAACTTCGCCTATGATGTCAATGTGTATAAGGAATGGGCCAGTATGGTTGTGCATAATGAGGTCGGCGGTCCATACGAAGGCAAATATTATACCGGCTATGCCAGCCGCAAGAATCATAAGCATTACGCTCACAGCCACGAGGACATCTACCGTGCATTCGGCGGGAAGATCGTCAATTATGACGAGATTGAAGAGGTCTTCAGCAGAGCGATGGGCAACCGCGCTTATCAGTTCCGTTCACCCGAGCTTTCGGAGGTCAGAGACATTAGAGGCTATATTCAACAAGAAGAGGGATAGGATGTGTTAACGGATGAGGATAAGCTACCATAAGGAGTACAGCCACAACCTGGGCAGAGACATGGAGTATAAAATATACGGCCACGCCGGCAAACCGATGCTCGTCTTCCCCACCTCGCTTGGACGCTTTTATCAATATGAGGATTCGGGCATGATCGGCACGCTCTCGTCCTTCATTGAAGCGGGCAAGCTGCAGATCTGGGCCTGCGACAGTCTGGATGAGGAGACCTTCTTCTCCACCCACTGGAACAATGAGGACCGTGTGCACCGCCATGAACAGTATGACAAATATATTGCGCATGAGCTGATTCCCGGCATCCTCCATGAGAGCAAGCACAACAACGGCGGGACCGACCAGCGCATTCTGATCTCCGGCTGCTCGATGGGCGCTTATTACAGCGCCAGCTTCTTTTTCCGTTATCCGCACTATTTCGATACCTTGATCGCCCTGAGCGGCGTCTACTCCACCTACTACTTCTTCGGCGACTATATGAGCGGGAACGTCTATCTTAATTCACCGCTGCATTACCTGCCGGGGCTGACGGATGAGCATTATCTGAACCAGTACCGCAGCAGCACAATCATCGTCTGTGTCGGTCAAGGGGCGTATGAGGACGAGATGCTTCACGAGACCCGGCTGCTTCAGGAAGTGCTGGGGCAGAAAGGCATTCCGGCCCGGATCGACTACTGGGGCCATGATGTGAGCCATGACTGGCCATGGTGGAACAAGCAGATTCATTATTATGTGGAAGGCTGCCTGGGCTAGTGAAGCCGGGCTTGAACGCGAACCCATTTGTACAAAAAAAGGAACTGCTGAAATAAGCAGTTCCTTTTTCTTTGACCGCTGCCGCCTTGTCCTATGCAGGTACATGCTCCGAACAGAACTGAAGCAGCGCGGCTTCCTCATCTTCTTCCATATCGAAATCGAGCAGCTGGCCTGACGAGGTCTCCAGCAGATCGTAGCTGACAATGCTTGTCTGCTCCTCTTCCACTTTGACAATCACGCGGGCGGACACGCCGTTCTCCACGTACAGCTCATCATCCTCCGGCACATCAATATTCACGACGAACTCATATCGCTTGCCGCTTAGGATATTAAATGGATCTCTTACGTTCTCCACGGTGTAGCTTGTAAATGTCAACAAGTTGCATTCCTCATTTCTCAATTCACTGCCAGATTATTGTAACACAGTATCTGCGGCTTTGCCTTTGGTCTTCTTAATCTGCTTGCTGCGCAGCTGTCCGCAGGCCGCATCAATATCGACGCCCTGCTCCAGCCGGGTGCTGACGCTGACGCCCTGCTTCTTCAGCGTATCGAAGAACGCACGCACCGACTCCCGACTGCTCCGCTGATACTGGCTATGCTCATCCACAGGATTATACGGAATCAGGTTGACGTTCGCCAGCTGGCGGCGGTCTCCGATTAACGCAGCCAGCTCCAGCGCATGCTCCTCACGGTCATTGATATCCTTCAGCAGGATATACTCCAGCGTGATTCTCCGGTTCGTCTTCTCCAGATAGTAATCAATCGCCGGCATTAACTTCTCTATAGGAATGGCCCGGTTAATCTTCATAATCTGTGTCCGCAGCTCATTATTCGGGGCGTGCAGCGAGATCGCCAGATTAACCTGCATATTGGCGTCGGCGAATTCTCTGATTTTGTCCGCCAGGCCGCTGGTGGATACGGTGATTCCTTTGCCGGCAATCGCCAGACCCTTGTGATCCTTGATGGTAATCAGGAAGTTCAGCAGATGCCGGAAGTTATCGAACGGCTCGCCGATCCCCATAACCACGACATGAGTGACCTTCTGGCCGTGGCCGGCCTGATCCAGATAATGCTGGACCTTCATAATCTGCTCCACGATCTCGCCGCTGGTCAGGTCCCGGCTCTTCGCCAGCAGCCCGCTTGCACAGAAGCTGCACCCGATATTACAGCCGACCTGAGTGGTGACACATACGGACAAGCCGTATTTCTGCCGCATCATCACTGTCTCAATCAGGTTGCCGTCCTGGAGGCGGAAGAGGAACTTCACCGTACCGTCGGCCGATTCCTGCTTCACATGCTCTTCCATCGTCTGAAACACATAATGCTCTTCCAGCAGCTCTATGCATTCCTGATTCATTCCGTCCATCTCGGCGAAGCTGGTGATCCGCTTGCGGTACAGCCATTCCCAGACCGCAGTGGCCCGGGATTTCTTGTGGCCATGCTCCAGCAGCCATGCTGTCAATTGCTCCAAAGTCAATCCATAAATGGATTCTTTATTCATTTCATATCCTCTTTTCAAAACATTAAAGTTCAATCTATCTATTCTACCTTGACAGGGACATTAGCAACAATACCTTATTGTCTCAAATTTCGTTTATTAAAACAAGAGGAAACACTGCGGAGCCGGGCGCTTTTGAGCAGAGAAACAAGTGGAAACGGCTTTGCCGTCCTTTTAAAGGACGGTACCGTTTCAGCGAGAAATAGAAGGACAATTTATCATGTGATACATATAAATTTATATTTACAAAAAGCGCAGTCCGCAGGGACCACGCCTTTTTCGCCAAACCTTATTTATACAGAACCTTCTCGACATTGTACTTCGCGCGAAGCTTGTTCACGATGTAGGTCTCATAAATCTCTCTGTCCACCGGATCTTCGACGAGGCAGACTTCGATGCGGGTAACCTCATCGCGGTGGGGCTTCATCACGGATACATTATCCTCGAAATGCTTCTTGATCCGCGGTCTCAGCTTGCGGGCCTTGCCCACAAACAACAGCTCGTCCTGATCATTGTAGAACATGAAGATGCCGCCGGCTTCGCGGGTAATCAGGTGGAAATCGGTGAATCCGTAAATATGGCTCAGCTCAGGGTTAGCTTGCTTGTAAATAATAACTTCCGGTGACGGAATGGTAATGCTGATCATTAAGCTTCACTTCCTCATTGGATATAGAAATAAATAGTATCACAGAATGGGTATCGTGACTATTTGTATCTTGTGCAAATTGCCCTAGAGCTATAAGGAAAAATCAAAAAATCCGGCTCTACGGCTTCAAAACATACTGGTTATTGATTAATCACTCTTCATGGACTGATGAAAAGGACAGCCCTTCGCTTCCGCAGCCTCATGCTGCCCGGAGTCCGCCTGTTGCTTCTTCCGGTAGACGAAGCGCGGGCTTAGCTGCAAATCACGCAGCTTGTTGTCATTCCAGATCGGCGTGGAGGAAGGCGACATCGGCGGAATCAGCCAGCCCCACTTGGCGGATACTTCCCGTCCCTGCTGCTGCTCCTGTTCCTGGAAGCGGACGAACTGGTCTGCGGCAGTATGATGGTCTACAATACTGACCCCGGCCTGCTTGAAGGAATGGAGGACAGCCCGGTTCAGTTCCAGCAGCGCCCGGTCCTTCCACAGCGAGGTATTAGTGGACCGGTCCAGGCCTAGCAGGTCAGCTACCGCAGGCAGACGGTTGTAGCGGTCCGTATCGCCGAAATTCCGCGAGCCGATCTCCGTCTCCATGTACCAGCCGTTGAATGGCGCTGCCGGGTAACGGATGCCGCCGATCTCCAGACACATGTCCGAGACAATCGGAACGGAGTACCAGCGCAGGCCCAGCTCCGTGAACTGCGGGAGCTCCGGGTGGCTGAGCGGCACCTCCTGTACAAGTCCTGGCGGGATTGGGAAGTAACGGGGCTCCTCCCGGCCGATGCTGATCACGAGCGGCAGAATGTCGAAATCCCCGCCCGTGCCCTGCCAGCCCAGCCTGAGGCAGACAGCGGTGAATTCATCCGAGGCCGGATCACCGGCACGCGGATGCTCCCCGTCCCCGGGATAACCGGCATAGCGGATCAGCTGATGATTCCAGATCCGGATGGCACGGCCTTGCTCCTCTTCACTACGGAAGACGGTAATGACCGGCCGGATACGGCCACCGTTATTCGCATGCTTCATATGATGCAGCAGCGCCTCCGCGACCTCCGCTACAGTCTCTGTTCTGCGGGCGTCAATCACCTCCAGGGAATGCCAGATCAGTCTTCCGATGCAGCGGCTGTTATGGCGCCAGGCCATCCTTGCCCCGTGCGCCAGCTCTTCTGCCGTATGCCTGTATGTACCTGTGCGCTGCACCTCTTCGCGTATCTCCGCCAGACGAAGGTCCCGTTCACCCTCTGTTAACCCCAGCTCCTGATAGCAGGCCGTAATGAAGGACTCCGCCTGCCGGATCAGCTCCTGAGTGCTATGCTGTGGAACTGTGTGATTCATCTTCTCTCTCCTATCCATGCGTGCCCTGCTACAGTGCCCTCAGCGTATCATCTCTGCCCCAGCTCTGCCAGCCTGGAGATAATCCGTCGTTTGCGGTAGAGCATCCGCGCAGCCTCTGTAACCTCCTCCAGCGTCTTCCGGTTGAGGTATGCGCCGAAGAACATGCCTGCGACCGGAACGGTCTGGAGCAGCTTTTTCCAGCCCCAATTGTCGCGGTATACAGTCACTACCTCCTTCCAGCCCTGAATCCTGGAGACGGTCTCCTGGGTCGCGGCGAGAATGTTGCCATCCCCGCCTGCCTGTAGATTCAGCTCCTTCAGCAGCGTGCGCTTCCCCACTACATCGGAGGAGGCGAACTGCATCACCTTCACGGTGAAGATCCGCTCGGCCTTATCGGTCGGATCGTAGCCATAACACAACCCGATCTCCTGAATCGCCTTCAAGGAGAGGCCCAGGACAGCCGGAATATCAGCAGCCAGTGTGAAAATCCCGCCGAAGCCCGTGGTCGCCCCCTGGGCCGTAGCCGTATTCCGGCTCCGCTCCGCGAGCTTCAGTGCCACTGCATCCATGACAGCCAGCGGGTAAGGCCCGGTAGAGGGAGCGCCCGCCGCCCGGCTTGTCTCTTCCATCAGCTTGCCCACCTTGCGCCCGGCCACCAGATAGTTGCCGCCGTTCTGGATGTAGCCGCCCAGTTCATCAAGCAGCCGGCCTACCTTCTCGTGGATAACCTTTGGCGTGATTGCATCCAGCAGCTTGAAGGGCAACCGGGTAATCCGGTCCCAGATCATCAGCCTATTCTGCTCTTTCTCCCACTTGGTAATCTCCTTAAGTGCGGCATACAGCATCTCCGGTGTCTCCGGAGGCCCTCCTGAACCGGTATTGTCCGCTTCTGGCATAGTTATGTACCTCCCCTGAATGGTCTCGTCATTACCTTATAACCCTTTTTCACAGCAAATGATTGCAGAGGCCCCATATCCGGGCCTCGCATCCCAGCAACAGCAAACCGGCACTCCCGGATCAACTCCGGGAATGCCGGTTCACAATACCTGGTTCAGGCTTTAATCCTGTGACTCGCCTGCCTGCCCATCCAGCGAAGACAATCTGCGCTTCTCTTCCTCCAGCCTCTCTTGGACCAGCTCTACCCCTTGTCTGCCGACCGAACCTTCCGGGGCATGGCGCACGGCTTCTTCAGCGTGGTCCAGGCTGTTCTCTGCCTGCTCCATCATCTGTCCGGTCGGATGGCTCACGGCCTGGGTTACAGCGTTATGCAGCTTCGTCACCGCATCGTGCGCCTGATCCACCGTGCTGTTGGTGCGCAGACTAGATTCGTAATGCTTCATATTATATTTCCCCCTCCATCACAATGTCCGTTCTTCTGTAGGATGGATTAGGGAAGGAAATCTTATGCGGATTGTAGGCGCGGGGTTCACATGCGGACCGTACGGACGTTATTACTCTCAAAACCGTGGCCTTTCGCTCCATGCGGACTGGAGAGACCTTATCCCCCCAAAAGCAAGGCCGAATTGGGCCAAATGGGAGCAATAAAGGCTCTGGAGTCCGCATGGGTTCGAAAACAGGCTGATTGCTGGAAATAACGGCGCTGGAGTCCGTACGTAACTGAGTAGCGGAGGTTATGGTACCTTAAGCGGCGCCTACACCAGGAACATGGCGACAATGGTCATTGCCGTAAGACCCAGCAGGACCGGCTTCAGATTGCGCCGGGCCAGCTCGAACGGGCTGACGCCGCAGATCGCAGCGGCGGGAATGAGCGCCCACGGGATCAGGGTGCCACCGCCGACCCAGATGGCGGCCACCTGCCCAAGGGCGGTCAGCGTTGCCGCGCCGGAGTGGATCGCGGCGGCGAACAGCCCGGCAATCGAACCGGCCAGCGAGATGCCGGAGAATCCGGAGCCGTCGAGGCCGGTAATCGCGCCGATCACCGTCAGCGTAACGGCGGATGCCGCGCCGTTCAGGGGCACGTGATTCGCCAGGGCCACGCCCAGGTCGTTCACGATGCCGTGCGAGCCGTCCGGCAGCACCTTGCCGAACAGCTCGGTGAAGGCGGCGTCGCCCAGGTAGAAGAAGGCGGCAATCGGGATGACCGGCCCGAAGACCTTGAAGCCGAAGGTGAAGCCTTCAATGAGATAGGCGGTGATCTTCTCTAGCCCTTGCCCCTGTCCGCGATGGGCCAGCAGGGTAACGGCAATCAGGATCAGCACAGCGGTTCCCCCGACCAGCGCGGTAGCATCGCCGCCTTGCAGGTGAAGCATGAACATGCCGATCACATCCAGCAGGAAGAGCAGCGGAATGGCGATCGCCAGCCCTTTGCGCAGACGTTCACTCAGGAGGACTGGCTGGTCATCCTCCGTCCCCGCATCAGCCAGCGGCTCTGCTGCTGCTACGGGTGAAGTGACCAGACCGTCTCTCCAGGTGCCGTTCCTCTGGTCTCTCTTCATCATCCAGAAGGCTGTCACCGTGGTCACTATCCCCATTACGACCACCAGCGGAATACTGGCCTCCATCACGCTCGACACCGGAAGACCAGCGGCATCCGCCGTCAGCTTCGGAGCGCCTTGAATAATATAATCGCCGGAGAGGGCGATCCCGTGCCCAAACAGGTTCATAGCTACCGCTGCGCCCAGCGCAGGCAGGCCGACCCGGACCGCCACCGGCAGCAGAACGGCTCCGACCAGCGCTACCGCAGGGGACGGCCAGAAGAAGAACGAGGTTACCATCATAATCAGTCCGATTCCCCAGTAGGCCATCGCCGGTGTGCGCAGGAACCGGGTGAGCGGCGATACCATCGTCTCGTTGATGCCTGTTATAATCAGAATCCGGCTCATCGCCACGATAATAGAGATAATCATTATAGTGCCGAGCAGCTCCTTAGTCGCATAGACAAAAGAGTTAAAGATCCCCGACACCGACCCGCTAAGCGTCGCCGTTGCCAGCAGCCCGAGCGCCAGAATCCCGGTCACACAGATCATGGTTGTATCACGCCGCTTGATCAGCAGCGCCAGAATGAACACAATAAACACCAGATACACCCAATGAATCGCAGTAAGCTGGATACCCATTAGCCATGCGCCCCCTTTCCACTTACAAATAGCAAGCAGGTGCTATATGCTATGCAGGAGGATAGGCTATTGTTCGCCTCAGGGACGCGCAAAAAGACCCCCGCCTCCACATCACATGGATTCAGGGATCTTATTTGCGGATTACACTCTGTTACCGGTGCCTGCCTGCTCTTCTGGCCCGGAGGAACGCAAGCTGCTTCAGTCTGTCCTGATCGTATAAGCTGCCCGCGATTTCCGGTTGCCCGGTATGTAGATGGGTAATCTCCTGCACTGCTGCTGGTCTGGAGAAGACAGGATGAAGGGTAGAAGTACCGTCCCTGTGAACGATCAGGCTATGACCGGACGAGGGGTGCGGCTCGCGCACATACTCGTCAAGGTAGCCATATACCTTACGTTGCATCACAGGATCTTTGCTCATCTGCTGCAGAATATTCGGAGCGATTACAAGCTCTCGCTGATCCCTCCGGTCTCCTGCATCAGTCTTCTTCCCCTTGCTGCCATCTTTGGCTACCGCCATAATACGGACGGACAGACCGTACCTTGCCTTGATTCTGCGTGCCTGATCCTCAATTGCCGCTCCCACAGCCGCCATCATCTCCGGGAAGCTAAGCGGGGATGACCCGGCGGAAGTGTGTTCCGCCTGTTGCGGTGAGCGGGTCAGCGAAGCGGCGTTGATTCGTGATATGGGAATATACATCGGACGCTCCTCTTCTCGCGCGTAAAGTTCAGGACAACTATTTATCGGCAAAAAGAGGAAAATTACTTATAAAGGGCTATTCCTTAGCCAATGCGCCCGCAGCTGCATCCTCGCCGCCAAGCCGCCCGGAGGTGAAGGAGTATCCCAGTCCAACGCCGTTGCCTACATAGGTATCATTAAATAACACCCCTTCAGACTCCACGCCCACAGCATACAGTCCTTTGACCGGCAGACGCTTATCATTCAGCACCTGGAACTTGGTATTGACCAGCAGACCGCCTACTGAACAGAGGTTGTTGATCTCAGCAATAACGGCGTAATACGGCCCGCTGCTGCCCATAGGAATCAGATATTCCTTCGCCTTGCCGAACTCCGTATCGGTGCCCGTCTTCGCTGCTTCCTCATAGAGCTTGAACTCAGCGGCAAATACTTCCGGGTCCATCCCTGCATTCTTCGCCAGCTCCTCAAGTGTATTGCCCTTGAAGCCGTCGCCGTTCGCTACCATGGATTCGAAGACTTTATCGGCATCCTTCCAAGGCTGGTCGAGCGTGAACTTGCCCTTGTAGGAGGCATAGAATTCCGGCGGCATGCCCGGCAGCTTAGGTGCCTGAATCCCCTTCATCCCCTTGGACTTCAGGGCATCCAGCTGCGCCTGCGAGACAATAACCAGATGATAAGCTCCGTTAAAAGCACTGGTATTCGCCGCTGCAACCGCCGTCAGCGTCGCCGCCTCATCTCTGAATCTCGCGCCCGAAGGGCCTACATTCATCAGGGTTGGCAGGTAAGACAGCATCATCGGATAGCTGGCTTCAAACGGCTCATACTCTGTCTTCAGCTTATCTGTAGCTCTGGCCAGCGTCTGGTGAAGCATCTGCCCGCCGAAGTTGTCCGGCACCTTCGCGCCGATCTCCCAGGACATCTTCAGCCCTTCACCGATGTTCTGCCCAAGCCCGCCGTTCACGCCTTCGAAGCCAAAGGCTTCCTTAACCATCTCTTTATTCCCGGCATATCCTCCGGTAGCCATCACAACGCTTGCCCCTGTAATCTCCAGGGTGGTTCCGTCAGACTTCTTGGCAACGACTCCGGTCACCTCTCCATTAGCGCCAGTCATCAGCTTCTGCGCGGTGGCCTCCGTGATCACCTGTCCGCCGCCCTTCTCTACGGATGCTGCAAGCATCTTGCGCAGCAGCTCCTGGCGTGTCTCATAAGGAGGCAGCATATGAAGCTGTTCCCCGGCGAAGTTCAGGAAGGTGGTGGTGTAGCCCTTGCCGGTCAGCCAGTCATAGGTCTCGCCCGACTTCGTAACGTATTGGCGGATTGCCGCCGCATCCACGCGCCAGTGATTGTTCACGATCCAGTCGGCAATCTCCTTCTCGACTTCTACTTTCAGCCCGCTGCTTAGCGCGGCCGAGGAGTTGTAGAATTTGCCCGCCCAGGACAGGTTGCTCGCGCCGCCGATCGTCGCTGTTTTCTCGATCAGGATCACCTTCGCGCCCTTATCCGCTGCCGATACCGCTGCCGATACTCCAGAGGCACCTGCTCCAACCACGACCACATCTGCGGACAGCTGCTCGGTCTTGCCTTCTCCCGATTTCACTACAGCCTTTGTTTTAAAAGCCTCCACATTACCGCCCGCCTGCTTAAGCGCATCCTCCACAGCGGTCAGAATCGCCTTGCTGGACTCGGACGCACCGCTGACGGCATCAATATTCAGGGTCTGGCCGGATAGAATCTCCTCCTTGACCTTATTGATCGCCTCCACCCCGATTCCGGCGGTTTCGTTCTGGCTGACCACATTGATTCCGGTAATGACCGAATGATCGTCAAGCGTCACCTCAACCTGAATCTTGCCGTCCTTGCCTTCAGCTTCCGCTTTATAGGTTCCGGCTTTGAAGCCTGCCGGTACAGCACTTGTATCCGCTGGCTGTGACGCCTGCGGCGAAGCGGACGGCTGCTCGGAAGCTGCCGGTGCGGCGGAATTATTACCGCTACAGCCGCTCAGGAGCGACAGGACCAATACCAGACATACGGTGAATAGGAACACTCGTTTTGTTGCTTGCTTACGCATTAATTTCTCCCCCTGTGTGGTTAATGCAGTCCCGTTTCTCTCTAATAGGACTGCTGACTACCGCACAAAGTGTAAACCTTGGTACTGTACCAAGGTCAATGGACAATATGTGAAACTTTTCTCAAAGTAGGGGAGACGCTTCCTCCGGTTCAACCGGAATATTAATCTCCAGATACGTTTTGCTGCCGTTACCCGTGCGCTCAGTGAACAGAATTTTACCGCTGATATCCCCGCTAATCTTATAATTCCTTGCCTCCACATACTCCAGCATGAATCCGAAGGCATCCCGCTCCAGGTAATCCTCCTGGCCGCTGACAATGACGGCAGAGATGCAGGTAGCCGGCTCCAGAACCTCCACACTGTCATTCAGGCAGACCCCGAGCTTCACCTGATCCTCCGCAAGCAGGCCAAGTCCCCAGCTATACTCCAGATCCCCTGGTCCACAGACGTATTCGCCCGCCTTATGCTCAACCCGGAAGGAATAAAAGGTGAACGGCAGCAGCTCCATCCACGCCTGAACCGTGTCTTTGAGCTCCTCCTTTTGCAGCAAATGATTCTTATTCGTCTGCTGAATCCGGTACATGCGCGGCACCTGCTTCATCTTGCACGTATACAGGGATGCGCTGACCTGCGCCAGCTCCGCCTGAATCTCCTGAATCTTGCCGAGCAGCAGCGTGCTGCGCCGGATCTCCTCCTCCAGCTGCATACCCGCAGCGGCAATCGACTCTACCACTTGCTCACACGGCGCGTCCTTGATCAGCCCGGCTACATCCTGAAGCGGGATCTGCATGCTCCGGTACCATCTGCTCGTCAATAGATTCCGCGCATCCAGATCGTTGAAATACCTGTAATTATTATGATGATCCTTCATCGGCCGGACAATATCATGTTTCTCATATAAGCGCAGTGTATCTGCCGTCACTCCCAGAATGGATGCAAATTCACCGATTGAATACTTCATCAGCAGCCCCCCAGCTTACTTGATCGCATACGCTCATGCCTATGATTCATGTAATTAATGATAGAGGGTTTGACCGGGAGACATTGTGGATTATGTCACACCGCTTCTGCCGGAGGACCGGGAGGAGCTTTTCCTGTCGCAGGTGACGGCGGCATGGTCTATACTTGAAAGATACGGAAGAAACTCACGAACGGAGGCGGCTGCCATGCCCGCAAAGCTAACAGACAAGGTCGCTGACCTGCCCTTGACGCCTGGCGTATATCTAATGAAGGACGGCCTGGGTCATGTGATTTATGTCGGTAAGGCGAAGCAGCTGAGGAAGCGGGTCCAGTCTTATTTTTATAATAATAAGGGACATTCGCCCAAGGTGAAGCAGCTCGTTAAGCATATCCGCGATCTGGACTACCGGTTGACCGATACAGAGCTGGAGGCCTTCATGCTGGAATGCCAGCTGATCAAAGAGATCAAGCCGATGTATAACCGCAAAATGAAAAATCCGCTCGCCTACAGCTATATTTCCATCGTAGACAAAGCGCCTTACCGGCAGATTGAGATCAGCTACGAGCCAAGTACAGAGGCGGGCGGCCTCGTCTATGGCCCTTATACCAGCCGGAGTACGGTGGAAAGAGCGGTGCTGGGCATCAAAGAATCGCAGCGCATTCTGTGCAGCAGCCCCCATTCCCGCAGCTCCCGCTGCCTGAACCATTCGCTGGGCTTATGCATCGGCATGTGCGGCGGCGGGGAGGCAGCTGTGGCACAATATGAAGCCGTTATAGATGAGATCATTTGCCTGCTGGAAGGCAGAGACAGCGTAATTGTAGCCGGACTGGAAGCCCGGATGGAGGAAGCTGCGCTGCGGTTCGACTTCGAGACCGCTGCCAAGTTCCGCGATTATCTGGGGGCGGTTCACTCGCTGCTGCAGAAGGAGCAAGTGATCGAATTCACCGGAGCAAACAAGAATATTATCGTGCTGGAGCCGGTGGACGCGCAGTCCCATAAGCTGATCCTCATCAAGGGCAGCGTCATCCTCTACCGCACCCTGCTGGCAAGAGAAGCGCTGAACGAAGGGCAGCTCACCGGGAGGATCGCTGCATCTGCCAGGGAAGTCTTCCGCAGCAGCAGCCAGACTGCCGCTACGGAAGAGATGAGCCGGCACAAGATCGACGAGGCACAGATCATCTACAGCTACCTCAAGAACAGCTCCAGCCATTATCTGCTCGTCCCGCCGGAGTGGCTGGAGAATGAGGAGGTGACAGGGTTAGAGGAAGGGATAGCGGAACTGGTTCAGTCTTCTGTCTTGGGTACATAGCAATTGACTCTGCATCCCCACTTAATACACCGCCTGCGGCGCAAACCGCCCGGTGCCTTTTAACGTATAGTCATAGAATTCAAGAATTAGCCTGTTCATGGTCTCAATACAGTAATACTTATCGATATCCGCCTGCCCGCGCTGCAGCATATTCGCAAGGATGGGGGAGAACAGCGGCAGATCAGTCAAGCTCAAGTGCTTGGCTCCCTGAAAATGAACGGTATACGCATCCTTGAAGTTCGGATTGTCGGTCTTATTCGCCGCATAAGCCGAGTTCTTCCCAAGCTGTCTCCACACATCGTCCGTATAGATGTTCAGCAGCGGTACGCGGTAGGGTTCATTTTTGGCCGCCAGATCATTGCGTCTCCGGTCATACACCAGCTCGGTGAAGAACGGCGCATCCAGATTCACAACAGCATCCACATCACTGCGCTCCCGGCCGAGCGCCACGCTTGCCGCACCGCCCATCGAGTGGCCGAATACGCCAATGTGCTCCGTATCGATCAGCCGGTACACGGGGTCTTCGCTACTGGCGGCTTTCTCCAGGATATTATCGATTACCAGATTCATATCCGCAGTCCGCAGCATCATCCATTTGCGTGTAAGGCCGTACAACTCCTCCATGGTGTAGATCCCGTCTTTGTTGGAATCGTTAACTTCCCGCATATAATCAGCATTAATCATAGTGACCTTCCCGTCCACGCTCTGTGTATAAAACGAATGGTAAGGATGATCGATGGATACTACAACATAGCCGTGGCTGGCCAGCTCCGTGAAGGTTGAAGCGTTGCTCTCTCTAACCCCAAAGGCTCCATGGGAAAAGACAATAAGCGGGTATGTTCCCTCCGCGTGGCCGGGATACCAGAATTCCACATTTACCCGCCGGCGCTCCCCGGTATCCGTAAATTTCTCCATCCGGTTGGGGTCCGTATAGGTGTAGATAGCCGTTCTGACTTCATATTCCCCGGTCACTTCTGGTGCACGGTACTGCGGGAATAGAATAGGCGGAATAAGTGCGATTAGCAGCGCCACAGCGGTTAGCAGCCTTTTCCACACCCGGGTTGAACGTCTGGACGGTCTCACGCCTGTCTTCTTGCGGACCAGATCAACCGAGCCTTTCAGCGCAAACATAAACAGCAGGACCGCCAGCAGCACCCAGCTGAAGCTCCAGTCAATAACGGGGGATAGTGTCAGTATAACGAATACGATAAACAGGGTAATTCTAATCCAGCTTATGAGCTTAATGCGGCTGTGCATAGGGATAATTCTCCTTTTCGCGTGAGGTGATGATTTCATCATAAAAAACTGCGAAAAGGATGTATACCCATTTACGGTAAGCTGTAGCTACAGGGCAATAAGATGCATAATACCCCCATAAAGTGCGGCACTATCTACGGAATTACCCGCGGATATCCTGCTTCACAGCCTTCAGTCTCTCATTAATCTGCTCCGCTTCCTTCTTATCCTTCTCATAGGACAGCAGACGGACAATGGAATAGACTACAGCGATTTGCAGAGCAAGCAGAAGTGCAGCGGACACACTCGCTACAACTCCGATCAGGCTGGCAAGGGCAATCAACAGAATTTCCAGCAGGAGAAAATGAATCAAAATTCTAACACGCATCGCCTGCTCGCTTACCCCGTTAGGAGCGTACAACATCATGCCTGTCAATGCTCCAAGCAGGGAGAAGCCCATAATCGTATAAATGGATATCAGGTCAAAGGCGAGTTCCGGCATAAAAATCTGCCGCAGCACCGTAATGATAATGATGATGGATGCGAAGATAACCAGAAAATCGCGGATGATATCTTTGACAACCTCAGAACGCTTCATGCTGTGATCCCCTCCTTTATAATCCAAGTCTTTGTTTCAGTACGGGCACATACTGTCTTGAAATGACTACACGTTCCCCATTATCAAGCAGAGCTGTGAACCGGCCGCTGAGGGACGGGTGCACACTTTCGATCTTGGCGATATTCAGAATCGTGGATTTGGAGACGCGAAAACAGTTCTTGTCTCTGCACAGCTCCTCCAGCTCATACAGCTTCTGCTTCACTTCATGCACCTGGTTCTCGCTGTAGACAAACACTTTGCCGTCCACGGCTTCGAAATAATAGACATCACTGAGCTTGATGCGGCTGACCCGCTCTTCCTGAACTCCCAGGAGCACAAGGGTCTCTGCCTTAAGCTTATGTACAATCTCACTGATCTCTTCATTTGCTTCATAGCATCTGATGATGATTTCCTCTTGCTGCTCCTTGCTGATATGTTCGATGGAAATTTTGATAGGATCACCTGCGTTAATTCAGATTGGAAGGTCTGTTTTACTTGACAAAAAGCTCGGCTAATAACATAATAATAACAAGGATTTGCTCGCACGTTGTGTACGACTAAATCCGCATCTTAAGACATTCGGTATCTAGCTCAAACGTTGTGTTTGACTTAAATACCCAATGTCTTAATTTCATTGTCATAACTGCAACATTTTATGGGTAATATAGTATTAGGTCGCACGTTGTGTACGACCATAGAGAGGAGATCGCACGTTGTGTGCGATCTCCTCTTATTTATTTGTATTCCCACTTGATTATTTTTTGGTCCAGATGTCTTGAGTAGAAATCCATAATCTTCTGCTGATGTCTCTTTCTTGGCTGAAAACCATAAACATTACGAAAATAGACAGAGGCAATAAAGTTAACCATATCGGCAAGCTGAATTAGATTACAATTTTTATCGTGTGATAGTTTTACTTGTAGATCTGGATAGACCCTTCTATTTGCAGGATTCCTTAACGCATCCCCAAAATTATTCAATTCACTCGGTTTACCGTCATCACAAATGACGAAAGCATGAGAATCTGAGGTATCTAACTCCGTCGAGATACATTTAACAAGCTCTGTATATGCGTGGATGTGCATCCGATTATGATTAGTCTCTCCTGTGTTAGTTTGGTACAAGGCCTTGTTCACGATGGCCGCAACCACTTTAACATCAGACACTTGCAGTAGGGCTAGCAAATGATCGACAACAGCGAACCTCTCAACATCAGACAAAATATAATAGAAGTCCTCCCCATCAATAAACGCCTTACCATGAATTTCAAATTTTCTAAAAAAATCAATACTGGGGAATTGCTCTACTGGAATACCATGGATCTTTGATTTTATATCCTTTTCAAGACTATCCTTAATTTTTTGAACCTCATTATGTAGATAGACTTGGTAGTGCGCGGGTACAAGCACACCAGCATAACAAAGAACAGGTTGATTTCTCATATCCCCGAAACCATTATTGCCGGACTCGTCTGTATAGAACCCATATAATGTCACGTTAGTTCCTGCTCTCACGTTTATTTTCCACCCTCAGTAACTCACTCCATTTTACATTAACTCCAAATAATTTGAAATGATGCTCAGGAGCATGTATTTATCATCAGAAAAAAAGCCATCCGCCAGATACTCCGGTACGGACAGCCTTATATAAGCTTAATTGTTATGATACCGCCCTCTAGGCACGACCAACGGGGAACCGGAGACTGGGTCAGGAATGACTGTGCTATCCAGTCCGAAGATCTCTTTAACCCGCAGGCTTGTGATGACCTCTGCGGGCGAGCCCTCGGCAACCAGCCGACCGGAATGCAGCGCAAAGATATGGTCGGCATACCGGGCGGACAGGTTGATATCATGCAGGACCATCACAATGGTGGTTCCGTGCTTGCGGTTCAGATCGGTGAGCAGGTCCAGAATCTCCACCTGGTAGGTGATATCCAGGAAGGTGGTCGGCTCATCCAGGAACAGGATATCGGTCTGCTGGGCCAGGGCCATCGCAATCCAGACCCGCTGCTGCTGGCCGCCTGAGAGCTCATCGATATTACGGTTAGCGAACTCTGTGATATTCATAATCTCCATCGCTTCGGCCACGGCTTCGTAATCCTTCCGGGACCAGCCCCCAAGCAAGGACTGGTGCGGGAATCTGCCGCGTCCCACCAGATCGGCAACCGATATTCCTTCCGGCACAATCGGGGATTGCGGCAGCAGCCCGATGACCCGGGCCAGCGCTTTGGCCGGAATCTGCGAGATCGGCTTGCCGTCCAGCGTCACCTGGCCTGCGGTATGCTTGATCAGCCTGGCCATGGTTTTGAGCAGGGTGGATTTCCCGCAGCCGTTCGCGCCGATAATGACGCTGATCTGATGATCCGGGATCACCAGGTCTATCCCATGAATAATCGTCTTATTCTCATAGCCCGCTATCAACTGCTCAGCTCCAAACACATGTGCCTTGTTCATTATAATTCTCCCTTTCGATTCATGCGGATTAACAGGAAGATCAGGTAAGGTGCTCCGAGTAATCCGGTAATGATGCCTACAGGGAATCTGTACTCAAAAGCAAATTGTCCAATCAGATCGGACGCCAGGACCAGATTCACGCCGACCAGACCTGCGGGTATGATGCTGGAGGCACCTGTACCTACCAGTCTTTTGGCAATTGGCCCTGACAGGAAGGAGACAAACGCAATAGGTCCAGTAGTAGCCGTAGCAATCGCCACCATGAAGACAGAGCTGACAATCAGTGCAATTCGGGTCCGGTCTGTGCGGACTCCAAGCGAGGTAGCCGACTGCTCCCCCAGCTCCAGAATACTCAGATGCTTGCCCAGCAGGATGATGATAGGCGAACAGATCAGCACGATGATCACCAGCGGCGGAAGCTCGCGCATCTGTGAGCCGTTGAGACTGCCGGTCAGCCAGCGGACCGCTGAAGGGATGTCCTTCTCGGAGCCGATCAGCAGCAGGTAGGAGATCACGGCATCCAGCATCGCCTGAAGACCAATCCCGATCAGAATTAACCGCCCGATGGAGAAGGTTCTTCCCCTGGAGAGCACGTAGATCAGCAGCACGGTGGCAAGGCCAGCGATTACCGAAGCAATAGAGACTACAGCTCCGCTGGCTTGAAGGATCACGATGCAGTATACAGCCGCCGCACTCGATCCTGAGGTAATGCCAATCACATTCGGGTTCGCCAGCGGATTGCGCAGCATCGTCTGGAAGGTGTACCCGGCAATCCCGAAAGCGAATCCGGCAAAAAGACCCGCCAGCATCCTCGGCAGCCGGATCACATTCACGGCGAAGGAGACGCCCTTCAGCTCTTCCCCGGAGAGTGCGCGCAGCACATCGGCAATCGGATAGACGGTATTGCCGAGCAGCAGCATGGCGCAGCAGAGCCCTACGGCAAGTACTGCAAGCAGGCTGGTAACAATCAGGCCGCGGCGGTGTCGCTGACGTCTGCCCGCCATAATAAATTCAATCGTTTCATTTCTCATAAGGATCGCACTTTCGACTTCATCGCTAATAGAATCAGGATCGGTGCCCCTACGAAGGCTGTAACTACACCGACTTCAAGCTCTCCGGGGCTGCCGATCAGCCGCCCGCCTACATCGGAGATTGTCAGAATAATCGCCCCGGTGACCGCTGACATCGGGATCACGAACCGCAGGTCCGAACCGAGGATCAGACGGATCACATGAGTGGACAAAAGGCCGATGAACCCGATAGGCCCGGCCAGTGCCGTCACAGCTCCGCATAACAATACCCCTGCCAGCGCGGCGATAAGCCGCAGTGTCCCTGTGCGGACCCCGAGGCCTGTCGCCACATCATCGCCCAGGGCCAGCGCATTCAGGGCCGGAGCTGTAAGGAAGGCAATCAGCATGCCGATCATCAGGAACGGAATGAAGGTTGTAATGCCGCTCCAGGTCCCCGCACCCACGCTGCCCACCTGCCAGAACCGGAACTGGTCCATGACGTAAGCGCGCGGAATCATGATGGCAGTGACCAGAGAGGACAGAGCCGCGCTGATCGCAGCACCCGCCAGAACGAGCTTAATGGGCGTGGCTCCGCCACGCCCCATCGAGCCGATTCCGAATACGAAGACCGCTGTAATTGCAGCTCCGGCTAAGGCTAGCCATATATATTGGCCTGCAGTGCTTATGTTCAGGAAAGCAATTCCGCAGACCACGAACAAAGAGGCTCCCGTGTTCACCCCGAGGATGCTGGGGTCGGCAATCGGGTTGCGGGTCACCGCCTGCATCAAGGCTCCCGATACACCTAGCGCCCCGCCGCACATCAGGCTGAACACCGTCCGGGAGATCCGCTTGCGCACCACATTTGCCCCATAGCTGTCCACCTCTGGACGGAAAAGCCCGTCAATCAGCTCATTCCAGCCTACATGACGGGCTCCCAGTACCAGTGACGCAATGATGCACAGGACCAGCAGGACCATGCAGCTCATCAGCACCAGGATGAAATTCTTCGGCATATGCAATTTTAGCTTATTGTTGTCCAAGACCGGTGAACTCATCATTTTATTTTATCAATAGCTCCCCCAATTAAGGCAAGGTATTCATCAATGGTGTACGCAATGGACAGCGGATTCGGTGTTCCGGCAGCAACCAGCGGAGTATCACTGTCGATAAAAGCTACCGATCCCCGTTCAATGGCCGGGATTTTGCCGATCAGTGAATCTGCCTGAAGCGTCTTAAGCAATTCGGCATTTCCATAACCTACGATCAGATCTGCATCATACAGGGCTTCCACATTCTCGGAGCTTAAGCTGAGCGAGTAGCTGGTAGGGTCTGTAATCTGTTTGGTAATGCTCTCGGGATAGATCATCCCCAGCTCATACAGGAATGCGACCCGGGAGTCCACAGGTGTATAAATATGCAGTTTCGACAAATCCTCAGCGGAGAAATTGACCCAGACTACTTTTTTGCCGGCAATCTGCGGATATTTGCTCAGCTTGTCCTTAACCAGGGCTTCGGTGTCCTTGATGAGCTGCTCGCCTTCAGGCTTCATGCCCATGCCTTCTGCGTTCAGCAGCACCTGCTCACGCCATGTTGTAGCCCAAGCAGCTGTCGGGTAAGCTACCACTGGAGCGATCTGGCTCAGTGTCTCATAGTCTTCCTTCGTTAGGCCCGAGTACGCGGCCAGAATAACATCAGGATTGGCGTCTGAGATCGCCTCGAAATCAAGACCATCGGTATCCTGGAATACATTCGGATCGGTTACATTCAGCTCCTTGAGCTTATCTGCAGTCCAAGGCAGCAGTCCGCTGCCATCCTGCACGCCGAAGTTCGCAGCCGAGAAGCCTACAGGGACAACGCCCAAGGCCAGAGCCACATCATGGTTAGCCCACTGCACAGTAACTACGCGTTCCGGCTTGCTCTTAATTACAGCTTCACCAAGCGCATGCTTGATGGTAATCGGATAGGTCACAGCATCCTGCGCCGCTGGTGCTTCTGTGCTTGCCGCTTCGCTGGTTGCAGCTGCTGCCGGTGCAGGGGAAGGTGAAGCTGCTGAATTCGGCTGGTTGGACGAGCAGCCTGCCAGCACTATAGTTAGCGCTAATGGAATGAATAATGTCTTGAAAGAGAACTTTTTGGTACGGTTCATGTGTGGACCCTTCCTTATCTGAATAGGTTTTGGTCGATCTTATACTGTGGCTTATCCGGCAATAAGACATCGTGCAATTTTATACGATAATGAGAATCATTATCGATAAATATATAGGGGCTGGGGCAGGTTGTCAATGTAAAATTTGGATTCCGCCCGCAAACCTCAGCAAAATGCCCGATGGTAATTTTCGGATTAAAAAAATTTAAAAAAAATTGGGCTAAAGGGCGCTGTTGGTGGTCGGGGCGGGATTAGGATCGTTGGTTGGGATAGTAGTAGCTGTGGTGGTGGCTGGTGGTATTGGGGTGGATGATGGGGCTTATGAGCTTATAGGCTGATTGCTGGTGATAATGTGCGGATGGTGATAGTTGCTAACGTAATGGTGTGGCTCCGGTGAACGGCATTGATTATAAGGTAACCACCTTCCCGCCTCCAGCCCACTTTCCAGGAATTCAGGGGTCCTTTGCTCCTCAGTTCTGCCACTCTGACCGCCTGTACCATATTTAGCGGGATTTATCCCTTTGAATACTCATTCTACGTGTACATTAAAAAAAGCCCCACAAGCAACCACCTTTTATAGTGGGCCGCTTGTGGGGAAGTCTGGGGGGAGAACAGAAAGGTTAGCTAAGTTAGCTCACTTACAATTACATGCTCTTGGTCAGTGTAATGGACTGATCGGCGTTACCCCATTGTACGTTCCAGCCCAGTAATTCGGTGATGAAACGAAGGGGAACTACGGTTCTGTTGTCGTCGTTCACAAAGACCTTGGCGCCGACGGATTTCCTCATGCCGTTGACTTCCATGAAGTCTTTGTTCATCCAGAATACCAGGGTGTCACTGCCTGCGGTAATGGTAACCTGCTGCGCCTGCTTATCCCATTTCACTTCTGCCCCGATGCCTTCACTCAGGTAGCGAAGCGGGATATAGGTCATTCCGCTCCAGATGAACGGCTTGGTATCCATTTGAGTTACTTGTCCGTTAATGTTCAGGACGCCGCTGCCCACCTTCATCCAGACTTTCATCATGGAAGCAGGATCTGCTGGTGTTGCAGGTGCGGGTGCTGCTGCATCCTGGAACTTATCGTTGAACTGCGTAACAATCGCATTGCCCAGCGCTTGGCCTACCCCGAACATCGTCTTGTAGCCCTCGCGGTTCGTCTTGTACGATGCGTCATAGTTGCCCGCTGCATATTGCGTAAGCACCTGCTGCACTTGATTCTCGTGGGTGGTCAGTGCGGATTGCCCCGCCGACTTCGGCAGGTTGCCTGCTGTAGCCGAATCAAGGAAGGCTGCAAATTCAGTGGTGAAGCCTGCGATACGCGCTTCTACTGCTGCTTTTGCCGCTGCATCATTGTTCTTCACTGCCGCTGTGAAATCAGCCTGGGCATTCACATGATTCGTGACCCAGATCTTCTCAAAAGCCGCTGCCCCGTCTGCACCATAGATGGAGGCAATCGCTGCTTTGAAGTCGGCTGTATTCATGGCTTCGGCTGTAAGCAGCGCACTGGAAGCGGCTCTTCCGTCATATTGCTCCTGCATTTGCAGGACGGACAGAGCGAAGTGTTCACCCGCTAACTGGTTGAGTGCGGATCTCAGATCAGCAGCCTTGGTATCTGCCTTGGTATTCTCGAATTTAGCAGGCATTTGCGTAGTAATTGCACTGGACAAGGCCTTGCTGATGCTGAACATCTCAGCATACCCCTTACGGTAGGCTTCATAAGCGCCCTTGTAATCGCCGGCTGCATAATCCTCGAACACTTCCTGGACATGGTTCTCATGACTGCGGATAACCTGCTTCGCGGCAGCTGCCGGAAGCTTGCCCTCTGTTGCCGTGCCGAGGAAATTCCCGAATTCGTCTACAAAACCGCTTACTTTATCTTCTGCAGCTTTGACGGCTGCGGTGTCCTTGTTCTTCGTCGCCTTCACCAGATCGTCGGTGTACTTGTTATGAGCGCGGAAAATCCGTTCAAATTCAGCTGCACCTGCATCACCGTACAGTGAAGCAATAGCGGGCTGCATATCGAGCGCGTTCTGATCAAGCGCCTGGTAGGCCGCTGCCGCATCCTTGGTCCCGTCATAGGCCTTCGTCATTGCGGTTACGGCAAGGGTGAAATGCTCGGAGAGCAAATAATCCAGGCCCGCTCTCAGCTCAGCTGCCGGTGTATTCACCGAAGCCTTCATCACTGTGGCTGCCGGAGCTGCCTCTGCACCTGCCAGCGCAGGGATCATCAGGGTCAAGCTTAACATCGGAACGACTAGCTTCTTCATCTTCATCTCACTTCACTCCTTGGGTTGGTGTAATATATTGTGTTCACGTTGCTTGTCTGCCTGTTTGCCTGTACATACACTGAAACGCAGGGGATTCAGGTTTGGATCACCATCCCGCAAAAAAAAGCTGCCCGCCGGTATAAAGCACCGGAACGGGCAGCCTCTTGTAATGATATAACCTGCCAGCAGAACGCTGGTTAACCCAGCAACGCGCGTACGCCTTCACTCAGCGGGGTAAGCGGACGGTTCAGCAGCTTCGCAAGGTCGCCACTCTCGATATTCAGCGCGCCATCACGGATAGCTGCCTGAATGGCAACGACGATCGGCAGCGCCGCTTCCGGCACGCCTGCACCTGCCATAATCTTCGCATAGGCGGTGTCATCCACCTGCTGCACGGCCACCTCCTGGCCCAGAACCTCGCCGACCACCGCTGCCAGCTCTGCCTGGGTAAGCGGGGTGCCGGATAATTCGTAGATGACACTCTCACGGCTCTCTCCAGCCAGAACAGCCGCCGCCGCTTCAGCATAGTCGCTGCGCAATGCCCAGCCTACCTTGCCGTCTTCGGCAGAGGTCAGCCATGGAGCGCCGGCCTTCACGGCCTGAATGGAGCCGACTTCGTTCTCCAGGTACCAGTTGTTGCGCAGGAAAGCATACGGAATGCCGGATTCACGGATGAACTCTTCTGTCGCACGGTGTACCGGCGCCAGGAACAGGGAGCTGTTATCGGCATCGCCTACACTGGTATAGACGATGAAGCCTACACCTGCACGGACAGCTGCGTCTACAGCTGCCTTATGCTGGCGGATACGGGTGTCGTTGTCGAGATCAGCTGAGACGATCAGCAGGCGCTCCACTCCGGCAAAAGCGGTGTCCAGCGTCTCCGGCTGATCGAAATCACCATGACGGACATCGACGCCGCGCGCCTTCAGGGCTTCTGCCTTCTCCGGGTTTCTGACACTGGCTACAATATTCCCAGCGGGTACGGTCTTCAGCAGAGTCTCTGCTACGATGGAACCAAATTTGCCTGTTGCTCCTGTTAATGCGATTGTCATCTCATATTCCTCCATTTGGGTTCTTGTATTTCAATCTCAGCTATAAGCTCTCGTTGACATCGGTAATCATCACTCATGTAACCATTGTAGTTACAAGTTGACCGGATGTCAAATAGATTGTTCAAGATTCACCCCACCGTCTTGAAATAGCGGTAGATCTGCTCCAGCTTCTTGCTATGTTTCCCCTTCTTGCTCTCCATGTTACCGAATTCGAAGAACTTCACCTTACGGATGCCCACGTAGTTGAACAGGGCTTTGCGCATCAGCATCTTATGCGAGTTCCCCAGCCATAGCAGCGGGTAGTGGGTCGGCCCCTTCATGCTGGAGATGCAGATCACGCTCTTCCCCTTGAGCAGCCCCTCCGGCAAAAGTCCGCCCTTATCCCGGTAGGCGAAGCCCGATGCAAACATCCGGTCGATGTAGCCCATCAGCATCGCTGGCGGGCGTCCCCACCAGATCGGATAGACCAGGACGATCTGATCGGCCCACAGCAGCTGCTCCCTGTACTCTGCCAGCTCCGGTTCCCGGTACATATCCCGTCTGCGCCGATTCTCATTGAACATGAGAACCGGATCGAATCCGGCCTCATACAGATCAAGCACCTTCACTTCCGTAATCTTCGCATTCTCCTTGCTGCCGCGCAGCACCTCCTCCAGGAAAGCGTAGCTCAGGCTCTTATGGTTCGGATGGGTGTAGATCACAAGTGTATTCATCAGTGGTATTCCCCTTTAGTTGTCATTTGATAACCAAAACATAGCACAGCCGCGAATTACTTGTCAAATGATAATTGTTTTTTGATAATTATTCTGGTATCGTGACCTCTGAGGTGATCTTATGGACAACAACCATCTATTCCAGAAATTCATAGCCTTCACTGCCGCCGTCCATCAAATAACGAACAATATTTCCAAAGATGTGAATTCGGACGGCTTAACGCCGCTGCAATATAAGATTATCGAATATATCGCCGTCAGCCAGCCCGTTACGCTCAGCGAGATCAGCGACTGCATGAACATGTCGATGCCCAATACGAGCCGGGAGCTGAAGAAGCTCAGCGAAAAAGGACTATGTACCCGCATCACCGACCCCGCTGACCGCCGCAGGCAGGGAATTACGCTCTCCGCCGCAGGCGAGGCGTTGATGAATGAGGCATTCTCGCAGATAGCCGTGCGGTTCGAGCAGCGCATCGCCGGCCTGAGCGCTAAGGAACGCAAAGAGACCGAGCGGGCGCTCGATCTCTTACAGCAGAAGGTATTTTATTTGAGCTGAGGAACTATCCTGTCTCCATATTCCTGCCAACAATTGGCACAAAACCAATTCACACCAATCGCGTCTAACTGGAGAGAGTTAAATCTATCCATAAGGTGATGAATCCATGACAACAAGAACGACTATGCTGCTGTCTCTGCTTGGACTGGCCCTGTTATTGCCAGAGCGCGTCCATGCAGATGCAGCCCCTTCACCCCAGCCCATCTCCATCTACCTGGACGGGCAGCAGCTCCAGCCGGAGACCCGGCCGCTGAACATCAGCGGGACTGTACTGGTTCCTATGCGCGGGCTGTTCGAAGCCCAAGGGGCCGAGCTCTCCTGGGACAATGCAAGCAAGACGGTAACTGCCGTCAAAGGCGGCACTGCACTCACCTATACCTTAGGCTCGTTCACAGCTCTGCTGAACGGGAAGACCTCCCAGCTGGCTGTACCGGGACAACTGTCGCAAGGCTACAGTATGATTCCCCTGCGCTTCGTCAGTGAAGCCCTGGGCAGCGAGGTGAGCTGGGAGCCGGCTTCGGGCTCCGTCCTTATCTCCTCGGCGGCTGCCTATGAGACCTCGGTCACCTGGGGGGTCAACCTGCGCAGCACCCCGGATGCCGGGAGCAGCGCCACTAGCTTAGGCCTGCTGCCCGCCGGAAGCAAGGTTCATGTCATCCGTGAGATTGATGCCCTCTGGCTGGAGGTGCGGACCGCAGATCATTTGAGAGGATATGTATCTTCCAAGCCGAAATTCACGGATTACAGAAGCCCCTCGCTGCTCCAGAAGCAGGGAGAGGCAGTGATTAAAGAGGGCCGGAAATACCTGAATACCCCTTATGAATTCGGCGCTTCTCCTGACCAGACGGATACGTTCGACTGTTCTTCTTTTGTGAAGCGTGTGTTCGGGGATACGCTCGGGATTGAGCTTCCCCGCGTCTCTTACGATCAGGCACAGGAAGGCCGGAAAGTTGGCGTGGGCGAGCTGCGCACCGGAGATCTGCTGTTCTTCACCGCCAGAGGTCTCGACATCGGACATGTAGCCATCTATGCCGGAAATAACCGGATCCTGCATACCTACTCCAAGGAACAGGGTGTACATATGGAGGATTTCAGCAGTAAGTGGAAGCAGCGGTTTGTTACCGCGCGGCGGATTCTATAACGGGGGAGAGATTAGGCAAACCATGTAACGGTTGGTTTTTCTACACTTGCTGTTAAGCAAATGCCCCATTCAGGAGTGACAGTTGGAAAAAAGGCACTTAATCTGACCAAACGTGGCCGATTCTATGAGATTCGGTGAATCAGGTGTACTTTTTCCAACTGCTTCTTCATATGACTCCATTCCGCCAGAAATAAGTGCCTTATTTCCATCTCTTCCGCCTGCTTCATGCTATGCCTTGCGCACAAACTCCGATTTCAGCTTCATTGCGCCGAACCCGTCGATTTTGCAATCGATATCATGGTCGCCTTCCACCAGACGGATATTCTTCACCTTGGTGCCTATCTTCAGAACGGACGAGCTGCCTTTGACCTTGAGGTCCTTAATCACCGTTACGGTGTCCCCGTCAGCCAGTACATTTCCGTTAGCATCCTTAACTACCTTCTCTTCTTCACCGCTTGCACTTCCTGCATCCAAAGACCACTCATGTCCGCATTCCGGGCAGACCAGAAGCGTTCCGTCCTCATAGGTGTACACAGAGCTGCACTGCGGGCAATTTGGCAATTCATTCATGATTTCTTTTCTCCATTCCTGCTTAAGCATGTGTTATAGGGATAAGTCTGTCTAAGTTTAACATATAACTTGATTTAACTCCGCCCCCTGCCTGATTCAACCTGATAACCAGATGGATGTCTACGGGAAGCAGTTTGGATGAGCGATGGAAGTGGTAATAATTAGAAGATAGCTTGTATACGTTATAAATGACCGTGAAGGAGTGAATGAGGGCATGAATGAATCGGAATCGGAGCACAGCAGCAGCCAGCCTGCCGCAGACACCGGGGAGCATACAGCGCTTGCCGCTGAGGCTGTAGATGCCATAGAGAACCTGTCCGGTATCCATCCCGGATACCGCCGCGCCCATGCGGCGGGAGTCTGCTGCCGCGGCTTCTTCCGGCCGAGCGGGCTGGGAATGGAATTCACGGAGGCTGCGCATCTTCAGGAGCAGCAGGTGAATGCCATTATCCGCTTCTCGGGCAGCTCGACTGATCCGGCACTTGCGGATCTGCTATCCCCTGCCAAGGGGATGGCTGTCCAGTTCATCCTGCCGGATGGCGGGGTTACGAATCTGGTTGGAGTGACCGTCCCTGTCTTTTTTGCGCGGACCCCGGAGTCCTTCATCGACATTGTGCATATGGCCCACCGGCTGCGGACCGGGACACTCGGACCGATTGAGCTGATGAAGGAAATTGTCAGCCACTTCAGCGAGAGCAAGGAAGCTCTGCTTGCTGTGCGGCGGCTGAAGCCGCCTGCCAGCTACGCCGAATGTCATTACTACTGCATACATGCTTATGTGCTGGTCAATGCAGAGGGCAGGCAGCAGCCTGTCCGGTTCGAGTGGGTTCCCGAGACGGGCGTGCGCACACTGACACTGGAAGAGGCTGCGCAGCAGCCGGACCGCTATCTGGAGGATGAGCTGGAGCTGCGCTTCAAGGATGAGCCGGCTATCTTCCAACTGGTCGCTGTTCTTGGAGAGGAAGGCGATGCTACGGATGATCCTACCCGCGCCTGGCCGGAGGACCGCCGCAGAATCGATCTCGGGCGGCTGCATATTTCAGAGATCTGCCCCGATCCGGCATATCTGCTCATGGACCCCACGATCCTTACAACTGGTATGCTCCTCTCGGATGATCCGATTCTTAAGTTCCGCAGTGCGGCCTACGCCGAATCTTATGGGCGGCGGATCGAAGGAAGATAGCTTCTGCCCGCTGTGGCAGCTATACACCGGCCCAGCGCCAAAGGGACACTGCGCCCTTTGGCGCTTTTGATTCAAACGCTATACTTAGTTGGTTAATGGATATTAATCCGGTTACAAGAGAGAGGAGTGCAGTATGCAGCAGGCCATGGTCATCATGAACCCGTCGTCCGGCAAGGCAGAGGCGCGGGATTATATTAGAGCAGCGGAAGAGGTGCTGCAAGGCGCAGGGTATCAGGTTACCGTCCAGGAGACCGCAGGGGAAGGAGATGCAACCGCCTTCTGCCTCCAGGCCTGCGCCGAGTGCTATGATCTGGTGGTTGCCATTGGCGGAGACGGAACGCTCCACGAGACGATGAACGGCCTCACAGATCAGCAGCACCGCCCTACACTTGGCATTGTGCCAATGGGCACCGTCAATGATTTCGCCCGCGCGCTACAGATTCCGCTTGTTCCTGAAGAGGCAATCCAGAGCCTGGCTTCGCCCCGGACCCGAAGAGTCGATATGGGCCGGCTGAATGACCGGCTGTTCGTCAATGTGGTGGCCGCAGGCTCTCTGGCAGGCTCCCTCTCCTCGGTTAGCTCCGAAGACAAGAGCCGGCTCGGGTTCCTTGCTTATCTAAAAGAGGGCATTAAGGAGCTGGCCAGCAATACTGCACATACCCTGACGATTACTCACGACGGGGAGATCTGGGAAGGCTCCTCCCCGCTGTTCATTGCTGCACTGACGAATTCCGTGGGCGGCTTCGAGAAGCTTGCCCCTGCCGCTGCCGTAGATGACGGCCTGCTCCATTGCTTCATCGTCAAGGACCTGCACCTGCTGAATTCCGTTACGGTCAGCATCTCCCTGCTGCTCGGCAATCTGCGGAATCATAAGGATGTCATCTACTTCACAGCCAAGGAGGTCACCGTCCGATCCGCCGAGCCGGTACAGACGAATGTGGACGGCGAGCAAGGTCCGCCGCTGCCGATCCGCTTAAGCACCATTCCGCGCCACATTCAGGTCGTGGTGCCGGAGGACTGAGCTGCTCCGGCGCCTCAGGTGCTCCAGGCTGCAGAATACAGGAATCCGGGAGAAGCCTCTTCCTTAGCCGATTCCGTGCAGCTCTGCGAAGTCCTCACCGAGTGTCCATTCCAGACGTCTGACCCATTCACGCTGCACCTCCTTGGGCGCGATCTGCAGGCGGTGCAGGATATTCCATACCCTGTACAGACTCGCCGCCTTCATCTGCTGCGGCGTGAAGGAGAACGGGTTAACAGACAGATAGCCCTGCATGAAGGCAGTGTTGAGCAGCGAGGATTGTACGGGATAATGGTGCTTCGTGAACCAGCAGACCCAGGCTACATCATTCAGCGGGCTGCCCCATTCCGCCCATTCCCAGTCCAGCACATGCAGCAGATCATCGGCTTCACAGAGCAGATTATGTACTCCGTAATCGCCATGGGTCAGGACCCACGGAAGCTCCCCGGCCTCCGCCGCAGACAGCAAGTGAAGCGACTGCCTGCCGAGAGCGGCGGGAACGAATTCCAGCTTCTGAATCACCTGACTCAGTGCAGACCTGTTGCTGAGCCGGATCTCTGTCTCTTGCGGCTGATAAGGGCGGGAATGAATCTGGGCAGCCAGCAGCTGCCCCATTCTGCTGTAGATCCGCTCGGCTCTTGTCCAGTCCCTGGCATCCAGAACGGATTGGGCGTTCCCGCCCTGCATGCAGTCCATGATGATGATGCGCTTCCCGTCCATCTCTGCCACCTCATGCACCACCGGGGTATCACAGCTTCCCTGCACCAGCTGCATTACCTGAACCTCATTGAGCGTATCTTCATTGGACAGATTTGTTATTTTGGCTACAAGCGGCGGCTCGGCCCCCGCCATCAGATAGGTGAGATTCGTATATCCCCCTGTCAGCCGTTCCAGCCGGCAGGCATATCTTGCTTCCAGACCTCTGATGATGTTCTCAATCATGATATGAATCCCTCTCTTTTTCCTTCTGTAAGCCTTTATTCCAAGAATATCACATGCTCCATTTCATTACAGATTAAGCTATTCTGCACAAGCAGATCCATGCTGGCGGCCCTCACTGTATGTATGACAAAGAGACCGGCGAGAGAATCCGGCCAGTCTGCTGGAGCCATGCCTCATAGCGGCATAGCGGTCTCCTGCACAGCCAATGCCTGCCCTGGAAGGGGCTTATGCTTGTGGCCTGGCCGGGACGTACAGCTTGTGGATCAACACCATTTGACCTATATGATAGGCATTATGAGTTGCCGCATTGCTGATGATCTCCCACCATGCAGCCGGTACCGGGAACCCGTTCACCTGCTCCTCCAGCCCTTCCTCAGACAGCAGGCTCTGCCAGTTCAAGAGCGTCTGCAGCAGCCTTCCGCGCAGCTCGCTGAACGCAATATCTGCCGGAAGCCTGAAGCTGAGGTTATTATCCTTCACCGGAGGCACAGCGTCCATACGCCCCTCGCGGTACCGGCTCTGCCAGGCTTCATTCCAGTACAGCAAATGCTGGGTAAGCTCAGCTATGCTGCTGACTCCTTCACCGGGCTTCCAGAACGCTTCCTCCTCGGTCACGTTCTCCACAGCCTGCATATAGGGAAGATGCCAGCTGGGATCGTTGGCCCCGGCAAGCAATTGATTGGCAAGCACATCCTTGGCATGAACCATTCCTTCACTCTCCTCTTCTTCGCATTCCGTTATATTTGAAGTGAAGCCCCCTTCCCTACCGGGAACGAGGACTTCTCTACTGGCTGGAGGGCTTGTATTCGCTCAGCTTACCGTAATAGACCAGATGCAGCCGGTCGCTCTGCCGGAAGTCATCCGGGGTGACGAGCGCAGGCAGCTTGTTCCACAGCTTAATGCCGGAGCGCTCCAGAATCTCGGCCACGAACTGTGAGCAGAAATACGAGTTGCTGAACTCTACCGGCTCCTTCAGTGCAATGCCGATGACACCGAGGATATTGTAGAGATATTTCTGGCGGCTGCGGATGAAGACCTGGAGCACCCGCTTCATTTTCTCAACCTCACGGTCCGTAACCTGAAGCTCGTAGATGACGCAGGTCGTCTCCGGGTATTTACTGTAGGTGCCTGTGCGGATATCCTCCTTCACGAACCCGCCGTTCAGCGGATTGGCCGGATGCTTCCTTCCAAAGCTGTATAGCTCGGACAGCTCCCGGTTAAACGAGATCGAGGCATGATTATACGGCGCTTTGGTATAGCCCTGAATGAGCTTCGTGAACAGCGTTCCCGTATTGGTGAGCATGATGTACACCGATGGATCTGCTGACATTTACAATATTTCCCCTTATCAAGTCGGTTGTTTTGCTTCATAATAAGCTGGACGCTCTGTCTATTTTAGCATAAAATCCCTATATTGAAATGATACCCGAGACAAGTTGGTGATTGTAATGAACCGTTCTTTATTCACACTAGTTCTGATCTTTGCAGCTCTATCGGTGATCCATGTGCTGTATCTTGTGGTCAGCAAATTACAGAAGGACAAGGATTATACCGGAATCGGCTTCCGTATCCGAACCTGGTGGGGTATGCTGTTCATCTTCTGCCTGGCTACCCTGTCCAACGCCCTGGTCTCTCTGCTCTCCCTGATGGTCCTGAGCTTCTTCGCCCTCAAGGAATACTTCTCCATGATCCGTACCCGAAAAGCAGACCGCAGGCTGTTCCTCTGGGCGTACCTGTCCATTCCGCTGCAATTCTACTGGATCTACGTGGAATGGTACGGGATGTTCATTATTTTCATTCCAGTCTATGTGTTCCTGCTGCTGCCGATTCCCCGGCTAATTAACAAGGGAACGCTCGGCTTCCTGCGCGGTGTCAGCGCGGTGCAGTGGGGACTGATGCTGATGGTCTTCGGGCTTAGCCATCTGGCCTATTTCCAGTTCGCCACGCCGGAATACGGCGCAGGGCTGGTTCTCTTCCTGGTGGTGCTGACCCAGCTCAATGATGCTGTGCATTATCTGGCCTCGCTCTACATCGGCAAGCACCGGATCGTCCCGACCGCCAATCCCCATCTGACCTGGGAGGGCTTCGTCTGCGCATTCGTGGTGACGACAGCGGGCTCTTACCTGATCTATTCTCATCTTACACCGCTGAATCCGGCCTTTGGCTATCTCTCCGGCATGCTGATCAGTCTCAGCGGCTTCTTCGGCAGCCTGACAGTCTCCGTCCTGAAGCGGGACCTGCTGATCGGGGACGATGACAAATTCGCTGCCCTTAAGCAAAGCTATCTGAGCCGCGTAGACAGTCTTGCCTACACCGCACCGGTATTCTTCCATGTGATCCGCTACTATTTCGACTTCATGTAGCCGATGATTACAATCGTTCTTGTACCAAAACAGAGACTATCCGCTAATGGATAGTCTCTGCTCTGTTGTCCCGCTTAATTCGTGCTTGTACCTGCACTGTCTGGAGCTGTAGTGCCTGCATCGGCCGGCTTCGTGGTGCCCGCGTCGGCTGGCTTCGTGGTGCCAGCGTCCGCAGGCGGCGTTCCTCCCTCTCCGCCTGGTCCGCCTCCGGCTCTGTTGCCTCTGCCGCCGCCGAAGCCTCCCGGCCCGCCCATACCGCTGCCGCCTGTGGTTACACCCGATGCATTCACCCAGGTCACTGTACTGGTGATGTCAAAAGCAACGAATTTGCTGCCCCCGCTGTACGTTCCGCCGGTATACAGTCCATCCGCAGCTGTTCCAGTAGAGCTGCCTCCGGTATAGACGGTATAAGAGCCGTCCTTCAGCTCTGGTGCGCTGACCACTACGGTCTGGAAGCTCTTCGCCGGAGCGAAGGTCAGAATGGTATTACCGTCAGCGTCTTCCAGATGAACCATCGTTCCGGCCTGCTGAGTAGCTGCGAATTCCACGCTTACTGAATACTGGCCGGAGTCCTCGCCCGGAGCCTGTGCCATGCCGGAAGCGCCTGCGGCTACCAGGAATCCGCCTGTGATGTTGAAATTCCCGTCATAATCCAAGGCTCCGTTGCCGGAGTTCTCGGGGCCATTCACAATGACGTTGCCCCCGGTCATAGTTACCGAGTCGTTGGAGTCCAGACCATCGCCTGCGGCATCTACAATCAGGGTACCGCCGCTGATGGTCAGCAGGTTGCTGCCGGTGCTGCTGAACGAATCCTGAGCCCGCGTTCCTGCTGCCGTATTGGTATCGTTGCCTCCGGCCACATTGACGCCATCGTCTGTAGCTGTCACATGGATCTCACCGCCGGATATGGTGATGTCCGCCCCTTCTATCCCTTCATAGCTCCGCGTAATATTGACGGTGCCGCCCGATATCGAGACCAGAGCATCGGCGTGAAGCCCGTCATCCCCTGTAGCGATCTGGAATTCCCCATCCGTTACAGAGAGGCTGCTGTTGCTGTGCAGCGCATCATCTGCGGCGTCCACCGTGAAGCTTCCGCCGTTCACCGTCAGGTTGCCGCCTGCCTTAATCCCTTTGGCGCTGACGGATTCTGTCTCCGCCGCTGCTGTGGTGTCCGTCTGTGCCGCTGAAGCGGTGTCTGACTGCGCCACGGCTGCGGTGCCACTCTCCGCTGCTTGGGGCTGGTCAGCCGCCGGCCCAGCATCCATCGCAGGCGGCGTACCCCCTTCTTCCCCGGGAGCAGGGAAGGCTCCACCCTCCGGACGCTGGCCGAAGCCGCCGCCCATTCCCGGCCCTCCCTGATCGCCGGTCTTCACTTCGGCATTCACATAGCCGCCGCCAGTCACCAGCGTATAGGTGCCGCCGTCGATGACAGCAGCGGTCTCCGCTTGTATCCCGTCATTACCGGCCGTAATATCAAAGGTCCCGCCTGCAATGGCGATGAAGCCCTTGGCGGCATCCTTATCGTTGGTTGATTTGATGCCATCCCCTGCTGCTTGAATCGTTAGATTGCCGTCCTGAATGGCAATCATGTCTTTGCCGACAATACCGTCATCTGCTGCCTGCACTTCGAGGGTGCCGGACATGATTTTGAGATTATCCTTGCCGGTGATGCCATCGTTATAGTTGCCGGTGACCGTCAGCTTGCCGGTGCCGTTAATCGTCAGGTCTGCTTTGCTGAAGACCGCAGCGCTTGGCTCATCCTCAGCTCCGTCTGCGAATACATACGCAGCTCCATCTGTCACACTGTTATCCGTGCCGTCCTGCAAGGTGATGACCACTTTGCCGGCTTCCTTGATGTAGACCGGGGCACTATCGCTGTCCGTCAGGTGAGCGCCGTTCAGCACCAGCCTTACGGTCCCTTTGGCCTGCTCATCTACGATAATCTGGCCGTCACTCAGTGTGCCGCTAAGCACATAAGTGCCTGCTTCCGTAATGGTTACTGTGCCTTCTTGCGCTGTGGCGCCTGCACCGTCCACCACAGCAGCAGTGCCAGCCAGAGTTATAGCGGTCGAATCTGCTGCCGTCCAGGCGGTTACAGCATCCTCTTCCTCCCAAGTCACAAGATCTGCCGCCTTCACACTTGCCGGCTGCACAGCGGCAGAGGAACTGCTCTGCACGGCCGCAACTGATGTACCCGCGTTGTTACTTGTATCTGATGGCGTAGCGGCTTTTGCACTGCATGCCGACATGACTGCGGCGCATAGCAGCATAAGTCCGATTTTACCGGCTGTTAATCTGTTCTTCATCAGTCATCATTCCCTTCCTGTAGCGGATTAGTATTCATTCATGACAGGTGCCATGGTTAGTGAGAGATCCAGGTTCCCGTTACGTGTGCGGATGGCGTCCAGCAGCTCCTTCTGGCTCGTCTGCTCATTAATCGTTACTGCGTAGACCAGCTCATACAGGCTGCCCAGCTCCGTGGTTCTGATCTTCTTCAGCTCGTAGGCGACATTAAAGGTATTGAAGACCTCCGCGAAGGCCTCCTCATAGCCCAGATTCTCAGGGATCGTTACCTTCAGTGTCTTGTGCATCGACTTCTTAAGTCCAAAGCCCGTACGGTTAAGCACGGCCATCAGAGCGCAGAGGATAAGGGTGAAGAAGACCGCGTAACCGAAGGCCCCTACCCCGCAGGCCAGCCCGGAGGCCATGGTGAACAGGACAAAAGTGATATCCTTCGGATCGCCGGGAGCGCTTCGGAACCGGATGATCGAGAAGGCACCCGCCAGGCTGAAGGCCCGGGCCACATTGCTGCCAATGAGCAGAATAATGATAGCAACAATCACCGGCAGCAGAACCATGGTCAGTGTGAAGCTCTGTGAGTATCCGGCGGGGCTCGTCTTCATGTAGGTGAAGCTGATTAGCCCGCCGAGTATAATGGCGATGACGATGGTTAAGGCAGCATTCGTGAACGTTAGTTCTGAAGTAGACTCCGCTACGGCAAAAATCGAATCAAGCATATAGAACACTCTCTCTTTCTGATTGGCTGTTTCGCAGCATCTTTTTATATTCGTTGCCGTATTTGGAGAAGCTGGTGCGGTACATCTGATGCTCCGACAGCATCCTGGCCAGCCAGACCGGAATGGTCTTCTCCGCCTTCACTTCCATCAGCCATTGCCCCGGCTCCAGCAGCTCTTCGCCATACACGCCGTGCTCCAGCTTCAGATCATACCGGCGGCAGCGGATGTTAGTGTCGAAGGTGATGCGCAGGTCCCTGTTATTTTTACAGAACATAGCCTTACGGTCATAGGACAGATACAGCTTCGGCTGCAGATCATAGCGGGTCAGCAAGTACTTGATCTCTTCGATCACCTGCTTGTTCATATAGCTCTCGAATTCAGGCTCTCTGCCGCTCTCGATGAACGCATAGGCCTCTTTCAGCGTCAGTGAGGTTCTCCTCTTGTTGACCAGACCCAGCACCTTCTTCTTGATCTCCAGATAGACTCTGGTGTCGCCTTCAGGAATGCCGTAGGCCCGGATGCGGAGCTTCTCCCTATACTTCGGCTTCGCCAGGCTGCTGCGGATCAGGGAATTCTGCGGGGTGTCATAATACAGATTGGTGATAGAATAAAATTCGTGCTGCTTGTTGTATGCATCGGGCTCCATATATTCCAGCAGTTCGTCATAGAGCTTCAGATAAGATTCGTGGTCGAACAGATACTTGTTCTCGTAGCGGTTGAAGACCTCGATCGCCATAGGGTTCAGATCCTTTCGGGTGAGTATGGGGTGCACTTGCTTATGAATGTATCTTAGCCCCCGAACCTTTAACGAATCTTAAATGGGTTAAGGTTGATTAAAGGTCCCCTTGATATAATGGCACCAGCAGCAAGTACCTTACTTAGGAAGAGGATGAGCCATCCCATGAGAATATTAATTGTAGAAGACGAGGTCCATCTGGCGGAGGCCTTAACCCAAATCCTCAAAAAACACAATTATTCGGTAGATGCGGTGCATGACGGCAGAGCCGGTCTCGATTATGCGCAGAGCGGGATCTATGACCTGCTGCTGCTGGATATTATGATGCCGGAGCTGGACGGAATCAGCGTGCTGAAGACCCTGCGAAGGGACGGAGTCTCCACACCGGTCATTATGCTTACCGCAAAAGGGGAGATCACCGATATGGTGACCGGACTCGATCATGGAGCAGACGATTATATCGCCAAGCCGTTCGCTTCAGAGGAGCTGCTGGCCCGTATCCGGGCTGCGCTGCGGCGTAAGGGCGAGGTGATTCCTGACGATGCCCTGAAGTTCGGGGATCTGGAGCTGAATACGGCTAACCCGAAGCTGACGGTGAAGGGCAAGGAGATGAAGCTGAATCTCAAGGAGACGGAGCTGCTGGAGCTGCTGATCCTAAGGAAGCAGGCGGTCACCTCGAAGGAGCAGATCATTGAGAAGCTGTGGGGGTTCGATTCCGATGCGGAGCATAATAACGTGGAGGTCTATATTTCTTTTTTGCGTAAAAAGCTGGCCTTCCTGAACTCGGAGGTGCGCATCAGCACGATTAGGGGCGTAGGGTACGTGCTGGAGGGGAGTGCCTGATGTTCAATAAACTCCGAACCCGGTTCCTGATTGTCAATCTGGTCACCATCTCCATCATCATGCTGGCGGCCTTCGCCGCCATCTACATCTTCACGTACCGCAATGTGCAGGGAGACATCGATATGGCGCTCCACCGGATTGCGGATATGCAGCAGCGGGGTCCGGGCGACGGGCAAGGTCCGCGCGGTCCGGGAGGCGGCGGGGGGGCCAGCCCCATGGATAAAGGGCCGATCGACCCTTACCAGCCGGAGCGTTCCGTCTCGTTCACGGTACAAACAGATGCCAGCGGCGCGATGACCGGCAAAGAATCGAAGTTCACGATGGACGATGAACTCTATACCGCCGCACTGAAGGAGGCTCAGGGTATCGGCAAGGATACCGGCCGGTTCACGCTGGACGGCAGCCGCTGGATCTTCATGGCCAAGCCTGTAAGCAGCGGACAACAGTATGTCTTCATGGACATCACCGCCCAGCAGCAGATCCTGACGAACCTGATCTATACCTTCGCGGCTGTCGGCCTGCTGACGCTGGTCATCCTCTACTTCACCAGCCGCTACTTTGCGGGGCGTTCGATTGCGCCGGTGCGGGAGGCTTTTGACAAGCAGAAGCAGTTCATTGCCGACGCCTCCCATGAGCTGAAGACGCCGCTGACGATTATTAACACCAACGCGGATGTGCTGCTGGCGAACAGTGAGGATACGATCCGCAATCAGGCAAAATGGCTGCAATATATCAAGTCCGAGACGGAACGCATGACCCGGCTGACTAACGATCTGCTGTACCTGACGGAGATGGATGACTCCCGGACCGGGAAGCTCCACAGCCGGTTCAATATGAGCGAGGCAGTTGAGAATATTATTCTGACCATGGAGGCAGTCATCTTCGAGAAGAATCTCTCCTTCGACTACGATATTCAGCCCGGGCTTACCGTGCTGGGCAACAACGAGCAGATCAAGCAGGTGGTCATGATTCTGCTCGATAACGCAGTGAAATATACGAATCCCAAGGGCTCTGTACACATCTCGCTCTATAAGCAGAACAGCGATGTCCTCCTCTCCGTCTCGAATACAGGGGAAGGCATCGCGGCGGAGCATCTGGCGCGGATTTTCGACCGCTTTTACCGTACGGATACCTCCAGAGCACGCAAGCAGGGCGGCTACGGGCTGGGTCTGTCTATCGCGAGGTCCATTGTGGACCAGCATCAAGGAAGGATTTACGTAAAAAGTGTGGTTGGAGCGTCCACGACGTTCTATGTACAACTGCCCAGAATGGCGTAAAGTCTATAATTCCATAAACCAGCCACTTCCTTACGGGAAGCGTGCTGATTTATGGACTATCCTTAAAGGTAGGGGTTCCTTGTTAACCCCGCTGCCGGCATTGTGCACTCTTCTGCCTCCGCCCCGCTGGTGCGGGCCGAGTCTTCAGCGGCACTCTCGTCTGTCTTCATCAATACAATCATGAATTCGCCGATCCCGGGAACGTAGATCCGGGATACAGAATTCTCCCGGTCCATGCCCGACAGCTGTATCATGATATCTTCGGGTGATGTTATTTCCATCCTATGAGTCACCTCGCTCGTTAAGATAATAGCCTCAATTGGCATGGCACTGGATTCCTGTTCCTGGCCTCCTACGGATTGACGCCCACGGAGAACGGACGCGCACCGACCGGTATGACACTAATTACAGCCTGGGTGACCCCATCAATGACCGATACCGTATTATCATCCTGATTGGTAATATAGATGCGGTTCGTCAATGGATTAGCGCCCGCGCCGTTGGGATTATTTCCAACTGGAATGGTAGTAATCACCGTATTCGTTAACCCGCCAATCACCGATACATTGTCGTCATCCCGGTTTGGTACATAGATGGCATTGGTAGAGATGTTCACTCCCGGCTCAGCCGGAGTCGTGCCGACAGGCACGTTGGTGATCACCGTATTGGTCGCACCATCAAGAACGGATACGGTGTTGCTGGTGAAGTTCGCGACATAAATCCGGTTCGTCAAGGGATCAACAGCCAAACGGAACGGGTTCACCTGCACGGGAATCTGGGTAATAACCGTATTCGTAGCCCCATCAATGACGGTAACGATATCCGAGTTGAATTCAGATACATAAATAGTATTGGTTAAGGAATTCACACCGATCCCCGTTGGAAAAGGAGAACCTCCGGCGGGAATAATGGTAGTCACCACAGTGTTGGTTAATCCGTCAATGACAGTGACCGTATTATCATTGAAATTAGCCACATAGATGGCATTGGTAGCGGTATTCACCGCAACTGCGCCCGAACCATCCCCGGCAGGAATGGTGGCCAGCACCGTATTGGTTAACCCGTCGATAACGGATACATTGTCACTGTTCAAGTTAGCGACATAAATGCGGTTGGTTAACGGGTTCACAGCTATTCCAGCAGGATTCACTCCTACAGGGATGACTGCGATTACTGCACCTGTAGCACCGTTGATCACAGAAACATCATTGCTGTTGAAATTGGCAACATAGATACGGTTGACGGAGCCTGTGACTCCCCCCTCTTCAGCACCCAGCAGCTCGGCTGAGACCAGACGGTGGGCGGTAACCAGCTGTCCGGCAGAATCCTTGCCCCACACGGAGACTTCGGTCTGCAATTCAGCAGGACCCTCCGTTGTAAAGACAAACTCATAGGCATCCAGATTGGCAAAGTAATTCCTTGTGATCACCTCGTCCGGGGAAACCGTAATAAGCTCGCTTACGTACAACGTTCTGGTGAGGGTCAAGTTGTACCCTTGGATCAGAATCGCAGACGGATTCACCGCATTCCGGTTATCAATCTTGACCGTCACCTGTACCGTAGGCCTTACACCGTTCACTGCATTATTCTCAATAGGCCCTGTTGATAGAATAGCCATTCCAGCCAAGCCTCCCTTACTAAGAGATTTGCAAACTACCAGTCTCTCATAAGATATGTAGGAACTGGAGTCCCGATTGGACTATACTATAGCTAGAATCAAATCATGGCCCGTCTGCCCATTCATGTGAGAAAGGTGTGATCCTATGCATGCTACAGGACCCAATCCAAATGACATCCATCCGAATCCCCAGATCAGACAGGTCCGTTTCATCAAAAATAAGCTGACCCGCCCCAACATCATCGCCGGAGACTTCTCCTACTATGATGATCCCGACGAGTCGGTGACCTTCGAGAGCCGTGTTACCCATCACTATGAGTTCATCGGCGACAAGCTGATTATCGGCAAGTTCTGCGCCATCGCCAGGGGTACCGAGTTCATTATGAACGGCGCCAACCACCGGATGGGCTCCGTGACCACCTACCCCTTCAACATTATGGGCGGCGGCTGGGAGCAGGCCACTCCTGCACTTGCCGACCTGCCCTACAAAGGCGACACCGTCATCGGCAACGATGTCTGGATTGGCCAGAATGCCACCATCATGCCCGGTGTGACCATTGGCGACGGGGCGATTATTGCCGCTAATACTACTGTCACCAAGGATGTTCCTGCCTATCATATCGCCGGGGGCAATCCCGCGCGGATTCTGCGGCAGCGCTTCGATGACGAGCTCATTGCCCTGCTGCTGGAGCTGAAATGGTGGGACTGGAGTCCGGAGAAGATCACCGCCAATCTGGAGGCGCTGTGCAGCAGTGATCTGGAGCGGATCCGGGCTCTGGCAGGCCGAAGCTGAACCAGAATAAGGGGGTGCCCCGTCAGCTATGCGATAGCTGGGGCACCCCCCTTCAATTTTGTAGCTTTAGTTAATCTCCAAATAATCAAGGTAAGCATCCCAAGTACCGTCATCTGCGGTAACCACCAGCTCAATCACCTGATTGCCGGTTCCATGGCTGACATTGCTGATCGTATAGACTGCAGGGCTGCTTCCGCCATAGTAGAAGGTCCCCTTCGTCACCCCGCCGATCTTGAGGTCCACCCTGGCCATATTGGCGTTATTGGAGGCCCCGCGGAGCGAGAAATTATGCGTACCGCTGGTGAAATTCTGGGTGTACTTCACAGAATCATTATTAGCGTATAAGGCAACTCCGGAGAAAGGGGAGCTAATATTCGCGGCATATTGACCCGCCTTGGTCATGCTCTCCGCCTCTACCTTCGTTACAGCGGGACCAGGACCATTGCCGCCATCAGGCGCAACCGCCCTCCCGGTGCTTGGCGAGATCATGCCTGAACACAGGCCGCGATTCTTAAGATTCTGTGCAATCTGCGGAACCGCCTGGAGTGTGGGCTGATACTGGTCATGCATCAAGATGACATCCCCATTCTTCATCGTGCCCACAGCGGCCACGATCTGGGCGGTTCCCGCTCCGTTCCAGTCCTGGGAATCCACGTTCCAGAGCACTTCGGTAAGGCCATTCTGGGCCTCAATGGATTTGAGAGTCGCGTTAGTCGCCCCGTACGGCGGACGGAACAGCTTCGGAGCAGTGCCGGTAATGGATTGCAGCGTCTGCTGCGTCTGCGTAATCTGAGATGTGACCTGGGAAGCGCCCAACTGTGTCAGATTAGGATGCGACCAGGAGTGGTTGCCGATCCACATTCCTGCGTTCTTCTGGGCCAGTACAAGCGAAGGATTGTTCTGCGCATTCTGCCCGATATTGAAGAACGTGGCGCGCAGGCCATTCTGCTGCAGAGCATTCAGCAGATTCGTCGTGGTGCTTGGATTAGGCCCGTCATCATACGTTAGAGCCACGTAGCCGGCCGAGCAATCAGCGGCGAACACCTTCTCCCCGCCCAACGCCAGCGACCCCATAAATAAAGACACGACAAGCGATCCGACAGCTGCCCATTGTATAGCTTTGCTTTTAAACATTCTTCTAATCTCCTCTCGAATGAAATAGTTTCCTGACTGTAACCGTTAAGCAGTAAATCTTAAGGATGAAGCCGCTAAGACTATAACCGTATGTATACGCTCCGTTGTTATCAATCGCTTACATTAGTAATTATAGCAATTATTCCCTTTTTAAGCTAGATGTGATTCTTGTGATTTATGATAATGATTTGCGGGGAAAAGGCGGGATATGAGGGAACTGATTGTCTTAGAATACAAAGTCAAATAGAAAAGCCCGATAAAGGTAATCCTTTATCAGGCTTTTTTCTCCGATATAACATATAAGATACCATTTCAAATCAGCACTTCTATAGGCTTTTCAAATCAGCTATAACGATGGAGCAGTTAATTTTGCTTGTTCAAGTTCATTTGCAAATTGCAAAAGAAATTCTTTATTGGTTTTTAACGGAGGTAGAAATAAGCTTTGATGTTCGAAATAGAGAATAAACGAATCTGTGCCATATTCATGAACCCACTGCACTCCAAACGACTCATCAGAATGTGTAAATTCCCCAGTATATTTTCCGGGAAAATCCTTCAGTAAATCAATAAAGGCATTTAAAGTGATATTAGCCCAACCTAATGTAAAAGATTTCACCATCTTCTCATCATGTACAAAAGTGATATTGAGTTTACTGCCTTCAATATCTTCAGGTATATGATATATGAAATCAATATTAATATACATTGAAAATGTCAAATCCTGATTATGCAGTTCTGGCATAAGATCCCCCTTAAAAAATTCCGAATATCCATTTTGCTTTTTTCCATGTCCCATTAGCAATTCTTCTCTTTGCGGATTGATCAGTATCTCTATAAACAGTGATGATTTGATTTGTAAATCTATCAAGAACCACTACATTTTCACTACCAGCGTCATAAATAATGCGAGAATTTTGAGCAACGTCATCAAAATTTTGAACAACAAACATAGGGCTTTCCGGTTTACCACTAAGCAAATTGTCTAATACTAACTCGCTGATTTCCCACTCTAGTGCTCTTTCAATTGCATGTTTTGTTAATATGGTAGTGACATCTCTAGATGTAGCCTTAACTGTGTGCTTAGTTCCTGTCTTTACCAAGTCTTTATATGGATATATATGGATATATTTAAAAATACCCTCACTTAAATAATATTGAACATTTTTTATATAATTATGTTTTTTATAAAACAATTGCTTTATAAAGCGCTATTAACCAACTGTAGATATTCATTCATTTCGAGTGAACACAAAAGAACTAATATTCTCATTTTTAAGTAAAATTCCTTTTTTACATTCTGTTTCATTCAATAATTTTCCATAATTCAGACCCGTCCAGGATGAATAGGTTTTCATTTTACCCGTATGATATAAAGTTCGACTTTATCAAGAACCATATACGAGGAGGAAGATGAATGACCTTTGGTTTCAGGACACTGGGGACAATGCTTTTGGCTCTAACACTGCTTGCAGGTACCGCCGCTATTGCCGCACAGCCGGTGAAGGCTGAGGGGGCAGGGAAGCTTTTTTATCACACCTCGGGCAGCCGGATTGTAGACTCGCAGGGGAACCCGGCCGTGTTCAACGGACTGAACTGGTTTGGCTTCGAGACGCCGAACTATTCCCCGCACGGATTATGGTCGCGTTCCATGGATGATGTGCTCGATCAGGTCCGCGCAGAAGGGTACAACTTGATTCGCCTGCCGTTCAGCAGTCAAATGTTCGATCCGGCTTCCCAGGCCAACAGCATTGATTATGCCAAAAACCCGGACCTGGCCGGTCTGACTCCCATCGAAATTATGGATACCTTAATTGAAAAAGCCGGCCAGCGCGGCATTCAAATCTTCCTGGACCGGCACCGTCCCGATTCCGGCAGGCAATCGACGCTCTGGTATACCGCCGCTTATCCTGAATCCCGCTGGATCAGTGACTGGGTGATGCTGGCTGCACGGTATGCGAATAATCCTACGGTGATCGGCGCAGATCTGCATAATGAGCCTCACGGCACGGCAAGCTGGGGGACCGGTGATCTCAGCACAGACTGGCGGCTCGCGGCCCAGCGGGCAGGGAATGCCATCCTTACGGTGAATCCGCACTGGCTGATCATCGTCGAAGGGATTGAGCAGAATGTCCAGGGTAACACCAGCAAGTACTGGTGGGGCGGCAACCTTACCGGGGTGCGGAATTATCCGGTAACGCTTACCGTACCGAATCAAGTGGTGTATTCTCCGCATGATTACGGTCCCGGGGTGGCGGAGCAGCCGTGGTTCAGCGATCCGGCTTTTCCGGCGAACCTGCCTGCTATATGGGATCAGACCTGGGGTTATATCAGCAAAGAGAACATCGCCCCTCTAATCATGGGTGAATTCGGAGGCCGCAGCGTGGACACCCTCTCGGTTGAAGGGAAGTGGCAAAATAAACTAGTCGATTACATCGGCACGAATGATCTGTACTGGACCTACTGGACACTGAACCCCAACAGCGGGGATACCGGCGGTCTGCTGCAGGATGACTGGGCAACCTGGAACCGGCCGAAGCAGCTCATGCTGAACCGGATTATGAAGACGGTCACCTTCCCTCCTATTGAACAACCTGGAGGCCCCGGGACAGGACCTGTGACCGCCACTCCGCTCTACCGCAGTGATGAGACCGGCAACAACGTGGGCTCTATCCGGGCGAGTCTCCAGCTGAAGAGCACTTCCACCGTCCCCGTCCCGCTCAGCCAATTCACAATCCGTTACTGGTTCACCCAGGACGGCAGCACTGCCCATACCATGGAGATTGACTACGCCGTCGTCGGCAAAAATAATATCCAGACCACCATCGTCCCGCTCGCGGTCCCGGTCCCGAACGCGGATGCCTACGCTGAAATCTCCTTCAAGGATGGGGCGGGCAGCCTGGCAGCTTCCGGCTCGACCGGAGAGATCCAGTTCCGTATTCACAAGGATAATTATGCGAATTACAGCCAGGCCAACGATTACTCCTTCCGGCCGCTGCTGACCAGCTTCACCGCCAATGACCGGATCACAGTCTACCATAACGGAACGCTCATTTACGGGGTAGAGCCGTAACCAAGCGGAAACGGCTACGAGGCTGTCCCAAAAGCAGGTTTTCTACGGCAGAAGACAGTTCTCTTCATTCTTAAAACCACAAAAAGTGAGCAGAGCAGCGATCCTCCAAATGGGAGAATCGCTGCTCTGCGTTTTTGGTCATTGGGGGCTCATGGGAAATCCGCCCGTGATCAGCGGCATTACCCGCTCCGCCAGTTCGGAGGAAGACTCTGATCTTCCCTCCAGATTCCAGCGGTAGGTTACGCCATATAAGGACCAGCTTAGCAGCGTGGCGGCAGTTGCAAGCGGCTTCGAATCTGTAGCCGCAGCTGATCCGGAGATCAGCTGCAGGATAAGTTTCTCGAGATGCAGCTTAATATTCTCCTCCAGCAAGAGAGCTACAGAATCATATCTTTTGAAACAGCGGTGACTGGTTTCATGATAATTACATAATGCTACTATCAGCTCTTGAAGCGTCTTCTCGGTCAACGGTCCTTTGGCATCGACTTTATGGAGGACCATATTCGTAAAGGCATCTAACAAAAAAGCTTCGAACAGCGCATATTTATCCTGGAAATGGGCATAAAAGGTGGTCCTGTTAATCGTAGCTGCTTTGGTAATGTCGCCGACGGTTATCGAGTTGAAGTCCATAATATTCAATTGCCGGACGAAGGCATCCAGAATTAATTGACGGGTCCGAATCACCCGCGGGTCGTTCGGATTGGGGGGAAGTATGCCAGCCATCCAAGGAGCACCCCTTTCAGAAGAGATTATAATCCTCTTATTATAAACATGTGCTCTGTACACAACAAATAGGATCTGCCAATACGACAGTTTTTCCGGCTTCTAGCTTAAGCAACAACTTGCGCAGTTTGTTGGTTGAAGGGTGGACTGGAGCTTGTTACTATTGCATTCATACCCCGCTTTGAGAATAATCATTCAACCTACAGGAGGCGTTAACCATGGCTAAACAACAGGAGCAAATCCACTCACTGGAGACCTTATTTGAACCGTACACGGTTCAACAATTAACTATACCCAACCGGATTGTAATGTCACCGATGGCGCGTGCTTTTTCACCGGAGGGAGTACCGGGTGAGGATATGGCAGCGTATTACCGCCGCCGTGCTGAGAATGGGGTGGGGTTAATCATCACCGTTGGTATGATTGACCATCCGGCAGCAAGCAGTGATCCGGGACTGGCTAATCTCTTTGGTGAAGCCGCTCTGAACGGCTGGCGTGAAGTCGTCAGAGCGGTTCATGAGGCCGGCGGTATCATTTTTCCGCAGTTGTCACATATGGGAATGATTCGGCCCATGGGTTCCCAGCCCTACCCGGATTCACCATCGATCGGGCCATCAGGACTTGACATGCAGGGGAACAAGATAAGCGGGCCGATGACAGAAGAAGAAATTGCGGGGGTCATTCAAGCCTATGCCGATGCGGCAGTGAATGCACAGCAAGCGGGCTTCGACGGAATAGAGCTCTCCGGCGGCCACGGCTTGTTGATTGACCAGTTCTTCTGGGAAAGAACCAATCAGCGGACGGACCGCTACGGCGGCGATTTCCTGAAGCGTACCCGGTTTGCAGCCGAAGTTGTCCAGGCCGTCCGCGCTGCAGTCGGACCGGATTATCCGATTTCCATCCGGTTGTCCCAGTGGAAGATGACGGATTACACGGCGAAGCTGGTGGATACACCGGAGCAGCTGGAGCAATTCCTGGATGTGCTGGTACAGGCAGGGGTGGATATCTTCCACATCTCGACCCGCAGGTTCTGGGACCCGGAATTCGCGGGCTCGGAGCTGGGTCTCGCCGGATGGGTGAAGAAGCTTACCGGGAAGACAACGATTGCCGTTGGTTCCGTAGGCATGGCCAATGATCCCGCTGAAGGCGGGGAAGCAGATCATCAAGGGATGGAGGAGCTGCTGAAGCGGCTGGACCACCAGGAGTTCGATCTGGTAGCGGTTGGACGCGCACTTCTGGGTGATCCGGCATGGGCGAAGAAAATCCGTGAGGGCAGGCTGGAAGAGATTCAAGCTTTTACTCCAGAGGCGGCGGCCCAATTGTATTGAATCATAGATCATCTCCAAGAACCGCTCGAATACCCTTTCTCTGCCAAATAAAACGCACGGGAATGAGAAATTCTCTCTGTACCCGTGCGTTTTTTGGATTGGTAACCCAGGTCACTCTGCCTGTTCCTCCAGCCTCGCCCGCATCTGCGCATAGGCTTCCGGGGTGCCGACATCCTCTATCGTGCCCTCCGTATAGTAGGCCCGCATCTCCTGACGGGCATGCAGCCACTCGGGGAAATAAGTCGGCGCATCCGGGTTGCCCCCTTCCGCCAGATAACGGGAGAACAGCGGCAGCGTAGACCGTTTGTAGATATACAACGCGAATACGCCAATGTTCGAGCGGGGCGCCTGCGGCTTTTCCTCCAGGGACAAGACCCGATTCTGCGCATCCAGCTCCGCCACGCCGATACTGCGCAGCTCTGCCGGATCATTCACCCTACGGACAAGAATACAGTCGGTACCCACCTTATGAAAATAGTCCAAGTACCCCTCAAGGCCGAATCCCAGCACATTATCGCCTGCCAGAACCAACAGATCCTCCTGCGGCTGCTCCCGCTCCAGCACAAACTGGATATCGCCAATCGCGCCTAGCCGCCCCTCAGGAGAAGAAGTGCCATCATTCAGAACGCGAATCGGCTTCATACCCTTATACTGCTGCTGCCACTGTTCAAAAGCATTGAAAAAGCGGTCATTCGTCACAATGAGAATCTCCGAGATCTCCTCCAGCACCTCCAGACGGGCGGCCAGCAGATCCAGAATCGTCCGGCTTCCTTGAACCGGGAGCAGCGGCTTCGGTGTGTCTAACGTTAACGGATACAGGCGGGTCGCATACCCCGCAGCCAAGATTAATGCAATCATCCCTTGCTCTCTCCTCTGCCTGGCTCCGGTGCGGTAAACAAGGATCGGGCCAGCATAGCCATGGTTTGTTTGTATACGGTATGGGCTGCTTCGGCATCGCCAAGAAATCCGCCCATATACAGGTGAATTACACCGTGTAGCGATGACCAGATGGCGGCGACAAGTGCCCCGGTCTCTTCCTGGTCCGAAATAATTCCCTGCTGCTGGGCGGTAATGATTAGAACCTGGAGTCGGCGTATGGCGGTCAACGTTCCCTGCATACTCTCCGCATCCGGCTTGAACTCGGCAAAGGCCCCTCCGAACATCAGCTTGTAGTAGCTGCTGTGCTCCTGTCCAAACTGCCAGAAGGCTTCGCCTAGATCCAGCAGATGCTGCCGCAGATTAGCGGACGGCGGCACCTCTTCAAACTGCCGGGCCAGCAGGCTGCAGCCCTCCAGATATAATTGCTGGGCCAAACCCTCTTTATTGACGAACAAACTATAAATAATTTTGGTGGAACAGCCCATCTTTTGCGATACTTTACGCACCGTAACGGCCTCTGGCCCCTCTTCCTGCAGAATGGCTGCGGCGGCATCCACCACCAGCTTACGGAGATTTTCCGTATTTTGCAGACGGGCTTCCTGATAGGTTTTTAAGGTACGGCCCGTGAACGGCGAGGACTTGTCTTCGTTATGGATAGGAATCACCTTCATTCGGTTATCAATGTTATTGACCAGCAACAGGGTTGCCGGGTTCTAACAGGAATTCTAAACATTCGAACATAGGATGTCAATTGAACCCTTACGCGAAAAAAACAGATTGACACAGCAGTATTCTTTTGGTTACTATGATTCATATAAGAAACAGTGTTACCAATTGTATTAACGCCGCCGAACACGGACGTATACGGCTGAGAAAGAACTTATGCCACTACGAACGAACTTATGCCCGCTAGGATCGGTCATATTTTTTTCGCAATTCGGTAACGTTGTTTCCATTATAAAACACCGTTGTAGAAGGAGCAAAACTATGAATATTAAAGGAAAATGGTCGTTAATCACCGGAGCCTCTTCGGGAATCGGCGAACAGTTCGCCAGACAACTCGCCAAGAAAGGCAGCCATCTGGTGCTTGTAGCCAGATCCAAAGGAAAACTGGATGCGCTCGCAGCCGAATTGACCCGAAGCCATGGAATACAGTGTCGGGTAATTCCCCAGGATCTATCGCTTCAAGGTGCTGCCGGAGAGCTGTATCAGACCTGCCAGCAGCTAGGCCTGAGCATCGATCTCCTGATTAACAATGCGGGCTTCGCCACCCACGGACTGTTCGAGCAGGTCTCCGGGGAGCGCCAGCATGATGAGGTGATGCTGAACGTCGCCGCTGTAGTGGATATGACTCATTTATTCCTTCCCGCAATGCTCCACAATGGGTCAGGCGCCGTTATCAATGTCTCGTCTACGGCAGGCTTTCAGCCGCTGCCTTATATGGCCGTCTATGGGGCGACCAAAGCTTTTGTCTTGTCCTTTACCGATGCCCTCTACTGGGAGAATCGTGATCGCGGTGTGCAATTTTTCGCCCTGTGCCCAGGCTCAACAGAGACGGATTTCTTCAACGTAGTGGGTACGGAGGATGCTTCCGTCGGCGGCGCGAAGGACTCGCCTGAGCGGGTAGTGGAAATTACACTGCGCGCTATGGCCCGAGGAAAACAGTACATTGTCCCCGGATTCCGCAATTACCTGGGCGCCCAGATCTCCCGCTTCATGACCCGCAGACAAAGCCTGCGGCTGGTCGGCAGCATGCTTCGCCCGGCAAAGCCTAAGCAAGTTTAGTAATACACGCCATTATGGTGATTCCAACCATACAGGTCTTGTCCCCCAGTCCTCTATGTAGAAGAATTGCCTTTTACAATCTGTCTCAACACATTTTTAGCTAACTGGACCTTATCGCTGTTAGACTCCTGCAGCATCTCCAGAATCTCCTGAATGCTATGTTCCTGTTCAGTACACTCAGTTTCTTCATCCACATAAGCAAAGAGCTGAGTCAGATTAACGTCCAGGGTCTCAGCGATTGTGGACAGATTCAGCAGCGATATATTCTTCTCCCTACGTTCAATCTGCCCTATGTAGGAAAAATAAAATCACACACCCACTTCGTGTGAGCTAGATTATAATTTTTTTCCTATTTTTACCATCATCCCACTTGAGCCTGAACATCTCAATTCTATAGAAATGTCCTTAGTGTCAAACCCTCGCTCCCTTCACCCGTATAGTTGGTGGTTTTTTGTTACCCGTGCTTCACGTACTCAACTGACTAAAGCCATAATCAGGACCACCCGTCCAACGGGTGGTCTGCTCTTGGGGTATAACCCCTTGTTGCCAAACTGCGCCTAAAGACGCTAGCCTGACAGCAATTCTGTTCAGGCTCAGTGTAATTTGTCATTTTCACTTACCCGTTAAACGGGCTTATTTCTTTTTGTTTCTTTTATCACTAAATGGATCTTCGTACTCTTTTACACTCAGCTTATCGATCGCCTGGTCATGTGCTTCTTGTTCACGAATATATTTGGCTACTGTGGCCTCATTCAGACCTACTGTGCTTACATAGTATCCTTCTGCCTAAAATTTCCGATTCCCGTATTTATACTTGAGCTGGGCATGCTTTTCGAATATCATTAGCGAACTTTTTCCCTTTAGATATCCCATGAACGTTGATACTGCTATTTTCGCAGGATCGCTACCAACATGTGTACATGATCCGGCATCATGTGGCCTTCTAGAATTTCGACTCCCTTGTATTTACATAGACGTCTGAATATTTAAATTAAATCTTTCCTCACTTGATTATAGATTTCTTTCCGTCTATACTTCGGGGTAAACACGATATGGTATTTGCACATCCACTTCGTGTGAGCTAGGCTATAGCTCTTATTTGCCATCTTTGACCATTCCTTTCGTTTGAGCCTGAACATCTCAATTCTATCGGAATGGTCTTAGTGGTCAAACCCTCGCTCCCTCCACCCGCATAGCGGGTGGTTTTTTGTTTCCCGCGTTTCACGCGCTCAACTGGCTAAAGCCATAACAAAAAGAGCCGCCTTTAAGCGACTCTAGTTTTTCTAACTGTTAAACAATTTAACTAGTCCTAAATATAATAACATGAGAATAATGACAACACCTAAGATGACATTTACTACTAGTTTTTTGTTTTTCATGATTTTTACAAGATTCTTTCGCTAAATGTACCATGACCAGTTTTATCGCCAGTAATGGTTTGTTCAATAGTACCTATGGTTGCTCCTAGACCCTTCCATAGGAAGTTCCACTGCCAAGTTACTAATTTAGTTGCTCTGTACTTATCATCAGAGATGAAAGGGTTAATGGCGTTGTTTATTGTTAAGTTTGCTCCTGGATAATAGTTTTGCAATAACGCCCCATATGCATAATTTATGGCAATTACTTGTGAAGTATTTGTAGCTACTGTTTTAACTTGGATTTGTAAATATATTCCTGTTTTAATGAAATCTAATCCAAATAGTGTATATGGCTGATCATTATGAAAAGTATAGGGCCAAGAATCTCCCACTGCTAATGGAGACAGTCCAACGCTCGCTAAAGTATTACTTAAAATAAACTCAGAAGCTTTTAAAGATTCGTCAGCTACTAATTTTGAAGACCCAATAGACAGATCACCGTTGTATTTTTCAGTGAGCGCTTGTTTTTTCTCCGGTGTATCTGCAGCAACAATACCTTCTAAAAGTTCAGGTCCACTAATATATTCAACGAACTTCTCTTGTTGTTCTCTAGGCAAATTTTTAAATTTGTCTATGAATAATGAAGTTTCGGTTGCTTCGCCATTATTTCTATTCATATCTAGAGATTGAACTGCTTCTTTTGATTCCAGATAACTGATATAGTCTTCAGGGGTTTGAATCTTTGAATTATCTACACCCTCTGCTCCGACACTAGATATCAACGTTAAAGAAAGAACGAATGTTAATACTAATCCTAGTACTTTTTTCAATTAAATCTCTCCCTTATTTTGATTTCCCTGTTTGTAAAGCCCGTCCCCCTTCACTATTGTTACATATTCCCATAGAAATCATAACATAATGAAACTGACATGTCCATTTTTGTAATAATAACCCTTTTCTTTCTCTCAAAACTATTAGCCCAGTAGGGGAGAACAGTGGATGGCAGGCATCCAGCGGATCAATGAGGTAGCGACGAAGGACGCTGCCGAAAATATTTGAAGCAGGCCAGTGAGTACATAGTTACGGACTACATACCAGAAAAAGTAAGCGTGAACCACTCCATAAGCGCCACACTTCGTAGCTACACGGGCCAGACAATCGATCATTTGGAATATAGTCACACAACATAGACGAGCCAGAGCGCCGCAGACGGCACGTGGAGCGGGCAATTAGGAGGCTGGGTTTCACGGCAGCAGAAGCTTATCAGGTTTCGCTATATAGAGGATTATGATATTTTAGATATTGATGCTGCCGAAGAGCTAGGTTTAAGTAATCGTCACTACCAGCGTATTAAATCGTTGGCGACTTCTTGATCGGCTAATATTTCCCAAACCTCTATTCCCGCCACCTGCTCTTCCATAAAATAGTGCCAAAACAGAGCTTGTAAAAAGAATCGGAGAACGCATTCGAAGATTACGCAAAGAAATGAACCTCTCGCAAGAGCAGCTTGCAGAACGGTCAGGTCTTCATACTAATTATGTGGGTCAAGTTGAACGCGGAGAGAAGAACCTCACGCTTGAGACCTTGGAGAAGGTCGTTACAGGGTTAAACATATCGCTTGAGGAACTGTTCCGCTATATTGGACCCATGGAACAAAAGGATGCTCTTAGTCAGATTATAGAGTTACTGGTTGAGCGCCCCTCAGAAGATCAGAAAATGGCGCTTAGTTTGCTAAAATCCGTTTTAGAGTGGGAAGAGAAGAAACATGACCTCTGATAATACTACGCTATGACAGATTTACGGAACACGGTCGGAGATCGAATGCGCGCAATAAGGAAGGCCCAAGGATTAACACAACAGCAATTAGCGAAACTATCCAATTTGGATGATGCATACATAGGGGCAGTTGAACGTGGAGAACGTAATTTTTCTATTGATACACTGGAGAAGATTGTAATTGCTTTAAAAATTCAGCCGCTGGAGTTATTTGAAAAACATAAAGATCTGAATGAAGCCGAAGCGGCCCAGCGAAGAGCAATTGATGAATATGCGGTGACTGTAAGTGAGTTGAGTGTGAAGCAAATTGAGATTTTGAAGAGGGTTGTTAAAGAGGTAAGGAGTGTTTGAGGACTAACCGGGTATATTTCAAAAAGCAGGTCCACCTTAAGTGTAGGTGATACCATGAATTTACCAGAAAGTGTAGGAAATCGGATACGTGAACTCAGAAAGGCCAAAGGATGGACACAAGAGCAACTGGCTGAGACCGCATCGCTGCACTACAGTTACATAGGTGGTGTTGAACGGGGAGACCGCAACATTTCTTTGGAGACACTTGTAAAAAGAATCGGAGAACGTATCCGAAGATTACGCAAAGAAATGAGCCTCTAGCAAGAGAAGCTTGCAGAACGGTCAGGTTTACATACGAATTATGTGGGACAAGTTGAACGTTGGCTGGGCGGTTACGGACACCCAGCCTTACATTCTCTAGAGTCACGGCAATCCCAGAACAGCCACCATAGGATCACCCATCATTGTTCCTCTGGAATATCCACAATAATATAATTTTCCTTCAGTTTAGGTTGAGGAACCTCGGCTTCTTTATAAATAACCTCATTCCAGTTCTCCTTATTAATCAAACCATACCCCGTGGAAGTAATATGAGGCATCCAGCGAAAGCTTGCGAAGGTCGTAGCTGTAAAATCCGGTAAGGAACCATCCTGCTGCGTAAAAGAGCGGCCTATGAAATAAAGGTTCTCTTGCTTACCGGCCTTGTCGCCAGTGAGAGCCTGCCACTTAAGGTAAGCCGTGTTCTTCGTCAACTGATAATAACGGATTACATTATTATTAACCTCGATGAACCGGTCCTTTGTAGTTGCCGGAAAATAATATTGAAGACTGGCGGTTTCCAGCGAGGGCTCAAAGTCCTCCTTGAGCTGTGAAACTCTGGGAAGATTAATCGCAGCATTTCTTGCAGTGCTTAACTCGCTGCTCTTCACATCAGCCAACAATTTCGCGCTTGGTTTTGACACAAATGCCGTTTGGGTGTCTGGATTCCAAATTACTGAACCGTCCAACGCTTCGGCAACAAAACGTAAAGGGATCATGGTTTTGCCATTATGAATAAACGGAGCAGCGCTTAAGGAAACGGAAGCTCCATTTTTCAGTGCTGTTGTATTATTTATGGTCAACTGCAGACTTGTGCCACTCCCCTCCACGGTTACTTGCTTAGTCGCATTATTCCAGGCAAACGTTAACCCGCCTAAGCTTTGGAGTGAAGTCAGGCTAAAAAACACCTGATTCTTCTTGTTAAGAATGTCTTTGGCTTCTAAATCGTTATTATTCACAACTACTTGTGTTCCTTTGGGACTCTTGCCTGCTGCAGACGCCTTATGTGCTACCGGTGCCAGAAGCGCAGCACATAGAACAATAGATGAACATAGGATCAACTTCCTCATCATACAACCTCCTGAATTTTACATTCTATATATGAGAGACGCAAAAAAATCCAAAAAGTTCCTCGAAAATACCCTTATAACAATACAGGACCGCCCTATAATACAGGCAGTCCCGTTATTGTCTTATCCGTGCTAGTCCAGCTCCGCACGCGAGAACAAATCGCGGATGAGCGCGTCATCCTCGCAAGCCTGCTTGAAGGCAGTCGCGAAGGCGATAAGCGCATCGCCGTCAGATGAATAGGCGCAGAACATACCGGCCTCCGGGTCGAACTGGACAACACCCGCCAGCGCAGGCATCTTTTCCTCCAGGAATACCGCTGCCAGAGATGCCCAATCATATCCATTGCCCTCGAAGCCCTCCTCCTCCCGTGCAGCGAATACCTCTGTCTTATAATTGCCAACGCTCAGAATGACCGACTTGCCGCCATTATCCTGCTCCACGATTATAAAAGGCTTCAGATCTACAGCTCCCCCTACTTCTGCTTCCTTCAGCTTCTCAAGCAATTGTTCCTTCGCCTCATCCGTGAACCGGAGCGTCCCTTCAGTCTCTACAATCCTTCCCTGCCGGATCCGCTCATCCAGCCAATCCGAGATGAAGCCCGGGGCATATCCGCCTGTGCTGAATTCACCGCCGAACGCGATCATTTTGGAATAAATCTCAAGATACTGGTCACGGCCCGTATTCGGGTAAGCGCTGGTATAGAGCCAGAACTGGAGATCATACATCAGGGTGGATTCTTCGTCCACATGAAGTGAGAAATGGCCCTTCTTCTCTACAATGCGGGTGCATATCTTGCGGATAACGCCCTCTATATCGTCCATTTCCGTAACCTGGTCACACAGCTCCTGAAGCAGCGGAGAGAACGGCGCGGACGCTACCTTCTGCAGATCCTCCTGCTTATCCTCCTCCGAGGTATCGTAGACCTCCTCATTCACCAGCCCGCGAATGAAAGTCTCAAAATCCGGGGCCAGGAACGTAATCTCATAGTTGCTCTCCTGGTCCACATGGATCACCTCAGGTTCCCCTTCCGGGCCGCAGTGACGGTAATCCAGCATGATGACATCATGTCCAGCGGAAGGACAGTCGCCGAAGACCACTCCGATATCGGGGTAGCCCCACTCCTCAATCATGAAACGGCTGCCCAGCTCCCCGCAGAGGGAATAAAGTTTGTCGCGGCCGATCCCCGCAATTCCCGAAATTGCGACATGATCTGCTGACCAGGAAGTGGGTTCATTCACAGGAAAACACGTATTGAGTGGAACTCCGCCGTTATGCTGCTTCATCATGGCGATGTAAGAGGCCGGCAGCTTATAGCCCAGCTCCTCCTCCACAGAAGCAATCAGCTCGTCACTGGGCAGCGGAGAGACATAAGACTTCAAGGCATAGTCACTGTCCTCCCAGAAATCCGCGCAATAGTCGAGGAATGCACCAAGGTCTCTACCGCCCCCCTCTCTATTCACCTTCAAGGCCTTCAGCGCTTCGGCGCGTCTTGCCTGCTCTCTTGTCTCACGCTGGGCGCCTTCCCGGCTCCACTCCAGCATTCTTGCGGTATCCCCGTCTCCCGGCTCCAGCTCCTCCGCACGTTCAAAGGCATGAATAGCCTGCTCATACTGCTTCAGATGATAGTAAGAATACCCTATGCGGAATTGCCACAGCGGATCCTCCCCGCCTTCCTTGGAGATGCTGAGTAGCTGCTCCAGCGCCTGCCCATATTCACCCAGGTTATTGTAGGCTCTGCCTAATTGGCCGATACACTCATAATCTCTTGCATCCGGCGGAATCTCCAGAATACGGTCCACAATCTGCTGATATTCATCTTCTTCATGCCAACGCTTCACCTGTTCCAGCAACGCCTCATCCATGCCTTTAGCCTCCCTAATTGGACACTGCAAGACAAGCCTGTCCCCTATTCCGAAGGACTGCTTCTTGTCAGTATATACGCTATTACCCATTCACCGGAAAATCACAAGATTAAACAGGTCTCCGGCTACGAAGGCTGACGCCCCAGTTCAAAAAAGAGGCTGCCCAGCATTGCGCAAAGCATAGAAATTCTTAACTTCGAACAAACAGCCGGGAATCATCCTCCCGGCTGTTCAGCTTCAAGTCTATTCAATTCCGGTCGCCTGCCTGCTAACCCTGCTTAATCGGCGCTGCGAGAATCATCTTCCCGCGCGGGGTAACGCCCGCACCATCCGGCTCCAGCGTAACGGCTATGGTATCATAGGCCTTCGGGTCAAAGGAATAATACAGTGCCCCGTTTCCGTCCTGTGAGATGAAGGTGCCCGCATTCACCGGCTTGTCCCCCTTGATCAGCCATACCTGATAGACCTCCGTGCCGGTAAGCTCGGGTAGCTCTTCTGCCTGAAGTACGAGATGGGTGCCGGTAGGGTCTGCGACAATCGTTGCTGTACCCTTGGCGGTAATCCCTTCTCCCGCCGGACTAAGTGCTACTGCCTCATTCACCTTAAGCCCCTGGAGCGGTCCGGTGCCGGAGGCCAGCTGCTGCTTCAGCTCAGACACATTTCCGCGCAGCTGGCCAGTGTAGACGACCAGGAGCAGTACAGCCACAGCCAGTCCAAGGCTCAGGTACCCCCAGAAGCGGGTTCTCTTGGGCTCCGGGATGTTTAATTGGGGCAAGCCCTGCTCTGCCGGAGGAGTCCTCGCTGGCTCTTGCTCCGCAGCCCGCTCTGCATCAGGCTGGATATTCAGCAGGCGGGTCTCCGGCCGGGCTGCCGGTGCGCCCGCATTCCCGGACTCCAGCACCCGTGACAGGATGCGCTCCTTCATGCCGGAGGGCGGGTCTACCGGCTCAGAGGCAAGCGGAAGATGGTCCAGTACCTGCCGGTATTCCTCTACCAGTTCTCTGCATTCCGCGCATTCTGCCGCATGGGCAGCGAATTGCTGCATTTCCTCCGCCGTCAATGCGCCCAGCGTATATAATTCGGCCAATTCACAGAGTTCCTCATTGTGTTCACTCATGCGCATGATCCCTCCTTCCCCAGTGCCGTAACGATTTGTGAAGCTGCTTCATCGCCAGCCTGACTCTTCCCTTGACCGTGCCCAGCGGGATTGCTGCAAGCTGTGCTACCTCCTGCTGGGTGTAGCCCTGGTAATAGATCATATCCATTACCTGTTGCTGGTCGCGGCTTAATCCCAGCAGCGCCTCTCTGATCTGTTCCCCCGCCATCTGCAGCTCAACGAGATCCTCGGTGAGCGCGCTGTGGTCCTGAACCTGCTCCAGATTCCCGGAATCGGCGGATTGCCGCGGCAGCCTGGCGTCCCGCTTACGGAGATAATCGATCGCCAGATTGCGGGTCACCGCGAACATCCAGGTGAGCAGCTTGCCTTTGCCGAAGTCAATCTGCCCCGCATTCTTCCACAGGCGCAGGAACAGCTCCTGCATAACCTCCTCGGCAGCCATCGAATCCTTCACGATCTGGTAAGCAAAGCTATAGATGACCCGTTCATACCGGTCATAGAGCAGTTCGAGGGCATTCGAGTCTTTCTGTGCAATAAGCAGAATTAACTGCTTATCGTCAGCTGTGTCATTCAATTGCCATCCCCCATTCAACAGACAATATAGTAGTACCAGTGGTGCCATACTGAAAAACCTGCGTCCACTGAGTATAACCGCTTTGCACAACCGTCTCAACCTGCCGGGCTGACGGTTGCAGGCATTCGGCAGCCGTTATTGAAGCCTTGCCCGCTTCCATATATGATAGCTATATCATATCCGCAAAGGGAGGATCATTACCGTGGCCGTACTGATGAATGAACAGATTAAGGCAGCCGAGGTCGAGCTGACCGGGCTGAAGGGCGAGAAGCTCGGCACCGTATCCAGAAGCGAGGCGCTGTCCAAGGCCAGAGCCGCAGGGGCCGACCTGGTCTGCACCTCGCTGATGAGCAGCCCGCCGCCCTGCAGCCTGGTCGCCAAGGGCAAAGGCAAGGCGGCTGCGCAAGCGGCCCGCAAGGATACTACCCGTCCGCAACAAGGCGGCGGAAGCACCCGGGAGAAGGTGAAGGAGCTGCGCTTCACCGCCCATATTGAAGAGCATGACTACGACACGAAGCTGCGTCAGGCGGACAAGCATCTGCGCTCCGGCAAGCCGGTGCAGCTCGTCGTGAAGTCCTCCGGCGCCAAGGAGGCCGCCGCTGCGAAGGCAGTGCTGGAGCGGCTCGTGGCCGATCTGAAGGAAGCCGGAACCAAGGCCTCCGGCCTGCAGACCAGCGGCAAAGGCGCACAAGTTAGAGTTAATCCGCGGACGAATTAGCTGCATCCAATAGAAGCATAGTAGAGCACCAGAGTAACATTTGTGATAGCTACTTTAACCAACCGCTTGCTAAGCGTATGCCATGCCCTGATTAGGTGCAAGCGGTATGCTTTAATTGTAATTCGTACAGCTAAATCATCAGATGTACCGCCAAATGTGCAGTTAGCTGTATTTCCTACAACTAAATCGCCCAATTTACCCGGATCTCCCCCATTCGAGCAGATTTAGTTGTACAAGCTACAGTTAGAAGAGGAAAACCATCCTTATCAGGGTTTTTAAATGCACGGAATACAACTATCTCTGAATGTTCAAATCGAACGTGCCAGATTCCGCCGATTAATCAAAACTACTGCATTCTATACAGCTGCATCCATCACGCATAAACGGGTGCCATCCCCCTCAGGGACGGCACCCGTTATTTGTTCCAGCTAAATTTGTTCCAGTTACTCCAAGTCACCTTTAAGCCGCTCCAAAAACCACTCCTTCCTCAGCACATGCAGCAGCTCCCCATTGCAGTCCTCATAATCGCCGGTTAATCCGGCCAGCTCCTGCTCCACCCGGAAGCCCAGCTTCCGGAGCACCCCGAGCGATGCGGTGTTGCGCGGATCTGCCTTGGCATATAATTGCTCCAGTCCGATCACACCGAAGGCGTAGTCCGCCATCGCCGCAGCGGCTTCGGTAGCATAGCCCCGGCCCCAGTGTTCGCGCCCGATCAGATAATACAGCTCCGCATCCGGCGCCCTGAACTCCAGCACGCCGGTCCCGCACCAGCCGATCAGCCGGCCGTTGGCCTTATGGCAGACGGCGAATGAATACTTGAACGGCAGCTCGAACGGCGTATGATAGCTGAACATCAGCCAGCGGAACATCCCCTCATACTCATGCAGCGGCATGACCTCCATATGCATGAAGGCCAGCACCTCCGGGTTCTGCATCAGCTCGAGCGAAGCCATCAGATCACTTTCTATATAGGGACGGATGATTAACCGCTCTGTTTCGAGCCTCATCCTGGACAGTACCGGATTCATAATACGCATACCCTCACCTTCAAGTTCTATCTGTCCCCAGCATAGTTCAGGCCCAGGATCGTCCACAAGGTAAAAGATAGTTTAATCCGTTTGCCCCCTCCCGTTATTCCACAGCGTACGGAAGGACGGGCAGTCCCGGATCAGGGAATCGAAATCCCCTTCCCCCGCCAGCCTGCCTTGCTCCATGACCAGAATCTGGTCCACGCCGCTGATGAAATTCAGCCGGTGCGCGATAATAATGACCGTCTTATGCCTGAACTCCGCGAACACCGTCTCCATCAGGCTGCGCTCCGTAATGTTATCCAGGGCCGATACCGGCTCATCGAGGATGATCAGATTCCGCTTCTGCAGGATCGCCCGGGCAAAAGCCAGCCGCTGCCGTTCCCCGCCCGACAGCTTCAGACCGCGCTCCCCAACCCGCGTCTCCAGCTTCTCCGGCAGCTCCAGTACCTTCTCCTTCAGATGAACCTTGTCCAGCACCGCATACAGCTCTTCATCCGGGACGTCCTGCTCGAACACCATGTTTCCCCGGATGGTAGTGTCGAAGATCGGACTGTCCTGTGACAGATAAGAGATGTGATCATAGTAGCTGTCGAGACTCAGCTCATCGATATCCGTGCCGTCTACCAACAGCTGGCCGCCGCTTTTTTTGAGCAAGCCCGTAATCAGCTTAATGACCGTTGACTTGCCGCTGCCGCTTAAGCCGACCAGAGCCACTGAGGTTCCGGGCGCAACCGAGAAGGACAGCCGGTCCAGCACCTGTACCTCTCCGTAGCTGAACGATACCTCCTTGAATTCGATGCTGCCCTGTAGCTGTGCAAGCGCCTTGCCCTGCTCCAGATTCCGGTCCTCGGGGGCATTCAGGAATGCCTCGAACCGCTGATAGGTCACCCTGTTCAGCTTATAGCCGACGAATAATACGTTGAAGATGGCGATCGGCGTATAGATTTTCTCAATGAACATGAACAGCGCGACCATGACCCCGACAGAAGCCTGCCCGGAGACCACATTCTTCACACCGTACAGCAGCACGATCACCTTAATGACCGTAATGAACAATTCGAATAAGGCGAAGAAGGATTCATGAATCATCTGCAGCTTCGCGCTCTGCCTGATGATCTGCTGTGCCGCCTTGTTCAGTCTGCCGATCTCCTGCGCGTACTTCTTGTTGGTGCGGAAGACGACCAGCTCCATGAAGCCGCGGACCCCGTACCTGGACATGGCCTCCTGCTGCGTAAGCACCGATTCCTTGATCCGGTAGAGAACTTTGAGCAGAACATTCGTTAACAGGAAGATGACCACGTACCCGCCCGCAATCACCAGCATGATTCTGAGGTCATAGTAGCTGATGAAGAGCAGGCTGAAGAGAATGGTGGGCAGCAGCTCATGCAGCGTCTTCAGGATAAAAGAGAACAGAATGCTGTTCCCGGCCGCCGCGCCGTTCTCAATCACCTTGATCATCTGGCCTGTGCCCATGTTCTGATAGGCGGAATAATCCATTCTGGAGATTTTGGACAAGGCCATAATCTTCAGTCTTTCTGTGATGCTGTTCGATAGATAGGCGCTGGGATATTCATCCGCATAATTCAGCAGGACATTCAGGCCGAGCAGCATCCCGTAGAAGACAACCCCGTAGAGGATTTCACGGAAGCCCGTTCCCGCCACCGCCTGATCCAGAATCCGCTGAAAGACAACAATGCCCAAGCTGCTTAAGAGCTGAATGGCGAAGCCTAGACCTATATACAGAGCGGCCCACCCTCTGAGGTGGACAAGACATTTTTTTAACATGATCACAATCTCCAATCTTATTCATAAGAATATGGCAAAAAAGCCGGGAACTCTCCTCGCCACTCCGCGCCAAAGACTCCTGCCCCGGCAGTATAGTCTTCAAGCGGAATAACTCAGTGTCCCGGCTCATAAAGAATGACCTTCCAGGCACCGTACAAGAATCCAGTTAGCTGTGACCAAGAGGACAGACCTCCCCCTTGGTGGCTGGTACGCGTTCTACCCAGCCCGATAACTAGTTCCTTGCGACGGTACGGAATGGCATCCATTTCACCTCTTTGATAAGATTGACTTTCATTGTAAGCTTCGGCCAGACCGGCCGTCAAGCCCTAGTGCTTAGTCTCTTTTGCCGCATCCGAATCCCTATCTGGACTGGCATCTGAAGCGGAATCCGCTTCGGCAGCTTCTTCTGCATCCTCGCTATCCTCGTCCGCAGTGGCCAGCGCCGCCTTCTCACTGCGGCTCCATTCCAGGAATTCGAGGGTATCCTGATCCTCAGGGTCCAGCTTATTTGCCTTCTTGAACGCCTTGATCGCCTGATCGTACTCGTCCAGATAATAGTGGGCGTAGCCGACGCGGAAATGCCAGAGCGGATCTTTTTTACCCTGATCCGCTGCCTTGTTGAACCATTTAAGCGCTTCCCGGTAGCGGCCCAGATTGTTGAGCGCCCGGCCCAAATGTACCGCCAGCTCTTCATCGATCAGCGGTGTCGGCACCTCTTTGATGCGGGATACGATTTCTTCATATTCGTCCGCCTCGTGCCAAGCGTTCAATTGCGCGATTAATTCTTCTCTCATTACCCATAGCCTCCCGGTTAATAGTTCCAAGTTCTCTTAGAGATACTTTATCATTTTCACACCAAGTTTCCCACTGTTGCCGTGCGCTAGGCCGGGATAATGATCCGGAAGACGGTTCCCTTGCCCTTCTCGCTGGTGACCTCAATACGCCCCTTGAGCTTGTTAATCGTGTTATAGGCCATGACCATTCCGAGCCCTGTCCCGTCTGCCTTGGTGGAGTAATACGGCTTGCCCAGGCGCGAGATCTCATCCTTGGTCATTCCGACACCGGTGTCGCGGATGGTAATGATAATATTCTGCCCGCTCGCGAAGACGGCAATAGACAGGACCGCATCCTCCACCCCATCCATCGCTTCAATCGCATTCTTGTACAGATTAATCAGGCATTGCTGCATCTCATTACTGTCATAATGGGTGCTAAGCGGGTTGTTGAAGCTGAATTCAACCGCAACCTTGTGGATCGTGGCATACGGCAGGATCACATTCTTGGTGTATTCACATTCAGCCATCAGGTTGGAGTAGACCCGGCTCTCCGACTGCGGCTTAGCAAAAGACAGATAATCGCTGATGATCTTCTCCGCCCGGTTCAGCTCCAGCAGTGACAGCTCGACGTACCCCTTCTCCTCCGGTGTGAGGTTCTTGGAGAGATTAAGCAGCTGGAGAAAACCGCTGGTCACGGTTAACGGATTGCGCATCTCATGGGAGACGCTGGCCGCCAGCTCACTGACCACATTCAGCCGCTCCGACTGCATAATCCGCTCACGGTTCCTGAGATTCGCCAGGATCTGCTCCAGCAGGATCATTAGGATCACCATGACCACCGCATGCGTAGTTAAGGCATAGAAGGCAAGCGTCCAGAACTGGGTATCCAGCTTATCCATGATCCGGCCCAGAATGATCAGATAACAGCCCATAGTCAGGACCACGATGGAGGTAGCCCACAAGATCCGTCCCTTGGGCTTAGAACGGAGAAATCTGGCGCTTATGGAAGGAACCAGAATGAGGACTGCTGTCGAAAAAAGTAAGGATTGGACGGTTCCCTCACCGCCTATGTAGAAACGGTACACATTCAGAATCACATATAAGGGCAGGGTATGTTTGTACCCTCCATACAAGGCCGCAATCACAAACGGAACATACCGCAAGTCAAAGATGAACCCGGTCTCCAGCCGGATCGGCTTAGCGATACATAGGATCATGGTGGCGGCGATGAGCAGTACAAGAATCTTATGATTGTAGGCGTGGGGCCTGTTTTCGAAGAAAATCAGAAATATCAGCACCGGAAACAGCATAAACAAAAAATTGAGCAGCAGCGTCTCAAACAAGGCTAACTTCCTTTCGGTTCTAATGCTGGTGTCAAGAGATACGTTTGTATTCTGAGCACTATACTTAGAACATTACGCTAACCTGATATTAGAAGTAAAGGAATTATTGTATGCGTTTTTTCTCCCGGAATTCAAGGATACCCGCGAGAAGTGTCGAATACGTATGCTTTGAAGGCATGATGCACAGAATTGCATAACTACAGCTACCGAAGGAGCGGGTATCCATGGCTTTTACCATTAATAATCTGAAGGACAATACCAACGTTATCATTAAAGAGCAGCTAGGCGGCTTCAGCATCATCGAATACAAAGAGGATCTCAGCACCACTACCCGGTATGAAGCAGAGACCAACTTCTTCATGAGCAAGAGCAATATGCGCAACAAGCAGCTGATGATTGAGCTGAATAACAATGAGGTGATGCTCAGTGCCGGAGCCATGCAGTATATGATCGGCAATATCGAGATGACCTCCGGCATCAAAGGCGTAGGAGGACTGATGCGTAATATGCTATCCGGGGCGGCAACCGGAACCAGTGCAGTCAAGCCGCTCTACAAGGGAACCGGAACCATTCTGCTGGAGACCACCTACAAATACCTCTGGCTGATTGATGTGGACAACGACCATATCGTAATCGATGACGGCATGTTCCTGGCTTGTGAGACTACGCTTGATATCTCCGTTGCAGCACGCAAGAACATCTCCTCTGCCGTCCTCGGCGGTGAAGGGCTGTTCAACCTGAGCGCGCGCGGCAAAGGGATTCTTGCCCTCGAAGCTCCCATTCCTTCCGAGGAGGCTGTCGTGGTCGAGCTGCAGAATGATGTGCTGAAGGTGGACGGGAACTTCGCCCTCATGTGGTCCAACTCTCTGGACTTCACGGTCGAGAAGTCAGGCAAGACCCGTCTGGGCTCCGCCGCCTCAGGCGAAGGCCTGGTCAACGTGTACCGGGGAACCGGCATGGTCTGGCTGGCCCCGCTCATGAATTACAGAAACAGCCTGCTTCAGGGCACGCCTACTTCATAATGATGCTGGGGTACCGTCCCACCCGCATGAACCCAAGCGAAAGGAGGCCCTGTCTTTATGTCCATTCAAGCTGTGCTGTTTGATTTCGATGGAACCCTGGCAGACACCTTGCCGTTATCCTTTCGTGCCTTCCAGGCTGTATTTAAGCAATATGACCAGAGAGAGGTCACCCGCGATGAGCTTGTCGCGATGTTCGGTCCCACCGAGGAAGGCATCATCAGCGGAAATTTCACAGAACCGGCTTCGGTTCCACAAGCGATAGAGGATTATTATTCAATATATAAGCTGGGACACACCGAAGAATTCCAGAATAATGAGCACATCCATGGATTACTTCAAGCCTTGAAGGCTCAGGGAATGAAGCTTGGAGTCATTACCGGTAAAAGCAGACGGGCCTATCAGATATCGGCCGGAGCGCTGGATCTGGAGCATTTCTTCGATATCTCGATTACCGGCGATGATGTCGCGAAGCCAAAACCTGATCCCGAAGGTATACAATCGGCATTGCGAACACTGGGTATTGAACCATCCCAGGCCATATTCGTAGGGGACAGCAATGCGGATATTCTCGCAGGCAAGGCTGCCGGAATGCGGACCTACGCTGTCCGCTGGCTACCCACCTTCCAGAGTCAGGCCTATGATCTTGCACCGGACGGCATTCTGGAGAATGTTGCGGAGTTCCAGCGGCTTCTCCAATTGAATAACATTATGCCAATGACCTACCATTCCAAGCAGCAGGCAGCGGACATTAAGACGTTAGAGCAGCAGTGCAGCCAAGCCGATTCTATCCAATTAAGCTCAGACCTGGAGCATCTCGTAAAGGAAGACGGCGACCATGCCCTGCTCTGTTACTGCGAAGATCAGCTCATTGGCCTGCTTAGCTGGTTCGCTGCGGACAGTGATTATGCACAGATCAATGCCATGGTCCATCCGGATTACCGCCGGCAAGGTGTGTTCCGCAGCCTTGTAAAACGTGCCAGAGCAGACATTGAGCCTCTTGGCGTACACCTGCTTAGCTACAAAATTCCCGCCGGCTCGCAGACAGGACTATTGGCGGTGCAGGCCCTGGGCGGGGATTTTGACCGGTCAGAATACGCCATGTCCTACGCCGGTATGAATTCCGCCAGCCCGCTTCCTTCAGAGCTAGTACTGCGTCCCGCTGCGCCTGATGATTTCGAATTCATAGTCTCCTGCTCCTCCCAGGCCTTCGGAGAATCGGAAGACGATACGCGCAAGTACTTCACACAGACGGATGAGCCAGAGCGGATAACGTATATCGCTTGGACAGGGAGTGAACGAATCGGCCTGATCCGGGTCAACTATATCAATGAGGATACGGCTTTTATTCATAATTTCTGTATCCTGCCTTCCCATCAGGGGAAGGGGGCTGGCGGGAAGGTGCTAAGACAGACCGTCGGTATCCTGTTGCAGAAGCCTTACCCGGTTATTCGCCTAAGTGTTGTCACCGGGAATGTCCGGGCGCTGAATCTCTATCTCCGTGCCGGATTTAAGATTAACTCAGAGTACAGATATTACAGCGGCAGCCTGTACCTTGAACCGTAATTGCAGCTTTAACTACAGTCAGCACATGCCAAAAAAGATCCTCTTTCTGATTAAGAAAGGGGATCTTTTGCAATGCGGCATAAAAATCTTAGAGCGCATGCTACGACTTCTGCTTACCCGCCAGCTGCTCCTGTGCCAGACGCACCATCTCACGAACCATGGAGCCTCCGATGCGGCCGCCAATCTGTCCCGCCGATTCGGTCGTCAGCTTACCGTTATTACCGGCCTGCAGCGGGATGCCCAGTTCCTTCGCCACCTCGTATTTCACATCGTCCGGGTGATTCGGATCTACGTGATATCCTTCCTGCCGCATAACCTCCGCTTTGAACGTCTGCATTCCCTGGGCGGACCCTGGTACAGCATACTTTCTGCTTCTTCTCGCCATTTAAGGACACACTCCCTTGCTGTCTTTCCTCTAAGTTGCCCAGGAGTGTGGGCCTTCATTCCCTGTCGTCCTTTAAGACTGCATCCCGTCCTCAATCCGCTGCATGAATTCTTCCACCGCGCTGTAGCCCAGCTGCTTGAGATACCAGTTGTTCGCAGCCGCTTCAATCAGACCCGCTACATCGCGGCCCGGCTGAAGCTGGACCTCGATATGCGGGATCTGCACCCCGAGATATTCGGTGAACTGGGGCACCAGCTCCAGCTCATTGTTCAGTGAATTCTCCTGCCAGGGGGCAAGCTCGATATCCAGCACAATCCGCGTCTCATCCTGGAACGCCCGCCGCCCGTACTGCCGCACGACGTTGATCAGGCCGATGCTGCGCAGGGCCAGGAATTCACGTGTGGTCTCATTGTGGGTCCCGAGGAGCGTCGCCGGACCCAGCTTCTTCAGCACCACAATATCATCAGCTACGAAGCGGTGGCCCCTGCGGATCAGCGTATGCGCCGTCTCGCTCTTGCCGATTCCCGACTTGCCCCGCAGCAGAATTCCTATTCCCGATACGTTAACGCATACCCCGTGGATCGACAGCTCCGGCGCCAGCGTCTTCACCAGGAAGCTGTCCAGCTTGGCGATGAACTCGGTGGTCACCTCCGGCGTACGCAGCAGCGGAATGCCTTCCTGGTCACAGAACAGCGTCAGGTAAGGAATCTCCTGCTGGCCGCTGGTCACGATGAAGCAGGGGGGATGGTATTTGACAATGTTGCCAATATGCAGCATCCGCTCCTCTACACTCAGCGTTAACAGGTAGTTGATCTCTTTACGTCCAAGGACCTGCACCCGCTCCATCGGAAAAAAATCAAAATAACCGACAAACTCCAGACCCGGTCTGTGCGTCCTTGGACGGGTGATGTTCCGGTCCATCCGGCCCGCTCCGGCGAGCACCTCCAGATGGAATTTCTCTACAAGACTCTGCACGCTAATAGACTTCATGTGGTCCCCTCCCAATCCAATATTTTCCGATAGATTTATCTAAAAATCTTGTAATCTGCACACGCTAATTATATATTAAAAACAATATATAAGACCTAAGACCCACAAAAATCAATAAATACTATTAAAATCAAGAAGGTGTAACATATTGGCCTTAGCCTCTTGGATTGACCTGATTATGTGCTTCCTTCTGTTCCTGCTGCTCATCTATATCGTGGCTACGGTCACCATTACCAAGCTGCACAAGGTCTATTTAGGGTTCCATTTCTCCATGCTGATCTGGCCTTACTGCCAGTTTGCCATAAGAACCGTTGATGATCCTCTCTATCAGCTCTTTTATGTGAAGCTTGCCTTCGTGGATGCTTCCCTGCTGGGCCTGGGCTGGATCTTCTTCACGATTCTGCTTGCGGGACAATCCCAGTTCCTGAGTAGAAAAATAGTGTCCGCGCTGGTGATCCCTGCAGTACTGACCTCCCTCGGAGTGGTGCTCAATCCTTATGGATGGTTCGTCCGTCCGGTGAACGGAGGGTATGTGGAGCGGATCTACGGACCTATTTTCTGGATTAGCATAAGCGTACTTGCGATTAACGCCATCATGTCCATGTATGTCATCTACGTGGCTCTGACCTCTAATCAAGCCGCGCGGATCAAGAATCAGGTTATGTATATGCTCAAAGGCATTACAGCCCTATGCGTCTTCCTTATGATCGATGTGCTTCTCAATGTCATTCTGGATGACTATCTGCCGGTAATTCCGGGCTTCACTTCGCTGGGTATCGTGGTGTCGGCTACGTTCTTTGTGATTACGATCCACCAGGACAAAGTATTCGATATCGTAACTATCGCCCATCAGGATATTATCAATACCATGGAATACGGAATTCTCGTGCTGGATGACCAGGAGCAAGTCGTAGAGATCAATCATGCCCTGCATCCCTATATCCCGCTTGTGACGGGTGCGGCGTTCAACATGAGCAGCTATCTGCCGGATGACCCTGCCATGAAGATCGAGTCCTTCCTTGAGAAATACCATGGGTATCCGCTGGAGACGGCCGAGCTGGAAATTCTGTATCCCCTTATCCAAATGGTTGTCAGTATTCATGCAGCACCCATTATGGTGAGCGGCAGCCGGGTCGGACGGATTGTCACCTTCCAGAATGTAACCGAGATCCGGCGGCTCATCGATGAGACGAACCAGCAGAATGCCATCCTGAAGGAACGCAACGATTCGCTGGTGAAGGTACAGGAGGAGCTGTTCCAGACGAACGGCAAACTGAGGAAGCTGGCGATCACCGACAGCCTGACCGGCTGCTTCAACCGGCATTATCTGATGCAGCAATTGGAGCAGGAGGCGCTGCGGGTCAGCGATACCCGGACACCTTCGACTATTATACTGATCGACATCGACTTTTTCAAAAAAATCAACGACCAGCACGGCCATCTGGCCGGAGATATGGTCCTGTGCAACACAGTGGAGCTGCTGCAGCGCAGCCTGCGGCCCTCCGATATTCTGGCCCGCTACGGCGGAGAGGAATTCATTATCTATTTGCCGGATACGGATGGAGTCGAGGCGCGGCGTCTGGCGGAGCAGCTCAAATCCGAGGTTGAACATAACACTATCAATATTGATTATATCGATGAGCCCGTGTCCATCACCATCAGCATGGGGCTGCTCAGCATCGCCGAATTCAAGATCCCGCCTGCCATGGATGCGACCACCTACCTGAACGAGCTGTTCAAGTCTGCCGACAAAGCCCTGTACGCTGCCAAGCATCAGGGCCGGAATCAGATTGTTGCGGCGGAGGTATAATTGGATGTTATCCTTGTATCATGAGCACTAGCCGCATAGGCAGTGCTTTTTTTGCGTTTTTTTATGATTTTGATTATTTTATTTTTGCTGGAACCTTTTTGACTAAGCTGCCGTCTAAGATCACAAATAAACCACAAACTACTCTTGCGAGGTGACTGGACATGAAGAAGACATTCAAGATGATAACCCTATCCGCAGCAGCAGCTCTGGCGCTCAGCTTCACAGGACAACAATTCGCCTCGGCCGCAGCCTTCAAGGATATCCATAACGTGCAGGATAAAGACAAGATTATCGCGCTTCAGAACAGCGGACTGATTAAAGGCATCAGCGCGGATCTGTTCGGGCCGAACCTCAGCATCACAGCAGCCCAGGGGGTGCAGATGATCGTGAGTGCGCTTGATCTGAATCTGGATACGATCCGGTTCGTGAAGGAGCCGCATGCCACCGACTATTTCAAGAACGCGAGTGACTCCGCCTGGTATGCACAGGCGCTGATTATTGCCAGTGTGCACGGCCTGGACCTGCCAGCGGACTTGAAGCCTGGTGAGAAGCTGACCCGCGAAGAATTTACCTACCAGCTCATTGATGCGATGGAGAACACGAACCGCCTGCCGATGATTAAGCCAGTGGTGGTGGAGTATGCCGATCAGGATCAGGTGCAGGTAGAATACTCCGGTGCCCTGCAGCGTGCGCTGAATTACGGTATCCTGAAGCTGGATGGCAGCGGCAAGCTTAACCCGAAGCAGGAAATCACCCGTGCAGAAGCGGCAGTAGCCATCAGCAATGCACTCGCTTATCTGAAGGCACATCCAGCCCCTGCTGCTACGGATGAGGTCCTGACCGCAGAACAAGCTGTGCAGGTTATTAAAGAAGCGGTCGGTCCTGAAGCCGGCCTGCAGATCAAGATTGCTCCGGCGGCCAGCATGTCACGTGAAGCCTTCACGTATCTGTTAATCCATACGTTACAGACCAGCGGTCAACTGCCGATGATTAATGTCATTCCAGTAGACGTGAAGGACGGCGATCAGATCGACATCCTGAACTCGGGAGCTATCCAGACCGCCCTTGCTCTTGGCTTTGTGGAGCTGGATGCCGACGGGAACTTCAATCCAAAGGCGGCAATCACCCGTCCTGAGGCTGCTTCCATCGCCGGAAATGCCATGAATTATTTGAAGGCCCATCCGGCACCCGGTGCTGTAAGCAAGACAATCACCGCAACCGAGGCCGTCCAGTTCATCAAGGATGCTGCCGGGCCTGAGGTGAATCTTCAGATCAAAATCGATCCGAATATGAGCGTAACCCGAGAATCGTTCACGTATCTGCTCATCAACACGCTCCAGACCAGCGGCCAACTGCCGATGATCAAGCTGATCCCGGTGGAGATCAAGGATAATGACAAAATCAATATCCTGAACTCGGGGGCCATTCAGACCGCGCTTGCCCTTAAGATCGTGAAGCTGGATCAAGACGGGGGCTTCCGTCCCCAGGACGGTGTCACCAGTGCTGACGCAGCGGCAATGGTCAGCCAGGTGAAGGCCATCCTGAGCGGAAAGTCTGCGAAGTAAGCAACATATGTCATTTATCTTACCCCTTCTGCGAACATGCGGGAGGGGTTTGTGCTGTGTTCTACAGCATCAGCACCATCAGATCCTCGTCCAGATACTCGCTGCCAAGCTTCATCGCCCTTGGCTCTGTGCCGTAGCAGACGAATCCAAGGGATTCGTAGAGCCTTTTGGCCGGAGCGTTATTGGAGGTTACGGTCAGCGTAAGCTGCTCCAGCCCCGGTGCGGCCTTTGCCCGTGCAATCAGCTCCAGCATCAGCGCGTAGCCCACGCCATGTTTGCGGGCAGCCGGATCTACATATACTGCATAGACATTAGCTTTGTGCTGAATCTTGGGCCTGCTCTCCCGGAACAAGGTTGCCATTCCCGTCAGCCTCTGCTCCCCCTCCAAGAAGGCGCCCAGGGTGAAATGCTCATCGGAGGAATCCAGCCTAATCCGGGTAGTCTCGATAGACAGCTTCGCTTCCGATTCATAAGAGCTAAGGAAAGCTTCCGGGTGCAGCTGCAGCGACTGCAAACGAAGCGCCCGGTAGCTTTCGGCGTCCGAGGGGGCCAGTGTTCTGATGTACATTTCCTTCCTCCCTTACAATATGGATGCAATAAATTGACAAAAGGCTAATATTTGGTTATATTTAGGTTTGTAAAATTATATTTTGCGCAATGTAAATTCCTATCACTTGAAAAGAGGGACTTCTTATGATGACTGTAAGTTTAATTCTTGTTGCCTTAGTAGCACTTGAGCATGTGTACATACTTGTACTGGAGATGTTCCTGTGGACCACCCCGAGAGCACAGAAGGCGTTCGGATTGACCCCTGCCTTCGCACAGGAGACGAAATCGCTGGCAGCCAATCAGGGCTTATATAACGGCTTCCTGGCAGCCGGTCTAATCTGGGGGCTGCTGCATCCAAGCGCGGACTTCGGGTACCAGCTGCAATTGTTCTTCCTGATCTGTGTGGCGGTTGCGGCCATCTATGGCGGACTCACTTCCAAGAGATCTATCCTGCTGATGCAAGGCCTCCCTGCCTTCCTGGCACTGGCGGCCACATTGATCGCACATCTGTAAAATTCGCGGAGCGATGCAGGCAGCTTCCGCTCCGCCCTAGCCTCACAGCTTCTGAGCGAACTGGTTCAACTGCTCCGACATTGCCCGGATCTCCTCAATGAAGCTGGACATCTCTTGCGTTGAAGCTGCCTGCTCTTGCCCCACTGAAGCAATCTGACCGATGGATTGGCCGATTCCTTTCATCGCTGCCTGGATCTCCCGCAGGGTGTCCCGTATCCGCTGCGCGGATTGCTCGGTCTCCTGTGAGAACTTGCGGATTTCTCTGGCGACAATGTCGAAGCCCCGGCCCTTCTCTCCGGCATGGGCGGCCTCAATGGCCGCATTAATTCCAAGCAGATGCGTCTGGTCGGCAACCTTCCTCAGAACGGCCAGCACCTCATCGCTTTTTTGGACACTTGCAGCAGTGGTCTCAGACTGGACCAGCAGCTTCTGAGAGAAGCCGGCTAGCTGGTTAGACCCGCCCGCTACCTGCATGATCCGCGCATTAGCCTGATTCAGGGACAGTGCCATCCGATCGGCAATTTCCCGCAGCTCGGTCTGTCTGCGTACCTGAATGCATACCGCCCCACAGACACGTTCATCCTCTCCATGTACCGGAAGGACCGTACCCACAAATTCGTATCCATAATACTCTTTGGGAACGTTGGCCCTTGAGTATTTATCATTTTTTAGTGCGTGATACAGAGGTTCGTCCGCGTGAATAATCTGCCCGGCGCGAATCCCCAGATCGATGGAATCGCCGGGGTAATAGGCAAGGAACTTCACGGTATCACAGACAGCAATCGATATATCATATGGAAAGGCAGCTTTCAGAATCGGTGCCAGATTCACTATATCTTCAAGAGAGCGGACGATGTTTTTCATAGGTGTGAGTCTCCTTTTAGTCAGGTGGCTTCAGGGTACAGCGAAATCAAGAGTTAAGTTCGACATTTTATGACAAACCTCCTTTAATCAAAAATGAATAATTAAAAATTGATTTTCTCCGCCTACTTGCTGGCGTGCCCAGTGTGGGCGGTTTTTCGACCACATCTGGCCCGCGCGCCTTCGGCGTACCTAGTGTGGGCGGTTTTTCAACCAAAAAAAGCCGAAGCCCGTCAGTCTTTTGCTGACAGGCTTCGGCTTTCCTTCGCTCATTGCGGCTTAACTCTATTGTACTCCTGCCGCTATTGCATCCTTCAACCGGTCCAGCTGCAGCAAGTGATGGCGGTAGTGCATCTCGATCAGCAGATACCATTCTGCCGCAGACAAGGGGCCGAACCGGGGATGAGGGACGGTACTGTGCTCAGGTGCCTGCGCAAGCTTCGGCAGGGTCTCCCGCATCCGTTCAACCACCGTGTTCAGGCCCTGGATCAACTGCTCCTTGCTCTCCGGCTGCACCGGCGTATACTGCGGTGACGGCGGAACATGAACACGTACAGGCGGGAAGCTGCCCCCGGCAAAAATTGCTTTACCCTCCGGGGTCATCTCTGCTTCATTCCCCGCCGCTTCCCCGTTCCCGGCCAGACACTGATGAATATTACGCTGAATATACACAACCGCTCCTGACAACGTTATGTCAGTAGCGTTCAAGCATTCTCGCCGCTTCGGCCCGTACAAGCTTACGCAAGGCTTCCGGCTCCAGGACAACCGCCCCCGCTCCCCAGCCAAGCACCCATTGCAGCAGGTCCTCGGGCTGGCGCACGCGGAAGGTCATAAGCCTGCCGTCTGCCCGGTCCTCCACTTCCTCCAGATAAAAGTTCCCGGATTCAGCCGCCTTGCCCGCGATCTCCGGCTGAACCAAAATGCACACGCGTACATGGCGGTCATCCTCCGGCTGGTACTCGTGCAGATCGAAATCCGCAGGCGCTTCGAACCGGTCATCCAGAATGGTAAGCTCACTCATTCTGGATAAGCGGAAATGACGGATCTCCTGCCGCAGTCCGCACCAGGCCACCAGGGTCCATGCGCCTCTGTTCAAGACAAGTCCATACGGCGAGGCGGTTCGGACACTGTGGTGACTTCCGTCAGCTTCCTGTCTGCCCTTTGTATACCCGAAGCCGATCTTCCGCTGCTCCAGAATCGCGCGTCGGATCTGCTCCATGTACTCCTTCTCCTGTCCTTGCAGCTTATCTTTACTGGTATTCAGCAGCAGGATGCTCTGGCGGAGCCGGGCGGCATTCTCCTTGACATCCTCCGGCAGAACCGCTTCAATCTTCCTACCTGCTGCGGAGGCCTGGTTACCATACTGAGTGTCGAACCGCTGCTCCACGAAATCCGTCCCGATCAGCAGGGTCACTGCCTCCTCGGCGGTGAAGCTGACCGGGGGCAGGAAATACCCTTTTACCAGTGAATATCCCTGACCCGTAGCGCCTACCACCGGCACTCCGGCTTCACTAAGCGCCTGGATATCGCGGTAGATGGTTCTTACGCTAGTCTCGAAGACGGACGCCAGATCCTCTGCCCTTACGACCCCTTTGCGCTGCAGCTCCAGTACGATGGCTAACATGCGGTCTGTCTTGTTCATGCGGCGGCTGCACCCTCTTCATCCTGAAATCAGTTTATGTATTGATTATACTGATTTCCTGATCACTTTTCTCCTTACGGCTTCTAATGGAATACAGAACGAACAGCAGGATGAACCAGAGCGGGGTGAACAGCAGCGCCGGACGGGTCTCGGCAGCAAAGAGCATGATCACAAGAATGGCGGCGAACAGCGTCAGGACGGCATAGTTAATTACCGGGGTGAACGGCGCTTTAAATTTGGAAGCGGCATGTAAGTCCGGGCGGTTCCTTTTATACTTGATATGGCAGACCAGCACAACGCCCCAGACCCAGATGAAGCAAATGGCGCTGATCGTAGTCACGATGCCGAAGGCCTGACCCGGAATAAGCTTGCTGAGCAGTGCCCCGGCAGAGATCACCAGCGTGGAGAGGAATAAGGAATTCGCAGGCACATGATTCCGGTTCAGCTTGCCAAGCTGAGGCGAGGCCTGATTCCGTCTGCTCAGATTGTAGAGAATCCGGCTGGTCGAGAACATCCCGCTGTTGCAGGCGGAGGCTGCCGAGGTTAAGACCACGAAATTGATAATCCCCGCAGCAATCGGAATCCCGACCAGACTGAAGGTGCGCACGAACGGACTTTCAGCCGCGCTAAGCTGGGTCCAGGGATTAATGCACAGCAGCACGAACAGCGCGCCGACATAGAAGAAGAGAATCCGCAGCGGAATTTTGTTGATCGCGGACGGGATGTTTTTCTCAGGATTAGCCGTCTCCGCTGCCGATACCCCCACCAGCTCCACGCCGACATAGGCGAATACCACCATCTGGAAGGAGAACAGGAAGCCCTTCACCCCGTTCGGGAACACGCCCCCGTGCTCCCAGAGATTGCGGACCGACACTGAGCCTGCATCTGTCTTGAACTGGGTCACCAGCAGGACAATGCCCAGGCCGATCAGAGCCAGAATCGTAACCACCTTGATCAGAGCAAACCAGAATTCGAGTTCGCCGAAGCTCTTGACCGTGAGCAGATTGAGCCCGAGCAGAATGATCAGGCAGATCACGGCCGGCACCCACTGCGGAATATCGAACCAGTACTGCACATAGACGCCCACCGCAATCACATCGGCCATCGCCGTCATAATCCAGCAGAACCAATAGGTCCAGCCCGTAATGTACGCCGCACGCGGCCCCAAGTAATCCTCAGCAATGTCTGTAAAAGATTGATACCCCGCCTTCGAGAGCAGCAGCTCCCCCAGCGCCCGCATCACAAAAAACACGGCAATCCCCACGATCAGATACGTGAGCATGATGGAGGGTCCGGCCTGCTGGATCGCCTTGCCTGAGCCGAGGAACAACCCCGTTCCAATCGTGCCGCCGATGGCGATAAGCTGGACGTGCCGGTTTGCAAGCTCTCTTTTTAATTCTGTCTGTGCCATACCTGTTTCCCCCTTAGTGTATATGACGCTGTCCTGCCGGGTAACGCAAAAAGGAGACTGGATATCATCCAATCTCCCGGTTCATAAGAGGTTCCAAATAAGCGTCTGCAGCAGCGGCTAATCCGCACGGCAAAACACAAATTCGGTACTCTTCTGTCCTTTTGCCTGAGATTGTGAACCCTTCGGCGCTGCGGTCTCCCGCAGTCTCTCCAGAAGCTGCTCCAGCTATAGTGTGATCCATAGCCTTCATAGCTTGCGAATATTCAATTATTTGAAGCTGACTTCATGTAAATATTTTTCAATTCTATGCACAGTCCAGACTTCTGTCAATATCATTTGTTACTCTCGTGGTCATCGCCGGGTGTCCTGCACTGCTTCATTGCACGTTATTTCACCGTAATTTTGGTTTCCAGGTCTTTATAATAAGTTTTAGCCCACTGACCCTGCTTGTCTTTGAACATCTTCCCGCTGGCATCTTTGGAATACGTAAAAGGCTTAACGCTAATGGACTTCGGAACGGCTGGGAATGCACTATAGTTCTGTTCCTCGGTACCGCTTGTCCGGACTTTCTCAAACGGCTTGCCCCATGGCGAAATCACATTTCCTTTCTCGTCCACAAGGTCATATAACATTCTTTCCGGGTTGTTCACCTTGGACTTGGCCGCTGCCGGAACTTCCCCCTTAAAGGTCACCTGCAGAGACATCGTTAACGCGGTCATCTCGAAGGAATTCACCGTATAATTGAATTTGTTGTTCTTCTTGGAGACGCCCGGCTTCAGGCTTAACAGGGTCCCCAGCTTGTTCACTTGAACTTTGAAAATAAACGGCTCCTTCACCCCGTTGGCGTATGCCTTCAGCGTCAGGTCGAATTTGTCCGGGATTTGCTGCTTCATGGCTCCCTTACTCAAATAGATCAAGGCTGTGTCCGTATCTTTCAAATTGGGAATGATGGAAGTATCAAACAGCAGCTTTTTCCCATTGATTAACACGTCCACAATCCTGGTCTGGTCCATGAAAGAACCGTTCTTGTCCACCGTCCCTCCCTCCTGCCGGATGCCTGCGATAAGTTGATTACTGTCATAGATCAGATCGGTTAGTGTCAGGGTTACCCCCTCCTGGGTCACGGCCTGATTCGGAGCAGCAGCAAGCCCTTTCTGGAAAACAGCCTTCAGAGTGGCGTTGTCGCTGGCCGCGAACGCGCTGTCAGCCTTAGCATCCTTGTTGACATTGGCTGCCGCCGCTACGGGTACAGTGAATCCCCCGCCGACAACTGCCCCTCCGAGTACAGCAGTTACTGCTGTTGCTATCATTGCTTTCTTCATCGTATTTAAGCTGATCGTGTACATAGTTTCTCTCCTTTGCTTATTAAGAATATACAGGTATAACGTTCCCCTGCTGCTATTTTGTGACAGGAGCGCAGAATAACATCCTACCTGCACAAAGTCATTTTTGAATAAACAGGGTCATTTGCAAGAGAGAATTCGGTTCAACCGCTCTACTATAATAAATTCATCCAGAACAAGTAGAGTGAGGTTAGAACTTATGGCAAATCCCGCACCACAAGCTATGAACAACAAGTTAGCGACACAGCCCCAGGGCCGTTTCGGCCGTCTGCTGCACAATATCGTGCGATACCGGGTGCTGCTGCTGATGCTGCTGCCCACATCGATTATTTTTTTCATCAACTGCTATATTCCGATGTTCGGATTATTCATTGCCTTCAAGAACATCAACTACGTGGACGGCATTATGGGCAGTCCCTGGGCCGGGCTCGACAACTTCCGGTTCCTGTTCGCCACCTCTGACGCCCTGCGCGTGACCATCAACACCGTGGGGTACAATGTGGTCTTCATTATCTCAGGGCTCATTCTCTCCGTCTCGCTGGCGATTGCGATCAATGAGGTGCGTAACAAGCTGGCCTCGAAGTTCTTCCAGACCGTCATGATTATGCCGAACTTCCTGTCCATGGTCGTGGTCAGCTTCATCGTCTATGCCTTCCTGCACCCGGAGTACGGCTTCCTGGTCAAGCATATTCTGCCAATGTTCGGCTACTCCTCAGTGAATGCCTATATGCATCCTAACGCATGGCCTTACATTCTGTGGATCACCAAAATGTGGCACTCCATCGGGATCGGCAGCGTCATCTACCTTGCAGCCATCACCGGCATCAGCGAAGAGCTGTACGAAGCTGCGGTGATGGACGGCGCCAGCAAATGGCAGCAGATCACCAAGATTACCCTGCCGCTGCTCACGCCGATCATGGTCATTCTCACGATTCTTAACATGGGCGGCATCTTCCGCTCTGACTTCGGGCTGTTCTACCATGTGACCCTGGACTCCGGTGCGCTGCGCTCAACTACGGACGTTATTGACACCTATGTCTACCGGGGCCTGATCCAGCTCAACGACCTGGGGATGTCCTCAGCGGCGAACTTCTATCAATCGGTCGTCGGCTTCTTCCTGGTCATCGGCGCGAACGCTCTGGCCCGCAAGCTGAACCGCGATACGGCGCTTTTCTAGAAACGGAGGATTCTAATGACTACTGCATCCCGAAGCAACCCTTATACCAAAGGCTCCACTACCGCCCAGATTATTCTGAATGTATTCTTCATCGCCTTCAGCCTGGCATGTATTCTGCCGATCCTGCTCATTGTCGCCATCTCCTTAACCAACGAGAAGGCCTTGACGCTGCAGGGTTACAAGTTCTGGCCCGATCATATCGACGCGTCTGCGTACCAATATCTGTTCAAGCATTCGGAGACACTGGTTAAGGCGTATGGCGTCAGCCTGACGGTTACGGTGATCGGAACTGTGCTGGCCGTGCTGCTGATTGCGCTGTATGCGTATCCGCTCTACCGGAAGGATTTTCCTTTCAAAAAAACATTCAACTTCTACCTGCTGATCACCATGCTGTTCTCGGGAGGGCTTGTCCCCTTCTATCTGCTGTACGTGAACTATCTCGATCTGAAGGACTCGCTGGTTGCGCTGATCCTGCCCGGCCTGTCCAATGCCTTCTATATCTTCATCACCCGTACCTTCTTCCAGCAGACGATCCCGGAAGAGATGATTGAATCCGGCAAGCTGGACGGGGCCTCGGAATGGCGGATATTCTTCCAGCTTGTGCTTCCGATCTCCCTGCCTGTTCTGGCTACGATCGGTCTGTTCACTACACTGATGTATTGGAATGACTGGTTCAACTCCATGCTATTCATTAATGACACCGACAAGTTCTCCCTGCAATACGTCATGATTCAGATGATCCGCCAGGCGGAATTCTTCAAAACCCAGCTTGCAGGCAGCGGTGTCGCCCTGATGGTACAGGAATCCGTTCCGACCGAAAGTCTGCGGATGGCTATGGTCGTGCTGTCGATTGGTCCGATTCTGTTCATCTATCCGTTCTTCCAGAAGTACTTCACCAAGGGCCTTACGATTGGTGCGATCAAGGGTTAAGCGGTCTAGCTCTGGCGTAAATGCCGGTTAGAATATATGATCTAATTATCATTCGAGGAGGTTCATACAAATGAGAACAACAAGAAGCTCAGGCACGGTGCTTGCCGCTCTGACTGCCGTGATACTGGGCATTACCGGATGCGGCGGGGGCAATTCAGGTGCATCCGCCCCGTCCAAGGCAGAATCGACAGCAGCCGCCGCAACAGCAGGCACGGAAGGCAGCACGAATCCTGATACCTCAACGTTCCGGAAGCTGAAAGTTTACACGGTCGGGAATTTCCCGCAGAATGATACCAAGGCGGTTGTAGATGAGATCAACAAGTATCTCAAAGAGAAAATCAACGCCGAGATTGACTTCCAGGGACTCCCTTGGTCCTCCTGGGCCGAGAAGATGGCACTGGCTTACCAGTCCGGTGAACAGGTCGATCTGACCTTCGCCCCCAACTGGGCAGACTTCGCCAATAACGTAGCCAAGGGCGCGTTCCTTCCGCTGGATGATCTGTTAGCCAAATATGGACAAGGCATCAAGGAGACCCTTGATCCCCGCTTCCTTGACGGCGGAACCGTAGACGGCAAAATCTATGCGATTCCTACCAATAAGGAAATTGGTGAGAGCCATACCATTATGTTCCGCAAGGATCTGGTAGATAAATACGGATTCGATGTGAACTCGATTGAGACGCTGGAGGATCTGGAACCATGGCTGCAGACGATCAAGGAGAAGGAACCGGCTATTGCACCGATCTGGCTCTCCGGCAGCGGCTCCGATACCCTGGGCTACTTCGACAAGACCAGAGAGAGCATGAAGGAGAACTTCCGTTATGAGCTGGTGGCCGGCGCTCCTGCCGGAATTGTATTGGATACCAAGACTGATAAGATGGTGATCAGCTCCATGGAGTCCGACACCGCAATCTACCGGATGAAGCTCTACGGCGACTGGTTCAGCAAAGGCTACATCAATAAAGATGCTGCAACGACCAAAACCAGTACTGAAGACGCTTTCAAAGCTGGTAAGACCTGGATGAAATTCGGTTCAGACAAACCGGATTCCGACAAGGAAGATTCCATCGCCACCGGCATTGAGCTGGTGAAGCTGAAGGGCAATGAGCCTGAGATCAGTACGGCCAGCGTCAGCAACTCCATGATGGCGATCGGGCGTACCTCCATTGATCCGGAGCGGACGATGATGCTGCTGAACCTGCTGCATACCGACCCGGTTCTGGTCAACCTGATTGACTTCGGCGTAGAAGGACGGCAGTATGTTAAGGTGGAAGGCAAGGACAACTTCATCAAGCTGCCTGACGGCATTGCTACCCGTGCCGATACCGGCTGGGCGCCGGGCATTGAATGGATGTTCGGTAACCAGACCATAACCTATCTGTGGGAAGGCGAAAGCGCCGACAAGTGGGAGAAATTCAAGGCTTATAACGAGAGCGCCCATAAGGTGAAGTCCTTCGGCTTCAACTTCAATACCGACGCTGTCAAAACACAGGTCTCCGTGGTCAGCAACATTATCAAGGAATTCCGCCCGCTGCTGGAAACGGGCAGCCTGGGTGTAGATAAGGTGCTTACGGAGTACAATAAGAAGCTTAAGGCTAACGGCATTGAAGAAATCCGCGCCGAGGTTCAGAAGCAATACGATGCCTGGAAGGCCAAACAATCCTAAACAAACAAGTGAAAACGACTATGCCGTCCTTTTTAAGGACGGCACCCGTTTCAGCGAGAAATATAAGGATAAGTTGTCATGTGGAACATACAAATTCTTATATTTTAGGCTAAGGGGAAGGACGGCTGCCGTCCTTCCCCTTTCCTGCCGCTCAGCGTGTAAATGTACCTAAGGATAAGGGGGAAGACTGTGAAATTATCATTGCGATTCAAAGTGAGTGCCCTTGTCCTGCTGCTGGTCACGCCGCTGTTCCTTTTTCTCTCCTACACCAACCTCTATTCCACCAACATTGTCCGGGAGAAGGTTGCGAAGTCCGCTTCGGACACGTTGACCCTGCACTTAGGTACACTCGATGAGCTGCTGGAGCAGACCAGCCATTATCTGCTGCGTACGGCCAATGAAAACATGCTGCTGGAGCTCTATTCCGACAGCGGTCCCGACAGCGTCAATTATTATCTGTCCATCCGTAAGCTGATGGACCAGTGGTACAGCGATGTCAGCTACTATACCATTATCCGCAGTGTCTTCGTCTACCATCAGGACCGGGATGAACTCTTCCTGAGCAGCCAGAAGGAGTATTACCAAGAGAAGGAGATGATTGCCTCGGGGCTGTCTTCACACCTCAAGACCCCTAATCTCCAGGCCTCCCTGAAGTGGGAGACCGTGACCCTCGGCGGAGAGCCGGTGTTATTCAAGGTGCTGCCGGACAAGAGCGGCCGGCTTCTCATGGGGGTACTGGTCAGCATCGACTCTCTGGCCCAGCCCCTGACCCAGCTGGAGTCTACCGGGGGCAGCGGACAGGTCGGCATGATCGACAATGACGGTAAGTTACTCTGGGGCCAGTTCGCCAGTGAAGATCTTGCGCTCATCCGCAGCCGGCTTAATCAGCCCAACCCTCGTGCGGATGCCTCGATTCGCCTGAGTAACGGCAATTCGTATCTGCTGATTGACAAGCCCTCTCAATATTCCAATCTGAATGTCTTTTTCCTGCTCGACGAGAAATCCATTCTGGACGAGCTGCCGGTCTTCCAGCGGATCATCAAGGTGATTCCCTTCGTCATTATCCTCGTAATGGTTATCCTGCTGGCTCTGCTTAGCAGACTGGTGTTCAAGCCTATCCAGCAATTGACCAGCGGGATGCGCATCCTGGGGAAGGGACAGCTGGAATACCGGCTGAAGGATGGCAACAGCAGGGAGTTCCAGATCATTACGATGCAATTCAACCAGATGGCGGAGCAGATCGGCAATCTCAAGATTGATGTGTATGAGGAGCAGATGAAGGTGCAGCAAGCGGAGCTGAAGCATCTTCAGGCGCAGATCAATCCCCATTTTTTCATGAATTCCTTGAACATCGTCTTTCATCTGGTAGAGCTGAAGCAATATGCGCTAATCAAAAAAATGATCGGACATCTGGTCTCCCACTTCCGGTTCATCATGAATACCAACGACGCCTGGCTTCCGCTGCGCAGCGAGCTAGGTCATATTCAGAACTATATTGAGATCCAGATGGTTATGTATCCGAACAAGCTGTCTTATGAGGTGCTGCTTCCGCAGGAGCTGGAGTCTACGCTGATTCCGCCGCTGCTGATCCAGCCCTTCGTCGAGAATGCCATCAAGCATGGCTTCATTAACAATTCGAAGCCCTTCAATGTCGGCATCACAGTCAGTGAAGAAGCCGGAGAGAGCGGCGATTCCTGCATTGCCATTCAGATCCGCGATTCCGGGCCGGGCTTCTCCGCGGCTCAGCTCGACAGGCTCAATCATGGCGTATATGAGCGCAAGCCGACAGACCGCCATCTGGGAATATGGAACGTATACAGACGCATGCTGATGTTCTATAACAACCGGGCACGGCTTACCTTCCACAATGCTCCAGACGGAGGCGCGGTTGTGGAAATCAGACTACCCGTTCAAAAGGAGCAGTGACGTTCAATGTACAGAGTTCTAATCGTTGACGACCAATACTTCGCCTTGCTCGGCCTCCAGCAGGGGGTGGATTGGAGCGCGCTTAGCGTGTCAGATGTCTGTCTGGCGGAGAACGTAGACCAGGCGATTGCCGTTCTTGAGCAGCAGCCTGTAGACCTGCTGATCTGCGATATCGAAATGCCGGGCAGAAGCGGCCTGGAGCTGCTGGCCTGGGTGAAGCAATCCGCTCCCGGCACGCTGACGATTATGCTGACCTGCCATGCCGATTTCGAGTATGCCCAGCGCGCGATTTATCACGGTGCCTTCCATTATCTGCTCAAGCCGGTAGACTATGAGGAATTGATGAAAATCTCCCGTGAGGCGCTATTCGAGATCAGCAAACAGAGAGAGCAGCAGCAGTTCGAGGCCCTGATCCAGAAGTACCGGAGACAGTGGGAGCATCAGCTCCCCCTGCTGGTGGAACGGTTCTGGCAGGATATTCTCAGCCAGCGGGCAGCGCCCGTGCTGGAATCGCTCACCCTTCCGGCGAACACCTATAATCTGGATCTGCAGCCTGGAGACCGCTACTTCCTCGCCCTGCTGGGGCTGGAGCAGTGGAAGGAGAACCTTAGCGCACGGGATGAGACGATTATGGAATATGCACTGCGCAACATGGCCGATGAGCTGCTGCTAAGCGGGCTGGAAGGCACTGTGCTGCAGGATCAGGTCGGCCATAATCTGGCGGTCATCTACGTGCGTGGCGATATGAACGCCGCCTGGCATACGCTGGAGCAGAATGGCCGCACCTTCCTGGATACCTGCGGACGGCTGCTGCATTGCTCCCTGTCGATCTACATCAGCGCGGGTGTCCCTCTGTCCGGAATCATGAGCGCTTACACGGATGTCACGGAGCGGGAACAACGCAACCTGAACCGTTCGCGTCAGGTGTTCGGACCGGAGGATCAGGCCTATAGCCGAGATCAGCCGCTCGCGCCGGTGCCTCAGGCAGCGCCTATGCATATCTTCGGAGAGTGGGCGACCCTCCTGGAGCTTGGCGAGCTGGAGGAGCTGGAGCGCCGCGTGACGCTGTGGTTCTCGGGCATCGGGCCCGGCCGCTGGACCAGTGAGCTGCACCGCCAGCTTATCCACGGCATCCTGTTCATTGTACACACCGTTCTCGCCAAAAAAGGCTTATCCGCTCACGCCTCAGCGGAGCTGAAGCCCTTGATGGATAAGGAAAATTATCCGAAGCAGTCCGCTTCGCTCCAGAGCTGGGCGATGGAATGCCTGCGAGCCGTAATGCATTTATTGCAGACAAGCAATAACGTATCCTCGGCCACGGTGTCCAAGATTAGGCAGTATATCCGCTCGCGTCTGAGCGAAGAGATCACCCGCGACGAACTCGCGGCCTATGTCTACCTGAACCCGGCCTACTTGTCCCGACTGTTCAAGAAGGAGACCGGGCTGTCGATCTCCGATGTGATCATTCAGGAACGGCTGCAGAAGGCCAAGCAGCTGCTGGAGGAAACAGAGCTGAAGATCACCGACATCGCCGAGCAGGTTGGATATACCAGCCTCGGCAGCTTCTCCAACCTGTTCAAGCGGATCGTCGGCGCCACACCGCAGCAGTACCGTGCGCGGAATAAGAAGTGAGCGGGGCGGGCGGGACCACTGGGCACATGAACCGCTGTGCTGGCACATTGTGGTCGGTTTTTCCACTACATTTGGTCCGCGTGCGCCCATCCGCCGCATTGTAGTCGGTTTTTCGATTACATTTGGTCCGCACGCGCCCATCCGCCGCATTGTAATCGGTTTTTCGATTACATTTGGTCTGCGCGCCCCCATCCACCGCATTGTAATCGGTTTTTCGACTACATTTGGTCCGCACGCCCCCATCCGCCGCATTGTAGTCGGTTTTTCGACTACATTTGGTCCGCGCGCCCCCATCCGCCGCATTGTAGTCGGTTTTCCGATTACATTTGGTCCGCACGCCTCCATCGGCCGCATTGTAGTCGGTTTTTCGATTACATTTGGTTCGCGCGCCTCCATCGGCCGCATTGTAGTCGGTTTTTCGATTACATTTGGTCCGCACGCCCCCATCCGCCGCATTGTGGTCGGTTTTCCGACTACATTTGGTCCGCACGCCCCCATCCGCCGCATTGTAGTCGGTTTTTCGACTACATTTGGTCCGCGCCTGCACATTGTGATCGGTTTTTCGCATACATCTTTCCACGCTTCCCGGCGGGCAGGCAGATGTCTTTGGCATACCGCCGCCGCGCCCACCATATCTGCCAAACAAAAAGAGCGAGAGGGCTATATGCCTCCTCGCTCTTTTTAACATCTACTCGCTGTGCACTTTACATGTAACTCAATTACTTAATAATCACGTATTCCAGACCCACCAGCTTGGCGTAGGTAACGATTTGGTCGGTAGTCAGGTTGAGCGATACGACCGTGTGGTGGCCGCCGCCGTTCTCGATCCAGGCTCTTACTCCGTCCTGGAAGTTTGGCTTCACCTGCCACAGTACGCGGGCTACCGGAAGATTCGGAGCCGGAACGGTAGGTTCGAAGGCAGTAACTTCGTTGATTAGCAGCTTGTAATGAGTGCCGAAGTCAGCCATCGATACCACGACACCTTCGCCTGCCTTGCCGTCGAAGACGAGACGGGCCGGGTCTTCACGGTCGCCGATTCCCAGCGGAGAGACAATGATCTTCGGCTGGTTGCTGGCCAGGCTCGGATCAACCTCCAGCATGTGGGACTGGAGAATCGCTTCCTGTCCGGCAGCCATCTCGTAAGTGTAATCCTCCATGAACCCGGTGTTCAGGTTGTGACTCATCACCTTCATCAGGCGGTCCAGGGCCGCAGTCTTCCAGTCCCCTTCACCGGCGAAGCCGTAGCCTTGGGCCATCAGGCGCTGAACAGCCAGACCCGGAAGCTGCTTCATGCCGTGCAGGTCCTCGAAGTTAGAGGTGAAGGCATTGTAGCCGCCTGCATCCAAGAAGCGCTTCAGAGCAATCTCATAGCTCGCCTGCACCTTCACGCTGGCTTCCCAATCTTCCTTGCTGTACGTGCCGTAATCAACGGCATACAGCTTGGTATATTCAGCGAACAGGGCATCAATCTCTTCCTGCTTCACTTCATTCACATAAGCTACCAGATCGCCGATACCGAAGTAGTCCACAGTCCAGCCGAACTGGATCTGAGCTTCCACCTTATCGCCTTCAGTAACACCAACATTGCGCATGTTGTCGCCGAAGCGGGCAACCTTGATATTGAAGCCTTCGTTATATGCTACGGCAACGTCCATCCATTCTGCAATCTGCTTCTGGACTTCCGGGCGCTCCCAGTATCCTACAACGATCTTGTTCTGTTTCTTCAGGCGGGCATTAATGAAGCCATACTCACGGTCACCATGGGCAGCCTGGTTCAGGTTCATGAAATCCATATCAATCGTTGCCCAAGGAATGCTCTCATTGTACTGGGTAGCCAGGTGCAGCAGCGGCTTCTGCAGCAGCTTCGTGCCGCGAATCCACATTTTGGCCGGGGAGAAGGTGTGCATCCAGGTGATAACACCAGCAACCTCGTCACGGTAGTTTACTTCTTTCATGATGGAGGTAATCTTATCTGCACTGACGGCCAGATCCTGAAGTACCAGCGGATAAGGAAGCAACCCGCTGTTGTTGAGCGCATCGGTCATTTCCTGGGCATGAGCCTTCACTTCACCCAGCGCTTCATCTCCGTACAGGTGCTGCGATCCTACTACGAACCAGAATTGCTTGTCGCTTACTGTTGACATATCATTCATCCTCTTCTCTACTTGAATTGGTAAAAGTCAGTTACTTCTGTCCGTAATACGCATCCTTGCCGTGCTTGCGCAGATAATGCTTGTCCAGAATCCGCTGCGGCAGCTCCTCGGCGAAGGTATTCAGCTGGCGGGCAAAGTGGTTCATCTTGGACACTTCCTCCAGCACCACACTGTTCATGACAGCAGCATGGGCATCCTTGCCCCACGTGAACGGCGCGTGGCCCTTCAGCAGAACGCCGGGAATCGCCATCACATCCAGCCCCCGCTGTTCAAAAGTCTCAATGATCACATGCCCGGTCTCTGCTTCATAACCGCGGTCAATCTCTTCCTGTGTCAGGAACCGGGTGCACGGTACAGAACCATAGAAGGTGTCTGCATGTGTCGTCCCCATAACCGGAACATCCAGTCCGGCCTGAGCCCAGATGGTTGCCCACGTGGAATGCGTATGCACGATGCCGCCGATCTCGGCATAATGCTTGTAGAGTACAGCATGGGTCGCTGTATCCGAGGAAGGCCGCATCTCTCCCTCCACCACATTGCCATCGAAGTCCACAACGACCATATCGCTCGGCTTCATCTTGTCATAGCTGACGCCGCTCGGCTTGATGACGAACAGACTGCTCGCCCGGTCCACCGCGCTCACATTGCCCCAGGTGTATTTGACCAGCCCGTGCTTAGGCAGCTCCAGATTGGCCTCGTACACCTCTTCCTTCAGTTGCTCCAGCATGTGTTAATGCCCCCCGTTCTCTACGAGATGATCTACAGCGGCCTGCTCAATCGCCAGACCCGCCGTGTAGCGTTCCATGAACAATTCAAAGCCCTTCACATCCGCCGCAACCGGATGAATGGTCTCGCCTTCGATATCCTTGAAGACCTTCTGGTCGAGGAAATCATCCAGACGCTCCTGCTGCGCTCTGTTCTTCATATAAGAAGCCAGAATCGCCATGCCCCACGCGCCGCCTTCTCCGGCTGTTGACATCACAGAGACCGGAACATTCATCGCAGCAGCCACGATTCTCTGTCCGACAACAGGCGTCTTGAACAAGCCGCCGTGCGCCAGAATGCTGTCGATGGACACCTGCTCCTTCAAGGTCAGAATATCCATCCCAATCTTCAGCGCGCCAAAAGCGGAGAACAGATGCGTCCGCATAAAGTTGCCCAGCGTGAACCGGCTCTCCGGCGAGCGGACAAACAGCGGCCGTCCCTTCTCCATCCCGGTGATGTTCTCACCTGAGAAATAGCCGTAGCTGAGCAGCCCGCCGCCATCGGCGTCCGCCTCCAGCGCTTTGTTGAACAGAACGCTGAATAACTTCGCCGGATCGGACTGGAGGCCCATCGCCTCCGAGAATTCCCGGAACAAGCCGACCCAGGCATTGATATCGCTGGAGCAGTTGTTGGCATGCACCATCCCTACCGGACTGCCATCCGGGGTAGTCACCATGTCGATCTCAGGGTATACCGCTGTAAGGTCCTTCTCCAGCACGATCATGGCGAACACGGAGGTGCCTACAGAGATATTACCGGTCCGTTTGCGCACACTGTTCGTAGCGACCATTCCGGTTCCGGCATCGCCCTCTGGAGGACAGAGCGGAATGCCTGCCAGCAGGTCCCCGGATTCATCCAGCAGTCTCGCTCCGGCTTCCGTTAACACCCCTGCCTGCTCGCCTGCAGCGTAGACCTTGGGCAGAAGATCACTCAGCTTCCAAGGGTAATTCTTAGCGGCAATCAGCTCATCGAACTGGCTGACCATGGCCGGGTGGTAATCCTGTGAAGCTTCATCTATAGGGAAGACCCCGGAGGCATCGCCAATCCCGATCGCCTTGCTGCCGGTCAGCAGCCAATGGATATATCCGCCCAGCGTCGTTACGAACGTTGCCTGCGGGACATGCTCTTCCCCGTTCAGAATCGCCTGATACAGGTGGGCAATGGTCCAGCGCTCCGGAATATTGAACTGGAACAGCTCTGTTAATTCCTTGGCCGCCGCACCGGTTGTAGCATTACGCCAGGTCCGGAACGGAACCAGCAGCTCACCCGCGCTGTCAAAGGCCATATATCCGTGCATCATTGCTGAGAATCCGATCGAACCGACAGTAGTAAGCGTAACCCCGTATTTCTGTGCAACCTCCTGCTTCATCTCGCGGTAAGCCGCTTGCAGCCCCTTGATGATATCGGTGAGGGGATACGTCCAGTACCCGCCTTCCAGCAGGTTCTCCCACTCGTAGCTTCCGGATGCAACCGTCTCGAACCCCTGATCAATCAGGACGGCCTTGATACGTGTGGACCCAAATTCGATACCCAGTGATGTCTCTCCCTTAAGTATCGCTTGCTTGATGTTCTGATCCATGCCCACGTTACTCCTCTCTGAACCAAACTGTGTTACTTATGAATCTAAAGAATGCGCTTCCTTTATGAACAGGTTTAGTATATTTTTTGTTCGTACATTTGTCAATAATAGATATAAGATATACCTACAAATTTACCGGAAAATCACCCGTATTTTACGCAAATCATGATATATGGTAGACACCGGAGGATATTAAGCTTATATTCAAGCTATAATATGTACGTACAACTACATTAATTTTTCCACTCTATATAAGAACAACTATGAAAGAAGTGACCCGTGTGAGAACCAAGTACCAGATCATCTTCGATGAACTCAAAAGCAATATCCTGTCCGGCACCTACAGTGTGGGCGAACAAATCCCTACGGAATCTGCACTGCAGGAGATGTACGGCGTCAGCCGCCAGACCGTGCGGAAGGCCATTCTGGAGCTGTCCAACGAAGGGTTTCTGCGGAGCGAGAAGGGCTCGGGCACCTATGTCAGCCACCAGTTCCGGTCCAAATCCGGGAATGGCGCGGGCAAGCGGACCATCGGCGTAATAACCACTTACCTCTCCGATTATATTTTCCCGTCCATTATCCGGGGGATTGAAGGCAGGCTCAATGAGGACAACTATTCACTGCTGCTCGCCAGCACCAATAATGATGTGGCCCAGGAGAAAAAGGCGCTGGAGATGATGCTGTCCTTCGGGGTAGACGGGCTGATCATCGAGCCTACGAAGAGTAACCTGTACAACCCGAACATTGCCTACTACCTGTCGTTTAAGGAGCAGGACGTTCCGTTCATTATGATTAACGCTTACTATGAAGAGCTGGAGGTGCCGTTCTTCTGTCTGGATGATGTACAGTCCAGCTATCTGGCGACCCGTGAGCTGATCTCGAAGGGCCATACCCAGATCGGAATTATTGCTAAAATGGACGATCTCCAGGGCAAATACCGCATGAAGGGCTATATCAAGGCGCTCGGCGAAGCCAAGCTGCGCTTCCACCCGGAGCAGGTGCTCTCCTTCGATACGGAATCCAAGCGTGACCTGTCGGCGAACCTCAAGCAGTTCCTGAAGGATAACCGGGAGGTACTGACGGCCCTTGTGTGCTATAACGACGAGGTGGGACTCGAAGTGGTTAACGTCTGCAAGCAGCTGGAACTTTCTATTCCAGAGGAGCTGTCGATCATCGGCCAGGACAATTCCTATATCGCCAAGAACGCTGGCATCAAGCTGACGACCTTAACCCACCCGCAGGAGCAGATGGGCCGGGATGCGGCCGAATGGGTCATTAAGAAGCTCCAGGGTAAAAAAGATCTGAAGAACAGCACCTACTATCTGCCTGAGCTGGTAGAGGGGGAGACGGTGCGGGTGCTGGAGCCAGCTCCTGCGGAATAGGGTAGTCCGCCCGGAAATAGAAGACAGAGACAAACAGCCCTGACCGCTTCATGACCGTTACAGGCCGTGAAGCGGCAGGGCTGTTCTTATTCAATCCCGCTGAACCGGCTCAATGTTTAGTCCAGCAGAGTTGAGATGCTTATGCTTTCAATCTTAGCGCCCTTCACATGGAAGAGCATATAATCCACGTAGTTGCTTGGGGCGAACCGGTAGTCATCCTCTTCCTCAGGTGCCCCGTCTCCGGTCAGCTTGCCTTCGGGATAGGCTTTTTTGAGCGTGTCCAGGCTGTCTCCGACCTTGATATTGCGGACCGTAGTGTACTTCGGATCAGTAATCTTAATACTGAAGATGTAGAACTGCTTGCCGTCACCCGAATCAATCGTCTTAATCTCAAGGCCCGGGAAGGTATACGTGTTCTCTGTTCTGCCGATCAGGGTATCCATATTCTTACCGTCATCCAAGGAATACGTGTGCGATTTCTTCGCCGTTGCCTTGCCCAGCATACTCTCCAGCTTAGCATCATCCACAATGTCGGAGAGGGCGATGGTGTGATCCTTATGGACAAAAGCCAGCTCCTTCAGAATCACATTCCCTTCCTTCTCAATAGTTCCTTCCTTGATCGCCTCGGAGCTGCCTGCTGAAGCCGCAGGGGTTGGCTCAGCCGGAGCAGCTTCAGTCGCCGCAGGCTCAGCAGCCGGGGTAGCCGAAGCCTCCGGTGCCCCCGTGGCCACCGCTTCAGCTGTAGGTTCTGCCGAAGGGGTGGCCGCCGGAGCGGCCGAATCGGACTGGCATCCGGCCAGAAGTGTCATTAATAATACTGCGGGCAGCAGCGCTGCCGGTTTTTTAAATGTTCCCATAAGTAATCCCTCCATGAATGTACGCGATGGACGCGTTGTTTGTTTGGTATGAGGTTAGTATACGAAAAGCATTTATTAGTGTAATAACAGAGTTGTATCATTCTTGTAACGCATATCACAGGAGCGGCAGCCGGATGTAGACCGTGGTTCCCGCGCCGAGCTGGCTCTCTATATCCAGCTGCCCGCCGAACTTCTCGGCGATCTCCTTACAGATGGATAACCCCAGCCCCGTTCCGCCTGCCGCGCTGGCATTCCTTGCCCGGTAGAACCGTTCCTGTACACGGGTAAGTTCATCCGCACTGATTCCAATCCCCTGATCGCTGATCTGCACGACAGCTTCCTGCTCACGGACCGAAGTTTCAATACTTACCCGGGTACGGAGACCGGAGTATTTAATCGCGTTGTCCAGCACATTGGCGATGGCATGGGACATCAACAACTGATTCACTAAGACGAAGGCTGGCGGTCCTTGCTGGATCGTAAGCTCTATCCCCTTACTGTCAGCCTTGGTCCTCAATCCAGCGGCTACCCCCGCAGCCAGCTGCGCCAGGTCCGTCTTCTCGGCATCGATTCCATCCTGCCCTGCCTTATCGAAGCGCGACAGCATAAGCAGCTCATTGACCAGCCGGGTCAGGCGGTCCGATTCATTCACCAGATGGAAGTAGATCCGCTGCAGCTCCTCATCCTCGTCCTCACCTTCGTACAAATATTGAGAGAATCCCTTGATAGCAGCAAGCGGCGTCTTCAGCTCATGGGATACGTTCGAGACAAACTGCTTCTGATACTGGATATAGTCACTGAGCTGAATGCCCATCCGGTTCAGTCCCGCAGCCAGCATGCCCAGCTCATCCTTCCTGTTCAGGTGAACCTCCCGGAACTGCTGCCTGGAGAAGCTCTCTGTGGCGCCAAGCAGGTATTTGATCGGCTTCGTCGTATTGCGGGCGATGAACAGACTGGAGAGCGCAATCAGAATAATGAATCCTCCCGCACCGGCGAACAGGATATACCTGATCTGGTCCATCATCGTATAGAAATAAGAGACATCCTCCACGAACTCGTACACATAGCTGTTCTGATAATATTTGTCTTGGATCGGAACCGCGAAGTACAGCAGGTGATCCTCAGAGACCGTGTATGCATAATTGCCCTTAAGGGCGTTCTGGATATTCCCGGGAAAAATGACGGGGGTCTTGTTATTGATCACAATCCCGTCAACAGCGAGTCCCAGCAGCTTCTGGCTGCTGTCGTAGATCCGCACCTCCTTGACGGAAGCTTTTAACGTCTCCAGCGCGCTTCTCGCCACCTCCTCCATCTGCCCTGCATCTACCTCTTGTTCGTGCCTGGAGAGCACCTCCCTGAAGGACATCTCGCCCAGATCCGCCTTCTCCATCATTTGCTTCTCTATGGTTACGAAGCTGAAATAGTCAATCGCCTTATTCACCGAAATAATGATAACGGCAAAGGACAGTACCGAGAACAGCAAATACATTAGCACCAGCCGGGTAGCGTATTTCAGGCGGAGCCACCTCCCAGCTGATAACCGAAGCCGTAGACGGTCCGGATATATTTCGGATTCTCGGCATCGTCCTCCAGCTTCTTTCTTAAGCGCATAATCGTCATATCCACGCTGCGGCTGTCGCCCATGAAGTCATAGCCCCAGACGATCTCCAGCAGCTCATCCCGGGTATAGATTTTGTCCGGGCGCTTCAGCAGCGTCTCCAGAATTCTGAATTCCTTGGCCGTCAGGGCAACCGGAACGCCGCCTTTCTGCACCACCCGGGTCTCCAGATCAAAGGTCAGCTCCTCATGAGTGATCCGGGTATCTTCGGCATCTGTCGGCAGTCCGCTGTTCTGGGCTCTCCGGAGCACCACCTTGATCCGCGCCAGCAGCTCCCGGTTATCGAACGGCTTGGTCATATAATCCTCGGCCCCCAGCTCCAGCCCCAGCACCTTATCGATAATCTCATTCTTGGCCGACAGCATAATGACGGGAACCGCCTGCCGCTTGGTGATTTCCTTACACAGGTCATAGCCGGAGCAATCGGGCAGCATCAGATCCAGTACCACCAGATCCGGCTGAAAAGCCTCCAGGGCTGTAAGTCCCGCACTTCCGTTCTCCGCTGTCCGCACCTCATAATTCTCTCTGCGGAGCACAAGCTCGATCAGATCTCTAAGAGCCGCTTCATCGTCGATTACGAGAATTTTGTTCATCCGATCCCTCCTCCTATACTTAATATTAACACCGGCAAAGGACGTTAATCTCCCCGCAGCGCAGATCACCTGTTTTCACCGCTTTCCAAAAATAAACCTTCGCAGATGGTTCACCTTACCCGCTTCTCAACATACCTTGAATAAACCAACTAGAAAGGGGACAAATCAATGTATCTGCTCTGGGTAATCATCATAGGGGGACTCATCGGCTGGCTAAGCGGCAATCTGATCGGGCGTGATGTTCCGGGAGGCGTGCTGGGCAATGTAATCGCCGGGTTCATCGGCTCCTGGCTGGGCACCGAGCTGCTTGGTCCAAGGGGCCCTGTAGTAGGTGGCTTCCACATTGTTCCGGCCATTATCGGCTCCATCGTTGCACTATTGATCTTCTTTGCCCTGGCCCGCGGCGGCGCCTTCCGGCGCCGTTAATCCTTCCCGCCGGCTGCTGCAAAGTCAACACAGAGCCCCTCCTGTTCACCCAGGCAGGGGCTCTGCCATGTCATCCTTACAGAATCCTTAGAATCTGCCCTTAGAGTAGAGGCAGAGAAAGGATGATATACTATGCAGGAACATATTCTGGAAATACAGCATCTATGTAAAAGCTTCAAGCGCCAGGCAGCCGTCAACAACGTATCGTTAACAGTCGCGCGCAATTCCGTCTACGGGCTGCTCGGTCCGAACGGTGCAGGCAAATCTACCCTGCTCAAAATGATTACCGGGATGCTGCGTCCCGATTCCGGGACAATCCGTTTTCAGGGGCAGGAATGGACCCGGAAGGACTTAAGCCGGATCGGCGTATTGATTGAAGCACCGCCGCTGTACGATAATCTGACCGCCCGGGAGAATCTCAAGGTACGCACACTGGCCCTCGGACTGCCGCAGTCGCGTATTGAAGAGGTGCTTGCTGTTGTCGATCTGACCGCTACCGGGAAGAAACGCGCCGGACAATTCTCCATGGGGATGAAGCAGCGGCTCGGCATCGCCATTGCGCTCCTCAACCAGCCGGAGCTGCTGATTCTGGACGAGCCGACGAACGGGCTGGACCCGATCGGGATTCAGGAGCTGCGGGAGCTGATCCGCTCCTTCCCGCAGCAGGGAATCACCGTCATCCTGTCCAGCCACCTGCTCTCCGAGGTGGAGCAGACAGCCGACCATATTGGCATCATCGCGGGCGGCGTACTGGGCTATCAGGGTCCAATCTCCCCGGACCAGGACCTGGAGGCGTTGTTCATGCAGGTCGCGGCAGCCCACCGGAGGGACGGTGCCGTTCATGCTTAATATCGTTAGGGCGGAACACCTGAAATGGCGGCGTACCTTCATTCCCAAGCTGGCCTGGATCGCTCCTGTATTCACTCTGCTCTTGTGCGCTGTTCTGATGGGCGGCGGCTTTTTTCAGAGCGGGTCTTACAACTGGTGGTACACGATGCTGTTGCCCGGAGCGCTGAGCCTGGTCTGTTCGCTGGCACTGCAGAAAGATGCGAAGCTGAAGTACCGGGGATTACTGGCCTTGCCCTTTACACCGGGAACGCTCTGGGCCGGCAAAATCCTTGCCTGTATCGGCTGGCTCCTGGCCGCTCTGCTCGTATTCCTGATCGGCGTTACAGCCGGGGGCCTGCTGTTCGGACAGACGATTACACTGCTGAGCAGTCTGGCGGGCAGCATACTGATCTTCCTCACCTTCCTGTGGCAGATCCCGCTGTGCCTGTTCCTGGCTGCCCGTCTCGGATTATTTGCAGCGGTCCTGCTGAACCTGTCCGGTACCGTTCTGGGTGTAGTTGAATTTGACAGGGGCGGCTTGTGGGACTACATTCCTTATACAATTACCTTCAGGCTCATGTGTCCGGTGCTGTCCATCCTGCCGAACGGCCTGCCGGTCCCGGCGCACAGCCCGCTGCGCAGCACAGACATGATTCTTCCGGGTACGCTGGTCTCTCTCGGATGGTTCGCCATCCTGTTCCTGCTCACCACCGTATGGTTCCGTAGACAGGAGGCGAAGTAGCATGAATGCACTTCCGGGCCTGCTCAGGGCCGATCTGCTCAAAATGCGGCGCACCCCGTTTCTCCTGTTCCATCTGGTGACCCCGCTGATCGGGGCTGCCCTGTTCGTGGCCTACTATTCCATCTCCCCTGCCAGTGAAGCGGGCAAGGTGATGGGGTTCATGCAGGCCGTCGCTTGTGCGTTTCCTACCCTCATCGGGCTGGTCTGTGCGATGGCGGCGGAGCAGGAGGCCGCCTCCGGAGGGTTCCAGGGGATGCTTGCCCTGCCTGCGGGCAGGACAACAACCTTTTTGAGCAAGCTGCTGCTCCTGCTGGGATTCAGCCTGGGGGCTGTCCTGCTGATCTTCGGCCTGTTCAGCCTGGGCTTTGCCGGAATGCTGGGACAGGACCGGCACGGCATACTCTTTTATCTGACCGGGGCCGTGATCCTGTTCGCAAGTAATATCCTGCTCTATCTGGTTCACTTCGCTATCAGCCTGCGGTTTGGCCGGGGCGCCTCCATCGGCATAGGCATTACGGGAAGCCTGCTCGCCGCCCTGATGCTGACTGGTCTTGGCGATATCCTGTGGCCGTATATCCCCTTCGCCTGGGGCGGCCGTTTCCTCTCCCTGCTGGAGATTCAGCATTCGGGACTCCGGCTGCCCCGGGCTGAAACGGGACTGGCCACCGGCATATCCATCTGTACAGGAGCAACAATAGCCGCTGGCCTCCTCAGTATGTTATGGTTCAACAAATGGGAGGGCCGCTCTGCGGATAACTAGCCTCCTAATCTGCAAATGAAGGAAACAATGACTATGGCCAAAATACTTGTAGTAGACGACGAACCCGCTATCCTCTCCCTGATTCATAACGCGCTGAGCACAGACCAGCATCTGGTGACCACCATTTCCAATCCGGCGGAGATGCACAGCACCGATCTGGGGGCATATGATTTGATTCTGCTGGATGTGATGATGCCGGGAGTGGATGGCTTCACGCTCTGCCGGGAGATCCGCACGGCGGTGGATTGTCCCATTCTTTTTTTGACGGCAAAGACGCTGGAAAGTGACCTGATGTACGGACTCGGACTGGGGGCGGATGACTATATTACGAAGCCCTTCGGCATCGGCGCGCTGCGCGCGCGGATTCAGGCCCATCTCCGGCGGGAAGGCCGGGAGCGGCGCAATATGCTGTACCTGGACCCCGTGCGCCTGAACCTCTCCGGTAAGGAGCTGTATATACGCGAGAATAAGGTTCCGCTGACCAAAAGCGAATATGAAATCTGCGAATTCCTGGCCCGCCACCGCGGACAGGTCTTCTCCAAGGACCATATCTATGAAGGGGTCTTCGGGATGGACGGGGACAGTGACAGCAGTGCGATTACCGAGCATATCAAGAATATCCGCGCTAAGCTGGCCCGGCACGGGCTGGAGGCCATAGAAACCATCTGGGGGATCGGATACAAGTGGAAGCTGTGAAACAACGTAAAGCCGTGCGACTGCGTACTTTTTTCCTAAAATACCTGCTGCTGCTTAGTCTGGGCACCATTCTGCTGCTAGGAGGACTGCTCGGTGTATTCGCGCTGGCGTTCGCCCGGGGGGCGCTGCTGCCTGCCAACTATGAGGAGAAGGCAATTGCCCAGTTCAAGCAGCAGTTAGCTGCTGATGTAACAGATACGGTTCCCCGGGTCCCAGACCGGCTGAATTACACCGTATTCACCTTGGACGGGAAGCCGCTGGCCGGCAACCTGACGGCTAAGGAGGCGGAGCAAGCCTGGAGAATAATCCGGGAGGGGAACAACAGAAGCGCCTACTACTATACCACCGCCGAGCATGGGCAGGAGCTATGGATCTTCCGCTATGTCCTGACACCGCAGTATGCTTCTCCAGTGCTGCGCAGCGCGCTGCCGAATCCCCAGCTCCTGGGCCCCTTGCTCTTCGTGCTCGGATTCCTGGTGATGGCCGCCCTGCTCGCGGCCCGGTTCGGCCGGAAGCTCTCGGAGCGGATGGCCGGACTGCAGGAAGCGACCGAGAACATCCGGCGCGAGAATCTGGAGTTCGCCGTCCATCCCAGCGGCATTGTGGAGATTGATGAGGTACTGGGCTCGCTGGACCGGATGAAGGATGCCCTGCAGACTTCACTGGAGAAGCAGTGGGAGCTGGAGCGCTCCCGCAGAGAGCAGATCTCCGCGCTGGCCCACGACATCAAGACGCCGCTGACCATTATCCGGGGCAACGCCGAGCTGCTGCAGGAGATTGTAGAGACGGAGCCGCAGCGTGAATACAGCGGCTATATCCGCCGCAGCGCTGAAGACATTGAAGCCTTCGTGCAGGAAGTCATTGATCTGTCCAACCAGCAGGCCGGCTCCTCCCGCCAGAAGGTGCTGGTCCCGGCAGCAGAGATCATAGCTGAGCTGGAGCTGCAGATGAATGCCCTCAAGGCAGGCAGGAACCTGAAGACCTCTATCCGGCAGGAGAAGCTGCCGGAATACCTGTTCATTCACAAGGAGCTGCTGCTGCGGGGCATGATGAACGTGATTACCAATGCCGCCGAGCATACCCCGCCCGGGGGCAGCATTGCCCTGCTTGTCCAGAGCGGGCCGGATGCGGTTCAGTTCACGGTTACCGACACCGGCAGCGGCTTCTCGGCGGCCGACCTCCGGGAGGCCACCAGCCAGTTCTACCGGGGCGACCCGAGCCGCAGCTCCGGGAATCATCACGGAATGGGGCTCTATATTGCACGCTCTGTGGCCGAGCAGCACGGAGGCAGCCTAAGCCTAAGCAATGTCTCCCCTTCCGGGGGCGGGAAGGTGACGATGCGCATTGCCACGCCTGAGTAGCAGCACATCCAGCTCGTGGCTGAATTCCATTGTTCTTAATATTGCTCTTCCTGCGTTCATTGATGGTTCCTCCTAATTAAAAATTCAGGCTTCTCCCCAGTTCCGCTGATACAAGCGGCGGGAGGGTGTGTGTTCCGTATGCTCTGTGTACAGGTTGGTCGCGGTTATAAGCGCAGCCACCTTGTCCATGAAGATCGCCTTCGGCAACTCCTGGCCGAGAATCACCTCGTAGACCTGCTGCAACTCGGCCAGGGTGAATTGTTCAGGCATTAAGAGTAGCGCGATTCCGGTTCTTTCCATCTCCTGACGCAGCCGTTCAATGGCATAGGCAATGATCTTGGCGTGATCAAAAGCAAGTCCGTCATTGGACAAGACGGCATATTGCACCGATCTGGCCGACGGTGTCACCGTCACCGTCTGTTCGATCACTGCTGCCAGCTCCTGCCCGCCCGCTTCCAGCCGAAGCTCATAGGTACGGGTGCGGATGCAGCCCTGCTCCAGCAGCTCTTTGTGCTCCTGCCGGAGCTGGTAGCTTACCTTGAACCAGGCCGCAGCCTCGGCATCATCCCCTGCCTCTAATTGGATACGGCGGCTGTTGACCAGCGCCATATAGCTGCTGCTGATCACCCAGGTACGGGGATCGCGCCCGGGGTCAGAGAAGGTGCGAAGCTGCTCCAGATATACACCTGTAACACCGGTCTCCTCCTCCAGCTCGCGTGCGGCCGCCTGATCCGTGGTCTCGTCCGGCTGGACGAAGCCGCCCGGCAGCGCCCACTTTCCCAAGCAAGGATGCCCGCCTCTGCGGATGAGCAGCAAGCGCAGCTCCTTCGCCACTGGACCAGGCCCTTGGTCTGCTTCTGTGTCCGTGACGGTGAAGATCACCATATCCGCCGCCACGGAAGGCCGTTCATAGTCCCCGGCCCGGTACTGCTCCAGGAATTCACGCTCTGTAAGTCCGTTAGCATCTCTCAATTCCACATTCTCCGCCTCCTCTGTCTCTGGTTCAATGCTCCAGCTCTCCGTAATAATTCCCGTACGGCTTGAATTTTGCCAGTACACTGTCTACCTTGCTTATACGTTCCTTAAGCGTGCCTCTCAGAGTAATATAGGGAATCCGCCTCTCCTTCAGGTCTGCGATAATCTGCTTGTGGAACACCTGCCGCTTCTGGTCCCCACTGCGGTCCCACGTATCGTCATAGGGAATATCATCGTCGCACAGGAAGAACAGGTCGTAGCGCTGCGCGTTCTCCAAGGCCAGCCGGGTTAGCAGCTCGGGTGCCTTCCCATGGTAATCCAGCGCATACATATAGGTGGTAATCGCATTCGTATCGACGAATAAATACCTATTGGCGTCAAGCAGTGCCTGCTCTTCCCGCTCCAGATGCCCCACCGCGATCTCGTCAAAAGCCTCCAGCCCAATCCGGCGGTCCACCTGATGCTCTGTCCAGTAATCCCGCCCGTATTCACTGGCGAAGGCCGTACCGTATCTCCGGGCAAGCGCTTCGGTGATCGTAGACTTGCCGGTAGACATCGCCCCTACAAATACGACCTTGGTAATTAGATCGCGGTACACTAGCCCGCTGACATAACCCCGGTATTGGTAAGGGTCCGAGCGGACCATCGTGGCCGATACCGGAACCTGCATCCTCGCCTCATCCACCCGCCGGTCAATAGCACCCAGCGCCAGACTCATATGCTCTCCATAGAATTCACTCGAATAAAAATGGGTCACCTGCTCGCCCTTCAGCAGCCCGAGAATATACTGCTCCTCCCGGATCTCATGCTCCCTGTCATCCGAGTATCCACCCGGGCCGTCCCAGGCCTCGATGACCCGAACCGCAGGATAGAGCCTGCGAATCCAGTTGGCCCGAATCTGCAGCGGTACCGGAGAGACCTTGGTCTCATAGATCACCACAATCAGCTCGTCAACCTCCCGCAGCGCCGTCTCGAACATGAACTGGTGCCCTTTATGCAGCGGGGCGAACTTCCCGAGTGTTAATCCAAGTGTTTTCATGACAGCGCCTCCCTAGCTCCTTTGTTCCAGTTGTAGTAGCCGTAGACCGCATTGATCAGATAGGCGCTCCACATCACGATCATCAGCAGACCCTCCCCGCTGCCTTCCAGCGTCCGGATCACCCAGAGCAGCACGGTGAACATATTCAGCACAATATAGACCAGCCACTGCTCCTTGAAACGGCGCACCATCAGCATCGTTGCCACTACCGATAACACGGTAGTCAGGGCATCGATGTAAGGTGAATTCTGCGCAGGAATGAACGATAAGCCGAAGCCCAGCAGCAGCGCTCCCGCCACACAGACTGCACCGGTGAGCAGGATGCCCCTCGTTTCCATTTGGCGCATGGACAGCCTGCCGCCGTGCATGTTTCTTTTCCACATATAGAAGCCTACAATATTCATCGGCACAAAAAATAGCAGATTCAGCATAACCTCGCCGAATAATCCGTTGATATAGGCCAAATAAGCATATCCGAACGTATTATACATCCCGAATCCATAGCTCGCCAGCTTCCCCTTCGCCGTCAGCACCACGCATAGTACCCCGGTGATGAAGACCGTGAACCCGAAGAGCGAATCCTTGGACATCACCGTAAAAGTAACAGCGATCAGCGTAAATATCACCAGCCAGGCGAGTTCAAACCCGCTCCAGTTGCCGGGTGCCTTCTTCATGCTCATCCCTCCGCTTCCTCTGTATCCTAAGAAATTGAATACTTATTAACTAATTGATAATTACTTTTTGTTAATATCAAAATAACAGAATTTATAGCGGAATGCAAGCCCGATTTTCCACAACTTCGGCCCTATTTGTCGTCCTCATACTTTTATTCCATTTGTTGTTGCTTAAACCTCTTTATGCAAATATGATAGATTCATATACCCCAAGATCTTACATATTATCCACCCCATTAGCGATCATATAAGGAGGAACGGCAGCAATGTTCAAGACAAGGATCATGAAACGAAGCTTCATCTTATTTGCCATTCTGGTATTGGTATTCTCTTCTCTTCAGCTCAGGCCCGCTCTAGCTCAGGAAGACACGGGCGGCAAGCAGCAAACAATCTACACAGAAGAGGGGTACGAGGTAATCTACACAATTTCCTCCCAGTGGGAAGGCGCCTTTAACGCAGATGTCACGATCAGGAATACGGGTAACCGGACGCTGGAGAACTGGAGTATTGATTTTACATCCCCTTATGAGATTACGAATATCTGGAACGGACAAGTACAGTCCTACGAGAACGGAGTTTATACCATCAAGAATGCAGGCAGCAATCAGGACATTCCGGTGGGTGGCAGTGCGAATTTCGGCTTCACGGCTTCATTTGAAGGAGAGCTTCAGCTGCCTGTAGCATTTGAAATGCAGGGCGCGGAACAGATCGTACCGGCGGGGCAATACGAAACAGGCTTCAAGGTAACAAGTGATTGGGGGAGCGCTTTTAACGGCGAGATTGCCATTAAGAATACATCGCAGTCTACCATAGAGGATTGGACGCTGAGGTTCGATTATGACGGGAACCTGGACCGGTTCTGGACGGCTGAAATTACCGGGCATACCGGCAATCATTACGTTATACATAATGCGGGCTACAATGCCAACATTCAGCCGGGTGAGACTCTTATCCTGGGCTTCTCCGGGAGTCCGGGGAATGTGGTAAGCGGGCCTTCAGGCTATCAGTTGACGCAGATCTCTTCAAGGCAGGAAGCTCCTGAACCGGAGGGGGTATCCGTACAGCTCGATACGTACAGCCTTCAGCTTCAGAACAGCCCGGATGGAGACTACTACTTCCTGACCTCGAAGATGGATAAGCTGACCGGAACGCTGAGCGGGACAGCAAGCGTTACGGCCCTCACTTATCAGATTGAAGACCGAAATAAAGCAGTCCTCCAGCAAGGGACAATCCCTGTAAGTGCGGTGTGGTCTGCCGAAGGAATCGGGCTTGGGACCGGATACAATCTGCTGAAGCTGCGCGCACAAGTTCAAGACGGGACTGAAGTGACCAAAGAGTATATGATCGTGAACTTCGACGAGGGCAATCTGGATAACCTCGGGATCGACCGGGAGAAGGACAGCGATAAGGACGGCATCAGCGATTACTATGAGGAGCATTATGGGCTCTCCGCTACCAGCAAGGATACCGATGGTGACGGATTAAGCGACCGGGATGAGCTGCTCGTGTTGAAGCTGAATCCGCTTGAACCGGACAGTGATAAGAATGGGACCGCTGACGGTGATGAAGACTACGATAAGGATGGATTAACTAATCTGGAGGAGCTGCTGCTGGGCACCAGCCTCATCAGCGAGGACAGTGACGGTGACGGGCTTACGGACGGCGAAGAGGTTCATACGTACAAGACCGATCCCCTGAAGGCCGACACCGATGGCGACGGGCTCTCTGACGCCTGGGAACTCAAGATCGGTAGCGACCCGCTTGTGCCTGAGGCGAAGTTCGCAAGAACGGTGAAGGCAGAGGATGCCGGGGGCAAGGCCGTTCCAAGTGTGTTCGTTGAAGGGATCACTGCGGAGCAGGTAGACAGCTTGTCTGTCCAGCCGGTCCAAGACGGCATTCTTAATGATACAACCATTCCCGGCTACATTGATCAAGGCTATAATTTCTCCATCGAGGGAAGCTTTGAGAAGGCAACGATCTCCTTTGAGTTCGATCAGAGCCTATGGAATCAGGCAGATTTTGCGCCGCGGATCTACTATTACAATGAGGAGTCGCAGCTGTTCGAGGAGCTGCCGGATCAGCAGGTGGACGGAAATGTGGTCTCGGCCGGGACGGCTCATTTCTCCAGATACATTCTCCTGAATAAGACGGTCTACGACCAGGTCTGGCAGTATAAGTTCCTGTATGATGAGGGGCAGGAGCATTATGCCGGGATGGATATCGCCTTCGTCATCGATTCCTCGGGCAGTATGTCAGATAATGACCGGAACAATGTGAGAATCAGCGTCACCCGGCAGTTTGTTGATCTGCTGACGGACAGTGACCGCGGGGCCGTGGTTGATTTTGACGACTATGCTACGGTATTATCCGGCTTCACTTCAGACAAGGCCGTGCTGAGTCAGGCTGCGGGACGGATTGATGCGTATGGCGGAACGACTCTGAGCAGCGGGATTGCCAGTGCGCTTAGTCTGTTCGCCGCCGGCGGCAGAGCGGATGTCCTGAAGTACATTATCATGCTCACGGACGGGGAAGGCTCTTATGACACCGCTCTGACTAAGCGGGCTGCGGATCAGGGCATCGTCATTTATACAGTGGGCCTGGGGAGCAGTATTTCGACCAGTGTGCTGACCAGCATGGCCCAGGGCACCGGCGGCAGCTATTATCATGCGAGCAATGCCAGCCAGTTGTATGGAATTTTCGATACGATTGCGGAGACTTCTGACCTGTACAAGGACACCGACAAGGATGGCATCAGTGATTATCATGAGAAGGAGATGCAGGCCGGAAGACTGCGTGTTGGTACTGGCGGTGCGGCTATCCGATTGAATTATCTGGATGCTGACAGCGATAACGACGGTCTTAAGGACGGGCAAGAGATCCGCATTGTCAAATCCGGCGACAAGGTCTACGCTTATTTGTACTCCAATCCCAACCTGGCCGATACGGACGGCGACGGCTTGAACGATGCGGTGGACAGCAGAAGACTGATTCCAGATGTGGAGCAGGCCTTAATCCTTCAATCGAATCACAGGGAAGGGATTCTGAAGACCGCTGCGCAGGGAACGTCCCCTGTCTCTGACGACCTGACATTCAATGACTACACGTATAGTGAATTAATCAAGCTGGGCCCGGTATTCTCGGTGGCCAGGATTACGCCCGAGTCCATGATCTGGGGCGAGATGGCCGTTCTGTTCGCTGTCGGTAAGATAGGTGCAACAGATGATATGAAGTTCGTTCTTGGCGATCTGATCTCAACCTTCAAATACAGCAAAACCATAACCGAGGGAACATCGGTAGCCCTTGGCGATACCTTCGATACCAGCAAATACATCAAGTATCATAACAGCCAGCTGGGCAACGCCGTTATTACTGACTCCAGCACCCAGAACTATGTAGAGCTCATCAAGAATTATGTTGTGCAGGAGCTGCGCAGTAATAACGGTGATCTGTCCAGGCTGAAATTTGACCCGAACAGCAGCCGGAATCTTGTGAATAATTATGTGAATCAATTTCCGACGAGCCCGTATCCGGTATTTACGGAGAAGAGCAATCTGGCGTTATCGCTCGCCATTCATGCCTTCCATGGTCATAATATTACCATTAAGGACTTCAAGAACATCGGGGGGCAATTCAGCGGGAAGCTGGTATTCCATTTCTACGATCATTTCGGCCTGGATGCCGATGATGAGATCAATAATCCGGGATTTGTGGACTGGTTCACCCTGCAGCACTACGAACGGTTCAATGGCAAATATGTGCCGTTCATTACAACAATTGATTGCGAGCTGGAGTTCAGCGGCTCCGTAAAAACATTCTAAATAAGTAGGCAGGTGAAACAATTGAGCCGCAGGACACGAATCTTCATTGGCATGACCCTCATACTGTTGCTTGCAGCAGCAGGCTTCATCATCCGTTATGATCCCTCCGGGGCGAAATACGAACTATTCCATGAGCATAGCGGGCAGTTTGAGGCCGTGAAGTCGGAGACCCTGCTGCTGATGGACAGCCTGGATGAACGGAGTGATATCGGGAATACCTTCATCTACTCCAATAATGGTAATACCACCTCTCCGTTTCATGACAGTGTGAATACAGAAATGCAAGACAAGATCGGACAGATCGCTGCATGGTCCGGAGACAGCCTGGACTTCGTGCGCTACAGCAGGCAGGACGGGAAGCCGCTCCTCCGGTTCGTATTCGACTGGGAACGGGAGCATGGCCCCACCTATCATATCGTGTATTGCGCAAGTCAGAGCATGGTGGAGCAGGCCTATGCCGCAGAGCCGGTTAAGTATAAGCTGACTCCGCTGGCCGACGGCTGGTACGGAATCGAGATAGAATAGGTACCGTCCTAACAGGTGAAGGATGCTGGTGCTTTTCTCGTCGTCCGCTTGTAAGGAGCAGGATTGTTGCAGGATTTCTCTTATTCAAAGAACTAACAAAAGAAAGGGGTGTCCCACGCCATATCATGGCTGAGACACCCCTTTCTTTTTTGAATAAACCGGTTGCCCGCTCTGCTCACACCACATATTCGGCCATAATCTGCTCAATGTGGTATGGAGTCACTCCCTGATCCACCGAGAATACGGTATCGGCCTGCTGCGGTGACGCGGCCAGTTCGCCGCGGGCTTTGGCGTGAAGCGTGAACAGTTCATACAGATCGGGCTTTCGGAGCGAGGTCATCGCCTTGCCGATGATTACCATCCCCTTCTGGTTCCCCTCCACGTTATTCACATGGAACGGATCTCTGGTCAGGGACAGGTCTGTCCAGATCACGGTCCGCTCCACCAGATCGAGTATCACAGGAATGGCGATTTGGGTATCCGCCGTGACATCAATCTTGTTCGACACTGTGGCTGGCTCATAGATTTCACCAGACCCTGGCTTCTTCCGCATCATCCAGCCCGTGAAGCACTCCGGCAGATTGCAGTACGGCTGTCCAGTGAAAGAATGGAGGGTAGCCACCACATACCTTCCGCCATACTCAACAATAGAAGGAATATGCAGATCAATGAACTCACTGGCCCCGTAGGGCGCCGTTACAATATCCCCGCTATGGGCTGCATGATATTGTGCCGAGCGCAGATTGGTATAAGAGATATGCTCTACGTACTTCCAGTCCTGATCATACATCACGGCGGACAGGTCAATATCTACGCGGCCTGTGGATGTACCGTCCACCTTCCCTTCCTTCCACCAGCAGAAGAAGCGGATCGTGTTCCCTTCGGCCATCGGAATCCGGCTTCCCCGTACCAGAGTATGCAGCGCTTTACTGGCCGATCTCTGGGAGAACGGCACAAGATAATTCTTCAGGCGCTCGTCAACATATACCTTCCCCAGGGAAGGCTGTGCAGAGAAGCGCGCAACCAGCGTCTGCTCGCAGAGATCCACAATATCCCGGCAGGCTTCTTCACTGATCTCTGGCAGGGTGTTAGGGGTGGCCCAGGCTTTGGCGACATTTCCCTTGGGGAAAAACACCCTCAGCTCCGGCAGCTCCGGCAGCTCCGGCAGCTCCCGCTGGCGTTCGAAGTAGTTCTTCACCTGTAGCAGCACCGGGGTCGATACCTGATCGGCCACTTCGCCGAAGGCCATCACGACATACTCAGGCTCCCGGGTCATCCGCAGCAGCTTCGCCAATCTTCGTGCGAATTCACCCGGACGCTTCGCCAGCAGATCCAGCGCCGTCCACATCTGGTGATACTGAAGGGCCAGCTCCACACTTCCGTTAAAGGTCGTGAAGGCTTTTTTGTTGCGCAGGATATCAAAAGCTTCCACACAGCGCTTATACCGCAGCTTGTATTCAGATGGATGCAGGATCTCGCCGAGACGAATCCAGCGCTCCCTGTACCTAAGCATATCCTCCGTGATCGGCTTACACCGCTCCAAGAGCCCCAGCAGCAGCCGGCGTTCACTACGCTTGAACTTGCGGAAACGGGTGGGCAAGGCCAGACTAACATCGCCCCCCGACCAGGCCACCGCCAGCCGCAGCACATCGGTTGCCGTCTTGAAGTAAGGGCTTATTCTCGCCACATCCGCCTTACCATGCTTAAGCAGCGACGCCGCCACATAACCGGCATTCTCCTTGAACGGGATCTCCTGCGGCAGGAGTTCATCCAGCTCTTCGTTGGCTGTATTCGCAATCACAGCATCGATATCCTTCTGATCCTCTGCCGAGATCGAGCCTCTGGCCTCCATCAGCTGGCGGATTAGGGTCCGGAACTCCGTGATGCTGCCCAGGTCAATGACCTTCAGCGTAACTTTCTCCTGAAGCGGTTCTCTCTGCACAGGCTCAGCACCCGGCACTTCCCAAGTGTAGTAATGGAACATCGCATTGAAATACAGCTCCGCTTCGTCCTCCTGCATGACCTGCTCCGGGAACCCCGGATACATCGGTGCATAATGCACATGCGCGCCAACCATCCGTCTTATATCTGCAATCAGCGGATAGTACAGCTGCTCGAAGGCCTCGCGGGGCAGCCTCTGGACCGCCCGGAACAAGGCAGGCGACAGGGTATACCCGAGCCCCTGCAGATTGCGGAGAGCTGCGGCCAAGTACCCCTTCGGGAGCTGTTTCGTGTCAGCAGCGTCAGGTGTGTGTTTCAGCATCATTTTGCCTGCTCTACGCAGGTAAATTCGGTTTATTTTCATAGTAAAAGTGTCCAGGAGAGCCGTATCCCTACTCGGTTTCAGTCCATGGGTAGAAGGAAGGAATACAATAGCCTGGACGCCTCCTCTCTGGATAAGCATCCTTCAGGAGAGCTGCGGCTCTAATTCATCCAATTGAGTAGAAGGAAGAACCGCAATAGCCTGAAGATCTCCCGGCGCACTTGCCGCCGTTTGATGAATCCATCATCGCATACGCTTCTGCAGGCCAACAGGGCGGAAGTATTACGACAGAGGGAAATTTTAACTTATTTTGCCGCCCCGCACCTTATCGCACCCTGTATTTTGGTTTTTGTTGAGGATATGTTATCATTCTTACGTAAGTTAAATTTTAAATGTCTAGGAGGGATACCTGATGAAAAAGAGATCTATTCAATATTTGTCTGCTGGAATCGGGTATTCGACTGCTGTTTTTTTCTAGAATTCATGTGGACGGGATAGGTCTGTCCAATATGAAGTAATACTATGAAAAAACAACCCATTTAAAAGGAGACTTATAAGCAATGAGCCTAAATAACAATGTCATTCAAAGATATAATCCGGAAAATATAGCAAAACCGGTTGGAAGCTACAGCCATGTCACTAAGATCAGCAGAGACGCTGAAATGTATGTCTTTTCCGGTCAAATCGGAATCGATCAGAACAATAATATCCCTGCCGATTTCAACCAGCAAGTAACCCATACGATGAGCAATATTGTTGACATTCTGTCCTCTCAAGGACTAACTCCCGATCATGTCATCAAAATCAACATCTGGGCCACGGAGGAAATCGATTGGGATCATTTCTATTCCATCTGGAATAAGGTGTTCGGCCCCACGCCGCCCTCCATGACGGTTGCTTATATCCAGGGATTAGGTCTGCCTGAGTTGAAGATTGAATTGGATGTGTGGGCCGCTGGTTAGAGCGTAGAGTAAATTAATACACCCAAAACAAGCCCTAGAAGTATTCTAGAGGCTTGTTTTGGGTGTTTTTTTGCTCGCTGCGGGTAATTTAGGGAAAAAGGTGTATTATTGATGTGCATCAGATAATTTAAGAGGATTTTAGTGTTGTTCATCTTAAAAGGTTAGACATCGCTGTTAAATCATGACATTTAGGGATATACTAGAAGAGAATACGAAACTAAGATATTTACAACTATTTATACTGCCGAGGGGTGATAGATTGAAGCTCAGAGTTAGAGATGTTTTTATTGCCGGTGCCCTTCCGATTCACACCTATATTTCCCGCAAATCGGAATTTGGGCTGACCTATGAATTCCGTCTTCATAACGTAATCGATATGGTCGGATTTTTAACTTCAATCATAGGTCCATCAAAAACAGGAAAAACCGTACTGTGTGACAAGGTAATCGGCTTGGACGGATACGTCGATTTTATAGGAAGCGACTTTAAGGATACCGTAGATTTTTGGGAGACGGTTGCAAATAAAATTGGTATTTCCCTAGAACGGGACCATACAGAAATACGCACGCTTGAAGGTCAGGGTCTCGCCGGAACAACAGAAGGAATCACCACCTCCATCACAGAGTCTTTCCGTTCCGGCAAAGATAAAGTCATTCAATATTTTATAGCAAACAACTTAGTTCTATTACTAGATGACTTCCATTACGCTTCACCCAGCAAACAGTTTGAGATTGCCTATCAGCTCAAAGATGCAATCCGCAAAGGGCTTCGAACCATCATCATATCCTTACCACACCGTTCGGATGATGCTATTCGAAAGAATGCCGATTTAAGCGGGAGACTGAATCTGATTAATATCGAGCCCTGGAATGCAAATGAACTGCGTGAAATTGCTGTTGCAGGTTTCAACAAACTAAATATGCAGATTGATCTTAGAATCGCCGATAGTATTGCACAAGAGAGTTTATCTTCCCCTCAACTCATGCAATCGATCTGTTATAACCTAAGTATGATACTCGATATCGACAATACAGATCATCCGGCAATGCCTGATCAGGAGACCCTCAACCAGGCCTACAGAATGACCTCATTGAATCTTCTTGCTTACCAAGAGGTTGCCAGGAAGTTGAAAACAGGTCCTAACCCCCGGGGACAGAAAAGAAAAACCTATTTGACTGTCAAAGGTGAAGAAACCGATATCTATGAGTTACTTCTAAAAGCGATTGCTGATGATCCGCCCATTGTGAGCCTTTCTATCGACAGCATCAAACGAAGAATCGATGTGTTGCTAAGTGATTATACCGACAAACCGGATCGGGTGAAAATAAAAGCTGCTATTGATCAGATGCAGGCTATTATGCAGAGCAGCGAACCGATGTATCAGGTTTTTGAATATAAGGACGATGAAGTTTACATTTTAGAACCGTTATTCCTGTTCTTTTTGCGCTGGGGTAATCTCAAATAATCAAAGGGGGATTGTTTTGACTACGATTAATGAGGATAGACTACAAGTTATACGTGCGCTTCAAGTGCAAATTCAATCTTTCCCACAGGGACAATCGGGTGACTTCAGCAGATGGGTAGGTACTACCAGCCGCATTTTAGAGCGTCTCTTCCCCGATCAGTCTATAGCACAGAAATTTGTCTTGCTCACCAGAGCAGATATACTCCAGGCACAATTATACCTGGAGAATTTAATTACAGATATTAACGATGGGCTTTTCGATGATGCCAAACCACTTAATGAAATAGATGAAGCACATTTTCATCTTATCATCAGCAGAGTTCTTCATAATTTCGATAAGCATATTTACGAAATGTATCAGAAGCCTGTCCATGGAAAAGGAACACTGAAGCTAGAGAGCCTTGCCGACATTTCACTAGGTAACGAATATGATGTGCAGCGGTTGCTATATTCACTGCTCCGTCCCATTTTTCCTGAAGCAAGGGTCGAGGTACCCACTGACGGAGGATACAAGGGCTATCGCTTCGATATATTTATAGATTCCTACGAAACTGTAATTGAAGTTAAATGCTCGCGTCCCAATATGTCAGAGCGGAAGCTCACCGAGGAAATCGGATCAGATGCATTTCATTATCCCAAAAAGCACATCTATTTTTTCATCTATGATAAAGCAAAAATCATTACAAATGTTGAGGCATTCTGTAAGAACTATAACAGGACTCACGATTCTAAGCAGATAAAAGCAATAATAATCCAACCAGTTAAAATAATATAAGAAAAACAGGCCGCCTTCCTTCTCGGAAGCGGCCTGTTTCCTATCCCTGCTCTCAGGCAGCACGCTATACTTCTCCTGTTGTCATCCTATAGCTCTCACTCCCCCTCCGTCTTCTTCGGCGCAGGCCGCTCATACACCACAGCATAATTCTGGCTGCCCAGCAGAATCCGTTTGCCCTGGAACTCGTCATAGATGTTCAACCGCACCGTGCCGCCGTTAAGGGCCTTGTATGCTTTGTTGTTCAGCGGGAAGGACAAGCTGCCCGTGGCTCCCGCACCAGCCGGTCCGTCTCCCAGTGGCAGAAGCTGCTCCGACGGCTGACCGAACGGATCGATCAGCTCGGCTACGAGCTTATGCTCATTCGCCTCAGCAACATACTGCTCACTGCGGGTTAACCGGTAGTTCATCTGTACCTCTATGGACTCCCGGTCTTCAGGCATAGTAGCGGTCACCTGGTTCACGGACAGGGAGTACGGGAACAGGTCCAGCTTCTGAAGGGACGGCTGCGGAGCAGGATTGGCCGGACTCAGCCCCAGGCCCACGGTCTCGATATAAGCGGCCGGCACTGCGCCGGGTGCGGTCAGCTTGCCTTCGGCGGTGCCTTCCCCGAGGAAGAGGGTTAGATCCGACGCGTTGATCTCCGGAGGAAGCTTGCTCCATACGGTTACCAGACTCTTCTCTTTGGGGTTCAGAGCCGCGGCGGACTGCGAGATGACCGCCTCGAAATACTGCCGATCCGGGGTCCGGTAGTAGCCCACCAGCTGCGCCGGCTGGGTCTTGCGTAATTCCTCGTTCGTCATTACCAGCTCAGTATAGATCAGCTTGGAATCGGCGCCCGGATAGATCCGGCTCTGCCGCTCCAGAATCTCTGCCTTCTTCCCGGCCAGCTCCAGGCGGAAGGGTTCACCGGCCGCTACGGTTCTTAAGGTATTCTCCACCTGGCTGGTGAACAGCGTAAGGAAATTCGCCTGGGTCTCTTCCGAAGGATACTGGAGGATCACCTTCAGCTTCGTCAGCTGATAAGAATAGGGAAGGTTCCCCGTAATATACAGAACCGCTGTCTCCTGCGGGGCCAATTGGCTCTTGGAGCCTTCGATCACCATCTGCGCACTGCCGCTGATATCGAGATCCCCCGCCTTCAGAAGCGCTGTTAGCGCCGGGAGCTGCACATTCGTGGACCCTGAGTTGCGGAGGCTGATCTTGGTCACGACCTGATCGCGGTCCGACCACGGCAGGCGTTCCACCGATTCCAGCTTCACCACGAAGGTACCCAGACTGTTCTGTACGGGGTACTCAGTCGCCAGCAGATGATTCGGCTGCAAGGAGTAGGGAATCTGATAGTAAGCCGCCGGGAAGGCGATCCGGCCCTCTTCTGCCGGCTCGTTCATCTGTAGCTGGAGCACTCCCTGATTAAGCTTCAGGGGCAGCTCTGCGCTGAGCTCGACCACCCGCTCTTCCAGCGGCTTCAGACTGAGACCGGCCAGTGCCTTATTGCTGACCGGATAACTGTACCCTTCAGCAGTCGTCAGGCTGAAGGGGTAGGCCGGAATCGTCACCGCTTGGTTGCCTGTGTTGCGCACCCGGAATTTCAGGCTCCATTTCGCCAGATGATCCTCCGAATACACCGCCGTGCTCGCCAGCTGTGTCTCAATTGTATTGTTAGCAACCTTAAGCTTCGCGACGGCATTAGCGGGTAGGATGAAGTTGGGCGACTGTGCAGCAGGCAGCTTATACTCAGCCACCGGCAGGTTCAGCTGCAGCTCGCTGTCTTCCTGGACGAATTGCAGGGACATATTATCCGTCTTCGTATAGGAGGGGATGTCCGCCAGATACTGCACGGTCCGTTGCTCCTTGGGCTGAATCTGGTAATCGGCAGGAGCGGCATTCAGTTCAAATCTGGAGCCTCCCGAGGATATCAGATATCCCTTCAGGCCCGTGTCCTTAAGCACCTTGGTGCCCGAATTGGCGAAGCTGATGCCTACCCTGGCATACACTTTTCCGTTAGCCTTAACGATCTGCAGGCTCTCGGCCTTACTGATCACCGGCATACCCGCCAGGACCAGCTTCTTGCTCTGCCCTCTGGCGGTGGCTTCCGAATAGGAACCCGGAATCGTGAACATCCCCAGCTTCTTCTGGTAATTCGCCTGGCTGAAGTCCCAGCCGTACAGGGCGATGCGGACTCCGGTTATTTTGGCAGCCTTCCCCGCATTGACATAATACGTGACCGACTGGCTGCTATTAGCCGGAATAGACTTGATCGCAGCACTGCCTGTTACCGGCTTGCCTTGAATAACTGCGCCGCTTGAGGTAGTAACCTTGGAGAAATAATCAATCAGGCTCACGTTGCTGTTACTCCCGTTGACGTAATTCAGGGTGTACGTAATCATATTCCCGCTCTCCTGGGGCTGAAGGGCAGCGTCCAGCAGCTTCACGCTCACCCCGCTCTTCAATGAGACCGCCCCCAGTCCCTCCAGCGTGGACACGGCGGCTGTAGCCGCCTTTCCCGCTGAAGGCCCGGCCGCCGCATAGGCTCCGAAGGCGATGGACTGGTTGAGAACCGCCAGGCTTAGCATGGCGACAGCATATTTTCTAGTGGAATGATTCATAATTCTCTCCTCCCTTAACTTCGCTTAAGCTTGCGGCAGCCGGACCTCGAACCTCGTCCGCAGCTCATTGCTCTCTACAGACAGGCTCCCGTCATGCTGCTCTACAATATTCCGTGCAATGAACAGTCCCAGGCCGGTCCCGCCCTCCTGATGTGTCCGTGCCCGGTCCCCCGAGTAATACATCTCGAAGATATGCGGCTGCTCCTCCGGCGGAATGGGATTTCCGTAATTGATGACCTCAACCGCTACTGAACCTGAATCAGGGCGGCTGTTAATATCCACATAACCGCCTTCCTGCCCGTAACGGGCGGCGTTGGTCAGCAGATTGCCTAATACGCGTACCAGCAGATCCCCGTCCCCGTAGATCATTAGGCCAGGAGTCACATTCAGCCGGGAGGTCAGGCCATTGCGCTCGAATACCGGGTACATCTCCTCGTTCAATTGCCGCAGCAATTCGGTAATATCCAGATATGTCTTCACCACAGGCAGTGTGCCATGGTTCATCCTGGTGATCTCGAACAGCCCGTCAATCAGCTTCTCCAGCCGCTGGGACTTGGTGAAGGCAATCGTCGCGTAATGCCGGATCGTCTCCACTGGTAATTGCTCATCCCTCAGAATCAGATCCAAATATCCGAGAACAGACGTCAGCGGTGTACGCAGATCATGCGCCAGATTGACGACTAGCTGGTCCTTGCTGCTCTCGGCGAAATCACCTCTTTGTACCGCCTCCTGCAGCTTGGCCCCGGCCACATTCAGATCCTCTGCGATTGCGCTGAACTCATCCCTTGAGGCAATCCGCACCTGATTCTGGAAATCTCCGCCCGCCAGATGATGAATCCCCTTGGAAATCTCGTTAAGGTAGCGGATGTACGGCTTGGTGAACATGAAGAATAAGATCAGCATGATCGGAATGAACAGCATCAGAGACACATTGAAGTCTCCGATCCTGTAGATGAACCGGCGGATTTCCGCCTCCGGGTCCTCCCACTTCACCCCTGCGTAATAGAGCTGAAGCAGCTTGAAGATCCCGTAGGTAATCCCGGCGGAGAGCAGCATGCTTACGCCCAGTAACTGAACCAGTCTGGTTCTGAAGCCCCGGCGTCTCTTAGGCATTGAACGTGTACCCGACACCCCAGATGGTCTTGATGAACCGGTCCTTATTCTGATCCTCTCCCAGCTTCCTGCGCAGGGTGCGGATATGTACCATCACTGTATTCCCGCTCTCATAGTACGCCTCGCCCCATACCTGCTGAAATATGCTCTCTGCACTGAACACCTGCTTCGAGTGGCTCGCCAGCAGATAGAGGATGTCGAATTCCTTCGGCGTAAGGTCAATCTCTTCTCCATACAGCGTAACGGTGTGCTGGTCAGGGGAGATGATCAGCCCGCCCAGCTCCAGAACCGAAGTCAGATGGGCACCCGGAGGCTGGCTGAACTGCAGGGAGCGCCGTAACTGGGAATTGACCCGGGCCAGCAGCTCCATCGGATTGAAGGGCTTGATCATATAATCGTCCGCGCCCATGACAAGACCGGTAATCTTATCGAAGTCAGAAGTCTTGGCACTGAGGAAAATAATCGGCAGATTATGCTTCACCCGCACCTGGCGGGTGACCTCGTATCCGTCCAGCTTCGGCATCATAATATCCAGGATGGCCAGATCAATGGATTGGGACTGAATAGCCTGAACGGCCGCTTGGCCGTCGGATACCTGAATGCAGTGATACCCTTCCTTCTCCAGGTGCAGGGCAATCAGGCCGGCAATCTCTTTCTCGTCCTCTGCGATCAGAATAGTAACTCGCTTCATACAGGGACCCTCCTAGGCCTGAATCTATTCGTTAAGGTACGTAGTCGCCTTGTTCTGAATCAGCTTGGCCACATCCTCTGCCGTCTTCTGTCCGCTGAAGAACGCGCCTGCTTCCTCGCCGATGATGCTCAGAATCTTCACATCCATCATAGCGAAGTTATCCGCTGTATCCATCATGTCTTGGAACACCTTGAATTGTCCCTCAGGAACACTTGCAAGCTTGCCGTCCGGGAGCTTATACGTCCCGCTCTTCACCTGCTGCTGAAGCTCACTGAACTGCTTCTCATTAAGCGATCGGAGCAGGGAGAAGCCTTCTCTGCTCTGCAGGGACTGAACTTCATCAGAGAGCAGGAACTCCATGAACGTCCAGGCTTGTTCGGCAACCGGCGATTTGGCCTGTATAGCAAACGTATAGCTCGGAATAATTCTCATGGCCCCGGAAGTTCCGCTATGCGGCTTATACAGCAGCTTCGGATTGGCAAAATTGGTATACGGAATGTTGATGAAATCCGCCGGGCCCTGTATAACGGCAGAATAGAACAATTGATTCTCGGTCTCCACCGGCTCGGTGGTCATCAATTTCTCCTGATACATCTCGTTAATCTCCCGCATCATAAATATGAAGGCAGGGGAATCAAACTTGGCCTTGCGTGCAGCTACGTCTACGAACTGGTTATAGCCGTCGACCACCATCTCCTGAAGCAGCATATCCGGCGGATTATTCGGAAGCGCGTAGCGGTGTGCGGCCCCCGCTTGTTGCTCCGACGCGATCAGCGATTTGGATAATTTTTTCCAATCCTGCCAAGTCCAGCTCTTATCAATGATTTCCGCTTGCTTAAGTACATCCCCGTCTCCAAAGAAAGCTCTCAGGCTGAACCCGGATGGAATGATATAGGTGCCCCCGTTCACCTTCAGCGCATCCAGCACATTCATTTGCAGGTCCTCCTGCTTCAGCGTCTTCGACTGCTTGAGGTAATCATTCATATCAAGGAATAGCTTCTTGCTCACGTAATCACTGGCGGGCAGACTGCCCGTTTCATAAATATCGGCTCCTTTGCCTGAGAGCAATGCCGTACCGGCGGTTTTCTGATACTTCTCATAATCCGGCCCCTCCATCTTCTCGCTGATCCCCTTATACGCCTGAATCTGCAAGTCGATATCCGGGTAAGCTTGTTCAAACTTCTGCTCAACCGCACGGTAGAACTCACTATCCTGCTGGACCGATAACGTAACAACCGTCTTCCCCCCAGTGCTTGGAGCCTCTGTATTGCTCCCTGAACTGCATGCTGACATCATCGTTGTAAAAGCAAGGCTCATCCCCAGCCAGCCCATTTTGTTAATCATCTTCATCTTTCGCTACCTCCAATAATTGTTCGTATAGTATGCTGTACTCCTACGGCTATTGCAGACGTACGCGGTTCCCGTCCTGCAAGGGCTCACTGCTCTCCAAAATAATCATCTCGTCCCCATACAGGTTATCCGTCTGAATCATGCTGTCCGGGCCGTTCGTGATACTGGAGCGGATCTGAACCTCGCGGGCGACAAACGTATTGCCTAATGCCCCCCTCTGCTCCTCGATGGTATAGACGAAGCTGCGCCCGCCCGTCTGATGGATGGCCTTAGTCGGTACCACCACGCCCTCCTGAAGGGACGGCTTCTTCAGCTTAATCTGAACCTGCTCACCCCCCTGGAGCGAACCCTCATTCATTACAATGAAGACCGTCTTCTGCGCGATGTCCTCCGCCCCGCTGTTATCCTCACCGGCCGGACTTCCCGCACGCGCCTGAGCGCTCTTGATCTCTGCAATCTTTCCCGGCAATATCCGGGCCGATGGCCCCTCAGCAGAATGAACCTCCACCTCAAGCTTCTCCCCCAGGGTAATTCCAAGGCTGGATAATAGCCCAGCGTCCGCTGTGAAATCGAATTGGAACCCCTCGCGGCTGCTCGACAGCACCAGATCCGGCTCGCCCGATGACAGTATCCCCGGCAGGGCATTCAACTGGGTCACAATCCCGTCGAAGGGTGCCTTAAGCTGCTGCTCCGCCGTTAACCGCTCTCTCAATCCGGCAATTTTCCGCGCCTGGGTGACCTGATCGACCTTGCCCGCTTCAATCTCGCGCCGTGCCTTGCGAATCTGAAGCTCATCGCCTTCCGCATACGTCTGAATGAACTGATCCTGCAGCGTCTGCTGCGCGATCTTTTGCTTATCGAGCGCCGCGACTTCATCCTTCAGCTCCGCTTCGGCGACCTGGCTGTCATAGCGGATCAGCGTCTGCCCCTTCGTGACCCGTTCCCCCTCCTTCACAAGAACCTGCCTGACCTTCCAGCCGCTGGCATTCAGGAGCTTCGCTTCTCTCAAGGGCGTAAGCTTCCCGCTGCCCTCCAGCGTGAATTCTAGGCTCTTGGTCTGCGGCTTGACCGTGGTCACCTTGGGCAGGGTCAACGACTGCAGCGTATTGCTGAAGAAGGTGAAGAAGAGTAACACGCCCATGAGCAGAAGGAAGGCTGTTCTGATATTTTTTTTGCGCCTGCGGTCTGCGGGCACTCCTGTAGTCTCCATTTCCCCGTTCTCCTCCTATCCTCATAAGTCCCTCATATGCGAGCCCTAGCCCTTGATCCCGGATAACTGAATGCCCTCAATGAAATACGTCTCCGCATACAGGAAGAGCAGCACCATCGGTGCCATATAGATCATGGAAGCGGCGAACGCCAGGCCCTTCTCACTGCTGATATTCGATAAGTAGACGGATAAGGGCTGCCTCAGCGGGTCGTCCAGGAAAATAAGCGGCTGCTCCACCATATTCCAATAATCGACGAATAACAGAATCGTCAGAGCGGCCAGACCCGGCTGAACCATCGGAACAATAATCGTATAGAAAATCCGCAAATGTCCGGCTCCGTCCATCTTGGCCGCTTCAATATAGGCATACGGGATATCCAGCATGAACTGCCGGAGCATGAACACACCGAATGCGGCAAAAATACCGGGCAGGATAATGGCACCCGCGCTATTCAGCAGCCCCAGCCGGTCTGCCATGATGTAGTTGGGCACCAGCGTAACCTGGAAGGGCATCAGCATCGTCAGGACATAGACCAGAAACAGCGCTTCCCGGCCCCGGAATTTCAGCTTGGAGAACGCATATGCCGCGAGCGCGGCGATCAGCGTCTGTCCGGCAATGATCGGCACCACCAGGAAGACCGAATTCCAGAACATCGACAGGTACATCGGGCTGTCCAGCAGCACCTTGCCGTATTGCTCCAGGGAGACCTGGTCCGGCAGCCATTTCAGGTTGGCGAACGGATCGCTCCTGCCTGGGGTTACCTGATTCATCTGTCCGATGGGGCCGTAATTGATCCCGATTTCGCGGCTGCTCATGAACGAATTGATGAGGGTCACTCCGATGGGGAACAGCATCAGGAGGGCAATCGCCCCCATCAAGACGGTTAACGTCAGCTTTTGTATGACTTTACCAGCTGCCAAGACTCCTTCACCTCTATTCCATATACCGCCGGTAGCGGCGTTCCATAGCGAACAATCCCAGCACGATGATCAGAATGCCGCCGACCATTAAGGTCGATGCAGCCGTCATCTTCTGGAGGTCAAGCGACAGGAACATATTGTTCATATAGTGCTGCAGCATATAGATACTGTCATGCGGGTAAGCTCCGGCAATCAGATATGTCTCCCGGAAGACCTTGAAGGAATTAATGACCGACATAATGACGACAAAAAACATCGTAGAGGTTAAATAGACCAGCGTAATGCTACGGAACTGCCTTATACGTCCGGCCCCCTCGATCTGGGCGGTCTCATAATAATCCTTCGGAATCTGCTGCAATCCGGCCAGGAACAGGATCACGTTATACCCGATGTTTTTCCAGACATACATCAGCATGATGACATTCCGCGCAGCCTCCGTCTTCATCCAGTCCACCCGCGTCCGGCCGAAGCCGCTCAGCCAGGCATTAAGCACCCCGTTCCAGTCGAACAGGATCTGCCAGACCAAGATAATCGAGGCTACAGGCACGACCAGCGGGAGTACGTACGCAGTTCTCAGCCATTTCTGAAAATACAATTTCCTGTGCAGCAGCAGCGCTAGTCCCAGCGACAGCACAATCAGCAGCGGAACACTCACCACACTGAAGTAGAAGGTATTAGAGGCCGCCTTCCGGAAGGATTCGCCCGCAATGACCTCCCGGTAATTATCCAGTCCCACATAGTGGCCCCCCACCGTGCGGTCCATGAAGGAGTAGAACACGCCCATGCCGAACGGAATCAGATAGAAAAGGGCGAACCCAACCACACTGGGTGCCAGAAATAACCATGCAATCGATGAATCTTTACGGGCCCAATTCTTCAAGTCGCTCCCTCCCTGTACTCAAGAATAGGCTCAACTGTTTAAGAACAAGTCGGGTAAAGATTAAAACTTTCTTAAATTGTCTGCGCAGCAGCACATTCGGACCGATCGCCCTCTCGCCGGCAGCAAAAAAGCCGCAAACGGATGTCTCATCCATTCGCAGCTATATTCGTGTAGCGCAAACTCACTACTTCACCGGCTGTACCTCCATGACCTTATCCTTGAACCGGTACGTCACACTAACATTCTCGATAACCGCTGTGTCGTCGTAGGCCAGGGAGCCCTCGAACACTAACGTATCATTATCTTTCCACACAAGTTGACTCGGATAGCTGTAATTCTCATGATCCGTGCGGGACCACGTGTCCAGCTTGCACTGCGCGCCATGCCTGATCCTAGCCGACTCTACCAGCTCCGGGCTGATTGTCCCCTTCTCCACATTCAGGATCTGCACGAATTCACTTTTGTTAGAGCCGGTGACCACTGCCAGGAGCTTCCGGTCCGGTGACGGGAGGATTTCCTTAATGTACATGGAAGGGGCCGCGAAGCTGAAATACGGTTCAAGCACATCATCTTGTATGCGCCACAGTACATTCTGGGTACCGTAATCCGAATAGTTGTTGAATAAGGCGAATACGATGCTCCCGTCGGCCATTTTGTGGAGATACGGACTCTGGTAGCTTTTCGACAGGATATCTGTGGCAAAAGCAGCCGCACCCGCGATCTTCGGAGAATCATCCTTCAGCAAAGGCTGAAGCTTCTGCAACGCCAGCTCCCGGGCCTGCGGGTCATTGAAGCTCTCCACCAGCCGGTTCACCGCAATGTATACATATTCATCGTTGCCGCTGGCTAACGCCTTCAGGAATTTGTCCGCCTTATATTGAGCAGGAGGGGCCAGCTCCATATCCTCCGCTGTCAGATAACGGATGTAAGGCTCCGCCGCTTTATTCTTCGTGTACTCCGTGGCAAGCAGCGCGGTAGCCGTAGAACTGTAGACGACCAGACAGGCGACCAGTGCGATCCATCTTTTGGAGAACCCTCTTCTTCTGGATCTTCCCCTTACTCCGCTGTGTTCGGCCGCCGCAATCAATTCCTCGTCAATCAGTCCGATCTCCTTATACAAGTCCTCCCGCTTCATAGGTGAACGCCCTCCTGGTCTAAATGAATTCTAAGCTTGTTCCGGGTCCTGAACAGGCTCGACTTCACCTTGCTGCTGCTCATATCGAACCTGCCAGCGAGGGATTCTATGGAATCCGCATACCAATACCGTCTGATGAATAAATTTCGTGTCCCCTCCTCCAGCCCGTACAGGAATTCATTGATCAACCGGGCGGTTTCGCCGGCAGCAATCTCCGTTTCTACCGTTTCCGCTGCAGGCAGGCAGTCTTCCAGCTCCTCCAGAATCACCTCAAGCTGGCGGCTCCGCTTCTTGGCCGTATTATACCCATACTTATCGAGTGCGATATTGCGGGTGATCCGCCCCAGGAATACCGGCAGCCTTCTCGGCTGGTTAGGCGGTATAGCGTTCCATGCAGCGAGGTATGTATCGTTCTCACACTCTTCGGTATCGGAAGGGTTAGCAACAATGTTTCTGGCGATCGCCCGGCAGTAAGCACCATATTTGTTCCGTGTCTCCGTAATGGCCTGCTGTGAGCGCTGCAAGTATAGCTGAATGATTCCCTGATCTTCCATCTGCTGTTTCTCCTTTGGTATCCTCTTATCTATATAGTAGAGAATTCCGGGTGCCGGTTGCACTTATACGCTAATCTTTTTTAACGCAAAAAATCCCGGAACATAAGCATATCACTGCTTACACACCGGGATAGAGATAGCAATCTATAGGTTAACCGAGGACCGGCGGGTCCTGCTCATCCATGCTGTCATCCTCCATGTCTGCCGGTTTCAGGGTTACTCTAATGTCCACAATCAGGGTATCCATCAGCTCCGTATCGGCCCAGGCTGAGCCGTCCCATACCTGCTTGCGGTAGATAACGGTTATCTTGTAATCACCTACAGCAGACGGAACATATGCAGCCTGATACACCTCATCCGTTACGGTGAAGACGCCTGCCATACCTTCCTCTGTGGAGCTCCAGGCCTCCGGATGATAACGTTCATCTCCGGGAGCGTCAGGTGCTACGCTCTGGTTATGGCCTTCAGCCGTCAGGGTGATGATCTCCCCTGCAAAAGGGCTGCCCGGGCTAACGCTGAGCCGGTTGCCTTCAGGCGTAACCGTTTCATACACATCGAGGGTTACCGTCTTAAGCGCACTGGCCGTCACCTTTTGTATTCCTGTAACACGGGCATTATCGAACACCGTATTCTGGGAGGTTGTTCGGAAGCCGATCTTACCTGCAGTTAATTCTGTTATCGGGTTCGTCCATTGGAGCTTTAACTGGCCGTCCACAAATCCTAGAATCCGATTCCCTTTGATGACCGCCTTCAGCGTATACCACTGGCCCGCAGCCGCATCGGCGAAGAGGGTACTGGACACCGGGGTCAGCGTTCCGTTTACCGCCTTGAACAGCTCCAGCTTCTTGTCGTTGACATTGATCCGGTACATGTAATAGTTGTTGGCGTCTTGCACACGGAAGAGAATGCCGGCATTGGCATTAGCGATGGGAACCTTCACCTTGGCTTCCATAGCAATATCTTGCCATGAATCCCCGGCTGTAATGAGCCCCGCCCCATTTCCTTTTGTCTGAATCAAGGCTTTCGTACTGCCGTCAGTGGTTACACTCCAGGTCCCGCTGGCAGCCGTCCAGCCCGTCGTATTACCATCCTCAAAGTTATCCGTGAACCGGACGGAATTCGGATTGGCATCAATCGGAGTCTCGTCCACATCTGTAACCTGAATCGTGAAGCTCTTCTCCAGCGACAGGCCATTGGCGTCAATGCTCTTCACCCGGATGCTGTAGCTGCTCTTCGCTTCATAATCCGGCGTAGTGCGGAGGGTCAGCCTGTCTCCCTGCGGGGCAATGGAGAAGCTGCTGTTATCGGCGTCTCCTTGCCCCGGAACCAGCGCGTAAATAAAGGTCTGGCCCGCATCCGGATGGGCTGTAGTGAAGGTGCCCACTACACCGCCTGGAGTAGTCAGCTCCGGCACCTGGGTAGCGCTGAGTGTAATATCCGTGGGCGGATTGTGAATGGCGGTCACCTTGGCATCATCATACCAGACCCCGGCTGAAGTGGTGCGGAAGCCGATTCCGCCCGAGGTTAATTCATTGACCGGGTTGGTCCATGTCGTCTTCAGCACTCCATCCACATACCCTTTGACGGTATTGCCTTGAACCGTCGCCTTAAGGGTATACCATTGGTTCTTGACAGGCACGAACGAGGTGTTCGAGACCTGCGTCAACGTTCCGGCTACAGCCTTGTAGAGCTGCAGCTGGCTTGTGCTGGCATCAATCCGGTACATATAGAAGTTGTTCTGATCCTGCACCCGGAAGACAATGCCTGCGTTCTCGCTTCCATTAATAAGAGGCAGTCTGGCTCTGGCTTCATACGTGTAATCCGTCCAGGATGCACCGGCCTTGGCGGTAATCAGCGCCGTCGTGGTCTGGCTGGTGGACAGCACCCGGTTCCCTGTTCGATCGGTTACCGCCCAACTGTTGGCGCCTGAAGCCACGGTCCAATCCGGGAGCAGCCCGGAGGTGAAGTGATCGCTAAACCAGGCCTGATCCGTATTCGCGAAGACTACCCCGCTTACATTCTCATTCTTGATGCTCACCTTCAGGTCACTGAGATTCTTCGCCAGCGTTCCTTTGACCACCACATTTTCAAAAGTTACCCCGTTCACCATCCCGCCTCTGGTGGGATTGCCCTGAATAGGGGAATCTCCTCCCGTCTCGCGGACATTGATGTTCCGGAGAATGACATTGCTTACATCACCGGATGTACTGGTGGAGACCCGCAGCCAGTAATTGCCGAACTGGTTGATGCCCACCCGTTCAATATCGATATTCTCGAAGGTCACATCCTGGGCCCAGCCTTCGACCGGGAGCGGATTCTCTGTATAGGCATGATCCACCAGCAGCGCCCGCGCGCTTTGATAGACATACGAATTGCGGATGGTTACGCCAATCTGCGGCGTGCATATGCCCATCCCCAGCTTGAAGGCGGCGCAGCGTGTCCAGGCGAAGCAGTCCTCAAAGACCACATTCTCCAGATGCTCGATGGCTCCCGGCCAGTCCTTGGACATTCCTTTCTGCGGCCAGGTCTTGGTGGAGAAGGTATCGTCATCCGAGATGGCAAGGGCATGCTTCACCAGCACGTTCTGGCTCTCGTTAATATCGATGGCATCATCCTCAAGCGTAAATAAATCCTGGTATCCCTTATAGTTGGTGATGGTCACGTTATCGGAGCGGACCACCAGGAACGCCCAGAAGCCGCCGTCCCGCAGGGTTAACCCGTCGAACTTGAAGTTGCTGGTCGCCATCGGCACCACCAGGTTATTGATGAATCCCTCTCCCTGCTTATGGGTTGCAGGCGGGTTGGTCATCTTGCGTTTGCGCATTTCTATCCCTTTTCCGTCGATCGTTCCGCGCCCCCGCATGGTGATATTCACGGAATTGGTGGCGGTGCGGATGAAATAGGTTCCATCCGAGATCGAATCCTTGCGGAAGTCATTCCGGTAGTCCTCGCCCCGGCCTGTACCGACGATGACTGCACCCCCGGCCAGATAGAACGTTACATTGCTTTTGAGGGTCAGATTGCTGCTCTTATATACGCCCGCCGGAATATAGACGATACCGCCTCCGGCCTGATTGGCAGCATCAATCGCCTGCTGGATGGCGCCCGAGGTGATCGTTGCCCCCGTCTTGTCTGCGTTGTACGGTGCAGCGGTCACATTGTAGATTCCCGGGCCGGAGGACGCGGGGATGTCTGTCTCCAGCGGATCGGCGGCGATCACGAGTCTTTTGCGGCGCTTGTCCGGGTCCTTCTCATTCGGGTCTTCGTTCGCAGGTGCATTAATGTCGACGATCACATAGGTAGAGGCCGACAGGGTGAAGGTCAGCTTGTTGCCGTTGACCGTTCCCGTGATGTTCTTGGCCAGCGGGCTGATCGAATACGAGGTGATTGGCTTGTCTGCCGTCACCTCAAGGCTAATGGTTCCTTCAAAGGAGAACTGGGCATAATCATAGTCGGGTAAATACTTGACGACGGGGACCGCCTCATTGTTCACCTTCAACGAGTAAACAGAAGACGGAGTATAGATAGACGGCATCGGGTAATTCTGGATGGTTGCCGGGCCAGCGGCGGCCACCTGCGGCACCGGTTCCGTTCCCGGTTCCGGTTCAGCCGCACCGGCGGTCTGCGGGATGAACCCCGTGAATGCGACGGCAAGCACCAGCAGCAATCTCAATACTTTGCGAGTAAGCATAAATACCTCCTCCAGATCGATTTGGCTCCAGGCAACCGCTTTCAATTTCCAGCAGGATACATAGAGTCATTCCTTACTATAATCCCGGGCCAAAAAGAAAGGAGGGTGGCAAACCCACTCTCCAGGGACACAATTATACTGTTCTGCACCATCTGTTAACCTTAGATGTTATGCATTAGATGAATGCTTCGAAACGCCCCTCTGCATTTACTGTCGCTGTCTGCGGATCCGTCTGGCCGATCCCCTTCAGGAACCCCTTCCACTCGGTCCTCATCAGCGGACCCTGGACATTCTGGAAGGCTGTGCTTACGTCGGTGGAAGTACTGCTGCCGGCTTTGCGTGCAAGCTGAACCTCCAGCAGCCGGATCTGCCGCTGCAGCTGCTCACGGCGGTAGGGCACGGCCTCGCTGCTCTGTCCCGCGTTCACCCGGTCCAGCTCCAGCATCAGCCGATCCCGCTGCTTCTCCAGTGAGCTGACATCGCTCTGTGTGCCGCCGTAGGCCATGATGACCTGTACCGGACTGATTCCTGATACACTCTGTCCTATCATGATCCATCCCTCCAGTCCTTGGGTCCCGCCGCATTCCGGATGATCGTGCCTGTAACGTTTCCGCGCCGGGATTGCTGTGGCTACAGTTAAAGCTTCTATATCTGTCTATTACCCTGCCTCTTCCGGTATGACTACAGCTTAGCCGCTGGATGACTCTAAAATCTATCAAAAAATCCCAAAAATACAATTTACATAATATGTTATATATGGTATCCTTATGGTGGATGCGCTTACATTTTATGCCGTAAAAGAAGAGCTCTGCTTCATAGAGGGACATAAGAGGACGGATGAATCAGGTTTGGCCTAATCTATTTAAACTAAGGAGGATATGTGAAATGAAGAAGATGATGACTCGTATTGCCGCTTTGGCTCTGACGGCAGCGCTGATGCTGCCCGCTATGTCCTATGCCTCGCCGGTAGCCGAAGAGCAGGAGTTGAGCCTCTCTGCGGATGCCGCTGCGGCTATAACCAGTACCATCACTCCCGCTCCGCAAGGCTATGACGGATACCGCAATAATATTCCCCACGGCAACGTACAGCAGATTTCTTATTATTCGACTACCGTAGGTAAGTCAAGAAACGCAATGGTATACACCCCTCCGGGCTATACCCCTTCCAAGACCTACAATGTTCTTTACCTGCTGCACGGCATCGGCGGAGATCAGAACGAATGGCTGAACGGGATGAATCCACGGAACATTCTGGACAACCTGTACTCCCAGAACAAGCTGGAGCCGATGATTGTCGTGTTCCCGAATGGCCGCGCGATGGCGGATGACCGCCCGATCGGCGATATTTATGCACCGGACAAGGTAGCCGCCTTCGAGCGGTTTGAATTCGACCTGATCAATGATCTCATTCCTTATGTCGATTCCCACTTCCCGGTATACAAAAACAAGCAAAACCGCGCCCTGGCCGGCTTATCGATGGGCGGCGGACAGACGCTGAACTTCGGGCTCAAGCATCTGGACAAGTTCTCCTGGATCGGCGCATTCTCCTCTGCTCCGAATACGAAGCCGGCCTCACAGCTGATCACGAATCCGGCGCAGACGGCCAGCCAGCTGAAGCTGCTCTGGATCTCCTGCGGTGCTTCCGACGGCCTGCTGTATATCAGCCAGAACTTCCATAACAGCCTAACCAGCATGAATGTTCCGCATCTGTGGTATCTGGATGTCGGCGGACATGAAGGCAAGGTCTGGAGCAGCGGACTGTACCAGTTCTCGCAGCGGATCTTCAAGTAATTTAGGTCATAGGCTGCCCTCTCCCGATCCGTTATGGTTGGGGGAGGGCAGTTTTTCTTGATAAGGCCCGGCCAACTTTAAGGAGGGCAATATGGCGAATGCGATAACGGATTACTATGATTCCTATGATGAAGAAGGAAGGCTGTCCAGGGATAACGGTCATCAGATCGAATGGATCACAACGATGGCCTACTTCAAGAAGCTGTTTAAGCCGGAAGCCTACATTCTTGACGGCTGCGCAGGGACAGGGAATTACTCTTTTCCACTGGCAGAATTGGGGCATAAGGTTGTATCTGGAGATCTCGTTCCTTATCATGTAGATATCCTAAGAGAGAAGCAGAGCAAGCATCCGGTATTGGCCGATATGTATGCAGGAAGCATCACGGATTTATCCCGTTTTGACAGTGAAACCTTTGATGTTGTTTTGAACATGGGAGCCTTTTATCATATCGGCAATGAAGACCGACAGCTGGCCATGGCCGAATGCCTGCGCGTGCTGAAGCCGGGAGGGCTGCTGGCAGTCTCATATATTAACAATGCTGCCGTTTCGTTATTAAGCATAGGCGATAGGTTAGGGAATATGGATGATGTGCTTACCTGGCATACCAACCAGACGAAAGATGGTCTATTCCTACATATGTCCCCCTTGGAAATCGAACGCATAGCAGCGGCCTATCACACAGAGCTTGTGGCCCATATTGGAACAGACGGCGTCGGTTATCTGTTTGCCAAGCACATCAATGAGGCACAGCAAGAAGATTTTGAACGCTGGCTTCAGCTTCATCTGCGGACCTGTGAGGACAAGAGTCTGCTCGGGTATAGTTTGCATGGACTGGCTATTTTGCGAAAATGATAGAAATAGACCTACCATTTGGCCCGCGCGCCCACGCAATGCCGAATGTGATCGGTTTTTCGATTACATCTGGCCCGCGCGCCCACGCAACGCCCAATGTAATCGGTTTTTCGATTACATTCGGCCCGCGCGCCCACGCAACGCCCAATGTAATCGGTTTTTCGATTACATTGGGCCCACGCGCCCACACAACGCCGAATGTGATCGGTTTTTCGATTACATTCGGCCCACGCGCCCACACAACGCCGAATGTGGTCGGTTTTTCGATTACATTTCGCAGACGCACTCTCCAAAGAGCACAAGAAAACTGCACGCTCATCGCGTGCAGCCCTTCTCAAGCCCTCTTATGGTGTGCCAACACGTAACCATGCTGCTGGAGTTTTCCTGATGAAATGCTTCTCTATCGTAGCAAGCACTACATCATTCCCCGGTAAAGCGACCCTGTCTATGGCTTCATTCACCGTCAGCCATTCATAATCACTATGCTCATGATTAAGAATGACATCCTGGTCGTCATTCACATATCCCACGAACACTGGTGCGACGTAGATATAGTTTTCTTTTGCCGAATAGATCTGGTCGAAGGTATTGGAAGTGTAGAGAGTGACCTGGGTAATCCCCGTCTCTTCCCGAACCTCTCTTAGTGCAGCTTCCCACGCTTGCTCCCCTTCTTCAATGCCCCCGCCGATATAGCACCAGGCATCCCTGAGTACCGAACCGGCCCGCTTCAGTAACAGGACATGATGACCAGAGGGTGTATTCTTCAGCAATACTACGGCAACACCTGTACAACGTATGGGTACTTCAATGTTCGTCTTCATCATGTCCGAAACCCTCTCCTACTCGCTCTCCACTCTATCCAAGTTCCGTATAGATCTGGAACGTCACCCCGAACTTGTCCGTCAGATCGCCGAAGCCGGGGCTGAACGGCTCCTCCCGAAACGGCATATTGACTTGACCGCCCTCCTGCAGCGCATCAAAAATTCTCCGTGATTCCTCCACACTGTCCGTAGTAACGCAGACCGTTACCCGCTTCCCGCTCTCAACTGGCGTACCGCCGGGAGTATCCGAGAACATCAGCTCCGTGCCGCCCACCTGTACCTTGGCATGTGCCACCAGACTCCGCACCTCATCCGGGAACGTGTCCGGGAGGTCGGGCATATCACCGTACGTCAGGATGGAGAGGACTTCGGCACCCATAGTCTGTGCATAGAACTGAATGGCCTCCTGCGTGCGCCCCTCCAGGGTAATGTAGGGAGTAAGTTTGATTGTCATTGTGTGTTCCTCCTTGAGTTCGGAATGGTCTCGCTTGTGCGATTCATTAGTATAGACGTTCCGGCCGCGGCAGAATCATCGGTGTTCCGGCAATCCGAAGCAAATAAATAATTCAGCATCTATAAAATGATGAACATGCGCGATCTTCCCCCCGCTCAGCTCAAGCACATGAATCGCCCACGGAACCAGCAATCCATCTTCTCCAGAGGGAACGTACTGGGCAAATGCGGGCCGGTTCCCGTTCACCTGGACGGGCACCATCCGTGATCCCACACAGTGACTGCGTGTGATCTGGTAGAAGGCCGCGAGATCCGCGCCGCCCTGCACCCACATCGTAAATGGCGGCATCGACAGGCTGCCGTTCTCCTGGAATAGGTCTAACAACGCAGCAATATTGTATTGTTCAAAAGCCTCCACGTACCGGGTAATCAGTCCTTCGTCCACTTCATTATCATCAGCCTGCAAGGCCTCGGACCGGAGCTGTGCCTTGGCCATGGCTGCCCGTGCCCGCTGCATCGCGCTGTTCACGGCTGCCACGGTCATCTCCAGTGCCCCGGCGGTCTCGGCTGCCGACCACCGGAATACCTCCTGCAGAATCAGCACGGCACGCTGGCGGGGCGGCAACAGTTGAAGCAGTGCAATGAAGGACAGCCGGAGGGTCTCTCTACTGACCAGAATATTACCAGGGTCATCCACATAGCCCGGAGCGGGCCAGATCCAGGAATGCTGAGGCAGGCTCTCCCTAGGCTCCGTAACGACAGCGGCCGGTTCCGAGAGATCCATCGGCAGTGCCCGCCGCTTGGCGCTCCTTAGCCGATCGAGACAGACATTGGTGGCAATCCGGTACATCCAGGCTCGGAGAGAGGCCTGCTGCCTCATCTGCTCCTGGTGCTGCCAGGCCCGGATCATGGTATCCTGGACGGCATCCTCCGCCTCGAAGATGGAGCCCATCATCCGGTAACAGTACCCTGTTAGCTCGGAGCGCATGTCCTCCAGCCCGTCCAGGGTCTCGCAGGTCTCATGGTTATGATTCACTTTAGACGGTCTCTCCTTCATGACCCGTCCAGCTCTCCCTCCATGAACTGTATGAGGTAGCGTTCAGGCTGGGCAAGAAATTCCGGGAAGCTGCACAGATCCGCATACGTCTGATGCTCCAGATCATAGCAGCCGAGCTGCCCCTTCTTCTGCGGATTCCAGACCAGCACAAGACCGGAGTAATTATCGATATCGGCAGACAGCCGCAGCAGCTTGCGCCGCCCGGCCTTCATCTCTATCGTGTCGGTGAAGCTGAAGAAGTCGATGTACCCGATCTTATATTCATTAGGGGCCAGCGTCAGGCGCAGCTCGTCCCCTGTAAGGAAGCGGACCAGTTCATCCGGCAGTTTATATTTGGCCAGCTCGTATTTCTTGTTCTCCACATCATGAACATCCGGCGGTTCCAACGCTTTCAGGTATTCCGCCATAGCGGTATGCTTGCTGCTGACCGCAATCGTATACGGCCGCTCGCCGTCCTTCTCCGTCATCATAAGGTCCGCACCGCGTTCCACCAGGTAGCGGACCATGTTCAGATTGCCCAGCTGGGCAGCCACTGTCAGCGGCGTCGCCCCGTAAGGATAGACCATATCCGGCTTGTTGTAGTTGATATCCACTCCCTGATCCAGCAGATAGGTAAGCGTCTTCAGATCATGGTCCGAGGCGGCTTGCCGCAGCACGGCTCCGGCATGTTGCCGGATGTCCAGACCCAGCTCATGGATCAGCGGGATATTCTTCTTGTTGCCGTAGTAGGCCTGTGAATAAGCGCCCGATCCCGTCCGGTTAAGCAGGTCCAGCTTCGCGCCCTGTGCAGCAAGGTATCGGACCAGTTCCTCCTTGCCGTAACGGACCGCCCGCAGGAAGGCCGGATTCTGAGGTACATTCAGCTTCGCGCCATGCTCCACCAGCAGCTTCACCACCTCGGTCTGCTGCGTGATAATCGCCAGGTCGAGCGGGCTGACTGTGGTATGCTTGCTAAGCTCTAGCCCCGCTTCAATATCCCAGCCTGCAGCAATAGCCGCCTGCAAGGCCGGAACATCCCCCTGATAGATCTGCATCGCCCGCGCCGGCAGCACCTCGAATTTCCCTATGTCCTTCAGGACAATCATCCGCACTCCTCCTTATTCTTCACTCCCATGAATACTGCTCGCATCCCTTCGACAGAAGCCACTCTTTCATCTTGGCCGATACCTGCCCGGCAGCCTGCTCATAGAAGACGGCTACCTCCTGCCCACCCGCCAGATTCAGGCGGATATAGCCCCCCAGCTCCCGGTAAAACAGGTAGCAGACGTAAGGATTCTCAATGAAGAGATCCGGCGGAGCCTCCGTCCGGCACAGGCCAGCCAGCTCCGTGAGCGCCAGCTGGCCCTCTCCCGGCGGCATCCGCAGGAAAAGATGCTCGCGGGTTCCCGTCCATGGCTCATAATAGACGCTCTCCTCCTGGCTCCGCCCATACATCCGGCGGTAGATGCCGTCCAAGATCAGGGCATAGCTCTCTCCCTTCTCCTGTTCCCCGGATGGCAGCGGGATTGCTTGAATCTGTTCCGCATGACGGGGCAGCCATAGCAGCCCGTCCACCTTGGAATGAACCGCCAGGAAATCACCGTCCACAGTGGTCCCGATAGCGGTACACTCACCGATCTGCTGCTCCGTTATAGGACTGTCTTCATCATGCTCCCATAACCCATATTCGGCAAATGGCCGCAGCACCTCCGGGTCAGGGGTCTGCACATTCATCCAGCCCCGATACGTTCCTTCGCCGTACTGCTGCAAGAACCGGATATAGGCTGGAGGATACAGACCTGCGTTCTCCACTTCAAGCAGGTGCCTGTGATGCTCTGACAGCCCCTTGGGCTCAGATACGATATACATTCATCATTCCCCCGGTTTCCTGCGTGAGTTATTCATCAATAACCTTATTCTGCCGCTTCCGCCAGCCAGGCCCGCATCGCCGGAGCTTCCGCCCGGTTCAGCCGCAGGGCAATCTCCGTATTCCCCTCATCCGGCGGCATCACTTCGGCAAGCACACATACGTCCTCCCTGGGCTGATTGAGCGCGAACAGACCCTCAGCATCCAGCATCCGCATCGCCAGCTCTATGGCCCCCAGCCTCATAGTGAACTCATCGTTCCATGCCTCATCCTCAAGCTCCGCAATAGATGGACGCGCCTGGAATAACCGCTTGACCTCATCGAAATACTCATCTCCGAAGCAGCAATACGGCGAATCGGCATACGACCACTTGATCAGCTCGGCGATCTCTGTAGCCGGTGTGCTGTCTTCCTCTGCCTGTCTGTCCGCCTCCTGCTCCAGGGCCTCCCGTGACCAGGCGGAGAGGCTTGGCGCATGTCCCTCGCCCGTTGTATATAGCGTACAGTAATAATAATGCTCCCCATTCGCAAAAAGCGCGCGGAACGACCTCCGGGCCGCCTCCGCAATCTCCGCCGCCAGCCGCTCCACTTCCTTCTGTGCCGTATTCATGGTTACTTCCTGTCGTCGATCAGCTGTTCCAGGAATCCGGCGAACGTGGGAGCATACTCCTCGATCAGATCATTCATGAGGTCATAACGCATGACCGGGAATTCCCCCTGCACATCGGGGACAGAGGTGTCAAAGTAATACAGCTCATCGCTGTCCGGCACGAACAGATCCAGCCGGTGCGGAAACCGGCTGACCCACCAATCCTCCGCCAGATTCAGCCTGTGGATATACAGCAGATCCCAGTCGGTATACTCCCTATCCTCGGGAGCAACCAGCGTCAGAATTTGCCCGTCCCCCAGGCTCCCACCCCCATAACGGGCCAGCCACCAGCGGTAAGACGGCGGCAGCCTGAAGCCTAATTCCTCCTCGGCTTCGGCAATCCAGCTCTCCTCGGCCCCATGGCCCGGAAACCACCGGACCGGGGAAGGCTTGCTTAATAACTCTGTCAGACGCTCATACATAGTTGTACTCCCCTTTCCCTGCTAAGGGTTGATTATAGATTGTCAGGATGAACAGCAGCTGGCGCATCATTATTCATGCGCAGCAGGATATACTCAATCTCCTCCAGCGGCAGCTTCAAGGTCCGGCTAACCTCATGGAGTCCCATCTCCCGGGAGAGGAGGAGGCGTGCCTGATGGATTTTCCCTTCCAGCCAGTTATTGGCCAGCATCCAGCTCTTCACCCGTTCCAGCAGCTCTGCTTGGGCAGTCTTACCGGCATGCTTGGTATACTTGGAAATAGATTCTGCCAGATAGCTGTACAGGTGAATGCCCAGAGCCTCGCGCTGCTCATTCTTGGACATACGCTGGTACTGCTCGTAGCTGAGGCTGATATCCAAATAGAGGGTATGATCCCCGCTGTCAAAGCGTCTGAACGTTCTCCGCCCGTAGCTATCAGGTAACACCCGGAACACAACGAAGATATCGTAGGGGAACTCCAATGTATATGCCAGCTCCTCTAACGGCAGCAATTCATCTCTGAGTACACCCACACATGTTCCATGGGTATCCAGCGTAAAACCCAGTTGCATATTAGCACCCCTCCCCCGCTTAAGACACGCTTGAACTATTTCCCCCTTCTATAGGCATCTGCCAGCTGGACCAGATACCAGACGGCCGCACCGGTCAGGGCTGCGAACAGCAGATTAATACAGCCGAATACAAGAAATAACTTGGCTTTGCCTAGCCCGATCCGTACAGCAGCAACGAGTTGGAGAATCGCAGGGAGCAGGAACATCAGCCAGGCGACGGTGATCAGCTTTTCAGTCTTGAAGCTCCACCATACCGCCCAGCACGATAGAGCCAGCACGCCCCAGGTACAGATGAACTTCAGCGCCATCGGCTCCCCTCCCTTTCATGAGTAATCCAATAGATCAGCTAGGCCCTGGTTGCCCATGGATCAAGAGTCCATATTGTCTGACCATCCACGAGTCGCTTAAGTCTTGAGCCGCGTCACGGCTTATGCGTACAGAGGGCTTCTGTTCGTCCATCGCCTCCGTATCTTGCGCCGAGAAGCGGAGAGGCTTGGTTATTTTTTGAATAGAGCCGGTGATTTCCTTATATAGGGCATAGCTCAGCGGCTTGTGCTCCCGGACATCCTCATAGAGATAATACTCCCCTTGCTCATCCTGAGCATTGACCCGGTGCCCCTTAGGGCAGGAGATCAGGATACAGGGCAGCTCATTCTCTGCCCATTGCCCGTGATAGGGAATAGAAATCCCCTCATTTCTCGCAAAAAAACCGAAGCTCTCTGTATCCGGCAGAACCGATATCGAATAGATGAAGAAAGGGCGCACCCCGCTCTCTTTTTCCGCAGCTGTATAATATTGATAGAAGGCGCGATACGCCTCCACCACCTGATTCTGATCATGCTCTGTATGGGTATAATTGGTTAAATAGTACCGCACTTGCGTAGGCTCCAGAAGCTCTACAACTCTCTTGAACTCCTCGGGCGTGATGAAGAAGCGCTGCTTGTAGAATCCGCTGTTTTTTAGCATCTTCTTCTACCACTCATAGGTAACAAACCGTGCGCTGAGCGTCTCTTCATACGGCAGCCATTCCGCATCGCTCCATAGAGACATTCCAGTAATTTCGGACAGCCGCTCCACCGCTTGCCCGGGGCTGGTAAGGCTGATGAATGCGCCGAAGTTCTCCTCCTCAGCTTGCATCCCGAGCACCCGCTGCATATATTCGTCAGCTATACGCTCTTCCCGCAGGTGTTCGTATTCCTCCCGGGTCCACGGCTCACAGAAGATTCGTTCGGCCTGGATCTCCCCCTGTTCAAAGAAAGACAGCTCGAAGATCTCCTCATTCATGTATCCCGCCGTCATCACCGGCTCCTCCAGCAGCCCGGACAACGTTCTGCCAACCTTTTTCACCGTACCCCATACGAAATAATCGTGAAGCACGCTGATCCAGCCCTCGTTGCTTTGGCTTACATAGATAACTGCCTTACGCTCCGGCGTCTCAGAATCAGGATAACCCAGAACCTTGCCATGCTTGGCGATCAGCTCTTTCAAGGCTTGAAGGGTCTTGTCCAGGTCACCTGACTTGATATGCAGATTTGCAAACGATCTTCCCACGGGTGGATGGCCTCCTTTAATGGCTTGTCTATAGTTACTTGGCATACTAACATATAAACTAGATTTCATTCATTTTACCAAATTAATGTAAGGAGGGGCTACCTTGAATAAGAAATTCCTCTTGGCCAGATGGCAGGACGACCAGCTCTCTGAAGTGAACCGGCGTCTGGCCGCTATTTCAGGCAAACATAATCTCCATCAAAAGGACCGCTCCTTTCCCATCTCCCCTTATGGACAGACGGAGGCAGGACTGGAAGATTACCGGGGGGTTACTCTGATAGAGAGCATACAGTACCTCACTCTACAGGGCATTGATTTCTCTTATTCACGCTTCGAGGATGCGGCAAGCCTCAATACCTCAACGCTTACCCATTGTTGCCTGGACGGGGTCAAGCTGGACAACAGATTCGTGACCCATACCTTCAGCCACTGTTCCTTCCGGGGAGCGAAGCTGAATCGTGCCCGAATCAGCAAGGAGTTCCATGATTGTGATTTCACCGGCTGCAACTTCAGCAAAGCGATCGCTAATGATGTATCCTTCACCCGCTGCCGCTTTGACGGCGCCAACTTTCGCGGTGCCTTATTCCTGTATTGCCGGTTCGAGGAATGCAGCTTTGAGGGGGCGCTGTTTCAAGACGGCTCCATAGCTGGAAGCCGCTTTGCGGGAGAGGCACACTTGCTGCCTGAGTGGGGGAATACGATACTGGATCATGTGAAATTTGAGGAGTGATGCAGGTATACAGCACACCCCTCCACTATTTCCAAGGGAGGGGTGTGCTGATATAAGCCTGACCATAGTTCAAAACAATTTCAAAATAATGTTATCCTTCGAGTATCCGAATAGCAGCTATAACAGCCTCCGCCTGACTCAGTGGAATTTTGTCTTGTTCTCTAAATACATAAATATTTTGCATACGCAAATACTCTTCATGAAAATTCATGTCAGTAAGGAGATCATGTAGATAGCGAAAGTCTTTAATCAAACAATCTGACGGAATACCACCAGAACGTACTTGCTCTTCTTCCCGCTTTAGTCCAATTAGGTACTGAAGGTTAACTTTTTCTGTAAATAAATTTCGGATTTTTTCGTTAGTAAAAAGCACCATTAAATCATACAAATGTTTAGCAACATCAAATGCAAAATCACTTGGATTATCTGTTCTGGAGTTTATATATTGTCTGTATCTTTGATAATAAAACTCGGTAGCAAATACTTTGTCTATAAAGATGCGCTCTAGTTTTATGGTTAATATCTTAAAAGGCCGAACATTAAACTTTGTATCTAGTACATCTTGTGATTCTTTTTGGGCGTACAAGTAAAGAGCTGGGGCTATCAGCATAGGCTCTACAGGTTCGCTTTTAGTAAACGAAGTAGCTTCAATCTTCACTCTTCCAAATCTTTGTAGTGGATCAGTCCCCTCACTACCATTAAAGATGGGATCATATCCATAAACTGTAGTTATATTGCCCTTGCCTTTGCTCGATTGCTGATCATCTGAAAGCTTTTTTAAGCACGAGTAGCCCTCCGCTGACAATTCTAGCCGTTTTTTCTTTTGGGAGTTTGAGCTTACATCATCCACACACACCGTTAAGTCAATATCCTCTGAGAACCGATTAATGGACAACAACGCTTTATATAGTGCAGTTCCGCCTTTAAAATAAGCCTTCCATTGTTCTTGATTCCGAGCCAGCTCCTCAAGCATCAGCGTAACATAATAATCTTTTTCTAAAACATCAGCCCTTATGCCAGCTTTCATACTAACTTGCAGTATGATTTCCTCAAAATCATCCTTACTTTCATGCAATATCATAACCGGGTACCCTCTGCAACTTTACCTAGGCGCCAAACTATATCCTTAGCGTAGTTCATAGCGGCATATCCTAATAGCTTTCCATAGTCTAACTTGTTAGCTTCAATAAATTTGTTAATTATCCCTTCAGGGTGGGGAGCATCCCAGACCACCTGGTCTTTATTCTCAATGGCATCTAGGATCTGCAAATATAAATAGTTATCAATATTCACTTCCATACGCGGCTTACGTAATACAGTATGCAGCTCTTTCACAACCTTTGGAGCAGCTACGTTAGTTGCAATAAAATTATATTTGGGCATTTGAGTTGTAAGCCCCAATCGGTGTTGGAGCGATGCTCCTGTTTCATAACCGACTCTAATATTTTCTTTAGGTGATACGTACATTTTCTTTACAACCTGATCCGGATTTAAATGGGACTTTCCAAATGCAGTGGTTTTAGGCTTGTAGTAGATTCCCTTCCTAAAGCTCTCCAATACTACACCATTTAAACGGTTTAAATTTGTGTTCACAATTTTCCTTGCCTGAGTTTCTTCAAGCCCAAACTCCTCCATAACCCTCTCAGTAACTTCAGCAGTAAAAATTGGAGTTCCATATGGCGACTGAGCAATATAATTCGTAATGAAATCAACATACTTCCCCTTAATCGCTAATGTCATATATAAGCCACCTCCAATGCACTTGTTATTATTGTATACAAAAAACCAACAAATGATACATATATAATAACACCAGATAAGTGTTGAAGACCACCCTTCATACCATTTCTCCTTTATATTTCCGTCTCTCCCTTAGGACCAGTCCTCCTCGGTATACGGGCCTACGTGCTGCTTATGTCCCTCCCCAATGGCTCCGAAAGCAGAAGTTAGCACCGCACGTTTGGCCAGCAAGAGACCCTTGAGGAGATCTCCGCGCTCATCCGGCTTTTTCATAAATAATAACGATCCATCCTAGCCATAATAATACAGATTCTCTCATTCCGCCCAAAGGAGCAGTTGATCTTGAAAAAGCTATGGCTAATGGTGTTCACCCTCACGCTCGTATTCAATCTTGCGCAAGCCGGAGGAACGGTGCAGGCCCAGGCAGGCGGCAGCAAAAAGGCGGCGGCCTGCTGGAGCCCGCAGAAGGTGCAGCTGAGAAGTGAGATGCAACAGGTGTGGATTGACCACACCACATGGACGCACAGCTATATTGTGAGCGCCCTCAACAATAACCCGGATCAGAAGGAAGTATTGGCGCGGCTGCTAAGGAACCAGGAAGATATCGGCAATGTCTTCAAGCGTTATTACGGGGAGGCGAACGGCAATAAGCTGGCCGGACTGCTCAAGGAGCATATTCAGATAGCTGGACAGATCGTCGCAGCCGCCCAGAAAGGCAATGCGGCGGAGGTGCAGAAGCTGCAGGCGGATTGGCACAGGAACGCCGATGAGATTGCCCGATTCCTGAGCGGACTGAATCCGAGCTGGTCCTTCAAAGAAGTGCAGAACATGCTGTACGAGCATCTTCAGCTCGTCACAGACATCGTGCTCGATATCCTCAAGGGAGACTACGCTGCTTCCATTGCTGCCACTGATATAAACGGGGTCCACATGATTCATTTTGCCGACCTGCTGACGGAAGGCATTGTGAAACAGTTCCCGGAGAAATTCCAGGGGAAATAGGATACGTGATCCGTAACACACACAACAAAACAGGCTTTTCACCTCCCCAAGGGATCGTGAAAAGCCTGTTCCTATCCAGTCCATATTGTTCAGTAGATCTTGCCCAGCAGCACGATCACTTCATCAAGCGTAAGGCCGAAGGACTTGTAATACTGAATGTCGCCCTCCATCTGCTTCAAGACCATCTCGTTACGTATCCGCAGCATCTCATCCGGTGAGAATTCGGCCACAAAGCAGCCTTTGCCCGTTACCGTATTAATCAAGCCACTCCGCTCCAGCTCCTCCCAGGCCTTCTTCACCGTGATGACACTGACATGCAGCTCCAGGGCAGCCTGCCGGATGGGGGGTAAGCAATAGCCGCTTTCCAGCTCGCCACTAAGAATCTGTGCGCTGATCTGTTCGTGCAGCTGCTGGTAAATCGGCTTGTCGGAGGTGCTGGAGATGGTTACGTTCATAAGATCTCCACTCTGAGGAATCTCTTCACCGCAATCCGGTAGGCAAGCAGGGTGAAGACCGCGAAAATGAGGATGCCTCCGATCAGAATCGAGAGCTGAAGCCCCGTATGATCGGTCCCGGAGCCGTAGAATATGCCATGCATCCAGCTATTCTGGATGCCGGCCCATTGGACCAGGCCCGCGAACAGGATCGCCCCAGCCGTCGATGCAGTCGTAGCCGCGCCATACTTATATGCCGTCTTGTAATACATCGAGATAAATATAAGGTTGAACACCGCCAGCATAATGAAGCATAGGCCCCAGAAGCCCATATAAGGCGGAAAGAAAATATAAGTCAAATGCGGGTACAGGCGAAACGTAAAGATACTGAAGATCATGGCAATGAGCAGATGCATAAGCTCAAGAATGACAATCACAGCTATTCTGGACTTCACGATGTCCGGTTTGGTCACAGGCATCATCGTGCTGAATATGAGATCATTCTGGCTCTTGAATCCGCCGAACATGTTCGGTACGGTGATGAAGCAGAAATACAGCGGGACTATAAAGTAGACCCAGCCCGGAATGAGCATCAGACCGCCTAGAATTAAAGGTAATACAAAGAACCAGGGGTTAACGCCTAACTTCAAATCCTTCAGCACCAGATTATACATATACACCCTCCTTTTTGGCAAAGTAGATCATGATGTCGTCAAGAGTCGGGATGGCCGTGTTAAGCGTCCAGGCGGGATCGATATCCCGGGCATGAATTAATCCGGTGAAGCCGAAGGAGTTGATCTTGTAGGAAATCAGCTTCTCCTTCACTTCGTTAAGCTGCGACTCGCTGCCGCTAAGTAACCGGTATGACTCCTTGAACTCGTTCTTCTCGCTACTTGCCACAATCTCTCCTTGCTCAATGAAGGTGATATAATCCGCACAGCGTTCGAGGTCAGAGGTTATATGAGTGGAGAAAAGGATGCTGATCTCGCCGCCCATGATAAGCTCCTGGAAAATATCCAGCAGATCATCCCGGGAGACGGGATCGAGTCCGCTGGTCGGCTCATCCAGTATGAGCAGCTTGGCGCCATGCGACAGGGCAAGGGTCAAGCTGTATTTGACCTTCATGCCGGTGGACAGCTCAGCGATCTTCTTGTTCTCGTCCAGCTTGAACCGGCTCAGATACTTGTAATACGTGTCATCATTCCAATTCTTGTAGAACTTCTTCGTAATACCCGTCAGCGTCTTAAGCCTGCTGCGTGTATAGAAATCGATATCGCCGAAGGCGCAGCCGATGTCCTGCTTCAATTGCATTTCGTGTTCAGCGATGTTCTTGCCCAGAATGCTGATCTCGCCGCTGTCGGCTTGAACCATATTCAGGATTGATTTGATCGTGGTGGTCTTGCCTGCGCCGTTGACCCCGATGAAGCCCATGATATAGCCCTGCTCCAATTGAAAAGAGACGTCTTTGATCTGAAAATTAGGATATTTTTTATTTAAATTCCGGACATCTAAAGCCAGCATAACAAGCCCCCTTAACAAATTGTGTATTCCGTGTATACACAATGTATCATGGAGATTTCACAAAGTCAACGGTTCGGTGAAGGTTAGGCTGCCGCCTCCGCAGGCTTCTCCTTCGGCTTGCGCCGGAAGAGCGGCTTGCCTTTGGACCAGTTAATGAACGGCTGTTCTATGGCGTAATACGAAATAGTGGCCGCTGCATACGAGATGACCACAACAGACATACTGATGCCCAGCCAGCGCCACACATCCCTGATCCCGGAATAATGGAAATCCTGAAGGCCATACTTCTCGATCAAGGTAATGAACAGATAGTGCCATATGTACAGGCCGAACGACACTTTGGCTGTAAACCGGAAGAAGCGGTTATCCAGCACACGCCCAACCACCCGGCTGAACGGTGCCGAGAACAGTACAATGCCAAACAGCATGGCATAGACCGGGAATAGATACGGCTGCTGCTGGAGACTGAAGTCGAATTCGCCCGCGTGACGCATCCGCCAGATCAGGAGACCGGCAAGACCCAGGGCAAACGCCACGGCGGCATCGAACACACCAAGTCTGCTGAGCCTTTCCACTCTGGAGCGGCGCTGCAGCAAGGCATTCGTGATGCCCGCCGCCAGAATGCCGATGGTGAAGTGGCCGAAGAAGCCGACCGGATTGTATCTCGGCATCCAGAATTTCGCGCCTCCGACCTGGCCGTAGTCCCAGCCCCGGCCCTGCTCGCCTGGAGTAAACCACTTGTGAATGAGGGCATTGGCGGCCAGCACCAACCCAAATACGGCGACCCAGAACAGGATCGCCGTACTGAAGGAATGCCGCTTGCCGAGCAGGAATAACACCGCCATGAAGAGTGGCATCAGCAGGTAGCAGAATACCTCGAAGCTGATCGACCATAGCGGGCCGTTCAAGTCGGAGGGGAAGAACGTGGTATAGTGGAAGCCCGATGTGAAGGTGAAGGCTGTGACAATACGCCGCCCTAAGTACTCCATCGGAATACCCAGCCTCCAGGTCAGGAGCAGGCAGACCAGCAGGGATACATAGAAGCCGGGCATAATTCTTGCGGCACGGCGCAGAGTGTAGGTCCGCAGACTCGGATACGGTCCGTTATCCAGATACGCACTCCAGAAGGGAAACGACAGCAGGAAGCCGCTTAGCAAAAAAAACAAGCTGACCCCGCCGTTCCCCAGAAGCAGCACGGATTGCAGCTCCTGCAGCCAGGGCTTCTGTGCGGGCATGATCAGCTTTTGCGACAAGTGATGCAGGATGACTGACAGGCAGGCGATCGCACGAACGCCATCCGCTCCTGTTAGCCGGGTATTGCCCAGACGAATCGTTGACATCAGCTCAAATTCCTCTTTTCATGAGTGAATTCCTGAATATATGACGCAGACTGGTCTCAGGTACTCTATCTTTCCATAGATTCAGGCCAATTCCTTCAACGATTTAGGGCTTTAGCGGAGAAAATTTAACAAACTGTGATTTACGTCCCATTATTGCAATTTACTTGAATTCCCCTCCATGATCGCATCCAGAAACTGCTCGGCATCACTGTTGAATTTCCACCCCACACCATACTGGTCCACCAGCAAGCCGAAGCACGAAGACCATGGTGTAGCGGATAAAGGCATGATGACATGTCCGCCCGTAGACAGGCCCTTAAAGTACTCTTCCAGCTTCTGCTTGTCCTCCATCACCAGGCTGATCAGCATGGCATTCCCCTTCACCAGCTCTCCCATTACCGCTTGCATCGAGGGGAGAAGGTCGGACATCATAATTTTGCCGCCTGCGAATTCTATAGAGGATTCCATAATCATCGCTGATTCCTTGTCCGACAGGGGATAATTCGGGTCCTGCGGCATATCTCCGAATTTGACCTTTTTCACCTGGGTGGCCTGTAGAGCCTCTGTGTAGAATTCAATCGCCTGTTCGGCAACACCATCGAAATTAAGATAAGCAATCGCTGACATTGAGCATAACCTCCTTCGTAAGATAAATGTAGTATAATACACGATAGGTGACGGGTGTATGTCACCGTTTCATACTCAACTCAAGAAAGAGGGAAGCGGATGGACAAGGTCGAACGGCTGATTACCATCATTATGATTCTGCTCAAAAAAGATATTGTGCCCAGCTCAGAGTTCGCACAATTATTCGGCGTGTCCAAACGGACGATTCTCCGCGATATGGAAGCGCTCAGCCTGGCGCACATACCTATATACGCCACACCCGGCGTGCAGGGCGGCTATGGCATTATGGAAGAATACAAGGTGGATAAGCGCCTGTTGAGCAGCTCCGATCTGGAGAATATACTGGCTGCGCTCGGCGGGCTGGAGCAAATTCTGATCAGCGAAGACGTGGCCATGACGCTACGAAAAATAGAAGCGATGGTGAGTCCAATCGCTCCTAAGGGGTCGGTTCAGCTGTCCTTCTATGATTGGGAGGGCCGCGCAGAGCTTGCCGGAGCCTTGAAGACCTGCCAGGAGGCCATCGCCGGGAGCTGGCTGCTGTCCTTCCGCTACACCGACAGATCCGGCACTCCGACGACACGGACAGTGGAGCCCTATCAGCTTCATTTCAGTGAATCGAGCTGGTATCTGAAGGGCTTCTGCCTGGAGCGGATGGGGATGCGGATGTTCAAGCTCTCCCGGATGGAGCAGCTTGAGCGTAAGGAACAGACGTTCAGCCCCAGAGCGGACATGCTGAATCAGGCACGGGAGGCTGAAGTTCCGCCGCAGTTAACCGAAGTGAAGGCGCTGATCTCGCCGGGGATTAAGGATCATTTCATTGAACGGTACGGCCGCAAGAGCATCGAAGCCTATAGCGCTGAACAACTGCTGGCTACGTTCTATATTCCGCAGCACCCGATCGGATATCAATTCCTGGCCGGCTTCGGCACCCGTCTGGAGATTATGGAGCCGAAGCCCTACCGTGAAGAATTCCGTAAGTATCTGCTTGAAATGATGAGCCGGTATACGTAAAAATCACTACTTAGGAGGGAGCTGGCTGTTCGATGGGGTTAAACTAACCGCAGTGTTCAGCGGTAATTGGGCTGTTCTTCACCCTGTAACCACAGCGGCCAACAGCAGACCATGGTTAACTTATCCCCTTTCAGCTCTGCAGTCAACGTACCATTCATTTTGTTCATGAGGCTTTTGGCAATCGATAAACCCAGCCCTGAGCCTTGAGCGGAACGGGTGCGGTCTACTGTATAGAAGCGGTCAAACAGCAGCCTCACATCCATACCGGATAGTTCCTTCGCTTCGTTTGTAATTCTAAGCTCTGCTGTCATCTCCCGCTGCTCGAAGCAGATGGTCACCTGGCCAGTAGCATGCTTGACTGTATTCATCAGCAGGTTCTCAACGACCCTCCGCACAGCTGATTCGTCAGCATATACTGCCACCGGTTCCTTCGGAAACCGGATGTCCGGCGTAATGCCCCGCTCATTGAACGGATCATAGAAGCCGACCAGCGCGTCCGACAGCAGGAACGTCATTACAATCCGCTCGGCCTTAAGCTGATAATCCGCAGATTCGATCAAGGACAGCTCAAAAAAATCATTCAATAGCGCCTGAAGCCGCTTGGTCCGGTTTTTGACAATGTAGAGGTATTCGTGCTTCTCCTCAGGCGTTAACGGCTCAACTTCCAGCAATTGAATATAGCCAAAGATGGAGGTCAACGGCGTACGGATGTCATGGGACATATTGGAAATTGCCTGACGCAGCTCATTCTCCGTCCTTCTTCGGTTAGCTTCCGCTTCAACGACCAGATCAGACTGGCGGTTAATCTGGGCTGCGAGCGCTTCGAGCCGCTTGTCAAATAGGTTCACCTCCAGCTTTTTGCCGGTGGTCCGTTCATTATAACGGCGAAGCTGTCCGGTCATCCGTCCCAGCTCCCGCCTTACTACCAGGAGACGGGCCAGCAGGAGAGCCGCCGCTGTGACTGATATGAGCGTTAGGATGAACAAGACTCTCCGCTCCCCTCTTCCTTTATTTAATTTCCTTCTTGCGAAACACAAGCACTCCCAGCAGCCCGGAGACGACAATAGTCAGCAGGGGCACAAGCAGGAGGGCAGGCAGATCCCCGCCGTCTATCCGGGTCTTGCCGATGTCCCCGAGCAGCTTGAATACCGAGTAATCGTACACTGTAGTTAACACAGGGATATATTCCCCCAAGCCTCCTAGTATCGTATTGATCATCAGGAAGAAGACCATCAGGAAGCTGATTGTCTTGCCGCTCTCGGTGAACACTGCTGTGAATAATGCCCCGATCGCTGCGTAGGCAGCAGTGTACAACAGCGTCAATCCAAGGACCCGGGGGAGGAAGAAGGCATCCACGCCCTCCGGCAACTGGCCGAAGCCTGAGAGCATTGATACTTCAGCCAAGCTGACTAACGGAAATATCAAAGAAATCATCATGGCTCCCGCCGAGAATCCAATAAGCTTGGCTGCGTACAGCCGCCCCCGGTCATTGCCTGACGATGCAACCGTCTTCATCACACCTGTCGTATATTCGCTGGCGATGAAGAATCCCGCCAATGCCGCGATGCTGAATTTGATGACATAACCATTGCTTGCCACAAATTTAATCAGGAATTCGGCACCGGTGAACTGCGGCTTGCCGCCGGACTTATTATCGATATAGTAAAGCAGCGGATATGCCACAGAGAGTGCGGCGATTATGAGCAGCAGCACATGGAACGACCGGTCCTTGCGCAGCTTGAACAGCTCGGCTCTGATCAGGTTATACATTCCCGGCACCCCCGATCCGCTTCATGAAATAGCTCTCCAGGTCTTCACCCATCGGCATGAGCTGCTCAATAGTAATACCTGCGGAGAATAGCGCCGTAGCTACCTTGCCGGATTGCTCCCTATATCCGTAGAGCTTAATGACTCCATCCGGCATCACCTCGAAGTCTGTAGTGCCCAGCTCGTTCTGAATCACCATGGCTGCCCTGTCCGGCTGATCCGCTTTAATATGCACATACTGCTGGCATTTATCGTTCAATTCCCGGGCCGTAAGCTGCTCCAGCAGCTTGCCGTGATGGATAATGCCATAGTGGCTGGCAAGCAAATGCAGCTCACTCAGCACATGACTGGAGATCAGAATTGTTAACCCCCGTTCATGATTGAGCCGCTTCAGCAGTTCGCGCATTTCGATAACACTCATCGGATCAAGCCCATTGGTCGGCTCGTCCAGAATCAGAAATTCCGGGTCGCTTAGCATGGCGGTGGCAAGGCCCAGCCGCTGCTTCATGCCCAGTGAGAAATTCTTCACCTTCTTCCGGCCTGTCCCCTGTAGTCCAACCAATTCGAGCATTCTGCTGATGCAATCTTTGCCGGGGATGCCCCGGAGGAGACGGTTCACCTCCAGATTCTCGCTGGCCGTCATATGCGGGAACAACGAGGGACCTTCAATAATCAGCCCCATCCGCTTCCTGGCCTCGGTCAACTCCCGTTCCGTACCCGTGCCGAATAGCTCAATCGTTCCTTCCGATGGAAAGGCAAGTCCGGCGACAATAAGCATCAGCGTCGATTTTCCGGCTCCATTCTGCCCGATAAAGCCATAGATCGAGCCTTTTCGGATCGATACATTCACTTTATCCAGCGCTACACTGCCTTTGAATCTCTTGCTTAATTGATTCGTTTGCAATACATATTCACTCATTGCTGTCTTGGCCCCCCTTATGTGATAGACCAAGTATAGAAATCAAAACTTAAGAAGGGCTAAAGCCGATCCTTAAGAATGTCTTAAGTCTTCAGCCGGTAGCCCATTCCCCATACCGTATCTATAAATTCGCTTCCGGGTGCCGCCTTGGCCAGCTTGCTCCGCAAATTACTCATATGGACGTTCACCGTGTTATCGTCACCGTAATAGGGCTCCTTCCATACACTCTCGTACAGATTGGCCTTAGTGAATACCTTCTGAGGTTCTGATAGGAGCAATTTGAGAATTTCATACTCCCGTGCAGTCAGAGCTGCCTCTGTCCCCTCTGCCGTCACAATTTGAGAATCACAGTCAAGCACAAGTCCGTTGTGCTGCAGAATGCGGGCTACAGCTGGTGGCATAATCTGTGTTAGCCGGCGCAGATGGGAGTCAATCCGTGCGGATACCTCCTCAATATCAAAGGGCTTCGTAATGAAATCATCCGCACCTCCGCGCAGCGCCGACACCTTGGTCTGCTGCTCCCCCTTCGCCGAGATGATAAGCACGGGCATCCCCCCGCGCAAGCGAATCCACTTCAGCAGCTCCTCGCCTGTCATTCCCGGGAGCATCAGATCGAGCAGAACCATGCTCCATTCCCGCTGCTCCAGGTAGAGTAATGCCTCTGTACCAGAAAAGGCAGGCTGGGGCTGATATCCGCTCTTTCTGATAATGCTGCATAGCAGCCGGCTAATGTCACTGTCGTCTTCAGCAACAAGAATAGTTATTGGCTTGTCCATCGGTTCTCCTCTTGTCATTCATAATCCGCAGCTAATCCTATATGTTGAATTCTTTAGCCTATATGATAGACCATTGCTGCTGTAAGTTCCAGAGTATGTGCGTGACAAAAGACATTCTATTTACCAGCCCCTTGAGGTTAGTCCAGTTCCTTAAGGAATTCCCCAATCCGATCCATATAGCCTGGAACTGTAATGTGGCGTGGGGCGAAGAGGCTGATCATGAGCGCCATGACGCTGGAATCCGCCGTCTTCTTGCTCAGCATCGAATGCTCGGCCTCCGGGAAGACCGCCACGCTCAGCAGCTCCGGCTGGACGAGCTTGCGGTACACCTGCTCTGTCTCCTGCCAGTCTACATGAATATCCTGCTGGCCCAGCAGCAACAGCACCGGGGAATGGAATTGCTTAAGATCCTGCCCGGCATCCGACAGGTAATTCTTGCTGACAAAAGTCCACCGCTCCCGCGTCATCAGGTCATCTTCCTTCACCGCAGCCAGATAGTCTTCATAGCCCGCCTTCCGCGCCAGAAGCTGCCTAACCTCGTTGTTAGCCGCCTCTTCGGCTGCGATTTCCGCCTCAGATTTCCCTTCCTGCAGCATCTGCTGCCGGGTATGATAGGCTCCTTGGCGCAGCCAGTTGATGGCCGGTGAGACCAGAATGCTGAAGGCGAGCGGCTCCTTGCCCGCCAGCTTGGGAATCACCCAGCCTGCCTGACTGGCACCCCACACCCCGATCCGGTCCGGATCGATATTCGGCTGCTTCCGGGCCCATGCGATAGCCTCACGTGCTTCCTCCACCCGGTCATCTATACTCTGATCCAGCCAATTGCCTACGGAACCACCGATACCTCTTTTATCCAGCGACAAGGAGGCATATCCCAGGCTGGCTAACCGCTCCCATAGCGGCTTATACCCGTCATCATGCGAGGCATTAATCGGCCCGTCCCCATGGATGAAGAGCACAAGTCCCAGCTTGCCGGAAGATTGCGAAGCCTCCTTAGGCAGTACCAGCGTACCCGTCAACTTGCCTTCAGGCGACGCAATCTCGATGGCCTGCTCCGTCATCTCAAAGCGGTTCTGCTGCACAATATACAACCCCGCACCGCCAAGGAGCAGTACTACAATTAGCAGAGATATCCATAGTTTCTTCGTTGTCCTCATTTCTTTATCCCCCCCTCTGCTGAACCATGTATTCCCAGCTCAACTCATTGAACAATAAGTACAGGGTATAACGTGTCTCCCAGGCTTCCGTGTGGAAGGACCACTTCCCGTATAGCTTACGGGCATGCGGGTTACCGGCTGATACATGAAGGCTGAGACGATTCAGTCCCGGGTCTGTATCCACAAGCTTCTGCGCCCACTCTACAAGCAGCCTTCCTACCCCTTTGTTCTGATGCTCCGGGTGGACCGCAAGGTCGGTAATATAACACTCGCCTGCTGCCGGGGTATGGTCTAGTACATAGAGGCCGATCAGCATTCTGATCATGCCCCGTTTGCCTAATAGCTGTGAGGTTCCCGGTAACGGAGACGTCTGCTTGCTCCCCATAAGGTCCGCTTCAGGTGTACGCTTAACCGAGATGCTGCCAATCACCTCACCCTGCTGCACAGCTACCATCCTGTGTGTATAGGGATCAGCAGGAGCATACTGAAGCAGCAACTCGAAGCACCCTGCCAGCTCTGCCTCCTTCAGCCTGATCCGGTTCTGGAATTTCCCTTGAAAAGCTTGAGCCAGCAGCAGCCCCACCGCACGATTATACCTCGCCTCCATAGGTTCGATAGTTACTGGCGCTGTACTTATTGACGTTGTACCTGTTGGCATCGTTCTCATACGGAACCTCTCCCTTCCACAGGTGCAGCCGGGCCGATGCAGGCCCTCAGCTCATAATGCAGCTTGCCTTGAACGAACAGGGAGAGATAAGAGCGTTCAATGACCACCAGCGGTCCCGCGAGAGGAATCGCTTGTGCAGCAGCATGCACCAGTAATTGACTGATCCACTGTTCCAGCTCCTCCTCGCGGGCCACACATTGCAGAGTCAGATACTCCCCGTCCGGCAAAATCACCCCGCCCGCATCCGGCTGCTCCAGACACAAGGTTACCGCACCCGACTCCTCCAGCACATAATAAATATCCGATTCGAACAGATCCGGTATCCCTGCCGCCTGCTCCGCAAGCAGCGCTGCACTCAGCTTCCTGTGTGAATCCAGCTTCATCACCTGCATAAGACTTGTAGCCTTACACTTCTTGATCTGAAAGGTCTCAGGCGAGGTGCTGTAGCTCTGCTGTTCCTCCAGCATTTTACGGATGAACTGCCGAAGCTCCTGAAGACGCACCAGCTCCTGTTCAATCCCTTCGAGAGAGTTCTCCAGCAGCCCGCGATGCTGCTTCGGACTATAGCTCATACATTCGTTAATCGACTGAACAGGCACTTCAAGCTTGCGGAGCAGCAGGATATGCGCGAGCTGATACACTTGATCCATACTGTACATTCTGTACTGATTCTCACCGGTATAAGCAGGCTGCAGCACACCCTTCTCTTCAAAATACCGGATCTGGTGGACCGACACATTCATCAGCTTGGCCAGTTCACTAATCGTTATTTCATTTCTCATCCTAATCACTCCCCGGACTGCGGCTTGGAATATCTCTACGATACACCCTGGGTCTGACCTAAGGTCAAGGGGAGGATTCGAGATCCCGGGCCAAATGGATAAAAGCCTCAATTGCCGGGGAGAGCCATTTCTCCTCATGCCAGAACATTTGGGTGGCAAAAGATACTGCGGTCAAATCCCACGGCAGGGAGATCAGCTCCCCCCGCTTCAATTCTTCGCTTACGGCCATTTCAGGGAGGATGGCGATGCCCATGCCCAGCTTCGCACATTGTTTGATGGCTTCTGCGCTGTGAAACTCCAATTCCGTAATGCCCGCCATTCCCTTCTGCGACAGGCTGCGCTCGAAGAAGCTGCGGTAGGAGCACCCTTGCTCCGTCAGTAAGAACGTTTCACCATGGAAATCCTCGATAGCCAGCGCCGGGCGCGACGCCAGCGGATGATCGGGAGCGGCCAGAAGGCAGAAGCGTTCCTCCCTTATTTTTTCTCCGCAAAATCCGCTCTCGCCCTTCACTTCATCCAGCATAAAGATCACATCGACATCCCCGTCCCGCAGACTCTGCCGGAGGCTCGGGCTCACCAGCGGCAGGAAAATCAGCCGGACTCCGGGATGAAGCTGCCGGAACTTCTGCAACACAGCGGGGAGCCGGTAGGTGCATAATGTCTCATCTGCGCTAATCACGATGGTGCCTGTCAGCTCGCCGGGCTGCTTGAGCGCGTGCTGCGCCTCCTCCACCATACACAGGATGTTATCCGCATAACGCAGGAACGTTTTTCCGGTATCGGTTAACGTCACATTTTTGCCGAGCCGGTCCACCAGCTTCACCCCCAATTCTTCCTCCAGGGCCTTCATTTGCATCGTAACCGTTGAGGGAACGTAGTTCTGTGCTTCGGCGGCGCGGGCGAAATTGAGTGTGGAAGCCAGCGTATAAAAGGTTTTAAGTTGGCGTAATTCCATATGTGTCACTCCTTCATTCAAAAAAAATGAACGTTCCATTCAGAAACGTTTCTTTGACTTAACCTTAGCAGCATCGTAGAGTGATGACAAGAACGGCGGCCGATTCCGTTATGAAGGTACAAGGATATGAAACCACAAGGAGCGAATGAACTTGAATAACCGATTGACGATATATATTCTGGCACTTGCCGTTTTTCTGATCGGGACGATTGAATATATTATTACCGGCGTCATTGAGATGATGGCGGCAGATCTTAGCGTATCCACCTCTGAAGTGGGGCTGATGGTGACCGTATTCGCGCTGTCCGCAGCGATTATTGCCCCGGTTCTCATTGCACTGACCCTTAATATGGACCGCAAAAAGCTGCTGCTGACCGCCCTCGGCGTGTTCATTGCCAGCAACGGGCTGATGCTTCTGAACCTGCCCTATGAAGCTATGCTGGGGGTGCGGGTTATCCAAGGGGCAAGCGGGGGCATAGCGACCGTAGTCGCTATGGCTGTAGCTACACGGCTCGTGGAGAAGGAACGCAGAGGCAATGCGATTGGCATTATTCTGATGGGACTGAGCAGCTCGCTGGTTCTGGGCGTTCCTGCCGGCACTTTTTTCAGCGAACACTTTGGGTGGAGGGCTCTGTTCATCATCGTCGGGGGGCTGAGCCTTGTTCCGCTGTTCATTATCTCTGCCAAGGTCCCTGCCATCAAAGAAAAAGAAGCCGTCACCCTCAGGATGCAGCTGTCTGTGCTGAAGGATTCCAGAATTGTTACTGCTCTGGCGATCACCTTACTATATGTAGGGGGTTACGCTACACTCTTCACTTATATTACCCCTTACCTGCAGGCCGCATCCTCACTGTCTGTGACCGAAATCAGCGGGGTGCTCTTCCTGGCGGGAGTCTGCAGCTTCATGGGCTCCAAGTTAGGCGGGCAATTGGCTGATTCCAAAGGATCGAAGTTCACCATAATTACGGGACTTCTGTTACAGGCAGCCACGCTCCTCCTGTTCGCGCTGGCAGGCGTTCATGTGATTGTCCTCCTACTGATCCTGATGATCTTCATGCTGGGGACCTGGAGCATCTCCCCTGCGCAGCAGCTCCTGCTGGTCACCCTGGTTCCCCGGAACCCGGATATGGCCCTGAGCGTAAACACCTCCTTCATCCAGTTCGGATTCGCGCTGGGATCGGGCTTAGGCGGCTATGTGATCAGCCGTACCTCGGTGCTCCACCTGAACTGGGCCGGTCTCGCGGCTGTAGCGGTGGCTCTGATTCTGGCCATCCGGCTGTTCAAGACTCATAAGGCTTGATCTCTTTCGGGGTATAGGTTGGGCAGGTTTGATACAGCAAGACAAAGAGGCTATCCCAAGGGATGGCCTCTTTACACGTATACAAAAGCTGGCAGGCTTGTGGTCAGCACACGCCAATCTTTTCTATAGATGATTGACCGCGACTGGCGGCTCATGCCCATCTGTTCCATTCGTCAGGCCCAGCGTTTGCGCTGCGGAAGCATGAATGTCGTTCAATAGCTTCGGGTTAGCGGACAGGGACATGCCGTAGGCAGGAATCATCTGCTTGATCTTCGGCTCCCAGGCCTTGATCTGCTGCGGGAAGCACCTGGTGATTACCTCCAGCATGACAGAGACGGCCGTTGACGCCCCTGGAGAGGCTCCCAGCAATGCGGCGATCGAGCCGTCAGCACTGCTAATTACTTCCGTTCCGAATTGAAGTATGCCTTTGCCGGCTGCTGTATCCTTAATAATCTGCACCCGCTGGCCCGCCACCACCAGCTCCCAATCCTCGCTCTTCGCATCCGGGATGAACTCCCGCAGCGCTTCCATGCGCTGTTCTTTGGACAGCATGACCTGCCCGATCAGATACTTGGTTAATGACAGGTTCTTCGCTCCTGCTGCAAGCATCGTAACCAGATTATCCGGCTTGACCGAGGTAATCAGATCGAACATCGAGCCGTATTTCAGGAACTTGGGCGAGAAGCCGGCAAACGGCCCGAAGAACAGGGATTCCTGCTTATCGATCACCCGGGTATCCAGATGCGGAACAGACATCGGAGGCGCACCCACCGCAGCCTTACCGTACACCTTGGCATGATGCTGGGCTACAATCTCCGGCTTCTTGCAGACCATGAACAGTCCGCTTACCGGGAATCCGCCAATCTTTTTACCTTCCGGGATGCCGGATTTCTGCAGCAGATGCAGGCTTCCTCCCCCGCCGCCGATGAAGACGAACTTGGCGTTATGACGCTCTGTTGCGCCGCTGGCGAGATTCTTCACCTTCAGCTCCCAGGAGCCGTCCTGCGCGCGCTTCAGGTCATCCACCTGATGATTATACCTAATATCGGTGTTATTGCTCTGCAAGTGGTCGAACAGCATACGGGTCAGGGCGCCGAAGTTCACATCCGTTCCCGAATCGATTTTGGTAGCCGCTATCGGCTGGTCCAGCTTCCGGTTCTTCATCATCAGCGGTATCCATTCCATCAGCTGCCTTGGATCATCGGAGAATTCCATGCCTTGAAACAGCGGACTGTTTGAAAGCGCTTCAAATCGTTTTTGTAAAAATGTTACGTCCTTCTGCCCTTCCACAAAGCTCATATGTGGCACAGGAACAATGAAATCCTGCGGATTGTGTATTCGTTTCTGGCTCACCAGATAGGACCAGAATTGCTTGGAGAACTGAAATTCCTCGTTCACCTTAATCGCCTTGCTGATGTCGATCGATCCGTCCGGCTGCTCTGTAGTATAGTTAAGCTCGCAGAGTGAAGAATGCCCCGTTCCCGCATTGTTCCATTCCCCTGAACTTTCCTCCCCGGCACCCGCACGCCGCTCAAACACGGTTATTTGCCAATCCGGTACTAATTCCTTTAACAGTGAACCAAGTGTTGCACTCATGATTCCAGCACCAATTAAAATAACGTCTGTTTTTGTTTGTTGGTTGCTCATATTATACCGTCCTTCTACCCTACGATTTGCAGGAAGGATGCAGACACTCCTGCTTAGGCGCCATAGCAAGCCAGCGCGGACCAGGTCACACACCGTTTGGATCAATCCTGATCCTAGTTTATCACTAATGAAACTAAATTTTAAGATTTATCTTATTTTTTATAAACTTTTTAATTAATAATCACGGGCCGCATCGAACCAGCCCTGCGCCGCTTCCTCTGTTATAGGCTGCCCGATCTGGTGCTCTGACTGGCTGAGCTGCCATACCGCTTCGCCCAGGTCTTCCCTCTCGGTAGTCTCGATGCCCTTCAGTGAATTGAAGCGCAGAGTGAAGGCGGTAATGGCTGCTTCTGCCTCTTCAAGACTGCGGGCCTCCGCCAAGGCTGCCTGCGCAGCATCGTAGGCTTCGTTCGCCAGCTTGGCCAGACGCTTCGGCCAGGCGGAGAACGGGCGGCCGTACTCGATTATCCACCACTCGGGCTTTCTCAGCTGGCTCACCGAGGCATACTCATCCCAAGGACGCACCTTGGCCCGCGCCTTCATCTGTTGTCTTAGACGCTTGCCGCCGGCCTCTTCCACATTGAAGGCAATGAACCGGTTCAGCAGCGGCCACGTATCCAGCGAAGGCAGACCGTCAAGCTCCGGCATGAAGCGCAGCTCCAGGCTGGTCAGCCCGGTAAGGCGGGCAAGTGCGTCAAGATCACAGAAGCTGCCCCATAAGCTCAGGGATTCCAGGTTCGGTAACTGCTCCAGACCCGCAAGCGAGATGGGCTGGCCCAGCGGCGGGCTATTCAGCGCCAGAGTGGTCACCTCACTCAGCATGCCCAGGTCCGGCAGCCGGTAAGGTGCATCGCTTTTACGTCTGCTTGTGTCCGGCACCAGGGCTAGATAAGCCGGCAGATGGCCGGAAGCCGAGAAGCGTGTCAGATCGCCGGACAGGCTCAGGTTGTACAGCTTCTCCGGCAGAACCAGGCTCAGCTGTCCATTTGCCAGAGGACCCAGTTTGATACCCAGGGTATAGATATCCGCCCGGCTACCGTCCAAGGGTGTAGCCTCCGGCAGCACCGGGGTCCAGCTTATACTCTCAATAGGCCGCCGCTCCGCCCACTCCAGGAAGCCCGTGTCACCGCCGGTATAGCTCAGATAACGCGGCCAAGGGGAGCCGGCCGGGGTGGCGAAGGGCTCGAAGACAGACCAGTTGATGCGCTCATCCGCAGCGACCAGCAACTCCGCTGGTTGCTTCGATTCCCTGGGGCCGATTGATAAGCTGCCCATACCGGGCTTGCGGTCAAGCGTGTGGCTGCCGGGCCCCGTCAGATCAAGGACATACCGTCCGGGTTCTGTAATCGGAGCCGGGGGAAGAGCTTGGTTATCTGTGGACATTTGCTTCATCCTCTCTGCTTAATCCTACCTGTATTCTCGATACTACTAATATTCTCCATACTACCTTTGTTTGCTATACTAACTCAACCATACGATATCCTGGGGCTCACAGCAACTTTGACGGCCCTCTATCCTGTACATATCCTATGCCACCTGCAGTCTCATCCAATTGTAATCGATTTTTCGATTACATTTGGCCCATGCGCCCCCACCAGGCCCATTGTAATCGGTTTTCCACTTACATTTCCGTCCATGCCCCTCTCGTGGCGCATTGTAATCGGTTTTTCGATTACATTTCGATCCATGCCCTCCTCGCGGCGCATTGTAATCGGTTTTTCGATTACATTTCCGTCCATGCCCCTCTCGCGGCGCATTGTAATCGGTTTTTCGATTACATTTCCGTCCATGCCCTCCTCGCGGCGCATTGTATTCGCTTTTTCGCATACATTTGCTCCACACGCCCCCGCCGAGCCCATTGTATTCGGTTTTTCGATTACATTTACGTCCATGCCCCCTCTCGCGGCGCATTGTAATCGGTTTTTCGATTACATCCGCCCCAGCACATCGCCCGCCCCGCCCAATGGTGTTCGGTTTTTTGCATCCATTCCGCCGTGCCATAACGCGAACAAGCCCGGGCCGTTACCGGCCCAAGCGCTCATCTCTATTTAGTTTGGAGTGCAGCTATTACACGCTCTGCCCTTCATTCGTCCCTGCCTTGTACATACTCTCTGCTTCAACCGGATTCTCTTTGGCTGTCAGATGCTGCGGAGTGATCCGGTACACTTGTACGGGCCCGCCGTACACAGCCGACCGGTATTTCTCGACATGCTGCTTGGACAGAGGCCGGTTATAGTAACCGGGCACATACTTGTTCATCATCTCCTGCAGGACCTGCGTAGCCTCATCCAGATCCGTCACCGGCTCTGCCTGCCCGAAGACCATCACGCTCATATAGGCGGTATCCGTCTTGGCGGGCACGGGGTTCGTGATCGTTCCGTATTCCTCACATACCGTGAAGCATACCTCTGAATTGTCACTCATCACCTGATTGCGTCTTCCATCCCCGGCCCCGTGGATATACAGCTTGCCGTCCATCCATACATAGTTAAGCGGCACAACATAGGGGAGATTACCATCGACTAATCCCAGAAACCCAATTCTCGCCTGCTTCAAAAACTGTTCAATCCTCGCCTCATCCTTACATTCCCTGACCTTGTAACGAACCGGATTCATATCGAACCCTCTCCTTCCCGCGTCCTCCGCGTATACGTTATTCGGTAGTATATCAGCTATTGGATTGTGCTAAAATATCCAAAGAGGACGGTTCTAGGCAATCCATAATGCAAATACGGAACCAAAGCTACGATTAGGAGGGATTCCTCATGATGTTCGTCAACCGTAAGGATACAAGCCCGATCTGGCAGCAACTGCTGAATCAGGCGATCCATAATATTACACAAGGCATCTGGACCCCGGGTGAGCTGCTGCTCCCCTCCCGTGAGCTTGCTCACCAGCTAGGAGTCTCCCGCTCCACGGTACAGCTCGTCTATGAGGAACTGCAGAGCAGAGGATATACCGTAACCTCCCGGCGGGGTGGAACACGGGTAAGCCATTGGAACCCGGTTCCTGAAGCGGCACAGGAGGAGCCGGTGCCAGAAGGACCTGTTCCACCTTCAATTCCCCTACTGAACTCGGCGGTAGATCAGCTGCAAGACTGGTTCGGAGGCCATCTGCCTCAGGAGGTGGAGATCGATTTCACCCCCCACGAGCCCTATGTGGATAGGACCTTCCAGAATCAATGGCGGCAATCTCTGCTTCACGCCTCTGCCGCAATGGACGTATCCGATTGGTCCTACGGCAATCCCTATGGTCTCCTGCCGCTCAGGGAACAGATTCAGCGTTACCTGCTGCTTGAGCGGGGCATACGGATTGAGCTCAATCAGATTCTGTTGACCTCAGGAGCGCAGCACAGCCTTGACCTGATTGCCCAATCCCTGCTCACGGAAGGAGATACCGTCTCTGTGGAAGATCCCGGCTTCCCTGCGGCCTGGATGGCGATGAATTACCGGCGGATGCACGTAGCCCCTGTTCCTGTAGACGGACATGGTCTTGTGGTTGACCAGATCCACCCGAATTCCAGGCTGGTCTTCGTAACTCCATCGCACCAGTGCGCCATAGGCTCCGTGATGTCAGAGCCGCGCAGGCAGCAGTTGCTGCATCAGGCCGTGCAGGAGCAGCTATGGATTATAGAAGACGGCTATGACAGTGAATTCCGCTACCGTGGCGACCCGCTGCCCACGCTCTATAGCCAAGCTCCGAATAATACCCTGTATCTGATGAGCTTCTCCAAAATGATCGCCCCGGCCATCCGTATCTCGGCGATTGTCGGCCCGGCGCGGGCCATTGCCCAGTTGGCGCGTGTACAGGAGCTGACCTACCGCCACCTTCCCGTGATGGACCAGCTCACCTTGACTCATTTTATTCAAAAGGGGCACTTCATGCGCCATATGCGCAGAGTCCGCAATGTGTACCGCCGCAGACATGAGGCCATCACCAAGGCGATAACCGCAAGCGGTCTAGGCGAGCGGTTCACCCTGAGCGGAGCAGAGACGGGACTGCATGTATTCCTTGAGGCAGAATCAGACTACGATGAGGAAGCCGTGACCCGGTTAGCCCTGGAGCAGGGAATCCGGGTATATCCTCTTGCGCACTACTGTCTGGAGAGCCGCAGGAAGGGTTGGGTGCTGGGTTTTGCCAAGGTGGATGAGACCTTGATTGAGCAGGGGATTCACCGGCTGGCCGGGCTGTTATTATAAGCCCCTGCTTATGGTCCCGGATGATCTGCTCTCCTTGCGCCCGAACTGCACATAATAAACCATGCTCACCGCCATAACCAGAACAGCAAGCACCGTGAAAATATTACTAAACACAAAGGAAGCCTCATTTCCAGGTATAGGATTGAACGCCGCTGCCGGGGCACCGGAGTCGAGCACCTTGCCCAAGACGGCCGTTGATGTAGCGGCCGAGATGAAGGTGAGCATGGAGAACAGCCCCATCCCCACTCCTGTCTGCTCTGGGGTCAACGTCCGCGAGACCGTATTGGACATAGCAATCTGCATGAACGACTGACCCAGCACACAGAAGATGAGCGAGATCGAGACCAGGACCGCTGATCCTCCAGCTACGGAAGACAAGCACAGGAAGCCTATCCCCAGAAGTGAGGCCGCCGTATACACGAGCCGCGGATTCCCGTGCTCATCTGCCAGCTTACCGCCCTTACGGCCCAGAACCGTGGTAACGATAGCTGCGGGCAGCATGACGATTCCAATATAGGCGGGAGACAGGCCGTTTACAAGTGTCAGCAGCTGCGGGATGAGATATGGAGAGCTGAAGCTGATGCCTGTAATGCAGAAGGTAATGATCAGGATGATCGCATACTGCCTGTTGCGGAAAATATCAGGATGGATAAACGGAGCCGCAGCGGAGCGGATACGCAGAATAAACAGAATGAGCATCAGAACCGCTGCCAGCGCAAACCGGAAGCTCCCGTTCGTTAGCGCCAATAAGGTTGCCGTTACCACTCCAGCCAGCAACATCCCGCCAAGCCAGTCGATCGAAGCAGCCTTCCTTGATTCATCCTGCAGATATTTGCGGTAGACTGGCAGTGTCAGCAGCGACAGCAACGGAATGAGGAATAGAACCCGCCAGTTCCAGGCGCTGATGACCATCCCGGCAATAATCGGGCCCAGCGCTGTACCCAAGGCTATCCCGATAGCAGAGGTACCCAGCGCACGGCCTCTTTTGTCGGGAGAAAAGTAACGGATCGGGATGATCATCGTCATAGCAGGAATCACAGAAGCCCCGCCTGCCTGAACTACACGGCCTGCAATGATCATCCAATATTCGGTAGCGGCAACGCCAGCCATAGAACCCAAGACAAAGAGTAATAATCCATACGTCAGCAGGTCCTTCAGCCGGTACTTCTCCGTCAATTTGCCAAAAGTAACCGCACCGACAGCATATACAATCATATAACTGGTAATGACCCAGCTCACCTGGGATGGCGATAATTCAAATTCCTTACTGATCGTAGGCAGCACAATATTGAACATATTCGCATTCATTGACGAAATCACCAGGGTAAAAACGAGTGCGCGCATTAACACATTACCTTTGGTAGTAGGGGTTACAGCATGATTCTCCATAGGTGGTGCTCCTCTCTCCGTATATCAATTCGATAAGGTCAGTCAGTACTTACTGTCATTTCATTCAAAAAAACAACTAGGGCGTTAACGCCCTAGTAAACGTCTGGACACTTGCCGTGATGAATTCCTCCAGCGACACCGAAGTGAAATTCCCCTCATCGTCCAGATTGTTCAGGAATGCGCCATAATTCATCACCATAAATTGCACAGCCTGCACTCTGGGATTCCCGGGAATCAGCTTCCCTCGCTCAGTCATGGTCTTGAAATAATCCGTCAGATTCCGCATCAACTGCTCCGGGGCGGTTCTGCTATACTCCTTAAGACCGGGGAGCTGATCCCCTTCCTTGATAAATATCATGTTCATCTTCCGGTTGCGGTTCATAATCTCATGATACGTCCGGCTGACCAGAAGCAGATCGGTAGGAAGATCCCATATGATGCTTTCATTGAACAGCTTGGCCATATCTTCGGTATAATGAAACCGGTCGAAGGCCCGCTCCAGCAGGTTCAGCTTGGTTCCGAACTGGCGGAACAGCGTCTTCTCGCTTAAGCCTGCCGCCGCCGCAATCTCCTGGGTGGTCACACTCTTGTAGCCCTTCTCTGCGAATAGATCAATGGCAGCGGTCAGGAGTTTATCACTGGTACTTAGCGATTTGCTCTCCATCATCCTATTCCTCATTTCAAAAGTTGACTGTCAGTACTAACTGACATATTAGACTAAGAATACACCCTGCTCCCGAATTTAGCAAGGTGTATCGTTCTGCCCGCTATCACTTAAGCCGTTTCCAGCTCAATATGCTTGTCCTATTCTAATAGCGAGGTAACGCCCAGTGCAGCAAATAGGAGCAAGCCCAGCCCCAACAGAATGCCGCCCATCAGCGAATACCGTACTTCCCGCTGAAACGATGCGGTGCCTGGGCCTCCAGGTGCCGGCGGGCCGGGCTGGGCTACCGCGCCTTCCAGACGGGTACGCTTGCCCGTGCGCCGCCGTTGATAGCCAATAATGAGTAGTACAATCCCCAGCAGACTCAAGAAGCTGCCAGGGTAGACGAATGCCATCCATAGGTTCCCCATGGTACACCTCCCTGTCTAGTTGTCTTGCTGTATACTTAACCAGCACAAGTGAGGCCAAACAGGGAGATAGGTCAACCTAGAAGCAGGTGAACGAGCTAACCCGGTTCAAATCAACGCCGTAGTATCCCCAGAAGAAGCCGTTCCATCTGAAGCCTGCGACCGAACTTCTGCCCACGAATACCGGGTAGAACCAGAACTGCTCACCATTATTCAGCCAGATATAGGTGTTGCGGAACAGGCATCCTCTGATGCCTCCAGGGTCAACCGCATAAGCCGTGACCGCTGGTGCTTGCGGTACGAATTGCGGCGGTGGCGCCGTCGGTGCGGCTACTCCTCCCGGCGCACCCCCGGGCGTCCCCGGAAATCCTCCGGGCCCTCCGCCTGGAATCCCTGGAATCCCCGGCAAACCTGGTATCCCCGGAGTCCCCGGCCCTCCCGGCAAGCCTGGTCCACCCGGAAATCCCGGTATCCCCGGAAATCCTCCGCCGCCTCCCGGCACTGGTATAAATCCCATATATATCACTCCTCTTTCGCTTCATTAGGCATAATCATCATATGCATTCGCGGAGAAGATGCCTGGGCGGGTGCCCAGCTGCAATGGGCTTTTAACAGCATTCCGCCTAGCGGAGGGTAATCGGCACTATAGCTCATGGATCATCAGACTATATCGTAAGAGCGGAACTCATCAATGAACTCCTCCAGCCAGTCTTCCGTGTAATCCAGCGCCCCGCTGTCACTGATGAACTCAACATCAAGTCCCATCACCCACAACCGGCGGGCAATCATAAACAGATCAATTGCAGATTCATCTTGTTCCGAGAAGTCTCTAACCGAGCGGTAGCCCGACATTAACGCCTGCCACAGCGGTTCCTTCTTCTCCTGCGGCAGACGTTTTCTGTGCCGGACCTGGGCCAAGTCGTAGGCGCGCCAGCCTTGTGCCGCCCATTCAAAATCATAATGCGTAAACGTATCGCCCTCCTGGAAGGCATTATTGTTCCCGTGCAAATCTCCGTGGCAGATGCCCCAGTCCAGGCCCGGACTGGCAGCGATGATCCGCTCCGTTAATGCACCGGCGAACTCGCGCAGATAGGCAGCTGAGCGGTGTCCCTCACCGAGATAATCCACAATACGGTTCAGCGGCTGGAGGATCAGAGCGCGGGTATCCAGATCCGGTCTAGGCAGATCCAAGGAAACCCTGTCCATGGCAGCGTGCAATTCAGCAGCAGATTTCCCGAAGGAAGCACATGATTCCTCGTCATGCAGTACATTCTCAGTGCCTGTCAGATAGCTGTAAATCACGGCAACTCTCGGGCCCTCCGGCGCATCGATGACCGTGTATAAGCTGCTGTTCTTTTGAGGGATAGGAACGGAAACCTTTGTATTTACTGCGCTCAGTTGGTGTTCCAGCTGTGCCAGCAGAGACAATTCATAGACAACATCACTTTCAGCTATCGATTGGCGGTAGATCCGAAGAATATAAGTACCTGTGCCAGTACGGATTCTGTAAGTATCGTTCAAGCCGCGTAACCAGAACAGGCAATCTCGCCAATCCCCAATGTCATACAGAGGACTAAGGCAATATTCCAAATACTTTGGATCTAGAACGGAACGCATGGCCTTCGGTTTATGATACATTTAGCTCTCCCCTAGCTTGCTGCTCCAGCCGGACAACGGTCTCCTCGAACGTTTTGACCGGACTGTAGCCGAGCTCGTTTTTTATTTTGTCGCAACTATACGCCGTCCTTATAGGGTCCCCGCCCGGTATAATGAACTTCTTATTCAGGGCAAGCCCGATACGCATCGTAAAATCTTTTTCCGGATAATTTCCGTCAATTGCGTTATAGCACTGGTTCCCAGCCGCAGGCTGCGTCGCTGCCAGTACACACATCTCAGCCAGGTTGTCCGCATGCACCCAGGGCGTTAAGTCCTCCGGATGAATCCAGTCCACTTCCGCAGAATCAGCAAGCTTAGCGATCAGCCGGTCGCCCCAGTGCGAGTTATATTCAGAGCAGATCACTCCAGGACGCAGAATAACACTTGTCAAACCGTTAGCCATTGCAGCCTGTACGATCCGTTCCGATTCACATTTGGTTGAAATGTATACCTCCCCGTGGCCGAAGGCAAGGCTGCTTGACTCATCCAGCTCCACCTCTCCATCAAAATGACCATAGACGGACACCGTCGAAAGATGCACGAAGCGTTCCACTCCCGCGAATATTGCCCCGTCCACCAGATTTTGCACCCCCTGGATGTTGGACGCCTCGGCAATCACCCGATCCTCACCCAGATATGCCGCAGCGTGAATAATAATATTCACATTCCTGAGCGCTTCCGCGATGACGGCTCTATCTGTCAAGTCTCCGATGACGGGTGTAATGCCGAGCTCTTCACATCGCACGATCTGGTCCCTATTTCGGATAACTCCCTTGACCTCCGCTCCCTCGCTAACACATCTTCTGGCAATTTTATCTCCTGCCGTGCCCGTAACGCCTGTTACGAGAACGACTTTATCTCGAAGTCTCATGGGAACACTCCTATTAGAACATTGTTTTATTTGCATAGTCTAACTTTTCTTATGAATCTCACAATAGTAGTGAGGAGGACATAAAAGGCAGCTTAACGACATCTTCAACCGGTATTCATTTGATGATCATTCCGGGCCGGGGAAGATTGGGCCTATCTGACGGCGGTGAGGGCTACATCTAATCCTGAATAGGCCGGGCCAACTCCTCAGTCCAAATAATCATCCGGCAGGTGCAGCTCCCGCAGGCAAGCGGTGAATTTCTCCCTGAAATTAGGATTTCCTCTGTATTCGGGCCATATCGCCTTATAGTAAGGCAGCAGCTTCTCATGTGGAATAACGTCCCAATGTGAAATGGAGCTGCGCAGTACCTCTGTACCTCCAGTACGGAACATCTGCTCAATGATCTGCCAGCTCTCCTGCTTATTCCCGCAGTCTCTCACGGCATAGATCGCAGTCGTCTGCATAACCAGGCTGGTATGGCACAGGAAGGGTGCGAAATCGTGGAAGTTCACAGCATCGCAGTCGTTGAGGATATAACCTGCATAACGCAGTGTTTCCGCGTCATTAATTCGCTCAAGCCTCTGCTGGATCACCGGAATGAATTCGGTCCGGTCCTCATTCTTGCCGTAAGTATGCAGAATGCTTAAGGCGCGGAGCGATCCCTCAGCGTCATCCGACTGCAGCAGCTTCAGCAGATAGGGTCTGCCCGCCTCAAAGGACGTTTTGCAGAGCAGCGAGATGGCTGTGCCCGCATCCCGGGAACTTTGCCCGGCCACATTGCTTAGGAATTCCAGGGTGGACGGGGCGATTCGCTTGAACTTGAACATGGCCTCCAGCGCCTTGGCCTGCAGCTTCCCGTCAGGAGTGTTGCGATACAGCTGAATAAGCGTATTCTCGTCACCCGGCAGCCGGCTGCCAAACCATGCGTTGTCATAATCCAGAATAATCTCATCCAGCCAGCGCTCGTACCAGTCCAGGAAGTTATCTTCATAGACGAAGAAGAACGGGCGGTCAGGGAAAAATTCCGAGGTATACACAATCCTCCCCCGGTGCTCCCCTTCCAGCACGAGATACATCTCATATTCGCAGCCCTGGGTGCCGATACACAGCATTCCGCCAAGCGCCTTGTTTCTCGCTTCCTCGTACTCTTCATCCGAGATGTCCCGTTCCCCCGTCAGAGGCTCCGTCAATAGATTCCATTCCTCTGCAGTCATCCCGGGGCGAAGCACTGCCCGGCCCTGGAGTGCCGGAAGCTCGGTATAGGAGGTGGCCTGTGCAAGCGGATAGATTCCGTAATACGGTCCAGCCCCGCCGTTCCCGATCTCTGTAAGGAACCGGGCGAACGGTTCAGGAAGCCTGATCCCATATTGTGCCTCCCAGTCTGCCAGCTCGCCTGCTGTAAGCTTTTCTTTCAGCTTGTATCGATGCGAAGAGACACCGAATTCCGTGAACTCCGCATCCTTGCGCAGGGCCTGCTCCAGCTTCGTCCTGATCCGCTCAAGCTGATCAGCCTGCTTCTCTAATTCCATGATGATCCCTCCTGCATATTCAAAGAATGTCACATAATGGCCTGGCCGATTGTCTTCCATCATATCACACCCTGCATATGTTCCAGGCTCCTCGTTTACTCCCACAACATTCGGGAATTATAGTTTACCAGACAAGAATAAGCCCGCCGTCACGGTGAAATGACAGGCGGGCTTATAACGATAGAATACTTATTGGACAGCGTTAGACAGCTCTGTGAAAATAACCCCCAGGGCAAATGCGCCCGCATCCGGGTGGCCGATGCTGCGCTCACCTACCGTCCCGGCCCGGCCCATCCGCGCCACAATGGATTCGGTGCGCCGGGCTCCCTCAACAGCCGCTTCGGCCGCCTTGGCGAAGGCTTCCTTCAAGGACAGCTTCTGCTGGGCACTGCTCTTCCAGGCTTCGGCACAAGGGACCAGCGCATCAATCAGCGTCTTATCGCCCACGACTGCCCCGCGACCGAAGGAGCGTTCACCAGTAGCCTGGATGCCCTGAACCGCTGCTTCCAGCATTTCGGCCATCTCCAGCGTTTTCAGCGAGGTCCGGCCAGTGGCATATTTGCCTGCTGAGCGGAAGGCTGAGCCCCAGATTGGACCGGAGGCTCCGCCGCAATGCTCCATAATGATCAGGGAGCAGGCCTGAAGGAAGCTGCCGATATCCGTAGCGTGATCCTGCACAAGCTCCTTCCATTCCCGCTTCAATTGCTTGAAGCCCTTGGCGACACTCATCCCGAAATCCCCATCACCCGCATGAGCATCCAGCTCACAGAAGGGAGCCTCATTCGCGATAATAATCTCACTCATCTTATCCACCAGATAGATGATGTTCGTAAGCCGCAGCCGTTCGTCACGGAGGACAGCGAAGCCCGGATCGGTCTCGGCCGTCAGGCTCACCTCAGCCTGAGCGTCCTGCTGCGGAAGCGGGCTGACGTATTGCACCGGCGCAAGCTCACCCGTTAACCGGAGCGCCGGAGTATCGCAAGGCTCAGCAAGCCATCTGCGCAGCTCATCATCCAGCTTCATCAGGCTGATGGAAGCGCCGGCCATATCTATGCTGGTCATATAGTTGCCTACAAGAGATTGGCGGATGATGATCCCCCGTTCTCCCAGACTACGGATCACGGAGTGATTGAGCAGGTACAGCTCCTGCAGAGGCGTTGCGCCGAAGCCGTTGACCAGCACCACCACCTCTCCGCCGTCCTGCTGATCCAGGTTCAGACTGGCCAGCAGGGCAGAGATCATACGTTCCGCCAGCTCATCGGCGGTCAGCAGCTTTTCTCTGCGGATGCCCGGTTCACCATGAATGCCGACCCCATACTCCATCTCATCCTCCTGAAGCTGGAAGGTAGGCGTACCCTTGGCCGGAACGGTACAGGAGGTAAAAGCAAAACCAAGACTGCGCACATGAGCAGCCGCATGCTGCGCGGCCTGCTTCACCTCTGCCAGCGGCAGTCCGGCCTCGGCAGCCGCCCCGGCAACCTTATGCACCAGAATCGTGCCTGCAACCCCTCGGCGTCCCACCGTATACAGGCTGTCTTCTACTGCAATATCATCATCAACCTTCACATAGTCCACAGCGAGGCCGTCCTCAGCCGCCAGATAAGCCGCATTCTGGAAGTTCATCATATCGCCGCTGTAATTCTTGATGATCAGCAGAGCGCCCTTATGGCCGGTATGGTTGCGGATCGCCTGGTAGACCTGAATCTGTGACGGGGAGGCGAAGACATCCCCGCAGACGGCTGCATCCAGCATTCCCGGACCGACCAGCCCGGCATGCGCCGGCTCATGGCCGCTGCCCCCGCCGCTGATCAGCGTTACCTTGTCAGGATTCGGCGCAGACCTGGAGACAATTTTGTATTTGCTGTCGAATGTCAGCTGCGGATGAGCCATCACCAGTCCGCTGCACATCTCACGGACGAGATTGGCCGGATCGTTGATTATCTTTTTCATACGCGTTGCTCCATGCTCTTCTTGAAGGCTTCGCCCAGCTTGTCAGCAACAGCAATGGCAGCGGCAACCGCTTCAGCGGTAACCGGGAACGGCATCGAATGAATCGACTCCTCCGGGATACACGCCTTGCGGGCCACTTCCATCAGCTCCTCATGGGAGATGGAAGCGACACCAATATCGGCCAGGCATACAGGAAGGCTCACCGAGTGGCAGAAGGACAACACCTGATCGATCTCTGCCTGCTGCGCGTTCTCCAGAACGAGCTGTGCAATCGTGCTGAAAGCCACCTTCTCGCCATGGTAATAATGATGGGTGCCTTCGAGCGCCGTCAGGCCGTTATGGATGGCATGTGCGGCAGCCAGACCACTGCTCTCGAACCCGAGCCCCGACAGCAGGATGTTCGTTTCAATAATATTCTCCAGCGCCGGTGTCACCACGTTCTGATCACAAGCCAGCTTGGCCTTGGCGCCATCCTCCAGCAGGGTATCGTAGCATAAGCGGGCAAGGGCCAGCGCGGCTTTGGTGCCTTTGGCCTCCGTAATTACACCTGCATGCACTCCGCAAGGAAGCCCCGCATTGACATTGGAATAGGATGCCGCAGTAGCTCTGGCCTCGAAGTAGGTGGAGAGGGCATCGCCCATCCCGGATACCAGGAAGCGGGTAGGAGCCTGCGCGATAACAGTCGTATCAATCAGCACGACCGAAGGGCTGGCTTTGAAGTAAGCATAATCCTCGAAAGCGCCTTCAGAAGTGTAAATCACAGCGGAATGGCTGGTGGGTGCATCGGTGGCTGCAATGGTAGGAACGATAATCAGCGCCTCGCCTTCTGCCACACATTTAGCCGTGTCGATGGCCTTGCCGCCGCCAAGACCGATAGTACAAGCACACTTATGCTCACGGGCCAGCTCCTGTAGTCTGGAAATCTCCTGCCGGGAGCATTCGCCCTGGAAATCCCCCTTCACGAGAGTAATGCCGAATTGACTGCTGGTGGCATCGAGCTTGGCCTGCACACGCTTCACATCATCCGGGTGCGCAATCAGCAGAGCCGATGTGCCGAAAGTACTGACGAAGTATCCCAATTGAAGCAGCTCATCCTCACCTTGTGTGTATTTAGCCGGGCTGATAAAGGTTCTTCTCATTCTTTCATTCCTCCTCGAGTCGTATGTCCCCATTATAGACAAGTGGATAGAGGGGCGCATGGGACAAAGCAAACGAATTAATATGCTGCAAAATAGTATTATTATGTTCTAGACATCTGAATTATAATTATTTTGTACTCATTGTGACTGTAGATGGAAAGGGTGAGCCGGATGCAATCCAAATTCGACTTGAAGTATATCATTGATATGGACGAATGGGGCAAGCTTCAGGAATCGTTGTCTCTGGTGACGCGCATGGCCATCATTATGGTCGATTATAAAGGCGTGCCGGTTACGGCACATAGCCGCTGTCAGGCCTTCTGCCAGACCGTGCGCAGCGACAAGGAATTCTCAGCCTATTGTCAAAAATGTGACGCGCGCGGAGGTCTGGAGGCTGTGCGGCTGAGCCAGCCCTATATCTACCGCTGCCACTTCGATATTCTCGACATTGCTATCCCTATCATTGTCGATAATCAGTACATCGGGGCGCTGATGGCCGGACAGATCCGGCTGGCGGAGGGAAGCGGCCCGAATCTGGAACAGATTGTGTCCCGTCCGCAGCAGGACGCCATGACGGAGGATCGGGCCCGCAAGTACGAGCTGCTGCCTGTCATGACGTATGAGGAGGTTGTGGCCACCGCCGATATGCTCTATCATTTGTGCAACTATGTGGTTAAAGAATCCATACTAAAGCATGAGCTGCTGGAGCAGAACCGGCAGCATGAGGCCTTGAACCCGCAGCAGGAGTCCAAGTCGAAGCCCGGGCTGTCTGCGAAGCCCCTAGAGCCGCCCCCGGCTCCCGAGACTCCGGCCTCTTCGGGAAGCGCATACAAGACGGAATGCATAAGTCCTACGCTGCAGCCTGCTTTTGACTATATGCTAAGCCACCGGGAGGAGAATTTCTCGCTGAAAATGCTGGCACAGCTATGCCATATCAGTCCGAGCTACTTCAGCCGCCTGTTCACCAGGGAGATGGGCGAGCCTTTCTCCCTATATGTCGCCCGCATGAAGGTCGGGTGGGCGAAGGAGCTGCTGGCAACAACGGATTGGTCAGTCAACAAGATCAGCAATCACTTGAATTTTTGCGATGCCGGCTATTTCATTAAGATCTTCAAGAAATACGAGTCGGCAACTCCCCGGTCCTACCGTGCTTCTCTCATAACAAATCGAATATAATAGATGTAACACTATTTGAGCAGGGGGGTAGCCACATGAAGCTGAACGAACAAGGTGTGCTCATCATTGAAGAGCAGGATATACACAATCTGTACTTTTATCTGGTCCATGACGGGACGGCGTTCCAGGATTCTTTCCGGTTTGAGATGGGACTTCAAGGGATCGAGCTTCATCCGGGCAGCGTATCCGCCATTGTTCATCCGCAGGCCATGCCCGAGGACTATGGCTACCCGGAAGAAGACCTTCCCCTTATAGTGGAGGCGATTTATTCCGTCGTCAGGGAGTATGATCCGGGCTTCGGAGTGTGGTAACATCCCTGCTGCCTGTCTACAGCATCAAGGGATAACCAGACCGCTCTTGAACGCCAGCTTCACATCATTCTCACGGACATAGGCGGAATTGTCCCAGGATTCTCCCTCCTGCAGCCGCTTGTAGGTCTGATGAATATTCCGGCGCCAAGGCGACGGCCGGCTGTTGAAATAATTCGTAAAGAAGCGCTGCGCCTGCTCTTGTGTGCCGAAACACAGCAGATAGGCCAGCGGACTGGATTCAGCATCGCAGATGCCGGGGAATCCTGCGCCGCAGGCGGCAAGCTGCTCCAGTGCGCGGGGACGGTCTGCGAACAGCTCGAACAGCGGCAGGACACGTTCCCCGATCAGCTGACCGATACTCTCCAGGGAGGAATCCAGCTGTGAGCCGGCGACCTGCCAGACGATGGCGCTAGAGAATTTCTGCGGCCTGCGCAGCGAGCCGAACAGTACGGTATCGTCCCCTCTGCCGGTTTGTCCGGCAAGCCATTTTTTGAGGGGCTTGCTGGCAATCCACAGGTTCACCGTCATCCGCACATCGGTGCGGGTGTTGTAAGACTGCGGTTGGAAAGAGAGCTCGAATACGGTATCTTTGTCGGCCGCTGTTTTTTTCCATACCGTACCCGTCTTATTGGATCTGAAGCCCTCGGCCTGGAGGAACTGCTGTCCGATCTGCTGACAGGCCTGAAGGAATTGAGCTTTGGGATCGAGCTTACGGTTGGACAGACCTTCTGACCAGACCTCCCACTGGGCATAACGTTCGTCCAGCAAGGGCTGCAGGCGGTCATAATTCTCCCAGGTGTTCTCCACATGATAGATGCTGGGGTATTCGCGGCCTTGTTCAGCCGCCTGGCGGTTGAAGACTTCACAATAATCATTAAGATAGCTTCCATACTGTGCGGCAAAGGCCGATTGACCGTCGTAATAATCAGTGGCGAAGGCATTGCCGCGCTCATCCAGATCTTCATCCCAGAATTTCCCGTCGCAATACTCCAGCAGGTAATCCAGCCCCGTGAGCTCACGGCGTTTCAGCCGCTTCAGCGCTTCCGCCGACTCCTCAAGGTGAATTTCCCCCGCCATACCGCGGCCTAAGGCCCAGGCTAGAAACATGCCGATATGAATCCCGCCATTCTCTTCCGGCAGATCCGAGGGATAATCTCCCCCGGAATGCCAATCGATCCGGTCATATGCCATATAGGTCTCCTTTCGGCCAGGAGCTCTAGCTCCCGGCTTCCCTTCTTAATACAAATTGATACACTTCATCACTCGCTAAATCCCACTCTACTTTGCTTTCAGGAATCTGAGCAAGCGGGGTGGTCAGCAGTGGATGGTCTACTGAAACGTTATTGAGCCCCTCGGCCTGTCTCATTTTTTGGATGAGCCGGACTTCATAAGGGATGTAATTCAAGCATAGAATTTCTGCGAATTTATTAGTCAGATCCAGCGAGCTGTAGATATGGTAATCGCAGATTTCACCCATCAGGCTGCGCAGCAGCGCTTCATCCGTGGTAGACCAATGATCGAGAAGCCTCCGGTACACATGCTGCTCCGGCAACACCGGATACAGCTCCTGATTGATCTGCTCCGTGATGAATAAGTCATGTAACAACGCCATGAACAAATGATGCGTCTCCTTGAGGGCATAGCGCTGTGCATCTTTTTCAAATATCATCTGAAAATAGTCCCTGGCTAATTGCGCCAGCTCCTTCATATCCCATAGCAAGGCTAATCCTATGATACAGCCTATCGTTCTTGAAGAGACCTCTTTATAATCAAACAGCCTCCGCAGGATATGTTCCTCCCAATAAAGAAACCGGGTAACATACTTCCACCCTTCCTGTTCCCCGTTCAGAATCAGATTTTTCGGATAATCTCCGCCATGTACACCGATTCCAAGGGTCAGGTTTCTGGCGATGGTCTCTTTGTATCCGTCTTTGATGTCGTCCTGGATACTTTCTTTAATTAACGTATACCATTCTTTGAGTTCTCCTTCGGATACGGTTTTCTTTTGGAGGGTACGGATCTCTTTGTTGAATGCTTTTATTAATTTGCGGTGTTCCATCTGCTCACTCCCTGTAAGAGATCGTTAATCCAGGTGGCCCTAGCGGGTGCCGGATTTGTCATTAAGGATGGAATTCAGTACAATGATCAGCATCGGAAGGTACTACCACAGATTATGATATACAGAAGGTGACACCGCAATGGAAAGTGGAGATTTGAGGATTTTTCAGGCTGTGGCCCGTGAGGGTACGATTACGAAGGCTGCGCAAGCCTTGAACTATGTTCAGTCCAATGTGACCAGCCGGATTCAGTTCCTGGAGGCCGAGCTGACGGTCCCGCTGTTCCACCGGTCCAACCGGGGAATGAAGTTAACGCCTGCGGGTGAGAACCTGCTGGAATACGCGAATGCCATACTGATGCTAATGGATGAGGCTGTCCAATCAACACAATACTCCGAGCACCCGGCAGGCCCTCTGCGAATCGGCTCTATTGAGACAACAGCGGTCATTCATCTCACATCCATGATCGCTGACTACCATTCCCGCTACCCCGATGTCCATCTGTCGCTCATCACAGGCGAAACGCATGACCTTCTGCACAAGGTGCTTGATCACAAGCTGGATGGCGCCTTTGTCTATGGACCTATAGACCAGCCGGATATCGGGCATGTTGCGGCTTACGAGGAGGAACTGGTGCTCATTGCTGAACCGGGGACAACTGAGTTGCATGAGTTACTGCACAAGCCCATGCTGTTCTTCGACGTTGGCTGCACGCACCGCGTCAAAGCGGAGCGCTTCCTGCGCCAGAGCGGGATGCACTCGGTTCAGATCCGGGAATTCGGCACGCTGGAAATGATACTACACGGAGTATCTGCCGGACTCGGCGTATCCCTGCTGCCTGAGTCCTCGATCCGCAAGGCGGAAGAGGCCGGACGAATCATCTCCCACCGCCTCCCCGAAGAATACAGAAAGCTAGAGGTATGGTTGATATACCGCCGCAACTCCGTGCTTTCCAGTGCAATGTCCAGGTTTTTGGAGATGGTGGGGCAGAGATAGATAATGATAAAAGGAATATTTTCCTTGAACGATACACCCCACACCCTTAAACAAATTATCGGAGGCTTAAAGATTACTCCCTCCTACTTTAAATTGGTTGAACTTGAGTATGACAGAGACTGGGAGCAGGAATGAAGCAACTCTCTAGCTCTATCCAAGCATAAAATGCCTGCGGCATCCCCGTTGTGGTCGGTTTTTCGACCTTATCTGGCCCACACACCTCCGCCGCACCGAATGTGATCGGTTTTTCGACCTTATCCGGCCCACTCGCCTCTGCCGCACCGAATGTGGTCGGTTTTTCGACCATATCTGGCCCACTCGCCTCCGCCGCACCGAATGTGATCGGTTTTTCGACCTTATCCGGCTGTTCGGTGAAATCAGCGAAGTCATTCCTATTACTGATCCAGAATATAGTCATCCTGCCGATGCTCCAAGACACTTACCCCCAACTTTATGCACAACTTATCCACATCGGACGAAAATCATAATTTCCTAATCAATAAAAAAGATCAGAACCTATTCCCTCAGGTTCTGATCTTCTCGCATCTTAGAATCTATCTATTCGAATTCGACATCAGCCAGACCAGGAATTCCCCGAACGAGTCGGCTACCTTCTCAACCTCTTCGAATTCAGGCTCACATCCATGAACAATAGCCCCGCTGTCTGTCGTTAAGTCAATGGCATAGAAGGAATATTCGTCCTTCACAGACATTACGATCGGCAAGTGATGATCCCACCAGGACGTAATCTCTGACTGCCAAGCTGGATCACCCGCTGCTGCCTCCACACTAAGCATTTCAAATTCATTCCACCGGAATTCGGTTTCTGCGCTATGATTGAACTCAGCCTCACAATTAAACCAGGCTTGCTCATCCGGTGCAACGCAGGTCTCAACTACCTTTAGAAATTCTAAATACTCATCGGGCAGTCCTTTATATCTGGAAGTAATGCCGCTATTTAAATGCAGCTGAGCACCGGACTTTCTCCTTATCTCCCAGCCGTTTGCCTCCGCCCAAGTGATAAAATCCCCAATATGAGTTTTTCCTTTTCCATTATCCATTGCCAATTGATACACCTGCCCATCCGCTTAAGAAATGGAAACTCCTACACTAATATACCATTTCCGCAGGTCACTTATTTCAAAAATCCGCTAGAATCATTCCTTTACCTTGATCTGCTCCGTCGCATCCCTTCCCTCCCACTGCTTACCGTTAGCCACATGGTATTCTCTTTCCGTGGAACCGTCTGTTTTAGTAAGGCTGATGGCAAATACCTGACCTTCTTCGATCAGCATCGGATATTGATCATATGGAAGAACATTACCCGTCAGCGGCAGCTTACTGACATCTTCGAAAGCCCCCTCCACCCGCCAAAATTCCTGGGAGACGTAATCCTTGACTCCGCTCAAATCACTCTTTCCAAAATAAGATGCTGTATACTTGTTACCCTGCATGGTGATTTCATCTACTCTGACTGGTTCAATATCCTTAACCATCCAGCTTATGTCCTCCGTATGCAGGTTGCTGCCATAGTGCTTCTGCAACTGATTCGCCATGCAAGGGACCGATTGGGTAATAAGTTCCATTTCATTGACTCCGGTATGCGCTGCCCCGTAAATGCCCATGATGCTCTCGTTGCCCAGCTTTTCAAATTCTCGGATGAAATTCTCCGTCATCTTATTTTCCCGGTATACATTATCGTAACTCCTGTAATACCTCTGGCCCTGCTGAATCGCTTCGGTTGTTAAGGTGTACATCTCCGATCCGGTCAAATCGTTGGCCTTAAGATAAGACAAGAACCGCTCGCCGGTAGTATCAGGTCCATGCCCAATATCTGTTCCGTGGAAAATAGTATCAGGACATCCGCTTTTTATTTTCCGAAAAAAAGTCTTCGTATAGGGAATGTGACCCGGAGTCCCTTCCCAATCCTGATAAAGCTCCTCCAGAATGTCGTCATTATCCGACTGCATCCATAGGTTCAAGTATTCGGCAGCATAGTAGGACTGTTCCACGAATAGGTGTCTCGTCCCCTTGTTGTGGTAATAATCTGACCAAGCCTCATATTCCTTGTCCATAATCTTGGTAACGCCATGGGCTTCGCCATACAGATAAATCTGGCCGGTCGCTTTGGTCGTTAGCGGGGTTGCAGCAGGCGTTGCCTGGGCCAATTGGGCAGGAGGAGCCGATGGACTGGCTGGTTGTACAGACGGACTGGCTGTTTCACCCGCAGAAGAGTTGCCGCTGCAGGCTGTCAGGCTGCTGATTAGAAGTATAGCCATTAGGGCAAGCAGCAGAGGGCGAGCATACCTTATTCGCACCTGAGCCGCTACCCCGCCGTATATATTGGAACTTCTTACATCCATAAGAAATATCACCCTTTCATCATTAACTCCTACAAGTTAATCACAAAATATGGATGCCCTCAGTGCTGTATGTCATGCGTAGAGTTACATTATTCTTCTATTGAAATCAGCAAAGCACCCGCCCTATGAAGCAGCAGGCGCTTGGCAGCAATTAAGACTTCCGTACAGGCCGGACATACTTGAAGTACCGCTCCGGGTTGAAATAGAAGTAGATGATCCGGCCGGGGGTAGGGTCGAAGCAGTAGCCAGTGCCTGTATAGTCAAAAGCGGCCATCGCCTGCTCCATCCGTTCCTCAACACTGCGGTTCTCCTGCTCATAATCGAATGGCCCGTGCTCGAACACAATATACTCCGCCTCGGGGACATCCGCCATCAGCATCTGCGCAGGGACTTCGCCTTCATAATCATAGGGGAGACGTACCCCATAGCACTCTGTACGCGGAAATCCCCAATCGCAGAGCCTGCCGTCCGGGTCATTCATATAGGCCATAATCTGGCCGTTGCCGCTGTTCGTATCGCTTCCGCCGTCATCATCCAGCTTCCCCTTGATACTATCCAGCAAGCCGCTGATGGTCTCGCAGTCCTGCCCTGGAATCAGGCTCTGCTTCTGCCAGAAATCCCAGTACCCGTTGCTCTCGTAATTCTTAATGTGCAGGAATTTGTGCGCCGGAATGGTTACGAAATAAATCTTAACCTCTTCTGTAGATTTGATCATGCCAACCTCTCCTAGTCCGAAAAAGTAGCGGTCAAACGGGTTGATTTTGGTACGAAGGACGACAGGATACGGGTGTCTCCGGTACTCGCTTGGGGCTACACCATAGGTCACCTTGAACGCGCGCGTAAAGGCTTCATGGGAGGAGAATCCATAGTCGAGCGCAATATCCAGAATGCTTTTGCCGCTGTCCCGCACCTCCTTCAGTGCAAAAGCCAGCTTCCGGTGGCGAAGGTAATCCCTAAGCTGCATCCCGGATATCTCTTTGAATTTCCTCGTCGTATGAAACTCCGAATACCCCAGCTTGTCAGCAAGAGATTGCAGCGTTATGGCCTCACTGTTATGCTGCTTAATGCTTTGGTCCATATCATCGACAATGGTCTGGATCTGCCTGTGCCACTCGTACACCGTCCGCTCACCCCCTCGTTCCAACCGCTCTATGTTCATTCTAGAATACTGGAAAAGGCATTTCTTGATTCTACTTGCGGCATGGGATCAGCCTCATCTCTGTAAGATGATCCAGATTGATCTCGATCCTCAACTCATCATGCTCATTCACCGCGATTAATGTCCGGGCTTCGATACTTAATTGCTTAATAGGATTGGTGACATCCGAGAAAAAAGCCCAAACCAAATCACCGCCCGCATCGGTGCAGGCAATGAAGCCCTCGTTCCCCATCTGCCCGTCCCCGCCGTAGATTGTACCGCCCTCATAATCCAGGCTCGTCCATTCATCCACGATGGTCCAAGGATCATCATTGTACTTCACAATGCTCTCAATCGTTGTGTCACACAAGGGGGAACAGCTCATTGTGCGCTGACGGGTATTTGGGTCGTAACAGGTCTCAATATTTAGAATCGTAATGCTGCCATCTGCCCAAGCAATACAATTGATCCCCGGCAGCTCACGCTCCTCCGTCCAATGCTTCTGGATGAAGTTACTCATGGCTCTATCCTTTCATTGGGTTGATTTTCTAGTCTAATATACTATTTCTGTAAGCTGCCGCGTTTTCCCTTCAAAAGTTAAAGCCCCCCTGGGCAGGATGGCATTTCTATAAAAGAAACCTGAAAGAAGAGTCTCCCGTAGTACATATGAATAAACAGACATGGGATGTGATTGATGTGACAGGATTCCTTGGTGTTATCCTCATTGCCGTAGGATTGGTTATCGCCATTTGGCCAAAGGTAGCCTTTTATCTGCGGCTGGGCTGGAGGTTCAAAAATGCGGAGCCCAGCGGGCTGGCCTTAGGGGCGGAACGGGTAACCGGTGTGGTCCTGGTAATCGCCGGTTTCATCCTGGTGGTATCCAGCTGCGCCTCAGGAAACGCAGAGCGCCGATGGTCAGAGCATTTCAAAGAGAAGCTGGAATCGGGGCAGGTTCAGGAAATCAGCATCGGCATGATTAACCCCACCGTATTAAGCGAAGAAGAAACGAATAGAATGATCCAAATGATCCAGGATGCTGAGCTTAGACCTTTTGATGCAGGGAATTCGTTCGGGGCAAGCAACACCGGGACCATTACCTTTAAGGACCAGACCCGTGTAGATATGGTTATCCTAGGCCCGTCCGGGGGAATTGAGCTGCATCCAGGTGATGCACAGAGCGAATATGAGATTATGAGCGGATCACTGAAATCGTGGCTGAAGAGTTACGGGAACTAGACATGGCTTTATGCAAAAAAAAGCTGGAGGCTACCCGTCGGGACCTTCAGCTTTTTCTTTCGTTACCTGCCCTCAAACCGTTTCACCGCATCCTCCGTCACCGGCTGAAAGAGATTCACCAGGTTGCCGTCGGGATCACGGAACAGCATCGAACGGTTGCCCCACGGCATCGTCGTTGGCTCCTGTACCCAATCCTCAACAGTTGGCTTCAAGCGTGTATACTCCGCTTCAACATCGTCAACGCGGAACTCCAGAATGACCGTGCGGTTACTGCCCGCCACTACAGAATCAGCACCGAATAGCTGCGCTGTCTTGGAGTGGCCGATGGCCAAGGTACATGTCGGCATTACGAATTCGGCAAATACAGGAGCGGGCCGCTCTGCCGTCACCCCCGTCACTTGTTCATAGAATTCAACCAGACGATCGATGTCGTCAGTAATGATACGTATCGAAGCGAAATTCATAAGTGTTCATCCTTTCTTGAATGTTTACATGTCCAATGATACAAAAACGCTACTGACAACGTTATGTCAGTAGCGTTTTTATGCCAGTAGCTTTACGTGTATCCTGTACCCTTAGCCTATTCTCAGGGCAATGTTCCCGAGCTGCTCCGCGCGCTCCATCCGCCGAAGGGCAAGCGGAGTCTCCGCTAAGGAATACACGCTATCCATGATAGGGTGTATCTGATGCTGCTCCATGAACTGAAGCATCGCGGTGAATTCTTCATGGCTGCCCATGGACGTTCCAAGCACCTGAAGCTGCGGGAAGAATACCGCTCTGGCCGGAATGGTGAGATCATCGCCTGAGCTTGCGCCGAACATAACAATTCTCCCGCCCGGTTTGATGACCTCGAAGTATTGCCCGAATGTGGCTGGACCTACGCTATCCAGGATCAGGTCCACAGGTTGGTCCCCGATTTTCTCCCGCCAACGGCCATTGCTGTCTATAACCTGAGTAACCGGTAATTGCAGGGCCTCCGCACGCTTCGCTTCACTTCTGGACGTAACTGTGACCCGCGCCTCAACGGCTGCCGCCATTAGTGCTGCGAAGGTAGCCACTCCGCCGCCAATGCCCGGAATCAGCACATGGTCGCCCCGCTTCAGGCCCCCTCTAGTGAATAACGCCCGGTACGCAGTAAGTGCCGCTAGGGGTAACACACCCGCCTCTTCCCAGGACAGATACGCTGGCTTAGGCACAACATTCTGCTCTGGCACAATGACATATTCCGCAAAAGTCCCGTCTGCAGGATACCCTAATATGTCAGGAACCACAGGCACCTCATCCGCCCGATCCCAGCCCAGACATGGATTAATGATAACTTCCATCCCTTGAGACAGGCCAGTTACCCCTTCACCCGTCTCTGCAATAACGCCAGCCCCGTCTGAACCCAGCACGCAAGGATGAACCGGACCAGACGCACCTTCTGTAGCAGAAGCGGCAGCGATGATGAATAAATCCCGGTGATTCAATCCGGCTGTCTTTAACCTTACCCTAACCTGCCCCTGTTCAGGATGCTTGTCCGGATGATCCGTATATTGCAGACCCTGCGGTCCAAGTGTAATTGCCTTCATCTTCATATCCTCCTGTTACGCTGTAGTGGCTTCATACAAAGTGTAGGCTGTTACAGCGGTCAGGTAAAATGATTGGAAGAGAAGGTGAGTATCATAAATAATGATATCAGTAAGCCGGAACCGCCTCTAAGAGAATTGCCAGAACCCTGCTACCGGATGCCCGATTCCTTTCGTTCCGATATGGGCGTATACATACAGCGCTCCAAACCCAAGAAGATAACTCCCGTCCCCTTGAAGCAAGGTGTCGGGGTAGCCGTCTTCATCGACTTGGAAGAAGAAAGAGAAGGCCTCCTCCTCCAGCTTTGCGGAATAATACGTTTCATTCTGAAGAAGTCTCGGCGTCCCGCCCACTTTGATCAAGAAGGACCGTTCTACCGATTTATCATCAGTGCAAGGTTCTCCGGTTGTAATGTGGTGTTTCCGCAGACCCGCGTTTGTATACGTCTCTATATGGCTTTCCGCAGATAGAGGATGTTCTATTACCTTGATCGGGCAGTCAGGGTACATGTTATGTTCCAAGTACTCCTCATACTCTTCAGGAATGAAGATCGAAATCATACGCCCGGGTTGAATCGGATGAACGAAGCTCAGATAGAACAGGTAGGTTCGGCCCCCCAGGTCAAGGAGATGGGCTGGATTGTCAAAAAACTCGGGCGCATTCCCGCCGATCCAGCCTGCCCGGGGGATGTCCGCTATAGCCGGCTCCACATAATGCAGCATACAGTCTGTTCTTTGGGCCAGCAGATTGATTGGTTTGTCCATCCCTCAGCAGCTCCTCTTCTTTTTATGAAAAGTGTAATAATTCCATCCATCAGGATCAAGCGACTTGCGGTTAATGAAACCTCATCCCCCGTGAATGGTACCACCACAGGATGCGGATGACCTCATCCCCGATCTGAATCTCCTCCAGCTCCTCACTTTCCTCCATCAGCTTCCCCCGCAGGGGGGCATGGTGTGGCCAGTAGGCCAGTGTGTACTGGCTCTCATCCATCAGCCTGGGCATCGGGGAATCAGGGACAGCCTCCAGATGATGGGCGATTAGCTCGCATAAATAGGTGAAAATCCGCTCCAGCGTCTCTCCGCCTAAGTCGCCGGGCACGGCCATCACCCATTCTGTCCCCAGCGCTCGTCCACCGGATAGGTGATTAGCGGATAACCCGACTGTCGCAAATCTCGCTACCTTCTTCTCTTCTGCCGCCGGAAAATAATAGATCTCTACATGGACTGTTTTGGGCTTCATTAAAGTGATCCAGTATTCCGGTATCTGCCACACCCTGATATAAGCATCTAAGATGACCGACCGGCAGATATCGAAGGAAAGCTCATGTTCTTCGCTGGATTCAATGGATATGGCAACCACTCTCCCTGTTTTCCGAGTGCTATACGCTGGGCTCCAGTTCTGCCACAGATAACCTGCCGTCCTCCATCCGGTACACCTTGTCGCAGTATTCAAGCATACGCTCATCATGTGTGACCATAATCGCCGCTTTGCGGCGTGTTCTCACCTCATGGGCAATCAGGGAGACCACTTCATGGGCACGCTTGGTGTCCAGGCTTGCGGTAGGTTCATCCGCCAGGATGATCCCGGGATTATTAATGAGCGCACGGGCGATCGCTGTCCGCTGCTTCTCACCGCCTGACAGTTCCTCTGGGAAGCTGCTTAACTTCGAGCCCAGGCCGAGCTCTTCCAGCAGCTTAACGGCGAACGCTTTATCTTCTTTGCTCACCCTCCCTGACATCTTTTTTACGATAAGTAATTGGTCGAGTACATTTAGATAGGGAACCAGATTCGAGGATTGCATAATAAACCCGATCTCTTTCAGCCTTAGATCCGCCAGTTCCTGTGCTGTGAGCTTGGATATAGGATGTCCATTCAGCTTGGCCTCTCCTTCTGAAGCCTTCAGCAGTGCTCCGGCAATAGACAGGAATGTGCTTTTCCCTGAACCCGACGGTCCAACGACAGCAACGAACTCACCCGGCTCCACGGAGATTGACACATGATCGAGTGCTGCGATACGGTTGCTTCCTTCGGCATAATACTTGGTGACTTCACCCATTTGTAATCCCTTAGTCATTGTCATTACTCAGCCCTCCCGAGTGCCTTCAGCGGATCAATCCTGGTAATCTTCCGAACCGATACCAGCGAACTTAACATAGCGATAACCAGCAGGATCACAGAATACGTGACAACAAGAGTAGTCTCCAGCTTAAACGGCATACCCTTCGGCATAATGGCTGCTGTTCCATAAGTCAGTAAGACTCCGACTACAATGCTGGTCAGCGATAGCACAAGCACTTGCGATACAATGGCTTTGCTTAAGAATCTGTTACTGGCACCTATAGCTTTCATAATGCCGAACTGATTGGTTTTCTGCATCGTCATTACGTAAAAGAATACGCCAAGCACAAACGCGGCGATGGCGAGCAGAAATGCCAGCATCATCAGAATAGTTCCGTTCTCTTCTTTGTACCCTGGCATTCCTTGTACTGCTGCCGACCGGGTAACCGTGTCCGTCCCAGTTAGCCCGCTATTCATAGCGTCCGGGTCGATATCCTTGCCCTGTAGCATAATCGCATTAACGGGCCCGGCAATGCCTTTATCCGAACCCGGAGCTGCGAAGGCAATCTTCCGCCATTCCGCCATTGGAGTGAACACGGAGGCCACGTGGTTATAGGTCTGATTCTCCACGAATCCTATAATCTTTAGTGACTCCGTTGTGCCGTCTAATTGAAAAGTGTCACCTACGCCATAACCTTCGTCCTTCATGGTCGTATTCACGATGACACCCGTAAGATTCCCGGCAGATAAGCTCTCCCCTTCAATGACAGCCGGTTCCAGGAAGCTTCCCGGGTTAATCCCTATAATCGCGATATCCAGCTTGTCTTCACTGCTTGTACTGTTTGCCTTCAACGCCGTGGCCATGGTAGTTCCCATCGGGGCAGCGTCATCTACATTAGGCAGCAGTTCCGCTTCTGCTAGTAATTGATCTGACAACAGCGACTTGCTCATTGAGGACTGCGACCCTTCTTCAAAAATGACATAGTCTGCCTTCATCGTCTTAAAGGTTGACGCAGCCAGCGTAGATAAGCCATTCCCTAAGCCTGATAAGATAAATACCAGCCAAGCTAAGAGCACGAAAATAATGATGATCATTAAAAATCTCACTTTACTGTGCATCAATTCTTTTACAGCTAAAAACATTCCCTTGCCAACTCCTTATTTATTTTTCGACACATGTGTCAATTTAAACCTGCTGTTACCATCACCGGCATCCGACACATTAAATTAAACACCATATTTGACACTTGTGTCAAATTATATTCAAGGCGCATGTTAGCTCTTGGCCCCTCCGATCCACATTTGAAACAGCAGCTTACCCCAAGCAGGAGTAGGGATATTCAGCATATTCGGCGTATCAATCAGGTTAAAGAACACACCAATAAGTACAGGAAGTGGGATATCCTGCCGCAGGTCTTGATTCTGCTGGGCGCGTTCAAATAAGCGGGATAATTGAATTTTAAGCGTCTGATGCCCTTTCTCAATCACTTCGAGATCTCTCGCCGCTGCTGAAGAATTAGCCGTATTGATCTTATTGGCGTTTCCGAGCAGTTGATGTAACGCAGACTCCTCCACGTAAATGAGCAGCAGCTGTTCAAGGGCATCCATGGGATCAGCCTCATCAATGGCTAAAGCCTTGTCTAGTACCGCTGACATTACGCGCTTCATACAAGCCGCCACAATCTCTTCCTTATTCGCATAATATTGATAGATAGTGCTTCTGGCCCCTGACAGATGCTGTGAAAGCAGCTTAAGATGAAACCCGTCATATCCATGCTCAAGCACCAATTGTTTGGTTGTATCCAGCAGCTCTGTCTCTGTAAAAGACTGTTTTCTTCCCATTACATCTCTTCCGTCCTGTCCTTGGTGATATATATCATTAGTTTAGCATTGTTAGTGAACATTTCCCAATGGCCGCCGCGGATCAATAATGGAATGCTCGATATCCTCAACGTAGGAATCGAACGCTTCCACGCCTTCACTTAAGATTAATGCAGCCTCCTGCGCCGTGACTGGCAGCGCCCATAGGATCTGGGCCCTCTCGCTCCCGACCTGAATCTCCTCCAGCTCTTCACTTTCTCCCCTCAGCTCATCCAGCAGAAAAGCAGTGGTTGTCCAGTTAGCCGGGGCAAGCGGGCTCTCTTCCATAACCCTAGGTATCCGCGAATCACCGGCAGCCTCTATATGATGGGCGATAAGATCACTGAGATAGGTAAATATCCGGTCCATAGACTCTCCGCCTAAGTCAGAGGTCAGAGCCATCACCCACTCTGTACCCACAGCTTGCCCATTTGGGCGGTGTGTCGCGGATAACCCTACTGTTGCAAACCTCGCAATCTCTTCCCCCTCCACTGCAGGAAAATAATAGATCTCAACATAGGCTCCTGTTTCGGGCTTCTTCAGAATGACCCGGTATTCCGGCATCTGCCACTCCCGCATATAGGCACCCAAGATAAGGGTTCTGCGGATATCGAAGGAGAGCTCCCTCTCTTTAGTTGATTCCATGAAGATGGTCATCACCTTTCCTCTTTTGATTAGGATATGGTTAATAAGTTAAGTATCTCTTTTACAAACGTATCAACAACTGCTCTGTCAGGACGGGACTTCAGGAACACCGTAAGTCCTATTAAAGAAATGACAAGTGTCTGCGCCAGATTCTTGGCATTAATCCCGGCAGCTAGCTCCCCTGACCGCAAGCCCCGTTCAATCGTTTCCTGGAAGATGACCGAGAGGTACATCTGATGTTCTCTGGTCAGGATCTCAAACTTCTCATCATGGGGAGCAAGCTCCACCATTGAATTGATGCAGAAGCATCCCGTGCTCGGGCTTTTCTCATATTCTTTGGACACCACATCTTCAAAAAAAGTACGGAACGCCTCTTTCACTGAAGAATGCTTGTGCAGACTGCCCCGGACATAGGCAGCGTGGGAACTCGTATATTTCCGCAGCGCAGCTTCAAATAAGCCCTTCTTGTCTCCAAAGGTAGAGTATAGGCTTGGACGCTGAATGCCCATTCTTGCGGTTAAGTCGCTTAAGGAGGCAGCTTCGAACCCTTTTTCCCAGAATACATGCATAGCTGCCTCTAGCGCCTTATCCTGATCAAATTCACGCGGCCGGGCCATAGATCTCCCTCATTTCGTATCGAATGGTATATTTCGATTGTATTTGACGAAGTAGCCCCTGTCAATTAGAGCAATTTATATCCGACTCTTCCCGCTTTCCCCTTGACAATTAATTTTGGTTAGCGGTATATTAATCAGGAATTATTTCATACCAATCAGTATGTTATTATATCCCTATGTCGAAGGAAGTGTTATCTCTGGTCAGCTTTATAAAAGAACCGCAAGCCATTACCGCACCATCCGGGCCAACGCCTGCATCTTCAATGTCCCGCAAGGTAGCACTTCTGTTTGCCATCACCTGCGGTCTGACCGTTGCCAACATCTATTACGCGCAGCCCCTGCTCGACGCGATCTCCAGCGAATTCGGGATTACGCATTCTTCGGTCGGCATCGTGATTACCATTACTCAGATTTGTTACGCTCTTGGACTGCTATTGCTGGTGCCGCTCGGCGATCTGCTGGGTCGGCGCTGGCTGATTGCCGGGCAGATGCTGGTGTCCGTGCTGGCTTTGATTGTGGTGGGCACTGCCCCCACCAGCATGGTGTTATTCATAGGCATTGCTACGGTCGGACTGCTTGCGGTAGTGACACAGACGCTTGTTGCGTTTGCAGCCACCCTGGCTGCCCCGGCTGAACGCGGACGTACGGTGGGTGTGGTGACCAGCGGAATTGTCGTTGGTATTCTACTGGCACGGACGTTCGCCGGTGTGTTAACCGATCTGGCCGGTTGGCGTTCAGTCTACCTTGTCTCGGCGGGACTCACGTTAATCATGGCAGGTGTATTGTTCAGGGTGCTGCCGCAATCTGAGCCCCGCAGAGAGTCCTTATCCTATCCGCAGCTTCTCCGTTCGATGTTCACCCTGTTCGCACAAGAACGGCTTCTGCGAATCCGTGCTGTGTTATGCCTGCTGATTTTTACCGCCTTCAGTATATTGTGGACTTCCCTGGTGCTGCCTCTCAGCGCTCCGCCACTGTCCCTGTCCCATACTGCGATTGGAGCGTTTGGTCTGGCCGGAGTCACCGGGGCGTTAGCAGCAGCACGGGCAGGCCGTCTGGCCGACCGGGGGTTAGGGCAAAAAACCACCGGCGTGGCGCTATCTCTGCTGCTTCTCTCATGGCTGCCAATCAGTTATACTCCACATTCGCTCCTCGCGTTAATCGCCGGGATTATCCTTCTTGACCTGGCCGTACAAGCCGTACACGTCACCAACCAGAGCATGATCCTTAATCTGCGTCCGGAAGCGCGCAGCAGGATTACTGCCGGTTACATGGTATTCTATTCGATTGGCAGCGCTACCGGATCGATTGCATCTACCAGTATGTATGCATACTCGGGCTGGAACGGGGTGTGTCTGCTCGGTGCAATGGTCAGTGCTGCAGCGCTTATATTCTGGGCATTGACCCGTCACATTAAATGAACCGTGTAACGACTTCACATTTCCTCTGAGGTTTGTCAAACTCTGATATTTCCATTATTGTTATCCTTATCTTACATTTGACGTTATGGATGCAGAAATGGAGGCCCGGATTTCCTTGAGACCACGGTTATTAACACGTTCCTTCTATTATCTCTGGACAACTCAGACGGCGGCGAATGCCGCCGATGTCCTGTATATTATGGCGCTGACGGTGCTGGTGCTGGACCGGACGGATTCCCTTGTCTCGGCGGCGCTGATGCCGCTGATGCGCAGCTCGGCCCAGATGGTGAGCGGCTTCATTGCGCCGCTGCTCATCAACCGGATCAAGCTGCCCTCGCTGCTGCTAATCTCACAGACAGGCCAGTTCCTGCTGTTTGTGCTGCTGGCTCTGTACCTGCAGCTTAACGGTGCTGCTGCTTCACTCATGCTGGTCTTTGCCCTGGTCTTCGTCATGTCCTTCCTCGACGGCTGGACCGTCCCAGCCCGTAATGCACTGGTGCCGCGGCTCGTCACGCGGGAGGAGGGGCTGCTTCAAGCCAACGGTCTGATCAGCGTCAGTGATCAGGTCGTGCAGTTTGCGGGCTGGGGACTGAGCGGCCTTTTGGTCGCCTTCCTGGGACCCAGCCCGGCGCTGCTGCTGACAGCGGCCATCTATGGGCTGGCGGCCGCTTTTACGCTTGGCGTCAGAGAGCCGGCAGAGGCAAGTGTCCAGATGCAGGGACAGCAGGCGGACTCTGAACCGGCACCGTCATCTGCTTCGAAATGGAAGACCTTGACTGAAGGCTGGCAAGTCATCTGGCGTATGCCCCGCCTGCGGATGCTGACCTTCATGGACATCATCGACATGCTTGGAGGCTCGGTCTGGGTCGGCGCGTTCACACTGGCCTTCGTCCAGGTGGCGCTGAAGCAAGGCGAAGAATGGTGGGGCTTCATTAACGCAGCCTATTTCGCAGGAACGGTCGGCGGCGGGCTGCTGGTCCTGTCGGCAGTGCGTCTCATCGGCAACCGTTATCTGGGGGCGATGCTCATCGGTATGGCGGGCTATGGCCTGCTCACCATGGTGTATGCTCTGACTACACAGCCGTATATAGCACTGGTCCTTGTCCTGCTGATGGGACCGTTCGCGGAGCTGTCGGTGATTAACCGGCGCACCCTCATCCAGCGCAGCACCAGTAAGCAGATGCTGCCCAAGGTGCTGTCAGCGCAAGCTTCGCTGCTGCATCTGGTGTTCTGCATCTCGCTGCTGGTAATGGCGGGACTGGCCGAACGGTTCGGGATCGTCAACCTGTATCTGCTGGCGGCGGTTCTGACATCGCTGGCTTTCTGCGTCGGCTTGCTCGGCCGCCGGGCGTTCCGGGACGAACCGGAGTCATCAGATGTCAGAATTCCAAGCCTGTAATTGTATATCTGACTGGTATGAAATATCATACAATTAGGCACATGGATTTTAGAAGGAGAGATCTGGGATGCAGCATACTGACTCTGTGGCAGATGAACAAGAATGAGCGAATTCCTGAAATTGATGAAGGATGTACGGTTCAGAAGAACCATGCGGATGATTTTCAAGTTCGCCTGGGATTTCTGGTGGCTGGGCAAGCTGAAGTACTTGATGTCACGGCGGCGCTTTGCAGCGAGAACCAAAGCCTTATACCGCAAGCAGGCAGCGTATTTCACGACAACCGCCATGGATATGGGCGGGCTAATTATCAAGCTTGGGCAGCATGTGAGTGCGCAGGTGGATATGTTGCCGAAGGAAGTTATCGAGGAATTATCCAAGCTGCAGGATTCTGTAGAATTCGTAGATTTCCACGCGATCCAGCAGAAGGTAGAGCGTGAACTCGGAGCATCCATCAGCGAGAGGTTTGCTGAGTTCAGCACGACTCCTATTGCAGCAGCTTCCTTCGGACAGGTCCACCGGGCAACCTTACGGACAGGTGAGCAAGTCGCCGTGAAGGTAATGCGGCCCGGGGTCGAGGACATTATCGCGATTGATTGGAAATCCATTCAGGTCGCTATTTCGTTATTGAAGCGCCAGAAGATGATTACAGACTTCATGGATCTTGATGCCGTATATGATGAGTTTCATGACACCATTATGGAAGAGCTTGACTATCAGCAAGAAGGGCGTAATGCCGAAGAGTTCAAGCAGCAGCTAGCCCACCGGAAGGATGTCGTGATTCCGCACATCCATTGGTCCTGTACTACCTCGCAGGTGCTGACCATGGAGTTTATGGAGGGTGTCAAAATCAATGATTTCGCCAAGCTCGAGGCTTGGGGGGTAGACCGGACCCAACTGGCAACATCGCTGATCGAAATGTTCGTGGAACAGATTTTATTGAATGGCTTGTTTCACGCAGACCCCCACCCTGGCAATATGCTCGTGCAGCCTGACGGCACCATCGCCCTGATCGATTTTGGCATGGTTGGGCGAATTCCCGGAGATATGAAGACCCAGATGGTCGCCCTCCTGCTGGCCGTATACTTGAAGGACGCACACGGCGCCATCGATGCCCTGAACCGGTTGAGATTTTTAAGACGGAATGTAGATCTGGAGGTCTTCTCCAGGAACCTTACGTTATTATTCGAACAAATCAACGGAGATACATTTGATCTGAGTTTTGTGACGTCAGGCGACAATGTGGAGGAGTTACGCAATTTCCTCTACTCTCAGCCGTTTCAATTACCTGCCAATACCACATTCCTGGGCAAAGCCATAGGTACTGTGTATGGACTCTGTACCGGACTGGACCCTGAGCTCGATCTGGTCGGGACGGTTAAGCCTTATGTGGAACAGGTAGTGCGCCGCGATCTGCGGGGAAGTGTCATCTCCAAAGTTATCGAAGATGGCAAGGGTATGCTCAAAGACATCCTCCCAACGACCAAGAAGTTCATGTCGGCAATCGATAAAATGGATAGCGGAGGCTTAAGGGTCAAGCTGGCGAGCTCCCTTGAGCAAAAATTAATCGAGACGCAGAACAAAAATACACAGCGGTTGATTGCCACCATCATTGGCGCAGTATTACTTCTGGCCGGAGTCAACCTGTGGAATGAAGTGAATCCCATCATCTCTTATGTATTCGGCGCCCTTGGCCTGCTCGTTATGCTGAGCCAACTCCGAACAAGACAAGGCCGCCGGGACGAAAGACATGCGAGGCAAATTAATGCTATGCGTGAACGTAGCCGCTTGGAGAAGCCGAAGTCTAAATCGCGCGGATAACATTAACGCTGCGTACGAAAAAACGGTACCGTCCTTTAAAAGGACGGTACCGTTTCCACTTCATCCTTCCGTCCGATCACATCATTGTTATTCATTAGTGCTGAGCGGAACGTGAAAAGTTTGCTGCTAAATAAAGCTCCTGCGAGTTTTGGATCATAATGACTGATTTTTAAACCATACTGAGGGAGTACGGTTTAAGAGCCTTTTTTAACCATTAGGTCCAGCTTATTAACATAAGGGGTGAGCGCCTCCAATAACTTCTGTTGATCCTGTATTTCTTCTGTCGACAGGCGATCCATATGAACACTTCCGTCTGGATCAGTTACTTTGGCATCATAGCTTTTCAACTCATTTATTATGGGTTCAAGCTCCCTATACTCCTGTTCAGTAAGCCTCTGTTCAGCCTTCTCAAGCAAGCTATCCCAGAAAGCGCCACGATCTGTACCAGATGCCTTTGCCTTGGATTTATACGTTTCGTTCATTTTCTTGAAATACGGTTCAAGCTCCACCAGTAATTTCTTGTAAACCTTTTGTTCTTCTGCATAAAGCTGTTCTATGTGAAAAACTCCCTTGGAATCTGCCGCCAGCAGATTGTAATCGCCTAATTCCCTCAATAAGGACATAACCGTGGCAGCTTCTTCCTCGCTAAAATTATGCTTCAACCTCTGAAGCTTGGTCTCAAACTCCTCATATTTCTGCTGGCTTAGGCCAATCGTTGCTGCTGCTTCTTTCGACCCATACATACTATCCGCCAGATAATGATATCCGGCAAACGCTCCAGTAGGAATTAATAATGTAGCTGCCAAAACACCTGCTACGATCCACTTCTTTTTCATTCGTCTTCCCCCTTGTCCGGTTACGGTCTGATTTAGTATTCTCTCCTTCAGTTCCGGTGGGGCATTTAAATTTCTGGCCTCTTCCTGCAGAACTGTTCGCAGCTTTTCATTGAAATTCATGCAGATCCTCCACCTTTCCCTTAAAAAGAGTCTGATTCTCTGGCTTCTGACGAAGCTTGCGCAGTGCAGCATGAATACGGGATTTCACGGTACCCAGAGGGATCTCAAGGATTGCGGCACTTTCTTCCTGCGATAATTCATTTAAATAATGCAGAATAATCACCTGCTTCAGCTTATATGGAAGACTTTCTACGCTAGCAAGCAAGGAATGGTTAGAGATCCTGTCCACAACCTTATTTGTAAATTCAGGCTCCACCATCAGATTGACCTGCTCTGCCTTTTTGAGAACTCGGAGATGCGTCCATCTCTTTCTCCGGTAGGCATGAATTTGTCGCATTGCTATTCCCATAAGCCAGGGTCTAAAGGGACGACTGATGTCAAAATGTTCAAGAGATCTGCGCATTTGAATATAAATCTCCTGAACGATATCATCCACCTCAGATGTTTCGCGAACGAGGAAATGAACGGTTTGATATACATCCCTAATCGTAGCTTCATATAGCTCACTAAATGCTTCACGACTGCCGGCTAGCGTAAGCGTAATGAGCTGAGAATATTCTTTTGGATGTTCCATTCATCACCCCTCCCTTCGGTCTTACACTATATATTGGGGAATAAAGAATATTTCGTTCGATTTTTCTTCGGAAAAATGCTGTGACTCAGGTGCAGGCAGGTGATAAAAGAATAAACCGATCAAAGTCCACTAAGGATTTTGGTCGGTTTATTGTTCTCCCTAACGTTCACGTTCGCCATTAGTTGAGCAACATGCTCTCGAAATGTATTATCAGTGAATCCAACGGATTCCCGATTCTCACATTAAACTCTTGCTCAACTTTAACGGCTGATTCCACCATAGATAATTGAGCAACAGAAATTTTCTTGTTTTTTTCTGATGCAAGTATCCCCTTTATGTACTTTGATAATTCTTCAACATATTGCTCATTTTTACCTTGCATGATTAGCTCAAATGTATTCTCTATGACACGTGCCTCAATATGAATTGGCTTATCCTGAATAGAAGCAAATTCATTAAGCCTTCTCATTGTCCCTTCGACGGTTGCTGGATTAGTGAATAATAGAACTTGTGGTTCTGTAATATTGCAGACAGAACTAAAGAAAGGCTCATCGATTTTTATTATAGGAATAGATGTATGAAGCCGGTTTTCTTCAAGAAGAGCAATATAATTAGTACATGTGATAAGAATAGCCTCAACATTTGCTTGTGATATCCATTCTATTTGTTCGATGACTTTATTTTTGGCTTGTCCTTCATCGAAATTTTTATCTGATGTAATTCTACTCATCAAACCAGGATCCACAAAATGAACCAATTCCAACTCATCAGAGGTAAGAGCGTTTTGAATATACTGGATATTTGAATAGTGGGCGTGTAAACAGGCAATCTTTTTCTTCATGAATTTATCTCCTTACACCCGTACTTTGAGCAGTCCCGCTCCTTAATGATATCATGTTTCTCCAAAAAGTTCGTAATGCTGCTCTACCGGGTAACTCACTCTAGTTGCCAACGCAAAAAACACCTCCAAGGATCTCTCTATCTTACGACAGAGTTCATTCTCTTGAAGGTGTTTACATTTTTTTCTTTTTTACTCCGGGATATAAGGAAGATCCAGTGTCTTCGGAACGTTGATCACATGCTGCTCTGTATACGTGCGGATGCCCTCTGCCCCATATTCACGGCCGATACCGGACTGCTTGAAGCCACCGAATGGGAACCGGACATCGAGCCCCTGCACAGCAGCCGTATTGATCATGGTCGTTCCCGCTTCGAGCTGACGTGCGACCAAGATGGCCTCATCTTCTTGTCCCCACACCGAGCTCGTCAATCCATAGATGCTCTCATTGTGCAGATGAATCACCTGCTCCACATCGTCAAAGGGCAGAATCGGAACGGTAGGACCAAACTGCTCCTCCACCACAATCGGATCATGGTAATCACAGTCCAGAACAAGCGTAGGCTGCAGGTAGTATCCTTGTTCAAACCGCTCCTGATCCAGAATTTGGCCGAGAGGAATGATCTTAGCCCCGCGCCTCTGCGCATCTTCAATCAGACCCTGCACATAATTCTTCTGCTTCAGGTTATTCACCGGACCTACTGTCGTATTGGCGTCAAAGGGATCACCAATGCGAATCCAGCGGTTGGCCGCCTCGATATATTTTTCAACAAAAGCATCATAGATAGAACGGTGTACATATACACGCTTGGCAATCATACAAATCTGGCCTGTCGTCAGGAAGTTAGAGATAACAATCCGGCGCATGGCCCGCTCATCTTGAACATCGAAGCTATCCAGGAAGATCGCCGCATCATTACCGCCCAGCTCCAGCGTCATATCCTTGATCGTATCTGCAGCTGCTTTGATAATATGCTTGGCCGTTGCAGTCCCGCCTGTGAAGGCGATTTTGGCGACAAGAGGATTGCTGGTCAGTTCAACGCCCACATCCGCATCCCCATGAACGACATTGATGACTCCCGCCGGGAACTCACCCGCGATCAGCTCTGCCACCTTCGCCGCCGCCAGCGGTGCAAATGGACTCGGTTTGAGCACAATCGTATTACCCGCAAGTAAGGCAGGAGCAATTTTAATCGTAGATAACGCAATCGGATAGTTCCATGGACTGATCGCTGCCACCACTCCCATTGGATCATAGGACAGGATGGTTGTACCATGGTCATGCTCCTGAACCTCTTCCTGTAGAACGGATGCAGCTTCATTACAAGCGAACTCCATCCACATTAACGAGACATAAATCTCACCATGGGCATCATATAAGGGCTTGCCATGCTCTCTGGACAGCAGATGGACAATTTCATTCTCCGCTGCTCTAATCTTCTCTATTGCCTTACGCATCCGGGTAATACGTTCATCAATCGAGGTCTTCTTCCATATTTTAAAAGCTTCTGCCGCCGCTTCAATCGCCTGAGCCGCTTGTTCCTTCGTAGTGACAGGGAAATAACCTACGATTTCCGCCGGATTGGCCGGATTCTCTTTGGCTGACTGCGAACGGGAGGGTACATGGTGACCATTAATGAAGGCTTGGGCAACAAAGGTCTCTTGGTCTGCCTTCCACACTTCTTCGGCAATTTCCTTCACATAACGAAGCTTACGCCACTGTTGTTCTTCCGTTAGAATATTGCCTTCCTCTGTAGAGGAGAACCCGCATTGCGGGCTCAAGCACAGCTGCTCAAGGGGCACATAGGTTGCTGCTTCGGCAATCCGGGCTTTAATGTGCTCTTTATCTTCCAACTCACCTGTTTTGGATGTGAGCAGACCAAGTACGATTTTCAAATCCGGCCGGTTCACATATTTCAAGGACTCGAAGCTGCCGGAACGCTCATCGTCAAATTCCAGGAATAAGCCATCTACGTTCAAGCCGCCAAAAATGACCTCAGATGCGTAATCATAACCGCCCGTTGAGAAGTAGTTGGATTTATAGTTCCCCCGGCAAATATGCATCGTCACCACTAAGTCTGCCGGCTTATGGGCCAAGGTTTCGTTAATCATGCGCTGCATGATCTTGAGCTCTTCCGCCGGTTCCAGACCCTTTGCCCGCAGCTTATCGTGACCCGCTTCTGAGAAAAGGTCTGCCCATGCTGTATCATCCAGTTGCAGGTACCGGCATCCGGCATTATAGAACGCTTGAATGGCTTTTTGATACGCTGCAATCGTATCCTGAAGGAATTGCTCCCGGTCGTTATAACTATTGGCACCCGGCTCCAGCCGATAGATCAGCATGTTGGGGCTTGGAATGGTTTGTTTCGCTACGGCGTCACCTGCATGCTTCAGCAAAAACTCAAAATGCTCCACAAAGGGATGGCTCGAGAAATCCACCTTACCCACCACACGAATGCCACCCTTACGGGTCTGCATATTATGGAACTTGGGCCCGTCGATCTCCTCATACAGCTCTACGCCGTCTAGGCCGCCCAGAAAGTCAAAATGCCACCAGCTTCTGCGGAATTCCCCATCCGTCACTGCGAATACGCCATTCTCCTTCTGCTTCTCAATAATCCGGATAATCTCTTGATCTTCCACCGCTTTTAAGGCTTCATATGTGATGTTGCCTGCTTTATATTGTTCACGCGCCTGGCTTAAGTTCGCAGGACGCAGGAAGCTGCCTACATGATCATTACGAAAGGGTATCATCGCTACATCTCCTTACAACTTTTTAGTGTACTGAGTATAGCATGAGGGCAAAGAATGCAGGTTATATGTAAAAAGCATGATTGGTCATAGCTTTTCGCAATAACCTATTTATAATCATTTAAAGGTCCTTGATCCATTATCACTTCTACCATATTGGAGTCCCCTACCTTAAGAATCGGCCTATACTCTGAATTTGGTCTACTGTAAAGCTCTAGCGGACTAATAATTACGCCATTTGGCGTATTATGAAGTATCCCGGGTACACAGGTATAGATCGTATCATTATTATTTGCATTCTTGGCGGAGATCGTAACTGAGGTTCCATTATGATTATCTATACTCATGGAGACCTTATATCTGTAAAATGAACCGGTTCCATTGGATTGCGCTGAATAAACTACAGGAACAACCGCAAGAACATCATCTCTTAGTCTTAACTTTATGACCTCTGTCTTCTTTGATTTTTCACCTCTCCCCACATCGCCCATATGCTCAACTGTCCCTTTACCATAATTTTTGAGGGGAGGTGTTCCCGTTGCACCAAACATAGCTACATCAATCTGCTTTCCATCCTTTGTATAGACTAAAGCATAAATGTCATAATCCGTTCCAGTCTCCCAAGATACCGTAGCCGTAATTTCTGGTGTTTTCTCAATGATAACCGGCTTCTGCCCTTTATCGAGATTGATCTTACCCTTTACCTTCTCAAGGTTGATGGACATAGCCGGCTCAGGTTCCTTTGATACAGGCTCTTGAATAATCTTAGGTTCAGAATGCTCAATGGGCTCATCAGCCTCAGCTTCAACCTCAACACCATAGTTTTTGCATAACCCTTCAAGCCCGGAATCAAATCCGCGCCAGATTGATTTTACCTTGGTCTGACCGTTCCTTAGATATAATTCAAGCACTACAATTCCATTCTCGTTCGTGAAGCTGGATGGTGATAATTGAATAACCGTATTCTGTATATATATCTCTGCTGCCAGATTCTTCACATTCGCAAATCCCGTGCTGTTATCCTCTGTCAGAGTTACAGCTATTTTGGTTATACCTTCAGGGACCTTATCCATGTCGAAATTAAGCTTATGAACTTTGGTATTACCCACTTGCTCGGATGGTTGAAGCGTGGCTACTCCCGTGGAACTTGTGGGCTGATTATAGAAGATGATTCCGCTATCTCCTTGTACCTTATCCGAATCCGTTAAGAGGAAGGCTGTTAAAGAAACGTCTACCAGAGTAGAGATTTCGTGGCTAATCGTAATGCTACCTTTTGCGGCACTTAAAGTTGTATTTGCTCCCATTTGCAGAAATTGATTCACTTTCAACCACTCCAATCCATTTAATGGCTCGTGCTGTCTCAATTATATTAACACAGGGAGGAAATGCTTGGGATATAAAACTATAAAGGGCTCCGTTGTGTTAACCGGCACGTTATAGTACTCCTCTAATCGCGCTCTACAATAGTAATGGTGAGGAGATCGATATATATGGCGGACATCAATTTGTCAGGGTACAGGCGCTTGGCAAATTTGATGATGAAGACCGCGATAATTTTTACTCCTTGTTGGAAAGTGATGGTGTGGGATGAGTTTCCACCACAATGGTGTGGATATGGTTCATATCCGTAAGTTTCAGCAGTTTCCGTATGCAGGGAAGCTCCCGTTTGTAGAAAAAACCAGGTTCGTATGCCTGAGGGTTCTCTGTATAGGATACGATGACGGCGACCGATTAGTTGTTCTGTATTATCCCAATAAGAACATTTGTTATTTTGTGGAGGATTTAAGATAAATGCACCCGGCTACATTTTCACTTTACATCGCAGCATTTAGGTGGTAATATCATTTCTATAATTCCACAAATATAGAAATGATGGTGGAAGGGAGAATATAATGGCTGATGTCGATCGTGATCTGGTGCAAGCTGTCAAAGTATACAAGGCTCTAGGTGAGCCTACACGGCTAAAAATAGCCTTAATGCTAATCAAGCAAGAGAATCAATGCGTTACCGCGATCAGTGAACAGCTTGGTCATGTAGCCGGTTCAACGTTATCCCATCATCTCAAGCAACTGACGGAATCGGGTTTAATCCAGGCGCAAAAGAACGGTTCGTTTATTCACTACAGCGTTGATCAAGAAGTGGCAAAGAAGTTTGCGCCATATTTACTGGCGTAAATTTTTTTAAATAACATTTCTATATTTTTAGAATTATAGAATAACAACAAGAAAGGCTAAAGAATTTGAAAGGGGAACAATCAAATGATTAAATCTTGGAAAGTTTATATTTTAGCGATTATCAGTTTTTTAGTGGGAACCTCGGAATTTGTAATAGCCGGGATATTGGATCTGGTGTCCAAAGATGTAGGCGTAACTATTGCTGCGGCCGGCCAACTCATTTCGGTTTACTCCATATCTTACGCAGTGGGTACTCCGATTCTCATTGCGGCTACCTCCAAACTAAGCCGGAGAACACTTATGCTGGCTGCTTTGGCGCTGTTTTTTATAGGGAATTTAATTACGGTGTTCTCGACGGGCTATCCCATGCTTGTTGGTGCGAGAGTGATCTTAGCGCTTAGTACAGGTGTCTTTACCGTGGTTGCCCTAACGGTTTCTGCTCAAATTGCCGGGCCTGGAAAACAAGGCACCGCCATAGCAACGATCATGATGGGATTTAATCTATCGCTTATTTTAGGCGTTCCTCTGGGAAGAGTCATTGCCAGCACCTACGACTGGAAAATAATTTTTTATGGAATCGGCGCTCTTAGTTTTATCGCCATGCTGGTCATTTTAATGGCATTGCCCAAGTCGCAGGGAGAAGCAAATGTGCCTCTCAAAGAACAACTCGCCCTGTTGAAAAAGCCTCAGCTATTACTAACCTTGTCGATTAGCTTCTTTTGGATGGTCGGTTATACGATCGTTTACACGTTTATTACACCATTTCTGTTGGACATTACGGGCATGAGCAATGGGATGGTGAGCATCGCGCTATTTTCATTCGGCATAGCAAGCTTGCTGGGCGCCCAGGCTGGAGGATTTGGTGCAGATAAATTAGGTATTCCGCGTACGCTGAATGGAAGCTTGATTATCCACGCGGGTATTCTGATCCTTATGACCCTCTTTGCCCATACGTCTATCGCTGTCTTTCCCCTGCTGCTGTTATGGTCGTTTTTCGCTTGGTCTACGGGTCCCATTCAACAAGTCTATATGATTAGCCTGGCACCAAGCGCTGCAGGCATTCTTCTGAGCTTGAATACCTCCTTCATCCAGTTGGGGATTGCTGCCGGAGCTGCCATTGGCGGTCTTGTGGTGGAGAGTCTTTCCTTACAGTCAATCGGCGTGGCTGGCGCAATGGGTGTTGCCATCGCACTCCTTCCGGCTATATTATCGTTCTCGATGCGAAGTCAGTCTTCGGACGGCATACCGACGGAATAATCTACGGCTGAAATGGAAAAATATCTGTATAGATTTCATTCCGATCTCCGGTCAAAATTCACTCTTAAGCGCCTCAAACCTTTCTTTGTAGCTTGACGCTACATTCGGACGTTGTTGTGGTGGCGTACTCTATGAAATTTACAGAGCCGTTAAAGTTCAAATAAGCTTCATACCGTAAGCGGATGGGGGGCAGGGTAATGAAATCCAGAACGTTCTCCTTGGCCACCCATCGTCTATTCCGCTTTCCTCTTTGATTTCACGTATCACGCCATCGATAAGGTTCTCTCCAATTTCAGTTATCCCGCCAGGATACACCCAGCCATCATCATGGGCTTTTACTAATAGGATATTTCCCTTCCCATCTTCTACAATTCCGCCTGCCGACACAATATGCGTTGGAAAAGCCATTTTACAACCTCCATTATGAAGTGATCGGATAACTACCTCTGTAGATCCTAACATGGGTAACGAAACTATTATTGAGATTCACATCCGGTCTGAAAATGCGCTCTGCCCTCTAGCAAATCACCTAAAAACTTTTGGGATGCATTCAACTTGGCTTCTAACTCCTGAATTTCTTTGATTTTCTCCTTTACCAATGCTTCCTTCTTAATATACGAGCTCTCATTGATAAGTAAAACTAAGTCCTGGATGGTTAAACCCAAAGTGAGCAGCATTCTACAATCCTGCAAATAGGTGACCACTCCTTCATCGTATACGCGGTAATTATTCTCATCCCTTGATATGAACTGCTCAGGGATCAACTGTTTGCGTTCATAGAATCGCAAGGTGGATATGGGTAAATTCGTCAGCCTGGAGACTTCATTTGCTTTCATACTCTGCTCCTTCTAAATAAATCATTAATTTATATTTGCTATAAACCAAGGTTCATAGTTCAAAATAAAAATATGATAACCCGGGACATCGATACTGTCAAAATAATGGGTTACCTCAGAAGGAGTGCATTTATGCTGGAATCTATTCAAAATAATGATTTTGTCAACATTCTGACCGGCCGCCGTTCCATACGACAGTACGATGAGAGCATCAAAATTTCGGAGGAAGAAATGCATGCTATGATTCAAGAAGCAAGCTTGGCTCCCTCTTCCGCGAATATGCAGCCCTGGCGCATAATCGTGGTTCATTCCCCTGAAGGGAAAGACAAGCTTCGGCCTCTAGTCCAGTTCAATACACGGCAAAATGATACCTCTGCGGCGATGCTCATCATTCTGGGAGATACGCAGAGCGATTTATATGTAGAGAAAATCTATGATACGGCTGTGGAGCAAGGAAAGATGCCCAAAGACATACGCGATAAGCAGGTCACGCAAATTCTGGGCATGTATCCGCAAATCCCTAGAGAATTGAAGATCGAAATTGCCAAAATCGATGCAAGTTTATTCGCGATGCAACTGATGCTGGTCGCCCGTGCCCATGGGTATGACACTAATCCGATGGCGGGCTTTGAACGCGATCAGATCGTTAGCGCCTTTGATCTGGACGTTCACAGATATGTTCCGGTAATGATCTTATCCATCGGCAAGGCCAAAGATGAGGGTCATGAATCCGTCCGCCTGGGTAGCGAGGAAATTACCTTTTGGCGCTAATGTGAATGTATGAACATCACCGATTCTGTGCTCCCCACTCGCACAGCTGCTCCAACACAGGCAGCAGGGTCTGCCCTTTCGGTGTCAGCGAATACTCCACTTTGGGCGGAATCTGCGGATACTCCACGCGCTTCACCAGCCCGTCAGCCTCCAATTCCTTAAGCTGCGCGCTGAGAACCTTGTACGTCACCGCTCCGAGCTGTCTCTGCATCTCATTGAACCGAATCGACGGTTTGGCGGACAGCAGATACAGAATCGCCATCTTCCATTTCCCGCCGATCACCGACATCGTATAACCGAACGGCGTGTCTTGGATCACCGTCTCCTTGCCCTTCAGATCAGAAATGCCCATGTTCACGCTATCCTTTCGGATAGTAGCCCACTTCTTTGTGCGTACTATCCCTTTATTTTCGCTCAGTCTATAATAGCTTTACTTTGATGTAAAGGGGCTAAAGCAATGACAACCATTCGAACATACAACCATAACCTATGGGATCACGGGATTTCGCAGGGGTACCTTGTCGACAACACGCTGTATATCTCGGGACAGTTCTCCCATGATGCGGAGGGCAGCTTCGTTGGAGCAGGCGATATTCAGGCACAGATGACGCAGACGCTGAAGAATCTGGATACCGTGTTACAAGAGTTCGGAGCGACCAAGGATAATCTGGCTTACGTGGAGCTGTATCTGACGAATGCGCAGGAGCACGGGGAAGCCGCGATCGGACTGTTCAAAAAATATGTCGGAGCGCACCGGCCGGCGGGGAGCATGATCGGGGTGACTTACCTGGCATTTCCGGAACAGTGGGTAGAGGTGCGGGCTGTGGCGCATGTTGGTTAAGAAAAAGAGAGAGGGTTCAATTAAACAACGCTACTGGCAGAGTAATGTCAGTAGCGTTTTAGAATTTGCGGAATGTTTCCTTGTAATGTAAGAAATGCATTAGCTTGTTCAAATTGCTCCTTTAGATGTTTTTCAGGTTCTACACGTAAGGAAGTTACGTCAGCATCATTGCTTGCTACATAAACATTCGGCGAAATATGAATCGGTTACTTCATCCTCCCCCGCCTGATGTGATCAACATTCCGGTTCATCAGATGCCGCACCACCTTGGTGTAGACTATTTTCTTGACCGGACTTAGCCCTTGGGGATGAGCGGAGAAGAAGGCATCAGGGCTGTCGTAAATGCCGAAATCCTGAACGATTCCTTCTTTTTGCACGTAGGTATCATTTTCGTTCCAATAAATTTGCGGATTTTGAAAATCATCTGTTGCAGCGCCATATCCGCAGAAGGAACCCGTACACTGTTCAAATTTCTGCTGAAGCTTGGTTAAATAAGGAACGTCCAGTATAAATCCTTCAATATTCAACCACTTGTCTTCATATAGCACTTCAACCCAGCTATGAATGATCTCTCGGGGGGAGAGCTGGTAATACCACCCTTTCATGGCCCCCTTTTGCAGCTTCTTATCAATGGCAAATCCATGCATACGGCAAGGCACGCCCACGGCCCTTAGAAATGCCATAAACAGCACACCCTTCGTATTACACTGACCGTAGCCATCCTGCAGGACGTCCGAGGCTGGAATATCGTCCGCCCGGTTATAGCCGAACCGGATTTCGTCACGGACGTAGTTATAGATGGCGAGAATTTGGTTCTTCCTGGACATCGAATCCCACCGGCGGCTGTGAACAATAAGCTGGATTAACGGATGAGAATAGTTCAGCAATTCAGTTTCCTTCAAGTATGCACTCATGGAACACACCTCCTGCACCCATTGTAAGGTTAATACAGGCTGGAAACTTTTAAAAAGACGCTATCTTTACGGATATCCTTCGCCGTCATGCCCAGCAACTGCTTGCTGGTGGCAGCTAAGTGGGACGGACTGTCAAAGCCTGCGGCCATCGCCGCATCCGTAATGCTAAGCCCCGCAAAAATCAAATAGACGGCCTTCTGCAGCTTGTGCAGCACCATGTACCCGCTAAGCGAAATACCCGTATTTTCTTTGAAGAGATGCGACAATCTGCTGTTGGATAAACCTAACTGCCGGGCGTATTGACTAACGGAGTGCTCGGAGTCGGTACAATCTTTGATGAGCTGAATAAACTCTCTTATTCTCGAATCAACAATAGCAGTGTTCACCTGCTCTACACCCAATAACCTCAAGAGTTGTCCCAGAAAAGAACGATAGCTGTCCGGGTCCTTAATGCCGGCGTACTCGTTACGCACAAATTCGCGAATGCTCTTAATCAATTCATGCGGGAACACATGGAACTGCTGCCCCTCCAGCATCCGGCTAAAGCTTGCCGCCATGTCAGAGGCGCTGTCGATCAGAAGAAGCATTAGCGGATGTCCCGCTTCTTTTAACCGGTGAATGACACTTGAATTGATAACGATCCCTAGACAACGCAAGCTTTGCCCCGCTACCTCAATGTCAAATTCACCCGTTAAGGAGATTGTCACCTGTACAAAAGAATGCCGGTGCTCTTCCGCATCAATCGAATCGGACACCACCATCAAGTGATGCTCCGCTCCATATAAATTCATCATGTTCGAATCACTCCAGGCTTATTTCCTTATAAAATCACGAAGGTACCCTATCTATAAACGTTATATCCTCAACATCATGTCTTACAGTGGAATGCCCTTCTTGAATCCCTCTGCCCACACTTAATAACATAATGTCTTCATAGTGTTCAGGAATATTGAGCTCTTCAAAAAGGGCAGCTTTATCATAACCTGACATCGTGATGGTCTGGTAGCCTTTTTCGTTCAAAATAAGGACCAAGCTCATTGCAGCCAGACTGCCATCGCGGACCAACTCTTTTAAATACTCCTGATTAGACATGTCTCGATAATAACCAATGGCTGCATTTGTTAAATACGTTTTCGTCTCTTGAGTGAAATAACCTTTCTCCAAAGCCTGCTCTTGAATAGCTTGGATATTCTCAGCATGAAAAGCATGGTAATCCCCTAGAATCAAAATCAAATAACTGGAGGTTTCAACTTGCTCCTGGTGATATGCAATGGGTTTAACTTTAGCGCGTAGCTCCTTATCTTCGATGATTAAATAGCGTGTACTCTGAATGTTATTTCCGTTTGGTGATTTGGCTGCCAGTTCGATCGAATCAAGTATTTCCTTTCTTTCAATCGCATAGTTTGGATCATAGTGTCTGACTGATTTCCTGTGTAAAATAATATCCTGCACACTCACTTTAACGCCCCCCATAGCTTAGATTTGCTATAATCATCTTATCTGGAGTGTCTGCAATTGAAAATACTGCACTTTGTAGTCATTAGGTTACTTCGAAGTAAGGAGGATATCATGAATAAAATAAATACAGGATTTGATGTGGTACAAAATATCATTAGTGGTAAATGGAAAAGCATTATCCTGTATCAACTGGGATATGAGCAAAAGCGTACAAAAGACTTACTCAAGATTTGTGAAGGCGTCTCACATAAAGTTTTAAACGAACAATTAAAGCAACTGCAACAGGATGGATTAGTTCATCGGGCGGTATATGCAGACGAGGTTCCCATTAAAGTAGAATACACAATAACAGACTATGGCCGGACATTGCTTCCCTTATTAAAAGAAATGTGTGATGCGGGCGATAATCATCTTAAAAGAGAGGGGATCACCGCAGGTAATAATGCAGTCTGCGAACATTCTAAATATGGGACGTAAGCGTGCAAGGTCTCTAACCGTACCGGTGACGCTGGCTCCGTGACATAAAAGCGAAGAAGGAGTCATTGTCGAAAACAATGGCTCCTTCTTTAAGAAATGAACTTACTATTTTGATGAACTTGATGGAACATCAATATCAGTCAGATTTTCATCATTTAAGGTTTTACCTAAGAGCAACGAATTGGGATAATTTTTATGAAATTCTGCTTCATCTACTTTTAAAAAAAACGCGCCTTCAAAAATTAGTTGATTCGTATTAGGCCCGATTTCATCTATTTTTCTTGCTATCTCCGATTCCTTAAAGATACTTTGTTCCTCTGCCCGCACAAACATGCCATGAGGTGTATAGAATTGACTAGAATCCCCTTTTGCGATTTTTGATTCTACGGATTCTACGTTTTTTTCTGATTCTACGGATTTTACGTTATTTGTTGAAAAGTTAGTGTTAACAGGAGTTTCAACTGAAAAAATAATAATCACTGCAACGGTTAATAAGCCTATTTCTTTTAACATATTATCCCCGCCCTTTCTATACCAACAATTATTTCCTGCTTTTAAACACTATATTCACTAAAATGTTGAAAATATAGATATGAAGTATTGAGGGTGAAGATCAGTTACGGTCAGTGTTTTTTGACTCACCCTGAAATTTTTTTGAAGTAACTGATATACAGCATGAAACCTTAATAAATGGTACTCACCAAGCTTATGACTGAGACAATTATGCACAAGGAAGCCTCCAGAGAGCGTCTCACCGAGAATATCAGCTGGATGGACAACGTCATCAGAAGAGGGAAGGATTCTCTGGAATCGACTTCGGGTGAGCGGTTTTTTGCAGCAGAATTTGAAGGATTCGACCTGGAGGGCGTAGAATGGGTATACCCGAATATTCAGATCAAGGACGATATCAGTATCCGGCTTGACGATACGGAAGTCATGATTTACAACGTAGCCCCGGCCCACTCCGACAGTGACTTGCTGCTGTGGATGCCCAAAGAAAAAGTGCTGTTCGCCGGTGATGTCGTGTTTAACGGTTGTACGGCATACAGCGAAGAGGGAACCCTCAATTGGGTTAAAGTGCTTGATCGCATTATTGATGAAATTAAACCCGAAATCGTTGTTCCAGGACATGGCGCCATCTGCGGCCTGGACTTCGTGAAGGAGCAGAGGGACTACCTCCTGAACCTGATCAGCGAGTTCAACAAGCATTACAATGACGAAATTGATTCCTTGTCCTTGACCAAGCAAATTGATATTTCCCGCTTCCTTCATTGGATTCAGCCAGAACGCTTGTATGTTACCGTGGATATCCTATTGAAAAGCAAACGGGGGTTATCCCCCCTTCCAGCCTGGAACGAGGTGCCTGCTAAGCTGGAAGACATGAATGCTTTTTTGGCCGGAAAATATGGCAATCAGATCAAGCCATGGGACCCTATGAATGTATGGCAAGAATAGCAATTTGAAGCTAGCGCATGAAAAACGGAAAACGGCCCTGCCGCAAACGATGCGGACAGGGGCCGTTTTGTTTCAAAAACATTTAGGATGCATCCAACTTGTAAATGTTACGGAAAATCGAGCTCATCATCGATGACACGGAATATCTCCCTGCTCCGTGCCGGATACCGGGCATCCAGCTCTTCCCACTGCCGCTTCGGTAAAATCAAAAATTCGTGTGTATCCGAAAAATATGAGTCCTCAAACAGCCGGATTTCGTATTTATCCCGGATCAGCTCCTGAAAGCCGCGAATCGTGATGTAGCGGTCTTGTCCGGTGAAGGTAAGCGCAATCGAATGCAGTTGTCCATTGTAGGTAACGTCCAGTCCTTTGTCCGTTGATGTCACCTCAACCGTTTCATCTGGAAGCCGTTTACCGAACAACCGGATGATCTCCTCGTCCTCTTCTCCCCAATCTACAATGACGCTGTACGCAAAAGTAAATTGCTGCAGCTGTTGCTCATCTCCTTCGAATAGCACTGTCAGCTCGCTGCCGCTTGGCATTCTCATCCCGGTATCCTCCTTGTGTTCACTCAATTAATATACTCCTGATTTTTCGCCGTCACATACAAAATACATTTCAATACCAAGTAAATCATATATTCTCTTGCTTTAATGCATCAATAATATTCTCCTTTTTTATTTTAGCTCCGGAATAAACTACCGCAGAGCTGACAATGACAAATACACACACAATGACAGACAGAATACTCATCCAGGGCAGGGTGAACCCATAGCTGAATTTGTTCGCAAATGCTTTATAGATCAGAACCATCACGGCGAAACTGACAGGAAGCCCATACAAGAGCGACTTGACCCCATAAAAAACACTCTCATAGTTCAGCATTTTTGCAAACCCCTTTGGCGTCGCGCCTACGGATTTCAGCATCGCAAATTCCCGTTTCCGAAGAGCCAGCCCTGTAGAGATCGTATTAAAGATGTTCGCAACGGAAATCGCAGAGATTAATACGATAAAACCGTAAGAAAAGACGTTCATCAGCAGAATCTGTTGTTCTTCTCTTATTCTGGATTGATTTACATTGTAGACATTCAGATTGGTCTCATTCATCGCTTCAATTTCCTGCTGCGTTTTCAACGGTTCCTTGCTTATCAAATGGAGGTACATCGAAGCGTTAGCCAGCTCCTCGCCGTCTGCCAGCCGATTCATGACGCGTTCTGACACGATCATATTTAACCCGCCTACGCCTAACGGGCTCATCCCCATCGGTGCCTTATCCGTCAATGCGGCGGCAAATATCACTTGATTTGCCTTCGTTTCTTCCCCGCCCGCTTTAATAAAACTCGTTAGCTCGATAGGTTGTCCGATATTCGCATATATGGACTTCGTCTGAATATATTTCCCGGTATCTATATCTTTGTAATGAATCGTATCCATCACGATTGCGGCGGGATGATCCAGATCCGTAAGCTGTTCGTAATCTGCGCCAATCGCTCTGGCATAGGCTTGCAGGCTCGAATCATTCAGTGCATAGAGCTTAACTTCGTAAGGGTATTTCCCGTCTTGGAGCATACTCTTATCCTGCTTAACCTTCTCTTGCAACTCGTCGGCGATGCTTGCTGCATCGACCCAAGCGTTCCTGACTAACTCATGACTGACGCTGTATTCCGTGACGCCATCCAGAGATACCAGCGATTGCATCAACCGGTCATCTAGTCTTTCGCCATTACTGGACGACACTTCAATATCGTAATTGATGCCTTCCAGCGACAATGCCAGAGATTGTGTCAGGCCAGTCGTGAAAAACGATATCGTCAAAAACAATACGATGCTGATGACAAGCGAAAAAAGAATAACATGATATCTTCGTTTGTTCCTTTTTAAGTTTTTCATCCCGATTTCTGCTTCGATTCCGAAGAGCTTACGAATGATCTCGGGCGTCTTCACTGCATTGGCCGTAAGCTTTACGTCAGTGGTTTGGCGAATCGCGTCCATAGGAGATACCTTGGATGCTTTAACCGCCGGGAGATACACCGAAACGAAAATCGTCAGCATCGAAACAAGACAAGTAATCAAGAGCAATAACGGCGTGACGATAAGCCTCAGCTTTTCACTAGTCCATAATGCCCCTTCAATCATTGTGTTCATGAACGAAAAGGTGATTCCGATTCCGGCAAGACCGCATAAGATACCAATGGGAATGCTGATCAAACCAATGACGATACCTTCAAAAAATACGGAATTTCGCTTCTGCCTTTTCGTCGCCCCCACGCTTGCGAGCATCCCTAGATGGCGGGAACGTTCCGAGACGGATATCGCAAAAGCGTTATAGATGAGTCCAACCGAGCCAATGATAATGGTCCCTATAATGATTGCCGATAAGGAGAACATCATGCTGGATGAGGCCCCGCTGCTGGACAAGCCATAATAACGAAGCAAATCGTTATTATATTGGACAGTGTCAATTTGGTTTTTCTCAGCCAGCTTCTCCGCATGTGCGAACAAGAACGGATTGACCTGCTGCAAGACCACCGACGCATCGACCCGATCGTCCCCCCCGATGATATGATCATCGACATAGCTAATAATCGTATAAGCCGGGGCCCAAGGCGTTTCCGACACCGGGCGTTTAATGAAGCCTACCACCGTATAATCCCTAATTATGCTATGCTGTAATGTCTCGGTCAATGTGCCTTCTTTCCTGCGCAGCGGTTCCGTCTGATCCAGGGGATGATCGCCCCCTTGGTCGAACCGGTCGCCTACGCGAAGCGTTAGACGGTCGCCGATTTCGTACTTCACTTTGCCATTTGTTGCAACAGACTCGGAGATCACAACCTCCTTGTCCGTGTGCGGAAGACGTCCCTTGCTTATTTCTATCTGAAATTGTGTGAACCCTTGCACATCATATTCCTTAATGAACAAGTACGGCTTATTGGAATTTTGTCCCCCTTCTAATGGGGCATACCCAAGGTCTCTTGTGATTGCAACCGTTTTGGTTGCATCATCGCCCTGTATCGCCGCAAGCTGTTTCTTGGTTATATCTTGATACTGAATATGCCACTCCCCTGTATCTGTGATAGTTTGTCTAATCATTAAATCCGCAAAGGAAAAAATAAGCGTAATGACAGCGGTCATCATGGATACCGAAATAATTACGCCAAAAATAGTCACAAGTGTTCGTCTCTTGTTCTGCTTCAGATGCCGGATGGTTAATGTATTGACAATATTCATCGCCTGATCACCTCGTTTTTGGCAATCCTCCCATCTTCAATCGAAATGATTCTGTCGGCTTGCAGGGCGATCCGTTCGTCATGCGTGATTACGATCAGTGTCTGATGATAGGTCTTATTCAGCATTTTCAATAAAACGACGATCTCGTTGCTATTCCTGCTGTCCAGATTCCCGGTGGGTTCGTCGGCCAGCATGATCGCAGGATTGCCGATAATCGCCCTGCCAATCGAGACACGCTGCTGCTGTCCACCGGATAGCTGATTCGGCAGATGGTTTAATCGATGCTGCAAATTCAACGTATTCACAAGATCAGCCAATTGCTTTTGATCTACCTTTTGTTGATCCAGCAAGAGCGGCAGCGTAATATTCTCTTCCACCGTCAGGACGGGAATCAGATTGAAAAACTGGTAGATCAGCCCGATTTGCCTGCGTCTGAAGATGGCCAGCTGCGTTTCGTCCAAGGTATACATATCCGTATCCTGAACATACACTTTCCCGCCAGTCGGTCGATCCACACCGCCCAGCATATGAAGGAGTGTCGATTTCCCCGATCCGGAAGGTCCGATAATGGCGACGAATTCGCCTTTTTGGACCGAAAAGGAAACATCATCAAGCGCCTTCACCGCGGATTCGCCTGTGCCGTATATTTTGGACAAATTTTCAATGGTTAAAATCTCCATTGCCACTCCTCCCTCCCTAGATGCTCAATTCCAGGTATACACCATCTCTCTATATCCAACATCCCAAAGGGTTTCATTCCCCTCAATGGTTATCTTAAGCTCATTAGCCCGGGTGAGATGAAGGATCCTATTATCCGGCTCATGGAGCTGATCTTCTGCAGATACAGACAGGAGCTCATTCCCGTCAACGGTAACCTTAAGGCTGCCCTGAAAATCCTTATGATCAGGAATTCCATAATTCAAGCTAAGATACAGTTCTCCCTTATTGTCTAGCGAATACGTATATGTTTCCTTCTTTTTACCTTCGATGCCATACACATTATATTGGGGTGTCACGTCTTGACCGCCAATCTTAAGACTGTCCTGTTTGGTTCCCGTTAATCGATTTCCGGTACTATCTTTCCATTCGTTTATCGCTACAAAAGGGGCCAACTCTTTGGTGAACACTTGATCCACTACTCCTAAGACCCCCCACACGCCGAGCATTAAGACAGCACCGGCAAATCCCGTAGCAGTGATATTTCTCCAGTAGGTTTTTGTACGGAAGCCAATCTTGTACGCCCCGAATCCAATAGCAGCGCCCAATGAGTTCTTTATGACGTCGTTCATGTCAAAGCTGCCGAGGAATGTTAGTGCCTGGATGGTCTCCACCACAAGAATGGACAGGATAAACCCTGTCATGAAGCGAACAAAGCTGGTGCGGTATAACAGCGGGAACAGTATGCCAAAAGGTATGAAGGCTGCAAGGTTTCCAATACCCACCAAGTCCATCAGTGTCGGATGCAGGAGATCGGAAAGACCCGGCACCCTAAAAAAATCGTCCGGCAAAAAAATAAAGGTGTACTGACTGGTTTGATCTACAGTATCCGCTCTGCCGAAAGCAAAAAACATAAAATAAAGAATAATCAGTGTGTAGCCTATCGTGATAAAAAAAGTAATCTTGCGCTGCTGCTTCATTTGCATGGTTGTACCTCCATCGTTCATCTGATGAATATCATTTTATCTGTCTAAAATGACTTTACAGTGACGTTGGAGGTGACAGTTCAGTCACTTACGGAGTGCTGTTAAATGACATGCTTATAAAATTTGATCCGAAACTCTGTACCAGTCCCTTTGTCGCTCGTTACATCAATCACGCCGTTCTGGCTTGCAATGATGCTGTGAGCCATCGCAAGCCCTATACCGATGCTTCCTTCATTAGCATTCTTTCCTTTATAAAAACGTTTGAATATATAAGGCAAATCCTCTTTCGGAATGCCCTCTCCGTTGTCAGCAATAACGATTTCCGTAAATAGCATGTTGTCGGAAAATGTGATGGTAATCGCACCGCCCTCAGGTGTATGCTCCACTCCATTCTTCAAAATATTGATAACCGCTTCAGCAGTCCAATGCAAATCGCCGTCAAAAGAGACGTTGTCATCCCCTGTGATGGAAACGGTCTGTCCCTTAATATCCATCGGAATCATAACCGGCTCCAGTGCCTTTTGGATTAGGGTTTTCATGTGTATTCGATCTTTTTTGAACGGGATAGTTCCCGTATCCATTTTCGCTAGCTTTAATAAGGATGAAACAAGCCAATCGATCCGTTCAAGCTGAATGCGAATATGATGGGTGAACTCCGTTCTTTTGAGTGGAGGCAGATCAGGGGCGCTTAACAGATCTGCCATGACTGTCATAGAGGTGATCGGTGTTTTGAGTTGATGTGAAATATCGGAGATGGCATCGGTCAGTTGAAGCTTATCCTGCTGCAATAGCGAACGATGCTCGGAGAGCATGCGTGTCACCTTGTAAATATCATTCTTTAAGATGCTAAGCTCACCTTCTTGATTATCGCGGGGGTCAAGGGAGGCCTGGCCGCTGCTAGTCTCCCGCAAATAGACGGACAGCTTCTCTAGCTCGTAATATCTCCGTTTTGTGAATAATACAGCTGTGCCGGTAAGCAGCACGGATACAATAATAACCAGGGCTGCGGCGGCAGACGAAATGAAAGCAGCAATGACGGTCGCCGATAAGCTGATCGAGCCCATGACGAGCAATAATACTAGATTTTCCCGATTGCGCAGCATCTAATCACCAACCTTATAGCCTAAACCGCGTACCGTTTTGATCAGAGCCGGCTGCTCCGGATTATCCTCCAGCTTTTCCCTTAGCCTTTTGATATAGACCGTTAACGTGTTGTCATTCACGAAGTCGCCGGCCACGTCCCAGATTTGCTCCAAGAGCTGATTCCTGCTGAGGACCTGTCCAACGTGGTTGCCAAAGATCAACAATAAGCGGTATTCCAAGGCGGTTAGCGAAATTTCGGAACCGTTTTTATATACTTTGCCTTCCAGCGTATGGATGCGCACATTGTCAATGTCGATGACCGCTCCGGCGTGGGACAGCTTCTGGTATCTCCGCAAGACGGATTTGATCCTGGAGAGAAGCTCGCGAACCCGAAAAGGTTTGGTAATGTAATCATCGGCTCCCATATCGAGCCCCATCACGACATTGACCTCATCATCAATCACCGTTAAGAAAATGACCGGAATATCCCGCCGTTCCTTCACCATCTTGCATAATTCATAGCCCGTTCCGTCTGGAAGCTGTAAATCGAACAGGCACAAAGTGAACTGATCGATGTCTTCGGCAAGCACCTTTCGAGCTGAAGCGGCATTATGGCAGAGAACAGTCCAATAACCCTCTTGCTGCAGCGAATATTCCAGTCCCGAAGCGATCGTCTTATCATCTTCAACTAATAATATTTTCATCTGAAGGTCATCCTTTACACAATCTCTTTATTATAATGCCCTCTTGTGTCGGTTTCCGGATTAAAGACAGCATGATTCATTGAGCCATTTAATTTGCCTGAGGCCATATGAATGACCTCTACAACCTGCTCTTTAGATTCAACGGTGAAGTTTAACCGGAGCGCCTCGATTCCTTTGATATTCGGCAGCTCATCCAACAGATTAAGCGTCTTCCCGTTAAGAATAGTCGCTGTACAATCCTCATGGGAAAGGATAGGGAACGTTCCTTGCTCATCTTTTAACTCATAGCTTTTCGTTCTGCAAATTCTGCATTGATTCATTTTTCTCATCGGACAATATTTGGTGAACATCAACGGAGCCTTGCCATACACAATCATTTCCAGTGCAGGATAGCCGTCATTTTCTTCAACATAGGCATTCAATACATCTTCAATTTGGCTCTTATTCATTTCATAAGATAAAGTGACTCGCTTGGCACCTAATTTATAGAGTTCATAGCAGCTAGTAGCATTAATAACGTTTAGAGAATAGTCCGTAACAAACGGATTGGTGTCTCTATAGTGATAAATGCCGCCATATCCGCCGATCAGCAGCTGCCCTTCTTGTTCCTTATAATCATTCTGATTTCTTCTAACCACATTGTCAAAATAGATCTCCTTAATTCCACAGCTCACGCAGGCATCATACTGTTCCTGATTCGTTACAGAGGCCGTAAGGTATGGCATTACAGGGGCAAAGCTTATTTTTTCTTTTGTAGACACAGCCTTGGTTCTTTTCTGCTGGCTGTTAAGCTTCAAGTCATATAAGCCCAGTACAATATCTCTTCTTGCGGCATTTAACAGCTTAGCTGGAATAAACGCATTGCCTTCCTCATAATCGACATGATTAAGTTCAAATATTGTATCATTTAATCTGGAGAATTGCTTGATGACCTGGTCTTTGGTTGTTGGGTTATTAATGGCTTCGCCTAGTATTTCCTCACTTTCATAGGAATAATTAAAGCCTAAGCCCTCCGCCTCTATGACAAGCTTTGAACCTGGATATGCATATACTCTAAGATCCAGGTCGAACCGCTTAAATTCTTTTTCCAGTGACGCTTCTAATTCCTTGTGGTAGAAATAATCCTTCGTTTTATAGACTATATCTCCCGCAGACATCTTTTCTTTGACTTTGATATAGCAGACACCATCTGCTGTGTTGATTAAGTCGCCGTCTTTGTTGTATAGCTTGGCAACCGTCAAATTAACATCTTCATTGTTGTGGCTTATTCGAATGGTATCATTTTGATTTAAAGGACGTGTAAGTGTGATTTCATACCTGTCCTTCTCAAGCCTGCTAATGGTTCCAATCTCATAACCAAAGTGATTAGGTCTTGCGATGTTTGTGATATTCCTCCGGTCCTCGTGGAACAAATATCCTTTGGTAAAGGTGCGATTAAATGTCTTCTTCAGATTTTCTTTATCTGCTTCGGTGATTTTATGATCTAACGCCTTGCGATATTTGGATACCACATTCGCCACATACGTCGGCACTTTCATTCGGCCTTCTATTTTTAAAGAATCGATTTCTTTTAAATCGTCGATATAATCGATGGTGTTCAAGTCCTTAGTGGATAAAATATAGCTTTTGCCTAAAGATGTACCTGTTGTCTGATCCATCAGATCATATTCCTTACGGCAGGAACCCACACATCTTCCGCGATTGGCGCACCGAAAGCCGCTTAGTCCTGACATTAGACAGTTTCCCGAATAAGATACACATAACGCACCGTGAACGAAAATCTCTAAAGGGATGTCAGCTGCTCTTTTGATCTCTTTGACTGTTTCAATCTTAACCTCACGGGACAGAACAACCCTTTTAGCACCAAGTTCTTTGAATAATAAAGTTCCGTCTACATCGTCTATTCCCATTTGAGTGGAACAATGTGCTTCCATATCAACAAAGTTTTTAACGATATAATCGAAGGCCGTCAGGTCCTGGACGATAATGCCATCCACACCGATTTCATTTAATTCGTGTATCTGCTCTTTCATCTCTTCCACTTCGTTTTCGAACACGATGGTATTCATGGCAACATAGATTTTAACGTCCCTCAGGTGCGCATACGTAACGGCCTCTTGTAACGTTTCTAGATCAAAATTAGATGAGTATGCGCGTGCACCAAATTTTTGCATGCCTAAGTATACTGCATCACAACCATTAGATATTGCAGCTTTTAAAGCTTCCATGTTTCCTGCTGGCGCTAATAATTCAGTCATAAATGATCCTTACCTCCTACTTCAATAACCGCTCAAACTCAGCACCATTCATCATAGAATATGAACTACACTTAAGCTGCGGCAAAAAGCACAAACCAATGGCTTGCGCTTTTGTTTCTTGCAAGTCCTAGATTTGATCCAGGTAATTACAACTACTGAAAGCAAGAAGATTTCCAAATTAGTCAAAAGTGAACTTCAACATTAGATTGTCGATTTTCCCAGTCTTATAAAGGTTTTTCGGCCCGAAAAGTTTGACAATCAAATTATAAAATCATATATTATACATAACTTTACTTTTATGAAAATATAAGAGAATAGGATGACGCTTATGAAGGAATGGTTTTATCTATTCTATCAAGACTTTGAATTACTTAGTTTTGAGCAACAAGAAACCGTCTACCTCTCATTCTACAATCTGGTTTATAAGAACACTTATTATTTGACTAATGATCACGGAATGACAGAAGATATTATTCAAGAATCTTTCTTTAAGGCTAACGCTAACGCTCATAAATACGAAATTATAAATACTAACGCTTGGATAAAACAAATTACTCGAAATACAGCATTGGATATACTTAAAAAAAATCAGTTAATCAACTTACATAGCATAAATATAGATGAAGGTAATATACAAATCCCCGAACAGCAAGTCGAGGTTATTCAACAAGTAGAAGATAAGATTAAGTATGAGCTGCTTCATCAGTCAATCATGAGCCTAAAACCTGATTATAGAATCGTTATTACTCTCTTTTATATTGAAGGGTTGTCTTACAAAGAACTTTCCGCTCTGCTGCAAATCTCAGAACAAGCAGTAAGTCAAAGACTCGCTCGTGCTCGCAAAAAATTGCTTCAACAATTTCAAGATAGATGGGGTGGTTCAAATGACTAGTCATGAAAAAATATGAATTGCAAAATTTCATAATTCAAAACCAAGAGCATTTAGAAATACCTAATAACCCCCCCATTTTGCTATCTAAAAATTCCGTTTCCTTCTTCATAACGCTTTCATAATATAATCCAACACTTCGATTTTGTATGGTAATAATCACCTTTAGTAACGTAAAATTAATGATACGAGGATATATAAAAAGATAAAGCGGTATACTGGCTGATTCCTTTTGCTTTTATCGCTAGTAACAATACATTTCAGAAATCATTTTCTTGAACATTTATTTGTCCATTATTTCCGTATTCATTACTTCAGTATCTTTGTTAACTTTAAGACCTTCTAGATAACTAATTAGCCACTTCTTTTTTATTGGATCAAATTGTAGATCTTTAACTACAAAAACATTAATACTTGGATTTCTATCAATTACTTTTCGAATTACTTCATCAGGTAACATTTTAGCTTCATCAAAGATAATATTGATTACTTTTAATTGATCTATTTCAACACTACCGGGATAGGTTGTTAAAGTGATGCCTTTGGTTGTGAACTCAATCTTTTGCCCTACTTTTAGATCTTTATTTTTCACTCCTTGAAGCCATACTGCATCATAGTATACTTCTTGGCCACCACTTGAACTGAAATCTTGTATTTTATTACTCACTGCAAGTATTCGATCATTTTCTATTTTGGTAATGTAACTCCCCTTTATATCCACTGTATTGCCCCCCCCCTTCACCTCATTGTAATTATTCTCTGAACAACCACTTAACAAAACCATTATTAGTAGTATTGCAACTAAATATAACTTCAATTTAAATCCCTCCTTTGTATCAAAATCCAAAAAAGTCACACTATTCAGTAGCAAAAATAGTGTGACTTTTAAAGTGAATTATTATGGATTTGAAAGATTTAAGGTTGAAAATATTTTATCAGTTCTAGTGAAAATAGTATAAGAAGTACCAGAAACCCACGCGTTATTAAATAAGGCACTTGCACTTTGAATTCCCATGACAGAATAAACTGAAGATGCAGATCCAACATATCTATAATAGCATACCGAAGCACCGCTATCGCCAGGAATAGCCTTATAGTTTGCTTTTACTGTGTCAACCATTATAGCTCCATTATATGTTACTGTGTAATACGCTTCTAGTATTTGTCCGGTTTGTTTTCCCGATACTGAACCGTACGCATAAACTGTTTTCCCTTGTATTAAATTAGAAGTATCAGTTGCAGCGGAACTATAGGTATCTCCATTTGAGAAAGTTTTTGTAGGAGTATAAGAACCCGTTGCTTCTACCCAAGCAGCATCCACACCGCCACCAAAAGTTTTATTTCTTAGTGTGCCAACAGTGTTACCATTAATTTTGGCAGTAGACCCTACACCAGCGGAAAGATGACCTGCTGTAACAAATCCTTTAGTACCTGAGGAATTAACTGCAGCAAATCCGACAGTCATCCCATCTGAGCCAATAACTGATTGAGTTCCATTTATGATATTAGCTGTAGTCTTGATTTGTGTTTTATCTATATCGTATTCAACAGTTTCAGGGTCTATAATTGAATTAATTTTTTCAATAGACTCTTCACTTAATTTGTCTTGAAAATAAACAACAACTTTATTTTTTTTCTCATTAAGTCCAAGGGCACGAATTTCAAGTTCATTCATTTTATCAGTTAATACATCTTTTGTTTCTCTCAATTCCTCGAAACTATTGGCTACTACATTGTACTTTACTTCATTAATGCTTTTAGAAAATTTATTGACTTCTAAAGATTTTTCAACGAAGTTGATATTAAGCACACCATTATCATCAATATAGACTCCAGCGTAAGCCTTTTCAAGATCACTGTTTGAATGAATTTGCTCCTGTATTACTTTATTTAGTTCTACTGCTCTTTCCTCTTTTGTAGAACGTGAATTAATTGAATCAGAGCCACTTTCCGCAGAGACAAAGCCATTGAATGTAAATAACATAAGCATACATGCTAAACTCATAATTTTTAAATATCTTCTCATAAATTTTTATCCTCCTGAAATTGTGTTGTGATTACTTCATTTTTTCTTTTCTATAACATAATGTTTGTTTAATTACGACAGCTACTACATTAATCAAATTAGATAAAAAATATTAATTAGTATCTTTTCAACTTTACACCTCCATATAAACTGATATGAAGCAGGTCAAAGATGTTTGTCTATATATAGAGACTGATTAATAAAAGGAATTCTAACGCTTTTTTTGTAAATATATCTAAAAAAGAAAAATAACTAAGCATATTGCTCAAATTCATTAATAAACTTTTGATTTTCAAGAGATTTAACACAGTGTGAAACCTTAAGTTATTAGGGTTTGTCTTTTTATTAAGGTCGCTTACTAAAATAGATATAAGGATGCCTTGATTTTCATCATAAAGTAGCACCACAAGGTAGTGAAGGCAAATGCCGGTGGTTATCGATTCATTGTTAAGGTATGCACCTACCAATCTTTCTCTTCTGTGGCAGACTTGGATACCCATTTAGAGGAACTGAAACTTAACCAAGTCCTTACAAAGAAACATGAGATGAAGTTAGAAGAAATTATAAAATTTCAGAGTTTGAGGAAATAAAAAAACAGATTGGCTGACAAATGAATAAGGAAAATGGAGGGAGTATCGATACGAGAGGAGAATGCCTGTGACGGGCGTTCTCCTTGGGTTTGGCTTGATGGATCGTGCGTGGTGGAGGGCATGCTTCCTTGAATTTATTTATATTGCTCTCAAATTAACTTAGGCCATCATTGAAGTACTTGATTAACTATCTACAAACATACGTTTCCTTATGCGTATCAATATAGAGTCCCCTTCGATGATACGCCCTATGTCGCAGGGCTAATTGTTTTGTGAGCAAAAATGCACCGGGGGTTAGCCCGATCCTTACGATTATAATTTTCCAATCAACTCTTCTGCTTCCCTTAGTTCGTCACTATCAAAGTATTCTTTATATTTCGTGTATATTTTCATTGCTTCCTGCCTACTATTCGCTGCATTTGTTTCGTATATAGTCAGGTATTCTTGCGCTTCCCGTAGTTGGTATTTTACTGATTTTGTTTGTGGTGCGTACCTAAAGCCGCTCACAAGGTTTTCTTTATCTTCTGCTTGGCTTCTGTTTAATTCATAATTTTGCACATGGTCGCGAATATCATCAACAATTTGTGAAGCGATAGACATTTTATATTCCCCTTTCATTATGTATACAATAATTTTACCACATTAAAAATATGTAAATTCATCCCTCATTTATGGCATTTATACCCAAATAAATCTTGAACGCCCGGTACACCTACTCAGCTGGAGCACGTGCGGCAAGTTAATGTGGCCAATGTCTCAATCACTTTCTCAGTGCGGGAGACTATTGCCGCGAACAGGCCAAGCGAACCGTACACTTGTTACGGTAAGTAGTGCGGATGTGTCCGGCTGATACCGCTTCATTGCAACTGAAATGCCTCTTCGAGACCTTTCTAACTTCTGCCGGACCGAGGGTTGCACACGAAATTACCCAGAATTCATATCTAGAGAGATAAATATACTCCTACAGCCTTTACACCATCACTTCTACAAACCTCCGTACTTCTCCCCCCCCTTTTTCGCCCTACTTATACTACCGTTCCCCGGGCTGTCTGTAACGGCAAGTTAAAAGACCCTCTCTTTATTGAATGGCCGCATACATCGCTTCCGCGATAGTAAAGAAATCTTCTTGGTTTATCTCAAAGTGGCCGGTACGGAACGGGTAGCCCCAATTCCGCTTACCGCGGGTGAAGGACAGCCTATCTAGCAAGCCTTCGATTCTTGCTTCTTGACAGGGAACATATTCGATATTCCGCCGGTAAGGTACGAACGTCGCGGACATCGCATATTCGTACACATGGTCGTCCAAAACCCGGCCAATGGCGGTGAACGCTTGCAACGGCTTGCCGTCTCCTATCTCCGTTCGGGGAGAATAGTACACAAGCCAATCCCCAGGCTGCATTCTGCGTAAGGGTGCAGATTTACCGTGACACATTTGGGCGATGCCGAGACGACGCCTATCCAATAGGAAGGGGGATGGAGAACCGTATTTCGGACAAGTTGTTCAAGACTTGAGCCCGCCAATTCTTGAATATTACCGCAGACCGTTTCCTCAAAATTACACAACGTTTCTTTCGTATTCATTGCTGAACCCAGCTCCTTTTTCTTACACTGAATCCAGCTTACAATAACGCTACTGACAGCGGTCTGTCAGTAGCGTTCGAGCATTTTTTTGATATCCTGTCTATAAATCCGGCAACCGTCACTACCCCAACACCAGGCATAGTGATCATTAATTGATTTTAGCCTAATCAAACTATATAATAATTCAATTAGTCAATAATCGTTAGGTAAAGGAATGAAGATTAAATGATAAAATCATTTTTAATGCTGGGTCAATCGAATATGGCAGGCCGTGGATTCTTGCATGAAGTCGACCCTATATATAATGAAAAAATAAAAATGCTGCGAAATGGACAGTGGCAGATGATGACAGAGCCGATTAATTATGACCGTCCGGTTTCCGGTGTGAGCCTGGCGGCGTCTTTCGCCGATGCCTGGTCGAAAGCCCATTCTGATGATGAAATTGGTTTGATTCCTTGTGCAGAAGGTGGCAGCTCGTTGAATGATTGGCATCCGGAGGGCATCCTTTTTCAGCATGCTTTGTCTGAAGCTCGCTTTGCCTTGCGGTCCAGTCAAATCTGCGGAATTCTTTGGCACCAGGGAGAGAGCGACAGTTATCATTCGCTGCATGAAACCTATTACGAGAAATTAACCCTGATCATCGAGACCCTTAGAAACGAATTGAAGCTTGATGAGGTGCCGTTGATCATTGGCGGACTTGGTGATTTCCTTGGGAAGACTGGTTTTGGACAGCAAGCGACAGAGTATTTGCAGGTAAATGAACAGTTGCAGCGCTTCGCTAACGAACAGCAAAATTGTTATTTTGTAACAGGAGCAGAGTTGACCGCGAATCCTGATGGCATTCATATAAACGCAGTTTCGCAACGCAAATTCGGCTACCGCTATTTCGAAGCTTTTTCGAACAAGTGTCATGTCTTGGAGCCCCTCCGGGGAGAGGAGCAATCGCTGAAAGTGGAGCGCGACTATTCAAAAACAGAACAGATCTACCTTCATAGCATGGATTTGGCTTTGGGTAAAATTACTTACGCCGAATTCGAGGCGCAGATGGTTAAGGTTATGCAGGTCTGATCCCTTTTGCTTAACGGATCTATCGGTGAAAACAAAGGGCGGCCTAGAAGGCCGCCACTGTTGTTTATACTATGAATAGATAGGCTTGATTCATAATGATTCTTTATAGTAATTCCTTCAGTACATTTCTAGCCACACGTACCTTCTCGTCATTGGCCTCACGGAGCATACCTACCATATCCTGAATATCACGCTCTGCTGCGGTAACCATGAACTCCTCACCCTGGTAGGCAAACAACTGAATGATATTCACCTCAAGCGATTCTGCAATCTTATGTAAATTCAATAAAGAAACGTTCTTCTCCCCACGTTCAATCTGACCTATGTATGAAAAATGAAACCCGCCGATCTCCCCAAGCGCCTCCTGCGACAGGCCCCGCTCTTTCCGAAGAGCACGAATCCGGGCTCCTACCTGCTTCAATATTTCCTTATCCATCACAGTATTCACCTCTCCATGTTCAAAGTGCAGACAAGTTCCGCTCAAAATAAGATAGCCTAATGTACCTTTCCAGCGTTACCATAGTCTATAACTTCCAAAAAATGATATGATTTTTATATTCTATACCGGCATCTTTATTATAAACAGAGGTGAAGTGAGAATATGTTCATACCAAAAGAAGTAGTACATACCAGAAACCATAAGTATTGGGCGCTAACTAACCATGTAATTAAAGCTAAGAACCAAATTTCTTGTTCCGCTGCCGCTACACTTATCATCCATAATGACACTATTGTTAATGAAAGCTACTTTGGTTCATATGAGTATAATTCAAAGATACAATCTGTAACGCCCTCAACCCGGTTTAATGTTGCTTCAGTAAGAAAGTCTTACATTGGCTTTGCGATCAGCCTGGCCTTATACCAAAATAAACTTTCAAGCATTGATGATTATATTTCAGATTACTTAGAAGATCTAAACCCAGCTGCTGTTGAAGGGGTTAGAATAAGACATTTATTAACACATACTCATGGACTCAAAAATAATCAAGAGAAACTTTTCCCGCCGGGAACGAATTGGAAGTATAACAATATAGGAATCAATATGCTTATTAGATTAATAAAGAATTTATTTGAAGCGCCCCTATCAGAGGTCATGCAACAATATGTTTTCAAACCCTGCAATTTCATTGAGACAGGTTGGTGTAAGAATAGAGATGACAATTTAGTCTGGTTAAATGAAGAATATGCTGATGACCAAGGGGGGGAAGCCAATCTTTTTGTAAGTACCCGTGAATTGGCCTTTTGGGGTTATCTTCACCTGAACCGTGGACTCGTCAATGGACAACAAATTGTTCCGAAAGAGGTTATAGAACAAGCTACAACCAATCAGAGCCCAGCAAATCTTGATGATACTCTGCCTAGAAATGGCTTCGCTTGGTGGATTCAGGATAAGCCTAGAGCTATTTCTGAAATAGGAAACACACTCCCACCCGAGTCCTACCAAATGCTGGGACTAACTGGCTGTGCCTGTTTGGTTATTCCTGAACATCGGCTAGTCGCGGTTAGAATGTACAATCAAGCAGGTCCAAATCCACCAGGGTACGACTACTTGGAGGATATTAAAGCATTTGGAGACAAAGTCTTATCGTGTACTCTGAACTAATGTTAGCCAAAGCTGGATCATCAGGGTTTGCGGGAGCGAATTTGTCTGGTCTTCTGCAAGATGGCTTATTGCGGGAGGAGGCCTGGCAGTTCTTGCAGGTGTAACTATTAATGAATTTAATACTGCAAAGATGGATATGCAAAAGTCGTACATTAACATCACCCAACTTTAAAATTCACTAGTAAGGTTTGATCCCTATGTATTTAAAGATATTTATAGTGATTGGTATTGCCTGGCTTATGTTTTATAGCATATACTCAGCCTACAAAAAAGACCGTAACCCTCAAAACACATCTTTGAGTTTTATAATTACTTTTACATTGTTTAGTGTGTCTCTTTTACTGGCAGATAAAACAGATTATTCTTATATATTGGTGCTAATCAGCATAGCTATCCTTATTCATAATATCAGTATTTTTTTCGGCAGACGGAGAAAGAAGTAAGCGAATAGCAGGGTTGCAAAAGGGAGATTAACAGTTGTTCGTAGCTGCTAATCTCCCTTTTTGTAACCATCGTTGATACGTTAGCCAAAAGGGTGTGATTTCACAACCCCGTGTCATTGACATCCACTACCGGAAATTCTCCACATACTCCTGCAGAAACGCTTCCAGCTTGCGCGGCTCTCTGCCGAGCAGGCGCTGCACAGTGTCATTTGGACGTTCTGGAACCACCATAGACATGGATTGAATCTCCACAACGTGGTTCGCAAGCCAAGGAGGCATATTCCCGTGTTCAATAAGATTACGGAGTAGTTCTTGAGGTTCCATGTTGATGTAACTTATCGGCCGATTGAGCAGGGCGGACAGCCGGGCCGCGATCTGAGGATAGCTGAAAATCTCTGAACCCGTAAGCGTATATATTTGACCTGTGACCTCAGGGTTAGTTAGAGCTTCTGCGGCAACATCTGCGATATCGCGGCAGTCAATGAAGTTACACGGTGAATGGCCCATGGAGCCGAAGAAAACATTTTGGGTTGTAATGGTTGGTGCAAAGCGCATTAGGTTTTGCATGAATGCATACGGGCGCAACACGGTGTGGGTGAGATCTGATTCCCTCAGCACTTGCTCGATTTCTGTATGCCAGCCCGCCACTGCTACTGGAGAGCTCTGCTCAAAGGCAGGGCTGGATATTTTCACGATGTGCTCGATTCCAGATTCGCCTGCAATCTGAATGATTGAAGTTTCCAATTCAATTTGTCTTGGACTGTTGGACATGGCGAGGAAGAGCTGGCTGGCACCTGTACATGCGCGGCGCAGCGATTCGGGGTCAGCAGCATCTGCCCATACGACCTCGATAGCTGATCGGCCCTTTTCTCCGACCTGCTTACGCAACTGCTCTGGCTCTCTACTCAGAGCCCTGACGGGCACGCCAAGATCAGCCAAACGTTCCAAAAGCGCACTGCCTATCGTACCTGTTGCTCCCACAATAACTATCATTTTTTTCTTCTCCTTTTGAATGTCAAATGGGTGGTAACGGCGAGACGCCACCGCCATGTCACTATCGTGCTTGCTATGAATCCAGACAACGGGAAATCGGTCCAGACGCGATCGACCCAGGCCAAGTGATGGCCCGGCATCATAAGTTCCAGTACACCAGATGTCACCCATGCCGCGCATAGGCCATACAAGGACCCAGCTATTGCGAACCCTCCTACCACAACCAAGTGAGGTGCACCTGTGACCCATCGCATATGACCCAACCGGCTGCGCAATATAAGGCCAATCATCAAAGCCATCAAAGCTGATGCACCGCCGATTGTCGTCAATGCTCCGATTTGAAGCCCCCTATCAGCAGTAACCAATCCCCCAATACCTGCCATGATGGCAGGAGCAGCATAGGCCATTACAACTTCACGCCATAGTGCAAAGGGCTTTTTTCTGGAACCCACCGTCTTGATACCGTAAGCATCATCTGGCGGATTCGGGTATTTCATCTGGTTCATTTCGTTGCCCCTTCCTTCTCTGAGATCATTCCGTCGAGTGCTTTCAGTGAGATATAATTAGGAACCTAACTATATAGGAGTAAAAAGAGGCTAGCATTACTAGCCCATTCTACTCATTACTGATGTTTCATTTTGGTTGCGAGCCTGGTTCGTCCGTAAGGGCAGAGATGCCTTGTGTAACCCGGCCCAGCAAGTCGAGGAATACGCTGCGCTCGTCTATACTGAGTAAGCCCACCATGGCCTCCAGCCAAGCGAAATGCTCAGGAGCCATTTCATGTAGCTTCTTCGCTCCTCCTTCCGTCAGAATAACCGATTTCTGACGGCCATCCTCTGAGCTTAACCGCCTGGATACTAGGCCATCCCGTTCAAGAATGTCGATCAGACCAGTCACTGTAGCACGCGTAACGCCTAGATGCTCTGCTAATTGCGAAGGCAACTCTTCTCCTTCGTGATCTTCGAGATCTGCCAATACACGATATCGGCCTGTTGATAAGCCGAATCTGGAGAAATGAATCTCCGAGGCATGCCCAAGCTGGGCTCCCGCTGCCATTAGCCTAGACGCGACGAGTATAGCTTGGGCGTCTATGTCCAGGTTATAGCGATCAATCTGACGCTTGGATTGTACAAGGGAGGGAATTGCCTCCATGTCATTTATTTTTCTATTATTGTTGTTCATATATATAGTATGGTTCCTAATTACTTTTATGTCAACCAGCGTAAAGCAAGATTTAATCATATATTATATTTTTTCCTTCTTCAGTCCGCCCGTAATTCACGAGGCTCCAGCAGCTCTCACTCCTTGCCTGTTACCGTACCTTTACCCGAGATGGTCAGCAGCATGGAGAGCAATCGATCGACTCGCATGATTGTGTATGACGCTAAAGTAACGTCTCCTCCTCTGGATGGAATTCATTTTTCATATTACAAAAAACCCCTTGCAGATGAAGCTCACAAGGGATCAGTTCTCTTTATATCTTTGAAAATTTCGCCCTGCATCAAACCTTTAGAAAAACTACTCCCCTAGGTCTTGTGCAAGCCACCCTGAGTTATCGAGGCGATTGGGATCAGTTCCAATCAAATCCGCCAGGTGTTTCTCTAATTCCTCGAGCTGGGCGCTTCCAATCTGTCGGGCCCATTTATCCCGCAACTCATCAAAGATCTCTTCAGCTTCTCGCAGCATTTCTAACCCGCGTGCGGTGACACGAAGGCGTTTGCGCCGAGCGTCAAGTGGATCGACTTCGCGAACGACGTACGCTCGCTTTTGAAGGATGTCAATGGTTTTCGCCGCAGCTTGTTTTGAGACCATTAAGCGCCGGCCTAGCTCCGAAGCACTGTCGGCTCCAGAAGCAATGGCCCGAATTGCTACGTCGTGAACGGGGCGAACATCCTCGTATCCCCGAGCAGCAAGTTCAGCTTGCGCAGCCTCCACTAGTGAACGATAGCCGCCAATTAAAAGCATTGTTAGAGTAGCACCTGAATTAGACATAGTAAAATTATAATAGCATAGCTACTGATGATCCGTCAAAAACACTATACTCGTGAATATACTGCTTGACAAAGACAACTTGGTTGTCTATTATACAAATGGACAACCAAGTTGTCTAAGTGAATTGAAGGAGGATTTTTGAATGACTATAAATAAAACAGGGGTTACACTGACTGGTATCTCCCATCACTACGCAGAAGTTAACGGAACCAAGCTTCACTACGTATCAGCAGGAACTACTGGCACTCCAATCCTACTGGTTCATGGTTTCCCTGAGACTTGGTGGACTTTTCGAAAACTAATTCCACTTTTAGCCGAGAATCACCGTGTCTTTGCCGTAGACCTACGCGGTTTCGGTGACTCAGACAATGCGCCTGGTAATTACGACAGCAAGACCTCTGCAGAAGACTTGCATTTTCTTATCAAAGAGCTCAATGTTGGCCCAGTTCACCTCACAGGCCAAGACATAAGCGGGGCAACCGTCTTCCGCCTCGCGGTTACCTATCCGGAGGATGTACTCAGCTTCACCGCGATCGAGATGGGCCTACCTGGATTCGGCTTAGAAATGCTGGCCGATGTCACACATGGGGGTACCTGGTACATCGGCGTTTTTGCTGCTCCGAACATCCCCGAGATGCTGCTCTCCGGCCGCGAACGTGAATTCCTTGGACAATTCGTATTCCCAACCATGAGTGCGACACCAGGGGCAATCACTGAAGCCGACATCGGCGAGTTCGTACGCACCTATTCCCGTCCCAACGGTTGGCGGGGAACGATTGGCCTCTACCAGTCTATGCTTCAGGAGGGCGAAGACATTGCAGCTCTCGCCGCCGCCCACAAACTGAGTATGCCCGTGCTAGCGATCGGAGCCGGAGGAGGTGAGTTTACTTTTGCAACAATAAGCCAGGTAGCGTCAGGCGAAGTCCGGTCGGTTTCACTTGATGGCGTCGGCCACTATGCAGCACTAGAGGCACCCGAGAAGGTAGCAGCTGCTCTTCTCGAATTCTTTGACAGCATGTCTACGATAAATTATTTATAATCATTTAATGCTGCTTCTCCCGACATCGCCCTTGAATCGGCTAATAAAGGCTGGTCAATACGCACAGCCGCCAAATAGAAGATTTGGCGGCCCTGTTTGAAACCAGTGCAATCTTAAGCTTTATCGCAGGTAGCCAAAAAAGGTACTGAGCATTTTTCTTTGCCCTACTTATGATACGGTTCACCGCGCTGGCACTAACGGCAAATTTCACTTACAGTAATGACGACATTCCCCTTCTTATGTTTTTGTTCGACATAACGATGGGCATCCGGAATTTGTTCCAGCGAATAGCATCTATCAATAACAGGCTTAAGGGTACCGGCCTCAAGCAGCTCTTGGAGGAAGATAAGATCTTCAACGCGAGGCTTGTATGACATATCCACACTCACATACTTCCCGTTCGTACGCAGAGCTTTTTTGAATGCCGATTTTTTGATTTTCGATATCGTTTGCCCAACGGCATCAAAGATCAAATCATAGCTTTCTTCATGCGCCATGAACTTCTGTTTCGTATAATCTATGACCCGATCGGCTCCTATAGATCTTACCAGCTCAAGATTAGCAGTACTGCATACCCCTGTTACATCTGCCCCATAATATTTGGCAAGCTGGACCGCATAAGTTCCCACACTTCCAGAGGCTCCATAAATAAGCACCTTCATTCCGCTCGCGAGTTGCCCCTTCCTTAGAAGGTTCAACGCGGTGAGCCCCCCGACGGGAATAGCGGCAGCCTGCTCATAGCTCACATTGACCGGCTTCATGACCACCAGTCCATCTTCAGGCAGACATTTGTACTCGGCATATGCACCGAAGCTGAAACCACAAGACGCAAATATTTGATCGCCAATCTTAAAGCGTGTTACATTTTTGCCTGCGGCTTCAACTTCCCCGGCTAACTCAAACCCCAATATCGTTACCTTTTTGGGCCTTAAGAGACCATTGTACAATCTTGCAAGGAACGGGTCGGCCTTTCGCATACGCCAGTCCCCCGCTGTTACCGTTGCCGCATAGATTCTGACAAGGACTTCGTTATCCTTCGGTGCGGGTTTCTCTAGCTCCTTCAGGTGAAGCACATCAGGCGAACCGTATTTGGCATATACCATTGCTCTCATCCTTTACCCCCTATCTATTTCCCTCTTGGCTCCTCTGAATTTTCCCCGTAAAAGAATACCTCTTCGAGCGGCAAGTTAAAGGTGCGGGCAATACGAAAGGCCAACTCCAGTGAGGGGGAGTAATTTCCTTTTTCAAGAGCTACGATCGTTTGTCTGGTTACACCTACCTTGTCGGCCAGCTGCTGCTGGGTCATTTCGTTAAGATCGAATCGTAATTTTCTGATGTAATTGCCAACAAGAACTTTGCCCATCTTAGACTCCTCTCCTGTAGTAATACAGTCTCGATATTGAACCGGTTACGTCTGACAGAAATCCAGCGGCGATTAGGACGATGAACATTACCTTCAAAGGCTGGTCTATAACCAATAAGCCCATAGCCAGAAGGAAACCACTGACAAACATGGCAAATGAATTTCGGAAGGCCAACAAGTCGATGCGCTTATCCAGCTCGTCCGCGAATGCAGGTTCCTTTTCACCTGTCGTCATCCGGAAGATGATGTTAAAAACAATGCTGATCACGATATGTGCCGCGATGGAAACCAAGGTCAATACAAGAATGAAGGAACCCCAGTAATGGAAGGTTACTTTTGAATCCGACACTTCATTTGGATACTGCGGGTACCTGTACAGCAAATACACTGTAAAAATGAGCAGGGTGCTGATTAGCGATACGATGCTCTTCTTTTCCTGATAAGTCATGTATGACACCGCCTTTAGTATAGTTCACTAAACATAATGTATACAAAACTATACATCGTGTCAACTTTATCATACAAAAAAACCGTCTTATGTATGTTATGATCCTTTTTATCATACATAAGACGGTTTTTTTGTAGTATCAGCCCTTCAAGAATTGCAACAAGGCATGGTTAAATTCCTTAGCGTGGGTAACATTGAATCCGTGGGGGCCGCCATTAATTATGACTAACTGGCTACCTGCGATCCGCTCATGCGCTTTTTGACCACTGATCTCGACAGGAACGATCGCATCAGCATCACCATGAAGAATAAGCGTTGGCAATTTGAATTTTTCAAGGTCCGCACGAAAATCGGTATAGCAGAATGCCGAGATGCAATCAAGCGTGCCTTTCGGCGACGCGAAAGCCGCAATATCGCGATTGTATAAGCGGAACGCTTCGTTTACCAAGTCAGTTCTGTCCCCAGAGGCGAAGAAATTGGTTACAAACCCCTCTAGGAACCCTAGACGATCCGCCTTTACTCCCTCTTGGAATCCTTTAATAGTCGCATCGTCAAATCCGCCGTCCGGGTTATCCGAGGATTTGTACAGATACGGAGGGACAGCACCGGCCAACACCGCTTTTGATACCCGATCCACTCCATAAGTACCAATGTAACGCGCTACTTCTCCTCCGCCCATGGAGAACCCGACCAATGTCACATCATGAAGATCCAGGTTCAACATCAACGCATGCAAATCCGCCGCGAATGTATCATAGTCGTATCCGTTCCACGGCTGGGAAGACTGACCGAATCCACGGCGATCATACGTGATCACCCGATAACCGGCTTCCACTAGTGCAGGCACTTGCTTCTCCCAGGACCTTCCACTGAGCGGCCAACCATGAATCAGCACAACTGGCTTCCCTGTTCCGACATCCTCATAATGAAGCTCAATTGAAGTTCCATTCTCCTGCCCAACCGTAACCTTTGCCATTTGTACATCCCTCCATTTTTTGTTTCACCGCTTATTGGGCTTCTACTACCCCTTTAATTGTTAAATATAGTTAAAATTTTCGACGTTGAGAATATAACAATTAATAGTCTAGCTGTCAACACCCCGGGAAAATGGATATTGAGTATTTTATGAATACTGATTTATAGCCTTCTCCAGCAACTCTCTGACAGATTCCTGCAATTCCCTTGGAGAGACCACCTTCACTTCAGGTCCGTAGGCAAGCAGCTTCTGCGCCGTGAACGGGAACTCTTCCACAGGAATACAGCCGCGCCATTCCCTGTCCAGAACTGAAGCGAATACCCGGTCCGACTCCGCCAGCCTTACGCCCATATCTGTAAATTGTAATATGACTTCGGTGCTATCCCTGGTCTCCCCGGCCTTCATCCATGCTGCGAGCGTCGGAAGTGACTCCTCTGTTCGGTGAGGCCCTTCCTCCAGCTGCTCCATCCGATCGACCCGATACAGGCGAATCTCACCCTGCTTGCTGGCGGGCATATACCAATACCCTTGTTCATAATAGATCCCGAGCGGATAGACCTGTACATTCTTCTTGCCGCTGCGGGAATGATAAGCAAATGTAATCTCTCTCTTCTCCACGGCTGCACCTAACACCTGGGTCGTTAACGGAGCTGGGCGTATCGAAGAGTGCTGAAGAACAGCAAGATGCTGCTTCGAACGACTAATCAGATCCCGCACATCATCCGGCAATCCGGAATAATACTGATCTGCCAGTTGAGCCCGGATGATTCCATAGGGAAAGTCAGGAATATGCTCCAAATATTCAATCATCAGGAACAATCCCAACGCCTCGTGCTGTGTTAATTGAAGGGGCGGCAAAATCCGGTTCGGCAGCACCCGGTACCCCCCGTGTATGCCTACCTCCGAATACAGAGGAAGCCCCATCTGCTGCAGATAATCCAGATCGCGTTGGATCGTCCTTAGCGATACTCCGAATCGTTCTGCCAGCTGGCGGGCCGTAAATTTGGTCCTTGAATCCAATGTCCGCATAATTTCCAGTCTTCGATTAATCAATGGCTTCACCTAACTACGTCATATTTTGTCATAGTTCTAGTGTATCATTAAATCTAGAAGGGAGCGATTAACAATGTCAAAACATAAAGTTGTGCTGTACATCGCTATGAGTCTGGATGGTTACATTGCAAGATCCGATGGCTCCGTCGATTGGCTGTATGAGATCGAAGGAAATGGAGGGGATAACGGGTATAGTGAATTCTATGGAACTGTGGGAAGCGTAGTGATGGGGCGAAATACTTATGAAGAGGTGCTGAAGCTAGCCGATGAATTCCCCTATGCAGATAAACCGGCTTTTGTCCTTACGCATTCCGAGCAACCGCCTGCTCCACATGTAGTTTTTACAGGAGAATCCATTGACCGGCTTATCCCCCGGTTACAGCAAACCTCAGAAGGCAAGGTCTGGATTGTAGGCGGTGGATTGCTTGTCCAGAGCGTCCTTAAGCTTCAATTGCTGGATGAGCTCCAAATTGCGCTTATTCCCACCATTCTGGGAGAAGGCATTCCCTTATTCCCTGCCGGAACAGCGCCAGAGAATCTAACCTTAACCCATACCGAGAGAATGGGTCAGATCGTGATGCTTCATTATCAAACACTTCGGTCATAATCTCCATGATTGAGGGGTAGTTATGATACGGCTCAGCTTAACGGGTCTATCGGCGAACAAAAAACAACCATTGACGACTCCCGGTCATCAATGGTTGTTTGCATTACTTATCAATCAGGTCGTTTACTTTGAGCATTCTTGCGATCAATGCAGTTACTTCAGCACGAGCCATTTGTGCTTTTGGATCAAGGGATTTAGGTAGCAAACACTAGATCCAAGTATCATTGGCTGCAGTTCATTCGGACTCAGTACCGTCATTGTTTACTATGCTTCTAGGCTCCACCAACATGATATGGCATTCCTTTTCGGCGGAAGGCTTCATCTCGATCCCCTTCGGGAGAACAATCATCTCACCCTTGGAGATTTTAACCTGACCATCACGAAAATCAATGATCATCTCCCCTTCGATCACCATAAATACCTTATCGGTCTCTTCATGACTATGCCATTCAAACTCCCCGGCAATCTTAATGAGTTTAAATTGATAGTCATTCATTTCACCAATGACTTTCAGAGACCAAAGATCGTTAAGTTCAGATAGTTTCTCATTTAGATTAATCGCTTGGTAATGGATAGTAATCACTCCTTATTTTTTGATCTTCAAGTTACTTACAGTGAATAGGCAAGAGCTAACCATTATCTACTTACGCAAGGCAGTTAATATATTTTGCATAGCGTATTCAGTAGCTAATGGCCCACCAGTAATAGCGGAATTATCCATTAAATAGACATTGCCTTTCTTTACCGCATTCATTGCATTCCATACATTACTTTGTTTTAAGTCATTCATTAATTGTTCCTCTTTTGTAATGTCACCTATAAGGAAAATATGGTCTGCTTGAACAGTTGATATTCCTTCAAACGTAGTAAATTCATTATTAGCACCTGTATATGTATCATCTGGTGTAAGCCCGAGTCCCTTTTCTTTATCAAACGCAATGTTATAGACCGGATTTCCTTCACCTAGAACATTAAAAGTTTTTCCATCCCAAGACAATATAAGTGCTACTGTCTCTCCTTCCATCGACTTTAATACTTCACGCCCAGTTGTGATTTCTTTCATCATTTTATCAATTACTTCTTCTGCTTCGTCTTCTTTACCAATAATCTCGGCTACTGTACGGAGTCCATATTGCCAATCTTCATAGATGTCCTTGTATTTTAACGTAATGACTGGCGCAATTTTATCTAGTGAATCATACACTGCTTCATGATGCTCTGTTGCTAAAATAAAATCAGGGTTAATAGATAAAACTTTTTCAATACTAGGAGACACTTTATCGCCTAATTCTTCAGCTGAATCCATCTTTCCTTTTAAATAAGATAAAGATGATAGATACTCTTTTTCAGTCGAAGCAGCAGGTGGCTCACCTAATGCAACTAATATTTCAGGATAAAAATACCATAGTGAGGCTATCTTTTCTGGTTTTTTCTTGATAACAATTTTTTTACCTAAGGCATCCTTAAATGTTCTCGGCCAATCAGTTGCATCTACATTAACTGCTGATGTAGATGCGCCTTCTTTAGTTGATCCTTTATTTTCAGCAGGTGCTTCATTACAACCTGCTAGTATGCCTGATAATAATAGCATTGAGACCAGCAATCCTTTAATCTTCTGCATACGAAATTCCTCCAACATAATGGTTTCTTTAGTTAACCACTATTATAGTAAAGTAATTTTTAGATTAGAATGGATGCATGTTGAAATCAGCATGGATTATTGATGAACTTCTCTCGATATTCAGTAGGAGAAATGCCACATTGTTTCTTGAACACTCTACTAAAATAAAAGGGGTCAGTCATTCCAACCGTTTGCGCAATTTGTTGTACAGTCGCATCACTCGTAAATAGCATTTCTTGCGCCGCATTTATACGATATTTTAATAAATATTCTGCTGGTCCCATACCTGCATGTCTTCTAAATATGTAAGAAAGTCGATTTCGATTAACGTTATATTGTTCTGCAAGCGATGCGATTGTAAGGCTTTGATAATAATATTCATGAATATAATTAGTTACCTGTTCGAATAAAGTATGCGATTCACAACTATTTTGCCTATTATCAACACATACTAAGGCTTCATTCAGTACGTCACGAAATAGCATTTCGGTCTGAAACATCGAAATGCCTCCACGCTGATTATACACATGCCAAAGACGCATAATTAATTCAATAAGACGAGGAGATGGTCCTGTTGATAATTCAAAATGCTGATGAGAAAAGCTTGGCTCTGCTAGTTCTAAGTTACATATCCGGTATAGAACGAGAATATATTCCCAGTCGGCTTTACCAAACATTTTTTGAGCTAGTTTCATTTTCGCACCACCATGCACAACTTTTCCTGGCGAAAAGATATAAGGCGTTCCATTAAATTCAAATTGCACCTTACCTGTAAGTGGAAACACAAATCCAGGAAAAGAATCTGTGTAGTCAGCGTGAGGCGCACCTGGATTTCTAGCATATCGATATACTCCTTCTACTTGAAATGGAGTATGTGCAAAATGCTCTGCTAACTGATTTACGTCAATTTTCACATTGCATACCTCATTTCAATAGTAGTTTACCGGCAATCCTGAGATCGATCGGGAAGGCGGGCATGAGGACTCTCGTCTATCTTTAGATTATTGATAACGATTATCATTGTCAACCTATATGAAGAATAAAAAATCCGCACCCGGCTAAAGTACTTATTAATGGCGGTAGGGTTCCCCGCAATAGCTGAAGAAGAAAGTTTAGCAGCCATTCCCGTTGGGAATGGCTGTTACTTCAATCTTGCAGAAAACTATTTTACGCACCGTTCTGCGGAATCGGCTTTGGAGGTTCTTGAACTTGGCTGGTAAAAACATTCTCCCGGTTATCCTCGTTCGTTTTCCACACAAAACCAATCCCTTGTTCCTCCAGTTGTCACGCTCAGGCATCAGCTCAGTCCAGACGATTGTGGAGAGTAGATCGTAACACTTTTCGTCTCCACTTGGGCCCAATAATCAGATCAGGTTCTGTGGAGAGTATCCCCTCCAAAGTTTAAATTGCCACCCAATGGAATGACGTCCTTGAACGTTCCTTTGAAATAACTAGGAAACTCAGTGTGATAGTTCTCTGCTGCAACCGGGTTAACTCCCAGTGAAAAAAAATAAATTAATCATAATAGCCCATTATCCAGGAAAACTTGCTCGTTTGGAGCTAAATGAATAAGTCGTTTGAGCTTTTCAGCAAAGTATTCTCGCTGGGTTCCAGTTATACTAAAAGGATAAGTGTTGAAACGTTAACGTCAAAACGGCTTCTAATTATTCTACAGGTAAGCGCAGACTGGCATAACCGAAAGGATGATTAAGAAATGGAAACTAGAGCAATCGCAGGTACAAGTAAGGCGGGACGTCCATGGCTATGAGATCAAGCAAAATGGTCAAGGTGCCTAATGAACTGGTAAAGTTTCCTAATAAAAAAGGAAGCTTGAAGCTGGGTGGGATGTCCGTTATCGAAATCTGCTTTTACACGCAAGGCATAAAAGGCACCTTTTTTTTGCAGGATCATCTTCTGCTAATCGTCAAGTCGGGTGTCTATACAGTACGCTTCGGTGATCAAGAATATACGATGCGGAGCAACGAAATGATGTTTATTCATAAATCAATGGGAGTCGAGTACGAGAAAGCGGGTGAACCCGATTCCGATTACATCCTCGACTATATGATGTTTTTCCTGAACGAGAAGATAGTAGATGAATTCCTCAAATTCGCCGGTTTAAAACCGGTTTGTCTCGTGAATGATGTTGTTCCGATAACAGTCTTTCCGATCAATGACCGCATTGGAAGCTATATCGAGTCGTTAAAACCCTATTTCGAGAACCCTGACGAAGTCAAAGAAGGACTGGTTCGTGTGAAACTGATGGAATTGCTGTTTCACATAGCAGATTCGAATGATCGTTTGTTGCATCAAATGATGCAACCCATAAGCAAGGACAGAGACAGCATCACAAAGATCATGGAGGAGAACTTCATGAATCCCGTTTCCCTTAACGACCTGGCCTATTTGTCTGGCAGAAGCCTGGCGGCGTTCAAAAGGGATTTTCAAGCAATATACAATACCTCCCCGCTCAAGTGGGTTCGCAATCGAAGGCTGGATAAAGCCGAGGAACTGTTAGCGGAAACAGCGTTATCTGTTACTGATATCTGTTTTTCGACCGGATTCGAAAATATCGCTCACTTTTCCAAAGTATTCAAGGAAAGATTCGGACTTCCACCGTCAGAGTTTAGACGGCAGCTGAGGTTGAAGAAGGACGCCTAAAGAGGCTTAAAAATGAGCTAAATAAACAAATAGAATGAGCTTGTAGGCAAAGAAATGTACTCGTCTCCTTGATATTCTTATCTCATGCGGTAAACGCAGCCATATTAAAACAAGAATGTAGGGAGGCACTTTTATGAATAAATCTAAGATCGTATTAATTACAGGTGGAAACAAAGGTATCGGTTTTGAGACAGCAAGACAATTGGGAAATATGGGGTATGAGATTTTAATAGGAGCAAGAAGCGAAAATAAAGGACATGAGGCCGTAACGTTATTGGAAAAGGAGAAAATTAAAGCTAAAACAGTGGTTCTTGATGTCACGAACCCCAGCTCCGTTCTCTCCGCAGCAGAATGGATTGAGCAAGAGTATGGATTGCTTGATATCTTGATTAATAATGCAGGCGTGTTTTTCGAAGAAAACACCTCTCCAAGTGAATTGGAATTGTCTGTTCTCAAGAGTACCTACGAGACAAACGTTTTCGGTGTATTTTCTGTCACTAAAGCAATGCTTCCATTGCTCAGAAATTCTTCTGCCGGAAGAATCGTTAATCTTTCCAGCGCATTAGGTTCCTTAACCTTGAATTCAGACTCAACGTCGGAATTTTATAATGCGAATTCGCTCGCCTACAATAGTTCTAAAACGGCTGTAAATGCTTTAACCGTTTCCTTAGCTAAAGAATTAAGCGATTCTCCTATTAAAATCAACTCCGTTTGCCCTGGATTTACAGCTACCGATCTAAATGGTAATAGTGGCTATCGTACAGTCGAACAAGCAGCTTCCATTGTAGTGGAGCTTGCCACAATAATTAGTGATGGTCCAACTGGTGGCTTTTTTGATGAGCATGGAGTTGTGGCTTGGTAAAACAGAAGCAGTTGTCGCCATTCCTGCCCGTTAGGAGCTTAATTAACCTGATTATGTAGAAATCCATGATACCGTCAAGAAGTTTGTGTAAGTGGAATTTCCCTCGGAACGATGGAGAAAAGGGTCTGCTGTTGCCTTCGCTTGGGCTACGCCCTTCGCGAAGGCGCGGGAGGCTTTTAATTCTCTTCCCTTTGCTATTTGGATAACGTTCCTCAAACAGCTCCGTTAGACTTTTTAGATACGTAAGTGATGCTTTAATTACACCAGGCTTCCTGTCCTCTTTCGCAACTTCTTCTTCCAGTTGGGAAATGACCTGACATTGAGACGCTCTCCAACGAGCCCCATATGTTAGCCATCCAGTCCCCATTTCTGAACGAACAGCCTCTTCAAAAGCGGACCAAAGCTTGTTAACACCGGCAATACCCGTATTTAACATGTGCGGCTGCAGGCGACCCGGCCCCACCTCGGCCAATGCCCGCGAAATATCATAAGTGACTTCCGATTTCTATAAATTGATTTTCGCCGTCACTTATGATACGGTTCACCGCGATAGCTGTAACGGCAAGTTTCAGTGATATCAAAAAGGTTCACCTGCGAGTGAACCTTTTACACTATATCAAACATCATCGTGGTTATGTTGAACTCCAGCCTGCAAATCGTATAGGAGTTGAAATACGAGATCTGTCACTGAAAGCTTCACAATCCGCAGCTATAAGCTTCTAAACTTTAATACTATTACAGAACATACCATTTCAAACTACGAAATATGGTATGTATCAAAACTTCCCCTAAAGCCACAAGATCTCACAACTTCTTTATACTCATCTTGCTTCGAAACATCATCATAATCATTCAGATACCACGTAATATCTGCTGTAGGTAAAATCCGGCATAACTCATGTATATACACTTCATCAACTTTAGAAAATGAGAATCCGTAAGAATATATTTTCTTAACTGACTTTGAAATGCTGCTAAAGAAACCTTGATTCTTTTTAAGAGCCATTTCTGTATTTTTTCTCAGTTGACTTTGCATATACTGTAGCCGATCTTCGGAACCAACATTTCGTCCCATATTTTCTTCATAGTAATCCTTATCGTTTCCATGTCCAAATAACAATTCTCCACCTTGCTCACCATGAATATGACAAACATTCTCTGCTTCATACAACATCTCTAATGTATCAGTATAGTTAAAGGTTAAGAAAAAATCGTTTTTCTTATCAATAAGCTTTACGAAGTCCGCTATTGGTAAGCTATCTGTTGGTTCAATTTCATTAATCCAATCAGCAAAATACTCTGTAATTCCTAGAATTGCTCCAACAAGATTATCTGCTAGGTCTTGATTTCTATAAACTTTATGCCAAGGATTATCGTCATCATCGTCACCCCAATCAGAAAAGTAGTCATCCAATTCTAAAAAACCCACTGATGTTTCAAGGTCAGACCATTTATCTCCATATGGTTCAGCATTTGAAATAACTTCGAATAATAATCCTACTACTTCAACATCATTATAACTTTCACCGCCATCAGGCATTGTTATGGATTCGGGAACATATCCACCAAATGAAGCTTTAGCATCAGGATGATTTTCTTTGAGATAGTCATGAAAATTTTCATATGATGTTTTCATTCCATGTGCAAGATCAAATCCATTACCTATTAGAAATAAACTGTTCATTTTAATCTCACGCCCCTTTACAGTTAAATATACAGACTATATTTAACTATGTCAATATGACTAAGTTAAATATAGTGTATTTAATTTCTAGGGGTGCGTATTTACATTAAAATGAATTATAAATTGATAGGATTGGCTCGTTCCCCTCCTGTCTGAACTTATATAATTGCGCTTTAGGTCCCGCATATCTTTGCTCTTTTTCATTGAGTACCAGCAAAATTCCTTCCCTCCCCTTAGTTGCTAGAAGTTTTTTAGAAAAATTAGTTTCATCCACCTGAAATTCAGGCACTGTATCTTTTAATAATCGATGCAATTCACGAAGGGTAAATCCCTTTTTGTTTAAAAAATGTCTAGCAATTGTCGTTGATAACAACTCTGTTTTCATACGCTTCGTAGCATATTTAATAACTTCTCTATGATCGAATGCTAATTCGAGTTTAAGTGCTTCATCTATAGTAAAAAGCTTTGCCTCTAAAGCATCTGTATTCGCTTCAAGTTCTTTAAATACTATTTCTTTGAATACATCTCTTCCATCTTGAACAGTTATAAAAATTTCAGGTCTTACTAATGAAAAATATGCAACAGAAGGAATCCATCCTCTAGGATCTCGACCTTTGTAGTAGAACGTCTTAAGTTGATTAAGTGTAAAATCCTTCTCTATTCCGGTTTCTTCTTTCAACTCCCTTTCTGCCGCTTCATCTAGTGTCTCATCCACCTTAGAAAATCCCCCCGGTAATGCCCAGTGCCCCTCATAGACTTCATCTTTTCGACGAATTAAAAGAACATAAGGTTTAAACGAAGGCATATGTGGGCGTTTTTTACACTCAAACTCAGGAAGGACCGTTAGAATACAAATATCTACTGGTAATCCATCAGGTGTATGAAAAGCCCAAATAGATTCTTCAGACCCAGGCAATAAGTGTTTCTCACCTTCTAAATACTGAGCATAAACAGCGATGTTATTCTGAGCTCCAGCTATTAAATCACCAATAACACATGAAGTTTGATCTGAATTCAATTTTGTATAAAATTGTCCATTCAAGTGAATCTCATATGATAAAGCTTGCGAATCTGCTAAAGTAGTCCAATCTATACGTACAGCTTTTGTTAATAATCGCTCAAAATTCAACTTACTCAATAATATACATCTCCTCTTATTATAAAGTCATTTTGACTAAGTCATCATAACATAAATATAGTGATCTACAAAAAAGGTTGCCCATCAGTTAATGGCCAACCTTCATTTCATTCTATAAATTGAACTTTGTCAAAAGAATCTATAACCGTTATTGCATTATGAAATAAATATTCCTTCTCTTTTCTCTTTCTATTTGCTGAATATTAAAGCTGATACTCTTTAGTGGGTATATTTTCATATATTTCAGCAATGCTACTAACATAGTCATAGGTGGCGTTGCCCCGATTGTGTTAAAACGTTGCTACACCTGTTCATTAAGTGAATTACGATGAACACAAGCAAGAAGATAGAGTTAATTGAACTGAGCTTTTATGACAACGTGGATTCCTTCTTCTTCGACTCTTCTGTCGCAGCAGCGGCAAGGGACTCCCTCCAGCCTAAACAAGTAATGAAGGGGGAGAAAATCGAAATCATCATCTGAATTCATGGCTGCTCGCTTTAACGATTATGGGGTGAGCAGTTTTATGGGAGCCGCGCATAGAAAGCAGTTCATTTCCAAACTGCCTGTATGAAACGTTTGTCGTTAAAGATGACTACTTTAAGTTGTAAAGGTTTATGACGTTATGGGCTTATAATATTTTAAGACGCGGGGGGAATGGTAGGGAATCCATAAAAAGGTAGAAAGGGAGGCAATACGTCCACGCCTGGGAAGATTAACACTTTGGTGGAATGGAGGAAACGCCCATTCCTGGTCAGGATGATCGATGAGGAGACACCTGCAAAGGATCTGGTGTTATGGGCGATCCATTGCAGGTAGATGCTAATAGAAATAGGTATGATGGAACAGGATCGAATTTTGCGATCCTGTTCCATTGCAACTGAAATGCCTCTTCGAATCCCTTCACTTGTGCCGGACCGAGAGCCGCATGGCCTGAGCGTGTTGTTATAGGATGTCGGTGAATGCGGGGTTAGGCGAAGTTACTTTCTTTCCAGTTTCAGCTCTCTAATCTGATATTCTGAATCACACAATACAGTTACTGTTTTCTCAATAATTCCGTAAATCTTAAATTCGCAAATAATTTCACTTTCTTGTTTATAAAAATCAATTAGAACGAGGTCTTTATGATCTTCAACTATTCTGTCAGCAATACTTCTTCTAAGTCGTTTAAATTTCATACTGTCTACAAACGTAGCCTTGATATGTTCAAGCTCAGAGCCAAACCTGCTTGTCAAAAGTCCCTTTAGAATGTCCCAAGTTATTCCGGAAGTAACTGACCCACTAATAAACAATAAAATTTCTTCAAATCCTCCAGATGCCCCACCGTCAAACCGAGATTGCTGATGCCGAATTGTCTTAACGATCACATTTTGAGAAGATAAAAGTTTCCTTAAATCGTCTGCTACTCCCCAACCTCCACCTTCATGTGCTTTAATTACGAAGCCGTCCTCATCCACTATCTTATCTAGTATTTCAAAGTTATTGTGGCTTGTTGTTGTATCCAAATGCTCCAAATTCTGAAAAACAATTCACATTTCTTTATTACTTTGTTGATAATTTGTTTGTTATCTTCACTCAAATTCATTTCGTGGAAAATCAAGGTTGTTTGGATATAATATTTATCGCCTACTACGTTGGTGTTAAAGTTTAACCAATCCCCCTTAGCTTGAATAATTTCCATATGTAAATCATTAATTTCCCCATCAGTTACCAGCACGTTTTCTATTTCATAACTTTTTAGATGTGTAATGTCGTTCTTATAGTCATCAGTATTCCAGTCCATTTTTTCTAAATACAGTTCAAAATATAAATTGGACATATTAGCTCCTCCAAAGTTTAAAATTAATTTCACCTAACGTCTCTCGCGTTCGCGAACTCCCGAAGGGCGTTTTCCGCAACTCCTGCTTCCTCGAACCTACGTCTGCGACCGAGGCGTCCGCTGACGTGTGAATGTAGTGTTATCGGATATTGCCAGTTCTTCGAGTATGCTATAGGGTCACTTCACTTGAAATAAATTTGGATACCAAATTATTCAATTCTTCATTTTTTTGTTCTAACCATTTACGACGTTTTGTCGGTTCTTTCATAATAAAAGTAATATTACGACGAAAATTGAGATACAATTCTCCAATCGCTAGCGATTCAGTTTCTCCATATTCTTTATCGAATTCTTCGTAAGTCGACAGTATTTCTTCATCCCATTTATTTATGTTATCTGAAAGGTAAGACCTGATTGCAGAATGTATTTTCGTTATTGAACTGATATATTGTCGAATGTATAGTTTAAGATCAGCTTTTTCATTTTCTTTTTCTAACTCATTTAATACAGAAGCCTTAAACTTCCCATCATTTCGTAACTCACTGACCTTCAAGAATGGATTTATTACATGTTTTGAAAGGTCACCTACCTTGCTCTTATTAAATGAGAGTAAATGAACAGGAAGTCCTCTATGTTGTACATAATTTCTTAAAGCCTCTAAAACTCTGTAACCTAGAACATTTTCGTATTCAGTATTCTTTAACTTCTCAACAATACTGGAGAAAGTGGGGTCATCACTTAGTTCTTTTACGTCGTGAAGAATTTGGTCCAAATATAATCTTGAAGTTGTAAGGAAATTAATAATTCTTCGATTGATCAAATGAAAATCTCCAATTGATAGTATCCAATCAGTTGAGTATACAGGAGAAATCATTCTATTAAATGAAACGTTTAGAATGTCCTTCTCCAGTTCCGAATAGTTTTCAATTAAAAGATTTAGTTTCTCTTCAACCTTCATCATAGAAACAAGTTGTCGCTTAGCTTTAATTAATCGTTCATACTTTTCTGAACTGATGATAATGTTAACATCTGAGTTTAACCTAAAAAGACAGTACTCCACTGTCATAACCATTCCTCCAAACTCTCTTGGCGATTTCACAGTCTTATTTGCGAATTTCGCGAACAGTTCATATCCGTAAGTCTTTTCGAATCCACACACACCACAAAATCTCCCAGAATCCATTTCTTGAGAGATAAACATATCCCGATAGCACCTTACTCCATCACTTCTACAAACCTCTTACTTCTCAACACCCCCATTTTTCGCCGTCACTTATGATACGGTTCACCCCGATTGATCTTCACCGCCCGGTAAACCTGCTCCACCAGCACCAGCCGCATGAGCTGGTGGGGCAGCGTCATGCGGCCGAAGCTCATGCGCTGCTGGGCGCGGCGCATGACGTCATCGGAGAGCCCGTGGCTGCCTCCGATGACGAAGACGACGTGGCTCGTCCCGTAGGTGCCGAGCCGGTCGATCTCAGCGGCAAGCTCCTCGGAGCTCCAGAGCTTGCCGTCAATCGCGAGCGCAATGACATGCGCCTCGCTCTTAATCTGCGCGAGGATACGCTCACCCTCGCGCACCTTCACCTGAATAACCTCTGCGTCGCTGAGGTTATCAGGGGCCTTCTCATCCGCCACCTCAATCATCTGGAACTTGAGGTAGGGCGTGAGCCGTTTGGCATATTCTGCGATGCCGAGCGTCAGATACTTTTCCTTCAATTTGCCTACGCTTATCAGTTGAATTAACATAGTTCCTCCATCGGTCTGATCTTGTCATGTCCCTGTATTTTATCACATCCCTGTCCATAACATGCCCTCCATAAGAGACAATCCCCGCTCACCCTATACCGACACAAGAAGAGCCACCCTTCACGGATGGCCCTAAGATACTTCAGATGCCCTTCCCTTATTGGTTAGGCATATCCACAATCAACTGCTGTGTAATCTTACGGTCTTTCATATTGGTGAAATCCAGGCGAAGCGATTGCGGCTTATTCAAGAAGAAGTAGCTTTCCGACACGATTCTCATCTCATGGTCTGCATAGGTATAGGCAGAAGCTCCCTCTTGCGATTTATAATCACCGGTTCCGTTCTTGACCAATAGCGATGGATTATATTCCATATAGAAGGTCTCCATAAACTCTCTGTTTTTAAACAAAGCTTCGTCTGAGGATAGTGTGGTTACCGTCGTGAACGGTGTCAATTCCAGCTTCACTTTGATCTTATGCCCTGCCACATCAATGGTTTCCTCCGGCATCAGTGTCCGGGTCTCCTGCTTCCAGACCTTGGGATTGATATCAAAAGCCACCTTCAGCACAGAGCTATACTTCACGTTGGACTTGAGCGTGTTATACTTCTTTAGCAGTTCAGGACTGTAGCTGAACGATGAGGTCTGGTCCGGGTCGTCCGCATGGGACTTTTCGGTGGCAGCGAGCATTTCAGCATCCAGCGCCTTTAACTGATTCAGCTCAATGGCGGTTAAGGTGCCTAGCTGAAACTCAGCAGCTACTTTTTTGGGCGGCGTGGTCAATGGACTGCTTAACGGGATTTTAGCAATTCCATATAGAATATGATCTTTCTTTGCCGGACTTGTGCCTATGACTAGAGCATCATTGAATTTCTTGCCACTGATGACCTTGCCTGTAACCGCATCGGACAATTGGAGACTATGACCCTTTGGCGGCATGAACACGAATGCTCTCTTACTGTCGGCTTGGGCTGTAAAAAGAATAATTAGCTCATATTTGTCTGCGATAAAACCGTTCACCGTCAGCTGATAACCGTCTTTTTTGACGACTGTGTTCAGCGGCTGCACCAGATTGTGTTTGATGGCATACTCAACCTGCCGATAACCCTGAAGCTCGGGATTTACAAAGGGGGCAAGCGCTGCCGACGGTTTCGCGGCGGTTGCCGAGGCGGCCAAAGCTTGACCTGTCACGGCAAAAGGGCTAAGCACCAGCGCTGCGGTTGTCATGACTGCGACGATGGCGGCAGATAGCCGGTTCCTGGAGGACCGCCGTTTATTTGGTGCCGACCCTTGCTTTTGTTCCTGTCCTGGATGCGTCTGTGCCGTATGTTTAATCTCCATTGTATCCCGCTTTATGCTATTCATTACTACACTCTCCTTCAATACAAGTTGGTTGTTTCATCCGGATCAGCTCTGATCCTGTCCGGGGACATCAAAGGTCATCTGGTATGTATGCTCAAGATCCTTCATTCCAGTAGGTTTCGCCGGACTCTTCATGAAATCCAGCCGCAGAGATTGCAGCTTATCCAACAAATAATAGCTTTCTGTAACCATCTTCATTTCATAGTCTGTAAACGTAATTGATGAAGTGCCTGGCTGCTGCCTATAGTCTCCCGTTCCAGTCTTGCTCCACCACAGGAATGGAGAACCGTACTTCTCATGGAATGATTTCATAAATTCCTTATTCTTAAACAAAGGTTCATCTGAATAAAAAGTGGCGATGGTTGTTAAGGGTGTCAATTGTAATTTCACTCTGATCTTGTGTCCCGCTACGTTAAGCGTTTCTTGCGATGTGATGGTATGCGACTCCTGCTTCCAGTAATTTGCCCTCACATCGAAGGTGGTCTGAAGTGCCGGAGACTCCTGAATGTTGGAATCGTTGGCTCCCAGTGTGCGTAAATGGAACTCTACCTTAATCTTTGAAGGCGGGTCCGTCAAAGGAGTACTGAACGGAAGTCTGGCTATCGCATCTTTAATATGCTGCTCCGGGCTGCTGCTGCTGACCAGCGCGTGGGTCCGGCCGTTAATCACCTTGCCGGTAATACCATCCGTAATGATGCATTCTACGAAATGAGGACCGTCAGAGAATAGTGACCTACCGCCGTCCACTCTCGCAGTATAGAAGAGAATCAATTGATTCTTGTCTGCCATGAAGCCTGTGATGTTGACCTGGTAACCGTCTTGTTCAATCTCCACATTCATCGGCACCAGAAGATTATGCCGGGTCACATACTCCGTCTGTTGTGCACCTATGCTCGTTAACGGCATCAGTGTCTCTCCTTGATCCGTTGGCGTTTCTACGCGTTCCCCCGCAGCAACGCCTTCTGCATGAGTACCAGCGGAATTGGCCACAGGTTCTGTGACAGCAGAGTCACCGGATTCCCCAGAGACACCTGTAAGCATCACGATGCTGAGCAGAGCGACCAGAATTACAGCTGCTGCGGAGATGCGGTAGGAGCCTTTTTTGAAAGATTGAATCATACTGATTCTTCTTCGAATCTGTTGCCGCTGGTGCGGGTTAGAGAAATAAAGATGCCCCCTCCGCTCCCGGACTCGTGAGAAGCGCTTCAGGAACTCCACCAGAGTAAGCCCGTAATCGATGGCCTCCTCTTCTCCCAACACCTCCAGCACATAGGCGTCGCATGCAACCTCCCGATCGATCTTCATCCGCCGGATCGCCAGCCACATCAGGGGATTGAACCAATGTATCGTTGCGGCTAGGCTCCCTAGCAGGTTCCACAGCATATCCCTCCGCTTGCAGTGGGCAAGCTCATGCGCGAGGATATGCCGCAGCCGGGAAGCATCCAGTTCCCGCAGAGCTTGCTCCGGGACAAAGATCCATGGACGCAGGAGTCCTGACAGATATGGGTTGTTAGCGGAACCTCCGGTATAGATAGGTATCGCTCTCCTGATTCCAAACTGGCGTCTGGTGGCAAGAACCACCTTAAGAATCTCCGGGGCATTCACCCGTCTAAGCCGTCTGCGTTCGCGGTGCATCCGCCTTATGTACAGGAGTCCATTCAGCAGCATAAGCATGACGCCCAGCAGCCAGATCCCTGTGCCTATCTTCAACCAGAGCGGATAGTCTACGGCTTGCACAGAGCTGCGGTTATCCGTTGCCGCTCCATCCTTCTGCCGGGCTGTGTCTGTCTGCCCTTGTGCATCCCAAGCGGTGTTATTAGCCGGATATATAGCCTGATCTCCCTCTCCGGGCGCAAGCTCCTGATAATCACCCTTAGAAGCTCCGGTGTCCGGCCCCTTGTCCAGGATAGTTGTTAACAAATGCTTACTATTGCCGAGAATATGCAACATGCTGACAGGGCTGTCCGGTACAGCAGGCAATAACAGCCGGGCGATAACAAGCAGCCACAGGAGGTAACGCACCCGGGCATTAATGAACCTCCGCAGAACATATTGAATGAACAACACAGCCAAAATCACCATGCTTGCCGCCAGTGTCTGTTCTGCGATACCGGCAAACCATCCGTAGACCATATTCATTCCTGCTTACCTGAGTTGCCGCTGGTGCCCTGCGACTTCTTCTCCTTGAGCAGCTGTTCGAGTTGTTCAATCTCCTGCTTGGACAGCTCAACATCCTCCAGGAAGCTGGTCACCATTAACTGGGTAGCTCCGCCGAATACGCGCTTCAGGAAGGAGCGGCTCTCGGCCCGGACACACTCATTCTCTGACACCAGCGGATAATAGAGATAGCTCCGGCCGGATTTCTCATACGCTATCGCCTTCTTCTTAAGCAGCCGGGTAACGAAGGTGCGCACCGTCTGCTCGCTCCATTCCACAGATGCAGGCAGGAGCCGGGTAATTTGTTCCGAGGTGAGCGGATGATGCTCCCAGATAATCTTCATAATTTCCCATTCGGCTTCCGAAATCTTCGGGGTTGTACTCATCATAACAGCTCCATTCCGTGGCGGCGGCATTCGATCTACAAGTGTAAATACAAGATCTGTTCTATACATTACACTTGTAGATTTAATTTGTCAAATATGCCCACATTGTGATAAAAGCACGCGAAACGACACCCGAAGTGGCTAAGTAGCCGTAACCATAGCAAAAAGCACAAGCCAGCGGCTTGTACTTCCTGCTTTCTATCCATAAGAACTTACTTACTCCTGTCTCTCACTTGCAGCTAACAACCCTGCCGCTTACAACCCCGCAATCAAAGCCTTAACCGAGCTGTCGCTCTCCATCGCGCGGATGATCACAGCCACCGCTTCGGCACGGGTAGCCTGATTCTTTGGAGCGAACGCTGAAGCAGAGATGCCCTTCACCAGATTGGCCGAAGCAGCCTGGCGGATGGCGTCAGCCGCCCAGTAGCTGCTGCTGACATCCTTGAAGCTCACCGGAGTGCCGGTCTGGAGCACGCCGAGATCAAGCACACGGCCAATGATTGTGACCATCTCAGCGCGGGTAATGGTCGCGCCCGGCTTGAAGCTGCCGTCCGAGTAGCCGGTTACGATGCCTTTGTCTGCCAAGACACCGATATAGCCTGCCGCCCAATTGGAGGCTGTATCTCCAAATTTAGAGGCCGCCGATGTAGTGCCTAGCCCGAAGGAACGGGCGATCATCGCCGAGAATTCGGCTCTGGTCACCGGCGCATCCGGCCGGAAGGAGCCGTCTGCATAGCCGCTGATAATCTGCAGCTTCACGGCTGTAGCGATGGTGCTGCTGCCCCAGTGGTCTGCGGTATCCTTGAAGCTGATGCTCTGATTCTTCGTGGCTGCAATAGCTTCAGTCACGGTCTTGTACACCGCTTCTCTGCTGACCACTCCGGATTGGAACGGATCAACTCCGCCCTGTGGCTGTTTCCCCGGTTCAGCCGGAGTAGTGCTGCCATTCCCTGGAGTGGTGCCAGTGGTGCCTGGTACTGTTCCGGTATTTCCAGCCGGAGTACCCGGCGTTCCGCCACCAGTTCCACCGCCGGAACCAGGATTCCCGCCGCTTGTCGTATCTGTAATACTAAGCGCAATCTGATCGCTCAGGTATACTACCTGGGTGTTATATTTGCTTGGCAATCCTTCAACCTGCACGGAAGCAAACTGCCCGCTGCGCTGGCTGACGCCATGCGTAATGAGCGGAATCAGGCCGCTGCCTGGAACGTAGCTGTTCGCGAAGTTCACCTTCAGCTTCCCGTCAGCCTTCACCTCACCCTTAATCTCAAGGACATCGTCTGCTCCGGTAAGGCTCAGTACAAGCGTACCTTCGGAGGCCTGGGTGAAGCTGCCGCCAATCACTATTTTACCGTAGACGTTCTCAACTACAGAGCCGCCGGTATTCGTCACATTCCCTTTGCCGAAGGCTGTTGCCGAGTCGCCTTCCAGGACACCTGCGTTCACCTCAGTACCGCCGGAGTACGTATTGTTGCCCGCCAGCTTCAGCGTGCCTGTACCCTCCTTGGTCAGTCCGCCCGTCCCGGAGATATCATTGCGCCAGCGGTCTGCGGCGTGGAAGCCGCCCTTCGCAGCGTCCATCGCTACCGTTACATGCTCAGCGAATGCACCGTACCCGTCAGCAGCGGCGAACAGGTTCAATCGTCCCCAGCCTTCGGGATCATTAAGCAGCGGATAACCGGAAGGGAGTGACGTTGTTACGAGAACTGCTCTACGCTGATCCGCAGTCAGGTAAGGCAGGCGGGTCTCCAGCAAGACCTCTGCTCCCTTAGGAGCAACGGCAGGCTCAGTCGTGGAGTGAATCTGCGGGAAGCCGTAGGTCAGCCGCTGCGTATACTGGGCCTTATTCTTCGCATAATCCGTGAACCGGTCTTCTGCGGTGCCCGTCTGTGTAAGCAGCACTTCATGAGCCTGAGTATAGGCCGCCTGCTTCAATGCCGCATTATCCGGGTCATTCAGCGCTCCTGCTGCGAAGGCCATGGCCGTCACCCGTCCGCCCATAACATCCAGCGGCGAGTGCATCCCGGCGACAACCCGGTTGTTGCCCATCTCCGAGGCCCGGGCCATCAGCTCCTGGAAGCGCTCAGGTACAGAATACGCCAGAGCCAGGGCTGCCAGATAGGAAGCGTTGGTATGTCCGCTCGGGAAGCCGCCGTCTGTGGCAGGCGTACTGCTTCTCGCCGGCACCAGCGTCGGCACAATGACGGAGATATCCTTCCAGCGGAAAGGACGCATGTAGCTGTAGAAATTCTTGGCCTGACTCGTTGAAGCATAATTGCCGCGGACAATCCCGATCAGGTCCACCATTTTGCCCAAGCTGGAATTGGAATCGCCTGCCTTGTTACTGTCATTGCCGTCACTATATTTCACGGAAGTGGCATCATCAGGGATGCTGTTAATGGTCGTGAAGGTTCCTGACATCGAACGGTACACCTCAGACAACGGTCCAAGGCCGTCAGCCGCTCCATAAGTCTGGTTCCGCCGGTCATCGTAATACGCGGCCTCCTCCTCTGCCGGAGTTCGGGTCTTAGACAGATCGGCCACATATTGAATGTTGTAATCCAGCACACTGCTGTTCAGCTTCGTTCCGGTATCCCAGGTGGCGCCCGGTGTCCACAGATCCAGGAAGCCGGAGAGAACACCGATCGAGGGGTTGGAATACACCGCCGTATTCACAGGTGTGTTATTCTTATAAGTATCTACGAAATGTCCCCATGCCGGAGCAGCCGGCAGCCCGGTTAATGAATTACCCGTGGCCGCCTCTGCAGGATGTACCGCGATCGAATTCGTGAGGAGTACCAGACCTGCCGTAACAGACAACAGCTTTCTTTTCGACTTCAAGTTCAATGTGTCAGCCCCTATCCTGTTATTTTGATTGCCTGAATCGGACTCAATATAGCACCTGCCTCCACCGCCGCTCAATAACACAATTTCGCAATTCTATGATTTTGGGAACAATTCAGCTTTTTTCCGGCCATTTAACTTTGATTTAACATGAATCCCGAACAGATCTGTGAGGGGCTAGTGTATAATCCGCCTGGGAGGAGAATACATCTTGCGAAAATGGAACTCTGCCTTTGCCGCCCTTGCCGCTTCATACATCTCAGTTGTGTTAGTCATTGTCCTCTTACTCTGCTCTGCCTTCTATCTGTATTTCTCGAACCATTATAAGGAAGAGCTTCAGGGCCGCAACCGGCTCATCCTTGATAATACCGCCCGTACCCTTGAAGCTTCCGTGCTTCAGCGGGTGCAGCAGATCTATCTGGAAGTCTCCCTGAACCAGCGGGCTGCGCTCCGTATGCTGCCTGATGCTTCACTTCCAGCGAATCTCAGCAAGGTAAGCAGTCTCCAGGAGTCGCTGAACATGCAGGTATCCAATCATTCGGACCTGATTCAAGCCGTACATCTGTATGCTCCCAGGCAGCATCTCCTGCTGTCTTCGCTGTATGGGCTGAAATTTCGTGCGGACCAGCAGGCCGGTGCCGCCTACTGGATGGATTGGGTGAACGGCATGAACCTGAATTCCCGAAACAGCCTCTGGACGGAGGCCCGGTTCGTGCCGGACGATATCGTCTCCAGCATCCCCGGCGGCAGCGGCAGCCAGCTGATCACCTATGTGCACAGCTATCCGTTCCAATCTCCCGGGGCAGCCAGTGAGCTGCTGATTGCCATTGATCTGAAGGAGAGTGCGCTGCGCGCCATTCTGCAGAATATGATGCCTGCCCGCTATCAGAGCAGCTTCATTGCTATGCCCTCCGGGGGAATCGTGGCCGGATCGAATCCGGATGCTGCGGCTCAGGCCGACACCTATGCTGCCAGTATCTCGAATGCCCTAGCCTCTCCTGAGACATCCGGGAACATGAGCCAGGAGATCGGGGGCAGCACCTACGTCATCTCCTATCAGGACCTGCCGACCACCGGGTGGAAGCTCTTCAGTGCGGCTCCGGCGAACCTGTTCTATGAGAAATGGCTCGCCGTCCAGAGGGTCATCCTCTCCCTGTGTCTGCTTGCTCTATTGGTAGGAATCTGTCTGTCCGGCATTCTGGCCAAATTGAATTACAGTCCGCTTAAGCGGCTGCTTCGCACTATTAAGGACCTCTACGGCCCGGGGCCAGGGGTACCTGAACTTCCAGGACAAGCCCTTAACGAATTCGGAATTATTGACTCCGCTTTCATCCGCCTGAACGACAAAGTCACCACACTGGAGGGAACGCTTGAGGCCAGCAGTCCGCATATCCGGCAGAATATGATCCTGAATCTCCTTCAGGACAGCCCTGCCCAAGGCTGCGTAACCGTAGATCCCCAATTCCTGGGACTCTCTCCGGAGCACCGTTATTACTGCTGCCTGCTCCTCAACACCCGTGGAGCCTACGCCCGCATGAGTCTAAGCGGCTTGCAGGCAGCTATAAGCGGGATGACCGGGACGCTTGAGGCGATCCGGCTTCACGGAAGCCGCATTCTGGCCGAGGAGCTGCCGGACAAGCAGACGGTTGTCATTATCAGCGCGCTCGAAGCCTCCGGGACGCTGCTCGAACAGCTCTCGGACCGGATTACAGCAGCGGCGGAGCAGCAGTTCCAGCTGAATATTCAGCTCTCGCAGGGCTGCTGGGTGGATGCCATCAGCCTTCTCCACACCAGCTATGCTGAAGCGCAGACTTTAATGAAGTATGCTTATTTCCTGCCGGAGAACAGGATCTTGAAGGACCAGGAGCTGCTGAAGAAGGAGCAGAGTCTTGACGAGATTCCGCAGCCTGTGCTGATGCGGTTCAAGGATAAGCTGCAGACCCGTCAGCTGGATGAGACTCTGGCCGCGCTGGAACAGCTCATAGCCGTCATGCGGGAAGGCAGCTACCCGGCGGATTATTGCCACTTCGTGCTGGCGAACACCGTATTTATGTACTCGGATTATCTGAAAAGCATCCGCTACACCCCTTCCGCCCACGGGCCTCTGGATCTGTATAACGAATATATTGGCCTGCCGGATATCCGGCAGCTGCAGGAGTGGTTCGCGGCCTCTATCGGCACCTTCATTATGGAGACACAGAAGCGGAACAGTGACCGTGCACTCTCGGCCATTGAAGCGGCCAAGGCCTATATCGGGGAGCATTTGTCCGAGGATCTATCGCTGGATGCCGTATCCGCCAAGGTCTTCATCAGTCCCAAGTATCTAAGCAAGCTGTTCAAGGAAGAGCTGGGGATCACCTACACCGACTATATCACCGGTATACGGATGGAAGAGGCCCGGCGGCTGATTGAGAACAATAACATGTCGATCGAACAGATTGCCGGTACGGTCGGTTATGGAACGACTCCGTACTTCATCAAGCGCTTCAAGGAGATCTACGGCTGTACGCCGGGGAATTATCTGCGAACCGTGAATACACTACCGCCGCAGGCGGAGATTAGCATGGGATAAGGAGGGGGCCTGATGTATATGTATAAAAGATTACTGCTCTTGCCCCTCCTGGGGCTGATCTGCGGCTGCAGCGGGCAGCCAGCTTCCCTCCCGTCCGCGCCTGGACAAGGGCTGCAGGATGCCGCCGTTTCCGCTTCTGATTCTGCTGTTCCCGCTGCCTCTGCCCCGAAGCTCAAAATCTCTTGGACCATGCATCAGAATCTGCCTGTTGCGGAGGATGCAGTGATCGTGCGGGAGCTGGAGCAGAAGTTCAAGGTAGATCTGGAGTTCTGGAATCTGCCGAACAACAAATACGAATCTCTGCTCGACCTGAAGCTGGTGCAAGGCAGCATTCCCGACCTGTTCCGGGTCAGGCAGACCCAGGATCTGCTGAAGTACCAGCAGCAGGGCGTGCTCGCCCCTATTCCCGAGGATATGCTGAACACCTACGCTCCCAATATCCTTAAGGCCATCCGCGAGAATGCACCTGCCTATCAGCAATATGGCCGCATTAACGGGGCCTATTACGGCATTCCGGTCATTAATCCTACCAATATCTATCGGGTCCCCGTGGTCTACCGGCAGGATTGGCTGGACAAGCTCGGCCTTAAGGTGCCGGACACCTTGGCCGATTTCGAGAAATTCATCTATGCGGCTACGAACGAGGACCCGGACGGCAACGGTATCCGGGACACCTACGGCTTGTCGCAGGAGGGCATGAATGTGGTCTTCGGCGCATTCGGACAGATGGTCTTCACGGATCAGCTCTACTTCAGCCGGAAGGATCAGGGGCTGGTCATTGGCGCTCTGGAGCCGGACATGCAGGAAGCGCTGCGTTATCTCCGTAAATGGTACCGGGACGGGGTCATCGATCCCGAGTTCATCACCGGGGAGAATAGCGGAGGCTATAAGCATCTGTCGCATGCCTTCATTAACGGGCGAATCGGCATGACCTCCATGGGCAATTATTATCATTGGACACAGGCAGGGGATTATACGGACTGGAGACTGGATGACCAGAAGGCAGCGAGGCTGGTTCCGGTAGAAGCAACGTTTAACGTCAAGGAGTTAACCGCCAAGCATCCGCAGGCCAAGATCGCTTTCGGGCGGCCCTTCAGCGGTCCGGACGGCAGGCGCGGCTCCAAAGCCTACGATATGCTGATGAGCTTCACCGCCATTGGCGCGGATGCTACCCAGGAGCCGGGCAAGCTGGAGAAGATCCTCCAGCTGCTGGACTACGTCAGCGCAAATCCTGACCCTGATGAAGCGGCATCTCTGCAGTACGGTATTCAGGGGACACACTGGGACTGGGCCGGAACGGACAAGAAGGATATCATCCTGCTGCCGCCGTATAACCATAAGTTCAGCTACCAGAATACGATCGGCGCGGGGATCGGCATGACCCTGCCCATCCTTCCTGCCGGCCGGAGCGAGCAGTGGGCGGCAACCCTGGGGCTGGATCACGACGGCATCTATAATGCCTTGGAGGTGGCTACGCCCTCTCTGATCAGGAACAGCCCTGGGCTTATTAACCTAAGAGACCAGGCGTATATTGCCTTCATCACCGGGGAGCGTCCGCTGGAGGAATTCGGGGAGTTCGTGGAGGAGTTCCTGGCGGCGGGCGGTGCCGAGGTACTGGCGGAAGCAAATGAGTCTTATAAGAAGCTTGATCCACAAAATAACCCCACAAAGTGAGGCTTTAGCGTAGGTGATGACTCAGGTACTTTGCGGGGGCCCCAAAACATATAAAGTGAGAACGGTACCGTCCTTTAAAAGGGCAGTACCGTTTCGGCGAGAGCGTAGTCTCCTCAATTGCTCCTTGCAGTTGTTATATTAAACGATGTGAGGATGATGGCAAACGTTATATGTTTGATTAACCCTGCTCTTGCCCTTCCTCTTCCGGCTCCCCGAATCCCTCATCCGGCCCGGGTCTGACGTAAGCCTGCAATACAGAATCCAGCAGCCCGGGGAAGCGCTCGTCCAGATCTTCCGTCCGCAGGGACAGAATACGCTGGGTACCCTGCACCCGGGTATGAATGACACCCGCTTCGCGCAGCGTCCGGGCATGGTGGGTCAGCGTGGACTTGGCAATCGGCACCTTGAAGCTGTTGCAGGACTGCGGGCCGTGGTTACAGATCTCCGACACTACATATAGACGGATCGGGTCGCTAAGCGCATAGAGCACCGAGGCGAGCTGAATGTCCTTGCGTTCCGGATGATGGAGCTGCTTCATGAATAAGACTCCTTCAGAGTATATAATAGTACTTCTTTTCACGATGATTTCCTAATTGCATTTTACATTAGCGCATGCTATATTTCAATAGTTCGTAAGTAATCGAACAATACAATAAAAGAATGAAGGAGTGGCTTTCTCATGACCTCATCACCTGCTTCTGAGGGCGATCAAGAGCATTCAATGGCTGCTCCGCAAGCGGCTCTTCCACGGGAAGGACTGTTAACTCTGCTATTCAGCGTTGCTGTCGTCCTCGTGATTATGAACACAGCGATGTTCAATTTGGCCCTGCCTGATGTAACCGAGACCTTCGGCATCACCGCAGCGTCCGCCTCCTGGATTGTAACCGGGTATTCCATCATGTTCTCTATTGCCTCAATCACATACAGCCGGCTCTCGGACTTCCTGCCGATCCGCCGGCTGCTGGTTATCGGGCTGCTCACCTTAGGGCTTGCTGCTGTGGCCGGATTCTTCAGCACCAGCTTCATTTTCCTGCTGATTGTGCGTATTCTGCAAGCCTCGGGTGCAGGCGCCGTGATGTCACTGTCCCTTGTCCTGTTCACGCGCTACATTCCGCAGGCCCGGCGCGGCAAAGCCATGGCGACGATCATGTCGGCCGTCTCTCTGGGACTCGGTCTGGGTCCGGTAGCCGGCGGCTCCATTGTTGAATACCTCGGCTGGACCTGGCTGTTCGCGGTCACTGCTGCCATTCTGCTGCTGGTGCCGCTGTTCCTGATCCTGCTGCCCAAGGAAATTCCGGCTCGCGGCTCATTCGACGTTCTGGGCGGGATCTTCCTCGGCGTGGGTACCACCGGTCTGCTGCTGTTCCTGACCAGCGGACTGTGGATCGCGCTGATCGCCGGCATCGCCGCGATTGCCTTATTCGTAGGGCGCATCCGCACGACTCCTGATCCATTCGTGCTGCCCGCGCTGTTCAGCAACCGGCCATATCTGGTACTGGCGCTGATCGGGGTTGCCTCTTACCTGTGCAGCTTCGCTACCCTGTTCCTGCTGCCGCAGATTCTGACTCACCGCTTCGGCTTCAGTGCCAGCCATGCCGGGCTTGTGATCTTCCCGGGCTCGCTGCTGGCTATCTTCGTCTCCCGCCTGGTCGGACGGATGATTGACCGTTACGGCAATACCGGAATCCTGCGCTTCGCACCGCTGCTGGTTCTGGCCGCCACCGTATTGTTCGCCTTATTCGCCGGACAATCCTGGGTCGCCGTTATGCTCGTCTACATGATTATGAGCCTGTCATTCACTGTACTGTCGAGCAGTGTATCGAATGAAATCTCGCGTATCCTGCCTGCTTCGCAGATCGGCTCCGGGATGGGGCTCTTCCAGCTGCTGCAGTTCTTCAGCGGTGCCTTCAGCGTCGCGATGGCCGCCAGCGCCCTGGAATGGCAGCGCAGCCTGCCGCTTCAAGCCGCTTACTCCAACATCTACTGGGGCTTGTCGGTTGCGGCAATCGTGGCGATTGGCTCCGCCTTCATCTACCTGCGGGGCAGTGGGCGCGGACCGCTGTCCGAGATGGCGAAAGCCGCAGACTGCTAGATCCATTTTAGGTAATGCTAGATCCGCAACTGTACCACTCGCACACTCGCACATACGCCCGCACGCCAAAACACCCTGCAGCCTTCACGGCCACAGGGTGTTTCTTATTCCAGCCGTCCTCAGACGACCAGATATTCCGCATTTCGTTCACATTCCGCACATTTCGCCGGCGGGTCCCAGTCCGAGAACTCCGTCTCCTTCAGATCGACTACATCTGGTGCATCCTCGTACTCATCCACAAATTTGTCGATGGCCAGCTCTACGTGTTCCTTACAGACTACATACATTCAATCAAGCATCCCTTTCTGTGCCGCTGCGGCGTAGACTTATACTACTGTTCTACCACACTTCCCCGTAAAAAGGAACCTCCGGCAGCGCAAAACGCGCCCTTATTCCCTCCCCGCAAACTTCCGGACATCCCCGGCAATAAATCCGAGTGCCTCCTGCCAGAAATTCAGAGAATGCACATCAACATCCATCAGCTTCGCAGCGTCTGCAATGCTCCGGGTACTGGTCGCTGAGAGGAACTGTTCATAACGGCTTACGAACGCCTGCCCCTGCTTTTGGTACTGGGCATACAGCCCCTTAGAGAACAACAGCCCGAAGGAATACGGGAAGTTCAGGAACTCATTGCCTGCCATATAATACCCGGCCTTGCTAATCCACTGGTAAGGATGAATGGACCCGGGCAGCACACTGTCCCCATAAGCCGCGGCCATCGACTCCAGCATCAATGCATTCAGCTCCTCTAATGGGAGGGGACCGGATAACCGGCGGGCATACAGTGCGCTCTCGAAGCAGTACCTGGCATAGAAATCGACAATATAATACCCCGCATCCGAAAGACTACGTTCCAGGATCGCATCCGCTTCCTCCGCAGGCAGCGAGTTCAAGAGTTCAACATGGATCAGACTCTCGCAAAAAATCGACGCCGTCTCCGCAATCGGCACCGGATACTCCGTGTTAACCATTGTATGTCCCGCGAGACGGCTGCTATGGTACGCATGCCCAATCTCGTGGGCCAGCACACTCACATCTATATATTGGCCGTGGAAGCTCGTAATAATCCGGCTCTCTCCTATCGGGACAATATCGACACACATCCCGAAATTGCCCTTCCCGCTGCGCGGCTCGGCATCGATCCAGCGCTGCCCGAACACCTTGCGGGCGAACCCGCCCAGCTCGGGGCTGAACCCGCTGAACCCCGCGATAATCATCGCCTGGGCCTCAGCATAGGTTACGCGGACCGAGGATTCAGTGCCGGTGGGCGCAAAAACATCCCAGAACGGCAGCTGTCTCCCCGCATGCCCCAGCCGCCCAGCCTTCTCAGCATAATACTGCCGGAAGACCGGCAGGCTCTCCCGGATGGCCTGAAGCATCACCTCCAGCGTCTCCTGATCCATCCGCTCTGCTTCCAGCACCTTATGCAGCGGGGAAGCATAGCCCCTTAGCTCATAGATGGCTGCCGCCTCACCGGAGACAGCATTGATACAGGCAGCACTCTGCTCCGCTACACTGCGGCAAGCCTCATGCTCTGCTTCAGCCGCCGCCTGCCGTACCGCAGGATCGGGATCGTAGACCAGATTCCGCAGCTCCGCCAGCGTCACACTGCGGGTCACTCCGGCCAGCTCCAGATCGGTCCGCAGTGTAGACAGCGTCTGCATGTACAGCCGCTCCCAAGCCTTGGAGCCGGTACGCTGCATCCGGGCAATTACTGCCTCGCCTTCCGCGCTGAGCATATGCTGCGATTTACCCTGTAATCTGCGCAGATAGAAGCTATGCTGCTCCAGATAAGCGCTGGAGCGGAGACTCTGCTCCAGTTCATCCGCACTTACACCTGCCAGCCATTTGCTGAAGCGGACCAGGGCTTCCCCCGCCCCGCTGGTCACCTCTTCCAGCTCGTCCATCAGATTCACAGCTTCCTCACACTGGCTGTCCGCACTGAACCGCAGCTCCGCGTAGCTGAACAGACGCAAATATAGCTGTTGATACGCATTATATTGTTTAAGGAACTCTTCCATCAGTTCGGCTGGAGCCTGCCCGCTAACGGGCTGCGAGGCCGACCATGTATTCAGCTCCCCGGCAAGTCTCTCCACCTGCCGGCGGTCATGCTGAAATCCCTCCGACTCGAACGAGGGATAGATCCGGTCCAGATTCCATGTTAATTCGCACGTTGTTGATTCCATTGATTAATCTCTCCTTATTTATAATCGCAGGAGCCCTCCGTTATCACATGCTTCCACCCCGTTCTAATTGATCCTGACAGGATCATCCATTTCAGTATACCTTAATTCCTGAACGTCTCCCATCCACAGCCAGGCACCTTTTTTCGCATACACCCGGCCCGAACACCCAGCACTTTCGCCCAATGTGATCGGTTTTCCGATTACATCCCGCCCCAACACCCAGCACTCGCCCAATGTGATCGGTTTTCCGATTACATCCCGCCCCAACACCCAGCACTTCGCCCAATGTGATCGGTTTTCCGATTACATCCCGCCCCAACACCCAGCACTCGCCCATTGTGATCGGTTTTCCGATTACATCCGACCCGCACACCCCAGCACTCGCCCAATGTGATCGGTTTTCCGATTACATTGGGGCCCACGTGCAAAAAAAGCTCTTCCTGCCCCCAGCGGGACAGGAAGAGCTTTACCTTTGTACTCACACACTTACCTCGGCTCTAATCCTAGCCTCTACACACCATCTGCCCCATTCAGATATTGACCCGGCCGGTCCAGTTCATAGAGCTTGCGGTAACGCGGCTGCTGCTCCATCAGCTCGGCATGAGTGCCGCGCATCTCCACTTGGCCGTTCTCCATGAAGATGACCTCGTCCATCTGCTCGGCACCCACCAGATGATGCGTGACCCAGATCAGCGTCTTGCCGGCCATTGCCTCGAACATCGTGGCCAGCAGCTCGCGCTCCGTGCGCGGGTCGAGACCAACCGTGGGCTCGTCCAGCACGACTACCGGCGTATTCTGCAGCAGAATACGGGCCAGGGCCATGCGCTGGCGCTCTCCGCCGGAGAAGCGCTGCCCCGCCTCGCGTACCGGAGTATCATAGCCCTCCGGCAGCGAAGAGATTAGCGTATCCAGCTTCGCCAGGGCTGCCGCCTGCTGGACCGCTGCCTCTGAAGCCTCCGGGTCCCCGAGCCGGATATTGTTCGCCACCGTGGTGTCGAACAGATGAGGGCTCTGGTTCAGCACCGCGATGAGCTGCGGAATCCGCTCACCGTAAGCCGCAGCATCGATACCGTTAATCGTCACAGAGCCGACGGTGGGCGCTATCACGCCCTGCACCAGCTTGAGCAGTGTCGATTTACCGGCTCCGCTGCGGCCGATAACTGCAACCTTCCGCCCCTGCGGCAGCGCAAGGTCCAACCCCTGAACAGAGAAGTCGTCACCTGCCGCATAGCGGTAGCCCGCCGACTTCAGTTCAATCTGAACCTGCCCGCTGGCCTTAGCCGCCTGCATCGCAGCGTCAGCCTGAGCTTCCGCTCCGGCATTCCCAGCAGCAGTTCCCGCGCTAAGCGGTGCATCTCCCGCTGCGGCTTCCACGCCCTCCAGCCGCTCCAGTGAATTCCGGTATTGCGGAATTTTCTCCACAGCCTCGGATACGGGCAGGAAGGCATCCGCTACCGGGAAGACTACCAGCACGAACGCCGCAATCAGCGTTCCGGCAATCGCCCCTTCAGCATACTGTCCAGCCGCCCAGTATAACAAGGACAACACGGCCAGGCCGACAACCGCCTGCCCGATGAACATACGCAGCCGTGCCCAACTCCGCAGCGAACCGTCTACGCGGGCAACCGCCTGCTCGTCTGCTTCGTACGTATCGACGAACTGGTTCTGCCGCCCGCTGATTACCCAGTCGCTTAAGCCAAGCACAGCATCTGTCAGCTTTTGATACAGCCGGTTGCGCTCCTGCTTCACCTGACGCTGACGCTTCTGGGTCAGCAGGAGGGAGATCAGCGGCAATACGACAACCAGCACTAGCATGTAGAGTCCCATAAGCAGAGCAAAGGCCACATCAAACGTCCCGAGCGCAATCATCGCCGCTGCATAGATTAAGAGCGCGATAATACCCGGAAAGACCGTACGCAGATACACATTCTGCAAATATTCGATATCATCGGCAAGCATACCGAGAATATCCCCGGTACGGAAGCGTGTGGATAAGAACAGTGCCTGCGGCTCCAGCATATGGTACAGCCGGATCCGCATCTTCGACAGAATGCGCAGAATCGTGTCATGTCCCACCAGCCGTTCCACATAGTGAATGACAGCCCGGCTGGTCCCGAAGGTACGCACACCAACAATGGGGACATAGATCATCAGTATATTTTCCGGCGGAATCGAGGCCTTCGAGATCAGGAAGCCTGAGGTGTACATCAACGAAGACGCTGAGAAGATCGTCAGTGCGCCCAGCAAGATAATTAACACGAACCGCCAGAAGTAGGCAGAGTAATAGGGAGCAAACCATCCTTCACGTTTCAATGGATTCCCTCCAATTGACTTTGAATAAGCTCATAATAAGCACCCTTCCGCGCAGTCAGCTCGTCGTGTGTGCCTATTTCAGCCACCCGTCCCCGCTGCATAACGACAATCAGATCCATGTCGATCATCCAATGCAGGCGGTGTGTAGCCAGGAATACCAGCTTGCCTTCGAATAACGGCAGCATCGTCTCCTTCAGCTCATATTCCGTCTCAATGTCCAGATGGGCCGTCGGCTCATCCAGCAGCATAATGGGGCGGCTGCTCAGCAGAGCGCGGGCCAGAGCCACACGCTGCTCCTGTCCGCCGCTGAGCGAACGGCCGCCGCCGCCGATCATTTCGTTCAATCCCTCCGGCAGCGAGGATACCAGCTTCGATAAACCTGCCGACTTCAATGCGGCAGCTACCGCTTCCTGGGAAGCCTCAGGATAATAGAACCGGACATTATCAGCCAGAGTGCCGCTGAAGATATACGGGCGCTGCGGAATATAAGCCGTCTGCTTCCGCCACCTCTCATCGGTCAGCGCGCTGACACGGTTTCCATTGATCGTAAGTGTCCCAGAGGTTGGATGAAGGAAGCCGCCCAGAATATCTACAAGCGTAGACTTCCCTGCCCCGCTCTCTCCGATAATGCCAATCTTGCGATAACCGCTGAATTCAAGATGAACAGCTTCAAGTGACGACACTCCATCCGCTTCATAGGTCACGCCAACCCCTTCAAGCTTCAGGCGGCTGTTATTGTTCCACGTGAAAAAGTCGCCGGACCAAGCTCCGCCCAGGCCTGTCATCTCCTTCTGCCCACCCGGCTCCAGCAGCTTCGCCTGGACCATCTCACGGTCAATGATGCTCTTCATCGCTTCTCCAGCTTCCTTGCCGTCCAGCGTGGCATGGAAATCTGCACCCACCAGCCGCACCGGCAGGAAATATTCCGGCGCGAGAATCAGGATCGTTAGTCCGGTAACCAGCGTCATCTGCTCATTAACCAGACGCAGACCGAGACTTACCGCTACCGAAGCGACAGACAGCATAGTGAAGAAATCCAGCGCGAACGATGACAGGAAAGCGACTCGCAGCGTACGCATGGTTGCTGAACGGTAGCGGTCACTGACCTTGGCAATACTCTCACTGTGGCTGCGGCTGCGTCCAAGAAATTTCAGCGTCTCCAGACCGCGTAGCGAATCCACGAAGTGATTCGATAAGGTACGGTAAGACTTCAGCTGACGGTCCATCTGCTTGCGGGCCGTCATCCCGATCAGGATCATGAATACAATAATGATCGGCATCGTTAAGGTAAGAATGACACCGCTGGACGTATCCAGGGTGAATACATAGATAAGCAGCAGAGCGGGTGTGACCGCCATACCGACCATACGCGGAATAATCAGCTCCAGGTACGTTCGGAACTTCGTTACTCCTTCAAGCACTAATGTGACCATATTTCCGGTCCCCCGGTCGCCAGCCAGCCTTGGTCCCAGCTGGAACAGCTTGTCCATCATCTGTCTCCGCATGCTGCTGCCGGTCGCTTCTGCGAAGCGGTACGACACCCGGCTCATCAGCAGAGCGCAGGCATGGCGCACAAGAAACGCAAGAAGGAACAAGAGCGCTCTAGCCCCTTGTTCCTTCAGCGGTTCTCCTGCAAACAGCGCAGAGACAGCTTCTGCCAGCGACTTCGCCAGCAGAAGAATGGAGAAGCTTTGCACCAGGGTCAGGAAGCCAACCAGCAGAAAGACAGGCTTAACTCCTTTGTACCCAAGCAAATTTTTATCCATTAGTATTCAAGATGCTCCTTCTCATGAACCCGTTTGTGGAAGATGAAATAACTCCAGATCTGATAGCCCAGCACGAACGGCAGCAAGGTCAGCGCTACAATCGTCATCACCTTCAGCGAATATTGGCCGGAGGCCGCATTCGTAATCGTCAGGTTGAACGCCTGATCCAGCGAGCTGATCATCACCCGCGGGAACAGTCCGATGAAGATCGATGCAACAGACAGCGCCATCACAGCGCCGGTCATCCCGAAGGCATAGCCGTCCTTCTTCTTAGTCATGAAATATCCGGCCAGCAGATAAGCGGCTACAGCGAGAACAACTACAATCCACAGCAGCGTTCCGCGTTTATCGAAGATATCCGTCATAGTATATGTCATCACAACGAAGGCTACCAAGAGCGCCGCCAGTGGAATCAGCAGCTTCTGGGCCAGCTTACGCGCCCGTTCCTGCAGATCTCCAAGCGTGCGGAGCGTAGTGAACATCAGCCCGTGTACCAGACACAGCAGGACAACCGTAATTCCTGCAACCACCGTATACGCATTGACGATATCGAAGAATCCGGCATACATCTGCATATCCTTGTCGATCGGCAAACCCTTGATGAAGCTGGCGAATACCACGGCGAGCAGGAACGGCGGCAGGAAGCTGCCGAAGAAGATACAGACATCCCATGTTTTCTGCCAAGCCTTGGAATCGCGCTTGCCTCTGAATTCGAAGGCGACACCACGGGCGATCAACGCCAGGAGAGCAAATACAAACGGAATATAGAAGCCGCTGAACAGCGTAGCATACCAATGCGGGAAGGCCGCGAACATTGCACCGGCACCCGTAATCAGCCATACTTCATTCGCATCCCAGAACGGCCCGATCGAATTGATCAGTATCCGTCGCTCCGTATCATTCTTAGCCAGAATCTGCGTCTCCATCCCTACACCGAAGTCGAAGCCTTCCAGGAAGAAGAACCCGACGAACAGCACCGCAATCAGCAGAAACCATAATTCATTAAGTGACATGGGTTAGCCCTCCTTGTTATACGGATCGTGGGATTCACCGTGTTCGTTATCCATAGCATAAGGACCTTTTTTGATCACTTTGACGAACAGGCCGACCAGCACTGCACCCAATATGGCATAGATCGCAGTAAAAGAAATCACCGAGAACAGCACCTGTCCGCTCGTAATATTAGGTGATACACTGTCTTCTGTAGTCATAAGTCCGAATACAGTCCATGGCTGACGCCCGATCTCTGTCATAATCCAGCCGGCCGTGTTGGCAATCGGCGGAAGCAGCAGTCCCCAGAACATGAAGCGCATGAACCAGGTATTGGGTCTGTCCATCTTTTTACGCCACATGAGGTAGATAGCATATACCCCGAACAGCATCATCAGCGTGCCGGCAGCAACCATGATCCGGAAGCTCCAGAAGGTTGTTTTGACCGGCGGAATATAATCTCCTGGTCCGTAGGCTACTTCATACTCCTTCTGCAGCTCCAGCATCCCCTTCACATCACCGGAGAATTTACTGTAGGACAGAAAGCTCAGCAGATACGGAACCTGAACTTCATTGCTGTTGGTCTGGTTCTTCACATCGATATTGGCAAATACCGTCCAAGGTGCCGGGTCGCCGCTCTCACCCCACAGCGCTTCGGATGCAGCCATCTTCATTGGCTGTGTCTCTACCAGATATTGAGCCTGTGCATGTCCTGCAACCGCAACGCCGAAGGAAGAGATAACCCCTACAATGGCTGCAATCTCGAATGATTTCCGGAAAAAAGCAACGTCCTGCTTCTTAAGCAATTTGTAAGCACTGATCCCTGTTACCAGGAAGGCGCCTGTAGCGTAGGCGGCAAGCACTGTATGCGGAAATTCGACCAGCAGCTGGCCATTTGTAATCAGTGCGAAGATGTCATTCATCTCAGCCCGGCCATTGCTAATCTGGAAGCCGACCGGATGCTGCATGAACGAGTTAGCCAGCAGAATCCAGAATGCCGACAGCATCGTTCCGAAGGCAACCAGCCAGATGGATAACAGATGAATCCGCTTGGATACCTTATCCCAGCCGAAGATCCAGATTCCGATGAACGTGGACTCCAGGAAGAAGGCCAACAAGGCTTCAATCGCAAGCGGAGCCCCGAACACATCACCGACGAAGCGCGAATAATCCGACCAGTTCATCCCGAACTGGAACTCCTGCAAGATCCCTGTTACTACACCTACTGCGAAGTTAATCAGGAATAGCTTCCCCCAGAATTGCGCCATTCTTTTGTACTCTTCATTGCCCTTTCTTACGTACATGGTCTCCATAATGGCAATTATGAGCGCAAGTCCGATCGATACTGGCACAAAGAAATAATGAAAAATTGTCGTCGACGCAAATTGTATACGCGACAGCAGTACTGTATCCATATTTCTCCCCTTCCTTCTCCCCATTTCGTTATGTCTATTTTGTCAAATTTCTATCACTCAAAGTGTGATAATTATCACATTATACGCCCCGTTTAGGCATAAAAAACAATAAATTTGTGACAAATATCACAATTTTGCATTTAAAAGCAAAAAAAATAAGACGGTTTCACCGTCTTGAAGGTGCCCTGCATATATAGTTGTCTTGACTCATAAAGGTATTGGTCTAGGTAATGGAAATACCTTTCTTAAGCGATTTGAGATCGCCATTTGAATTAAGCAATTGCGGCAGCATCTTCATGCTACGAACCATTGGGGAATGACAGAGACGGCAGGAAGGCGCATGTTCAAATGCGAAATTATCCCTCATCCATCCATTGCAATCCTCATTGGTACAGGCCCAAATTGCGGTATTTTCTTCCGGTACTTCCTCCAAAGGCTTTTTCCGGTAGTTCATTGCCGTTCCTCCCTTCCTTTATGTTGCAAGCAAGTAATGATAAAAAAAGACCGTCCCAACTTTCACAAGCGGGGACGGTACCTTCTATTAATTACAGTTTTACAACGTTTTCGGCTTGTGGTCCGCGGTTGCCTTGAACAACGTTGAATTCAACGCGTTGGCCTTCGTCCAAAGTTTTGAAGCCGTCGCCAGTGATTGCGCTGAAGTGAACGAATACGTCGCTTCCGCCTTCAACTTCGATGAAACCGAATCCTTTTTCTGCGTTGAACCATTTAACTGTACCTGTTTGCATGTGTGTTACCTCCACAAATTTAAATTAATATGTTCTTTTTATCTTCAGACAAAGAAAAAATTCACACATTGAGAAAGGTTGTAGCTTTGGTTGACAGCCCTTTTCAATGCGAGAATAAGGTATCAATGTAAGAATAATTTCATGTTACCACACCTTAATAACAAAGGCAAGCTGTTCTATCCTAATTCCTCCGTTTTTTCCCTTATAAGGACTACTTCCCAATGTAAGGGCTACCAGTCATATTAAATTGTAATATTTATACCCAATGCTACCAATTACCCCATTTATTTATTCTTGAAACAGCCCCGCCCTCTTCTTTTTTCCTGAAAAGGACGGCTTGAACTGTTTCCGTAATCGTGACTGCCTCATTATTATATACGGCCATTTCCAATTTTATTCCTCTGGCTTCTCAAGAAGCTGGACCGTGGTCTGCTTCACTTCACCATTGCGGTAAAAGGTAATCTTCAGCTTATCGCCGATCTTGGTATGATCGTACAGATATTTGCGCAGCGACAGGGTGGAGGTAATCGGCTTATCGTTGAACTTCGTAATTACATCGTTAAGCTGCAGACCCGCATCCTTCGCCGGTCCCACCGCATCCAGAACTACAACCCCATCGGTTACTACAGACGGAAGATTAAGCTCCTTGCGCTGGTCGTCGGCCAGCGGCACATACGGATTATTCAGATCCACTGAATAGACGCCCAGATATGACCGGGCTATCCGGCCTTTGGAGGTAAGCTCATTGGCTGTATCCACCACATGATTGGCGGGAATCGCAAAGCCCAGTCCCTCTACCCCCGTATCGGAGATCTTCATCGTATTGATACCAATCACCTTGCCGTCCAGATCCACTAGCGCGCCCCCGCTGTTGCCCTCGTTAATGGCCGCATCCGTCTGGATTACTTCCTGCTCCCAATCGTACACGCCGTCCTGGTTCAGTGACACCGGTATCGTCCGCTCTGTGTAGCTGACAATGCCGGAAGTCAGTGTATCTCCAAGCCCCAGCGGGTTGCCGATGGCAATGACAGTCTCACCCAGACGCAGCTTGGAGGAATCCCCGATCTCAGCAATCCGGTCGATTCCCTTGCCGTCAATGGAGAGCACAGCAATATCGCTCACCTTGTCGGCGCCTACCAGCTCCGCCTTGTGTGTCACGCCGTCTACTGTAACCACTTCCAGCTTGCCGGCACCCTCAATGACATGATTATTCGTGATGATAAATGCCTTATTATCATCCTTCTTATAGATAACTCCCGAGCCTAGCGCAGACTCATCGAGAATATTAAGTTCCTTATTGTCTTGTTTATGATTAATGATGCTCACTACCGCAGGGCGGATATGTGCAGCAGCCTGAATAATCCGGTCATACGGATCTGCGCTGCTCGCAGCCACCTTATCAATAACCACCGGAGCCTGAGCTCTCTCAGCGGCGAACTGTCCCGTTACCAGACTGAACAGCAGCACAGCCACTACAGCACTGCAGACAGAGCTGATCAGCGAGATCTGCCAGGTTGCCAGCGACCGCTTCGATTTGCGGACAGCCCACTTGCCGTCAGCATAACCGCCGGTTGATTTAGATTTGCCGCTTTTGCGCCGTGACACCTTGGTTGAATAGAAATCATCATCGAATAATCCCATGTTACACTCTCTCCCCTCTATTGCCACCGCATTCACGACTGAACGCCAAGCAACCACGCCCGAGCTTACCCGCTATATCTCTTAGACTTCACGAAGTACTAAAAGGTTTCACTTGATTTATTCACCACATTCCAGTGGGTTCTAAGCGCAAGGGATGTCTATTATTCTAATAAGCTACTAAAAAGTTTAACAGCTTGTATCCGGAATATTTTGCAACTTAAAAGACTACAATAGGATTAGAACGCTCTATATGATTGTATCACAGGCAGCCGCGCTGCCCACATGTTTTCTATGTTAAATAAATGTAAATTATTCACAGCTTCATTACTATCCATTTCACAAGGAGGGCCCGACTATGGAATCTTTTTCAACAAGTAAAGATCTGGTGCAATTCATTGGCAAGCTGGGGGACCTTAAGGATGAACATTATCAGCTGATTCTTGTCCAGCATGCAATGATTGAGCTGTTAATTGATAAAGGGCTATTCTCCCGCCAGGAGCTGGAGCACAAGATTACCGAGGTTGACCGTCTTATGACTGGCTCACCTTATCCCATGGCGTAGGCCGGTCATAGTAGGTGTCGCAGAGCCTGAACTCACTGTCTTTGTAAAAGCAGCCCCGGTCCTCCATAGCCCCGCGCACGGACATCTTCGCCAGATCCATCATATTATGGTCTCTGCTCAGATGTGCCAGATAAGCGCGCTTGGTCCGCCCGCTCAGAATCTCGCTGAGCGCTGCGCCTGCCGCCTCATTGGACAGATGCCCCAGATCGCCGAGAATCCGCCGCTTCGTATTCCAGGGATAACGCCCCATCCGCAGCATTTCGATATCATGATTCGACTCCAGCACCAGCACATCGGCATCCGATATGGCCGTTCTCACCTTGTCGCTGACATACCCGAGGTCTGTCGCAACACATAGCTTCTCCTTGCCGTCATAGAAATTGTAAGCTACCGGCTCCGCAGCATCGTGGGAGATGGCGAAGGATTCCACCCGCATACTGCCGAAATCCCGGTGCTGCCCGGTTTCCATAACGACCCGGTTATGCTCCTCAATCTTGCCAATCCCCTTCTCAATGGCTCCCCAGGTGTTCGAATTCGCATAGATCGGAAGATTATACTTGCGGGCCATCGCGCCCAGTCCCTTAATATGATCCGAATGCTCGTGGGTCACAAGAATTCCGTCCAGCTCCGCTCCCGTCAGTTCGCGCATGGCCAGCAGCTCGTCAATCCGCTTCGCGCTCAGACCCGCGTCGATCATAAGTGTGGTCTCGCCGTTGCGCACCACTGTCACATTCCCGGTAGAACCGCTGGACAGTACTGTAAATGAAATCCCCATATCTCTCCTGCTCCTTCTACTCTGTTGTCTTCGGACTGATAATGTCCGCACTGATCGCATCCATATAATAGGCGCTTCCGTCCTCCAGCATGAACCGCCACATCGGCGAAGCCACCTGACTCTCGGAGTTGAACAGCTCGCCGTAATAGCCCAGCTCAATCTCCTTCACTGCGGCATCCGCAGGAAAATACTTCTCGATCAGACTGCTAAGCGCCTGCGAAGCCGGGAGCACCTTCTGCAGATCCTCGCTCCGGCTTGCTGCGATCTCAATCTTCGGCCAGCGGTAGGCCACAATCTTCTGGTCACTGTTAATCAGCTCCAGCCGCACTCTGAACAGAGACCACTTGTTATCCACCAGCGGATGCAGGACGAACCTCCCAACCTCACTCTCCTGTGAATCGAACCGGTAATTGGCAATGTCGGGAATCTGGCTCTTCAGCAGATTGCTCAGCTCCGAGAACGAGGAGTACATCAGCTTGCTGTCGATCGGCTCCTTAAGCTTCACAGGCAGTTCATTCTGCTCTTCGGCCGAATAACGGTACGTGATATCAGGCAGCTGCGGAGTAGCAGCCGGAATCGGACATAGCAGCCGGATATTCTTCTCCTCCATCACCGCCTGCGTCTCTGCGGACAGGGAAGTGAAGTCAAGTCCCGCACTGACCTGATCGCGCACATCGATCCATAGCTGATAGCACAGCAGCAGATTCAGCACCAGAAAGGCATATATCAATACACTCTTGGCCCTTCCCCAGTCCATAACGTCCCTCCTCGAATCGGTATTCTGTCCGCTTGGCTTAACTCCGCCCTAATTCAATGTAAGCTCACTGCCATCACTAAGCGTAACCCGCCAGACGGGATGAAGCTGCAGCTTCTCCCCGGCCAGCGCAGGCATATAAGCAGGCGTAAGCTCAACAATCCGCAAGGAGCTGCCGATCTGCGCCAGCCGCTGCTTCAGCAGTTCGCCGCCGGGCAGCTCGACAATGGTCTTCTCAGACTTGTCCTCATTCGTATACATCAAGGAGCGCTCATAGGAAGAGACCGTCCCCTGCTGGAGCTCCAGATGGATTACCCCATACTGAAGCTGCGGGTTGCTCATAATTGGATAGGAGCCGGATGGATAAGCACCATAATATTGCTGAAAAGAAACCTTGCGGTCCTGCCGGCCCTCCTCCGTAGCAGCCAGCCTGTAGGTTCCGTTCCAGCCGCCGTGCCGGTTCACGAAATCCACCGCCTCCAGCGCATCTTTTGCCGGTGTACTGTCGCCATCGGGCAGTGCAGCCGGGTCGCTATAGCTCATCCAGTTCTGTTCCTGGTCTACCTGCAGGCTGCGCTTGCTGTCCGTATAAATCTTGGAGCCATCCTTCTCCGGAATGTATCTGGTGCTGCCCGCATCGAAGAACAGATTGCTCTGCATTTGCTCAATGGTATACATACCCGCAGGCATCACAACTTTAACCAGCGGAACATCCGCCTCAGGAACATAGTACTCACCGTTCACGGCTGTATACAGCGTCAGATTCTTGCCGAAGTCCACATGCTGCTGCACATCCTGGACCGTAAGGTCCGCCTTGGCTGCCTCGTACACAATATCCCCGCGTGTGCTGAAGAAGATGGCATGGGCTTTGGAGTCATTTTTGATATTATAGATCCAGATCCGGTCAATGCTCTCCCCCTCGAACAGCGAATCCGGTGAGATCTGCATGACCCGCTGCAGCAGCGTTACCGGAATGCCTGCCCCGAACGACAGCTCAATGCCCGGATTCTCGCTGCGGATCTTGTCCCAGTCGAAGTCCTGTACGGACCGCCGCTGGAAGCTCTCGAAGCTGCGGCCCTTCAGGCGGTTCATAATCAGATTATAGAAGGTGGAGCTGGGGTAGAACAGCGTATGCTTGTCCCCGCCCATATGAATGATCATTTTATCGGGGTAGAGCAGGTTCTCCACCTTCTCCTCCGGCCCCATATTATCCGTCTTCACATATAAGGTCTTCGACAACACTGCCGAATCACTGCCGGGCAGCCTGTAGATCAGATAATAGCTCTCTACGAGACTTCCGAGTATAAGCAGGACCAGCATCCATGACTTGATTCTCTCCTTCACGCCTCACTCCCCCTTTGCTTCATCAAAGGCAGTGTGAACGTGACCAGCGAGCCCTCATTCAGCTCCGATTGCAGGGAAATGGAGCCGCCGTGGGCTTTGACAATTTCCCGGGCAATGGACAGCCCCAGACCTGTTCCGCCCATGTTCCGCGAGCGTGCCTTATCGACCCGGTAGAAGCGTTCAAAGATGCGCTCAATATCCTTCTTCGGAATCCCTATACCGGAGTCGCGGACAGACACGGCCAGCATGCCGTCCTCGCTCTTATGCGCCTCCAGCTGAATCGTCCCGCCTTCCGGCGTATACTTGAGGGCATTGGAGACCAGATTACCCAGCACCTGATCAATCTGGTCGCGGTCCAGCCAGGCTGTAGCGACATCCTTGCGCACCCTGGTGCTGATGTGAATCCGCTTCTGGCGGATCTGGAAGGAGAAGCGGTCCGCCACATCCTCCAGCATCTCGGTGATATCCGTCTGCTGAATGCGCAGGCTGGATTCCTTGGAATCCAGCCGCGACAGATGCAGCAGATCCGTAACCAGCCGGATCATGCGCTCCGTCTCATTACGGATAACGCCGACGAACCGCACGGCAAGCTGCGGATCTTCAAGTGCGCCGTCATCCAGCGCCTCTGCATAGCTCTTGATCGTCGTAAGCGGCGTCCGCAGCTCATGCGACACATTGGCCACGAACTCCCGCCGGGACTCCTCCAGATTCTCCTGCTCCGTAACATCCTGCAGCACCGCAATCGTCCCGGCGATCCGTCCGCCTTCGCGGCGGTGAATCGGGGTGAAGGTCACCCGCACAATATTGGGGTCCTCTCCGCCCATGGGAGACAGATGGAGCATAGCCGACTGGGGAACGCCCTGAGTTACCGAGACAGACTGCTCAGGCTCCAGCCCCAGCAGCCCGCCAAGTGAGGCTCCTGCCGGAAGCGGTCCTTCCGCGCCCAGCATCAGGGCAGCGCGGGTATTCATCAGAATCACCGCACCACTCTCGTCTGTGGCTACGACACCGTCACTCATATTGGCGAGAATGGACGACAGCTTCTCCTTCTCCTCTTCGTTCTGCAGCAGCGCCTCGCGCAGCCGGTCGGTCATATAGTTGAAGGCCTGGCTCAGCTGGCCAATCTCATCATTGCCGAACACAGGAACCTTCCGGTTGAAGCGCCCTTCGGCCACAGCCGTGGCATGCTTGGTCATCTCCTTGATCGGATGTGTGATCGTATGGGCCAGAATGACCCCCAGCACGGCCGTGAGCGCCAGCGCCAGCAGCAGCCCCGAGAGGAATACACTGTTAATCCGGCTCATGGTAGCATATAAGTCTTTCATGTCGGCGGCGATATAGATGGCGCCTACCACCTTATCACCGGAAATTACCGGCTTCGCCACTACCTTCTTGCGCACATTATCATCAGCGATGATATATTCCTCATTATCGCTGATCCCCTGCAAGGCGCGGCTGACCACGGTCTGCGTGTTCCGCTGGCCGACATAGTCATTCTGCGAAGGGATCGAGGTGGTAATAATCTTGCCGCTCGCATCCAGCACCTGAATTTCTGCACCATTGATATACAGATTATTCACCATGCCGCGCAGGCTCTCCACCGCCGATTCCTCATCGGCTGTTCCTGTCTCACTGCCGAATTTGTCAGCGGTGAGGATCGAGAGCATCTCGGCCCGGGCCTTCAGATCCTTGGTGAAGTTATCCGTCAGCGAGTTCTTCATCGAGCTGACAAAGTATACGCCGATCAGCTGCATCGCAATCAGAATCAGCAGCACGTAGATTACGATAAGCCTGGCCTGAATCGTCCGGAAAAAGGACAGTGCCTTCATTACAACCCTCCGTTTTTGGGGCTATGCATCAAATAACCGAGTCCGCGCCGGGTATGAATATACTCCGGCTTGCTGGGATTCTCCTCAATTTTTTCTCTGAGCCGGCGGATGGTCACATCCACCGTCCGCACATCGCCGAAATATTCGAAGCCCCACACAGCCTGCAGCAGATGCTCCCGGGTCATTACCTTGCCCGCATGGCGGATCATATAATAGAGCAGCTCATATTCACGATGCGTCAGATCCAGCGGCTCACTATCCTTGTAGACCATGTACATATCCGTATCAATGAATAATCCGAAATGATAGACCCCCTGCTTGCTCTCCACTGTCTCACTAGGCGCTTCCGACGGGGACGGCTTATGCTGGCGCCGCATTTGGGCCTTAACCCTGGCCAGCAGCTCACGGGTACTGAACGGCTTGGTCACATAATCATCCGCACCAAGCTCCAGACCCAGCACTTTATCAATCTCCCCATCCTTGGCGGTAAGCATAATGATAGGAATATCCAGATGGGCAGAGCGCACCTCACGGCAGACATCCATTCCGTCCTTACCGGGCAGCATGAGATCCAGCAGCATCAGATCGGGGCGCTTGGACAGAGCCAGCTCCACCGCACTGTTGCCGTCGAAGGCGCAGATGACCTCGTAGCCCTCTTTTTCCAGATTGAATTTCAATATATCAGCAATAGGTTGTTCATCATCCACTACAAGAATCGTTCCCATTTGCATATGCTCAGCTTCACCTTTCTAACGATACTCGAAACCCTGATTCCTTTATTTTAACATACCTGCCTTGGTGTCACATCTAAATCACCACACAAAGTGAGGCTTTCGCTTCAAGGATGACTCAGGTACTTTCCGGAGGTCCCAAAAACCTATAAATCCAAGTAGAAACGCGGTTCAGCGGGAAATAAAAAACCGCCCGAAATCATCCGGACGGCAGGGAATTATAGAATGGAAGCCTATCTGTCATTCTTTACTTTAGGTATTTCATCGGATTGATGGCCGTCCCGTTCTTGCGGATCTCGAAATGCAGATGCGTCCCCGTCGAGCGCCCGGTGCTGCCCATAATTCCGATGGGGCTGCCCTGTCCCAGCTTCTGTCCGGCAGAGACCGAAATACTGCTTAAATGCCCATAGTACGTAACGTATCCGTTGTTATGGTTAACGATCACCACATTGCCGTACCCGTTCTGCACACCAGCGAAGCTGACCGTCCCAGCGTCTGCAGCCTTGATCGTGCGGTTGGCCGATACCAGATCGACTCCCTTGTGTGTGCGTCCCCAACGCTCGCCGTAGCTGCTGGAGATCATCGCTCCGCTAACCGGCCAGGCGAACATTCCTGTTCCTTCACCTACAACCTTGGTGCCGGAATAGACCACTTCAGGCAGGGAAGCCTTCACTACGCTCTGGCCCAGCCACTCCTCCTGAACCACCTGTCCGTTCTCTTTGGTCAGCCTGTACTTCATTGTTTTGAGCCCGGTTTGTCCGGGGCGGACTACCTTCCGCTTGCCTGCCGGCAGCTGGTCACTCTTGCGGATAATAACCTCAGGCTCCGTGACCACCTCTTCGGTTACCTGTTCTACGGTCACTACCGTTAGGTCAGGCTGTGGCACCGTTAGCTGCAATTCATCCCCAATCTGCAGACTAAGCTCCTTCACCTCGGGATTATTGCGGAAAATCTCCGCCTGAGTGATATTGAACCGGGAAGCAATAGCGGAGACTGTGTCGCCTTCCTGAACCGCATAGCGCAGCGGCGCCTCCCTGCCTTCGGTCAGCACCTTCACTGCCTCTTCTACACTCAGCACCTTATTGGGATCTGCCTTCACCGGAACGATGTTCACTTCCTCCCGGATCTTGACCGACTCCACCTGATCATTGGCGGCTGAACCCGCCGCTCCCGCCTTGGCCGCAGTCTTCTTCAGCTTCGCACCCGGAGCTGCCGCATTCTGCGGAGCGTAATGCGACTTAACGGCCTGAAGCACCGCCGCCGCCGTCTCCTGATCCTTCACGATCCCGAGCGGTTCCCCGTCTACAGCGAGTTGTACGCCTACGGCATAAGCCTTGAGCATACCATCCAGCTTGTCCAGTGTAGCCTCGCTGTTAATCTCCGGCTTGTAAGCACGCTGGGCCTCGGTCGTAATACCGCCGGTCTGTAGTACCATCACAGAGTCAGGATACTTGAGCTGATATTCCCGTCTCTTCTCCTCGAACAGCTTGTTCAAATCCGCCTGCTGGTTCAGCGCTCCAATCTCCTCACCGTTCACCAGCACTTTGTAATAGGTTACTGTATTCGCTGCTACCTGCTTCTTCTGTGCCCCCACCAGGAAGGTGGTCAACAGAACCAGACCAGCAGAAGCCAGTATCCATGAACGCCGGCGGCGGGATTTCATCTCCGGCTGAAAGACACGGGGTTCACCCGCAGTCATTGCATCCTTACCTTGTTCACCTGCTGCACCAGATCCTGCGGATGCTTCTACGCGGTTCCGCAGGTTCCCCATCCGGCGCATAAATTTAAATCCTTTCATGGAACTCTCCCTTTCGGCTGTAAAAACAAGAATGTATATGCTTCGCGCACCCGATTTGCATGAGTACGAATATGACTGTGTGACGCATACGTAAAAAGGTTACAAAATATTAACCCTTATTAGTCCTTTTTTACTGTACCATAGCCTGAAGAAAAATTTCAACTTTGCTCCTATGGCAAAACCCGCGAAATTCGCGGGTTTTTTCCAAAAATATGCGTTTTAAACGGCAAAATCGTGTCCAAAAAATGACAATTTTTAATTCTGATTCGTCCCTCCGCTATCTGGTGTAAGCATTTTCATCAGCGCCTTATATTCATCCTCATCCACGTACTTCTCAATGATTCCCTGCAGTTCCGTTACTTCGCTCTCTGTCAAGCCGCCCTCCAGAGCAGCGGAGATCTTAACCATCTCCTCCGGGGGAAGCTTGTTCATCAAGATATTGAAGATATTGGATTTCTCACTCGCGGGGAGCTTCTCCTTCAAGTCGTTCATAGCCTCGGGTGTCATCACCAGATTCTGGTCAAGTCCCTGCTCACTTTGTTCTTCTCCCGCCGAAGCTTGTCCCATCACAGGCAGTGCATTGTCCGGCACCGTCTCGTCCACCGGTTTCTCCTGATTATTGCCGCTCTTTCCGCCGCTGCTGTCCTTCTTCACCCCATCCACCTTGCTCGCATCAGCTTCCTTCGCAGAGTTGTTCGTCCCGCTTGAGGCCGCTTTGGAGTTCTCCTTGGAGGCCGTTCCGCTGCCGCCTATACCGGTCAGACTCTTCACGAAGCCGCCGATTCCCGGCCCCGGCCCGTCCAGCTTAATATCGAAGCTGGCCAGCACCGACTGGATATACGTATTCACCACATAGGCCGTTGTCAGCATGGACAGGCCGCTCGCCAGCACTACAATCAGGCAGACGCTCAGCGCACGCTTCACTATTTTCATCAACATCACTCCCTTACACCCTGCTCTATTCAATCTCTGAAGAATCAGTTCGCTATTGATCCCATTCTCACAGTATTGACTAGAACAACGCCCGGGAAACGTCATCGAAGCACAGAAGAGCTGATTAACCTGCTGAAAAACATCTATATAAATTGAACTAATGATTTTAATGCTTTGGAATTAGCCGTGACTCCAGAGAAGTTTTGGACTTCCGGCCGCTGTTGTCTACAGATTTCATGATTTTTTACCGTATTAACGGTTGAAATCCGTAGACAAAGGCGGTCGCTACCGCTCCTCCAGTTCCAAAATTCCCCTCCGTCACTTTTCCTTTAGCTTAAATTTTTAGTTCAATCCATATAGACATACAGAAACAGGAGCCTCACCGAGGCCCCTGCTCCTATACGTATCTATTTAGTTCTGCTTCAGTCTAGATATAGATTGGCAGTACTTGATTAGTCTGTTCACGGTTGCGGCCCACAGAGAAGATCGAGATCGGAATACCCGTCAGCTCCGATACACGTTCCACGTATTTGCGTGTGTTGGCCGGCAGATCCTCCAGCGTCTTCGCCGCAGTGATGTCTTCGCTCCAGCCTGGAAGCTCCTCGTAGACCGCCTCACACTCTGCCAGCATTTTCAGGCTTGCCGGGTAATGGGTGATAATATCTCCACGGTACTTGTAGCCGGTGCAGATCTTCACAGTCTCAAGACCGCTCAGGACATCCAGCGAGTTCAGCGACAGGCCGGTGATTCCGCTGACGCGGCGGGCGTGGCGCACAACCACACTGTCGAACCAGCCCACGCGGCGGGCGCGTCCGGTTACGGTTCCGTACTCATGCCCGGTCTCGCGGATATAATCACCGGTCGCATCATTCAGCTCTGTAGGGAACGGGCCGTCTCCAACGCGGGTAGTATAAGACTTCGCCACACCGATAACCTGCTGGATCTTGGACGGGCCCACGCCCGAACCGATGCAGACGCCGCCAGCCGAAGGATTCGATGAAGTAACGAACGGATAAGTTCCCTGGTCGATATCGAGCATCACGCCCTGCGCACCTTCGAACAGCACCCGGGAATCCGCATCAATCGCATCATTCAGTACCACCGAAGTATCGGTTACATAGCCGCGCAGCACTTCTGCATACTCCAGATATTTGGTCAGAATTTCTTCCACATTCAGCGGCTCAGCGCCATATACCTGAGTGATCACCTGATTCTTCTCTTCCATCAATGGACGAAGTCTCAGCTCGAATTCCTCAGCGTCCATCAGATCGGCAATCCGGATGCCGTTACGGGCAGCCTTATCCATGTAGCACGGGCCGATCCCCTTGCGTGTTGTACCGATTTTGTTCGGGCCTTTGCGGTCTTCCTCAAGCGCATCCAGCACCATATGATAAGGCATAATGACATGGGCACGATCGCTGATGACCAGATTCTTCGTATCGAAGCCATTGTCATGAATATAATTAATTTCTTGGATCAGCGCTTCCGGGTTAATGACCATTCCGTTGCCGATAACACAAGTCTTCTCTTTATAAAATACACCCGATGGAATCAAGCTCAGCTTGAACTTCTTTCCGTCAATCAGAATCGTGTGACCGGCATTGTTACCCCCTTGATACCGGGCGACCACATCTGCACTTTCCGCCAGAAAATCCGTGATCTTGCCTTTGCCTTCGTCTCCCCATTGTGTTCCCACGACGACTACCGTTGACATGTACATTCCTCCGTAGGTGCTAGCAAGCACCATTATTTTTCCGCTTATCATAGGGGCTCTGTACGCGCTTCATCTTGTACGCAGCCCTCCGGACACAGGCGGGCAGGCCGCCAAAGCACAATAATCAGTGTAACAGCGGCACTTTTTAAAGTCAAATAAAAACGAACGATCACAGACTGAAATGTGCGATCGTTCGTGTATTGTGCGAAGTTTGCCTAACCTGCAAATGGTTCTGCATGGGCCCGCTCGTAGTTGACGAACTTGTTGAAGTTCTTGAGGAACACAAGCTCCACCGTCCCTACCGGACCGTTACGCTGCTTGGCAATAATAATTTCGATAATATTCTTCTTCTCGGTATCCTGATTGTAATAATCATCACGGTACAGGAACGCTACGATATCGGCATCCTGCTCGATAGAGCCTGATTCACGAAGGTCACTCATCATCGGCCGTTTGTCCTGGCGCTGCTCCACACCGCGGCTGAGCTGGGACAAGGCAATAACCGGAACGTCAAGCTCACGGGCGATCTGCTTCAAGGTACGGGAGATTTCCGATACCTCCTGCTGGCGGTTCTCGCCGGCCTTGCCCCGGCCCTGGATCAGCTGCAGGTAGTCGATGACAATCATCCCGAGTCCCTTTTCCTTCTTAAGCCGGCGGCATTTGGCCCGGATATCGGTAACCGTGATGCCCGGAGTGTCGTCGATGTAGATTTCGGACTCGGACAGCGACTGGATGCCCATCGTGAGCTTGGACCAGTCATCATCGCTCTTGAAATCACCGGTACGCATAATATTGGCGTCCAGATTGGCCTCTGCGCAGATCATACGCTGAACCAGCTGGGGCGCCGACATTTCCAGACTGAAGATGGCTACCGTCTCCTTCGCCCGCACCGCCACATTCTGCGCGATATTCAGAGCGAAGGCTGTCTTCCCGACAGAAGGACGGGCCGCCACAATAATTAAGTCATTGCGCTGAAAGCCGTTCGTCATATGGTCCAGGTCAACGAACCCGGTTGGAATCCCCGAGGTTCCGCCTTTATTCTGATGGAGCAGCTCGACCCGGTCGAATACCTGCATGAGCACATCGCGGATGGCAATGAACCCGCTGCCGCTGCGGCGGTTCGAGATCTCCAGGATTCGCCGTTCGGCGTCACTCAGCATAATGCCTACGTCTTCGCCGCCGGTATAGCCTTCGCTGACAATCTGCGTGGCTGTGCGGATCAGCCGCCGCAGCATCGCCTTTTCTTCAATAATCTGGGCGTAATAATCGACGTTGGCCGCAGTCGGCACCGCATGCGCCAGCTTCGCCAGATAGCTGACCCCGCCGATATCCTCAAGCTCCCCTTTATCCTGGAGGCGGGAGGTCAATGTAATCAAGTCAATCGGCTGGCTCTCTTCTCCGAGCTGCACCATCGCCTCAAATATCATCTGATGCGGTTTGTCGTAGAAGTCTTCGGTATTCACCCGCTCCATCGCGGTAATCAGCGCCTCATCCGACAGTAGAACTGCACCCAGTACGGCCTGTTCTGCCTCCAGATTCTGCGGGGGAACCCGATCGAAAAAGAGATCTCCACCCATCCTACTCCTCCGTTACCTGAACCGTGAGGTTAGCCTTTACTTCAGTGTGCAGCTTAACTGTTGCCTGGAACGTGCCTACATGGCGGATCGAATCGCTCAGCTCAATTTTGCGCTTGTCGATCACGATGCCCTGAGTAGCTGCCAGTGTCTCGCCGATCTGCTTACTGGTAATAGCGCCGAAGAGACGGCCGCCTTCGCCAGCTTTGGCCTTCAGAGTCAGAGTCAGCTCATCCAGCTTTTTGCCCAGCTGTACCGCTTCCTCCTTCTCCTGGTCCTTGCGGCGCTGTTCGGCTGCCGCCTGGTTCTCCAGTGTCTTCACATTGCCGTCTGTAGCCGGACGAACCAGCCCGCGCGGCAGCAGGAAATTGGCTGCATAGCCTTCCGACACCTCTTTAACCTGCCCCTTCTTGCCTTGACCCTTAACATCCTTCAAGAATATGACCTTCATTCAAATAACCCCTCTTTCGCTTCAATTTCGGCCAGCACTGCGAGCAGTCTGGCTTCCGCTTCTTTGGTTGTTCCTTCAAGCTGTACAGCCGCGTTGGACAGATGTCCGCCGCCGCCCAGCTTCTCCATGACTACCTGCACATTCATCCGACCCAGAGAACGGGCGCTGATGCCGATCAGGCCGTCAGGACGTTCACTGATGACGAAGGATGCCACCACATTCGTCATCCCAAGCAGCGTATCCGCCGTCTGGGCGATCAGCAGCTGCGGTATCTTCATCCCGGGCTGTGTGACCACCAGTGCTATCTGGTCATACACCATGCGCGCATGCTTGATGATCTCCGCCTTCGAGATGTACTCCTGCAAATCCTCCTTCAGCATGCGCTGAATGAGAATCGTATCCGCCCCGACCCGGCGCAGGAACCCGGCGGCCTCGAAGGTCCGCGAGCCTGTATGCAGCGCGAAATGCTTCGTATCGACCGTAATCCCGGCCAGCAGCATCGTGGCCTCCAGCGGGCTGAGCTTAATCTTGTCATGAATGTACTGCAGCAGCTCCGTCACCAGCTCACAGGTCGATGACGCATACGGCTCCAGATACACGAGCACAGCGTCATTGATGAACTCCTCACCCCGGCGGTGATGGTCAACCACCACAATCCGGCTGGCAACCTGCACCAGCCTCGGCTCCATAGTCATGGAAGCCTTGTGTGTATCCACAACAATGAGCAGCGTATGCTCCGTCATCATCTGGAGAGCCTGCTCTGGCGTGATGAAGGTCTTGTAGAGCGCCTCATCCTTACGAATCTCCTCCATCATCCGGGTAATCGAGGGATTCGGTGTCTCCATCACAATGCTGGCTTCCACATTGTACATCTGTGCCGCCTTGAGCAGGCCAATCGCCGCCCCCACCGCGTCAATATCCGGTATCCGGTGCCCCATAATCAGTACCCGGTCGCTCTCCTGCATCAGATCCCGCAGGGCGTGGGCGATCACCCGCGCCCGGACGCGGGTGCGTTTCTCGGCGGCATTGGTCTTGCCGCCGTAGAAGGAGAGCCGCTGGCCCGCCTTCACAGCGGCCTGGTCCCCGCCTCTGCCGAGCGCCATGTCCAGACTCGACTGGGCAAGCGCTCCCAGCTCACTGGCCGATTCCGAGCCGTAGGCAAGGCCTATGCTCAGCGTCATCGGCACCTTGAGGTCAGCCGTCATCTCACGGACCTCATCCAGCACCACGAACCTGCTCTCCTCCAGGGCCTGAAGGCTGCGGTGATTCAGCAGCATCAGGTAACGCTCGGAAGACAACCGGCGCAGATATACCTCGAATTGTTTGCTCCACTCGGTAATCTCACTGGCAACCTTGGCGATTAGCGAAGTGCGCTGCTGATCATCCATCCCCTGGGCGGCCTCATCCAGATTATCCATCATGACAATTCCAATCGCCAGCTTCTCTTCCTCATACCGCTCACGCAGCACCACAAGCTCGGTAATATCGAATAAATACAGCAGCCGTTCGCTTGGAATCACCACGACCTCATAATAACGGTCATCCACCGTAAGCTCATGGCGCTGCTCCTTCAATACTCCTTCCTTAACCGGTTCCCGCTTGGACGGCAGGCTCTGCAGAGAAGCCATAACCTCAGGCATCAGCTCCTGCATATCTTCACCCACAAGAGACTTGCGGGAGAAGATCTGGCCGGCATTCCGGTTATGCCACTCCACCGCCCGGTCCTCACTGTACAGGATAATTCCGAGCGGAAGCATGCTTACAGCCTCCCCCTCCACCCGCTTGATGCGGAAGGACAGGCCGTTGATATAATCTACAAGGTTGCGGCGGAACGACAGCTCGGCCTGCAGCATGGTGAAACACAATGTGCCGGCCAGGAAGAGGCTGGCAACACCGAGGACCCAGTTATAGATACTCACTACTATAATCAGGACCAGCAGCAGTAAGAACGCCCACACGGTATGATAGCCGTGCCAGCGTCTTTGCAGAAATTTTGGCATGAGCCCTCACCCTATCGTTTCGATTTCTTCACAAGCTCCCGCAGCGGAAACGCCAGGTCCACCACACCAATAATCCAGAATCCCGGCAGAGCAATAACAGGGATGGCCAGCAGAAGAGCGATGATCTTGCTCCACTTCCGTTCATGCACCAGGAAGAAGAGGAAGCCGATGGTCTGAATCTTGAACGCAATCTGCAGCAGCGGCAGCAGATTGGCCGAGACCATTAGCATGAAGCCGCTGTCGGCACCGCCGAACAGCAGGCTGATTACGACGCCAAGCAGATAATACCAGATGAATGCTCTGGCCAGTCTCCATTCCCGCGCCGGCTTCAGCTTGGGCACCGCATATCCCATACTGTTCAGAATAGGGCGGACAATGGAATGGGTAATGACCGCAATCACGAACGCACTGAGGATCAGCGTCATCGGTATCGCCTGGATCGTCAGCCAGCTCATCTGGCCAATCTGATCGGAGGAGAGGGCGATCTCGGACAGCAGCGGATTGCTTGCCCCCATACTTGCCAGCCAGTCTGCATAGGTCTTCAGAACATCATAGACATAGTCGTACAAGTTGAACTTAAGGAACGTCGTACTGATCAGCAGGATCAGCAGGAATTCAGCTAGGATAGCGACCATACCGGCAATCAGTGTAGAAATCGCTGAAGCACGCTTCTTGTACCATCGTCCCATCACAAGGGCCGGGATTAAGAAATAAGCCGCAATCAGGATATACATCGGGGTAATCAGGCCCACAATCAGCAGAACCGGTAACAGATGCAGAATGAACTGCTTGGTGTTAAGGGTCGTAAAGAGCACTATGGCCGGAATAATCATAAAGAATGTTGTAATAAGCAAAAGCGGGGTTGACAGGGATAACAGCAGCAACAGATAAGCTACGCTCCAAGCCACAGATGTCCAGCGAAATTTCAACAGTATTCACCTCTTACGCATATGTTCTTCTAATGCAGATATATCCTGGTACCATTCTTCCAGCTGATGGCCCTCCTGCCTGTGCTTTCTCAGCTTCTCCAGCAGTAAATCATCCAGCTCGCGATAAGGGATACCGAGTCTGCGCCCCAAGATGTACGAGCTCATAATCAGGCTGGCCAGACTGTCGCCGACACGCGTGGTACTGCCTTCCCACAGCGCTTTGAATAACCTTGAGACTTGATCAATAACTTCCGTCTTTAACCACTCAATTACCTTGGCGCGTTTGGCCACATCCAGATCCTTCGGCACATTGGGCACTGTCTCTCTACCTCCGGCAAAAAGCATTATTCTCCATTATAGCATAAAAATTTCCGAGCCACACGGACGCCTGCCGCCCCTGAATACCGCCTTCCATCTTTCAAAAAAGGCCCGCATTCCGCTTCGCCGGAAATACAGGCCTTGGTACCTTATAACGATTCGAGCGATTGCCGTGAGACAAATTTCTCGCAGTATTCAATAATCTGGCTCCGGCGTACAATGCCGATGAACCGCTTCATGTCGTCGACCACCGGTACGAAGTTCTGGACCTTGGCCAAATTAATCAGATCTTCCATATCCGCATCAATCGAGACCGCCAGATTGTTCATCCGCAGCGGAACATCCTTAAGCAGAAATTTGGAAGCATTCTCAAAAGTGACCGCGCCGCCCGACTCCTTCATATACCAGAGCAAATCACCTTCAGTAACCGTTCCGGCATATTCACCGTTGCGGTTCAGGATCGGCACTGCTGTATAGCGGTGAAACTCCATCCGTTCCAGGGTCTGCCGCAGCGTCGAATCCATGGTAACACATGCGACCTCCTGCTTCGGAAGTAAAAAAAACGCAATGTTCATCTCTTGATCCTCCTCAAAGAATTCCGAAGGAATGCTACTTTACCTTCCTTGCACTAAAGCCCACCGTAGTAATACGTCTGCCCTCAGCAATAAGTTCCATTCCATTATAGCATGAAGACAGTAAACAGCAGCCATTAACCTTGAGGGAATGGCTGCTGTTTTTACACGGACAACAATGGCCGTTCTAATCCTATTGTACTGCAGGTGTGGCCGAAGGCTCAAGCGCATTGCCGGCCTTGCCCGGCTCAATCAGCTGGTCAACCGGTGTGCTTGGGTTCATCCAATTGTCGATCAGCGCCTTGGCTTTATTCAGATCCTCTTCGTTCACTACATCGTAGTAGACCCCGTCCATCCGTTTGCCTTCCCCCATCACCGTGAAGCTGGAGATATCCATGTCCTTGCCGCCCATGAACTTCTTGGCGAGACTGATGATCATTGAGGGCTGAATATCCGTTTTGAAGTTGTCGCCCATGATATCCAGCAGCTCAGGAATATTGCCGATCTGGCTGATCGATAACATTTTATTCGCTACGACATCAATAAAGACCTGTTGACGTTTGGTCCGGTTGAAGTCGCTATCCTCACGGTAGCGGGTATAGTTAAGTGCCTCTTCGCCGCTATAATTCGACTTATTGGCCTTAATGGTGAATTTCTCATGGTCTTTGCCTTTGTTGACAATATCCTTCTTGATCGGGAGCGGCACACCGCCAATGGCATCGACAGCATCCTTCAGCCCCTGAAAGTTGATGGTGGCATAATATTGAATATCATGGCCGAGGAGCGCTTCCAGTGTGTCCTTGGACATTTGCTGCCCGCCGAACGCATAAGCATGTGTAATTTTATCCTTCTTATTGTCCTTGTATCCGATAATTTCCGTGTAGGTATCCCGGGGAACGGAGATCAGCAGAATTTTATAATCCTCCGGCCGGATCACCGCATACATCATGGTATCTGAGCGTGCGGTTTCATTCTTCCGCTGATCTGTACCCAGAAGCATCAGAGAGAACGGATCGCTTTTGAGTGCCACGGGTTCAGCCTTAACGGAAGTCGGTGTCTTGCTGGTGTTATTCTCCAGTGGCACATAGGATGCATCCTCCAGTTTCTTCTCCACCTGATCGGATAAAAAGAGGTCGAAGGCCAGCACAGCAAGCGGCTTCTGGAACAGAAACCCTCCGGCTGCAATCACCAGTACCAGAATGAGCGCAATGTATCTTTTCTTTATTTTTTTAAGCTTATTCATCATTATTGATTCCTTCTTTATGGTGGAATGTACATATTATGAACGTAATCTATTTACAATGGCCGCTTGGGCTTCCAAGACAGTCATGAGTGGGCTGTTCTAGCTGCTGTACGCCGCCCTGCTTCAGATGGTATTATTCCCCCTTTCCGGGATTCGGGTCGTTCTAATTGTAGAATAAACCTGGAAAACGGCTTTGACACATAAACAATATTTCTATTGTAATCACTTCACAACTAAAAAGAAACAACAAATAACGACAACATTGGCATTTAAGCCGCTTATATTCCATAAAGTATATGACGCAGCAAACGGCGTTTTGATTCTTTTTCAGGGAAAAAAATAAAAAAAGACAGTCTGTTCAGCCACTTAACACAGCAGATCAGACCGTCCTCTTAGCCTATTCAGTATCCTTAATCCACCAGCTCTGCGGATTGATGATATTGCTTAAAGCGTTCATTGTTACCCCTTGCAGGCGCTTATTCACCGCAGTAATATCCGAGCGTTCAGCGAAAAAGATCATCGGAACCTCATCATTGATCAGCTTCTGCCATTCATAATAGATTTCCTTCCGGAAGTCCTTATCGTACGCCTTCAGGCTGACTCCTTCCCGGATCAGGTCCTCACTGCGCTTCGACGTCCACCGGGGGTAATTCCACGAATCGGCAGCGCGCCATAAGCCCGAAGGATCAGGGTCGCTGGCCAGTCCCCACACGCCGTTGAACAGCTCCACTGCCGGATCATCCGACTCCACCGCTTCATAAAAGGTATTCAGCTCCTTCAGGCTTCCTCCGCTGAGCCGCACATCCAGCCCGACATCACGCCAATTCTGGAGAATGGCTGCCGTCCGGGCCTCAGCTGTCTTGCTGCCGCTCATCGCATCATAGTGAATAACAAGCTTCTTGCCGCCGGGATCTTCGCGGAGTCCATCCCCGTCCCTATCCAGATACCCGGCCTCATCCAGCAGCTGCCCAGCCTTTTCCGGGGAATAGGGATAGGTGTCGATCTCCTCATCCGCGATCTTGGCCCAGCTGGAGCTGGGGATAGGTGTCTCGATAAGCGTCCCAAGGCCATAGGAATATTTATCTAGAATCCCTTGCCGGTCAAGTGCATAATACATTGCCTTACGCAGTCGTTTATCCTTAAACTTGGGATTATCCATTTCCACCTGACCGTCTGTCTCATCCCAGTGTCCAAACTTGAACCCGATATATTCAAACGACATTCCTGGTGTGACCCTAATCTCTACATTATCCAATTGCCCTGCGGCTTCATAGGCATCACGCGGCAAAGCCGCCATATCGACAGTTCCTGCTTCAAGCAGAGCGGTAATATCCTTGCTGTCGATCGCCTTATAAGTAATCCCGTCCAGAAGCGCTCCGCCCTTGTAATAATTATCGAACCGTTTCATTTCCACCGTCTGGCCCGGCACAATGCTGGTTACCATGAACGGACCCGTGCCAATTGGCTGCTTGCGCACCTGATCGCTGTCCGGCATGTCCTTAACAGCCACTCCCTCGAAGTACCGCTTGTTCATCGGGTAGGCCCACAGATTATCAATCATGTTCACCCGTGCTGAATTCATTGTAATGCGCAGCGTATACGGGTCCATCACCTTAAGCCCTGTAATTTCCTTCGCCTGGCCCTGGTGGTAAGCTTCTGCGCCCTTGATCATCTCAACGCTATAGTATCTGGAACCCGTATACTCCGGGCTGGCGATAGTCTCCAGAGCAAACTTCCAATCCTCCACGGTCAGCTCATCCCCGTTATGCCAGCGGACCCCGGGCTTAATGGTGAATGTGAACACCGTATGATCCTCGGACTCCTGCCAGCTGGCGATATTAGGAGCAGTGGACAAATCATCCTTCACAGTGAACATGGCCTCAGTGGTGAACTCCAGCACATTGGAATCATCTTCTCCTTCGAAGAATGCCGGTTCAAAAATCCCTTGAAAAGCCGACGGGTAGCCGAAGGTCACAGTCCCGCCTGTAATGGGTTCATCGGCTGTTTGGCTAAGGCGCGCCACAACATTCTTGACGGCCGGGCTTGGCCCGCTGCATGCCGACAATGCCACCAAGAGCGCAAGCGGTAGCATCAGTCTGCCGATGAGTCGGTTTGACATATATTTCTTCCCTCCCGGGTTGGATCACACAGTAATGTAAGCGGTTTCCACACTAGATTTTACTGTAATGCCTATTATGCAGATTATGGACAATTAATTATTCCACATTATAGAGGATATACAATATTCACTGTAAAGTGAAGTCTTTAATTTATTTCGGGGCAGCCAAGAACCCTTCCGATGTTGAAAAAAGCCTGCCCTGACGGGCAGACTTCAGCTACAGCAGCGCCTTAATTTTCCTCTCCCGGGTGGATGATGCTAAGGCCCTCCACATGCTTTTTCCGCATCAGCTTACGCTTCTTCCGGGTCTCCTTACTCTCAAAAATAATATCAAAATCATAATCCTCCGGATACAGCTCTTCCTTGGACAGATAAGGCTTCAGCCGCTTATGGTTAATGCTCAGCTTCTGCTTCTGGATCATCACTCCTACCCTCCCCCGGCTGTCCTTCCTCTCATAGACAATTCCAGTGCGCCCCAGAGAGCTGACATAGACAGCATCCCCTACCGCAAATTCAGGTACCTGAGTGTGTGCCTCCTGTGATGCACCGCTTCCCTGCTGTCCTTCAGCCGTTCTATCCGCCTTTGCAGTTGTTTCAGCTACTGCTGCTTTAGCCCTCTGAGCAGCTCTGATAGCGTCCGTCCACGGGCTGTGGCCGCCTCTGTGTCCCTGCTGCTCTGTCACAAGCTGTTTGGCCCGCTCGATAACGGAATGGAGGATACCCAGCTTCTCAGCGATCTGCAGCGCGTAGCTCTCGCCAGCCTCGCCAATCGTTAGCTTATACAGCGGCTGCAGCGTGTTCTGATCGAACTCCATCCGTGCATTCTCGAAGCCTGCCGTTGCCGCCGCGAAGGCCTTCAGCTCATTGAAGTGGGTCGTTACCACGATATTAGCCCCCTTCCGGTTCAGCTCCTCCAGAATCGCGATGGACAGCGCGAACCCTTCACCAGGGTCTGTGCCGGCAGCCAGCTCATCAATCAGCAGCAGCACGCCTCTGCCGGCATCATAGAGCATTCCTTCAATACTCTTCATCTGTGCCGAGAAGGTGCTCAGGGACTGTGTCAGGCTCTGTCCGTCTCCGATAACGCTCATTACATTGGTGAAGACCGCGAAGTCACTGCCGGGACCAACCGGTACCAGCAGGCCGGACTGTGCCATTAATACGAGCAGGCCCAGAGTTTTGAGCACCACCGTCTTGCCGCCTGTATTCGGCCCGGTTACGATCAACGATTTATACCCCTGACCCAGCTCCAGACTGACCGGCACCATATCCTTCAGCAGGGGGTGACGGCCTCCATTCATCCTCACATACCCGCGTTCGTTCAGAGCAACCGGCCCCGCATCCATTACCCGGGCAACCTTCCCTTTGGCGAAAATAAAGTCATACATGCCCGTTACCTCAATATTAAGCCGGATAGCGGCCTGCTCCTGCTCTAACAGCCCTGTCAGCATACTCAGGATTATTCCTTCCTCGCGGGCCTCGTCAGCAGTCAGGAGCCCGATCTCTCCCTGTAACGAGGCCACCTCATCCGGCTCCACGAATACCGTCTGCCCGCTGGTGGACTGATCCAACACCGAGCCCTTAATTTGCTTATGATACTCCCGTTTCACCGGGATGACATACCGCCCGCCGCGCATACTGACCAGACTTTCCTGTAAAATAGATTTGTGGCGGTTCATGATACTCTCCAGCTTCCGGTGCAGGCGCTCCTTGGCGACCGCCAGCCGTTTGCGGACCCGTTCCAGTCCTTTGCTGGCCTGGTCATCAATGACGCCCAGCCGGATACACCGTTCTATCTCGTCACGTACCCCATTCAGCTCCTGAAGGGATGCCCCGTAAGCGGCGATGCGCGGCGCTATCTGCTCCTTGGCGGCCATGTATTTCCTGAGCTGTCCGCAGCTGTTCAGAAACAGCGAGACTGCAGTGAAATCCTGCTCATTATACATATAGCCAGTTCCAAGCAGTGACAGCACCCATTCAATGCCCTCCAGCGAGGGAATCGGCACACTGGCTCCGCGTTCCAGCAGCTCCTTCGCTTCTTGCGCCTCCTCAAGCGCCCGGTGTATCGCCGGCAGATAGATCATCGGCTGAAGCTCACTGACAATCCTTCTTCCCTCATAAGATACCGCATGACGCAGCAATTCCTGCTTAATCGTCTCATATTCCAATGTGTGCAGACTTTGCAGATTCAAGCTGAATTCCTCCTTGTATACAAGTATATTTCTTATCCCAATCCACTGCGCATAACGCAAAAAGAGGGCAAAGAACCGCCACCACGGCAGTCTTCGCCCTCTTTTTGCTGCTGCTTCTCTTTGGCCTCAGAGTCCCGACTCTGTCGGGAGGACACCTGAAAACAGAAAAAACCGTGCTGCAAGAGCACGGTTAATCACAAAGAGAACAATAGCCGGATCAAGAGGCCATCATGACGCTTCGCGTGTGTTCTTAACTAAATCATTCATTCCAGCAGCCCACGGTCTACTCAGTCAGAGATGTCACCAGGACAGACTCCAACAAGACATGTCTCTGTCAAAATCAGAGCATGCGGCGGCTAACAGCCGGAACGATATGAAATTGCTTAGTTAAGAACGCTCACCAACATCAAAATTTCCCCTTTAGTTATAGGATACCTGTAATTTACTACAGCTGGAATCCGTTTGTCAATTAGGGGTTATCCCATACAAAAAGCAGCCGGCTCAGCCGGCTGCTTCATAAAACGTCCTATTCTGTTGTGTAAGGCAGCAACGCGATTTGACGCGAGCGCTTTACAGCAATAGTCAGAGCGCGTTGGTATTTTGCACTTGTACCAGTTACACGACGCGGCAAGATCTTTCCGCGTTCGCTGATGAACTTCTTAAGAAGCTCAGTGTCTTTATAATCAATGTGAGTAATCTTGTTCACAGTGAAATAGCACACTTTTTTACGCTTGTTGCGTCCACCACGACGTGCCGGTCTTTTGTCGTTGTCCGCACCTTCTCTTGGTTTGAAAGCCATGTTCAGTTCAGTCCTTCCTTATTAAAATGGCAAATCATCGTCCGATATATCGATCGGTTTTCCATCGCCCGAAAAAGGATCTTGGGTATTGTTGTTACGCGAGAAATTATTGTTGCTTCCATTTCCGCGAGCACTGTTCCCGCCGTTACCGCCGCCACCGAAGGCTGGCTCTTCAGGCATACTTCCGCCACTTGCTGCATTTCCGCCTTCACGGCTCTGCGCGGATTCCAGGAAACGGACATTATCGGCAATAACTTCAGTAACGTATACACGTTTGCCTTCGTTATTCTCGTAATTCCGTACTTGGATGCGTCCTTCCACGGCTGCCAGTCTTCCTTTGCGCAAATAATTGGCACAGGTCTCAGCCAGCTGTCTCCAGGTTACTACCGGGATAAAGTCCGCTTCGCGTTCACCGTTCTGGCCCGTAAAGTTACGGTCTACGGCAAGCGTAAACTGTGTTACGGCAACACCAGCAGGAGTATAACGAAGTTCCGGGTCACGGGTCAACCGACCGATCAGAATGATACGGTTCAACAATTAGGTCCCCTCCTTAATAGCGCGATTCGTTACAAAGCTTGTCAATATCTTAGGCAACGTCGTTCGTAATGAGATAACGAATTACTTCGTCAGAAATCTTCATGATACGCTCAAGCTCAGTAACTACTGCAGGTTCTGCATTGAAGTTAACCAAAACAAAAACGCCATCACGATGTTTCTTGATCTCATACGCAAGACGGCGTTTACCTTGCACATCGTGCTTTGTAATTTCTCCGCCGTTGGAGATGATGCCTTGGAATTTTTCGACTGCTGCTTGAACGGCTTCTTGTTCAATGTCAGGACGAATAATGTACATGACTTCATATTTGCGCATAATTTTCACCTCCTTATGGTCTGCGGCCCCTGATCAGGTCAGGAGCAAGGAACGAGCACAAACATAGACTCGCACCAAATCAATATACCAAACCCAGCAGAGGATTGCAAGTTTTATTAATACGTACCAGATGCTGGACCATAGTAAAAAGGTGTTGGCGGATTCCATAATAACCTCTGAGTAATCCCTCATCGTCAAGGCCACAATATAACCGCTTCATCATTCGATAACAGGAGGTTATTCACCAATGGGCGAACAGACGGAGTATGAAAAAGGCGACAAAGCCCCCAACCCGGGCGTTTACACCGAGGTAGGCGAAGCGCGGAGCTTCCACACGGAGATTCAGAATCCAAAGCGGATTACAATGGAGAAAGGCGACACCTTCCCGGAGACCAGCAACCAGAACCGCAAGTGGAAAAAAGTCGAGAAGGCCCGTGTCCATTAATTTCAGCAGCCAGGTATAAAACCTTGAAGGCTGCGCATACTAGACCCAGGCAGTACAAAAGAGAGGTGTGGTTCCGTTGAACGTCGCAGACGAACACGATCACAGGGATTCTGAATTCAGCAGCTATCGTACCCGGGGAGAGTGAAGCTGGCTCTGTAAAAAGGAGTAACAGCTTTGGCATTACCCAATCACAGTAGTAGCTATAGACAGAGATTTCCGAACGTCATTGATGTACTGCCTCTGGAAGAGAGACCTGCGAAGGTCTCTCTTTTTGCGTGCTATCTATCCGGACTTCACGTTCAAGTATGCAGCAAGTGGAAACGGCTTTGCCGTCCTTTTACAGGACGGTACCGTTTCAGCGAGAAATAGAAGGATAATTAATCGTGTGCAACATATAAAATTCTTATATTTGCACAAAAAAGCCCCCGTATCAGAACGGAGGTCTCATAAATTAACAATATAATTGCTGAAGTGGCGGAGAGGGTGGGATTCGAACCCACGCACGCTGTGACACGCCTAACTGATTTCGAGTCAGCCCCCTTGGGCCTCTTGGGTACCTCTCCGCAGCAAGAATTATCATATCATGCCAATCGCACAATTGCAAGCGTTATTCATTTGCGTTTCGCTGCCTGCACCGGCTTAATTATTCTCCGCTCCGCTATCCGCTGAATGCAGGACCTTCTTCAGATTCTTCTCGAATTTGGCGCGGGGAATGAGGACACTGTGCTGACAGCCGGTGCACTTAATCCGGATATCCATCCCCATACGGATAATCTCCATCTCGTTCGTTCCGCAGGGATGCTGCTTCTTCATCTGCACTATATCACCCAGCCCGAATACCTTGCGTTCCATTACTCTTCCCCCTCCTCTGCCTCTTGCGCAGCTGCCACCTGCCTTCTTGGGCTGGCCTCCTGCTCCTCACGGGCTCTGTGGGCTTCCTCTGTACGCTCCTGCTCACGAGCCGCCTTAGCCTCTCTTGCCTCCCTCTCCGCCTGCTCACGCGCCTCCTGCTCGGCCTTAGCAGCCTCCAGGGCGCTCTGCTTCTCCAGAGCATGCTTGATATCATTCTGAATCTGCCGCTCGGCAGCGTCTCTGGCATTAGGCAGGCAATTCGCCGCTATGCGGATGACATACTCCGAGGTACTCATCGACTGGATTCCCAGAATATTAGGGTAGGCAATGACACTGGAGCTGCGTTCCTCGATGCCCTGAAGCGCCTCGCCGATCAGGGCCAGGGTGGCTTCGAGCCCGCGTTCGATTTTAACCGGTACATCTACTACAGCCAGTGCATTCGCCAGCGAATAATTCGTCACATTCACAATCGTGCCGTTAGGAATGATGTGTACCTCGCCCGTTGCACTTAACAGTCTGGTCGTCCTCAGGCCAATCATCTCTACCGTTCCCTTATAGGTTCCGCTCTGGATCACATCCCCGACAGCAAACTGGTCCTCAAAAATAATAAAGAAGCCCGTAATCACATCTTTGACCAAACTTTGTGCGCCGAACCCTATAGCCAGCCCGACTACCCCTGCTCCGGCGAGCAGCGGCTTCAGATCGAAGTTGAACTCCGACAGAACCAGCAGAATCATGGTGAAGTTACAGAAGAAGGTAACCACATTCTTCATCAGTCCGCCGACGGTGGAGAAACGCCGGTTGTTCGCTAGCATCCTCCCCCTCGTCTCCCGCTCAAGAGACCGGTCAATCACATTGGAGACCACTTTGATAATCACCCGGGTCAGAATGAAAATCAAGAGAATTCTGATTCCCGAAAACAGGACCGTGGCCCACATATCCGCATTGGTGAACCAGTCCCATAATTTATCTTTGAAGCGGACGGCATCATTAACAACACCTTCAACACCGTCGGCCGCAAGTAAGCTGTCAATCATCGAACCCCTCCTTCTCCGTTATTTCCACATACCCTGCACCCTCAACGGCCTTGGCGAAGATCCCCCGGATCTCTACGTTCTGCTCTTCGACCAGGACCCTTACCTCATCCAGCGCACTCCGGGAGAATTGGATCGACATCGCACAGCCGGCGGTGATCTCCTTGGGCGTAGGGAAGATATCGATTTCAATCTCCGCATATTCAAGCAGCATCTCGGCGCGCAGCGCCTGCTGGGTCGAATCAAACGCTAGCAGCAGTTCCTCCTCCACACTCCACGCCTCCTCTGGGCTATTGGTCCTATCTATTGCCGCCATAGTATAAAAAACCACTTCCATCCATATACTAGGATCATCAGAACACGCTCCCGCGGACGTAAGCCTTGCATAATCAGCAGCCTGGCAGCCTGACTGCTTTTTTAGCAGATTTTCCCGTGAATTGCAGTCGCCGCCCCAGAAAGGACGATTATATGAATTTCTCTTCCAAAGCTCCACCGCTGCAAGAACCATCCTGTTTAAAAATATCACATGCCGACCCCAATATCTATTCTGCCATTACCCACCGTCTGCTGTTCCACTTTTCGCGCACCCGTCCGGATACGCCCATTGTCATTATCTGCGTGGGCACGGACCGCTCGACCGGCGATTCTCTTGGCCCCCTGGTCGGCACGACACTGGCCCGCTTTCACAGCCCGCTGTTCCATCTCTACGGAACGCTGGAGGAGCCGGTACATGCTATTAACCTGGAAGAGACAGTGGGCCTTGTGTACCAAAAGCATGCCAACCCGTTCATCATCGCCATTGACGCCTGCCTCGGCCAGTCCACCAGCGTCGGCTGTATTCAGGTGGTTGAAGGTCCGCTGCGTCCCGGCGCAGGGGTCAACAAGCAGCTTCCCCCCGTTGGCGATATCCATTTGACCGGCATCGTTAATGTGGGAGGATTCATGGAATATTTCGTATTGCAGAACACCAGATTAAGCCTGGTGATGCGCTTGTCGGATATTATTTCATCCAGCCTCTACTCTGCCTTGAAGCAGTGGAACCTGCATGCTAGATCTGCTGCAACGCGAGAGCAATAACTTCCTTCTCCTCAGGTGATAGAGCATACGTGGACTCTCCCTGTTCAACCGGCTTAGCATAGATATATGAGTTCTCGCGGTTGTGCAGACTGCTCAGCACAATCCCGCTGTGGTTGTCATCCAGAATGGCAAGCGAGAAACTCAGGTCATTACCGCGTTCTCCAAAAGCATTATAGCGCTTCATGGCCACCTTGGACTTCATGCCGCGCATTTTGGTATGTGCCGCTTCAAGCAGCGTCTTCTGCTCCAGCTGGACCTCCTCCAGCATATCCCCCTGATTCTTCAGGTTGACCAGCAGATTCTCCAGATCCTCTATGCCATTCCCGCCCATCATGGCTTCGTACCGGCTCCGCATTCTGCGAAGCTTGGCGCCCTGGACGATCATCATAATGGCCATCAGTATGATGACCCCGGCAAAGCCCATGATGAACGCCGATAAATACTCGCTTATGATTTCATTTAACTCCGACATGTTGAATCATCCTTTATACAAAAATAAGAATTCCCACGCTGTAACGACACCGACCTGTATAATCCATCCGAATCCTTATCCACTTACTAGCTTGAACGCGATACGCCGTACATTTCCTTCATGGCTAACAGCAGCCGCTGGACATCCGCTTCCGTGGAGCTCACTCCTACACTTGCCCTTACCGCTCCGCTATCCAGAGTGTCCGCTGCTTGATGGGCCAGCGGTGTACAGTGCATACCTGCCCGTACGGCAATCTGGTATTCGCGGTCCAGCCGGTGGGCAATATGCGCCGACTCCTGCCCCTCTACGACAAAAGCCACAATTCCGCTGCGCGGAGCGCCCGGCGCCGGGCCCAGAAGCCGCATGCCCGGAATAGCAGCCAAGCCCTCCATCAGCAGCTGTGTCAGCTTCCATTCCTGCATATGAATCTGTTCCACTCCCAGCGCCTTAACCGCCTTCACTCCAGCCAGCAGACCGGCTATTCCGACGGCATTCTGTGTTCCTGCCTCATAACGGTCCGGGCGAACACTTGGCTGCTCGCTGTTCTCCGACTGACTGCCAGTCCCTCCATGCATCAGCGGTTCCAGATCCAGCACAGGAGAGATATACAGCCCCCCGGTTCCTTGCGGACCGAGCAGCCCTTTATGTCCCGGAAATGCCAGCAGATCAATATTCATAGCCGCCACATCAATATTAAGCGCCCCTGCACTTTGAGCGGCATCTACCAGGAACACAGCCCCATGCGATTTCACGATGTCACCGATATCCCCAACCGGCAGAATACTTCCCAGCAGATTGGAACTATGATTGCAGATCACCATCCGGGTGTTAGGACGCAGAGACCGCTGAAGCTCGTGAAGATTAATTTGGCCCTCGCGGTCCGCCTGTATATAATCCACTTCAATCCCGATGCTCCGGCGCAAATACTCCAAGGGTCTGCGCACAGAGTTATGCTCCGTCATCGTTGACACGACATGATCCCCTGGTTGAAGTGTACCCTTAATAGCCATATTTAGCCCCATAGTTGTGTTATGAGTGAACGCGATATCCTGAGCATTCGCTATACCAAACAACTCTGCCAGCAGCATTCGTGCACGAACTAATACCCGCCCCGTCCCGATAGCCAGTGAGTGGTTGCCCCGCCCGGCATTGGCTCCTGACTGCTCCAAGGCCTCCACCATAGCTGCAGCCACCTCCGGCGGCTTGGGCCACGAAGTAGCTGCGTGATCGAGATATACCAGCCTCTCCATCTTCCGCCTCCCTCTTTTCGATTTAAAAAACATACCCCTCCATATCCGTATTAAGGATATCTCAGGATATGTCTTCGGTACAAATATCCAAATCAGTTCCCCAGCAGCTCCAGCAATCTTTCCAGGTCTTGGGCACTGTAATAGTTTAATTCGATTTTTCCTTTTTCCTTGCCTTGTTTTATTTTGACTGTTGTCTTGAACCGCTCCCGTAATACTTCCTCTACATTATCAATATAAGGATCACGTTTCACAACCTTGGCCTTAATTCCGTTAGCCGGTTTGCGGTCGAGATTCTTCACTACCTCTTCCAGTTCTCTAACACTCCACTGAAGCTCCACACACTGAGCAGCCAATTGCTTGATGACCTCCGGATCTTTCAGAGCCACAATTGCCCGGGCATGCCCCATCGAAATTGTTCCACGTGAAACATAATCCTTCACTTCTTCCGGTAAGCTAAGCAGCCGCAAAAAGTTGGCGATATGCGATCTGGACTTTCCGACTTTAAGAGAAAGCTCTTCCTGAGTTAGTGAGAATTGATCCATCAGTCCTTGATAAGCAACCGCTATTTCCATCGCGTTAAGATTCTCACGCTGCAGGTTCTCGATCAGGGCAATCTCCATCACCTGCTGATCACTGAGGCTGCGTACCACTGCCGGAATCGTAGCTTTGCCGCAATATTGCGAGGCCCTGAATCTGCGTTCCCCGGCAATAATCTCATACCCTTTCAACACACTGCGAACAATGATCGGCTGGATCACACCATGCTGTCTTATGGATTCTGCAAGCTCCTGAATGGCCTCTTCATTGAAATCCTTGCGCGGCTGATAAGGATTGGCTCTAAGCTGCGTCAACGGGATCTCTACTACCTTATCGTCTTCATTGATCGACAGAGAAGGTATTAATGCATCCAAGCCTTTTCCCAAACGCTTACTCATAAGAGATCACTTCCTTTGCCAACTCTAAATATACTTCCGCTCCCTTGGAACGGGAATCGTAGGTAATAATTGACTGTCCATGTGAAGGGGCTTCGCTTAGGCGTACATTACGCGGGATAATCGTTCTGTATACCTTTTCCTGGAAATATTTTTTCACTTCTTCAATGACCTGAATCCCAAGATTCGTCCGGGCATCCAGCATCGTGAGCAATACTCCCTCTATTTTGAGATGCGGATTAAGATTCTTCTGAACCAGTCTTACCGTATTGAGCAGCTGGCTTAATCCTTCAAGCGCATAATATTCGCATTGTATAGGGATAATCACTGAGTCTGCAGCCGTTAGAGAGTTAATAGTAAGAATCCCTAATGATGGCGGGCAATCGATGATGATGTAATCATAATTCGCCTTCACTGCATTCAGTGCCTTCTTCAGCTTCAGTTCCCGCGATATCGTAGAGACCAGCTCGATCTCTGCTCCTGCCAGCTGAATAGTTGCCGGAATAATATGAAGGCCCTCAATCCGGGTCTCCTGTATTGTTTCCTGCGGATTCACTTCATTAATAAGAATATCGTAAATGCAATTCTCTACATCCGCTTTGTTGACGCCAACGCCGCTCGTAGTGTTGCCTTGCGGATCAATATCAACAAGCAGCACTCTCTTCCCCAGAGTAGCCATGCTGGCACCCAGGTTCACAGAGGTTGTTGTTTTACCTACCCCGCCTTTTTGATTTGCTATGGCAATAATCTTGGACACTTATTTCACCTCGAATTGTTTAGAAAGAATCATCTTGTAGTTCTTAGCTGTTAACGGCATTATAATCTGGATCTACGGCATCACATTTGCGGAGATGTAGATAAATAGACAACAACTTATCCTTAGAGTGTATATGTGATAATGTTCGGAGCTAGTCATAGAAAAGGCGGCCAACACCTCAGGGCCGCCTTCAGCTTTTTGTTGCCATTATCGTTTTGGAATTTGGATCACAATCTCATAATGATCTCCGCGGTCATTCTCGGAGGTCTTAATCTCCATTCCTGAGCCGGTAACCATGTCTATAGATTGACGAATTGTATTAAGAGCGAGACGGACATCTTTGGTATAGGAGGTCCGTTTTGATTTTTTGGTCTGGGTAACAGCCTTGTAGAAGGCGATACGTGCTTCTGTTTGTTTTACATTCAATTCCTTGGAAATAACCTCAGCCAGAACCTTAAGCTGCATCTCCTCAGTGTCTAGCGACAAGAGCGAGCGTGCATGGCGCTCGGTAATTTTTCTTTCCATTAATGCAGTTTTGACCTGTTCAGGCAAATTCAGCAAGCGGATTTTATTGGCAATGGTGGATTGGCTTTTGCCAAGCCGCTGAGCCAGACTCTCCTGGGTCAATTGATGCAAGTCAATCAGCTTCTGATACGCGATCGCCTCTTCAATAGAAGTTAAGCCCTCACGCTGCAGGTTCTCTATCAGTGCGATTGATGCAGCCTGTGAATCATTGAATTCGCGGACAAGCGCCGGAATGGTGTCCATGCCCAGCTTTTTAACTGCCCGCCAGCGTCTTTCGCCTGCAATAATCTCATACTGGGAATCACGCATACGAACAACGATCGGCTGGATCACGCCATGAGTTTTGATAGTCTGACACAGCTCGTCGATCTTCTCATCATCGAAAATAGTCCGTGGCTGATACGGACTGCTGATGACCTCATGAACCGGGATTTGTTTGATCTCTTCTCCGCTGCTCCGCTCGGTAAATCCAAAAAGCTTGGTGAATTGTTCTTTCATTCCGTTCATAACCACCTAATTTCGTTATAGTACGATCCTCTTAACCTTTCATGCGAAAAGCTTATCGTACAGCGTAAGAAAAGTATCCATAAGTCATTCTTAGCCACTTCTCTTAAAAGACGGCCTGGCATTCATTCTGATCATATCTATTAAAAGTCTTACTATATTATTCTATCACTTTTCTGCTAATAATCCTATTCTCCATAATGACCTATTTTTCCTGCAAACCAGCCTCAACTAAGCCAGCTTTCCAGGAAAATAAAAAGATCAAGCTCACATTCGCATGAGCTTGATCCAGTATAACAGAAGACTGTCAAATGTTGTTTCACGTGAAACAATTAGATAAGCGGCGACTTCGCAGGTACGCCGGGCTTGCGCGGATACTTGGACGGGGTGGCCCCTGTCTTACGTACAAGAATGATATGCCGGGAAGATTCTTCCACCGGCAGACTGAAGGATTCTACCTTGTGCAGTTCAGCACGCAGCTCCTTGAAGCTGCGCTTGGCTTCTTGCAGTTCCTCCGTCGGATCGCTCCCCTTCATGGCAGCGAAGATGCCGTCCTTGCGGGTGAATGGCAGACAGAATTCATTCAGAAGCGATAAGCGGGCCACCGCACGGGCAGTGACTACATCATAAGCATCCCGGTGAACAAACTGTCTGGCGACATCCTCCGCCCGGCCGTGAATGAGCTGTACACCCTTCAACCCCAGGGTATCACAGACATGCTGCAGGAAGGTGATCCGCTTGCTAAGTGAATCCACAATCGTCAGCTTAAGATCAGGGAAGCAGATTTTCAGCGGAATTCCAGGAAACCCTGCCCCTGAACCAATATCAGCAAGACTCTTCGTCTCCTGCATATTCACATAGAAGGCTAAAGATAAAGAATCATAGAAGTGCTTGGTATATACCTGGCTCCGCTCTGTGATCCCGGTTAGATTCATCTTCTCATTCCAGGAGACCAGCTCCTGATAATAGAGTTCGAATTGTTCAAGCTGCTTCATTGAGAGTTCCAGCCCATGCACCTTAAGCAGGTCGGTGAACTCAGCTACCGTTGTATCCATAGATTATCCTTTCGCCGCTGTTACACGGTTGTAGTGCTCCAGATAAACCAGCAGAATCGAGATATCTGCCGGGGTAACGCCTCCGATACGTGAAGCCTGCCCAATGGAGATTGGAGCGATTTTGGTCAGCTTTTGCCGGGCCTCCATGGCCAGTCCATGAATCTCATTATAGTTGATGTCGTCAGGAATCTTCTTCTTCTCCATCTTCTGAAGCTTCTCCACATGCAGGAGCTGTTTCTCAATATAGCCGGCATACTTAATCTGAATCTCCACCTGCTCCTTCATCTCTTCATCCAGCTCTTCTGGAGAAGGAGAGATCAGATCCACGAAGCTGTAGGCTAGCTCAGGGCGGCGCATTAAGGTCAGCAGATTGCTTCCGTCAACAATCGGTGCAGATCCATAACTGGCTAGAGCTTCATTCACTTGAACCGGCTTAATCTTCGTCTCCTGCAGACGGATAATCTCACGGTCGACCCGGCCCTTCTTATCAAGGAAGGCTTCATAGCGCTGCTCTGTAATCAGCCCAATGTCATAACCGATTGGCGTCAGGCGGAGATCCGCATTATCATGACGGAGCAGCAGCCGGTATTCCGCACGGGAAGTCAGCAGTCGATAAGGCTCATTCGTTCCCTTAGTGACAAGATCATCGATCAGAACGCCAATATAGCCCTGCGAACGGTCCAGCACCACCGGCTCTTTCTCCTGCACTTTACGCGCTGCATTGATACCGGCAATAACCCCCTGCCCTGCCGCCTCTTCATAACCGGAGGTACCGTTGATTTGTCCCGCAGTGAATAGTCCCGGCAGACGTTTGGTTTCCAGAGACGGCCAGAGCTGCGTCGGAACCATCGCATCATATTCAATGGCATAGCCGTTGCGCATCATCTCTACCTTCTCCATTCCGGGAATAGACCGCAGAACCGCCAGCTGCACATCCTCAGGAAGGCTTGTCGACAGACCCTGTACATAGTATTCCGATGTGTTTTTACCTTCCGGCTCCAGGAAGATCTGATGCTGTGATTTATCACTGAACCGGACAACCTTATCTTCAATTGAAGGGCAATAACGCGGACCCGTTCCTTCAATAATACCCGTGAACATCGGCGCCCGGTGCAGATTGTCATTAATGATCTGGTGAGTAACCGGGGAGGTGTAGGTTAGCCAGCAAGGCAACTGCTCATTATCCGAGGATTTGGTTTCAAAAGAGAAGAATTTCAGCTTCTCATCGCCCGGCTGGATTTCGGTCTTGGAGAAATCAATCGAGTCCTTGTGGACACGCGGCGGCGTTCCGGTCTTGAAGCGGACCAAATCGAACCCCAGTTCGCGCAGATTCTCGGACAGGCGTACGGACGGTTGCTGATTATTTGGTCCGCTCTCATATGTCAGCTCACCCATGATCACCTTGCCGCGCAGGTAGGTTCCCGTTGTCAGAATAACGGTCTTGCTGTGATACACCGTCCCGGTCTTCGTCACCACTCCGGCGCAGCGTCCGTCTTGGGTGATCAGCTCCTCCACCATCCCCTGGCGCAGAGTCAGGTTAGGAGTCTTTTCCATCGTTTCTTTCATCGCGTGCTGATAGAGGAACTTGTCGGCTTGTGCACGCAGAGCATGAACAGCAGGCCCCTTGCCTGTATTAAGCATTCGCAGTTGAATGAAGGTCTTGTCTATATTGCGGCCCATTTCTCCGCCGAGTGCATCAATTTCACGCACCACATGGCCCTTGGCGGGTCCGCCAATCGATGGATTACATGGCATGAAGGCCACCATATCCAGGTTAATTGTGATCATCAGTGTGCGGCAGCCCATCCGTGCAGCAGCCAGAGCTGCTTCGCAGCCGGCATGACCGGCGCCGATGACGATAACATCATAGCTGCCTCCATCATAATTCATAACGGTTCCTCCTTCTTATTTGCCCAAGCAGAATTGCGAGAAGATCTGGTCCAGCAGCGAATCAGCCGCCGTATCTCCAATAATCTCTCCAAGCTGCTCCCAGGCCAGACGTACATCAATCTGTATCATATCTATAGGAATCAGTATCTCCGCTGCTTCATAGGCATCCTGTAATGATTTATGTGCCTTCTTCAGCAAGGCTATATGCCTTACATTGCTTACATAAGTCAGGTCGCCAGATTCCAGCTTGCCTCCGAAGAACAGTGCGGAGATCGCCTCTTCCAGTCTATCGAGTCCTTCCTCTTCCAGCACCGACATCGGTACAATACTCGCTTCAGCGAAAAAGGAGCGCAGCTTCCCCGTGTCCAGACGGGACGGTAAGTCCATTTTATTCATGATGACCAGCGCTTGTCTACCGTGGATTTGTTCCATCAGTGCCAGTTCATCCTCATGAAGCTCCTCATTGGCATTTAGCACCAGCAGAATCAGATCCGCATCGCTGAAAGCCGCCTTCGAGCGCTCCACACCGATTCTCTCTACCACATCCATCGTCTCACGGATACCGGCAGTATCCAGCAGCTTCAGCGGGATATTATTAATCGTTACATACTCTTCTATCACATCACGCGTTGTTCCCGGAATGTCGGTCACAATCGCCTTGTTGTCACGGGCAAGCGCGTTCAGCAGTGAGGACTTCCCGACATTGGGCCTGCCCACAATAGCTGTCGTAATCCCTTCGCGCAGAATCTTTCCTTCATTGGCGGTTCGAAGCAGCTTATCTATGCCTTGCATAACCTCTTGACTCTTATCCTTGATGAAATCGGCAGTTAAGGATTCCACATCATGCTCGGGGTAATCAATATTCACTTCTATATGGGCCAGTGTCTCAATTAGCGTGTGCCGAAGCTCATGAATACGTGCGGATAACGAGCCGCTAACCTGCTTGAGGGCAACCGAGAAGGCCCGGTCCGACTTGGAACGAATCAGATCAATTACGGCCTCGGCCTGCGAGAGATCAATCCGTCCGCCCAAAAAGGCACGCTTGGTGAACTCTCCCGGCTCGGCCAGCCGGATATCCTGCTGCAGCAGCAGATCCATTACTCTTCTTACAGAGATTACACCGCCATGAGCGCTGATCTCCACCACATCCTCCGTGGTAAAGGAGCGTGGTCCCTTCATGACGGTTACCAGTACCTCTTCCAGCTGTTCGCCGTCCTGCAGACTTACGATATGTCCATAATGCACCGTATGAGAATCAGCTTCCGTAAGGGGGATACGGCTTTTGAACAAAGGGGCTACTTGGGGGATTGCCTGCGGTCCGCTAACCCGGATGATGGCAATACCGCCCTCGCCCAAGGCTGTCGATACAGCGGCAATAGTGTCACTAAGCATGTTGTAATTCACCTCTGGTTATGGTCTCTTCAAAAAAACAATGACTCCTCGCATAGGTCAAGGAGTCATTGCGGCATATGGTTCTACTTCAAAGTTATAACGACGCGGCGGTTCGGCTCTTCACCCTTGCTGAGGGTGTTCACCTGCTTGTGATCCTGTAATCTGGAATGGATGATCTTGCGTTCCTGCGGGGACATGGGCTCCAGGACCACCTCTTTGCGGGTCCTCACCACACGCCCGGCCAGACGGTCAGCCAGCTCCTCCAGTGTCTTCTTGCGGCGCTCCCGGAAGTTCTCCGCATCCAGCACGAGCCGGATGAAGCTGTCAGAATACCGGTTGGCCACAATATTAGCCAAATACTGCAAAGCATCGAGAGTTTGTCCTCTTCTGCCAATCAGCAGCCCAAGCTCCGGACCGGAAATTTGCAGAACAGTTGATTCCTTGGCATGAACGATTTCAACTTCCACCTCAAGCCCCATGCTCTTGGCGACATCTACAATGAAATGAACGGCCTGACCGTATGCTTCTTCTACCGGGTGTCCGGAATCCTGGCGCGGTACACCGCTGATCGCCTCTGTATTGCTCTCTCTTGTTGTCTGCTGAGACAGTAGCGGAGCACTCGCCGCTGATGCCGGTGCGGCTTCCGGGATCAAGGTCAATTCCACCTTGGCACCCTTCGCACCGATCAATCCAAGGAATCCTTTTGACGGCTGTTCAAGTACGTTGACCGTTACCCGGTCCTTGTGAACTCCAAGCTGATTAAGTCCCCGTTCTACAGCTTCTTCAATGGTTTTCCCTGTCGCGACGACTTTGCTCATTTTGACTTTTTGACCCCCTTCTTCCCATTGCTTCCGTTTCCTTTAGCAGCAGGAGTTACATCTTTGCGGGCGTTAGAGTTGCTGTTCTTGCTTTTCGTCAGGTTAACATCCTTGGCCTTGCTGTTGCCTGCACTTACCGTAGCATTCGCAGCCACAAGTGCTGCTTTGTGCTTATCATTGTTGCGGTACAGGAAGTAGTTCTGGACAATGGTGTAAATATTGCTGTATACCCAGTACAGAGGCAGAGCAGCCGGGAAGTTGTAGGACATGATGAAGATCAGAACCGGATAGACCATCATCATGAACTGCATTGGACCCTGCTGTTGGACCGGGTTCATCTTGGTCATCATGCGGGTCTGAATGAAGGTGGTTGCGGCAGCGAGAACCGGCAGAATGAACAGGTGGTCGGGCTTGCCAAGCTGCAGCCACAGGAAGTCATGCAATCTGAGATCCGGGTTGTAGTAGATGGAATTGTATAGGGCAATAAAGATTGGCATTTGCACGATCAGCGGCAGACAGCCCGCCATCGGATTAACCTTGTTCTCCTGGAACAGGCGCATTGTCTCCTGCTGTACCTTTTCGGGCTCATCTTTATATTTCTTCTTAATCTTCTCAAGTTCCGGCTGAATCGCCTGCATGGCGCGCGAGCTCTTCACCTGCTTAATCGTAAGCGGGAGAATCAGCGTGCGGACAATAATCACCATCACAAGAACGGCAAAGCCGTATTGGCCGTTGAACCACTTGGCGAAAGTATCCAGAGCTAAGGCGAAATAATAGACAACATTACTCTGCCAGAAGCCTCCATTTTTCAAATCCTCCGTAGTGTGCGTCACTGTTGTCGCAGACGGAGAGCATCCCGACAGAACAGCGATCATTAGAACCATTAACCCGAGGAGAAGAAACATTTTTCCTCGCTTAGTCTTCATTAGAGACACTTCAAAACCCCTCTCATAAACATTCCATTGCACCGTAAATCATAACATAATTATGGATACAAATAAACAAGCCCTCTTCAGGCTCTTTTACTTGCGTAAAGCCTTGAGCAGCTTGGCTTTGCGCAGCACATGCAGCACGCTTTTCTCCAGCTCGGCGTAATCCTTGGAGAGCGCTCCTTTTCTGACAATGAAAACGATATCCAGATTGCCGGCAATTTCCGCCTCGTGATGACGGACAATCTCCTTGACCAGCCTTCTCATCCGGTTCCGGACTACGGCATTCCCGACCTTCTTGCTGACGGATATGCCCACCCGGAATCGTTCCACTTCTCTTCTGGGGAACCAATACACCACATACTGATGATTCGCAAATGACTTCCCATGGCGGTATACGCGGCTGAAGTCGGCACGGTTTCGTAATCGTAGACTTTTGTGCACGGAAATCTCCTATTCAAATACCGGAATTGCTCCAGGCTCCGGAATTTCATCTTCTAATTAGTATTGTCATTCAAGGGAGACCATAAACAGTTACCGCGGCGGCCCTGGAGATCCCCTGCCAACAAACATAGACAGCTTGTGGAATTCTTATATCTTTAAAAAAAGCCCCGCAGTAGCGTTAACATCCCCTGCAGAGCCTATCATTTATTGTTGCAGCAGCAGAAGTAGTGCGTGGGTTTCTGCTCACTGAGCGTCATCCTATTCTGCGCTATATATAGAAGAGAAATAAAAACAGCTGATGCATTCTGCAAATAAAGCGTAAAAAAGGACCACAGCAGTGGTCCCAAAGTGGCCTATCTTACGCACTCAAAACTTTTCTGCCTTTCAAGCGGCGGGCTGCCAGCACTTTGCGGCCGTTTTTCGTGCTCATTCTTTTGCGGAAACCATGCACCTTTTTGCGTTTGCTAACATTTGGTCTGAACGTCGGTCTCATGTATTGCACCTCCCTTACAGGAACATAATTACTGTCATATAAGCAGAAACGGACTAAGCCGTCCTTAAAGTAGGGACAGTATCTACAAGTATTATCAATTTAATTTGGAGACATATCCTCACAGAAAACACCTTTATATATTTAAACATATATTAGCGCCAAAAGTCAACCATGTCTCTTTCTCCCTCTTTTTCAGGTTGCTCCGCTTATCCACAAAGGAACACATCCAAAATAATAATCCACAGGCTTGTCCAGTTATCCACCTGTGATTAATTCCGGGGGGAATTTGCTCACAGGTGAGCACAACCTGTGTATAAAAAAATTGGCGCAGCCGCGGAAACTGTCGAACGGTAAACAAATTATCAACAATATGTAGTGGTGTGCCTAAAAATTATACACAAGTGATTGAATTTGTGGATAAAATGGCCTCGCTCATTGAAAAACAAGGGGCGTTTTGCTATGATAGTATTACTTTTGAATGTGAATAGATTTGTTTGTTCAATAAATTATCAACAAGCTGTGGATAAAGTTGTGAACAATTCAAATTTATCCATATTTTTTTGTCTCTTGAAGTTGCATACTGGGGATAAGATTCAGCACCAACCCATTTTCTTCGACATTTCCACTTCATGGCTGATGCCACATTTGGAAGATTTAAAGGAGTGACAGTCTGTGGACAGCCATACTTCCGAATTATGGCAGCAAATATTATCGATTATTCAAACCAAACTAAGCAAGCCGAGCTTCGATACCTGGTTCAAGGCCACCAAGGCCATGACGTTCAATTCCCAGGCTCTTATCATCTCGGCGCCTACAACCTTTGCCGTAGAATGGCTGGAAAGTCGCTATACCAAACTGGTAGGAGCAACGGTATATGAAGTTACCGGACAGCAGGTGGAAGTCAAATTTGTCATTGAGGAGAACAAGCCCTCTGAGCCTGTAGTTCAGCAAAGTGCGCCTACTCCCGTTGTTTCGCGCGAAGAGGCACAGACTCATTTGCTCAATCCCAAATACACCTTCGACACGTTCGTGATCGGTTCAGGCAACCGTTTTGCGCATGCAGCCTCCCTTGCTGTAGCCGAAGCGCCGGCCAAAGCCTATAACCCTCTGTTTCTGTATGGAGGCGTAGGTCTCGGAAAGACTCACCTTATGCATGCGATCGGCCATTATGTGCTGGAGCATAACCCCAATAACAAGGTGATTTACATCTCCTCCGAGAAGTTCACGAATGAATTCATCAACTCCATCCGTGATAACCGCGGCGAAAGCTTCCGCAACAAGTACCGCAATGTTGACATTTTGCTGATTGATGACATCCAATTCCTGGCCGGCAAGGAGTCCACGCAGGAGGAATTTTTCCATACGTTCAATGCTCTTCACGAAGAACGCAAGCAAATTATCATCTCCAGCGACCGGCCTCCCAAGGAAATTCCCACTCTGGAAGAACGGCTGCGTTCCCGGTTCGAATGGGGACTGATCACAGATATCCAGCCCCCCGATCTTGAGACGCGGATTGCCATTCTGCGCAAGAAGGCCAAAGCGGAGAACCTGGATATCCCGAACGAAGCCATGATGTACATTGCCAACCAGATCGACACGAATATCCGGGAGCTTGAAGGCGCGCTGATCCGTGTTGTGGCTTATTCTTCCCTGACGAACCAGGATGTGACGACACATCTGGCAGCCGAAGCGCTGAAGGATATCATCCCTTCAAGCCGTCCGAAGATGATCACCATTAACGATATTCAGCAAAAAGTCGGTGAATACTACAATTTGCGCATGGAGGACTTCAAAGCGCGGAAACGCACGAAGGCTGTAGCTTTTCCAAGGCAGATTGCCATGTATCTCTCCCGCGAGCTGACGGATTATTCGCTTCCTAAGATCGGCGAGGCCTTCGGAGGACGCGATCATACGACCGTTATCCATGCCCATGAGAAGATTACGCAGCAATTAAAGGTGGACCAGGAGCTCTATAAAGTGGTAAATAATCTTTCGGAGAAAATTAAAAATCCTTCCTAAGAGGAACAAAGAGCCTATACACAATCTATACACATGTGGGTAGGCTTAATTTTATGCTGTTTAGCCACTTATCCACATAAACGGAGCCCCTACTACTAATACTATTAAATAACTATAATAATTCATCTTCTAAGAGCAGGTTTCAAAGAGCATTTACGTACACCCATTTCCCAATTTTTCAGCTAGGAGTGAAATCATGAAAATCAGCATTCTCAAAAACGAGCTTAACGAATCCATCGGCCATGTCTCCAAGGCAATCTCCAGCAGAACAACTATCCCTATTCTGACCGGTATTAAGTTTGAGGTTAGCCATCAGGGCGTTACACTGACTGCAAGTGATACGGATATTTCCATTCAGTCCTTCATCCCTGCCGAGAATGACAGCCAGACGATCGTCAAGGTAGAGCAGCCGGGCAGCGTAGTGCTTCCCGCCAAATTTTTCGTTGAGATTATCAAGAAGCTTCCCTCCAAAGAAATTCACATGGAAGTCAAGGAAGGCTTCCAGACCTATATCTCCTCCGGCTCTACGGAGATTCAGATCGTGGGTCTTGATCCTGAAGAATTCCCGGTTCTGCCAAGCATTGAGGAGAATGAAACCATCTCCATGCCGGGTGATTTGCTGAAGAATATGATCAAGCAGACCGCCTTCTCCATCTCCACCCAAGAGACAACACCGATCCTGACAGGCATTCTGTGGAATCTGGCCGACAATGAATTCAAGTTCACGGCTACCGACCGCCACCGGCTCGCAACCAGAGCTGCCCACTTGGAAGGCACAGAGAATATCCAGTTCGCGAATATTGTCATTGCCGGCAAAACGCTGAACGAGCTGAGCAAAATTATCCCTGATCAGAATATGCTGGTGGATATTGTCGTCGCCGATAACCAGGTGCTGTTCAAAATCGACAAAGTGTTGTTCTATTCGCGGATTCTGGATGGCATTTATCCGGATACTTCTAGAATTATTCCAACCACCTACAAAACAGAACTAACTTTGGACACAAAAAAATTAAGCGAATCGATTGACCGTGCTTATTTGCTGTCCCGTGAAGAGAAAACGAACATCGTCCGGATGCAGACCCTGGAAAACGGTGATGTGGAGATCTCTTCCAGCTCCTCCGAGCTGGGGAAGGTCCGTGAAGAGCTGGAAGTTATCGATTTCAAAGGCGAGCCGCTGCGCATCTCCTTCAACTCCAAATATATGCTCGATGTGCTGAAGGTGGTGGAGAGTGAGCAGCTCGTGATCGCCTTCACCGGTATGATGAGCCCGATTATTCTCAGACCGCTCGATGAGAGCCGCAGCCTGTATGTGATTTTGCCGTACCGGACAACTAATTAACGCCCTGTCCATCAACATGTGGATAAGTGGCTGAAAGGATTAAAATCATGAAAAAAATAGTTATCCACAGTGGATACATTAAGCTCGACCAGTTCCTGAAGCTCGCTGACTGTGTATCCACAGGGGGGATGGCCAAGGCGCTGCTGCAGGAAGGGCATGTGCAGGTGAACGGAGAGGTTGAAGAACGCCGTGGCCGGAAGCTCTACCCGGGTGATAGAATAGAGGTACAGGATAACGGCGTGTTTGAAGTTGAGGGCGGCGGCGTCAAGGAGGAGTAACCCTAAGGAGGAACAGGCTCTTGTTTGTCAAAAATATCGGACTGCAGGATTACCGTAACTATGGGCTGCTGCGTCTTGAGCATCTGGGCGATGTGAATCTCATTCTCGGACAGAATGCCCAGGGCAAAACCAATCTCATGGAGGCTTTGTTTGTCCTGGCGATGACCAAAAGCCACCGGACCTCCAAGGACAAGGAGCTGATCTCCTTCGATGCCCCGTCGGGCTCTGCACAGATTGTTGCTGAAGTAGAGCGCAAATACGGGGATCTTAAGCTGGAGCTGACCCTGTCCCCGCAGGGCAAGAAGGCCAGAATTAACGGACTGGAGCAACGGCGGCTCAGTGAATTCGTAGGCTCGCTGAATGTTGTAATGTTCGCCCCGGAGGATCTGGAGATTGTTAAAGGCACCCCGGGCATCCGGCGCCGGTTCCTTGACATGGAGATTGGCCAGGTTCAGCCGAGCTACCTGTTTCATCTGCAGCAATACCAGAAAATCCTCCTCCAGCGGGGCAATTTGCTGAAGCAGTTATGGGGCAAGGAGGCTGGCGGCCGGGAGCTTCTGGACATCTGGGATGCCCAACTTGTAGAACATGGTGTTAAAATCGTCAAAAAAAGGAAACAATTCATAAAGAAGCTGCAGATATGGGCAGAAAGCATCCACCGGGGCATCACAAACGGCGGAGAAGAGCTCAAGCTGCTCTATGTCCCCTCGTTTGGTGAGCGTGAAGAGGAAGATGAAGCTGTCTTATTGGACAAATTTATGTTAAAGTTATCACAAACAAGAGATCAGGAAATCAGGCGCGGCATGACGCTGACGGGTCCCCATCGGGATGACCTGTCCTTTTTTATCAACGGAAGAGAAGCTCAGGTCTACGGTTCCCAAGGGCAGCAACGTACGGCAGCTTTATCGCTCAAGCTGGCGGAAATTGAACTGATCCATGAGGAGATCGGAGAATACCCTGTGCTGCTTCTTGATGATGTTTTGTCCGAACTTGATCCCTATCGTCAGACCCAGCTTATTGAAACCTTTCAGAGCAAGGTGCAGACCTTCATCACTGCCACCGGTGTTGAGGGACTGAATGCTGATAAACTAAAGGGTGCAATCCTGTATCATGTTCATGGCGGCAAAGTGGGGTTATAAAGAGCGGAGGAAGACCATGTATATTCATTTGGGCGGAGAAAAAATTATTCGATCCTCAGAGCTGATTGCTATATTTGATATATCGATTGAGAAATCCTCCAAGGTATCGAAGCAGTTTATGACTCATTCCCAGCAGGATAAGAAGCTGGAACGCATTGGTGAAGAGGAAGCGAAGTCTATTGTCGTGACCAGGAATACTGTCTACTACTCCCCGATCTCCTCCTCCACTCTCAAAAAAAGAGCCAAGATCTTGTTAGAAATATAAGTTTCGTAAGTTACAAGAGATAATCTGAAAGAAGTAGGTGAAGGCATGTCAATGAATCAACCGACATATGATGAGAGCCAGATTCAGGTACTGGAAGGGCTGGAAGCAGTTCGGAAACGTCCCGGCATGTACATTGGCTCCACCAGCTCCAAAGGTCTGCATCATTTGGTCTGGGAGGTTGTCGATAATAGTATCGATGAGGCGCTGGCAGGTTTTTGCGACCGGATTCAAGTCATAATTACTGAAAATAATAGTGTGACTGTTATTGACAACGGGCGAGGAATTCCTGTCGGTGAGAACGTCAAGCTGAAGAAGTCCACGCTTGAAGTGGTCATGACTGTCCTGCATGCAGGCGGTAAGTTCGGCGGCGGGGGTTACAAGGTGTCCGGCGGTCTTCACGGCGTAGGGATCTCTGTGGTTAACGCCTTGTCCGAGAAGGTAGTTGTCACTGTCAAACGTGACGGGCATGTCTACCAGCAGGAGTACAACCGCGGCGTGCCGCAATATGACATCAGAGTGATCGGGGATACAGAGGAGACGGGGACCACCACCACCTTCCACCCGGACCCGGATATTTTTACCGAAACCACTACTTTTGAATACTCCACGCTCCTTACCCGTATCCGAGAGCTGGCCTTCCTGAACAAGGGCATTGAGCTGTCACTGCTGGATGAACGGACCGGAGTCAACAATACGTTCAAGTATGAAGGCGGTATTGTGGAGTATGTGAAATACCTTAACGAGAAAAAAGAAGCTCTTCATGAGGAACCGATCTACGTGGAAGGCTCACGGGATATGATCGCGGTTGAAGTAGCTCTCCAATATAACGATTCATATACAGAGAATATCTATTCGTTCGCCAACAATATCAATACCCACGAGGGCGGAACGCATGAATCCGGCTTCAAGAGCGCTTTGACGCGGATCATTAATGATTACGCACGCAAGGCCGGCGTGATCAAGGATAGCAGCCAGAATCTGACCGGGGACGATGTCCGTGAAGGTCTGACGGCGATTATTTCCGTCAAAATCCCTGAGCCGCAGTTCGAAGGCCAAACCAAGACCAAGCTCGGCAACAGTGAAGTCCGCGGGATTGTAGAATCACTGTTCGGCGAGAAGCTGCAGGAGTTCCTGGAAGAGAACCCTGCCGTCTCACGTAAGGTGCTGGAGAAGTCATTGCAGGCTTCCCGTGCCCGTGAAGCGGCCAAAAAGGCCCGTGAGCTGACCCGCCGCAAAAGTGCGCTTGAAGTCAGCGCCCTGCCGGGTAAGCTGGCAGACTGCTCCTCCAAGGATGCGTCCATCAGTGAGCTGTACATCGTCGAAGGTGACTCGGCCGGAGGATCTGCCAAGCAGGGCCGGGACCGTCACTTCCAGGCTATCCTGCCGCTGCGCGGCAAGATCCTGAACGTGGAGAAGGCCCGGCTGGACCGGATCTTGTCCAATGCGGAAATCCGGGCGATTATCACCGCACTGGGAACCGGGATCAGTGATGATTTCGACCTCTCGAAGGCGCGTTACCACAAGGTTGTCATCATGACCGATGCGGACGTCGACGGCGCCCATATCCGAACACTGCTGCTGACCTTCTTCTACCGCTACATGCGGAAGATTGTTGACGCAGGGTATATCTATATCGCCCAGCCGCCGCTCTTCAAGATCGAGCGCAACAAGGTTGTGCGCTATGCACAGACCGAGAAGGAGCGCGATGAGATCATTGCTGCCTTCGGTGAGAACGTGAAGGTTAACGTTCAGCGCTACAAAGGTCTGGGTGAGATGAACGCCGCTCAGCTGTGGGACACGACGATGGACCCTGAGAGCCGCACCATGCTGCAGGTGACCATTGAGGATGCCATGCTGGCGGACAGCATCTTTGATACCCTGATGGGTGACAATGTCGAACCGCGCCGTGAATTCATTCAGGAGCATGCGCAATCGGTTAAGAACCTGGATATTTAAGCCGCACATAGCGAACCTCCGGATTATCCCTTGCGGATGAAGCCGGAGGTTTTTTAGTAATCAAGAGGGGGATATAGCCTGCCGCTTGAATACATAGAGCTAGAAGTTTGATATTCGCTTGCGGCGGCTGGTCACGGACTTCCGGTTAGGCTTCAACCGTCCATAGGCCACAGCGTAACGGTGGATTCTGCGGTAAATTGCTTTGTTCTTGAACAATTTGAAGACAATGATGGAGGGTAAGGTGTTTACTTCAAGCAGCCATAGATCGTGATGCTGGTCGATAGCTACATCAAGCCCCAGCTCCTTAAGGCCTGGATAAGCCGTTTCGAGCTGCGCGCCGATTCGGACGCCCAGCGATTTGAGCTGCTGGGTAGTCGCAGACATTTCGTCAGAGGTCATATGCTCCTTGAACAGGGCATCTACCGGAAAAACACTGCCCCCGCTGTGATAATTCGTGATCACCTTCTGCGGTGCGGCGACCCGGCCAAGCATGCCTGTAGTCTCCCAGCTGCCCTGGGGATTCTTTTGGGTAAGCACCCGCAGGTCGAAGGGGCGCTCCTGATGCTGCAGCAGATCAATGCCCTGCTGGACCAGATAGCTGCGGTCTTTAATCCGCGGCACCAGTGCGGCATGAAGCTCTTCAGGGTTATTAAAGACCTCGGCGTCCTTCGCATACCTGAGAATATACATCAGCTTCGGCTCTGCCGATACTTCTGCTTCAATGTCTGCAGCTGCTGTCTCCGGTTCACGGGTCTCCGGCTGCTGCCCGCTGGGACTTAAGTGTACAACCCTCTGCTCGGCTCTCATCACTCCGCTGCCATAGGTGCCGCGGTCGGGCTTTATATATACCGTGCCATGCAGATGCAGCATTTCTTTCAGATCCTCCAGGCCGTATTTGCGCGTTTCCGGAATATAGACCGATAGCTGACGGTTTTGCAGAATGACTTTCGTTTTTGCCCATTTGCTGGACACGCGTTGAATCTTCATGTTCTGCCTCCGTTTCTTTACGCATAGCGAATTTTCAGGACAAGCAAACAAAAAAATGTTATAATATAAGGATATGAGATTATGCTTTTTGGGACGAAAACAGGGGCATGAAGCCAATTCTCTTGTCTCTACAGTCTATGTACTGAAGACAGCAGCGGAGAGGGCGTATACCCTTATCCGTACTAAAAGAAAATCAATATAGACGATAACAGGCTATCATGTTTAATTGTGCTGGTTTTGTGAAAGTAATATAATATAGGGTAGCGGTTTTTAACTGAAGGAGGTCCACCAACTCATGGCTGAACAAAATAACCCGCAAGTCAAAGATCGGGACATTGGCGTGGAAATGCGCGAATCCTTTATGGATTACGCAATGAGCATCATTGTAAGCCGGGCTTTGCCGGATGTGCGGGATGGACTTAAGCCTGTTCACCGACGCATTTTGTTTGCGATGTCGGAACTTGGTATGTCCTCGGATAAGCCACATAAGAAGTCAGCTAGAATCGTCGGTGAGGTTATCGGTAAGTATCACCCACACGGTGACTCAGCAGTCTATGAAACAATGGTACGTATGGCACAGGACTTCTCCATGCGCTATATGCTTGTAGACGGTCATGGTAACTTCGGTTCCATAGACGGAGACATGGCGGCTGCAATGCGTTATACAGAAGCACGTTTGTCCAAAATTGCCGGAGAAATGCTCCGTGACCTGAACAAGGAGACCGTTGACTTCGCGCCCAACTATGATGGTGAAGAGAACGAGCCTGTAGTCTTGCCGGCACGTTATCCCAATCTGCTGGTCAATGGTGTAGGCGGGATTGCGGTGGGGATGGCAACCAACATTCCTCCGCATAACCTCGGTGAGGTTATTGACGGTGTGCAGGCGATGATCAAGAATCCTGATATTACGCCTATGGAGCTTATGGAATATATTCAAGGCCCGGATTTCCCGACGGCCGGATATATTCTGGGCCGTGAAGGCATCCGTCAGGCCTACCGTACTGGACGCGGATCGGTTACCATGCGTGCCAAAGCGGTCATTGAAGAGAATAACGGCAAGGCCCGGATTATTGTGCATGAGCTTCCTTACCAGGTCAACAAAGCCCGGCTCGTGGAGAAGATTGCGGAGCTGGTGCGTGAGAAGCGCATCGAGGGCATTACGGATCTGCGTGATGAGTCTGACCGTAACGGAATGCGCGTAGTGGTTGAAATGAGACGGGATGTGAATCCGAGTGTTGTACTCAACAATCTCTACAAGCATACTTCTATGCAGTCCACTTTCGGGATCAACATGCTGGCTATTGTCAACAATGAACCGAAGATTCTGAATCTGCGCGATGTGTTGTATCACTATCTGCAGCATCAGATCGAAGTCATCCGCCGCCGGACGATCTTCGACCTTAAGAAGGCGGAGGCACGGGCGCATATTCTGGAAGGTCTGCGTATTGCCCTGGATCATCTGGATGAGGTCATTGCCCTGATCCGCGCCTCACGCACTACCGACATTGCCCGGGAAGGTCTGATGGAGACCTTCAGTCTAAGCGTAGAGCAGGCCCAGGCGATCCTCGATATGCGGATGCAGCGCCTGACCGGTCTGGAACGCGAGAAGATCGAGAACGAATATAACGAGCTTTTGGCCAAAATTGCCGAATACCGTGAGATTCTGGCCAATGAGCATCTTGTGCTGGATATTATCAGCAATGAACTGCAGGAGATCCAGGATAAGTACTCCGATGACCGCCGTACAGAAATTACGGTTGGGGAAGAAAGCATCCTCGACGAGGATCTGATTCCGCGTGAAGAGGTTGTTATCACGATTACCCACACCGGTTACATCAAACGTCTTCCGGTCAACACCTACCGCAGCCAGAAGCGCGGCGGACGCGGTGTCATCGGGATGGACACCAAGGACCAGGACTTTGTGGAGCATCTCTTCGTGAGTAACTCCCATAACTACCTGATGTTCTTCACTGATAAGGGTAAAGTGTACCGGATTAAGGCTTATGAGATTCCGGAGCTTGGACGGACTGCTCGGGGAACGCCGATCATCAACCTGATTCAAATTGAGCAGGGTGAGAAGATCAGCGCGGTCATCCAGGTAGAGGAAGCGGACAGTGACAAGTACCTGTTCTTCGCTACCCGCGAGGGAATTGTGAAGAAGACGCCTCTGGAAGATTACAACAACATCCGTAAGGGTGGCCTGATTGCAATCAATCTCCGTGAGGAGGATTCACTGATTGAGGTGAAGCTGACAGACGGTGAGCAGAATCTGATTATCGGTACTGCACGCGGAATGTCGATTACCTTCTCGGAGAATGATGTGCGTTCCATGGGCCGCAGCGCTACCGGGGTTAAGGGGATCACGCTTGATTCCAATGACCATGTTATTGGCATGGACTGCGTAGACCAGGAGCTTGAGGTGCTGATCGTAACCACCAAGGGCTATGGTAAGCGGACACCTGCTGCTGACTACCGGTCCCAGACCCGCGGCGGTAAAGGCATCAAGACCATTAACCTTACGGATAAGAACGGGCCGGTTGTCGGGCTGAAGGTCGTCAAGCAGGACGAGGACCTGATGATTATTACGACCAGCGGTACCCTGATCCGTACCAGCATGGACGGAATATCCACCATGGGCCGTTATGCGCAGGGCGTTAAGCTGATTAATATCCGTGAGGATGATGCTGTAGCTACACTGTGCAGAGCGGACAAAGAGGATGAAGAGCTGTCTGAGCATGAGGATGGCGAAGACATTCAAGGAGCTCCTGTAGAAGGCGAAGGCGAGATTGAAGCTAGCCAGCCTGAAGCGGATGACTTGAACGAAGACGACAGCCTCGAATAAGGATTGCAGGAGAGCATGGGTTTCTGATGTATAGAAATCCATGCTCTTTTTTTAAAAGATTTATATGTTTTGGGGCCCCCGCAAAGTACCTGAGTTATCTTCGAAGCTAAAGCCTCACTTTGTGGGGTTATTTTATACCTTATCAACTGATGAACGGGGAATTCTCTATCTAGCCGCTTCCCGTGTTCCATACTATAATTAGAGAATTACAGGTGTCACCGACATAAAGGGGCTTAGGCTAATGCCAAACATATCCGTTGGAGAGATTAAAGCGGGTTCAAAGATTATAAAGGATGTAATTACTCCTTTAGGGGGAGTATTATTCGGAAAGGGGAAGATCATTCTCCCCCGGGATATTGAAATTTTGCAGGCTTTTTTGATCGGACAGGTCGAGATTGAAGGGGCGCATGGGGAAGACAAACCGGCAGAGAGCGCTAAACCGGCAGTGAAGCAGCAAGCGGCCAAGGCAGGTGCTCTAATTAATGAGTCGGTGCTGTCCAAGAGTAATTCTCCTCTTCACGATGAGTATGAGAAAATGCTGGTGCTTATCAAGCAAAGCTACCGCGCAGCGGCCGCTGCGGCGTTGCCGATCTTCGAACTGCGGAGTCAGCTGGAGCTGCTGATTACCCATTTGAAGGATTACCATGTCTTAAAGTTTGCGCCGCGTGTGCTGATTGACCAGGAATATAACTATCATAATGCGGTCTTGTCTGCCCTGACCTCCTATCGAATTGCCCAGTGGTGCGGATATCCGCAGAAGGACTGGATGCAGGCTGCTTTTGCCGGCTTGCTGCACGATATAGGTAACATTAAGGTAGACGAAGCGCTGCTGCAGAAGCCAACCCCTCTAAGCGGTGCAGAGATTGATGAGGTACGCAGGCACACTACATACGGTTATCAGCTGCTGCGCAATGTTACAGCCATTAACGAAGGGGTTAGACTCGCCGCCTTGCAGCACCATGAGAAGATAGACGGTTCAGGGTACCCGCTTAGGCTGGATGGCAGCCAGATTCATTTCTACGCCAAGATTGTGGCAGTCGCCGATATCTTCCATGCCATGACGCTGGGAAAAGCCTACAGAAAGGCACAGTCGCCTTATCTGGTATTGGAGCAGCTGCAGAAGGAGAGCTTCGGGAAGCTCGATCCGGTAATCGTACAGACCTTCATTCAAAAGACGACAGACCTATACAACGGTACACGGATACGGCTCAGCGATGGGCGTCATGGGGAAATCATCTTTACTGACCGTAACAACCCGACAAGACCCATGGTTCAGGTTGAAGGAAACATCGTTAATCTCATCAATGAACGGGAGCTGCATATTCAGGAGATTATTGCTTAAGCACACGGACAAAGGAGTAGAGCTATGCTAACTTGCTTGCCGGGCTATGGCTGGTTAGAAGAAGCGTAGCTTTTAGATAATGAGTATGAAATAATGCTTGCAATGAATCTCTATCCGTGATATATTCTATTTCTGGCCGCGAAACATCAACGCCGAGCTCGAACAAGAAGTTAAAAAAAGAGCTTGCATTGATCGGCTGGATGTGATATATTATAAGAGTTGCTGGTGACGATAACATCGCCGCTAACAACGAGCTTGATCTTTGAAAACTGAACAACGAGTGAGTATCTGGAGATCACTTCGGTGAGATCCAAAATTAGAGAATGTAAATTCTCGTCAGATGTTTCAAAATGAGCAATCGCTCTTTCTAAATACCAATTTGGAGAGTTTGATCCTGGCTCAGGACGAACGCTGGCGGCGTGCCTAATACATGCAAGTCGAGCGGAGTCTGAAAGGAAGCTTGCTTCCTTTCAGACTTAGCGGCGGACGGGTGAGTAACACGTAGGCAACCTGCCCTCAAGCCTGGGATAACTACCGGAAACGGTAGCTAATACCGGATAATTTCTTTCTTCTCCTGAGGAGAGAATGAAAGGCGGAGCAATCTGCTGCTTGGGGATGGGCCTGCGGCGCATTAGCTAGTTGGTGGGGTAACGGCCCACCAAGGCGACGATGCGTAGCCGACCTGAGAGGGTGAACGGCCACACTGGGACTGAGACACGGCCCAGACTCCTACGGGAGGCAGCAGTAGGGAATCTTCCGCAATGGGCGCAAGCCTGACGGAGCAACGCCGCGTGAGTGATGAAGGTTTTCGGATCGTAAAGCTCTGTTGCCAGGGAAGAACGTCCGGTAGAGTAACTGCTACCGGAGTGACGGTACCTGAGAAGAAAGCCCCGGCTAACTACGTGCCAGCAGCCGCGGTAATACGTAGGGGGCAAGCGTTGTCCGGAATTATTGGGCGTAAAGCGCGCGCAGGCGGTTATTTAAGTCTGGTGTTTAAACCTTGGGCTCAACCTGAGGTCGCACTGGAAACTGGGTGACTTGAGTACAGAAGAGGAAAGTGGAATTCCACGTGTAGCGGTGAAATGCGTAGATATGTGGAGGAACACCAGTGGCGAAGGCGACTTTCTGGGCTGTAACTGACGCTGAGGCGCGAAAGCGTGGGGAGCAAACAGGATTAGATACCCTGGTAGTCCACGCCGTAAACGATGAGTGCTAGGTGTTAGGGGTTTCGATACCCTTGGTGCCGAAGTTAACACAGTAAGCACTCCGCCTGGGGAGTACGGTCGCAAGACTGAAACTCAAAGGAATTGACGGGGACCCGCACAAGCAGTGGAGTATGTGGTTTAATTCGAAGCAACGCGAAGAACCTTACCAGGTCTTGACATCCAACTAACGAAGCAGAGATGCATCAGGTGCCCTTCGGGGAAAGTTGAGACAGGTGGTGCATGGTTGTCGTCAGCTCGTGTCGTGAGATGTTGGGTTAAGTCCCGCAACGAGCGCAACCCTTGACTTTAGTTGCCAGCAGGTAAAGCTGGGCACTCTAGAGTGACTGCCGGTGACAAACCGGAGGAAGGTGGGGATGACGTCAAATCATCATGCCCCTTATGACCTGGGCTACACACGTACTACAATGGCCGGTACAACGGGAAGCGAAGCCGCGAGGTGGAGCCAATCCCAGCAAAGCCGGTCTCAGTTCGGATTGCAGGCTGCAACTCGCCTGCATGAAGTCGGAATTGCTAGTAATCGCGGATCAGCATGCCGCGGTGAATACGTTCCCGGGTCTTGTACACACCGCCCGTCACACCACGAGAGTTTACAACACCCGAAGTCGGTGGGGTAACCCGCAAGGGAGCCAGCCGCCGAAGGTGGGGTAGATGATTGGGGTGAAGTCGTAACAAGGTAGCCGTATCGGAAGGTGCGGCTGGATCACCTCCTTTCTATGGAGAATCGTTTCCTGCAACGGAAACATTCAAATCGGAAGCTCAGCTTCCACCAAAGAACCCTTGGGTTCGAATACTCACTCGTTGGTCAGTTTTGAGAGTTTAAGCTCTCATCTTTACCTTGATCCTTGAAAACTGGATACCGAAACGAATTTGCGTTTTAGAACATCTTTTAGCTGAAACTTGTGTAAGCAAGTTGAAATAGTTATTAGTTGCTACAAAGTGAAGGTATTGGATTGTGAAAACAAGCCAAATGCCGGAACGTTGGTTAAGCTACTAAGAGCACACGGAGGATGCCTAGGCGCCAGGAGCCGACGAAGGACGTGGCGAACAACGAAACTGCCTCGGGGAGCTGTAAGCAAGCTTTGATCCGGGGGTGTCCGAATGGGGAAACCCAGCTGTGGTAATTCGCAGTTACTCGTATCTGAATACATAGGATACGCAGAGGCAGACCAGGGGAACTGAAACATCTAAGTACCCTGAGGAAGAGAAAACAATAGTGATTCCGTCAGTAGCGGCGAGCGAACGCGGAACAGCCTAAACCAAGGGGCTTGCCTCTTGGGGTTGTGGGACGTCTCACATGGAGTTACAAAGGAATTCAGTAGGTGAAGAGGTCTGGAAAGGCCCGCGATAGAGGTAAAAGCCCTGTAGCCCAAACTGTGTTCTCTCCGAGACGGATCCCGAGTAGTGCGGGGCACGTGAAACCCCGTATGAATCCAGCAGGACCATCTGCTAAGGCTAAATACTACCTGGCGACCGATAGTGAAACAGTACCGTGAGGGAAAGGTGAAAAGCACCCCGGAAGGGGAGTGAAATAGAACCTGAAACCGTGTGCTTACAAAAAGTCAGAGCCCTTTTTATGGGTGATGGCGTGCCTTTTGTAGAATGAACCGGCGAGTTACGTTTAACATGCAAGGTTAAGGTGAGAAGCCGGAGCCGCAGCGAAAGCGAGTCTGAATAGGGCGATTTAGTATGTGGACGTAGACCCGAAACCGTGTGATCTACCCCTGTCCAGGGTGAAGGTGCGGTAACACGCACTGGAGGCCCGAACCCACGCATGTTGAAAAATGCGGGGATGAGGTGGGGGTAGCGGAGAAATTCCAATCGAACTCGGAGATAGCTGGTTCTCCCCGAAATAGCTTTAGGGCTAGCCTCGGTGAATGGAGTGGTGGAGGTAGAGCACTGATTGGGTGCGGGGCCCGCAAGGGTTACCAAGCTCAGTCAAACTCCGAATGCCATTTACTTCTTGCCGGGAGTCAGACAGTGAGTGCTAAGATCCATTGTCAAAAGGGAAACAGCCCAGACCATCAGCTAAGGTCCCCAAGTGTGTGTTAAGTGGGAAAGGATGTGGAGTTGCACAGACAACCAGGATGTTGGCTTAGAAGCAGCCACCATTGAAAGAGTGCGTAATAGCTCACTGGTCGAGTGACTCTGCGCCGAAAATGTAACGGGGCTAAACACACCACCGAAGCTATGGCTAGATGCGTTGCATCTGGGGTAGGGGAGCGTTGTATATACGTTGAAGGTGTACCGTAAGGAGCGCTGGAGAGTATACAAGTGAGAATGCCGGTATGAGTAACGAAAAGATCAGTGAGAATCTGATCCGCCGAAAGCCCAAGGTTTCCTGAGGAAGGCTCGTCCGCTCAGGGTAAGTCGGGACCTAAGGCGAGGCCGACAGGCGTAGTCGAAGGACAACAGTTTGAAATTACTGTACCACCGTAATCCGCTATGAGCGATGGGGTGACGCAGGAGGGTAGTGACGCGGACTGATGGATGTCCGTCTAAGCAGTGAGGCTGGTGTGCAGGCAAATCCGCACATCGTAAGGCTGGGCTGTGATGGGGAGCGAAAATTACAGTAGCGAAGGTCATGATCTCACACTGCCAAGAAAAGCCTCTAGTCAGGAGAAGGTGCCCGTACCGCAAACCGACACAGGTAGGCGAGAAGAGAATTCTAAGGCGCGCGGAAGAACTCTCGTTAAGGAACTCGGCAAAATGACCCCGTAACTTCGGGAGAAGGGGTGCCTCGGTAGGGTGAATAGCCCGAGGGGGCCGCAGTGAAAAGGCCCAAGCGACTGTTTAGCAAAAACACAGGTCTGTGCGAAGCCGCAAGGCGAAGTATACGGGCTGACGCCTGCCCGGTGCTGGAAGGTTAAGGGGAGCGGTTAGGAGCAATCCGAAGCTGTGAACCGAAGCCCCAGTAAACGGCGGCCGTAACTATAACGGTCCTAAGGTAGCGAAATTCCTTGTCAGGTAAATTCTGACCCGCACGAATGGCGTAACGACTTGGGCGCTGTCTCAACGAGAGATCCGGTGAAATTTTAATACCTGTGAAGATGCAGGTTACCCGCGACAAGACGGAAAGACCCCATGGAGCTTTACTGCAGCTTGATATTGAATTTGGGTACGATCTGTACAGGATAGGTGGGAGCCGGTGAGGCAGGAGCGCAAGCTTCTGCGGAGGCGCCGTTGGGATACCACCCTGATCGTATCTAGGTTCTAACCTGGTACCCTTAGCGGGTACGGGGACCGTGTCAGGCGGGCAGTTTGACTGGGGCGGTCGCCTCCTAAAGAGTAACGGAGGCGTTCAAAGGTTCCCTCAGAATGGTTGGAAATCATTCGCAGAGTGCAAAGGCATAAGGGAGCTTGACTGCGAGACCTACAAGTCGAGCAGGGACGAAAGTCGGACTTAGTGATCCGGTGGTACCGCATGGAAGGGCCATCGCTCAACGGATAAAAGCTACCCTGGGGATAACAGGCTTATCTCCCCCAAGAGTCCACATCGACGGGGAGGTTTGGCACCTCGATGTCGGCTCATCGCATCCTGGGGCTGAAGTAGGTCCCAAGGGTTGGGCTGTTCGCCCATTAAAGCGGTACGCGAGCTGGGTTCAGAACGTCGTGAGACAGTTCGGTCCCTATCTGTCGTGGGCGCAGGAAATTTGAGAGGAGCTGTCCTTAGTACGAGAGGACCGGGATGGACGTACCGCTGGTGCATCAGTTGTTCCGCCAGGAGCATGGCTGAGTAGCTACGTACGGACGGGATAAGCGCTGAAAGCATCTAAGCGTGAAGCCCCCCTCAAGATGAGATTTCCCAGTATGTAAGACCCCTTGAAGACGACGAGGTAGATAGGTTGGAGGTGGAAGTGCAGTAATGCATGGAGCTGACCAATACTAATCGGTCGAGGGCTTATCCAAATTTCTATTACGCAAATTCGTTTCGGATTCAGTTTTCAGGAATCAATTTCCTGAAGCATTTACGCTGTAAATGCCCGTTTGGTGGCGATAGCGGAGGGGTTCCACACGTACCCATCCCGAACACGACCGTTAAGCCCTCCAGCGCCGATGGTACTTGGACCGAAGGGTCCTGGGAGAGTAGGACGTTGCCAAGCACACATGAGCCATTGTCGAATTATCGACAATGGCTTTTTTGTATACCTGTATATATAAAAAGCGGGCAGGGGTGCGGTGTTTTATTATAAAAACGCTTACAAACGAGTGACATTTTTGTTACCGACGAGGCGATGGTTCCAAGTATAATGGAAAAGTGCAATAAATAAGCAAAAGCCTTAATACGAATGAACTACGTATAAATTCTATCTTGGAATTTTCTTGCGTCTTTAGATGCATGGTAGAGGTAAGGAGGATTTAAGGTATGAAGCGAACTCAACCTTTGTGGATATTAGTTATTCTTTGTATAGTCGGAGTAATGCTGGCGGGTTGCGGAACGAAGGAGCCGGCTTGGGATACTTTTAACGGTGCACTTAATGAGGAAGACTTCCCCGTTCCCAAAGAGGCAAGCTCACCCGACAGAACAACTACAAACGTAGCCATGGACTATGTACGGTACTCCTTGCCGGGGTTGAAGGAGAAGAAAGGCGTGCCGGAGCCTTATCTTGCAGCCATTAAAGCATGGGGCTGGGAAGAGCAGGAACAGAAAGCAGACGATTCCGGGAGCTCCCGTGTATTTCAGAAAGAAGGACTTATTGTACATCTGACCGTGCATGATGACTATTTCATCGTGATGATTCCGAAGGAAAAGAAGGTCACGACCAAAGGCTTGAAGAACAGATAAAAAATCGCCGTCCGGTTATGGATGGCGATTTTTTTGATAGATAAGAATTTATATGTTTTGGGGTCCCCGCAAAGTACCTGAGTCATCACCTACGCTAAAGCCCCACTTTGTGGGGTTATTTTGCGTGCATGCTTGGCCGCTTAAATACAGCGCTATGTATATCTGGTTGGGATTACTGGGCGTAATAGGAGGCGTCTGCCGCACCCAACTTGAGCATCCCGTCTTTGCCTACACTTTTTAACCGCAGCAGCGCATACAGACGGGGTAGCAGCAGCCACAGGTGGCATACCGCAAGCGAAACCGTAAAGGCTGGCGGAGCCCAGACGATGAAGAGTGCGGCTATACAAAGACCGATCCAGAGGTTATGCAGCTGTACGGTGCGGAAGATGCCGTAATTGATATATTGATCGGGCATGTAACCGGGCCAGGGCAGGCGCAGGGATAATCTCCAGCGCTTGGCGATAGGGTGTCCGCTAATCAGCAGCACAGAGCGTGAGATGACATACTGAATCCACAGCATGACAGGTCCGGCTATAATCATGAACAGAATACTAAGCCAGGAGAGAAAGACACTTTCGAGCACAAGGCATATAAAGGGCAGGGTGACATAGACCCGCAGCAGGAATGCTGTAATAGTAATTTTTTTGATAAGCTTGTATTGATAGAATGTAGCGGCACCTTTGGTGTTTGGTTCCATACCTGGAATTCGGACCTCCTCGCAAGTTCTCTTGTTATTATTATCGGCCTGCTCCTGCGTTTTTATTAAACAACGGGCTCAGATTCACCGAATGGGCAGCGGGCGAATATATATATTTTAGGCTATGAAGGATTAGGAAAAAACTATGAAAAGGTTTAAAATGATAGAAGGTGTACCATACTGTTCTTAAAAGAGTCAAGGTGGGATGAAAATGGAACAGCAAACCGGGCAGGCCTGCATTATCTGCGGGCAGGAAAAGGAAGAAGGCATTGTGATTGTCGCGCATTTCATCTGTGAGGACTGTGAGAGTGAGATGGTGCGTACGGAGGCTGAGGATGTGAAGTACAACTTTTTCATTAACCGGATGAAGAAGATCAATCTGCGTATGCATGCTTAATGCACGAATTGCAGTACCTGTAACAAGCAACATATAAAGAGCGGGCGGTGAATCTGTGTCGCGTTGGCTGCAAATACAAGGTTCCTCTTAACGGCTTCTCCGCCCTGACCGGGTGAGGGGAGCCGTTTTATTGCGTGCAATCCTTTGCGGAAGTGATAGGCGTGTGGGTGTATTTGCGTTAAAATAGAAGGTAACCCCCAGGGGAGGAAGAATCTATGGACAAGCTACAGCCTGGCAGGGCACCTGTATACGAAATGCTGGAACAATATAGACATAAGGGTAATATATCTTATCATGTGCCGGGTCACAAGAACGGGGAGGCTTACCGGAGTGCTGTAAGTGCAAAGAGTGCAGGATATCTCACGGAAGTGATGCGTTACGATGTGACGGAGATTACCGGAACGGATGACCTTCATCATCCGGAAGGGGTAATAAGGGAAGCCCAGGAGCTGGCAGCCGATTGTTACGGCGCGGAGGAGAGTTATATGCTGGTGGGCGGCAGTACCGCAGGGAATCTGGCGCTCATTCTGACGGTCTGTGCTGAGCCCGGAAGTCTGCTTATTCTGCAGCGCAACGTCCACAAGTCCGTGATCCATGGACTGATGCTGGCGGGAGCGCGTGCAGTTTTCCTGGAGCCGCAGATCGACCCGGGCAGCGGCCTTGCGGTGGCTCCGTCTGCTGAGACGGTGCAGGCGGCACTGGCCGCTTACCCGGAGGCTGCCGGGGTTCTGGTTACCATGCCGAATTACTACGGCATGGGCAGTGACCTAGCGCCCCTCGCGCAGGCCTGTCACGCTTGCTGCGTGCCGCTGCTGGTGGATGAGGCGCACGGAGCGCATTACGGGCAGCACCCCGCGCTTCCGGCGGGGGCGCTTGCCCAGGGCGCGGACGGCGTGGTGCAGTCCACACACAAGATGCTGACGGCGCTGACGATGGGCGCCATGCTGCATGTGCAAGGGCCATGGCTGGACCGCGCGCTGCTGCGGCAGCGCCTGGCCATGGTGCAGAGCTCCAGCCCATCCTACCCCGTGATGGCTTCGCTCGATCTGGCCCGGCGCCTGCTGCACAGCCAGGGCGCCGGTGCCTTCACGGCGGGACTCGCCGCCGTGGATGTCCTGCGGCGCGGCCTGGCGGCGCTGCCGCGCTTCGGGCTGCTGCAGCCGGCCTCGCCGCAGCAGCCTGTCTGCGGCGGGGAGGGCGCCGCAGGAGTGAGTACGCCGCCGCTGCGCGGGGCGGCGTACGTGACCCAGGACCCCTTCAAGGCGGTCATATATGACGCCGCGGGGGTCCTGGGGGGCTTCGAGCTGCAGCGCAGGCTCGAAGAGAGGGGAATCGTGCCGGAGATGAGCGACGACCGGCACGTGGTTCTGGCCTTCAGCCTCGGCTCGAAGGCTGAAGAGGCAGCGGAGCTGCTGACAGCGCTGCAGGACATTGCAGCGCAGACCTCCTTGGCAGCGCAGCAGACCGGCGGGAGCGCAGCCCCCTCAGACCTTGATCTTACCGCTGGCCTTGATCCTGTCGCTGACCTCAATCTTACCGCTGGTTCTGTCCCTGATACTGATACTGATCCTGACCGATTTCCCGGACCAGGATCGGCTCCCGGTTGTGATCGGGCTTCCGGCCCCAGCCAGCCTGCTTACTCAGACACTGCCGCAGCTCCCGCTCCCCAAGGCGGAGAATCCTTCTCCAGCGCACGGACCGCAGCCCAGGCAGCGTCATATAATAGCAGAGAAGGGGACTCAACCTTCTCCGGTGATATTTCCACGTGGAACAATTTCGACATTCCGGCAGTATCGGCTCCGGTCGCGTTCTCGATCCGGCCGGTGGCTGCCGGGGAGACAGAGAGTATAGAGCTTGAGGCAAGCGCGGGCAGGATTGCGGCAGAGATGGTTATTCCCTATCCGCCAGGCATCCCGCTCTTATATCCCGGAGAGAGCATTACAGCGTCTGTCTGTGACAGGCTGATCCGTCTGAGAATAGGCGGGGCGAAATTTCAGGCCTGTGCTGATCCGGCCTTACAGCATATTAGGGTATACAACATTCAGAAGGGCGGAGAAGCATAAGTGAAGCGAGAAGGATTCTTCATTACACTGGAGGGAGGCGACGGCTCCGGTAAAACAACCGTACTCGGCAGGGTGGCAGCTTATCTGCAGAACCATTCCATGCCCTATTTAATCACCCGCGAACCGGGAGGGATAGAGATCGCCGAGAAGATACGCTCTATTATCCTCGACCCGGCACATACGGCTATGGATGCCCGGACAGAGGCACTCCTGTATGCGGCGGCAAGAAGCCAGCATCTGGCGGAGGTGGTCGAGCCTGCCTTGCAGGAGGGCATTACCGTGCTCTGTGACCGTTTTGTAGACAGCAGTCTGGTCTATCAAGGGTACGCCAGAGGGCTGGGCATCGAAGAGGTGTGGGGGATTAACCGGTTTGCGACCGGCGGGAGAATGCCCGATCTTACCTTTTACCTGGATGTAGATCCTGAGGTGGGCCTGTCGCGGATTGCCGCCAACCAGAACCGGGAAGTGAACCGGCTGGATCTGGAGAGCCTGGAGTTTCATCAGAAGGTGCGGGCGGGCTATGAGCTGGTAACCAGCTCTGATCCGCAGCGGATTGTGGTGCTTGATGCGGGTCGTCCCATCCATATGGTGGAGCAGGATATTGTACGTGTACTGAAGGACAGGATATTAAAGGATTTCTGAGGTGTTTTGTCAAATAAACAATAGAGGTATAATGATTGAACAGGGCTTCTCCGCAGATTGAATCGATGTTGTGCGGAAAGCCTGTGAACATAACTAATAGGAGGGGATACGAAGATGAATTTGATCATTGCAATTATCCAGGATAAAGACAGCAACCGGCTATCCAGTGAACTGGTGAAGGCGAACTTCCGTGCCACCAAGCTGGCCAGTACAGGCGGATTTCTCCGTGCGGGTAACACTACCTTTTTGATTGGGGTAGATGATATTCAGGTGGATGCCGTACTCAGTGTAATCCGTAACAGCTGCAAAGTGCGTGAGCAATTGGTCACTCCTGTAACGCCGATGAGCGGCACGACAGATTCCTATTTGCCGCTTCCTGTTGAAGTGCAGGTGGGCGGAGCTACCGTATTCGTACTTCCCGTCGATCGTTTCGAGCATTATTGAGCATAATGAAGATCAACCCGGGCTACAGGCCCTTAAAAAGCGAAATGCTGACCACGGAGGCTGAGAGGCGTCCGGTCCAGCAAAAAAACTTCAACGATGTATTTCAACAGCAAAGCCAGCAGAAAACTATAGATGAGTTGAACCGTCAGATCAAAGATATCCAGCTGCAAGGCGACCGGCTCTCCAAATCCATGACTGTGCGTGAGCTATCCATCTATCGGAACCTGATCAAACGGTTTCTGGAGGAGACGGCCCGCCGCGGAGTGATCCTGAAGGACACCAAAGGCTGGGACCGGCGGGGCCGTGGCAAACGCTACAAGCTGCTCGAAGAGGTTGATGCCGCTCTGCTGAATATGGCGGATGATCTGCTGGACAGCGAGCAGGGCCGGATCGATCTCCTGGGACGGGTTGGAGAGATCCGCGGGCTGCTGATTAACCTTTCTTTCTGACAACTTGGAGGAACCTATGTCTTTTCATGAACTATTAGGCCAGGAGGACGCCAAGCGGCTGCTTCAGAATGCCTTACGCAAGGATGCGGTCAGCCATGCCTATCTGTTCACGGGTCCGGCAGGCAGCGGGCAGGTGAAGATGGCTTTGACGTTCGCCCAGGCGATATTCTGTACCGCCAGCAAAGATGATGCCTGCGGAGAGTGCCTGGAATGCCGCAAGGTGGAGCATGGCAATCATCCTGATCTCACCCTGTTGCGTCCTGACGGGGCCAGTATTAAGATCGACCAGATTCGTGAGCTTCAGCGTGTTTTTTCCTACCGCTCGGAAGGGATTAACCCGAAGGTCTATATTATAGAAGGAGCGGACAAAATGACGGTGCAAGCCGCCAATAGTCTGCTGAAATTTCTGGAGGAGCCGCCTGCCCCGGCGGTCGGTATTCTGATTTCGGATAACAGCAGTTCCCTGCTTCCGACGATCCAGTCCAGAACCCAGCGCATTCCGTTTAGCCCGCTGCATCCGGATATTATGCTGCAGGCGTTGTCTGGAGAAGGGGTTCCGGTGCCGCTTGCACGTTGCGCGGTATCACTGACGGCCGGTCTTGACGGCTGCAGGGAACTTTTGGCACAGAATTGGTTTGCAGAAATGAGAAATCTAGTGTTACAATTAGCGAAGGAGTCTCTGGGCAAGGGCAGCACTGCGGTAGCAACCGCGGGTTCGAAGCTGTTCAAGACCGGACTTGGTGAACATTTGGACACTCTATTCAGCATGTTCCACTTATGGTTCAAAGATATGCTCTACTTCCTGTACCGAAAGCACGAAAGTATCGTTTTCATAGATCAGTTAGACTTTATTTCGAGGGCTGCCCGTCAGAGGAGTACGCAGCAGTGGGTGGCTTATATGGAATATGCGGCGGAGAGCAAGCGGAAGCTGCGTTCCAATGCCAATGCCCAGCTGTGTCTGGAGCAGTTTTTAATCCGGCTGGAAAGCTAGAGGCTCGGGTTATTTATAATAGATCCTCCGGGATATAATCCTCAGCACCTGGAAAGACCGGGTATAGCGGACGAGGAAGGACAAGCATGGATCATCAGGGAAGCAGTCTTGCTTAAGGGTTCCTTTACCGTCAAACAAGGGGGTTAATTTTTGTACAGCGTAGTAGGTGTCCGCTTCAAAAAAGCGGGTAAAATATATTATTTTGATCCGCTTGATTTCCCGATTGAACGCGATCAATGCGTGATTGTCGAGACTGCAAGAGGGGTCGAATACGGTAAGGTTGTCGTTGGCAAAAAAGAGGTGCAGGAAGCTGACGTTGTACTGCCGCTTAAGAAAGTCATGCGCATTGCCGGTGAAACCGACGCGCGCGTGGTGGAAGAGAACAAAGGTGCAGCTAAGGATGCTTTTACCACCTGTTTAAATAAAATCCGCGATCATGGCCTCAAAATGAAGCTGGTGGATGTGGAGTTTACGTTTGACCGCAACAAGATTATTTTCTATTTCACGGCCGAGGGCCGCGTGGATTTCCGCGAGCTGGTGAAGGACCTGGCCAGTATTTTCCGTACCCGCATTGAGCTCCGGCAGATTGGTGTGCGTGATGAAGCCAAGATGCTGGGTGGATTAGGCCCATGCGGACGGGTGCTCTGCTGCTCCTCCTGGCTTGGCGATTTCGAGCCGGTGTCCATCAAGATGGCGAAGGATCAGAATCTGTCGCTTAACCCGACCAAGATCTCGGGATTATGCGGACGGCTGATGTGTTGTCTGAAGTTTGAGCATGATAATTATGAGAGCACGAAGGAAGAAATGCCGGCTGTAGGCAAAATGGTCGTTACTTCACTGGGTGACGGCAAGGTAGTCGGTATCAATGCCGGCAGCCGCACGGTTCATGTGCAGCTGTTTGAAGTGGGCAAAGTTAAAGAACTTCCAATGGATGATGTTGTCGTCAAGTAAACCATTATAAGGTTACTTTCGGGGTGGAAACTTGGAGAAGAAAAATATATTTGCACACATGCAGGAGATGGAAGCGCAGATGGATGAAATGCGCACCACTCTGGGCGATTGGAAGCAGACGGTCAAAGAGCTGATGGAAGCGAATCAGAAGCTGAGTCTGGAAAACGAGCAACTTCGTATCATATTGAAAAGGGAAGCGCCTGTAGATAAGGCCGCACTGTCTGCGGAGGCGGAGGCTATACTTGCTGCCGAAGGGAAAGAGGAGGTTGTCGGGGAAGGCTACGATAATCTGGCCCGGCTGTATCACGAAGGCTTCCACATCTGTAATGTCTACTTTGGGCATTTGCGGACGGAAGGCGATTGTCTGTTCTGCCTTTCTTTTCTTAATAAATGAGGATATCCAGCCGTAGGAGATTGTCGCCTACGGTTTTTTTGAATGTAAGGCTATGCTTCCGAAGCAAGTTTTGTTTCGAAGAATATACAGATTGAAGCATACGCTCAACAAAAACTTTTAGGAGATTACAATGACCCATTCAATGAACAATACACCTGTACCCTTACATGAAGCAGAACGAGTCGATGACCTGCTCACCCATGATCTGAGAATTATCCAGAGTGACGAAGTGTTCAGCTTCTCGATGGATGCCGTATTGCTGGCACGGTTCGCCAGTGTACCGCCGCGTGGACGGGTGCTTGACCTGTGTACGGGTAACGGAGTAATTCCTATGCTCCTGACTACACGGACGAAGGCTTCTATTGAAGGAATCGAGATTCAGCCCCGTCTGGCAGACATGGCCCGGCGCAGTGTATCGCTTAACGGTCTGGAGGAGCGGGTACAGATTCATGAGGGCGATTTGCGGGAGCTTCATCTTACAGCGGGCTATGGCGTATACGATGCGATCACGGTGAATCCCCCTTATATGCCGCTGAACGGGAGCGATCTGAAGCTGAATTCCCATCAGGCGATGGCCCGCCATGAAATCGGTTGTACCCTGGAGGAGGTCATTCAGGCCTGTGTCCGGCTGGTCCGTACCGGAGGCAAAGTCAGCATGGTGCATAAGCCACAGCGCCTCGTGGATATTATCAGTCTGATGCGGAAGCACCGGCTGGAACCGAAGCTGATCCGCTTTGTACATCCCCGCGCCCATCTGGAAGCGAATATGGTTCTGATCGAGGCCGCGCGTGACGGGAAGCCGGAGGTGCGTTTACAACCGCCTTTAATCGTATATAATGAGGACAATCAATATTGCCCTGAGATTATGGATATTTATTATGGGAACAAAGAGGATACGAGCCAATGACCATACAATGCCAAAGCAGCTTTCAAAATAACCATGACGGAGCGAAGCCCGAAGGATGCGGATGCCTGTATCTGGTGGCTACGCCGATCGGCAATCTGGAGGATATGACTTACCGGGCAGTACGCACGCTGAAGGAATGCGATATTATCGCAGCTGAGGATACGAGACAGACGCGTAAGCTGCTGAGCCATTTTGAAATTACACCGTCCATGCTGTTCAGTTACCATGAGCATAACAAGGCCGCCAGTGGGCCGGAGCTGATACGCTATATAATAGAAGGTAAAAATCTGGCACTCGTCAGCGATGCCGGTCTGCCGGCGATTTCCGACCCTGGTGCCGATCTGGTAGCTCTGGCTGTCAGCCATCAGATTCCGGTGATTCCGGTGCCTGGAGCGAATGCCGCTTTGTCGGCTTTGATTGCCTCAGGACTGCCTACCGCCAGCTTCACGTTCGTCGGCTTCCTGCCTAGAGAGCGCAAGGATATAAGGGCTGTTCTGGCGCCTCTGCGTTCTGCCCAAGGGACACTGCTCTTCTACGAATCGCCGCACCGCGTGGCCAAGACCCTTGTTCATTTGCAGGAGGCCTTCGGCAACCGCCGGATCACACTGGCCCGTGAGCTGACTAAGCGGTATGAGGAGTTCCTGCGCGGAAGCATTGAGGAGTGCCTGGCCTGGCTGGAGGAGCATCCCCCGCTGGGAGAGTACGTAATTGTCCTTGAGGGAGAGAGTAAAGAGGAGGCCGAGCTGGCCGAGTCTTCCTGGTGGCGTCAGCTTAGTACCGGGGAGCATGTAGCCCACTATGAGGCTTCAGGCTTAACACGTAAGGATGCGATGAAAAAGGCAGCGTCCGACCGTGGCCTGTCCAAGCGCGATATTTATAATGAACTCCTGGAGCGGGGTTAGAACACTGCGGTGTTGTAGTTATTACAATTCCAGTAAAAACCTAAAGATGGGTTTAACCATCTGATTACCCAATGAAATAAATGTATTTCGTACACTTATATGGATTATCTTGTTCCATTTATTGATTATAGTTGTAGTTTATACATTTATATGTATAGGAAAATAAATCTTTTGGAAGAATTATGTGGATATAAGTGTTCAAAGTATACTTATAATGTTCAGATGGATGATTTAGCAATAAATAGCTGCTCAGAATACAGTTATCCAAATTTCTCAAGACCATTTTTCTTATATAATGATTCTCACCTTAGGGGCGTTTGGCTTAGTGTAACGGACTGAGGTGCTCTTATCCGGGAAGAAAGTCGTCACTTGAGCGATTAACGGACCCCAAGGACCTTATCCCCTGCAATTCAGCTCCAAAACGACTCGTAGAAGGATGATAAGGTCGCCTGAGTCCGTTACGCTGCAAAAGGTGACGTCATCGTGGGAATAAGGTCTTTTCGGTCCGTTAGATTTTTTTGGGGTGATAGGGTTTCATTATCTGACACTGTACTAGTCGCTCCACATAGCAAGTTCTGGCAAAAAGAAAGTCAGCAGCCAGTAACCATCCAGCATCCAAGTCGCTAGTCACTCTATAGTAAAGCGTATCCCGCAGGGAGAGCGATCTGCGCTCATCCGTGGCACGGGAGCAACCGGCGCAGCCGCCATACTGCCTATGGCGAAACCCTTCGCATGGCAAGGCCTGAGGGATCACCGCAGGGAGTCCGAAAAGGGCCGGTCCACCGCCGAACCCCGCTTCCTTCCGCGTCCGCTGCAGAGATCCGCCAAGCTTCCGGGTGTCTAGAGTGCCGGGGCCCTTGGGGCCCTCCCTGTAGGGAGGGTTTGGGAGGGTACACACAAAAAAATACCTCCCGCGCGAACGGGAGGCCAAGGAGATATAAAAAGGTTAGAATTAACAATTGGATTAGTTCCTATTATACCCTATTTATTTTAGTTTGTCACAGGGGTAGGGATAGCCGAAATGCATTCATGACAAACAATTTTACCTTTGAAGTAAGTTACATTCTCAGCATTACCGCAGAAAATGCAAGCAGGCTCGTATTTCTTAAGCATGATCCGCTCACCGTCCACGTAAATTTCGAGCGCATCTTTTTCTCCAATGCCTAGGGTGCGACGCAATTCAATTGGAATAACGACCCGTCCAAGCTCATCTACCTTACGTACAATTCCTGTTGATTTCATCATTACAATCGTTGCTCCTCTCAATGTTCAAAAGCGTCATTATTCGACATTCTTCACTGTTTTATGATATTTATAATACCAACCATTCCCAAAACAGTCAACCTTTTTTCAGGCTAATTTTAAGGAATCTTTTGAGACCACATTTATTCCGCGTTTGATCGGGCAAATCACTCTAAAAAAGCTTATGAAGATGTTTGTCGATTTGGCAGTATATGAATCGCTAATATTCGACAAAGAGCGACAATATATTATATAAAACAAGAAAAGGAGATGATTTCATGAAGCAACCGCTGTCAGAAGAGAAGGTATTTAAGGACCCGGTCCACAACTACATCCACGTACAGGACACTATTATCTGGAGATTGATCAACACGATGGAATTTCAGCGTCTGCGGCGCATCCGGCAGCTGGGCACCTCCTATTTGACCTTTCACGGGGCGGAACACAGCCGGTTCTCCCATTCTCTGGGGGTATATGAGATTACGCGGAGGATTATTTCCCAGTTTGAACGGAGCGGCTATAAGGACTGGATGCCGGAGGAGAGACTGCTTACCCTGTGTGCGGCACTGCTGCATGATTTGGGGCATGGCCCATTTTCCCATTCTATAGAAGAAGCTTTCGAAATGGATCATGAAGACTGGACCTGCCGTATCATTCTGGAGGATACAGAGATTACGGCTATTCTGCGTGATGTGGCCGAAGATTTCCCCGGTAAAGTAGCCTCGGTCATCTCCAAAACCTATGAGCATGAAATTGTTGTCAATTTGGTGTCGGGACCGCTGGATGCGGACCGGATGGATTATCTGCTCCGGGATGCATATTATACAGGGGTGAATTATGGAACCATCGACATCGACCGGATTCTGCGGATGCTGCGCCCTTATGACGGCCGGGTGGTTGTGAAGGAATCAGGGATGCATGCGATTGAGGATTACCTGATGTCACGGTACCAGATGTACTGGCAGGTCTATTTCCACCCGGTAACCCGCAGCTCTGAGATTATTCTCAGGCAGATTCTCCGCCGGGCCAAGGAGCTGGTGCAGCAGCAGCATACCTTCCGCTTCATGATCGAGCCCTTAAGTGATCTGTTCAGCGGAGAGGTAACGGTAGGGCAGTACCTGCTGCTGGATGAAGCCTTGATGCAGACTGCCTTCATGCAGTGGACGCTGGAGGAGGATGACATCCTGAGCGACTTGTGCAGCCGGTTTATCCATCGTAAACTGTATAAATATGTGGAGATGGAGCATTTGGATTCTGACACGATTGACGAAATCCGCCGCAGCTTCGCCGGTGCGGGACTCCGGCCCGATTATGATCTGGAAATTGATTATCCCACCGATCTTCCCTATGATGTGTTCCGTCCGGGAGACGGCTTTGACAGCAAGCAGATCCTGCTTCTGGACAAGCATGACCGGCTGAGGGAAATCTCGGAGGTCTCGGATATTGTTCGTTCTATCAGTGGTATTCACCGCGGCAGATACCATCTGTATTTTCCGCAGGACAGACTGCAGAAAGCCCTTCCACAGCTGCCGCCGTCCATCGCAGAGATTTTTGCCAAATAATCAGATCATGCTTGGAATTATAGATACAACAACAGGCCGAAAGGATGTAATGTAATGCAGTTATTCGACACCCATACCCATCTGGATGCTCCACAATTCGACGAAGACCGCGAAGAGGTCATTTCCAGGGCGCTGGAAGCCGGCGTCAGCAAGATGATCAACATCGGCTTTAACCGGGATACGATACCGACCACCATGCAGCTTGCCGAGAAATATGATTATATTTATGCAGCCGTTGGCTGGCATCCCCAGGATGCCATCACGATGAAGGACGGAGACATGGAATGGATCGCCTCCTTATGCGCTCATCCCAAGGTGGTTGCCATCGGCGAGATTGGGCTGGATTACTACTGGGATACCTCTCCTAAGGATGTGCAGCATGAAGTATTCCGCAAGCAGATCGGGCTGGCCCGTGAGCTGAAGATGCCAATCAGCATTCATAACCGTGATGCTCATGAAGATGTGATCCGTATACTCCGCGAGGAGAAGGCGGGCGAGGTTGGCGGGGTAATGCACTCCTTCTCCGGGAGCTGGGAAAGTGCCAAGATGTGTCTTGATTTGGGCTTCCATCTTTCTTTTGGAGGACCGATTACGTTCAAGAATGCCCGGGTGCCCAAAGAGGTGCTTGCCCAGACTCCGCTGGACCGGCTGCTGATCGAAACCGACTCCCCATATCTGACTCCGCACCCCTTCCGGGGCAAGCGAAATGAGACCGCTCATGTGAGGCTGGTAGCGGAGGCGGCCGCGGCAATAAAAGGGATTGAATTACAGGAATTGGCGGAAATTACGTATGCGAACGCACTGGAACGATTTGGGATACTCTGAAAACAGGAGTAAAAGCGGTGAAAAATGAAGTATAGCGGATATATTAAACTTTTATGACGGAAAAACGGCCGATTATTACAATATTTTAATCATTTTTTTACGTAAACGTGGTTGAATCGTCCTTTACAACATGTATCAAAACAGGATATCATCTTTTCAGTGCAGTGAGCTGTTGTAACTGTGACAGTCACTAATTTCATGGATCGTCTCGCTGAGTCTCCGTATGGAGAACGGGGGAACCAATAATGCGCTGCCGCATGAACGTACAAGAGTACTGGCACAGAATTGCCGCAGGCATTATTTGATTTCTTTACGTGGTCTTTGGGGTGAATTTGAGGGCAACCGCCGTGAGCGGGTGACCTGAGATAGGGCGTCTCTCTTATGTCCGAACCCGACAGCTAACCCCGTAAGCGCAAGTAAGAGAGGAAACCTCGTGCATAAGCATTCCGACGTATTCGACACCGGGAAGCCACGAAAGAGTCCTCTATGAGCTCTTTTTAGGCTTCTTTTGTTTTGAATAATGAGAATGCTCCCGGCATACTGTTATATAACAGATCTCCGGAGTAACTATGCCGAGCAGGCGATCCATGAGCAGGAAACGCTGAAGCAAGTGCGGGCGTATCCTGTTGCAAACTCAAACCTAGTTTCGTCAGAAGTGATACAGTCACCTTGAACTAACTTGGACGACGGGGCTATGTAAGGAGGATGGAAAGAGTGGGCGTATTCCAACCAGAGGTATCCCATGATTCGCAATCATCCAGCAGGTCTTTCGCATTACGGTTGAAGCAAGTGAATCCCCGCGTAGTTTTACTTGCCGGTGTGGCATCGATTGTTATCGCACTGTTAATACTGCTGTACGTACACGGTCAGAGCAAAAAAGAAATTACCCTAGTAATAGACGGACAGGTACAGACACTGGAGACGCGGGAAACGCTGTTCAGTGATGTGCTGGCTAAGGAACAGATTTCGCTGCAGGCGCATGATGAATTATCTATTGGCCTTAGTGATGAAATAAAAGACGGCGACCGTATCGTGATTAACACTGCGCAGAAGTTCGCTCTTACCGTAGACGGAAAGACCGAGACGTTATTTACGACCGAGGATACCATTGGTCAGGCCATCGACAAGCTGGGCTACAGCCTGGAAGGCTTAGACAAGATTTACCCTTCGCTAGAAACCGCAGTATCTGCAGACATGGAAATCAAAATTGTCCGGATTAACAAGCATGTGGTTCAACGGACAACTAATTTGCCTTTCCGGGTCATTAAGACAGCAGACCCCTCATTGACCAAGGGAACCGTAAGAGTGGCACAGGCAGGTAAGCCTGGCGTAATGGTCCAGCACATCGAGAAGATCTATCAAGATGGCGAGCTGGCATCCATGCGCATGATCGGCAAGGAAGTACAGACGGTTACCAAGGACAAAGTCATTGCCATTGGAACCAAGCCGCTTCCTAAGCCCGTCGTAGTTACTGCCAAAGTTTCCAAACCTGTAACAACCTCCAAGTCATCTAAAGCGAGCGCAAAGGCCAGTAATGTTACCAGTAAGGCTGGTGTGGATTTCGAGTACAAAAGAATGATCAAAAACGTATCCATGACCGCGTATTCGTCGCAGGAACCGGGTATTGGAACACGTACTGCCTCCGGCACACGCGTAACGGAAGGCCGCACTATTGCTGTAGATCCTAGGGTTATACCAATCGGCTGGTGGGTGTACATTGAAGGATTAGGGTTTCGCCGAGCAGAGGATACCGGCGGTGCCATCAAAGGCAACAAGGTGGATGTCTATTACGATTCACTGAGTCATGCCCGTAATTTCGGCCGCAAGTCGCGCACACTCTATGTGATCGGACCTGTGAAGCCGGAGCTGAACTAAACGTAAAGTCTTTTGCAAATTAGCGGTTAATACGATATAGTGAGGGAAGCACTTACGAAATTTCAGAGAGCTGCCGCTCATCACTTATACATTCTTTAGCCAAAAAGAAGGGGAGCGAATCCTCTTCTTTTTGCGTTCTGGAGTAAGGAGTAAAAATATTTATGATTAAAGAGCTAATTGTGGTTGAAGGGAAAAGTGATACCGTTGCCGTTAAGCGGGCGGTTGAGGCCGATACGATTGAAACCGGGGGTTCGGCAGTGGATAGCAGGGTCATTGCCAAGATCAAGCTGGCCATGGAGCGCCGGGGTGTAATCATTCTTACCGACCCGGATCATGCCGGAGAGCGAATCCGCAAAATCGTCGCGGCCAAGGTGCCGGGCTGCAAGCATGCCTTCATCCCTGAGAAGGATGCAACGCGCAAAGGAGATATCGGAATAGAGAATGCTTCGCCTGAGGCTATCCGCCATGCGCTGGAGCATGTACATACCTCCTTCGAGGGGGCGCCGCCCATCATCGGGCTGGATGAGCTTATGGCCGCAGGGCTGATGGTGCATCCCCGGGCGGCTGAGCGCAGAATGCAGCTTGGCAATCTGCTCGGTATCGGTTATTGCAATGGCAAACAGCTGTACAAACGTCTGGCGATGTTCGGCATTACCCGCGAAGAGTTCGCGCAGGCCCTCGCCCAAATTGATCAGGGAGGCATTACTTCATGAGCGGTATCGAGAATATCTCGTCCCCAACAAGAACCAAAGCGATAATTCAGCGTTACGGATTCTCCTTCAAAAAAAGCCTGGGCCAGAACTTTCTGATCGATCAGAATATTCTGGACAAAATCGTGGATGCCGCCGGTCTGGACAGCACAGCCGGTGCGCTTGAGATTGGCCCGGGGATCGGAGCACTGACGGAACGGCTGGCGTTGACGGCCGGGGCCGTCACTGCGGTAGAGATTGACCGCAGGCTGATTCCGATTCTTAGGGATGTCCTGTCGCCTTATCCCCATGTAAAGATCCGTAATGACGATGTGCTGAAGGTGAATCTGCAGGAGCTGTTCGCTGAGGATTTCGCGGGCAGGGACCGGGTTAGTGTCGTAGCTAACCTGCCGTATTATGTGACTACACCTATCCTCATGAAGCTGCTGGAGGAGAAGCTGCCGCTGGATAATATCGTGGTCATGATCCAGAAGGAGGTTGCCGAGCGTATGGCGGCGTCTCCGGGCGGCAAGGAGTATGGCAGCCTGAGTATTGCCGTCCAGTATTACAGCGAGCCTGAGCTGGTCTGTATGGTGCCGCGTACGGTGTTCATCCCGCAGCCTAACGTGGAATCGGCTGTGATCCGACTGAAGGTCAGAGAACGTCCTCCGGTGGAGGTAGCGGACGAGAAGCATTTCTTTGGTGTGGTTCAGGCGTCCTTTACCCAGCGGCGCAAGACGATTGCCAATAATCTTAAGGCACGCTTCTTCCCGGAAGAAGGGCGGGAGCGCCTGGAGGCGCTGCTCTCCGAAGCCGGCATTGAACCCTCGCGGCGCGGCGAGACGCTTAGCATTGAAGAGTATGCACGGCTCAGTGCGGTTCTTCTGGCCGCAGGCATCGCATAGAATACAGAAAACCCTCCCGGCGGATGAACCAACCGGGGCCTTTGCCCATAACATGGGGTAGAGGTGGTGTTGTGATGAATCTAGGAGACTTGGTCATTCGTAAATCCTATGGCGGCGATGTGACCTTCCGGGTAGACAATATATTGCAGAATAGAGCAGTCATTAAAGGCACGGAGTTCCGTCTGCTGGCGGATTCCCCGCTGGAGGATCTGGTTCAGGTGCCTCCTACACGGGTTACCGAGCGGGGAGCGCGTGCGCAGATCAAGGCAACAGAATCTCTAACCTGGTTGCGTAAAGACCGGCAGGTGCAGAGCCAGCGAAGCGGAGAGAGCGTGTCGGGGTCCACGGGAACCTGGGGCCAATCTCCGAAGGAAGCGGCTTATTTTGAAGTGCCGGGTAAGGTCCTGCATTTGGATGGTGATGCACTCTATCTGAAGAAGAGCCTGAGCCTCTACGAGCAGCTGCGCATACCGGCGGAGGGACATCATGTCAACGAATCCAAAATGGCGGAGACGCTGTACCGTCTGCTGCCCCGTGTGCGTCCCGATATCGTAGTGATTACCGGCCATGATGGAGTACTTAAGCAACAGCAGAATTATGATCTGTACAGTCTGAGCAGCTATAAGAATTCACAGAATTTTGTGGCAGCCATCCGGGTGGCCCGTGAATATGAGCGGAATTTCGATGCTTTGACGATTGTAGCCGGAGCCTGCCAGTCGCACTTCGAGGCTCTCCTGGGCAATGGTGCCAACTTCGCCAGCTCCCCGGGCAGAATACTCATTCATGCCCTGGACCCGGTGTATATCGCGGCCAAGGCCTCTTTTACCTCTATCCGGGATACGGTGAACTTAAGCGATGTGCTGAGCCATACGATCAGCGGCAATCAGGGGATGGGCGGAATCGAGACGCGGGGCAGCTTCCGGATCGGAATGCCTCAGCTGCAGAACCTGGCTACGCTGAAGGTAGCGCCTTCGGTGCTGTAACCATTCAAGTGATAACTGAACAGGCGGAAGGAATAGGGTAAGCATTCGTGCTTATCCTATTTTGCTGCCACGGAAGCCGCTTAGGACACAAGATGGGTTAGGGAGCAGCCAGTCATCATTACTGATAACAAGGTGCTTAAGTCAGGAATATCCCCGTCTAAAAAAATTCCGTTGACAACTTTTTTCTCATCATCTATAATTATTTATTTAATTTGACAAGTGGTTATAGAGGTTGTATAATGGACAAGGAAAGAGGTGGTCGTCAGGTAATGGCTAATAACGCGCTGTTAGAAATTAAACGCAGTCTTGAAGCTCACGTCGGTCATAAGATCACGTTGCGGGCTAACGGTGGCCGTCGGAAGACCGTTGAACGCACCGGTGTCCTGGAAGAAACGTACCCTTCTGTATTTATTGTCAAACTCGATCAGGAGCAGCAGACATTCAAGCGTGTCTCCTATAGCTATGCCGATATACTTACTGAATCTGTGGAAATCACAGTTACCGAAGACGATGGGCAGATGCGGATTATGTATATCAAAGCTTAGCGTCATGACAGTCTCCCTGCGGGGGGGCTGTTTTTTGATAGAATTTTTATGTTTTGGTGTCCCCGCAAAGTACCTGAGTCAACACCTACGCTAAAGCCCCACTTTGTGGGGTTATTTTGCATGTAGGGGTCTTACTGAATTATGCTGCATGACACTGGCCTCCCGGCTGCATACTACATAGGCAGTACGTTCATCATAGAGCAGCATACAAGGGAGGAATTCGTAATGAGCCGCAGAAGACGAAGCATGATGTCGGAGGAATTGAAGACGGAGCTGGCCAAGGAGCTTGGGTTCTACGAAACGGTTGAGCAGGAGGGCTGGGGCGGAATCCGGGCAGTCGACGCCGGGAATATGGTGAAACGGGCGATTCAGCTGGCAGAGCAGGCTGCTGCGCGGAAATTGTAAGCGGCTATAGCGGTGTTATGCCGCACCGGGTATCGCCTGCGGGCGGTACCTTTTCTGCTTCATAGAACCGGATGTTTATTTAATGGACTTCACTGTCAGTTTCTCATATAATATGTTAAGTTGTTTTGTACGGGAAAAGCTGAGGGTGGGTGAACGCCTTGAAAATGTATGAGAAGGCACCGGCAAAAATTAATCTGATGCTGGATGTGCTGCATAAGCGGGCTGACGGATTTCATGAAGTGGAAATGATAATGACAATGGTCGATCTGGCGGACCGTCTGGAGCTGTCGGAGCTGAAGCGGGATTCGATTATTATCTCAAGCCAGGCCGGATATATCCCGCTGGATGAGAAGAATCTGGCCTTCCAGGCGGCAAGGCTGATCAAGGACCGGTATAACGTCAGAAGCGGAGTACATATCCATCTGGACAAAAGAATTCCGGTGGCTGCCGGCCTCGCCGGCGGCAGCAGCGATGCCGCGGCTACGCTGCGCGGCCTGAACCGGCTCTGGCGCCTGGGCATCCCGGTGCAGGAGCTGCAGGAGCTGGGCGCTGAGCTGGGCTCAGACGTCCCGTTCTGCGTCACAGGAGGCACTGCCCTGGCTACGGGCAGGGGCGAACGGCTGACCCAAATCGCGAATCCTCCGCAAATGTGGGTCATCCTGGCGAAGCCGCCGATCAATGTATCGACGGCTGAGGTATACGGACGCGTACGCGCCGGCAACATAGCGGTGCATCCGTCCGCGCTCCGCATGCAGCAGGCTCTGGAGGCCGGTGACTTCTCAGCCGTCTGTGAGGGCCTTGGCAACGTGCTGGAGGATGTGACGCTGAAGCTGCACCCTGAGGTGCAGCAGCTCAAGGAAGCGATGCTGAAGCTGGGGGCGGATGGCGTGCTGATGTCGGGGAGCGGTCCGACCGTATTTGGCCTTGTCTCCAAGCACTCCAAGGTGGCGAGAATCTATAACGGGCTGCGCGGATTCTGCAAGGAAGTCTATGCAGTGCGTTCGCTGAGCTAAGCGGAGCGGAACCATCCTCTGATCACGGAGGCAGAGCGGTTTTCGCTTGTGTAAATCCGTACAATAATGATATTATTCATAGTAATATTCGGTTTTGTATAAAGTGAATTTAAGAAGCAAGCATGCATTATTCTTAAATTCAGCTTATAAGGCGAGGAGCGTTCCGTGAAAAAACTTAAACGAAGCCAACGGTTAGTTGACATGACCCAATTTTTACTGGAGAAGCCGCATGATCTGCTGCCTCTGTCCACTTTTGCAGAGCGGTACGGTGCGGCGAAGTCATCGGTCAGCGAGGACCTGGCTATTATAAAAGAGGTATTTGAAGGCGAAGGAATGGGCGAGCTGCAGACACTGGCCGGGGCAGCGGGCGGAGTGCGTTATATTCCGCGCATGCCTATGGATATGGCGCTTGCCTTCGTGAACCGTCTGTGCGGGCAGCTTGAGCAGAGCGACCGGATACTGCCCGGCGGTTATCTGTATATGTCGGATCTGCTCGGCCTCCCGTCCCTGATGGAGCAGGCCGGCAAGATCATTGCCACCGCCTTCTACGGCGTGGAGATTGATGTCGTCATGACGGTGGAGACCAAGGGGATTCCGCTGGCGTACGCAACGGCTGCACAGCTGGGGCTGCCGGTCGTGCTGGTCCGCCGTGACCATCAGGTAACCGAGGGCTCGGCTGTAAGCATCAACTATGTATCGGGCTCCCATAAGAGCATTCATACGATGTCCCTGTCCAGACGGGCACTGCGCGAGAAATCCCGGGTGCTGATTGTCGATGACTTCATGAAGGCGGGCGGCACCGTACGCGGAATGGTCGATCTGTTGGGTGAGTTCAATGCAGAGGTCGCAGGTGTAGGCGTGCTCGTAGAGTCCGGCGACGTGGAGAATGAAGAACGTCTGCTGCATGACTACGTGTCGCTGGTGAAGCTGACAGAGGTGGACTCCAAGGTGCGGCGTATTTCGGCGTTTCCGGGCAACTATTTCTCCTCCTGAACGAGGGATACTGCCGGTTCTGAAAAGTCGCGCATAATGTCGAAACTGTGAGGATTCTTAAGATAACTGCACGAAATCTGTCGAAATCGACGATTCTGCAAAAATAATCTTCTTAATCAGGCATTATTTGGAATGAAAAAGAAGGAATTCGCTTTGCTGTGTGGAATTATACACCAAGTCTCTGATGGAAAAAGGTGGTGAACACACACATGCAAATTACGGATGTCAGACTCCGCCGCGTCAACTCTGAGGGGAGAATGAAAGCAATCGCATCCATTACAATCGATAACGAGTTTGTTGTTCATGACATTCGCGTCATCGACGGGAATAACGGGATGTTTGTTGCAATGCCCAGCAAGCGTACACCTGACGGAGAATTCCGCGATATCGCACACCCGATTTCTTCGGGAACGCGCGAGAAGATTCAATCTGCGGTTCTGGCCGAGTACGAACGTGCCGCTACGGAAGAAGAGGAAGTTATTGAAGAGGGAGCTTAAGCGGTGAACCGCTGACTCTCTGGAAGTTGCTGCCTCCCCAGGGCGGCAATAGGCCATACCGTTTTATATGTTTCGGGGTCCCCGCAAAGTACCCGGGTCAGCCTCGGAGCCAAAGCCCCACATTGTGGGGGATTTTATTGGGGTTCGAAGAAAAGGGAACCATGCCTGCATGGTTCTCTTTTCTTTTTGCCCGGAATGAGATATATTCAGTAGTGAGTTCAAGAAGTGGGAGGTTGGCATTCTTGAAAAGAATGGCTGTTGTACTTGCTGCAGGTCAAGGCAAGCGCATGAAATCTAAATTATACAAGGTACTGCACCCTGTCTGCGGTAAACCGATGGTAGGGCACGTGCTTGATACAGTGAAGGCAACCGGATGCCAGCGTAATGTAGTTGTTGTAGGCCACGGCGCCGAGAAGGTTAAGGCATACTTAGGCGAGGATGCCGAATATGTGCTCCAGGATGTCCAGCTTGGAACCGGCCATGCCGTCAAGCAGACCAAGGATCTTCTGGGCAGCGAAGAAGGAACCACCATTGTCATCTGCGGAGATACGCCGCTTGTCATGAGCGAGACACTCGAAGGCATGATGGTGCTGCATGAAGCGCAGAATGCTGCTGCAACGGTCCTTACTGCTGTTATGGAGCAGCCTGCCGGATATGGACGGATTATCCGCGGCGAAGACGGCGGAGTGCTGAAGATTGTGGAACAGAAGGATTGCACAGAGAGTGAAGCTGCGGTTAACGAGATTAATACAGGGACGTATTGTTTTGATAACGCGAAGCTCTTTGCTGCTCTCGAGAAGGTTACGAATACCAACAACCAGCAGGAATATTATTTGACGGATGTTATCGGCATACTCCGGGCGCAGGGCGATATCGTTCTGGGCTATCAGGCCCATGATGCAGCAGAGTCCATTGGTGTGAATGACCGACTGGCGTTGTCTGAAGCCGAAGGCTATATGCGTCAGCGCATCAACCGGGGTCATATGCTCGGAGGAGTCACTATCATCGATCCGGCTTCAACCTACATTGGAGCAGATGTTGTCATTGGAGCAGATACTGTGCTGTATCCGGGCACGGTACTCAAGGGCAAGACAGTGATCGGCGAAGATTGTGTGATTGGTCCGGCAAGTGAAATTGAAGACTGCGTGATTATGGACGGAGCGGCTGTGAAGCATTCCGTGCTGAATCAGGCTCAGGTCGGCACACGGGCTTCCGTTGGGCCTTTTGCGTATTTACGTCCCGGTACCGTTCTGGGTGAGGGTGTTAAGGTCGGCGACTTCGTAGAGATCAAGAATGCTACAATCGGCGACGGCTCCAAGGTATCTCATTTAAGCTATGTCGGTGATGCTGAGGTTGGTAAGAATGTCAATATCGGCTGCGGCGCGATCACCGTTAATTATGACGGCTATAATAAGTTCAGAACCGAGATTGGCGATGATGCCTTTATCGGCAGCAACGTGAACCTTGTGGCTCCGGTTACAGTGGGCAAGGGCGCATTCATTGTCGCCGGTTCCACGATTACGCGTCCGGTATCGGAGAACGATCTGGCGATTGCCAGAGCAAGGCAGGAGAATAAGCCGGGATATGCAGAGAAGATCCGCTCCCGGGCCAAGGCGAAGAAAGACCAGCATAGTCCATCGTAAAGCGTGTAAGCAGAAAGCAGCTGTAGGCTTAGAGCGCCGGACGGACTTCTTGCACATCCGCGCCGGTGCTTTGACCAGTTAAATTCCGTCACGGAGGGTTTATATTTTATGACTTATTGTGATTCCAAACTCAAGATTTTCACCTGCAACTCCAATCCTAAGCTGGCCAGCCAGATTGCTGATTATATCGGCATTCCGATGGGCGAGTCCCATACGACCAGCTTCAGTGACGGAGAGATTCAGGTTAAGCTGTCGGAGAGTGTCCGGGGCTGTCATGTCTATATCGTACAGTCCACCTGCGGACCGGTGAACGACAATCTGATGGAGCTTCTGGTGATGGTAGATGCGCTTAAGCGTGCCTCCGCGAAGAGCATCAATGTCGTGATTCCTTACTACGGGTATGCCCGTCAAGACCGTAAGGCCCGTTCCCGTGATCCGATTACGGCCAAGCTGGTAGCGAACCTGATTGAGAAGGCGGGTGCACATCGCGTCATTACTATGGACCTTCATGCGATGCAGATTCAAGGCTTCTTCGACATTCCTGTGGATCATCTGCTGGGTGTTCCGATTCTGGCTCAATACTTCCGTTCGAAGCAAATTCAGAACCCGGTGGTCGTCTCTCCTGACCATGGGGGCGTGGTGCGTGCCAGAAAGCTGGCAGACTTCCTTAATGCTCCGCTGGCGATTATCGACAAGCGCCGTCCTGAACCGAACGTCAGTGAGGTTATGAACATTATCGGTAATATTGAAGGCAAAACGGCGATCCTGATCGATGATATCATCGATACGGCAGGAACGATCGTTCTGGGAGCCAATGCTCTGATGGAAGGCGGCGTGAAAGAAGTCTACGCCTGCTGTACGCATCCTGTATTATCCGGTCCGGCGCATGAACGTCTGGAAAACTCTCCGATCAAAGAAATTATCGTGACGGATACCATTCCAATTCGCAGCAGTAACCCGACCTCCAAGCTCAAGGTACTGTCCGTAGCCCCGCTTATGGGCGAAGCTATCATTCGCGTGCATGAAGAGCTGTCGATCAGTAAGCTGTTCGAAATCGAATAGGCCGCAGGCAGATCAGCAGAAAAAGGGTTACACCTTTCGTCAAGCGGAAGGTGTAACCCTTATCGGCGTGATGCAGCGGCAGGGACTAAAGGCTCGTATAAGCTTCAATATCCCGGACGGGAGATGAAGGTGAAGAGGCTGCGGTTGTACAGCGTACCCTGCAGCTCTACGAAGCCTTCGTCCACCGCTGTAATTACACCGATGTCTACGTGCGCGTTCCCCCTATAGACTTCAACAGGCACAGCATATTGAATATGGTACTGGAAATGGCGCTGCAGTGTTAAGATATCGCCCTGATGTGGCATGTTCATCACCTGTCTCCGGAGTATAAACTTATTGTACCAAAAACGGAACTCTTCTGCTGAGAGTACCGGGCGGAAAGGAAAAACCTTAAATATGAAATGGATTGTTGGACTCGGGAATCCCGGAACGCAATACGCGAAGACCAAGCATAATGTCGGCTTCATGGCCCTCGATGAGCTTGCGTCCAGACACGGAATTGCCTTTAACCAGAATAAATGCAAATCGGTAATCGGTGAAGGGATGATCGGCGGTGTGAAGACTGTGCTGATCAAGCCGATGACCTTCATGAATCTGTCCGGGGAAGCGGTACGGGCTTATATGGATTATTATAAGGTCCAGCTGGAAGATATGATTGTGGTCTATGATGACCTGGATACGGAGCTGGGTAAGATCAGGCTGCGTTATCAAGGCAGTGCCGGCGGGCACAATGGCATCAAGTCCATCATTCAGCATACGGGCACCCAGAGCTTCAACCGGGTGCGGATGGGCATATCCCGTCCGGAGCCGGGCTTTGCTATAGTTGACTACGTACTATCTACCTTCGCCAAGAAGGATGGAGCAAGGCTTGAGAGCATGATAAGTGATACTTGCGATGCTGTGGAATATAGCCTGCAGCATACCTTTGAACAGACCATGGCCAAATTCAACGGATGAAATACAAGGCATAGGGTTCAGGACCCTGCGGCTAAAGCCCTCCCGGGCGGGGCATACTGAAGGTATATACTACCTTCAGGAGGCATATAGATGGCAATACACTATGTATGCAGGCACTGCCGGACGTTCTTGGGAAGCATTGGCAGAAGCGATATTACAGAGATGCAGCTGGGGCTGCAATCCTTGACCCCTGCGGAGCGCAGAGATATCATAGCGTATGATTCAGAAGGCGAGATTACGGTGAAGGTGACCTGCGATTACTGCAAGCAGGCGCTGGATAACAACCCCGAGCTCAGCCTGCTGGCCAGTCCGCTTCAGTAAGGTGGAAGCGCCTGTCTCTATCGTCATCCGCAAGCCTTGGCCTTATCCGCTGAGGCTTGTTTTCGATTCCAATTATAATAGGTGATAGCGGCATTGCCGCTGTCAGCCTGTTTAGTAAGAGAGGTGCACCTGTTGTTACAAGGTCTTATAGAAGATTTTTCCAAGGATACTGATTTCCAGTCTGTCACCTGTGGCATCGCAGCAGGGATGAAGGAACAGCTTATCTCCGGTCTGTCCGGCTCGGCCAGACAAATCATGCTGGCTGCCCTGCATGAGGAGACGCAGCGTCCGCTCTTGGTTGTGACCCATAATATGTTCTCAGCCCAGAAGATGGCTGATGATTTGCAGGAAGCGCTTTCCCCGGAGCAAGTGCTGCTCTACCCGGCGAATGAGCTGGTGGCGGCTGAGGCCGCTGTCTCAAGCCCGGAGACGCTGGCCCAGCGGATTGATGTGCTGACGCGCTGCGCCCAGGGCTTCCGGGGGATTGTGGTCGTTCCCTACTCCGGCGTTCGGAGGCTGCTCCCCGCTCCGCATGTCATGGCTGAAGCCCAGCTTACGGTTTCGCAGGAAGGAACCTTGCCACTGGATGACTTCCTCATGTCTATGATTGAGATGGGCTATGAGCGGGTGGAGCGGGTAGAGAACCGCGGTGAGCTTAGTGTACGCGGCGGTATTATCGACTTCTATCCCATGACCTCTCCACTGGCTTACCGGGTGGAGCTGTTTGATGATGAGGTAGACTCTATCCGCACCTTCGATCCTATGGATCAGCGCTCCATCGATAAGGTCCGCAGTGTGAAGATTACACCGGCCAAGGAGATTATATTCGATCAGCTCCGCCAGGATGCGGCTTCTACCGCTGCGTCTGCAATGCTGGAGCGGCAGCTTGAGAAGATGAGTGACCGTCAGGCCAAGCTGCGTCTGCGTGAGGAGATGGGCCGGGAGCTGGAGATGCTGCGGCAGGGTACCTATTTCCCGGAAGTCTATAAATATATCAGTCTGCTCTACCCTGAACGTATTCATCTGTATGATTATATGGCTCAGGATACTTTGCTTGTCCTGGATGAGCCGGCCAGACTTCTGGAGACCGCCAAGCAGCTGGAGCGGGATGAGTCGGAATGGAATCTGCACTTGCTGCAGAACGGCAAGACGCTGCCTGAGCTGCAGCTCTCTGTCGACAGCGAGGTTATTATGTACCAGCGTCCGTTCCAGAGCCTGTTTATGTCGATATTTCTGCGTCAGGTTCCACATATTCAGCCACAGAATATCTTAGGCTTCATCAGCCGCGGAATGCAGGACTTCCATGGCCAGATGAATGTGCTGAAATCCGAGATGGAGCGTTGGCACAAGTCCGGCGTGAAGGTGATCATGCTGGCTAATGGCGAGGAGCGGATGGAGCGTATCCGCCGGGTACTGGATGACTATGGCATCGAGGAGCCGACGATTCTGCAGGGTAACCTGGGCTCCGGCTTCGAGCTTCCTTCGATTCATCTCGCGGTGATCACTGAAGGTGAGATGTTCTCGCAGAAGCAGCGCAAGGCGCGGAAGGTCTCGAAGGGCATTGATAATGCCGAACGGATTAAGAGCTATACCGAGCTGAAGATCGGGGATTATGTGGTTCACCAGAATCACGGGATCGGTAAATATATGGGCATCGGGACGCTTGAGGTCAGCGGCATTCACCGCGACTATATGCATATCCTCTATGCTGGAGGCGACAAGCTCTCTGTTCCGATTGAACAGATTGACCTGATTCAGAAATATGTCGGCTCGGAAGACAAGGAGCCGAAGGTCTATAAGCTGGGCGGCAATGAATGGACCCGGGTGACCAGCAAGGTGCGGAGCTCGGTTCAGGATATCGCCGATGATCTGATCAAGCTGTACGCAGAGCGCCAGAGCGCGCTTGGCTATGGCTTCGAGAAGGATACGCAGGAGCAGCGCGAATTCGAAGAGATGTTCCCTTATGAGGAGACCCGTGACCAGCTGCGGGCGATCGAAGAGATCAAGAAGGATATGGAGCAGAACCGTCCGATGGACCGGCTGCTCTGCGGTGATGTAGGCTATGGCAAGACAGAGGTGGCGATCCGGGCTGCTTTTAAATCTGCTATAGAGGGCAAGCAGGTGGCTGTGCTCGTGCCGACGACGATTCTGGCGCAGCAGCACTACGAGACCTTCCGTGAGCGCTTCGCCAATTATCCGCTGAATATTCAGGTATTGAGCCGGTTCCGCAGCCGCAAGGAGCAGAATGAGACGATCAAGGGAGTACGCCAGGGGACAGTGGATGTTATTATCGGCACACACCGGCTGCTGTCACAGGATCTGGTCTTCAAGGACCTCGGCCTTCTGATTGTCGATGAAGAGCAGCGTTTCGGCGTGACCCACAAGGAGAAGCTGAAGCGGCTGAAGACCAATGTCGATGTATTGACTCTGACAGCCACACCGATTCCCCGCACGCTGCATATGTCGATGCTCGGGGTGCGTGACTTGTCAGTTATTGAGACACCACCGGAGAACCGCTTTCCCGTACAGACGTATGTGGTGGAGCATAGCCAGACGCTGACCCGGGAAGCAGTGGAGCGCGAGCTGGCCCGTGGCGGGCAGGTCTATTATCTGTACAACCGTGTACAGGGGATTCAGGAAATGGCGGCGCAGATCTCCATGCTGGTGCCGGAGGCAAGAGTGGGTATCGGGCATGGACAGATGTCGGAATCGGAGCTTGAGAAGACGATTCTCGACTTCCTGGACGGAGAGTATGATGTGCTGGTCAGCACCAGTATTATAGAGACCGGTGTCGATATTCCTAATGTAAATACACTGATTGTTCATGATGCTGACAAAATGGGTCTGTCCCAGCTCTATCAGCTGCGCGGACGCGTCGGCCGTTCCAACCGGATTGCTTACGCCTACTTCACCTACCAGCGCGATAAAGTGCTGACCGAGGTGGCTGAGAAGCGCCTGCAGTCCATCAAGGAATTCACCGAGCTCGGTTCAGGCTTCAAAATTGCTATGCGCGATCTCTCCATCCGGGGAGCAGGCAATCTGCTGGGGGCGGAGCAGCACGGCTTCATTGCCTCGGTCGGCTTCGACCTGTATTCACAGATGCTGGCGGAGGAAATCCGCAAACGCAAGGTGAGCGTGCTTGGCGAGGAGGATACTTCCCTGAAGCAGGGGAATACGGTCATTGATTTGTCGATTGACGCGTATCTTCCTTCCGAGTATATTTACGACAGTATCCAAAAAATAGAAATCTATAAGAAGGTTGCTGCTGTGGCTTCCTTCGAAGATGCCTCCGAGCTTGAGGATGAGCTGCTGGACCGGTTCGGCGAATTGCCGGAAGCCGTTATTAATCTGCTCTCTGTGGCCCGGTTGAAGGTGTATGGCAAGCTGTACGGCATGGAATCCATGGTCCGGCGCGGGGATGATGCCCTGCTTAATTTCCACGAGGGCAGCCTCGGGGCGTTTGATACGGCAAAGCTCGCCAAAGTTGGTAATAGCTTCGAAAGGCGTGTACAATTTGATAAGGATGCCAAGGCAACGATCCGGATCAAAGCGAAGGATTTAGGTGACAAGGAGCTGCTGGATGTGCTGGAGCAATTCCTGGCGGCAGCCAAACAGTCTTTAAAATCGAAGGGAGAATTACACAATGTCGTTAAATAAAAAATCCTGGAAGGTACTGGTGGTCTCGCTGACTGCAGCCCTGTCCTTCTCCATGCTTGCTGCCTGCAGCAATAAAAGTGATGATACTGCGGTGGCAACGTATAAGGGCGGCACCATTACCCAGAAGGAATTCAATCTGGATACCCGCGTAATGAAATTCCTGTCCCCCGAGCAGGCGCAGTATCTGGAGATCGATATGTTCAAGGAATCCATCCTGAAGCAGGAGGTCGCGTTCGAATACTTGGCGGACAAGGCCACGGATGAAGCGAAGAAGGCTGCGGAGAAGGAAGTCGATACTCAGATCGGCTCTATCAAGACTGCGCTGGGCGATAAGTACAAGAGCACGCTGAAGGAACAGGATCTAAGCGAGTCGGACCTGCGTTCCTATATGCAGCGCGTACTTACCGTATATCAGGACATGCTGCTGAAATTAACGGACGAGCAGGTCAAGACCCATTATGAAGCCACCAAGGCTGATTATAGCGTGGCTACTCTGCGCCATGTCCTGGTGGGCCTGACCGATAGCGCCGGTAAAGAGCGGACGGATGCCGATGCGCTGAAGCGCGCCCAGGAAGTGAAGGCGAAGCTGGATGGCGGGGCGGACTTTGCAGCCGTTGCCAAGGAATACTCGGATGATACCGGCACGAAGGAAACCGGCGGTGAATATAAGGACAAGGCTCTGGTAGAATATGTAGCAGAGTTCAAGGCTGCGGCCCACAGTCTTCCGCTGAATACGATCAGTGAGCCGGTCAAGACTACCTACGGATATCACATTATCAAGGTGGAAGCCCGCAAGGACACTACCTTTGATACGCTGACTGCCGACCAGCTGAAGGCTGTGAAGAACTCTGCCGCTTCTGCCAGCCTGGAGACCTTCCTGGAGAAGGAACTGGACAGTCTGGAGATTAAAATCAATCTGCCGAAGAGCTCAGCTGCTGCAGGCAGCGCGGGAGCCACAGCCACACCGGCTCCGGCTGCGGGCAGTGACACGCCAGCCGCTACAGATACACCGGCTGCTACAGAAGCCGCTAAATAAATTTAGGCTGGACAAGCCGCCTGATGCGCCATGCATCCGGGCGGTTTTTTTTGCCGCAATAGAGCAAAACGGGGAAAATACTGCGGCGGTATAGAAATGACTATTTGTGATCATAACTGGAATGATGCCGGGCCGGGGCGTTCTCATTCTCCATGAACAATTATATGCGGACTGACGGATGTATAAGGAACTGGGAAGAGATGAATACTATGGTCAGATATTACGATAAATCACCGGGATTAACCATTCCCATAATGGACAGTAGTTGGACCATACATCTTAAGGAAAGCGGGGCAACATTTGAAATGAAAGCTACTGGTATTGTAAGACGTATTGATGACCTCGGACGAGTTGTTATCCCCAAAGAGATCAGACGCACCTTACGGATTCGTGAGGGCGATCCTCTGGAAATTTTTGTTGACCGCGATGGTGAGGTTATATTGAAAAAATATTCACCGATTGGTGAATTGGGCGATTTCGCCAAGGAATATGCAGAGTCGCTGTATGAAGGAACAGGGCATATTACCATGATTACGGACCGGGACACGTTCATCGCGCTCGCCGGCGGCTCCAAGAAGGATTATCTGGAGAAGCAAGTGGGTGTGCTGCTGGAAAAGGTAATGGAAAGCCGTAAAACGATGCTTGAGACCAATGCAGGCAGCTATGACATCAGCAAGGACCACACGGAGCTGTTATCCACTTATGTGGCAGCGCCTATTATCTCCGGAGGAGATCCGATCGGCTGCGTAGTGCTGCTGAATAAGGATGATTCAGTCAAGATGGCCCAGATGGAAGTGAAAATGGCGGAGACAGCCGCAGCCTTCCTGGGCAAGCAAATGGAGCAGTAATCAGCTGGTGCTGGAGAGTCCCGCTTTTCCTTTGGTTATTATGACCGTAGGGAATGGCGGGTTTTTGCTGTGAATCGGCCCGCTAAGGAATAGACGCATAGCCATTTACACTTCTACCCTTAGATAAGTTATAATATAGAAATTCATTTGCTTAGGTTAAAGCAAGCTCTATATTATGGCAGTTATGGCTGTAGAAGCAGGTAAACGATGACATCCAATTCGCAAGGCTCGAAGCTGCTGCAGGGCGCTTTTATTCTTAGCGCGGCAGCTATTTTCTCGAAACTGATCGGTACGCTCCAGAAGATACCGCTGCAGAATCTGGGCGGTGACGCCGCGTTCGGTATCTACAATACGGTCTATCCGCTGTATACCATTCTGGTTACGGTGGCGATGCTCGGGCTGCCTGCCGCCATCTCGCGGTTCGTGGCCGAGGCCTCGGCGGCACAGGACGCGCAGAAGGGGCGGCGGGTCCTGCTGCTATCCGCCGGAATTACAGCGGCCAGCGGCCTGGTGCTCGGCATTCTGGTCTACGCCGGGGCTCCGCTCATTGCGGTATGGGTCGGCAGCTCCCATATAGTCCCGGCGCTGCGCAGCAGCGCCTGGGGGCTGGCGGTGGTGCCGCTGATGGCGGCGCTGCGCGGCTACTTCCAGGGACTGCATAATATGATGCCGACCGCCGTGTCACAGGTGGTCGAGCAGTCGGTACGCGTGGCGGTCATGATCGCGCTTCTGCTGTATCTGACGGGCGCTGGCGCAGATGCGGCAGGAATCGCTGCGGGTGCGATGCTGGGTCCAGCCGGGGGCGGGATCGCCGGTCTCGGCGTGATGCTGCTATATTGGCGCAGCCACCGCCGGGGCTTGCCCGACAGGCTGCCTCAAGCTCCGCTTCAGAACAGAACGGCATCGGCCGTACGAAGGGATAAGCAGGGCATTCCTGCCCGCGAGCTGTTAGCCTATGGCCTCCCGGTGATGCTTGGTGCGCTGGCTGTTCCGTTAATCGGACTGGTCGATGTCTTCACAGTTCCCCGTCTGCTGGCGGGGAGCGGGAGCAGCGAGACGGCGGCGATGGCCCAGTTCGGCATCTATAACCGCGGGCTGCCGCTCGTGCAGATCGTAACGATGCTGGCGACCTCGCTCTCGGTCGTCTTCATCCCGGCACTGGCTGAAGCGAAGTACCAGCGGGATGAGGCCCTGATCCGCACGCGCATCACGCTGTCGCTGCGCTGGTTCTGGCTCCTCGGGCTGGCCGCCTCCGTAGGTCTGGCCGTGCTTGCCGAGCCGGTGAACACGGCTCTGTACGGGGACGCCGCCGGCAGCGGAGCGATGACCTGGCTGGCCTTCACCGCCGCGGGCGGCACGGTCAGCATCATCTCCGCCGCGCTGCTGCAAGGCCTGGGCGCCGTGCGCGCGCCGGCGCTGACCCTGCTGGCCGCCGCTGTGCTTAAGGCGGCCCTCAACCTGCTGCTCGTCCCGCAGCAGGGCATTACCGGTGCGGCCATCGCTGGCGTGGCCGCACATCTCTTCGCAGCAGCGCTGAACGTGCTGCTGCTCTACCGGCAGGGACATCTGCGGCTGCGCGCCGCAGATGTCCTGCTGAAGCCCGCGGCGCTGCTCGCGGGCCTCGCGCTGGCCGCCGCGGCCGTGAGCCACGGCGCAGCCTGGGCGGCAGACGCCGCCGGCTTCGGCGGCGGGCGGACCGCGGCCCTGGCGCAGAGCCTGCTCGGCGTGCTCGCAGGCTGCGCCGTCTTCGCACTCGGCGCAGTGGCGCTGCGGCTGCTCAGCGAGAGCGAGCTGCGCCAGCTTCCGGGCTTCGGCCCGCGCTTAGCGGACAAGCTGAAGAAGCTGCGCCTGTTCCCATAAGGCGCAGCTCAATAGATACATAGCGCAGCCGCCTTTCGCGAACAGCAGGACGCGGCTGCCTGGAAGGAGCAGAATGGCATGAGCGCAACATTAACGATCGTCGGCCTGGGCTCCGGGAACCCGGACCGGCTGACACTGGGCATTATCAAGAAGCTGAAGGCGGCCTCGGCCGTATACGTGCGGACCGCAGAGCATCCTGTCATGGCTGCACTGGGGGAGATGGAGATCGTCTGGGAGTCCTTCGACGGGCTGTATGAGTCGCTGTCGTCCTTCCCTGAGGTCTATGAAGCCATTGCGGCAACGCTAATGGAGAAGGCTGCATCCGCTCCGCAGGGCACGGAGATCGTCTATGCCGTGCCGGGGCATCCGATGGTGGCCGAATCCGCCGTCTCCCTGCTGCGCGGGCGCTGCCCGGAGGCGGGCATTGAGCTGAATATCCTCGGCGGCGAGAGCTTCCTGGATGAAGCGTTCGTCCGTCTGGGCTTTGATCCGATTGAAGGCTTCCAGCTGCTGGACGCCTCCGGTATCCGCAGCTCCCAGCTTCACCCGGAGCTGCACACCCTGATCGGGCAGGTCTATGACAGCTTCACTGCATCCGAGACCAAGCTCTGCCTGATGGAGCTGTACCCGCCCGAGTATGAGGTCATTGCCGCACATGCGCTTGGCGTGGAGGGCGAAGAGCAGATTCTCCGGGTGCCGCTGTACGAGCTGGACCGGCTGGACGGCTATGGTAATCTGTCGCTGGTATATGTTCCGGCGAGCCTTGCGGATGAAGCACGTAACCGCACCTTTGCCCGGCTGCATGAGATTGTCGATATTCTGCGGAGCCCCGAGGGCTGTCCCTGGGACCGTGAGCAGACGCATGAATCCTTGCGCAAAAATCTGATCGAAGAGACCTATGAGGTGCTGGAGACAATTGACGAGGATGATCCGGACCATATGAGGGAAGAGCTGGGCGACCTGCTGCTCCAGATTATGCTTCACTCCCAGATGGAAGAGGAGCTGGGAACCTTCAGTGTCTACGATGTCATTGAGGGGCTGAATGAGAAGCTGCTGTTCCGCCACCCGCATGTATTCGGCGATCAGGCGGCGGGCAATGCCGAGGAGGCACTGCAGAACTGGGAAGGGATGAAGGCTGAGGAGAAGCGGCGCAAAGGCGTGAAGCCCGAAGCCCTGTCCGCACTCAGCGGGGTTCCGAGGGATCTGCCGGCTCTGATGAAGGCGTATAAGCTGCAGAAGAAGGCGTCCCGCGTCGGCTTCGACTGGGATAACACCAGTGATGTGCTGGCCAAGATCCGCGAGGAGGTTGACGAGCTTCAGGAAGCGATTGAGACGGGACAGTCCGCCGAGGAGCAGATGCTGGAGCTGGGCGACCTGCTGTTCGCAGCCACCAATGTGGCCCGCTTCATCGGAGCCGATCCGGAAGAAGCGCTGACCCGCACCAACCGCAAATTCGTATCCCGCTTCGAGTATATTGAGCAGCGTCTGCGGGATCAGGGGGTCCGGCTGGAGGACAGCCCGCTCGAAGAGATGGAGGCCCTCTGGCAGGAAGCCAAGACAGAAGAGCGGAAGCAATAGATTTTAGAATTATAGTCTTCGGCGGTATATCCCGCGCGTTTCACGGCAATGCTGTGACTATTGGCGCGAATCTCTGATTTAAAATGCATTGAGAGGTTTATAATGTTATAGTGCTATAACCCCCATATCCTACTCACGATGTTACTTTTTCAAAAAAAACGGCGGATCGTGGCAGGAATTGAGGGCGGAATCCAGAATATCATAAAGACGAAATGACGATTTGCCGTGATTCCCCGGTAAACCTGATTTTCATTTATTTTTTGTATCCTAGGAGGAACTTCAAATTATGAACAAGACAGATCTGGTAAACAACATTTCCGAGAAAAGCGGATTGGCCAAAAAAGACGTAGAAACCGTACTTAACGGAATGCTGGGCGAAATTACAGAAGCTCTCGCAAGCGGAGATAAAGTACAGCTGATCGGCTTCGGTACTTTTGAAACGCGCAAACGTTCCGGCCGCACCGGCCGTAACCCGCAATCGGGCACACCTATCGAAATTCCTGAATCCACAGTGCCGGCCTTCAAGGCAGGTAACAAGCTCAAAGAAGCCGTTAACTAATGCGTCTGGACAAGTTCCTGAAGGTCTCCCGTCTGATCAAGCGCCGCACCGTGGCCAAGGATGTGTCCGAACAGGGCCGGGTGTTGATCAATGGACGGGAGTCCAAACCGAGCAGCACAGTGAAGATCGGTGACGAGATTACTGTGCAGTTCGGCCAAAAGCTTGTGACGGTCAAAGTGGAAAAGCTGGTGGAAACCACCCGCAAGGACGAGGCCGCCGGAATGTATACCCTGCTCCGTGAAGAGCCGGTTGCCAAAAGCACGGGACTCGACTGGTAGCAAATGATTGCAGCATAAGGTGAAGAGGTATTCCTGAAGCCGGAAGACGGCGGAGCGGGATGCCTCTTTTTTCTTGTTCTATACCCTGTCCTTCCTTCATAGATTAGAACCAAGAAGGAGGGGTACATGCTATGATGGAGCCAACTAAAGTCAACAAACAGCATGATCTGCACATGCGCAGCCGTAAGCAGATTGAGCTGACAGGTGTGCAGAATGTGGAGAGCTTTGACAACGAGGAGTTTCTGCTAAGTACAGAACTCGGCCAACTGACCATTCGGGGTACTCATTTACATATCAAGAATCTAAGTCTGGAGAATGGAATGCTGTCCCTTGAAGGCAATGTTCATTCCCTGATTTATCTTGACCCCGGGGCGCAAGGCAAAAATAAAGGGATTCTCCGCAAGCTGTTTAAATGAATCCCTCCGTTCAATGGATCACCCTGCTCTATATGATTCTGTCCGGCATTTGCATGGGACTGGCCTATGACAGCTACCGGGTGCTGTCGCAGAAGCTGAGATTTCCCAATTGGCTGAATGCGCTGCTGGATTTGCTGTATTGGATAGGGGCGGCCCTGCTGGTCTTTCGCATGCTTTATGCCGGAAACCAGGGACAATTGAGGTTTTATGTCGTTCTTGGCCTCTTTCTAGGTGTATGGATCTATTTTTTGATCTTCAGTATTACGGTGCAGCGTTTTGTGGTAAGGTTAATTCAGTCGGTGCAGTATGCATGCAGGAAGCTATGGCGGTTCATTACCATAGTTATCGGAGGTCCGATTCTCTGGCTGTGGCGCCTGATTAAGGGAACAGTGCTGCTGTTCGGCCGGGTCCTTCTTTATATTTTTAAGCTGCTGCTGCGTCTAACCAAGCCAATCTGGGTACTTCCTGTAAGGTGGGCCTCTCCGTATACATCCCGGTTCGTTCATAGCGCCCGGATCGTGAGGATCACCAAGTGGATATCAGGGTGGCGGAAGCGCTGACCTTGAACCCTGGAACTGGAGGTAAGCTTAAATGAACAGATTCTCTGCGGAAGAGAAGAATACGAACCAGAGTGCTTCGGCCGCAGGCGCGAAGAGAAGAAAGTTTATATGGATTCTTGTGATGGCTGTTTTCTTCGGCTGGGCCGGATTCACTTTCTTTGCCCAGAGCGCAGCAATCGCAGACAAGAGTGCACAGCTCGCCCGTAAGACCGAGAGCAATGAGAGTGTAACAGCTACGCTGAATCAACTGAAATATGAGGTCTCGCGTCTGAATGACGATGAGTATATCGGACAATTAGCGCGTAAATGGTACAATATGTATCCTGCAGGCGAATCACCTATCCGTACCGAGCAATCCGGGCAATAAAAGCAGGCGAAAAGAGGCTTACGCTGTGTTGCCTTGCTTTGCTCTTTACTGTATAATCAAATCACCGCAGACAGGATGGACATTATATTCGTCTGTATATTTTTAAGGGAGGATCATTTTATTCTATGGCAATTGAAGTGGGCACCAAGTTAGAGGGCAAGGTGACAGGCATCACGCATTTCGGAGCATTTGTGGATCTGTCAGGAGGTGTCACAGGTCTCGTTCACATCTCGGAGATCGCCGATAACTACGTCAAGGATGTCAACGATCATTTGAAGATTGCGGATGTAGTAACCGTTAAGGTGATCAATGTTGACAAGGACGGCAAGATCGGACTTTCCATTAAGCAAGCCGTTGATAAGCCGGCATCGGAAGTACGTCCCCCCAGAGCTCCAAGACCTGAACGTCCAAGCGGTGGAGACCGTTTCGGCGGTGGTGGCGGCAGTGGCGGAGGCGGCGGTGGATTCAATCGTGAACGGGGTGGGCGTCCATTCAAGCCTGCAGCCGGTAAACCTTCATTCGAGGATAAAATGTCACGCTTCCTGAAAGACAGCGAAGAACGGATATCTTCGATCAAGAAGAACACAGAAGGAAAGCGCGGCGGCCGTGGAGCCAAGCGCGTATAATCTGAGTCTTGCACATCATAAATAAACCGCAGGGGCGTTGCGCCCTTCGCGGTTTTTTTGTGTTTGTGCCCGCGGGCCGAATGTAGGCCAAAAACCGAACACCATTGGCAGCTTGGAGGCGCGTGAACCAAATGTAATCGGAAAACCGATTACAATCGATAACGTGGAAGCGCATTGACCAAATGTAATCGGAAAACCGACTACAATCGGCAACATGGAGGTGCATTGACCAAATGTAATCGGAAAACCGATTACAATCGGCAACGGAGAGGTGTATGGACCAAATGTAATCGGAAAACCGACTACAATTTGCTCGCAACGCAGAGTATGAGCAGCCCACCCCGCCCCAGCTCTATACCGCGCGCCCAAGCTTCCGGCTATTTTTGTCGGGCTTTGAACAAATTGCCGACAGCATCTATGCCATTCTCACATAACTCTAGGGCAATCGCTGACGAATGTCCGCGCGGCCACTACCTGCAACCGGCAGTCTGACTGCGGCAGTCCGCAGCCGATCTTTTACCCCGTATGGGATTGGGAGGCTTTTCCACAGAATGTCGGGACAGGCTTTTTTGTCGGAAATTTTTTACAGATTGCTCTCCGTTTCTGACAAACTTTCTTAAGACCCCCGCTATATAATGAGAACCATAAAATTCATAAACGGGTGGTGCAGGGAATGAGTAAAAGCAATGTGGTGAATTTGCCGGAGTGGACAAGAGCAGGAAGCAAAGACAAAAATCAGAAAGAAGCCTTAGGTACGCGCTTGAAGGCGTGGGGCACCAAGCTGCCGGTTATCCAGTTCATCACGGTCAAGAAGTGGGTGCTGCTGCTTAGCCTTATGGGCTTTTTGCTGGGACGGGCTATGATCCTGGATGAGCTTACCCCGTTTGCTGCTGCTTATTTCGCCGTCATTGTATTTATGCGCAGGGATTCCATGCTGCCTGTGGCCGCAGCCATCGTGCTCGGCAGTCTCTTCACCCCGTTTCCGGGTGCCATCGTGGTTGCGGCAGAGCTGATTATTTTTTATCTGATCTACAAAGGGCTGGAGAACTTCCAGCGGGTGGATCTGTCTTATGCCCCTCTGATGGTGTTCGTAGCTTCTTTTATGGTGGGACTGTTCCAGGTCGTTATCGGTCCTTCGCTCACGTGGTATCCGCTGATGATGGCGGCCATTGATGCTATACTCGGGTTCTTGCTGACGCTTGTATTCCTGCAGGCGCTTCCTTTATTCACCTATAAGCAGAAAAGCAGGGCACTCCGCAATGAGGAGGTACTCTGTCTGATCATCTTGCTGGCTTCCGTCATGACCGGCCTTGTCGGCTGGACCATTAACGGTCTATCGCTGGAGCATGTTTTATCGCGGTTTCTGATTCTGATCTTTGCCCTGGCCGGAGGAGCGCCGCTTGGTGCTGCGGTTGGTGTAGTGACCGGACTTATTCTCAGTCTGGCCGATATCGGAGCCATCTATCAAATGAGCCTCCTGGCCTTTTCCGGGATGCTGGCAGGTATGATGCAGTCCGGACGCAAAGGGGCGGTCTCCATCGGGATGCTGCTGGGATCAACGATTCTATCTGTATACTTCATGGGACCGGGCGATGTCATGAATTCTACCTGGGAGACCTGTGCAGCTGTAGTATTGTTTCTTCTAACACCTAAGGGGATGATTACTGCCATTGCCAAATATGTACCAGGCACGGCCGATCACAGCCGTTCCCAGCATGAATATGCCCGGAGGGTCCGGGATATTACAGCAGACCGGGTGACCCAGTTCTCGCAGGTATTCCAGCAGCTCTCCAGCAGCTTCGGGCAGATTCCCCGGGCCGCAGAGGCGGGCAAAAGCGACCGTGAGATGGAGGATTTTATGAATACGGTAACAGAGGGAGCCTGCGCCGGGTGCATCCGGCGGACCCACTGCTGGGATGCCAAGTTCTATCAGACCTACAGGTATATGACCGACATGATGACCACGGTGGAGGAGTGCCCGGACATTACCGCTGCCCAGCTGCCGCCGGAGTGGAGCCGGATCTGCGGCAGGACGGGGGAGGTTCTTGAGGTGATGAAGGGCCAATATGAGCTATACCAGCATGATATGCGCTGGAAGCGGCAAATATACGACAGCCGCCAATTTGTGGCTGAGCAATTATCCGGCGTCTCGCAGGTAATGGAGGACCTGGCGAAGGAGATTAAGCGGGAAGGGCAGGCGATGTACCGGCAGGAGAGCCAGATCCGGGAGGCGCTGGAGAAGCTGGGCCTCTCCATTCACAGCATTGAGATTCTGAGTCTCGATCCCGGCCGGGTAGAGATTGAAGTCGTGCATGCCTACACCCGGGGCTTCGATGAATGCCGCAAAATGATCGCCCCGCTGCTCTCGGATATTCTGGAGGAGAATATCGCAGTGGTCAGTGAGACCGCCGTCCATCCCCGCGAGGGCCTGTCGATGGTGACCTTTGGCTCGGCGAAGGCTTACGAGATAAGCTCCGGTGTAGCTGCCGCCGCTATGGGAGGCGATATGCTGTCGGGAGACAGCTTCAGTACGGTGGAGCTGGGTAACGGCACCTTTGCCGTCTCCATCAGTGACGGAATGGGCAACGGGGAGCGGGCCCGGATGGAGAGCAGCGCTGCGTTATCTATGCTGGAGAAGCTGCTGCAATCAGGAATGGATGAGAAGCTGGCGGTGAAATCTGTTAACTCCATTCTGCTGCTGCGCTCCCCGGATGAATTCTATGCGACAGTAGATATGGCGCTGATCGACCAGTATTCAGCGCAGACCATCTTCATGAAGATTGCTTCCGCTCCGAGCTTCATCCGGCGGGGCAGCGAGGTGATCCCCGTGACGGCCAGCAATCTGCCGATCGGCATCATCAAAGATATCGAGGTCGATCTGGTCACCATGCAGCTTCGCCCCGGTGACATCCTCATTATGATGACTGATGGTATTTATGATGCGCCCGGTTATGCCGTTAATAAGGAGATATGGATGAAACGTCTGATTCAGGAGCTGGAGGGTGATGACCCGCAGGATATGGCGGACGAGCTGCTGGATAAAGTAATCCGCTATCAGGGCAATGAGGTCCATGATGACATGACCATCGTGGTCAGCCGTGTGGATCATTACCACCCGGAATGGTCCAGCCTGCATATGCCCGGCGTGGGCCGGATGGAGCGTCCGCGTACGGTTAGCTAACGAAGTAAGCCATTGACCTGACAACTAATTAGTCTATTTGGATGAGTAAGCTGGAAATGTTGCACATAATGCAGCTTGACGCTGAAGATACCCCGGTGTTTTAGTGGATTGTTGCATAAATTGTAAGCGTGTTGATTTCCCAAAAAAAGGGACAAAAAAGGCCGCCATTTCGGGTAATGGTAAGTACGACCAAACCAAACCGAAATGAGGCGACCTCATGAATAATAATACCCCATTCTTGGCCGTGTTCAAACAAGTATTAACTTCAGAAGAAGTCCAAAGGGTGACCGGGCAAACCAAGGACTACGAGGATACCGGAACCAAAATGACCGTGGGTGTGTTGTTCGATTACTTTATCCAAGCCTGCTACCACCAATGGGATGGCTTTCGTCAAAGTGCTCGGGTGGGCTCGAACTACGATTTGCCCAAGGTTCATTACTCCACCCTTTCGGGCAAAGCCGGTGAAGTGCCTTACGATATCTTCAAGCGTTTGTTTCAACTGCTCGTCCAGAAATGTAATCGGCAAACCCGTCGGCACCTAAATCTGCCTAAAGATCTTCTACTGATTGACTCTACGACGGTTACGGCGGCAAACTCCCGCATGTCTTGGGCTCCGTATAAAAAATTCAGAGGAGGCATCAAGCTGCATGTCGCTCTTTCACATGGACAGCATTCACCCGTGAATGTGGTCGAATCGATTGCCAGGCGCAATGACGCTCCATTTGGAGAAGTTTTGGCCGATAAGGACTACCTTTTAGTTCAGGATCGGGCGTATGGAAAAATCGGTCGATTGGATCAATATGTGCAGCAAGGTCAGTCCTTTGTGATTCGTCTGAAAGACAATCTCCATTTGGTGATGCCGCGAAAGCTTCAGCGACCGGCGGAGGGAGACACCAAAATTGTACGCGATATCACCTGTTATATTGGTCAAGGCAAACACCAATCCGCCCAGCGCCACCGCGTCGTTGAATTTGAAAATGACCGGGGTGAAGTGGTACGAATTGTGACCGATTTGAGAAAAGAGTCCGCTCATGTGATTGCTGAAATGTACAAAGCACGCTGGGAAATTGAAGTCTTTTTCCGCTGGGTGAAACAGCATTTGAATGTCCCTTGTCTATTTGGAACCACCGAAAATGCAGTATATAGCCAATTGTTTGTAGCCCTTGCCACGTATGTGCTTTTGAAATACATTTTTGATGAAATTCACCCGAAGGTACCGGTCTTTGCTGAGCTGACTCTTTGGGAATTTATGCAGCACTGGCGTATATTTAATCTTCCGCTGGAGTGGCAGGTTCAGTTTAATCTGCTCAGGCGTAAAGAACATTTAGGTGTTTTTGTCATCCCATAATATGGGTAATCAACACGCCTGCATAAATTGCATAAATTCTTTCCGCTAATCGATCTGTGAGGGCGGAATCCTGCCTTTTGTGCAACAAATTCCGGTTTTGAATGAATTAATGAGAGGAATGTTGCATATTAGGCAGGATTATTAGATTCGGAGCTGGAGCTAGGGGATGAAGCATGAGAATGGGCAAAAGTATGAGTAAAAGTATGAGTAAAAGTAACATTCAAGGGCCGAAAGCAAAGTGAGCGCTGAAAGGCCGGGTCTTGTCTTCAAATTATTCGGCGGGTGCATTCCACCCACGCGCCAGCCCCTGCTCCTCTCCTTTTCAACCGCTGCTGGTTAGCGGACGAAAGTTGAGGTTGAAGGTTTATCGTAAAATAAACGGAACGGAGAGAATTTTGAAGCCGTAGAAGCGCCAGCGTTCGCCTTGTCTTCCGATTTCAACCGCGAGCTGCGGTACAATAAATCAAGAAATCGGAAGACAACAGCGATCGAAGGCCCAAAATTCTCGCAGAGACTCTTTTTTACGAGCTCATTCAGATCTAATCTTTAAACGTTAAGCGGCGTTTGAAATCTCTCAACCTTGGCAATGCTAGTAACTAGACAAGGAAGGGAGGAACGGTCATGAAGCAAATTCTGCTGATCACGGACGGTTGTTCGAATGTGGGGGAGAGTCCGGTGCTGGCGGCTGCACACGCCCGTCAGGAGGGCATCACGGTCAATGTTGTAGGGGTCGTAGATTATGGAACCATCGGTGAGCTGGGCAGCCGGGAGATTGCCGATATTGCCAAGGCGGGGGGCGGGATCAGCCGGATCGTGGGAACCCCGCAGCTGGCCCAGACCATTCAGATGATGACACGCAAGACGGTGGTTCAGACCATTCAGCAGGCGGTTAATAAAGAGGTGCAAAAAATTCTCGGCGACGGCTCACTGGCGGAGCTGCCTCCGCAGCAGCGTTCACAGGTGGTTACCGTGGTCGATGAGCTGACCGAGACCTCGCCGCTGCGCATAGCGCTTTTAATTGATGCAAGCGCCAGTATGAAGCCGAAGCTTGGCGCGGTGGAGGACGCCATCCGTGATCTGGCGCTCAGTCTGGAGGCCCGGGAAGGGCGCAGCGAGATTGCCGTGTTCCATTTTCCCGGACGCTCCGGCAGTGAGGATGCCATGCTGGATATCGACTGGACCCGGAATGTGTCCGAGGTCCGCTCCCTCTTTTCCAGATTGAAGATGCGGGGGGCTACGCCGACCGGGCCGGCTATTTTCAAGGTGCTGGAACATTACCGGTATGATAAACTGGAAGAACATCGTAATTATCTTCCAGGGGAAGATGACGGGGCAAGAGAAGGGATGATTGATGGGTATGTCGTCTAATCCATCCTATCCGGCAGGCACAGTGATTACCGGCAAATGGCGGGGGAACCGTTATGTCGTGGAGCGTGTGCTGGGGAAGGGGGCAAACGGAACCGTATATCTGGTGCAGCGGGAAGGCAGACGGGAGCGGTATGCGCTCAAGATCGGATACGATACGCTGGAGCTGCAGTCTGAGATTAACGTGCTGACCTCCCTGCAGTCCTGCCGCAAGCGCAGCGAGCACCGGGCCCGCAAGGAATCGCCGCTATCCTCCTATCTGCTGGAATCGGATGATTTCAAGGACCGGGACCATACCCCCTTTTATGTGATGCGTTATGTGGAAGGAAGGCCGCTGCACCATTTCCTGTCCAGGAACGGTGCCTCCTGGCTGGGGCTGGTCGGAATGACGATTCTGGAGAAGCTGCAGACGCTGCATGAATGCGGCTTCGTGTTCGGGGACCTGAAGCCGGAGAATGTCATGGTATCCAGCTACGGGGAAGCCGAGCTGATTGATTACGGAGGGGCAAGCCCAATCGGACGGAGCGTGAAGCAGTTCACCGAATGGCATGACCGCGGATTCTGGAATGCCGGCAGCCGGACAGGCGACCAGAGCTATGACCTGTTTTCTTTTGCCGTCCTGTGCCTGCGTCTGCTTAATGAAGAAGGGCTGAAGTCTGCCGCCCAGCAGCTGCCGCAGACAAGGAGCGTAGAGGAGCTGATGAAGCTGGCCCGGGAGCTGCCGGATAAGAAGCTGTCCTCCTGGCTATGCCTCGCGCTTAAAGGCGGTTTCCCCGGTTCCGCGCAGGCAGCAGAGATCTGGAGAAGCCACATCTACAGAGGACGGAAGAGCGGACACGAGACGATGGCGACCCCGCGCTGGCTCAAAAATGCGTTCGCGCTGTCTTTATTTCTGCTGGCATTCACGCTATACTGGGTTTTCCGTTTCTGAGATCTGAAATCGTACATAATCAACAAGATGCTGACCGCCGGAGCAGGCGGTGTAAGGGATGGCAGGAAAGGAAGCCCCTATGGAGCACAGGAAGGAACTGGTGGAATCCGTAATGGAGGCTGCGGCTGAATATGAGCTGTGGGCGCCGCATGACACCATTGTAGTCGCAGTTTCCGGAGGGCCGGACTCTGTGGCTCTTTTGCGTATTCTGCATGAGATCTCCCTGACCCGGATGCCGCTGACGCTGATCTGCGCCCATGTCAATCACGGCTTCAGAGCCGAATCGGTTGAGGAAGCAGAGCTGGTCCGGGACCTCGCGGCGGAGCTGGGCATTCCCTTCGAGCTGGGCGAATTCGATATTCCGTCCATCATTAAGGACAGCGGGCTTGGCCCGGAAGGGGCTGCACGGGAGAAGCGTTACCAGTTCCTGATTGCTACCGCACACCGTTACCGGGCGCGCTCGGTAGCGCTGGCCCATCATGCAGATGATCAGGCAGAGACGGTGCTTATGCGGCTGCTGCGGGGGAGCGGGCCTTCGGGCCTTGCAGGCATGCGCTGGAAACGGACCGAAAAAAAGGTGGAACTCATCCGCCCCTTCCTGCGTATTAACAAAACGGCTCTTGTCGGCTTTTGCCTAGAAGAGGGCTTAGCTTATGCGGAGGATGCGACCAACCTCCTGACGCAGTACAAGCGGAATGCAGTCAGGCTGGAGCTGCTCCCTATGCTGGAGCAGCATAATCCGAGAGTGAGACAATCGCTTCTGCAGCTGGCTGAAATTGCCTCGGCGGAAGATGAATATATGGAGGCGAATGCGGCAAAATGCTTTGATGAGCTGGTTTTCACCGAGCATGGAAAATACACCTTGAAAAGAGCTGCCTTTGCGGCCATACCCTCCGCTTTACAACGGCGTTTGATTAAACTAATATTAAATTATCTGTCGGCGGATTCATCATTCATGGATTTTTCCAAGATTGAAGCAGTACGCCGGGGAACGCTGCAGGAATACCCTACCGTCTGGACACTGGATATGGGTGGCGGTTATGTCTGTGTGCGGCAATATGATACCATTGTGTTCTCGTCCAAGCCCTTGACCCGGCAGGTAAGCTATACATACCGGCTGTCTTTGACTCATCCCCGGATTAAGCTGATGGAGATAGGAAAGGTTATGACGATGAGGGGGCTTGCGGGGGAAGTTTTTTCTGCACAGGAGGAGGATTACGGGAAGAACTCGGCTTGGTTTGACGGGGACGATCTTGTCCTGCCGCTCACCATTCGTTCCCGGTTGCCTGGAGATACCATAAGGGTTATGGGATTAAACGGAAGCAAAAAGGTAAAAGATATTTACATTGATGATAAAATACCTTCTTCCGAACGGCCTGCAATTCCCCTCGTATGTGATGCACTCGGCAATATCGTCTGGATTCCGGGCGTAAGGCGCTCGGTGCATGCCGCAGTTGGGCGGCACACGGCCTCAGTTCTGCTCCTGACCCTGGAAGACATGGAACAGGGCGAAGAATCGTAATGGCCGAAGTAAGTCTTTCATAAGTATATCTTAGGAGGTTCGCAAGTTGCAGAATGATATTCAGGAAATCTTGATCAGCGAAGAAGAAATTCAACAAAGAATCAGGGAGCTTGGCGCCCAGCTGAGCAAGGAATATGCAGACCGCACACCTTTAGTGATTTGTGTACTCAAAGGTGCGTTTATTTTTATGGCGGATCTGGTTAAAGTGATTACAGTACCCGTTGAAATGGACTTCATGGCGGTATCCAGCTATGGCGGTACAACCAAATCATCCGGCGTAGTCAAAATCATCAAGGATTTGGACACATCGGTTGAAGGCCGTGATGTTCTGATTGTCGAGGATATTATCGACAGCGGCCTTACACTCAGCTATCTGATTGAAATGCTGCAGGGGCGCAATGCCGCTTCTGTCAATGTAGTCACTCTGTTCGACAAGCCCTCGGGCCGCGCCGTGAATCTTGAAGCCCAGTATACCGGCTTTGTGATTCCTGATGCATTCCTCGTAGGCTACGGACTGGACTATGCCGAGCTGTACCGGAACCTCCCTTATGTCGGTGTACTGAAGCCTGAGATTTATACCAAATGAACAACCCGACAGCCTTAGATCTACGGATCACTTTTCTGGATCTCCTGACAATTTGAGGAGTCCGGTCAGGCTATGGTACAATAACTTGAGCGTTGCGAGAGGAGGTAGGGGATGAATCGGTTCATCCGGAATTCTGGTTTTTATTTGATTTTATTTTTAGTCGTGGTGGGCATAGTCCAGTTTGTAAGCAATGGAAATGAATCCGCCGATCTCCCTAGATATGATGAGTTGCGGCAGGAGATCTCGAACAATAATGTGAAGAGCATGACGGTTCAGTTTGAGGGGAATGCATTTCTGGTTACTGGCGAATATAAAGAGCTGCCACCCGAGGCTAAATCGAAGAATTTCTCCACTTATGTTCCTCCTACAGACGAGGCTCTTAACGAGCTTGTGGCTGCCAGCGATAAGAACGGCATAGAACTTAGCCAGAAGAAAATGGAAGGTGACAGCATCTGGCTGACATTCCTCTCTTCCATGATTCCACTGGTTATCATGTTCATCCTGTTCTTCTTCCTGTTCAATAATGCACAGGGCGGCGGCGGCAAGGTGATGAACTTCGGCAAGAGCAAGGCCCGGTTATATAATGAAGAGAAGAAGAAGATCAGCTTCGAGGATGTTGCAGGAGCTGACGAAGAGAAGCAAGAGCTGGTTGAGGTTGTTGAATTCCTCAAGGACCCGCGCAAATTCGCAGCAGTGGGTGCCCGGATTCCGAAGGGGGTACTCCTTGTAGGTCCTCCGGGAACAGGTAAAACCTTGCTGGCCCGTGCAGTTGCAGGGGAAGCAGGCGTTCCGTTCTTCAGCATCTCCGGTTCCGACTTCGTGGAAATGTTCGTCGGTGTCGGCGCATCCCGCGTACGTGACTTGTTCGAGAACGCGAAGAAGAATGCTCCTTGTATTATCTTTATCGATGAGATCGATGCTGTGGGACGTCAGCGCGGCGCAGGACTTGGCGGCGGACATGACGAACGGGAACAGACCCTTAACCAATTGCTCGTTGAAATGGACGGCTTTGGCGGCAACGAAGGCATTATCATTGTCGCGGCTACCAACCGCGCAGATATTCTTGACCCGGCTCTGCTCCGTCCGGGCCGTTTCGACCGTCAAATTACGGTTGACCGCCCAGATGTGAAGGGCCGTGAAGCTGTACTGAAGGTTCACTCCCGCAACAAACCGCTGACCAAGGATGTAAGACTTGACGTTATCGCCAAGCGTACTACCGGGTTCACCGGTGCGGATCTGGAGAACCTGCTGAACGAAGCGGCATTGCTTGCTGCACGCCGTAACCGCAAGGACATTACGATGCGTGAAGTGGATGAAGCGATTGACCGTGTCATCGTCGGTACCGAGAAGCGCAGCCGCGTCATCAGTGACCGCGAGAAACGGATTGTCGCCTATCACGAAGCAGGCCATACCATTGCCGGCTACTTCCTTGAGCATGCTGATGTGGTTCACAAGGTTACCATTATCCCGCGCGGCCGTGCCGGCGGATATGTCATTATGCTTCCTAAGGAAGACCGGATGATCGTTACCAAGCAGGAGCTGCTTGATAAGGTTACCGGATTGCTTGGTGGACGCGTTGCTGAAGAAATGTTCATTGGCGAAATCGGCACAGGCGCTTATAGTGACTTCCAGCAGGCTACGCGCATTGTGCGTGCGATGATTATGGAATATGGAATGAGCGATAAGCTTGGGCCCTTGCAGTTCGGTGCAACCCAAGGCCAAGTCTTCCTGGGCCGGGATATCGGACATGAACAGAATTACAGCGACTCCATTGCTTATGAAATTGATCAGGAAATGCAGAACCTTATCCGCAGCAGCTATGAGCGCTGCAGAGAGCTGCTGACCAAGCATTCCAAGGAAATGCACCTGATTGCCAACACCCTGCTTGAGAAGGAAACGCTGGAGCTTGATCAGATCACAGAATTGATTGAGCAAGGCTACCTGAGCGAGGATGGCAAGCCAGAAGAAGGCGACGCCGTTACCAATGAAGCGGGCGAGCCGATTATTGATTCCATCGGTGATGTGCGTGTCCGGATTCAAGGCAAAACTGGCGAGGAATCCCCATTAGACCTGTCCAAGGATATTCCGAACAAGCCGGACCCTGAAGAGGGCAACGGACCGGATGACGGGAATAAGGGCGGCGGAAGCCTCGTCTAAGCTGTACCGCAGCACATTGTGTAATCTAGTCCGGAGAACCACTGGTTCTCCGGGCTTTTCTTTTGGATATAAGCATGCACAGGTTTCACACGGCAACTTGTCCTCCGGTTTCTCTCTGAAACAGAGCACCCGCTTGGATTGACAGGGGGTGGAACGTTGTGTACATTAGTGAATAAATATTAAATTTATCATTTATAAGAAATGTACTGGCGGCAAGCCATGAAGACATAAGGGGGAGACTGACCGTGGAAGCTCTGGCGCTTGAGCGCAAGAAGGAACAGAATCGTGAACTTCGTGTGCGCCTCGAACAGCTTAAGAAGGAACGGAATGCTATTATTCTGGCTCATTATTATCAGCGTGATGAAATTCAGGAGGTCGCCGATTTCCGGGGAGACTCTTTCCTGCTGGCCCAGAAGGCAGCGGAGACAGAGGCAGATGTAATCGTATTCTGCGGCGTTCATTTCATGGGGGAAAGTGCCAAGATTCTGGCACCGAACAAGACGGTCCTGATTCCTGACGAACGTGCTGGTTGCCCGATGGCTGACATGGTCAATGTGGATGGGCTGCGCAAGCTGAAGGCTCAGCATCCGGGTGCGAAGGTAGTAACCTATATCAATTCCTCTGCAGAGATCAAGGCGGAGACAGATATTTGCTGCACCTCAGCGAATGCGGTGAAGGTGATCGAATCACTCGATGCCGAAGAAATCATCTGGGTGCCCGATAAGAATCTGGGCCAATATGTGCAGGATCAGACCGGCAAGAAGCTGATTATCTGGGAGGGCTATTGCAATACTCATGACATGCTTACCGTCAAGGATGTAATGGAGATGAGAGCCAAATACCCGGAAGCTGAATTTGTTGTACACCCCGAATGCCGCCCGGAAGTCGTGGCAATGGGGGACTATGTGGGCAGCACTACCTCAATTCTGGAATATTGCCGGAAATCGGACCGCCGGCAGTTTATTGTGGGTACTGAGGATGGAACCGGGTATCAGCTAAGGCTGGATAGCCCGGATAAGGAGTTTCATTTTGCCACCAAATTCCTGGTATGTCCTAATATGAAGGTAAATAATTTGAAAAAGCTGGTCAAATGCCTGGAGACGATGAAGCCGCAGATCTATGTACCGCCTGCAGTCGCCGACAAAGCCAGAACATCCCTAGAGCGCATGCTACAAGTCCGGTAGCATGCGCTACTCTTTCGTTGAAACAGGTGAAAAGCGGTCATGATTCCACAATATTTGGTTGATTTTGATCTTCAGGGACTTCCTGTAGTTAAGACAGACTGCCTGGTCATTGGTTCCGGTATTGCCGGGTTATTCACAGCGATCAAGGCCAGCGAAGACCGGAAGGTTATTATGATTACGAAGAAGACCGTAATGGAGAGCAACACACGGTATGCCCAGGGCGGAATTGCGGCCGTCATTTCGGAGGATGATTCGCCGGCATATCACCGTCAGGATACCCTGATGGCCGGCGCGGGGCTGAACTCCTCTGCGGCTGTCGATGTGCTGGTCAATGAAGGACCCGAGGGCGTCCGTGAGCTGATCCGGCTTGGCACTATTTTCGATAAGGAGAATGGTGTACTGGCCTTAACCCAGGAGGGGGCACATAGCCACCGCCGTATTTTACATGCAAATGGGGATGCTACAGGATATGAGATTGTCCGCGCACTTGCTGAACAGGCTGCCCGGCATGAGAATATTGAGACCTGGGACGACCATTATGTCATTGACCTGATTACGGAGGGCGGAGAGTGTCTGGGAGCGCTTGTACAGCGGCCTGACGGCGGGCGGTTATTCCTGCAGGCAGATGCAACAATCCTATGCTCCGGGGGAGCAGGACAGCTATACCGTTACACGACCAATCCTGAGGTGGCCACCGGAGACGGGGTAGCCATTGCCTACCGTGCCGGTGCCCATATCCGGGATATGGAGTTCATTCAGTTTCATCCGACTGCACTCAGCTATCCTGGTGCTCCGCGCTTCCTGATCTCGGAGGCTGTGCGGGGAGAAGGCGCTGTGCTGCGGAACATTAACGGTGAGCGGTTCATGGAACGTTATCATGAGCTGCAGGAGTTGGCCCCGCGGGATATTGTTGCCCGTGCCATTGTAAGCGAGATGGAAATGACCAAATCAACCTTCGTCTATCTGGATATTACACATGAACCGGCGGATATGGTTAAACACCGCTTCCCGACCATTTATGCGACCTGCATGAGCTACGGGCTGGATATTACAAGTGACTGGATTCCGGTGGCTCCTGCTGCGCATTATATGATGGGGGGCGTGAAGACCGACCTGAGCGGAGAGAGTACGGTTGCCCGCCTGTTTGCCTGCGGTGAGGTATCATCTACTGGCGTGCAGGGTGCCAACCGGCTGGCCAGCAACTCCCTGTCGGAAGCTGTTGTGTTCGGCCGCCGGATCATTGAACGAATCCGCCAGCTTCCGCCGCTTCACCGGGATAACCTACCCTCAGCCTATCATCAGGCAAGGGTAGAAGCTCCTGCACAGGCTATTGTTGAACGGCGGTTGAAGCTTCAAAAGGTTATGGTGCGGTACGCCGGACTGCGGCGGAACCGGGAAATGCTAAACAAAGGCCTGGATGAGATAAAGCGCCAGCTGCCGATTTTTAAGACCAAACTGACAACACGGGAAGAATACGAGTTCGCCAATATGCTTACATGCTGTCTGCTGATCACTGAATCGGCCCTGGCACGGGAGGAGAGCCGCGGTGCGCATTATCGTGAGGATTACCCGCTGCGCAGTGACGCACAGTGGCAGAAGCATCTGCTCCAGATTCGCGAACTTGGAATAGTGGAGGAATTAAGTGATGATGTTTAACGGATACAATGAAGATCTGCTTAAGGCTATTAAGGGCTGGCTGCAGGAGGATGTCGGCTCGGGGGATATTACTACCCGTACTACCATTCCTGCCGGGCATGAGTCCAAGGGAATCATTCATGCCAAGGAAGACGGGATTATTTGTGGAATCCCCGTGGCTGAGCTGGTATTCGAAGTTGTTGATCCTGGGCTCGTATTCACGGCGCTGGTCCAGGAAGGACAAGCTGTCTCCAAGGGCACTGTGATTGCTGAGGTAGAAGGCAGCACTCATGCCATCCTTACTGGTGAACGGCTTGCCCTCAACTTGATGCAGCGTTTATCCGGTGTGGCCTCGCGCACGGCTTCTTTTGTAGAGAAGCTTCAAGGGCTGCCGACCCGCCTGGTGGATACCCGCAAGACCACACCGGGTCACCGGATGCTGGAGAAATATGCAGTCCGCATTGGCGGCGGAGCCAACCACCGTTACGGTCTGTATGATGCGGTAATGATTAAGGACAATCATATCAAGGGGGCCGGCGGCATCCGTCAGGCAGTAGGGCGTGCCCGTGCCAATATCCCGCACACCATGACCATTGAAGTAGAGACGGAGAGTCTGGAGCAGGTAGAGGAAGCGCTGGCGGCCGGAGCTGATATTATTATGCTCGATAACATGTCTCCTGAGCAGATGGCTGAAGCCGTGAGAAGAATCCGGACCAAGGCGAAGCATGTCACCATTGAGGCATCGGGAAATGTATCTCTGGAGACGGTCCGGGGCATTGCTGAATCGGGTGTGGATGTGATTTCGGTAGGACGGCTGACGTATTCCTTCGCGAGTCTCGATATCAGCCTGGATCTGAATGGCAAGAAGGAGGGAGCCCTCTGATGATACTTGTCGTCGATATCGGCAATACGAACATCGTGCTGGGCGTCTACCGGGGCAGTGAGCTGCTGCACCATTTCCGGCTGAGCACTGCCCGCGGGTCCACTGTCGATGAGTATGGTGTGATGATTCATAATCTGTTCAGCATGTCGAATCTCTCATTCAGGGATGTCGAGGGGGTCATCATCTCCTCGGTTGTTCCGCCGCTCGTGCAGGTTATCGTAGAGATGTGTGTCAAATTCATCGGCAAGGACCCGCTCCTTGTGGGGCCTGGTATCAAAACCGGGCTTAATCTGCGTTATGAGAACCCGCGCGAAGTGGGGGCGGACCGGATTGTGAACGCGGTTGCGGCGATTGAGCAGTATAAATGTCCGCTTGTCGTCGTTGATTTCGGGACGGCAACCACCTTCGACTGCATTGATGCCGGGGCCAACTATCTGGGCGGTGCTATCGTGCCGGGTCTGGGCATTTCCACGGAGGCCCTCTATCTGCGGGCGTCCAAGCTGCCCCGGATTGAGCTGGAGAAGCCCAAGAAGGTAATCGGGCGCAATACCGTACATGCGATGCAGGCAGGGATCATTTTTGGCTATGCCGGTCAGGTTGAGGGTATCGTCAGACGCATCAAGCAGGAGATGAACGCTCCCGTTCTCAAGGTTATTGCTACCGGAGGGCTGGCCTCACTGATTGCCAGTGAGACAGAATGTATCGATGAGGTTAATCCGATGCTGACGCTTGAAGGATTGCACATTATTTACAACCGTAACAAATAATCATAAAGATGAACCTATACAGAAGAGAGAGATAGGAGGAGTATGCACCTAATGGATAATAAGAAGGACCGGCTGGTCCGGGGGACGGCGATGAACGGAAGAGTCAGAGCATTCGCTGTCCGTACCACAGAGCTTGTCGATGAATTGCGGCGCAGACATGATACGTATCCGACGGCTACGGCAGCGCTTGGACGTACGGTTACTGCCGCAGCTATAATGGGGGCCATGCTCAAGGGGCAGGAGAAGCTCGCGATTATGGTCAAAGGAAACGGTCCGCTCGGGCAGATTACGGCTGAATCCAATGCCCTGGGAGAAGTTCGCGGCTATGTGCACAATCCGCATGTTCATCTGCCAAGCAACAGCATGGGCAAGCTGGATGTTGCAGGGGCGGTAGGCACGGAAGGCTTCATTGATGTCAGCAAGGATCTGGGGATGAAGGAGCCGTACCGTGGCAGTGTGCCTATCGTTTCAGGAGAGCTGGGTGAGGATTTCACCTATTATTTTGCCCTCTCGGAGCAAACGCCTGCTGCTGTAGGACTTGGAGTGCTGGTGGAGACCGATAATTCAGTCAGAGTTGCCGGAGGCTTTATTATTCAGCTGCTGCCTGGCCTGACCGATGAGGAGATTACCGAGGTTGAGCAAGCGGTTGGAGCCATGCCTTCGGTTACGTCGGTGCTGGATCAGGGGCTTGAGCCTGAGGAAATGCTGCGGCTGCTGCTGCCGGATGCTGTGATCCTGGATGAGCTCGAGGTCCGCTTTGTATGTCAGTGCTCACGGGAACGGATTGAGCAGACTCTGGTTAGTCTGGGTGAGCACGAGCTGGAACGGCTGATCGAAGAAGATGATACGGCAGAAGTTGTCTGCCATTATTGCAATGAGAGCTATGTATTTAACAAGGATGAACTGCAGGTAATCCTCGATCAAGCGAAGTCATAGGGCTATGAAATGGTGACAAGACAGGAGCGCGCGCTGCGCAATGCCGTTATATTACTTGCCGTGGCAACGCTGGTGCTGGGAGGGCTATTATTCTGGAGCCTGCGTGCCATGGCACTGCTGAAGGCAGAGACGGCTGAAGGGGAAGCCTCGGATGTCGCTGCTGCCGGAGGACAGCCGGTCACGGAACAGGAATGGATAGAGGAGCTTCAGAAGAAGCACGGGGAAGAAGTGCTGCTGAGCATGCTGAATCATATCGTGGTGGGCAAGGAAGCCGCAGCGCTGGGAATTACGGTCACGGATGAGGAGATTGAACGGGAACTGAAGCGGGGAATGTCCGGTTACAGCTCGGAGGAGCAATATTATCAGCAGATGCAGTCTGAGCTTGGACTAACCCGTCAGGAGCTGCGTGAGGAGACGTTATACCGGCTGACGCTCCAAGCCATAGCAACGGCCGGCATTACGGTCAGTGAAGCGGAAATTGATGATTATCTGAAGCAAAATAGCGAGAGATTTATGCCACGCAAGCAAATGCAGCTCTCCATCATCCAGACCTCCACCTATAACGAGGCCAGTACAGTGATGGACCGCCTGGAGCGGGGTGAGAATTTTGCAGCGCTGGCCCGTGAGGTCTCGATCGACGAGGAGAGCCGCCAGCATGGCGGCAGTATCGGAACGGTCGAGGAGAAGGACCCGTTCTGGCCTGAGGAGCTGCTGGAGACAGCAGCCGGGCTGGAGAACGGGGATATCGCAGGACCGCTGCAGGTTGACGGGGGGTATGCTGTGATCCGTCTGGAGAAGCTAATTGATCCGGTGAAGCCGGATCAGGAGGAACTGCGCCGGATGATCGGCCAGCAGCTGAGACTGGAGCAGGCAGCGCCCTTGCAGCAGGTAGAGCGTGAATTACGGGCCAAATATGATACAGCAATATATATTGACAACAGCCTGCAAGATTGATAATATGAAATTAAATATAAAACCTACTGATTTAGTCGGAAATATTAAGCGGTACAATTACAACTGTTAGTTACCCAGGCATTGTGAACCGGGAGCTACGGTAATATATGCTGATAGCATCTGTCATAAGTCCCGCACCCTAATTCATTTATCATTCCAAGGAGGTTTTTACTCATGGCTAAAGTCGTCAACAGTGTAACAGATTTGATCGGTGGCACACCGCTCGTCCGCCTGAACCGGATTGTTCCGGAGGGCTCGGCAGAGATCTTCCTGAAGCTGGAATACCAGAATCCAGGCTCCAGTGTGAAAGACCGTATTGCCATCAGCATCGTAGAAGAGGCTGAGAAAGAGGGCCTGCTGAAGCCGGGTGGCACGATTGTAGAAGCGACAAGCGGTAATACAGGGATCGGCCTGGCGCTTGTGGCAGCTGCCAAAGGCTACAAGGCCATTATTGTTATGCCGGAAACGATGAGCCTTGAACGCCGCAACCTGCTGCGCGCTTACGGCGCTGAGCTGGTATTGACTCCGGGATCGGAAGGAATGAACGGTGCGGTCAAGAAGGCTGAGCAGATTCTGAGCGAGAATCCGGATTATTTCCTTGCGGAGCAGTTCAAGAACAAGGCTAACGTGAAGATCCATCGCGAGACCACAGGACCTGAGATCGTTGAAGCGATTGAATCTGTTGGCGGCCCGCTGGATGCATTCATTGCCGGTGTCGGCACAGGCGGAACGATCAGCGGCGCGGGTGAAGTGCTGAAGAGTCAATATCCGGGCGTGAAGATCTATGCGGTAGAACCTGCGGCTTCACCGATTCTGGCTGGAGGGAAACCGGGCCCGCACAAGATTCAGGGTATCGGCGCTAACTTCGTGCCAGAAATTCTGAACCAGAATATCTATGATGAGATTATTCATGTTGAGAATGATGAAGCGTTCGAAACTGCCCGCCGCGTAGCCAAGGAAGAAGGCGTGCTGTCCGGCATTTCCTCCGGTGCGGCTGTATTTGCTGCACTGAAGGTAGCGAAGGAACTGGGCGCAGGTAAGAAAATTGTTGTCATCATTCCAAGCAACGGCGAACGTTACCTGAGCACTCCGCTCTATAACTTTGAAGTATAATTGCTGAGAATTCAGCTCTTACGAAGAGCCTGCCCTATCCGCTTTCACAGGGATACCGCAGGCTCTTTTTTCGGATAATAAGCATTTATAAGAATTGCGGGCTTTTCAAAGTAACCCTATGTACAGTATACTGACAGGCAATAAACTATCGATGAGACGGGAGAATGGTTGTGGAGATCTTAACGGCTTGGCAGGACTGGGAGCAGTGGGCAGAGGCAGATGAAGCCTGGAGCGTCTTGCCCCTGATCCTGAGGAAACGGCAGGACAACCAAGGCTTGCCCCGCAGCTGGAAGCAGGCCTGGGAACAGGCTTCCCCCTATTCGGTTGTCCTGGAGAGCGGCAAGGGCGGGCGCTACACCTATCTTGGCCTGAGCCCTGTCTCGATCATCGAAGGCCGAGGAGCCGTTGCGGAGAGCTATACTCCCGGAGCCAAGGCTTCGGGGCATATAGAGTCTGCCGTAACGGAAGGCCAGCCGCTGCAAGTGCTGCAGGCATGGATGAGGGAATATACGTCTCCCCGCCTGCCGCTTGACGGTCTGCCGCCGTTCACCGGCGGCTGTATCGGATTTCTTGGCTATGATGTGGCCCGTTCCCTGGAGAAGCTGCCGTCGCTTGCCAGGAACAACCCTGAGTTTCCGGATTATCTGTTCATGAGACTGGAAGAAGTGTGGATCTACGATGAGCAGGAGCAGCAGCTCTACTGTGCAGTTCATATCCCTGTGCCGGATATTGTATCCAGCGGTAACCTGGATGGGCTAAGGAGTCTGTATGAGGCTGCTGTGCACCGTGCGGAGCGCATGCTGGAGCAGTGGAGCCTTCTCTATGCACCGGCAGAGCCGGAAGAAGCAGCCGTTGCAAGGTACGCCGGGCTTACCCGCAGGGTGGAGGGCGAGGCCGAGATCACCGGTGAGTGGCCCGGCATGAGCTCGGATTTCTCTGCCGCACCCTTCCAGCAGGCTGTGCTGAAGGTCCAGGAATACATCCGTGCCGGAGATGTATTCCAGGTGAACCTCTCGCTGCGCCAGCAGGCGCAGCTCAAGTCTACACCCGAGGACGTCTACGAATGGCTCCGTAGACTCAACCCGTCCCCGTACATGGGGCTGCTCCGCACGCCCGGCTTCGCGCTCTCCAGCGCATCGCCGGAGCTGCTCGTCAAGCTGCACGGGGACAAGGTCAGCGCCCGCCCCATTGCCGGCACCCGGCGGCGGGGCCATACTCCCGCGGAGGACGCCGCCATGGAGGCGGAGCTGCGCGGGAGCGAGAAGGAGATCGCCGAGCATATTATGCTTGTCGATCTGGAGCGCAGCGACATCGGCCGTGTCGCTGCCTACGGAACGGTCAGCGTGCCGGAGCTGCTGACCGTAGAGCGATACTCGCATGTCATGCATCTCGTCTCGCAGGTTGAGGGGATCATCGCACCCGGCAGGGATGCGTATGATGTCATTGCCGCCTTGTTCCCCGGCGGCACCATCACGGGCGCGCCCAAGGTGCGCACGATGGAGATCATCGAAGAGCTGGAGCCGGTCCGCCGGGGACCCTATACGGGATCTATGGGCTGGATTGACTATAACGGCAATATGGAATTAAATATAATCATACGTACGCTGGCCGTGAAGGACGGAATCGGCTACATTCAGACAGGTGCGGGGATTGTGATCGATTCAGACCCTTACCGGGAGTACCGGGAATGCCACAACAAAGCCAAAGCGGTAGTCAAAGCCATTCTCTGCAGTGAACGCGAGCAGGAAGAGCGGGCTGCCCTCGGCACCGAAGGAGGAAGCTTCTAATGATCTTGGTCATCGATAATTATGATTCCTTTACGTATAACCTGGTGCAGTATCTGGGTGAGCTGGGGGAAGAGGTTAAGGTAGCGCGCAACGATGAGATCAGCATTGAGGAGATAGAAGCATTAGCCCCGGATCATATTCTGATCTCTCCGGGACCCTGCACACCGAATGAGGCAGGCATCAGCCTTGCGCTGCTGAAGCATTTCAAAGGCATCATCCCCATATTCGGCGTATGTCTCGGACACCAGGCGATCGGACAGGCTTTTGGCGGTAATGTCATCCGTGCAGAACGTCTGATGCATGGCAAAACCTCACCGATCCACCATAACGGTACCTCCGTATTTGAGGGGCTGGAGTCTCCTTTCACAGCGACACGCTATCATTCACTGATCGTGGAACGTGAGAGTCTGCCGGATTGCCTGGAGATTACCGCCGAGACCGCTGAAGGCGAGATTATGGCCTTGCGGCATAAGGAATACCCGATTGAAGGGGTACAGTTCCATCCCGAGTCGATCATTACGAACCACGGTCATACTATGCTGCGTAATTTCCTGAAACGGAGAGCCGGAGAACCGGCATGAGATATATAGGACTTAACAACAAAGCAGTCGACGCCAAAGACGCCGTGGTCTCCGCTCTGGATCACGGCTTTTTGTACGGCATGGGTCTGTTCGAGACCTTCCGCACCTATGGGGGGCAGCCGTTCCTGCTGGAGCGTCATCTGAGCAGAATGGCAGCGGGTTGCCGTCAGCTGGGCATTCCCTTCGAGCCGGATGTGCAGGGGCTGCGGGAATGGATTCAGCTTGTAATGGACAGGAATGAGCTTAGTGAGGCGTATATCCGCTACACCGTTACGGCGGGTGAGGATATTCTGGGTCTGCCATCCGCAGCCTATAAGCAGCCTAATCAGCTGCTCTATATCAAAGCCCTGCCGGTCACGCCAACCAGCCTTTATACGGAAGGCAAAGAACTTCAGCTCCTGAACCACAGACGCAATACCCCGGAGGGCCCGGTAAGACTCAAATCGCTGCACTATATGAACAACATTCTGGCAAAACGTGAATTGGCCGGTTATCCGTCCGCAGAGCGAGGAGCCGAGGGACTGATGCTGACCGCACAGGGCGAGCTTGCCGAAGGGATTGTGAGCAATATTTTTTTCATCTCCAATAAGCGGCTCTATACCCCCGATGCCGACACCGGGATTCTTCCGGGAATTACCCGGGAAATGGTGCTTGAGCTGGCAGCGTCCAGCCTTCAGCCTGAGCAGGGCTTTTACCGCTGGGAGCAGCTTGAAGCTGCCGATGAAGTCTTCCTTACCAATTCCGTGCAGGAGATCGTACCGGTGAGCACCTTGTGGAATGGGGACCGGAGGGTAACCATAGGCAGCGGGCGCTGTGGAGAGCGGACGGCTGCACTTATGAGGCTGTACAGAGAAAGGACGGATATGCTGATATGAAGCCGATGATCTATGAGCGGACTTACCGCTGCGGAAGCAGCGAGCTGAAATTGGGCAAGCGCACGCTGATTATGGGCATACTCAATGTGACACCGGACTCCTTTTCAGATGGGGGCCTGTGGACAGAGCGGGATAGAGCGGTAGAGCATGCGTTGCAAATGGCGGCAGAGGGTGCCGATATTATCGATATAGGCGGAGAATCCACGCGTCCGGGTCACCAGCCGGTGAGTGCTGAGGAAGAATTGGCCCGTGTACTTCCTGTCATTGAGCGCATCCATCAGGCCGCCCCGCATCTCCCCCTCTCTATAGACACCTACAAGGCGGAAGTCGCCCGCCAGGCGATTCAGGCCGGTGCGCATATCATCAATGATGTATGGGGAGCCAAGGCCGATCCGCAGATGGCGGCAGTTGCTGCGCAGGCAGACTGTCCGATCATTCTGATGCATAACCGCCATGACCGAGATTATAAGGATTTGATCAGCGATATGACGGATGACCTGAGCGCGAGTATTCACCTGGCGCTGGCAGCGGGAGTGAAGCCGGAGAATATTATTTTGGACCCGGGAATCGGCTTCGCCAAGGACTATGCAGAGAATCTTCAGGTCATGACCGGCCTCGGCGAACTGACGAAGCTGGGATATCCGGTGCTGCTGGCCACTTCGCGCAAAAAATTCATTCGTACCGCCCTAGGTCTGCCCGCAGATGATGTCCTGGAGGGGACCGCAGCTACTGTCGCCTTCGGGATTGCCCAGGGCTGTCAGCTTGTGCGGGTTCATGATATTGCGGCAATGAAACGTACCGTAGAGATGTGTGACGCCATGTTATATGCAGGGTCACCTGTGTTCTGCGTATAGACTATATTCTTCAAGAGAAGGCAGGTACCCTTAATGGATAAAATGAAGCTGCACCGCATGGAGTACTACGGTTACCACGGAGTGTTCGAAGAGGAGCGGAAGCTCGGACAACGTTATTATATCGACCTTGAGCTGGAGCTTGATTTGCAGGGAGCAGGACTCAGCGATGATCTGGAGCAGACTGTGAATTATGCTGAAGTTCATGTTTTGGTCAAAAAAATTGTCGAAACCCAGTCCTTCAAGCTGATAGAAGCTTTGGCGGAACATATTGCATCCGGGTTACTGGACACTTATACTGTTATCAATGCAGTAACGGTCCAGGTGACCAAGCCGCATCCTCCTTTTGATATTCATTTCCAGGGAGTCACTGTAGAATTGCGCCGGACGAGAAAGTGAGACAGACTGATGAACATACCTTCCACCTCTGAGGCATCAGAGGCTTATATTGCTTTAGGGGCTAACCTGGGTGACCGTCAAGGCACCTTGAGAGAAGCCCTGCACCGGCTGGAGCATCACGACAAGATTGAAGTTGTGCGCACCTCCCGGGTCTACGAGACGGAGCCTGTCGGATATCTCGATCAGCCTCAGTTTCTTAACATGGCGGCTGTTCTGCGCACCACACTGGCACCGGAGGAGCTGCTTCATGTGATGCTGGACACAGAGACCCAGTTAGGCCGGGTCCGGGATGTGCGGTATGGACCGAGAACGGTAGATTTGGATTTGCTGTGGGTAGAGGGGCTGACCCTGGACACGCCGGATCTGACGCTGCCTCATCCGAGGATGCTGGAGCGGGCGTTTGTCCTACTGCCGCTCAGCGATATCTTATCGCAGAACGAAGAGTCTTCCGGATTCCGCAGATTAATTACAACAGCGCTGCAAGACATAGACGGAAAGGCAGGAATTCGCCTGTGGACAACAAACGTATGGGAATGCGGGTCAGAGCGTTCCGGAAGCTGAAGGGCTACACGCAGCAGGAACTGGCGGATTCTGTCGGAATATCACTTGCTGTGCTTGGCGCAGTGGAGCGGGGCAACAGACGTTTGGAAGATCAAATTTTAAATAAAATTGCGGATTTTCTGGAAGTGACAGTAGAGGAATTGGCCCATCCGGCACCATAAGACCGGGCTGAACGTTACAAATTGAGGTAGGGAAGTGATTGGGCCATGCTGAAGATTGGTGATATTGAATTGAAGAATCAGGTCGTGCTGGCGCCTATGGCTGGCGTATGTAACCCGGCATTTCGTCTGATTGCCAAGGAATTCGGGACTGGCCTGGTCTGTGCGGAGATGGTTAGCGGCAAGGCGATCGTACATGGCAACCAGCGTACGCGTGAGATGCTGTTTGTTGATGAGCGTGAGAAACCGCTGAGCCTGCAGATTTTTGGCGGCGACCGGGAATCACTGGTGGATGCGGCGAGAATTGTCGATAAAGAAACGAATGCCGATATCATCGACATCAATATGGGCTGCCCGGTGCCGAAGGTGACGAAATGCGATGCCGGAGCACGCTGGCTGCTGAATCCGGACAAAATCTATGAGATGGTATCCGCAGTAGTGGAGGCCGTGGACAAACCGGTCACCGTAAAAATGCGAATCGGCTGGGACAGCGAGCATATCTTCGTTGAAGAGAATGCGCGTGCGGTGGAACGGGCCGGCGGAGCGGCGGTCAGCGTACACGGGCGGACCCGCGAGCAGCTCTATACCGGACGCGCCGACTGGAATTATATCCGTATGGCTAAAGAGGCAGTATCGATCCCGGTAATCGGCAATGGCGATGTGAATACGCCGGAGGATGCGCGGGCGATGCTGGACCAGACCGGCTGTGACGGTGTAATGATCGGGCGGGGTGCACTGGGCAATCCGTGGATGCTGTACCGGACGATTCAGTATTTGGATACCGGTGTTCTGATGCCTGAGCCTGGCGCTGAAGAGAAGATTAAGGTAGCCATTCTTCATATGGACCGCCTGATTGCTCTTAAGGGTGAAGCGGTGGCTGTCCGCGAGATGCGCAAGCATCTGGCCTGGTATTTGAAGGGCTTTAAGGCGGCGGCCCGCGTGAAGGACGTTATTATGGAAGAAACCAAACGTGACGAGATGGTGCGGATTTTGAATGATTTTGTCGGTCAGCTTTAGCAGGATGAGGAGCAGAACAGCGCGGATAGCGAGCTTTTTGCCGTATGAGCCTCACATATTCCTGGGATTAAGCCCCGTTCCTGTGTGCTTTATTGATTATTGCTAAACATTATATGGGGCGTCATTGACATTTTGTAGCGGTTCCAATATAATTTCACAGTATAAAATCGCCGTTACAGCAGGAGCAATGGTGAAGGAGGGTTCTGATCCCTCCGGATTCGCATATAGTATGGTGTTTTCAATAAATGTATACGACAGGAGAATCGGTTAAGATGAGCGATAAAGAAGTCATCCTTACACCGGACGGACTTAAGCGTCTGGAAGAAGAACTGGAGTTCCTCAAATCCGTTAAACGCCGCGAAGTAGCGGAACGTATCAAAGTGGCCATCGGCTACGGAGATATCAGTGAGAACTCGGAATATGAAGACGCGAAGAATGAACAGGCCTTCATTGAAGGACGGGTTCTTACTTTGGAGAAGATGCTCCGCAATGCCCGTATTATTAATAGCGATGAGATCGTGACAGATGTGGTAAGCATCGGAGTAACGGTGAACGTTGAAGATATGGAGTATGGCGACATTATGGAATACACCATCGTGGGTACTGCCGAATCCGATCCGCTGAACAACAAAATTTCCAATGAGAGCCCTGTAGGCAGAGCGATCATCGGCAAGAAGATTGGTACGATTGTGGATGTTAGTGTCCCTGCAGGCGTCATTCAATATAAAATTCTTGATATCAAAATGAAGTAAGACGGTTCCGAAAGCTTCCTTAGGGAAGCTTTTTTCAAAGTTACAGCCAGCCGTAAAATATGGGTGAACACATACAGCTTATATTTTGTACCGGAACGGACTGTCCTCTAGATCGGGGCGGAGCCGTTTCTTCTTTTGTATAGTGAGTAAGAGAGGATGAAGAACATGACGGAAGAAATCAACAACGTCGAAGCTACAGAGAATGAATTAAGTGAATTGCTGCAGATCCGTCGGGGCAAGCTGGACGAGCTCCGCGCACTCGGGATCGATCCGTTTGGCAAGAAATATGAGCGTACCGCTGCTGCTGGCGATCTTCTGGCCAAATACGACGGGCTAACCAAGGAAGAGCTGGACGAGCTGGCGCTGGAGGTTAGTGTGGCCGGACGCATTATGGCGAAACGGGTCATGGGCAAGGCAAGCTTTTCTCACATCCAGGACCTTAGCGGCAAAATCCAGATCTATGTGCGCCAGGACAGTATCCCTGAGTCGCAATATGCAGCCTTCACGATCCTTGATCTTGGCGATATCGTCGGTATCCGGGGAACCCTGTTCAAGACAAAGACCGGCGAAACCTCTATTAAAGTGGATAACCTTGAGGTGCTGTCCAAGTCCCTGCTTCCGCTTCCCGAGAAGTATCATGGTCTGAAGGATGTAGAACTCCGCTATCGTCAGCGTTATGTGGACCTGATCATTAACCCTGAGGTACAGCAGACCTTCATCATGCGTTCACGGATTATCCAATCAATGCGCCGTTATCTGGACTCGCTGGGCTATTTAGAGGTGGAGACTCCGACCCTGCATGCCATCGCTGGCGGAGCAGCGGCCCGTCCGTTTATTACCCACCACAACACGCTGGATATGCAGCTGTATATGCGGATTGCCATCGAATTGCACCTGAAGCGCCTAATCGTCGGCGGTCTGGAGAAAGTCTATGAGATTGGCCGTGTATACCGTAATGAGGGTATTTCAACACGCCATAATCCGGAATTCACAATGATCGAGCTGTATGAAGCGTATGCGGATTACAAGGACATTATGCATCTGACAGAGAGCCTGATCGCTCATATTGCCAGCGAGGTGCTGGGCTCCCAGGTAATTAATTATCAAGGACAGGAAGTGGATCTGTCTCCAGGCTGGCGCCGCGTTACTATGGTGGATGCTGTTAAGGAAGTAACCGGAGTAGACTTCGGTGTTCAGATGACGGATGAAGAAGCACAGGCTCTGGCTAAGGAACACCGGGTACCGGTAGAGAAGCATATGACCTTTGGGCATATTCTGAATGCGTTCTTCGAGCAGTTTGTGGAAGAGACGCTGATTCAGCCGACATTCGTAATGGGACATCCTGTAGAGATCTCACCGCTTGCCAAAAAGAATGAAGAGGACCCGCGCTTCACCGACCGGTTCGAGCTGTTCATTGTAGCCCGCGAGCATGCCAATGCGTTCAGCGAGCTGAATGATCCGATTGACCAGCGTCAGCGCTTCGAAGCACAGATTCACGAGAAAGAGCAGGGCAATGATGAAGCCCATGAGATGGATGATGATTTCATCCGTGCTCTGGAGTACGGCATGCCGCCAACAGGCGGACTGGGTATCGGTGTAGACCGTCTGATCATGCTGCTGACCAATTCAGCATCTATCCGTGACGTGCTGCTGTTCCCTCATATGCGTAATAAAGACTGAGGATTTCTCTGATTCCAGACCCGGATAACCAAGGGAGCTGCTCAGGCAGTTCTCTTGGCATCGGGGATTGAATACTCTGGTCAAAGGATTTAGAAATAATACTTGCAATGAATCTCTATCCGTGATATATTCTATTTCTGGCCGCGAAACATCAACGCCGAGCTCGAACAAGAAGTTAAAAAAAGAGCTTGCATTGATCGGCTGGATGTGATATATTATAAGAGTTGCTGGTGACGATAACATCGCCGCTGACAACGAGCTTGATCTTTGAAAACTGAACAACGAGTGAGTATCTGGAGATCACTTCGGTGAGATCCAAAATGAGAGAATGTAAATTCTCGTCAGATGTTTCAAAATGAGCAATCGCTCTTTCTAAATACCAATTTGGAGAGTTTGATCCTGGCTCAGGACGAACGCTGGCGGCGTGCCTAATACATGCAAGTCGAGCGGAGTCTGAAAGGAAGCTTGCTTCCTTTCAGACTTAGCGGCGGACGGGTGAGTAACACGTAGGCAACCTGCCCTCAAGCCTGGGATAACTACCGGAAACGGTAGCTAATACCGGATAATTTCTTTCTTCTCCTGAGGAGAGAATGAAAGGCGGAGCAATCTGCTGCTTGGGGATGGGCCTGCGGCGCATTAGCTAGTTGGTGGGGTAACGGCCCACCAAGGCGACGATGCGTAGCCGACCTGAGAGGGTGAACGGCCACACTGGGACTGAGACACGGCCCAGACTCCTACGGGAGGCAGCAGTAGGGAATCTTCCGCAATGGGCGCAAGCCTGACGGAGCAACGCCGCGTGAGTGATGAAGGTTTTCGGATCGTAAAGCTCTGTTGCCAGGGAAGAACGTCCGGTAGAGTAACTGCTACCGGAGTGACGGTACCTGAGAAGAAAGCCCCGGCTAACTACGTGCCAGCAGCCGCGGTAATACGTAGGGGGCAAGCGTTGTCCGGAATTATTGGGCGTAAAGCGCGCGCAGGCGGTTATTTAAGTCTGGTGTTTAAACCTTGGGCTCAACCTGAGGTCGCACTGGAAACTGGGTGACTTGAGTACAGAAGAGGAAAGTGGAATTCCACGTGTAGCGGTGAAATGCGTAGATATGTGGAGGAACACCAGTGGCGAAGGCGACTTTCTGGGCTGTAACTGACGCTGAGGCGCGAAAGCGTGGGGAGCAAACAGGATTAGATACCCTGGTAGTCCACGCCGTAAACGATGAGTGCTAGGTGTTAGGGGTTTCGATACCCTTGGTGCCGAAGTTAACACAGTAAGCACTCCGCCTGGGGAGTACGGTCGCAAGACTGAAACTCAAAGGAATTGACGGGGACCCGCACAAGCAGTGGAGTATGTGGTTTAATTCGAAGCAACGCGAAGAACCTTACCAGGTCTTGACATCCAACTAACGAAGCAGAGATGCATCAGGTGCCCTTCGGGGAAAGTTGAGACAGGTGGTGCATGGTTGTCGTCAGCTCGTGTCGTGAGATGTTGGGTTAAGTCCCGCAACGAGCGCAACCCTTGACTTTAGTTGCCAGCAGGTAAAGCTGGGCACTCTAGAGTGACTGCCGGTGACAAACCGGAGGAAGGTGGGGATGACGTCAAATCATCATGCCCCTTATGACCTGGGCTACACACGTACTACAATGGCCGGTACAACGGGAAGCGAAGCCGCGAGGTGGAGCCAATCCCAGCAAAGCCGGTCTCAGTTCGGATTGCAGGCTGCAACTCGCCTGCATGAAGTCGGAATTGCTAGTAATCGCGGATCAGCATGCCGCGGTGAATACGTTCCCGGGTCTTGTACACACCGCCCGTCACACCACGAGAGTTTACAACACCCGAAGTCGGTGGGGTAACCCGCAAGGGAGCCAGCCGCCGAAGGTGGGGTAGATGATTGGGGTGAAGTCGTAACAAGGTAGCCGTATCGGAAGGTGCGGCTGGATCACCTCCTTTCTATGGAGAATCGTCTTCTGCAACGAAGACATTCAAATCTTAAATCTAGCCGGTCGGCTAGTTACTCACTCGTTGGTCAGTTTTGAGAGCTCAAACTCTCAGCAGTCTGTAACTTCGATCGACACAGTCGTGTTCGACCCGAACTTACAGCATCTTGATCCTTGAAAACTGGATACCGAAACGAATTTGCGTTTTAGAACATCTTTTAGCTGAAACTTGTGTAAGCAAGTAGAAATAGTTATTAGTTGCTACCGTGATTTTCCTTAGGGAAAACACATTGGTTAAGCTACTAAGAGCACACGGAGGATGCCTAGGCGCCAGGAGCCGACGAAGGACGTGGCGAACAACGAAACTGCCTCGGGGAGCTGTAAGCAAGCTTTGATCCGGGGGTGTCCGAATGGGGAAACCCAGCTGTGGTAATTCGCAGTTACTCGTATCTGAATACATAGGATACGCAGAGGCAGACCAGGGGAACTGAAACATCTAAGTACCCTGAGGAAGAGAAAACAATAGTGATTCCGTCAGTAGCGGCGAGCGAACGCGGAACAGCCTAAACCAAGGGGCTTGCCTCTTGGGGTTGTGGGACGTCTCACATGGAGTTACAAAGGAATAGGGTAGGTGAAGAGGTCTGGAAAGGCCCGCGATAGAGGTAAAAGCCCTGTAGCCCAAACTGTGTTCTCTCCGAGACGGATCCCGAGTAGTGCGGGGCACGTGAAACCCCGTATGAATCCAGCAGGACCATCTGCTAAGGCTAAATACTACCTGGCGACCGATAGTGAAACAGTACCGTGAGGGAAAGGTGAAAAGCACCCCGGAAGGGGAGTGAAATAGAACCTGAAACCGTGTGCTTACAAAAAGTCAGAGCCCTTTTTATGGGTGATGGCGTGCCTTTTGTAGAATGAACCGGCGAGTTACGTTTAACATGCAAGGTTAAGGTGAGAAGCCGGAGCCGCAGCGAAAGCGAGTCTGAATAGGGCGATTTAGTATGTGGACGTAGACCCGAAACCGTGTGATCTACCCCTGTCCAGGGTGAAGGTGCGGTAACACGCACTGGAGGCCCGAACCCACGCATGTTGAAAAATGCGGGGATGAGGTGGGGGTAGCGGAGAAATTCCAATCGAACTCGGAGATAGCTGGTTCTCCCCGAAATAGCTTTAGGGCTAGCCTCGGTGAATGGAGTGGTGGAGGTAGAGCACTGATTGGGTGCGGGGCCCGCAAGGGTTACCAAGCTCAGTCAAACTCCGAATGCCATTTACTTCTTGCCGGGAGTCAGACAGTGAGTGCTAAGATCCATTGTCAAAAGGGAAACAGCCCAGACCATCAGCTAAGGTCCCCAAGTGTGTGTTAAGTGGGAAAGGATGTGGAGTTGCACAGACAACCAGGATGTTGGCTTAGAAGCAGCCACCATTGAAAGAGTGCGTAATAGCTCACTGGTCGAGTGACTCTGCGCCGAAAATGTAACGGGGCTAAACACACCACCGAAGCTATGGCTAGATGCGTTGCATCTGGGGTAGGGGAGCGTTGTGTAGGGGTTGAAGGTGTACCGTAAGGAGCGCTGGACACTACACAAGTGAGAATGCCGGTATGAGTAACGAAAAGATCAGTGAGAATCTGATCCGCCGAAAGCCCAAGGTTTCCTGAGGAAGGCTCGTCCGCTCAGGGTAAGTCGGGACCTAAGGCGAGGCCGACAGGCGTAGTCGAAGGACAACAGTTTGAAATTACTGTACCACCGTAATCCGCTATGAGCGATGGGGTGACGCAGGAGGGTAGTGACGCGGACTGATGGATGTCCGTCTAAGCAGTGAGGCTGGTGTGCAGGCAAATCCGCACATCGTAAGGCTGGGCTGTGATGGGGAGCGAAAATTATAGTAGCGAAGGTCATGATCTCACACTGCCAAGAAAAGCCTCTAGTCAGGAGAAGGTGCCCGTACCGCAAACCGACACAGGTAGGCGAGAAGAGAATTCTAAGGCGCGCGGAAGAACTCTCGTTAAGGAACTCGGCAAAATGACCCCGTAACTTCGGGAGAAGGGGTGCCTCGGTAGGGTGAATAGCCCGAGGGGGCCGCAGTGAAAAGGCCCAAGCGACTGTTTAGCAAAAACACAGGTCTGTGCGAAGCCGCAAGGCGAAGTATACGGGCTGACGCCTGCCCGGTGCTGGAAGGTTAAGGGGAGCGGTTAGGAGCAATCCGAAGCTGTGAACCGAAGCCCCAGTAAACGGCGGCCGTAACTATAACGGTCCTAAGGTAGCGAAATTCCTTGTCAGGTAAATTCTGACCCGCACGAATGGCGTAACGACTTGGGCGCTGTCTCAACGAGAGATCCGGTGAAATTTTAATACCTGTGAAGATGCAGGTTACCCGCGACAAGACGGAAAGACCCCATGGAGCTTTACTGCAGCTTGATATTGAATTTGGGTACGATCTGTACAGGATAGGTGGGAGCCGTGGAGGCAGGAGCGCAAGCTTCTGCGGAGGCGCCGTTGGGATACCACCCTGATCGTATCTAGGTTCTAACCTAGTGCCCTGAGCGGGTACGGGGACCGTGTCAGGCGGGCAGTTTGACTGGGGCGGTCGCCTCCTAAAGAGTAACGGAGGCGTTCAAAGGTTCCCTCAGAATGGTTGGAAATCATTCGCAGAGTGCAAAGGCATAAGGGAGCTTGACTGCGAGACCTACAAGTCGAGCAGGGACGAAAGTCGGACTTAGTGATCCGGTGGTACCGCATGGAAGGGCCATCGCTCAACGGATAAAAGCTACCCTGGGGATAACAGGCTTATCTCCCCCAAGAGTCCACATCGACGGGGAGGTTTGGCACCTCGATGTCGGCTCATCGCATCCTGGGGCTGAAGTAGGTCCCAAGGGTTGGGCTGTTCGCCCATTAAAGCGGTACGCGAGCTGGGTTCAGAACGTCGTGAGACAGTTCGGTCCCTATCTGTCGTGGGCGCAGGAAATTTGAGAGGAGCTGTCCTTAGTACGAGAGGACCGGGATGGACGTACCGCTGGTGCATCAGTTGTTCCGCCAGGAGCATGGCTGAGTAGCTACGTACGGACGGGATAAGCGCTGAAAGCATCTAAGCGTGAAGCCCCCCTCAAGATGAGATTTCCCAATTAGTAAGACCCCTTGAAGACGACGAGGTAGATAGGTTGGAGGTGGAAGTGCAGCAATGCATGGAGCTGACCAATACTAATCGGTCGAGGGCTTATCCAAATTTCTAACACGCAGATTCGTTTCGGATTCAGTTTTCAGGAATCAATTCCTGAAGCATTTACGCTGTAAATGCCCGTTTGGTGGCGATAGCGGAGGGGTTCCACACGTACCCATCCCGAACACGACCGTTAAGCCCTCCAGCGCCGATGGTACTTGGACCGAAGGGTCCTGGGAGAGTAGGACGTTGCCAAGCACACAAGACCACTGTTGATTTCTCAACAGTGGTCTTTTTGTATATCCGGGGATGCCGCCGAAATTTGTTCTATTGTCCACTGGAGACGGACTTTAGTCCAAGAATTCGCTTACCGGAGGGCGGATTGCCTAATCCCTTCACAGAGCGGTGTAATATTCTTGACAGGCCAAATGCCCTTTGCTAAGATGGACAATAATATATTTTTGGACAAGCCTCTCAAACCTTAACAGAAGACACAATTATGTATAACTCCCAGGCCTCTACCGCTGTCTATCGGGTATGGACTTGACGCAGGAGTTTCTTTATTCATAAGTTGGCGGGCGGGTAGAGAAAAGAATTTAGAGGAGGAATGACCCAGGTGTGGGAAGATAAGTTTGGTAAAGAGGGATTCACTTTTGATGATGTGCTGCTGGTTCCGCGTAAATCCGAGGTATTGCCTAAGGAAGTGGACTTAACCACTGTACTCAGCAAGAATGTGAAGCTGAATATCCCTTTGATGAGTGCAGGTATGGACACAGTCACAGAAGCCGCTATGGCGATTGCTATCGCCCGTGAGGGCGGGATCGGCATCATTCATAAGAATATGTCCGTGGAGCAGCAGGCAGAAGAGGTAGACCGTGTGAAGCGCTCGGAGAGCGGGGTTATTACCAATCCATTCTCACTTACGCCCGACCACTGGGTATCCGATGCTGAAGTTCTGATGGGCAAATACCGCATTTCGGGTGTGCCTATCGTAGATGAAGAGGGCAAGCTTGTCGGTATTCTTACGAACCGCGACTTGCGTTTCATCCATGATTTCAATATTCAGATCAAAGAAGTGATGACTCATGAGAATCTCGTTACAGCTGCTGTAGGAACCACTCTTCAGGAAGCGAAAGGCATTCTGCAGCGCCACAAGATTGAGAAGCTGCCGCTGGTAGACGAGCATAATATTCTCAAAGGTCTCATTACTATTAAAGATATAGAGAAAGCTATCCAGTTCCCCAACGGTGCCAAGGATGCTCATGGACGTCTGCTGGTTGGAGCGGCAATCGGGATCTCCAAGGACACGCTGGAACGGACTGAAGCACTGGTAAAAGCCGGTGTGGACCTGATTACCGTGGATTCCGCACATGGCCATCACATCAATATTATCGATGCAGTGCGTAAGCTGCGTGAGACTTATCCTGACCTAACCATCGTAGCCGGTAATGTGGCTACAGGCGAAGCTACCCGCGAATTGATTGAAGCAGGAGCCTCGGTAATCAAGGTGGGTATTGGTCCTGGCTCTATCTGTACTACCCGCGTAATTGCCGGTATAGGCGTTCCGCAGGTTACCGCGATCTACGATTGTGCGACAGTAGCCCGTGAATACGGCATTCCGGTGATTGCAGACGGAGGAATTAAGTACTCCGGAGAGATTACCAAGGCCATCGCTGCCGGTGCTGCTGCAGTCATGATGGGAAGCCTGTTCGCCGGTACGGAAGAGAGCCCTGGAGAGTCGGAAATCTACCAGGGACGTAAATACAAGGTATACCGCGGCATGGGCAGCATGAGCGCCATGAAGCAGGGCAGTAAAGACCGTTATTTCCAGGATGATGATAAGAAGCTGGTACCGGAAGGCATTGAGGGCCGAGTCGCTTTTAAAGGGCCATTGTCTGACACGGTTCACCAATTGATCGGCGGACTGCGCTCCGGTATGGGCTATTGCGGAACGAAGACATTAGAAGAGCTGCGCAATGATACCTCGTTCATCCGTATCACTGGGGCAGGCCTGCGTGAGAGTCATCCCCATGATGTCCAGATCACCAAGGAAGCCCCGAACTATTCTCTATAAACCGGAGAGAATCACTTATTTTGCCGACAGACGGGACGAATTCGTCCTGTCTGTCTTTTTTTGCAGATACCCCTGTGTTAGAATAGAACAAGCACTGATCTGAGGATTAAAGGAGAGTAGTAATCATTGAAGTACAAGCGGAAACTAAGCAGTAAACAAATTGTGATTAAGACAGTGGCAGCAGGTCTGCTTCTAAATATGCTAGCATTTCCTGCGGCTTCTGCGATGGCAGAGGCAGTAAATAAACCCGCTACAACCGAGGCGGGAACCAAAGCAGCGGCTACTCCTGCCAAAACGGCAGCAGCGAAGATTCCAAGCGTGGAATCTCTGGGACTGAATGTGAAATCTGCAGTGCTGATTGAGCCTACTACAGGGGAGGTTCTGCTCTCACTTAATGCAGACCAGGCGATGCCTCCGGCGAGTATGACGAAGATGATGACAGAATATCTTGTAACTGAAGCTGTAAATAGCGGCAAGATCTCCTGGGACCAGAAAGTCATTGTCCAAGAGAATGCGTCCAAGCAGATTGGTTCACGGATTTTTCTGGCTGCGGGTGATGAACATACAGTTAAAGAACTCTACATAGCGATGGCAGTAGGCTCAGCCAATGATGCTACGGTTGCCTTGGCTGAACTGGTAGCCGGTTCAGAGCAGCAGTTCGTCACTATGATGAATGAAACGGCGAAGAAGATGGGGATGAAGACGGCCCATTTCATTAATCCGACCGGGCTTGACCGTAAGGACATGCCTGCCAAATTCCGCCCGGAGGGTGAAGGCGAAACAGTAATGTCTGCGATGGATGCGGCGATTCTGGCCAAATATATTGTCACCGATCATCCGGAGTTTACAGATTTTACGACAATTCAGTCGTATAAATTCCGCGAGCGTGATTCGAAGCCGATGATTAACTACAACTGGATGCTGGAAGCCAACAAGAATATCCCCAATTTCAAGGCATACGCTTATCCGGGCCTGGACGGACTGAAGACAGGACATACCACTAACGCCGGTAATTGCTTTACGGGTACTGCGGTGCGTGACGGCATGCGTCTAATCAGCGTAGTTATGGGAGCGGACTCTGAGGCCCACCGTTTCACTGAAACGAAGAAGGTGCTGGATTTTGGCTTCAATAATTTCGAGATTAAGCAGGTAGTTGCACCTAAGGCCGTGATTGAGGGAACTGAAACCGTGCCTGTGCTGAAGGGCAAGAATAAAGAAGTGCCCGTGGTTACCGATGCCGGAGTAACGTTCATGGTTCCTAAGGGTACTGTATCGCCGCAGATCAAGACCACTGTGGTCACGAATGATCCGGCTACGCTGGTCGCACCGATTGCCGGAGCCAGCAAGGTAGGGAAGGTTACGTACTCCTATAAGATTGAAGGAATGAATCAGACGCAAGAGAAGACGGTGAACCTGATTACTGCCGAGGAAGCGGAGAAGGCGGGCTGGTTCAAGCTGCTGCTGAGAGCTATCGGTAATTTTTTCGGTGATCTGTTCAAAGGAATTAAAAATCTGTTCTAACCTTAACAGGTGCACAGGTACTAGCTTCACGGCAAAATCCCAGTAAATAGGTTGTATATATTACAGCCTTACGGTAGAATTAAATGTTAGATTAGGTTAGATCTAACGGGAGGCGTAGATATGGAAACAGGAACTTCGCGAGTCAAAAGAGGCATGGCAGAAATGCAAAAAGGCGGCGTCATTATGGACGTCATGAATGCAGAGCAGGCGAAAATTGCCGAGGCCGCAGGCGCAGTAGCCGTAATGGCCCTGGAGCGTGTACCTTCCGATATCCGCGCAGCGGGTGGTGTCGCACGTATGGCTGATCCTACTATTGTAGAAGAGGTTATCAAGGTAGTGAGTATCCCTGTAATGGCCAAAGCGCGGATCGGTCACTATGTGGAAGCCAAGGTTCTTGAATCTCTGGGTGTAGACTATCTCGATGAGAGCGAAGTACTAACTCCTGCCGATGAAGTGTTCCATATCAATAAACGCGAATTCACGGTTCCTTTTGTATGCGGAGCCAAGGATCTGGGGGAAGCGCTGCGCCGGATTAGCGAAGGAGCCTCCATGATCCGCACCAAGGGTGAGCCGGGTACCGGCAACATCGTGGAGGCTGTCCGCCATATGCGCCATATCAACAGCCAGATCCGTAAGGTGACCGGCCTCTCGCTTGATGAGCTATATCATGAAGCGAAGACGCTGGGTGTTCCGTATGAGCTGCTGCTGGAGGTTCACGAGCTGGGCAAGCTGCCTGTCGTTAACTTCGCTGCCGGTGGTGTAGCTACGCCTGCCGATGCCGCGCTCATGATGCATCTGGGTGCTGATGGGGTGTTTGTCGGCTCCGGGATTTTCAAATCGGACAATCCTGAGAAGTTCGCCCGTGCCATCGTCGAAGCAACAACCCACTTCACGGACTACAAGCTGATTGCTGAAGTATCCAAGAATCTGGGCGCTCCGATGAAGGGGATTGATATCGCCACATTGTCCCCGGCTGAACGCATGTCGGAACGCGGCCGGTAATAGAGAGAAGGCTTCCGGATGAGAATTGGAGTGTTAGCGCTTCAAGGCGCTGTTACAGAGCATATTATCAGTATTGAGAAGACTGGCGCACAGGGCCTGCCTATTAAGCGTATAGAGGAGCTAGACGGGGTAGATGGTCTGATCATTCCCGGCGGTGAGAGTACGACGATTGGCAAATTGATGCGCAAATACGGCTTTATTGAGGCTGTTCGTGAGTTCGCGGTTCAAGACAAGCCTATTTTCGGCACATGCGCCGGTATGATCGTGCTGGCGAAGCGGATTGCCGGAGACGAAGCCGGTCATCTGGAGCTGATGGATATTACCGTGGCCAGGAATGCCTTTGGCCGCCAGCGGGAAAGCTTTGAATGTGATCTGGAGGTTAAGGGGATTGCTGAGCCTGTGCGGGCGGTATTTATCCGCGCTCCGCTTATTGAAGAGGTGGGTCCTGATGTTGAGGTGCTTACGCTCTATAAGGATGAGATTGTAACCGCGCGCCAGGGTAATCTGCTGGCCTGCTCGTTTCACCCGGAATTGACTGATGATTACAGGCTGCATCAATATTTTGCCGGCATGGTAGAGGACAGTATGGCAGCCAATCTATAGAACCGCATATAAGGACACTTTGACTCTTTCAAAGCTGCAAACAAAACAGCATTTTGAAAGAGTTTGGGCTGTTTTCAGGAGGGAAACTTTGTGTTAGATGTTAAAGTATTGCGCAGCGATTATGCAAGAGTAGAAGAGGCACTGAATAAAAGAGGAAAGTCGCTGGATTTGATTGCCAGCTTCCCGGCGCTGGATCAGCGCCGCCGTGAGCTGCTTCAGGAAACGGAAGGGCTCAAGAACCGCCGGAACACTGTATCCGGAGACGTAGCCAAGAAGAAGAAGAACGGGGAACCGGCTGATGATCTGATCGCAGAAATGCGCACGGTATCTGACCGGATTAAGGAATTGGATGACGAGGTGCGTGAGCTTGAGGTCAAGATTGACGAGCTGACGATGAGCATCCCAAATATTCCGCATGAATCGGTGCCGGTAGGTACCTCTGAGGCAGACAATGTCGAAGTGCGCCGCTGGTCAGAGCCTACAGAGCTTGGTTTCACTCCGAAATCCCACTGGGAGCTGGCGCAGCAGCTGGATATCATTGATTTTGAGGCAGCGGCGAAGGTTACGGGTTCCCGGTTTGTCTTCTATAAAGGACTAGGTGCCAGACTGGAACGTGCCCTGATCAATTTCATGATGGACCTGCACAGCGGGGAGCATAACTATGAAGAGATGCTGCCGCCTTATATTGTTAATAAGGACAGCCTCTATGGAACGGGACAGCTGCCCAAATTCGAAGAGGATCTGTTCAAGCTGCGGGATACAGAGTATTATCTGATTCCTACGGCGGAAGTGCCTGTGACGAACTATTACCGTGAAGAGATTATGACGGCTGGCGATCTGCCGAAGTATCATGTGGCCTATAGCTCTTGCTTCCGCTCGGAAGCCGGTTCTGCCGGACGCGATACCCGTGGTCTGATCCGTCAGCATCAGTTCAACAAGGTGGAGCTGGTGAAGCTGGCCAGCCCGGAGAGCTCCTATGAGGAGCTGGAGAAGATGACAGCCGACGCTGAGCGTGTGCTGCAGCTTCTGGGGCTGCCCTACCGCGTCCTGCTGCTCTGTACGGCAGATATGGGCTTCACCTCTGCCAAGACGTATGACCTTGAGGTGTGGCTGCCTGAGAGCGGCATGTACCGCGAGATCTCCTCATGCTCCAACACTGAGGACTTCCAAGCGCGCCGGGCCAATATCCGTTACCGCAAGGAGCCGAAGGCGAAGCCTGAATTCGTGCATACGCTGAATGGCTCTGCCCTGGCTGTAGGACGTACGGTAGCAGCTATTCTGGAGAATTACCAGCAGGAGGACGGAAGTGTGCTGATTCCGGAATGCCTGCAGCCGTATATGCGTAATGTGAAATCCATTTCCGCCAAAACAGCTCAATAATAATAGTTGCATATTATTTGTGGGGCGTGGTATAATTCCTAATGCATGTGAAATTTCGATGCATTGGAGAGGTACCGAAGCGGTCATAACGGGGCGGTCTTGAAAACCGTTAGGGTGCAAGCCCACATGGGTTCGAATCCCATCCTCTCCGCCATTCCTTTACATCTAAATAAGTGCAGATAGAAGCCGTTCTCTCAGGAGGACGGTTTTTTTGTTATCCCGGGGCTTCTTTTTAGTGGAAGGCATTCCAGCGGGAATAAAAAGTCTCTTTTCTCCGCAATGTATTAGAGAAGGAGGCTGATCATAAAGATGGACCGACAATTGCAAGTAGACCAGCAAAGTCTGGTGTCTGCCTGGCAGGAGCGCCTGCCGTTACTGATGGAGAACGGCGACAGCTTCAGCGTACAGGGGGATGCGGCGAACCAGAACAGTCTGCTCATCCATTTCAATGCAGCGGGACGGCAGGGGTATTCTCTGGATTTCCGCTGCACCTATGTGGATAGCCGCGAGGTTGCAGTAGATTTGCTTGACGCCGAACAGGCCGGGGTACACGCGGATGAGCAGTTAGATGCTGTTCAGCTGTTGGCGCAGCAGTATACGAGACAGATTCATGAGTGCGCACAGGCCCTTCAGGGCTTAACTAATCCATAGGAGGTAATCGAAGTGAGCAAACCCAAGAGCATGCCTGTACCCGGCGTACAGCAGGATAATCAGGAGCCCCGCAAGGAGCATCATTCATCGGGTCCTGAGCCGTTGTCCGGGTCTAAAAAGGTGAAACAGGCCAACCATGTGGACCACAATAATCCTCAGGGCTGATAGGCTAATGGAACGAAATTACTGAGAAATGTTTCTCATAATTGCCAAATGGTTTATCATTAGGGAGGGGAAAAAGTTTTTTACATGGGAGAGGAGAAAAATAATGAACAAAAAGTGGGGGTTATCCGCTGCCGCGTTACTGTTAACTGCTGCAGTAATTCTGCCGGGATGTGCAAAGAAAGAGGAGCCGAAGGAGGCTCTGACTTCAGCTGCAGCCAAAGCTACAGCTATGACATCTTACGAAATGAAGACCAAATTAGTTATTAATGATCTGTCGATAGACACAGGCACCAATGAAGCGGATGCTTCAACGGGACAGATGCTCAGCATGCTTAAGAACGCCGAGCTTACCATCGATGGAGTCTACCAGGCAGAGCCAATGCAGACAGAAATGACAACCGTTCTGAATCTGAAGGGGGACATGGCCATGTCCTTCACGGTTCCAATGGTAATGACCGGACAGAAGCTGTATGTCAAAGTACCTTCAATTCCGTTCCTGCCGATTCCTGAGACGATCGTGAACAAATTCGTAGAGCTGGATCTGAAGCAGCTGGCGGAAGAGCAGGGTGCTGAATTCAATCCTGCACAGATGGATGCACAGAAGGTGCAGAAGCTGTCGAATGAAGTGATGAATACCTTGCTGGGTGAATATGATGAAGCCAAGTACTTCAATAATATCAAACCGAAGGATGCCGGCCTGCCTGAAGGCGTAGAAGCCAAGCAGGTAGTTCAGTTCCAGGTTACCAACGATAACGTCAAAGAGGCGCTCACCATTCTGGTGAACAACGCTATGCCTAAGATTATTGATATTCTGGGCAAAGAAGAATACAAGGATCTGCTGCAGATTGAGCCTGCCAAGCTGGCCGAAGCCAAGGAACAGCTTCAATCCAGTGAAGCCCGTGCAGAGTTCGACAAGAGCCTGGCTGATCTGAACAAGTATCTCACTATTAACCAGTTCCATCTGAATACCGCAGTCAACAAAGATGATTATCCGGTATATCAGGATATGCTCATGAACATCAAGGTTAATGATCCTGACAAGGGTGAGAACGTTACCTTATCCATGAATGCAAGCAACCAGTACAGCAAGATCAATGAGAAGCAGACCTTCAAGATTGGCATTCCGCAAGGCGATGATGTCATCACTCTGGAAGAGCTGCAGCAGCAGTTCGGAAGCACAGGTACGGGTACTTATTAATACCATAGTTCCGCAAGCCAAAAACCCGTATGAGCAAATTGCGCTCATACGGGTTTTTGTGTGGACATATGAAGGTTAAGGGGATTCCTGTCCCTCTGGCAGGAACTCCTCAGCCAGAATGGCGTAGGTACGGTGATCCTGCCATTCGCCGTTGATCCGGATGAAACGGCGCGCGAGTCCTTCGGCCTGGAAGCCGTTCTTTTCCAGCACTCTGCGTGAACCGGTATTATGAGGCAGGATGGCAGCTTGTACCCGGTGAAGGCCCAGAGAGCGGAAGGCATACCCGAGGATCAGGTGTACGGCGGCACTGGTATAGCCTTGCCCCTGCTGCTCATGATCGATCATATAGCCGATATCGCAGAATTGTCCGACTCCCCGCACTACATTGGAGATCGTAATCTGGCCGATCAGCTCGCCGCTGAGCAGATAAATCCCGAACATATACGCGCTGTCCTGCTGCGCATCCAGGATACGCTGGTTAATCAGCTGCCGCTGGCTCTCCAGGGTGAAGTAGTCTTCACTGCGCAGGGGTTCGAATTGCTGGTGGGCGATGCGGTTACGTAAACGGAGGCATAGCAGCTCCTCAGCATCCGTAAGCTCCAGCAGCGAGAGATAGATCCCCTGTGCGTTGTTATACAGCTTGTAGGACATCTGGCATTCTCCTTATGAGCATAATAAGTGTTGATGGGCTTTCAGAGCTTCGCAGGCCGCTTCCGCAGCTTGCGGAAGAAGGAGGTTAGCAGCTCCGCGCATTCCTCCTGCAGCACGCCCTGGATGACCTCTGTACGGTGATTAAAGCGAGATTCCTCCAGCAGGTTCATCAAGGTCCCTGCACAGCCGGCCTTGGGGTCTGGAGTGCCATACACGGTGAGCGGCACCCTGGACTGCACCATCGCTCCTGCACACATAGGACAAGGCTCCAAGGTAACATAGAGCTGGCAATCGAGCAAACGCCAGGAGCCCAGGGCTGTACTGGCTTCCCGGATTGCTACCATCTCCGCATGGGCAGTGGAGTCGAGCGTCGTCTCACGCAGATTATATCCGCGGCCTATAATTTGGCCTTCGTGGACGACCACGGCACCAATCGGCACTTCGCCCAAGGCTTCAGCCTTGCGGGCTTCTCCTATCGCTTCTGTCATCCAATGTTCATGAATGGCCCGCTCCTCCGCCGGCAGTTCTTCAAGCCTGGTATTCAAATGCATCTTCCCTTCTTCTATGCCCATTGTACAACGAACAAATATTCGTTCTTAACAAATTGTGGACAACTCTGTGGATAACGACCGACTTATACACAAAATTGTGCACATCGCAATTTGGCAAAATGTTTATATGTGCATAACCTGTGGATGGTTTCTTACCTATTGTAGAGAAACTGCCCCGATAATTCAATATCTGCCAGCACCCGGCTGTGGGGAAAGGCCTTTTCAAATGGGAGGGCAAAAGGTATGATTATGTTGAATGCCCGCTAGGATTTACCAGCGGATAAGAGGTGAACAATACGCTTGTCCATAAAAACGAAATTATCAGCGATTATATTTGGCTCGGTGCTCCTAATCTTGATGCTTAATCTTACACTCAATCTGTATGCTGCCCGGAATAATCTGCGTAATGAGAGTGTAAGCAACATGAAGATCACTGCGAAGCAGGTTGCCGTATCGGTGGAGCAGAGCGGCTACAGCTCGAATTACGTGCAGGATAAAATTGCCCAGAACCTGCGCTTGACCGCCATTCTGGCGTCCTATGAGCTGGACCCGGATATCAGGAATATTACCAATCAACAATTGAAGGCGCTATCCACCAAGCTGGGGGTGTCGAATATCTCGCTGCTGGTGAAGACTGCGGATGATATTATCGTAGCCAAATCTTCAGATCCTGCAGAGATTGGACTTTCGACCAGAGGCATGGGTTTTTGGTATGTGGCTTTTCTGGAGCTGTTTGCAGGCCAGCGGGTATCTGTCGATCAGGGGCAGTCCCTGGAGAATTTCTGGTCCGGGCCGTTTGAATATTCAACCTCCAATCCGGAGTATATTGATAAATGGGGCTATTATTATGACGGGGCCCGCAATTATATCATAGATCCGTTCGTCCGGAGCACAGCGGTAAGCGATTATGTCAAAATTATGAGTCCCGATGAGATCATCCAGGAATCCAAAGCTGTAAATCCCGGAATTCTGGAGATTACGGGAATCAATCCGAAGACCTTCGGGGCCTCAAGCATGCTGCCTGACGGTGCAGATCCCAAGAACACGAAGCTGCGGAACCGCCCTATTCAGTACGGTACTTATTCCTACGGCAATATTGCAGAGGACAAGGCGGCAATCCGTGAAGCATTGAACAAGGGCGAGCCGGTAACGCTGGATACGAAGGCATTGGGTAAAAGAGTGCTCAAAAGCTTCATTCCGATTGAGCGGCCGGGAGCCGCAGATTATGTGATCAGTGTAGTCATGGACTATCAGGCGATCTCCTCAGTCATCCGCGAGCAGCTGTTCAATAATATCACCACCTCGGTGCTGCTGCTTATTATCTTTCTTCTGGCCAGTTATGTGCTGGCCGGTGTAGTTACACGTCCGATTCAGGATATACTGGCTAAGGTCAATGATGTGGCCAAGGGCAAGTTCGAGCCCCCGCTTAATGTATCCAGCCGCGATGAGCTTGGGCAGCTGGCCCAGCGCATCAATGCGATGACCTCACATCTGCTGCAGCACACGAACAGGCTGGGGCAGACACTGGAGGAGAACCGTGCGGTTAAGGAGCATCTGGAGTCGGTCATTAACGGCACTTCGGATGCCATCCACACGGTGGATATGGAGGGGCGGATCATCAGTACGAACAGAGCGTTCGAGGATCTCTATGGATGGGGCGCTGCGGATGCTCTGGTCAAGCCGCCTTATCTGGTTCCGGCCACTGTGCAGGAGCAGGAGAGTATACGATTGCAGCAGCTTAAGGATGGGGCATCTCTGCCGCCTGTGGAGACCGTCAGGCTGAAGCGTGACGGCTCCCTGGTAGAGGTCAGCGTCAGCAGCTCGGTTATCCGGGATGAAGAGGGCCAGCCGCAGTCGGTTGTCCATGTATCCCGTGACATGACCGAGCGGAACCGGATCGAGGAGCTGCTCAGACGCTCGGAGAAGCTGACTACAGTCGGCCAGCTTGCCGCAGGCGTTGCCCATGAGATCCGTAATCCCTTGACCACCCTGCGGGGCTTCCTGCAGCTTCAGCAGGAGAAGAAGGTTCTCGTTCCGCTGCATATTGATCTGATGCTCTCGGAGCTGGACCGGATCAATATGATTGTCAGTGAGTTCCTGATTCTGGCGAAGCCGCAGGCTGTTCATTTCCAGCAAAGGGATCTGCGGCATATTGTGGGCGATGTCATCTCCCTGCTGGACAGTCAGGCCCACCTGTTCGGCATTGAATTCACAACGCATTTCTCGGGAGTACCTGCCATGGTGCATTGTGAGGAGAATCAGCTGAAGCAAGTATTTATCAATGTAATCAAAAATGCGATCGAAGCGATGCCGGACGGGGGAACGATTACCGTGGAGCAGCAGGAGCAGGATGATTCTGTGGTTGTTGTGATCACGGATGAGGGCGGAGGCGTCCCTGAGGATATGCTGCCCAAGCTGGGAGAGCCGTTCTTTACGAACAAAGAGTCCGGAACCGGTCTCGGCTTGATGGTCAGCCAGCGGATTATTCAGGCCCATAAGGGCAGCCTGGAGATAAGAAGCGAGTATGGCCGGGGGGCACAGGTAATTATCAAGCTGCCTGAAGCGAAGGAGCCCGTGCCACCGGCCGTTATGAATATAGAACGGAGTGAAGACGAACATGAGAATCAATAAATTCATCAGTGAGACAGGCTATTGTTCACGCCGTGAAGCAGACAAGCTGGTCGAGGGAGGGCGGGTCACCATCAACGGTGAGCCTGCTATGCTGGGCAGCCAAGCCGAGGCCGGGGACATTGTACTGATTGACGGCCAGCCGCTTCAGACGGGCAGCAGGATCGTGTATATTGCGCTTCATAAGCCGGTTGGCATTACCTCTACTACAGAAGCGCATATTCAAGGCAATATTGTCGATTTCATAGGGCATGAGGAGCGGATATTCCCGATCGGGCGGCTCGACAAGGATTCAGAGGGATTGATTCTGCTGACCAATGACGGTGACATTGTTAACAAAATATTACGCGCAGAAGGCAAGCATGAGAAGGAATATGTGGTCACAGTAGATCGACCCGTCACGCCTTCTTTTCTGACCGGTATGTCCACCGGCGTGAAAATTCTGGGCAGCAAGACACTTCCCTGTGAAATTACGCGTATTAGTGAGCGGGTATTCCGTATCGTGCTGACTGAGGGCAAGAACCGGCAAATTCGCCGTATGTGCAGCGCCTTCGGTTATGAAGTCCGGCGGCTGCAGCGCATCCGGGTCATGAATATCCGACTTGGCGCACTGAAGACCGGAGAATGGCGGGAGCTGTCCCAGGAAGAGAAGCAAGAGCTGGGGGCTATGCTGAACTATCAGCTGCAATAAGCTTATAATGCCCATACCTATAATAAGAGCTGCTCCGATAGACCCTGGTAGGGCCGTTCGAAGCAGCTCTTATTTGTTTTATAACTATCAGGGAGCTGTTACATTAGAGACATCCGTTGTCTCCGCAGCAGCGTCCTTATATTTACGCAGGATGGATACTTCAACCCGGCGGTTCTTGGCCCGCCCGGCAGCCGTAGCATTGGTAGCGATGGGGTGGTATTCGCCAGAGCCGGTCGGGCTGAACTTCGTCGGGTCCAGGTTGGGATTAAGCAGCAGAATCTTCATGAACTCAAGGGCGCGATCTACGCTAAGATCCCAGTTCGAGGAGTACGTGCTGTTGGAGATCGGAACATTATCGGTATGCCCCTGTACCAATACTTCATAATCGGGAAATTGCTGCAGCATGTTAGAGATCGACTTGGCCAGCTGGCGGGATTCGTCCTTCACTATAGCCTGTCCCGAAGCGAACAGGGCATTGTCACTAATCGTAATCATCAGCTGGGACTGATTCAGCTTCGTGCTAAGCAAGTCATTCATCCCGTTGTTCTTGATGTACTGGTCGAACTGCTTCTTCAGCTTCTCCAGATCCTCCTGCTCTTTGGCACGGAGCTTGGACAGATCGGAGGTGCCGGTGTTCTTGGCAATCACATTGTTCATTTTATCCTGCTTGCCCTGGTCCAGCTGGGTGCTGGTCGGGGAATCCGACCGGTACTCCAGGACGCCGCCGCCGCCGCTGAGCGCTGAATTGAAGGCTTCAGCCATTTGCTGGAACTTCACGGCGTCCGTTGCGCTCATGGCGTACATAACCAGGAACAGAGCAACAAGCAGGGTCATCAGATCAGAATAGGGAAGCAGCCAGGATTCATCGGCATGCTCTTCATGTTCCTCATGCCTAGTCTTTTTGCTCACTGGAAGCCCCCTCCTTCTCGCTAAGCTTGGCACGCTCGGACGGAGTCAGGAAGACGGACAGCTTCTGGTTAATGGCAATGGTAGACACCCCGGACTGAATGGAGAGCAGACCCTCGACCATCATCAGGCGGACTTCAATCTCGCGTTTGGATATCCGCTTCAGCTTGTTCGCCATAGGATGCCACATGACATAACCGGTGAATATCCCGAGCAGGGTTGCAATGAAGGCACCGGCAATCGCGTGGGCCAGGACGTCCATGTTACTCATATCCCCCAAGGCGGCGATCAGCCCGATAACAGCCCCGAGTACCCCTAGTGTAGGGGCATACATCCCAGCCTGGGAGAAGATCAAGGCTCCGGCTTTATGTCTGTCTTCAGTGGCATGAATATCTTCCATTAATACATCACGGACGAACTCCTGATCATTGCCGTCAATAATCATCCGCATGCCGTTACGGAGGAAGTTATCTTCAATTTCATCGACATTGGACTCCAGAGCGAGCAGCCCTTCGCGGCGGGTAATGGATGCCCATTCCATGAACATGGTAATCAGTTCGGGCTTACCGACCATCTTTTTCTTCGTAAACAGGATCTTCAACAGCTTAGGGAAATTCTTGACTTCCGACATCGGAAAGGCCATGAAGATAGAGGCAGCCGTGCCAAGAAAAATAATGACATAGGCAGCGGGGTTGTTCAAGCTTGCAAGCGGAGCATGCTTGAGTATCATCCCCCAGATTACTGCGATCAGACCAAACACCAGGCCTAGAATTGTTGAGATTTCCATTTATGCACCTCGTCCATGAGAATTAAGAAGTGATCGACTAACCGCTAATTCGTCCTTGAACCGCGGGAGAACACTCTGTTCGTAACCAAATCACGTATATTCTTCTTTATCGACATCATTCCCTTTTTTGTGAAGTGATTTTTTCGGCTATAATAGATAAGGTAGGTTATTATTCATCAGCGAAGAAAACGGAGTGATTGATGTGGGAGTTAAGCATGGCAGGGATTACGGTGAAATTCTGGTTGAACTGACAGGAGCCGTTGGACGGATTGCAGACGGGTACATTTTTTTTGAAATGGAGCCTGAAGAGTGGACGAATCTGCCGGAGGAATCGAGGCAGGAGGTGTGGGAGGCGCTTGCAGAAGACCTGTTCTACGCGCTGGGCAACGAGCCGGTCATTCAGGTGGGCAGCGGAGTTGTGATGTACGATAAAGAAACACACCGCATTAATATTCTGCTGGGTGATGAGGATCTGGCTTCGGTCGTTCTTGTATAAAGCAGGGGGAAAATGCGGCAGCGGGTTTGTCCCGGGCATCCGGCCATGTTAAAATTGGAAGTGGAGTACTAATTTCCGGGATGTCAGAATACATTTAATCAAAAATCTTTGGCCTGGCACATCCCTTGGACTTTCAGAAGCTGAGGGATGTTTTATTTGAAGAAGAAGAGCAGGCTGAAGGAACCGTTAACTTAGCAAGGGAGGAAACGAATTGCAATTAACTGAGGAACAACTGCAGGAGCAGATCGGCAAGCTTGAGGGCTGGAAGCTGGAGAGGGATAGGCTGGTGCGCAAATATATGTTCAGTGAATATATGAAGGGAATTGCCTTTGTGGATGAGGTAGCGGCAATTTCGGAGGCCTTTGACCATCACCCGCATATCACCATTGATTACAAGACGGTTGTTCTGCGGCTGGCTGCAGATGTGGAGAAGCTTGATCTCCGCCAGGCGCATGAATTTAATGAGGCATTCGAGAAGACCCGCTAGAGGACAAGGCCCCTATGGAGACAACAGGAATATCTGATCAATAGAAAATGCCCGTGCAAGGATCATTCGTTATCCTCGTCACGGGCATTATACATTTAGAATAAGGAGCATGGTGTGAGTACAGGTTGCGGATTATTTCTTCTCGGCCAGCCATAGGGCTACATTCGCAATCTCTTCAGGGGCCAGCCTGTCTTTGAAGGGGGGCATCTGTCCGCGGCCCTTGGTGACTATGCTGTAGATCTGAGCTGCGTCATGTGAAGTGCCTTCCTGCTGCAGGCTGGGCCCCGCCCCGCCCTGAAGCTGGTCACCGTGGCAGGAGATACAATTGGCCTTCACTGTGGCTTCTGCGCCCGCAGCGTCCAGCACAACCTCCGGCATGGTCGGTTTGTTCTGTTCCGCCACCTCGGATTTACCGGGTAAGGTAAACATTAAGATTACTGCAAAGGCACAGGCGGCAAAAAACAAACCGCTCATGATCCATTTCTGCATCTGCATCCGTCCCTCCATGTAAGCTGCTGACTCCATTATAGCGGATGGTGAAGCGTTATCATAGTATGTGTGTCAAAAAAATGAACACAAATGATCCATTTTTTTGAAAACACCTCATTCTCCGGTGCTATTCCTCATAGACCATGCAATAAAAAGGCTTATTGCCCGTCGGGGTACGGCGCTCATAGGTATCTGTTATGGTGAACCCGCATTTCTGATAGGCGCGGATGGCGCGCTGGTTCCAGGTCAGCACCTCCAGATCGATCTCGCGTTCCGGGTAACGGGCCTGTGCTGCCTGCACAATAGCCTTCATGAACAGATGCCCCATTCCATGACCGCACAGATCGGGCCGCATTCCGACTCCAAGCCGGACTACCCCCTCCATCGGAAAGAGCTGGGCGAAGCCGCACAGAACGCCTTGTCCGTTCACTACCGACACATATTGCTCGCTGCGCAGCTGCGGGTCTCCGAACTCCACGCCCAGCGCCTGCATCTGCTCCCAGGACATCCAGCCGTAAATATTATACGGAGGCTTGTAGCTCCACTCACAGATCTCAGCGGCATGCTGCGGCTCCATAGGCACCACGTAAAAGGTTAGCGGGGAGCTAATCATTAGGGGAGGCCTCCTTCCAGGGGAAATCAATTTATTCTTATCATTCTTTATATTAATTATATACAAAAACAGCGAGTTTCGACGCAAATTCCTTGCGGAAATACAGAAACTTGACAAACGCCAAAATATATTTTCCGAAAGTGCAGAATCGGTGTTTTACAAATATAGAGACGGGTAAGTAATTTTATAGACAAAAAAAGCCCTTCTCCAAGATTTCGGCAAAAATCTCGGAAAAGAGCGTTAGGTTACAAAGGATTATTGTACATCATCGTTGTCTTGGGAATCCGAAGCTACAGTCTTGTAGGCATCTGTACTCATGATTCGCTTGGCGCCAACGTAGCGGTTGACGTAATAGCTGTCACTCAGCGAACTGATGGTTACACCACGTGAGGAAGAGGCATGGGCGAATTCGCCGTCACCAACATAAATACCGACATGGGATACGCCCTTACCGCTTGTATTGAAGAATACAAGATCGCCCGGTCTCATCTCGTCACGGGATACAGCAGAGCCCATCTGATATTGGGAGCCGGATTGATGGGGCAGGTTAATGCCGATCTTATCAAAAACATACATTGTAAATCCGGAGCAATCAAACCCGTTAGTTGATGTACCGCCGGACACGTATTTGGTTCCGATGGCTTTGTCGATCACTTTATCCATTTTGGAATCCGCGAAAGCGCTTCCTGCTCCGATGGTGAAGATAATGGACAAGCTTAGTACTGCGGCTGCTAGCTTCTTCTTCAAAAGTAAATACCCCTTCCAATGCCTACGAGGTTAGCTTAAGGGTTCGGTTGAAGGTCCCCTATGACCCCTCTTAGAATAGGAGGTCAATTCACCCAAAGTGGTTCCCCCGTTTCCCTAATTCATTAGGGAACTCGGCACGACTGTTGATTAGGATTAGCGGTTCATTCAATACATGACAAAACCTTTGTTAAAAGCGATTCAATAATTACAAAAATGTTACTAAAAGATCACTGCGATAATTGTAACAAAGACTAAGGCGCTTGGCAATCACTTATAACATATTAATGCATCTTTTTTGCTGTTTTTTAGAGTTATAGCCCTTTCGAAAGACTCATATCTATGCGCAGGGGTTAATTTATATGATAATTTCTTTATTTTTGCAAGAAAATGCTGTTTCAAGGCTGCGAATTCGGTGTAAAAGGTAGAATAAGGAAAAGGAAAAACCCGGAAATGATTACGGCAATAATCATCCCGGGCTCGTATAAGTTACATTTAGTTGTTAGAGGCTGAAATATTCGGGGTATGCTTCAAGGGTTCAATCGTAAGCGACAGCTTGGTAGGCTGTTGTGCTCATTACTCGTTTGGCGCCAACGTAGCGGTTGGCCCAGTAGGACTGGCTCATCGAACTGATGGTTACACCACGTGAACTTGAGGACTGTGCGAACTTCCCGTTTCCAACATAAATACCGACATGGGACACTCCGTTACCCAGAGTATTGAAGAACACGAGATCACCTGAACGCAGGTTGCTCTTGGATACACTTGTTCCAACTTTGTACTGTGCTTTGGAGGTGCGGGGCAAGGTAAGCCCGACATTCTTGAACACATACTTGGTAAATCCGGAACAGTCGAAGCCGCTGGTGGTTGTGCCTCCGGTTTTATACGACGTTCCAATGGTTTTTGAAATCACAGTATCCATTTTGGAATCTGCGAAGGCACTGCCCGCTCCGAGTGTGAATACCATCACAAGACCCAGCGCTGCTGCGGTGCATTTTTTCTTGAAATTCTGACTAATCAAAAGATGTACTCCTTCCAGGGCCTGCGAGGTTAGCTTAAGGATTCGGTAGAAGGTTCCCCTATGACCCCTCTAAAGCGAGATCAATTCACCCAAAATATGGTTCCCCCACTTCCCGGTGCAGGGAATTCGGCGTTTTGTGCACCAGAACAGTGACTTATCGGCATAGCTTAAATTGCAATAGTTACGGAAGATTTTGCTTGAAAGATTACAACTTTGTTACTACTGGTACAGCCATCATTGTATCAGAGGATTTAGCCTTTTGCAAATGCTTTTGTCCTCCGTTCAAGCAAAAAAGAGTCCTGCTCCCGGATAGAGGGGCTGTGACTCTCTTTAGTATGCCGCTTCAGCAGCTTATTATTGTGGAAATGATTTACTGGACCAGAGGTGGTACTGGGCAGCGATCCCCCACATATTGAACAGCGTGGAGGGCAGCGGAGCTGCCTGGCGGAGCATAAGGGCCGGCAAACCGGGATAGAACAGAGCAGAGGCGCTGCAGAGCAGAATGACGGCCAGGCTTCCCGCCCCCAGAACGATGGATATACCAATGGAAGGCAGCAGCACCTTCAGGCAGATCAGCAGCGAGGAGAACATACCGGTACCTGCGGTATAGCCGAACTGCATATAGAGCAGAAGCTTGCGGACAAGGAAGAGATAGAGCAGCCAGCCCAGTACATAAGGCACCAGCTTGAGCAGGAGCTGTACATCGAGAACGCCGCTGAGCAGATGACGGTACATACGCGGAAGCAGCCAATAGAGCGGCAGGAGGGTTAGCGCCCATTCAACGAGGCTGAACACCAGCACCGGCAGCCCATATTTTCTCATTCCGGGAAAAAAGAACAGTCCCCGCGCTCCGGCGCGCTCCTGGTGAAGCTCGTGCAGCAGCCCTGCACGGATAAAGGGAGTCACCAGCAGCCTTAGCACTGTCAGCGCAAGCAGCATCCACAGCCAGTGCTGGACGGCGGGGTCGGTGCGCAGCGCGGTCTGCCCCTCGATATAATACAGCAGCCTGCCTATTCCGCTGCCGCCGGCGTTCGCATCCGGGTAGCGGAGCAGGACGGGGACAACCGCGCTTTTAATGAATTTGTACAGGAAATATCCCCAGAACAGCCGGTAAATAAATAGCAGGATCAATATATAGAACTGCTCTTTCATGCTGATCCAACCGCGGGCAATTGAGCTTTTCACCATTCCTTCACCTCACCAGACAAGAGTTCCGAGCAGGGTTTCAAGCAGAGTTGATGCACTAAGCGTCCAGCGGGAGAGTGTACGCGGCTCAAGCTCCGCCATTCTGAAATTATTAAGATGCCTGCTCTCCAGCAGAATGGAATGCCCCGGATCAATCTCTGCGGAGACCAGCGGCGCTTTATACGTTAATTCAAAGGAGGTAGCCTTACCCTCGCCATTCCAGTATTGCTGCACCGTGTACCCGTCTGCGAAGGTGAATTTCACGGGAACATCGGGGTACAGGCTGCCCTTATTGCTTACATCGACCACAGCGCTATAGCGGCTCCCCCCGCTGTCGCTGTTGTCTTGTTTAACCGTAAGCCTGATATCGTCAACTGCGAAGTCGGGTGCCCCCCCGCTATAGACATACCGCTCAAAATACGTCTGCCAGGATTGCTTGGTCACTTTCTCCACAACCTTCTGGAAGTCGGCGGTGGTCGGATGCTGGAAGCGGTATTTGCGGGCATAGGCGGCGAGGATGGCGTCCATATTCTTGGTCCCGGCGATGCGTTCGATATCCTTCAGCACCAGCTTGCCCCGGATGTATACATTGCGCGTGTAGGCATCATCTCCGGTGTATTTCCAGGTCTCCAGCTTAAGCGGCTGTGAAGAGGAGACCAGGCTGGACTGCAGCGGGAGGCTGGAGACCACACCGTATTCCTGTTCCATCAGCCGGTCTTCGGCATAAGAGGTGAAGCTCTCATCCAGCCAGGCTTCTTCGAATTCATTGCTGGCCACCAGGCCGTAGAAATATTGGTGCCCGATCTCGTGGATGATCGTGCGCTCCAGGGAGGTGCCCGGTGAAGTGTCCGTGGCGCCGAAGGCGGTAATCAGGGTCGGATACTCCATGCCTCCGGCCCCGTTGCCGGACTCCGGCGGGACAACAATTGATAAGGTGGAGTAGGGATAAGGGCCATACCACTTGCTGAATGCCATCAGTGCAGCCTCAGCCGCCTGGAAGTAACGCTCCTGGAGATGCTTATGCAGCGGGTCCAGATAGAGCTTAATCTTCACCCCGGGCACCTGCGGCGCGGAGAAGGCCTTCTCGGCAACCACGAAATCAGGCGAGGCCGCCCAGGCGAAGTCGTGGACGTCATCTGCATAGAACTGATAGATCTTGCGCCCCTTCACAACCTTGGCGTCTCTCACCGGAAACCCGGTTGCGGCGACCTTATACTCGGGCGGGACAGAAATCGATACATTGTAAATTCCAAAATCACTGTAGAACTCGGAGTTGCCGTGATATTGATGCAGGTTCCAGCCTTCTTCCTTCAGTCCTCTTCTGCCGGCAGGCTCATAGACGCTAATCTTCGGAAACCACTGTCCGGCCATCACGAAGTCGTCAGCGGTTCCCATCCGGGCGAAAATTTTCGGCAGCTTGACCTCGAATTTAAGCCGTACCGTAACGCTCTCACCGCCGTTCACCGGCTGCGGCAGATGGACCTTGAGCAGTGTTCTGTCATTGACATTGCCGTCGTCCGGCTGCACATATTGGGTGCGCTGCATCAGTGAAATGCCCTCGGAGGTCCGCAAATCTGTCAGGGTAATGCTCCCGTAACCCCCTGCAGGCATGGTATCACCGCGAAGCGTGCCCCCGGATTCCTTCATGAAGGTGGTGCCGGCGGATGAGAATGCATTGGGATACAGATGAAAGTAGAGCTCCTGGACCGGCTTTGCGCCCGGATGGGTCCAGGTCAGCGTCTCGGAGGCGACCAGGGTCTCCGCACCCGGCAGGAGCTCCACATCCATGTGATATTCAACCACGCGCTGGCTTAAAGCCTCTGTCTCCGATGTGTAGATCGTATCTGAAAGATCGGACTGCACGGGCTGCTGCCGGGGGATAATGGCGGGGGACTTGGCCTCTTTTGGAACAGAGGCAGTCCATACGGCAGGGCTATGCCCTGACAGAAACCATATTCCGCCTCCAAGCAAGGTGAGGACAGCCAGGACTGCGAAGATGAGGGTATACCTTAATGAATGTGGCTTCATACTATGATTCCTCCCGTGACAAGCATCTACGGGATGTATATGTTTGCAATCGCCGCATTATTAGCTAAAATTAAATAATTAGTGAATGGAAAGGATGTGCACATGTGGATAACGTACAACCGGAGGGCAAAAAACAAATTGCCTTGAATATTGTGAACGCCAGAGCCAAGCATAAGGGCTTCGGTGCAGGCTCGATTGATCTGAACAATGTATCGCCTGTCATTATTGATCAGGGTATCGCCGTTATCGATATCGGTGCCATGCATGCCAAGAGCAAAGTGGAGAAGGGAATCAAGTTCTCTATGAACCGTGAGGATGTCCCGGCGGGAAGACAGGTATGGGTCGTATGGGTGGCTGTGGACCGTACCCCGGAGGGACAGTTCTACGGCGGGATTACCGCCTGTGAGATGTGGATTGACACCGAAGCGCGCCGCGGCTGGAAGATTCTTGCGGATCATGTCAATAAGCTGGATGCGGCCTTGAAGCGCAAGCTTATTCTGGATGGACTTGGAAGCACTGAGCGGGCAGCGCTGAAATCACTGCTGATGGCCCATAATGAAGAGTGGTGGGCCGCTTCGCCTGAGGAGCTGAAAGCTGCGCTATCGGAATAGAAGATCAGGTTATATGCTTCGCCCAAAAATTAAGGCTTGGCCCCGACGGGGCCAAGCCTTATCTGATGTCTAAGCAGGGATGAATGGATAACGGTTACTGCGGATCTGTTCTGCCGGGAGTGTTCAGCTTGCGCTTGAGTTGGCTGACTCTGGCTTGGCTGATGCCGAGAACCTCGGCAAGCTCCTTCTGGTTGGCATACGGATGATCTTCGATCGCTTTCATAAGACGCAGACTCATTTCTTCGGTCTTGCTTCTCCGGCCCCCGCGGGCTGGCTCGGGATGCTCTTCTGCTGAACTTGGGGAGACATGGATGGGTTCTGATCCGCGGTCGGGGTCACTAAGCTCCTTCAGACAGGTGTTGCAAATGAACTGATCCTTATAGTAGGTCACATGATCAAGACTTCTGCAAAAAGTGCATTCTGTGGAGGTGTACTTTCGGAGGACGATGATATCCTCATCCAGTATAAAAAATTCGATAGGATCCCCAATGTCAATATTACGTGTCATGCGGATTTCTACGGGAACCACAATTCTTCCGAGACTGTCTAAGCTTCGGATCATGCCTGTATCTTTCATCCCATGTCCCTCATTTACATCTTTATATTTTTTGTAGATATATATGATTATAGCAGTAATTGTAAGTTTAGAGAACGGGGGAAGCGTATACAAATAGGGGGATTTATTGTCATTTTATAGGAGTGTTTATCATTTTTTGGCGCCTAAGGGTGCGGAGATCAAAATATAGAAGAAAAACCTCTCCGCCTGGAAAGTTCCAAGGGAGAGGCTGATTAGGGTTCTCTTATTAATACCCAATATACCACAGCCGAAACAGCGGTGTAGGCCTTTAGACCAGCCTGTGGGGCTGTGCCTGCGGATCGCTGACCGAGACATAAGGATTGCCCTTCAGATAGAAGCGCCAGGGGCGCCCGGCATACTCTTCCGCATAAGGAATATTGATGCGCGGGGCCTCGACAATATCCAGGGACTCCGGGTCATCCCCCTGCTCGATGCTCAGCGGGCCTTCCGGCAGATCGAACCTGGTATTGTTAAGACTCTTGTCAATCCGCAGCGCCCGGCACAGCTTGCCCGGCCCGCCCGAGAGGTCCGAGGGCTTCCTCACGGCAACTCCTCTATATGCCGTCATAAGCTCGGTATCCCTCTCCGTAAGCGGCTCTACTGCCCGGATCAGAACGGCATGCGGCTCGTCCTGAGCGGCAGTTACGACATTCAGGCAATGGTACATGCCGTAGATCAGGTATACATACACTGCGCCTCCGGCGCTGAACATGACCTCTGTACGGGCGGTCCGGCGGCTGCCATACGCATGGCTGCCTTTATCCTCAGCGCCTCCATAGCTCTCTGTCTCCACAATACGGCAGCGGATGTCCCCGTCTTCTGTGCGGCGGACCAGATGCTGGCCAAGAAGGCGCGGCGCTGCTTCAACTGCCGCGAGCTTATAGAGCTCAGGCTGCAGCAGCTGTGGCGCGTCCGGCTCAAGGCTGCCGGAATGATTCGGCTTCATGAATGGATGACACACCTTCCTGCGGCGGAGTTAGGCGGGCGTACGCCTCTGCCAGTCTCCCCATCGTAACGCAGACAGCGGGGAGCGGCAATCCCCGGTTAGTTAGTTCATCCACCAGCGCTTGATATTGTTCCATAGGGAATGATCTTCCTTGACCGGATCGGCTGGAGCGGAAGGATCGGTGCTTCCGGAAGCACCGGGTTCACCGGAGCTATGCTGGTCACAATATCCGGTAGGCTCTGTGCCGCTGATGAAGGTCTCCAGCTTTTTCTCCGGACAGTCTGCTGTAGCCAGCATGCCGGACAGCGGATCGACATATACGCTGACTACGCCATCGGGAATGGGGAAAATCTTCGGCGGCACATTCTCCAGTGCTTTTTCCGTGAATCCGGCGAAGATAGGTGCTGCCCGTCTGCCGTCGGTGGTCGCAATATCGCGGCCCTTATCGTATCCCACCCAGACGGCGGTTGAGAGCTCAGGCGTGAAGCCGACCATCCATCCGTCGGTATCTGTAGTGCCGGTCTTGCCGGCAACCGGACGCTTGATCATCGAGGCCACCCGGTTCCCGGTGCCTCCGCTCTCGAAGACCCCCTCCATCAGCCGGGTTAACACATAAGCCGCTGCCGGCTCAACCACGGGCTGACCCTCTGGCTGCGGAGCTTCATATAGAAGATGTCCGCCCGCATCCGTGATCTTCAGGACCGCAGTGACCGGCTGCTTCACTCCTCCACTGGCAATCACTGCGAAGGCTGAGGCCATCTCCAGCGGGCTGACAGGCGAGGTTCCCAGCGCCAGCGAAGGAACGCTCTGCAGCGGGCTGTTAATCCCCATGGCGGCCGCCATAGCGGCGACCTTATCTGCCCCGATCTTCATAATAGTATTCACTGCATAGATATTGTCGGACGCGGCAATGGCCTGCCGCATATTAATCTCTCCCAGATATTTATCCCCGAAATTCCGGGGCTGGTACGTCTTGCGGTTGTTATCATAATGGAACAGCGTCGGCTGGCTGTTGAAGACGGACAAGCCGGTCATTTCTTTGGTCGACAGCGCCGCCAAATACATAATCGGCTTAAAGGAAGAGCCGGGCTGGCGCGTCTTCGCCAGCGCATGGTTGAAGGAGCTGGTCCGGTAATTCGTGCCCCCGACCATAGCCTTCACATAGCCGGTGCGGGGATCAACGGAGACCAGGGCCGTCTCCAGCTCGCTGCTGTGGTCCATCCCCTGATCCACCGCCGCTTCCGCAGCCTGCTGCATATCCGGGTCAAGCGTTGTATAGACATTCAGCCCGCCCCGGTCCAGCTCGTCACTGCTGATATGCAGGCTGTCGATCACAAGACTGCGCACATAATCGCGGAAATAGGGTGCAGCCACCGTGGTATCCTTTTGACCCTGAGGACTCAGCTTCAGCTGCTCCTTAGCAGCCTCCTGTGCCTGCGACTCGGTAATATCCCCCGTATCAACCATGGCGGCCAGGATAATGCCTTGACGCTTCAAGGCGCTGTCCAGATGATTATAAGGAGAATAATAGGTGGGTCCCTTGGGCACTCCGGCCAGCAGGGCGCTCTCCGCCAGATCCAGATCTGCGGCAGCTTTACCGAAATACATCCGGGCCGCAGCCTCGATTCCGTAAGCCCCGTGTCCGTAGTAGATTTCATTTAAATACATATTCAGAATTTCATCCTTAGAATATTTCATTTCCAGCTGCAGAGTATATAGCGCTTCCTTGGCCTTGCGGGTCCAGGTCTTCTCATGGGTCAGGTACAGATTGCGGGCGAGCTGCTGGGTTAAGGTGCTGGCCCCTTGCGTGCGTCTGCCCGCCTCCAGATTGGCGAGTACCGCTCTCCCCATGCCTTTGAGATCAAAGCCGATATGATTATAGAATTTCCGGTCCTCCACAGCCAGCGTGGCCTTGATGAGCAGCGGGGAGATCCGGTTAAGCTCAACAGGCTCGCGGCTGCGGCCGTCTGTAGTGAAGGTGGTCATCACATTGCCCCTGGCGTCAAGCAGTCTGGAGCGGACATCATCCCCGAGCGGGGGGAGCGGCTTCTGATATAGGTATCCAAGCAGAGCGCCGGCTGCCAGCAGGAACAGCAGGGCGGAGACGGCCAGCAGCCGAAAGAGCAGGCGGAAGCGGCGTTTGCGGACTTTGGGTGTGGCAGAATCGCGCGTCATGGTATCAGGCTCCTTCGAATTCAAGCAATAACACAGGCTGTCCCCATGAGGGCTGCCGCTGCTTGTATTCCTCATTATGGGAAAGGATGAGAGGAGATATTCACCATTGGCAGAGAAAGCGGAACTTGCCCGACCCGGCGGTATACCGGGGAGTATGCGCCCGCTGCGACTTGTGTGATTTTGTGAACGGTTATGGTAAAATTTTAGATACTTATGAAAATGCATGTAACTATCATGCCCGGGAGGACTGCCGCCATGGCTTTTCGCGTATCTGCTGTACAATATCATCTGCACACCATCTCTTCCTTCGGGGAGTTTGCTGCCGAGTGTGAGCACTATATCAAGACGGCCGGAGAGTACGGGGCCGAATTTATCCTCTTCCCTGAATTTCTTACGACACAGCTGATGTCGATTGGAGGCGAGGACGGGGAGGCGCTGGGGATAGAGGATCTGCCGCAGTTCACAGACCGTTACCTGGAGATGTTCTCCGGGTACGCGGGGAAGTATGCGGTACATATTATTGGGGGGACCCATGTGCTGCGGCGCGGCGGCAAGCTGTATAATGTGGCCCATCTGTTTTATCCGGACGGAAGAATTGCCGAGCAGGCCAAGCTGCATATTACCCCTGCTGAGGTAGAGGGCTGGAATATGGGGGCGGGTGAGGAGCTTCAGGTATTCCAGACAGACCATGGAACCATTGCCATGCTGACCTGCTATGACATTGAATTCCCTGAGATTGTGCGCATGGCCCGGGCCAAGGGTGCAGATGTGATCTTCTGCCCGTCCTGCACGGATGACCGCCACGGCTTCCACCGGGTACGGTATACAAGCCACGCGCGGGCTATCGAGAATCAAGTCTACGTGGTGCTGACCGGCACCGTAGGCTCACTGCCTACGGTTGATCTGATGCGGGCCAACTTCGGCCAGGCGGCGATTATCACACCCAATGATATTCCGTTCCCTCCGCAGGGTCTGCTGGCCGAAGGAGAGATCAACAACGATATGATCATCACCGCCGATCTGGATCTGGAGCTGCTGTACCGCGTCCGGGAACACGGGTCTGTAACTACGTGGCGTGACCGCCGCACCGATCTGTACACCGACTGGACGTAAGGGGGAGACTAACGGATGTATTATAAGAAGTTCTACGCTCTGGACGGCAAGACGCCGGTGCCTGCGGTGATCCGTTCCTATACGGAAGCTGACTTCACCGAGCTGATCACGATTCAGTCCGAGGCGTTCCCGCCGCCTTATCCCGCGGAGCTGTGGTGGAACCGGGAGCAGCTGCTGAATCACGTGACACTTTTTCCGGAAGGGGCCTTATGTGTAGAGGTGGCCGGGGAGCTGGCCGGATCGGTTACCGGATTCCTGATGAATTTCGACCCGGAGGCGCAGGCGCATCATCATACGTGGTCAGAGGTTACGGCAGACGGTTATCTCACTACGCATCAGCCGGGCGGGAACACGCTGTATATCGCTGATTTGTGTGTCCGTCCCGGATACCGCAAGCTGGGTCTGGGCAAGGAGCTGGTCCAGTCGTTATACCATGTGGTCGTGCAGCAGAAGCTGGAGCGGCTGCTGGGAGCGGGCCGGATGCCGGGCTATCACCGGGTGGCCGGGCAGATGACAGCGGAAGAGTATCTGGCCGGGGTTATCGCCGGAAGCTGGTCTGATCCGGTGATTACTTTTCTGCTGCGGTGCGGCCGGTCTCCGGTTCGTGTGGTCGCGGGTTATCTGGAGGACGAGGAATCAGGGAATTACGCAGCGCTGATGGAATGGCGGAATCCTTTTCAATAAATGAATATAGCCTATCGCTTGGAGGAGATCCCTTGACTATGGAATATAGAAGAATTACAGATATTGCCGACCCGTTGTTCAGAGAGGTGCATCAGATGTTGTCGGATGTATTTCCGCCCGAGGAAGTGCTGGAGTACAGCTTGTGGAAGGAGCCGCTTGCCGATCCGGGAATACGCGTGTTCGCTGCGGTGCATGAAGGGAAGGTTGTAGGCACTACGGAATACCGTTACTATGCCGACTGGAATGTAGCGATGACCGATTTCACCATCATTGGCCGGGAAGGGCTGGGCATTGGCCGTTTTCTGGCGCGTCAACGCTTGAAGGACCTGGAGAAGCTGGCGGCTGAGAATCATACGGAGCTGCTGGGGATGTTCGCTGAGATCTATGATCCGTACCGTGTGGGGTATGATTTTGGCGGAATTAAGCCGATGGACCCGTACGTCCGCCGTGAAGTTCTGTCGCATTTGGGCTATAAAAGAATAGATATTCCCTACGTCCACCCTTCCTGGCAGGGAGATGGCGAGGCGGTGTCCGGTCTGGACCTCTGCTTCATGCCCGGAGATGAGGAGCAGGAGAGCATCGCGGCACCGCTGGTGGCCGATTTCCTGACCCGTTATTACGTCGTGCTGGAGGGCAAGCCGGAAGCCTGGACATCGATGATCAGCCAGCTTCGCAGCAGGGAGCGTGTGGCGTTATTGCCGCTGTGAGGGCCAGGGCAGATGAAAAAGCGATTGAAATGCCCTCCTGATCTGGATATAGTGTACAATGGGAAAGCGAATATGACCTCTATGATTACAAGTACGAATAAGCGGGGAACGTGTGATGACTGAAGGACCGCAAGGCAAATACGGCGTTTCGGTAACGCTGGAGAGTGTGCAGGGCACAGAGCGCAGTGTGGTACATGCTGCAGGAGAGGCTATTGCCAAGGGGCAGTCGCTGTACATCATTTATGAAGAGCAGCAGACCGCACCCGAAGGCGCAGCAGTTGTGGTACGCAACACACTGAAGATTTCAGAGGGCAGAATCAAGCTGATCCGCCATGGCGCTGTCCAGTCGGAGCAGTCCTTTGAGCCGGGGCAACCGCTGCCCGGATTCTACCGCTCGCCTTATACACAGTTCAATCTCACCACAGACACGAAGACACTGGACATCAAGCGCGAAGGAAGATCGCTTGCCGTTTCATGGGAATATGATCTCTACGTATACGGGGAAATATCAGGACAGTTCGCTATAAGTTTGAATATACAGGAGGAACCACAATCATGACACAATCTTTAAATCCGCTCCAGCTTGCCCATGAACGGGTGAAGGAGGCCATCGCCGATGCGGTAGTAGCCGCAGGTCTGGTGTCCCGCGAAGAGCTGCCGGCCATTGTGCTGGAAGTACCGAAGGACAAGGCCCATGGAGATATGGCCACCAATGCTGCTATGCAGCTGACCAAGATTGCTAAGCGTAACCCCCGGCAGATCGCCGAGGCGATTATAGAGCATCTGGATACGGGCCGCGCTTCTATTGAGAAGGCGGAGATTGCCGGACCGGGCTTCATTAACTTCACTTTGTCCAAAAGCTATCTCTACCCCGTGATCGCACTTGTGGCCGAGCAGGGTGAAGGTTATGGCCGTGTGAACATAGGCCAGGGCAAGCGTGTAGAAATGGAGTTCGTCAGCGCGAACCCTACCGGCAGCCTTCATCTGGGACATGCCCGCGGCGCTGCGGTCGGCGATGCCCTGTGCAACGTGCTGGATTATGCCGGCTACAACGTGACCCGGGAGTACTACATTAACGATGCCGGCAACCAGGTCGCCAATCTGTGCTTATCCATCGAGACCCGGTACCTGCAGGAGCTGGGCCAGCCGGCCGAGATGCCGGAGGACGGTTATCATGGAGAGGATATCAAGGGCTTCGCCAAGGAGCTGGTGGCGGAGAAGGGCGACTCTCTGCTGGCTATGACACCGGGCGACCGGGCGGCATTCTTCCGTACCTACGGGCTTGCCAAGGAGCTCGACAAAATCAAACGTGACCTCAGCCGGTTCCGGGTCAACTTCGATATCTGGTTCAGTGAAACCTCCCTCTATGAGAACGGAGAAGTGCTGCGTTCGCTGGATGAGCTCCGCGAGCGCGGAGAAGTCTATGAGAAGGAAGGCGCCACCTGGCTTGCGACCACCAAATACGGCGATGATAAAGACCGCGTGCTGATCAAGAACGACGGCACGTATACGTACCTCACACCGGACATCGCCTATCACAGCGACAAATACGGCCGCGGCTACGACACGATGATCAACATCTGGGGAGCCGACCACCACGGCTATATTCCACGGATGAAGGCGGCTATGGCGGCGCTCGGCAATGATCCCGAGAAGCTCGTGGTGCTGATCGCCCAGATGGTCAGCCTGTTCCAGGACGGCGAGAAGGTCAAGATGTCCAAGCGTACCGGCAAAGCCGTGACGATGGAAGACCTGATGGAGGAAGTCGGAATCGACGCGATCCGTTACTTCTTCACCATGCGCAGCATGGATTCGCATCTGGACTTTGACATGGATCTGGCGATTTCGACATCCAATGAGAACCCTGTATTCTATGTACAGTACGCGCATGCGCGGATTTGCAGCATATTCCGCCAAGCGGAGGAGCAGGGGATTGTAGTGCCGGATGCAGCCCAGATTGATTACAGCAAGCTGACTGCCGCACATGAATATGATCTGCTCCGCAAAATCGGTGAACTGCCTGCGGAGATTACCATTGCCGCCGAGGGCTATGCGCCGCACCGGCTGATCCGCTATGTATACGACCTGGCTTCGCTGTTCCACAGCTACTACAAGGCAGAGCGCGTAATCACTGAGGATGCTGCTCAGACGGTAGCCCGCCTTGCCCTGCTGGGCGCTGCACGGACGGCCATTGCCAATGTCCTGCGGCTGGTTGGTGTTACTGCACCGGACCGGATGTAACTATACTTGGAAAGCGCCGCCCCTATTTTCTGGGGGCGGCGTTTTTTGGTCTTGTCATGCTGCTGTACCTTACACCTTTGCCGCCGCAGCGGCCTTCGCCCCGCTGCTGCTTCCGCTGCCAGCGCCGCTGCCACCGGCTGCGCTGCCGCCAGCCCCGTTGCTGGCGCGCCGGGCCCGGATGCCTGCGCGCAGCAGCCGCAGCGCATCGGCCGCCCCGCCGCCCAGCGATGCGCGGCGCTGGCCCTTGCGCAGCCGCACCGGCGAGGCGGTGCGGCGCAAGAGCAGCTTCAGCTCGCGGGGCGACAGCCCCGGCCGCAGCGCGAGCAGCAGGGCCGCGGCACCGGTGACATGGGAGGTCGCCATGGAGGTGCCGCTCATTTCCTTGTACCCCTCCCGCAGCCAGCAGGAGGGGATGCCCTCGCCCGGACCGTACACATCGATGTACGGTCCGCGGTTGCTGAAGGCCGCGACGCGCTGCCTTCTGTCAAGAGCGCCAACGGCAATCGTCTCCGGATAGCGCGCGGGGTAATCCCCGCCGCGCTTGCCGTCGTTGCCGGCGGAAGCGATGATGGCAATCCCGGCCCGGTAGGCCTTGATTACCACATCATGCAGAGCCTTGCTCCGGTTCCTCATCCCGAAGCTCATGTTAATGATGTCGATTTTGTTCTGCACGCACCAATCGATGCCAAGGACAATATCCGACACATAAGCGGAGCCGTTGTGGTCGAAGGCCTTGACCGGATAGAGCAGCGCCCGGGGAGCTACGCCCATCATGTTGCGCGCGCCCCCGGCCGCCGCCAGGGTGCCGGCAATATGCGTGCCGTGGCCGTTGTCATCCAGCGGCATCATGCCGCGGTTCAGCAGGTTGACTCCGGAGGCCAGGGAATGCCTGAGATCAGGATGGCGGAAATCAACGCCCGTATCGATGACGCCGATCTTCACATGAACGCCGGTCGATCTGGACCAGGCCTGCGGAGCGCGGATGGCCCTGATCCCCCAGGGCATCAGGGCGGAACCGCTTTTGTCCGCCAGGGGCGAGTGAACCTTAATCCGGTGGTCTTCTTCTATACAGAGGGAATCCGCATAACGGTCCATCAGCCGCTCTGCTCCGGCGGCGGGCACGAAAAAAGCCCGGATCAGCGTAGAGACCTGAACCTGCCTCAGGCCAGGCTTTTTACTCTTCAGAGATTTCCACTGCGACAATGCGCCGGCATACATGCGGGGGTCGTTGAAGGTCACAATGTGCCGTGGTGCACTTTTGGAGGCAGCCTTCATTTCTTCAAGCAGCATCTGCCAAAATCCGTAATAATCCATAGGTTACGCCGTCCCCTCCTCGGTGCCGTGCTGCCATATTGTATGAAAGGGGGATGGCGTCCGAATGGGAACTTGCCCTTTTTTAACGAAATAGGCTGCCCATCGTGTCAAAAGGCTGGAGTTTACATAAAATAAACAGAGGGAACCGCGAGGCGCCCTGCAACATCCCGTAAGGAGCCGATCCTTGGCGTGGATACAGTCATGCGCGGAGGGGTAACCCCTCCGCCTTTTTGGAATGAAAAGCCCGTCCATGCTCATCCCATTTATTGCCCTGTCCAGGTGGATAAGCCTTCTTCATGCGGAAGCACCGCCAATCCTGTTTCCCTGATCTTGCTGCAATAGACTTGCAATTTACCCGCAAATAGGTTTTACTTAGTTTTGTTAATGGATATCATGAATGAAGCATGATTGAATGTGAACAATGCGTGAGAGGAAGTGTCCTTTAGTGAGTACGCCACTCAATTTAAAGCTGGACCCTGAGAAAGTAAAAGAAATGCCGATGGTAGACCTGGCCTTCCTGGTGCTTAAGGCAGCCAATACGCCTTACTACTACCGTGATCTGATGGTGGAGGTTGCCAAGCTGCGCGGGTTGACCGATCAAGAGAGCCAAGATACGATCGCCCAGCTATATACCGAGATTAATATTGACGGACGTTTTGCCTGTGTCGGAACCAACCTGTGGGGGTTGAAGCGCTGGTACCCGCTCGAACGCTCCGATGACCCTGTCGGCAACACCAAGCGTGTGCGGATCATCAACGACGAAGACGACGATCTGGAAGATGACGACTTCACCGATGAAGAAGAGAATTATGCTGCCGAGGAAGAGGATTTCGATGCGATTGACGAAGATCGCGACGACCTCTATTCCGACGACGACAGCGAAGAGGAAGTTGACGAAGATGTAGTCATCGATGAAGACGACATTGACGAAGACGAATCGGATGATGAAGATTCCGAAGACGGCGAAGAAGACGATGCCGACGATGAGGACGAGGAAGATAAATATTAGAACAGTCTTTGCAGCGCGCAATTCCTCCCTTGACAGGGGCGGGACGCTCAGAGTAAACTATTGCATGGGCTTATAATGAAAGTTAATATTGTTTTCGAAAATAAAAAGTGCCCCGGGTCTACGGGTGTCACTTTTTTGTTTTTTTACAAGATAAGAAGGAATAGGCTTCGCTTCATTTGTATGCCAAGAAGCTGCGGTTTTCCGCGATTCCCAGGCTGCCGGCCTTGAATTTTGGCGGGTGGAAGCAACTTTCGGGTTCCCCGGTTGGATGATGGAAAAAAGGGATACGATAAGCATCAAGCGTCCCCTGAATTTCTGGACTTTATTTAGGAGGGTTTTAGAGTGACAAAGTATATTTTCGTAACGGGTGGCGTTGTGTCTTCCCTTGGCAAAGGCATTACCGCTGCTTCGCTGGGCAGACTGCTCAAGAACAGAGGTCTCAAGGTAACGATCCAGAAATTCGATCCTTACATTAACGTGGACCCGGGAACAATGAGTCCTTATCAGCACGGGGAAGTATTCGTAACCGATGACGGTGCGGAGACCGACCTCGATCTTGGGCATTACGAGCGGTTTATTGACATTAACCTGTCCAAGAACAGCAACGTAACCACAGGCAAAATCTATTCCTCGGTCATCAGCAAAGAACGCCGCGGGGAATACTTAGGGGGAACCGTACAGGTTATCCCGCATATTACGAACGAAATCAAGGAACGCGTCTTCCGTGCAGGCCGTGAGACCGGCTCCGATGTAGTCATTACCGAAATCGGCGGCACCGTGGGCGACATCGAGAGTCTGCCGTTCATGGAAGCCATCCGCCAGATCAAGAGCGACATCGGCCGGGAGAATGTCATGTACATTCACGTAACCCTGATTCCTTATATCAAAGCAGCCGGAGAAGTGAAAACAAAGCCGACCCAGCACAGTGTGAAGGAGCTGCGCAGCATCGGGATTCAGCCCAATGTGATCGTATGCCGTACGGAATATCCGCTCACCGACGATATGAAAGCCAAGCTGGCTCTGTTCTGTGATATTGATGCGAACGCCGTTGTGGAATGCCGCGATGCCGCGACGCTCTATGAAGTGCCGCTGAATCTGCGCGACGAAGGTCTGGATGAGATTGTCGTCAATCATTTGAAGCTGACCACTCCTGCACCGGATATGCGCGAATGGGAGAGCATGCTGGAGCGGATCCAGAAGCTGGAGCGTACCGTTGAGATTGCTATCGTCGGCAAGTATGTGGCGCTGCACGATGCTTACCTGAGCGTGGTTGAATCCTTGTCCCATGCCGGATTTGCCTCCAATGCCGAAGTGAAGCTCCGGTGGGTCGATGCAGAGCTGGTGACGGATGAGAATGTGGATGAGCTGCTGGGCGGCATCGGGGGCATTCTGGTTCCAGGCGGTTTCGGTGACCGGGGAATCGAAGGCAAGATCTCGGCCATCCGCTATGCGCGGGAGCAGTCCATTCCGTTCTTCGGCATTTGCCTGGGAATGCAGGTGTCTGTCATCGAGTATGGCCGTTCCATGCTGGGACTGGCAGGAGCGAACAGCTCCGAGATCGATCCTGCGACTCCGCATCCGCTGATTGACCTTCTGCCAGAGCAGAAGGATATCGAAGATATGGGCGGCACGATGCGCCTCGGCCTGTATCCTTGCAAGCTTTTGCCGGATTCCCTGGCTATGTCCTGCTATGACGATGAGCTGGTCTATGAGCGTCACCGTCACCGGTATGAGTTCAACAATGCTTACCGTGATGAGATGGAGAAGGCAGGTCTGGTTATTTCCGGTACCTCCCCTGACGGACGTCTGGTGGAGATTGTCGAGCTGCCGGGTCACCCGTGGTTCCTGTCCGTGCAATTTCACCCGGAATTCACCTCCCGTCCGAACCGTCCGCAGCCGCTGTTCCGTGAATTTGTCAAAGCCTCGCTTACACATTCCGAGCAAATGTAACTATAGAATGAATAGGCCAGACAGGCCTGTGGGAGCTCCCGGTTCGGGGGCTTTCTTTTTGACAAAACCTCCTTTGCATAATAGCTCCCGGAATGCAAGGGGACTGTATTCCCGCTTTTTCACCGGAATTCCTCCTTTATATGGCATAGATTTACGCATTTTAGCCAATTAGCAGGATTTTGGCTGCAAAGCACGAATAATAGGTTTCGTATAGACTAAGTTGAAGCGGGGCCGTTAGCTGTTGAGAGGGCGCGGTATGGACAATCTGCCTTAAACTCTGGGAGGGTAACGTATGGAAAAGAAAAAAGTGTTAATCGTCGACGATCAGAATGGAATCCGGATTCTTCTCATGGAAGTATTCAATAGTGAAGGTTATGCCACCTTTCAGGCAGCTAACGGGAAATTGGCGCTGGACATTGTCAGGAACGAATCGCCGGATATGGTTTTGCTGGATATGAAAATTCCGGGGATGGACGGACTCGAGATTCTCAAGCATCTGAAGGAGCTTAATCCGGCGATCAAGGTCATTATGATGACGGCCTACGGAGAACTGGACATGATTAAGGAAGCGACCAAGCTGGGGGCCCTGATGCATTTTACCAAGCCGTTTGATATTGATGAGATGCGCGTTGCCGTCAATATGCATCTGCACAACAAGTCGATTGACCAATGCAGCTAGCTTAGAAGTTTATAGTTTGGGGACGTCCTGTTATGGATACGCTAAATGAGAAAATAGTCCGCCGGCAAAGGGTTGGCCGAATATCGTCCCACCGGGACATTTTTTTGTGTATCCTATTTAGTATTTAACACAGGATGTGCTATAATAGGCCTGTATGTGATGTCGGCTTATATAAGCAACCCAATATTTTAGGAGGATTGAAACCATGCCATTAGTATCTATGACAGACATGTTGACCAAAGCACTTGAAGGAAAATATGCAGTTGGCCAGTTCAACATCAATAACCTGGAGTGGACGCAAGCGATTCTTGGTGCAGCAGAAGAAGAGAAGTCACCGGTAATCCTTGGCGTATCCGAAGGCGCAGCCCGTCACATGGGCGGCTTTTACACAGTAGTTAAGATGGTTGAAGGTCTTATTCATGACATGAAAATCACCGTTCCTGTAGCCATCCACTTGGACCACGGTTCAAGCTTTGACAAATGTAAAGAAGCTATCGATGCCGGATTTACTTCCGTAATGATCGACGGCTCCCACCACCCGATTGATCATAACATTGAGATGACCAAGAAGGTTGTTGACTATGCTCACGCTAAAGGTGTTTCTGTAGAAGCAGAAGTTGGTACTGTAGGCGGACAGGAAGATGACGTTATCGGCGGCATCCAATACGCTGACCTTAACGAATGCGTACGCATTGTTAAAGAAACAGGCATTGACACTCTGGCTCCTGCACTGGGTTCCGTACACGGTCCTTACCTGGGCGAACCAAACCTTGGATTCAAGGAAATGGAAGAAATCCGCGATGCAGTTAACCTTCCGCTTGTACTTCACGGCGGAACTGGTATCCCGGTACATGACATTCAGAAATCCATCTCCCTGGGTACTTCCAAGATCAACGTTAACACTGAGAACCAAATCGCGTTCGCTAAGGTTGTCCGCGAAGTTCTTGCTGCTAAGCCGGATGCTTACGATCCGCGTACATTCATCGCACCAGGCCGCGATGCTATCAAGCAGACTGTTATCGGCAAAATCCGCGAATTCGGATCCAGCAACAAAGCCTAATTATTACCCTGCCGCATAACGTTTTTTCCGCACAAGCTATTTCGTTTTCCTCAGAAACGGGTGCCGTCCTTCAGGTAAGGACGGCGCAGCCGTTTCTTCTTCTAATCACCAATCACAAGCAGTCCTTATGTCACCTTAAGCCACAACTGGTATTGCCACAACAAGCTGCAATACACGTAGGGGGAACCAGATAAATTTATGGAAAAATTAATGATTGGCGGCGGACGTCCGCTAGAGGGCGTTGTTACCATCAGCGGAGCAAAGAATAGCGCCATTGCGCTTATTCCTGCAGCAATTTTGGCGGAGTCTGAAGTTGTGCTGGATAATTTGCCTGCGCTTAGTGATGTTGCCGTTTACTCCGAAATTCTGGAGGAGCTTGGCGCGAGCGTGTCTTGGACAGGCAGCCAAATGAGAATTAATCCCTCCCGTATCGTATCCATTCCCATGCCTAACGGACCGGTGAAGAAGCTCCGGGCCTCTTATTATATGATGGGCGCACTTTTGGGCCGGTTTAAGGAAGCGACCATTGGATTACCCGGCGGCTGTAATTTTGAGCCCCGTCCGATTGACCAGCATATCAAAGGCTTTGAGGCGCTTGGTGCGACTGTTACCAATGACCATGGCTCGATTCACCTGTATGCCAAAGAACTGCGCGGTGCCAAGATCTATCTGGATGTATCCAGTGTCGGCGCCACTATTAACATTATGCTCGCGGCCTCCCGTGCCAAAGGCTCTACAATTATTGAAAATGCGGCTAAAGAGCCTGAGATTATAGATGTAGCTACCCTGCTCAACTCCATGGGCGCTGTTATTAAGGGTGCCGGAACCGAAACAATCCGGATTGAAGGCGTAGACGAAATGCACGGCTGCCGCCATTCGATCATTCCTGACCGTATTCAGGCTGGAACTTACATGATTGCCGCAGCGGCTACGCGGGGCAATGTCTTAATTGATAACGTGATTCCCAAGCATCTGGAGGCGCTCACTGCCAAGCTGCTGGAAATGGGAGTTGACATAGAAGAACTGGATGAGAGTATCCGGGTGATCGGCAAGGCCAAGTATCAGCACGCGGATGTCAAGGCGCTGATCTATCCCGGTTTCGCGACTGATCTGCAATCGCCAATGACGAGCATGCTGACTCAGGCTGAAGGCGTTAGCGTCCTGAGCGATTTCGTCTACAGCAACCGGTTCAAGCATGTTCCTGAATTGGTCCGCATGGGCGCTAAGATTCGTGTAGAAGGACGTTCCGCAATCATTGAAGGCGGGCCGCTCAATGCAGCTAAGGTGAAGGCTGCCGACCTCCGTGCAGGCGCAGCATTGGTGATTGCCGGTCTGACTGTTGAAGAAGGCATCACCGAAGTGACAGGTGTAGAGTATATTGACCGCGGTTATGACAACCTCGTAAGTAATCTTCGCAGTTTGGGAGCCGATGTCTGGCGCGAGAACGAATAATGAGAATACCCGGATTGGCAAGGGCAGAAATTGGCTGTTAAATGCATATCTCCTTCCAATTCGGGTAATCCTATCCTAATAAGCATTTTCATAGACTCATAGTTTAGAACTCATCATACACAAATTGAATAGGTGGTTATAGCACATGGATCTTCAAATTTCCGATCTGGAAGAAATGAAGCTTACCGATCTGTATAAGCTTGCCAAGAAATACCAGATTCCTTATTACGGAACGCTTAAGAAGCGGGAGTTAATCTTCGCTATTCTTAGAGCACAGGCAGAGCAGAGCGGTCTAATGTTTATGGAAGGCGTGCTTGAGATTCTGCCGGAAGGCTATGGCTTCCTTCGGCCGATTAACTACTTGCCTAGTGCAGAGGATATCTATATCTCCGCATCGCAGATCCGCAAGTTCGACCTTAGAAGCGGTGACCTGGTCTCCGGGAAATGCCGGACGCCGAAGGAGAACGAACGCTATTTCGGACTCTTGCAGGTGAATGCCGTCAACGGCGAGAATCCGGCAACTGCAGCTGAACGGTTACATTTTCCGGCGCTTACGCCGCTTTATCCGCAAGATAAGCTGCCGCTCGAAACATCCCCAACCCATTTATCGACCCGTATCATGGATTTGCTTGCTCCTGTAGGACTGGGGCAGCGCGGTTTGATTGTAGCACCTCCCAAAGCAGGGAAGACGCTCCTCCTCAAAGAAATTGCCAACAGTATCTCTACGAACAATCCCGAGATTGCACTGTTTGTTCTGCTGATCGATGAACGTCCCGAGGAAGTAACGGATATGCAGCGTTCGGTTAAAGGTGAGGTAGTGGCTTCGACATTTGACGAGCTGCCGGAGAACCATATTAAAGTGGCAGAGCTTGTCTTGCAGCGCGCGCTGCGTCTGGTAGAGCACAAGAAGGATGTCGTTATTCTGCTGGATAGCATCACCCGTCTTGCCCGCGCCTACAATCTCGTAGTTCCGCCATCCGGCCGGACACTTAGCGGAGGGATTGACCCTGCTGCGTTCCATCGGCCTAAGCGTTTCTTCGGTTCCGCACGTAACGTGGAGGAGGGCGGCAGCTTAACGATTCTTGCTACCGCACTGATTGATACCGGATCACGGATGGATGATATTATTTATGAGGAATTCAAGGGTACAGGGAACATGGAGCTCCATCTGGACCGTAAGCTGGCTGAACGCCGGATCTTCCCGGCAATTGATATCCGCCGTTCGGGTACACGCCGTGAAGAAGTATTGCTTAGTAAGGAAGAGCTGGATACCATCTGGTCGATCCGTAAAAATATGAATGAATCCTATGACTTCGTCGAAGGATTCCTGAAGAAGCTGCGTGACAGCAAGACGAATGCGGAGTTCCTGGCCTCCTTCGATGTAGCCGGAGGCAAGGATTCCTCGTCAGCAAGCGGTACGGCCAGCAAAGGCGGCACCTCGAACAGCGGCTCGTCCGCCCGCCGCACCACGCGTCCCAAGGCGCCTTCTGTGCCGACTACCTGAGAATAGATAACAAGAGGAGAATAACATGTATTTGGTATATGCCGACGAACAAGGAAACGTATATGATCATCCCGAGCTGTATGCCCTGGCCCGCAGTGGCGATATGATCGTTGAGATACTGGAGGAAGAGCTGGTTCCGCTGCCTGAGGGGGCCACGCTGGTCGGGCTCCCGAACACCCGGGCGATTGGGATGAATCCGGAGACCGGCGAGATGCTGCCCCTGCCGGCAGGTTCGCAGGCTGTCGGAGCCTTGCTGCCGCAGGGATACACCCGCCTGTGCCTTCCCGGTTACGTCAAGACAGACAAGACCTACAAGCTTCCGCTCTTCGGATATTCCGCTGTAGTATGGAAGGACGGCGGATTCTATGTGGCGGCTGATCTTACGGACGATCCGGAGCAGTGGAACCCGCTTAACTGTGACCGGGACGATGTGAAGACCGGTGTGGGCGAACTGACTGCCAAGTACCCGGAGAACCGTCTGTATAATCACTTGTCCAACTGCGCGCTGGAGTATGAATGCTTAACCTCGTCCAATACCTTCCTCGGCCGCTGGGAAGGCGCTGTTCCTGTCTCCTACTCCTGCAACGCCGGTTGCTTCGGTTGTATCTCTGAACAGCCCGATGACAGCGGGTTTGTGTCCCCGCAGACACGGATGAACTTCCGTCCGGCAGTGAACGAAGTATCGCAAGTGATGCTGGAGCACCTGAAGACGCCGGAATCCATTGTCAGCTTTGGACAGGGCTGTGAAGGTGAGCCTTCTACGCAGGCGAAGCTGATTATTGAATCTATCCGTGAAGTCCGGTCCATTACCGATATGGGCTATATCAATATCAACACCAATGCCGGCTTAAGCGATCATATCCGCGGCATTGTCGATGCCGGTCTTGATCTGATGCGGGTTAGCACCATCAGCGCGCTGGATGATCATTATAACGCCTATTACAAGCCTCGCGGGTATACGCTGGCTAACGTGGAGAAGTCGCTGAAGTACGCTGCCTCACAAGGCGTATACACCTCCATTAACTATTTGATTTTCCCGGGGGTTACAGACCGTGAGGAAGAGATTGAAGCAATGGTGGAGTTCGTGAGACGTACAGATCTTAAGCTCATTCAGATGCGTAATCTCAATATTGACCCGGAGAGCTATCTGGAGCTTATTCCCCCTGCACGGGGAGAGATCCTTGGCATGAAGACCATGCTCGAGATCTTCCGTGAGGAGCTTCCGGAGGTTGTGATCGGCTCCTTCACCCATGTTCCCCCTGCTGAGCTTGCCCGTGCCAAGCGGCGCGGAGTGCAGCTCTAGGCCTTAGGTTTTTTAAGAACGGCTGGCCTATTGCAGAGCCTGGGCTTCACATGCTAGAATGTAGCTTGCGTAATCATATAACTCTAGGCCCGCATGAGGCTTAGGGCGTGAGAGGTGAGATTTCATATGCAAACAACCATTCAACCCAAGTACAATGTAACGAAGGTAACCTGCGCTTGCGGCAACACGTTTGAAGCCGGTTCGACAGTTCAGGAGCTTCGCGTCGAAATTTGCTCAAGCTGTCACCCGTTCTTCACCGGTAAGCAGAAGTTCCTGGATGCCGGCGGCCGTGTGGACAGATTCAAGAAGAAATACGGTGTCTAATATTGCATAGTTGATTTTTGCCTGTCCGTAAGCTATACTTATCTTCGCCGTGCTAGACGGGGAGGTAGCGGTGCCCTGTAACTCGCAATCCGCTGTAGCGAGGTTGAATTCCTGTTAGAGGTGCTGTCGATGTGAGGCCTTGGTTCCTATGGGCTGTGTTGACGGTTGGGTCCTCCGCAATGAGTGCTTGTGAACCTGGTCAGGTCCGGAAGGAAGCAGCCATAAGCGAGTTTGCTCTTGTGCCGGAGGGTGGCCTAGCCCGAGCAGTTTTGTAGGGTTACCGCTTGGATCGCAGCCATCAATAACAGGTGCACGGTTTAAATAAGGATGATGATAGCGTCTTTGCTACAAGCAAAGATGCTTTTTGTTTTTCTGCGTATCCCAGGCAATGAGATATTATTCCCGCTCTGGCTCATATCCTCACCTTTCGGACGGTGAGCCGCTTCTGCTTGGTCAAAGACTTGGGAATATAGTATAATAAATTAGCGACAAATGCCGGAAAGCGGCAGCCTGAGAGAGGGTAATGCATAGTGGAACATATCGCGCTGTACCGTGCCTGGCGGCCGCAGTCGTTTCAAGATATGGTAGGGCAGCAGCATATTATCCAGACGCTGCAGAATGCGATCCGTGAACAGCGGGTTTCGCATGCCTATCTGTTCAGCGGACCGCGGGGAACCGGTAAGACGAGTGCGGCCAAGGTATTGGCCAAGGCAGTCAACTGCGAGCGGGGCCCGGGTCCTGAGCCCTGCAATGAGTGTCCGTCCTGCCTGCGGATTACGGCAGGCAACATCATGGACGTTCAGGAGATAGATGCGGCATCCAACCGGGGCGTTGAAGAGATTCGCGATCTGCGGGATAAGGTGAAATATGCACCTACCGAAGTACGCCGTAAAGTGTATATTATTGATGAAGTGCATATGCTGACAACAGAGGCTTTCAATGCCCTGCTGAAGACGCTCGAAGAGCCTCCGCAGCATGTGATGTTTATACTGGCGACTACCGAGCCGCACAAGCTGCCGGCTACGATTATCTCGCGTTGCCAGCGGTTTGACTTCCGCCGGGTCTCACTGGAGGAACAGACGGGCCGCCTGACCGAGATCTGCCAGAAGGAAGGCATTACAGCAGATGCAGATGCTCTCCAGTATATCGCCCGCCTGTCTGACGGGGGAATGCGGGATGCGCTCAGCATCCTGGATCAGATCTCATCCTTTACAGATGGGAATGTGACCTATCAGCAGGTGCTGGGAATGACCGGGGGCATCCCCTCCGAGCAGTTCGCGCGTCTGGCGAACGCTATTCTTGAGAGTGACATGGGGCAGCTGCTGGAGCTTGTGGAGCAGATGATGCATGAGGGTAAGAGCGCAGATAAGTGCCTTGAGAATCTTTTGTATTACTTCCGCGATTTACTGATGATCAAGATGGTGCCTGGAGCGGATCAGCTAACGGACCGCGTGCTGAATCCGGCAGATTTCCGCGATATGGCTAAGGCCTTTACCCGCGACCGCTTATTCCTGATTGTGGAGACGCTGAGCCGTTATCTGGGAGAGATGAAGTATGCTACACATCCGCAGACCATATTCGAGGTAGCGCTGATGAAGCTGTGCAGCGGTCCGCAGGAGGCTGCTGCTCCGTCTGTAGGCGATCCGGCAGTGAATGCAGCCGCGCCTGCAGCTGCGAATGGTTCTCCGCAGGTACAGTCCGGTGAGCTGGATCAGCTCAGAGCGCAGATTGCCGCGCTGGAGAAGAAGCTGGAGCAGGCTGTTCAAGCCGGCGGGGTTGCCGGCGGCGGGCGGGAGCAGGCGCCGCAGCGCACTGCCCCGCCAAGCGCTCCGCGCGTATCCTCGGCCTCTAAGCTTCCCCCGCAGCTGGATAAGTTTATTGCGGGTAAGGACAGTCCTGATTTTAACGCGGTCTATAAGCAGTGGAGTCTTGTTCTTCAGGGTGTGAAGGAAGAGAAGGTCACGGTACACGCGTGGTTTGTGGACGGTGAGCCGGTGGCGGTGATGGAAGATGCCGTGCTGGTTGCCTTCAAGAATACCATTCACCGGGATACTACCGAGAAGCCTGCAAACCGGCAGGTCATCGAGAACGTAATGAATGCCAAGCTGGGTAAGCCATTCCGGCTGGTAACGATGATGATGCGCGACTGGAATGAAGCTGCGACGAAATCCGCGGCTTCGGCCGGAACAGAGGAGCTGCGTCTGGAGCATGAGCACGAGAGCGGCGAAGGCAAGTCCGAACCATGGATTGATGAGGCGATCCAGCTCTTTGGAGAAGACCTTGTTGTCATAAAAGAATAAGGATTCAGCTATCAGCGCGAAGAAGCGCATCCCAAAGGAGAGATGATCTATGAATAATATGAACCAAATGATGAAGCAGGTTAAAAAAATGCAGGAGCAGATGCTCAAAGCCCAGGAAGAGCTGGGCAGCAAGACGATTGAAGGTTCTTCCGGCGGCGGCGTGGTTACCGTTCAGGTGAACGGACACAAGAAATTGCTGTCCATTCAGATCAAACCGGAGGTTGTTGATCCGGAGGATATCGAAATGCTGCAGGATCTGGTGATTACTGCTGTTAATGATGCTCTTACCCAGGCAGAAGAGTTGGCGAACAACGATATGGGTAAATTCACAGGCGGAATGAAGATTCCTGGCTTGTTCTAGGCTTACTCCACTCCCTGCCAAAGGAGAACCGATACTTTGTATTATCCAGAACCGCTAGCCAAGCTAATAGAAGCTTTTACACGTTTGCCCGGGATTGGTCCGAAGACAGCTGCCCGGCTGGCCTTTCATGTATTGAACATGAAGGAGGACGAGGTGATTGATTTCGCCAAAGCCCTGGTCAGCGTCAAGCGTAATCTTCATTATTGCTCGGTCTGCTGCAATATAACGGATACCGACCCGTGCCGGATCTGCCAGGACAAAACCCGCGATGCTTCGGTAATCTGTGTGGTTCAGGACTCGAAGGATCTGGTGGCTATCGAACGAACCAAGGAATTTGACGGCTATTATCATGTGCTCCAGGGTGCAATTTCGCCTATGGAAGGCATAGGGCCGGATGATATAAGGCTGAAGGAGCTGCTGACCAGACTCAGCGATGAGCGGGTGAAGGAGCTGATTATGGCTACCAACCCCAACATTGAAGGGGAAGCCACCGCCATGTATATCTCGCGTCTTGTCCGTCCCTTTGAGATCAAGATCACCAGGATAGCCCATGGCTTGCCTGTAGGCGGCGATCTTGAGTATGCGGATGAGGTAACCCTGTCGAAGGCGCTGGAAGGCCGTCGTGAGCTGTTCTGAGTGTTGTGCTGTTGTATTATAAGTGTAGGGAGCCCTCGGGCTCCTTTTTTGTTTCCCCGGAGAGCCGCTGATATTCTGCTAAAAGTTGTGCTAAGTCCCCTCTCCCGGTTCTAAGTTTGTCCCTATTCCGATATGTATGAGATTAACGGGTGTGAATCACCGGTTGCATCTGCAGTTATTCATATCTCTTAGGAGGGATTGCAATGGGTTGGTGGAGTGCCAAATGGCTGAGCGGAAATACGGGGAAGGAAAAGGCAGTGGAGATGGAAGAAGAATGGGGCGCGGTGTACCATGAGGTGCGTAAAGCCCAGTCTGAATGGGAGCGGGCCTATCTGATGTTTGATGAGGCTCTCGGCCAGGATCAGATTGACTATGCGATCTATATCCTGGAGGCGGCTGAGCGTAAATATCAGATACACCTTAAGGATGCCAAGCGGCTGGGGCTTAACCGGAGCCAGCTGCAAGTATGAACAGACTGAGTCAGCGAGGAGGAGAACGATGCTAAGAACTGTTGCAATGGGTGTGCTGATTATATCTGCAGCGCTGCTGGTCCTGATTGTATTCAGGAAAAGGCTGGGCTGGGCATGGCTGAGCGTATTTGGAACCCATCTTATATTGGCGGCGCTGGGGATTTATATCGTTAATTTCTCAGGAGTTGTAAGTGATCTGCACATTCCGCTTAACCCTACAACCATAGGTGCTGTAACCATTCTTGGGCTGCCGGGAGTGGCGCTGTTATTGGGATTAAAATTAACTTTGTTTTAGAGGTTGACGAAGGCTCCTGATTCATGATACATTAAGTCTCGGCCCTTTGGACAGGAGATCTTCGGATCACTTGCTGGAAGCTAAAGCAAAAAAAGAAATTAAAAAAACGCTTGACTGAAACAAGGGTGCTGTGATATATTATAAAGGTCGCTGCTGAGACAAACATCAACGACAAAAGATGAGACATTGATCTTTGAAAACTGAACAACGAGTGAGTGGGAAATCACTTCGGTGAGATCCAAAATTAGAGAATGTAATCATTCTCGTCAGATGTTTCAAAATGAGCAATCGCTCTTTCTAAATACCAATTTGGAGAGTTTGATCCTGGCTCAGGACGAACGCTGGCGGCGTGCCTAATACATGCAAGTCGAGCGGAGTCTGAAAGGAAGCTTGCTTCCTTTCAGACTTAGCGGCGGACGGGTGAGTAACACGTAGGCAACCTGCCCTCAAGCCTGGGATAACTACCGGAAACGGTAGCTAATACCGGATAATTTCTTTTTTCTCCTGAGGAGAGAATGAAAGGCGGAGCAATCTGCTGCTTGGGGATGGGCCTGCGGCGCATTAGCTAGTTGGTGGGGTAACGGCCCACCAAGGCGACGATGCGTAGCCGACCTGAGAGGGTGAACGGCCACACTGGGACTGAGACACGGCCCAGACTCCTACGGGAGGCAGCAGTAGGGAATCTTCCGCAATGGGCGCAAGCCTGACGGAGCAACGCCGCGTGAGTGATGAAGGTTTTCGGATCGTAAAGCTCTGTTGCCAGGGAAGAACGTCCGGTAGAGTAACTGCTACCGGAGTGACGGTACCTGAGAAGAAAGCCCCGGCTAACTACGTGCCAGCAGCCGCGGTAATACGTAGGGGGCAAGCGTTGTCCGGAATTATTGGGCGTAAAGCGCGCGCAGGCGGTTATTTAAGTCTGGTGTTTAAACCTTGGGCTCAACCTGAGGTCGCACTGGAAACTGGGTGACTTGAGTACAGAAGAGGAAAGTGGAATTCCACGTGTAGCGGTGAAATGCGTAGATATGTGGAGGAACACCAGTGGCGAAGGCGACTTTCTGGGCTGTAACTGACGCTGAGGCGCGAAAGCGTGGGGAGCAAACAGGATTAGATACCCTGGTAGTCCACGCCGTAAACGATGAGTGCTAGGTGTTAGGGGTTTCGATACCCTTGGTGCCGAAGTTAACACAGTAAGCACTCCGCCTGGGGAGTACGGTCGCAAGACTGAAACTCAAAGGAATTGACGGGGACCCGCACAAGCAGTGGAGTATGTGGTTTAATTCGAAGCAACGCGAAGAACCTTACCAGGTCTTGACATCCAACTAACGAAGCAGAGATGCATCAGGTGCCCTTCGGGGAAAGTTGAGACAGGTGGTGCATGGTTGTCGTCAGCTCGTGTCGTGAGATGTTGGGTTAAGTCCCGCAACGAGCGCAACCCTTGACTTTAGTTGCCAGCAGGTGAAGCTGGGCACTCTAGAGTGACTGCCGGTGACAAACCGGAGGAAGGTGGGGATGACGTCAAATCATCATGCCCCTTATGACCTGGGCTACACACGTACTACAATGGCCGGTACAACGGGAAGCGAAGCCGCGAGGTGGAGCCAATCCCAGCAAAGCCGGTCTCAGTTCGGATTGCAGGCTGCAACTCGCCTGCATGAAGTCGGAATTGCTAGTAATCGCGGATCAGCATGCCGCGGTGAATACGTTCCCGGGTCTTGTACACACCGCCCGTCACACCACGAGAGTTTACAACACCCGAAGTCGGTGGGGTAACCCGCAAGGGAGCCAGCCGCCGAAGGTGGGGTAGATGATTGGGGTGAAGTCGTAACAAGGTAGCCGTATCGGAAGGTGCGGCTGGATCACCTCCTTTCTATGGAGAATCGTTTCCTGCAACGGAAACATTCAAATCGGAAGCTTCGCTTCCACAATAGAACCTTCGGGTTCGGACACTCACTCGTGTTCAGTTTTGAAAGAGCAAGTCTCTTTCGTATGCGTTTGGTGGCGATAGCGGAGGGGTTCCACACGTACCCATCCCGAACACGACCGTTAAGCCCTCCAGCGCCGATGGTACTTGGACCGAAGGGTCCTGGGAGAGTAGGACGCCGCCAAGCGAACAATCAATTCATTGATTGCTTCACTACTGTATGTTTTGTTATATGGGCTTTTAGCTCAGTTGGTTAGAGCGCACCTCTGATAAGGGTGAGGTCGGTGGTTCGAGTCCACCAAGGCCCACCATATAACAATCTGAAATTGAATAGTAAGTACCGGGGTCCCCGAAAAGTAATCGGAATTAACCTCGAAGCTACACCTCGCTTTTTGGGGTGATTATATGGGGCCATAGCTCAGCTGGGAGAGCGCCTGCCTTGCAAGCAGGAGGTCAGCGGTTCGATCCCGCTTGGCTCCACCAAAACTTCTTTACAACAGTATATGCACATCGTCTGTTATTCCGAACATCACAGTCGTGATTGTTTTATAATAACAGCAACTTGATCCTTGAAAACTGGATACCGAAACGAATTTGCGTTTTAGAACATTCCTTTAAGCTGAACTTGTGTAAACAAGTTTTGAATTAATGGCGATGCTAAGCGGTTTTCCTTAGGGAAAACGCATTGGTTAAGCTACTAAGAGCACACGGAGGATGCCTAGGCGCCAGGAGCCGACGAAGGACGTGGCGAACAACGAAACTGCCTCGGGGAGCTGTAAGCAAGCTTTGATCCGGGGGTGTCCGAATGGGGAAACCCAGCTGTGGTAATTCGCAGTTACTCGTATCTGAATACATAGGATACGCAGAGGCAGACCAGGGGAACTGAAACATCTAAGTACCCTGAGGAAGAGAAAACAATAGTGATTCCGTCAGTAGCGGCGAGCGAACGCGGAACAGCCTAAACCAAGGGGCTTGCCTCTTGGGGTTGTGGGACGTCTCACATGGAGTTACAAAGGAATAGAGTAGGCGAAGAGGTCTGGAAAGGCCCGCGATAGAGGTAAAAGCCCTGTAGCCCAAACTGTGTTCTCTCCGAGACGGATCCCGAGTAGTGCGGGGCACGTGAAACCCCGTATGAATCCAGCAGGACCATCTGCTAAGGCTAAATACTACCTGGCGACCGATAGTGAAACAGTACCGTGAGGGAAAGGTGAAAAGCACCCCGGAAGGGGAGTGAAATAGAACCTGAAACCGTGTGCTTACAAAAAGTCAGAGCCCGATCTATGGGTGATGGCGTGCCTTTTGTAGAATGAACCGGCGAGTTACGTTTAACATGCAAGGTTAAGGTGAGAAGCCGGAGCCGCAGCGAAAGCGAGTCTGAATAGGGCGATTAAGTATGTGGACGTAGACCCGAAACCGTGTGATCTACCCCTGTCCAGGGTGAAGGTGCGGTAACACGCACTGGAGGCCCGAACCCACGCATGTTGAAAAATGCGGGGATGAGGTGGGGGTAGCGGAGAAATTCCAATCGAACTCGGAGATAGCTGGTTCTCCCCGAAATAGCTTTAGGGCTAGCCTCGGTGAATGGAGTGGTGGAGGTAGAGCACTGATTGGGTGCGGGGCCCGCAAGGGTTACCAAGCTCAGTCAAACTCCGAATGCCATTTACTTCTTGCCGGGAGTCAGACAGTGAGTGCTAAGATCCATTGTCAAAAGGGAAACAGCCCAGACCATCAGCTAAGGTCCCCAAGTGTGTGTTAAGTGGGAAAGGATGTGGAGTTGCACAGACAACCAGGATGTTGGCTTAGAAGCAGCCACCATTGAAAGAGTGCGTAATAGCTCACTGGTCGAGTGACTCTGCGCCGAAAATGTAACGGGGCTAAACACACCACCGAAGCTATGGCTAGATACGTATGTATCTGGGGTAGGGGAGCGTTGTATATACGTTGAAGGTGTACCGTAAGGAGCGCTGGAGAGTATACAAGTGAGAATGCCGGTATGAGTAACGAAAAGATCAGTGAGAATCTGATCCGCCGAAAGCCCAAGGTTTCCTGAGGAAGGCTCGTCCGCTCAGGGTAAGTCGGGACCTAAGGCGAGGCCGACAGGCGTAGTCGAAGGACAACAGTTTGAAATTACTGTACCACCGTAATCCGCTATGAGCGATGGGGTGACGCAGGAGGGTAGTGACGCGGACTGATGGATGTCCGTCTAAGCAGTGAGGCTGGTGTGTAGGCAAATCCGCACACCGTAAGGCTGGGCTGTGATGGGGAGCGAAAATTACAGTAGCGAAGGTCATGATCTCACACTGCCAAGAAAAGCCTCTAGTCAGGAGAAGGTGCCCGTACCGCAAACCGACACAGGTAGGCGAGAAGAGAATTCTAAGGCGCGCGGAAGAACTCTCGTTAAGGAACTCGGCAAAATGACCCCGTAACTTCGGGAGAAGGGGTGCCTCGGTAGGGTGAATAGCCCGAGGGGGCCGCAGTGAAAAGGCCCAAGCGACTGTTTAGCAAAAACACAGGTCTGTGCGAAGCCGCAAGGCGAAGTATACGGGCTGACGCCTGCCCGGTGCTGGAAGGTTAAGGGGAGCGGTTAGGAGCAATCCGAAGCTGTGAACCGAAGCCCCAGTAAACGGCGGCCGTAACTATAACGGTCCTAAGGTAGCGAAATTCCTTGTCAGGTAAATTCTGACCCGCACGAATGGCGTAACGACTTGGGCGCTGTCTCAACGAGAGATCCGGTGAAATTTTAATACCTGTGAAGATGCAGGTTACCCGCGACAAGACGGAAAGACCCCATGGAGCTTTACTGCAGCTTGATATTGAATTTGGGTACGATCTGTACAGGATAGGTGGGAGCCGTGGAGGCAGGAGCGCAAGCTTCTGCGGAGGCGCCGTTGGGATACCACCCTGATCGTATCTAGGTTCTAACCTGGTGCCCTTAGCGGGTACGGGGACCGTGTCAGGCGGGCAGTTTGACTGGGGCGGTCGCCTCCTAAAGAGTAACGGAGGCGTTCAAAGGTTCCCTCAGAATGGTTGGAAATCATTCGCAGAGTGCAAAGGCATAAGGGAGCTTGACTGCGAGACCTACAAGTCGAGCAGGGACGAAAGTCGGACTTAGTGATCCGGTGGTACCGCATGGAAGGGCCATCGCTCAACGGATAAAAGCTACCCTGGGGATAACAGGCTTATCTCCCCCAAGAGTCCACATCGACGGGGAGGTTTGGCACCTCGATGTCGGCTCATCGCATCCTGGGGCTGAAGTAGGTCCCAAGGGTTGGGCTGTTCGCCCATTAAAGCGGTACGCGAGCTGGGTTCAGAACGTCGTGAGACAGTTCGGTCCCTATCTGTCGTGGGCGCAGGAAATTTGAGAGGAGCTGTCCTTAGTACGAGAGGACCGGGATGGACGTACCGCTGGTGCATCAGTTGTTCCGCCAGGAGCATGGCTGAGTAGCTACGTACGGACGGGATAAGCGCTGAAAGCATCTAAGCGTGAAGCCCCCCTCAAGATGAGATTTCCCAATTAGTAAGACCCCTTGAAGACGACGAGGTAGATAGGTTGGAGGTGGAAGTGCAGCAATGCATGGAGCTGACCAATACTAATCGGTCGAGGGCTTATCCAAACACACTAACACACAAATTCGTTTTGGATTCAGTTTTCAGGAATCAATTTCCTGTGCGGATTTACATGGCTACCATTAATTTGGAGAGATACCCAAGTGGCTATAAGGGGACCCTCTGCTAAGGGGTTAGACTGCGTAAGCGGTGCGAGGGTTCGAATCCCTCTCTCTCCGCCATTATAAATCCAATACTTGTAGTGTGGCGGCGTAGCTCAGCTGGCTAGAGCGTACGGTTCATACCCGTGAGGTCGGGGGTTCGATCCCCTCTGCCGCTACCATACATACCCGGAGGCTTAGCTCAGCTGGGAGAGCATCTGCCTTACAAGCAGAGGGTCGGGGGTTCGAACCCCTCAGCCTCCACCATTTTTATGTTCGAATTGTATTGCCTTACACCGTGCCGGTGTAGCTCAACTGGTAGAGCAACTGACTTGTAATCAGTAGGTTGGGGGTTCAAGTCCTCTCGCCGGCACCATTTTTTACAATAAATTGTGGAACCGTGGTGTAGTTGGCCTAACATGCCTGCCTGTCACGCAGGAGATCGCGGGTTCGAATCCCGTCGGTTCCGCCATTTTTTTGTTTTTAGGTTTTTTTTATGGCTCGGTAGCTCAGTCGGTAGAGCAAAGGACTGAAAATCCTTGTGTCGGGGGTTCGATTCCCTCCCGCGCCACCATCATGGAGGCTTAGCGAAGTGGCCAAACGCATCAGACTGTAAATCTGCTCACGTACGTGTTCGGTGGTTCGAATCCATCAGCCTCCATCCCTTTTTAGGAGCCATTAGCTCAGTTGGTAGAGCACCTGACTTTTAATCAGGGTGTCGAAGGTTCGAGTCCTTCATGGCTCATCTTAAGTCAAACGGTCATCACTTTAGGGTGGTGGCCTTTTTTGTATTTTGATACATGATACAAGTATGCTCATAAGCGCAAATTCCGCATTTTACAGCAAAATATGATAAAATAAGCGAAAAAAGCAAAAGTGGTGGAGAATGGTGATGATGGATAGTGAGGGTTTGCGTCAAAAATTGGAGCAACTCACCGGAAAGAGGACCGGAATCAAGCAGCTGGGGAGACAGCATTCCGCTTCACTTTTTGGCATAGGTACGGATAAGGATCAGGAACTGCCGGTCATTCATGAGGGTTATCTCTGGCTTCCCCTCTATGAGAATGATGGCCGTGTTACAGCAGTGTGGGTGGAGACAGAGGGGCTGTCGCCGCTGGAGCTGGAGCTGGTGAATTATGCCGGACGCAATTTTGCGGTAGCGCTGAAGGCAACCGGGTTCAAGGAAGAAGGGGAGATGGAGGCGCGGCAGCTTAGCGGCTGGCTGAATGCCCAACTGGAGCAGGAGAAGGACGATGCGGAGATCCCGGATGAAATCTCACTGAAGGGCCGGCTGTTCGGAGATATGATTCCGTTCATGCTGGTAAGCGAGAATGTTCATAATCCGCAGATGACGTATCGCTCCTTAATGAAGCTGCTGCGCAGTTATTTCGAGAATGATGTATTGCTGGTTCCCCTGCAGGATAAGGAATGGTTAATTTTAGCCCGTAAGGAACTCCTCACAGGCGGAGATGATAAAGAGGATGAGGAAGAGAGTGCTGAGGATCTGCTGTCACAGACTTCTATGGGGCTGCATGAACTGATTGCCAGTGAGTGGGTTGGCGTCTTCCATCTGGCGGTCTCTCCAGCCATTATCCCGGTTAAAGGTCTGACAGGAGCAGTCGCCTTGCTGCGGGAGACCATTATTCTTGGCCGTATCTTCCAGGTAGGCGATTATATTCATCTGCCGTGGGAGCTGCACATGGAGCGGCTGGTTAACAGTATTCCGGATGACCGGCGGAGACAGCTGCTGGGCCAGATCGGTGATTACACGGCGGTACTGGCGGATAAGGAAATGCTGCTGACGCTGGAGAGTTTTTTTGAAATGGACTGCAATGTCAGTGAAACCGCCAAGAAGCTGTACATTCACCGCAACACGCTGCTCTACAGGCTGGACAAGATCAAACAGGAGACGGGGGCCGATGTCCGCAGCTTTGGTGATGCCGCTATTGTGAAGCTTGCCATGTTATTGTATAAAGTGACGAAAAGAAAATAGGTTTTTTGTGAACCTTGCAAATAGCCATGAGGCCGGCTCTGGGGTAAGATAAGTGTACAAGAAAGCGTTTGATTTTCTAATCCAATACTAGACTCGAGGGGGAAATACAATGGCAGGCGTACGTTTAGAGCATATTTTCAAAAAATACCCGGGTTCCGATAAAGCAACAGTAATCGATATCAATCTTGATATTAAAGATAAGGAATTCCTCGTACTGGTTGGTCCTTCCGGTTGCGGTAAATCCACAACCCTGCGTATGATCGCTGGTCTGGAAGAAATCTCTGAAGGTAAAATGTACATTGGTGACCGTGTAGTGAATGACGTTGCTCCTAAAGACCGTGATATCGCGATGGTATTCCAATCCTACGCCTTGTACCCGCACATGAGTGTATATCAGAACATGGCTTTCGGTCTGAAATTGCGCAAAGTGAAGAAAGAAGAAATCGACAAGAAAGTACGCGAAGCAGCGAAAATCCTGGATATCGAGCACTTGCTGGAACGCAAACCTAAGGCACTGTCCGGTGGTCAACGTCAACGTGTCGCTCTAGGCCGCGCAATCGTCCGTGATCCACAAGTCTTCTTGATGGATGAGCCTCTTTCCAACTTGGATGCTAAGCTTCGTGGTCAAATGCGTGCTGAAATCACTAAGCTGGTGAAACGCCTTGAAACTACTTGTATCTATGTAACGCATGACCAGACAGAAGCAATGACGATGGGTGACCGAATCGTAGTTATGTACGATGGTATCATCCAGCAGGCAGCTTCCCCTGAAGAACTGTACAATGAGCCTACGAACCTGTTCGTAGCCGGATTTATCGGTTCCCCTACCATGAACTTTATCAACGGTACTCTTTCCGAAGTGAACGGCGCTGTCCGTTTCCGTGCAGAGAACCTTGATGTTGAAGTTCCAGGCGGCAAAGCTACAATCCTGCGTAACAAAGGCTTCATCGGTAAAGATGTAATCATGGGCGTTCGTCCAGAAGACATTCATGAAGAGCCAGTGTTCCTGGAAGCTTCCCCTAACACAATCTTCACTTCGATGGTTGATGTTACGGAAAACCTTGGTCATGAAATGCTCCTCTACTTGAGCGGTCTTGGCAATAACACTGTAATTGCGCGTGTAGATGGACGTTCCACTACCCGTGAAGGCAGCAAGCCTAGATTGGCCATCGACATGAACAAAGTCCACATCTTCGACAAAGAATCCGAACTTAACGTTCTGCTGGGATAAGATCTCTGCAGGGTGAACATAGTTTATAATGAAGAAAGCCGCCTGGTTAGGCGGCTTTTTCTTGTAATGATCATGGTGGAATGGAACGATAACCGCTGGGGTTAAGATTGCATTCACTGGCATAATCCATTAAGATAGCAGGAGAATTACCTGTAGCTGGAATGGATAAAGATGTAACCGGTATGCGGGGAAGCGGCATAAGCCGCGGGTGACGAAAGGACGGACATATATGGCTAAGAAGGTAAAAGTATCGGAATTGGTGCAGCATTTTCAATTAGAGGTAGTATCCGGACATGAAGGTCTGAAGAGACCGATCACAGTGGATGATTTGAACCGTCCCGGGCTGGAAATGGCCGGTTATTTCGAATATTATCCGGAAGAACGTGTGCAGCTATTAGGCAAAACAGAGCTGGCTTTCTTCTCTATGCTCTCAGAGGAAGAACGGAAAAGCCGGGTACGCGGAATCTGTAACGACAATACCCCTTGTATTGTCATTACTCGTGCGCTGGATGTACCCCAGGAGCTTGTAGACATCAGCAACGAGAAGGGACTTCCCGTGCTTCGCAGCTCGATGGCGACCACGATTTTCTCAAGCAGACTGACCAGCTTCCTTGAGGGCAGACTGGCACCGACAGCAACAATTCACGGTGTTCTCTGTGATGTATATGGGGTAGGGATGCTGATTACAGGCACCAGCGGCATTGGTAAAAGTGAAACGGCACTGGAACTCGTTAAACGCGGTCATCGCCTGATTGCCGATGATGCGGTGGAGATCCGTCAGACCTCGGATAATCAGCTTCATGGTACCGCACCGGAATTAATCCGTCACCTGCTGGAGATCCGCGGTGTCGGGATTATTAATGTTATGACGCTCTTTGGGGCAGGCGCTATCCGTAATCACAAGCGGATTACCCTGGTGGTCAGACTGGAAGCCTGGCAGCAGGACAAGCAGTATGACCGTCTGGGACTGGATGAGGAGACGACACGGATTATTGATACCGATGTGCCGCTGGTTACCATCCCTGTCCGTCCGGGACGTAACCTCGCTGTCATTATCGAGGTGGCTGCGATGAATTACCGGCTCAAGCAAATGGGCTTCAATGCCGCGCTGCAATTTACGAATAAACTTACCGCCACCATCTCAGAAGATATGGATGATCTCGATTAGGAGTGTGAGAGCATGTTTTATTCACTAGCGATTGACCCGATTGTCTTCTCGATTGGATCACTGCCAGTGCACTGGTATGGCCTGATTCTGGGTCTTGGTGCGCTTATCGGGCTATTCCTATGTATTCAAGAAGGCAAACGCTTCAACATTCCTCAGGAGTTCTTCATGGATATGTTGCTGTTGGGCTTGCCATCGGCTATTATTGGCGCGCGGCTATACTTCGTAGCCTTCAAGTGGGAAGACTATAAGGATAACCTGCTCGATATCTTCAAGGTCTGGAATGGCGGTATTGCGATTTATGGCGCCCTGATCGGCGCGATTATCTGCGGGATTATTTATTTCCGCTATAAAGGCTATCCGTTCTGGCGCATCGTGGATATCTGTGCTCCCGGACTGCTTGCCGGCCAGATGATCGGCCGTTGGGGTAATTTCATCAACCAGGAAGCCTATGGCGGCGTGGTTGAGGAATCGTTCCTGCGGGATAAGCTGCATTTGCCGGATTTTATCGTTAATCAAATGTACATAGGGGATGCTTTTCACCATCCGACCTTCCTGTACGAATCACTCTGGAGTCTGCTGGGTATTCTGCTCCTCATGGTGCTGCGCCGCCAGAAGTTCGTACGTGCCGGAGAAATCTTCATGTCCTACTTCATCTGGTACTCCATCGGCCGCTTCTTCATTGAAGCTCTGCGTACGGACAGTCTTGCCTTTGACGGCAGCAGCGGTGTGGCAGCCTTCATTAACGGGCTGTGGAGCCCGATGAAGTGGATGGGCTTTGAGCAAGGCTATCTTGACCCGGCTTACGGGAATATCCGTATCTCTCAGCTGCTCGCGCTGCTCATTATTGTTGCCGCCATTGTACTGATTATTGTACGGCGGGTTAGCGGACAGCCGAAGGCACATTACCTGGACCCGATCATCAGCACCAAACCGGCAGCGGCGGATGCTGTAGTTCCAGAGAGTGCCGCTAATACGCCTCAGAAGCCTGCTCAGCCTGTTCAACCGCTGGAAGATCCCTCTGAAGATAAGGAAACAAAGGAGTAATACAATCAATGATAGAATGCGTGTTATTTGATCTGGACGGAACGATTGTGAATACAAATGAGCTGATCATTAATTCGTTCATGCATGCGCTGAAGGAGAATAATCTGCCGGCTCTGACCCGGGAACAGATCATTCCTTTGATGGGAACTACACTTCAGCAGCAGCTAGGCGCATTCTCCGGCCTGGAGCCGAAGGATATAGGGGTGCTGGAACGGTCCTACCGTTCGTACAATAATGCGCATCACGATGAGCTGGTCCGCGCTTTTCCCCATGTGAATGAGACGATGGAGGAGCTGCAGCGCCGGGGAATCAAGCTTGGGGTGGTGACCACGAAGATCCGGCCAACCACGCTCAAGGCACTGGAGATGTTCGATCTGCTGAAATATATGGAGACGATTGTTACGGTGAATGATGTGACTCATCCGAAGCCGCATCCGGAGCCGGTGCTCACGGCAGCTGCCAATCTGGGTGTTGATCCAGCCAAGACACTGATGGTTGGCGACAGTGCTGTCGATATTCAGTCTGCGAAGGCAGCAGGGGTTCGTGTAGCCGCTGTGGCCTGGTCGCTTAAGGGTGAGGCTGTGCTGCGCACCTATGAACCGGATTACATCATCCAGGAGATGAAGGATTTGTACTCTATTGTGGAGCAGGAGACTATGCAGCCGTGAGAAAGATAACCCGTTATCCCGTGGAGGGGCATAATTCGCTCTGGCATATATACCGCACGGTCAGCCCGTGGAAAGGTGTGCGCAATTTTATTTTTATCCAGATTGCCCGCTATTGCCCGATTCTGCCGCTCAAGAACTGGATTTACCGCCGGGTGCTCGGGATGAAGGTAGGCAAGCATACTGCGTTTGGACTTATGGCGATGGTGGATGTTTTTTTTCCGGAGAAGATCTCTATTGGGGAGAACACGGTTATCGGCTATAACACTACGATCCTGGCTCATGAGTATCTCATCAAGGAGTACCGGCTGGGTGAGGTTATGATCGGTGAGAATGTAATGATTGGGGCTAACACGACTATTCTCCCTGGGGTTACGATTGGGGATGGGGCTACGGTTGCGGCGGGATCGGTGGTTCACAAAGATGTTGCTGCCGGTTCGTTCGTCGGGGGGAATCCGCTCCGTGAGCTGCGTAAACAGGAGGAATCATAATGGCTCAAAAGGAAAGAATACCACAGCTTGATATTTTTCGGGCAATCGCTATTTTTGCGGTGATCGCCATTCATGCCACTTCACGCACGTTGGCTGAGACACTGGGCACGTCCATGTTCCCTCCGTTTCTGTTTATTAACAAGTTCAGCCAGTTTGCGGTGCCTTCCTTTATATTCTTAAGCGGGTTCGTCCTGTTCTACAATTATATTGACCGTCCGCTGGGCGGGAAGGTACTGGCCAAATTCTACAGCCGCAGGCTGATCTATATTATTGTGCCTTATCTTGTGTTTACGGTGCTGTATTTTGGACTGAAAATGACGGCCGGTCATACCTGGGGGATGCCTCTTCAGGAGATGGGCGGGAAGTTCTTCAAGTATCTATGGACGGGTACGGCGTATACACATCTCTACTATATCATCATCATTATCCAGTTCTATCTGCTGTTCCCGTTGATACTCTGGTGTCTGCAAAAAGTCCGGCATCTCGCGGCATGGGCACCGGTGATCGGGCTTGCTCTACAGTGGGGCTTCGTGCTGCTTAACAAATATATGGTGAACCACGGGTACTGGAAGCTGTCCAAGGGTAGTCTGGCCATTACGTATTTCTCATATTTCCTGCTAGGTGCGGCGATTGCCATCTACTACAGCTCGTTGAAAAAGTGGCTCGTTCCCTCCCGCGAAGGCTGGCGCTCCGGTAAAGGCACGGGCTGGGTGGTACTGTGGCTGTTATGGGCCGCTGCAGGGATTGGGCACGTAATATTGTGGTATAACAACTATACGAAAAAAACAGTGATCAACAGTCTGTGGTATGAAGGCTTCTCGAACCTGCATGCCTTGCTCTCTTGTCTGGTACTGTTCCAGCTGTCCTTCCTGCTGTACGGGGCAGGACGAAGCGTGCTGAGCAGACTGCTGCTCTCGGCCGGGGCATGCTCCTTCGGTATCTATCTGCTCCATCCGCTGCTGCTGTTCATGTACCGGAAGCTGCCGTTCCACGGCGGATCGCTGGCCTATACGGCAGCAATAGCGGGCGGCTGGCTGGTGGCCCTCCTGGGCTCCTGGCTGGTGGTTGCGCTTGCCTTCCGTTATGTGAAGCCAGCCTGGATGGTGTTCGGCTCTGCACCGCAGAAGCCGGCAGCAGCGCCAAAGGCGACAGTGTAGACTTAGGCTAAGTATAATATATTGAAAGCGCCGGCTGGCCGCATCTGCGGCTGTCCGGCGCTTTGCTGTAAGCAGGCGGTTCTGGAAAGCACGTTAGCCGGGCTGTTCCCCCGCCTGCTCGCGCTGGAAGTCGGCGATAGCCTGATATTGATCCTCCAGACTGCGGGATACCGAGATGAAGATGGGCAGCAGCTGTTTGTAGGCTTTGGCGTGGGCAGTAACCGGCTCATGCCGGTGAGTGGAGCCAATCATGCTGAAGACAGCATCCAAGGAATCGATCCGGCGGATGGCGTATAATCCCAGTACGACTGCGCCGAGGCAAGAGCTCTCGAAGCTCTCAGGGACGACTACCTCCTGATCGAAAATATCCGCCATCATCTGCCGCCATAGCTCCGAGCGGGCGAAGCCGCCGGTAGCCAGGATTCTAACGGGCTCGCCGATACATTCCTCCATGGCCAGCAATACGGTATACATATTGAAGATGACACCTTCCAGCACCGCACGGATCATATGCTCCTTACGGTGATTCATGCTTAGCCCGAAGAAGGAGCCGCGGGCATCGGGATTCCACAGCGGTGCACGTTCTCCGGTCAGATACGGATGGAAGAGCAGTCCGTTACTGCCGGGCGGCACCTGCTCGGCGATCCGGGTTAATACTTCGTAGGGATCAATGCCCAGGCGCTTCGCGGTCTCCACTTCAGATGCGGCGAACTCATCACGCACCCAGCGGAAGAGCATCCCGCCATTATTCACGGGGCCGCCAATCACCCAATGCTTGTCTGTCAGGGCGTAGCAGAAGATCCGTCCTTTGGGATCGGTAAGCGGATGGTCAACTACAGTACGTATGGCACCGCTTGTGCCTATCGTTGCAGCGATTACCCCCGGCTCCAAGGCCCCTACGCCCAGATTGGACAGAACGCCGTCACTGGCACCCACTACAAACGGAGTGTCTGTGAGCAGACCGAGCTTTCCGGTAAGCTCCGGAAGCAGTCCCTGCAGGATATGGGTGGTGGGGACCAGACGGGATAGCCGCTCTGGAGTAACACCGGCAATCTGGAGCGCCTCCTCGTCCCAGTCGAGCTTCTCCAGATTGAACATGCCGGTGGCAGAGGCGATGGAATGGTCAATCACATATTCTCCGAACAACCGGAAGAAGATATATTCTTTGATGGAGATGAATTTGTAGGTCTGCCGGAACAGCTCGGGCTGCTCTTCGCCCAGCCACATCAGCTTGGTGATTGGAGACATAGGGTGTATAGGCGTTCCTGTCCGCAGATACAGCTCATGTCCATTCAATTCATCCTTCAACCGCCGGGCATAGCGGCTGCTCCGGTTATCAGCCCAGGTGATACAGGCGGTGAGCGGCTTACCCGCAGGGTCTACAGCGATGACGCTATGCATAGCGGAGCTGAAGGAGACCAGCAGAATGGCTTCAGGGGTTGCAAGGCTCTCCTGCATGACCGATGCTATGGTATGAATTACGGCTTCCAGAATCTGCTCCGGGTCCTGTTCTGCGACAGAGGGGGAGGGCTGATGCAGCGGATAGCCCTGATTGCTCTGAGCGACAATTGTTCCGTTCTCCTCAAAGAGGACAGCCTTCGTGCTGGTGGTTCCAATATCAACGCCAATCATATAGGATGTACTCAAGCCGTCAGTCCTTCTTTCTGCTTCTGAATTAGATACCGGGAATACTTAATGGAGGAAATAAAGTACAATCATATTAACTTATTATATTCGCCGCTTATCCCGGTGGCAAAAGGAACTCTGTAATTCAAGCGAATTGTTGACGCAAAAGGATGGTCCGTGATACGATATTGCCACTACTTTACTTTGCTACCACTTTACCATGATAAAGTATTTGATGATACCCTTTAACATATCCGATGAGGTGAACAATGAAGATGGCCAAACCAAAGGGATTTGAAAAGCCTGCCGGCGTAAGAGATTATCTCCCGCGTGCGGTAACGAAGCTGCGCAAGATCGAGAAGGATGTACTTCACTGTATGAGCCGCTGGGGCTACCGGCAGATGATTACGCCTACTCTTGAATATTACGATACGGTCGGTGTAGCCAGCTCTACATCGGATCAGAAGCTGTATAAATTGCTGAACAACCGTGGGCAGGCGCTGGTACTGCGTTCAGAAATGACGGCACCTGTAGCCCGTGTGGTCTCCTCTCTATTGAAGGATGAGCCGCTGCCGCTGCGATTGTCCTACCATGCCAACGTCTTCCGGGCCATTGAAGAAGAGGCCGGGCGGGAGGCAGAATTCTTTCAGACCGGTGTAGAGCTTGTCGGTGACGATTCGCCGGAGGCTGACGCGGAGGTAGTCGCGCTGGCAATTGCTTCACTGCAGGCGGCGGGCGTAAAGTCTTTTAAAATAGCAATTGGACATGTGGGCTTCCTCGACGGTCTCTTTCAGGAGGCGGTCTCCGGCCTGCCCCAGGCTCAGGAGGAGCTGAAGAGCCATCTGCTCAGCCGCGATTATGTAGCCTTCCGCGAGACGCTGCGGCGTCTTGAGCTGTCTGCTGCCCAGAAGCAGGAGCTGGACGGACTGCTGCGGCTGCGCGGCGGGAAGGAGATCTGCGGTCAGGCGCTGGAGCTGAGCAACCATCCGGTGGCGCGCGCATCGATCGAGCATCTGTGCAAGGTATGGGAGGTGCTGGTTGCTTACGGTGTCTCGGAGCATGTGCTGATTGATCTGACGATGATCGGTGATTTCTCATACTATACAGGCATGACCTTCGAGGGATATGCTTCTGAGCTGGGCTTCCCGGTATGCAGCGGCGGCCGGTATGACAACCTGCTGCAGCAATTCGGGCGTCCGATTCCCTCCACCGGCTTCTCCCTGAAGACCAACCGTATTCTGGATGGAGTCTCCGGGCTGCTGGAAGAGGAAGAGCTGCCGATTCTGGTCCAGTACGATGCACTGCGGCGCCAGGAGGGTCTTGCTGAGGCTGCGAGGCTGCGCTCGGAAGGGCATGCTGTGGTTACACGGCTGGCAACCGGCCCGGAGGAGCTGAAGACCGTGAAGCGGCTGGATGCGGATACTATTCAGGCAGAGGGCGAGCTGTACGGCGAGATATACACGTTCGTGTCTTTTGTCAGCGAGCATGGGTGAGCGGAGCAAGATTAAGAAATGGAACCATGATGTCATATAGATGCAGATGTTAAAGAAGCGGAAACACGAAACGGGGGCGGGTATTGATGGCACAGATTCTTAAGGTAGCCATGCCGAAAGGCCGGATTTACAATAAAGCGGCAGAGCTGTTCCGCCAGGCGGGACTGCCGATTCCTCCCGATGGAGAAGAGTCGCGCAAGCTGGTGATTTCCTTGCCGGAGGCCGGAATGGAGTTCATTCTGGCCAAGCCGGTGGATGTGCCCACTTATGTAGAGTATGGAGTGGCGGATATCGGCATTGTCGGCAAAGATGTATTGCTGGAGGAGAGCCGCGATGTGTACGAGCTGCTGGATCTCGGGATCGCCCGCTGCCGGATGTCGATTATCGGGCTTCCGAACTGGCAGCCGGGCATTCAGCAGCGGGTAGCTACCAAGTACCCGAACGTGGCTTCACGGTATTTCCGTGAGCAAGGCCAGCAGGTGGAGGTGGTGAAGCTGAACGGCTCCATCGAGCTGGCACCGCTGATCGGGCTGGCTGACCGGATTGTGGATATGGTAGAAACCGGCCAGACGCTGAAGGATAACGGTCTGGTGGAGATGACGAGCATCTTCGAGATTACCAGCCGCCTGGTGGCGAACCGGGTAAGCTACCGGATGAAGAATGAGGAGATTCAGCAGCTGTGCGACCGGCTGCAGGCTGTTATTGCAGAACCGGGGTTGCAGGTAAAATAATATAAGCAAAACTATAAGCTCAAGGGGGAAGCGGCGGTGAAGATCCAGTCCAGTAAGGAATTTAAACTGCAGCGTGAGGTGGAATACGGCACGCCGGAGCAGAACAAGGCCGTACGTGAAATCGTGGCCGGTATCAAGCGGGAAGGCGACGCGGCGCTGCTCCGTTATACGGAGCGCTTTGACGGCGCTGTACTGACGCCAGCGCAGCTGCGCGTAACGCCGGAGGAGCTTGAGGCCGCCTACGGCCGGGTAGAGGAGTCCTTCGTGGCGGCGATCCGCGCAGCAGCCGTGAACATCCGTGCGTTCCATGCGCGGCAGAAACGCAATTCCTGGATGGATCTGCAGCCGGACGGCACGATCCTCGGCCAGATCATCCGCCCGCTGAAGCGCGTGGGCGTCTATGTTCCCGGCGGCAAGGCGGCCTACCCGTCCTCGGTGCTGATGAACGTGATTCCGGCACAGATCGCCGGGGTGCCGGAGATCGTGATGGTGACGCCGCCTTCGACGGGCGGCTCTGAAGGCATTGATCCCTATATTCTCGTGGCCGCCGCTGAAGCGGGCGTACACGAGATCTACCGCGTAGGCGGCGCGCAGGCTATCGCCGCCCTCGCCTTCGGCACGGAATCAATCGTGCCGGTCGACAAGATCTGCGGGCCAGGGAACATCTACGTGGCCCTGGCCAAGCGCGAGGTCTACGGCGCTGTCGACATCGACAGCATCGCCGGACCGAGCGAGATCGTCGTGCTCGCCGACGATACCGCCGAGGCCGCCTACATCGCGGCCGACCTGCTCTCGCAGGCCGAGCACGACGAGATGGCGTCGGCGATCCTCGTGACGCCGTCGCAGCGTCTCGCGGAGGCGGTGGCTGCCGAGGTCGAGCGGCAGCTGCAGGCCTTGCCGCGCGAGCAAATCGCGCGGGCCTCGGTAGAGAACTACGGCGCGATTATCGTCGTAGACTCGCTTGAGGAGGGCATCTCCGTAGTGAACCGGCTGGCGCCGGAGCATCTGGAGATTGTGGTGAACGACCCGATGGGGCTGACCGGCGCAATTGAGAACGCCGGGGCGATCTTCCTCGGGCCGTACAGCTCAGAGCCGGTAGGCGACTACTTCGCCGGACCGAACCATATTATACCGACGAATGGCACAGCGCGGTTCTCCTCGCCTGTAGATGTGGATGACTTCATCAAGAAGTCCAGCCTGATCTATTACAGCAAGGAAGCGCTGATGCGGGACGGGGCGGCGATTATGGAGCTTGCCCGGCGCGAGGGGCTGGAAGGCCATGCACGCGCCATCGAAATCCGGCTTACGAACGAAGCGAAAGGTGGAGACACAAATGGAGAACAATAACAACGAACTGGCGCTACGTAAGGCCGGACTTAGCCGTACAACCAATGAAACGGACATCAAGCTAACCTTTGCCGTAGACGGCAGCGGGGTTTCGGAACTGGAGACCGATGTGCCTTTCTTGAATCATATGCTGGACTTGTTCACGAAGCATGGACAGTTTGACCTGAACGTGCAGGCACGGGGCGACATTGATATTGATGACCATCACACGGTAGAGGACATCGGCATCTGTCTGGGACAGGCTCTGCGCGAAGCGCTGGGCGACAAAAAAGGGATCAAGCGGTACGCCAGTGTCTTCGTCCCTATGGACGAAGCGCTGGCTCAGGTAGTGATTGATATCAGCAACCGTCCGCATTTTGAATACCGGGCGGAGTATCCTTCCCAGCAGGTGGGCAGCTTCTCTACGGAGCTCGTTCATGAATTCCTCTGGAAATTCGCGCTGGAAGCCAGAATTACGCTGCATGTCATCGTACATTACGGCTCCAACACCCACCATATGATAGAAGCAGTATTCAAGGCATTGGGACGGGCACTGGACGAAGCGACTATCGTAGATCCGCGTGTGAAGGGCGTACCTTCGACGAAGGGAGTGCTGTAGCATGGCCGTTGCAATCGTCGATTATGGCATGGGCAACCTGCACAGTGTCAGTAAGGCGGTAGAGCGGCTGGGGTATACGAGTCTTGTAACCTCGGATGCCGCCGAGATTCTGGCGGCAGACAGTGTCATTCTGCCGGGTGTCGGTGCCTTTGGCGATGCGATGGAACACCTCCGCGAGAGCGGAATGGATGTGGTAGTCCGGGCCGCAGCAGAAGCGGGACAGCCTGTGCTGGGCATCTGCCTCGGGATGCAGCTGCTGTTCAGCAGCAGCGAGGAGCATGGCGAGCATCAGGGGCTGGAGCTTCTGCCCGGCGCAGTGGTGCGCTTCGCCCCCCGGGACGGCTACAAGGTGCCGCATATGGGCTGGAACAAGCTGAGCTTCCGCCAGCCGGAGAGTCCGCTGCTAACCGGTCTGACGGAGGGCCATGTGTACTTCGTGCACTCCTATCATGCACTCGCGGCGGACAGCGAGCTGCTGGCCGTCACAGACTATGGACATCCGGTAACGGCTATTGTGGGCCGCGGCAATGTCTACGGTATGCAGTTCCACCCGGAGAAGAGCGGGGAGCTTGGCATCAAGCTGCTGGGTAATTTCCTGAGACTCCAGGCACAGCAGGCTTAGCCTGCCTGAATCACTAATTTGCAATGAAAGCGGGGAGTATTCATGTCTTCTTTTATCCTATATCCGGCGATTGATATCCGGGACGGCAAGTGTGTCCGGCTGCAGCAGGGTGATTATGCCCAAGAGACGATCTATAACGACAGTCCGGTAGAGGTAGCTAAGTCATGGGAAGAGCAGGGCGGGCAGTATATCCATCTGGTGGATCTGGACGGAGCCAAAGCAGGCTGCCCCGTGAATGATGCCATCATTGGAGCCATTGCGAAGCATGCGAATGTTCCTGTACAGGTCGGCGGGGGTCTCCGTACTCTTGCCGATGTCGAGAAGCTGCTGGGCCTTGGCGTCAGCCGGGTGATTATCGGAACGGCGGCCATTAATGATCAGGCTTTTACAGAAGCAGTTCTTGCCAAATACGGCGACAAAGTTGCCATCGGCATCGATGCCCGCAACGGCTATGTGGCTACGCACGGCTGGCTCAATACGTCTGAGGTCCGCGCGGAAGATCTGGCTAGAGAGCTGGCCGCCAAAGGTGCCGAGACCTTCATCTATACCGATATCTCCCGTGACGGGATGATGCAGGGGCCGAACGTGGAAGGCATTCTGTCTATGGCCAAGGCAAGCGGCCGCAGCGTAATCGCCTCCGGCGGAGTGACCAGCCTTAATGATCTGCAGCGCCTGAACGTACATAGCGGCAGCGGAATCGGCGGGGCGATTGTGGGCAAGGCGCTGTATACCGGCAATATTGATCTGGCTGAAGCGCTGCAGGCCCTGGGCCAGTCCTCCGGATTGCGGTAAGTCTATACTAGGGAGGGGTCTTGGAATGTTGGCGAAACGGATTATTCCCTGTCTGGATGTGAAGGACGGGCGTGTGGTAAAAGGCGTGAATTTTGTGAATCTGCGCGATGCCGGAGATCCGGTGGAGCTTGCGGCGCTGTACGACCGCGAGGGCGCGGATGAGCTGGTATTCCTGGATATTTCCGCTTCTGTGGAAGGCAGGGCGACCATGATTGAAGTGGTGCGGCAGACGGCAGGTGAGATTGCCATTCCCTTCACGGTGGGCGGGGGCATCTCGACCCCGGAGGATATGAAGCGGATTCTGCGTGCCGGAGCGGACAAGATCGGCATTAATACGGCCGCTGTCAATAATCCCCGGCTGATTCTGGAAGGGGCCCGTCACTTCGGCTCGCAGTGCATTGTAGTGGCGATGGATGCCAAATATAATGAGGCTTGGGGCGAATGGGAAGTGTATACGCACGGCGGACGTACGCCCACGGGCATCCGGGCCTTGAACTGGGCCAAGGAAGCTGAGCGGCTGGGGGCCGGCGAGATTCTGCTTACAAGTATGGACGCAGACGGGACCAAGGACGGCTTCGACCTGAAGCTGACGGCGGCAGTCAGTGATCTGCTGAGTATTCCAGTGATTGCTTCCGGCGGGGCCGGGAGAATTGAACATTTCTATGATGTATTTACGGAAGGCCGGGCAGATGCCGGACTTGCGGCAACCATTTTTCACTATAAAGAGATTGCTATTCATGATCTGAAGGCTGATCTGAAGCAAAGAGGAGTAGAGATCCGATGAGCGAGGATAAAAAGACTATTGCACAGAGCCAGCAAGAGGCAGTGTCCGGCATCCGCTGGAATGAATCAGGCCTGCTGCCTGCTGTCATTCAGGATGCGCGCACCCTGGAGGTATTAATGTTCGCCTATATGAATCCTGAGTCGCTGCAGCGCTCCCTTGCGAGCGGCCAGACCTGGTTCTGGAGCCGTTCACGCAGCGAGCTGTGGCATAAGGGGGGGACGTCCGGCAATACGCAGGCGATCACCTCGATCCATTACGATTGTGACAGCGATACGCTGCTGGTGAAGGTAGTGCCGGAGGGACCGGCCTGCCATACCGGGGAGAACAGCTGCTTCTTCCGCGAGGTTCCGCTCGATTCACCTGCAAACGTAACTGACACTGCCGGGGCTGCCGTGAACGCTGCTGGAGCAGAGAGCGGCCGGTTTGCAGTACTTGGGGAGCTGGAGCGTGTGATTGCCGAGCGTGAGGTGAACCGTCCTGAGGGGGCTTATACGACCTATCTGTTCGACAAGGGCGTGGACAAGATCCTGAAGAAGGTCGGTGAGGAAGCCTCCGAGACGATCATTGCCGCCAAAAACAAGGATAATGCCGAGCTGCGCCTGGAGGTCAGCGATCTGATCTATCACCTGCTGGTGCTGCTGCAGGAGCGCAAGCTTCCGCTGGATGAGATTCTGGAAGAGCTGAGCGCCCGCCATGAACGGCCTCGCCGCGATTAGGAGGAACTTTCAGCATGCACATCGATTATCATACCCATCATGAACGCTGCGGTCATGCGGTCGGGAAGCTGGAGGAGTATGTGCAGCGGGGCATCGCTCTGGGGCTTGAGCAGCTCGGGCTGTCGGATCATCTGCCGCTTATCCATGTCGATCCGGACCACTATTATCCCGAGATGGCTATGCCTCTTGCGGAGCTTCCGCGATATGTGGAGGAATGCCTTACACTGAAGGAGCGCTACCGTGGCACGATTGAGCTGCGGGTGGGGCTGGAGGCGGATTATATTGAGGGATATGAGGAACAGATCCGCGAGCTTTTGGCACCCTATCCGTGGGATTATCTGATTGGCTCGGTGCATTTCCTGGGAGAATGGGATATTACCGACCACAGGCAGACCCATGGCTGGGAAGGCCAGGATGTAATGGCGGTATACCGCCGCTATTATGATGCTGTACAGAAGTCGGCGTTATCGGGATTATATGATATTATAGGACATATGGACGTCATCAAAAGGTTCGGTTACGGACCCCGGACGCCGGAGGACCTGGCGGAGGCCAGAGCGCTTGAGCTGGATACGCTGAAGGTCATCGCCCGCAGCGGAACCGCCATGGAGCTGAATGCTTCCGGGCTGACCAAGCCGTGCGCCGAGATGTTTCCGGCAGAGCATGTGCTTGTCCAGGCGCTTGCGCTAGGCATTCCGCTCACGGTTGGCTCTGATGCGCATGATCCCATGAAGCTGGGAGACGGCTTAACTGAGGCCCGGGACATGCTCTGGCGCACCGGCTTCCGCGAACTGGCCGTCTTTGAAGGACGCCGCCGTACATCCGTTCCGTTCAATATATAAATTTATAATCCCAGGAGGGTACTATGCATCATCAATTACGGATTTTTTCCGGTTCGTCGAATCCGAAGCTTGCCGCTGATATTGCGGAGCGCCTTGGTGCGCCGCTTGGCCAGATCAAGCTGACCCGTTTCAAAAGCGGCGAGATTTATGTGCATTATGAAGAGAGCATCCGGAACTGCGACGTATTTTTGGTGCAATCCCTGGCTCATCCGATTAACGAGCTGTTTGTAGAGCTGCTGGTCATGATTGATGCCGCCAAGCGCGCATCGGCCAGAACGGTGAATATTATCGTTCCCTATTACGGGTACGCCCGGCAGGAGCGTAAGTCCGCACCACGTGAGCCGATCTCGGCCAAAATGGTCGCCGATGTGCTGACCACCGCCGGCGCAACGCGCGTCATTACGATTGATCTGCATGCTGCAGCCATACAGGGATTCTTCAATATTCCGGTGGATCATCTGACTGCGCTTGATCTGATCAGCGGTTATCTGAAGGTGAAGGGGCTTACCGATCTGGTCGTGGTCTCCCCGGATGCGGGACGCGCGTCTATGGCGGAGAAGCTGGCCAGCCGGCTGGATTCGCCGTTCGCCATCATGATCAAGAAGCGTCCGGCGCATAATGAATCGGTGATTACGCATGTCATTGGTGATGTGGAAGGCAGGACGCCGATCATTATAGAGGATCTTATTGATACCGGAACGACTATCGTCAATGTGGTGGAGGGCCTGAAGGAGCGGGGCGCCCGGAACAGCATCGTCTGTGCTACGCACGGACTGTTCTCCGGGGATGCGCTTGAGCGGATGGATCATCCCAATATCGACGAGATTGTCATTACCGATTCGATTGCCCTGCCGGACGAGCATTCCAGCAGATTCGCAGTGCTCTCGGTAGCTCCCATGCTGGCTGAGGCCACGCGTATTATCATCGAGGGCGGTTCCATAGATAAGCTGTTCAGAGACGCGGGGATTTAACTCCCGCGTCTTTTTTATTGTGAATGAGGCACAAGATAACCTATCCTTCTATTTCTCGCTGAAACGGGTGCCGTCCCTGAAAGGACGGCAAAGCCGTTTCCACTTGAGCTTTTCCCTCCCGTCAGCTCTCTCCCTGAGACTTGAGAATCTCGTTGCCACATGTGGTATACTGTGTGAAGAAGACAGCCGAGACCATAAATGGAAACGAACAGGTAAGGCTAGGGAAGCTGAAACAAGGGAGGTGCCTTGCTTCCATGATAGAGAGAACTTCAGAGAATGTCGCGGAGCACAGTAATGTCATTCCGGTCACTCTGGATGCCAATTTTTTCTTTGAAAGAGCCGTTCGGTCGCTGGACCGCTTTCAATATGATAAGGCATTAAGAAATTTTCGCAAAGCTGTTGAATATGAGCCGGATAATCCGGTGAATCATTGCAATATGGCGGGTATATTATCTGAGATGGGCAATTATACCGCATCTAACGAGATTCTTATCCATGTTCTGGAGAAGATCGACCCCGCTATGACGGAATGCCATTTCTACATGGCTAATAACTTCGCCAATATGGAAAGCTTTGAAGAGGCGGAGCGTTCGCTGGTCACTTACTTGGAAGAGGATGCTAACGGCGAGTTCATGACCGAATCCGAAGAACTGATGGAGCTGCTGCAATATGAGCTGAACCGGCCTGCTCCGCTGGTGCGTATCCGCAGCCGTGAGGGAGTCGTAGAGCATGACCGGGCGCGGAGTCTGCTGGAGGAGGGTAAGTTCCCTCAGGCTGTAGAACTGCTGGAGGAGATCACTGCGGGCACCCCGGATTTTTTGGCTGCGCATAATAATCTGGCACTGGCTCATTTCTATATGGGCCGGTTCGCCAAGGCGAAGGAATGTCTGAATGAGGTGCTGAAGCAAGACCCCGGCAATCTGCACGCTCTGTGCAATATGGCCATCTTCCTGCAGTATGCAGGAGATAAGGAACAGCTTGCGACACTGCTGGGTATGCTTGAAGCAACGGTGCCGTTCCATCAGGAGCATGTATTCAAAATGGCTACAACCATGGGTATCCTGGGCCGGCACGCTGCCGCTTACAGCCATTTCCGCCGTCTGCTGAAGGACGAGGAGGTCGCCGGAGACGCCGGGCTGTATCATTACTGTGCAGCGGCGGCAAGCAATAGCGGAAGACATGATGAGGCACTGCGCTGCTGGAGACAGGCAGCCAAGCTGGACCCTGCTTCCGCTGTCCCGGCGTTCTTCCTGTCCCAGCTCCAGCAGGCCCGGGCAGAAGGACAGCCTATGCCTGCAGTCAGCTATAACTATCAGCTGCCCTTCCAGGAGCAGCTGAAGCAGTGGAAGGGCAATACGGGCAGATTCACTGAAGAAGTGCGGAATAATCCGCTGCTGCGCGCCTCGTTCTTCTGGGCGCTGCGCTACGGCGATTCCGCTACGAAGCTTCAGGTGACCGAGGCTCTCCGCTGGATTGAGGACGAGGAGATGTCCGAGGTACTGCGCGGAGTTCTGGAGCAGGAGCCGCTGAAGGAGGACCGCCTGCAGGAGGCGGCATTGTTCAGCCTTCAGCGGCTGATCGGGGAGAACCTGAATGAAGCCGGCGGCTCGCCCGGCGAAGAGCAGGAGCCTGCGGCTGCTCCCGGACCCAAGGGGATGCTGCCCGGAACCGGCGGCTTATCGCCGTCCACTACCCGTATTTGAAGCAATTGCTGTTGTAAGAACACCTACTTGTAAGGAGGCCAATGTAATGTACAAAACGATTGTAATCGGAACAGGCCCGGCCGGGCTGACTGCCGCGATTTATCTGGCGCGTGCGAACCTGAGCCCGCTGGTCATTGAAGGCTTGCAGCCGGGTGGACAACTGACAACGACGACAGAAGTGGAGAACTTTCCAGGCTTCCCTGAAGGGATTCTGGGTCCGGACCTGATGGACAATATGCGCAAGCAGGCGGAACGCTTCGGCGCTGAATTCAAGAACGGCTGGGTGGAGTCGGTGGACTTCTCACAGCGCCCGTTCAAGGTAACCGTGGACGGGATGGGTGTACTGGAAGCAGAATCAGTTATTATTTCAACCGGGGCCTCTGCAAGATATCTGGGCATCCCGGGCGAGCAGGAGAATGTGGGACGCGGGGTCAGCACCTGTGCGACCTGTGACGGCTTCTTTTTCCGTAATAAAAAGATTGTCGTCGTCGGCGGCGGAGACTCCGCCATGGAGGAAGCCAGCTTCCTGACCCGCTTTGCGTCCAGCGTAACGCTGGTTCACCGCCGTCCCGAGCTGCGGGCCTCGAAGATCATGCAGGACCGGGCGCGTGACAACAGTAAGGTAACCTGGGCCTTGAACCGCACACCGGTTGAAGTAACGGTAGGAGAGACCGGAGTGAAGGGCCTTACGGTGCTTAATAATGAGACAGGTCTGACAGAGCTGGTAGAAGCAGACGGCGTGTTCGTAGCGATTGGACACACACCGAACACAGCCTTCTTGGGCGGGCAAATCAACACGGATGCTAATGGCTATATCGTGGTGAACCCGGGTACCACCGAGACCAACATCCCAGGCGTATTCGCCTGCGGCGATGTGCAGGATACGCGTTACCGTCAAGCGATATCGGCAGCAGGGACCGGCTGTATGGCCGCCATGGATGCTGAGAAGTTCCTGGAAGGCACGATGGTGCACGACTGGAGCGAATCGCTGGACAAATAACGGGTTTACAACAATTACCCAAACTGGTAGAATGCATTTAATTAGATAAGATACCCACTAGGGGAGCCTGAATAGGCTGAGACGGGAAAATTGAATTTCCGGACCCTTGAACCTGATCTGGATCATACCAGCGTAGGAAAGTGGAGTCGGACCTTTTTTGAATACAGTCTTATTTGGCTGTTCCTTTAATAAAGCCGCTCCAGGTGGAGCGGCTTTTTGACTTGCAGGAATCTATAGATTCTTCAGCTCAATCTGCTGCGTGACCTCTTATCTGATGAGTGTACAGAGCGAAGAGGAGGAGATTGAAATGACAGGAATGCTCAAGAACGAAGAGGTGAATCTTTCCGGATTCCCCGCGAGCCGTAAAGTGTATGTGGAGGGCTCACGCCCGGATATCCGGGTTCCGATGCGGGAGATCAGCCTCAGCAGAACCGAAGGCGTTGCCGGGGAAGAGGACAATGCTCCGCTGCGGGTCTATGACACAAGCGGTATGTACACGGATGCCGCGGAGGAGACGGACATTCGGAGGGGACTGCCGCCGCACCGTTCATGCTGGATTGAGGAACGCGGCGATTCGGAGGAATACACCGGAAGAGCCGTCCGGCCGGAGGATAACGGAATCCGCAGAGAAGGGGCTGCCGCAGAAGCTCATCCAGGACTGTGCAGGAATCCCCGGCGGGCCTATGCAGGCGGCAATGTGACCCAGCTGTATTATGCAAGGCAAGGGATCATAACACCGGAAATGGAGTATATTGCGATCCGTGAGAATATCCGGCCGGAGTTCGTAAGGGATGAGGTGGCCGCAGGCCGCGCCATCATTCCGGCCAATATCAATCACCCGGAGAGTGAGCCGATGATTATCGGCCGTAACTTCCTCGTGAAGATCAATGCGAACATCGGAAATTCTGCGGTCACTTCTTCTATTGAAGAAGAGGTGGAGAAGATGCGGTGGGCAACCCGCTGGGGGGCAGATACCATCATGGATCTCTCCACCGGCTCTAAGATCCATACCACCCGGGAGTGGATAATCCGCAATTCTCCTGTGCCGGTCGGGACAGTGCCCTTATACCAGGCGCTGGAGAAGGTGAACGGCATAGCCGAGGACTTAACCTGGGAGCTCTACCGTGACACGCTGATTGAGCAGGCGGAGCAGGGAGTGGATTACTTCACCATTCATGCCGGGGTACTGCGGCGCTATATTCCGCTGACTGCCCGGAGAATGACCGGCATCGTATCCCGGGGCGGATCGATTATGGCCGCCTGGTGCCTGGCTCATCAGCAGGAGAACTTCCTGTACACACACTTCGAGGATATATGTGAGATTATGAAGACGTATGATGTGGCCTTCTCGCTGGGGGATGGCCTGCGTCCCGGCTCTATCGCCGATGCCAATGATGAAGCTCAGTTCGCCGAGCTGGAGACACTGGGAGAACTGACGCTACTAGCCTGGAAGCACGATGTTCAGGTCATGGTCGAAGGTCCGGGCCATGTGCCGCTGCACAAGATTAAGGAGAATATGGACAAGCAGCTTGAGATCTGCCACGAAGCCCCTTTCTATACCCTCGGCCCGCTGACTACGGATATTGCACCCGGCTATGATCACATCACTTCGGCCATCGGGGCAGCGATAATCGGGGGGCTCGGGACGGCGATGCTGTGTTACGTTACACCTAAGGAGCATTTAGGCCTGCCTGACAAGAATGATGTGCGCGAAGGCGTCATTACCTATAAAATCGCTGCACATGCCGCAGACCTCGCCAAGGGACATCCGGGGGCGCAGGACCGGGATGATGCGCTGTCCAAGGCGCGGTTCGAGTTCCGCTGGCGCGACCAGTTCCATCTCTCCCTCGACCCGGAACGGGCGCTCGCGTATCATGACGAGACCCTTCCGGCAGAGGGGGCAAAGCAGGCGCATTTCTGCTCGATGTGCGGTCCTAAATTCTGCAGCATGCGGATTTCGCATGATATCCGTAATTCTCATAGATGGAGCAAATCACTGTAATTTAGCTGCTAATATAGCGGAATCGCAACATTCTTAGGCTATCTCCCAAGCTGAAAGGCTTGCGGGGATAGTCTTTTTATAGTTAGTGATTACAATCACAATTCACCTCTGTGACCTATGCTAAGCTGTTGCTTGAGAAGAGTTCTCATTAGTGAGGTGTGCAAAAGGATGAGCAAAGCGTTGAAGCTGGATGAATCGGTCTTTGAGCTGGTAACCAGGCACCCGGAAGTGGTGGAGATCATGGTGGAGCTGGGATTCCGTGATATTGCGAAGCCTGGAATGCTGCAGACCGCAGGACGGTTCATGACCCTGTCTAAAGGAATGAAGTTAAAGAAAATAGAGCTGGAAACCGTTCGGCTGGCCTTTTGGCAGCATGGTTTCGAGATTATAGAATAGAAGGAGAGATTGCGATGAGCGAACTGATTAATAACCGCGAGGTCGATGTGCCGGAACAGACACGCCGCCAGGCTATGCTGAGAGAGATCATCAAGGAGCTGCATGCGGGCAAAAGCGTGGAGGAGGTCAAGGCGCGATTTGAAGAGGCGGTAGGCGATGTTACGGTGGAGGAAATCTCCGCCATGGAGCACTCCCTGATGACCGAGGAAGGCATTCCGGTAGAGGAAGTACAGCGCCTCTGCTCTGTGCATACGGCGATTTTCAAAGGCTCGATTGAACAGATTCACCGTTCTTCTAAGCCCGAGGAGCAGCCCGGTCATCCCGTGCATACGTTCAAGCTGGAGAACCGCGAGATCGAGCGTCTGGTCAACTTCCGGCTGGAGCTGCATGCAGATAAGTTCAAGAAGAACGCCAGCGAGGAGATTATTTTCAAGCTGCTGGAGGACCTTAGTCTGCTGCTGGATCTCGACAAGCACTACAGCCGTAAGGAGAATCTGCTGTTCCCTTACCTGGAGAAGTACGGCATATACGGTCCTACGAAGGTAATGTGGGGAGTGGATGACGGAATCCGCAATATGATCAAGGAAGCCAAGAAGGCGCTTAGCGCCTATAACGGGGACAGCGGGCAGATTACAGCCGCACTGGAGGAGATCATTAAGGAAGTCAATGAGATGATCTTCAAGGAAGAGAATATTCTGCTCCCGATGGCGCTGGATAAGCTGACTGAGGATGAGTGGGTCCGGATCGCCCGCGAAAGCGATGAAATCGGCTTCTGCCTGACTGCGCCCGACCAGGAATGGATACCGGAACGTGCAGCGGAGCCTGAGGGTGCTGATGTTCCGGCGGAAGAAGGGGAAGGCCTGTCCCCGCAGGGCTTCATCCGGTTCGAGACCGGACTGCTGTCGCTCCACCAGCTCGAGACGCTGATGAATCATCTGCCGGTGGACCTCACCTTTATCGATGAGAACGATGTTGTCCGCTACTTCTCGCATGGCAAGGAAAGGATCTTCGCCCGGACGAAGGCCGTTATCGGCCGCACCGTACAGAACTGCCATCCGCCGCAAAGCGTGCATGTTGTCGAGAAGCTGCTCGCTGATTTCAAGGCGGGAGTGAAGGATGCCGAGGATTTCTGGATTAACATCAAGGATAAATTCATCTATATCCGTTATTTCGCTGTACGGGATGCAGACGGCCGTTATATGGGGACGCTGGAATTCACCCAGAATATTGCACCGATCCGTGCCCTGGAGGGCCAGAAGCGAATTTTGTCCGAATAGCATTAAGGCATCTGGCACCCTACAATAGAAGAGAATGAACGGACTTTCTTGCCTGCCTGGTGAGAAAGTCTTTTTGTTAACAAATAAGAACTGAAGCCCATTGCCCCGGGTGTATCGCCTTTCCTTGACCGCAGGGGAGGCTTCTATTATAGTGGGTACGTAGGATTAACTATTTTAGCATAGAAAAAGGTGGCTTGTAACATGTCTGAACATATCTACGTTGGCGTGGATTTAGGTGGTACCACGATTAAGGTTGGAATCTGTAATGCCGAGGGAAGCCTGCTGCACACTTACGAAGGTCCGACAGGGACTGCGGATGGCGTCGATGCTGTCATCGATAATATCGAGAAGTATGTACGCCAGATTGTGGAGGACTCTCCGTACTCCTGGGACCAGCTGGCTGGTGTGGGTGCGGGACTGGCCGGATTTACGAATATTCGTGAAGGTATCATCATCCTTGCGCCCAACATAGGATTTAGAGATGTGCCGATCCGCTCCATTCTGGAGGGTCGTCTGAACAAGCCAGTCAAAATAGACAATGATGCCAACGTGGCTGCACTGGGCGAAGCCTGGAGCGGTGCAGGGCGCGGCATAGAGAATTGTGTCTGCTATACGCTCGGTACCGGTGTCGGCGGCGGTATTATTATTAATGGTAAGGTGTATCAGGGCTTTGCCGGTCTGGCCGGTGAGCTTGGACATATCTCCGTGGTGCCCGATCTGGAAGCGATCCAGTGCGGCTGCGGGAACATGGGCTGTTTGGAAACCGTTTCCTCAGCGACAGGCATTATCCGTATGGCGAACGATGCTGTAGCACGCGGGGACCGGACCTCCTTGTCCACCGTTGAAAAAATCGCTGCGAAGGAAGTATTCGATGCCGCCAAGGCAGGCGATGAAGCTGCGCTGCGGATTGTGAACCGGGCGGCCTTCTACCTGGGCAAATCAATGGCCTCCGTTGCAGCGGTTCTGAACCCTGAAGTATTCATCGTCGGCGGCGGAGTCTCCAAGGCAGGCGATATTCTGTTCGATGAAGTCCGCCGGGTATTCGCCAAGCTGGCGCCTGCCCCTCTGCAGACCGGTGTTACGATTGTACCTGCAGCGCTTGGCAATGACGCCGGTATTATTGGTGCGGCAGGTCTGCTGCTGCGTTCTTAAAAGACCGGAATTATTCATATACTAATCATAGGGAGGGATGCTGTAATGACCGACCTCGAGCAAACCCTGCCCGCCCATGCCACCCTGATTATCATTACAGGCATGTCGGGTGCGGGCAAGACGATTGCCGTGCAGAGCCTGGAGGATCTGGGGTTCTTCTGCGTGGATAATCTTCCGCCTGTGCTAATCCCGAAATTCGCTGAGCTGATTGAGCAGTCCAAGGGTAAAATCGCCAAGGTGGCGCTGGTCATCGACCTTCGGGGGCGGGAATTCTTCACCGCCCTGTCGGAGTCTCTGGCCTACATCAAGGACGAGTCAACGATCGGGTGTGAGATCCTTTTCCTGGACGCCACAGATTCAGTGCTTGTACAGCGTTACAAGGAGAGCCGGAGGCATCATCCGCTTGCTCCGAAGGGCATGCCGCTGGACGGCATCCGCATGGAGCGCCAGATGCTGGAGGAACTGAAGAATTCAGCTACCCTGTGTCTGGATACCAGCAGCATGAAGCCGGTTCAGCTCAAAGAAAAAATAGTGTCACGCTTCTCCCACCTCGGGAAAAGCACCCTCTCGGTTAACATTACTTCGTTCGGATTCAAGTATGGGATTCCGATTGATGCTGACCTGGTGTTCGACGTCCGCTTCCTGCCTAATCCGCATTATGTGGATCAGCTGCGGCCCAAGACAGGCCAAGACAACGAGGTGTACGACTACGTAATGAAATGGCCTGAAACGCAAGAATTCCTGACCAAGCTGCTAGATATGCTTCAATTCCTTATTCCGCAATACCGCAAGGAAGGCAAATCCCAGATTATTATCGGCATCGGCTGTACGGGCGGCAAACACCGTTCGGTAGCCATCGCCGAATACCTGGGCAAAATGCTGGGGGTTAGCGAGACGGAAGCGGTAGCAGTCAGCCATCGGGACTCCGAACGCGACCGGCATTGATGAGAGAAGGGATGAATAGTGGCTGAAGAACAAGGACAGCGTCCGAAGATCGTCGTGATGGGTGGCGGGACCGGGCTCTCGGTGATGCTCCGGGGGCTGAAGGAGAAGCCGCTGGATATCACGGCGATCGTAACTGTAGCAGATGACGGGGGAAGCTCCGGGATTCTGCGCAGTGAGCTGCAGATGCCGCCGCCCGGGGATATCCGCAACGTACTTACGGCTATGGCTGACGTTGAGCCTCTGATGGCACAGATTATGAAGTACCGCTTCAGCAGCGGAGAAGGCTTAGCCGGGCATAGCCTGGGCAATCTGATTCTGGCTGCACTGACGGACATCTCCGGGGACTTCGTTACAGCAGTCCGGGAGCTTAGCCGGCTGTTCGCCGTTCGCGGCCGGGTGCTGCCTGCGGCCGGAGAGGCGGTAATCCTGCATGCCGAGATGGCGGATGGAACGCTGATTACCGGTGAATCCAAAATCCCGGAGGCGGGAGGCGTCATCAAGCGCGTATTTCTGGAGCCGGTGGATGTTGAGCCGCTGCCGGAGGCGCTGGAGGCTATCCGTAACGCAGATGCTATTCTGCTCGGTCCGGGCAGTCTGTATACCAGCATTCTGCCGAATCTGCTGGTGCCGAAGCTGGCAGAAGCCGTGGTAGCTTCCGAGGCCATTAAGATTTTTGTATGCAATGTAATGACCCAGCCGGGTGAGACGGATAATTACACGGTTAATGACCATCTACAGGCCGTATATGACCATATCGGGCTGCATCTGTTCGATTATGTGATCGTCAATGACGGGGAGATCCCGGAGCAGGTGCAGATCAAATACGCCGAGAAGGGTGCCCGTCCGGTACAGCTTGACCGTGAGGCCGTGGACGGCAACGGGTATAAGGTGATTGCTGACAAGCTGGTATTATTTAAAACCTATTTGCGGCATGATACAGATAAGCTCAGTCACCATATTTTCCAGCTGGTGAAGGATTGGATTGACAGAAAGAGTTAAATGAAAGAGGTGAGCCCCTTGTCTTTTGCGGCCCTTACCAAAAAAGAGCTGACGATGGTCGAGAGCCAGCCCTGCTGCGAGAAAGCGGAAATGTCAGCGCTGATCCGAATGAATGGTTCGGTGCAGCTTTCGAGCAAAAAGGTGGTTCTCGACATTTCGACGGAGAACGCCGCGATTGCAAGGCGGGTATATTCTTTGCTTAAGAAATATTACCAGGTCCATATCGAGCTGCTCGTGCGTAAAAAAATGCGTTTGAAGAAGAATAACGTCTATATTGTAAGAATCCCGAACCAGGTCCAGGAGATCCTGAAGGATCTGCGGATTGTCTCTGAGGGCTTTATTTTCACGGATGGGATTGATGAAGAGATTGTCGGCAAGAACTGCTGCAAGCGTGCCTATCTGCGCGGTGCCTTCATGGCTGGCGGTTCGGTCAATAACCCGGAGGGCTCTTCGTACCACTTGGAAATCGCTTCCATGTATGAGGAGCACTGCAAGGCGCTCGTGGAGCTGGCTGGTGAATTTCACCTGAATGCCCGCTGCATAGAACGCAAAAAAGGCTTCATCCTATACATCAAGGAAGGCGAGAAGATCATTGAGTTCCTCAGTCTGATCGGCGCCCATCAGGCGCTGTTCAAATTCGAGGATGTGCGGATCATGCGCGATATGCGCAACTCGGTCAACCGGATTGTGAACTGCGAAACGGCCAATCTGAACAAGACGATCAGTGCGGCGGTACGCCAGATTGAGAACATCAAGCTGCTGCAGCGCGAGGTGGGTCTGGAAAGTCTGCCGGATAAGCTGCGGGAGGTTGCCGAGATCAGACTGGCGCACCCGGATATTAACCTCAAGGAAGTCGGGGATATGCTGGGCGGGACAGTCAGTAAATCGGGTGTGAACCACCGGTTGCGCAAAATTGATGAGCTGGCGGACAAGGTCCGCGGCGGCTGATTATTTTTTTTCTAGTGCGGTATGCGTTATAATGATATAATATTATAAAATTAATGTGAAATTTTTGGGCAGATCTCAAATAGGGGGTAAGCGTTTCATGACAAAGCACCCGGTAGTTGTTCGGTTGAAGACGGGGCTCCATGCTCGGCCGGCAGCATTGTTTGTGCAAGAAGCTAATAAGTTTTCGTCGGAGATTTTCGTGGAAAAAGACGATAAAAAAGTGAACGCCAAGAGTATCATGGGCATTATGAGCCTCGCGATCAGTTCCGGTACGGAGATCCACATCAGCGCAGACGGTGCAGACGCGGAACAGGCTGTAACCGCTTTGACCAGTCTGGTAAGCAAGGAAGAGCTCGAGAATCAATAAATGCTACATGGTCTAACCAAAAGCCCTTAGGGGCTTTTTTTCATATCGGAAATGTCATCCGCCTGTTCTGGACCGGGACGGGGAACAAATAAAAAATAAATATCGTACATCGCTCATGCAACTTTTACCATGCTGTCCCGTCTAGAGGGTAATAACACTTAAACGAATCGAAAGGGGATGGCAAGCATGAGAAAATGGGGTAAATCGATTGGATCAGTTCTGCTGGCAGCTAGCTTGATGATTGGAGGAATGGGGTTGAGCGGAGTGCTGAAGGGTCCTGAAAAGGCTTACGCCGACGAAGTACAGAAGAATATTGTGAACGTGGTGGGCAAAGGCGAGCTGTCGATCAAACCGGATATTGCGTATCTCTCCATCGGGGTAACGACAACTGCCGAAACCGCGCAGGAAGCACAGAAAGGCACAGCCGCGAAGGTCTCCAAGCTGACCGCTTTGTTCAAGACCACCTGGGGCATTGCGGACAAAGACATTCAGAGCACCCAGTTCAACGTACAGCCTAACTACACTTACAGCGAGAAGGACGGCCAGAAGGTAAAAGGCTATAACGCCCAGCACACGCTGGAGGTCTCTTACCGGGATCTGACAAAGGTTGGACAATTGCTGGACGCTGCTTCTGCAGCTGGAGCGAACAACATCGGCAATGTGCGGTTTGCGATTGAGGATCCGTCCGCCTTTGAAGCACAGGCTATTGAGAAGGCTATGCAGAATGCAGATGTCAAAGCTGCGGCCATCGCCAAAGCAGCCAAACGCGGACTGGGTCAGGTAGTCACTGTCATTCAGAGCGATGACGGGAATCATCCGGTAATCTTCGCTCAAGCAGAGGCTATGCAGAAATCCGCAATGGATAACAATGCCGGCAGTTCCGTTGAGCCTGGGCAGGTTAAGGTCACTACCCAATTGAGTGTAACGTATGAACTGAAATAAACGTTTCGCAAGAGGCGCTTGCTCTGCTGTTATAAGCAGGGCAGGCGCTTTTTATAATCATATAAATGAATGTATATGCACATATGCGCTTTTGAAATCTCTCAGTTTGTTTAAATTAAGGTAACAGGATCTTTAGATAATCATGGCAAACCTTAAGAAACTGTAAAGCGGATTGTAACATCCCCCGCTAGTTCTTTTACTATAATAGGAACAGTGATACGGAAGAACACACATCATGACTAATCATACCACCAGGTGGAAGGGGAAATAACAATGAATTCGAACTCTAAGAAATACATCCGCAGATGGGGTGCGGGAATGCTCGCAGCAGGAATCCTGCTGGGCGGAACAGGAATAATTCAGACAGGCATAACGGAGGCCGCTCCGGCAGCCGCTCAGGTCAAGGCCAAATCCTCCTCTGTAGTGCTTAAGGTAAACGGTAAAAATGCAGCCCAGGCGGGCCTGCTCCAGGAAGGAAAGGTATGGGTGCCGGTAACCTTCCTGCGCGATGCGCTGGGGATGCCGCTCTCTTATGATAAAGCGGAGAAAACTTATTCCATAGGAACAGGTACTGCACAATTGAAGCTGGCAATTATGGATTACGGCATTATGATCCGAGTGAACAACTATTATATTGGTGAATATGAGGGCAAACAACTGAACAACCGGCTGTACGTCCCGTTCCAGCTGATTAACGATTACATGGGCTATAAAGGGGACTGGAACGCTGCTGCAGGACAGCTGAATCTGACGAAAAGGACGCAGAATGCCGTAACAATCAAGACAGCGAGCTATACGAAGGACTATAAGGATGCGCCAATCAAGCTGGATTATCCGCAGGTCAGCGGTCTGGCGAACGCCGGGGCAGAGAAGGCGATCAATGATCTGATCAAGCAGACCGTTCTGAACTATGCGAAGGATGCTGAAGATCAAATCTCCAAGCGGTCGAAGGATGACCGGCCGTATGAATTCGAAGGCGGTTATGTGGTCACGTATAACCAGGATGGCGTACTCAGCCTAATCACTAATCAATACGGGTATACCGGCGGTGCCCATGGGATGACTTACCGCAATGCGTTCACCTTCTCGCTCAAAGACGGGAAACGTCTGTTGCTGGGCGACCTGTTCGGTGCCAATCCTAATTACAAGAAACAGCTCAATGCCAAGCTGGCCACCGAGATCAAAGCTAACGGAGGTTATCTGGGCGGGTTCAACGGTCTGGATACAGAGAAGTATTTCTATTTAAAAGATGGCAAAGCGGTGCTCTTCTTCCAGTTATACGAATACACCGCATATGCCGAGGGCTTCCCGGAATTCAACTTCAGCTTCAAGGAACTCCTGCCGGACGGAAGCAGTCCGTTCGCAGCGCTGAAATAATACAGCCTAATACTGACCCTTGTGCTCTATGACGAGCACAAGGGTTGTTTGCGTTTTAATGGACTAATCGGGCGGCCCTGCCGTTACCACTTCACCCGGCCTTTCATAAATTAAAGAAGGCAAGCAGCTTATAACGGGGAGGGAAAGAGTATGGTCTATCAGTATACGGCCATTGGGGATTCACTCACAACCGGCTTCGGGGCGCTTCCCGGGAACGGCTTCGTCCCCGTCTACCGGGGGATGGCGGAAGGGAGACTCGGCACGCCGGTGGTGCCGGCGAATCTTGGCGTCAATGGTCTGACCACCGGGGGGCTGAAGCAACGGCTGAGGAGCTCGAACGTCTACCGGGCGGCGGTGAAGGATGCGCAGATCATTACGCTGTCCATTGGCGGCAATGACTTGATTAAGGCAGCCCGGGCAGCCGGGCCACGGCCCGGTGAATTCCAGGGCTTGCTGAAGCAGGCGCTTAGGGACTGCAAGCGTAACTACAGCGACATCATGGGTAGCCTGACACAGCTCAAAGCGGGCTCCCGCAGCCCCTACATCCTCCGGATGGTAGGGCTCTATAACCCATATCCACAGGTGGATGAAGCAACAGAGTGGGTGCGCGAGTTCAACCGCTATGCATCAGGCTACAGCAGCAGTAACGTAGGGTTTGCTTCGATCTACTATGAATTTGCCGGTAATGAGCGGGGGCTGCTGTTCCTGGATCATATTCACCCGAACAGCAGAGGCTACCGCGTAATTGCAGGCAAGCTGGATGCTCTGGGGTACGGGGGCTTAAGGTAAGTTGGAACGGTGCAGGAACAATCAAAGAGGCTGCTACGGACCAGATGGTCTGTAGCAGCCTCTTAGTGAATTCATGAAATTAAGTACTTATACGCCTGTCGGCAGAGTCTTCTCAATTACCTTGTCCACGATACCATATTCGGCAGCGTCTGCGGCGCTCATGAAGTAGTCGCGGTCAGTATCCTTCTCGATCTTCTCCAGCGGCTGGCCTGTACGTTCGGACAAGATGCGGTTCAGCTTCTCACGCAGTTTGATGATGCGGCGGGCGCGGATCTCGATATCGGAAGCCTGGCCCTGGGCACCGCCTAGCGGCTGGTGAATCATGATCTCGCTGTTCGGCAGGGCGAAGCGCTTGCCCTTGGCGCCGGCGTTCAGCAGGAACGCTCCCATGGAAGCGGCCATACCTACACAGATGGTGGATACATCCGGCTTAATGTATTGCATTGTATCGAAGATGGCCATACCCGCTGTGATGGAACCGCCTGGGCTGTTCACATACAGGTGAATATCCTTATCCGGGTCCTCGGCAGCCAGGAAGAGCATTTGTGCGATGATGGAATTGGCAACCACGTCATTAACCTCCGTTCCAAGGAAAATGATGCGGTCCTTCAGCAGGCGGGAATAGATGTCATAAGCGCGCTCACCGCGGTTGCTCTGTTCTACTACCATAGGAATATAACTCACGTGGAAAACCTCCTTGAAATTGGTGCTTCGAATGTGTTCATTTTTTACTGTTACCGTATTAACCACATGATAAACAAATTCAAACAAAAAGTCAAAGAAAGTCAAACTTACTTTCAAAAAAAAGAGCCCTCAAGCGGCTCTTTGGTTAAATATAATATAATCGTCACTAAATTATGTACAAGCTTGAAAATAATGGCGCGCCCGCCAAGAATCGAACTTGGATCTCAGGCTTCGGAGGCCTACGTCATATCCATTGGACCACGGGCGCAACAGAAATTATTATAATATACTTCTCGGATAAAAGCAATGCGTATTAGGCATCCTGCGCAAAAATAGTTTTCTCTGCCTCCATTAATAGAGCCGGAGATGCGTCTCCTGCCTGCGGCCTGCCGGACAAGCCCATGTATAAGATGAAAGCGGGCTGAGAATTATAGTCTCGGAACACTTGCACTCGGCGTCAGTTTTGGGTAGAATATGGGTGGGACTTAAAAAGTTAACCCGGGACATTTTGAGACCACGAACAAGGGATAAGAGAAAGACGAAGTTGCAGGAGTGAAAGCATGCGTAATCTATTGGAAATCCAAAAGCAGCTTCTGCCTGATCTCATGGAAACCCTTAAGAGACGGTATACGATTCTACATCAGATCATGCTGTCCGATATTATTGGGCGCAGGACGCTAGCCGCATCGCTTGATATGACCGAGCGGGTGCTGCGTGCCGAGACGGATCTTCTGAAATCGCAGGGGCTCATTGAGATCGAGAGCGTCGGTATGCGCATTAGCGATGCCGGTCGCAGACTGCTTGACCTGCTGGAGCCGGTCGCCAAGAGCCTATTCGGCCTGGATGATCTGGAAGAGAAAATTCGTACTACGTACGGTCTCACCAAAGTAATTGTGGTTCCTGGCGATTGTGAGACATCGCCGTTCACCAAGCGTGAACTGGGGCGCGCAGGCTCCAAGGCACTGCTCAGTGTACTGCGAAGTGACGATACGATTGCCGTCACAGGCGGATCAACCCTGGCCGAAATGGCCGATCAGCTGACCCCGCCGCTATCCCTTTCCTATAAGAACGCCTGGGTTGTTCCGGCGCGCGGAGGACTGGGAGAGAGCATGGAGATACAGGCCAACACTATTGCTTCAACCATGGCCAAACGGATTGGCGCCAATTACCGTCTGCTGCATGTGCCCGATCTGCTTAGCGGAGACGCTTATCAGTCGCTTGCACAGGACTCCAATATTGGAGAGATTGTACAAATTATCCGCAGATCGCGTATTATTGTACATGGAATAGGTGATGCCATTGAAATGACCCACCGCCGCAAGCTGGACTCCGGGACGATCTCAGAGATTCAAGGCGAGGGTGCTGTAGCCGAATCCTTCGGATACTATTTCAATGAGGACGGCGAAGTGGTTCACACTATGCTGACCATGGGGCTGCGCCTGGAAGACATTATCCGTACGGAAGTCGTTATCGGTATTGCCGGAGGCAAACGCAAGGCGAAGGCCATTCATGCGATGCTGCGGTTCGGACAAGAGGATATTCTCGTCATCGACGAGGCGGCGGCTGTCGAAATCGGCAAGGAAATCGACACACAGCTACAAAAGGTCCTATAGATTCCATTAAATGGGACGCGCGCAAAGGGTTTATGCATTATACTTAACATTGTTGTCTTGACGAGCCTCACGGCCTGTCTTGAATAAATAAAACGAACTCTAGGAGGAACTATTCAATGAGTGTAAAAGTTGGTATTAACGGTTTTGGACGTATTGGACGCCTTGCATTCCGCCGTATTCAAAATGTAGAAGGTATCGAAGTGGTAGCAATCAATGACTTGACTGACGCTAAGATGCTTGCTCATTTGCTTAAATATGATACAACTCAAGGTAAATTCCAAGGCGATGTTGAAGTGCATGACGGCTTCTTCAAAGTGAACGGTAAAGATGTTAAGGTTCTGGCGAACCGCAACCCTGAAGAGCTTCCTTGGGGAGAGCTTGGCGTTGATATCGTTCTGGAATGTACTGGTTTCTTCACAACTAAAGAAGCCGCTGAGAAGCACCTGAAAGGCGGAGCTAAGAAAGTAGTTATTTCCGCTCCAGCTACAGGCGACATGAAAACTGTTGTGTACAACGTTAACGATGACATCCTTGACGGTTCCGAAACAGTAATCTCCGGTGCATCTTGCACAACGAACTGCCTGGCTCCTATGGCCAAAGTTCTGAACGACAAGTTCGGTATCATCGAAGGCCTGATGACTACAATCCACGCTTACACAGGTGACCAGAATACGCTTGATGCTCCACACGCAAAAGGCGACTTCAGACGCGCCCGCGCTGCTGCTGAGAACATCATCCCTAACACTACCGGTGCTGCTAAAGCCATCGGCCTGGTTATTCCAGAACTGAAGGGCAAGCTTGACGGTGCAGCACAACGTGTGCCTGTAGCTACAGGTTCCCTGACTGAGCTGGTTACTGTTCTGGATAAGAGCGTAACCGTTGAAGAAATCAATGCAGCCATGAAGGAAGCTTCTGACCCAGAAACTTACGGCTACACTGAAGACGAAATCGTATCTTCCGACATCAAGGGTATGACTTTCGGTTCCCTGTTCGATGCAACTCAGACTAAAGTACTGACTGTTGGCGACAAACAGCTGGTTAAAACTGTTGCTTGGTATGACAACGAAATGTCCTACACTGCACAGCTGGTTCGTACTTTGGAGAAATTCGCTAAGCTTGCTAAATAAGACCGATTTCATATAAGCAGTACAATAGAGCGGAAACAAGGAAAGTCTGTTTCCGCTCTTTCTAAATGCAATGGCTACGTGATGAAATGGCTTCGTGAAGGAACCAATTTTGGGTGTGGAGGAAATGTTAATCATGAACAAAAAAAGTGTCCGTGATGTAGAAGTAAAAGGCAAGCGCGTATTCGTGCGTGTAGATTTCAATGTGCCAGTGGAAGACGGCAAGATCACTGATGATACCCGTATCCGCGAAACCCTTCCAACAATTAAATACCTGATTGAGAACGGTGCAAAGGTCATTCTGGCCAGCCATATGGGCCGTCCTAAAGGCGAATTCGTCGATTCCATGCGGTTGACTTCCGCTGCAGTCCGTCTGTCTGAATTGCTCGGCAAACCGGTAGCCAAGGCTGATGAGGCCATTGGCGAAGCGGTAAAAGCGAAAATCGCTGAACTGAACGATGGCGATGTGCTTGTGCTTGAGAATGTCCGTTTCTACAAAGGTGAAGAGAAGAATGATCCTGAACTGGCTAAGCAGTTCGCTGAACTGGCTGACCTGTTCGTCAATGACGCATTCGGCGCAGCTCACCGTGCCCATGCTTCGACAGAAGGAATCGCTCACTTCCTGCCGGCAGTATCCGGTCTTCTGATGGAGAAGGAATTGTCCGTTCTCGGCAAGGCGCTCTCTAACCCGGAACGTCCTTTCACGGCCATCATCGGCGGTTCCAAGGTTAAAGACAAGATTGACGTTATCGACAACCTGCTGAATCTGGCTGACAATGTACTGATTGGCGGCGGCCTCTCTTACACGTTCACCAAGGCTCAAGGCTACGAAATCGGTAAATCCCTGGTAGACAACGACAAGATTGATGCAGCGCTTGGATTCATTGAGAAGGCCAAGAAGCTGGGCAAGAACTTCGTGCTTCCGGTTGACGTTGTAGTCGCTGACAAGTTCGGTGCAGATGCCAACACCAAGATTGTAGATGCAACAGAGATTCCTGCAGACTGGGAAGGTCTGGACATCGGTCCTAAGACTCGTGAAATCTATGCCGATATTATCAAAAACTCCAAGCTGGTTGTATGGAATGGACCGATGGGCGTATTTGAAATCGACATCTTCGCTGAAGGTACAAAGGCTGTGGCTCAGGCTTGCGCTACTACCGAAGGCTACACTGTTATTGGCGGCGGCGATTCCGCTGCGGCTGCTGAGAAATTCCACCTCGCAGACCAGATGGACCACATCTCCACTGGCGGCGGCGCATCGCTCGAGTTCATGGAAGGTAAAGCTCTTCCAGGTGTAGAAGCACTGAACGACAAGTAATACCGAAGAGGGAGGCAATACATCACTATGAGTAGAACACCTATTATTGCAGGCAACTGGAAAATGTTCAAAACCGTTCCGGAAGCCGAAGGCTTCATCGCTGAAATCAAAGGCCAGGCGGAAGTGGCAGGCGTAGAGACTGTAATCTGCGCGCCATTCACGAACCTGCCTGCACTGGTTGCAGCGGTACAAGGCACCACCATCAAAATTGGTGCACAGAACCTGCACTTCGAAGATAACGGCGCTTATACAGGTGAGATCAGCGGCGTAATGCTGAAGGATCTTGGTGTAGAGTACGTTATTATCGGCCACTCCGAACGCCGTGCTTATTTCGGTGAGACGGACGAAATCGTCAACAAGAAGATGCATGCGGCATTCCGTCACGGCATTACTCCGATTGTCTGTGTAGGCGAAAAGCTTGAAGAGCGCGAAGCTGACCAGACTAAGAACGTATGCAAGGTGCAGACTGAAGCGGCATTTGCCGGTCTTAGCGCAGAGCAGGCAGCAAGCGTAGTTATCGCTTACGAGCCCATCTGGGCGATCGGTACAGGTAAATCCTCCACTTCCCAGGATGCCAACGAAGTTATTGCTTATATCCGTACCCTTGTTAAAGGCCTGTACGATGAAGCAACAGCTGAAGCTGTACGTATCCAATACGGCGGCAGCGTGAAGCCTGAGAATGTAACGGAGTACATGAGTCAAAGCGACATCGACGGCGCTCTAGTCGGCGGTGCCAGCCTGCAGCCTGCTTCCTTCGTTTCACTCGTTGAGGGGGCGAAGTAAGAATGTCAGCTCCAAGACCTGTAGCACTGATTATCATGGACGGCTTCGGACTGCGGAACACGGATGAAGGCAACGCTGTTGCCCAAGCCAACAAGCCGAACTACGACCGTTACCTGAAGCAATATCCGAATACTACGCTTACCGCTTGCGGCGAAGCTGTAGGTCTGCCGGAAGGCCAAATGGGTAACTCTGAAGTAGGGCACCTTAATATTGGTGCCGGCCGGATTGTATATCAAGACCTGACCCGTATCGACAAGTCGATCCGTGATGGAGAATTCTTCGATAACGAGACGCTGGTGGCTGCCGTAAGAAGCGCTAAGTCAACCGGCAAAAAGCTTCACCTCTATGCACTGGTATCCGATGGCGGCGTACACAGCCACATCAATCATCTGTTCGCCATGCTCGATCTGGCCAAAAAAGAAGATCTGCATGAAGTCTATATTCATGCCTTCATGGATGGCCGTGACGTACCACCCGACAGTGGACAGAAGTTCATTCAGGATCTGGTCGCCAAGATTGAAGAGGTTGGCGTAGGTACGATTGCTACGGTATCCGGACGCTACTTCGCGATGGACCGTGACAAGCGCTGGGAGCGTGTAGAGAAGGCTTACCGTGCAATGGTATATGGCGAAGGCCCTAAATATACCGATGCCCTTCAGGCCATCACTGCATCCTACCAGAATTCTGTGTTCGATGAATTCGTGGAGCCAAGTGTAATTGTGGACAGCCAGAACAAACCGGTAGCGACAGTGGAGAGCGGCGATTCGGTCATTTTCCTTAACTTCCGTCCTGACCGTGCCATTCAGCTGTCACAAGTGTTCACGAACTCGGATTTCCGCGGCTTCGACCGTGGTCCTAAGTTCCCGCAAGGCCTGCACTTCGTATGCCTGACTACCTTCAGTGAGACGGTTCAAGGCTTCGTGGCTTACTCTCCGAAGAACCTGGACAATACGCTCGGTGAGGTGCTGGTTCAGCAGAACAAGAAGCAGCTGCGTATTGCAGAGACCGAGAAGTATCCGCATGTGACCTTCTTCTTCAGCGGCGGACGCGATGAGGAGCTTCCGGGCGAGACCCGTATCCTGATCAACTCGCCGAAGGTGGCAACCTATGATATGAAGCCAGAGATGAGCGCTTACGAAGTGGCGGCGGCCTGCGTAGCGGAGATCGAGGCGGACAGACAGGATGCCATTATCCTGAACTTTGCCAACCCTGATATGGTAGGACACTCCGGCATGCTGGAGCCTACAATCAAGGCAGTTGAAGTAACGGACGAATGCGTAGGCAAGGTTGTGGATGCTGTAGTTGCCAAGGGCGGCGTTGCGATTATCATTGCCGACCACGGAAATGCGGATATGGTATTCGATGAGAACGGACGTCCGTTCACAGCCCATACCACCAACCCGGTACCGTTCATCGTTACCACTGAAGATGTAGTTCTGCGCGAAGCTGGTATTCTCGCAGATGTGGCACCGACGATCCTTGATCTGATGGGACTTCCGCAGCCTGCGGAAATGACCGGACAATCCATGATTGCCAGCCGCAAATAAGCAAGACACCTGTTTATGTAAACCCAAAACCATTGTATAAAAGGAGATTAAACTTACATGACTATTATTTCTGATGTGTATGCACGCGAAGTCCTTGACTCCCGTGGTAACCCTACTGTAGAGGTTGACGTATATCTGGAGTCCGGCGCAAAAGGCCGTGCTATCGTTCCTTCCGGCGCTTCCACTGGCGCTCATGAAGCTGTAGAGCTTCGTGACGGCGACAAATCCCGTTACATGGGTAAAGGCGTTCTGAAAGCTGTTGAGAACGTAAACGAAATTATTGCTCCAGAAGTTATCGGTATGGACGCTCTTGACCAAGTGGGCATCGACAAGCTGATGATCACTTTGGACGGAACTCCTAACAAAGGCAAGCTGGGCGCTAACGCAATCCTGGCAGTATCCATGGCCGTAGCCCGTGCAGCTGCAACAGCACTGGATATTCCTTTGTACGTATACCTGGGCGGATTCAACGCCAAGACGCTTCCAGTACCAATGATGAACATCATCAACGGTGGTGAGCATGCTGACAACAACATCGACGTTCAAGAGTTCATGGTTCTTCCTGTAGGCGCTCCAAGCTTCAAGGAAGCACTGCGTACTGGTGCCGAAATCTTCCACAACCTGAAATCCGTACTGCAATCCAAAGGCCTGAACACAGCTGTTGGCGACGAAGGCGGCTTCGCACCGAACCTGGGTTCCAATGAAGAAGCGATCACTACAATCATTGAAGCCATCGAAAAAGCCGGTTACAAACCAGGCGTTGACGTATTCCTCGGTATGGACGTTGCTTCCACTGAGTTCTACAAAGATGGTAAGTACACACTTGCCGGCGAAGGTAAATCTTACACTTCCGCTGAGTATGTTGACCTGCTGGCTTCATGGGTTGAGAAGTACCCAATCATCACAATCGAAGACGGTATGTCCGAAGATGACTGGGATGGATGGAAATTGCTGACTGAAAAATTGGGCGACAAAGTCCAATTGGTGGGTGACGACCTGTTCGTTACAAACACTGAGCGTCTGGCAACAGGTATCGAAAAGGGTATTGGTAACTCCATCCTGGTTAAGGTTAACCAGATTGGTACACTGACTGAAACCTTCGATGCGATCGAAATGGCGAAACGTGCCGGTTACACAGCTGTTATCTCCCACCGTTCCGGTGAGTCCGAAGACAGCACCATCGCTGACATCGCTGTAGCGACTAACGCTGGCCAGATCAAGACTGGTGCTCCTTCCCGTACAGACCGTGTGGCTAAATACAACCAGTTGCTTCGCATCGAAGACGAGCTGGGCGAATTGGCTCAATACAACGGCCTGAAATCCTTCTACAACCTCAAAAGATAATTTCTTTTGAACCTATATTGAAGACCTGCCGCACTTTGGCAGGTCTTTTTTTGCTCTTATTGTGTCTCCTGGCTGCCTGTAGGAGATAAATATGCGATTTTAATAGGAAGATCGGGGTCGATCGCGATGTGGATGGTTGTTTTCATTCTGTGGCTATGATAAAATAAGAATGCTGTTTATGAAACGGAAATTCTAATTTAGCATAGATAGTGATGCTTGGACGTAGGAGGTGGAAGTGAATGGATATCTTTTTGAAAGTGGTGCTTCTGATTTTTGCCGTAGGTCTGATTGCGGTCGTTCTTCTGCAAAAAGGGAAAAGTGCAGGTCTTTCCGGTGCCATCTCCGGCGGTGCTGAGCATCTCTTCGGTAAAACAAAAGCACGCGGTATGGAGCTTGTGCTACAGCGTGTAACAGTTGGCCTGGCGGCCGGATTCTTCATCATGTCAATTGTTGTTGCCATTGTTGTTGAATAGTATGTCTACAGTAAACCTTCGCTCTGTTCTGAAATGGAATAGGCGGAGGTTTTTTTGTATGCAGATTTAATATTGTGAACATCATAACAGGGATGCCCGGGATTAAATTCGTGTATACTAGGGTATGAAGTATAGAAAGGTAAATTTTACTTGAAATGATTAGCTGTGCAATAGGACAAGGCATACATATATGCCAGCGGCATAGGAATGCTGCGGAGCGGAGAAGAGAAGGTGACGAACATGATAACACAGGAAATTTTACTTGATTTCATGCGGGAGACCGCTTATAAACCACTAACTTATGAAGAACTGGTGAGCCATTTCGCAATTGAGGATAGTGCTGAATTCAAGGCCTTTGAGGCCTTGCTGATTGACCTGGAAAAGGACGGCCGGATCATATTGACCCGGGGTAGCCGTTATGGTGTGCCTGAGCGGATGGATCTGCTGCGCGGACGGCTGCAGGTTCATGCCAAGGGCTTTGCTTTTCTGATTCCCGATAACCGGGAGCACCCGGATGTGTATATCCACGCGAACGATCTGAAGGGTGCTATGAACGGCGATATCGTCTTGATCCGTATTACCTCGAAGAGCCCGTCCGGCGGGCGAATGGAAGGCGAAGTGGAACGGATTCTGATCAGAGGCGTGTCGCAGACGGTGGGTGTCTTCCAGAGCCTGGAGACCTATGGCTTCGTGCTGCCTGATGATAAGCGGATTAACCGGGATATTTTCATTCCCAGGGAGTCTTTCAAGGGTGCGGTTGACGGGGAAAAGGTGGTTGTCCGCATTGTGAACTATCCGGAGGGCCGTGCTGCGGCTGAGGGTGAGATCATTGAGATCCTTGGCCATAAGGATGATCCGGGCGTGGATATTCTGTCGGTCATCCGTAAGCATCAGCTTCCGGAGGCTTTTCCGGCTGAGGTGATGACGGAAGCGGAGCAGGCGCCGGATTCCATCACGGATGAAGAGATTATCGAGCAGGGGCGGCGTGATCTGCGCGGACTCAATATCGTAACCATTGACGGCGCGGATGCCAAGGATCTGGATGATGCGGTCAACGTAGAGCGTCTGGAGAATGGCCATTATAAGCTGGGCGTTCATATTGCTGACGTAGGCTATTATGTGCGTGAAGGCTCTGAACTGGACAAGGAAGCCTATGACCGCGGATGCAGTGTGTACCTGGTGGACCGTGTCATTCCGATGCTTCCGCACCGGCTGTCGAACGGGATCTGCAGCTTGAACCCGCAGGTTGACCGTCTGACGATGTCCTGTGAAATGGAATTTGACGAGCAGATGAAGGTCGTGAACCACGATGTCTTCACCAGTGTCATCCGTACGAAGGAGAGAATGACCTACTCTGATGTACGGAAGATTGTCGAGGATGAAGATCCTGAGCTGCTGGAGCGGTATGCTCCGCTGATCGGGGATTTCCGGCTGATGAAGGAGCTGGCGATGAAGCTGCGAGGTGCCCGGATGCGGCGCGGTGCGGTGGATTTCGATTTTGAAGAGAGCAAGATTATTGTAGATGAGGCCGGTAAGGCTATCGATATTGTAAAACGCGAACGCTCTGTGGCGGAGCAGATTATTGAAGAGTTCATGCTGGTCGCCAATGAGACGGTGGCGGAGCACTTCCACTGGCTGAAGGTTCCGTTCCTGTACCGGATTCATGAGGACCCGGACCCGGAGAAGCTGCAGAACTTCATGGCTTTTGCGGCTAACTTCGGCTACCACGTGAAGGGCCGGGGGAATTCGGTTCACCCGCGCGCGCTCCAGGATCTGCTGGAGCAGATTCAGGGAACGAAGGAGCAGACCGTCATCAGTACGATGATGCTGCGCTCCATGAAGCAGGCGAAGTACGATGCCGAGAGCACCGGGCACTTCGGACTAGCCGCAGAGTTCTATTCCCACTTCACCTCACCGATCCGCCGTTATCCCGATCTGGTGATTCACCGCGTCATGCGCGAGGTGCTTGAGAATGGCGGAGCGCTAACCGAGAAGCGCCACGAATATCTGGCCTCCCGGATGCCTGATATTGCCCAGCAGTCCTCGGAGCGTGAGCGTGTGGCTGTTGAAGCCGAGCGCGATACCGAGCAACTGAAGAAAGCAGAGTTCATGCAGGACAAGGTGGGCGAGGAATTCGACGCCATGATCAGCAGCGTGACCAGCTTCGGGATGTTCATCGAGCTGGATAATACGGTCGAGGGTCTTATTCGCCTTAGTGCGCTGACGGATGATTACTACCACTTCGATGAAGCTCATATGGCGCTGATCGGCGAGCGTACCTCCAAGGTCTTCCGCATCGGCGATGAAGTGAAGATCCGCGTAGCCAAGGTCAACATGGACGACCACACCATCGACTTCGAGCTGGTCGATATGAAGCCGCGCGCAGCCGGAGACCACCGGAGCTACGGCGGACGCGGCGGCAAAGGCGGCCGTCCGGGCGCAGGAGGCTTCAGCAAGCCGTTCGCCGGTAAGGCCGGAGGCGGCAAGGGACGCGGTGGGAAGGGCAAGCCCGGCAGCGCTGCTGCCGGAGGTAAGAGTGGTGCTGCCAAGGGCAAGAACGGCGCCATCTTCGGGGCTGGCGGTAAGGGCAAGAGCGGCGGCGCAGGTGCCGCTGGTAAGAGCAAGAGCGCTTCTGCCGGGGGCGGCGGTGAAGCGGCTGGTGGCTTCGGCGGCGCTGAGTCTGGCGCCGGGAACGGGCCTCGCGAGGGCGGAGCGGCGGCGTGGGACATCGCCGGCGCAGCAGGCAGCGGCCGCAAGCGCGGGCGCGGGCCGGAAGCGGCAGCGCGGCGCGGTCTTGCCGCCGCAGGCGCAGCGGGCGGCGGCAAGGCGGACCGCCGGGGCGAAGCCGGCGGGTCTGGCGCTCCGCGCGAGGGCGGCAGAGGCCGCGGCGCGGAGGCCGGTGGCGGTGCCGGGGGACGCGGCATCGCTTTCGGCTTCGGCTCGGGCAAGGGCGGCTACGGCGCGCCGAGCGGTGGCGGGTCTGAGCAGGCGGGCGGTGAGCTGCGCGGCGTAGACGCGGGCACACGGTTCCGCAGCCGCGAGGACCTCGGGGCCGAAGGGCGCGGCGCAGCGCCGGAGGGTAAGGGCCGCCGTAAGAAGAAGGGCGGCGTGTTCATTAGCCCCTCCGTGACGCCAGGCAGCGGGGATTCCGCAGGCGAGGCCGGTGCTGACACTGGCGAGAAGAGCGGGCGTCGTAAGCGTAAGAAGAAACCTAAGGCGTAGGCTGAATGATATGAGGCACTGTTCTTTTAGGGGGACAGTGCCCTTTTAATAAGGAATTGGCATCATAAGAGCGGAGTATAGGGCGATCCTTCCTTGCGCTGGAAGCTTCGCTTTTGATACAATATAGACCTGGTGTCCGTGAAGGATTGCCGGGAATTCGATTCAAGGAGTGACGCTCATGGGTAAAAAAGCAGACGGGAAAGTGCTCGCCCAGAACAAAAAAGCTTCCCATGACTATTTTATTGAGGACACCTACGAAGCGGGTTTGGTTCTTACAGGAACAGAGATCAAATCGCTGCGTAATGGCCGCGCTAACATTGGGGATGCGTTCGCTACGATCCGTAATGGCGAGATTCATATCCACAACATGCATATCAGTCCTTTTGAGCAGGGAAACCGCGCCAATCCTACCGACCCTACACGCACACGTAAGCTGCTGATGCATAAGGAGCAGATACACAAGCTGCTGGGCTCGTCCAAACGGGATGGCTTCACCATTGTGCCGCTTAAGATTTATGTGCGTAATGGCTACGCCAAGCTGCTGATTGGTCTGGGTAAGGGGAAGAAGGAATACGACAAACGGGATTCCGCCGCGAAGCGGGACGCCCAGCGTGATATCCAGCGTGTGCTGCGCGACAAACAGAAGGTAGCCAGATAGACTGACTTCTGCACCCGGCGACAGGTAGTTCCAGATTCAACCTTCAATTCCTTTAACCTGCGTGTTAAAGTGTTGATAAATGTGCTATACTGGGTAAGTAGATTTTTTGCTTCTGAACAGCCATCTTAAGTCAGATCGCTGTGTACCGGATCAGCATTTGTGCTTGTCATTGATCCGTTAATCCGAAGCGCCCTTTCTAATGAGGGGCCGTTCTTGGATTCGACGGGGATAGTTCGAGCATGAGTAGCGAGTAGTGGGGACGCGTCCGCTTCATCAACGCTAAAGCCTATTAAACGGCAAACAACAAAACAACTACGCTTTCGCAGCCTAAGAAACTGTGTGCGTGCTTCTACTCTGCATCGTCCATGTGACAGGGCTAGGGGCTAACAAATAGTGGAATACGCTGTCTCATCTCCGCCTGGGGTGAGCTGAAGAAGATAATCAGGCTGACCCGAAGGGGACCCGGTTACGGGGGGCTTCTAGGGTGACATCAAAACTGTAACTACACTCGTAGAAGCTTATGTGCCGTTATCTTCGGACAGGGGTTCGACTCCCCTCGGCTCCATATGGAGTAAAGTAGAAGACACCTTTATGGGTGTCTTTTTTCGTTTTAAGTATTTTCCTTCAAAGCCTATTTTAAATGAAAAATGTTATAATCCTTATTGATATAGAGATGCAGCTTTTTAATAAGTACGATATAGAGAAACGGACGCTGTTTTATTGGAGTAAACGGTATGCCAGCCAGCTTAATGAAGGCGAGAAGTATCCAGAGTTGAAAAAATGCGTAACGATCAACATTTTGAATTATTCGTTCCTGAAGAATGACCAGTACCATAACGTATTTCATCTGCGGGAAGACCGGACAGGAATATCGTTAATTGACGACATTGAGGTTCATTTCTTGGAGTTGCCGAAGTTGGATGAACGCAGCGTTCCATCTGAAGGCGGATTGATCAATTGGCTGTTGTTTCTGAAAGGTGCCGATACATCACACTGGGAGGTGCTGAAGATGAATGAACCGGGTTTGAAAAAGGCGATGGATACTTTGCAGTATTTGAGTCAGGATTCAGAGGCCAGACGGTTGTATGAAGCTAGACAGAAATATCTGCATGATGAAGCGTCGATGCTGGGTAGTGCGGAAATGGCAGGTATAAAGAAGGTGGCTAAGAACATGCTTGACCTGAATCTAGACACATCGATTATTGTAAAGGCCACTGGATTAACGGAGCAGGAGATCAATGCTTTGAGGAAGTAAGGAATGAGGGAGCATCCTATGTGCGAATTCTCCCTTTCTATAAGTTAGGCAAATTATATAATTACGGGGGCTTCTAGGGTGACGTCAAAACTGTAACTACACTCGTAAAAGCTTATGTGCCGTTATCTTCGGACAGGGGTTCGACTCCCTAGGCTTCATATGGAGTATCAGTGAAAGGCACCTTGTCAGGTGTCTTTTTTCATTACTGTGAATGTTTTAAAATTATCTTTTTCCGTCAGGTCAATTACGCGGTTACACAGGTATCCACTTGTTCGCTGCTGAGCATTACTTTTACTTAAAAAGACCTACTCCAACAGTAACTCTTTGACGTTTGTTTGAAGCCTATGCTTTTGTACCAAGGATAAGGTTGTTTATCAGGGGCAACAAAGACGATATCCGCACCAAGTTCTTTGCAATTCTTCATGGATTCATAGATACATGCTTTGGCTAATCTCTGATGTCTATACTTTTCTGCTGTCGCCAATGGTTCAATAAAGGCTGCCTTTGTATCCGAATCGAACCACATTCCGCAAAAAGATGCATAGCTTCCATCTGGGGCTACAGCGACGGAGCAGATCTCTTGTCTATAGTCGAGCCATGCATGTTTTATAGGTAAATAGACATCATCATCATAGGCAGGTGGTTCTCCTTCATAATTAAATGCTCTCCACAGTAAATCATTCAGTTTCTTGAAGTTGTACACTTCTTGTAGGCTCTTTATTTCAAATCCCACAGGAATAGGGACATCTTGTATCGGTTCGGATAAAGAGTATGTCAGAGTCCTGCCTTCGTCTCCCTTGGTGTATCCGTTGGCTTCAAGGCAAGCTTGTAATACATCTCCTTCATTTGCACCAATGTTTAAATACGTATTCCCGTTGTCATCTGTACCTGCAAAGGTACTTTCTGCATATTGGAGCAAGTCTGGACAAAGCTCAGCATATTCAGGGTTAATATAAATGATTGCATCACCATACCAAGGACTGTCAAGTGAAACCCTTCCCACAATTTCACCGTCATCCTCCCAAATACCGATCTTTTCTGGATGAAACATTTCAAAACAGGGATGTTTTGAAAAGCAATCCCAGGTCACCTTTCCCATGTTATTAAACTCATATTTGCTTTTTCCAAGTGCCTTGCTTATTTTTTCGATGTCCCCGTCTTTAAAAGTTCGAAAAGTTATCCCCATGAGTATTCTCCTTGTTAGATATAATTAAGTTGTTATATATATTTAATTCTATATTTTGGGTGTCCGTAGTGCGAGAGAAAGAATGGATAATATCCATTTTTTATCTAAGTATAGTTATTGTATGTTTGTTATGGATTAAAAATAAGGAATGCGATAAGTATGTCAGAACTATAGGTATACCCGTAGAAGTTTATGTGGCATTATATACTCCAAAGATCGGGTGGAGGTCTAACTCTGGTTTAGACTATACCAACCGATATGCTATAATAATAGTAATTATTTAACCGGAGGTGTCCAAGATGCGATGGGATGAAGTTCAGGAGCGGTTTCCGAATGAATGGGTCGTTCTTGAGGCGACTAAGGCCTATTCTAAGGAGGGCCAGCGTTTTATTGAAGAGATGTCTGTGATCGATTCCTACGAGGACTCTACCAAAGCATTGAAGCGGTATAGTGAATTACACCAGGAAGACCCTCACAGAGAGTATTGTTTTTTTCACACCTCCCGTCCTGAGGTTGTAGCACGAGAACGATATGTCGGGATTTGAGGGCCTCGGCTTCATATGGAGTATCAATAAAAGTCACCTTTAGGGGTGTCTTTTTGTTTTATTCTATCAAACTCGGAAAAGATGGGAATTTCTCATTCTCCAGCATTCCTTTAATTTGATCCTCCAGTATGTGCCAAGGCTCTCTGAGTTTTGAATGCATTGTAATTCCTTCTCTGCGGTGAGAAGGATATCTCGCTTGGCGAATATATGACCCGAACGACTTCATCCATAGGTTCTCCCCTCACTAACAAGTTATTAACCCAACTATACCAAATATCCCTTTACGGGGGGCTTGCGGGAATTTCAAAAGTGGAATATTATTTAATTATAATTAACGTATTAGCTTACTAATTAATGTTTATATTAACTTTATTGGAGCGGATGTATTATGTATCCCCATCATCAAGCTGCCATTGATGCCATCACCAACAAGCTTAAAGCCAGACCCGACGTACAAGGGATTATCATCGGAGGTTCCGTGGCGCATGGCTTTGCGGGCGAAACCTCTGATATCGACATTATGATCGTCCTTTCTGAAGAGGATTACCAGAAAGCTTGTTCCATCCATAATCTTGGGTATTTCGAAACGGAATCCTGTTCTTATAAAGGCGGTTACGTGGACGGGAAAGTTGTATCCGCTTCCTACATCAAGCAAGTGGCCGAATCCGGCAGCGATCCTGCTAAGTTCGCATTCCAGGATGCGTTCGTCACGTATTCCAATATTGAGGGGCTCAAACAGTTGGTCCAAGACGCTCCCCGATATCCGGTGGAGAAAAAGGCTGAGAACATGCAGAAGTTCTATGCACAATTCGAAACCTGGAAATGGTATTATTACGAAGGACTGAAACGAAACAATCGTTTATTAATCGACTACTGTTTGACCCACTATGCCTTTTTCGCAGGTAGGTTGATTTTGGTACACAACGAAACGCTGTTCCCTTCTTATAAGTGGTTCTTAAAGGTTCTGGAAGGTGCCCAAAAGAAGCCGGAGAATTTGTTGGCGGACATCCATCGGGTACTGGAAGAACGAACGCCGGAAGCCGTCGAGAATCTGTACGAGAGTATTGTGGAATTTAATAACTGGTATCAGGCAGAGCATCATTGGACGGTTCAGTTCATGATGGATAGCCAGCTGAACTGGATGGACGGACCGGTTCCGGTTCTCGATTTATAAACAGTTCCGCTAACACATAACCAGCCGTCTCCCGTGGATGGCTAAGCGGAAAATGATGACCATACGGAACAACATCAACCTTACCAAGCTGCACTGGAGCAGAATAGCGCCGATCTTGATCGCCCCAGATAATATGAAGATTAGACCCCGGTACTTTGGTGAAATCCCCCTGATAATTTTTCGACAGGAAACGGTTGAGCTGAAGAGTTGTATTTAAAATTCTAGGCGAAGTGAAGCTACTGCGTACTTTGGCAATATAATGTTTCGGAATGCTCTCTGTGGTTTCAAACAGACCATGACCAATTAAATAACGTTCTAATGAATTAGCTGTTGCTAATTTCAATGCCCACTTGTTCAACAATTGAGGAGCATTGAACGATTTAGAATTTTTTTTGGCAACAGGTGGCTGAAGTAAAGTAATAGTATTCTTCGTATCTAGGTACTCTCGCGCTAACGCTTCCAGCAGAATAACCGCTCCGAAGGAATGGCCAATCCAATGTGCGCCATGAGCAGCTTTTCCTGATAACTCCTTCACTACATTCAAATATAGATCCAGAAGATTCTTCTCCCGCTTAAAAGGGGAACGTCCTAAACCCGGGAGATCTGGAATCCATACGGGTTGACCCGTTTGTTCATGAAGCTCTTGCCCTAAAGAAAATAAATCGGCTCCATCACTGAACAAACCGTGGAACAAAATAAAGGGCCTGCCCTCTCCTTGTATTTGATACATCACAGTGTTTCCGATTAAGTTTCGTTCAAATGTATGATTATGCTGGTCATTTGGGTACATCAGGCAATAATCCAAATCTGCTACTACGGCCGGGAAAAAATTCATCACACTCGTCTTAGTAAACCAATCTTCCCCCATATTTTTTTTCGGTAAATCATTTGAAAACGTTCTATTTGTAATAAAATTCAGTCCATCCGATGGAATTTGTGTGATTTTACTGATTCCACTGTTCATAAGTGCCTTCATGAGGCGAAGCGGCACAGAGATTGTAGGTGCGGCCATATTCATACTCTCTGACATAATGCCTAATAATTCAGAGATATCCGGGTCCAGCGGTTGGTCTGGAACAAGTGTATAGGTTTGAATAGACGATGACTCCCGCTTAACAACCTGAACAATCAACTTCGCCAGCGCATCGTTTGCAATTAGCGGTAATTTATACCCTTTGCCTCCCGGAATAACTGGCATCAGCCCTCTGCGCATACTCTCCACAAGCAAGCCTAAGCCTGCAACCTGCTCCGTACTCCCTGTTGTACTGCTGCCGACTACAGTTGGCGGATTAATCACAGACAGCGGATAGCCTATTGCCGATGCCTGCTGGCGAATATACAGATCTGCTAGAAATTTTGTTCGTTCATACGGATTTTTTATTTTCAAATAGTCGTGCCCTTCTTGGAACACATCAATCGCAACCTTGCTATTAGTATCATCAAAGGGGGACATATATCCAACTACATGAATAAATTGCTGCAAACCTTTCAATTGGTGGATACGTTTAGCGAATTCACTGATATGCTTGGCACCGTTTAAAAATACAGAGGTTGCCTCTTGCGTTGTCGCTTGAATATCCATTTGTCCGCCTGCGTGAATAATAACATCTGTGTTCAATACCCTATCCTTATCTTCATCGCTTAAACCTAAATCTGTTTTGGTCAAATCACCTTCAATAAAGTGCATGGCTGCCTCGTTTAAAATACCTTGTTTCTGAAAAACACGTGTTGCTTTACCTTTCGACCGCACTAAAAGAAAAATCATAACATCTTCTTTAAGAAGCTCCTCCACGAGTTGCCTCCCGATAAAACCTGTTCCACCTGTTAATAATATTGTTCTCACTTCATCTGCTCTCCTTTTTAGTACTGAATGGTACTAATAATGTGTAAAAAAAATGCTTCTCTATCGAAGCAAGTTGAAAAAGTGGCTGGCTGTTCTCGTGATCACCGTTGCATCCTTCAATGTCTCTGCAAGAAACAGCGCTCCTTCCAGATTTGTTATAAAAAGTGCCGCTACCTCATCAATATGAATCGTATCTCTAAACTCGCCTTTTTCTGCTCCTTGCTTAAGTAATAGAGAGATTTTCATTTGTAATCCTGTGAAAAAGAGACCTATTTTTTCTTTGATGTGCGTAGCTTGTGCCGGAGTTTGAATATAAAGCGTAATAAACGGACAGCTCCCCTTATAGTCTCTGGACTGAACTCCCTGCGATAAATGCTTTAAAAACATCTGGACACGATCTTCAACGGATAATTGGTTCTGAGAGAGGATTTGATCTATTGCTCGCTCATACGTTTCAATCCAATAATCCACGACCCCTGCTAACAACTCTTCCTTATCAGCGAAGTGATAATACACATTCGATTTTGATACTTTGCTTACACGTACTAATTCATCCATGCTGGTATAAGCAAATCCCTTTTCTAAAAATAAGGCTGCCGCGACTTCAAGCACACGTTTTTGATTCATTACTTTTACCTTTGTCATGACTAGAACTATACAGTGCTAAATTGAGCGTTGCAAGTATTTTTATTTTTGCATAACCCCTAATTATCCTCTATAATTGTAGGCTACTATGCACCCAGTCAGGAGGATATGATGAATTTTATACAAGAGCACCTAGCAGGATATGGAATGAGCGAGCAGATGGTTGTGTATCTCTCGAACATCATTATGGTTTTATGTATTGCTTTACTCTCTATAGTGGCTAATCTTGTAGCCAAAAAAATTGTGCTGAGGATCATCATCCATTTTATTAATAACAACCGGTATACGTGGGATAATATCTTTTTGGAGAAAAAAGTATTTCACAAGCTGTCGCATCTCGCTCCGGCCTTTATCATTTATTACGCCGCGCCTATTTTTCCGCTGTATCAGTCTTTCATTGTAAAGTTCGCCTTAGCTTATATGATTATTGTAACGATCACGGTGTTTAATGCCCTGCTTGATGCTATCGATGCTATTTATCGTACGTATGAAGTGTCCAAGATGAGACCGATCAGAGGCTACATTCAGGTTGCGAAGATTATACTGTATATTATTGGTGCGATTGTGGTGATTTCTAACCTCATGGGTCAGAATCCGCTAATTCTGCTTAGTGGACTGGGCGCGTTATCCGCTGTTCTGATGCTGGTCTTCAAAGATTCGATATTGGGCCTCGTGGCAGGTATTCAATTATCTTCTAACGATATGGTTCGTGTAGGCGACTGGATTGAAATGCCTAAATATAATGCCGACGGCAATGTAATTGATATTACGCTGAATACGGTAAAGGTGATGAATTTCGATAAAACCATTACCATGCTTCCGAGCTATGCCCTGATCTCAGACTCTTTTAAAAATTGGCGGGGGATGGAAGCCTCCGGGGGCAGAAGGATTAAACGAAGTGTCTGTATTGATACAAGCAGCATATGTTTCTGTACCAAAGAAATGATTGAGGAGTTCCAAAAGGTTCACTATCTTAGCGATTATGTCCTGACAAGATTAGATGAAATTAACGCCTATAATACGGAACATCATATCAATATGGAGAGCAAAGTGAATGGGCGACAGCTAACGAATATCGGGGTGTTCCGGGAATATGTCCAAGAATATCTGCGCAATCATCCCAAAATTCATAAGGATATGACGCTCATTGTCAGGCAGTTAGCACCAGGAGACAGCGGACTGCCTTTAGAAATTTATGCGTTCAGCAATGAGACTACCTGGGGTGTGTATGAGTCCGTCCAGTCAGATATCTTTGATCACATTTTTGCGATTATCCCTCTGTTTGGACTTCGCGTTTTCCAGAACCCGACGGGCCAGGATATTGTTAATTTAAAAGAAAGTAGGGAGTATTCGGCGGGATACTGACCATAAATCGGTTAAATGACTTTGGCAAGGAAGAAGACTCAGTAACATCAAAATTGTAGTGAATACACTCTAGGTCTTTATGAGTTGTTGCTGGTGTGTTTGTTAATACCAATCATACTTTATTTTGTGTATAATTGGGTACAAAGATCTTAAGGATGGTGAGATTGTGAATTCAAATTCGTTTGATATTCTCATAACAAATGATGATGGAACAATCGCAGTAGTTGAAGTAAAAAATCGTAAAAATCTCAATATAGAAGATGCAAAAAAAGTAAGAAGAAATATCATGGCTCATCAAAATTTAAAGTCTAAGTATTTTGTTTTGGTTTCTCAGGATTATGGATATATATGGGATAATGAGGATTCACATCAAGTTTTGAGCAACCCGCTCATTAGCTTTTCTATGCAAGACGTTGTGAGCCGTTACTATAAACAAATGAGCACTAATGAAAACCGCCTTAGGGAAAATGAATTAGAGATAATTGTAACTCAATGGATAAATGATCTTGTAAGAGCGAATGAAAGCCGTAATTTCACAAGTGAACCTGAACAAAAGCTGTTGGAAGGTGGCTTTATTGATACTATAATTGGTGCAAGAGTCATCTCAGAGGTACAAGGATGATTGTATATGTAGAATCAAATTTTATACTTGAATTAGTTCTTGCACAAGAAGAGTCAATATCAGCAGAACGGATTCTTCAACTTGCAGAAAGAGATGCCATTAGCCTGCTATTCCCTTCTTTTTCATTAATGGAACCTTTTTGGACGATACAGGGCAGGGGGAAGCAACGGAAAAATGTTCAACAGTCCTTAAATAAGGAATTACAACAATTACAGAGATCTCTATATAATCAAGAACTGGTTTCCTTACTACAGCCATTAACAAAAACAATCGTTGATGTCGAGATTAAAGAGATGGATATGCTAGAGAAAGTACTGAGTCGATTACTACAAGTTGGGCAACAGATTGATATTAATAAGAACATTTTTGATGAATCCATACGTTATCAAGAGGAATTAGGTCTATCACCGCAAGATGCAATTATTTATTCTTCGATAATCGCCAGTATAAAGCAACAAAATGGTGGTGAAGAAAAAGTTTTTGTAAGCAGAAATTGGAAGGATTTTGACCAAGAGGAAATTGTAGAAGAATTAAGAGCGTTTCAATGTAAATATTTCTCCAAATTTGATAATGCAGTTGAATATGTTCAATCAAGACTGTGATCCGTCTGAAGGCGGACTGGACAATTGGTTATTGTTCTAAAGGTGGATCGGGTTAGAGGTTGAAACTATTGTAAAAGCAGCGGGTCTCTCAGTACAGGAAGTAAAGGCATTAAGCCCACTGCAATAGTACAATTTTCAGATAAGAGTAAAGCCAGCCTGATTGTGTGGGCTGGCTTTTTCTCTCCTATCCTACAACTCCGCCCCCCGATACCCCATCTTCCGGTAACCCTTCACCCGTTTCTTGAACATCCCCATCAGCATGGGGACCTGGAGGTCGATATAATCGTATATTCTAACTTCTTCTTTGTTGACATGACTCCGGTGCAGGCGGCCGGCATATTGCTGTAGGGTGCCTGACCAGGAGATGGGATGGACCAGGAACAGGGTGTCCAGTCTGGCGTCATCGAAGCCTTCACCGATCAGCTTGCCAGTAGCAATAACGACCCGTTCCTGATCGTCTGGAATAGCGGCGATTTGGGTGCGGAGTGCCTCGCGCTGTTTTTTGCCCATGCGGCCTTTCAGTACAATGACGTTCTTGGCAAAAGCCTGCAGCCTCTCTGCAAAATACTCCGCATGGGCCGTTCGTTCAACTAGCAGCAGGGGAGAGCGGCCTTCGTCCAGACAGGTGAGCAAGTCGTCGAAAATAAGGGTGTTTCGCTCCTCATCCTGCGTTAGCTGCTGATAGATCTCTTGAATCCCGGCAGCCTTGTCTTCTGACTTGAGCTGAAATGTAGTATACCGGGGAACCACCCTAAGGGAGAATCCTCTGGAACTGCTAAGGGTTTTGGCATCGATCTTCATGATCACCGGGCCAAGCTGAAACCGGACAATGGCCTCCTGACCGTCCTGCCGTTTAAGGGTAGCCGTTAAGCCGAATACATACTTGGCCCGGACTCTTTGCAGAACCTGCTCGAAGCTGTAGGCAGATACATGGTGGCACTCATCCACGATGACTTGTCCGTATTCACTTACAAGGGATTTAACCTCTCCTTTGTGGTTGAGGCTCTGTATGACGGCGATGTCGATGATGCCGGTTGGTTTGTTTTTGCCGCCGCCAATCAACCCGATGGCTTGTTTCGGTACATCCAGAAAAGTGCGCAAGCGCTCCTGCCATTGCTCCATCAGCTCCCGGCGGTGCACCAGAATGAGAGTATTTGTTTTTCTGGAAGCGATCACGCTGGCGGCAACGACCGTTTTACCGAATGCGGTGGCTGCGGAGAGAACGCCTATATCCCGGTTCAGAATAGCTCTGGCTGCTGTATCCTGAAGCGTGGTTAGGGTGCCGGTGAACTCTGCCTCAATAGCTGTACCGGATGAACGTTGGTCCTCCACAGACACTTGGACTGCATATTCTTCAAACAAGGATAACACCTCTTGCAGGCATCCCCTTGGCAGCACTACAGCATTGCCCAAATCCTCTGCGCAGGAGATGACCCGCGGTTTGCCGTAGGTGGAGAGCCGCATGGCTTGTGCCTTGTGGAACTCGGGGTTGGAGAAGGAAGCTATTCGCATTAAAGCATGAATGGCACTTGAAGGCAGCCCAGACTTGGATATATACAGGCGATCCGACTGTAGAATCTGTATTTCCGCAGGGAGGGTTTCTGGCAGAATCGCTTGCCTATTACTTTTATTCTGTTTAAACAGGTTCAATTCATCTGCTTCATCATCGGACCCGGCTAAAATATTGTCATTGCCAAACAGCCCGCGCTCCCCGTGCTTGTGTATAAAGCTCCAGACCTCGTCCCCGCTCATTTTGCCGATTCCGGATAGGGCGCTCCATTGGTCCTCATAAGGTTCAAAATGCTCGTCCACAAAGACACTGTTCCCCTGTTTTCGGGGTCCACCTTGAAGCGGGAGCGCAATGAGGTTGCCGAAGCCGCCTTTGGGCAGTGTATCCTGATTGGGGAAAAGCCGGTCATACGATTCCATGCCAATCTGGTATCTGTGATTCATGGTCAGACTCAGCAGGGTCATTCCAAATCTTCTGGCTGTAGCCGCCTCAATCTTCTGACTGAAGAAAATCCAGATATGCCCCCCGTTGCCAGAACGCGAACGTTCTAATAGGGCAGGGACTCCATGGTTACTACATAGCTCCATCACGGCAGTAACATCCTGCTTCCAATCACGCTTGTCGAAATCTATGGCGAGCAGCCAGCAGGTCTCATCTGGCAGCATAGGGTAGATCCCAATGGTCCGGTCTTGCCTTGCATCCAGATGGGTGGATAGGACTTCAGCGGTGAGCGGCATGAAGCTCTGATGCTTACATACGGAGCATTTCACGCGGGGCTTCTCACAGACAGCAGTCCACTCATTGGCACATACGGGCGAGTACCCGGATTTACCTTGCTTGTTGCTCCAGCGGATCGGGTACACATCTTCTCTGCCGCGAAAATAACTTTTATATAGAGCCAGTTTGTCATCTACGGTGGAGTACTGATGAACATTCGATTCTGCAACAGTAACCTCGCCGCTGGATTTTTCGGGAAAAGTGGTCATTTCGCCTTCCTCCGCATGTCCCAGAAGAGCTTTTAACCGGATAATCTCCAGCTTAAGTTCCTTGATATGTGCCAGCGCTGCCTTGTATTTGTCCTCCATATTGTCCATTGATAGGTCCTCGTGTTTTCTTTATAGTATACCTTGAAAGAAAATAAAGAATAAAGCAGTCTCCCTGTAGTGTATAATAAAGCAAATTAAAGCCCCTATCCCTGGATCGGAACGGACAGGAAGCTGAGGAGGAATCGTTGTGGCCAGCATCAGACAGAGAATTGTCCCGCATCTATGGTATGACAAGGAGGCGGCAGAAGCCGCCCGCTTTTATGCTTCTGTGTTCCCGGAGTCCAAGGTAACGAGTGTGACCACCCTTCAGGATACGCCGTCCGGCGATGCGGATCAGGTCTCTTTTGAGGTCTGGGGGCAGCCATTCATGGCGATTAGCGGGGGTCCGTATTTCAAGCTGAATCCGGCTGTATCTTTCTTTGTGAATTTTGATCCTTCACGCGAACAGGATGCAGCAGGCAGACTGGGTGAGGTGTGGGACAAGCTGTCGGAAGGCGGTACCGCCTTGATGCCGCTTGGCAAGTATCCATTCAGTGAGCGGTACGGCTGGATTCAGGATAAGTTCGGAGTGTCCTGGCAGCTGATTCTCACGAACCCGGCAGGGGAGGAGCGGCCTGCAATTATTCCATCCCTGCTGTTCGTCGGGGATCAATGCGGGAGGGCGGAGGAGGCGATGTCCTTCTATCTGTCTGTATTCAAGGATTCACGGCAAGGTCTTCTTACCCGCTACCCTGCGGGCTCTGCGCCGGATCAGGAAGGGACGGTAATGTTCGCGGACTTCATGCTGGAGAACCTGTGGTTCACGGTCATGGATAGTGCGCATAATCATCAGTTCAGCTTCAATGAAGCCGTCTCCTTTATGGTATCATGCGATTCTCAGGAAGAGATTGACTACTACTGGGACAAGCTGTCCGCAGTTCCTGAAGCCGAGCAATGCGGCTGGCTGAAGGATGCCTTCGGCATCTCCTGGCAGATTATTCCTGCGGAGATGAATGAGATGATGGAGAAGGGCACACCGGAGCAGCTGGCGCGTGTGACGAAGGCTTTTCTGCAGATGAAGAAGTTCGAGCTTGCGGAGCTGCGTAAGGCCTATAAGGGAGAATAAAAGCGGCAACTTGCTGGAATACCAACACAAGCGATAAGGAACATATCCTTATCGCTTGTTTGCGCTCAAATATAAGAATGTATAGGTTTCACTTGCCCTCACACCTTCCCCCCGCCATCCCCCGCCCGGTACTTCTTCCGGTACTGGGCCGGTGTCATGCCGTACACCTTCTTGAAGCTGGAATAGAAGGTGTTCAGGGACGAGAAGCCGAAATGCTGGACGATGGGCTCGATCGGGGAGTCGGAGGCAATGAGCTCCTGGCAGATGAAGGTCAGCCGCTTCTCCGATATTTTGTCGGTGATGGACTGGTTGGTCTCTGCTTTATATAGGCTGCGGAAATAATTGACCGACAAGCCCAGGTGATCAGCCAGCATGGTGGCAGACAGATTCGGATCGGTGAGATGACTCTCCATGAACTGGTCCACCTGTGAGATCAGGGCGATATTCTTGGATTGGCTGCGGGCGGCTGCAATGTCTTCGAGCGTCTTGGTAATTAAGGCCTCCATCCAAGGCGTGACGTTATCTATTGTCTCCTGCTGGATGATCTGCTTCTCGATGGACGTTAGCCCCCACGAGCTGGGCAGCGGCTGAGCCGAATGCTCCTGGATGAGCCGGCGGATGTTCATGAACAAGGTGATGAGGGACATTTTGCATTCAAAATATGGCAGTTCCCGCAGCTTCACTACCGCGGAGCGCAGGACCTCCAGAATGACGGGGGCCTCCCCCTTGAGAATGGCCTGGGCGATCTGCCGCTCCTGGCTCACAGGCAAATGATACAATTCCCCGGGTGCATCCGGCAGCCATGCCTTGACGATAAGCGAGCGGTGTCCGAAGCGGAACCGTTCTTGCGTCAGCTCATATGTCTCCAGATATACCTCGTGCATGTCGGTTAAGCCCGGCAAGGTCCGGCCCCAGGCAATGGTGGTGCCCACGGACAAATATTGCTGGATTAATTGCTGGGAGCCTTGCAGCTCCTTCACGAATTCCTCGGATAAGGGAGCCGATAAGATGACAGCCACGTGGTCGTCTCCCATATCCACCGTTTGCAGTTTGTGCCTGGACGCTTGCAGCGACTCTTGAATGATATTGGACATGGCGAACCGCAGCAGACGCCGGTCCTTCTCCGGGTATACTCCCGAGAATTCTGCGAAGTGGTCGATCCGGAAGATCGCTACGGATAGCTGATCTGTCGGCAGATCAATCCCCCATTCCAAGAATTGAGCGCTGATCTCCTCTGCCGAGTGATAAGTCTCCCCCAGAAAATCCCTTAGGAATCGCTCTCGGCCCAGAAATTTATTATGCCGCCATTGCTCGGTAAGCTCGTGAATCTGATTATGCTGCGAGGTAAAGACACTCGATAGGTATTCCAGTTCATTGGCGTTTGCGCCAAGGCCCGGCTTCTCGGCCTGATGCTGCCGCATGACCCGGCTGATCAGCTCCTGAATGGGCGAGTATACCCGTTTGGAGATTAGAATAATCACCGCCAGGGAGGCCGCGAACAAGACGAGGAACAGGATCAGGCTGGTATTTCGCAGGACTGTGATTTTGCCCAGGATGGCGGACTTCGGTATCATCTCAATGAAGGTCCAATCCTGGATGCCCTTGATCGAGGAGTCGGCATACACCACCAGCTTCTCCCCCTGGCCATAGGGCTGGAACAGCTTCCAGCCGCTGGCGCCCTTCATTCCGTGGCTCCGGAGCTCTGCAATCTGCTGCGGACTCATGTCCGTGCTGCTGAAGATCGTCTCGTCGCGGTCATTCAGCACGGTGATGGATCTGCTGGCGAAGTTTGAATTGTTCTGAAGCAGGGTCATGAGATTATCCGTATCCACATTCATGACGAACGCAGAGATGGAACTGCCTTTTTCATAAAATCTGACAATGGTCAGCACGTCCTTGGGTGTATTCCCGGTAAGAGGGAGGGACAAGGTTCGCGGAATGAGCACGCTATGGTTCACTATATCCGGGTCACGTAAGCGCTTAAGTATATCCTGATCGTAAAAAGCGGCGGTATCATTTAACCCAAGCCTGGAGTCAACAACCGTATTCGTATAATCGTTAATGAGGTAGACAGAGTCAATGGAGGGGTTGGCGTTCTTAATGTCCATCAGCTGGCTCCATACCTCATAGGTTTCGAAATCGCTGTAATGATCTGAAAGCGCATACACCTTGAGTGCGCTGTCATTACTGGAGGAGAAGCTGAAATCAAGCGCCCATTCCATCAGCCGTGACGTATTCCGGGCTCCGTTCACCAAGAGGGATTCCGAATGATCTCCGATCTCGTGCAGCAGGGTCTTAGAGGATTGCCCATAGAGCAGTACGAAGGATACCCCCAGTACCAGAACGTTCGCACTGACAAAATAAAAAATAAGCTTCATATAAGTAGGGTGCCGCTTCAGCGATGCGAAGAGTGGTTGTCTGAATTTCATGGCGCTGGAACCTCCGTAATCATAACTGCCCGGCTCGTAATAAGTAGGTTTATTATAGCATAACGTGCATTTTCGTCTGCCAAATCGTTTGTTTTCGGAAGAGTGTTGTTTTTGGGAAGGCGGTGAATCTGCGCTTGCGGGAAGGATTGGAGCTTCTCGGAATTGCTCTGGCCGTAAGGGCTTGATAAGGTGACGGCATAGATAACGGGACGCTCTTGGGGCGGTTACCGGTCTTGAGGAAAGGGGGGATGTAAAGATGAACTACCAGCTTAACGCAGGTAGACGTTCAAAATGGAGGCATATCGTGCAGAATCCTTTTCTGTATGTAATGGCTGTACCGGGGCTGTTGTTCTTTCTCGTGTTCAGTTATTTGCCCATATACGGGATTATGATTGCCTTCAAAGACTATGATTTTGCCAAGGGGATCACGGGGAGTGACTGGGTAGGTTTTAGAAATTTTGATTACTTTTTTACATCAGATGACTTCTGGATTATTCTGCGGAACACACTGATGCTCAACGTGCTGTTTATTGTGTTTACGACAGCGGCTGCCGTTCTGATTGCACTCATGTTCAATGAGATCCGCAATAAGTATTTCAAACGGATCTCGCAGTCGCTTATTTTCCTTCCTTATTTCATGTCCTGGATTGTGATCGGAATGATTGTGCAATCCTTATTCGGCGGGGAAGAGCCCATGATTAATGTCTGGCTGCACAATATCGGCATGGAACCGGTCAACTGGATGTTTGAGTCGAAGCTTTGGCCGTATATACTGACTGTGATCCGTGTATGGCAAGGCGCCGGTTATCTTTCGATCATATTCCTGGCTTCCATTACGGGAATACCGGAGGATCTGTACGAGGCTGCCCGGATTGACGGAGCATCCAAGCTGCAGATTGTAACCCGCATTACATTGCCGCTGCTGGTGCCGACGATTATGATCATGACGCTGCTGGCCGTAGGCAAAATTTTCAATGGTGACTTTGCGATGATCTATGCGATCATTGGAGACAACTCCATGCTGTATCCGACTACGGACGTTATTGATACCTTTGTCTTCCGCTCGATGAGACAGCTGCACGATTTCGGCATGTCTTCGGCTGTAGGCCTGTTCCAGTCCATTATGGGGCTGATCTTCGTCATTGCCGCCAACTGGGTAACCCGGAGGGTATCCAAAGAATCTGCTTTATTCTAGGAGAGTAACTATGAGACAGAAACATAGCGCTGCGGATCGCACCTTTACGGCATTCGCCCATACGTTCATTTTGCTGTTCACTATATTTTGTCTGTTTCCTTTTCTGCTGATGATTGCCGGCTCGTTTACGGATGAGGAGGAGCTGATTGCGCACGGCTACACCTTATTTCCGCAAAAATTATCGCTGGCCGCTTATAAGGCGGTTCTGCAATCCGATGTATTGTTCAACGGCTATGGCGTCACCGTGTTCATTACGGTGGTCGGGGCCTTAAGCGCCCTGTGCATTTCGGCCATGCTCGGCTATTCACTGGCGAATAAACGGAATGTTCTGCAAACGCCTTTTCTGTTATTCTGCTACTTGCCTATGCTCTTCTCGGGAGGCATCATTCCGTTCTATATTGTGGTTAGCCAGTGGCTGCATTTGCAGAATACGATCTGGGTACTGATTCTAACCATGTTGTGCCAGCCATTCCTCGTCTTCCTGCTGGTCAGCTTCTTCCGCACCATTCCTGAGGAGCTGGAGGAAGCCGCCAGAATAGACGGAGCGAATGAGATGAGAGTGTTCTTCCAGATTATGATTCCGATCTCTAAGCCGATTCTGGCTTCTGTCGGTCTCTTCTATGCGCTGAGCTTCTGGAATGACTGGTTCATGGGACTGATGTTCATCGATAATGAGAAATTATTCCCGCTGCAGTTAATTCTGCGCCGGATGGTCTCCAATATGGAGGCGGCCAAGAATCTGATTCCTTCCGGTGCGGCGATTGCAGTGACACCACCGACTTACGGGGTGCGGATGGCGACAACAGTGCTGACCATCGGCCCGATTGTACTGCTGTATCCGATGCTTCAGAAATATTTTGTCAAAGGTCTAACGGTAGGAGCGGTAAAAGGGTAAGTTATTCAGATTGTGTCCATAGATATGGGAGGGTTATGAGATGAGGTTAAAAAGATGGTTTGGCACGGCAACAACAGCGGTATTGGTATCGTCACTGGTGCTCGCGGGCTGCGGGGGAAATACGAAAAATGAAGGCAATGCCGCGAATCCTCCGTCCAGTACAGACAGTGCAGCTCCTGCTGCCAAAGACATTGTGACGCTAAAGGCTTATTTCCCGGGAGATAAACCTGCGGGGTTCGATACTGTGCTGCAGGCGGTTAACGACAAGCTGAAAGCGGATAATATCGGAGCCGCCCTGAATGTCAATTTCATGCCATGGTCCGATTACGGGAATGCGGTATCCGTGAAGATGTCTGCCGGGGAAGAGTTCGATATGTATCTGGATGCTCCTTGGATATCCATGAACCAGATGATTGAGAGTAAATCTTTGATGGAGCTGGATGCGGCAGTGGCTGCACGGCCCGAGCTGAAGGCGTCCATTCCGGAGGAAATGTGGGAGTACAACAAGTTCGGCGGCAAAATTATGGGGGTTCCGCTCGGCACCACCCAAGGCCAGCTCTATGGCCTGCTGATCCGCAAGGACTTACGCGAGAAATACGGGCTTCCCGAGCTGAAAACGCTGGGTGACCTGGAGAAATTCCTGTATGCGGTCAAGGAAAATGAGAAAGACGTCAAGCCTTTTGTCATTAACGGAATTAAGGCGGATAAGCTGCCATTCATTCTGAGTGACTCTGCGAATCTGGCAAAGGATGAAGTGCTGGAGATTGGGGTCAACATGTTCTCGTATTCGATCAAGGATAAGAAGGTCATTGGCCAATGGGTGAGTCCGACGATTGCCGATGCCTATGAACGTGTCACCAAATATTATAAGGACGGAATTATCTCCAAGAATATTGCCCAGGAGCAAAATGCGGAGACGCTGTTCAAGCAAGGTAAATATGCGGCGACCTACTATGCAGCCGATGGTGTGGAAGGATTGAAATATTCGGAAATGCTGAAGGATGGCAGCGACAAGCTGGAGATCTTCATTCCGAACGGGGAGCAGGCCAAGCCTTATACAGCTTATCAGCAATGGAACTTCCTCTGTATACCGACGACTTCCAAGCATTCGGATACAGTTATGGATGTAATGAACTGGCTGTCGATTAAGGAGAACCATGATCTGATGGAATACGGCATTCAAGGGAAAGACTGGGAGCCTGTCGGCGATTCGAGCTATAAGGTACTGTCCGCGTATACCTTCCCTGGTTATGTGCTGACCTGGCGGCCGACGCTGAACCGTACACCTGACAACATGATGCCGGATGACAAGAAGTGGTTCGATTTCTCGACCAAGACATCCAACTTCACGCTGAGTCCAATTGCAGGCTTCAACTTCAACGCCGAGAAGGTAAAGACGGAATATGCCAAAATCACGCCGCTTCATGATTCGATCTTCCTGCCGCTCAGCCAAGGCCTGATCCCTGCGGAGGAAGGAAAGAAAACGATGGAGGATAAAATGGCCAGTCTCGGCGGGCAAAAAGTGATCGATGAAATTCAGGCTCAGATTGATGCCGTTACTTCCGGGAAATAACCGTACTTCACACACAGAAAGAGGTCACTCCAATGAAAATAACACGCAGCGCGCATAATCCGCTGATTGAAGCCGGGGATGTTGTCCCCTCCCGTCCCGATTTCCGGGTGCTGGGTGCCTTCAATGCAGGCGTGGCGCAGCTACAGGATGAGACGATCCTCTTGCTGCGCGTTGCCGAAGCGCCGATATCGGACCAGGCGGACGAGGTGCTCGTTCCCCGGCTGAATGAGGCAGGGACGGAGGTGCAGGTGGAGCGTTACGACAAGAGCGATCCGGGCTATGATTTCTCCGACTCGCGCTTCGTAGCCAAGGACGGACAGACGGTCATGCTCACCTCCTTATCCCATCTGCGGGTAGCACGAAGCCGGGATGGCATTCATTTCGAGGTGGAGCCGCAGCCGGCCCTTTTCCCGGAGCATCCTCTGGAAGCCTGGGGGATCGAAGATCCGCGGGTGACCCGGATCGGGGACACCTATTACATTACTTACAGCGCGGCCTCCGCGCGCGGTGTCGGTGTCGGGCTGGCGGAGACCCGCGACTTTCAGACGTTCAAGCGGCGCGGGATGATGCTGCCTCCCGAGAATAAGGATGTTATGATTTTCCCAGAGAAAATTGGCGGCAAATACTACGCTCTGCATCGTCCGGTGCCGAAGTCATTCGGCGCTCCCGAGATGTGGATCGCGGAATCGCCCGATCTCGACCATTGGGGGAACCACCGCTTCCTGATGGGACTCGGCGAGCAGGGCTGGGACTCGGCCCGTATGGGCGGCGGGGCGGTTCCGATTCGAACCGAACGCGGCTGGCTTGCGCTGTATCATGGCGCGGACAGCAGCCACCGCTATTGTATGGGGGCGGTGCTGCTGGATCTGGAGGACCCGACCCGGGTCATTGCAAGATCGCGTGTCCCAGTGCTGGAGCCGGAAGCTTCCTATGAGGTGAACGGATTCTTCGGCAAGGTCGTGTTCTCATGCGGAGCCCTGCTGCTGGACCAGACGGTCCGTATGTATTACGGAGCTGCGGACGAAGTGATGGCAGTGGCGGACATTCCTCTGGAGGATATATTAAGTACGCTGTGGTAATAAGCTGGAGGCAGTGCAAGCTGCCTTCTTTCATCCGCTAAAAGGAAAGCGCTGTCAAAATAATGGCCCAGATAGCAAAGGAGCGTGTACATGACTGGTAACATGCAAAGCAGGATCAAGAGATGGATATGTCTCGTTATGGTTGGTTTGATGATCTCGACCCTCGGGTTCCAATATCCTGTATCGGCAGATGGATCGTCGCAAGAGCTGGCGGAAATCAAGCTGATGAAGCAGCGGGTGGTAGACTTCTACATCTCCAAAGACATCATCAATGACGGCACGAATGGGCGGGTCGAATGGACTTTTAAATCACAGGCCGGAACCTACTTATCTAGTCAAAAGGCGAATGGAAGCTGGGGCGATGTAGATTATACCAGTACGGCTTCCAGTGCCAACGGGCGGGCGTGGTCGCCTTACCTTGCGCTGGACCGGATGCAATCGATGGCTCAGGCTTTTGCAGACCCGAAGGGGCCTTACTATCACGATGAAGCCCTGTTAGCCGGTATTCAGAAAGCACTGGATCACTGGTTTACGGTCAAGCCGACCTCCACTAATTGGTGGGAGACCGGGATCGGCAAACAATTACGGCTCAGCAAAGTTGCACTGCTATGTGAGGGCTATCTGACTGCGGAGCAGGCTGCCAATATTATCGGCACGTTAGACAGCAAACCGAATACGATCGATGGGGCCAATTCGTCCTGGTACAATCAGAATTATATGATCCGCGGCTTATTGCTGGAGGATGTCCAGAATGTCCGTAGCGCTGTAGAGGCGTTTAACGTGCTCTCGGCGGTGACGGAGACGCTAACGGGAATCCAGTCTGACATGTCCTTTTTCATGCATGGGAAGACGAATTATACCACGGGCTACGGAAGAAGCTTCGCGAGAGATATGTCCTTCTGGGCTTATGTCGTCTCGGGCACAAGCTTCGCTTACAGCCAGGCGGCGATTGACTCGTTGTCCTCTTATGTGCTGGATGGGACCAGATATCTGGTGAGAGGCGATGTTGCCGATCTGGGGATGGGGATGAATGGACCGGAGTGGCCGGATTATGAGAGCTCTGCGCTGACCTTCTACGAAGATCCGCTGGAGTGGATGCAGGCGGCGAATCCGAAGCGGGCGGATGAGTTCGCAGTTTTCCTGAATAACATCCGGGGTATTGGCACGGTCTCGGGCAATGGACTGGATGCGAACAATATGACGCAATGGCAGACCCTGGTCTCCTCTCATATGCGCAAGGATTACGGAATTACAGTCAAGATGTCGTCCAGCACGGTCAAGGGCGGCGAAATGAGAACCATTAACCCAAGCGGATACAACCTGCTCTACTGGACTCCGCAAGGCGCCACGGCTATCCAGAGAACCGGGGATGAGTACAGAACCGTGTACCCGCTGATGGACTGGAATCATGTTCCGGGAACAACAGCTCCCTACGTTTTCACGAAGGAGAATAACTTCAACAACCCGAAGACCTTTGTGGGCGGCGTAACCAATGAGCGGTACGGAGCCACGGCGTTTGATTTCAACAAGCTGAGTACCAGCGGGAAAAAGGGCTACTTTTTCTTCGATGATGAAATGGTAGCGCTGGGCGCAGGCATCACTTCGACGAATGCTGCACCGGTCCATACCACGCTGAATCAGAGTCTTGCTGTTGGCGATGTGCTGGTAGACGGCAAAGTGGCAGATGGAACATCGCAGGTGAACGGACGCTGGGCCTATAACGATAGTACCGGGTATGTGTTCCCGGATAAGACGGACTTCCAGGTGAAGCAGGAGACGAAGACCGGGAAATGGAGCGATGTGGTTACTGGCAGTTCAACAGAGCCCATCACTAAGCCGTTGTTCTCGATGTGGCTGGATCATGGCGTGAAGCCGATCAATGCGTCCTATCAATACATCGTATTGCCGGGTAAAACCGCCGGGGAGGTTGGCAGCTACGCGGAAGCAAACCCGATTAGTATTCTCGCGAATACCCCGTCCGTGCAAGCGGTCCGGCACCGTTCGCTGGGTATTGCGGAGTTGCTGTTCTATCAGCCGGGTACGGTGACGCTAAGAGAAGGACTGACTGTCACCGTAGATAAACCGTCGATGGTGATCGTTGATGAATCCGCGGACCCTGTCCGCATCTCGGTGGCGAATCCCGAAACGCCGGGGATTACAGTGAATGTAACGCTGAACCGGAACGGAGACCAGACTACGACCACGTACAGACTCGGTAAAGATACGTTCACCGGGCGGAGTGAGACGCTAAGCGAGGGAGCTTCCATCGACGACAGCGGGTATGATCTCGCTTACAGTAAAGGAGCGGCTGCTTCCTCCAGCGTAGGCAAGCAATTTGCTTCCAATGCTAACGATCTCTACAGAACCTCCAGCTGGAGTTCTAACGCTTCGGACGATGAATGGATTTACGTTGATCTGCAGGATCAATATATGATCAATAAGGTTAGACTGCATTGGGAGAAGGCTTACGGCAAAAGCTATAAAATCCAAGTATCCGATGATGGGGCCACCTGGAAGGATGTTTATGCGACCTCGATGGGAGATGGGGGAATCGATGACATTACGTTCGGTAAAACCAGTGCCAGATTCGTCCGCATGCAGGGCGTTCAGCAGGGAACCGGAGAGGGCTACTCGCTTGCTGAATTTAACGTGTATGAAGCGGTTGCCCTGAACCTTGCGGAAGGCAAAACCGTGATTGCAAGCTCATCCAAAGCCGCCGATGTGGCAGTGGGGAATGCGGTAGACGGCTCATTGACGACCCGCTGGGGGTCCAACTATGCCGATCCGCAGTGGATTTATGTCGATCTTGGCGCAAGTCAGCCTATTGCTAAGGTCATGCTGCACTGGGAAAGTTCGTATGGAAAGGAATACCGGATCGATGTCTCCGATACGCTGGACGACTGGAAGACAGTATATAGTACATCCAGCGGAGATGGGGATATCGACGAGATCTCTATCGATTCGGTGAATGCCAGATATGTCCGGATGTACGGAACTCAGAGAGCAAGCAAATACGGCTACTCGCTCTGGGAATTCAAAGTGTTCGGACCAGAGAACGCAGAGAGGGTTCCGGCCCGGGTTGAGCTTGCGGCAGCGCCATCTTCGGTGGTGACTGGAGGCAAAGTATCCGTTATGGGGGCCGTCTACGCTGACGGTGATCTTCCGTTGTCCGGTGTAGACGTTGAACTCATAGCAGCCGATGGCAGCCTTGAGCCTGCCAAAGTAACTACAGATGTGTACGGCAAGTTCAGTACGGTCTATACTGCACCATCGGTTCCCGGTAAGGTATCCATCTCAGCCGTACTGCCGGCAAGTCCATCCGTGACAGGGGCGGTTACCGTATCCGTTGAAGAAGAGGCTGTGCCTGTATCCGCCCGGATTGAACTGCAGGCCACACCGTCCTCCGTATCCGCTGGAGGCAAAGTGTCCGTTACGGGAACCGTCTATGACGGTGAAGATCTTCCGTTAGCCGGTGCTGCGGTTAGTCTCATGGCAGCCTCGGGTAGTTTCGAGCCTGCACTTGCCGTAACGGATGAGTACGGAAGGTTCAGTACGGTGTTTACGGCACCATCCGCAGCCGGGGATATCGCAATTACGGCTGTACTGACCGGCAATCCTTCCGTGACGAATACGGTTACCGTTTCGGTTAGTAAGGCGATACCGGTCCCTGCTCTTATTGAACTACAGGCAGCACCGTCTGCTGTGAATACCGGAGATGAAGTATCCATCACAGGAATCGTCTCGGGTAGTGACAATCTTCCGGTCTCCGGCGTAGAGGTTGCACTCGCGGCTTCCTCGGGCAGCCTTGAGCCGGCTCATGCTGTAACGGACGCCAATGGCCGGTTCAGCGCGGTCCTTACAGCACCGTCCACACCTGGAGAAGTGACGGTTACGGCAGTCTTGAGTGCGTATCCGTCCATTACGGGAAAAATCAACGTTTCGGTTAACGAGCGTTCGGGCGGCGGAAATGACGGCGATCCTGGAGGTGAAGCGCCAGTGACTCCGTCAGTACCAGTAGCGCCGGTTATTGTTGGAACGCCTAGTAAGCCGGACGAGGGCCCGCAAGCCCCCGCTAATCCGGTGCCTGGTCCATCCTTAACAGATATTGCCGGACATTGGGCCGAAGCCAGTATCCGCGAAGCCGTCAAGCAAGGGATCATTACAGGGTATCCGAACGGTTCGTTCCAGCCTGACCGTACCGTGACCCGTGCAGAATTCACGGTGATGCTGGCAAAGGCGCTGAAGCTTCAGAACACAGAAGGAGCGTTGTCCTTCAAGGACAGTGACCGGATCGGTTCGTGGGCCCGGACCGCCATCTCGCAGGCGGTAGCCTTGGGAATCATCCAGGGGGATAACAACAGCAATTTCCGCCCGGATGCGCCTGTAACCAGAGCGGAAATGGCTGTCATGCTGGCAAGAGCATTACAACTGGCTCCCGTTGCCCGCTCCGCTGGATTCACGGATGACCGCGACATCCCGGCCTGGGCAGTTGGAGCAGCAGCCGAGATGAAGAAGTCGGGACTGATGCAAGGCAAAGGCAACAACAGCTTCTTCCCGAAGGATGCCGCAACGCGGGCAGAGACGGTTACGGTTCTGCTGCGGATGCTGGAAGCTAAGTAAGTATAGCCAACCTTTCATCGATATACGTTAGAACACAGCAAAGCAGCGATTCTCCTGTTGTTAGGGAATCGCTGCTTTGCTTATGCTATAATTTAATAAAGTGTTTTTGAGCTTAGAGAAAATTGGATAAAGGATGCATTGACCAACCATGTATGAGAATCAGACTTCTATGCACCACAAGCTCTTTATTATCGGCGCAGGTGCTGCCGGACTAATGGCTGCTGTTACTGCGAGTGATATGGGGATCGATACTGCTATTCTGGAGAGTAACGACCGGATTGGCAAGAAGATCTTAATGACAGGTGATGGCCGCTGCAACATTACGAATGAATCCACTGTGACAGATACGGATGAAGCAACTGCTTTATCGCGCAGATATCACAGTAATCAATCCGAATTTCCGCTTGCGGTAGTGCAGCAGTATGGCGTCAGTCAGACGATTGATTTTTTCTCCTTTCTCGGGCTTCCGCTGACAAGACTCAAGGGGGGCTTGCTGTACCCGATGTCGCTGCAGGCAGCGGCGGTACTGGATATTTTCCAGCTGGCGCTAGAGGATCGGAATGTTCCCGTATACCTTAAGAATAAAGTGGTGGATGTTACTGCTTCGGCAGATCATCCTCGCTTCACGATAAAATGCCTAACCGAGACAGAGGAAGAGGTTGTGTATACTAGCGACTATCTGCTTCTGTCTACGGGGGGCAACACCGGTCCCAATGCAGGAAAAGAACCTCCGGGTTATACCCTTGCCGAGCGTCTGGGGCACACCGTGATTGAGCCTTTTCCGGCCATTGTGCAATTGAAGCTGCAATATCCGAATATGAGGGCACTGTCCAGTATCAAATCTCAGGGACAAGCTCATATCATTGTTAAGGGTAAAGTCATCGGCAGTGAACAGGGTGAGCTGGCCTTCACAGACTATGGTATTACCGGTCCGCCCATTCTCCAGTTAAGCCGAAAGGCCGCGTATCATCTGGCCAGAGGAGAACAGGTGAAATTATCGGTGGATCTGATGCCTGGCCGCACAGAGGAAGAGCTAGTGGAGTTCCTAGAAAAGCTCTGGGAGACCTTTGGGCACCGGACCGTGGCGGATTCCCTCGTGGGTATCTTCAACAAAAAGCTTGTTACTGTCCTGCTTAAGGAGACGGGCTTAGATCAACAGCCACAGCTTCTTTGCCAGAATCTGCCGCAGAAAACTAAAGAGAACTTTTATAGGCTCTTGAAGCGTTGGGAATTTAAAGTGACGGATACCAATGGCTTTACGAATGCGCAGGTGACAGCCGGCGGCATTGATACGTCGGAGCTCACCCGGGGAACGCTGGAATCCAAGCTAGTGCCCGGGCTGTATCTGGCTGGCGAGGTGATGGATGTGGACGGAGATTTCGGCGGCTATAACCTGCAATGGGCCTGGAGTTCCGGATATGTGGCCGCCATGGCGATAGCTAAGTCCATTCAATAAATTTATTAGGAAAAGGGATGCATCAATTAACATGTATAAGGATCAGACTTCTAAGCACCACGAGCTGTTCATTATCGGTGGGGGTGCTGCAGGTCTAATGGCTGCAGTTACAGCGAGAGATCAAGGTATTGATACAGCCATTATTGAAAGCAATGACCGGCTCGGTAAGAAAATAATAACGACAGGTAACGGGCGTTGCAACATTACGAACCAATCCACCGCCACCGGTACGGATGAAGCAGCCGCTTTATCCATTAAGTATCACAGCAATCAGGCAGGATTCCCAATACATGTACTTCGGCAATTCGGTGTCCGCCAGACGATCGAATTTTTCTCCTCGCTCGGGCTTCCTTTTATGAGCTTGGAGAATGGCCGGATGTATCCGATGTCGCTGCAGGCGGCTTCGGTGCCGGGGGTGTTTAAGCTGGCCCTGGAGGACCGGAATGTCCCCGTATATTATAAACATAAAGTATTGGATGTGACCGTTTCGGCGGGACATCCGCGGTTCGCGATAACCTGCCAGACGGAGACAGAGGAGCAGGTTGTGTATACAAGCGACTATCTTTTTCTATGTACCGGCGGCCTTACCGCTCCCAAAACAGGAACAGACGGTTCCGGTTATACGCTTGTCCAACGTCTGGGGCACACCATGATCCACCCGGTACCAGGCATTGTACAATTGAAGCTGGATTATCCGTATTTGAAGGAACTGTCGGGCATCAAATTTGAGGGAGAGGCCCATGTGATCGTGAACAATGAGGTTATCCGCACGGAGTCCGGAGAGATTCTTTTTACAGACTATGGGATCTCGGGCCCGCCCATCCTTCAGCTAAGCAGAAAGGCTGCGTATAATCTCGGCATAGGAGAATCCGTGACCCTGTCGGTTGATTTGATGCCGGAGCGCACAGAGGAAGAGTTAATTGATTTCCTGGAGATCCACTGGGGGATCTTCGGACACCGGACGGTTGCCGATTCCTTCGTGGGTATCGTCAGCAAGAAACTGATTCCAGTGCTGCTGAAGGAGGCTGGAATTGATCAACAGCTGCATCTGCTGTGTCAGGATCTATCGTGGAAAACCAAGAAAATATTTTATAAACTATTGAAGCGTTGGGAATTTAAAATCACCGATACCAACAGCTTCACGAACGCCCAAACCACAGCCGGTGGCATCGATACGACGGAGCTGATCGAAGGAACGCTCGAATCTAAGCTAGTGCCGGGCCTCTATTTAGCCGGTGAGGTAATGGATGTGGACGGAGATTGCGGCGGCTATAACCTGCAATGGGCCTGGAGCTCCGGATACGTCGCCGCGATGGCGCTTGCTGACCGGCGTGCAGGCACCACGTAAGGGTAGAGGATTGATACAGTGCTAATGAAGACACCCCTTAGGGGTGTCTTTTTTATAAGATATGCTAAGATAAAAGTGTCATCGAACCTGCTATTTCATTATCTTGAATGGGGTGTCACCAATTGCCGACAGGATCTAAGAACTTGTCCACTAAACAAAGGTTTGTAGAAGCGCTTATGAATGAATCACTTGTGGAGCTGCAGTCCATCCCGAAAAGCGATTTGCATAACCACGCCGGACGCGGAGGGAACATTCGATATATTAGCGAGTGGGCGCATGTTGACATAGAGCCGGCGGCGGAACCGTTCCGATCGTTGCAAGACATGCAGCAATGGTTTGTTGAATCTGTGAAACGGCATTGCCCTGGTATTCAAGGTTATTTGAAACGGATTGAAGCTTCCTTTGCGCAAGCGGCTGACGACCATATTGAGAGATTGGCATTAAGCTTTGGAGTGGATGAGGTGGATACCTTGGGAGGAATGGAGCCATTTATGCGGATCATGAATGAATATCATCGCCGGTTTGCTCCTGCAACACAGTTTCTCCCGGAGCTGGCTTTGGACCGTGCCTGCAATGTAGATGAAGTGTATAACCGGTTAGATGAAATATTGGCTTACCGCTGGTTTCGCTCCATCGATATTTGTTGCGATGAATTTGCCCAGCCGATCACATCTTTTAAGTCCATTTACCAAGCTGCGAATACGGCGGGGCTGGCGCTCAAGGCTCATGTGGGGGAGTTCGGAACCGCGGATGATGTTATGGAAGCTGTTGAGGAGCTCGGGCTTCATGAGGTTCACCATGGAATTGCAGCCGTCCGTTCGCCTCAAATTATGAACTGGCTTTCTGCTCACCATATTCAACTGAATGTCTGTCCTACTAGTAATATTATGCTTGGTGTAGCGGAGAACTACGGCAGCCATCCTATTCGGAAGCTTTATGATTGTGGAGTACCTGTGACGATTAACACCGATGATTTGCTGATCTTTAATCAAAGCATTTCTCAGGAGTACATGAATCTGTATCAAGCTGGATTAATGACAGCAGAAGAGCTGAACGAGATCCGCCTGATAGGACTTGGAGGCGTTCTTTGATGAGTTTGAAGAGGTTCTGGCTATTCTTGAAGATTTAAGGGATCGTTGATAGGACTAGTAGCTCATCAGAACTAAACGTGAGAAAATTACTTTAACTCATGGCTTGCTGAGGGTTTACCGCGCCCCGTTTAGAGTGCAAGGGGAGGCTTAATTGCAATTTGTACAACTAAATCGCCCTATGTCCCGCTAAATCAATGTTTAGTTGTATTTCCTGCAATTAAAATGCCTCAATATCTGGATTTTCGCCCATCCGGGCAAATTTAGTTGTACAGAATACAATTAGAAGAGGAAGTCCACCCGTTTCACTGTTTTTAGTTGCACAGAATACACTTACCCCTTTTTTTCGCTACGAATGCAGCTTCATCCCTTACCACATTTTTGGAATGAAATCACTTGTTTAAATCTGATGTGGTACTAGATAAAGGCAAGGTGTCCAAATGACTGATGAATATATCTGGGTTATTTTTGTTGCTGAGCAGACGAGCGGATTTCCGAACTTTTATCCTATAGGAGTATTTACAGTGCACGACAGGGCTGTCGAAGAAATAGACAAGCTGCCTAAGGATAAGAATTATCAGCTTCTAAGGCTGCCGATTAACCGGATGTTTCCGTATTACCATAAGAAGAGCGGAGAGCTGGTTGGAATGGATGCGATCCATCATGAGCATTTTCACTTCAAAGATTTAGATGAATAAGTTCAACTAAGTCCAGGAGGCCTTATTATATGAGCAGAGCAGCAAAGCAGCAGCTGAACGATGGCCCTAAGATCCGCAAAGAAAAAATGATTGCTTCAAAGATGATTCGTATCTATTGCAAGAAAAAACATTATGGGCAGGAGCTCTGTGAGGAATGCCGGGTTTTAAATGAGTATGTTATGACAAGACTCTCCCGCTGCAAATTTGGTGATGAGAAGACAGCGTGTGCCAAGTGTCCGATTCACTGTTATACACCCGTCTACCGCCATAAAATTAAGGGGGTTATGCGTTTCTCGGGACCGTGGATGCTGCTGTATCATCCGTTAGAATCCATAAGGCATATTCCCATACCGGAGAAGTTAAGGAAGCCTTTGTCACGATAGCCGCTTCAATCAATCTATCTGCTATCAGAAGGACCATCTGTGAGTTGGTCTTTTTAATATCCTTTTGATAAAATGTACATATATTATAACTTTTATTACCGTTATAAGTTATAACTTGAAGCGAGCAGAGCATACTATAGGAGGGGGAAAAAAATGAATGGTGTGGTCAAAGTGACGAAGGATCAATCGAAGGTGAAGCGTTATTCCCGAAAGATTGGACGGATGGGGAATAGCTTGGGTGTGAGCTTGCCAAAAGCTCTTGCGGATAAAATGAATATCTCTCAGGGAGATGAAATTGAGTTTATTGAAAATGAACACGGAGAAGTGGTGTTGAGAAAAAGCCGGGCAGCTCTGTTGCCTGAACAGGTTCGTCCTGAGGTGTTGGAGGCGTTCTTCGATGTATTTGAAGAGGATCAGGGCATTCTTGAAGACCTAAGGGATCGTTGATATGGCCATCTTTCTTACTAAGGAAGAAGTTATTACAGCACACCATTTCATGATGAAAAGAATGAATGACGTAGATCAGGCAGGTGTGAAGGATCACGGCCTGCTGGAGTCTGCGGTACATAGACCACAACAAAGTGTTTTTGGAGAGGATGCTTATCCCTCTATATTCGATAAGGCAGCTGCATTGCTGGAATCGCTGGTCAAAAATCATTGCTTCCATAATGGCAATAAACGTACAGCTTACCTGGTTACGAAATCATTTTTGATTCTAAACGGGTATCATCTAAGAATGCAACGAGAGTTTGCAGTTGAGTTTGTTGTAGACATTGCCAAGGGTGTGTATTCATTAGAAATGATTACTGATCTTTTAACAAAATATTCTGTGGAACAGTAAAGGCAAGGTGTCCAAGATGCGATGGGATCAAGTTCAGGGGCGTGTTCCAAATGAATGGAAGGAAGGCCAGCGTTTTATTGAGAAATTGTCCGTGATTGATTTTTATAAGGATCCCACTTTCATCTACCTACATAATAGCATCATTATGCAGAATACGAATGGGTATAGCCTTCACCGCTTCATTAGTAGAGCTGACTATACCCTAAAAAACCCTTCTCCGCTTCGTTAGCAGAGTTGGGTTTTTTAAGCTTTTTATTAGCTATAAGGATTACACCAACCCCAGCCATTCCCGCTTCAATATAGCAAATTGCTGGGTATTCTCGTACTTCGGGGTTCCGTCTTCGTTCTTGGTGAAGGAGATGAATTCCATGAAGCAGCCTTCCCGGCGCATGCCCAGCTTCTCGCAGAGCTTCTGCGATCTGGAGTTGTCGTCCTCGACGTAGGCGTAGATGCGTCTGGCTTCCTGCTCCAGGAAAAGATAGCGCAGTAGCGCGCGGGCGCTTTCGCTGGCATAGCCGACGCCCTCGTAGGCTGGGTTGAAGTGCCAGCCTACGCTGTAGGTATCGGGCTCTTCTTTCATGCAGAATAATTCGCCAATGATTGAGCCGGTATCCTTCAGGCAGACGGCGAGATGGGAGTCGTCCTGACTCCGTTCGCTGGCGGTGGCGATGGCTTCCTCTAATGTGGAGAGGCGTTCGCTCAGGAAACAGTTCACCCGCGGATTCGCCAAATATTTCAGCATCCCTGGTGCATCCGTCTCCCGGAAGTTTCTGATGATTAAGCGGTCGGTAGTGAATTTTTGCATGATGATCCTCCCTAAATTAAGTGAGCGTGTTATTTACCGGCAAGCGGATGTGAACGGAATACCTGCCGCCAGTGCTTGTGAATGTGATTTCGCCCTTATGCTGGCTGATGATTTTGTGGCAGGTCTTGAGGCCGATCCCAGTGCTATGGATTTCATGGGCCTCCGTTTTTATAACATTCGTGATATCTATCAACAGCCAGCGGTCTTCGATTCTATACGTAATCGTTACGGCCGCAGACGTATCGGCATACTTCGTAATGTTGGAGAAAAGGTTGTCGAATACCCGCCTGAAGGAGATCAGGTGAAGCTCCACGCGGAAAGGGACAGGGGACGGCTCCCATGCTACCCGGAAGCCGTGATTCTCCAGCAACATCGACTGCTCATCGATTAACTGATCCATGAGCTGAATCCCATCGTAGGACTCGAACTCCAGATCATTCTCCTCTGTGTTATACACGGTGAAGTACTCGAATAGCTTGTCGGACAGATGCTTGATCTGATAGGCTTTTTCCCTACTGCTGTGAATGTATTTCGCTAACGCCTCCTGATCCTGATATTTCTTGTATTCGATGATGTCCAGGTAGCCGACCAATGCGGTGAGCGGTGTCCGCAGATCGTGGGACATGGCGGTGACCAGCTCGCTGTTGGCGACTCTGGCCTGCTCCTCGCTCTCCAGGCGCTCGATGAACGATTTCCTCATCTCATTGATGCTCTGGGCCAGAGACGATAGCTCATCCTTCCCCTTCAGCGTAATCGGATAGTCCAGATTCCCGCCCTCCAGAATTTTAATCTCCTTCTCCAGCACGCCAATATAAGAGGTCTTCTTATTGATGAAGAACAGGACCAGGACAATGAAGAATAAGAACGACAGAATCACACCCAGAATCGTAATGAGGTTGTAATACTTGTATTCAAAAAAATACTCCATATAGACCTGAGCAGTCGTATCCGCAAAGGTAACCGTGGAATATTGGGATTTGCTGAAAATGCTAGGGTCGGGCAGAAACCTCGTATTCTCGGTCTTGATCGTGTACCCGTCCGTAGAGTAGAGAAATTGGTTGTCCTTATAGAGATAGAGATTTACGTACTTGGTTTTCCTGACCCATTCAGCTATTTGTGCGTCATCCTTAAGCGACAGATGCTGCCCGGAGACATATTCCTCAAGTGCCGGAAGGGCTTGCTCTTCTTGCTTGTTAATGAACGAGCTTCTGGTCCGGTAATGCTCCAGCAGATCTTCGCCTGTGGACTGCAGCAGCAAGAACAGTGCCGCTGAAGCCAGGAACGAACCGATCAGGCATAGGATTAATTTGAGTTTCAGCCTGCTCCACCACAGCTTGTTATTCAATCCGGTACCCCTTTCCCCAGACGGTTCTGATAAACTTGGGATTCTGCGGGTCCTTCTCCAGCTTCATGCGCAGATTGCGGATATGAACCATCACCGTATTGTTGCAGCTGTAGAAATAAGGCTCGCCCCACACACTCTCATACAGATTCTGTGCCGAGAAAATCTTATTGCGGTTGCCGGCCATCAGCGCCAGCAGCTTGTACTCAATTTCGGTTAGGGTCAGCTCCTTCTCATTCATTCTTACCTCGTTGACGGTAGTATTCACGCTTAGCCCGTTGAAGGTAATCACATCCGAGGGGGCGGAGGTATCCTCCTTGCCTTTGTATACATAATACCGCCTAAGCAAGGCCTTCACCCGGGACACCAATTCGGTGTAGGAGAAGGGCTTGGACAGGTAGTCGTCACTTCCGGCCGAGAAGGCCAAGGTTTTATCAGAATCTTGAGTCTTAGCTGTAAGAAATAGGATAGGCGCGCTGGTCATCTCACGTATCTCCACGCAGGCCTTAATTCCCGACTTCCGGGGCATCATCATGTCCAGAATGATCAGGTCAATGGTATCGTCTACTTTATTCACGGCATCTTCCCCGTCAACAGCCTCAACGACATGGTATTGCTCACTCTCCAGCAGCACCCGGACAATCTCACGAATCTCGTGGTTGTCGTCGGCTATAAGTATGGTCTTGGCAGGATTCATCATTTATCCATCCCCCTCCCTTCCTGAGCACTCATTGTGCTTCCATTATAGATTGTCTAAAGCGCGTAAACCACCGGATGACAGGCGACTTAAGAATTCTTAAGGAAGTTCATGCCCGAATCTTAAGAATATTCACCTAAGCTGGAGATATTATAAGCCAGTGAAGAGAGGGATTCGTAAATGGATTGGTTATTGCAAAAAAAGCGGGCAGGCAAAATTCTCCTCGCGTGCGTAGGCCTTGTGACCATTATCGTATTCATCAGATACCTGCCGCAGCTTCTGCGCGTGACGATGTCTCTGGACGGCTTCCGGGATTACATCCTTTCTACGGGAAAATTAGGACCGGTCATGCTGGTTCTGTTCCAGATTCTCCAGACGGTCATTGCCCCCATACCAGGGGAGGTCGTTCAAATTGCCGGGGGATACATCTATGGGACAACTCTAGGGGCGGTCTTCGTGACCGGGGGAATGCTGCTGGGGGCAATGATTGCCTTTTACTTCACCAGATTCCTGGGCGGGTCTTTCATTGATAGCCTGCTTCAGAGGGATAAGTTCAAGTGGATGAGAGGAATGATGGATAATAACAAATTCTCGGTTTTCCTGTTCATTATCTTTATCATTCCCGGACTTCCCAAGGATATGTTCATCTATGCAGCGGGTTTGACGACGATGAAGCCCCTAAGATTCTTTACGATCCTGCTCATCGCCAGATTTCCGTGGCTGCTGGCCTCCGTAAGCATTGGGGCTAATATCTACCACAAGAATTATGGACCCACCATCGTCATCTCCGCTATCTCCGTCCTGGCCTTTATCTTCGGATTAATCTATAAGGACAAGCTGATTCATAGATTATCTGCCTTCAAAGGCGGCAAAAGCGGGCAGTAGGCGCAACATGTAGGAATGATGTCTGTAAGTTGGACATAGAGTGGTACTACAGGAGGCGTTGCATATGGTTATCCAACTTAGTGTTGCTTTGGCGGCGGTTGCTTTTGTCTGTCTGGTTGCATTCGTGATCCTTACGCTGCGCAAGGGAATGACCACCCTCGGCGAGACTAACCGGACGCTGGGCGAGGTGAGGAATGCGATTCATGGATTAACGGGCGAGGCGACTCAGCTCATTCACACGGCGAATCAGGTCACCCGGGATGTGAAGGGGAAGATCAAGACCATCGATCCGATCTTCGAATCTGCGCACAATGTGGGCGAGGTCATTCAGACTGTGACCGAGACCTTCAAGAAGAACGCTGCCGACATCGGCCAGAGCTTGAACCAGGAGCCGGAGAAGGCTGCGGTCAAAAGTAAAAGCAGCCAGATCCGCGTTAATACGAAGTTTCAGTGACCTTTGTGTCATCGATAAGAAGCGTCAGTTCAAGGCACCCCGGGCGGGTGTCTTTTTAAATACAGTTATCATTTCGCTGCAAAATAATCATTTTCTCATAATAGTGCATAATCGCAGGAGAACTGAGCAAATGATTGTTTCAGCACTAATTCGGCTTCTGCTATGCTCGGGGTGCCAGCAAACCTAAATCGGGAGGCCGAATTCATGAAAAGAATCGTTGCGAAGGTAACCAGTATGACTCTGTTGTTCACTCTTACACTCACTCTACTATTCAGCGGGTGGGGAACGTCGGTGGTGCACGCTGCAGGACTTACGGTAACAGGCAGTGGAGGCGGAAATGAAGCTGCATATGTGGAGTGGTCACCTGTCAGTAATGCATCCGGCTATAAGGTATTCATCAAAGCGGCGAGCGCCGCAGATTCCCAGTATCAGCAGCTCCATAATGAATTGATCCGCAAATATGCCTCCTACTGGAGAGCAGATGCCGTAGGCCTTGCGGCCGGAAGCTATGTTATGAAGGTGGAAGCCGTGCTGTCAGGCGGGGGAACGGCAAGTGCAGTGACGGGTACGCTGGCCGCCGCGCCGTATGACCGGTCCGGGTTTGCTTTTTCAGCCCAATCTCCATATGGTACAGGCTCCGGCGCTTATACTAACAATGGAACGCTGAAGAGCGGGGCACAGGTGCTGTATGTCACCTCCCAGAATGCACAGACTGTAACGCTCCCCGTAGTGGTCAGCAGCTCAGGTACAGTGCAGACGGGAGTAGGTCTTGGCGGCATTCTTTCGCTTCGGCAAAAAGGCTATGATACCACCCCGCTCGCGATCCGGTTTATCGGAAAAGTGAGGGCTGCTGATCTGAGCGGACAGCTCAATAGCGGCGGTTATCTGGAGGTGAAGGGGAAGAGCAATTACACCGAGATGAATCTGACGATTGAAGGGATCGGCACAGATTCGTATGCCTATGGCTGGGGGCTGCTGCTCAGATATGCAGGGAATGTAGAGGTGAGAAATCTTGGCCTGATGTTATTCCCGGATGACGGCATTTCCATGGATACAGGCAACGCGAATGTGTGGGTGCATAATAACGATATTTTATATGGATCGGCGGGGAGTGATGCCGACCAGGCCAAGGGCGACGGCTCCACGGACCTCAAGAAAGGCTCCACGTATATCACCATTTCGTACAACCATTACTTCGATTCCGGCAAAGCAGCTCTGGTCGGACTTAGCGAATCCGCAGAGTTCTTCGTCACCTTGCACCACAACTGGTTCGATCATTCCGACTCGCGTCACCCGCGGATCAGAGTAGCCTCGGTCCATGTGTATAATAACTTCTATGACGGCGTGTCAAAATACGGTGTGGGCGTGACGACCGGTGCTTCGGCCTTCGTGGAAAGTAATGTGTTCCGCAATGCCAAATATCCGATGCTAAGCTCCCTTCAGGGGACAGATGCTCTGGGCGAAGGCACGTTCTCCGGGGAAAACGGCGGGATGATCAAAGCGTACAACAACAGTATCACGGGTGCGGCGAGTCTGATCTATGCGAACTCCAACAGCGGAACGGCTCCAGCCAATGCAGCCTCCCACGATGCTTACCTGGCCTCATCGAGAAGCGAAGCCGTTCCCGGCTTGTACAAAGCACTTGTCGGCGGAACAGCATATAACAACTTCGATACGCTGGTCGATACAGGTGTCAGCGTAGCAGCTGTCGATAACGTAAGCGCAGTAGAGCAGAAAGTTACAGCGGGAGCGGGACGCCAGGGGGGCGGCGATTTCAGCTGGGCCTTCAATAACGCTGTAGATGACACCGCCTATGCCCTCAACGCACCATTAATGTCAGCCATTCGAAGCTACACCTCGGGGCTGGTATCTGTGGGAGGCAACGCTAACCCGGGAGGCCCATCGCCGACTCCGGCAGCAACGCCTGTGCCAACGGTAACTCCTGTGCCGACAGCGACTCCTGTGCCGACAGCGACTCCAGTGCCGACAGCGACTCCAGTGCCAACAGCGACTCCGGTGCCGACAGCGACTCCTGTGCCGACAGCGACTCCAGTGCCAACAGCGACTCCGGTGCCGACAACAACTCCCGCGCCGACAGCAGCGCCAACGTCAACGCCTGCTCCGGGAGCGGCGGTTCACAATTTTACAGCGTCCGGGACTTCGAGCAGCTTCTTTACCATTCAAGGCAATCTCTCCACCAGCAAGGGAACGGTCTCCTATAACGGACTGACCTTAACGCAATGTCTGAAGATCGAGAGCGCCACCCGCATCCAGTTCACCGCTGCCCAAGCCTCGACTTTGACGCTGGTGTTCAACTCTGAAGGGACCAAGATTAAGGTGGATGGGACAAGCTATCCCATAACGAACGGCGTGGCCACCGTCTCCCTTGCGGCGGGTGCGCATACGATTACAAAGGATAGTACGGCTAATTTGTATTATTTGGTGGTGGAGTAGGGGGAGGAACCTTTCTCCGCTGGCAGTAGCCAGGGCGGCCTGAATGGGCCGTCTTTTCCGTCCTGTTGAAGAGGTACTACTGTGCCTCTCACTAGTGAGTATTACTATGATCATTATTTGCTATAATGAAGGGTATACGGGCAATACTCCATGTGAGGGGAGCGTTGAAGATGCTGAAGAATTTTTCGTTCCAGAGCTTTAAAAGCTTTGATTCATCTATTCTAGAAATTGAGAAATTAACATCGGTTATTGGTACTAATGCAGGTGGTAAAACTAATGCGATTGAAGGGATGAAGATACTCTCTGAGATCTCTTCAGGAAGAGACTTATCTATTATTCTGGATGGCTCTAAGAATGTGGACAGTGAGATCAGAGGCGGAAGTGTAGGCTGTCCCAGAATTGGAACAGATACATTTACCCTGGGATGTCTGGTGGATATTGATGAAGAGTATGATTTGGAGTATTCCATAACGATCAAAGTGAGCAATCGGGTTTTTGTGCTTGCCGAGCATTTGTTGAAGCTATCCTCTAGCGGCGACAGACCAGTAACCGTGTTTCAGACCAAAGATACTCCTGACGATTATAGTGACATTAACGTTGAATATAATAATGGGCGCAAGGGGAGAAATCCCGAAGTGACCTGTATTCGTTCTGTCTCTGTACTATCGCAGCTATCGTCCAAGATGCCTACAACTACAGATAATAACAAGAAGAACGTGTCTTATATAAATCTGGTACTGGAACGTCTGGGGAAGATCCTTTTCTTAGACCCCGTACCGGTTCGCATGAGAGATTATTCAAGGATGAGTGACCATGAGCTAAGACCTACAGCGGATAATATTTCTTCAGTGATTTATGAATTGTGCAAGGATGAAGGGGTCAAGCAAGAGCTGCTGAACGCCTTAAAAGATCTGCCGGAGAATGAGATCCTGGATATTGGGTTCATAGAGACTTCCATTGGCGATGTGATGTTCTGCCTGAAGGAGAAGTATGGTAACCGCTCGGAATTCGTGGAGGCCAAACGTCTCTCAGACGGTACGCTCAGATATGTGGCCATTCTCGCTGCACTTATTACAGAAGACCCTGATACTATGATTGTGATTGAAGAGGTGGATAACGGAATCCACCCCAGCCGAATTAAGAGCCTGATCCAAACGATATCCAGACTAACCAAAGAGAGACAGATAGATGTCATCATTACTACACATAATCCAACCTTGCTGAATGCTCTGTCGAAAGAAGAATTGTTCGGGGTTGTTTTGTGTTACAGAGATCCTGACGACGGATCGAGTAAATTCTATTCCTTGCCGGATTTGGAATCCTTACCGATTCTTTTGTCAAAAGGTAATCTGGGCGATCTGACAGTCAGGGACGAATTAGTGAAGGCGTTGAAGAAGAATAAAGAGAATAAAGTACTACTGAAGTTTATAAAGCATCTGGCTGCAAATTGAAAATAGTATAATGATTGTTAATCAATCACTAAACTTGAGTTTCGATTTTATTTGTTACTAAGTTTTCAATTGGTGTATATAAGTCAACGCTAGTTGCTGGCGTGGATAGCGTTACCATTAAAGAATATCTTAATTCTCTGTTCCATCGATTTAACCATGGTCGTTTTGCCCACCATCCACTTATTGGGTAAACACCGATTATATTACTTGTTGCAAGTTCTGAAGCAGTAGTTTCCCAGATATCACTATGAATGGATCCTTTATTTCGAGCATTTGGTCCTATTGTCCAATTTATACTACTTTGTTGAATCTTACCTTCATCCTCTTCCCGGGCTGCTTGATTGATACGTTTAATAAACTGTTCTTGTGTAGCTGAGCCATTAATATCAAACCTTAAGCCACAAGAGGAGTATGAGTATCTACTTTTCCAACCTACTTCGCCAGGACTCGGCTCAATAAAATAAGATAATGTTACCCTCAACTTTACATCAAGTTCACCAAGACTCAATAAAACTTCTTTTGGCCAAGGCAATTCATACAAGTGCATTTCATTTAATGAGACCGCACCCTTGCTTTTACTAAAAGGTACTATTGTTGACTGCATTACCATACTCACACTATTTTTAAGGCTATTTAATGCAATATCGAGATTAGGAACTCCATATCCACACATTCTGATCAAATCATGATAATGTTTTTTATCAGATCCAGATAGTAACTGTTTTTTTAATCCTTCTGTCCAGTCTGCTGAATGTACTAGGATCCCCCTAACTGTTTCAGGCCATGCTTGAGGATATTTTTCTTGAATAAGTGCGGCCATCCAAGCTGCTTTTGCAGTTGCTGCGCTTGTGGCATTAAATACTGAAAATTGTTCACTTTGAAGTTTATGAGAGGTTGTAAGAACTGAATGATTTTCATCTGACCATGCTCCAAAACTATCCACCACCATATTTCCACCTTCTAATACAATATCCGGTTTTACTGGCCATTTAGTCTTATCCCAAACATAAGAGGTTGTGCTAAAGAGACAATTTCATAATTCAAAACCCTTGCTATACCTGGTTTTTTTGAGCATAGAAAAAGGAGTACCTCCCCAAATTCTCGAAGTTATAGGCGACGAAACCAACACCCGAGAAGAAAAGAGGTAATCCCCATCTATTCTATTCGACAAGAAGAACTGTTTTCCTTCGAGGAATTGCTCCAAATGAGTCCAGAAGATAAATACAGCCAAATCTTTGAACACTTACATTTAGCTCCAGTTCTGTTCGCACTGGGGAAAAAGAACCATCGCGGACGGCCTGAAAAATTAAACGTACCTGCCATGATCTACTCGCTGCTGATTGCAAAAATGGAGAACATCGAGTTTGTCTCTGCCCTGGTCCGGCGACTGAATCATAGCAACGAATTTCGAGTCCAGTGCCGGTTCACCGGCTCGGATAACATTCCAAGTCAGGCCTCCTATTCCCGTTTGATTCATGCGCTGGAGCAAACGGGAATGCTGGAACAACTTCAGGATCGCCTAGTCACGTCTGCCCTAGAAGAAGGCTTTGTGAGCGGAACCCATCTGGCTGTGGATTCCTCCATGGTCGAGGCTTGGGATTGCCAATTTAGCGAATCGGCCTCCAAGCGTCGTGCGGCTCGCCGGGGGCAAAAGGAAGGCGAAGCTTCGGTGGCCGAGCAAATTCAGCTCGAACATCCCGAGCCTGAGCCTAAGGTGGCGAACGAGCCGCTGAAGAAACCCAGATATAGCAAGCCCGGCCGTCCATCCCAGGCGGAAAAGGAACGTCGGCGCGAGGAAATGGAAGCCTATGAACAAAGTCTCGGACCGTTCCAGAAAACCATTGAAGCGATGTTGCCGTACCCGTACGATGAACTACTGACCGCGTTGCCCCGGCATGCTGCGCGTTGTGACAAGAAAAATACGAAGGGCCGAATGACCAGCTATTACGGGTTCAAGGCGAATCTGCTGGTCGACACGGACAGCCAGTATATCCTCAGCGGCCTCTTTAGTTCGGCCAATCCGAATGACCAGCGTATGGCGGTCGTCCTTCTCAAAGGCCTGCTCCTGAAGTTTCCGATGCTAAAGGTCAAGCATATCTTGGGCGACAAGGGGTACGATTGCGCGGCGGTCTACCAGTTGATTCATTCGCTCGGCGCCTATCCTGCGATTTCCCTGATTCACCACAAAGACCCGCCTGCGGGAATGAATCTGGATTACACGCCGGTGTGCGCTCAAGGGCATGCGTACCGTTACGACAGTTTTGATGCCAAATATGAGACCCTGAAGTACACCCGGCCTAGTGAATGCAACGGCTGTACGCTTTCCGGTACCGAATGCCAAAAAGTGTTTAAAATTCGAATCCAAACGGATTTGCGTTTACACACCTATCCCGCCAGAGGGAGCGAAAGTTTTACAACACTGTACAAGAAGCGTACGGCCGTTGAGCGTGTATTTGCCTATCTCAAAGAGTATTTCGGGATGAAGCGCACACGCCACCGCGGTGTCCGGGCAAGTGTCGATTTCCAGCTCAGTACGCTCGCGTACAATTTGAGTAAGTTTGCGTTAGACAAATTGAACCAGCAGTTGAGGAATTCCCAGCAAATCGCCTGATTTTTTAAAAATGTGACCTTAGATTTTGGCCTAATCTTGCTATTTAACAAATTGAATTATGAAATTGACTCCTAAATGGTGATAATCCTCCTTTGGGTGCTAAAGGCTTATAATTATCATATGGGGCATGGAGATCGGTATAAGCTCCTACTGTAAGGGCATTCCATGATTGTCCAGGATTTTGAACTATACTCGTATAATTGCTATCAGGATATTCAGCCTCATTACTAATATCATTATTGCCTGCTGAAATAACAAATAATTTCTTGATATCATCAATATACCCTGACGTGAGTTCGTCGATTGAAGCTGACCAGGATGAAGGGCGCCCATCTTCTGATTGATAATTAGGAGCAGTAACTGCCATGCATATTATTCTTTGCCTATTGGGATTATCAATGATAGCGTTGCTAATTATTTGTCCTGTAATATCACCGTATAATTCAGGGGGATTTTGCCCCTTATCAGGAATGATTTTTAATGATTCAAGCCTATGATTGATTTTGATTTTATCAAAACCTATTAATGCTTCTTTCAAGTCACCATATGCAACAACTCCGCTCATATTAGTACCGTGACCAGCAATATCTGAGCTTGTCCAGCTTAAATCAAACGATTTACAATCTTCATCTCTTAATACCGGATTTAGAAGAAGATGACCGTTATTAACCCCTGTATCAAGAATACTTATGTATACATTAGTATCTTCTGAGATTTCCAACCTATCTAATAGGTCCGTTGCCCACTCAATTTGTTCGCTATTTTCAATGTCAATAAAGAACGAGATTGCTTCAGATGCTCTTCTCATTTCAGCTATATCATTACATAAAGATAGTATATTTTGGAGCGCTTCTCGGTCTGCATTAACTAGTACAACTCTTCGCTCGGGAAAAACAATTGAATTATCCTTTATCTCAAGTCCGAGGAGTGTCTTTGCAACAAAAATAAAATTATCGTAAACTGTCTCAGTTTCACTGCTAAGCCAAATTTCACACCAAACCTTAACGGTATTAGGTATCCATTTTATTTCATTAATAGACCAGAAAGACTCAAGGATAGCGTGATTTATATCCTCTATCCCATCTATTAATGATGCATTTTTGGGTCTCCCATTGGATGTATCTTTTTCTTCATTCATATATGATTCAATCTTCTTGAGAAAAACATGTCGCTTATCTTTTGGAATAAATACAGTAGCAAACTTCTCTACTTTATCATTTACTTTTTTCTCGCGAATATTTAGAAGTCTTATACCATCTCTTCTACTTTCTAAACTCTCAAATTTTAAATCATACCCGGGTGCATTATGAAATTCCACATAAACACCATCTCTTGTTACTGCCGAGACAACTGTTTTATCTGCTTCGCTGTCTTCATTCCAAAGATGATCAAACTGTTTTAATAACTTTTCACTATGTGTTTCCCTATTTCTCAATGGATAGTTTGAAACGCCTTGACCTTTGCCTTTATATTTGTGTGATTCAACGGCGTCGATATAAAAATGACCAAACCTTTCGTTAGCCATTAAAATTCCTCCTATGAATATGCTCCAATCTTTTCTCTAATCATTTGCAAAAGTAATTCCCCTTGTACAATTTTATTATCAGACATAATGGTTGCCTTAATCGCATCGTCACAAGCTTTTGATAACTCTGCATGGCTTAACGACTTGGCAGCATCTACAATATTATCCATGAAATCGTAGATCTGATTAGAAGAGAATTGTCCTAATCTGTTGATTATTAAACTTGGAATCTGAAGTTCATCGGGTAACAAATAGTGAATAACATCATCGAACCTTCGAAATAGAGCAGGATCCAATTGCTTTGAATTATTTGTAGCCGCAATAATTATGCTTTCAGAATCATCTTGCTCAATAAACTGTAAAAAAAGGTTAAGTATTCTTCTGATTTCTCCAACATCATTTTCTTTGCTTCGATCCGCACCAATTGCGTCAAACTCATCAAAAAAATAAACTGCAGGTTTTTCCTTGATTGCATCAAAAATACCTCTTAACTTAACCCCAGTTTCCCCCATAAATTTAGTCATCAATTTGTCCATTTTTATCGTACATAGTGGAAGACCTATTTCAGTTGAAATTACAGATGCTGTCATCGTCTTACCTGTACCTGGAGGTCCCTCTAAAAGAATCTTTCTTCTATTACTCAAATGATATTTGCGCAATTTTTCTCGCATCTGATATTCTTTTAAAATACGTTTAATTCGATCTTTAATGTCGTTTGCAACAACCAACTCAGCAATTCTCTGGTCACTATATGTAATTCCTATTAGTTCACTAATTTCTTTACTGAAATGAATTATTTTCACATCTTCATTCCGATTTTTATTTAGTAACTCCCTTATTTCCCTTGCAAATGAGGTGTGTCCTAATTTGGCTTCATACGCTGCTAATTGAAGTACTAAAGTTTTAAACCTATCGTCATTCTTTAATACATGCGCCTCAATAAGCATTTTTATTTGATCTGCAGTTGCCACATAAACACCCCTTTTCACAATATACTCCGCTCACTATTCTTTAGACTAATTCTATCAGAAATATGATTCCCACAAAGAGTGAGTTTTAACAATTTATCAAAGTTAATTACGTAATTAACCGTGATTCCCCTTAATTTATGATGCAATTCAGCAGATGGCCGAATTTATCCTTGAAAACTGAAATGACGAGCCCCCAGCCTATTACGTTAATTGGCGTGGGTGGTCTATACATCATCCAAGTATACAAGAAGAACAAGAATGTTCCTGCTATCGGTTCTATAACAATATGGGGTCTGGATCATCATCTAAAAGCTTGTTATGAAGAGGTGCCTTCGATACGGAGACGCAGGGACAGGTAACTAAATCAATTCTTTTCTTTACTGTCAGTCAAGTCGATAATCTCCCTTATGTCCTCAATATTTAAAGCTTCTGCAATTCTAACGATATGACTGAAGCTAATGCTTTCTCTCTTCCCATTGGCTAATTCGCTTAATGCGGCATGGCGGACATCGGATAGTCTGGATAACTCCCGCATTGAAATCTTATGTTTTTTGGTTAATTCTGATATTTTCACTACTATTATCTTTCCCATTGGAATCCCTCGCTTATCCTGAATATTCGCATTGACTATACGCATAAGCGTACCGTATAATAATCTCGTGGTTGGTACGTATAAGCGTATTCCCCTTAAATGTTTTAGAGAGGAGGCCCCGATGCCCAACATTCTAGAATCGCTATATCATGGCAGTTTGTTCCCGAATGAGGATATTGTCTCCAAAGACCCTGATTACCGCCCGCTCAACAGGCAGATTACTGATTCTCTTGAGGCTTGGAGACGGAGGCTGTCACCGGATGAGTTCGCGGAGCTGGAGGCATTATTGGATCTGTATTCACAGGTGCAGGGAATGGATATGGCGGCTGCATTTGTATCCGGGTTCAAGACCGGGACGACGATGATGATCGAGGTGCTAGTCGAGGTATAGTTTTTCTTTGGACACCATATAAGGTGTCTTTTTTTGGTGCGCCTCAGGCTATTTATATACCATTGAAGGAATATGATTCCAATCCATCGAATTTTCTACATACCGAATTCAAATACGCAAATATAGAAGGAAACGCTATGGATGAAGAAAAGTATTTATTGTTCATAAAAAATAAGGAACGCACCGCAGATATCGCTTCATATACACAACGGGGTACCAATATACAAGTGACGTTTCACAATTATTCAACTCTCTATAACTTTCGTACAAGTGATGTAATATTCCTCAGTAATCCTACTGCTATAGCAATTGCTAAAGAGCAGGTGATCTTTCATCAGGATAATCCTCTGAATAATGTGATGAGAGTACTCGATTTTGGGCCTAGGATCTGTATCTTTTTTAAAGATGGGACCAAACGCGTGTATGAATCACAGAATGTCCGAATTGAAAATAGCGGCGTTAAGACCTCCGATGCCCTAAAGGTCATGGAGTATTGGCGTTCCATTTCGCTTCATCTCAGAAGCTCAGAAGAGCAGTCAGAAACGAAAGATTTTCTGAAAAAGCAGTTCGCAAAGCTCAACTTTGTGCATCCAGAGAGTGTATTGAGTCATTATGTTAATAGCTCTCCGGTGAGTATAGATGCTTCTACTGAGATAAAGCCGATCTTTCCCTTTCGTTACAACCTGAGTCAAAAAACAGCATTAGACCAAGCGTTGCGCAGTAAAATTAGTATCATTGAAGGGCCCCCGGGCACAGGCAAAACTCAGACGATTCTCAATATATTAGCTAATTTGGCGGTCATGCAGCAGAAGAAAGTGGCTGTGGTCTCGGGGAATAATGCAGCAGTTCAGAATGTACGCGATAAGCTGGAGGCGGCGGGATATTCATTTTTGGCAGCATCGCTGGGGAATACAAAGAACAAAAAACGTTTCTTTGCTAATCTGCCTATTGCGGAGGTTGCGGGCTGGGAAAGTGAGATACCGGAAAAAGAGCTTCTGTCTAAAGTACAAGAGCTGGATGGCCGTATTACCCGGCTAATGGAGTTAGATGTAGAGAAGGCAAGATTGAAGCAACAGTTATCAGCGTATGTACTGGAGCAAAAGCATTTTGAGAATTATTACGCTGATCAGGAGATTGAATCTCTTGATAGGCTGTCATTTTACCGGGAGACACCGGAGCGGATGCTAGAATTCATGAAGGATAGCCATCTTGCAGTGAGGAAGGGAAAAGAAGCGGGCTTACTGTACAAGTTCAAGCTGTTTTTTAAACATGGGTTCACTGACTTTAAATACTTGAGAGAACAGGGTGCAGATGTAATTCTGAATGTTCAGCGGAAGTTTTATAATCTGCGGATTAAAGAACTGTCGAGCCGTATTGAACAGATTGAACAAGATCTTGAGTCCGCATTCTATTTACCCCTGTTGGATGAACATCAGCAGTGCTCTGCACAGCTTTTTCGTCATAAACTGCATGAGAAGTATCTTAATCTTCCAAGTGTTAAATGTAGTGTGAAAGATTATCGGCAGAGCAAGAATTTTAAAACATTTATCAACTATTATCCAATTGTATTAAGCACGACCCATTCTTTACGCAACTGTATTCCAGAGAATGATTTATTTGACTATGTCATCATTGACGAAGCATCCCAAGTGGATTTGATCACAGGCGCACTTGCTCTATCCTGTTGCAAGCGGGCAATTATTGTTGGTGATACCAAGCAATTGCCACAAATTGTGACTATGGAGATCCAGCAACTGGTTGGAAATGCAGATTCCGCTGGCATTGACGAAGCCTTTAATTATTTTGAACAAAATCTATTGTCATCCATGCTTGCTTTATACGGTGACAATATTCCCAAAGTGATGCTTAAAGAGCACTACCGCTGTCATCCCCAGATCATTCAGTTCTGCAATCAGAAGTATTATAACGGTGATCTAATCACTTACACGGCTCAAGAAGAGACGGATCTGCCATTGCTAATTTACAAGACTTCACCAGGCAATCACTTGAGGGAAGTTACTCGGGGAGAAGGCAAAGGGAAGTTCAACCAGCGGGAACTGGACGTCATTGAAGGGGAGATTCTTGCGGGTTTGGAGGAAGTGGCAGTCGGGCAAACAGATATTGGTTTCGTCACACCATACCGGAAACAGGTAGAGAAGGCAGCCGGACAGTTTACTGATGATATAGAGAGCGACACCATACATAAATATCAAGGCCGTGAGAAGCCTATTATGATTATGTCAACCGTGTTGGACCAGACCCGTTCCGGCAAAACTGGTATGAAATTTGTCAATAATCCTTGCATGATTAATGTGGCTGTCTCCCGTGCGCAAAATAAGTTCATTCTGGTGACCGATCATGCCCTGTTTCGGAAATATGGTAATGAAATTGGTGACCTCACACGTTATATGGAATATAGCACACTTGATGAGAATGTGGTTGAGAGCGAAATTGTTTCTATATTTGATCTAATGTATAAAGAATACGCAGTGAAGCTCCATGCACTTAGAGAACGAGCTAAGCACTTTAAAAGATCCAGGTTCCAATCGGAAAACTTAATGGAGGCATTGCTTACGGATCTCTTACAAGAACCTGCTTATAGCGGATTTACACTTGGAAATCAGATTCTTCTTAAGAATTTGCTTAGAAGTGTAGATAAATTGACAGATCAGGAGCGGCAATACATCAAAAACCGGGCTTCTGTCGATTTTGTCATTTATCATAAACTGGATATGACAGCAGCACTAGCTATTGAGGTGGATGGATTTGAGTTTCATGAAAATAAACCGGAACAAGTAGAGAAGGATAAAATGAAAAATAATATTTTTAAGACCTATGGATTGAAGCTGAAAAGATTTGCAACCAATGAAAGCTTAGAGGAGCAGAAGATCCGGAAGCTGCTGGATGAGATTATTCAATCGAGCTGAAAATAATGCTTATCGGGATCTTCAATTTCCCCCTTTTCATTATCCCTCCCCATACCGCCCAACCGCCATCTCCGCCGACTTCAGCATGCGCTGCTTCAGCTGCTCGCCCTGGGTGATCTTCACGCGCAGGCCGAGGAAGCGGATGCGGGAGAGCAGGAACTCGCTGTCGTCCCTCATGTAGTGGACGGTGATGTGGTAGATTCCGGTAGCTTCATCGAAGGCCACTGACTTATCGAAGCAGGAGAACGTGGACAAGATCCGCGACAGCTCGGCATTGTAGACAGGAATGACCTGAATGCAGGCGGATTCCTTCAGACCGTCTAGTAAGCGGGCGATCCGGGCCTTAAGGCCGTCGATCCGGTGGGCGGGGATGGGAGCGGGATCGGCAGACACAATGTTCCGCAGCTTCGTGGACATGAGCGAGCGCTGCCGGGTGCTATACCACTGCAAGTACCACTCCCGCTTATACATATTGTACTCCAGCTTGTGAGGGAAGCCGGACGGGTCTGTCCGTTCCCCGCCATGCTTGATCGCATACGTGAGCTGAATTCCCTGATTCTGCATGATGATGCGGCGTAGGGGGCGGAGCAGCGGATGATAGACCTGACGCTCCTTGCTGCGGGCCTTCTCGATGATAATCTCTCCTACCTCAATAGAAGCTTCGGCCTCTAGCAGGGAATTCAGTTTACGTAAGGTTTCGGTTGAAAAAGCTTCAGCCGCCGCCGGATGCCCCAGCATCGTCTTCAGCCAGGAACGCTCCTGTGAGGTTAGCGCCAGGGAGCCGGCCTCTTCCAGGCGGGAGATGATCTGGAAGTTAAATATTTTCTCAAAGGGATTCATAGTAGCTCTTAATCTCCTTCCATTCCTCCATGAACTGCTTGCGCAGCCAGCGGGGCTCCAGAATCTCGCAGCTGGAGCCGAAGCTCCGCAGCCACGGCTTGATTTCAAAGATCTCGTTCACCGTAATCTCGTACAGGAAGGTCGTATCGGATTCCTCCGTAATGGTTCCCCACTGCCCCTGCGCCTCGACCCGCTCCCGGATGAAGTTGGCCCCGGACCGGCTGGGGTTATAGAACCGGACGGCGACCTTCACCGCACGGTTGGTATCTGTTACCCAGCTATACTCCAACAGAGCCTCTAATTGCTGAAGTCTCTGCGCAAACTCCTCTTCTTCTACAGGCTCGCCCTCTTCAACCTGGGTCAGGCCGTCCATCCGTAATTTCTTAATCCCGGTCCGGCTGTGATAGCCGATCAGATACCAGCGCCCATACTGATGATCGTAGACGACACGCAGCGGAAGCAGACTGTCCGTAATCCCTGCCGATTCCCGCTCGAAGAGGGGATTGGTGTTCTGGGAGGTGTAGTTCATGCCTTTTTTGGGCGACAGATAGAGGAATTTGATTCTCCGCCGCTGCTGGATCGCCCCGTGGATCGTATAGAGATGAGCCTCATCCAGAATCCGTGAATGGTAATGATATTTGTACCGGTGGGTCTCCGTGGCTTCGGGGAGAATGCCCCGTAACCGCAGTGCCTTCTTCAAGGTGTCACGCAGGAGGTAACCCTGGACAGAAGGAATCTGCGTATTGGCAATGACATCTACATAATCGAACAGGTCGAGCAGCTCGTCATCCGTAAGCTGGTCCAGCAGTTCGTTGGCTGCCTTGTACCGGTAGGGACGCTTCTCATTCACCCTTACAATCACGCCGACGTCCTCCAGGTATTTCAGGTCTCCCCGGATGGTCTTCTCGTCCGGCAGCGGTGAATCGGCGGGCATCTGGTCACAACAGCCGTCATGCAGTTCCTTGGCCGTCAGTTCTTCGCTCTGAAGTGCGGTTAACAGCAGCGTCAGCCGGATGCTCTCCGTCTCCTTCAGCGATTTCGCCCGGAACAGGAACAGGAGCAGCGGATCGGCCGATTCATAGTAATTGTAGCGGAGCCATTCAGATAGCTCGGTGCCCTGTTCTGTAGTCAGATCCTGCTGCAGGACGGTCACCATCTCTTTGAGATTGCGCAGCGTTTTGTCATAGGTATGTACGGAAATGCCGAGCCGCTCGGCGAATTGCTGCCTGCTGTAAGCTCCCCCGGCTAGTGACAGCATACGGAGAAACTGGATTTCTTTATCGAAGCTTTCCTTGGCCATATGTATACCTCCAGCCTGTAACGCGTTCATGAGTTGTAATAGTTAATACCTCTATTAAGCACCAGAGTTGCTTGAAAGGGAAGGTTTTTTGCCTGCTGCCATACTTTCACCCTGTTCACCCTTGGCAAAATGAGGGAAGATAAGGCCAGTGAAGCCGACTTGGAACGGAGGGATGGCATGAACCCTATCAATACGCTCATTCATGAGCAATTGAAGCAGATTGAACAAGAGGAGCAAGTGACGATCCTCTATGCCTGTGAGTCCGGCAGCCGTGCGTGGGGATTCCCCTCACAGGACAGCGATTATGATGTGCGGTTCATTTATCTGCATAAGCCGGAGTGGTATTTATCGATCTTTGACCAGCGGGATGTCATAGAGCGTCCCATTAACAATATGCTGGATATTAGCGGCTGGGATCTGCGCAAAGCGCTGAAGCTGTTCCGTAAATCCAACCCGCCGCTGCTGGAGTGGCTGCAATCTCCAATACAGTATGCTGAGAAATTCAGTGTAGCAGAGCAGCTTAGAGGGATCTCGCCGTATACTTTCTCGCCGCAATCCTGTATGTACCATTACTTGAACATGGCCAAGGGCAACTACCGGGATTATCTTCAAGGGGCGCAGGTCAAGATCAAAAAGTATTTCTACGTGCTGCGCCCGGTGCTGGCCTGCGAGTGGATTCGCCGGTACGGGGAGATGCCGCCGATGGCATTCGAATTGCTGGTAGACCGGCTGATTCCAAGGGACAGTGAGCTGTGGCAGGTTGTGCAGCAACTGCTGGCCCGGAAGCGGTCGGGAGAAGAGTTGGACCTGGAGCCACGGCTGAGTGCGATTAACGAGTATCTGGAGGAGCAGCTGAAGGTGCTGGAGCAGATCGCGGCGGCATACCTGAGTGCTAAGACGGATAATAGGGACGGGCAGCTTGATGCCTTGTTCCGGGAGGCCTTGCAGGAAGTGTGGGGGTTGAATTTAAATTTAAACTAAAAGTGAAAAGGATCGAAGGGGAATTTTGGAACTGTAGGAGCGATAGCGACCGCCCTTTATGGTTGGATTTCTACCGCCATTGGCGTCTAAATCAGGAAATCCAACCATAACAGCGGCCGGAAGTCCAAAACTTCACCGAAGTGACGACTAAGCTTTAAGTTAGGTTTTGCTGATAATGAACGACCGACAGGAGGAAGACAATCATGGCTATTGTACAACTGAGATCAACGAACCCGCAGCTGAGCTTCATCATCCGCAAGAATCCGCAGAGCGGCATGCAGCTTCGCCCGGTCCGCCAGGGTATCGCTTACGGCTGGTATTCGGATGAGGCCACTTATAATGTGTATTTCAAGGATGCTGATAATGAGGTCTCCTATAAAAAGAACGAAGGCGAGAGCTTCGAGTATCTCAATGTCTCCCGCTATAACACCCCGTTATTCCCGCTGAATGCGGTGAATGAGTTCTTCTCTACCCCGTTCAAGGCGCGGGATGAGCGGGATGCGGAGGGGTTTGAGCACTCTTTTACCATCCAGATGATTCATGTGGAGCGGCTGCATTACATCCGGTTCTTCGAGCAGCATCTGAAGGATTATACGTTCAATCTGGAGCATCAGGCGCATAAGAGCTATTCCCTGACCATTACTACGCAGCTAAGCTTATACCACCTCCTGCATGTGGTCAGTGTGCTGTCCTTATTCTTATCGATCTTCGGGGATGAATATATCGATATTTCGGACCGGATTCTGGACAAATATATCCGCAGTCTGAACGTGATGGACGCCCCCTTCTATATCCGCAGCCTGTTCGCCCGGAATCTCCTGAAGACCCGGGAGCAGTTCAAGCGGTACAAGGCGGCGGTCGAGCAAACGGAGCTGTATCCGATCGGTCTGGAATATGGCAGTACGGCGATGCAGCGGCGAACGTTCATCTCAGGTGTGCTTCCGTTCGATAAGCCCATTCTGGATATCGGCTGCGGGGAAGGCTTTTACGCCATTCCGTATGCCGGGAAGATTGAAGGCGCTTATTATGCGGTGGACATCAACGAGGAGCTGCTGGAGGTCGTGAACCGGAAGGCAAAGGCCAAGGAGCTCGATAACATCGTAACCTTCCGCTCGCTGGAGCATTTCCTGGAGCTGTACAACGGAGAGCTGGTGGATATCATACTGACTGAGGTTGTGGAGCATATGAGTGAGACGGAAGCGGCTGCGCTGATCCGGCAGATCATCCGCCATGTGGACTTTGGACAGCTGATTGTGACCACGCCGAATGCGGATTTCAATCCTTACTATGAGCTGGAAGGCTTCCGGCACGAGGATCACAAGTGGGAAAAGGGTCAGGCGGCGTTCGAAGAGTGGCTGACCGCCACACTGCAAGGGCTGGGCGTGGAAGCTGAATTCTCGCTCGTGGGTGACCGGGTGGGCGACATTCGTACCACGCAGAGCGCGATTGTGCGCAGACAGGAGGGTTAGACCATGGACATTCAGACGAAGGTACACACGATATTCATGCTGGTGGGCGCGACGGAGTGCGGGAAGTCTACTTTTGCCAAGGAAGTGCTGATTCCACAGCTTAAGGCTGCGGACAGCGCTACAGGTCTGCGCACGAATGTGCAGTACCTCTCCTCGGACCTGATCCGTCAGGAGATCTTGGGCTACGATTACGATAAATATGACCAGGTGATGCTGGAGGCCAGCTCGCATACGTTCGCGCTGTTGTTCGAGCGGCTGAAGCGGGTCACCTCCTGGCCGATTAATGCAGAGTTTGTCATTATGGATACGATTGGTCTCGCCGAGGATTACCGCAGCAAGGTGCGGGCGATTGCCCAGGAGAACCAGTATAATCTGGAGGTCATTCTGTTCGATTACCGTAAGCGGGAGGATTATTATGCCTCGGAGCGCTCGAAGAAGCTGATCTCGGGCCACCTGAACCGGCTGCGCCGCGAAGTGCTGCCTGTGTTGTCCCGTGAGGGCTACCATAGCATTCATAAGGTGCGGGCGAAGGATTTTCTGCTGGAAGGTCTGGAAGGTACCGATGATTCGGGGGAAAAGCGGCCGAACCCGGATTACCGGGTGCACATTCAGGACTGGGAGGCGTATGCCGCTGCGGTGCTTCCGCAGGAGCAGGAATACATTGTGGTCGGGGACGTACACGAGTGTGTTCAAGAGCTGCAAGGGCTGCTGCGCAGCTACGGCTACCGGATTGAAGAAGGGAAGCTAAGCGCCACGGATAAGCTGAAGAATACACGGATCATCCTGGCGGGCGACTGGATCGATAAAGGCAAGCAGACTCGGGAGATCATCGAGTTCTTGTATAGCAATCAGGAGCATTTCCTGTTCGTAATGGGTAACCATGAGAATTTCGTCTACAAGTACCTGCGCGGGGAGATCAAGGGGACCGAGCCGGAGCTGCTGAGAACCTATTTCGATTCCACTCAGGTATTACAGGAGGACGAGGAGCTGTTCCGTCAATTCTCCGTGCTGGTGGAGCGGGCGAAGCCCTTTTACCGTTATATCGGGAATCGGGGGCCTTCCTTCTATGTGACGCATGCCCCTTGCCGCAATAAGTATGTCGGGAAGCTGGATACGAATTCGCAGCGCCATCAGCGCAACTTCCGGCTGGACCGTGAGTCTGCGTATGAGCAGCAGTTGGAATTCCTGAAGGAGGAGGCGGAGGGTAATCATCCGTTTCATCTGTTCGGACATATTGCCGCCAAGCAGACGTTCCGGATCAAGAACAAATTACATCTGGATACGGGGGCGGTGCATGGGAACGGGCTGACTTCTGTCCATATAACCTTCAAGCCGTTCTACAAAAGCCATAGATCCCGGCAGCAGCTATTGCAGGAAGATTTGCCTGTCCTGTTCCGCGAAGTGAGCACGGTCTCCGTGGAGGAGCTGGATGCGGAGTCCATGCGCAGACTGCACTATTCCTCGCAGAATAAGGTTAACTTCATCTCCGGGACGATGTCGCCTGCGGATAAGGATGAAGTAGCAGGCGAGCTGGAGTCGCTGCGTAAGGGTCTGGATTATTACGCCGGACGCGGGGTGTATGAGGTGGTCCTTCAGCCCAAGTATATGGGCTCGCGCTGCACAGTGTATCTGTACCGGGACGTAGAGCATTGCTATGCAGTTAGCCGCAACGGTTATAAGGTCAAGGCTGTAGATCTGACGCCGGTCTATCAAGGTCTGCTGGACCGGTTCGGGGCGTATATGGAGGAGCAAGACATCCGAGTGCTGCTGCTGGACGGGGAGCTTTTGCCCTGGAAGGCGCTGGGGGAAGGGCTGATTGAACGGCAGTTCCAGCCGATTGGGCGGGCACTGGAGAACGAGCTTGCATTCCTGAGAGAGCACGGGTTCGAGGAGTCGCTCGGCGAGCTGATCCGGGAGTATGAAGCCAGCGGGTTCGAGCAGGACCAGCATCATCTGACCAAAGAGGCGCTTAACACCAGCTACGGCGCTCATGTGTACCAGACGTATAAGCATGTCCGCAGCATCCGGGATGCCTATGTGGGGCTTGACCAGCGGGACGAAGCGTACCGGGTGTATAAGCAGCAGCTGGAGCTGTATGCGGGGGATGCGGAGCTTGCGTATAAGCCGTTTGCCATATTGAAGGAAGTGCTGGAGAGCGGAGAGGAACGGCTGCCTGAAGGATTAACCTCGGAGCAGTACCGCTTCCTGAATGACGATGAGATCCTGGTGCTGGACCTGCAGGAGCCGGAGGCTTACAGCCGGGCAGAGGAATATTTCGCTGCCATTACCGTTGAGCAGAAGATGGAGGGGATCGTGATCAAGCCGGAGCAAGAGCAACCGGGAGTGGTCCCTTACCTGAAGGTCCGTAATCCGGGGTACCTGTCCATTATTTACGGCTACGACTACAGATTCCCGCACAAGTATTCCAAGCTGATGAAGCAGAAGAACATCACACCCAAGCTGCGGACATCCCTTGCCGAGTACCGGCTGGGTAAGCAAATGCTGGAGATTAAGCTGGAGGAGATCTCGGCCGACAACAGCACCTACAAGCAGATTGCCGCGAACCTGTTGTTCGAGGTGACGAAGGAGAAGGAGATCGATCCGAGGTTATAAAATGTCAAGGCAGGCTGCCGGGAAGCTCCCGGCAGTCTTGTTCGCGTACCTGTTTAGCCGCAGAAAGAGCTAAAATGAAACAAAACGCCAGATTCCTGCAAGAAAACGCAGATTGATGGTCAAGACGCTTCTAGGATAATAATATGGGTGTTGAGAGGAGGCAGTGCCAGTTGGAGATTAGATTTGAAGCAGACACCGGCATGAACCGGGGATGGGCTAAGGTCGTTACGCATCCGGCGGAGCAGGAGCATTGGAAGAATCTTGAGGCAGCCTTTCAAGCAGCAGAGAAGCGGATCATAGTGATCAATGCCAGCAATAACCGCCAGGTCTCCCTGGAGACAAGCAAGGTTGCGGTAATCGAAGTGGAAGACCGGATGTGCAGTGTACACCTGATTACCGGAGAGATGTACCTGCTGAACACGAGGCTGAAGTTTGCGCTGGATGCGCTGGATGCGCCCGGGTTCATCAAGATCAACAACCAGACCATCATCAATACCCGCTATATCAAAGAATTCTCGGCAACCGCTAATGCGCGGGTGGAAGTCCTGCTGACGAATGGTAGTTCTTATACTGTCAGCCGCTACTATATCAATCATTTCAGGAGGAGTTATCATGGCTAATCAGCTCAAGCAAGCATTCTTTCAGGTATTTACCCTTACGTCACTCTGGGTCACGCTGCTGTTAACGGTGTTCTTCAGGGATCAGCCAGTGGAGATGCTGTATCTGTGGCGTCTGGCGGGCATCGCCGCCATCGCTGCTGTGCTATTCGGCGTCATGTACAATGTGCTGTGGAATCACTTCACGCTGAAGCCGCTGTGGAATATTCTTATTGGATCGATTCTCAGTATTGCAGGCGGAATGGGCATGGTGTGGTTGTTCTCTGTCGAGATGTTCGATTCCATCAGTGCCTGGTGGCCTGGAATGCTGCTGTTATCCGTGATCCTGCATACGGTTGCGTTCTACTTCTATGCCAGAGCGAACAGCAGGAAGTCGGCAGAAGAGCTGAATAAGATTTTGAAGTAACATGATGCGTGATGCCAAAAGAAGGAGAGCACCCGGCGGGGCTGCTCTCCTTCTTCGTATATACACTATGCCGTTCCTTGGACCGGCTTGAAGCTAGCCCATCACAACCAGCACTTCGTTCTCTGCCGCCATCCGGGACACAGGAATCAGGTTGCCCTGGATTTCTTCGCCATTGATGACGATGCGGGAGACGCCCTTCTGGACGCCGTTCTTGTTCTCTACCTTGATGTTCAGCTTCTTCCCGCGGAATTCGCGCACCATGGAGAAGTCGGTCCAGTCCGAAGGGACACACGGGTCCAGACGGAGGCCGTCCTTCTGCGGCTGAACGCCCATAATGCCCTCTGCCAGTGAGACCATAACAGTGGAGGCTGTGCCTGTCAGCCAGTGCACATGGGCCCGGCCCTGATACGGGCTGTCCTTGGACTCCACGAATTGGCCGTGGACGTAAGGCTCTAGCTTACGGACCTCTGCATGGTCGTTCATGGTGGCCGGACTGCAGTTCAGGAAATACTCGAACGCGCGTTCACCGTTGCCGATCACCGTCTCCGCCAGGATAAGCCAGCCCTGCGGCTGGCTGAAGATGCCGCCGTTCTCCTTGGTCGAAGCGTTGAACAGCGCCATCAGTGCTACCGGCAAGCCGTATTTGCGGAATGGGGGGTAGAACAGCATCGTGCCGTAATCGGTCCGCAGATTGTCATAGACCTTGTCCATGGCGAGCTTGGCCTGTTCCGGGCGGGCCGCACCGCTTAGCACCGACCAGCTCTGCGGGTTCAGCCAGATTCGGCCCTCATCCTTCTCCCAGGAGCCGATGGTATAGTTGTCCTCGGTGAAGCCGCGGACGAACTGATCCTTCTCCCAGGCATACTTCTGGATATTACCGTCCAGCTCCTCCAGCAGGCCTTGTGCCCACGCAGCATCCTCCGGCTTGTTCTTGTTCTCCGCGATGTCCATGAATACCTTGAAGCCCATGTACAGCTGGAAGGCCACGAACAGTGATTCACCCTTGGCGCCAAGCCGCAGGCAATCGTTCCAGTCGGCATGAAGTCCAACCGGCATGCCGTGGGCACCCATCCGGTCGAGACTGAATTGAAGTGCCTGCCGCAGGTGCTCATATACCGTAGCTTCGCCTTGATCCGAATAAGGAATGACCTCATCGGTGAAGTCCCAGTTCCCGCTCTCATTCAGATACTTGATTACCGTCGGGAATAGCCACAGTGCATCGTCGGCCCGGTAGTGGGGATGTCCGGTCTCCCGCACATACTCTGGGTCGTCCGGTGTTCCTTCATGACCCGGATTATGGTCGAATTTCACCAGCGGCAGCCCGCCGCCATTGGATACCTGGGCAGAGATCATCAGCCGCAGGCGTTCGAGGGCCATCTCATGGTCCAAGTGGATAATGCCCTGGATGTCCTGCACCGTATCCCGGTAGCCGAGCCCGTTGCGCAGTCCGGAGTACTGGAAGGAGGCAGCACGCGACCAGATGAAGGTAATGAAGCACTGGTAAGCATTCCACGTGTTGATCATATGGTTCAGATTGCTGCTTGGCGTCTGCACCTGGAAGCGGTTAAGCTTGCTGTGCCAGAAGGTCTTCAGCTCTTCAAGCTCCCGGTCTACCACGGACAAATCCTGGTAGTGGCTAAGAATGCCGGAGGCTCCCTCTTCATCATATTGTCCCAGCAGGAAGGCGACTTCCTTCTCTTCCCCCGGCTGTAGCTCCACATTGAGCTGCAAGGCACCGCAGGCATTGGTATTATAGTTCAGCGAATTGGAGCATTGACCGTTCTCCACAGAGAGCGGATTCCCGTAGCTGCGGTAATCTCCAAGGAACGTATCGCGGTCCCCGTCATAACCGGCCACCTCTGCTCCGGCCGCGCCGAAGAATCTCCAGGTTTGCTCTCCCGCGATGTTTTCATTGATGACTTGAAGAATTTTATCGTGCTTGAAGTAGGTCCGGGAAATAAACAGCGTGTATTGCAGGTTCACAGTATCTTGCTCATAGTTGTTGTCATTGGTGAATTCGGCGAAGCCGAAGAGGGCCAGCTTGCGCGCCGTAGTGCCGTCATTGCGGATCTTCATGCGCCATACTTCATAGGTCTTGTTCAGCGGTACGTAGTATAAGGACTCGGTATGAATGTTGTCATAATCTGAGACGATGTTCGTGTATCCGGTTCCATGATGGCAGACGGACTTGTATTGCTCCAGATCCTTGCCTACCGGCTGCCAGGAGCCGGACCAATAATCCCCATTCTCCAGGTCTTTGACATAAATGTAGCGCCCAGGCTCGTCCTTGGAGTTGAAGTGATAGCGGATATGCCGTCCGTTGGCCCCGGATTTCACGAAGCTGTAGCCCCCGGCGTTACCTGAGATAATCGCACCGTATTCCGGCGAACCGAGATAGTTGGCCCAAGGAGCAGGCGTATTCGGCTTCGTAATCAGGTACTCTTTGTTCTTGTCGTCAAAATGACCGTATTGCATAACCATTCCTCCTCATGATAGATGACAGGCAGGGCTATGAACGCGCGTTCATAAATGACCGAAGAATCCCGCCCAATTCCATTATAAGACAGTTGCGGTCTGACAATATACCCTATATTTGAGAAAACAACAAACAGTAGAGTCTTTTTATAGCAGTTTCCTATATTTGAATGGGCACATGGCCTTGTTAAGATCAAAAGGAAGGTCTATGTGAGTGCAGCCGAATGGCTGGAGGTATAAGGAGGAGTGCAGGATGAGTGTAAAGCAATGGTCTGAAGATACGATATCCTACGATTTAAATGGTGAATGGTCTATCCGCAGAGCAGAGCCCGAGGAGTGGGGAGTATATTGCTCCGTCTATTATAACATGCAGTATAACGGCTTTTTTAGAGAAGAAGGTTATACGAATCCGCGCAGGAATGCCTTTTGGATATACAAGGGGGAGAGTAGAATCGGCGGAGTCCGGATGTCACCGAATGTGATCTACCATCTCTTTGTAATCCCTCCGTTTAACGATTCATTCGGAATATTGAAGCAGCTTAAAAAGTTGTTGATTCAGTGGTCTGACCGGAAGGAACCGATACGGACCTATGAGGTTCTGCCGGATCAGGTTCAGCTATACGCGCGGGCAGGCTTCTGGCCGGATGAATTCAGATGCCGCTGGATGCAGCGGCCTACAGAATATTTTCATGTGAACTGGGAGGACAGTCTGAGGATTGAGAGTCCTGAAGTGGAAGTAACTGAGGCGGGAGGCAAAAGGTTCATCCTTGCAGAAGAGATTGCCCGCTGTGATTTTGAGAGCTTTAGAGGGGGCTTAGATGCGACCCGGCGGAAGCAAACTGCTGTGAAAGATTTCCTGCCTACTGATCCTAGTTACTCTAATGAAAAATTAACACAGGCCTCCACACTGGTATTTGATAAGGCCACGGGACAGCTCATTGCCAATTGCCGGCTGTGTCTGCAGGATCATGTGGCGGCAGTCTATAGCATCGGCGTTAACCCCGCCTATCGTGGGAGAAGACTGGCTACACGGATGCTGCAAAGAGCACTGACGATGCTGAAGGGGACTTATCCGCTGCTGAGATTGTATGTAATGGAGGGAAATGATGCGGAATCCGTGTACTATAATCTCGGGTTTAAGCCCGGGGTGCAGGAGGTTCAGAAGATGTATATCCCGGTGAATTAACGGAAATAAGCTATCCGCAGGATCAATCAGGGCACCCTTAGGGTGTCTTTTTTTAACTTTTCAAATGAACCGCTACCCAAGGTTGGATGAGATTCGCAATTATGCAATGATATTTGTCACAAAAAAGGGGATTTGTAGAGTTAATGTAGAGGACTGTCGGATACTATTAGAAACTAAGAGATTATTATACACAACCTGTCGGTATCCGTATCGCACGATTTGGTGAACGTCTGCAAAGGAAGGGAGGATTTTACAGGTAATAGGCAAGCGCTCTATGAACAATAGGAAGTGTCGGCTGATCCAATAAAAGTCCCTTTAGATGAGGAGAACAAAAAAAAGATGACAACATCGAAGAAATGGAATAAAAGAGGTTCCCGCGCTCTGGCAGCCTCGTTGTCGATTGCGCTGGTTGCTGCCAACTTTGCGCTGGCCGGACCCGTGGCCCATGCGGCTGTAGCGGATAATGATGGTTCGGAACAAATTTTCACTTCGGAGAAGTACCGGAGCTTCACCAAAGACGGCAGCAATGCTGTAAACTTAACCTTCCCGGAGCTATCTATAACCGCAGATCCTGGTGAAATGATGACGGGTGCAACGATTGTCATTAACGGGTACAAGCAGGGTGACCAGATTACGTTCGTAACTGCCGGTACAGGAATTACAGCTATTTCCGTCACAGGGAACGGTGTTTATATCTTAAAAGGCGAGGCTTCGACCGAAGTGTATCAGAATGTACTGGAGAACGCCAAATTTACCATGACATCGCCAGGAGAGCGCAGTCTGACCTTCGGCCTTGGTTCTGTCCCTTCCTTTAATAAAAACGGCCATTTTTATGAGTATGTGGCGGAAACCAGCATCAAGTGGCCGAAAGCCAAGGCGGATGCCGAGAAGAAGAGTTATTATGGACGTCAAGGGTATCTGGTGACGATTACTGACCCGGATGAGAACGCTTTTATTGTCGATAAGACTCCGGTAATTGGCTGGATTGGCGGGAAAGATGTAGCCCGGGCGGTAGACGGGAACGGAAAGGCCACCCAAAATGTCTCTACCTTGCAGAGCATTGGAAAATATAACGGCTACGGCGATTGGCGCTGGGTAACCGGACCAGAAGGAATGGTGCAATACGAAGGCAAATCCGGCCTTCCTTTCTATAAGGGGTATAACATTAATGGAAAAAATAATGATACTGCCACAGTTCCCAATGTTACCGATGCAACTTACGGCACTATGTACGCTAACTGGGCTACGGGAGAACCCAATGACGCCACGTTCGAGCATGTGGTCCATATTTATTCTAGCGGTCAATATAAAAGTAAATGGAATGATTATGCAATCGACAACAAAGTAGATGCCTACCTTGTTGAATACGGCGGCATGCCAGGAGATTCCACCACCAGCATTAACACAACCATTACTCTAGTGGACAAAACCCCACTGAAGCAGGACAACGATACCGCAGAGGGCTATCTTAATCTTGAGCCGCAGGAATATACAAAGGCCTCTCTGGCGGTTCTCAAGAATGCATCGGATGCAGCCAAAGCTGTCCTTGAAGATGACCATGCTACCCCGGAAGAGATTGAAGCCGCCCGTAAGGGTCTGGAGGATGCCATTGCCGGACTGGTTAAGCAACCGCCAGTAGCTGACAACGCAAGCTATACCGAGGGCAGCAACAATCAGGTATCCATTAAGTTCGACAAGCCTATCAAGTTCAATGAAGGCGATACGGATACTACGGATGACTTCAGAGTAACACTGGACGGAAAATTGGTGGATCTTACGAATGCTGTAGTATCCGACCAAGATCCTAGTGTCATTATTCTGACCCTGGCCAGCCCGTTGTCCAATGACCCTGTGGTTCGAATCGAATACAATTCCGCAGAGTCGGCAATCGAAGCTCAGACGCCGGGACAAGAGCCGGTTTCCGACTTTACGCTGATCGCGAACGGACCGTTCGGGGATTCCTTGCAGATTGAAACGCCTCCCAAGGATACTGAGGTATACGGAGCAGACTTCCCGCTCCCGGTAACCGGACAAGCTGCACTGGACTCGGTAGTTACGGCTGCTGTCTATAAAGTGGACGTTCATCCTAATGCCTATCTGTTCGATCTTGAAGTAGGCATTACGGTAACTGATGATGTCTATAAGTGGGATACCAAGCTGCCGGGACCGCTGGCGCCGGGTTCCTACCATGTGGCGGTGACTTCGACCAAGACATTCGGTGATGAAGTAAGAAAAGAAACGAAGCTGGTGCCGTTCACTGTGCCGCAGCTGGAATTGACCCATGTGGCGGTAAACGAAGGTCAGCCGGATCACGCTGTATTGACGTTCAACCAGCCTGTAGGCGCTGCATTGACTGATGCTGATTTCACGGGACTTACCGTCGATGGACGGAAGGTTATTGCGGTGAAGTCCGTACAGGGCGATAAAGTAGAAGTCGTTCTGGAGGAAGCGCTCGGTCCAGATGATGCATTGGTCGTAGGGTACGACCCTGCTGCCGGTAATGTTACGGCTGAAGGCAATGTCCTGAACGAATTGAAGCCGATTCAGGCCGGCGACCAGTCAGGCATTACGAAGAATAATAATGTGATTCCACTTGAGCTCGTTGCTGCGTATCCCGAAGAAGGGCAGCTCAAGCTGGTGTTCAACAAGCCGATCAACGATCTGACCGATCTGTCCGGGTTCACTTACGGCGGTGTGCCGCTTCAGGGACCTTTTGAAATCAACGGCAATGAACTTATCGTTCCCATTCCTTCTGATCATAAGGGCGGTCTGCTCAGCTACGATCCGGAGCTTGGAAGTGTGACCGAGAATGGCAATAAGCATAACCCGCTTACGGGATTGCAGCCGGGGATTGATCTCGGCGGAGACGGCAAATATATCGCAGACGGCGGCAAGCTGCCGGAGAACGGTCTGGGATTGAGTGCCGGGGATAAGCCGGTATCCTTAAGTCCAGGCTTCCAGCCGGATGTACCAAGCGGCTACCTGGCAACCGTGCCTAATGAGACGGATTCCATCGCCCTGAATCTTGCTCCAGCAGGAGATAACGATACGCTGCGCAAGGTAAGCCTGAACGGTGTAGAGGTGCCTGACGGTGACTGGAGCAAGCTGCCGCTTCAGGAAGGGCTGAATACCATTCAGGTGGATATTGTGGATGCGAAGAACCCAGGCATTAAGCTGGGGCAATACCAAATTCAGGTCATCCGCGCCAGCGGGAAGCTGGTTTCACTTGAGCCTTCCAGCGGTACCTTGCAGCCGGAGTTCAAGCCCGAAATTGATAAGTATGAAGCAACTGTAAGCAATAGTGTGTATGAAATTTCCCTTAAGCCGTTTACGCTGGACCCGGGAGCCGTAGTAACGCTCAGCATTGCGGGTGAAGCTCCGGTACAGGTGAAGAGCGGCGACTGGAGCGCAGCGCTCCCGCTGAAGGTAGGACAGAATGAGGTTGTAGTGACCGTCAAAGATTCCGCAGGCGGAACCAACACGTATACAGTAATCATTACCAGACAAGAGCCTGTATCTTCAGGCGGAGGCGGAGGTTCCGCTCCGGCTCCAGCAGCTCCTGAAACATCCAAGACCGAAGTGATTCAGGTAGATGTGGCCATCGGCGGAGCCAATGCGGCTGGCATCACGAAAGTGCCGGTCCAGCGGACGACTCACAGCAACGGAACGATAACGGATCTGGTCCGCTTCACCAAGGATAAGGCCGAAGAGGCAGTGAAGAAAGCAAAAGAGACGGGACAAAGCATCGCCCGTGTGGTCATTCCGGATCCGGCAGACAATGTCAGCGAAGTGAATGTCCAGATTCCGGCAGAGACTGCCAAATTGCTGAAAGAGAATGGCATTGTGCTTGAAATCTACACAGAGAATGCGATCATCCGTATCCCGAACGCTTCTCTGGAAGGAATCGGGCAGGATTTCTATTTCCGGCTAGTACCGGTAAGGAATGCAGCAGAGCGCAATGAGATTGAGAAGAGAGCCACACTTGAGGCTGTGGTCCGTGAAGTGGCGAAGGACAACAAAATCGAAGTGGTCGCAAGACCGATGACCATCGAGACGAACCTGTCCAGCCGGGCGGTAACTCTGATTCTGCCGCTCAAAGATGTGAAGCTGCCTGCGAACGAAGCGGCGCGTAATGCCTTCCTCGCACAGCTCGGTATTTTCATTGAACACACTGACGGCACGAAAGAGGTTGTCAAAGGCAAAGCGGTTACCTATAAAGAGGGACTGCTTGGACTGGAATTCTCGGTAAGCAAATTCAGTACCTTTACGATTATCAACTTCAATAATCAGTCGCCTGCTACGCATGTATCCTATATCGTTGGCTTCCCGGATGGTCAATTCAAGCCGGACGATCGGGTAACGCGCTCGCAGATGGCACTTATGATTGCCCGGAACCTGGGCTATGATGCTAGTGCGGCTGTAGGCACTCCTCCCTTCCCGGATGTGGCTGTCCGCCATTATGCGGCAGCAGCTATTGCCTTCGTGAATGCACAGGGCGTGATGAAGGGTGATCCGGCCGGGAAATTCCGGGGGAATGCACCGATTACGAGAGCAGAGATGGCCGCTGCTGCTGCCAACTACCTGAAGCTTGCGGTACCGGCAGACGGAAAATCGAGCTTCAGCGATACAACTGGACATTGGGCCCAGGCTGTAATTGAAGCCAACGTGTCGGCAGGCCTGCTCAAGGGCTACCCGGACGGCAGCTTCAAGCCGAATGCTTTTCTGACCCGTGCGGAAGCAGTAGTCATTGTTAATCAGATGTTTGACCGCGGCCCGCTCCATGGAGCAGATGCGGTGAAATTCCCGGATGTCTCCAAGAATCATTGGGCCTACCTGGATATCCAGGAGGCTATCATCGACCATCAGTACCGGATCGACAGTGAACAGAAGGAACAACGGGTTACAGAATAAATGGATAGGGGTTGGAGGAGAGATCATTTCTCCTCCAGCCCCTAAATCATTAAATTTGAAGTATAATGGTTATAAAACCGTACCGATTTCCAGTTGCGAAGGAGATCCGAATGAAAGCAATCCTGATTGACGATGAAGAATTGGCACTAAAGGCTTTGGAACGCCAATTGCATGCACTTGGGTGTTTCGAGATTATCGGCAAATATACCGATCCGCTGCAAGGGCAGCAAAAGGTAGAGGAGACCGAGACCGATATTGTGTTTCTCGATATTCATTTACCGGAGCTGAGCGGGATTGAGCTGGCGGAAAGGCTGCTTGAACAGAGACCCGATCTGCAGGTTGTATTCGTAACGGCATATGATAAGTATGCGATCAAGGCTTTTGAGCTGAATGCCCTGGATTATTTGCTTAAGCCGATTCATACGGACCGTCTGAAGCTTACAGTTCGGAGATTGAATGCTCAGCAGAAGCCTGGCCTGGTAGCCCGGGCAGCGTCAGCGCAGACAAGCTGGAGAATGCTGATGCTCGATGCCTTCCGGATCTACGAAGGGAGCCAGGAGCTTCCGTCACTGCAATGGAGAACGGCGAAGGCGCAGGAAATCTTCTTTTACCTGCTGCATCATCGCGGCAAAGTGGTCAGTAAAGCCACCCTTATTGAATTGCTGTGGGCTGATTTTGATCCGAACAGGGCCTATCCGCAGTTATATACAGCTGTGTATCATATCCGCAAGATGCTGGAGCCCTTCAGCAGAGAACGGATTCTCCTGCAAAATACGGCGGACGGCTATCTGCTCAAGCTGAATGGCATCTGCCTGGACGTTGATGAGTTTGACCGCTTTATCCAAGCGGGGTTAGAGCTCTCGAATGACACCCTGCCCGAATACGAACGAATCCTGAAGCTGTTCAAGAGCGAATATCTGGAGGGGTACGATTATGTGTGGGCGGAGCTTGAACGGCAGAGATTCCAGCTGCAGTGGATTCGGCTGAAGCTGAATCTGGTCCGCTGGTATATGGGGAATGCAGAATATGAACAGGCCTTCAAGCATATTGAACAGGTCTGCACCCGCTATCCGTTAGAGGAGCAAGCGCAATTATTGTACATGCAAATATCGGATAGAATGGGCTTTCATTTTCTGGTGCAAAGACAGTATGTATTGCTGGAAACGGTCATGGAAGCAGAGGTTGCGGAGAAACCGAGCCGGGAGATTGTCAAATGGTATAGGGATTGGGACAACAAGCGTCAGAAAGGGTGAATCCGTGGATTCATCCTTTTTGCCCTATCTAAATTATGATATATTTAATCTTGAATGAACTTGTTCTGCAAAGACCCGACGAAGGAGCCCCCCATGACCCAATTTGTCTACAAGCAGATTATTGCTGACCTCAAAACGAAGATCTTTGCCGGGCAGTACGCCGATATGAAGCTGCCGGATGAGCGCAGTCTCAGCGAGGCGTATCAGGTTAGCCGCAGTACCATTAAGCGTGCGCTGATGAAGATGGAGAGCTCGGGCATTATTTTCAAGAAACGCGGCTCCGGCACCTTCATCAATCCGTTATACATCAAGAACGATTCGATCTTCAATTACGAGGGCTCTAATCTGGGGGTGTCGGATAACTTCCAGATGCACGGCAAGAAGCCGGAGATCAAGGTGCTGAGCTTCGAGGTCATCCGGCCCACGCAGGAGCTTCAGCGGGATTTGTTCCTGTTGCCCCATGATTTCGTGTATAAGATCGTGCGTCTGCGCCTGTTCGAAGGTGCGCCGTTCATGATTGAGACGGGATATATTCCGATCAAAATTGTGCAAAATCTCGACCAGACGATTATCGAGGGGTCGATTTTTCATTATCTGGAGGAATCGCGCAATCTGGCGGTGACCAAATCCTTTTTGTCTATTTTTGCCGAGCCTTCGCTGCCGAATGACCAGGAGTTGCTCCATCTGAAGGAGAATGAACCCGTAGGAATTATGGAGGGGATCTTCTTCCTGGATAACGGCACGCCGTTCGAATTCTCGCATATGCGCTTCCATTATGAGTATCTGAAGTTTAACACGTTCGTATCTGTGCATTGAGGATGGACGGTGTAAATAGCATAATTTAGGTATAGCAGGCCGGGAGGAGTCCCGGTCTTTTTTTGGTGATTTTTTATATAACAAATTAAACCATAATTATAAAAATAAACATCTTTTTGTGCGTGGTTAGCAGAGAATTTCATACTATGTTCAAAATTTCACAATATTGGACCGTATTAATTTCTAAAAAGATTGAATTTCTGAAATGCCGATGTATGATGTAACTGTAGAAGTGATACATTCAATTTACAAAGAAAAAGATTAGGGAGTGGAAGACATGGGATTAACAATCGAACAGGTGGATTATTCCTCGAAAACGTATCTGGCAAAGCTTGATGCTTACTGGCGTGCAACGAACTACATCTCCGTAGGCCAGCTTTATTTGAAGGATAATCCGTTGTTAAGAGAACCGCTGAAGGATGCAGACGTCAAAGTGAAGCCGATCGGACACTGGGGGACCATCCCTGGGCAGAACTTTATCTATGCGCACCTGAACCGTGTAATCACTAAATATGATCTCAACATGTTCTATATTGAAGGCCCGGGCCATGGCGGTCAGGTGATGGTGTCGAACTCTTATCTGGACGGAAGCTACACCGAAATCTATCCGCAGATCACCCAAGACATCCCTGGTCTGAAAAAGCTGTTCAAGCAGTTCTCCTTCCCTGGCGGTGTTGCCTCCCATGCGGCTCCTGAAACACCCGGATCGATTCATGAAGGCGGCGAGCTGGGTTACTCCCTGTCGCACAGCGTGGGTTCGATTCTGGATAACCCGGATCTGATCTCCGCAGTAGTTGTAGGTGACGGTGAAGCAGAGACTGGCCCGCTGGCCGCTTCCTGGCTGTCCAACCGGTTCATCAACCCGATTACAGACGGTGCGGTATTACCGATTCTGCACTTGAACGGCTTCAAGATCAGTAACCCGACCATCCTCTCCCGGATGAGCAGAGAAGAATTAACCGCCTATTTTGCCGGAAACGGCTGGGAAGCATTCTTCGTGGAAGGTGAGAATCCTGATCTGATGCACCCGGAAATGGCGAAGGTGCTGGATACGATCGTAGAGAGAATTGCCGCCATTCAGAAGAATGCCCGTGAAAATAACGATACTGCCCGTCCGGTATGGCCGATGCTGGTCTTCCGCTCCCCTAAAGGCTGGACCGGTCCGAAATCGTGGGATGGCGTGCCGAACGAAGGCTCTTTCCGTGCACACCAGGTACCGATTCCTGTGGATCAGAAAAACATGAAGCATGCTCCGGCGCTGCTGGAATGGCTGAACAGCTACAGACCTGAAGAATTGTTCGATGCGAACGGCCGTCTGAACGCGGATCTGGCCGAAATTCTGCCAACCGGCGACAGACGTATGGGGATGAACCCGGTAACGAATGCCGGTAAGCTGATCAAAGACCTGCACAAGCCGAATTTCCGCAACTACACCTTGGATAATTCTGTTCCGGGTCAAGTGATTGCGCAGGATATGGCCGTGCTGGGGAAATACCTGAAAGAGGTTGTTACGCTCAACGAAGAGAACCGCAACTTCCGGATCTTTGGACCGGATGAGACCATGTCCAACCGTCTGGGACCTGTATTCGAAGTGACCAAGCGCCAATGGATGGACGCCATTCAGGAACCGCAGGATGAATTCCTCGCTCCGTATGGCCGTGTCATTGACTCCCAGTTATCAGAGCATCAGGCAGAGGGGATTCTGGAAGGGTACGTACTGACCGGCCGCCACGGATTCTTCGCCAGCTATGAAGCGTTCCTGCGCGTGGTCGATTCGATGATCACCCAGCACTTCAAGTGGCTGCGCAAGGCGACAGATCAGACCTGGAGAGAAGATATTCCATCCCTGAACGTCATCGCTACATCGACCGTGTTCCAGCAAGACCATAACGGTTATACCCACCAAGATCCGGGTCTGCTCGGCCATCTGGCTGACAAGAAGCCTGAATTCATCCGTGAGTATCTGCCGTCCGATGCGAACAGCCTGCTGGCTGTATTCGACACGATCCTGAATGACCGTCAGAAGATCAACCTGATCGTATCCTCCAAGCATCCGCGTCCGCAGTGGTTCTCGGCCGATGAAGCTCAGGAGCTGGTAACTAAAGGACTCAAAATCATTGACTGGGCCAGCACCGACAAAGGCGGCGAGCCGGATCTCGTAATTGCTTCTTCCGGTACAGAACCAACTATGGAAGCCTTGGCTGCGATCTCGATCCTGCATGAGAAGCTGCCTGAGCTGAAGATCCGCTATATCAACGTGGTAGATCTGCTGAAGCTGAGAAGCCAGAAGCTCGATCCGCGCGGCTTGTCTGACGATGAGTTTGATCAATTTTTCACAAAAGACAAACCGGTCATCTTCGCCTTCCACGGCTATGAAGGCCTGATCAAAGACCTGTTCTTCGACCGCCACAACCATAACCTGCATGTGCACGGCTACCGCGAGAATGGCGACATCACGACACCGTTCGATATGCGTGTACTCAACCAGATGGACCGCTTCGACCTCACGAAGGAAGCGGTGCTGAGTCTGCCGGAAGCAAGCAAATACCAGGCTATCGCTGACGAGATGGATGCTATGGTGCAGAAGCACCACGCGTACATCCGTGAAGAGGGCATCGACCTCCCAGAGGTTGAGAACTGGGTATGGAAGGCTTTGAACTAAGGTTAGGACGATAGTGTTATTTCATTAATAATATAGTAGGCTTCAATTAAGGAGCGCCCCGGTTAGTCATGTTGATGGCTGCGGGGCGCTTTTTGTGTCCGATGATTGGAGCTGGATTATGGTCTCCGGGGTGTCCGGGATCGATGAGGTCTCCGGCTGCAATACCTTCTTCCGCTGCGCCGCGGTGAGTACAGGGACACCATTACTCCCATTCATCTCCAACATGTGCTTCCAATAGCGCTTCGGCATCTTAGAGGAACGCAGCCGGTCATTGCGGCGCTCCTTGATGCCGATGGCGTGATAGAAGCCGGTCCATAAGCGGCGGTACGCTTCCTCGGTCTCATCGGGCTCGGGTGGAGTCCACCCGCTTAAGGGAACGATGGCCTCCCGTCCGGGCTCATGAATCAGCGCCGCCCCGTGCGTCTGGTCGTAGATCATGAAGCTCTCCCCCTGGAACCGGTCGCAGAAGTGTTCCCGGATTACAGGCAGCACATAGCCCTGCGGTTCAATGACTGCGGCCATGACCGGGCCGTATACAGAGAAGCGGACGAAGCCTGTATACAGATGCGCTTCATGCCGGAGCTGCTGAACGGCCTTCATCAGACTGTTAACAGTATCATCAGCCAGCATATTCATCACCTTGCGGCCATGCTGGAAGCCGAGATACAGGAAGTTCAGCAGCAGCATTTCCTTATCGGGGGCGCAGCTCCAGAAGCCCAGACGCACCAGCTCCTCGGCTTCGCGGCTGATCCGCAGCGGCAGGGACTTCAGTACCCGCGCGGCCTTCTCCTTGTCGGTCTCAATCCATTTCGCTTCCAGCAGCAGGCCTATTTCTCCGCCTTCAGCATGAATTGCCAGCGGAATCTCCTTCCAGGCATAGCTCTCAAATACACAGCACAGCAGACCCTCGAAGCTTCCGTCATAGGTGTACGCCAGTGCGGACGGCTTGAACATCAGGCCTTCGCCCCCTTGTTGAAGCTGTTCCAGTCCCCGGCGGCGGGCAAGGTGGAGAGGTTGAAGTCATCGAACAGCGTGAGCTGTTCCACCTGCGGCTGCTGGAGAGCCAGCTGCTGCCCGGACATGAGGGAGCGGAGCAGCGTATGCTCGCTTACCTTCAGCCCTTCCAGCGGTTTGTCCTTGCAGGTGATGAAGAACTGGGCACGCTTGAGGACCACTCCCAGCTTCTTCAGCGCGTGGAAATCGAGCGATCCGGCCCGTCTGGCCTTCACGATCCGCTGTGCACTTCTAACACCAATGCCCGGTACACGCAGCAGCATTTCGTACGGGGCGCGGTTGATCTCAACGGGGAACTGCTCCCGGTGGTTAACGGCCCAGCTGCACTTGGGGTCCAGCAGCGGGTTGAAGTTCGGCACGGCCTCATCCAATAATTCATTCGCCTTGAAGCCGTAGAAGCGCAGCAGCCAATCGGCTTGATAGAGCCGGTGTTCCCGCAGCAGCGGCGGCTTGGTGTCTAGAGCGGGCAGGAGGGAATCCTCCACCACCGGGGTGTAGGCCGAGAAGAATACGCGCTTAAGTGAGTATTTGCGGTATAAGCCTTCCGTCAGATTCAGAATCTGGTAATCGGTATCTGGCGTTGCTCCCACGATCATCTGGGTGCTCTGTCCGGCAGGCGCGAAGCGGGGAGCATGGTTATACTTGACGATATCGGAGCGGTTCTCCTTGATCCGGCTGGTAATCAGCCCCATCGGCTTCAGGATGGATACCTTGCTCTTATCAGGTGCGAGCCGTCCGAGGCTCTCCTGCGAGGGCAGCTCGATGTTGACGCTCATGCGGTCGGCGAGCAGCCCAAGTCTGGACAGCAGGGCTTCGTCTGCTCCGGGGATGGCTTTTACATGAATATAACCGTTGAAATGATAGACATTGCGCAGCAGCTCAAGTGCAGCAATTAACTGCTCTGTGGTGTAGTCCGGATTGCGCATAATGCCTGAGCTAAGAAATAGTCCTTCTATATAATTGCGGCGGTAGAATTGCATGGTGATATCTGCGATCTCTTCGGGGGTGAAGGCCGCCCGGCGAATGGGGTTAGATTTGCGGTTGATGCAATAGGCACAATCATATACACAACCGTTGGTCATAAGCACCTTCAGCAGCGAGATACAGCGCCCGTCCGCTGCGAAGCTGTGACAGATGCCCATCGCGGAGGTGTTGCCGAGCGCCCCGGCCTGGCCCTTGCGGTCGGAACCGCTTGAAGTACATGCCACATCGTATTTGGCGGAAGCGGTCAGAATCTCTAGTTTCTCCATTACATCCACGGTCTCAATCCCCCTCATATGTGAGCATTATATACCGAACGTACGTTCTTGTCAAAAGTATCTCCCCTTCTTGGCCGACTGTAAAATGTATGCGCATTCCTTCTTGTGCTATAATAGAAACTGATGGTTCATGGAATGAGGAATCATACGGTTATTGAAATTCGGGTTAGGAGTGTTGCTGAAGTGAGAGGATATAACATATGGCGGCCCATCATGCTGATTGCGGTTGCGCTGCTGACAAGACAGTTAGTGACAAGTGTGTGCCTGATGTTCGGCATGTCGCAGGAATCGGCAGGCAGTGTAGCCATGCTGGGCATGATCGTTGCTGCTCTTATTATGTACAACCGCATGATGAAGGGCCGCCGCCGCAGATAAAATAAACAGAAGATCCGGCCGTATCTCTTCAGGCGGAGCGGATTGCATAGGAACAGGCTTGAAAGACGCCCGCACAGGTGTCTTTTTATTTTAGAACTGTCTTTTTACTAAAAAAATTTATGCAGACAGGTGCGCATCCCGGCGATCCGGCAAGCGGTGCTTGAATAATCTGGCTGGAGCTTATATTCTTAGAAGGATATGCTATATGAAGGACCATAGAGATTCAAGGTAACGTATATTCCCCGCAGGGAGGGCGTTATCTATAGAATCAACCCACAGCATGGGAAATGAACATACAGGAGGAAACCAATTGAGTACACAGAACATTGGAGTGCCGTTAGAGGGTTTTGCAGAATTTAGCCGGACGGTAGCCGCAGAGGGTGCGGTACTGCTTAAGAATGAGGGACAGGTGCTTCCGCTGGGTGACGGTGAGAGCGTCGCTGTTTTTGGCAGAATACAGGTGAATTATTACCGCAGCGGTACAGGATCGGGCGGTAGCGTTCACGTTGCATATACGACGAATCTGCTGGATGGACTGCGCAGCAAGAAGAACATTAGCGTGAATGAAGAGCTGGCTGCAGCCTACGAGGCCTGGATCGGGCTTAACCCGTTCGATGACGGCGGCAAGGTATGGGCTGCGGAGCCGTGGAACCAGAAGGAGATGCCGCTTACGGACGAGCTGGTGAAACAGGCAAGAAGCCAGTCAGCCAAAGCAGTTGTGGTCATTGGACGTACGGCGGGCGAGGATCAGGATAATGCCGATACTGCAGGCAGCTACCGGCTGACGGAAGATGAGAAGGCGATGCTTGTCTCGGTTACGGCTCATTTTGAACAGACGATTGTGGTGCTCAACGTATCCAACATTATGGATATGAGCTGGGTAAATGACGCCGCTTATGTGAACCCTATCTCTGCAGTGATCTATTCCTGGCATGGCGGCATGGAGGGCGGCCACGCGATCGCCGATGTTCTGGCCGGAGAGGTTACGCCAAGCGGCAAGCTGACGGACACTATCGCGTATTCCATTGAGGATTACCCGTCGACCCGCAACTACGGCAATGAGTTCAAGAATCTGTACGAGGAAGATATCTACGTGGGCTACCGTTATTTCGAGACCTTCTGTCCCGATAAGGTTCAGTATGAATTCGGCTACGGGATCTCTTACACGACCTTCAAGCTGGAGCCGGAGGAAGCGAAGCTGGTGAACCAGGCGGGCGAGCCGCAGATTGAAATCAGCGTCGCCGTAACGAATACGGGAGCCGTATATGCCGGTAAAGAAGTAGTGCAGGTGTATGTTGAAGCGCCGCAAGGACAGCTGGGTCAACCGGCCAAAGCGCTGGCAGCCTTCGCTAAGACCAAGCTGCTGGAGCCTGGTGAGTCTCAGCGCATTACTGTAAGCTTCCCGCTCCATTCCATGGCTTCCTATGATGACGCCGGAGTGACCGGGCACGCTTCCGCTTATGTGCTGGAAGCCGGAACCTACCGCTTCTATGCAGGAACCAGCGTCAAAGCGGTATCAGCAGTGCTTCTGGATGGACAAGAAGGCTATGTGCTGGATGAGCTTAAGGTCGTGGAACAGCTGCAAGAGGCTATGGCGCCTACCGAGAGCTTCATGCGGATGAAGCCGGGTGCCCGCAAGGCAGACGGTTCGTATGAGCTTATCTCCTCTGAAGTACCTACTCGCAAGGTAGATCTGGCGGAGCGGATTGAACGCAATCTGCCGCAACAGCTTCCGCAGACTGGCAATCAGGGATATACCCTGAGAGATGTCCATGACGGAAAAGTTAGCATGAGCACCTTCATTGCCCAGCTAAGCGACCAGGATCTGGCGGCGATTGTCCGGGGCGAAGGAATGAGCAGTCCGCTGGTCACTCCAGGTACGGCATCGGCGTTCGGGGGCGTGAGCGACAGTCTGTTCAGCTACGGCATTCCGGTTGCAGCTACAGCGGACGGCCCTTCCGGCATCCGTATGGACAGTGGGGCTAAGGCAACACAGGTATCGATTGGAACCCTGCTGGCCGCTACATGGAATGCGGAGCTGGTGGAAGAACTGTATGTTATGGAAGGCCAGGAATTATTGCGCAACCAGGTGGATGCGCTGCTGGGACCGGGGCTGAATATCCGGCGCAGCCCGCTCAACGGGCGTAACTTCGAATATTTCTCCGAAGATCCGCTGATCTCGGGGATCTTCGCTGCCGCATGCACACGCGGAATTATGAAGGGCGGCTCTAATGCGACGCTGAAGCATTTTGCCTGCAACAACCAGGAGAAGCACCGCAGTAAAGTCGATGCTGTCGTATCGGAACGCGCGCTGCGTGAGATCTACCTGAAGGGCTTCGAGATCGCAGTCAAGCAGGGCGGGGCCAATTCGATCATGACCTCCTACAATCCGGTGAACGGGCATTGGGCGGCTTCGAATTATGACCTCAACACCACGCTGCTTCGCGGCGAATGGGGCTTCCAGGGCATCGTCATGACCGACTGGTGGGCGATCATGAACGATGTGGTGAACGGAGGACCGGCAGACCGTAAGAATACGAACTGGATGGTCCGCGCCCAGAACGATCTGTACATGGTCGTTAGTAACTATGGGGCAGAGGTTAACGCTTACGATGACAATACGATCGCATCTCTGGAGAATGGTACGCTTACCCGCGGGGAGCTTCAGCGCTCAGCGATCAACATCTGTGAGTTCATCATGAAGGCGCCGGTATTCTCCAGAAAGCACGAGATTATTGAAGCGGTCGATACGTTCAAGGCTGATCCGGCTATCGGGGCTGAGCAGGTGCAGGTGCTGAGCGAGAACGCACAGGTAACGCCTGCTGTGTCCGGGCCGACCTACATTCAGGCTGACGAGGCGGGCCAGTACCGCATTATTGTCAGCATCATGTCTCCTGAGCCTGAGCTTGCGCAGAGCGCCTGCAACCTGACCCTGAATGGACAAGCGGTAACCACCATTCAGACGAACGGAACGGAGGGCCGGTGGATCAGACAGAAGTTGGTCAAGGTTGAACTGGAAGCCGGACGGTATGAGCTGAAGCTGGACTTCGTCAAGCCCGGCCTGCAGATTGAATGGATTGAATTCAAGCGGGTATAACATCAGGATCATTGATAGCATGAGCAGCAAGGCACCCTCCGGGGTGTCTTTTTTTGCAAATATTGAATTTACATGATCCGCCTGATTCCGCATACCCGCACGGCCGCCGAATAAAATAGAGATAAAACGGCTACTATGAAGGGATGGCAGGAACGTATGCAAATACATGTAGTGCAGCCGGGCCAGACGCTGTATGGTATTTCACAGGCCTACGGAGTAAGCACTGATACTATAACTGAGGCGAATCAGCTCTCTGCGCCGGGAAGCCTGGTGGCAGGGCAGGCGCTGGTAATCCCGATTGCCGGGCAGTATTATTGGGTGCAGCCGGGCGACAGCTACTACAGCATCGCCAAGCGGTTCGGCCTGAAGGCAAGCGAGCTGGCGGAGGTGAACGGGCTGACGCTGAATCAGCCGCTGCAGGTCGGACTCCGTATGTACATTCCCCCTGGACCCAGGCGGCAGGCGGAAGTGAACGCGTATGTGGAGCCAAGGGGGGAGAGTGTCTCCCAGCCGCTGCAGAATGCTGCGCGTGAGGCTGCTCCTGAGCTGACGTATCTCGCACCGTTCAGCTTCCGGATCAAGCGGGACGGAACACTGGTCCCGCCGCCTCTGGATGGCCTTGCTTCCATTGCTGCAGAGCATCAGGTGACGCTGATGATGGTCGTGACGAATCTGGAGGATGCCCAGTTCAGCTCTGAGCTCGGGCGCATTATTCTGAATGATCAGGAGGTTCAGGACCGGCTGCTTGAGAACATCATCGCGGAAGCGAAGCGGCTGAACTTCCGGGATATCCACTTTGATCTGGAGTTTCTCCGGCCGGAGGACCGTGAAGCGTACAATACTTTTCTGCGGAAAGCGGCAGAGGTCATTCATAAGGAGGGCTTCCTGCTGTCCACCGCCCTTGCCCCCAAGACCAGCGCGTCACAGGTTGGGGCCTGGTATACGGCGCATGACTATAAGGTCCACGGCGAGGTGGCCGACTTCGTCATTATTATGACGTATGAATGGGGCTATAGCGGGGGGCCGGCGATGCCTGTCTCGCCCATCGGGCCTGTCCGTCAGGTGCTGACCTATGCAGCAAGTGAGATGCCCGCAGGTAAAATCATGATGGGCCAGAATCTGTACGGCTATGATTGGACGCTGCCTTTTGTAGCAGGGGGGCAATATGCCAAAGCGCTCAGTCCGCAGGCGGCCATTGATCTGGCCAGGAACAGGAATGCAGCCATTCAATATGACTATAGAGCCCAGGCTCCGCATTTCAATTACACCGATGACGAGGGGAGGCAGCATACGGTATGGTTCGAGGATGCCCGCTCGATTCAGGCCAAGTTCGATTTGATCAAGGAGTTAGGGCTGCGGGGCATCAGCTACTGGAAGCTGGGCCTGCCTTTTCCGCAGAATTGGCTGCTGCTTACGGATAACTTCAAGGTGGTCAAAAAATAGACCGGAGACCGTGCTGCCAGCGGCGGCGTAAGAAGCTCCACACCAAAACGGATGTGCCCATGCGAAATGGCGGCACATCCGTTTTTTTGAAAATATAAGTGTTAGCCCATTAAGCCCTTGAGCCCGCCCAGAAAAGGCCGGATCGACTTGATCATGTTGTAGCCCATCTTCATCACCGGCATAGCCTTCTGCACCATTCCGAACATGCCCATGAACCGTCCGAGACCCCCGCCGATACCGGCCACCCCGCCTCCCCCGCCCATCAGCGAGCCGAGTAGAGGCATGAAGCCGGACACCTCTGCTCTGCGCGCAGCTGAAGAGGATTTCCGTTTCGGGGTTGGCCCCTTACGCGTGCCGGGTCTGGACAGAATCACCGCCTCCTGGTTCAGGTCTGTAATCCACCCTACATAGGAACGCCCATTATGCAAAGTGATGCAGACCGGCTGGCCTTTCAGCTGCTGTGCCCGCTTGCGGAGCTTTGTTGAATTTGCCATTCGTCATTCACCTCACTGTTCTATTTACTCTATTTTACTCAGAACCTGGGAGGCGGCTTGTGCGGGTATGGAGTTTTGCGGAATATATTTGAACAACCCGGGGCTGTCTTTGGGGGCAGATGTTCTAAAAATATACAAATTGTGAATTCAGGTTAATTGTCGTGAAATATTTTACAGTGAAAAAAAGGGAAACGGATATGCATGTAGAATTACCCTGAAGTACTGGGTTTGGAGTGAAAAATCATGACTTTAGTCCCGGTTCTAATTCTATTGGGGAGTGACCTAATCTCTTGGCTATCCATCGTTATTTAAGAAATGCTTGCTTCATCGTCTTATTATTTGTTCTGCTACCCTTTACACGGAGTTACGCCGATGCCGGGCAAATGGCAGACATCAAAGGACACTGGGCGGAATCCGATATTCAGCAGTGGCTGGATCAAGGACTCATTAACGGCTATCCCGATCATACCTTCCGGCCGGGGGCAGAAGTATCCAGAGGTGAATTCGTAGCGCTAGTGAACAGAGCGTATAAGTATTCAGATACGAAGGCTATTAGCTTCAAGGATCTGAAGCCGAAGAATTTTGCGTACATAGAAGTACAGAAGGCTACCGCTCAAGGATATATCAGCGGATTCAGCGACAATACTTTCCGTCCTGACAAGCCAATTACACGACAGGAAACCGCAGTGATCCTATCCAGAATATTAGGCTTTGACAGTAAAGGGGCAACGGCCTCCGTCTCTTCACTGGACGCGAATCTTATTCCTGCCTGGAGCAGACCCGCCGTTCAGTATCTTCTGGATCAGGGGATCATGAGCAAGAATGCGGATGGCACCTTCCAACCTCAGCGCAATATGACCCGTGCCGAGACTGTAGTGGTCATTAAGAAGGCGCTGGCTCTGGGTACAGTGGTTTATGATCAGGCAGGTACTTTTGGAGAGTCCGCAGTTAGCACAGTACAGCATAATGTAAGAATTACAGCTTCCAATGTTACGCTCCGCAATATGCATATCCAGGGTGACCTCGTCATTGCTAAAGAGGTGGCAGACGGGAACGCCTACCTTGAACAAGTTCAAGTAGACGGTGTAACCCGTATTGAAGGCGGAGGCAGCAACAGTATTCATATCCGGAACAGCAAACTAAACACAGTATCTGTGAACAGGCTGAATCATGCGGTGAGAGTTGTAGCTGAGGGTACAAGCGTTGTGCAGGACGTACAGATTCTATCCAGCGCGGTTATTGAGGAGAAGGATATCTCCGGCGATGGTTTTGTGAATGTAACCGTGCTTCCTGATGCCCAAGAATCGTCATCAGAGCGGACAGTGGTGCTTGCCGGAGACTTTAAGAAGGTTTCTGTAGGCGGCAGCCTCAAAGAGTTCAATGTTCGCTCAGGTAGCGTAGCTAATTTGCTTATCCAAGAGAATCTGGTAATCCCTACTCTGAATTTCAGCAAGAATGTTGTTATTGAGCAGCTGGAAATGAAGAGTAAGCTGACAATCTCCGGTGAAGGCCAAGTCAAAGGCGTTGTATTGTCGCAAGGCGTACCAGACCCTAAGCTGCCAAAAGACCAAACGCCTGCTGCACCTGCGTCTGGCGGTGGCGGTGGTGGTGGCTCCTCTAATCCTGGCCCAGGCGGCGGTAGTGGCGGTGGTTCTCCTGATCCGGGTACAGGCGGTGGCAACGGGTCAACTCCTGTACCGGCGCTGGCTGTAACCGGAATTACTGCTGCAAACGGCATGTTAGAAGTCCAATTCAACCGGAACCTGGACAGCATACCGGATGCTGCTGATTTCGCCATTCTCGAACAGGTTAATCATGGCGAGTTTCATAAGGTTGAGGTAACTTTGGTTACGCTGCTTGATAATAAAGCAACAGTACAACTTACAATTCCTTCGATAGCGAATAGTGAGGCTGAGCAGCTGGCGGTATACTCCGTGTCTTATAAGGGTGGAAGCCATGTATTATCTGGAGCGATTACTGTGCCTAAGGCTAATGTGACTGTGAGTGGGCGTTTGTTTATTCAGCCATATACGGAGACCAAGCCGGTTCCTGCCTTCAACCTTCATATCTACTTAACAGGAGCGAAGGGGACATATACTATTACCGTTACTAAGAGTGGAGATTACTCTTTTGTAAATGTAGTGCCAGGAACTTATGTCGTACTTATGCCTCTTTATCCATACAGATACCATACTCAAGAATTTACTGTGGAAGCAGGTAAGGATCTCGTTCTGCCCGATCATACGATCATAGAGAATCTGCCGGAAGCTGATGTCGATCAAATTACTTATACAGATATGCCTGTTATTTATGGTAGGGTTTTAAATTTGCGTGAGCCCTTCAAAGTAAAGATTGAGCTTGAAAATGGGAAGGAACTTAACAGCTATTCAGGAGTATATGATTTACAATTTGGCATCAATCTATATGACTACAATCCGAAACTGCAACTGAAGGAAAATGATAAATTATATGTGACCTTATACACGGATCGCGGCTGGACTAGTCAACGGTTTGAGATAAAGTTAGTTGAACGGCCTCAAACTAAGGCGCCTGTGGTGACGAGCGTGGTGTACGAAGATACTACAAGAATTAGAGGCATATTAATAGAAGATTCTTATAGTGAGGTTACAATTACCCGTGAAGATGGAACTTTATTTGGAAGATCCAGTAGTTATGACGGCATGTTTGATATCTACCTGTATAATCCCTCGCTTTTATCTGTTGGAGAGAAACTGATGGTCTATGCGCAAGCTCAAGGAAAGAGAAAAAGTGAGCCTGTCTACATCACTGTCGCAGCACCTAAGGCCGAAACAGCGAAACCCGTAGTTACTCGAATCGTTTATGAGAATGATTGGACAATCTACGGAACGGCTGAAGGAGACTCCACCATTGTTGTCAAACGTGCGGATGGTACCGTTCTGGGGCAGGCAAAGACCAGCAGTTATGAATACGTTGGTAATTTATGGGTAGAACTTGATCCGCGTCCTGTTGCTGGAGAGACTCTATATATAACCGCTAAGGGATATGAGAAGCTGACAAGCGAGCCTGTCGCCGTTGTAGTAGCCAGCAGGCCAACCACGCCAACTCCTACAGTAGTTGGTGTGGTTTATAGTGATAGTCCGAAGATAGAAGTTTATGTTCCTGGTCTATTCGACGCCTCGTATTTCTATCTTAAGACCAAGGATGGTAAATTAATTAGTGAGCTATTTACGTTCGGTGAGCGAGTTAACTTCTGGAACATTAAAGTTGCTCCTAATACACAATATCAAGTGACGGTTGTTGGTCCATTAATGAAAGAGAGCGAACCTTTCTTCTTCACAGTGATAGACCGAACCAAAGACACCGAATAATGAAGCGATTATAGTAAAAATCTAAAGGACACCTGCTGGTGTCCTTTTTGGTAGACGTTTAATACACCACTACTCAAGTCATATCTACTCTCTAGGCCTCTGCTAAGATCAGTAATGAAAGGAGGAGGACAACAATGTACGAATGGAATGAGATGGTCCAGCGCATGATTGACTGGGTGGAGGAGGATCTTGCGGCTTCGCCTACGCTGCTGGAGATGTCTGAGCAGCTGGGGTATTCGCCGTATTACTGCACCCGGCAATTTCATGTGCTGACCGGAATGACACTGCGGGACTATGTCTGGCAGCGCCGGATTGGCCGGGCGGCACTAGAGCTTAGGGACACGGAGGCGCGTATTCTCGATATTGCCGTAAAGTTCGGCTTTTCCTCCCAGGAGGCGTTCACGCGGGCCTTTTTCAGAGCCTTCAAGCTCACTCCACATGCCTACCGCAAGGCTCCACAGCCGATTCCGCTGGCTATTCGTGCCGAGGTGTTCTCTCCTTATCATTATCTGATCAGGGAGCGGGATAGAATGAGACAGGTGCATTTGCAGGAAGCGGAGATTAAGCTTGAGTGGATACCGGCGCATAAGTTTATCGGCATCCGCGATATCGGCTCTAACAATTACGGAGGATTCTGGAAGAATGGGCATGACTGCGATGAGGTCTCTGGAACCCTGGAGAGCATGTCGCATCATACGCTTCCCGGCCAGTTGGGCCAGACGGCAGGCTGGTTCTATCAGGAGGGGCGCAAAGGCTATCTGTATGGTATCCTTGTCGCGGCTGATTACGACGGGGCGGTTCCGGAGGGCATGGAATGCCGGGATATCCCGGAATCGGAGTACCTGGTCTTTTTTCATCCGCCCTTTGATTACTTGCAGGATAATGGGCAGGTGATGCGTATCGTTGAGGAAGTGGCTTGGAATTATGATCCTGCGGTTATGGGCTATGTATGGGATGAAGAGGAGAAGCAGGATTATCAGCGGCATTTCCCGGAGGGTTACGGCTATGCGGTGCTGCGGCCGGTCCGTAAATTAGACTAACTTCAGACAGCAGGCTGGCTTAAGCAAAAGCGTTCGGCGCTTCTGCTTAAGCTGCTGCATGTTATACAACAACGCTCCCTTAGGCGAGGCTCAGCACCGTTTGTGCAAGAGTATCTCCCTGATGTTCCAGCGAAGCAACCTTGCCCAGCAGCTCTGCCTGCAGCTCACGCTGCCGGGTTGTCCAGCTGGCTCGCGGGGCAGCGCCGGTTGTACGGAGTATGGACGGGTCGGACATCTCCTTATAGTATTTATCCAGCAGGGCAGCCATTTCCCCATAGATTGCCGACATCTCTTCCAAGGCAGCATGTTGTTGCGGGTCATGCACCAGCGGCAGAGAGTCGCGTAAGTAGGAGGCGGCGCAGCGGCGGGCATCTGCCAGGGCCATCATGCAGAAGTGATTGACGGATAATCTGCGGCTGAAGGCTTCTTCGTCCGCTGCGGCGTACCAAGGGTGGTCCAGCAGTCCCTCGCTCCATACCTCCAGCGCCTTGTATCCTAAGGCATAAGTGCTGTTGTTGGCTATGGCCTCCGCCTGCATAGATTCCAGCTTAACGCGGAGCGACGCATACAGATTCTCCAGCGCAGACGGAGCCTCCGCCTGATCGCCAAGACGAATCAACCGGTAAGGCCATTGATCCACATGGAGATACCCTTGGCTTACCCTCATATGAGCCTGGAACTCAGGATCAGCTTCAAGCTCACTGAAGGTCTCATCGTCAAAATAACTGCGGCACAGCAGCACATCCCCCTCCGCCAGATATCCTGTAATGACTCCCCACTCCGGCGCTACTCTGAGGTTAATGGCAAGGGGCAGTCTGCCTTGGCGGATATCCTCCAGAATCGCCAGCTTCTCGGCTGTGCGCTGCTGCGGCTCTAACCGGTTGGCCCGGTGGGCACTAAGTCCATAAGCCTTACAGGCGGGGATGGAGTAGTCATAGACGACAAGGGCATCTGCAGCGCTGTAGTCCCATACCGGTTCAAAAGCCACCCTCCAGCAGGCTCCCGAATAGCCCATCACCTGCTCATAGGTGGTCTCTACGCCTCTGGCGGTAAGAGTGAGCGCCATGGCCCCTGCCCAGGAGCAATCCTGCCCCCGTCCGAAGCCCAGCCGCGGAATCCCTTCAATGATGCATTGATCCCGGGAGGAGCGGGTCTGATAGAGATGGCTGCGGTCCCGGCTGTAATGAATCTGTTCGCCTTCCGCACAGCTTACGGCGTGAATACCTTCGGTATTCAGGTAGACCAGCAGCAGGTAGTCCTGACCCCCGCAGCCGATCAGACTGGGAAACAGCTCATGTGTGGCGGTGAACTGAGTCCAGCGGAAATGCTCGTAATGCTTCATTTTGTCCGCAACGCTGCGGTGTGCCTGTTCATTCCCATAATGCGCAGCCATAATCTGCAGCTCATTACTGCTTGAGACATGCCCGTTCGAATGGATATCTATCGTAAGCAGCTGGTCCTTCAGCACAAAGGTCGAATACATGCCGTCAGGGGTCTCATAGGTAACCAGCAGCAGCTTCAGGCGGCCGTCATTCCATGAGTGGGGAAAGAGGTGCTCCCCGGGGATTAAGCTTAAGCGGTCTGAGACTACGAACTGGTTCACAAGCTGGGTAACATCCAGCTCCTGCTGTCCATCCGTATAGATCGCAGAGAGCACCACAAGCTCCTGGGGCAGCAGAATGCTGTCAATCGAGTGATTCAATGCGGCGGATAGCAGAGGAAGGGTGGCCGTCTCCGGCAGAGATTTTCCGGTCTCCCATTTGGATACCGCTTGGGCGCTGACATGGAGCAATTCCGCTAATTGTTCCTGGGACAAGCCTTTCGCTTTGCGGAGGGTAGCAATCCGTTTACCAACTTTTTCGCTAACGATCATGCGCAGTACAACTCCTATATTGGATTCCGACGTCGTAAGTCTATTATAATCTCCGTTTTCGAAATAACCCATATACTGGAGTAGGGCACGCGGTATAACAAAATCAACCGTAAGTTGAGGCAAGCTGCGATGCACCAGCTAACCCCCTTCTCAACGTGGCTGTGTCCCTCTTTAACCATGATAAATAAAAAAAGACTTGTTCTTTTGAAGAATTCATGATATATTACTTCTTGCGTTGCATTGAATATTTTCTTTGCGGTCATGGCGGAATTGGCAGACGCGCTGGCTTCAGGTGCCAGTGGTAGCAATATCGTGGAGGTTCGAGTCCTCTTGACCGCATAATGGTTTTAACCGTGATGCAAGCGAAGGCCCTTCTTAAATGAAGGGTCTTTTTTTTGCTGTGAATAGAATATATGCTAAAAACCGAACACAGCCCCCCTTCCACCACGTACCCGTGATAAAAAGGGGGCTTCTGCATTATCGTGCGGGGTTCATCGCTGCTGTGAGGCCACGCGCTAGACTACCCCTGCCAGATGTCAGCAATCCGCACCGGCTGGCCGGTCTTCATGGAGCGGTTGGCGGCAATGCCGGTCATAATCGACATCGCGCCGTCCTTGTGCGAAGCTGCGCGGTTGAAGCGGTCCTCCTGCTTTTTATCAAAAATATCGCTCAGCAGCACCGGATCACCGCCGCCGTGCCCACCACTGCTGCTCTCGAACTCCACGCGGTAAGGCTCTTTGAAGTGAGGATAGATCATGATGCTGACGCCTTCCAACGCGCCTTCGTTTTCTTTTTTGCCGCCGGAATTGACGTAGGACTGCTCGGTAATCCGCACCTCCATCCGGCCCTGTGTACCGTTGAACACGATGATGAAGCCCTCCCACGGCATATATGCGTTAAGCGAATAGTTCATGACGGTCTTGTTCTTGTACTTGACCATGACGTTCATGGTGTCCTCGATGCTGATATTGTCCCCGAATACACTCTGGTCGCGCTGGTACCCGTCCTCGTGTTCGGCGTCCAGGTACATGCTCTTCAGATGTTCATTACGGTCCAGGTGAAGCGCGAACGGGTCTTTCTCGGCAGCCTTGCTGCCGTAGGCACGCTGATAGAACTCGGTGATGCCCCGTTTCTCGGCATTCTCTCTCCCGTAGAAGCGCAGATCGCCCATGGCGAAAACCGTGTCCGGCTGCGACCCCAGCCAGAAGTTCATCAGGTCGAAGTGATGCGTCGATTTATGCACCAGCAGGCCGCCGCTGTTCCGCTTGTCGCGGTGCCATCTGCGGAAATAGTCCGCTCCATGCTGGGTATTGAGCAGCCATTCGAAGTTCACGGACAGAATTTCGCCCAGCACGCCGTCCATAATGACCTCACGGATCTTCGTGTTATGCGGCGCATAGCGGTAGTTGAAGGTGACCCGCAGATTCTTGCCGGTGCGCTCAATCGCATCGAAGATCTCCCGGCATTTCTCCTCGTCAATTGTCATCGGCTTCTCGGAAATGACATCACACCCCAGCTCCATCGCGCGGATGATATACTTGTGATGCGTCCGGTCAATCGTAGTCACCAGCACGAAGTCGGGCCGGGTCTCGGTGATCATCCGGTCGAAGTCTTCTGCCTTGTACGTAGGAACCTCATGGTAATCGTATTTGCCCGTAAGCATATGATTGGCGAAATTCATCCGTGTCTGATTGACATCGCAGAAGGCCACCAGCTCGGAGGTTTCGTTGTAAGCGGTAACAAGAGCGCCATAGAAAAATTCAGCCCGGCCGCCGGTGCCGACAAGTGCATATTTCTTTTTGGACAAGGGTATCACTCCATTTACTTGGATTTGATTCTATTTTATAGTATAGAAAATGCAGAAAGTGAACGGTATTTAGTCATTTTTGCTCAAAAGTGAACTTATCTTATCCTTTCAGGGGGCTTGGTGCAGGGTGGAACCTATCTTTCAGATTGAGCAGCTGAGGCGCATCGGGCATTTCAATATGGACACCGACCATTTCCATGATTTCTACGAAATATATTATCTGCTGTCCGGGCAGCGTCACTATTATATCCGTAACGGAAGGTACGCGCTGGAAGCCGGAGACCTCGTGTTTATTAACAAAAATCACCTGCACCGCACAACCGGCGGAAGCCATCTTCCGCATGAGCGGGTGCTGATCAGCTTCAATGATGCCTATCTGGAGCCGGTGGCACCCGGGGCAGACTGGATGAATGTGTTCGAAGGGGAGAGCTTCCTGCTGCGGCCTACGGCGCATGAACAGGGACTCATCACAGATCTGCTCCAGGCGATGCAGGAGGAACAGAAGGAGGGGCTGCGCTGGAGCACTGAATATACAAGGATGCTGCTGCTGCAACTGCTGATAACGCTGGAGCGGATAAGGAGGGCGAAGCCCGCCCTGGTCTCACCGGAGCAGAGCGAGGGGCAGCGCCGGGTATACAGTATCATCGAATACCTGGACAACCATTACAGCGAGCGGCTGAGCCTTGGGGGGATTGCCGAGCGGTTCTTCATCAGCGCTACGTATCTGTGCCGGATTTTCAAGCAGACGACAGGCTTCACCATCATTGAGTACCTGAACTATGTCCGAATCCGTGAGGCTAAGGTACTGCTCACGCAGACGAAGTGGCCGATCACCCGGGTGGCGGCGGAGACGGGATTTGAGAGCATTGCGCATTTCGGGCGGGTATTCAAGGCCACGACAAGGCGTTCCCCTCTCCAGTACCGCAAGCAGCACAGGGGATGAAGGCTCCGGGCCAATGTCACTGTTTCATTCGACAATAGCTGCGGGGATGCTGCATATCTTTCTATCTTTTGACACAGAGTCTGTCTTATAATAAATGAAGGTTGAAATACAAATATTGGAGTGTGTTATGAAAATCCAATCAGGGAGTCTCTGGCTTGCTGCTGCTATGCTTGCGGTAACCGTAGCCGGCTGTTCTTCGGGCAGTGCAGGTGCTGGCAGAGAGCTTACGGAGAAGCTGAAGGCAGAGATTAGTGAGCTGAAGAAGGAGAATAAGGTTTTAAAGGAAGAGAATGAAGCGCTGAAGAAGGATCTTGTTGTGAGACCTGTGACCGCGAAAGAGGAAGGCGGTACGGCTGAACTCCTAAGTACCGGGGACAGCCCGGCAGCCGCTGATTCCGGCGAGGACCACAAGCTGATCGTAAAAGGCACGCCGCTCACGGTCGATGGAACGGGTGAGTATACCATTACCAAGACCTCATTCAGCAAAATAGTTAATCCGTCGAATCCGGGCTCATACTACACCTACTATGAAGCCAAGGAACCGGGGACAACCTATCTGGCGATCACCTTGAGGATGAAAAATCTGGCAGGTCAGGCCATCAATGCGGGTGGAGTAGCGGATGTAGAGGTTACATATGACAACAAATATGTGTATAGCACCTTCGCGACGATGGAGAAGAACGGTGGTGAAGAATTCACCTATACCAATATCTCGACGATTGGACCGCTGAAGCACGGCACGCTGGTGTTCCTGACCGAGATTCCTGATGAAGTGAAGTCGAGCGGCAAGCCGCTATATGCGGATTTCGAGATTGAGGGTGAAACCTACCGTTATATCATAAAGAAATAAGAGAAGAGCCTGTGCGGCCGCAGAGTGAACTGTGGTCAGCAGGCTCTTTATTGATGTAAAAGGATTAATCCTAAGCGAAAAAAGCTGGCAGATACTCCTTGTTCGCCTCCAGCATCTCATCCAGCATGGCGATGGCAACCTCCACGGAAGGGACGAGCGGGTGATGGGCCAGCGCCTGGATCGCCAGGCTGCGGTCGCCGGTCACGGCAGCATCGATGGCGAGCTGCTCATAGGTCTTCACGGCATGGATCAGCCCCTTGGCCATCGGCGGAATCTGGGTCAGCGGCAGCGGAAGGGGACCGGTCTTAGTGACGACGCAGTTCACCTCGATGCTGGCATCGTCCGGCAGGAAGTCAAGGATGCCCCGGTTCGCCACATTCAGCGTCTGAATGTCATTGGTCCCGTTGTAGAGCGAGCGCATCAGGTTCACGGCCGCCTCGGAATAAAAGGCTCCGCCGCGCTGCTCCAGCTGCTTCGGCTTCTCATCCAGCGCAAGGTTGCTGTAGATGGCGAACAGCTCCTCCTCCACACGCTTGACGACTTCAGCGCGGTTCCCGCCTTGTGCGGCGGCTTCCTGCTGCTCCGCGAGCATCGCATCGGTCATGTAGAAGTACTTCAAATAATACGAAGGCAAGGCATGCAGCGATTGCAGGAACTCGGGGTTCCATTCGCGTGCCGGAACATTCTTTGCACTGTAGCCTGCGGTATCCTCCAGCATCTCCTGCAGCTTGTCTTCCCCCTCCACATCAATCCGGGTAATCCAGTGCAGGTGGTTCAGGCCAACGAACTCGGCATAGATCCGGTCCGGGGCAGTGTCGTATTTGGCCGATACCTGCTTGATCAGGCCGATCGGGGCATTACAGAGGCCGATGCTCTTCACCTTGGAGTACCGCAGGACCGCCTCGGTGACCATGCCTGCCGGATTGGTGAAGTTGAGCAGCCAGGCGTCCGGTGCCAGCTCCTCAATATCCCGGCAGATGCCGAGAATGACCGGGATGGTGCGCAGCGCCTTCAGCATGCCGCCGGGACCGGTCGTCTCCTGGCCGATCACGCCGTATTTCAGCGGAATCGCCTCGTCACGGGCCCGGGCATCCAGCATACCGACACGGATTTGCGTGCTGACGAAGTCTGCACCGGCAATGGCTGTGCGGCGGTCGGTCGTGAGATGGACCTCGATCGGCAGCCCGGACTTCTCCACCATGCGCTTTGCCAGAGCGCCCACGATGTTCAGCTTATGCAGGCCTGCCTCAATATCTACAAGCCACAGCTCCCGGACCGGAAGCTCCTTATGATGCAGGATGAAGCCTTCTACCAGTTCGGGGGTATAGGAAGACCCTCCGCCGATGACGGCAATCTTAAGACCTTGGTTCGCTGTCACAATGAATCACTCCTGTCGTGTGGTAGTGGGAATAAGCTCGAACTCCCTGTAAGCACGCATCGTCTCATACATAACCTGGCTGACGGTGACCCCGTCACTCTCCAGCGCCGACCAGAGAGCGCCGACCACAGGCTCGGTGGAGAGAGTGACCACTGCCGCGCCTGGTGCCGCTTCATGCACTGCCTGCTCAATCGGTCCGCGAATCCAGCCGCGGTCGCCCCGGGTTAGCAGGCTCCCGGCCAGGACCACATCAAATTCATCGTTCTCCATACCGAGCCGATGAATGACGGCCGCCGCAGCCTTGCCCAGTTCCACGCCTTGGCGGTTCAGGATCGCCAGAGCGGCGGCATCGCCCTCAGCCGCTGCCGGGAACAGCAGGCGGGCCGCATCCAGCGGCACCTGCTTCCCGTGATCCAGGAAGTCATCGTACATGTCTTCCACCCGCTCATAGCCGAGCAGCTTCAGGAGCGGCTCCGTCAGCAGCGTGGGGGCCTCACGGCCGTCCCAGGCCCGGATGACTGTGCGGAACACCTCGATGTTCAGCGCGCCGCCGCCGCCGAAATCACCGTACATATAATCGAAGCCGCCGCACTGGAAGTGGCGGCCCTGCGGATTACGGCCCGCCGCATTGGTGCCGGTGCCGCAGATCAGGGCCACCCCGTAGGGGCGGTCCGTCCCCGCCCGCAGGCCGATCATCGTATCGCCGCTGATCGTGTACTGTGTGAATCCGATGCGGCGGATCATCGGATGAAGAATATTATAGTCCGTCTGGCGGTCAGCACCGGCAAGCCCCAGATAGGCTTGCCGAAGCTGATCCAGCCGGAGCCCGGCTTCGGCCAGCGCCATGGAAGCCGCTTCGCGGATGTTATTCTCCGCCTGCGTCACGCTGGTCTGGTGATTGCCGTTGCCGCTCCGGCCTTTGCCGAGGATGCGGCCTTGTTCATCGCATATGAGGGCGTAAGTTTTGCTGCCGCCCCCGTCGATTCCCATGTAATAAGCCAAAATTTGTCACTCCTAGATTTTTTTGGTTGATTCCCTTACGATCAGCTCCGGGTCGATCCGGATATTGGAGCCGCGCTTCATCTCCCCGCTGATCCGGCGCAGCAGCATGTCGGCGGCGGCGATTCCAATCTTATCCGCTGGCTGGCGCAGGGTGGTCAGGTGCGGGCGGAGCTGGGAGGCGATATAGTGGTCGTCGTAGCCGACTACTGCAACCTCCCCGGGTACCTTTACGCCAGCCTCCATCAGAGCGTTAATGACCCCGAGGGCGATATTGTCATCTCCGGCGAATACCGCCCCCGGCAGCTTGCCCGCCGTGAGCCAGCGCTGGGCTGTGTCATAGCCCATGGCGATCTCGAATTCGCCGGGAACGATCTCGAACGGGGCGAGGCCCTGCTCCTCCAGCGCCTGCAGGAAGCCCGCGCGCCTCTCCCGCGTACTGCGGAACATCTCCTGCCCGCAGAGATGGGCGATGGAGGTATGCCCCAGCTCCAGCAGGTGGCGGGCTGCGGCATACCCGCCCTTGAAGTTGTCGATGGTGATCGAGTAGGTGTCATTCTCCGGCAGCTGATTGTCGATCAGCACATAGGGAATGCCCCGCCGCTTCAGCTCGACAATATAATTGTCCTCTTCCAGCGGGGAGAGCAGGATGAGTCCGTCCATTCTGTCCTCCTGAATCAGGTAGTGGCTCTCGCCGGAGCCGATGCCATCCGACACGGAGATGGCCAGATAGTATCCGTGCAGGGCCAGCGTCTCATTCAGCTCCTTGACTACGGCATCGAAGAAGGAATCCTGGAGTGTCGTGACGATCAGGCCGATGATCCCGGTCTTGCCGCTGGCCAGACTGCGGGCCGCTGCATTAGGGCGGTAATCCAGCTCCTTGATGGCGTCCAGCACCTTCTGGCGGTTCTTCTCCCGCACAGTCCCGGCACCGTTTAATACCCGCGATACGGTGACCACGGACAGTCCTGATTTTTTGGCAACATCAAAAATACTCACTTTCATCTCAAACGCTCCTTGCGGCGGATTTTCCGGTGCTATATTCTATTATCCAGTATACAGGTCGCACCGGAGTTCCGCTAAACGTATATCATTGCCGGGCCGCCTTATCTCTTGATGATCTCCATAACCTTCTTCTGGATCACCGGCATAACCTCTTCCAGCGACTTGTGACCGGTCTCGACCGGCTGCAGCTCATTGATGAACATGTCGTTGATCTGCGAGTAGTGGGTGATCAGATGGTTATAGGATTCATAGCCGTATTTGACCGCGCCCTCATAGACTTTCTTCACATCCCCCGGATCAATGCCGTCAAAATGCTTGTAATACACCTCGGCCGCTTCCGTATTAACCGGCGGATTGCCGCCGCTCAGCTCGATGGACTTCTCCTGGACTTCGGTGGTCACCAGGTATTTGATCCATTCAAAAGCCTCCTTCGGATGCTTCGAATCCTTCAGGATCAGCAGCGGATCGACGTACAGCGTGCTGCGCACCTTGTCATTGCCTCCCCATGGCACGGCGGCTACGCCGACCTTAAACGGGAAGTCATTGGCCCCGGCGAGGTTCCAGGAGCCGCCGATCGACATGCCGATCTTGCCGGCGACGAACGGGTCGCCGTTCTGTCCGGCCACGCTTTTGCTCCACTCGGAAGTCGGGGACACCTTATCCTTGAACACAAGGTCGAACAGCTTCTGGTACGCGGCAATGACCTCCGGGGAATCGAAGTGCGTCTCGGAAGGGACACCGCCGTTAGTCCAGGTATCTTCAGAGTAAGGCTCTGCTCCGAAGTACAGCGGCCGCATATCACGCTCCGCCCAAGTGAAGTCCACGCCGTATTGTGTTTTGGCAATATCGTCCGAGACGAGCGTCATCTTCCTGGCATCCTCCACCATACGGTCAAACGTCCAGCTCGTATCCTCGTAATCGCTTGGCGGGTAGGAGACGCCTGCGGCATCGAACATATCTTTGTTGTAGAGCATCAGGGTGACGTACATATTGACCGGTATGCCGTAGGTATGACCGTTTACGGTATAGATTTTCATCAGGTTCTCAGGGATATGGTAGTCCTCAGCCTTGAAGCCGTCTTCCTTAATGAGGTCCGTCAGATCCAGCAGCATACCCTTGTTGTAGTATTCGGCAAAACCGCCGTATCCGTAGTGGCTTGTCACATCCGGGGAATTACCGCCGGCAATCAGCGTCTGCAGCTTGCTGTCGAACTGCTCATAGGGCGCCTTCTCCACCTTGACCTTGATGTTCGGATGCTCCTTCTCGAAATCGGGGATCAGCTTCTCGATAAAAGTCCGGTCCTCGGAATCAATCGTATAGTGGGATATCGTCACTTGCTCCCCTGAACTGCCGGTATTCCCGGCTCCGCTGTCACCTGCGGCCACGTTGCCTGCCGATTTGCCGCCTCCGCAGCCCGCCAGGACTGTCATTGCGGTCAGGGCTGCTGCCAGCAGCAGCGCATACCTCTTGCTTTTCATGATATGGTTCATTGTCCAATCCCTCCATGATTTCAAGTGTTATAACCCGCGATTACTTGATGCCCGTCAGTACGATGCCCTCGACGAACTGCTTCTGGGCGATGGCGAATAGGGTAACAATCGGGACCATCGCCAGGACGGAAGCGACCATCAGCAGATGCCACGGCGGAATGCGGAAGCGCGATGAGGTGAGCGAGGCCATGCCGACGGGAAGCGTGAATTTGTCCGACGAGCTTAAGTAGAGCACAGGGGTCAACAGATCATTCCAGCTGTAGATAAAAGCAAAAATTGCCACGGTTGCCAGCGCCGGTGCAGACAGCGGCAATGCGATGGTCCGCCACATCCGTAGCTCGCCGCAGCCGTCCATCCGTCCGGCATCGAACAGTTCCTCGGGCAGCGTGGAGAAGAACTGCCGCAGCAGGAAGATTTTATACGCCGAGCCGAAGAAGGCGGGAACGATCAGCGGCAGGAAGGTGTCGATCCACTGCATCTTAGAGAACAGCACGAACTGCGGAATCATAATGGCCGGATACGGCAGCATCATCGTGCTCAGCAGCAGGATGAACCAGAAGTTGTTGCCGCGTCCCCGGTATCTGGCGAACCCGTAAGCGACCAGAGCCGAAGAGAGCAGGGTGCCGAATACGGAGAACCCGGCGATGATCAGGCTGTTTTTGTACAGTGTGCCGAACTGAAGCGTCTCAAAAATATCGGTATAATTGCTCCAGGCCCAGCTCTCCGGCAGAAAAGTCGGCGGGAACTTCAGCATTTCCCGTTTCGACTTCAGCGAGGTGGAGACCATGAAGAACAGCGGCAGCAGCATAAGGAAGGTGGTAATGATCAGTGTGACAAAGCTGGCGATCTTAACAGGCTTGATTCTCCGGCGCAGCCGGGAAGGCGATTCAAGCGGGCGGGTGGCCTTAACGGTGCTCATCGGCGGCTGCCTCCTTCATAATGGACATAACGGCGCGAGAGCCTCATAATGACCGCCGTGAACAGCATGACGACAATCAGAAGGACCCAGGCAAGCGCGGAAGAGTACCCGGCACGGTATTCCTTGAAGGCACTTGTATACAGATTGTAGACGTAGAACCAGGTGGAATAATTGGGTCCGCCCTGCGTCATGACGAAGGCTTGCGTGAAGACCTGGAAGGAGTCGATCAGCCCCATAATCAGCTGGAACAGCAGGACTGGCGAGATCATCGGCAGTGTAATATTCAGGAAAATGCGGAAGCGCCCTGCCCCGTCCAGATTGGCGGCTTCGATCAGGCTGGCCGGGACGCCCTGCAGACCGGCGAGGAAGAGGATCATGCCCGAACCTGCTGTCCAGAAGGACATGATGATTAGCGCATACAGCGCCGTATCGGGATTCATCAGCCAAGCCGGGCCGTGAACGCCGAACCAGGAGAGCATATAATTGAAGAGGCCAATCTGCGGATTGAAGATCCAGTACCAGAGGAGCGACATCGCAACGCCGGAGACCATGCTCGGGAAATACATCGCGGTCCGGAAGAAGCCGCGCCACGGAAGGGTCTGATGCAGCAGCAGAGCGAACCCCAGACCAAGCAGCAGCTGTACTGGCACACTGATAAAGGTGTATCGCAGAGTGACTGTCACGGAACGCCAGAACAGCTCATTGTGGAACATCTCGGTGTAGTTGGCGAGGCCGATGAATTGGGGCGGATGAATAATGTCATAGTCGGTGAAGCTGTAGTACAGCGAAGACAAGATCGGGTACAGGGCGAAGATCAGGAAGCCGACCAGCCAGGGGGAAATGAACAGATACATATAGAACGTCTGCCGCCGGCTCTCACTCTTAATCACGAACACACCAGCCTTTCCTTGCTTAAAGTATAAGCGCTTTAACTTTAGCGGTAAATAAAAATCGAAATACGCCATAATAACTAGGGAAAACAAATCACAAGTTAAACCGCTTTAATTTTAATGCTATCTGTTTCCCTAATCATAGTGGATGAAACGGAAATAATCAACCCTTTATTTCGGGAGTAAAGCGCTACCAGTCAGAAAATATAACAAATGAATGAATTGGTTTGCTGAAAATAATGAAAATTCTAGTGTGAACAAGAATTTTGTGTCAGGTTATATGACTTATGAGCGCCATTTATGGAGCGGCTCACCTGCGGGCGATAGATTTGCGTACAAAGTGCCTGTCAGTCAACGCGCTGTCCAATGTAATCGGTTTTTCGCATACAATGGGCTCGGTAGCCCTCGCGGAGCCCCATGTAATCGGTTTTCCGATTACAATCAGCCCGGCAGCCCTCGAGCTGCCCGATGTAATCGGTTTTCCGATTACAATCAGCCCGGCAGCCCTCGAGCTGCCCGATGTAATCGGTTTTCCGATTACAATCGTCCCGGTAGCCCGCACGCCGCCCATAGTAATCGGTTTTCCGATTACAATCAGCCCGGTAGCCCGCGCGCCGCCCAATGTAATCGGTTTTCCGATTACAATCAGCCCGGTAGCCCGCGCGCCGCCCGATGTAATCAGTTTTCCGATTACAATCAGCCCGTCAGCCCGCGCGCCGCCCGATGTAATCGGTTTTCCGCATACAATTGGCCCGGTAGCAATCGCGGCGCAGCAAAAAACCGTCCGGCATGCCGGACGGCTACTGCACCCATATCAGCCGGTGCGCGGCTTAATTCCATTGGTGATCGCCGGACAGATACTTCTCGGTCAGTACCGACAGCAGCTCGATTCCGACTTGATTCTGTCCGCCTTCCGGGATGATCAGATCCGCGTATTTCTTGGAGGGCTCAATGAAGGCCTCGTGCATCGGCTTCACCGTGGTCAGGTATTGCGTATGGATCGAACGGATGGTCCGCCCGCGTTCCTCGATATCCCGCAGCACCCGGCGCAGGATACGCACATCGGGATCGGTGTCCACGAACACCTTGATGTTGAGCTGCTCGCGCAGCTTCTCATCGGACAGCACATGCAGTCCTTCCAGAATGACGATATTATTCGGGGCAAGCTCCACAGTCTTCTCGGTTGAACGGGCATGAACCGTGAAGTCATACACGGGAGCGAAGGCGGCTTGTCCCGCTTTGAGACAATCCAGATGCTCGATCAGCAGTTCCGTGTCAAAGGCCAGCGGGTGGTCATAGTTAATGGCACCGCGTTCAGCCATGCTGAGGTAAGAATGGTCTTTATAGTAGTTATCCTGGGATATGAATGTTACTTTGTCAGAGCCAAGACGGTCAATCACGGAGCGCGCTACCGTTGTCTTGCCGGAGCCGGTCCCGCCGGCGATACCAATAATAAGCATGGTGAATTTATAAACCTCCCTAAGCAATTGCCTTTGCAATTCCAATATTGTAGCACAGCGGTCAACTTATTTCACCTTGCTGGAGCGGAATATCATGTGAACATTCTAATAATTCGGTTATTTTGTAGAGGAATGATATAATTTCAAGGATTCATACAGATCGGGTGCTACGAAGAAGGGGGCCGGGATAATAAAATGAACGAGGAAAATGCTTTAATGGAGGCGTTCGGCAGAACGCAGGTGCAGCTTGCTGGCCATGGCGGACGGGACGCAGCCGTACTCAAGAAGGCGCTGGCCAGTGTAGAGGACAGTCTCGCTGCGGACATGTACGGGACAGGGGCGGTGATCGAGGAATTCCAGGCAGAGATGGCGGAGGTGCTGGGTAAAGAATGCAGCGTGTTTTTCCCCAGCGGCACGATGGCCCAGCAGATTGCCCTGCGGATCTGGAGTGACCGCGAGGGAAGCAGACGCGTGGCGTATCACCCGCTGTGCCATCTGGAGATTCATGAGCAGGACGGCCTGAAGGAGCTGCATCATCTGGAGCCGCTGCTGCTGGGAGGCAGAGACAGACTGATCACCCTGGATGATGTGAAGAATATGGGACCGGGCATCGCCTGTCTGCTGCTGGAGCTGCCGCAGCGGGAGATCGGCGGACAGCTGCCGGAGTATGCCGAGCTGGAAGCGATCTCAGCCTATTGCCGGGAGCAGGGAATCAGGCTCCATCTGGACGGGGCAAGGCTGTTCGAAGTGCTGCCTTACTATGGAAAGACCGCAGCGGAAATCAGCGCGCTGTTCGATAGCGTGTATGTCTCCCTGTACAAAGGCATCGGCGGGATTGCCGGGGCTGTCTTAGCCGGAAGCCGGGACTTCACAGAGGAGTCGAAGATCTGGAAACGCCGCCACGGAGGCGACCTGATCAGTCTCTATCCCTATATTGTACCGGCCCGGTATTATTACAAGCAGAGAATCGGCAGGATGTCAGAATACTATGAGCAGGCCAAGGAGCTGGCGGCCTTGTTCAACAGCTGCCATAAGGTATCCACGCTGCCGGAGGTTCCGGTCTCGAATATGTTTCACATTCATTTCGCGCTGCCTCTGGAGCTGCTTGCCCCTGTATTGATTGGGATCTATAACGAGACCGGCATTGGCCTGACACCACGGCTCAAGCCTACCGGCGAGGCTTCCTGCTATTATGAGATCAATATCGGCGATCATTATGGCGAAGCGGACCAGACGGCCCTTAGAAGCATGTTCCGGCTGCTGGATGAGCGGCTGAAGCAGCTCTGATCAGCAAGCTTGCCAAGCCAAGAGAAGAAGCCTCTGCGGATCTTGTCCGCACAGGCTTCTTTGTTTATGCCCCCCACGGAGCAGGCAGCACCTAAGCGCGGCCTGTCAATCAGCCCCGCCTCACGTAGAGTCCTAGGCCTGACTCCGCAGAGCCATTTTTCTAACCGGTCCGGCCACCATCTGCTTCTCAGCCCCGTTCAGTCCGAACAGCCACATGGTAAGCACATAGATGAGGGAGTACAGGATGACATACATGCCCAGGTACACGTAAGAAGTGATGCTCACGAAGCTAAGCAGGAACCCGCACACACCGGACAGCAGCACCACCGGAATGAAGACGCGGATGATCTGGAGCCAGAAATGAAGAATATCGAACTTCAATTTATATTTGTAGTACACATTATTCAGGCATACATTGATGATCATTCCGATAGCCGTAGCAATGGCGCAGCCTGTAATCCCCCAGATCCGGATGAACCAGAAGGTTAAAGCCACCTTCAGAATTGCAACTGAGAAGTAGATAAAGGCCTTGACCCTGTGCATATTCATCGCTTCCAGCATGGTGGCGAACAGCGATTGCACAATCGACGTGATCTGGGGAATGATGATGATCAGCGCAACCGTGTATGCATATTTGTAATCCGGGCCGAGCCAGATCAGAATGAAGCTCTGTCCGAATAACACGAAGCCCGAGACGATGTAGCCTACGATCAGCGCCTGGATTCTGCCTATTTTGACCAGCTCCAGCATTAAGGCCGCCTGATCTGCCCCCTTGACGATCATCTTGGTGAGCTTCGGCAGATAGAAGCTGGCCAGCACATTGGAGAAGTTGAGAATATACGTGTTGAGCTGGGCAGCGATGGCGAAAATGGCGATGGGCGTAGCCCCGAGGAACATCCCGATGATCAGCGGATCAGCATTCGTATAGATCTGAAAGGCAATCGAGGATAATAAGATATACGACGAATAGCTGAAGATCTCCTTGAACAGCTTGGTATCGAAGCCGTGGAACCGGACCCTCAGATTCAGCTTGGTGCGGCAAAAGACCACGTTGATCACGCCGATCGCCAGGTTCAGCACAAGCGCAACGGTGACCATCCCTGTCGATCTGAAATCGAACAGCAGGACCAGCACCATCATGGCCGGAGAGAGGACCACGCGGATCAGATTGATGATTTTGAGATAGACGAACCGCTCATAGGCCGTAATGATCGAGCTGAAGATATTCAGCGGGAACGAGACAGCCACGTTGATGGCGGCAATGATGAATATGGTCTTCAGAATGCCCAGCTCAGCTTCATCAAGGCTGCTGAAGATCGCATCGAAATTAAACACCAGAATCACACTGGCAAGTAAGGAGAGGAGTCCGATGGCTGAGAACAGCAGCAGGAACATTCCGTTAATATTGCGCTGGCCTGCGGAGTCATTCTCGGAGATGTATTTCGCATTGAAGCGGATGACCGCGCTGCCGAAGCCCAGATCCAGCAGGACGATATAGGCGATGATGGAGTTCACCAGCGCGAATAATCCATATTCGGATTTCCCCAGGGTCGACACAATGAACGGCGTCGAGCCCAAGGAGATAATAACGCCTAGGAATACCGAAGCATAGGTTATGATTGCAGCAAGTTTTATATTTGTTTTCAAGGGTGGGATCGCTTCCTCGCTACAGAGAGTGTCTTGTGCTTATCTTAAGCGGTAACGATAGACGAAGCAGGTTCTTCAGCGCTGCTATTCGACATGGCTTCAATAATTTGGTTGTAATGCTGGACCGAGAATTCATTATTGTACCGTGGGCGCTCAAGCGTCTTCAGTTCTTCCAGCAATGCCGGGATTTGCTTCACATCGTTCGTGAATTTCACATAGCCCAGATGCTTGATCCATTCGTAGCTGCCTACGACCTTATAATTGTAATTCCCCAGCGCAATACAAGGCGTGGACGTAATCGCTGCAAAAATCATCCCGTGCAGCCGGTCCGTAATCACAACCTCGGCCTCTTTGAACTGATTCCATAAGGTATTCAGCTCGTGATCCCGGTCTTCCAGGGAGACAGGGCGGAGGATGCAGGTGTCCGTGAAGGTAGTTGTGCTGTAGTGCTTGGAGGTGTACTCCTGGATGACCTTCTTATCCTGGTCGCTGAAAATACTCTCCTTATCGGCTCTAATGCACAGAAGGGCACCGTGGCGCTCCTTGGGAGGGTCAGTGATGTCCAGGGACATGACAATGTCCGGCGTTAACAGCACTGCGTTGTTTCTGAAACCTGCTTTCATAATTTCGTACGACGTTGCCTCTCTGGCGACCAGCGTGAGGTCTTTGTGGGAGCCATAGAGGTCCTGTGTCTTCTTGAACTCCGCGCGCCCAAGCTCGGTATCTCCGAAGTAGATGGTCTGCGGGAAGACGATGATTTTGTTATTCGGGAACTCGGAGATAATCTTGCGGCGTACCTCTTCCTCGCGGAAATACTCGATTCCGAAGTTGCCGCCGCCTTGAAGCACGAAGATATCCTCCGGCGAACAGAATTCCTCCAGGCACTTCATGTTATGCATCAGCCGGTTGGCTACAATCTCTATGAGCGTATAGTCGGGAAAAGCTTTCCGCAAAAAATTCATCTGCGCATAAGTGATGGCGTGATCGCCCAGATTGTCATGCTCGGGGGAGCCGACGACGTAAATGGCTTTTGTCTTGTCTTTATATGCATTCCGGTAGCTCAGATAGCCCTTATAATATTGATAGACGGGAATATTGCTTACATAATTGCGGAAAGACAGCGGCAGGATCTTCTCAAGGGCTTGGCTCATATCATATTACTTCCCTTCAAACGGAGTTTGGAATAATACAGCATTTTGTATACCGTGGAGCTGGTCATAATCAGCAGGGCAGCGGTCTTCATCTCCCGGCGGAGAATGCGGTTGCGCAGGATCGCGGAGGTATGCTTGCTCAGGAACCCGCCCAGCTCGGCCAGATATTCCTTGTTAACTGCAGTCTCGCCGGTAATCAGCTGGAAGTTGCACAGCTCAATGCCTTCCGTTACCGTCCGGGATAACGAGATTTCTTTGGCGATCGGATAGTTTTTATCCTGAATCGTCTCGTAGATCTCCAGCGCCGCGCAATAGCGGTCGTAATATTTCCGGTTGTTCATCGCTCCGGTGATGCTGTCGCTTCGCTTCAGATACAGATATTTGGGGGAATCCAGCGAGACGGTCTTGTTCGCCTGGAGGAATAATTTATAGGTGGTAAAAATGTCCTCGAAATACCGGCCGACCGGGTATCTCACCTGGCTGAACAGCTCGGCCTTGTACAGCTTATCCCAGGCAAGGTTCTGGATCTCGGTATCCTCCAGCAGCTTGTCGAGGGCATGCGCATTATCGTATACACGCACCTGGTGCGTGAAGGACTTTTCCAGCTTGACATCATCCTGCACCTCGCAATGACCGCATACAGCGATATCTGCATTGTGGGCGGTGATGAGTCCGTACAGGGCTTCGTACATGTCCGGTTCGATCCAGTCATCGCTGTCGACGAACCCGATATACCGGCCCTCTGCCACATCAATTCCATAGTTGCGGGCATCGGACAATCCGCCGTTCTGCTTATGAATGACGACGACACGCGGGTCCAGCTCCTTGTAATACTCGCAAATCTCGCCGCACTTATCGGGTGATCCGTCATTGACCAGAATCAATTCAAAGCTGCGGAAGGTCTGCGCCAATATCGAATCCACACACTTCCTCAGGTACAGTTCCACGTTGTAGATAGGCACAATAATACTTATCTCTGGCTTCACTCGAGCAGTCACTTCCTTTCCCGGTTCTGATTCGGGTCTACGCGTCACTATATTTGTGATAATCTTACTATCCGGGTCAAAAGGTTGTATATACTACTAAAGTGTACTTATCGTATGCAGAAATGCCGGAAACACGGCGAAAGCGCTTCATTTAAAGCGGTGTGTAAGGCGTATGTAATCAGGGATCACGGTACTCCGCAGCAGCAAGTAGAAACGGTACCGTCCTTTTAAAGGACGGTACCGTTTCAGCGAGAAATAGAAGGATAATGTATAGCGTGAAACATAAAAATCCTTATATTTCAAAATAGCCCCACAAAGTGGGGCTATAGCTAAACATAGAATGTAGGCAAGGTCAGTTAAAGGTAATCATCAGCGAGCTTGTAAAATGGCCCTCCGCCGGCAGGGAGATCACGCCTTGTTTCTCCTGGATACCGCCGGTGAAGCCTTCGCTGTCCGCTACGCCATGCCAGGGCTCAATGCACAGAAACGGTGCATTCTTCGGCTGCCAGATGCCGAGATCGGGGAAGCCCGTGAAGGCGACCGTTACGCTCCGGTCAGACTGTCTGCTTTTCAGGGCAACCGATTTGGACTGGACATTGCGGAAGACGAGGGCGTCATGCGCGAACATCTCGTGGTTCAGCGGCATCTTGTTATCCCCGCCGAGCATGGCCTCGCTCTGGCCCGGCGTGATCAGGCCGGACTCATTCAGGAACAGGCGCTCCAGGTGCTCCGTCTGCTCAAATTCAAGGTAATAGTCGGTGAAGCTGCCTTCTCCGCCAATCGGGCAGTTAAACGCCGGATGGGTGCCTAGCTGGAAGTACATCTCCCCATCACCGGGATTCTCCACCCGGTAGCCGATATCCAGTGTGCTTCCGCTTAGAGTATAGGTCAGATATAGATGGAACGGATACGGGTAGCTGGCCAGCGTGTCCGCACTGTGGGACAGCCGGAAGACCGCCTGTGACTCGCTTGTCTCCACCAGCGTAAATTCGCTGCGTCTGGCGAAGCCGTGGCGGGCCAGCGGATAGGCCTCCCCGTTCACCCGGACCGCTTCGCCTGCGGCTGCCCCGATCATCGGGAACAGCACCGGGGAACGGCCTGTCCAATAGGCGGCGTCTCCGCTCCATATATATTCAGTGTCTGTATCGGTTCTTCTGAAGCTGACCAGCTCGGCACCGAGTGAACTGATCTCGGCCACGGCAGCTCCGCTGCGTAAAATAGTATTCATACTTTTACCCCTCTCGTCCTGCAATATGTAATCCTGATGTCTCATATTCTAACAGACTTCCCCGCAGGTGCCAGCAAATAACGGAAATTCTCCGGCCTATAATTTTTACAGTATGTACAATGACAAACAGGTGGAATTCGTTAACATATAAGGATAGCAATCATTCCATATCAGCGGAAACGGGGGAATAAGCCGATGCAGGTGAAGCAACTATTGGTGAACGGTGAGCGGCTGAAGAATACCATTGAGGCCTTTGCCGATTTCGGGCGGACAGACCATAACGGCGTCACCCGGCTGTCGCTGTCGGAGCAGGATGTGCGGGTACGCGGCTATTTCACTGCCTGCTGCGAAGAGCTGGGCATGAGCGTGAAGGCGGATGATCTGGGCAATATGTATGCCACTCTGGCTGGCAGTGAAGAGGGGCCGCCCATAGTGATGGGCTCACATCTGGATACTGTCAAGAAGGGCGGCAGATTCGACGGTGTGCTCGGGGTGATTGCAGGCCTTGAGGTAGTGAGAACCTTGGTGGATCAAGGGATTCGGCCCCGGTTGCCTGTCACGGTGATGAACTTCACCAATGAGGAAGGTGCCCGCTTCGAGCCGTCTATGATGGCATCAGGCGTCTTGTCCGGCAAGTTCGATAAGACGGCTATGCTGGAGAAGAAGGATGCGGAGGGGACTAGCTTCGGCGAGGCGCTAGAGGCCAGCGGTTACGCCGGGGAGGCGGAGAACCGGATCAGCGAAGCGGCCGCTTATCTGGAGCTGCATATTGAGCAGGGCCCTGTGCTGGAGAAGGAGAACGTTAAGATCGGTCTGGTTGACTGTGTTGTGGGCATGGCCTGCTATGAGATTGAAGTGACCGGGGAGTCGGATCATGCCGGGACTACGCCGATGAATATGCGCCGGGATGCGCTGTTTGCCGCTACGGATATTATTACGGAGCTGCGCCGCAAGCTGGCGGTGCTGGACCCTGAGCTGGTCTACACGATGGGCCGGATGAACGTACTGCCGAATATCCATACTGTGATTCCAAACAAGGTGATCTTCACCGTGGAAGCGAGACATAAGGATATGGAGGTCGTCCGGGAGGTTGAAGCGATCATCAACGGCCTGCCGGAGGAGCTGCTGGAATGCAGCGTATCGAAGACGAAGCTGTGGGGCCGCGACACGGTATGGTTCGATCCGGGGATCTGTGCGCTGGTGGAGCAGGCTGCGCAGAAGCTGGGCTACAGCAACCGGAAGCTGGCCAGCGGCGCAGGGCATGATGCCCAGTTCGTGGCCGGGTTCCTGCCGTCGGCGATGATTTTCGTCCCAAGTGTGAACGGGAAAAGCCATTGCGAGGAAGAGCTCACCTCCTATGAGGATTGTGAGATGGGCGTGAATGTGGTGCTGGAGACGGTGATGTCGGTACTATCCCGCGCCTGAGCGGCGGGCAGGGCAAGCTACGCCGGATTAGGCGAATTCCATAGATTGGCGATGAAGACACTTAACGGTGTCTTTTTTCGTGTTGGTGAAGGTGTGTGGGCCGAATGTATGTCAAAAACCGAACACATTTGGCTTCACGAGGGCAACCGGGCCGATTGTATGTCAAAAACCGAACACATTTGGCTTCATGAAGGCAACCGGGCCGATTGTATGTCAAAAACCGAACACATTTGGCCTCACGAAGGCAACCGGGCCGATTGTATGTCAAAAACCGATTACAATGGGAGCGGTGGCGGCATGTAGGCCAAATGTAATCGAAAAACCGATTACAATCGGACGGGGAGGCGGCGCGTGGGCCAAATGTAATCGAAAAACCGATTACAATGGGACCGGCGGCGTGTAGGCCAAATATAATCGAAAAACCGATTATAATGTGCTGGCGCGAAGTGCACGGGCCGAATGCAGCCCAAAGGGAGAATGTGGAGCACTACTGAACTAGAATCCGCCGGATACGGGCGGTACATGGTCCTCCCCTAGCAGGGCTGACCGCCTAGGTTAAGTTAACTCTAGCTGTAAAGTTAAGGGGAAAGTGACGAAGGGGAATTTTGGAACTGTAGGAGCGGGAGCGTCCGCCTTTGTATTTGAATTTCTACCGCGAACAGCGGTTCTGATTAGGAAATTCAAATTGGGCAGCAGCCGGAAGTCCAAAACTTCTCTGGAGCCGCGGCTCATCCCAAAACGCAAAAATTCCTTAGCTCAATCTCTCTACACAGATTCAATCCCAATTTCTCAACATCCGTATACAATTCCTGTGCTGGACAGGCTATAAGCAAGATATCGATATCGCAGCAAGAATGGGAGATAGTCAAGGCGGGGGCGGAAACGTTAAGTTAGATGGGCGGGAGGGCAGAACACAGCAGAACGGCGATCGAATCGAACCGAATCGTTCACCTCCGGCAGCTGCATATCAATTACGAACATATGGGGGAGATGAGGAGGATGAAGAGCTCTTGGAGAAGACGGATGCTGCTGAGTGCCAGCCTGCTGCTGGTGGTAAGCGGACTGGCAGGCTGCTCGGGCGGCGCGGACGGCAACAAGAATACAGAGGGAGCAGCAGCGGATGAGCCGACACCGGTCTCGATCTGGGCGTCGCTGAACACGAATGTCTCGATTACGCTGAAGAATATGAGTGAGATTACGGCGATTAAGGAATGGGAGAAGAAGACCAACATTAAGACGGAATTCCAGCACCCGGCGGTCGGGGCGGAGACGGAGCAGTTCAACGTCATGCTGGCATCCAACAAGCTGCCGGATGTGATGTTTGTCTACGGCGATTACTCCAAGCTGTTCACGGACGGCAGCATCATTAAGCTGAATGATCTGATCGACCAGTACGCGCCTAACCTGAAGAAGATTCTGGACGAGAATCCCGAGGTGGCAAAGCAGCTGAAAGCGGATAACGGCGACATCTATGCCATCCCGCATCTGCGGCTGGGCAAGTACAAGACCTTCGGCGGCATGTTCATCCGCCAGGACTGGCTGGATGAATTGAAGCTGCCGCAGCCGGAGACGATTGCCGAATGGGAGACGGTGCTGAAGGCCTTCAAGGAGAACAAGGGCGTCACCGCTCCGCTCCTGTACGGCGCTCCGCCCAAGCTGACGACGATGGGCCCGGCGGCCGCGAATTTCCTGGAAGCTTACGGCATCACGAATACGATCTTCCTCAAGGACGGCAAGGTGGCATTCGGACCGGTCGAGCCGGAATTCAAGGAGTTCCTGACCACCTTCCACCGCTGGTATCAGGAGGGGCTGATCGATCCTGACTTCGCTACCAACGATCAGAAGACCTTTGATGCCAAGATTCTGAGCGGCCAGGCCGGTGCCTTCTTCACTTACATCGGCGGTGGCATCGGGCGTTATCTGCCCGCCCTTCAGGAGAAGGAGCCAGAGGCTAATCTTACGGCCGTCCAGTTCCCAGTAGTGAACAAGGGCGATGAGCCGATGTTCACCGGCCGGTCCTGGGAGTGGAGCGGTGCCGGAGCAACGATCACCAAGAGCAACAAGCACCCGGAGGAGACCGTGAAGGCACTGGATTATTTCTTCAGTGAAGAAGGCCATATGCTGAAGAACTTCGGCGTAGAAGGCGTGACGTACACGATGAAGGACGGGTATCCGACTTACACGGATGAGATTCTGAAGAATCCGGACGGGTTGTCGGTGGTTCAGGCGATGGCGAAGCATTTCATTGCCAACTATCCGTTTGTCGGGGAGGATGACGACCGGTACAACGAGCAGTATTACCAGTACCAGCAGCAGAAGGACGCGGTGACGCTCTTTTCCAAATACAGTGACAACACGCTTAAGGTCGGTCTTCCTCCGGTCAGCCTGACTACAGAGGAATCCAGTGAGTACAGCAAAATCATGAGTGACATCACCACCTACCGCGATGAAATGTTCATTAAGTTCGTCATCGGTGCGGAGCCGCTGGAGAACTTCGATAAGTTCACGGCCCAGATCAACAAGTTCAATGTGAAGCGGGCGATTGAAATTCAGCAGGCGGCGGTAGACCGCTACAACGCAAGATAAATCAGGATGAAGGCTACCTGCGGAGCGGCAGATTGAGCTACTAGCGCCCCCGCAGGCTAGTCCTGCAAAAGAAAGGAGGGAGACTTGTGACCCGGAAGTTATCCCTGGTATGGCTGAATTACAAGCGAAATAAAGTGATCTATTGGATGGCGCTCCCCGTGGTTTTGTATTTTCTGGTCTTCAAGTATCTGCCGATGTATGGTGCGGTCATCGCGTTCAAGGAATATACCGTCGGCAAGGGCATCTGGGGCAGTGAGTGGGTGGGGCTGCAGCATTTCCGCGATTTTTTTCAGAGCTATTATTTCTGGCGGGTGCTCAAAAACACACTGATTCTCAGCTTCTACCAACTGTTGTTCGGCTTCCCGGCCCCGATCCTGCTGGCGCTGCTGCTCAATGAGCTGAGGCATGAAATATTCAAGCGTACGGTGCAGACGGTCTCTTATATTCCCCACTTCATCTCTCTGGTGGTCATTTGCGGGATGGTGGTCGATTTCTCTTCCCGTGACGGGCTGTTCAATTCGATCATTACGTTCTTCGGCGGGGAGAGCAGCGCGCTGCTGAGTGAGCCGGGGAATTTCCGCACGATCTATACGGCTTCCTCCATCTGGCAGGAGCTTGGATTCTCGACCATTATTTATCTGGCTGCGCTCAGCGGAATTAACCCGGAGCTCTACGATGCGTCGAAGGTGGACGGGGCCAGCCGGATACGCCGGGTATGGCATATTACGCTGCCGGGCATTATCCCGATGATTGTGATTCTGCTGATTCTGCGCATAGGCGGGCTGATGGAGATCGGCTTTGAGAAGGTGATCCTGCTCTATAACCCCAATGTCTACGATACAGCGGATGTCATCTCCACCTTCGTCTACCGCAAGGGGATCAGCGAGAGTGCAGAGTTCAGCTACACTACGGCGGTCGGCCTGTTCCAGTCGCTGGTCAATTTCATTTTGCTCATAGGCGCTAACCGGCTCTCCAAGGCCGTATCTGACAATAAGCTGTTCTAAGCGGGGGATTCTCATGACCATTCAACGAACAATAGGCGAAAAACTGTTTGACAGCCTCAATGTGCTGCTCATGGTTCTGCTTATTATCATCACCTTGTATCCGCTGTGGCATGTGCTGAATGCCTCGTTAAGCGACTCCAACCGGCTAATGGCCCATAGCGGGCTGCTGCTGCTCCCGGACGGGTTCAATCTGGACAGCTACAAGCTGGTGCTCAGTAATCCGAGCATTCTCTCCGGCTACCGGAATACGCTGGTGATCGTAGTGCTGGGCACGGCGCTCAATTTGCTTTTTACCATCCTGGGGGCCTATACTCTCTCCCGCAAAAGCTTCATGCTGCGCAATCCGATCATGCTGGCCATTGTATTCACCATGTTCTTCAACGGCGGGATTATCCCGACCTACCTGCTGATTAACAATACGCTCCACCTCGGCAATAACCTGCTGGCGCTGATTGTACCCGGGCTGGTCAGCAGTTATAATCTGATCATTATGCGTACAGCCTTTCAGGGGATATCCGAGAGTCTGCTGGAATCGGCCAGAATAGACGGTGCGGGGGAGATGCGCATTCTGTGGCGGATTGTGGTACCTTTATCGATGCCGGTCATTGCGGTCATGATTCTGTTCTACGGGGTAGGCCACTGGAACTCCTGGTTCAGCGCCATTCTGTATATCCGCGACCGTGATTTGTATCCGCTTCAATTGGTGCTGAGGGAGATTCTGATCCAGAATAGTACGGATTCGATGACCACTTCGGCAGCTATGGGCGACAAGGAAGCAATCGGAGAAAGTGTGAAGTATGCAACGGTGATGGTGGCTACGCTGCCGATTCTGTTTATATATCCGTTTTTACAGAAGTATTTTGTGAAGGGCGTCATGATCGGCGCAATCAAGGAATAGACCGGAGCCGCACCAGCACTGTACCCACATCATGAACAAGGAGGAGGAGCGCCATGAAAAAGAAAAGCATCCTGCTGTCCTGGAGCCTCTCTTATCTGGTCATCCTGCTCATTCCCGTCACTATTGGGGCGGCTGTCTTTGCGGAGTCCCGCAATCTGCTGAAGGAAGAGGTGAACCGTTCCAACATGGTGCTGCTGTCCCAGGTGCAGGAGACCATCGACAGCCAGACCCAGGATATCAGCAGTATCAGCAGCCAGCTCATGGCCGATTCCCAGCTGAGCAGCTTCATCAACCACGCCTCCGAGCAGGATGCCAGATGGCGGCTGATGGGGCTGGAGCTGATCAAGAACCTCAAGTCGATCCGGATCGGGAACGGGCTCATCCGCGAGCTGTACATCTATGTGAAGTCTTCGGATGTGGCGCTGTCCTCCTCTTCGCTGGTATCCAAGAAGCTGCTGTATGACATTTACTATGAGGGGACCGGGGTAAGCGGGCCGGAGTGGACCCGGCTGATGCAGGAGTCAGACCAGAGTGTCTTCCGCAAAATGAAGGTCCTCAGCGAAGACCGCCGCATTGAAGAAACGCTGGTCTATCTGCAGCCGTTCCCGGTTCAGGTGTCGCAGAGCAGCCCGGCGACCTTTGTGGTGATGCTGGACCCGGAACGTTTCCAGCAGGCGATCAACAATGTGCGGCTGGAGCCGGAGAGTATTGTATTCATCCTGGACCGTGACGGGCGAACGCTGTTCTCCACAGGCACCGTTGAAACCCCTTACACGATACATCAATACTTGCAGCAAAATAAGGATAGCGGACGGCGGACCGGCACGGCCGACTGGAACGGGGAATCGGTGACGGTCTCACAAATATCCTCTAGTGTTGAGGATTGGCAGTATGTCTCTATCGTTCCGACCCGGATCTATGCCAAGAAGCTGATGGTGATCCGCAGTATCACCTTCGCCGGTGTGGCTGCTGTTCTGCTGCTGGGCGGCATCGCTGCCTGGTGGTTCACCCGCCGGAATTACCGGCCGCTTGGCCGGATTATGAGTATTATCTCCGACAAGGTTAAGGGGAAGCTGGAGCAGCCGGATGACGAGTTCGGCATCCTGCAGACGGTGCTGACCCGGGCCTGGGAGGAGCAGGACCAGTTCGCCACGCGGCTGAAGGAGCAGCAGACGATGGTACGCAGCAGCTTCCTGGCGAGACTGCTGAAGGGACGGGTACAGCCGGGAGAAGGTCTTGCCGGGGAGATGGAGCGTCTGGGCCTCCCGCTAGAGAGCGATGCCTTTGCGGTCCTGCTGGTACACATAGAGAATTATGAGGGTCTGTTCCGCACACGGGCCCCGGAGGATGAGGAGGGGAAGCGCCAGTTCGTCCATCTGATCCTTACCAATGTGCTGGAGGAGCTGCTGGGCCCGGCAGGTCCGGTCTATTCCGCAGAGATGGATGGACGGATTGCGCTGCTGGTCAATCTCCGGGGAAATACGGCGGACGCAGTGCCGGAGCTGATCCGGGCGACCGGGGAGGCGCAGCATTTCATCCAATCACGCTTCCTGATCTATTTCTCCGTTGGCGTGAGCAGTGTCCACACCTCTCTGGCAGACATCTCCGCCTGCTTCCGGGAGTCGGAGGAGGCGCTGGAATACCGGCTGATTCTCGGCATCGGCCAGATTATTGACCAGGACCGCATCCGGCAGCCCAAGGAGGAGCTGTATTATCCGCTCGATCTGGAACGTCAGCTGGTCAATTATATTGCCACAGGGAACTATGCCCGCTCCACCGAGGTGATGAATGAAATTCTGATGACTAATTTTGCCGGGGAGCCCTTATCCGTTGAGCTGGCCCGCTGTCTGATGTTCGAGCTGATCGGGACCATGCTGAAGGCCACAGAGCAGATCAAGACGGATGACCAGAAGGAACTGACCCGGCGCAACGAGCTGATCCGGCGGCTGTTCGTCTGTGAGACCTTCGAGGAGATGGAGACGGAGCTGCTGCAGATTCTGGAGACGGTCTGCCAGATGGTGCATGAACGCAAGCGTTCCCATAACACCGAGCTGAAGGAGCAGCTCCTGGAATTCATTCATGAGAATTACAATGATGTGAATCTGGGACTGACCCATATCTCGGAACGCTTCCGGTTCCATCCTACGTATGTCTCGAAGTATTTCAAGGAACAGACCGGCACCAATGTTATTGACTATATCAACCAGTACCGGATTGAAGAGGCCAAGCGGATTCTGGAGGCTGATGAACTGAATGTGCAGGAGGTCTCAGAGCGTGTGGGCTTCCTGAACAGCAATTCCTTCATCCGTGTGTTCAAGAAATATGAGGGGATCACTCCGGGCCAGTATAAACAGGCCAATCGGCTGATCCAGAACGATAATGTATAACAAGGAGGATATACTGACATGTGGCAACAAGCGATTGAGGATGCACTACGCGTAACGAAACGTAATATTACAAGATTCGGGGACCGGTTCCCCCATGTGAGTGCCGGGGATGAGCATTATACACTGAATGACAATACCGAGTGGACGGCAGGCTTCTGGTCCGGCATCCTCTGGCTCTGCTCCGAGTACAGTGAAGATCCGATCTATCGCGAGCAGGCGTTAAGCACCGTCCAGAGCTTCCGCCGCCGTATGGACCAGAAGATCATCTTCGATCATCATGATATTGGCTTCCTGTACTCTTTGTCCTCCAAGGCCCAGTGGATTATCGAACGGGATGAAGGCGCCAGACAGCTTACGCTGGAAGCGGCTGATATGCTGATGAAGCGCTGGCGCGAAGGGCCCCGCCTGATCCAGGCCTGGGGACGGGAGGGCGATGCCGTTAACGGTGGACGGATCATTATCGACTGTCTGCTTAATCTGCCGCTATTGCTATGGGCGCATGAGCAGACCGGCAATGAGTCTTACCGGCGGGTAGCCGAGCTTCATGCGCTGAAGTCCCGCCGCTTCCTGGTGCGCGGGGATGATTCCAGCTATCATACCTTCTACTTCGATCCGGCCACCGGAGACGCCATCCGCGGCGGGACCCATCAGGGCTACAGGGACGGCTCCACCTGGACGCGCGGGCAGGCTTGGGGTATCTATGGCTTCGCCCTGATCAGCCGGTATCTGAAGAGCGCGGAGATGCTGGATACGGCGAAGCGGCTGGGCCGTTACTTCGTGGCCCATCTGCCGGAGGATGGGGTCGCGTATTGGGACTTCGACGTTCCCGTTGAACCGGGAACGAAGCGCGACAGCTCGGCATCGGCCATTGCCGCCTGCGGGCTGCTGGAGATTGCGGCGCAGCTGGAGGCTGGCGACCCGGAGCGCCAATTCTTCCAGGAAGCGGGGGAGGCGTCGGTGAGAGCACTGGCGGAGCATTATTCGACCCATGGCAGCGATCAGGCCGAGGGTCTGCTGGAGCATGGCGCATATTCCGCCAGAGCCGGGGATTCGCCGGATGATTACACGATCTGGGGCGATTATTATTATCTGGAGGCGCTGATGCGGCTGGAACGGGGGATTCCGGGGTATTGGTATGAGCGGCCGGTGCTATAGATCCCAGCTATGTGGGATGGCGGTTTCCACACCCGGCCTTGATAATCAGTACATGACCTATTGTGGTTATGTACCGATTATTATTTTCGGAGGGGATGGAATTGAAGGACAGCATGAGCGGGGCAGCCAGCCCTTGGGAGCAGGCAGACGGGGATCAGTATGTGCAGAATATCAGCCGCAAAATCCCCGGATACGCGCTGCAATATGACTTGTTGGATACGCTGATTACAGCGCGGCTGGAGGAGCGGGAGAAGCAGGAGAAGCAGCAGGAAAAGCCAAGACTGTTGGTCGTGGGAGCAGGTGGGGGCCAGGAGATATTGAAGCTGGGCCTGAGCCATCCCGGCTGGAGCTTCATCGGGCTGGAGCCCTCGCCGGGCATGCTCCGCACGGCTGAACAACGGCTTGGCGCAGCGGGGCTGATGGACCGGGTAGAGCTATATCCGGTCGAGCTTGCGGCGTGGCGCAGCTGCGTCCTGTATGATGCCGCAACTTGTATGCTGGTGCTGCACTTTGTGCAGGGGCGGGAGAACAAGCTGGCGCTGCTCCGCAGCATTGCCGCGCGGCTTCAGCCGGGCGCACCGATCTGCCTGTCTGCCATCTGCGGGGTGCCGGGTACGCCTGCATGGGAGCTTCAGATGGCGGGCTGGCGGCTGCATATGCTCGGGAACGGCATCGCGGAGGATGAGTGGCAGACCTTCGAGCAATCGTTCGGACTCACCTCCCATCTGCTCCCTGCCGCAGAGATGGAGAAGCTGCTGGAGGAGGCCGGGTTCACGGCCATATCCCGGTTCTTCGGCGCTTATCTGATTGACGGCTGGGTAGCGGTGAAGGCGGAGGATCAGCCGTAGGTCTTGCGGAGGTTTGGATAGCCAGAAGAAATGAGGAGCATCGGTGGGAAACTCATTTAATTCCAACTGGTCTGGTATCCGGGCTCGATTAATAGGCAATTGCACTTTGTACAACAGAATGCTGTAAAAAAGGCTTCGAAATAGGATCTATTGTACTCCGTACATTCGAATATTGAAAAAAGACCCTTTTTCAGCCAAATCACAACATTCCAATGTATGAAATACAATAGAATCGTATTTTATGGTCAGCGATGCGTTTTCTATTGCAGGAAATACAATCAGCTACTTGAGTGTAAGGGTAGAATTCGGCAACGGGTGCAGGTTCAGCCTAATATTAGCTCGAAGTTCATGTTCAGACTTTAATTTAATCAGAGATAAGTGTATTCTGTGCAACTAAAAACAGTGCAACCGAAGGCGTTCCTCTTCTAACTGTATTCTGTACAACTACATTTGCCCGGATGAGCTAAAATCCAGGTATAGAGGCATTTTACTTGCACGAAAGAGACAATTTCATAATTCAAAACCCTTGCTATACCTGGTTTTTTTGAGCATAGAAAAAGGAGTACCTCCCCAAATTCTCGAAGTTATAGGCGACGAAACCAACACCCGAGAAGAAAAGAGGTAATCCCCATCTATTCTATTCGACAAGAAGAACTGTTTTCCTTCGAGGAATTGCTCCAAATGAGTCCAGAAGATAAATACAGCCAAATCTTTGAACACTTACATTTAGCTCCAGTTCTGTTCGCACTAGGGAAAAAGAACCATCGCGGACGGCCTGAAAAATTAAACGTACCTGCCATGATCTACTCGCTGCTGATTGCAAAAATGGAGAACATCGAGTTTGTCTCTGCCCTGGTCCGGCGACTGAATCATAGCAACGAATTTCGAGTCCAGAGCCGGTTCACCGGCTCGGATAACATTCCAAGTCAGGCCTCCTATTCCCGTTTGATTCATGCGCTGGAGCAAACGGGAATGCTGGAACAACTTCAGGATCGCCTAGTCACGTCTGCCCTAGAAGAAGGCTTTGTGAGCGGAACCCATCTGGCTGTGGATTCCTCCATGGTCGAGGCTTGGGATTGCCAATTTAGCGAATCGGCCTCCAAGCGTCGTGCGGCTCGCCGGGGGCAAAAGGAAGGCGAAGCTTCGGTGGCCGAGCAAATTCAGCTCGAACATCCCGAGCCTGAGCTTAAGGTGGCGAACGAGCCGCTGAAGAAACCCAGATATAGCAAGCCCGGCCGTCCATCCCAGGCGGAAAAGGAACGTCGGCGCGAGGAAATGGAAGCCTATGAACAAAGTCTCGGACCGTTCCAGAAAACCATTGAAGCGATGTTGCCGTACCCGTACGATGAACTACTGACCGCGTTGCCCCGGCATGCTGCACGTTGTGACAAGAAAAATACGAAGGGCCGAATGACCAGCTATTACGGGTTCAAGGCGAATCTGCTGGTCGACACGGACAGCCAGTATATCCTCAGCGGCCTCTTTAGTTCGGCCAATCCGAATGACCAGCGTATGGCGGTCGTCCTTCTCAAAGGCCTGCTCCTGAAGTTTCCGATGCTAAAGGTCAAGCATATCTTGGGCGACAAGGGGTACGATTGCGCGGCGGTCTACCAGTTGATTCATTCGCTCGGCGCCTATCCTGCGATTTCCCTGATTCACCACAAAGACCCGCCTGCGGGAATGAATCTGGATTACACGCCGGTGTGCGCTCAAGGGCATGCGTACCGTTACGACAGTTTTGATGCCAAATATGAGACCCTGAAGTACACCCGGCCTAGTGAATGCAAAGGCTGTGCGCTTTCCGGTACCGAATGCCAAAAAGTGTTTAAAATTCGAATCCAAACGGATTTGCGTTTACACACCTATCCCGCCAGAGGTAGCGAAAGTTTTACAACACTGTACAAGAAGCGTACGGCCGTGGAGCGTGTATTTGCCTATCTCAAAGAGTATTTCGGGATGAAGCGCACACGCCACCGCGGTGTCCGGGCAAGTGTCGATTTCCAGCTCAGTACGCTCGCGTACAATTTGAGTAAGTTTGCGTTAGACAAATTGAACCAGCAGTTGAGGAATTCCCAGCAAATCGCCTGATTTTTTAAAAATGTGACCTTAGATTTTGGCCTAATCTTGCTATTTAACAAATTGAATTATGAAATTGACTCCGAAATACAGCTAAACAGAGATTGGGCGGCACATCCGTCGATTTAGTTGTACAGATTGCAATTAAGCTCAATTGAGCCTATCCCCTGGACCTGGATCGGGTGCGATCGGGCACTGCACCCCTCAGTAAGCGATGAGTTAAAAGTAATTTTCACCCCTTCACCGCCGAGCTGGCCACTCCTTCAATGATATATTTCTGGCCGAGCAGGAAGACGAGAATCATCGGGATGATCCCGGCGGTGGCGGCGGCCATCATGCCGTTGTAATCGACATTGTTCTCCAGGATGAAATTCTGCAGCCCGAGCGGAACGGTGAACAGATCCTGGTCAATCAGGAAGACGAGCGCGTTCTCATAGTCATTCCAGTGCCAGGAGAAGTCGATAATTGCCAGTGTCGCCAGCGAGGGCTTGGCCATCGGCAGGATGATCCGCGAGAAGATGCGGAAATGGCCGGCACCGTCGATGAAGGCGGCCTCCGAGATTTCATGAGGCACGGAGAGGAAGAACTGCCGCATCATGAATACGCCGAAGATGGTGAACATGCCGGGCAGAATCAGCGCCCAGTGGGTGTTATAGATGCCGGCCCAGTCGAACATGATGAACTTGGGCACGAACAGCACCTGCGGAGGAACCATCATCATGGACAGGTAGACCAGGAACATCGTATTGCGCCCCTTGAATTCAATCCGGGCAAAGCCGTAGGCCGCCAAGGCGGACAGGGAGACCGCACCGATGGTACTCAGCACAGCGACTTTAAGGGAATTCAGATAATAAGGCACGAAGCTGCCCTGGCCGGACCAGACTTTGATATGATGGCTCCAGTTGAAGTGGTCCGGAATCCACTGGATCGGATAGCGGAATACCTCTGCCGGGGTTTTGAAGGAGGTGCTGATCATCCAGAGGAAGGGCACAATCATGACGATGCTGAAGAACAGCATGATTAGGGTGGTGATGCTTTTGGTAACGATGGCTTTATTCATATTCTCAGCTCCTTAGTAGTGAACCCAGCGTTTCTGGCCCAGCCATTGAACCACGGTGAAGATCAGAATGATCAGGAACAGGGCCCAGGAGACCGCTGATGCATAGCCCATCTCGTAATAGCGGAAGGCATTCTGATAGATGAACAGGGATAATACGGTGGTGCTGTTCCCGGGGCCGCCCTGCGTAATCGCCTGGATGATGCCGAACTGCTTGATCGACATGATCAGTCCGGTAATCAGCAGCAGAAAAGTAGTGGGACTCACCAGCGGCCACAGAATGCTGCGGACCGTCTGCCACGTGCGGGCACCGTCGATAGTGGCTGCCTCCAGCAGCTCGCCGGACACCTCCTGCAAAGCGGCGAGGTAGATAATCATGTTATAGCCGAGCATGAACCAGATCCAGATGATATCAATCGCATACATGGACGTATCCATCGTGGACAGCCAGCCGGGAGGATTACCGATGCCCAGGGAGCGGAGAATGCCGTTGATCGGCCCGTTATTCGGGTGGAACAGCAGCATCCAGACGAAGGCTACGGCTACGCCGCTGGTAATGTAAGGCATGAAGTACAGGGCGCGCAGCAGCTTTTTGAGATAGACGGAACGGTTCAGAATGACAGCTACAAGGAACGCCAGCCCAATCGATACGGGAACAGAGACCAGGAACAGCAGCGTGTTCTTGATGGCAATATAGAAGACCTCATCCCCCAGCATCCGCCGGATATTGGCCAGCCCGATGAACTTGGTATTAGGACTCATAAACTTGTAATCTGTAAACATGAGATAGAACGAATACATAGCCGGTATGATAAAAAATAGTATCACGCCAATCATATTGGGCCCGATAAACAGATAGCCCAGCAGCTGCTGACGTCGCATCCAGGTTGCCTTCACAATAGCCCCACTCCTTTAGGTCTTATAAGTACATTACAAGCATAACAAGCGTCCTCCTGACGGTTAAGGAACAAAACCACCCACTTCATGGCACAGAAATATACAATTACGCAAGCAGCGGGGGGTGTATCGGTCTTAGTTATGTTCTATCCGTGTTCAGGCCAAAAAGCGGCATTCCCGGAGGGAACGCCGCTGCAGCGGTATGGCTATGAGACTGTATAAGCAGGCTAAAGGCTTAGTGTGTCCTGCTTCTCCCGCAAATTGTGCCGGTACTGGCTGGGTGTATGCGCGGTCAGTCGCTTGAAGATCTTGATGAAGTAGTTATCGCTCACGAAGCCGACCCGGTTACCGATCTCATAGACCGGCAGGTCGGAGCCGGTCAGGAGCCGGATCGCCTGATCTACCCGTACACGGTGCAGATAGTGGATGAGGGTGTGACCGGTTTTCTTTTTGAACAGGGTGCTGACATAATTCTCGGCCATCATGACATACTGGGACATCGACTTCACCGTAATATCCTCAGCGTAGTGCTCATGCAGATAGTGCAGGATCTTCTGAATCTCCGGGTGGCTCGTAATCTCCTCATGGGCCGGGGGTTGCGGGGAAGCAGCAGCGGATGGTAGCGCGTTCCTCTTGCGGTTGTCCTGGTTCTTCTCCAGCTCGCCGCTGATCTTGCGCAGGGTGTCCCGGAGGGAATTCACGCTCATCGACAGCTTCAGAATATAATTGGACGCCCCGTATTCCATGGCCTGCCGCACATTCTCGAAGTCATTCATGCAGGTCAGCATGACGAAGCGGGAATCAATTCCCTCCTCACGGGTTCTGCGCAGCAGCTCGACGCCATCCATCTCCGGCATGACGATATCCGAAATCACCAGATCTGGCGCATCCTCGCGGATCATCTCCAGCGCTTCTGCCCCGTTGCCCGCTTCTCCGCTGACCATGAAGCCGAGCTCTTCCCAGGCGATAATCTCGCGCACACTTTCCCGTACGAATACCTCATCCTCCACCAGCAGTACCTTCCACATGTATAATCCCTCCCGTAGTTATGCTTAAGCCGGATGCTCGTTGCCGTATGGTGTGGACATTAACAGCGGCATGGTCAAGCGGACCGTAACGCCTTCGCTGGTTGAGAGAACTTCAAGCTGTCCCTCCTCCCGGAAAAGCAGCCGCAGCCGCTCCTGAATATTACTCAGTCCGATGCCCGGACGCTTGCGCGGAGCCTTGGCGCCGCCGGTCTGCTCCATGCCTACGCCGTTATCCCTGATCTCGATCATCAGACGGTGTTCTTCGCGGCGGACGTTCAGCTCAATCAGGCCATGGCCGGGCAGCCTGCTGATTCCGTGAATGATGGCGTTCTCCACCAGCGGCTGGAGGCTGAGCTTCGGCACCAGAGCATACAGAATGTCCTCGTCATACGTGAAGGTACAGTCGAATTTGTGCGCATAACGGACCTGCTGAATATGGACATAGGCTTCTACAAGCTCGATTTCATACTTGAGATGGATCAGATCCTTATCGGTGTTCAGACTGGCCTCCAGCAGCTTGCCGAGCGACAGGGTCATGTTGGTAATGTCTTCATTCTGCTCGCGGATGGCGATCCATTTGATTGTATTCAGCGTGTTGAGCAGGAAGTGGGGATTTGTCTGGGCCAGCAGCATCTGAAAATGCACCGCCTCCTTCTGGCGCTCCTCCGCCTTCAGCTTCTGGATCAGCAGGTTGGTGTCGTCAAGCATCGTATTGAAGGTCCGGGTCAGCTCAAGAATCTCGCCGCTGAATTTGTGTTCCGGCAGGCGGATTTTCAGGTTCTTCTGCACCGCCGCCTTCATCTTGTTCTGCAGATGGGACAAGGGCCGGGTTATGGTCGTAGCAATCACGAAGGTCATCATCAGGAAGATGCTCGTCAGCACCAGGAACGTAAGGAAGTATTGCTGCTTCAGCTCCTCGATCTCCGCGAACAGCACCGACAGCGGAATCCGGTTGACGATATACCAGTCCAGCGATTCCACATAGATATAATTAATCAGGGCGTTCGAGTCTTTGTCGATAAAATACTGCTGTCCCGGCTGCCCGGCAAAGCCCTCCTTCACCTTCTCGGATAATTGGCTGCCCGGAACCGACTGGGAGATATCCTCGCCAGAACGGGTAATCAGGAAATACTGCTGCTCCAGATCGGACTGCTTGTGGATGGAGCGCAGCCAGTACGTATAATCAATGCTGATCCGGGCCATGCCGTACGGCTGGTTCCGGGCATCCTCCAGATAAGCGTATAAGGATAGAAGATAGGCGCTGGTAGAGACATCACGCAGAACGTAGTTGGCATCATTGGGCACCCAGTGATAGGAGTTGTTATCCATCTGCTTCCGGTCGAACCCCGAATTGGCCCGCAGTTTGGAGTATACCAGTGAATCCTTGGGCGGGTATGAGGTGTATGCGCTTTCAGATAAGTCCAGAATCATGAAGTAGACCGAAGGATTATACAGGAAGAAGCTGTTGTTCAGATTCTTGAAAATATTCTCCATCAGCCGCTTGTTCTCCAGCTCATTACGCTGCTCAGGATGGAGCAACACGGACTTCACGGTGTCATCCTGCTTCAGGAACAGCAGCGTTTTGAAGGCAATGCTGATCTGGTCCTCCAGTGTGCGGTACATCTGCTCCAGCTGATAGTGGCTCTGCTGGCTGATTTTCTTCTGGACCAGCGTCTCAATGCGCTGATAGTTATAGATATTCAGTGCGCCGAACGGCAGCAGAATTAGGCACACAAAGGCGGTGAACAGGCGGTATTTCAACTTCTGGGGAATCAGCATACGCAGCAGCTGTGACACAGGGAAGCACCTCCAAGCCTGACTGAACCTGCCCGTTCCGGGTCGGTTGATATGCTAGATTATAGCATAATCCCTCCGCCGGATTGGCGATATTTCAAATTGCATGGTTTTGTTCCAGTTGGCACGGGGGTAGGGAGAAAATGCATAGAATTGTTCTATCCGGGCTGCTTGACAGCGGGACAAGGCGGACGGATAGTTATCCGCCCCGCATGGTCAAGGACCCGATGGAGTATGCAGGGGTATTTCTCGGCCAAAATCCTCGTGCCCACTGATACTAACCCCCTATGTTTGTGGACCGACGGACTCAGGTGCTCTTATTTGCCAAAAAGACCAACTTTATGCCGGCAGGCGGACTCAGAGGCCTTTAAATCACTCCAGGCAGCCGGAAATGAAGGGGAAAATGGTAGTTAAGCGCATCTGAGTCCGCATAGTCTCCAGAAAAGCCGGATTTGCCCAAATAAGCGCATCCAAGTCCGCAAGAACACGGCTGGAGCTTGCCGCGTTCATTCAAGGCTTAGTCTGTTCCTGATAGGGTAAGACAAAAGAAAGAGAGGCGCCATGATTCCCATGGCAAGCCTCCTGTATGATGCACGATATCTCTCTATTTCTTCTCTGTCCTCACCTTCGCCGCTACTTCTTCTGCTTCAAATACTCATTATGGCGGGCTGCCATGGCCTGCACAGTCTGATCGAGCGACTGCGAGCCGAGGAAATATTTCTCATACTCCTGTGAACGCAGGTCCATTACCTCTTGCGGCAGGCTGCGGACATAGGTGGGCGTCTTGTTGTCGAACATGACGTACATCAGGGAGTCCAGATCGTAGGAGTCACTTTTGTCGCCGATGAGGCTCTTGAGCGCATCCTCCTGCTTGGCATCCTTGGAGGCCGGGAGTCTTCCGCCCGCAGCCATCGGGGACATGCCGCCATCGGAATACCACTTCAGGAACTCCCAGGCCGCTTCCTGCTTTTTGGACTTGGCGTTAATGGAGATGTAATCGCCGAGGCCCCCGCGGGTCACGTAATCACTGGCGGATTCAGCAAGCCGGGGTACCGGAGCGAAAGCGATTTTGAAATCACGCGGGAAGTCGGTGAAGTTATTCGAGCTGCGCAGCAGCCACGCCCCGATATTGAGCATCGGCACCTCTCCGCTGAGGAAGACCTGCTCCACCGGCATCTTGGAAGTCAATTGCTCGCCGAGCGGCGGTGTGGTCTTCTCCTCCTGCATCATCCCGTTCAGCGTCTCCAGCCATTGTCTGACCAGCGGATGATCGAGATTGGAGGTGCCGTCAGGCTTGGTGTAGCCCTCCTGGGAGAGCACGGAGTCGATGGGATCCACGAAGGGCTCCATATTTTGAATAAAACCGTACGAATCGCCGCTCTTCAGCTTCTTCGCATACTCGCGCAGCTCATTCCAGGTCCATTCCTTCGGAACCGGCAGGCCTGCCTTATCGAGGGCGTCTTTGTTCAGGGCGATGAAGAACGGGCTTTTGGTCGTCGGAACGCCGTAGAACTTGCCGTCAATCTTCCAGCTCGCAGTGTCCGCGCCCATCTTCTCTTCAATGTTGTAATCGGTGAAGCCGCTGAGATCGAGGGCCAGCCCGGATTCCACCCGCTTGGCGGCATGAGAAATCGTATAGTTCACGAACAAATCCACATCCTGGCCGGTAATCATCGCCGTGTCCAGCTTCAGATTGCCGTCATCATCATTGACATAGCGCACATATTCCACCTGAATATCGGGGTGCTCCTTGTTCCAGTTGTCCACGACCTGCTGCGGACCGGATTCCGGCGGGACACCGCCCCACATTTTGAGCGTTACCGGTGTATTTTTACCTGTGGCAGAGCTTCCATTGTCCGCTGAAGACGAATTGCTGCTGTTCCCGCAGCCTGCGGCCAGGCCCATGACCAGAACGAGTGAAGTGATTCCGGCGATAACACGGCTCTTATTCAAAAGCGACAACCTCCCTATGTGTACTGTATAAGCTTGCAACTCAAGAATAGCAGATGGCCGGGAGCGTCAGAAGGAACAAAAAACAGGAGAATATGGAACATAACTTTACATTCTCTTTCCTGATAATGGCCAGAGCGGTTATAGTGCAGGGAAACGTTCTATTCGAAAGGAGCGGTTGCGGCGCTTCAAGCCCATTGTGTAAAAACACAATCATGTCAGATCCTGTTTTTCTTTTTACCCAAAATGCAGCTGAAAATCATATGTTATGATTCTTTACATAAGAGAACCCTACCTGACAGGAGCGATGAAAGATGATTATTGGCGTACCGAAAGAGATCAAAAACAACGAAAACCGCGTAGCGATTACCCCTGCTGGTGTGGTAAGTCTAAGCGCAGAAGGCCATAAGGTGCTTGTTGAGGCCGGAGCGGGTGCGGGTAGCGGATTCCTGGACGAAGAGTACGCTGCATCTGGTGCGGAATTGGTTGCAGAAGCCGCCGCAGTGTGGGCCGCCGCTGAAATGGTAATGAAGGTGAAAGAACCGCTGAGCAGTGAATACGGCTACTTCCGCCCGGGGCTTATCCTCTTCACGTATCTGCATCTGGCTCCAGAGCCGGCCCTGGCTGCCGCCCTTAAGGACAAAGGCGTATTCGCCATCGGCTATGAGACTGTAGTGGATGGCCGCACCCTGCCGCTGCTCACTCCGATGAGCGAGGTAGCCGGACGGATGGCAGTTCAGCTCGGTGCCCAGTTCCTGCAAAAAAACTACGGCGGACAGGGCATCCTACTCTCCGGGGTTCCCGGCGTAAGCCGTGGTAAGGTCAGCATCATCGGCGGCGGTGTGGTCGGTACCAATGCAGCGAAGATGGCCATCGGGCTTGGCGCTGAGGTAACTATTATCGACCTGAGCGCAGACCGGCTCCGCCAGCTTGACGATATTTTCGGTGCCCAGATCAGCACCTTGATCTCTAATCCGTATAACATCGCTAAGGCGGTTGCTGACGCGGATCTGCTGGTAGGGGCTGTGCTGATTCCAGGCGCGAAGGCACCTAAGCTGGTAACGGAAGCAATGGTGCAGACGATGAAGCCGGGCTCCGTCATTGTCGATGTGGCGATTGATCAGGGCGGGATTGTGGAGACGATTGACCGGGTGACCACGCATGACAACCCTGTATTCGAGAAGCATGGGGTCCTGCACTATTCGGTCGCCAACATGCCAGGTGCAGTCGCCAAAACCTCGACCATCGCCCTAACCAACGTCACCGTTCCTTACGCGCTGCAAATTGCCAATAAAGGCGTATTCCAGGCGATCGAGGACGATGCCGGTCTAAAGAGCGGCGTCAACGTAGCCAACGGCAAAATCACCTGTCAGGCCGTCGCCGAAGCGCTTGGAGAAGAATACTTCACGGTTGAGGCCGCTGTAGAGCAGGAGTTCACGCTGATCTAATCTATACAGAGAGAAGTCGGCTAGAGGGGTATCGCAATAGACAGAGATGGAGTCCGGTGAGTGATCATCGGGCTTTTTGTGTTGGAGCGTTCCGAATGTAATCGAAAAACCGATCATAATGGGCATGTCGAGGGTGCGAGGGCAGGTGTGCTAGATACAGCATCCATGTAAGCTATCGCACCGCACCAGTTTGCTTTTGACGCAAATTCTTCATGATATGTCAGGTTTTCTACTGAAATCTGTTTTGTTCCTATAGGCAACCGCCAGGCAGCGTACTATAATGTAATCACTTATTCTGCTATTCTTCAGGTTGGGGTGGGAACATTGGCACAATCAGAGCCGTCATTTGACCGTTTTTTTGACAGTATGGAGTCCCTGGCGGATACGCTCAGCGAATCGCTCCAGTCCCAGGTTACGATTGAGGACAGCAATCATCATGTGATCGGGTACAGCTCCCATCAGACGGAGAGTGATCCGGCACGAATCTCGACCATCATTGGCAAAAAGGTGCCCAGCACGGTCATTATCGGCCTGCGCAAAAAGGGAGTTATGCATGAGCTGGAGAGCAGCACGCATCCGATCCGCATCCCTGCGGTAATGGAGGTCGGGCTTGGCCCGCGGCTGGCCATGTGCATCAAGCACCAGCAGGAGATTCTGGGCTATATCTGGGTGGTGGACCGGGGGAATCTCGCCGCAGGGCAGGCGGAGGAACTTGTGGAGAAGGCTGCCGGGATTGCCGGGCGGTATCTGCTGAAGCAGCGCGGATGGAAGACGAAGCAGGAGAAGGCCATGGAGGATTTCTTCTGGAAGCTGCTGACCTCGCATTATGACAGCGAAGCGCATATCCGCCAGGAAGCGGAGGCCGGATCGGTGCTGCTGCCGGAGAACTATTACATTGGGGTGCTGGAGAGCAGCAGGCCGGTAGATGAGCATTTTCTGCAGCGTTTTCGCCGGGTAATGGACACCTTTACCGGGCAGCGGCTGCTGTTCCAGACCGCCGAGCAGAACCGGCTGATTATTCTTTTCTCCTTTATGTTTCCGGTGGAAGGGACCGGGCGTCTGTCTTCGTTCCTGCACAAGCTGCTAGGGGAGCTGGGCCAGAGCGAAGGCGGCAAGCTTACGGCAGGCTGCAGTCCTGAATATCGCGAATATACCTCGGCTGCTGAAGCATACCGCGAAGCGCTGCAGATTCTGGAGATGAAGAAGCTGCTGCCTTATCATACGCGTGAACTGCTGCTCTATGAAGAGATCGGGTTCTGGGCATACCTTCCGGCTATTCTGGAACAGAAACGGAGCCGCCCCCGCCGGAGCCCGCTGCTCTATCCTTTGAAGGAGCATGACCGTGAGCATAAGAGCGATTTGCTGAGAACCCTCGCTGTATACCTGTCGCTGGATGGCAATCTGAAGGCAGCGGCCGCTTTTCTGCATATTCATACCAATACCTTAATGTACCGCCTCAACAGGATCGCCGAGATTACAGGCCGGAGCCTCAAGGAGACCGACTACCGTACCTCCATCTACCTGGATCTTCTGACCGAGGAGACCGCGCAGGTAAATCTATGGTTCCAGGAGGCTTCCAGGTCAGGAGTGTAGCTTAATGTTTCCGGGCGATCCGAAACGCATTATTAGCCTGTTCAAAGCCGATCTGAGGATAGAACGATAGAGCTTCCTCGGAAGACAGCAGCACGATGGACACCTGATCTCCTAATGTCTCCTGAAGCAGCTGCACCAGGTCTTTGCCTATATTCTGCTTCTGATACTCCTTAATGACGGCCAGATCCGACAGATAACAGCAGTAGCAATAGTCGGTGATGGCCCGTGCTACTCCGACTACCCGGTCGCCATCCCAGCAGCTAATTAGGATATCGGCTTGATCGATCATTTTCTCCATCCGGTCTAAATCGTTGTAGGGGCGCTTAAGTCCTGATAATCTAAACACCTCGGCCATTTGTTCAGGTAACAGCTGTTCATTGACTTTAAATTCTACTGCCATATTGACTCTCCTTTTACATTCATTTTTATTATTCTAAGCTATAAATGAGCACCATTGGATAAAGAATACTCTTGCATCGTTCTAGGATTAAGTGGAGGTTTTATTATCTCTGAAGTACTTGGCGCAGGTGACTTGGAATAAAACGGCTAATGATGCCTCCGTGTATATTAATTTTCCTGAATAATACTGAATGAATTTAAAGAGCCTACCGTTCAAATGGGTAGGCTTTTTATGTTGAGAAGACTTACGGGTATATCCAACACTGTATCCGGGTAGATAGTACCAAAAAGAAAGAAAGTATTGACATAAATTTAACTTTAATCATAAATAATGTTAATATTATGTCAATCTTGGGTTCATTTGCTTTGATATAATTTCTGCTAAGTAAGTGAAAGGAGATTAGAGTGTTGAAAAAAGAGCTAGGATTATTGATGTTATTGAGTACTATTTTGCTGTCAGGGTGTGGGGGGGATAAGCCCGCAACAGTCACGAAAGGTACGGGGGATTTGCCCAGTAAACAAGTAATAACTCAACCGGAACAGAATACAGATCGTTCTGGAGATTGTACTGTAGACCGTATAAGCTTGGATAGTGAAACAGCACAAAATTTCTATGGAACTTGGAAAGTTGAGAAACTTCTAGGGTTCGCAAATTCATACAATGATGCTTCCGAATATCCAACAGGGCAAAAATTTATTGGAGATAAAATTATCATCAAAAAAGATTTTTTTTCATCAAAAGGACTTAAAAACTATAAAAATTATCAATATGAACTTAAAAATCCATTATATCAGAATATAGCGACATGCTATAACTCTACCTCTTTTTATAGATTGTATAAAATTCAAATTCCAGACTTAAATGAAAATGATGAGGTACAGGCAATAGATATAAGTGACCCTTCTACAAAAATGAGCATACCTGTAAGTTTAAGCTTTTTAGCTGTTAATGACGACAGGCTTATCTTGTTATCAGAGGCAACTATTTTTGAGCTTAAAAAAATTACTGATTAATGAATTAAGGTTATGTTTTTAAACAAGAAAGGTCAGCCTTTTTAGCTGACCTTTCTTGTTTATGCCGTAAAACGATTAAACTATAGTGTATATACTGGATATTTGTGAGTATAACCCATGCCTTTACAGAATAAATTTGCTTCTTCATTTCTTCGTCTTTGTAAATTTCTATCATATGAAAATGCTTTGCTGACCAATTTTGAACAATTATCGTTTTCTTCTTTTGAACGTGGGCCTTGAAAAGATGAATAGATTTGCTTGTATGCAAGCATGGTTTTTACATCATTGGTTGTTAGCACCCCAGGGCCTCCATTAAAAGTGAGTGAAACAAGTGCATCAAACTGGGATTGTGTAAGAGACATACCTGTAGGAAGTGACAATTTATTTACTGCCGAAACAGCCTTAGCAGTATCTTCAGTAAAAAAAGTATTTGCCTTAGACTGAGAAATTGGTGAAGTATAACCTAGATTTAAAGAGCTTGATAGAGCATCAGCTTGTGCTTGGGTTAGAAGAGAATCCTTTGGATTACCTGTTGTATTTTTAGTGTATTTTTTAGTATCTGTTATCAGATGTCCCCAACCAACTGTTGGATACCCAACAGGATCTCCATAAAATTTCAAGGAAAATCCCTCATGCGATTTGATAAGGTCTGCTCCGCCAGTGCCTAGATTTGCCATAATAATCACTCCTGAAATTATTGTTAGTAGAAGAACAATAGGGAGGAATCAAAGCCAGAGAACCATTCCCAAGTTTTCTGCAATGCCGTATTGCCTTCACATTATATAAAGAGAAATGAGTCTCTTTATTTACAACCTCTCTTTAAATATTATTTCAATTCACTAATATCAAAAGTCTGTATAACCTCAATCATTTTGACATAGAGTTCCTGTTTTAAATCATCCCGATGATCGGCGGGTACTTGCCGCAAGGAGGCTTTGATTTTTGGTGTGAAAGACTCCAGGATATGCAATGTCGCCTCCGAATCCTTGTCTCGTTGTGCTTGTACTAATAATTGAGCAAACATGCAATCACTTCTTTACATTTTTTTGTATTTCATTTTTTAAGCTATTAATAGCTTCACTTAAATCAGATATTTTCTTTTCGAAACGGATTAGCAAATACAGGGTTATTCCAATAGGGAAGCCTAAATTAGCAACTAGTGTGGCAATATCAATCTCGGGCATCCTTATCCCCCTCCGTTAGTAACCGGCGCAATTTTTCTAAAGCTTTTAATCGGTGTTTGGAGATGTTTTGTTGGGTGTAACCCAATTTTCGGGCTATTTCCTCGTCCTTAAGGTTGTGGACATAGGCTAGTGATAGAATCTCTTGTTGTTGGGAGGAAAGAGTCTCATAAGCTTGAAATAGTGCATAGTCTGTGATGTGATCTCTGAGATTTGCATGTATAACTTCCGGATCGTAAATAGTTAAAAGGACAGATTCCATATTGTCATCGTTATCTAGTGTTAGAGGAAACCGTGTGTCCTTCATTCTTCTTTTTTTGTCATAATTAATAGAGTTGTAATAGATAAGATTGGCCATGTACGAAATAAAACGGCGATTTAAACTATCATCCGGTTTCATTGTCTGCCCCCTTCCTCTTGAAGAGTTCCTTCCTACACTATAAAGAGAGATGAGATTCCTTTTTTACAACCATTTTCCAAATAATAAGAACAAATGTTCCTATATTTTAACACTGTAAACACTAGAGTCAATGTAAATTCCCTTTTATGGACGCGTGGCAAAAAAATTATTGTTCTGGTTGTAATCTATCTGTGTAAATCTCCTTATATAGTGAGGGCATCTGTTCTGAGCCTATCTGCTAACTAGAGGAGTGTAATAGAAATGAAGAAAGTGCTATATGTACCATTGGATGATCGGCCTGTAAATCTGGATGATGTGATTGTGCAGGGCAGATCGGCGGGGATTCATGTGATCACACCGGATATAACGGACCTTAAGAATCGCTTGGATTCGGAAAAGACAGCATCGGGCACAACCCTGCTGACCACTTCCTCACCGGCTTATGGAGATACCGCCAAGATCCGGCAATGGATTCTGGATCATGCGGCGTCCGTGGACGGTTTTATTCTGTCGGCGGACATGCTTGCCTACGGGGGATTGATTGGGAGCCGCCGTCTCCGGGCGGATGCGGGTGGTGCGTACCCGGCGTATGACGCTGCAATTACTCATCTGCTGGACGTCATCCGTGAAGTGAAGCAAGTCTACCCGGACAAGCCGGTGTATGTAATGGATACGATTATGAGGCTGGCCACCACCTCTTTTGCGGAAGGGCTGGACCTCGCGGCGTATACGGAGTCCCGCAATTTCATGCTTCAGCCGCGCAGAAGCTTCTCGCAGTTCGACGATATTCTCAGCGGATATAACCTGTCCCCGACTGGCGACTATGGCAGTACGGCTACTTTCGATAAGGAGCAGTATTACAATACCAGAGCGCATAAATTCAAGACGAACCGCTATATTCTGGAGTTGCTGGCGCAGGAGGGCTCTATTGATTTCCTTGCAGTCGGTGTGGATGATGCCAATACCCAGGGCGTGCAGATTAACGAGATTCACTATATGGAAGCAGGCATTAATGAATGGCTGGGCGGGACCCATGGTCAAAATCCGGACCGGGCGGTCATTCTCCCGGATGCTGACGGACTGGGACAGTCGTTACTGGCGCGGATGGCGAATCAGCTCTACCGGAATGGGGCCGCCACCAGGTATACCGTTGAATATTTCGGACCGCATGGCTCTACCCTTACGAGTCCGTATGAATATATGGATGTGCATCAGAACATCCTGCGCCATCTGGATATTGTAGGGGGTGAGGCGGTAGGTGATGCCCGTGAGGTGGAGATTATCGCGATTACTGCAGCGGATCAGGTGCTGGCTGCGGTTAACCGTATCGAAGATAACGATTCCCGCCTCGTCCCGTCGGTAGTGATTGACTGTGTCGGCGCAGGTGCAGCAGATGCAAGGATAACTGAGGCTCTGCTGGGCAGCAGGCATACTGGCGCGCTATTAGGATATAGCGGCTGGAATACGCCGGGGAACAAAATCGGCCTCGCATTGGGCATGGCCCAGGCCCGGTATGCTTATATCGTTACAGAGACCGATGCGGCGGGGCTGGACCTTGCGGTTAACGCTCACGGCTCGCTGCTGTTCAAGCGCTTCCTGAAGGATTACTTCTACAAAAGGCTGGCGATTGGCGAAATCCGGACGTACTCCAGAGCCCATTCGCTCTATGAGAATGTTGCAACGTTTACAGATCAGAATATGCTGTTGTTTAATAGCCCGGAAGACTATGCTCATCTGCAGGACATGCTTAGAGAGCGGATGCAGGTACACACAGCTACCCTGGCCGGAGCATGTGCCTTCCTGATCGGCAGTGCAGAACCGGCGTGCAGTATCCGGCAGGTTAGCGGAAACGGCTGGTCTTTCTCCGAATACGCCAGCGCGGTACTTCCATACGATGATCCCGATTATATTTGGGGCCGTGCCTTTGAAATAACTTTGAATCCTCATGTCACGTTAGAATAATAGGTGTCCCTGATAGGCAGCTCTCCGTGGATAGATTACGGGGGGCTGTCTTGTTGTAAGTGTGTATTTGCAGGGGATTTGTTGCTGAGTTCATCTCCTGCGCACCAATAGGAGGCCCGACACGTACAATAACCTATATTTCATGACAAGAAGACGAAAGGGGGAAGCAGAATGGGATATGGATACGCGGCTCCGGCGGATATGGCTTTTGAGAGTAGAATGCGGGGGGAGATTATTGCGGCAGCCCGGGCAATGAATGTAGGGGGGACTGATTTCTCGACCTTCAGTAACTCCCGCTGCAATCCGAGATATTGGAATCGTACAGCGGGCGGCGGTTTTGAATTGAAGGCAGGGGTCGCGCCTTCGGCGGCAATTAATGATATTTTTGTGAATGGACAGCTGTATGCCTTTGAATGTGCTATGGCGATGGTGATGATTCTATATAGAGCAACCATTAACATGATCGGGGAGGCGGCCTTCAACCGTTATTTCACCGGCCTGTACCTGTGGGACTGGAACTATGACAGCAATCTGAAGCTGATTACCACGTTCAACCGGGCCGAGCTGCAGCCGGGCGATGTGGTCTATTTCAAGAATCCCGACCATGATCCGGCTAAGCCGGAATGGCAGGGGGAGAACGCGATTATGTTGTCCAGAGACAGTTACTACGGACACGGGCTCGGGATTAAGAATGCCACTCAGATGATAACCTCGCTTAACAGGGAGCGGGTGCCGGGCAGCCGGACCTCAGCCTATCTGGCGGATGAGGGGCTTCACCCGGATTTTGCCTATATTGCTTCTCTTGGCAACTCACGACTGAGCCCGCCGGTCTCCGCCAAAGTGAATGCAAAAACGTCCATCTTCTCCAGAATAGGTACGAAATCCTATATTGTCCGCTAGAGCGGCAGCGGTCTAATCCTTGGCCGAACGGAACTTGAGCGGGTGCAGGCCGGTGGTTTTTTTGAAAACAGTACTGAAATAATGGGGATTCTCATAGCCGACCCGCTCTGAGATCTCCATGACCTTCAGGTCCGTGGTCAGCAGCAGCTCTTTCGCCTTGCCTATGCGGATCTGGGTGATATAGTCGGTAATGGTTCCGCCGGTCTCCTTCTTGAACAGCAGGCTGATGTAGTTAGGTGTCAGAAACACCTCCTCGGCAATCCTGGACACGGACAGCTCCGAGGCGTATCCCTCCTGAACGATGGTGCGGATGCTGCTGACGATCCGGCTGTTCCTGGAGGTGTTCTTGCCTGCTACATAAGCGCTTAAGTCATGCAGGAGCGACAGCATATGCGCCTTAAGGCCGGTGATCGTGGTCTGCTGGTACAGCTTATCCATGATGCTAATCCGGTCGCTTAGCACCTGCCCAATATCCTCATCTATCTCATACAGGGCTCTGGCGGAGGTGAAAATCATCTCTGCGCAGATACTCTGCACGTATTCAATTCTATGCTTGGGACCGGCCAGTCCATCGAACAGCTGCTCCAGCAGTCGGGTGACGGTGTCCGTATGTCCTGCCTTCAATTCATTCATCAGCCGGGCCTGAAGTTTATAGATAAAGGTGCTCTGCAGCTTCTCTGTGTCGGGCTGGATATCGTTAATGTAGAGGACGGAGGCAGGCCCGGTATAGAATTTGTACACCAGCGCGGCCAGCGCATCCTTATAGGAATCCTCAAGCTGGCCCGCCAGCGGACAAGCCCGCCCGATGCCGACGGAGGCATCCAGCCGCAGATACTTCTGAATATTAGCGATGATGTGTTCGCAGGTCCCGGAGATGGAGTGGGACGGAGGTGTCTGCGGGGTGCAGATCACCATAATGAATTCGTTCTCGCTGGCCACGAAGCTGATGGCATAGGGGTGGCTGTCCAGGCTCTCCTGAATGATATTTTGGATAGAAAAATAAAGCAGCTGCTTATGCTCCTCCGAGTATTTATCCACCGCGCTCCGGTATTCATCCAGCTGGAGTACACAGACGCTGAGAAGCGTCCCCTGCTGGAAGGGCAGGGCGAAATACTGTATCTTCTGCCAGATTTCCTCCTCCCTGCGGTAGAGGCCGGTGATCAGATTCTGGAGGAATTTCTCCCGCAGCAGCGGCATATTGTCTTGAAGCTGCTGCTTAAGCTGCTCCAGATCAAGCTGCTGCTCGCGTTCCTCTGTCAGCTTGGCCACCGCCTGGCGGAAGACACTGCGGATCTCGGGCAGCTTGACCGGCTTCAGAATATATCCCTCGGCGTTCACCTTCAGCGCCTCCCGGGCGTAGGCAAAGTCCTGGGCGCCGCTGATAATAATAATCCGGGCCCTGCAGCCTGCCTCCCGCAGCTTCTCTGCTACCTCAAGCCCCCCCATTAGCGGCATCATAATGTCGGTGAACAGAATGTCCGGCCTGAGCTTCAGGCATAATTCGTAGGCCTCCAGCCCGTCTGAGGCTTCCCCGATAATCTCAATCCCGAACTCTTCCTGCCAATCGAACACACGGATCAGACTGCTGCGGATAAACGGCTCGTCATCCGCTATGATCATCGTTAACATCTTCATTCACCTCATTCCAAGTAGTGACCACCGGGAACCGGATGACAGCCAGCAGACCGCAGCCGTCTTCGGTATTGTCGTAATAACGGATGCCGTAGGACTCTCCAAAAAACTGCCGGATCCGCATATGCACATTGCGGATGCCGTAAGACTGGCTGCCCGGCTGCGGGTCTGCCAGCAGCTGGTTCAGCCGTGCGGGATCGGCACCTATTCCATCGTCGAACACGGAGATGCTAAGCAGCTCCTGCGTCTGCTCTACCCGGATGCGGATCGTACCGGTGCCCCGCCGCTGCTGAATGCCGTGAATCAGGGCATTCTCCACCAGCGGCTGGAGACTAAGCTTCACCACCAGACATTCCTCTGCCAGCGCCCGGTCCGTCTCCTCCAGCTCATAGTGAAGCCGGTCCTGGAAGCGGAACTGCTGAATCTGCAGATAGCTCTCGACCTGCCGCAGCTCATCGCGGAGCGGGATAATATTGCGGCCCTTGCTCAGGCTGTACCGGAAGAAATCCGAGAGCGAGGTGACCATGCTGCTGATCTCGGGAATATCGTGGTTAATGGCAATCCAGTTAATGGAGTCCAGGGTATTGTAGAGAAAATGCGGATTGATCTGGGCCTGGAGCATTTGCAGCTCGGCTTCCTTTTTGCGCAGCTCGGTGACGTAGAGCTTGTCGATCAGCGCCTTAATCTGCTGGAGCAGCTTGTTGTAGCGGTTGAATAAATAGGAGAATTCGTCCTTGCGCCGGTAGCGGATGGGGATATTGAAGTTCCCGCTCTCGGCATGCGACATCGACTGGATGAACTTGCGGATCGGGGCGGAGATATTCTCGGACAGCAGCAGGGCCATCAGGAAGGAGACGAGCATGCAGATGACAATTACGACATACATCACCCGGCGGAAGGAGACCAGCTCTCCGTTAAGCTCGCGGACAGGCGAGAAGGACAGGATCGTCCAGCCGGTATTCTCCAGCGTCTTGTACGAGACGAGCATCTCCTCGCTGCCGATAGAGTGGCGGAAGGAATGCAGAGCGGATGAGTGGTCCGGAGAGAGAGGGTTGCTGGTACTGTCAGCAGGGCCTATAGTCAAGCTAAGCTTACTGTAATAATCCTGAGCGGCGATATTCTGGCCGATGAGGGACGGCTCGGGGCTGATGGCGATGGTTCCAGCTCTGTCTGCGATGTAGACTTTACTGCCGGGCGTGGGCTTATAATGCTCCAGGAGTGTGCTGAATTCGGCTACCGGGATATCTAAGGTGAGCAGTCCGACATAGGGCAGCTGTGCATGCCGGATACCAAACAGGCGCTTCGCGAATTTGAGGGTGAATCTGGAATCCAGTGAGCTAAGGCCCACCACGGCAAAATCGGCTTTGGCCGGAATGCTTAAATACCAGGGCTTCAAGGTAATAAGATCGATATTGAATACACGCCGTGAGAAATTATATTGGGTATATTCCGGCCTGTTCAGCATATAGAGCATAGGGACGAAGCTGTTGCCGGAGGTCCCGTTCGCGGGGAAATCCTCAAGGATTCTGCTAAGGGCGGCCAGCTCATTAATGATTCCGGTGCTGTCTGCAGGCCGATTGGAGGAGATGAGGTCAGCGAATTCAGAATTCAGGTACAGCGCGGTCATGGATTGATTGGCGGCTTCGAACCGCCGGGCCAGATTATCCTGAACCAGATTGAAGTTATTCTCAATCGATGTATTCATATTCCGGGTAATGATCCCGGCGGATTTGTTATAGATGGTGACCGAGATGATCGTAGTCGGGAGGAGAACGAGGAAGAGAAAGTAGAGGATCAGACGGCTGCGGATGCTGAAGTTATACAGGAAGAGAGCCTTCGACAACGAATCGTAATATTTCTTCATCGGAGTCCTCCTTTAGTAAGTCAATAATTGGTATACATTGTAAAACGCTTGAAGTCAGGATGTCAACGCAGGAGGTGCGGTGTGAAAAGGTTACTGTTCTATCTTATTGCCATCTTAGGATGCGGGCTGGCTATCTATACTTTTGTCTATGACCGCCCGCTGCTGCCGGACCTCACTCAAGGCGGGAAGGCTCTACCGGCGGCGCAGACCATCCGGGTGAGGGTCGCCCTGTCTGACTGGACGGAGAACCTGGAAGTGAAGAATGCCATCAGCCATTATAATAAAACGAATCCCGATCAGATTGAGATCGTAGTGATGAACCTTGCTACAGACGCCTACGACGATACCTTAAATATGCTGATGACCTCCGGGCAGGGGCCGGATGTGTTCAGTGTCGATAACGCCTGGCTGGCCACTTACGTCAACAAGGGGTATCTTGCTAATCTGTCTGCTGATCTGGATGCCGGATGGCTGCTGCGTTTTCCGGTATGGGCCAGGAAGTACGCGTCCGGCTCGTTGTTCAAGGGCGGAATCTACTTCATGCCCTCCAGTATTGATACCGTGCGTCTGATCTATAATAAGCAATTGTTCCGGACCGCCGGACTTGACCCGGAGCAGCCTCCGCTTACCTTCGCCGCACTGGAGCAGGCGGCCCTGCAGATCAGCCGGGCCGGAGCGCCGGTGAACAAATACGGCTTCGCGTTGCCCGCCGGGGATAGCCGGGCCAGTCTCCAGGCCGGACTGGAGCTATCGAATACCTTCAGCGGTTATTATCTCTATGATTACCGGTCGGGCCGTTATGACCTGAGTGTGTATGCCCCTTGGCTGCAAATGGTGCGGGAGATGAAGCAGCAGGGCAGCCTCTACCCGGGGGAGACTCTTCTGAAGCTGAGCAGCGCGCTCCGGCAGTTCGCGGATGGCAATATTGGTATGATGTATGTTACCAGCAAAGATTATGTCAAGCTGCAGGAGTATATGCCTAAGGATGACTGGGGGGTGGCGCTCCCTCCGGCGGCGGACCTGTCACGGCGCGGGGCCGGGGCCCTGATGATGGTCCCCCAAGCTCCGCTGGTGGTGAACAGTGCGGCGCAGAGCCGGGAGGCTGCGGTGAAGGTCTGGACTTTTCTTCAATCGAAGGAGTTCCTGGGCATGCTGTATCAGCAGGCGCTCGCCCTCCCGGTGACAGACGGGATTATGGATAAGCCGGGCGCTTCACGCGGGCTGCGCCACTTCAGGGAATTCTATCCCACCGCAGCAGAATCGATCTATCCGCTATCCCCGCAGATCATGGACCAGTATGATCCGAATACGGTATCCATGGAGCCGCGTTATTCAGGCGACCGTCCAAGAATGCAGCTGTATCTGCGGATCATCGCGGGGGACATTCCGCTGGACCAGGGACTGGGCAGCGAGAGTGAGCGGCTGAATCAGATGCTGGACATTGCAGCTACCGGGTATTCTTTTCGGCGTGAGGAATATATCTATCCGCAGTTCGATCCCCGCGCCCCGTTATTGGGGGAGAGCCTGCAGAACCGTTCAAGCAGCGGACGTGAATAGAATAGGCTTATATTCAGGGACCTTTCCCGGCCAGTGCGGCTCGCGGGAGGGCCCTTTTGTGTTGTCTCCTATTTATATGGGATGTCTGCCGGAATCTAGCTCTACTGCACACACCGTGCCGGAATCGCAGAATATTACTATATTGATCCATCTTTCTGCTGCTAGATTCTATGTAGTCAAGAGATAGATTAAGCGAGGAAAGGACAATCTAGCAGTAGAATACAAATCTGTCGTTAAAGGAGATTGGGAAATGACTCTACTATCTACAGGACCACTGGAAAACAATGCAGTTGGAGGGGTAAGACCCACCACACAGGTTACGGTCAGAATAGATAACCGCAGCAGCGTTTCAGCTTCTACAGTATTGGTACAAGGCTATTACATGCAGGGGGGCATGCGGGTACTGTATGTCAGTCAACCACTTAATATAGCTGCCAATGAATCTATTACTTCTACTTATTATGCGGATTTGGATGCTTTTGAATTTGTGTTTGTCACTCCGGCTACTGGGGATGACCCGATTCAGATCTCCGTATGGGGCAAGAGCAGCACCGGCCAGCTCGTCACCGCCCACCGGGTGGTCTCGGCTGAATTATTGGGCGATACTGGCGGTACGGGGGCCACTGGAGCGAACGGGGCGACCGGAGCCACAGGCCCGGCAGGCGCAACGGGAGTGGGAGTAACCGGGGCGACTGGTGCTGGAGCGACCGGAGTGACGGGCCCGACAGGAGGGACAGGCGCAACGGGCGTGACGGGTCCAACAGGCGCAACGGGCGTGACGGGTCCAACAGGCGCAACGGGCGCAGGAGTGACCGGTGCAACGGGTGCGACCGGAGTGACGGGTCCGACAGGCGCAACAGGCGCAACGGGCGTGGGAGTAACCGGGGCGACTGGGGCTGGAGCGACTGGAGTGACGGGCCCGACAGGCGCAACAGGCGCAACGGGAGTGGGAGTGACCGGGGCGACTGGGGCTGGAGCGACTGGAGTGACGGGTCCGACAGGCGCAACAGGCGCAACGGGCGCGGGAGTGACCGGTGCAACGGGTGCGACCGGAGTGACGGGTCCGACAGGCCCGACAGGCGGGACAGGCGCAACGGGTGTAGCGGGTGCAACAGGGGCAACGGGCGGGGGAGTGACCGGAGCAACGGGTGCGACAGGCGCAACGGGCGCAACGGGCCCGACAGGCGCAACGGGTGTAGCGGGTGCAACAGGGGCAACGGGCGGGGGAGTGACCGGAGCAACGGGTGCGACAGGAGTGACAGGCTCGACAGGCGCAACGGGAGTGGGAGTAACCGGGGCGACCGGGGCTGGAGCGACCGGAGTGACAGGCGCAACGGGCCCGACAGGCGCAACGGGAGTGGGAGTAACCGGGGCGACTGGGGCTGGAGCGACTGGAGTGACGGGCCCGACAGGCGGGACAGGCGCAACGGGCGTGGGAGTGACCGGGGCAACGGGAGTGGGAGTGACCGGGGCGACTGGAGCAACGGGCGTGGGAGTGACCGGTGCGACTGGAGCAACGGGCGTGGGAGTGACCGGTGCGACTGGAGCAACGGGAGTAGGAGTGACCGGTGCGACTGGAGCAACGGGAGTAGGAGTGACCGGTGCGACTGGAGCAACGGGAGTAGGAGTAACCGGTGCGACCGGGGCAACGGGAGTAGGAGTGACCGGTGCGACCGGAGCAACGGGAGTAGGAGTGACCGGTGCGACTGGAGCAACGGGAGTAGGAGTAACCGGTGCGACAGGTGCAACGGGAGTGGGAGTGACCGGGGCGACTGGAGCAACGGGAGTAGGAGTGACCGGTGCGACTGGAGCAACGGGAGTAGGAGTAACCGGTGCGACCGGAGCAACAGGCGTGGGAGTGACCGGGGCGACCGGAGCAACCGGCCCGAATATTGCAACAGAAGGATTCTCTGCCTTCCTGCCAACGTTCTCCGCTTCGGCCAGTACGCAGCTTACGGGCTGGACGGTGACTTCGCCTTACTATGACAGTGCGACATTTAATGAGACTACGGGCAACTACACGATACCGGTATCCGGCCGATATTCGTTTGAGGCGACCATTAACTACAGCACTACGGCTGCAATCTCCATTGCGATAGGTGCGGGGATTGATCCGGCTTTTGTGGTGCGGAGAACGTCTCCTACTGTGACAGATCTGGTCACCGGACTGTTCCCTCTGCTGAATGTTAACATTGCGCTTGTGTTGTCCCTGCGGACGATACTGGGCAATGGCACAGTAACCTTGACGGGTGAATTTGAATTAACGGCAGGCGATGTAATCGGACTGTTCTATGTAGCAGACGGATTAACTATTCCGCTTGATCTTGGCGGCTCCTCGTCGGGCGTCGTATGGTCTGTTCACAGACTGACTTAATCCCGGCAGGCGGATCAGACCCATAAGCTTCAGCTAAAAGAGCGTTCCACAGCAATCATTGTGGAGCGCCTTTTTTGTTCTTGTTTAGGAAATTATGATTTTCGGCAGTAACATTTTAAGAGGAATCCTGCCAAAAGTGCAACAAATACTGCCCCAAAGAAGCGGTCAATGCTGAAATCCTGCACGAACTGCAACAAATTCAGCGCTGACTTGCTCGAAGCACCGGAATTTGTGCAAATCATGCAACATTGTACTTGCAACCAGTAAAAGGTATAGGTGAACCCTGCCAAAAGTGCAACATTACTGCTCCTTAAAAGCGGCCGGTGAGAAGGCGTGTGGACAAAATGTATGCGAAAAACCGAACACAATGCGTTGCCGCGAAGACGCGTGGGCGGGATGCAACCTAAAAAAAGGGAGCACGGGGAGCATTACTGCCCCTGAATTCGCAGATGTCCAGAAGCAGAAGCGAGGTCCTTCCAAACTCCGTAGGATTTTGAACTTTTATTATAGATGGCCTTATTTAGCATGGGGCCTCCTGCGGCTACACTTAAGTCAGGGAAGAGAGAGGGACTGCTGAAGGAATCAGGAGGCGGAAGGAATGATTACTCAAGGGAAGAGAAGTGTGGCGGGTCCGGGCAGCAGCTTACCGGTACGCAAGAGCACGAAGAAGAAGCCCATGATGCTGAAGCATCTGCTGAAGCATAAGGTGCTGCTTCTGATGCTGCTGCCGGGCGTAGTATTTTTACTGATCAACAATTATCTGCCGATGTTCGGGATTGTGATTGCGTTCAAGAATATCAACTATGTGGACGGGATTCTTGGCAGTCCGTGGGTGGGGCTGGATAACTTCAAATTTCTGTTCGCCACCTCGGATGCCTGGATTATCACGCGCAATACGGTGCTCTACAACTTCGTGTTCATTGTGCTCAATCTGGTTTTTGCCGTATCCATTGCGGTTGCCCTGAATGAGCTGAGGAACAAGCTGGCCGCCAAATTCTATCAGAGCATCATGTTCTTCCCCTACTTCCTGTCGATGGTGGTGGTGAGCTATCTGGTGTTCGCTTTTCTGAATGTTGAATACGGTTTCATTAATAAAGGGGTCTTCGCCCTGTTCGGGCTGGATGAGCTGAACTGGTATTCGGAGCCGAAGTACTGGCCGTTCATTCTGCCGCTGATCAATCTCTGGAAAGGGGTGGGCTATGGCTGTGTCATCTATCTGGCGGCGATTATCGGCATTGACAACGAGTACTATGAAGCGGCTCTGATCGACGGTGCCAGCAAGTGGAAGCAGATTCTGCACATCACCATTCCGCTGATCCGGCCGGTCATTATTATTACAACGATTCTGGCGATCGGGGGCATCTTCCGTTCCGACTTCGGGCTGTTCTACCAGACGACACTGAACTCCGGGGCGCTGTACCCGACCACACTGGTCATCGACACCTACGTCTATAACGCGCTGATTAATATGGGTAACCTGGGGATGTCCGCAGCGGCCGGATTATACCAATCGGTGGTCGGCTTTTTCCTGGTCCTCGGCTCGAACTGGATCGTGCGTAAGGTTGACAAGGATCAGGCGGTTTTCTAGATAAAAGTCAGGCGGTGCACGTACCCTAAGAAGGAGTGGAAATCCGTGGCTAATAACGAAATATCCCGATTCACTAACGTTCTCCTCCATATTATTTTTATCATCCTGTCTCTGGCCTGCCTGCTGCCGATTGTACTCGTCTTCATGATCTCCATTACCGACTACGATTACATCGTGCGCAACGGGTATCAATTCATCCCGGAGAAGCTTAGTCTGGAGGCGTACGCTTATATCTTCAAGGATTACAGCGTGGTGCTGCGGGCATACGGCATCTCGTTCTTCGTCACCATTACCGGAACGCTGGTCAGTGTGTTCATCTCCTCCCTGTATGCTTATCCGATCTCGCGGGCTGATTTCCGGTACCGGGGAGTGTTCGCTTTCCTGATCTTCTTCACCATGCTGTTCGGCGGCGGGCTGGTACCGTGGTATATGGTCTACACCCAGGTGCTCGACCTCAAGAACTCCATCTGGGCGCTGGTTGTGCCGATGCTGCTGTCCCCGTTCAATGTGCTGATTATGAAGACGTACTTCCAGATGAGCGTGCCACCCGCGCTGATTGAAGCCTCTACGATTGACGGGGCGGGGGAGCTGCGGACGTTCTTCCGGATCGTGTTCCCGCTATCTCTGCCGGTGTTCGCTACCATTGGACTATTCAACACGCTGCATTACTGGAATGACTGGTTTAACAGCATGATTTTCATTACCGATACAGACCTCTATTCCCTCCAATATCTCATGTACAAAATGATCTCCCAGGCAGACTACCTGAGCCGCAACGGGGCACTCATTCAAGGCTCGGCCACCGAGCTGGCCAAATTGCCGGGCGAGACGATCCGCATGGCGATGGCGCTGATCGGCATTGGGCCGATTGTGCTGGCCTATCCGTTCTTCCAGCGGTATTTTATCAAAGGACTGACGCTCGGCTCTATCAAAGGCTAACCTCGGAACCTACCGATTAGCATATATTTGTTCCATCAAGGGGAGGAAAAAAGTATGGCAGGTAAAAAAGTCACAGGTCTGCTGCTGTCGCTTGTGCTGATAGCCGGATTCACCCTGGCCGGATGTGCGGGGAATGGCGGCAATACCGCTGCGCCTACAGAGAAAGCGGGAGAGAGCACCACGGCTCCGGCGGCAACGAAGAAAGCTGCTGCCACGGAAGCAGGCGGAACGGAGGCGCCGGGTGCGCTTGATCCGGTGGAGCTGTCCCTGTATCTGCCCGGCGGGCCGGATAAGGATGTGGCGTCCGTGGAGCAGGAGATCAACGCCTACCTGAAGGATAAGATCAACGCCACCCTCAAGATCAACCAGCTAAGCTGGGATAAGCCGGCCGACAAGGTCAATCTGATGATCCAGTCCGGCGAGGTGTTCGACATGGTCTATACCTGGAACTTCATGACCAATGCCGCGAAGGGAGCGTATCTGCCGCTGGAGGAGCTGCTGGACACCCATGCCAAGGAGACGAAGGCACAGATTAATCCCGCTTACCTGCAGGCAGCCACCGTCAACGGACATTTGTATGCGGTTCCAACCGAGAAGGAGCTGGGGCAGTCGGTCGGGTTTGCTTTTGACAAAGGAATTGTCGATAAATACGGCTTCGATGTGAACAGCATTCAGAAGCTGGAGGATATCGAGCCGATGCTGAAGACGATTAAGGAGAAGGAGCCGGCGCTCTCCCCGCTGTTCATGAACCATACCGACAGTCTGCACTGGTTCACCGCCTATCCTGACAGCGAGGATCTGGACGGCAGCAATGATATCCCGACCCTGCTTGATTACAAGACCATGAAGGTGTTCAACGAATACGACACGCCGGCCATGACGGAGCGGCTGAAGCTGATCCGCAGCTGGTATGAAGCGGGCTATATCAACAAGAACGGGGCCACAGACAAGACCGAGCTGAAGGATGCGGTCAAAAGCGGCAAAGCCTGGTTCGTCTACGGCAACATGAATCCGACCTCCACCAATGACTGGACCCGGCTCGCCGAGAAGCCGATGATCATCAAGACGCTGCTGCCTGTTCAGGTCAGCACCAAGAGCCTCCAGGGCTCTATGCTCGCCATCTCCAGAACCTCGAAGAACCCCGAGCGGGCGATGATGTTCATGAACCTGATCCACACCGATCCGGTGCTCTACAACCTGCTGACCTTCGGCATTGAGGGCAAGCACTACAAGAAGCTGGAGAACAACACTGTAGAGTTCATTGCGGACAGCGGCTACAACTCCGTATCCTCCTGGATGATCGGCAATGTGCTGCTGAATTACCTGAATAAGGATGAAGATCCGAAGCGCGTGCAGCTCTATACGGACTGGAATAAGAATTCGAATATTTCACCGGTCATCGGGTTTGTGTTCGATTCGACCAAGGTGCAGTCACAGATCGGGGCGCTGATCAACATCACGAAGCAGTATAAGAACACCCTGTACTCCGGGGAAAAGGACCCTGAGCCGGTCCTGAAGGAGATGAACAGCAAGCTGAAGGCCGCAGGCCTGGACGCTGTGATTACGGAAATTCAGAGTCAGCTCGACGCTTTTCTGGCCGCCAAATAAGCAGTAGAGGCCATAGCACGCCCGGTTCCCTGCCGCAAGCAGCCATAGCGGCCGCCTGCGGCAGGTACCGGGTATTCTCTTTCGCTAATCCAGCCCTTGGGGAGCCCCTATCTGATATCAAGAGAGGGTGTTACTATGCGAATTCAGAGAATCACAGGCAAATTGCTCATTGCAGCTCTGGTATGGATGTCCGCATCATTGCCCGCAGCACAGATCAGCTCCGCCGAAATGCCGCCTGCACAGGCGGTTGTGGAAGAACATGTAAATAACAGTACTGTCACAGAGGATACCTACCAGCCGTCTCCGCTGCTCTGGCAGATAGGCGAGCAGGATAACAGCTCCGCAGAATTTACAGTATATCAGGATGTGTACAGTGAGAATATTACCCTCCCCGTAAATCCCCTGAACTGGAATACAATCTCCCGCGGCATGAAGCTGGACCGCAACGCGGCGATGGAGCTAAGCTTCAATCTAACGGAAGTCCCCCTCTATGGTGTAGAGTTCAGCTTCAAGGTACTGGATGCAAGCACCGCTATTCCGCAGCTGGCCGTATTCACCAATGGCAGCTTCAGCGGGCTGATTCAGATTACCGGGCTGAATGACGGAGAGACCCCCCTTACGAACACATGGATAGAAACCTATAGACTCTACATTCCCTCAGAGCAGCTGAAGACCGGCAGCAATGAGCTGAAGCTGACCGTGGACCGCGGGCTATACGCTGATCCGCAGTCGCCAGGATATGACGGTGACAAGTATCTGTGGTTCGAATGGGATTATCTCAGGCTGGCGGCGCTGGAAGAGCGGGCCACAGAGCCTATCCATGGCAGGTATGTCCATCTGGGCAGCACGATTGCCGCCTCGACCTTCCGCTACGACGAGCATGCGATCCGCCATCTGGCCCCGATGGCCAAGTGGCTGGGCATTGCCTACAGCGGCAACTGGATGCGCACCTCCTTCTGGTCCGATACCAGCGCAGGCTGGGACCCGCAGGGCCGCAAGTATCTGGAGACGCTGCGCGACCTCAATCTTGCGCCAATGGTTAATATCATCGGCGGCAACTGGAAGACTAACAGCGAGCTGGCGGCAGGGACGATCAGCTCTGCGCTGAGGAGCTATTACAGCGGCTTTGTCAGTAAATTCGGTGATCTGTACCAGTATGCCGAGACGGGAAATGAGCCGGGATTGTTCGGCTGGGCACAGAAGGCGGTGCTGGCGCTTCATGAAATGATGGACGAGGAGAGGCAGACGAACAGCCAGCCTTACCTGAAAATTGTTGCTCCCGGCTGGGCCTACTGGCCGTATAACGGCACCCCTGACGGCTGGGAACGGGATGCTGCCCAGCGTGCGCCGATTGAAGCGCTGTCGGATGTGACCAACGGACACAGCTATGGCGGGACCGGCGTCCAGCCTTTGCCGGGCGGAAGCCTGTATGAGAATCTGCGGGTGTACAGTGATTCAGAGGAAGGCTTCGGCAAAGAGATGGCCATGAGCGAGACCGGAAGCAATGACAATCATTCCGACAATACGAAATACGGGACGTATGCTTACAGGTTCGCTTCTGCTTTTGACCGGGAGCTGCGGGGGAATATCGGGTATGCCGACCATATTATGCAGCATGCCGCCTTCTTCAATGACGGGACGGAGTTTGGCCTGTTCGATTCAGCGATCAACTGGAACACACACCGCTATGAGGATACAGCAGCGGTACCGGCTAATATAAATGAATCCGGGGAGACCCGGCTGAAGACGTTCCGCAGATTGGCCGCCGCTTACGCCACCCATGGAAGTCCGCTGGACTACGAGGTGCTGAATGCAGCTGAACTGACCGGGCTGAAGGCGTATTTCCGCGCAGTGGATACCTCGGCGCTGGGGACTACAGCCATCGGGGCTTCGTCCGATAAAATCCTGCTGAACTTCGTCAACTTTGAGACGTCGCCGGTAACGATGCAGGTGAAGGTTAAGATGCCGTCCAGCGGAGCGTATGCCGGGGAACGGTTCGGTCCAGGGGAGACGTACGCCGCCGCCTACTCCAGAGTGGAGCTTGCGGCAGATCCGTACATTACACTTACGGTCCAGCTCGGTGCCGGGGAGACGGTCCAGTATATTCTGGATGAACAGGAGACCGCCGCGCCATCCGCACCGGGAAGTCCATCAGCAGCAGCCGTAAGCCATGAGCAAATCCGGCTGACCTGGACGGCTTCCACAGACAACGCTGCTGTCGTCAGCTATAACGTATACCGTGACGGCGGAGCGGCCCCGGTGATGAATATTCCGGGACGTCTGACCTTCTGGAGTGACTATACTGTAGCGCCGCAGACCACTTACAGCTACACAGTGCAGGCCGTAGATGACTCCGGCAATGCATCGCCTCTTAGCGCAGCCGTATCAGCGACTACACCGGTCATGCCGATTACACCGCATGCCGCAGGAGATCCGGCCAAGTTCGAGGCTGAAGCTACTGCATTTGCCTTGCCACTGAAGACCGGCAATAACAGCAGCGCCTCGGGCGGTAAGGTCGTGGAGCAGACGCATAGCGGAGGCTTAACGATCCAAGGCTTCCATTCCGTGAACGGAGGCAGCTATACCTTAACAATTGTATACGCTTCCAATGAGGAATCGAAGAAAAACATTCTCGTGAACGGCGTGAAGCAGTCCACAGTAACCCTGCCTTCTACGGGAAGCTGGACCGCGAATCTGACCGCACGGCAGTATGGGATTACCCTCCAGCCGGGCTATAACATGATCAGCTTCACCTCCGCCGGGAAAGGGGCAAATCTCGATTATTTCAAGCTGGAGGAAGGGCTGTATGTTCCGCTCTCCCACTGGTATCCGGCCGCACATGATCATCCTTACATTGACTATGCCGGATTCACCCCTGCACCCAATGGAGTCTCCCATGTGACCTATGAGGAGGATGCCACAGCCGCCTTCAGCTTCAATGGCATTGGCGTCCGCTGGAGATCGGATATCAAGAGCGATATGGGCAGTGCGGATGTCTACGTCGATGGCGAGTATAAGGAGACTATAGTCATTCCGCAGGCAGGGCTGGAGGGCGATCATAAAATTGTCTACGAGCTTACGGGACTGGATTACGGGCTGCACCGGATAGAGATTGTAGGCAACGGCGGAAAGGTGATGGTCAGCGGACTGGAGTATGAGAGCTACGAGTCTGTACTGCCCGCACCGGGACCGGATCTGACGGTGACGGATATCGGCTGGCATATCGTGAACAGCGACGGCAGCCCTTCCGCGCACAGCACACCGCAGCTGGGCGACTCCCTGATCTTCTGGGCCAAAGTGAAGAACATCGGCGTCCGCCCTACACCGCTGAATGCCTCGACCGGACTCGGACAGATTACCGGCGGCGCCTTCTCGGTCAACGGCGGGGTGGTCTCGTGGACGGACACGAATACCAGTGTGATTCAGCCGGGTGAGGAGATTACCTTGACGGCTAATGCCAGTGCGCAGGGAACCCCCCGGTGGACGGTGCCGACGATCGGCGAGTTTACGGTCAGCTTTTTTGTGAATGATATCTGGCGGTATGCGGAGATGAACAAGGAGAATAACAAGCGGGTACGGGCGCTGCAGATCAGCCTGCCCTGACGGGCTAATCAGCCGCCGGGCATTCCGCGCAGGCAATTTGTAGAATATTGAACTTATATTATAGCTGGCTGTATGTAGAGCAGCTTCGCGATCCGGTACACTGAACTGGAAGAGAACCTGCCGGGAGGAGTAGGAATGATGCAGAAGCCGTTAAGCAAGGAAGAACAGGAGTGGGTGGAGGGTACGCTTGAAGCAATGAGCCTCCGTGAGCTGATCGGGCAGACGATGCAGGACCATGCGGGCAGACTGCCGTTCAAGGGAGATGATGAAGCGGGTCTCCGCAGGTATCTGGAGCAGTATCCGGTGGGCAGCTTCTTCATCGGCGGGGAGGTTATTCAGAAGGCCGCAGGCAAAGCGGAGGATTACCGGGACTGGGCGGGGATGCTGCAGGGCATCAGCAGGTTCCCGCTGCTGTTCTCCGGTGATCTGGAATTCGGGGCAGGCTCGGCCGTGAGAAGTCTCACTGCCTTCCCGCCGCTCCTTGCGCTTGCCGCCGCCGACGATGAAGACCTGGCTTACGAATACGGCAAATATACCGCGCTGGAAGGGCGGGCAGCCGGGTTCACCTGGGCGCTGGCCCCGGGCACCGACCTGCTGCTGAACTGGATGAATCCCGTTATTACGACCCGTTGTCTCGGCGATGAGGCCGGGCGGGCGGCGCGTTTGGCCGCCGCTGTCATGCGGGGCATGCAGGAGCACGGCCTTGCGGCCTGCGCCAAGCATTTTCCCGGTGACGGGGTCGATTACAGGGATCAGCATATCATTACCACTATTAATAGTCTGTCCGAGGAGGAGTGGTTCGCCACTTACGGGCAGGTGGCCGGGGAGATGATCAGCCAGGGGGTCATGTCCTATATGACCGGACATATTGCCCTTCCTTGGATCGAAGACGGGGCAGGCGGCGCTGGATCGAAGCCGGTCCCGGCAACCGTCTCGGAGCGGATTACAACAGGATTGCTGCGGGAGCGGCTGGGCTTCGATGGAGTAGTGTTGTCGGATGCGCTGGATATGGGCGGTTTCTTATCCTGGGGAGACTATACGCAGCGCATCATAGACTGCTTCAATTGCGGTACGGATGTGCTGCTCTGGCCGGGGGTGCGATACTTCGCGGTGATGGAGCAGGCGGTGGAGGACGGACGCGTCAGCCGGGAACGGCTGAAGGCCAGCGTCCGGCGGATTCTGGAGCTGAAGGCGCGGCTTGGCGTGCATGCTGCCCGTGCCGGGGGAGCGGATGGTAGGGCACTGCCGCTGCTGGACGACAAGCTGCTGCCTGGTCTCGACCGGCAGGTCAGACAATTCAGCCGCGAGCTGGCCGGGCGCTGCATTACCCTGGTCCGCAACCGCACTGGCCAGCTGCCGCTGAACCCGCAGGAGGTCCGCCGGGTGCTGGTCATCATGATGAACAAGGTGACGGAGGGGCGCAGATATGAGCGGATGAATCTTTTTGTGGAGCAGCTTAAGGCTAGAGGACTTGCGGTCGATATTCTGGATGAATTCGAGCCGCTGACGACACTGCGGCAATGGGAGCTGTCCGGGGTCCGCTGGGATGCCGCCTTCGCCCCCTATTTCCTTCCGCTGCACGGAATGATGAATACCGCCCGTCCGGTGGGTGAAGCGGCCAAAGCCATCTGGGCCATGCAGCATGCAGAGACAGTCCGGCCGATCGGTATTTCGTTCGCTACGCCGTATCTGCTGCAGGACATTCCCTTCTTAGATACCCTGGTGAATGCGTATTCTCTGCATGAAGATACGGTAGAGCTGACGGTGAAGGCGCTGTTCGGAGAGATTCCGTTCCAGGGAAGCTCTCCGGTGAAGGCGGAGATTCAAGCGGGCGATTACGGTTCGGGGAGGCTTCAGACGTCTTGACTACGAAGCGGGAGTTAGCGAACAGGCAGGCATTAGAGCAGAAGCTGGAGCGAATCTGGGAATACATGCGCTCCGAACGGCACCAGGGCGATTGGGCAATGGATATAGATCATTGGGACTGGGTGCCCGGCGTGGGTGTAATCTCATTGCTGGAATACGGTACAGCGACTGGTAAAGATGAGGTGACGGATTATCTGCTGCAATGGGTGGGCCGGAATAAGCAGCAGGCCGAGGGGGTTCTGGTTATTAATTCCCTGGCTCCCTACGCGCTCTTTCCTGAGCTGTACCGGCTGACCCGGGACCCGTGGTTTCTCAACCGGGCGCAGGAGGTTGCCGCATGGATGCTGGAGACTGCCCCCCGGACCCGGGAAGGGGCACTGGAGCATACGGTGACAGAGGCGGTGGAATTTCCGGAACAGGTATGGGCCGATACGGTGTACATGGCTGTGCTGTTCCTGGCCCGACTTGCCGGCCTGACCGGAGACCGGGAGCTTGCCGCCGCCGCCGTGCAGCAGACGCTGCTGCATCTCCGGCTGCTTCAGGACCAGGAGACGGGGCTGTTGTTCCATGGCTGGAACAGCCGGGCAGGCAGCCATATGTCGGCAGCCCGCTGGGCCCGGGCCAATGCATGGGTGGCACTTGCCGTCCCGGAGATTGTGGCCCTGACGGCAAGCCTGACTGCCGTTCCGCAGGAGCTATACAGCCGGTACCGCAGGCTTGCTTCTGCCCTGCGGCAGGCTCAGGGAGCCAGCGGCTTGTGGCATACGGTGCTCGATCAGCCGGATTATTATGAGGAGACCTCGGCCAGCGCCGGGATTGCCTGCGGCTTCCTGAAGGCGGTGAAAAGCGGACTGCTGGAGGATGCCTATCTGGAGAGCGCGGAGGCGGCACTTGCGGGGATTCTTCCGCTCATCCGTGAAGACGGTGAGGTGCAGGGGGTCTCGGGAGGTACCCCGGTCATGCCGTCGATAGCAGCCTATAACACCATTGAGAGATACCCGGCACTGTATGGGCAAGGACTGGTGATGCAGCTGCTGACAGAGGCTCTGGATCTGGGGCAGATGCATCAGGAACAATCTGAGCAATCGGAGGAGACGGGTTCATTAGATGATGAAGGAAGGCAGGAGGATGACCGTGAAGGATAACGCAGAAGCTGCGGGTGGAGGGCTGGATCAGCGGCAACGGCTAATTGATAAGATGACCGGGCTGGAATCCCGCTATGACGCTGCCATTTGCATGCTGCGCTCCCCGTTCAGCAGTCCGGGGTATCATACGATGCTGAAGCAGGCGGAGTTCATCCACTCCACCAGAGACTCGCTCAGCTATGCGCTTGGGCTGCTTGACATGGGGCTGACCAGTTATGAACAGCGGGCATTCGATATCATCCGGCAGGTCATCTCCTTGCAGGATACCGACCCGGCAAGTGATACCTTCGGCATCTGGTCCTGGTTCTATGAGGAGCCGCTGGACCAGATGGCTCCACCGGACTGGAACTGGGCTGATTTCTGCGGCAGCCGTCTGGTGCAGGCCATCTCGCGCCACGGACACCGCTTCCCGGATGATCTGCGGGAAGCGGCAGTCTTGTCCATAGAGTGTGCCTGCGAAGCCATTATCCGGCGGAATGTCGGACCGGATTATACCAATATTGCGATTATTGGCGCGTTCGTGACCCGAATTGCCGGGGAGAAGCTGGGGCGGAAGGATTATGCAGACTATGGTCTGGAGCGGCTCAGGAGGCTGCATGCCCATACCCTGAAGCATGGGGCTTTTCAGGAATATAACAGCCCGGTCTACACCTACATTGCCATTCTGGAGCTCTCGAAGCTGCAGTCCGAGACCTCGGACTGCAGGGTTAAGGAATGGACCGGGGAGCTGCTGGATCTGACCTGGAGAACCGTGTCTGGGTATTATCACCCCGCCACGGCTCAGTGGTCCGGCCCGCATTCCCGCTGTTACGGAGTGCTGCTGGAGGACCAGAGCAAGGCGTTTCTGCAACTGGCGACAGGAGGAGCCGTGATGTTCTTCCCATGGGAGGAGCTGCCCTACGAAGAGGAATGGTATATGAGCGGCATTCATTGTCCCCCTGCCTATTTGGAGGGCTTCAAGGTTCCTGAGACGAAGGAGGTAAGGCAACGCTTGGAAGGGGAGGGGGAAGGGCAGGAGCAGGAGTGGGAGCAAGAGCAAGGGCAGGGTCAGGAGCGGGACCAGGTACTAGAGCGAGTGCGGGGGCAAGAGCAGGGTCAGGGTCGTGACGGCAGGTGGGCGGTCACTTATATGACTCCGCAGTGGAGCATGGGCTCCTTCACCCATAGTGACCTGTGGAACCAGAGACGGCCGCTGCTGGTCTATGCGGATAATCACGGCCAGCCTGCCTACATCCGGCTCCGCTGCATGCATGACGGCTATGACTACTGCTCCGCACGCTTCCAATCGATGCAGGAAGCAGGCCATGTGCTGTTCGGGATCGATTTCATAACGGATGGCGGGGATACTCATCCGAATCTCGACCGGACCGGCGGCGTGATTGCATGCTCGGACCTGCGGCTGCGGCTGGAGGTTGGCGGCGCTCTGGAGGGAGTTACAGCCGCATTAACAGAAGAAGGTACGGTTATCACCATTGCAGGGACGGAGTTTGGCCTGACAACCTGGTTCGCGGCATTCAGCGGGCCAGCGGATGCAGGGAACCGCTTGGCATGGGAGATTCATGGGGCAGACGGCCAGATGAATATTGATATGATTCTCTACGCCGGTCCGCGCAGGATGCTGGACTTCACCTCCATGCAGCAGGCTGCGCTGGTGTTCTCTCTGGCGGCTGGGGAGGAGGGGAGATTGAACTCTGCCCCGCTTCTGGAGCTGACGGATGAGGGCGGCCTGCGGGTTAGCAGTGGAAGCGAGCACGAAGGGGGCAGAGCGCAGGGAGTTGCAGGAGGGAAGGCGGCGGGAGCGAATAAAGTCAACGAATGGGATGAAGCGAATGAAGTGAATGAAGTGAATGAAGCAAATGAAGTGAATGCTGAGGAGGGAGATGGGGGGGCGAAAATCGTAAAAAGCGTAAAAAGCATGACAGGCGGGTTCGTTCTTAATCTGCGGCCGGCTCCGGGAGAGTAGCTGATAACAACGGTCAAAGGCTGAATGTAATCGAAAAACCGACCACAATTGGACTGGGAGCGCCACGTAAGCCAAATGTAATCGAAAAACCGACCACAATTGGACCGGGTGGCCACCTAGGCCCAATGTAATCGAAAAACCGACCATAATTGGACCGGGCGCGCCACGTAGGCCCAATGTAATCGAAAAACCGACCACAATTGGACTGGGAGCGCCACGTAGACCCAATGTAATCGAAAAACCGACCACAATTGGACTGGGAGCGCCACGTAGGCCGAATGTAATCGAAAAACCGACCACAATTGGACCGGGCGCGCCACGTAGGCCGAATGTAATCGAAAAACCGACCACAATTGGACCGGGCGCGCCACGTAGGCCGAATGTAATCGAAAAACCGACCACAATGCGCAGGGTGGGCAGTCCATTATGAAAATGAGAGCAATAAACAATAATTCCTTGCAGATGCGGAGCGGATAACGGACAAAGCGATGGTACTGCTGATTGCCGCTCCGGCATCTCTACAGCCTGTACGGTCACCGCTCTGTCATAGGTCTGCGAACTTCACCTCAGGAAAACGGGGGTCCGGCTCGTTTACCAACTTACCGCCTTCCTTTTTCAAATATTTATCAAAAAAGTCCAATATATACGCATTCGTAATGGCCTCGGCTCTTTCAGGCGCAAGTTGTCCGGTGGCACCAAGTATTTGAAAGATCGGAGAAATAAACTGTGCATTCGTAAAGTTCAAATGCTCTGTATTGTCAATGTAGAGCACTTGCCCTCCTGCTTCTATGGCTTCCCGCATCCGTTGAAGCTCTAACTTCTTGGCTTGGGCTGTTTGATTCTCCCATTCCCTAGTTGAACCCATCTCTTTAAGCTCTGCATCGGTATAGACCTTATTCTGCATCACCATCTGGAACGACTTGGAATTGCTTTCCGAATTCATGAACATAAATGGTTTGTGCAGGCGGCCCCGGTCTTGCAGCCGATACAGTCCTCCATCCAGATCTATTCCAGCCGTAATGCGCGGATCATACGAAGCATCATAGGCGGTAGCCCCGCCGATCGAATGGCCGAATATGCCTACATGGGCCAGATCCATTTTCCCTTTGAAACGGCTTGCGGTCTGCCCGGATTGGAGAAGCTCGAACTGATCTAATACAAATGACACATCCTCAGTGAGAACTTTGCCCAGCATATCGCGGGTTTGGCTTTCGGTCATGTAATCATTCTGGGATGAAAATAGCTGATCGGTAGTATTGGCCACGACCCGTCCATCCGGGAATTCAGTAGCAAATGTATTATACGTGTGGTCTATCGCAGCTACAATATATCCATGACTCGCAAGCTCTTCAGCCTGAGTCGTATGAAGGAACCGGGAAGAGCCATTGCCCGGATTCACAATAATTAACGGATACTGGTTACTTGCCGAAGCGATCTCTGCCCCCGGATAAGCGTGACTGGCCACAAACTTCAGATATTGAAAAGTAAACCCCGGAAGACCGTATTGCTCAGCCATATAGCTTAAGATGCCCGGATTTGAAATCCAAGGAGCATACGCACCGCCGGTACTGGTTTCAGCCGGATACCACACCTGAACCATCAATTCCCTGCTCCGCCCTCCAGTGCTGTCGAAGCTCTCTTTCCGGGCTGTATCTACAAAATGAAAAGCTTGTGTGCCGACCTTGAACGCACCTTCCGGTGCAGGCAGCTTGAATACAGGGAAAACATACATAAGTCCCGCCGTTGCAACAAGCATCATCACTATCGCCATATACGCTAAGCCCCGGAGGAAGCGCGGGATTCGGGGCAGAGCGTTCTTTTTAACATAATGATACATTGAAACAGCCAACAACATCATCGTTACGCCGTACAGCAGCAATAGCTGAATCCGGTAGCCTTCTGCCGCCCAATGAATGAACATAATAAGTGTAGCGGTCCCGCTTGCGATGAGTAAGGGTATGATCCGGCGGTCCTTATGCAGCAAGAGTGTTAATACAAGCACAATAATATTCGAGAAAAAAAGCAATATTTCGAATAATCTCATGTTCAATCTCCTTTTGACTAATGTTCATTTTGGTTTCTTATCTGCTCAATATAAAGACGGTGTTGCCCGCTAAAATATATCAATCCCCTGTATGTTGCTGTAAACGACAAAAAACCACTGGTATGCCCAGCGGTTTGGTTGTATCGTATTCAGGCCCCCGCTCAGGAACATAGCACAAGGAGCTGGCCCCGTAATGCGGGGACCAGCTCCTGTGACATTCAGCGATTTTATTGTGGCAGCTCTACAAAATCATCTCTAAACCGCTCGTAATCGGCGGCCCGGCATTCCAGCTTCAGGCGTGTGCCCTGTTCTTCGTAGCTGACGGACTGCACATCGGCATGTTCGTTGAAGTAGGAGACAATGCTGCCCCGGTCGAACGGGACCAGGATCTCACACTGTACATAGTCGGTGAAGATGCGGCTGCGGATCAGAGTGACCAGCTCGGCGATCCCGCGGTTTTCCCTGGCAGACAGGGTGACAGAGTTATCCTCCACCTGCGGGTAAGGGTCCTCCCTCAGATCAGCTTTGTTGTAGGCGTACAGGGTAGGGATTCCGTCAGCGCCCAGCGCCTTCAAGGTCTCATTCGTTACCGCCATATGCTGCTCATGCTGCGGATCGGCAATATCGACGACATGAATCAACAGATCGGCTTCCGTTACCTCCTCCAGGGTCGAGCGGAACGCCTTCACCAGATGATGAGGCAGCTGGCTGACGAAGCCTACGGTGTCGGTTAACAGGAAGGTCTTGTGATCGGGCAGCGCAATGCTGCGCACGGAGGTCTCCAGCGTCGCGAACAGCATATCCTTGGCGAGCACACCTTTGCCCGAACCGGGATGATAGGTCTCTACCAGGGTGTTCATTAAGCTGGACTTGCCGGTGTTGGTGTAGCCGACCAGACAGACCACAGGCACCTCATTCTTATGCCGCTGCTTACGCTGGATCTGACGCCTTGCGACCTGCGTCTGCAGCTCTAACTGCAGCGCGGAGATCCGTTCTTCAATCCGTCTGCGGTCCAGCTCCAGCTTCGTTTCCCCGGCTCCCCGGTTCTTCAGGCCGGCCCCGCCGCCCTGTCTGCCGAGAGATTCACGCAAGCCGCTCAGGCGGGGGAGCATATATTGCAGCTGTGCGACCTCTACCTGCAGCTGGGCTTCCTTGGTCTTCGCCCGTGAGGCGAAGATATTCAGAATCAGAATGGTCCGGTCAATGACCTCGCGGTCCAGTGATGACTCCAGATTGCGGATCTGGGAGGGGGACAGCTCATCGTTGAAAATAACGATCGGTGCTTCATGCTGCTCCATCAGCAACGCCAGCTCCTGGATTTTGCCGGTCCCGATGTAATGTGAGGGGTTCACCCGGCTGGATTTCTGGCTAAGCTCAGCCACGACCTCAATCTCGCAGGCGGCTGCCAGATTGCGCAGCTCCTCCATTGAATAAGCGAAGTTCGTGTCGTTCTGCAGCTGCATGCCGACGATAACGGCTTTCTGTTGTACGTGTTCCATATATTGATCAACCTCCATAGTGTAATTTGAGCATCAAAAAAGCACAGGCAGTCTGCCTGTGCTAACAGTAGGTGGAGGAACAACAGAATAAAGTCTGGTATAGCCCGCTGCGCGGGAGCAGCTATACGGCCATGCTTGCCATAGACACCGTGAAGGTTCAAGCGGCAAGGGCAAGGGCCCCGGCAACTTAAAAAGATATAAAGCTAATCCTCCCGGTAAAGACAGATCCTGGCGGAGTGGATACAGGCCTTATTGGGCACAGTGTACCGGTTCCGGGAATCAGTGTACGGGTTGCGGATTAACGGGTGTATGCTATGGGTTACGTGTTAGGGACAGACTTATCCTGAGTCCTCTGCACAAGGCAGAGCTTTCGCGCTATGGGAAAATAATTAGCCGCGCAAAGTGCGAATCCGGATATAGTCTATCACACGCAACCCTCCGTTCTAAAAAAGTTACATTGATTTTAGCACAGTGTCTGTGAATTGACAACTGCCATGGTCTGTCAAGCGACCAGAAACTTCCAATTTTATCTGCATATCCTATTGAATACAGCTCTAACGGAGGGTGATAACAATGCCTATACTGACAACCAATATGTTAACAAAGAACCCTACCCCGGGAGCAGGACTCATCAGTCAGGCAGTAGTGAAGGTAGTAAACAATGGGATAGCCCAGGGAACGGTCTATTTGGCCGGTTACAACAACGATGTAAGTCCCTCAACGCTGTTCGCGCAGGAGTTGTTCGAGTCGAACTATCGGGAAGTTGTGACCAAAACATATAATATTACGCAGAATTTTTTCCAATTCAATATCTCCTACTCCCAGGAGCAGGTACGGGTGCGGATCTTCCTTGTGGACAGCAGCGGGCTCTGGAGTCCCGTTACCCTGCAGCCCATAGCGCTCAGCCGGATTACCTCAGAATTCCGTAACAATATCCCCGTAACGAGCAGCGACACCGCAGCGATCAGCTTCCGCAGAAGCACCACGATCGCCGTTCCTGAAGCAGTGGCCGCCGAGATCGTTCCAGACGGGCTGGAGATTCTGGCCTCTACCCCTATCCGCTATAAGGTGATAGCCGGGGGGACCGTGAATGGAACTTTTGTGAATTACCCTTCGCCGACTACGGCTATCCCTGTCACTGAAACAGCGCTGCTGGTGAACTATACCTGTACAGCAGTCACCGGCGGATGGGTGCTGACTCAAGGCATCGGCTCCGGCATATCCGGAGCATACCAGAATGTGGCGGTGAATCTGTTGAATCAGCGGCTCGCCTACGATCTTCAGCAAGTACCGGTCACGCTGGTGGTCAGCTCGCTTGCCGGTGAGGACAATGTGGCGGCCACCTTCAGAATGTCCGAGCAATGGTGAAGGCCGAAGGGTGAAGGTCCAGTAATGCCACGCTGGCTGACTGGTAACAGACCGAAGACAGACCTGTGGCAGATAAAAGATAGCCGAAGCAGGGGATATCCACAGCGGCGGGTTATCCCACCCATTCCCGGCGCAGCGTGAACAGATCCTTCAGCGCGTCCGTGGACAGCTCGGTTATCCAGCCCTCGGAGCCGGAGATGACGTCGTCGCTGAGCTGCTGCTTGCTCTCCAGCATCTCGTCAATCTTCTCTTCCAGCGTGCCGAGCGAGATGAACTTGTGCACCTGTACATCCCGGGTCTGGCCCATGCGGTAGGCACGGTCCGTAGCCTGATTCTCCACCGCCGGATTCCACCAGCGGTCGAAATGGAACACATGGTTGGCGGCCGTCAGGTTGAGGCCGACCCCGCCCGCTTTGAGCGAGAGGATGAATACATTCGGCTGATCGGACGGCTGTGCACCGGCGGCTGCATCCGCAGCGGCTTCGCCCGCAGGCTGAGCGGGGGTCTGGAACCGCTCAATCATGCGGTCGCGCGTGCTCTTCGGCGTGCTGCCGTTCAGGTACAGCACCGGTTCCTGCAGCTCCTGCTGAAGTACGGCCTGGAGCATCTTGCCCATGCCTACATACTGGGTGAAGATCAGGCAGCGCTCGTTCTCCTCGCGCAGCTCGCGCACCATCGCGAGCAGCCGTTCCAGCTTGGCGGAGCGTTCGATCAAGGAGGTGGTGTCCAGAGCGCTGCCGTCTTCCGGCTCAGGCAGTGCCTCCTTGGTCAGCAGCATCGGATGGTCACAGAGCTGCTTCAGGCTGGTCAAGGCGGCGAGAATGGCCCCCTTGCGTTCGATGCCCTCCAGCTTCTGCATCCGTTCAAGCAGGCTGTTCACGTTCTGATCGTAGAGTGCGGCCTGCTCGGCCGTCAGGTTAATGTAGGTCTTCATCTCATTCTTATCCGGGAGATCAAGCTGGATCGCCGGGTCCTTCTTCTTGCGGCGCAGCATGAACGGCTTGACCAGCCGCTGCAAATCAGCGGTCCGCTCGGCATTGCGCTCCTTCTCAATGGCATTTGCGAACCGGTCCTGGAACCCTTTCGGACTGCCCAGATAACCAGGTGTAATGAAATCGTAAATCGACCACAGCTCGGACAGCCTGTTCTCAATCGGTGTACCAGTCAGGGCGATCCGGTGCAAGGCGGGGAAGCTGCGCACGGCGGCGGACTGCTTCGTTCCGGCGTTCTTGATATTCTGTGCTTCGTCCAGGCACACGGTTGCCCAGGTGAACTGCTTCAGCAGCTCCTGGTCCAGTGCAGCGGTAGCGTAGGAAGTGAGCACGACATCCGCCTGCGAAGCCGCGCCGTAGAAATATCCGGCGTCCAGGCGTCTGCTTCCATAGTGAAGCATCACTTTCAGGGAAGGTGCGAAGCGCTGCAGCTCCTTCTGCCAGTTGCCCAGCACGGAGGTCGGACAGATGATCAGCGAAGGCCAGCCGGCCGGCTCGGTCTGCCGCCGGGCCGCGGGTGCGCCGGAAGCTGCGGCTTCCTCTTCCTGCTCCTTCAGATGGAGCAGGTAGGAGATCAGCTGCACCGTCTTGCCAAGCCCCATGTCATCGGCCAGGCAAGCGCCCAGCCCGAAGCGGCGGAGGAAGACCAGCCAGGCGAAGCCCTCATGCTGGTAGCTTCGAAGCTCGGCGTGCAGACCGGCCGGCACCTCCGGCTTCGGCCACTGACTGCGCTGCCCAAGCTGGCCGATCAGCTTCACGAGATGCTCGTTCAGCTCGACCTCCAGCCGGACGCGGACCGCTTCTTCCTCGGCACGCTGCGCTTCCGCTTCCTCCGAATCGCCGTCTGCACCTTCGTTCAGCAGGTGCAGCTGCAGCACATCCTGGAAGGACAAGCCGCGCGACTTGTCCATCCCGGCCATGGCCCGCTGAATCTGCGCCAGCAGCGCAGGGTCCAGCGGAATCCACTTGCCGCGGAACTGGACGAGGCGCTCCCCGCGTGCTACGAGGTCGGCGAACTCCGCCTCGGACAGGTCGGCGTCGCCGATGGAGATGCGCCAGTCGAAATCGACCAGCGCATCCAGGCCGAACAGCGACTGCCCGCGGCTGCCCTCAGCCGTGCCGGAGCTGATCTTCGCGCGCAGGCGCGGCTTCCTGCGGCTGGCGGCTTCCCACCACGCCGGCAGCAGCACCTGCCAGCCAGCCTCCAGCAGGAGGCGGCTGTCGGCCGTAAGGAACCGCCACGCGACCTCGTCGCTCAGCGGCTCTGCCAGCACATCGGCGCCGCGCCCGATGTGCTCCGGAAGGCTGTCACGCAGCCGTGACAGCCACCCGCCCGCGCGCTCGTGGACATGCGCTGTCCACGCTGCGGGCCAAGTGCCGTGCGGCTCGCCGTCCCCGGTGAGCCGCAGCGGCACAAGCGCGGACTCGTCGCGCTTGTCCTGGAGGAGCAGCTGGAGCCGCCAGTGCGGCAGCTCATCGTCAGGCTCAAGCAGCTGCAGCACCGGCCGGAACGGCGCGGTGTCTGCCTTCCAGCCGATGGACATCAGCCAGCTGTCTTCGTCCATACCGGCTGCGCTTCTCCCGCCTGCGCTGAACAGCAGCGGGAATTCACTGCGCAGATCACCGGCCTGTGCCTCGGTGCTGTAGTGCCGCTGGAAGACCGCCGCCGAGAAGGCGGCCTGCAGCCCTTCGGCGAACCCGCTGCGCTCCTGAAGACGATGCAGCGCGGCCGCATCGTCCCAGTCCGCCTCGGCGGCTTCCGCCAGCACTTGCTCCGCCCAGGCCCAGCGGAGTTGGCCTTCACGGTAGGCTGCGAAGCTGGGGGCATACTGCCGGGCCTCCAGCATTCCGGCCAGCAGCGGGGCCAGCCGGGTTAACAGCTGGGCATCGCCCTGCCAGCTCCAGCCGACATGCCGGAGCAGCCGCAGGTCCGCAAAGAACGGCAGGACCTGCTCGGCAGGCAGCACCACCAGCTCGACCTCATCGGCCTTCGAGGTGCTAAGCTCCGTGCCGTAGAAGGATTCATCATGCCAGGCGAACAGCATCTGCTTGAGCTGGACACCGGGCATATAATCATCCCGGTCATCCACACCGTAGATCAGCGCATCGCCATACTGGGTGAGGGCGAGCTGGACAGTAATATTGCGCATCTTCATATTCATGGGATCAGTTTTCCTTTCCGCAGCTCCTCCTGCAGGGCGCGCAGGCGGCTATGCCTATCCGTGAAGCCGTCCAGGAACACTTCCCAGCGTGCTTCGCGTTTCAGTTTTTTGTACAGCTTGGCGAGCCGCTTGAGCAGCTTCACGGCCGCTTTGTAGCTGTGCCGGTTCTTCTCCAGCACGAAGCGCTCCACCGCCTGATGGTAGAACGGCAGAAGCAGCTCCGGCGCATTCTTCTCGATCGGCTGCAGGTCGCTCACCCGGAAGTCGGAAGGCCGATGGCCGGAGGAGATCTGCATATCCATCCATTCCTGCCATTTGCCGTAGGCGAGCAGCTGGACTTCATAAATCTCGCGTGACAGCGGCAGCATACCCGACAGCGTATCCCACATCAGCGGCTCTTCTTCGGGCAGGTGACGCACTGCCTCATCCCAGTAGCCTGCATAATCCAGCAGATTGTACATTCGGCTGTTCAGCAGCGGGCCGAGCGCGGCCAGCCACAGGGTCAGGCGTCTCCACTGCCCGGCTTCGGCCAGCGGAGGCAGGAAGCTCATCAGCTCCTCCGGGTGCAGCCCGGGCCGTTCGGACGCTGTGTTCAGCTTCTCAATAGCGGCCGCATCCTCATGCAGCAGCGCATGCATCCGGCTCTCGGCCAGCAGCAGGGCATGGCGGGGAGCAGCGGCGCTTAGCTTGTCTCCGGCCTGTTGCAGCTCCGCCAGCTCCTTGGTGTACAGCTCCGGTCCGCTTAGATTCGGGGTAATCCAGTTGATCCACAGCAGGCTGTAACAAGCAGAGAAATAAGGCTGTTCTCTGGCGCGTTCACGCGTTTCGTTCAGCATCTCAGTCCGCAGATAGGCAATCGTATCGTAGACTCTCGGCCACTCCTCAGGGGCTTCCGCCAGCGGCAGACCCCGCTTCATCATGTCTGTGATATGCTTTTGCAGCTCGGAAATCGCAATAGAGGTGTAGTAGCCCACGGAATAACCAAGAGACAAGGGGTTCGCCGTGAGGGAAGTCCCGCCAGGCCGGAGGATACTCTCTAGCACACAGAGATGAGCGTGTAACTTGAACAGTTGGGCAGCAGCGGGAGGCAGCTTGGGCTGGCCCCCGGTGATGGCGGCGAGCGCCCGGTCGGCATACTGCGGGTTGCGCACCGTATGGGCAAGCGGCTCCACCAGCAGCGCCATGTATTCACGCCACTGCTGCACCGTAGCCTCGGGAATCAGGGCGGCCAGCTTCTTCAGTTGTTCCCCGCGCCGTCCCGGAACAGCGGGCGCCGCAGCGGAATGAATCGTCGGCCGGTCGACCAGGGCCTTGGCGTTCGCGATGGAATGCACAGGCTTGTCCTGCTCCTCGGCGTATTTCATCAGCACGGCCGCCATATGCTTACACATCCCGGATACGGGGCAATCACAATGGCTCTCCTGCAGATGGTCCAGATCTATAGAGACTATATAATCCTCCCGGCCTTCCACAATGGACATGATTCTCCGTTCTTCCATCATCCTGAAGGCATGCACGCGTGTTTGCTTATAATATTGAAATCCCCGTTTCAGGGTCAGATCATCGAAAGAATGGGCTACCTCCGAGATGAGCTTATCCCACCCGGCAGCATCCATGATATAGTTTGACTGCATCGCTATCGTTCTCCTGTAGCAGATTGGGTGAATCCGTCGTTCCATTATATCATTATTGTATAGCGTATCCCGGAAAAGTCTGAAATCCTAACAGGTATGATATGCCCCATATTGAAATATTAGGGGAACATGCTAATCTGAAATCTAGACCTATGAGCAACCGCTGGAAGGATGAAGCTTAAGCAATGCTGCGATTTAAAATGAAATACCTGCTGCACAACAAACAGAACCGTCTAATCCTGATGCTGACAGCCGGGGTATCCCTGCTGATTACTATGATTGGTCTATTCTCCTATAGAGAGTACCGCAATGCGCTGGACACCGAGCTGAATACACCGAATATTGAACTGCTGCAGATTAATGTGGATGTTACGAACCGGGCCTTCCGGGAATCCGACAACAAGGCGGTGGATCTGTCCTTCCATCCCGCTGTGCTGAGCTATATAGAGGCGGCTGAGTCAGATAATCGCGGCCGAGCCGCAGCGGCACAGGAATACCTCAAGGCGCTGGCGACAGAGCCGGATGTGCATGCGATCAGCGTGGTCAAATTCAAGGACCAGTCTGTGCTCTCCAGCCGCTACGGCTATGTTCCGTCCTGGGGGGAGGCGCCTGAGCATGAATGGGGGGCCTGGATCGGGGGAATGAAGGAGAAGCCGCTTCTGATCAAAAGAAGGCTCTACACCGGCAACGGTTCCCGCCCCGGTGATACCGAGCTGCTGTCACTGGCCCGGCCGGTGGTAGTGAACGGCGAAGTGGCCGGTGCCGTGCTGATTGATCTGGATTACGATACGCTGTTCTCCAAAATGTACACCCATCTCTCCAGCTACCAGCTCGTCTATAACCTGGAAGGAGAGCTGATCTACCCCAAGCTGAATCTTCCGTTCCCGCTGGCGGAGCTGGGGAAGGTGCTGGAAGACATCGATGTCAGTCCCTTTGCCCATGTCACCATCGGAGGCCAGGCCTATATGGCGAATCAGACCTTCTCCAATGTGACCGGCTGGCGCCTGCTCTCGCTCGTACCCATGGAACAGCTGCTGAAGAATGTGAAGATTGCACGCAATATGATGCTGATGCTGTCACTGATCTCCATCGCCGTAGGCCTCGCCGCCATGTATTATTACAATTTTGCCGCCTTCCGGCCGCTCAAACGGATTAACAAGCTGCTGCTTCCTGAGCAGAAGGCAGCCGGGCAGGGCGGGCTGTACGATCTGGAGCCGGTCATCGGCAAGCTGGTCGGTGATTTCCGCAGTAAATCGCTGGTGGCGGACTGGAGTCTCCCGGAGCTGCGCTCCAAATTCCTGCAGGACCTGATCACGCGGAGTATCGGCACCCAGGAGACACATACGCGGTTTGAGCACTATTTTAACGGCTGGAAGGAAGGTCCGTTCGAGCTGCTGGTCTTATCCATAGACCGGTATACCCGGTGGTCTGCGGGCTTTAAGGAAGAGGATCAAATGTTGCTCAAATACGCGATGATTAACATGGCCTATGAAATCTGCGAAGCTTCCTGGCGGACCGTGGTCGCTTCACCGCAGCAGGACAGTCTCGTCATCCTGTTACAGGCGGCAGGCGGGGAAGAACAGGAGCTGTACGCAGCTGCCCGGAAGCTGGCGTCTGCCATGCTCGAAGTGCTGAAGATTCCGGTGTCCGTCGGCATCGGTGAACAAGCGGGCTCCATCACCCATATCGCCCAGTCTTACTCAGAGGCACAGACTGCGCTCTCCTACCGGTTATATGAAGGGTATTCCCATGTACGGGTCTATTCCCGCGCAGAGAACAAATATGAAGAGAGCAGCGGGGCAGCAGATGAGCTATGGAAGCAGGAAATGCTGAACGCCCTGAGAGCATCCGATGCCGCCGCTGCACAGGATTGGATCCGCAGAGGGATTGCCGAGACCCGCAAGCGGGGAATTCAGCCGCAAAAAGTATTCCGCTCGCTAAGTGACCTGCTGGAGGAGATTCTGCATATGGCGGCTGCCGGGGGATACCCGGTGCCTGCGGAGCTGGCTGACTACACCTGGCATCAGGTGACAACGATGGAGCTTAATGAGATTGAGCAGATGCTGTGCAGCATAGCGGTTCAGCTATCGGACGCCTTCGGGGCGCACCGGCAATCGAAGGAGTTCCTGCTGGTTCAGAATCTTATAGAGTATATGAAGGAGAATCTGCAATTCAATATCGGGCTGTCTGATATCGCCTCCCATGTGAACATGGGGGTATCCTCGGTGAGCACCATCTTCAAGGAAGAGACCGGAACTACCGTCTATGACTATCTGACCAACTTGAGAATCAATAGAGCCTGCGAGCTGCTGCAGGACAGCAGTCTGAGAATTGCCGACATTGCCCAGCAGGTGGGTTATCAGAATGAGAACAGCTTCATCCGGGTCTTCCGCAAGATTAAATCGACCACACCCGGCAAGTTCAGGGAGAGCAGCAAATCTTCCAAGGAGTATGCAGATCGGCCAAAACCGCGCCATTCCGGCGTTTCTGAGGATTCGGAATAAGATTATGCGATTGATGGAATACCCCCGGTTGCGATAAAGTTCTATTTGAGAAAACTTTCACATCCTTCATGGCAGGCTGCTGATACTCAAAGAAAACGGGGGTGAGGGCACGGGCGCAAGGCCAGGCATAGACATCAAGCATCTGCAGGCTGCCCGATTACTTCTATATTAGAGAAGAGGGATGGATTTGAAACGGACCACTCGAATAGGACTCTGGACAGCAGCTGTAGCAGCTCTGGTCCTGTTGATTCTTAGAATCGGGATTCCTGGGGGAGGCGGCCCGGGCCAGGAGACTGCCGGCACAGATTATCCCGGACGGCCAATCACACTGCTTGTGCCCTATGCCGCAGGAGGAGGAACGGACGCCACCGCGCGAGCACTCGCCACCGCGACAGAGAAGGTGCTGGGCCAGCCGGTAATTGTGGTTAACCGCACCGGCGGCGGAGGCTCCGTAGGACTGATGGAAGGCGCGAATGCCAAGGGAGACGGCTATACCGTTACTTTTTTGCCGGCCGAGTTGACCATTCTTCCGCATCTGGGATTATTGCCGATTACCTATGAGAGATTCAAACCGATCGCTCAGACGAATTTTGATCCTTCCGCCATCACCGTAAGACAGGACGCGCCATGGCAGGACGTCAATGAATTTCTCGACTTTGCGAAAGCGCATCCAGAGGAATTGAAAATGGGAAACGCAGGAACGGGGAGCATTTGGCACTTGGCCGCCGTAACCTTGGAACGGGAGACCGGTGTGAAGTTCGCGCATATTCCCTTTGAAGGTGCAGGGCCGGCCGTCTCCGCCTTATTGGACGGATTCGTGGATGCGGTACCAGTCAGTCCCGCCGAGGTGAAGAAATATGTGGATGAAGGGAAGCTGCGGATATTGGCAGTCAATGCCGATAAGCGCTCAGAGGCGCTGCCGGATGTGCCGACCCTGGAAGAGCAGACCGGCATTCATGTGAACTTCACGGGAACATGGAGGGGACTGGCTGTACCGAAGGATACGCCGGATGCGATTGCGGAGGTATTGGCAGGGGCATTTATCAAAGGGACCGAAGACAGGGAATTCCGCGAATATATGAACTCGAACGGGCTAGGGCTGCTGGTGAAGGACGGCAAAGCCTTTGCGAAGCAGCTCAAGGAGAGCGATGATCTGTTCGCCGTCATGATTCCCGAGCTTGGACTAAGCCGCAAGTAGATAATATACACTCATCACGAGTAAGAAGGGTAGGGTAATCATATGAAAATCAAAAAGACACTGGATCGGATTCCCGGCGGAATGATGCTCATTCCACTATTTCTGGGAGCGATCATTCACACTGCTTTTCCTGATGCGGGCGAATATTTCGGAGGGTTCACCAAAGGCCTGATGACGGGCACCGTGCCGATTCTGGCCGTATGGTTCTTCTGTATGGGAGCCGCGATCGATGTCAGAGCCACCGGAACCGTATTGCGCAAATCTGGAACGCTGGTATTGACCAAGATTGCCGTGGCCTGGGTTGTTGCCCTGATCGCTATCCAGTTCCTGCCCGAGGGCGGGGTGCAAACCGGCTTCTTCGCCGGACTGTCGGTTCTCGCCATCATCTCCGCTATGGATATGACCAACGGCGGGCTGTACGCTTCCATTATGCAGCAGTATGGGACCAAGGAAGAATCCGGTGCCTTCGTGCTGATGTCACTCGAATCCGGTCCGCTCGTAACCATGCTCATTCTGGGCAGCACCGGTGTGGCTGTATTTGAACCGCATCTCTTCGTTGGCGCTGTCCTGCCGTTCCTCGTCGGGTTCATCCTGGGGAACCTGGATCATGATCTGCGCGCCTACTTCGGCCGAGCTACTCAGACGCTCATTCCCTTCTTCGGCTTCGCTCTTGGCAGCTCGATCGACCTTGGCGTAATCGTTGACACCGGCCTGCTCGGTATTCTGCTTGGTATTGTCGTTATCATTATTACCGGTGTCCCGCTGATCCTGGCCGACAAGTTCATTGGCCGCGGTAACGGAACTGCCGGACTGGCCGCCTCCAGTACCGCCGGTGCTGCGGTCGCCAACCCTATGCTGGTAGCGAACATGAAGCCCGAATTCCTGCCGGCCGCCCAGTCCGCTACAGCGCTGGTAGCCGCATCCGTAATCGTTACCTCCATTCTCGTCCCGGTCATCACCGCTTACTATTCCGACTACATGAAGAAAAAGAACCCTCCGGCAGCAGAGGGACCTATAGATGCTAAAGCTCAGCAGGCAGTGAGCTAAACGGCGGATAACAACGTAATTAACACATACTAGAGCGATTAAATTCTATGTTACTTAGAACCTCCGGACAGCGTTAGGGCTGCTCCGGGGGCTTTTTTTGAATCATCTGAATGAAGAGTAAATGAAATGTATATAAAAAACCGAATACGAGGTATTACGGCGAAGAGGGATAGGGTCCCATGCTCCACAGACCGTACATTGTAGAGAAATCCAGGTAGAGAAATCCTGCAAGAAGTGCAGCAATACTGCCCCATAGAAGCGCCAGAAGCTGAAATTCTGCATAAAATGCAACAAAGCCAGCGCTAACTTGCTTTAAACACCGGAATTCCTGTAAATGATGCAACAATGTACCGTAGCACGTAACATTTTTTAGAACAATCCTGCAAAATGTGCAACAATGCGGCTCAAAGCAAGCAGCCGGTGAGAGAAAACGCTTAGAACGGGCGAGAGATATGCAGACAGCACCTTAACCGTGCGGATTGTGCAGAGAGTGACTGCAGAAGATGAGTACAAGGTGAAGGTGGAGCGGTGGAATTTTGTTTTTGGGCAGGGGGCAATCAAGTCCGTGAAAAGGGTACCGGATACTGCAAAATATCTGGACCGGTATACCCTTTTCCCGGGAGCTAACTTTGGCATATAAGTTCCTTACTCCGGGATGGCCCGGATCAGATCCGTATAAGGGAGGCCGGGGAATTTAAAGGTTGTTACAGTACCGTCGCTAAGCGTGCGATAACCGCTATACACCCCGTTGTTGTAGCTAAAAGAATCCTGAAACAGATCGGAAATATACGCTGGCTGCACACCGCCGAATGTTGTCGCAGGATAACCGGGGATATCGGCCTCAGAAGCTTGCCATACGGCTGTTGCCGCTGTGCCTGCAATCTCAACCACAGTGGTTATTTCTCCATTACTGTAGACATAGCGGGTGGCGTCCCCTGAGGCAAAGGAATAGGTGAAGTATTGGGATTGATCACTTTGTACACTTGTACCGGATTTAAAAGCGTAGCGCACCGGCAACGAAATGGCCGCCAGGCGCGCCTGCTTCACATCTGCTGAATGGATGGCCTGGGCATCAGGAGTGAAATTTTGAGATTGAATGAAGATGATCTCCCTTATCTTTTCATAGTACACACGGTATCCAAATGCCTCACTGACAAACTTTGCGGGAACCATGATTCGTCCGTTGTAATTATTGGCTTCACTGTCCATCTGTATTGGCTTTCCATTTTTATAGGCAATGGGCTGGCCCTGCGTCATTTGAAATGTATCATTGGAGGAATTCGTGACCGTGACCGTATGGCGGACAGCGTCCCAGGAATATTGGTGCCCCAGGGAAGCAAGCATGCGGATGGGAATCATGATTCTGCCAGACTTTATGAAAGGACTGCTATCAGAAGAGATAAAAGCACCATTGATGTTAACCTGTATGGATCTTGCGGTTGAACGGGCCGGGCCGGAAGCAGGGGCTGCCAGAAGAACGTTGGGAAGCAGCAATAAGGAGATCATGCAGATAAGAAGCATTTTCTTAAGTATAGAAGATCCATCCCTTCCAGTTATTTGTATACATTGATTATAACGTGAGAATTGAGAGGTTAACAATCGTTACCCTGACACGGAAAAAAGCCCTCCAGATGCCTTTATGGCTGGTAGAGGGCTTATCAGAAATGTTATGTTTTATTTCTTCGTTACAGGAATCCATACCTCGCATATACATTCATCATGCTCATCATTCGTCCAGAAGTATTTCTCGATGCATGGCCCCTCTACTTGTTCAAAGCCTGACGACGGGAACCATTCCGAATAGATCCGCCGCCAGACATTCAGAATACCCAGCCCCAGCTCCTGATCCTCAGGAACTCTATCCCGGCAATCGAATACAGCATAGGTCTGGTCGGGTATAGTCAGATTCACCAGATCTTCCGGCACCTTCTGTCCTTCCGGCAGTTCGATTCCCATCAGATACCGCTTGGTCCCATCCTCACGGAAGTCATAATAATAGCCAAAAAGCAGCGAGCCCGCAGGTCTACCGGCAATTTCGTTAATCCGGTCATGTGTCCCATCGTTCCAGATTTTCTCTACGAACGCAGGGATTTCGCTATAAGCATCCTGGTGGATAATAACCTCCTTACCCATGACGCCATAGCCCTTCTCTTCAACCATCCTGTAGTTCATTTCGCTTTCTCCTTTGATCTGAATTTGAAAGGAGAGGCGGGAGAACGATTTGAGCTTCACGTTCTTTTTCTTCGCCATATTGGGCGTCACTCCATGCACCCGCTGAAACGCTTTGGCGAAGGACTCCGGTGTCTCGTACCCATACTTCAGCGCAATGTCGATTACCTTGCCGTCCGTTCCAGCCAGCTCTTCCGCCGCCAGTGTGAGCCTCCGGTTGCGCACATATTCGGTAACAGTGAACCCTGTCAAGGCATGGAACATCCGCTGAAAATGGTACTTCGAGGTCATCGCCGCTCCAGCGATCTCCTCGACGCCGATAGCGTTATGCAGATTCTGCTCTACGTAATCGATCGCCTGCTGAAGCAGCCGTATCGTCTCCATCTCCTCACCTTCCTTTCACTATTCATTGTAGAGAAGCGGGCAGGGAGGGGCCTGACCGGGAATGCTTTGAGTTGTCCGGATTTTTTATCATATATTCTATTCGATGCGTTTCCTGAAAACCAAGGCTGTTATACAAATGTATGGCCTCATTCCCAACGACGCAGGATAGGATGACGCTTGTGTAGCCGCGCCGGTGGATCTCGCCACACAAGTACTTCACGAAGGTTCGTCCGATCCCGCGCCCCTGAAGGTCAGAACGTACACTAACACTGCTGATTTCATTCCCGTGGATGTGGCTGTAAGCCGCAATTTCCCCGTCAAGCTCATAGACCAGCCGGTCTTGCGCATCCGTTGCCCAGGCGTTTCGTCTGCCTTCATTAGGCTCTGCAACCACAGAATCGGGGAAGCATCCGATGCGCATCCGCATTTCATGAAAAGCAGTAGCATACAGCGAATGGGCAGCCACAAAGTCCTCATCTCTATACAACCTTACAGAGGATGTCTCCTGAGGAAAAGAACCGCCGGTTCGTTCCATATAAATAAGTGAATAGTACGGGGCATAGCTAAGGCTGCGGGTAAATGCAAGAGAAGAGGGTACCCCGGACCGGATAGAAGTACTGACCTTACGGGTTCCGCCTGCCTGTAATTGAGCTTCTGCCGTCTGCATCAAAGCCCTACCAATGCCTTGCCGGCGATACTGCGGAGCGACGAATACATTCAAATGAGACTGGGGTAAGGACGCTTCCATTTGGACTAACGCAATAAGCGTCTCATCCACATATGCAGCAATAAACAGTTCCGGCTCTTCTTCAAGCACCCGCAGGAGGTCAGGACCAGTATCCGTGTCCAGGCTTAATAGTTTTGTTGCTGCGAGCGAATCCTTCTTGCTTAGGCGTTCGCAGCGGATGTCTGATAGTTTCATTGGGTTTTGTGTCCTCCGAATAAAGATTGTTAATTCAAGCAGTCAATTCTAGCACTAATAGCTGATGTTTTTCCACTTTTTTCCGAACGTTGCTCGGAATCGGCTAAACCCTCAGCCTCACTGTCGTAATCTTGCTTTCCTATTGCAATAGGCTGCATATATCAAAACGAATCGTTTATACTGGCGGTAAGAGGTGATGGGGATGGACCCGCAAATGTTCGAGCGTATCTATGAAACGGTGGTGCGGCGTGAGCCGACCTATGACGGGATCTACTATACGGCGGTGCTGACGACCCATATTGTCTGCCGTCCGTCCTGCCGGGCGAGAACGCCGAAGGCAGCGAATGTTGTATTCTATGGCTCCTTGCAGGAGGCGATTTCGGCAGGCTTCCGTCCCTGCAAAAGATGCCGTCCCGAGGAAGGCGGCACCCTCCGTCCGGACGCAGTCCTGGCGGCGCAGGCGGATGCCATTATGGACGGGCGGTTCGGCAGCAAGCTGACCCTGAAGTCGATGGCTGAAGAGCTGAAGGTTAGCTCGTTCCACTTACAGCGCACCTATAAACGGGTAACCGGCCAGTCACCTGCTGCCAGGTTGGACACGCTGCGAACCGAAGAAGCCCGCAGGCTGTTGACGGAGACCGCAGCAGTGATGGCTGAAGTCGGCCGGGCGGTGGGGTTCCGTACGCCCTCTCATTTTGCCGCCTGGTTCGTGAAGAAGACGGGGCTGTCCCCTACAGAGTACCATAGCAAGCATAACGAAGGAGGAAACCAACATGAACCCAAGCCCAAGCCGGAATAACAGCCGGAGTACAGATACTATCACGATTTATCATCATACCCTGAACCTCGGGAACGGGGAGTGGACCCTGTGGGCTAGCGATAAAGGCCTGATCCGCGTATCCTTCCCGCAGGACGAAGGGCAATTACCCGCCTCCTGGTTGAAAATGTATGCGCCTGCCCATGAGCTCATGGAGGATGCCGGGAGATTTGAGCAGCTTGGGGTGATCACGCTGCTGGAGCGGTATTTTGCCGGAGAGCCGGTGGATTTCAGCAATGTGGAGCTGGATCTGTGGGGCACCCCGTTTCAGCAGGAGGTGTGGCGGGGGCTGCTTACCATCCCGCATGGGGAGACGGCCAGCTACAAGCAATTGGCTGAGCGGATCGGCAGACCGCTGGCGGTCCGTGCTGTCGGCGCGGCCAACGGGCAGAACCCGGTGCCGGTCATTGTACCCTGCCACCGGGTGATTGGCGCGAACGGCACCTTAACCGGCTTCCGGGGCGGACTCCAGATGAAGCAGGAGCTGCTCCAGCTGGAGGGAATTCTCAATGTAAGGGCGGCTGGTCATGAACGATTTGCTTTTTGAGCTGCCGCTGCCGGAAGACTTCGACCTGGGGGCCTGTCTGGAGTACATGAACCGATCGCCACTGGAATGCCTGTTCCGCACGGATAAAGCAGGCGTCAGCCGGATGTTCAGGATAGAGGGTGGCCCGCTGCTGGTACGGCTCAGTGTGTCCGAGAATCACAAGCTGAGTGTAACCCGGCTGCATGGGGCGATTCCCGGTGCGCTGGAGCAGGAGTGGCTGGCCCGCTACATTGTGGAGTGGTTTGATCTGGACCGGGACCTTGCCCCGTTCTACAGGCTGGCGGCAATGGACCCGCTGCTCGGGCCGCTGGCCAGCGAGCACCGGGGGCTGCGGATCATCGGCATCCCGGATCTGTTCGAGGCGTTATGCTGGGCGATTCTGGGCCAGCAGGTGAATCTGGCTTTTGCCTACAGGCTGAAGCAGCGGCTGACCGCTGAATACGGTGAAGCGCTGGAATGGGAGGGGCAGACCTACTACCGTTTCCCTGGACCAGAGGTATTCACAGGAGTGCAGGTAGAGGAATTGTGCGCCTTGCAGCTAACCCGCAGCAAAGCACAGACGGTGCTTACCGTAGCCTCGCTGATCACAAGCGGGGAATTAAGCCGGGAGGAGCTGCTGGCGCTACCGTCCCCGGCTGCCGCCGAGCAGCGGCTGCTGCAGATCCGCGGGATCGGCCCGTGGACCTCGCAATATGTCCGTATGCGCTGCCTGCGCGATGCGTCCTCTTATCCGGTCGGCGATGTTGGCCTGCAGAACGTGATCAAGCATCTGACCGGCATGGACCGCAAGCCGACGCCAGCGGAGCTGCTCGACCTGGCCCAGCCTTGGCAAGGTTGGGAAGCCTACGCCACCTTTTACTTGTGGCGGGCGTTGTATTAGAACAAAGCACGGTCCCCTTAAGTATGGAGGGACTGTGCTTTGTTTGCGTTGTTGCGGCTGATGCCCAATGCGGATGTGGCCGAAAAACCGACCACAATTGGACTGTGCAATGGCTACCGGACCGAATGTAATCGAAAAACCGATTACATTAGACGCCGCAATGGCTACCGGACCGAATGTAATCGAAAAACCGATTACATTAGACGCCGCGATGACTGCCGGGCCGAATGTAATCGAAAAACCGATTACATTGGACGCCGCAATGGCTACCGAGCCGAATGTAATCGAAAAACCGATTACATTGGACGCCGCGCGAAGATACATAGGTCTGCGGAGCCTATCGCATTTGTAGCAATGCCCATCGGCTCTAGGCTACCTCGGCCTCCCCAGCCTCACCGCCCCTTCATCGTGAAAATCTGGAAGCATACGCCGAACTTATCTGTTACCATGCCGTAAGCGGGACTGTAGTAGGCCGGGGCCAGCTCGATGTTGACAGTGCCGCCTGCTTTCAGTGAGTTGAAAAGCTGCTGTGCTTCAGCCTCGGTCTCCACCGTGAGACAGATGTTGATGCTGTTGCCCCGGCTGCGCGGCATACCTGGCTCATAATCCGCCACAAAAAACTTCGTCTCCCCAGCCAGCAGCACGGCATGGGCAATCTGCGCCTTCTCCTGCTCCGTCATCGGGGCGTCCGGGTTCTGCGGGCCTTCGCCCATTGTTTGCTTGAACAGCACCACAGCGCCAAGCGCCTCCTGATAAAAAGCTATCGCCTCCCGGGCAGATCCGTCCACCAGAATATAAGGGTTCATTTGCAGTTTCATGTTTTGTTCGCTCCTTGGAAGGTGTATTTGCCTGTACTAACCGGCTATGGTTATAGTGTAGACTATAATAGTGACAGGTATTGTCATAGTTAAAATAATAAATGGAGTGAACCCTGTGTCGAAATCCAAAAGGCTGCTGGACCTCATGATGACCGTCAACCGTAAGCGCAAATTCACCGTCAGGGAGCTGGCTGACGAATTCAATGTCTCTTCACGCACGATTCTCAGGGATTTGCAGGAGCTGGGGGAACTGGGCGTACCGCTCTATTCCGAAGTGGGGCCGCATGGAGGGTATCAGGTGCTGAGCGAGAGAATCCTTCCGCCGATTGCGTTCACAGAGGAAGAGGCGGTGGCGATTTTTTTTGCCAGCCATGCGCTGCGCCATTATAAATATCTTCCCTTCAAGGAAGAATCCTTATCCGCCCTGCACAAATTCTATAACTACATGTCTGGCGATGTTCGTGACCGGATTGATGAGATGAAGAACAGGATTGATTTCCTGACACCGGCACGGCAGGCGGAATTCCCTTATCTGCCCCAACTGCTGGAAGCGGCTACCGGGCAAAAAGTGCTGCTGATCGATTATGAGTCGAAGGGCCGGCGGCAGCAAAGGTGGATTCAGCCCGTCGGCATCTATGCCAGTAACGGCCTGTGGTATTGTCCGGCGTATTGCTTCCTGCGGAGCAGCATCCGTATCTTCCGCTGCGACCGGATTCAGTCTGCCGGGTATGATGAAGCGGGACCAGACGCGCTTGATCTGCGTCATATCCACTTGGACAATACAGAGGAATACGGCAGTCCGCAGCCGCCGCAAGCGGAACCAAGCCTTATCCGGCTGTACGTAGAGCTGGGGAGTGAGGGGGTTCAGGCCTGCGAAGGTGAGGTATGGTCCCCGGTGCTGCTGCATATTCGTGCAGACGGCACCGGCTGGCTGGAGGGAGAGGTTCCGGGAAGCGATCTGGGCTTCTTCGCGCGGTTTGTGATTGGCCTGTGCAGCGAGGCTACCGTGCAGGAGCCGCCGGAGCTGGTGGCCGAGGTGAAGCGGACGCTTGCGGATATGCTGGAGAAGTATAGTTGATCTGATTGTATTTCCTGCAATAGAAACCGTATATCTGACCGTGAAATGATATTCTATTGTATTTCGTACATTGGAATGATGCATTTTGGGCGAAAAGTGCCCTTTGTTCAATATTCAATTGTACAGAATACAATAGAACCAATTTTGAAGCTGTTTTGACCTCATTCCATTGTACAAAATACAGTTACTGCCTTTCCAGCGCCTACAGCATGTGAATGACTGCACGGGAGTGAGGCGCTCTTAAATCTGATACGTATTAGCCCAGCCATGCCTCCGCCAATTTGCGGATGCCTTCATCGATGAGGTCCTCGGCGATCCCGCCGAAGCCCAGGATGAATTCGGGTTCGTCATAATCTGGCTTGGCCCACCACGTATAGGACATGGGGGTAACGCGGATGCCTTCAGCTTCCGCTGCGGCAGCAAGCTCCCTGGCGCTGGTGCTAAATCTGGCTTTAACTCTAGCGCTGCCTTCTGCGGGCGACTTAAAGGTCAGCAGCAGATGAAATCCGGCATCCGTTCCGCTGAGCACTGCGGCATCGTCGAAATGCTGCCTGACTGAGCGCAGCAGCAGGTCATGCTTGCGCTGATAGAGCAGACGCATCCGCCGCAGGTGCTTCTCGAAATGTCCCCGCTCCATGAAATAATGCAGCGCAATCTGATGAAGCCGTGAGGCTGAATGCTCCAGGTACAGCTCACTTCTCAGGCTGTAGTAGTCCGGCAGCAGCTCCTCCGGCAGAACCATATAGTGAATACATAACGCAGGGGTCACCGACTGTGCGAAGCTGCACATATAGATCACCGGACTGCCCTCAGCAAGCCCTTGCAGCGCGGGGATCGGCCGTCCGTGATAACGGAACTCCCCGTCATAATCATCCTCGATGATATAGCCGCCGGTGGACCGGGCCCACTCCAGCAAGGCAAGACGTTTGGTGATTGGCATGGTCATCCCCCGGGGAAACTGGTGGGACGGCGAGATGTACACAGCATCTGCTCCGCTGCTGTAGAGCTTGTCTATCTGCAATCCATCCTCCTCCAGCGGAATCGGCTTGATTCCGTATCCGCTGCGCCGGAATGCCGCCGGCAGCAGGTGGTACCCCGGATCTTCGATACCCAGTCCGCTCACCCTTACCTTCAGCAGCAGACACAGCAAAGAACACAGCGTATACTGGTCGCCGCCGATTACAATCTGCTTCTCCGTGCAGCGCAGCCCGCGGAATTGCCGCAGATGGGCGGCGATGCTTGCGCGGAGGGCCGGCTCCCCCTGGGGATCGCCGTACTGGAGCAGGTCTGGATTCGCCAGCTGCTCCTGGTAGAGGCTGCGCCATATTTTGTGCGGGAACAGGGAGAAATCATTGCGCGACATATGGAAATCATACGCGTAGTGCCGTGAATCACGGGGCGTGATCGGGCGGGGTGCCGGACGGGGCCGTTCCCCGGCGGCAGCAGGGCCGCCTTCCCGGTGAACGGGCAGAATATAGTAGCCGCTGCGCGGCTTGCTGGTGATGAAGCCCTCTGCCAGAAGCTGCTGGTAAGCAAGCTCCACCGGAGTGGCGCTGATCCCGCATAACGCTGCCAGGCGGCGGATAGAAGGCAGGCGCGTCCCGCTCTGCAGGGTGCCGCCCAGGATTGCTTTTGCCAGATAATCATAGAGCTGTATGTAGTAAGGGGTCTCGCTATGTTCATTCAGATCCGGGACAAGCAGCATAGCTCACCTTCCATCTGTCCTTAGAAATCGGACGTTTCTGTATATTTTATAGTATACAGATTTATATTACTATAAGAGCAATTACGACAGTGGGAGTGGACAGAGATGAACAGGGCTTCAAGGCTTTTAACAGGGAATAAGGTATATTTGCGCACTCTGAACGGGGAGGACGCCGGGCTGTATTATGAGATGTTCCACGGCGCGGAAGTCCGCAGGCTGACCGGAACCAAGAATCATGTCACCAAAGAGCAGATTGAGCAGTATATCGCCCATAAGTCCGGGGATGACAGTACAGTGCTGCTGCTCATCGCGCTGAAGGAGAACGACGAGGTTATCGGCGACATCGCCATTCAGGATATAGATGGGGATAACCGGAATGCCAATCTGCGGATCGCCATCGGGGACGAGCAGCATCAGGGACAAGGATATGGGCGTGAAGCGCTGCTGCTTATGCTCGATTATGGCTTCGGCATTCTGAATCTGCACAGAATTGAGCTGGAGGTCTACAGTTATAATGCCCGTGCTGCGCATGTCTATGAGTCCATCGGGTTCGTGCAGGAGGGGGTGCGGCGTCAGACGCTGTTCTATAACCATGAGTATCATGATGTAATTATGATGGGCATGCTGGAGAGTGAATACCGGGAGCGTTATTTGAAATAGAATAGGAAGGTCAAATAAGGTCAAAACTTTAATAAGGTTAAAATTTATATTAAAAAACGAGCCGAAACGCCGGATTTTCCCGGATTTTCGGCTTATACGGGTTTTGTTTTCTCCGGGGGTGCAGGCTATAATAAAGCCATAGGTCAGACAAAGTCAAAGACTGAGCAAGACCGAATTCAAAAAATCAAAAGTCAAATGAGAGGAGAATGAAAGATGTTTGATTTGGTTCCTTTTGGTAAACGCAGAGATGATGCTTTTGGTGTGCTGGCGAAGTCGCTGAACGAAGTGTTTAATGATGATTTCTTCGCACCGCTGACAAGTAACGCGCTGTCTTTCCGGACCGACATCCGGGAGCGTGAAGGGGCATATCTGATCGAGGCCGAGCTCCCTGGCTTCCGCAAAGAAGAAATCGACATTGATTACTCCAGCCCTTACTTGACGATCAAGGCAGTCCGCAGAGAAGAGAACAACGAAGAGAGCAAGGAGCATCAAATGGTGCGCCGTGAACGGCGGTATGGTGAATATGTACGCCGGTTCTATGTCCAGGATATTGCTGAGGAAGACATCCGCGCTTCCCTGAAAGACGGTGTGCTGAGCCTGGAGGTGCCGAAACGGCAGAAATCCCAGGGCAAACGGATCGAAATTCAGGATGGAGGCGGCGATGCCTCCGACCGGAAAGAGCTTCAGTAAGCGGAAGGGCGGCCTGAAGAGGCAGATGGACCTTCAAGTCCGGCTGAAGCTGCCGCTTCCGCAGGAACTCCGGGCTTAGCGGCTGTAGCCGCTGGCCTATCCGGTTCACCGGGCGGTAGCAGGATTTCACCGGACTTTTCATATAGCACTAATATTAGACGCATTGTAGTGGGGGTCCCGGCTATAATGCGTCTTTTCCCGGAGGAAGGCAGAAGGTTCCCATTACACGAAAGGAGGAGGTTCCGGTGGCGGCAAATTACTATGAGCGTCTTGGGGTAGATCAGAAGGCCTCGAAGCAGGAGATCAAGAAGGCCTATCAGAAGCTGGCCAAAAAATGGCATCCCGATGTCAACAAGGCCCCGGAGGCAGAGGCGAAGTTCAAGGAAGCAGCCGAGGCATATGAGGTGCTGGGCGATGAAGAGAAGCGCAAAATCTATGATGAGGAGCTCCGCTATGGAGCTGCCGCAGGCTCACGGGGTCAGCGCAGCTACGGATCGGCCTCCTCTGCGTCATGGGAATCGCCGTTTGGCGCGGGCTGGAGCAGCGGAGCCGCTTCTTCCGGCGGTATACCGGAGGAGGATCTGTTCGGGATGTTCTTCGGCAGCCGGGGCGCGGCTGACCGTGCCGGCTTCTTCTCGGGCAGCAGTGGTGCCCGTCCAGGCGGAAGCCCGTGGGGGGATGAGTTCAGTATGATGCAGGCCCAGCTTGAGATTACGCTGGAGCAGGCCTACAAAGGCGGCAATATCAGCGTTCAGGCGGCGGGCAAGGACCTGAACGTACAGATTCCGGCACGCTCGGCGGAAGGGACGGTCATCCGGGTGCCCGGCGGCGGAAGCGGGTCGGGCCAGGGCGGCGATCTGCTGATCTCGCTGCATCTCCTGCCGCATGAGATCTATGAGCCGGACGGCGGTGATCTCCTCGGCACGGTTGAGATCGCCCCTTGGCAGGCTGTGCTGGGCGGGGAAGCCAAGGTAGCGCTGCCGGATGGCAGCAGCGTGAAGCTGAAGATCCCTGCCGGTATAGCCAGCGGCGGAACGCTGCGTCTCTCCGGTAAGGGGCTGAGACGTCCGGACGGAACGAACGGTGACATCCTGTTCCGGATGGAGATGGTCATTCCGTCTGATACATCGGAGGCAGAGAAGAGGATGTACCGCCAGCTGGCGGAATCCAGCAGCTTCCAGGCAGGTGCGAAACGGCGCGCCTCCGGCGGGGCGCAGCGCCGCAGAGCGGCAACATGGTAAGGCATATTCTGATTCAGTAAATAACAGCCGGGCATCCGGCTGATTAACCTATACATTAGAAAGGCGATGATCCTATGGATTTCAATAAGCTTACCCAGAAGCTGCAGGAAGCGGTGGCAGAGGCGCAGTCGCTGGCGGCCTCCGGCGGGCATCAGGAGATTGACAATCTTCATCTGCTGAAAGCCTTGCTTCAGCAGAATGAGGGCCTGCTGCCCCGGCTGCTGCAGAAGATGAATGTTCCCGCAGCCGAACTGCTGCAGGGAACAGAGGCGCTGCTTCAGCGCAAACCCAGCGTAAGCGGGAGCGGAGCGGGCACCATGCGCCGCTATGCCTCGCCCGCGCTGATTGCTATGCTGGAACAGGCGGAGCAGGAAGCGGCCAAGATGCACGACGAATTCGTGGCGGTGGAGCATGCCGTGCTGGCGATGGTATCGGATGCGAGCAGCGGGAACCGCGAGCTGCGCGGGCTGTTCACCAGCCGGGGCGTTACCCGGGAGAAGCTGCTTGGAGTGTTAGCGGAGATTCGCGGACACCAGCGCGTGACCAGCCGGGAGCCGGAGGCCACCTATGAGGTGCTGGAGAAGTACGGCCGCGATCTCGTAGCTGAGGTGCGGGCTGGCAAGATCGATCCGGTCATTGGGCGCGATGCCGAGATTCGCCGGGTGATCCGCATCCTCTCCCGCAAGACCAAGAATAACCCTGTGCTGATCGGGGAGCCGGGTGTCGGCAAGACGGCGATTGTCGAAGGGCTGGCCTACCGGATTGTCCGCCGAGATGTACCGGAGGGACTGAAGGACAAGACGATTTTCTCGCTGGATATGAGTGCGCTGATTGCCGGTGCGAAATACCGGGGGGAATTCGAGGAGCGGCTGCAGGCGGTGCTGAAGGAGATCCGCGAGAGTGACGGACGGATTATTCTGTTCATTGACGAGCTGCATACGATTGTCGGTGCGGGCAAGACGGAGGGGGCTATGGATGCGGGCAATATGCTGAAGCCGATGCTGGCCCGGGGTGAGCTGCACTGTATCGGGGCGACCACGCTGGATGAGTACCGCAAGTATATCGAGAAGGACCCGGCGCTCGAACGCCGCTTCCAGCAGGTGCTGGTCAGCGAGCCGGATGTCGAGGATACCATTTCGATTCTGCGCGGCTTGAAGGAACGCTTCGAGGTGCATCACGGGGTCAAAATCTATGACAGCGCTCTGGTCGCAGCCGGTGTGCTGTCTAACCGTTATATCACGGACCGTTTCCTGCCGGATAAGGCGATTGACCTGGTCGATGAAGCGTGCGCGATGATCCGCACGGAGATTGACTCCATGCCCGGTGAGATGGATGAGGTAACCCGCCGCCTGATGCAGATGGAGATTGAGGAAGCCGCGCTCAAAAAAGAAACCGACGACGCCAGCGCCCGCCGCCTGGAGAACCTCCAGCGGGAGCTGGCTGACCTCAAGGAGAAGCATCTGGGGATGACGGCCCGCTGGGAGAAGGAGAAATCGGCCATTCAGGGCATCCGTGACCTGAAGAAGCGGCTGGAGCAGGCCCGCAAGGATCTGGTCGATGCGCAGGAGATCTATGATCTCAACAAATCGGCTGAATTAAGCTATGGCATTATTCCTGATCTGGAGCGACAGCTTAAGGGCGCAGAGGAAGCGGCGCAGCAGGACCAGGAGACCCGGCTGCTGCGAGAAGCTGTGACCGAGGAGGAAATCGCCGATATTGTCTCACGCTGGACGGGAGTTCCCGTAAGCAGACTGGTGGAAGGCGAACGGGATAAGCTGCTGCGGCTGGAAGATACGCTGCATGAGCGGGTAGTCGGGCAGGATGAGGCGGTCCGGCTGGTGGCGGATGCGGTCCTCCGGGCCAGAGCCGGCATCAAGGACCCGAACCGTCCGATCGGCTCGTTCCTGTTCCTCGGGCCGACCGGGGTCGGGAAGACGGAGCTGGCCAAAGCACTGGCGGTCTCGCTGTTCGACCGCGAGGACGGCATGATCCGTATCGATATGTCGGAGTACATGGAGAAGCATAGTGTCTCCCGTCTCGTAGGCGCTCCTCCCGGATATGTCGGCTATGAAGAAGGCGGCCAGCTGACGGAAGCGGTGCGCCGCCAGCCGTATACGGTGGTCCTGCTCGACGAGGTAGAGAAGGCGCACCCGGATGTGTTCAACATTTTGCTGCAGCTGCTGGATGACGGGCGGCTGACCGACTCGCAAGGCCGGATGGTTGACTTCAAGAACACGATCATCATCATGACCTCCAACATCGGCTCGCCGCATCTGATTCAGGGCACGGATGACAATGGCGAGCTGACAGAAGCTGTTAAGGACCGGGTCATGAAGGAGCTGAGCGGGCATTTCCGTCCAGAGTTCCTCAACCGGGTGGATGATATCGTAATGTTCAAGCCGCTGACACTGGGCGAGACCCAGAGAATTGTGGTTAAGCTGGTAGATGGCCTGCGTCTGCGCCTCTCCGAGCGGAACATCGGGCTGGTCCTCAGCGACCAGGCGGTCCGCTTCATTGCCGAAGAAGGCTTCGATTCCGTCTATGGCGCCAGACCGCTGAAGCGGTTCATCCAGCGCAGCCTGGAGACCCGGGTGGCGCGTGCGCTGATCGCCGGAGAAGCAGAGGAAGGCTCAGTGATGACTGTGGACGAAGCGGACGGCGAGCTGACTGTTGCAATAGCGAAATCAGAGTCTGCGAAGACAGTAGGATCAATGTAAAATGTAATGGACCCCGGCGCCTCCCCTAAGGGGGCAGCGGCAATCTACAAAGCATCCACAAAAAAAGCGTTCTGCCTTATTGAGGCAGGAGCGCTTTTTTATTATTCGACTTAAATCCTGCTAGAAATACAACATTCCTTTAATGCCCCTAATCACTTTGGACACTTTCAGGATAGACAATCTACCATCAAATTAGCTGGAGGTCGTCCGTATGAGAGTGAAGCACAGCAAGTTTGACGAATCTGATTGTATACGAAAAACCGAACACAATGGGTGCCGCTGCGCGGAGGGAAGGGCTCCATGCATCACAGGCAGTAACATTTTAAGAGGAATCCTGCCAAAAGTGCAACAATACTGCCCCAAAGAAGCGATTAATGCTGAAATCCTGCACAAAATGCAACAAATTCAGCGCTAACTTGCTCTAAATACCGAAATTTGTGCAAATAATGCAACAATGTACTTCAACCCGTAAAAGGTATAGAGGAATCCTGCAAAAAGAGCAACATTACTGCTCCTTAAAAGCGGCCGGTGAGAGAGGCATTAGCATTCTCGCTGAAACGGTACCGTCCTTTAAAAGGACTGCAAAGCCGTTTCCACTTGCACGACCGAAAGTCAGCAGCTGTGTTTGTTCCGCAAAGTATTTGCCTTCTATATGATTCATATCACCTCGGTTAATAGGTCTTTGGTATAGTCCAACCAGCATCTGACTGAGACTATGCGACGATTTTTTGTAAATATGTGGTTGAAATGTTGTCATGGAGGGGGCTGCCGGGTAATAGAAATGATTAGAACTTTCGAATATGGCTGGATTTGAAGCAGAAGCCAATGAAACGGAGGGAGAGATCATGGCGGCACAGACGGTATCCGGGATCAGCCCGGTACAGGCCACTACAGCTTACGGCAGCACACAGAGTGATGTCAGTTCTCTGGAGAAGCAGCGCAACCGGCTGCTGATGGAGCTGGACAAGGTGAATGCGGCGCAGGGCGGAGAGATGCAGACTCCTTATCGCCGGGAGCAGCTGCAGCGGCAAATACGGCAGCTGGAGGCCCATCTGGTGCAGAAAAGCGGGAGTACCGCTTCGGCTTCGATTGTACCTGCTCCCCCGCTTCAGGATCATACTCCGCCCTGGCGGACTGAGGGAAAGGGAGGCCTTAAGGGCATCGGTCTGACCGATCCCCGGACAGCGACGGTAGACGCAGAGGGCCATTTTGATGCGTTGATTTAGATAAGGGAAAAGTGAACCCAATCCTTCCCTTTGGCTGGAAGTGTATCTAAATAGCTGCTCAACGGACAACCGGTTAATCATCTCCTCCGCTTCATCCCGCTGAGCCGGGCGGATATCCATGAAGGTACATTCATACAGGCGGGTTCGCATGCTAAGGTATTGTAAGCGCCAGCCGATTCGATAGATTTCCTGCCGGTAACGCTGTATCATTTGCTGTTCCATTGCCGTTATGCATATTTGCCTGCGGATCTATAGTGATATAGTTCCTGAAGCTTATTGGCAAAAAAAGAAGAAGCTCCGATAGGGAGCTTCTTTCTCTCTTCTTATGACTTAGCCCTCCGCTTTATTCGCTCCAACTCACCAGACGGGGATTCGGGTCAAGAATGGACTGATACTGTTCCATCCAGCCGTATTGGCCGTCCGGGTCCAACTGCATATACCGCAGATACTTCCTATGCCGGGATTCCGGATCAGACCAGCCGAGATGCTTCAGCCGCAGGCTGCTTAACTGGTGGGACAGCTCGAAAATATTCTCCGGCAGCCGCCCGCAATGCTGCGGGAGTTTGTTCCAGAGATAGGTGAAGTCTTCCCGGTAGCGGACCAGGAACGGCCGATAGCTCAGATGGGCCCGCCAGTACCTGTCCTCGCGGTAATGAGCGTCATCCCAGAAATCGTAGAGGCGGAAGCAGAATAAGTCGCAATTCTCCGTCCGAAGCAGGGCTTCCACCCCTTCCGGAAACTTCGACTCAAAAATCTCATCCGCATCCAGATTGAGAATCCACTCTGGATGGGTCGCAACCACCGCCTCCCACTGCTGCTTGCGCAGCTCCGATTCATTGCTGAATTTGGAGACTTGATTGTGTATCAGATGAAGCGGAATACCCTGGAGAACCTCGCGGCAGATGTCTGCCGTGTCATCCGTGCTTCCGTCATCGATAATGACCGCTTCGTCGATATATTTGCGGTGCTCCTGCAGAGCCTGCCGCAGAAATCTTGAACCTTCATTCTTGACGACCATCGTGAGGGTCAGCTTGGGCCGGCGGGGAGCAGCTTCCGACTTGGCGGCTGAAGACTCGTAAGCGGCTTGCGGGCTGGGCCGGTCCGCCTCTCCTCCCCTGTCCTCGCTCGTTTCTCCGGGTCTGTCCGCGCCTGCGCCTACCTCCTGCCCGCCCGAATCAGCCGATGCCGCAGCTTCGCCTCCCGTGTGAACCGGCATGGACTCCTTGGACAAGCGCTGGCGGGCCTCGGCCTTGGTCCACAGCGAATCCCATTGCGCGCCTGCATCCTGAGCCCTTTTATCTGCGGGCGCTGCATCCGCAGCGCCGTGCAACTCAGGACCGTCTGCAGTGCCGCTGTCGTCCGTCACCGCAGCTTCGTGCGCTTCGGCCCCCTCTGCTCTGGCCCGGGCGCCACCCCCGTCTGTCTTATTTCGCTCCGCCTCCAGCTCCGTCTCCGTCACTTGTCGCCTTGGCTCTGTGTCACCCCGCTCCGCCTCCGGCCCGCATGGCTCCGCCCCAGGCATTACCGCTGTCTGCTGCATGAATTCCGCCACCTTGTCAAGATCGCTTTCTCTGTAGAGATGCAGTGCCGGGAAATGAGTGTCCACGAATAGCGGAATGCCGAGGGCTGCTGCCCGGATGCAGAAATGGCGGTCCTCTCCCCAGTAGGAGATGTTGGGGACCCTGTCGTAGCTTACGCCGGATCCGATGGCCCGGCTGCTGATCAGAGTGCAGGCGCCAAGTCCGCCGACTTCATAGATTCCGGGCTGCTGCATTCTCAGCAGAAATGCGTAGAAGCGGCGCCGGATCTCTTCAGGCGAGAGCTGTTCTCCCGGAAGCAATTCCCACTGGTTATATTCGTCATGCATCCATACCTGCGGCTGGAGCACCGTGTTCGGCTGCCATTGGGTCCAGAACACTTCAGAGATAATGTCCTTGCCTGTGCTGATCAGATGCTGCAGCGTATCGGGATGAAGAAGGAGATCAGAGTCGAGCAGGAACAGATAGTCATAGCCGAAAGCCTCGGCCCTTCGGATCATCAGATTCTTGAACTCGGCCACCTTCCAGACCAGATTGGAGTGCCAGACATGGGTGTGCTCATCCCGGATATAATTATCATGATAGCCGGACGATTGAAGGAAGACCGTCCGGCCGCCTTGAGCGAACTTCTGCAGAAGCCCGCTTGAGGCTTCGTCCTGGTTATCATCAATCAAATAGAAATGCAGTTCAATATTTGTCAGGTTCAGGCGCAGCAGAGAGTTCAGGAATTGCTCCAGGATTGCCGGTTTTTGATGAATCGGGCTGCCGAGCAGAACCCGGTTTCTAATCTGATTCATAGCAAGCCACTCCAGATTAAAGTCAACATCATTGATCATCCCCTTGGGTTCGCAAATAGTTAATATGGATTATATGTATTCAATATATTTAGAGAAGTACTCGAATAACCCAGATTTCTCAAAATATAAAGGCCGGTTCAGGTAATTTATGGATTGGAAACTTCCGGAGAGCTATTGTACAATACCGCTTAGACAGTTACAGACATTCTGGAAACTGCAGATAGGAGTGAGCCCATGGACAAGTCACCGCTGCAAGTGCAACAGTTAATCAATCTGCTCCTGGCGATGAATCCGCGCGCTGAGGTATTCCTGCATATGGAAGGCGGAGAGCTTAGGCCGCTCGTGGACGAGGATATCGAGGAGATTTATGCACCGCTGCATGCTGCCAAGACGGCCGTCTATATCGGTGTACCGGCAGACACTGCAGCCCGTGTAGAGGAGGAGGCGCCATGAAGCAGGCTTTGATCCGTCTGGAGCAGGGGCCGGAGGTTCGGCTGGAGCTGTTCGATCAGGAAGCGCCGGGAACCGTAGCCAATTTTGAAAAGCTTGCGAACAGCGGCTTTTACAACGGTCTGGCCTTTCAGCGTGTGGTTCGCGGCTTTGTTGCCCAGGGCGGCTGCCCCGACGGCAACGGCAGAGGCGGCACAGATCCCATTCCCTGTGAGACGCAGGGGAATCCCCATAAGCATGTGCGCGGGGCGCTGTCTATGGCGCATTTTGGACCAGGCACGGGGTCCTGCCAGTTTTTTATCTGTTATGATACGTTCGATTATCTGGACGGCTGGCATACGGTATTCGGCAGGGTTACGGAAGGAATGGAGCATGTCGATGCCCTGCGGCGCGGAGCGGTCATGCAGGAGGTCAGCGTCTGGTAAAGCCCATGGTAAATTCATACATTGTAATTCCTAGTATTCCGATATATAATGACTCAACAACGAGTGGGAATGCTCATAGACATGGAGGAAGAGACAATGCGTAAAGGGATAACAGGGGTTGCTATTCTACTATTATTAACACTGATGATCAGTGCATGCTCCAATGGGAATAACGCTTCATCTACCAATGCCGCACAGACACCGGCTGCATCACAAGAGCCTGCTGCCGGCGAACCGAAGGATGGAGGCAGTCTGATTATAGGGGTCGCTTCCGATCCGGTAGTGCTGAATCCGAACTATGCGGGTGACCGTGTCAGCCTGACCATTGACCAGGCCCTGTATGCTCCGCTGTTCCAGGTGAACAACGGCAAGAAGACCTTCTACCTGGCCGATAGCCTGACACCGTCAAGCGATAATCTGACGTATACATTGAAGCTCAAGGATGGATTGACCTGGCATGATGGAGAGAAGCTGACGGCGGATGATGTGGTATTCACCATCGACAGCATTCTTGATGAGAAGCAGAACAGCTTCCTGCGTGCCAACTTCCTGATTGGCGACAAAGCGATTAAGGCTGTCAAGGTCGATGACCTGACTGTGGAGTTCAAGCTGCCGCAGGTCAGCCCGGCTTTTGAAGCCACGCTGGTACAGGTATTCCCGATTCCGAAGCACATTTACGAGAATGAGACCAACATTGAGAAGAGCACGAAGAACGCTTCTCCTGTCGGCTCCGGTCCCTTTAAATTCAAGGAATACAAGGCCGGCGAGTATCTGACGCTGGAACGCTTCGACAACTACTTCGGGGGCAAGCCGCATCTGGATTCGGTCACTTACCGGATTGCCAAGGATACCAATGCTGCGAATCTGGCTCTGCAGAACGGCGAGATTAATGTACAGTATCTGGACCCGAAGGATGTTCCTACGATTCAAGCGACGAATAATTTTGAGATTCTCCCGTATAGCGAAGGCCGCCTCGCCTATCTGATGTTCAATGCGAACAGCGATACCGGTGCCCTCGCCAAAAAAGAAGTCCGGCAAGCCCTGTCTTTGGCCCTCAGCCGCGACGAGCTGATTCAGACGGCGTACACTTCCGGCGAATATGCTGATCCGGCAAAGTCCTTCCTGACTCCGGATGCACTGTACTTCACGAACGATGTCCCTACCTTTGACAATGATGCTGCCAAGGCGAAGGAACTGCTGGCCACTGCCGGTGAGAGCAACCTGAAGCTCCGGTATATCGTACAGAGCGGTAACAAGGCGCAGGAAGCCATCTCGCTGTATGTGCAGCAGAAGCTGAAGGCAATTGGCGTAGAGGTTGAATTGCAGAACATGGATTCCTCGGCCTGGGTGCAGAAATTCATTGATCTGAAGGCGACCGACTATGAGCTGGCTCTGACCGGCTATATCATGGGGTATGATCCGGATGCGTACCGTATCCTGTTCACTACGGACAGCTCATCCAATTACTCGCATTATTCCAACAGTGAAGTCGACAAGCTGATGAATGACGGGGCAGGCGAAGCAGATCCGGCCAAACGTGCAGAGATCTACAAGAAAGCACAAGAACTGGTAGCCGAAGATGCGCCGATCTATCCGATTGCTTATACGAAGACTGTTGTAGCTGTCTCTAAGAATTACGGCGGAGTTGATGAGGCTGTCCTGAAGCCGGTCGTCATCTTCGAAGACCTGTCCAAGATTTACAAGAAATAATTCGCCTCACAAAATAAGCAAGGCAAAAAAATAAGCTGGTTCCCCCAGCTTATTTTTGCCTGTTAAGAGCTGGGAGAAGCTGCGTATGAGACAACTCATCGTCCGAAGGTTGCTGCAAACATTGCCGATGCTGTTTTTTGTATCGGTGGTCTGTTTTACCATGATTAAGCTGGCTCCGGGAGATCCGGTGCTGTCTTTCGTGACGCCTAATATGCACGCTGATGATATTGAGCGCATCCGCCATAATCTGGGGCTGGATAAGCCTGCTTATATCCAATATTTCATCTGGATCAAAGAGATGGTCCAGGGCAATTTCGGGTACTCGCTGGTCAATCACCAACCTGTGCTGGATCAGATTCTGGACCGCCTGCCCGCAACTGCGGGTCTGATGGGCAGCGCCATTGCCCTGGCCGTCCTGCTGGCCATTCCGCTGGGCCTCGTGGCCGGTGCGAACCGCAACCGCTGGGTAGACAAGCTAATCAATTTTATCGCTTATATCGGCATCTCTATCCCCTTATTCTGGCTGGCGATCCTGCTGATGTATCTGTTCGCGATCAAGCTGCACCTGCTTCCAAGCATGGGGATGCGCACCATTGGTGTGGAATCGCCGCTGGATGTGCTGAAGCACGGGATATTGCCTTGTACGGTTCTGGCCTTCAGTTTCCTGTCCGGGTATGTGCGCTATATCCGCTCCAGCACGATCGGACAGCTCAAGGAGGAGTATGTGCAGATCCAGTACGCTTTTGGCTCGAAGAAATCCACCATTCTGTTCCGGCATGTGCTGAAGCATGTACTGCTGCCGGTGATCACTTTGATCGGTATGTCGATGGGAGATCTGGTGGCCGGGGCGATTGTTACGGAAACGGTGTTCTCCTGGCCGGGGATCGGCTCCCTGGGGATGACGGCGGTGAAGGGGATGGATTATCCTGTCATTATGGGCATTACCCTGTTCTCTTCCTTAATGCTGATCTTCGGTAATCTGGTGGCAGATATTCTTTACAGTGTTGTCGATCCAAGAATCAAACTGAAGGGGTGACCTCATGAATCGCAGTAAATGGAAAAACTTGCAGTCCGAGCTGTTTACGAACGGTCTGGGTGTCGCTGCTATTGTCATATTGACGGTGTTTACACTGGGGGCGGTCTTTGCCTTCCTGTCCGGTCATGATCCGAATGCCATGGATGCCATGGCCCGCCTGACGAAGCCCGGCGCCGCGCATCTGTTCGGCACCGATGATTATGGCCGCGACTATCTGTCCAGAGCCTTATACGGAGGCCGTGTCTCGCTGCTGGTTGGGTTTGCCTCCATGGTCGTAGCAACCTTTGTGGGTGTGCTGGTTGGGGTAATCAGCGGATATTTCGGCGGCTGGATCGATAATCTGCTGATGCGGATGCTGGATATTATCATGTCGATCCCGTCCTTCCTGATCCTGCTGCTGCTCAGCGTCTATCTGAAGCCGAGTATCGGCAATCTGATCATTATTATTGCTCTCTTGATGTGGATGAATGTGGCCCGTGTCGTCCGCGCGGAGACCCTGACGATCAAGGAAAGGGAGTACGTGTTATATGCCAAAGCCTCGGGACAGAGTGCCTTCGGCATGATCTGGCGGCATATCCTTCCGGGGCTGGTACCAGTGATTATTGTAGGGGCGACGAATAATATTGCCTCGGCCATTATGATGGAATCATCGCTCAGCTTCCTCGGCTTCGGGGTACAGCCGCCGAATGCCACGTGGGGAAGTATGCTGAACAGCGCACAGGGGTATATTGCCCAGGCGCCTTATCTGGCGCTGTTCCCCGGGCTGATGATCCTGTTTACCGTGCTGAGCTTCAATGTGCTGGGAGATATTGTGCGGGTCGGCTTTGAACCTAAGCTGATCCGAAGATAGGAGGGCTTAACATCATGACTGAACGGCTGCTGACTGTTGAGAATTTACAGGTTTCCTTCGCTACCCGGGACGGGGAGAATCAGGCCGTCCGTGGAGTTAGCTTCCATATTGATGCGGGTGAGACCGTAGGCATTGTCGGAGAATCCGGCAGCGGCAAAAGCGTTACAGCCAAGGCGGTCATGTCACTGATCACACCGCCGGGGCATATGACTGCCGGGAAGCTGGAGTTCCGCGGCAAGAGCCTGAAGGGGCTTACGGAGAAGCAGTGGCGGTCCTTGCGGGGCAACCGGATTGCGATGGTCTTCCAGGACCCGATGACCTCGCTGAACCCGGTCAAGCGAATCGGCCAGCAATTGACAGAGGTTATCCGCAGACACCGGGGACTGGATAAAGCGGCGGCGTATACCGAAGCGGCGGAGCTTCTCCGCCAGGTCGGTATCCGTGATCCGGAGCAGCGGCTGAAGCAATATCCGCATGAATTCAGCGGAGGGATGCGCCAGCGGGTGATGATCGCGATGGCGCTCTCCTGCCGCCCGGAGCTGCTGATTGCCGATGAGCCTACCACCGCGCTGGATGCGACCATCCAGGCGCAGATCCTCGATCTGTTCAAAGAGCTGAAGGAACGGGGAGATACAGCGGTTGCGCTTATCACCCATGATCTGGGAGTAGTAGCCCAGGTCTGCACGCGCGTCATTGTCATGTATGGCGGACTGGTTATGGAGGAGGGGACGGTGCAGGATATCTTCTACCGGCCTCAGCATCCGTATACGCAGGGCTTGCTGCGTTCCATACCGAAGCGCGGCGGCGGTGAACGTGAGCGGCTGATTCCGATCGAGGGCACACCGCCCGATCTGCTGAATCCCCCGCCCGGCTGCCCGTTCATGGACCGTTGTCCGCATGCCTTCGCCCGCTGCAGTGAACGTCCTCCGGTAGTCGAGTTTGCACCGGGGCACCGCTCGATGTGCTGGCTGACCGAAGGTACAGAAGAGAAGACAGCAGTTACAGCGGGGAGGGATTTCACTTGAGCGAGCGCAAGGTGCTTGTAGAGGTTAACAATCTGAAGAAGCATTTCCCGAAGGGCAAGGATTTGCGCGGACGGGATAAGGGTGTACTTAAGGCCGTAGACGGGGTCAGCTTCCAGATTCGTCAGGGCGAGACCTTCGGTCTGGTCGGTGAATCCGGGAGCGGCAAGTCCACGGTCGGGCGCTGTCTGCTCCGTCTGTACGATTATACAGACGGTGAGGTGTTCTACGACGGGAAGCCGCTTGGCAAGCTGGGCGAGAAAGGGCTGAAGCCCTTCCGCAGGCGAATTCAGTCAATCTTTCAGGACCCGTATTCCTCGCTTAATCCAAGCCTGAATGTACTGGAGCTGATCAGTGAGCCGATGCGGATTCACGGTCTCTATCCGGGCGAAGAGCGCAAGGATGCGGTGGCAGAGCTGCTGGAGAAGGTGGGACTGAAGCGGGAACATCTGTACCGCTTCCCTCATGAATTCAGCGGCGGGCAACGCCAGCGGATCTCCATTGCACGGGCGCTGTCGGTCCGGCCCGAGTTCGTCGTCTGCGATGAGCCCATCTCTGCGCTGGATGTCTCTGTCCAGGCCCAGGTCGTTAATATGCTGGAGGATCTGCAAGCCGAGTTCGGGCTAACCTATCTGTTCATCGCCCATGATCTGTCGATGGTCCGTCATATTGCCGACCGGATCGGCGTGATGTACGGCGGCCGGCTGGTGGAGGTGGCTCCAAGCGATGAGCTGTATGATCATCCGCTTCATCCATACACCAGAGCACTGCTCTCCTCCATTCTGGAGACAGACCCGATGAAGGCCAGCCGCAGAATCCAGCTGGAGGCTTACCCTGCTGTGCGCGGGACAGAGGAAGCCGCTGCACTGCGGGAAGTGAGTCCCGGACATTATGTGGCCGGGGAATATGCAGACTAATGCTGTGAACGAATCTTAGGAGATACACATCTGTGAATCAAGGAGGAGATACAATGACAATACCGACTAGCAAGGTCAAATTATCACAATGGGATGCCCTTCTGCTGGAATCGCTTCGCGCGCTGTCCGGATCTGACGAAGAGCTGCTGCGCAGAGTGAGCGAAGGGGATCTGCCAGCCGATGAGAGTAAATACGAGTTCGATTACGGGCAGTTGTCTGTCCTTGCAGAGGAACAGCCGGAGGGATTCCGCCGGGCGGTTCTGGAAGGCTACCAGATTAAATACAATACCATCCGCGGCATCCGCAGCTGGATAGAGGTTGCGCTGGGTATTGAAGCGAAGCTGGAGCTTGCGGAGGGGCAGGAAGCGGTGGAAGCGGAATTCACGGAGGCTGAACGCGAACGGCTGGAGGATGTATTGTCTTACGGCTGGGCGGTCACAGGCGGGCCTGCCGGGGACGGCAGTACCGGAACGTACCGGATCGAGCCGATTCAGCGCTAGAATCTGATAAGGGAAAGCCACAGGGCAGCCGCTCCAGGAATGGGAGCGGCTGTTTACATTTACATATTCAACTGAATACTGCGCGTGCTTAGTACGCCTTCCAGTCCGGTAGGGTCAGTGCTGACCTTGCGGGCCACGAAGGCTTCGGCCCGCTCCGAGGTGCGCAAGCGCAGCGGCTTGGTCTCAAGCTGTACCAGCTCCCACATAACCTCCGCTACGGATTCTGCACTCTGCGGCTCCACATTCCGCTCCAGGAAGGCCGCTCTATAAGCATCCAGAATCGGCTTGTACTCGTCTTCCAGAACGCCGCCGGTGCTGGCGACATGCCCCATTACGGTTGAATTGAACTCCGTAGCAATCGCTCCTGGCTCCAGCAGGGTGATATCGATATTGAACTGCGGCTTGTAATAGGTGGCGAGACTCTCCAGCAGCCCTTCCACTGCGAATTTGCTGGCGCAGTACACCTCGTTCATCGGCTGCCCGACCAGTCCGCCGACACTGGAGGTCGCCACAATATGGGCGTAGCCCGTCTTTTGCAGCAGCGGCAGTGCAGCCCGGATCGTATGCATGACCCCGTACACGTTGGTATTGAAGACATCCTCAATCTCAGGGAACGGCGCCTGTCCAAGCGCTCTCAGGTAGCCGAACCCGGCATTGCAGAATAATAGATCCAGCTTGCCTTGCTCCGCTTCTATCCGGTCAATAACCTGCTGAATACTCTCCGGCTGTGTCACCTCCAGCTCTACGAACTGCAGACCCTTCACATTCTGGTACAGCTCCTGTTCACGCTTCAGATGGCGGGTTCCGGCGTAGACCGTCCAGCCCTCATGGGCGAACTTCAGTGCAGTGGCAAGGCCGATGCCGGAGGATGCTCCGGTGATACAGATTACTTTGTTCATACCAGCTTTCGCCTCCATTAGTTTGAACTTCATTGATTTGGACCTGTTGACAAAGGTATAAATGTTCCAGTTTTGCCCACATTATAGCATATAGTAATAGAGCTTCCTGTAAATCGACATAAAGTTCGTGGTTTCGCGCGAATTGGGCGATGCCAAAGTTGCTATAATTGTTTTCAGTACGGTACACTATAATAAAAATCTTATCTGTCAGCGAATGGAGAGGAACAAGGGAACAATGGAAGTATTCAAGCGTTATGTCGCCAATTTAACAGTCCGGCGCTTCTTGATTCTGGGATTGATTGGACTGCTGCTGTACAGTATCAGGGATATGCTGAATCTGGTGCTGCTGACCTTCCTGATCGCTTATGTGATGAACAGCTTTCAGGTGCTATTGAGCAAGCGGATTGGCAAATTCGTGAAGGTAAACAGCAAGGTCATCATCATTATACTGTATGTGGCGCTGATCAGCATGATCGTCATGGCACTCGTCAAATATATGCCCAAGGTATTCTCGCAGATCAAGCAGTTAACCACTTTTCTCGGCACGCTGACTGCCGATGATATCCCGCAGAATGAGATTATGCAATACTTGTTCCGAAAGGTCAAGGAGCTCAACTATCAGAGCTATTTGAACCAGGGGATCGAATACGTCTTCAAAATCAGCAACTGGGGCACCACCTTCGTCCTGTCCACGATTCTAAGCCTTGTCTTCATTCTGGAGAAGAACCGGATCGTCAGCTTCACCTCCCGCCTGAGAGACAGCAAGATCTCCTGGTTCTATGTGGAGCTGGAGTATTTCGGCAGAAAATTCATCTCCTCCTTCGGCAAGGTCATTGAAGCACAGATTCTGATTGCGCTGTTCAATACTCTGTTTACCGTGGTCGGGCTGTGGGTGCTTGGTTTCTTTTTCGAGCCGTTCCCGTATCTGTTCGCCCTCTCCATTATGATCTTCATGCTCAGCCTGATTCCGGTCGTCGGCTTTGTCATTTCGCTGATTCCGCTGTGCATTATCGGCTATAACACGGGCGGACTGATGCTGACGATCAACATTCTGGTGATGATTGCCCTGTTACATGTCATAGAGGGCTACTTCCTCAACCCGAAGCTGATGTCTTCCAAGATGAACCTGCCGATGTTCTACACGCTCGTAGTGCTGTTGTTCTCTGAGCATTATATCGGGGTATGGGGACTGATTCTCGGGATTCCAATCTTCGTCTTTTTCCTGGATATTCTGGATATCAGCCGGGACAATAAGCCTTCGCTGGAATGATAGACCGGGCTGGATAAACTGTAAGCAATAGCAACGTATATAGGCGATATTCAACCTGCTGAAGGTTCGGGTATCGCCTATTTTCATATTAAGCATTGGAGGAGACAGAAGATGATCAGATATCCCGTGTTAGAAGCAGAAGCCGTAATTGGTGTAACTGCACCCTCATCAGGAGTGGGAGAGGAGCTACGTGAGCTGCTTGAGCTGGCTGTAGAACGGCTGCAAAAAAGAGGGTACGGCGTAGTATGCGGACCGACAGCATGGACACAGGAGAAGGCCAAATCGGCCCCGGCTGCTGTACGTGCCGCTGAATTCAACGCAATGATGGCCGATGAGTCCATCGGACTCGTCGTGCCTCCCTGGGGCGGGGAACTGCTGATTGAGATGCTGGAGCAGGTGGATTTCAGCAAGATGAAGTGTAAATGGATTCTCGGGTATTCCGATATCAGTGTGCTGCTGCTGGCTGTCACGCTGAAGACGGGGATTGCCACTGCCCATGGCACGAACTTCATTGATCTCCGGGGGGAAGAGACAGACCCGACAACCGCCATGTGGGACAAGGTATTATCTACACCAAGCGGCGGTTCTGTCATTCAGCAATCCTCACAGCAATACCAGCTGGAATGGGGAGGCGGAGAGCCTTCGCCCCATGTGTTCAATCTTACGGAAGCGACGAGCTGGAAGACGGTGGGTAACCAGACTATCACAATGCAGGGCCGCCTGCTGGGCGGCTGCATTGACGTCATCCGTCATTTGATCGGTACACCGTATGGAGAGGTTCGGCATTTCCAGCAGCACTATATCCATAATGAGCCGATTCTGTGGTACTTAGAGAACTGTGAGCTGTCCGTGACCGACCTGCGCCGCTCCCTGGTACAGATGAAGCTGGCGGGCTGGTTCGAGCATTGCAGCGGCCTCCTGTTCGGCCGCAGCGCGGCTAACCGCCCTATGGATAACTACACCGTAGAGGATGTCTACCAGGAGCTGGCCGATGAGCTGGGCCTGCCGGTGGCATATGACATTGACTGCGGGCATTTGCCGCCGCAGGTTACTTTGATCAACGGGGCCTATGCAGAGGTGGTGGTTGGTGCAGGCAAGGGAACCGTGACGCAGTACTTCCGGGATTAGAGAAACATTAGTATGATGCTCGTGCTGACTCTAATTTCCACTCTTCTCATACCATAATCAGTCCGCTCTTAAACAGGTATATTCGTCATATATAATGTGAATTTATGTCGAATTTAGTTGAAAAAAAGTGCTGGGATTATTCAGGGAATGCGCTACGCAGGCTTGGCATCCTGTATAATTTATGAATATACAGACAGCCATAGCTGCCGATTTCTGAGCAGTGAATCCCTCACGAAAGAGAGTAGTGACTATGAAATCCATCGCCTGGGTAACTGACAGCACCAGCACCATTGATTCTGAATTCGCCAAGAATAACCACGTGTATATCGTTCCCCTCCGTCTAATCGTCAATAATGAATGTTATAGAGAAAATATAGATATTAACGCCGATCAGTTCTATGAGAAAATGCGGCAGCATGACAAGGTAGGCAGCTCCCAGCCGCCGATTGGCGAGTTCGTGGAATTGTACGAGCGTCTGAAGGAAGAGTATGACGAGATTATTGCGATCCACTGTTCCTCCGAGCTTAGCGGGACCTTCAACACCTCGATGCAGGCGGCGGATATCGCTGGAGTGAACGTAATTGGTATCGATTCCAAAGTAGGCGCGTACCCGATCCGTGAGATGCTTCTGCGCGGTATTCACTGGCAGCAGGCAGGCTGCTCTGCACAGGAGATCAAGAACAGAATTGATAATATCATTGAGGAAATGTCCTTCTATATCATCCCTGCCAGCCTGAGCCAGCTGCACCGCAGCGGACGGCTCTCCGGCTCTCAGTTCCTGCTGGGCCAGCTGATGCGGATTCATCTGCTTTTGAGGTTCGATGAGGGCAAAATTGTCGTCGCCGATAAAATACGTACCTTCAAGAAGACAAAGCAAAAGCTGCTGGAGACCATCCACGAGGAAATCGGCCGCTTCCAGGATGTATGTATCATGCACGCCAACAATAGAGAAGAGGCACTGAGCCTGGAGTGGGCCATTAAGGCCATGTCCCCTTCGGTGCGTACAGAGATTATGACCTTTGTCCCGGTGGTAGGTGCTCATATGGGCGAGGGAACACTGGCGCTGTCTTGGATTAACCGTACGGCCCTGAATAGTATTGATGCTGAGGATGAAGTGCTGGAGTCTGTGCTCTAGAAAAGGAGCGGAACGATGTTCTTATATCATTACTATGATGCATCTGTGGGTCCGTTTGTCAGCCTATCCGATTTGCCGGGCGATCAGGCGAGGGCCGTGCTGGAGACGATTAAGCAGACCAAGCCCAAGGCTCAGAGCGCCCAAAGAAACGATAAGTATATAGACAATCGGCGGAACTGCGAGAGCATCATCCGGGCGGAATTTATTCGTAAAGGCGGTCTTGTCCAGCGGTCCTCCCCGCATTATATGGTAGTTGAACACAGTCCGTGGCTAAGCACTTGGTTCGAGAATGGCGCATTCCTTAAGATCCCGGTTGAGGAATTTGATGTGAACACGATTTCTTTTACCTATGGGGACTCCATGCCGACCTTCAGCCCGCTGATTAACGATGGCAAAGAGTATAGGCACACTCTGTATACCTATCCCGAGATTGTGAGCATCATTGACAAGTACGGGTTACCGCAGCATTGGAACAATGACGGAAAATACGGCCCCGAGCGGTACGTCGAAGCGCATGTCTGGAGCGATGGGGCGGTTAGGCGATACCTTGGTGAGCGGAGCTTATTCAATCCGCTTTAATCGTAATTTAGGCTATCAAGCTTATGCTTGATGGTCTTTTTTGATTTTCTTCCTCTAATATTCCAATTTATACAATATCCTAGTATCAATATACATAGTAAATGTACATAGTCCTATTGTAGAATCAAGAAGTTGTCGAATTATGGAGCGATATTCCATCCATGGAACTCTGTAGGACGATGGTTTTTATGAATTTTTTTAAAAAGAAAGAGGGGGAAGAAATTTTGTTATTCCAAGCAGCACGCCGTAAACTCAGTCTGGTGATTGTAATTGCCCTGCTAATAAGCAGCCTTACGCCACATCTGGTGTTCGGAGAGTCCGCGCAATTGAAGGATATCGCAGGCTCTTATGCCCAGAAGGAGATTCAATCCTTAACTGAAGCAGGAATTATCTCGGGGTATGGAGATAACACCTTCAAACCGAATAAGGCTATGTCACGCGCCGAACTGGCGAAAATTATAGTCCTGTCCCTTGGACTGGAAGTAAGTGGTGATCAGGCCGCACCATTCAAGGATGTTGCCGCTACCAGCTGGTATCGCGGTTATGTAGGTGCGTTGGTGAAGGCAGGCATCACAGAGGGGACATCGGCGAGCACGTTCAGTCCTGATTCGAGTGTAACCCGGGAAGAGCTGGTTGTATTTTTCATCCGGGCCTTTGAATTAGATGAAACGGCGAAGAAGCTTCCGCTGGGCAGTAAGCTGTCGGATATGTCAGAGGTGTCTGAATGGGCAAAAGCTCAAGTATCCCTGGCCTTCAACAACGGGTTCATCAACGGGGTAGAGGGCATTGACGGCACGCTGAAATTCAAACCTAAAGAGCGCGCAGAGCGCCAGGCTCTGGCTCGTCTCGCATATGAGTTCAAGACGAATAAGGCACTATATGTTGAGAAGTCCAAGCAGCTCCTTGCTGAAGAGACGAACAATGTTAAGACTCCGGTGGTTACTCCGGCTCCCACAGCTACACAAGCTGTCCGTGATACATCTGTGACTGCTCCAGCAGCCCCGGGTCCAGGAACGCCAGCATCGGCAACACCTGCACCTGCAACACCGGCACCAGCGGAGCCGACTCCAGCACCCGCAACACCGGCACCAGCGGAGCCGACTCCAGTACCAGCAACACCGGCACCAGTGGAGCCAACTCCAGTACCGGCCAATGCTCTCCAGATTGTAGTGAACGGGGAGAGTACAGATGCTATTTATGCAGAAGAGTCCACTGAAGTTATTTTCCGTACAACGCTTAATGCGGCAGAGACAGTAACTGCAAGTGTCTATCAGATAGATGACAGCGGCAAAGTGATGTCACAGATCACCCTGCTGTACGATGATGGTTTAGAAATTCATGGAGACAGCCTTGCGGCAGACGGACTCTACAGCGGCAAAGCAGCATTAACTGAAAATACAGAGGGCTACATAAATCTGCAGGCCTTTGTTGGAGAGGTGCCTAGCAGTGCAGTCTTTAAACTGTCTGTACTGAAGCATCTTACAGATGAACAGCTTGCACAAACAGAAATTATTGAAAATAATACACAGAGTAAGCTTGATCAACTGGCTGCTTCTAGCAGTAATTTGCAAAAGGCCAAGGAAGAAACAGTGGCTTGGCTTCAAACCCAGGACGAAGTAGTGCATGCAGGAATATCGGGTGAGGGAGGAAGCATCTGGTATTTGCTGGACAACGGGATTCTGGGCGGAATCTCCTCGGCCCCTGAGAATACAAAAGGATTAAGCAACACTGCAGAGGAGGCCGCTCCCAATAACGCACTGACGGCGCTCACGCAAGATATGGAACAAACCGTAGCTACCATAGGAAGCCAACAGGTTGCTGTGGTTTCTCCGTTCTCCAGCACACTTCCATCTTCGACGGTGTATGACGCTGTATATCAAAGCTTCGAGCAGTCGAATTACCCCTTCCTTGTGGAGAGAGTAAAGGACAGTGCAGCGGGCGTTAACTTCTTCAAAGGACTTAATCAGTATGGTGTTGTGGTCTTAGATTCCCATGGGGATACGTACTATGATGAGATTGTGCTCCAGACATTCCATGATAAATACGGTGTTGATTTCAAATATGCGGGGCCGCAGGCCATATTCCTGACCGGAGAGAAGGCAACCGCAGAGAACAACAAGACCTATGAACTGGATCTGAAAAAGGGCAGACTGGCTATCATATCGGGCTATTATGCGATTACGCCTTCCTTCATTACACGGTACAATGATATGCTTCCCGGCACTATTGTATATAATGGCAGCTGCCGCAGCGCATACAACGATTCCATGTCGGATGCGTTCCTCAACAATGGGGCCAGCACTTATTATGGTTACACCGATTATGTGAAGCTTGCTTATGATCAGGCCATTGCTCCATTCGTATTCAACGCCTTGAACAATGAGAATATGACAACCGGACAAGCTTTTGAGGCAGCAGTGGCTGCTCACGGAGCCAGTGACGGGTTGGCAGCATTCGTCATGAAAGGAAGCAGCATTGGTACGAAGACCGAAGGGATCATCAACGGAACCTTTGAGAACGGAAAATGGACCGGCTGGAATGGAAACGGAGATGTCCGGGTCATCTCAAAGCTGGGGCCGCTTAAGCCTACAGAGGGTAACTACATGGCGATTATCAGTACTGGCCTTGGGTTTGAAAACAATGATAAGGGAGGATATGACTACAATTCAAATAGTTATATCGAGCAGAGCTTCATGGTCCCGGCCGGAGCCACAACCTTGTCGTTCGATTACAATTTCATTTCTGAGGAGCCGAAGGAATACGTTGGCTCCAAATATAACGATACCTTCAGAGCAACAGTAACCTCCAGTGTATACATCAATCCGGCTTCCCTCGTGACCTCACACTTGAATGACGGGCCTACGGTGACGTCCAGTGTCTACGGACAGGAATCTGTGATTGTCGGTAAGGAATCCATTAATGAATCCACAGAGTATTGGATTGATGCGAATAAAGTAGACGTTAATTTCTACGGCGGGGATGATACGGCCTACATGACGAATTGGAAGCATGTCCAATTTGATGTGAGCCAATTTGCCGGCAAGGGCTCCATTGTCCTCCGGTTCCATGTATGGGATCAAGGTGACAGCATCTATGACACGGCAGTACTGATCGATAATGTAAAGTTGAAGTAACCGTAAACGGCTGGATCAGGGGAACCTGACCAGCCGTTTTTTTATGGAATGAGCATTCAGGATCACTATATAGCCTTGTGCAACCCAGAGTTGCAAAAGAAATTTAGAATACTCAACTTACGCTCGATTTCGATATCAGCCCCTCTATGCTACTATTGGCTGTGTTGAGTGATAGTAGAATGGAGGTGTGTTCACGTTGATAGATAATAATAAAGCCGGGCAGAATATATTGAACTTAAGGAAGGGATTATCCATGACCCAAGCAGAGCTGTCCAGCTTACTTGGCGTAAGCCATCAGGCGGTTTCCAAGTGGGAGCAGGGAGACTGCCTGCCTGATATCGGGGTATTGCTGAAGCTTGGACGGGTCTTCGGGAAGTCGGTGGAGGAGCTTCTGTTAGGGGAGAGCGTTAGCGGCGGTTCAGCTTCTGAGACAATTATAAGCCCTCCCATCGGGCTGCCGGATGAGGTCTGGACTGAGGCTTTGGAGCGTATCCAAGACCGCATCTCGCCGCCCAGCTTCAACACCTGGTTCAAGGGCACGAAGGGGAAGCAACTGGGGGAGACTTACTGCGTCTACAGTCCGAGCCGTTTTGCTGCAGAATGGTTATATCAGCGCTATTCCACTTTGATTGTACCGATTCTCGAAGATATTACAGGCACATCCAGCCTTAAGGTCGAGTTCTGCTCTATGGGAGCATGGGACACCAACCGTAAGGGTTAGGTTTCTGCCCGGTAGGTTTTGCCGAGCTGATGACCCAGACCAAAATAATGGCGGAAATTGTAGATGAGCGGACTCCATTTCAGAGGATCGATATGATTGTCATCGATAATAATATCCTGGTGGGCATGTACATGAACAGCTTGCGCCTCAAGGATTGCAAAGGCAGGCGAATGATCGGGTATGCGAATATTTTGTATGCTTGCTTCAATTTGTAACGGGCACTCCATAATTCGGGAAGGCTTAACTGTTTTGGACGCCACGGGTGTGAGTCCGCTGGCAGCATATTTATCCTTTTGATAGGAGTAGCCATGTTGTTGCTTGTAATCAGGGACTGGATTCTTGCCCGTATAGGGAGCAAGCTGCTCCACATTCTCCCACAGCGATGGACCGGGGATGTTAATGACGCATTCGGGGAGCCGTTCCAGGTTCTCGATGGCTTTTCCTCCAAGACCAACCCCTAGTACTATACAGTCTCCCAAGGCCCAGGAGGATGAAATAGGACTGATGTTTACGGTATCATCCTCATTCAAGGTGTTTAGTAAGATGACAGGAGTTCCATAATATAAAATCTTGGGTTGTATCGTTTCAGTGTTCATCATTTGCTTCGAATGGTCCATTGTATTTCTTTCTCCTCCCCTATTGTAGATTCTACTTCAGTGTATAATATAAATAATTCAACACTCATCGAAGTATGGAATGCATAAAGGAGGGTTAGGATGCAGGCAAATCCGAATGTTGCTATAATCGCAGCTCTAGTGAGTGAAGCTTCACGGGCGGCAATATTAACCGTTTTACTGGATGGAAGGTTCCATTCGGCGAGCGAGTTAGCATATATGGCTAGAATCAAGCCTCAAACGGCAAGCTTTCATTTAGCGAAAATGATCGATGCTAACGTGGTTACCGCTCTGAAACAAGGGAGACATCGTTACTTTGCGATTGGAGATCAAGAGGTTGCGCGGGTGATGGAATCCTTATTGTCTATTGCTCCGCCCGTGACAGTTAAGTCTTTAAGGCAATCCTCGCAGGACAAGGCGTTGCGTTATGCCAGAACATGTTATGACCATCTCGCCGGGAATGTGGGGGTGCAACTAACTGATGCATTGCTAAGCAGCGGTATTTTACTTGAAGAAGAGGACAGGTACACGGTGACGGAGCGTGGGGAGCGATTTTTTGCCGATTTTGGCGTTGATTTGAACGAAGCTGCAACGAAACGCCGTCTATTCTCACATCAATGCCTGGATTGGAGCGAACGCCGCCACCACCTGGCCGGAGCCCTGGGAAATGCCCTGCTGGAGAGAGTCTTGGAGCTGGACTGGGTCCGGCGTCTGCCTGGTACACGTGCGGTACAAGTCACCGATGAGGGGAAGGCGGGTTTTGAAGAGGTATTCTCGTTGGATTTGAATTAGGTGCAAGGAATGAAGCTACCACTCCATAAAATTCTCTTCAATCAGCCCAGCGAATGATTTGGCGATCACCTCGCAGTCCCCGTTATCATGGTCGATGAGCAGCACGCGGCCTTCGGGGTCAAGCAGGATCGGGTTGCCCGAGCCGTCCATGGAAAAGACTGCACTTCGTGCAAGCAGCCCGCTCATAGGGGTATCCTTGTAATCCTCGCGGAAGGACAACGTTAACTCAGTCACACTCTCCCGTCCGATGGAGGAACCGTTGCTGAAGGCGTGTACGGATAATCCGGCATAGGCGCCGCCAAAGCTTCGGATGAATTGAACATAATCCTGATCCAGCGACAGACCCAGTTGCTTCTCTGCCTCAGCGATTTGTTCCTCTGTTGCCGGTGTACCGAGCAGACTCTGATTCCCCTCTTTGGTTAAAAAAAGCTGCAAACGTTCCATTAGCGCATCATTCATAGCTAGTCCTCCTCTTTTATGAATATCTATTCATCATAACAAGAGCGGCACCCGAGTCAATAGCCCGGGTGCCGCTCTTGTGGATATTCGCTATTTCAAATGCTTCACTCACCCAAACGAAGTTTCGACACTCTGCGCCACAATCTCCCTGAGCTCGGCCTTCTGTGCGTTGAACTGCTGCGGGGTGATGCTGCCGCTGGCGAGTCTGGCTTCGAGCTGCTGGGTCAGCTGCTTGACCTGGAGGTTGATGACCTGAGTCACGTTGCCGCCATTCTCTTCTGCGATGTTCCGCAGGGATTTGCCTTCATACAAGGCGTCGTATAGCTCTTCTTCAGAGGTGGAGTTCAGGTTCAGGGCGTCCAGCAGCTCATCGGTATCGGCCACATCAGAGGTGGACCATTTGGCGACAGGTAGGGTATGTAAGGCCGGCTTACCCCAAGCCGTTCCTCCGAACGACATGGCTACAATCATGGTTCCTACAATCATTACACGCTTAATATTCATATGTTTTATATTCATGTGTATAATCCTCTTTTCGTGGTTGGTTATATGGGTCAAGGTTCATCATTTACGGCGGCTAGCGAACTTCAGCTAAATACAGTTTACCCAACAATACTGAAATGAAGCTTAAGTCTTCTTAAAGATAACCTAAATCTTTGCTTGCTCCTGCCGGTTCCTTGCTCCGGCTTCTTCATCTGCGTTATTCTTGAAGGGCATTACCGGACCGAACAAGCGAGAGCGGAAGGATGAACCGACTATGAAAAAAATACTGGTCGTCGATGACGAACCGGCCATTGTAAGTGCCATTGCCTACGCGCTGCGGCGGGAAGGCTATGAAGTCGATACTGCCGGTGACGGGGAGGAAGCGCTGAGCAAGGCGAATACCTTCCGTCCGAATGTGCTGGTGCTGGATGTGATGATGCCGAAGCTGAGCGGTTATGATGTCTGCCGCAAGCTGGAGGACCGGGATGATATTGGAATCATTCTGCTCACTGTCAAGGATGATATTGTGGATAAAATTGTCGGTCTGGAGCTGGGTGCAGACGATTATATGACTAAGCCCTTCGAGATCCGCGAGCTGCTGGCCCGGGTGAAGGCGCTGCTGCGCCGGCTGGAGAAGAATACGGCCGAGCTCCGCAGTGAGCTGATCGAATACGGCCTCTTGCAGGTTCATCCGGACCGGCGCAGCGCCGAGCTTGGCGGGGAGCCGCTGGAGCTGACCCCGAAGGAATTCGATCTGCTGCATCTGCTGCTCTCGCACCCGCAGCGGGTGTATATGCGCGAGGAGCTGCTGGAGCAGGTCTGGGACATGGACTATGCCGGAGGAACGCGCACCGTGGACATTCATATCCAGCGGCTGCGCAAAAAGCTGGGCGAGCCCTACCAGAATATCCTGCAAACCGTCTACGGTGTAGGCTATAAGGCAGTGCCTGCGGGGAGCTACTCATGAGAATCAGCATCAAGCTGAAGTTCAGCCTGTTCCTGGCGGTGCTGCTGATTCTGGCCGTCGGCGTGCTAAGCTACTTCGTCCTGCGCGGTGTGGAGCGCAACGAGCAGGGCCAGACGGAACGCAGTCTGGCCCAGCATGTTAACACGGTCAATCTGCGCGTGAAGCAGACTTATTATACCGGTGCGCGCCTTACGCCGCAGGTCTTCATGCAGCAGCGCGGCAAGGCGCTGGCTGCCGAGCTGGCCGGATTCACCGGCCTGGAGGTGACCCTGTACGACAGCCAGGGCCAGCAGGCGGGCACCTCGGCGCAAGGCGAGCCGAGGCTTGGGCCGGGCAAGCCGGATCTCAGTACGGCGCTGGACTATGCGCTGAATAACAAGGTCGCCTACCAGAGTGAAGGCGACAAGCTGTTCTACCTGGCCCCGCTGCAGGGACCGGAGGGGCAGATGGGCGTGGTGCAGCTGCAGTACTCCCTGGAGGGTGCCCGCAGCTTCCAGCAGACGCTGCTGAATCTGTTCCTGACCACAGGCGGCGCGGTACTGGTATTCAGCTTCATCCTCGGGTATCTGTATTTCAACCGTGCGGCTGCCGCTATCGGGCGGCTGAAGAAGGCGGCGGAGGATATCCGCGGTGCCGACTATATCACAGCTCTGCCGGTGCGGCGCAAGGATGAGCTGGGGGAGCTGGCCGAGGGCATCTACTTCATGAGCCGGGAGATCGAGCGCAGCATTGCCGCCAAGGATGAAGAACGGCGCAAGCTCCAGCTGGCCGTGGAGAAGCTTCAGGCGCTGGAGCAGCAGCAGAAGCAGTACATCGGGAACATCAGCCATGAATTCAAGACGCCGCTGACCTCGATTAAGGCGTATGTCGATCTGCTGAATATGTATGACGATGACCCCAAGCTGCTGCATGATGCCAAGCTGAGTATTGCCAAGGAAACAGAGCGGCTGTACGAGATGGTGGAGAAGGTGCTGCAATTGACGGCGCTGGAGAAGTATGATTTTGAATCCCAGGCAGAGCTGCTGGAGGTTGAGAGTACGCTCAGCGATATCTGCGGACGGATGAAAGGCAAGGCGGAGCGCTACGGCCTCACAGTCACGCTTGACGCCCAGCCTGCGCATATCTGGATCGACCGGGAGAGCTTCATGCATATCTTCATCAATCTGCTGGACAATGCGATCAAATATAATGTCCCGCAGGGGAGTATCCATCTGCACAGCGAGGTCAGGGAGCAGCGGGTATGGATTACTGTGCAGGATTCCGGCATTGGCATTCCAGAGGCGTCCCGGGAGAAGATCTTCGAAGCGTTCTATACGGTCAACCGTGACCGTTCCAGAGCGTCAGGCGGCACAGGGCTTGGACTCTCGCTGGTCCGTAATCTGGTGGAGAAGCAGGGCGGCACCATTGTTCTGCTGGAAGGCTCAGGCGAAGGGGCAGCATTTGAGCTGTCTTTTCCGCTGGTGACCTGAAGGGATAATGTTTACAAGTTAGATATATTTGCGATGCGGTTTGGAAATAAGCGTCCGGTAAGCTGAAGAGGCAACATGAGCGATGAGCTGGAGGGAAGCCTGAATGAATCATAAGAGCCATAGAGCCTGGGGCAAGATCTGGAGCATTCTGCTCTGCGGAGCTGTTCTGCTATCGGTTACTGCCTGTAGTACTGAGAACACAGACACACGTGAGGTTGTAGAGAAGGCAGGCAGCAAAATTACAGTCCTCGACAATGTCAGCGAACCGGTCTATACGAAGCTGAAGCTTGCGGGCATACAGAAGGTGGAGGGTGTACGGGGGACGGATTTTGCCGGCGAGGATGTCATGGTAGTGACCAAGGAGAACCGCAGTCTTCCCTCGCAGGTGATTGAAGGGCAGGAACGGTATCCGCTGAATCTCTATCTGCATACCCTGTCCACAGGTGAGGAAGCTCCGCTGCAGACGGGGGAGCTGAATTATGGCGCGCCGCAGCTATCTCCGGACAAGACGCATGTATTCTTCAAGGAGCTGTATGACATCACAGGCTTCGGTTATATTATGGATCTGTCCGGGGGCGCCCCGGTGAAGGTAAGCGATGCGGAGTTTCGGGTGGAGGAAGGGAAATGGGCGGATGACACGCATGTGATTTTTCCCGATATGGAAGGCAATATTCTAAGCGCAGATGTGACCGGCAAGCAGGAGACCCTCGTGAAGACGGGCATCCCTTATGTGCATGAGGTGGTTCAGACCGGCAGCCGGATTCTCTATGTTACAGGTGAAGACAGCCAGCTTAGCGCCTATGACACGGTGACGAAGCAGACCAAGATGCTGCGTAAAAATGTGATCTGGGCGGTTCCCTCCCCGGACGGAAGTCAGATGGCGATTGTCGAGCGTGTCGGACGCGGAGAGATGACTCTGCAGCTCTGCGACAGCGAAGGCAATGAGCAATCTAAGCTAGCTTCGGGGCAGCAGATCTTCGGCACCAGCTGGTCGCCGGACGGCAAGCTGCTGGCTTATGCAGTGACGGCGGCGGGTGCGACGGATGACCAGCAGGACCTGTTCATTACGGAGGTGGAGACCGGAGAGCAGACGCCTGTGCTGAATGATTTTCATCTGGCTGATCCTCTTCACTGGAGTCCGTCCGGTAAGAAGCTGCTGGCCACAGCTACGGTTCTGAAGGATAATATTTATCAGTTTCTGACTTATGTGGTTAGCCTGTCGTAGCTATTTTATTCGCCAAAAGCTAAAGGACGCTGGAATGGCGGAATCGACTGGCGGGATTCGTGGTACAATGGGGGAATGAGCAAGCAGGATGAACAGGAAGGAGCAGTACCCCCAATGGAAGTAACCGCACAGGAAGTGGCGGAGTGGATGGTGAAGGAGATCAAGTTCACAGGGACGTTACACCAAACCGCTGCGATTGAATACGTGAAGGCAAACTTCGGTGAACAGTTTGTATTCGTGAATGAGAACGGCAATGCCTCGTTATCCAAGGAAGTGAAGAAGGCCTTCCGCAAGCTGCATGGCGGCAGAATCGCCTGGGACCGCGACGGATTCTTGTGGGCCTGGACCTGAGGATGAGCTCACAATAAGACCTGAACATAACAAAGGGAGCGTTGCTGATAACAGCGGCGCTCCCTTTTGTATGCAAAGACGTACAATATTTATGTCTGCAGCACTTAATAAGAGTTCTTCATTGTAGGGGCAACAAATCTTATACGTACTCCAGCATTCCCTTTTCCTTCAGCAGATCCACAATATCCTTCACCGACTGTGCTTTATCCTTGGGACAGATCATGACTGCATCCCCCGTGTCAGCGATGATGAAGCCGTCTACGCCGATGGTGGTGATCAGCCGCCCGTTGCCGTAGATGATGGAATTGCGGGTGTCGATGCCGACATGATTCGCTTTGATAATGTTGCCTTCATCGTCAGGCGGGAAGATGGCCCCGAGTGCGTCCCAGCTGCCGATGTCATTCCAGCCGAACTGGCCGGACAGCACTACCACCTCATCAGAACGTTCGAGTATTCCGTAATCAATCGAGATATTCTGCAGCAGCGGATAGATCCGGTTAAGGGTCTCCTGCTCCTGATCTGTACCGAGCGCTTCACTGATCGGCAGCATCGTATTGTACAGCCGCGGCAGATAGCGCTTGAAGTTATCAATAATGACCGAGGTCTTCCAGATGAAAATCCCGCTGTTCCAGAGATAATTGCCTGAGGCCAGATACCCCTGTGCCTTCTTGAAATCCGGCTTCTCCACGAATTCAGCTACATCGTATACGGCAACCGGCTTGACTGCGATGGGCTCTTTGTCATAAGCGATGTAGCCGTAGCCGGTGGACGGGAAGGTCGGTTTGATCCCGATCGTGACAATGGCATCACTCTCCATCGCGACAGTGCAGGCTTCGTCCAGCGTAAGCCGGAACTGCGGCTCATCGGTAATATAGTGGTCGGAAGGCAGGACCACCATTAAGGAATCCCCTTCACTCATCTGCTGGATGGAGAAGGCGGCGAACAGGATGCTTGCTGAAGTATTCCTAGCCACAGGCTCGATCAGAATATTGCTCTTCTGCACGCTACTGTGCATAATGCTCTCCAGCAGGACCGCCTGGGTGCGGTTCGTTACAATAACGGTATTCTCCTGCGGGATGATGCCCTTGAAGCGTTCGATGGTATCGTTCAGCATAATATCGTTGCCGCTGATGTTCAGCAGCTGCTTGGGGATTTCCTGTCTGGACAGCGGCCAGAAGCGGGTGCCGCCACCGCCTGCAAGTATCGTTGCGTATTTATCCATGATGAGTCACCAGATGGGCAATCGAGAAGGAGATGATGCTCTCCGATCCCTGATTGAGGTTCAGTCCCGAGCTGTGAATCCCGTCGTAGCAAGCCCCGGTCTGGGGGTCAATCAGGGAGATCTGCAAGGAATTATTCCCTGTATACCAGGCGTAGCACAGGTCAGCCCGCTGCAGATAAGCCGGGTCCTTCAGCACAACGGCCGCTTCCTCGCAGGCCAGCAGCATTTCGCAGGCTTCAATGGGCTGTTCATCATATAACGCAGGGCTGCCGCCGCGCAGCAGCCAGCCGTGGCTGCCAATGGGCTTGTAATAGCCTTCCGGCGCGAAGGTCCGGGAGATCAGGAAATCGAGGCTTTCCTTAGCCGTGATTCTCAGCGCCGGATTGCCGGAAATCTTGTAAGCCTTAAGCAGCGCCCAGGGCAGCATCGAGTTACCATACGTAAGACTGTCTTCATACCAGTTCCAGCCTTCGCCCTTGGTGAGATTGTATTGGTCATTCAGCCGGACGGCAACAGATTCAATAAGTTCTGTGATGAAGGCTTCAGGCAGGAAGGCCTGTTCTTCTTCTGTGCTTGGTGTATGCGGATAAGGGAAGGAGTAAGTGCGTGCTCCGGGAGTTTTGAGCAGGTAGCTAAGTCCGACAACGGCATAGGCCAAGGCCCGGGGAGAGCGCATTCCGCCGATATGCGGCAGCGCCTGGTTGATCAGATAGCGGCAGGTATTCAGCAGGTTATCCGGCAGAATGGAAGAATAGGCGAGTACGAAGCCCAGCGCCCAGAGGGTACGCCCCTGGCAATCCTCAGAGCCGCGCTCTTCCAGGAAGGAACGGTTATAGTCCATGAAATTCCGGAAGTTGCCTTCTTCAGTCTGTGCATGGTGGACGAAAGAGAGGTACGTATGGATCAGGTCGAGGGAGGCGTTGTCCTGAGTCTTTTTGTACATCAGCACAGCTGCGATTAAAGCCCGAGCATTGTCATCGGTGGTGTAGCCTTTGGCACGGTCGGGCACGCCGAATTTTGTATGCTGAAAGATTCCTGTATCATCGGTGATCCGGCGCATATAGTCAGTTCTGAACTGTGACGCTATAGGTGTCTGCATTAAATCACACTCCGGTCAGCCGGGGCGCGGAGGGCTAGGAGATCCTGAAAGATGGCCGCGTAGGTCTTCGCAACCTCACTCCACATCATCGTACTGCCAAGCTCCTGTGTACGCTGCTCCATATCCTTAACCTTGGCCGGATCATCCAGCAGCTCCAGAATACAGGCTTCGAGGGAAGCCGAATCACGGAAATTCGCCAGCAGGCCGCGGCCTCCGGCAAGCATCTCTTCGGCATAGCGGTAAGGAGTGGAGATAATCACTCTGCCATAGCCGACGCCGTAAGCAAGCGTGCCGCTGACGGCCTGATCCTTGCCCAGATAAGGAGTCATATAAATATCGGACATCACCAGGGACTCGATGACCTCTTCCTGGGTCAGCAGCTTGTCGACGAACAGCACATTATTGACCAGGTCTAATTCATGCACCAGATCGGTCAGCTTTTGACGGTATACTTCACCTATCTCCTGTTTGACGACCGGATGGGTCTTGCCCCAGATAATATATAGCGCGTCCGGATGCTGCTTCACTACTCCGCTCATAGCCTCAATGGCATATTCAATGCCCTTGCCGGGACTCAGGAAGCCAAAGGTCGAGAGGATTTTGCGTTCGCCGAACTTGTACTGGAGCTTCAGCTCTGCACGTGTGGAGGTCTGGACAAACGGAACGCCGTGATGAATGAAAGCTATTTTGGCGGCATTAATATGATAGACAGAGATCAGATCCTCTACTGTGGACTGGGCCATGGTCACCACCTTGACGCTTCCTTCGGCGAGGCGGGAGATGATCTCATGCTGCTTGGGAGTAGGCTTGGTTAAGACAGTGTGGAAGATAACCACGTAAGGGACCTGAAGCTCTTCTGTGAACTGCAGCAGATATTCGCCGCTCTCTCCCCCATAGATGCCGAATTCATGCTGAATGACTAGCAGATCGGTATCTGACTGGTTGATGTCTCTGGCTGATTCTATATAATCGGATAGCTGATGTTGGTTAATTTCCCGCATGACCTGATCCGTGTAACGGTAGTTCCCGTTGTTATTCATGGCGATGATGCGCGGTTTGTTGAAGCCCTGAAGCTTCGTGAATTCATCCAGCAGATCCTGGGTGAAGGTAGCAATTCCGCATTCTCTAGGCAGGCTGGTGGACAGGAAAACAATGTTTTTATTGCGGTTGCTGTGGTTCATAATAGAAAGCCTCCCTATTGATTATCGAACTTTTGGGGACAAAAAAAGAAAATAAAGCGGGCTTTATTTTCCGGAGATGAGTGGTATAAAATTTTTTTCTGCAAATCATTTCCTGTTGCAACTATAACATGACCATTTAATCTTGTCAATTTATTGACTCCCTTGAAATCACCGGATATAGTGATGTAGGAGGTGTATGGATGCCAGTCATACGCAGTAAATTGAGTGAGGTTATGGAGAAGCATGACCCGAAATTATCGATTCGCAAGCTAGCGAAGGACATTAATTACCATTTCGATTCCGTCCGGCGGATGTACAAAGACGAGATGGTACAGTATCCCCGGGATCTGCTGCTGAAGCTGTGTACGTATTTCAATATTCAGCCCGGAGAATTGATCCGGATGGAATCCGATGAGAATGACTGGGACATAGATAAGACAAATGAATACGAGGAGGAAGGCAATGACAAGGAGCCCGGCGAAGACAGCAACCTGTAATGAACTACTGGATACCTTTTATGCCAATCTCCGTACCGTGCACGTGGAGAAGCTAGTCTTCTCCGGTGTGGGCGGGCGTGATGTCTACAATATAACGGCTCCGTTTCTGCATGACGGGGAGGAAGTGATCTTGGGAAGAGTTGAGGAACGGGATAGCGAGTTCTCTCAAGTCTTCTTTTTTACATCCGGCGAGGATGGTGTATGGGTTCCCCGTGCGCATACCCATACCTATAATCTGCAGGACCCTTGCGTAACCCGCGTCAAAGGAGAATTGATTGTCGGCGGAGTTGAGGTGATTACGGCTGGGGATAAGCCGCCCAAGATAGTCTCCTGGGTTACCCAGTTCTACCGGGGATACCGGATCGACTCGCTGCACCACTTCTCCTCCGGTCCGGAGCTGATGAAGGATATCCGGCTGATTGAGCTTCAGGATGGCAGAATCGGCGTACTGACCAGACCGCAGGGAGACCGGGGCGGCAGAGGACAGATTGGCTTCACCATTATTGATTCACTGGAGGAGCTGCATGAACAGACCTTCCTGGAGGCGGAGATTCTGCAGCATCAGTTCGTGCCGGAAGAGTGGGGCGGAGCCAATGAAGCCCATCTGCTTAAGAATGGCCATGTGGGGGTACTTGGACATATTGCCTGCTTCGACCCTCTGGGGAAGAAGCATTATTACGCTATGGTCTTCTCGCTCAATCCGGACACCTTCGAGACAACTCCGGTCAAAATCATTGCGGCCCGCAGCGATTTTCCGGTCGGCCCGGGTAAACGGCCTGATCTGCAGGATGTGATCTTCAGCGGCGGACTGGTACGCGGGACGGCCGGCCGGGCGGTGTTGTCTGTAGGCGTCAGCGATGCAGAAGCCTACAGAATTGAGCTTCCTGATCCTTTTGCCGAATATGAAGTGTGATGTTACTGGTTTGACTAGATTCTATGGTCATGGTACACTTTGTTTGACAAGAATTTATGGTCAAAGAGAGCGGGAACCAAGCAATGGGTATATTCATTCAACTAAACAATCGTACATCGGAAACAAAGTCCAACCTGAATGTGGCAAGAAAGCAGGGCCGCATCCCGGCTGTACTGTACGGCATTGGTAAAGATACACTCAGTCTTGAAGTGAACGAGAAGGAACTGCTGGAGATGCTGAGAACGAATCCGCGGGCAATTCTACAGGCGAAGCTGGCAGATGGAACGACCCTTCCGGTAGTGGTTCAGCACATTCAGAAGCAGTCGATGTCCGGTAAAGTGCTGCATATCGATTTTCAGCATGTGAACATGAGCATCAGCATGGACAGCAAGGTGACCATTCATTTTGCAGGCGAAGCTGTTGGCGTCAAAGAAGGCGGCGTACTGCAGGTGGAAATCTATGAAGTAGAGGTCCGCTGTATGCCGGGCGATCTGCCTACTTCCATGGAAGTGGATATCAGCGGCCTGGCCATCGGCGACCAATTACTGGTGTCGGATCTGATCTTCAAGGATGGAATTGAAGTGCTGACCGATCCAAGTACTGTCATGATTCAGATCAAGACTGTACATGAAGAAGTTGAAGAACCGGTAGTAGTTACTCCGGCTTAAATACAGATTAGCGAATAATAGCCCCTTCGGGCAGAACGTATTCGGAATTCATGAGGATATCATGACTCCGGTTACGTCTGCTGGAAGGGGCTTTTTGTTGAATTATAAGAATTTATATGCTTCACGCTATACATTATCCTGCTATTTCTCGCCGAAACGGCAGCCGAATATTCGCTTACACCGGGACTTCCCGGCTGCTCTGGCTCATCGGGGCGCTGCAGAGCGGACAGGGCTTCGAGGCCAGGTGATCCTCGGCGCCGCCCGCCTTCATCCGGGTCCAGCCCTTACAGGCCTTGCCGGTGCATGTCCAGACCGGGACGGTGTGTGTTCTGACTGCGGATGAACCCGTAGCGCTGCTGCGGGTAACAGGCGTTCTGACTCCGGCGGCCGGAGCTGATGTATGCGGGCGGGCTGCCGAACGGAAGGCCGCGAGCATGAAGCGCGAGACCTCCGCTTTCTTGCCCCGATGCCTTGCAGGCGAGCTGATGAACAGCTCCTCCTTGGCCCGGGTAACGGCCACGTAGGCGAGCCGGCGCTCCTCCTCCAATGCGGCAATGCCCGCTTCGGCTGCGGCTCTTGCGGCAGCCGTGCTGATCACCTTGACCGAGGCCTTCGCTGGCTTGCGGTCCTTTGCACGGTCCTCCTCCAGAGCGGAGCTATGAGGCAGAATTCCCTCTGAGGCTCCGATCAGGAAGACGACGGGGAACTCCAGCCCCTTGGATTTGTGGATGGTCATCAGCGTAACCCGGTTGCCTTGCTCCTTCAGCCCCGGCTGCCGGTTCTGCTCGTTACGCTCCGTTACGTTGTCGATGAATTCGAGGAACAGCGGAATTGTAGCGAACCGCTCCGCCGATGCTTCCAGCTCATCCAGCATTTCCTTCAGCGTCTCCCGGTGCAGCGTAGCCTGATGGCGCTCGCTGCCTTCGATGAAATAATCATAGAATACCGTGCGGATCTGGCGGATCGCCTGCACCGGCGTCAGCTCCCGCAGGCCGCGGATCAGGTCCAGCCGCTCGCGCAGCTTGACGCCCTTGAAATCCTCCATGCCCGGCATGGACAGCAGATGAATAAGCGGGCCCTGCTTCGCCTGTACCGCCTCCATGCGCCGGATATGCTCCATACCCTTGTCCCGGCTCATGTACAGCGTCGGCAGAATATTCTCCATGGCGGCGAAGTCCCTGCGGTTAACCGACAGGCGCAGGTGATCCAGCACTGGAGAGATCAGCCAATGCTCATAGAGCAGCTGGCCTTCTCCGTAATCAATATAAGGAATATCGCGCAGCAGCAGCAGCTCCAGTACCGCCCGGTTGCTGCTTGTTGCGCGGTATAACAGGGCGAAATCACGGTATTCCCTGGCTCCGCTCTGAGTTTCACGCTCAATATGCTCCACAATCTGTCCAGCCTCGTCATCTGCTGTCTGCGGACGCAGATAACGGGGCGGCAGGCCGTTGCTGCGGAACGCCTGCAGCGTCTTGGCGCGTCGCCGTGAGTTATGGCGGATGATGCCGTTGCCCAGCCCGATGATCGCCGGACCGGACCGGTAGTTGATATCCAGCGTGATCACCTTGGCCTGCGGATACAGCTTCTCGAACTCCAGGATGAACTCGCTGCGGGCCCCGTTGAAGGAATAGATCGTCTGGTCATCGTCGCCGACCACCATCAGATTATCCTGCGGAGCAGCAACCATCTTCACCAGCTCATATTGCAGCGCATTCGTATCCTGGAACTCATCAACCATCACATATTGATACTGCTGCTGCAGCTCCCGCAGCAGTGCCGGCTGTTCCCGGAGCATCTGGTAGGCGAGCAGCAGGACATCGTCGAAATCGATCTTGAAATGATCGGTCTTCCACTGCTCATAGAGCGCCAGGATGGCCTTCATCTCCTTCTCAGCCTCGGTCGTCTCCGGCAGCTGCCCCGGCAAGCCCATGTTCATCTTGCAGGCGGAGAGCAGACTGAGCAGATTCTCCGGCGGATAGGCATCCTTCGGCAGCCCCAGCTCGCGCATAATCTGCTTCAGCAGAATATGCTGGCGGCGGGTCTCGTGGAAAATATCCTGCCGCAGCCCTTGCCGCCGCAGGAAATATAGAAAGAACGAGTGGAACGTACGCGCCTGCAGGCGCGCAGCATCCCCCTCGTTCACCCCGGGCAGCAGGGCGATCCGCCCGCGCATCTCTGCTGCTGCCTTACTGGAGAAGGTCAGCAGCAGCAGGCGTCCGGGGGCGATGCCGCGCACAGACAGCAAATACCCGGTTCTGCAGATCAGCACCGAGGTTTTGCCGGAGCCCGCTCCCGCCAGCGTCAGCAGCGGTCCGAGATGATGCCGCACCGCTGAGATCTGCGGAGGATTGAGCAGAATACCGCCGGCCTCCAGCCGCCTGAAATAAGCGGCATCGCTGTCCCCCGGCTGTACCGTCTCCCGGCTTGTCCGGGCTGAGGCTACCTCCGCCTGGGGTATATGCTCACCGCTGGCTCCCAGCGGGATATTATGGTATATAAGCTTGTTCATTAAGTTCACCTTTGTTTGTTTCTGAATGCGTGATCAGCCATGCAATTTTGGCCAGTATACACTATACCATTCCGCACTCTTTTCTGCACGGGGCTATCTCCCGGATGCATTCAGCTTGGCGAGAATGGAATTCACCCTGCGCTCGTATAGCCGGGGCTGATCCTCCTTGATCTCCTCCAGCAGGAAGGCCAGACACTGCCGTATTCTTGGCGGCATGCGCACAGCGATCTCAGCGTAATCCTTGCGGTAGCGGTCGTCCTGGAGAATTCGTTGATTCAGCACAATCGCCCAGTTGCGGGCATGCTCCAGCATCTCGGGCAGCGACTCCAGCAGCTGGGTGAGGTACATCTCCATCTGGACACTCTCTACAAAATGAACAAGGCTGAACATCACCTCTTCCTGCTCCGTATCATCGTCGAATACTTTGAAAATCTGGTGAATGACGGCATCCTCCGTATCACCGGCCAGACCCTCCAGTGCCAGATCGAACTGCTCGCATTCCAGCTCGGTGCGCAGCAGCCGGTTCTCATATAACCGGGCAATCCCGGGGTATAGGTGGTTCATAGAATAACTCCTCCCAGCAGGAAATAACGCCATTTATCATAAAGTCCATTTTTTGACAGATGAGGATAATATATTGGACAAAGGACTAGCTGATTATAACAGATGTACAAGTAGAAGTGAGGTATGGAGGGATATCATGTTTATTCCGGTTCTGATGGAATTAACCAATGCCGAACGGTTGACGCTCATTCTATATCTGGCAGTCAACCTGGGCGCCATCTCATTATTATGCTTTCGGCGCTCGGGAACCGACCGCCGCTAACAGGAACAGCCTTCATTGGAAGGCTGTTTTGCTGTCGCTACGCTTGTTCCTTATCCAGAAGATGCCGCAGTCCTGCCGCTACACCATTCTCCGTATTACTTGATGTAATGAAGTCGGCGGTCTGCTTCAGAACGGATGCGGCATTCTCCATGGCAATCTTGTACCCTGCCATCTCGAACATAGGCAGATCATTGTAGCTGTCGCCCATGACCGCCACTTGCTCCGCAGGAATCCCGTAGTGGGCAGCGAGCCTGCTTACACCGGCGCCCTTATTCGCTTCCTTATGATTGATCTCGATATTGTTGACATGCGATGCGGTAATAATCAGTCCGGGAATGGCGGCGAACCGCACAGAGGCTTCCTTCAGCAGCTCACGGTTCAGAGAGAAGACCAGGGTCTTATAGATCAGATTCTCTTCCTTGCTCCAGACGTCCTCCATCTTCTCCACATAGGTTACCGCTGCCTGCTGGAACTGCTGATCAACCATCGCCTGTAGCAGCCAAGCCAATTCCTCAGGAACCTCAGTGTCCTTATGAGTAGCCAGCTTTTCCAGCTGTACCCGCTTGTCCAGCTCTACATATACGTTATCCTCTGTGTATACCTCGTAGTACAATTCAGGAACTTCATTCATCCAGCGCAGTGCGGGGATAATATCCTCTTTATTCAGCGGAGTGCTTGCCGCCACCGTCCGGTCAGCAAGCGTAATCACAGCACCGTTAAGACTCACCACAGGGCACTCCAGATCAGCCAGCCGCAGCTGCCGCTCAGCGTCCATATAGGACCGGCCTGTAGCAATAATCACGATATGCCCCAGACGCTGTGCGTGAAGAATAGCCTCTTTGTTCTCCCTGCTGATTTCGCCCTCCGCATTGAGCAGTGTTCCGTCCATATCCAGTGCAATAAGCATGAGATTGATCTCCTGTTCTATCTATTTATTGTAGGTTTCCCTGTAAGGGTGCGTATGCTATGCCTGTATTTTATCATTATTTATCGGGAAACTAAAAAATTAAAGTGTTCATCTATAAGATTGCAGTATAGATTGGCCGCTGCATGCAGCGTGACGGATTTTCAGAAAAGTGTGCTCACGTGGTACAATGAAAGGCAGACCTAGAGCGTGACTGCCTGGTTCGTCTGCTGAATGCGAATGGGACGATGCCCGGGGTGCAAGCGGCTTGGGGTCGCTATGTAAGGGGGAAAAGATACTGATGAAATCCAGAAATTTAGCTACGATCTCTCTGGCCATTATGGCCTGCGGCTTTCTGTTCACGTTGTTTCTGCCGGAGAATCTGGCAGTTATTCTGCTGAGAGGGGGCTTCGAGGCAGGGCTGGTCGGAGGAATAGCCGACTGGTTTGCCGTGACGGCGCTGTTCCGCCATCCGCTGGGCCTTAGAATTCCGCATACCTCGCTGCTGCTGAAGAACCGGGATAAGCTGATCCAGTCTCTGATCTCTGCGATGGAGAATGAACTGCTGAATAAGGAGAGCATTGAGAATAAGCTGCGCACGTTCAATATAATCTCGCTCGGAGCCACCGTACTGACCCGGTTCTTCTCCAGAAAGAAAGCGCGGCAGGAAGTGCTGGAGCAGCTGAAGGGCTTCGTACTGCGGCTTCCGGTAGAGCAGGCCGTTCCGTATATTCAATCGGCAGCGGCAAGCTACCTGCGCGAAGCTAAGCTCGGAGTTGCCGCAGACACCATTGCCACCAGCTTGATGAATGAGGGCAAGGATATTGCCGCTCTTGATTTTGCGCTGGAGGGGATCTCCGCCTGGAGCGGGCGTCCGGAGACGCGGGCCATGCTGGGCAAGATCGCCAGTGAGAAGCTGGCCGAGGTGAAGCTTGGGGGGCTTAAAGGCATGGCCTTCCAGGCCTTCGTCGGGTTCGTGGATGCCGATATGCTGGGGGAAATGCTCCAGGGTATGGTGCAGTCTACGATCCGTGACTTTAAGGAAGAAGATAGCCCCTACCGGGAGGAAGTCATCCGGGAGATCCGGGTGGCTCTGTTCCAGCTGCTGAGCGATGAAGCACGGATTGCCTCGCTGAAGAATTGGGCGCTGAATGAGCTTCAAGGGGAAGCGGCCGCCGCATTTGTACTACAGCAGCTGCAAGGGCTGCGCGGCAAGGCGGTTACGCTGCTGGAAGAGGACCGGGGCCGGGGAGGCCGCAGGCTGTTCTCGCTATATGCCCTACTTGTCCGGCGGGTTAGCCAGGAGAAGGAATGGATTCAGACATCAGAGGACCGGATTCACGGTACACTGATCTCTTTCGTGGAAGCTAATCATTACCGGATCGGGCAACTGGTCAAGGAGAACCTGGATCAGATGGACGATGCCGCTCTGGTCAATATGCTGGAGGAGAAGGTCGGCAAGGATCTGCAGTGGATTCGTGTCAACGGTGCCGTCTGCGGCTTTGTGGTCGGGCTGGGGCTTACCGTGATTCAGCTGATCTGATCATCGCAAGACCAAGAATTCATAGAGGCAGCAAGGCAGCCTCCGGGCCGTCCGTGAAGACGGAGACCGGGAGGAGGCTTTGCTGCCTCTTTCATAAGCAAGAGACTTGATCATTAACATAACGATGAACCCTTTCTACAGCGAATAATAGGTTGTAGGGGGTTGCCCATATCTCGGTGGCTTACTGTATAGTGCATTTGTTTAATGGTAACGCTTACACGTGTAGTGTATTATGAACTCCGGCTGCATCCTGCGAGAAGGATCACCAAATTCGTATTACACATTGTCGCATCCTGACCGGACATACAGTCCGGTGCTGTCCGCCCTCCAGGAAAGTATTTCAAGGTTAAGCGTTGTGCCCTTCGTTAACCGGAGGAGCCCTCAAGAAGAAAGCTTCCCCCTGGTTAACGTGAAGGCACCAGCTTCAGATAAATATTCTCCAGCAGCTCTGCGGTATGCTGCCATTCATACATATGCAGCGTATCGCTTCTTCCCTGCAGTCCGATCCTTGCGGCAAGCTCAGGATTGCGGCCGATCTGCAGCATACGGCTGGCAAAAGCAGCGGGGTTCCTGTACTGCTTCACCAGATAGCCGTTATGACCCGAATCGATAATCTCCCGGATTCCGCCGTTGCTGGAGGCGATCACCGGCAGTCCCGAGGCCATAGCCTCCACATTCACCAGCCCGAAGGATTCATGCTGCTGGGAGGGGCAGATCAAGCAGTCGGCAGCCTGGTACAGACTGTGGATATCCTTATGGGGGATATTTCCAAGAAAGGCTACCTGTACACCCAGCCGCCGGGCAAGGGCTCTCAGCTGCCGGAGATACGCCGGCTTCCCCCTGCCTGCGATCAGCAGCCGGGCAGGCATATGCCGGTTCAGGCGGTGCATGGCCCGGAGCAGCACGGGTATCCCCTTGCGCGGAATGACCCGGCCTACGAACAGGAGCGTGAAGCCGGGACCAAGGCCATACACCGTGCGCAGACGCATCTTCTCCTGCGTTGATGCCGGGGTGAAGCGTGACAGGTCTGCTCCCAGGGGAACCACGCGAAGCTTGCTGCGGATGCCTGGGAACCTCCGGATAAGCCGCTGCTCCAGGGAGCTGCTGTTGGCCGTGACGGCATCGGCCAGGGCCAGGCTGCGGGCGATACCGGGCTCCTGCGGCACGAACGTTAGAGAGTGAAGGAATGCCAGCACCGGAGTGCCGGGGTGCTGCCGCTTCACAGCAGCTACGAGCCGCGGCCGGTTATCGATCTGGATGAGATCGAACGGCTCGGCTGCTTCCAGGAACATAAGAACGGAGCTGCGGTACCGGGAAGGGGTGCCTGAGGGCAGCCGGATGAACTGGACCTGCTCGAGCTCATCCGTGTCAGGAAGCTCTGCGGCTCTGCGGCTTACGATGGTTACCTTATGTCTCTTGGCCAGCCGCCGGGCGATATTCCAGATGCAAATCTCTACAGAGCCGTCCCCGGGAACCGTGAACTGCTCCGGTGCAATCATGCAGATGTGCATTGTGGCTGCTCCTCCCGTTGCATAGTAGATAGGGTTCTTAACCTAACATATGCGTTCAGGCGTGCAGAAGACACAGGAGTAAGTAGTGGGCGTCGTCTGCGGCTTAGCTGCCTGTCTGTCTAAGGGTGGCGGCAATAACTCCGGCAATCGTCTGCTCATACTCCAGGATCTTCAGCTTCCCCGCCGCGATCTGCTTGTACCCGGAGATCATAGAGGATAAGGATTGTCCGGTGAGAGCCGGATTCTGCTTGCGGATGGCCGCCTTGAAGTCGCTCCAGTCTGCCGTTAGCCGCTTGTTCAGTGCAGAGACTGCGCTTTTCTGTGATTTGATTAAGCTTTGCGGTCTGTCAATGCCCGCCAGGGTCTTGCGGGCAGCGGCCATCCGGCGGGTACGGGTATCCTTGGCGGCCTTGAGCAGCGCTTCCTTGTCGCGGATCTCCTGGCGGGCCATTTGGACCAGCAGCTTCATGGCTTCCGACTGGGCCTTCAGGACGGAGTTCAGCGTCTTGTCCTTCAGTCCCTTGAGCAGGGAGATCCGCTTGTTCAGCGCGCTGTATTGATCGAACAGCGGCTGATAACGCTGCTTGGCACTGCTGACGGCGGTGCTCAGCTTGGTGATGGAGGCCTGGTCTATATTCTTGATGGACTCCCGGACTGCATTCAGCGCCTCTGTATTCTGATCATGAAGCGTCCTGATCTGCACCTCCCGGCTGTCATACCCGGCAGACAGGACGGTCAGCTCAGTGAACTGGCTCTTCATCCGGGCGCGGGCAGTGCTGTCTGCCTTAGCAGCAGTCAGATCAAAGGAAGCCTGAACCGATGAGGTAATCACCGTTGCCGCTGCCGAAGCCGGACCGGCCGGGAAGCTGAGGGCGAGGGCAATCAAGAGGGATAGCAGCAGACAACTGGGCTTGTACAGATTATTCATTACATTCCTCCGCTTGTCTTCATGTCCCGCAGCACAAAGAAAGCACCCGCAGTAAAGGCCAACAGGCCTCTATTACGGGTGCTTCCGGCGTAATGAGTCACGAAGATAGTTTTGCTTTTTATTATAGATATAATATCTTAATTTTGTCAATATTATCAATTTTAACTTATGTGAATCAAGGGGGAGGCCTTCATTTCATTCCGTGACGGTCTTATCGTATACTGTGAAGGAAGAACGTCAAGGGAAGCACAACAGAGGGTCAGCAGAAGCGCCAGCCCCAAAATGAAGGAGGCCTTAGGTGATGGATAACCTGGCTAGGAATAACAGCATTCTCGATCAAGCCTTTCAGTTATCTCCGGTGGGGATGGCTGTATTGTCTCCGGAAGGAGGCAGATGGATGAAGATTAATCCTGCTTTTTGCAATATGCTGGGCTGCACTGAGCCTGAATTTCTCTCAGGGACTCTATCGGGGGCCGGCCGGGACCTGCAGGAAGAATTCTCTATTCAGCGAATCGGGACAGAGCTTGCACAGCGGCAGGGACAGCCTCTCCAGGTGGAGCAGCGGTTCTCCGGCAGTGACGGGAAGCCGTTCTGGCTCTCCCTGACCTTCATCTATGCGGAAGAGGAGCCTTCCAGCCGGACCGTTATTGTATATGCACAGGATGTAACAGACCGCAAAATTGCTGACCAGCTGACTGTAGACAGCCGCGATCTGTACAATTTATTCATAAAAGACGATCAGAGCATGATCTCCTTCTCCCTGCCCGACGGGACGATAACCTTCATATCGCCGTCCTCCTATTCCCAGATCGGATACCATCCGGAGGAGATCGTCGGCAGGAACCGCGCCGATTTCTATCACCTGGAGGATGTTGAAGCCATCAACAGCTCCGGCAGCCTGCTGAAGAACAATATCTCCATCCGCCGCCTGCGCCATAAGGAGGGCCATTATCTGTGGTTCGAGACATCCTTCCATGTGGTCCGCGGAGATAAGGGTGAAATCACTCGGATTATGGGGATCGGGCGTAACGTTACACGGCGCAAAGCTAGCGAGGAGGCCCTTGCGTCCGCGCAGCGGGTGGCGCGAATAGGCTCATGGGGCTGGGATCTGGTGAAGGGCAGAATCACGTTCTCCGACGAACTGCGGCGTATTCTGCAATATAGTGTGGAGACAGGCCAAGTGAATCAGGAGGCCTTCCTGGCACTGGTCCATCCGGAAGATATCAGGATTCTGCAGGAGGCCGTAGAACGGGCTATGGGACTAGGGGAGCCGGGGAATACGGCTTACCGGATGATTTTGCCGGATGGGGAGGTCGTGATGGTGCATGTCCAGTGGGATGTCATCCTGGGACCGGAGGGCCAGCCAGCCCGGCTGTTCGGCATGATGCAGGATATTACGGAGCGTATGCATATGGAGGAGCAGCTGCGGGAGAGTGAACGGAATTTCCGGCTGATGTCGGAGAACTCCCTTGACCTGATCTCGCGCCATGCGATTAAGGACAGTATCTTCCTGTATTGCTCACCGGCCAGCCGTTCGCTGCTCGGTTATGAGCCTGAGGAGATGATCGGCACCAGTGCCTACGATTACCTGCATCCTGATGATCTGGAGATGATTCTGAATCAGATGGCGGAGAGCGTGGATTCGGGATTGATTCCGCCGGCCTCCTACCGCTACCGGCACAAGAACGGAACCTATATATGGTTTGAGACGAACAGCCGGTATATTTTTGACGCGCAGGGCCGGAAGACGGAGATTATTGCCGTAGGCCGTGACATTACTGAACGCAAGCAATTCGAATCGAAGCTGCAGGAGAACGAGCAACGCTACAAATCCCTGTTCGAGTATAATCCTGCGGCGGTATATTCCATGAATCTGCAGGGGGATTACCTGACGGCAAATGCCAATCTGGAGAAGCTGACCGGCTACTCGCTGGAGGAGCTGCTGGGGAATTATTTCGGACCGCTGGTGGCCGAGAAGGATATCCAGAAGACGCTGCATCATTTCACCCTGGCCAGCCAGGGGGAGCCGCAGAGCTATGATCTGACGCTGATCCACAAAGACGGGCATCCGGTGGAGATCAATACGATTAATATTCCAATCGTTGTGGATCATCAGGTGGTTGGGGTATATGGGATCTCCCGCGATATTACGGATCATATCAGGTACACGGAGCAGATTGAGAAGCTGAGCAATGATTATACCCTGATTCTCAATGCCGTGTCCGAAGGGATATTTGGTCTGGACAACGAGGGGCGGGTCACCTTTATTAATCCTGCGGGGGCGCATATGCTGGGCTTCGAATGTGATGAGATTACCGGGCATCCTTACCTGGACCCCATCCAGCAGACCGCGCTTGACGGCAACCATTACCGGCCGGAGGAGTCTCCGCTGATGCGGGCAGTCCGGGCAGGAGAAGCCCATCAGAGCCTGGATGCGGTGCTGTGGCGCAAGGACGGCTCCAGCTTCCTGGCCGAGTACCAGGTTACCCCGCTGTTCGACAAGGGTGAGCGCAAGGGAGCGGTTGTCGTCTTCCGTGACACTACCGGGGAGAAGGAGATTATCAGAGCCAAGGAGCTGGCGGAGAAGGCGGACCAGGCCAAATCGGAATTTCTCGCCGTCATGAGCCATGAGCTGCGTACACCGATGAACGGAATAATGGGCATGACCGATCTGCTGAGTGAGACGGAATTGACGGAAGAACAGCGGGGGTATACCCAGATTATCAGCGAGAGCAGTGCATCCCTGTTATATATTCTTAATGAAATTCTGGATTTCAGCAAAATCGAAGCCGGTAAAATGACGCTTACCCGCGAGCCGGTAAGTCTGGCGGAATTACTCGACAATATCACGGAGCTGTTCATGCCGAAGGCCCGTGAAAAGAATATTGAGCTGTCCTGCCGCATGGCTGCGGATGTGCCGGAGCTGATCATGGGAGATGCGGCCCGGCTGCGCCAGGTGCTGGTGAATCTCGTCAGCAATGCCGTGAAATTCACCGAGACGGGACAGGTCTCCATTCTGCTCAGCAGAGAATATAGCAGGGACCGCAAGAAGCTGACGCTTAAATTCAGCGTGGCCGATACAGGGATAGGAATCCCTTCGGAGAAGCAGCCGCTACTGTTCCAGTCCTTCTCGCAGCTGCACCCGTCCATTAACCGCAAGTATGGGGGAACCGGATTGGGCCTGGCCATCTGCAAAAAGCTGGTGGAGCTGATGGGCGGTGCCATTACGGTCGAGAGTGTCGTCGGGGAAGGGTCTGATTTCTATTTTATCCTGCCTGTAGATATGGAGCTGGGTCTGGAGCATTTCAGCGATAAGGTATCCCTATGAGCCGGAGGCCTTCTGGTGAGCGATTGAAGGCGAAGGCGTATACACAGTGGGAGACAGGCGTAGCCTCGCCTTCCTCAGCCTGCGGGCCGGCAACCATGGCCGCCCTCGTGGAATATTGGCATTCGCATAAGGGCCGGACGTTTATTCCGGGTATCCGTCATTTTGATTCCATGGCCGCGCATATCAACTACATCTACACCCATCATGGCGGGACGCCCTGGGGCATGAGCACACGCAGCTTTGTCAGAGGCCTCCGGTCGTACATCGGCGCAGCCCTGCCGCCTTTAAGTTACCGCTCTGACCTGATTAAGATATCCGTGTTCAATGATATCGGGCGCTACCGGGCCGAGATTGATGCCGGGCGTCCGGTTGCGCTCAAATTCGACAAATGGTTCAGCCTCCGCTGGCGCGGAAGATATGCGTATGACTATCATTGGGTGCTGGGAATCGGCTATGAGGATGAGGAGGACGGCTCCTGCAAGCTGGTTGTCCATGACAACGGGGTGCAGCATCCGGGCGGCGGCTATACGCCGGGCAGAGAACGGCAGATCTCCTATTCAGCCAATAAAAAAATACTTACGATGGTGTCGCTCGACCTGCCGGAATAATAATCCTCCTATTCTCGCTGAAACGGTCCCGTCCTTTAAAAGGACGGCCAAGCCGTTTCCACTTGCAAAGTGTGATTCAAACGTTTGCACAAAGTTGGCGGTTAGGATAAAATTTCATTTAGAGAAATGAAGAGTTGTATAAAACCCAGGAGCCCTGCCGTATATTTAGTTAAGGGTAAAGGAGGCGGTATGCCTTGTCAGTACAGAAGGAAATGAAGGAACCAATTCATTACGGGGACCCGGCGGCTACCAGCGGAATCTCCGTCTTCGACCGGAGTTTCGATGAGCTGTTCAGCTATGACGGAGAGGATCTTGGCCTAACCTATTCGGCGTCCGGCTCCGCGTTCTGTCTGTGGGCCCCGACGGCCCAGGAAGCGGAGCTGGTGCTCTATCCATCCTGGAAGGATGCTGCGCAGCGGCAGATTCCCATGGTGCGTGACGTCCGGGGAACCTGGAGACTCAGCGTCCCGGGCGATCTGGACGGAATGTTCTACACCTATAAGGTGCGCATTGGTGATCTATGGAATGAAGCGGTGGACCCGTACGCCCGCGCGGTCGGTGTGAACGGGGACAGAGGGGCTATACTGGATCTGCGCAAGACCGATCCCGCGCGCTGGACGCAGGATAAGCCGCCGCTTGCGGACCCGGTGGATGCGGTGATCTATGAGCTTCACCTGCGCGACTTATCGGTTCATCCTGCCAGCGGGATTACGCATACAGGGCAATACCTGGGTCTTGCCGAAGCCGGTACCCAGGGTCCTGAGGGCATTGCCACCGGTCTTGATCATATTGCCAGTCTCGGTGTTACCCATGTGCAGTTGCTGCCTATCTATGATTATGCGACAGAGAGCGTGGATGAGACCCTTCTTACGGAGCCTCATTATAATTGGGGATATGATCCCAAGAATTACAATGCTCCTGAAGGCTCTTATGCGTCAGATCCGTATGTTCCGGGCCTGCGCATCCGGGAGCTGAAGACGATGATTCAGGCACTTCATGACCGCGGCCTGCGTGTCATCATGGATGTGGTCTACAATCATGTCTATGACGGCTTCCGTGTTAATTTCACCAAGCTGGTCCCTGGCTATTATCTGCGGTATAAGCAGGACGGGCGGTTGTCGAACGGCTCCGGCTGCGGGAACGACACTGCTTCTGAGCGCAAGATGATGTCCCGTTTCATCGTAGAGTCCGTGTTGTACTGGGCTAAGGAGTACCATATTGACGGCTTCCGCTTCGATCTGATGGGACTGCATGATACAGGGACCATGAACGAGATCCGCCGCCGTCTGGATGAGCTGGACCCCTCCCTGATCACTATCGGCGAAGGCTGGGTGATGGACACGGAGCTGCCAGAGGACCTTCGGGCTAACCAGCGCCAGGCCAATGAGATGCCGGGCATCGGGCATTTTAATGACGGCTTCCGCGATGCGGTCAAAGGAAATATATTTCTGCATGACCAGAAGGGCTTCATCAGCGGCGGGTTCGGCTTCGAGCGCAATGTGAAGGCGGGCATTGCCGGAGCAATCTACTACGGGCCCGGCCTCGGGCAATACGCCCAGGAGCCGCAGCAGAGTGTGAACTTCGTGGAGTGCCATGACAATCATACACTGTGGGATAAGCTGGTCTTGTCTACGGCAGGAGCAGAAGACGGGCAGCGCCGCGCCATGCACCATCTGGCCTCGGCCATCGTACTGACGAGTCAGGGGATTCCATTCATTCATGCCGGACAGGAATTCCTGAGAACGAAGGGCGGGGTGGAGAACAGCTATAAATCGCCAGTGGAAGTGAACTGGCTGGACTGGGAACGCTGCGCGGAACATGCCGAATCTGTGGAGTACATGAAGCGGCTGATCGCGCTACGCGCGGCTCACCCCGCCTTCCGGCTGCGTACCGCCGAGGAGATCCGTGACCATTTGGTCTTCGAGGAAGCGCAGGCGCAGGCGGTGGCCTTCACACTCCGCGATCATGCGGGAGGAGATTCTGCGGAGCATCTGTACGTTCTGTACAATGCCAACCCGGATGGTGCAGCCCTGAGGCTACCTGAGCTGGGCGAATGGAATGTGGTGTTCGGCGGGGAGCAGATCAGCGGGCTGACGGGCGGCATTTTAACTGCTGTAGGAATTGGAATGATTGTACTCGCTGTGAACTAATGGATAGGTACCGCGATATAGGTATTACGCTGAAGCAGGCTGCCGGGGCGGTCTGCTTCTTGCCCTACCGAATTTTACAGGCAGACATTAGAGCTGAAATGACAGTGAACAGCCAAACCAATAAACAGAACAGGGCAAGTATCGAAAACAAGCTAACCTCAAACATAGAACGGCCAAGACTGGTCTGAACGGCGATGAACATAATGGCAATCAACCAAGCTATGCAGCCTGCATGCAAGAGCATACGTTGTTTGCCGGGCCGCAGATTCGAATGTTCCAGCAGCAAGGCAGGTAACAGTAAGGTTTGGAGCGAATGGAGGCCAATTCCATGTAGTACAATATAATTGCCTCCAGCTCCGGTAAAACGGCCTTGTAAACTCATCATGATCAGTCCTGACAGATTAGCTATGAATACCGACAGCAAGGCATAACGGATACCGATGATAAGTACAGGGCGCGATAATGGAGCCTTCATTTTCAGAAATTGGACAGCAAGCAGGATGCCCGAGATGATAAAAGAAAGAGATACGACGCCAAATAAAGCTCCCGCAAGGATATCCACCGGTCCACCGGCTTTAGAGAAACGGGGATTGAAGCCCCGAAAATTCTGCAGAGTTTCAATTGCATAGCTGTAGGAAGCAGCAGCAATATTAAGCCGGCGAACCACTTTTCTCATGCGGACAGTAAAGCCTGCAAAGGGTAGAATCGCAGCGGTGGAGAACAGAAAAATTCCTAGTGCTGCTGCAAACGAGAATACATTTTTAATATTACCCTCCGGCTGAACAACTGCCCCTTGAAAGAACATATAGACAGCAGCACTTCCCGCGATAATAAACCCAAGCAGTCCAAGGATAACGAGCGCTTTTTCACGTTTGAAAATAGAGACGGCAGATGCCATCAACTCGTTGAACATAGTAGGCACGATTCGATCACTCTCTCAAATTTATTTATCGATAAATAAATAATTAGCAAAATAATTGCAAGCAGTAACAGATAAGATTCATCCGTTTGCTGCTTGCACATCCTTTAATCTTTAGTCGTTTGTATGGACTGTTTTATTTCTGGTAAATCAAGCACCTCGGATAACGTGACCAGCAGCCCCATGCTCATAAAACGTATTGCATTTTCTTCCGCATCGGGTAACCCGGCTTTCTGGAATTTGGCAGTCACTTCATCAAAAATATTCTTATAAAGCTTAGCAGAATGCTGTTTGATCCCAGCCTCCGATATGGTATAAGCCTGCATAACCATCAATATTTCGGAACGGTGCGTCTCCATTAAGTTAAAAAAGCTGCTGCCCATTGCGCCAACCAACTGATCAGCAGGTGCCTCGACTTCCATAAAAGTGTCATGAATCCGATCGTAGGCACGGTTTAACACAGCTATATATAAATCTTCTTTGTTGTCAAAAAAATGAAAGATGTAGGGCTGTGTAACTCCCGCGGCTTTAGCTACCATTGCAGTTGTTGTCCTGTAGTAGTCATATTCTGCGAATAAGGTTAATGCGCTTTCCATAATTTTTTGCTTTTTATCTTCCTTTGCTGCCATTGTGATCAGTTCCAATCATTTATTTATTGAACGATAAATAAATCATATAAAAGTATGATTTGTCTGTCAATCCCAGCTGATGGTCAAATTTTATTTTTCTTGATTATTGGGCCATATCCTCTAGGTGGTTTGAGTTCTGTCCGATCTTCAAAAGAAGTTTAGACGAACGGCAAGCTATGATGGAGTCTAAAGTTACAATTATTCAATCTAGGAAGGTGGCTGAAAGATACTTTGAAGCACGTTCAATGCTGTGCGCAACTCGCTGGGGCTTCGATCAATCAGTAACGCAATGATGGAAGACAACTGCTCGTTATTAGGTTGGTCTACCAAGAGCATGGAGAACAGATCTGTTTGGCATGCATCCGCTATTCGATGCAGCGAGCGGACGGTGACATTACGTTCCCCTCGCTCGATGGCTCCGATGGTCGTGTGGCTGGTCCCGACCAACTCAGCTAATTGTTCTTGAGTCAAGTTTTGACTGAGTCTGCATTGGCGTACCAGTTGTCCGATGCGTACTAATGTGAGGGAGTAATCCACTATGTATTCATTCCTTTCAGAAGACTGCTTGACTAAAAGTGTAGGTAAGAAAGGGATAAATAGGCAGATCGATATATGGTTGAAATCAGGAGTAGAATACACTTTATATGATTGAATTGATTTTATATGATGTATTTACTAATAGTTATCATTCATATAACATGTAACAGTGAGAGGCGAACCCTATGTTCCTTTTGATGATTGAGTTTTTCTCTAACAAATCACCCTGGTTTCTGGTAGTTTTAATCATTTAAATAGTCACCAAATTGCATTGTTGACCACCGTTCGATTAAGAACTACTATAATTAATATGAACATCCTAAAATATGGGTCTTTCATGAAAGGGGATTGTGTCTATTTGGATGTAGAACAATCAATACGTCAGATTTTGTTGAACTACATGCGGAGCAAGAAGATGAACTACGCTCAATTTTCTGCATTCTCTGGAATTAATTCTGGATCACTTAGCCGGATACTCCAGGGGAGCAGGCCAATCTCTGTTAGGCAGTTAGAATTAATTACAGGTGCGCTGGGATTAGAGGAGGACGCTCTGTTTGATTTATATGTAGAAGAGTGTTTTGCTTTTTTCGCATCGATGCGTAGAATACGTCCGTTTATTATCAAGTGTGCGGTTCTAGGGCGTCTGGATTGTATTGAGCGGATTGTCACGCGGTTACTTGATAATTTGTCTTATGTTCCAGCGCTGTTTGATGTTGCTGAAGAACTGTTTGTCAGTAAGTATCATCAAGCTGCAGCATTGCTCTATGATAATGTGAGTAAAGCTGAAAAATTTCAGCATTCCGAGCGGTTGGCGTTTTGCCGTTATCGCTTATTTTTAGTTGAGCTAGGTAATGATTTGGAAAAAAACTATAGAGCAGCAATGGTATTTGAAGATTACGTGAATCGATTGCATGAAGCCGATCAGCTGGAAGCACTAAAGTGCCTTATTGATGTGCTGGTTACTGTACATAAGTGGAAAAGGGTAGATGAATTAGCTGAAGAAATGCTTCGGATTTCTCAAATCCAGTATGACTTACACAACGTTAGAGAAAGTGAAAAGAAGTCTGAACGACCAATCTACTTCTACATCCTTTATGCTTGGCTGGTTCGTTCCGCTGTATGCGAAGAATATAAGGATTACACTGGAGCATTGCAATATGTCGCTTTATATTCAGAAGGGAAGTCTTGGATACGTGAAGATGACGAGGAAGCTATATTCCTTATGAATCAATTCGTTGAGTGGGGTAAAGCCAATACATATCTGTATCGAATATGGTCTGGTGAAGCTGAGGCAGTATATGATTATGCTAATTTTGTGGCCGATCATCCGGAAGAAATCTTTGTTGCTTTGAGTAACATTGTTCAAGCGGCGAATCAATTTGGTTTCGACATTGATGACATATTGGAGCGGTTTAAGGCATATATTCCATTTCAAGCTATAGAGGGTCAATACGGCCAATATAACAAATCAATTTTAGGAGAAAAGTATGCTCAGTTTTTAAGTGACTTGGGTGTTTATAAATTCAATAAAAGCCCGGAAAATCCGGACAATGCAATTAATCTTATATTAGAAGGATTGGATTTTTCTGTTAATATAAAAAGTGTACGGAATATGATCACCTGTATGACTCTTTTTGAACAATATCGTGATCATGCGGATCAAGAAGCGAAAAGGATATTTAAAAAACTTGTGAGTGAGGTGCATCGAATCAATGCGGAAAAAAACATGGTTCCTCTTAGTTTCGTTTAGTTGTCTTGTTGCTACTGTGGCTCCTGTTATGACTACATTAACCACAATGGGGCATGGCGTTGGCTGGGGCTAAGATATTACAACTTCATCGGTTTGCACAAAAAGCTTTCCCCTGAGGGAAAGCTTTTTTGTATATTAAGGCGGCAATTTAAATTTGTTTCAACCATTATTAACAATAAATGGAGAGTTGTCATGTAAGTGTCGTGCAATTATTTGACATAAAAACCTAAAATATCACAGAAAGGAGATGTTGCTTTACGTTGAAAAAAAGCATGCTCATACAGTTACGTATTGAACGTGCCAGGAATCGCCTTCATGCTCTTACAACAAAGCACGAGAATTTTCAGCATCCGGCTGTAATCAAGCAATCAATGGTATTGGATGAATTGATTAATCAGTACAATTCGATAGGTGAGCAAATGAAAAAGCCGATTGGGTGAACAATCGACTTTTGGGCGAGAAACTTTGTCGGGTTCGCTCGCCCCTTAAGTGTATCAGATGATTCCGAAAAACGGGACAGTAAAGTCCAGGAATAAGATTCAGTTTAAGCGTCCTTTGGAAGAAACTCTCCAAGGGGCGCTTTTATGTCAAGGGTTTATCCGAGCCTGCTTTAGCACGGAAACCGCCCATAAGCCCGCTTTTAAAAATAAATAGTATTTCCACGTAAAACACTACTTCATCTGTCGTAGTAATTATGCTACAATGAACCTAATTACTACGACAGATGAAGTATAGGAGGCAGGCAATTGATCAGCAGTGATGTGATTAGGGGATACAACGACACGATGATCCTCTACATGCTTCTGGACGGGGAGTCTTACGGCTATGAGATTTCCAAGAATATACGGAAGCTATCGGAAGAGAAGTACATTATGAAGGAAACCACACTCTATTCGGCATTCACCCGGCTGGAGAAGAACGGTTATATTGATTCCTTTTATCTGGATGAGACGTTCGGCAAGAGACGCACTTACTACCGCATCACTCCCCAGGGTCTTGCCTACTACCGGGCCAAATGCGAGGAATGGCAGATCACGCAGGAAGTTATCAACAAATTCATAAAGGAGCTGTGAGGAACTTGGATACCATCATTGGATACTTGAACAATATGTTCGCATCTCTGCCCAGAACGGAACAGATGGCGATGCTGAAGCAGGAGCTGCTTGGCAACATGGAAGAGAAATACTATGAACTGAAGCATGAAGGGAAGTCGGAGAATGAGGCGGTGGGCATCGTTATTTCCGAGTTCGGCAACATTGATGAGCTGGTCAGCGAGCTGGGGCTTGGAGAGGATCGTAAGGAGGATGGACTACGGCTGCCCATGCTGGATGAGCTTGCTGTAGAAGAATTCATTGCTGCCAAAAGAAAATCCGGCCTGCTCGTAGGCTGGGGCGTAGGGCTGATTTTGCTGGGTGCTGCGCTGCTTATCCTTTTCTCGGGTCTTGGGGAGAACGGGGTCATGGGAAATGTATTCTCTGAAGATGCGATGAGTATGATCGGGCTGGTCTCCCTGTTACTGCTGCTCGGTCCTGCTATTGCGTTATTCATCTACAGTGGCACGAAAATGGAGAAATACAAATACATGGAGTCCGGGTTCAGTCTGCCGCATCCTCTGAAGGCGTATATTGAGCAGCGACAGGCCGCTTTTGCCGCCACGTATACGTTATCGCTTATCATGGGGGTGTGTTTATGCGTGTTGTCGCCGATTGCCATCTTTGTAACTTCTGCGTTTGGAGATGAATTCAGCTCATACGGGGTGGCCGTTCTGCCGATAATGGTGGCTGTAGCCGTGTTCCTCTTCGTGTATTACGGGAATATCCGGAGTGCGTACCAGCAGCTGTTGAAGACAGGCGATTTCAGTGAGGCGAAGCAGGAGGAGGGCCGGATTGTCGGTGCAGTTGCCGCTGTGATCTGGCCGCTGGTTACTTGTGTTTTTCTGGTCAGCGGTTTCGTGTTCGACCAGTGGGAGATCAACTGGATCGTCTTCCCGTTAACAGGGATTCTGTTCGGGGTGTTCAGCTCGGTCTACAATATGTTCAAGAAAAAAGATGCTGCCTGAGTCTGCTGTACACGATTTGCCACATAACGTTAACACAAAAGGTGACATTGCTCATGTTCCCTCCCTGCGGATAGGTGGTAATATGAAGGCATTTATTCCCCTTATGATAACCGTGCAAGAGCCTGTACCGGGGTGATCTTAAGCCCCGTTATAGCCTCTTGCTTCGCTGCTTTACAGTGACAGAATAACGGACGGTGACAGAAGAGTGTGTTTCTTTTTGGAGCCGGGTGTGGGCATGAATGAATGCCGTCTATTACCTTTCGGCGGCCAATCAGAGAGACTCGGAGGATGACAGGGATGGGTAAAACAACCGGATTTATAGAATATCAGCGGCGGACGCCTGCTGAATGCGAGCCAATGGAGCGGATTAAGAACTGGAATGAATTCTCGGTTCCGATGGAGGAAGAACAGCTGCGTGAGCAGGGGGCCCGCTGTATGGATTGCGGAACACCGTTCTGTCATGTCGGGCGTATATTGTCAGGGATGGCCAGCGGCTGTCCGCTGCATAATCTGATTCCCGAGTGGAATGACATGGTCTATCGCGGGAACTGGCAGGTCGCGCTGAAGCGCCTGCATAAGACGAACAACTTCCCTGAATTTACAGGACGCGTCTGCCCTGCACCATGTGAAGGCGCTTGTACGGTAGGGAAGAACGGCGATTCGGTAACGATAAAATCGATCGAAAAAGCGATTGTAGATAGAGGGTTTGCCGAAGGCTGGATCGTTCCTGAGCCGCCGCTTACCCGTACAGGCAAGAAGGTCGCCGTCGTCGGCTCCGGCCCTGCCGGGCTTGCCTGCGCGGCCCAACTGAACAAGGCGGGACACAGTGTAACGGTCTATGAGCGGGCTGACCGGATCGGCGGACTGCTGACCTACGGCATTCCGAACATGAAGCTGGATAAGAAGAAGGTGCAGCGCCGGGTGGATCTGCTGGCGGCGGAAGGCGTGACCTTCGTCACCCGTACCGAGATCGGCAGAGATATTACAGCGGCTCAACTACAGGAAGAACATGATGCTGTCGTCCTCTGCGGCGGATCGACTAAGGCGCGGGACCTGCCGCTGGAAGGCCGGGAGCTGCGCGGTATCCATCAGGCGATGGAGTTCCTGACACTGAACACGAAGAGCCTGCTGGATTCCGAACTGGCGGACGGAGAGTATCTATCGGCGGCGGGCAAGGATGTGGTCGTCATCGGCGGCGGAGATACGGGTACGGACTGCGTAGCCACTTCGATCCGCCACGGCTGCCGCAGCGTAATCCAGCTGGAGATTATGCCGCAGTCCCCATTGACCCGCCAGCCGGGCAATCCTTGGCCGGAATGGCCGAAGGTGCTGAAGGTGGACTACGGACAGCAGGAGGCGGCTTCTCTGTATGAAGAAGATCCGCGCCGCTATTTGGTGAATACGAAGCGTTTTGTGGGTGATGCGGGCGGACATGTGCAGGAGCTGCATACAGTGCGTATTGAATGGAAGCGCACGGAGGACGGACGGATGGCCCCTGTAGAAGTGCCGGGCAGCGAAGAGGTCATTCCGGCGCAGCTGGTGCTGCTGGCTTTGGGCTTCACTGGACCGGAGGAGACAGTGCTGGGACAGCTTGGTGTGGAATGCGATGAGCGTTCCAACGTTAAGGCAGAGTTCGGAGCGCAGGCAACGAATGTGGAGGGAGTCTTCACAGCCGGTGATATGCGGCGCGGCCAGAGTCTGGTGGTCTGGGCGATTAACGAGGGCCGCCAGGCCGCCCGCGAGGTAGACCGCTTCCTGATGGGCTCGTCCAATCTGCCTTGAGACGGCTGTGATGCGACCGATTGTTGCATATATTGCAGTTTTGGTGCATGGATACATGGGAGTTTAGGAGAAATGTTGCACAAATTGCAGGAAATCATCCCGCATTCAGCTTGAAGGAGAAGGAATCCTGCTTTTTGTGCAACAATAGCTGATTCGTGCCGGAATGGTGAGCGGAATGTTGCATTTTGGGCAGGATATATGGACAGAGAGGAAGCGTACGAATGAAGCTGATGTTTATTTCCGATATTCACGGATCCCTGTACTGGCTGGAACAGGCGCTGGCGAAGGCGGAGGAGGAGCAGCCGCACACGCTGGTTATTCTGGGGGATTTCCTGTATCACGGACCGAGGAATCCGCTGCCGGAGGGGTATAATCCGCAGGGGGTCGCCGACAGGCTGAATGCTTACAGCCAATCGGGCAAATCGCTGGCGGCGGTGAGAGGTAACTGTGATGCCGAGGTGGATCAGATGCTGCTGCACTTCCCGATGATGGGCGACTACGTGCTGATTCTGCATGAGGGCCGGAAGATCTACGCTACGCACGGGCATGGCTTCAGCATCGACCACTTACCGGCGCTGTCCCCGCAGGATATATTCATTCAGGGGCATACACATCTGCCGGTGGCAGAGGTGAAGGACGGCATTACCCTGCTCAACCCCGGATCGATTGCGTTACCGAAGGAGAACAACCCGAACTCCTACGGCGTTCTGGAGAATGGTGAGTTCAGCATTAAGGATTTTGAGGGCAATATAATCAAGCGCATCATTCTGTAAAATCGATTCATCCCCGAGGTTCTCTGATTGTAGTCCCGCAATCTCTCTGATTAGAGTCTCACAGTTTTTCTGATTCCAGTACCGCAGATTATTATGCTTCTATGGCAGTCCCTCTGGATATTTCCAGAGGGATTATTGCTGCACAGCAATTGAGCCTGCCGGCATATTCATGTATGATGGGTGAGGAGCTTGCGGGTAGATCCCCGGCTTCAAAAACTAAACAGCAGAGGTAACTAAATGATGCATCCACGTGATTTACACTATACAATGCCTGCCGAATGGGCCAAGCATGAACGGACCTTCATTTCCTGGCCGGTGAAGGACTCTATGGTACACCCAGATAATCATGAAGCGGTTAGTGCGGGCTATGCCGAGATTATCCGGGCGATTGCCGAATTCGAGCCGGTGACGGTTATCGTCAATCCAGAGGAGCTGGATCAGGTAGAGAAATTGACGCTCGGCGGGAATGTGACACTGCTCCCCGTCCGGCACAACGATGCCTGGCTGCGGGACAACGGACCAACCTTCCTCACGGGTCCTGACGGGAAGCTGGCCGGGGTCAACTGGAAATTCAATGCCTGGGGCGGCAAATACTCACCTTGGGATCTCGATGATGAGGTAGCTCCGCAGATTCTGAAGCACCTGGGAGTCAGCGCATTCGATGCTCCGCTGGTGATGGAGGGCGGCTCGATTCATACGGACGGTGAAGGCACGCTGCTGACCACCGAGGAATGTCTGCTCAACACCAACCGCAATCCGGGCTTAAGCCGCGAGGAGATTGCTGCATATGTGAAGCAATATACCGGGACCGAGTCCATCATCTGGCTGAAGCGCGGCCTCAGCGGGGATGAGACGGACGGGCATGTCGATAACATCGCCTGCTTCGCGGCACCGGGCAAGGTGATTATTCAGGTCTGCGAGGACCCGCAGGATGAGAACTATGCGATTACGCAGGAGAATCTGCGCATCCTGGAGCAGACGGTTGATGCCAAAGGCCGGAAGCTGGAGATTATCCGCATTCAGCAGCCGCCCCGCGTGGACTTCGAGGGCAGCCGCCTGACGCTGAGCTATCTGAACTTTTATTTTGTGAACGGCGGAATTATCCTGCCGGTCTTCGGCGGTACAGCGGCTGAGACGGACAAGCTGGCCGAGGAGACGCTGGCCGGGCTGTTCCCGGACCGCCGTATCCGTACCGTGAACGGAATGGCCGTGATCGGCGAAGGCGGCAACGTGCATTGCACCACCCAGCAGATGCCTGCGGTGGAGTAGACCAACCTAATCATAAGGAGGAACAACCATGAGACAAGTAAAAGTAGCCGCGACGCAAATGAGCTGTTCCGGCGACATAGATGAGAATATCCGCAAGGCGGAGACACTGGTAAGAGAGGCAGCCGCCCAGGGTGCGCAGATTATTCTGCTGCAGGAGCTGTTCGAGACGCCGTATTTCTGCCAGAAGGAGAAGTCGGATTACTATGCCTATGCTACGGAGCTGGAGCAGAACAAGGCGGTGAACCACTTCAAGGCCATCGCCAAGGAGCTTGCGGTGGTGCTGCCGATCAGCTTTTATGAGAAGAAGAATTATGCGCGGTACAACTCGCTGGCGGTTATTGATGCGGACGGAACCGTGATGGGCAAATACCGCAAGAGCCATATTCCTGACGGTCCGGGCTATGAAGAGAAATTCTACTTCAACCCGGGCGATACCGGCTTCAAGGTGTGGAATACCCGCTATGCCAAAATCGGAGTCGGCGTATGCTGGGACCAATGGTACCCGGAAGCTGCCCGGGTGATGAGCCTGATGGGTGCGGAGATTCTGTTCTACCCTACAGCAATCGGCTCGGAGCCGCAGGATGGGTCGATTGATTCCAAGGATCACTGGCAGACCTGCATGCTGGGGCATGCTGCTGCTAACCTGATTCCTGTCGTAGCCTCCAACCGGATCGGCAAGGAGACTGACGAGGATTCCAGCATTGACTTCTACGGCTCGTCGTTCATCGCTGGTCCGCAGGGCAACAAGATTGTCGAAGCCGGACGGGATGAGCAGACTGTACTGGTCAGCGAATTTGATCTGGATGCGCTTGAGGTCGGCCGGATTGAATGGGGGATCTTCCGTGACCGCCGTCCGGAGCTGTACCGGATGATTGCTTCCTATGACGGCGATTTGACCTTCTAACTTATGTGCTAATATGTATAGACCATTCAGTAAGCAGCCAGAATGCTGCCGGAGCTCTCTCCGGGGCATTTTGGCTGCTTTTTTGCATGAGATGTTACAATATATCGATAATAATGTCATATTATATTACACAAAAGGATAAAGTTAATTGTCATCACTACTTTAATCTGATAAAATCTCCTTAAGTTATTTTACAAAAAGTAGGGGGATTGGAGAATGGGAATCCGGAAAAAGTGGGCGATGTCAGGTATGGTAGCACTCTTGGTCTTGGCAATGGCGGGTTGTAGCTCTGGTAATGATGCGAAAGGCGGCAGTGCGGACGGGAAAAGCCTCAAAATTGCTACCGATGCCAGCTATGCACCAATGGAGTATATGGATACCGATACGATCAAGGGCTTTGACATTGATTTCATTAAGGCGGTGATGGCGGAGGCCGGCATCGATTACACGGTCACCAACACAGGCTGGGATACCATGCTGACGAGTGTGAAGCAGGGTACTGAATATCAGGCGGGTGTATCCTCGGTATCAATTACAGATGAGCGCAAGGAAACCTATGACTACTCCATCCCTTATTTCGAATCTACGAACATGATCATGGTGAAGGAAGGCAGCGACATCAAATCCGCCCTGGACCTGAAGGGGAAGAAGGTTGCGGTTCAGGCAGCCACGACAGCAGATGAGCTGATGAGCGGCATTATGGGCGTCGACAACGGCAATCTGAAGCGGTTCGACAGCAATGCGGTAGCGCTTATGGAGCTGAACGGCGGCGGAGCGGATGCGGTGGTTGCGGATATCGCCATCGTGAACGAATACATCAAGAACAACCCGAAGGAGAAGCTGACAGGCATTATCGACAAGGAGAATTTCGGTTCCGAGTACTACGGTATCCTGTATCCGAAGGGCAGTGAATGGAAGGCGAAGCTGGACCCGGCAATCAAGAAGGTCATCGAGAACGGCAAATATGCGGAGATCTACAAGGAATGGTTCGGCGAAGAGCCGGATACGGCGGCGCTTATGAACGCGAAGTAGCATAGGGGCCGGCACAACTAAGCATGCGTAATGATTGCTATTGCGCGTGCTTCTTTTTTTGAGCAAGCCACAAGCAGAAGAGAAGGGAAGAATTCTATGGATTTCAGATTCGACATCATCGTTCATTATTTACCGGTTCTGCTAAAAGGGACTTTGTTCACCATCGGCGTATCGCTGGTCTCCATTCTGTGCGGCTCCCTGCTGGGGCTGATTATCGGCTTCGGCAAAATGGCGCCCAAATGGTATTTCCGCTGGCCGTTTCACGCGTATATTAACCTCTTCCGCGGTACGCCGCTCTATGTGCAGATTCTGATCGTCCACTTCGGGCTGATCCCGTTGTTCTATGGCAAAACCTATGCGCTGATGAGCGCATTCGTGGCGCTGTCGCTCAATTCCGCCGCCTATTCTGCGGAGATCTTCCGCGCCGGTATCCAGTCCATCGACCCCGGTCAGCGGGAAGCGGCCCTATCCCTAGGAATGACCCGGCAGCAGGCGATGCGCTTCATTATTCTGCCCCAGGCCATCAAACGGATGGTTCCCGCCTTCGGGAATGAATTCATCGTACTTGTTAAGGATTCCTCGCTGCTGGCGCTGATTGCCGCCCCTGAGATTATGTACTGGAGCAATACCATGAAAGGCCAATACCTGCGGATCTGGGAGCCTTATCTGACCGCTGCACTGATCTATTTCATCCTGACCTACTCCCTCAGCAAGCTGCTTAATTATATCGAACGGAAGGTGTAACCCCTATGGAACCGGTTATTTCAGTCAAGCATCTGCACAAATCATTCGGTGCCCATCAGGTACTGACGGATATCAGCGTCGACATTCACAGCCGGGAGGTTGTGGTCGTCATCGGGCCTTCGGGCTCGGGCAAATCGACCTTTCTGCGCTGCCTTAATCTGCTGGAGCAGCCGCAAAAGGGCGATATTCTCATTGAAGGTACTTCCTTGATGGCCAAGAGCACAAGGATTAACGATATCCGTACTGAGGTGGGGATGGTCTTTCAGCAGTTCAATCTGTTTCCGCACCGCACAGTGATCGAGAACATCCTGCTGGCCCCGATGAAGGTGCGGAAATGGACGGAGGATCAAGCGAGGCAGAAGGCTGTAGAGCTGCTGCAAAAGGTGGGCCTCAGTGAGAAGGCGGAGATGTATCCTGCCTCGCTCTCCGGCGGTCAGGCCCAGCGGGTGGCGATTGCCCGGGCGCTGGCGATGGAGCCGAAGATCATGCTGTTCGACGAGCCGACCTCGGCCCTGGACCCCGAGATGGTGGGCGAGGTGCTGGCCGTAATGAAGGAGCTGGCCCTTGAGGGGATGACTATGGTTGTGGTGACCCATGAGATGGGCTTCGCCCGTGAAGTGGGGGACCGGGTGCTTTTTATGGAGCAAGGGGCCATAGTGGAGCAGGGTGCGCCGGAGCAGCTGTTCGGCAGCCCGTCGCATGAGCGTACACGGGAGTTTCTGTCCAAGGTGCTGTAAGAATCGCCTAAAGTAGAATATTGTTATTTAATCGGTTATATTAGAAGAGTAAGAAATAGGCAATAAGTCCAAGCGTGAATAGCTGCCCAGGGTGGCGGGGAGGAGGCTCGGAGATATCTTTTTTTAAAGTATAAGGATGACAGCGGTTCTGCATAATGATTGATCCTTATATTTCCGGCAGAAAAGGATAGGGTGCTTAATAAGACGGCATAGGCTTTCTGCTGGTCATAATTCCATAATGATAGAAGGAGAATACGATGAGCACATTCAAGAATTGGCTGAATACCACCAAGAGCGGACTGACGGATCAAGTGAAGAAATTTAAAAATAAAGACTTTATGAACGCGGTGGTGGCGGGCTGCGCGCTGGTTGCTGCTGCTGACGGCAAGATTGAGGAAGCTGAGAAGAACAAGATGGCGGGATATATGAATCTCAGCAATGAACTCAAGGTATTTGACATGAGGGACGTCATTGCCCAGTTCAATTACTATGTCAGCAACTTCGAATTCTCGCCGGAGATCGGTAAGCAGGAAGCGCTGAAGGCCATCGGGAAGTTCAACGGCAAACCGGAGGTTGGACGGTTAATCGTGGGCGTATGCTCGGCGATTGGTGCAGCAGACGGTGACTTCGATGAGCATGAGAAAGCGGTTGTGCGGAATATCTGCAATGTACTGGGACTTAGCCCAAGCGAATTCAGCCTGTAATTACAGGCTGGATTTCATTTGCTAATTACTGAAACTTTAGGCGATTCATCGCCGTATCACTGATGTAACACCCGCAAGCATACTTCTATCTGGAAACGGAGGTACTTCAAGTTGGCTGGAATTAATCTGGTAAAAGGTCAGAAGATCGATTTAACCAAAGGCAATGCCGGACTGTCTAACGTAATCGTAGGACTGGGCTGGGACCCTGCCGAACCGGCAAGAGGATTCTTTGGGGTTAAAAAACAGGCGAATGTGGACTGCGATGCTTCAGCGCTGCTGCTGAATGAGAACGGCAAGCTGACGAACAAGCTGAACCTTGTCTGCTTTCACAACAAACAGAATGCGAATAACTCTGTAGTCCACTCGGGGGATAATCTGACGGGTGAGGGCGACGGGGACGACGAACAGATCATGGTGAATCTGAAGCAGATTCCTGCCGATGTCCATAAGGTCCTTGTTGTGGTTAACATCTACGATGCGGTGAACCGCAAGCAGGATTTCGGAATGATCAAATCTGCGTATATCCGCATCATTAATGCGGCAGGGAATGCAGAATTGGTTAAGTTTAATCTGACAGAGAATTATACAGGCTTCACGGCACTGATCTGCGGTGAGCTGTACCGTCATGGCGAAGAGTGGAAATTCGCAGCCATCGGTGAAGCGGCCCACGCCGCGCATATCAATCAGCTGGCAGAACGCTATATCTAAATCCAATTTGAGAAAAGAGGGCTCTATTCATGGCTATTAACTTATCCAAGGGACAAAAAATTGATTTAACCAAAACGAATCCAGGCTTGTCCAAAATCACAGTCGGCCTAGGATGGGATACGAATAAATACGACGGCGGTAAGGACTTTGACCTTGACGTTTCCGTGTTCCTGACGAATGCCAGCGGTAAAGTAGATAAAGAAACCAACTTCATCTTCTTCAACAACAAGCAGAACGAGAACGCTTCTGTCGTACACACCGGCGATAACCGTACCGGGGAAGGCGACGGAGACGATGAGCAGGTTCAAGTCGATTTGCTTAATGTTCCTGCAGATGTGGACAAGATTGCCTTCACCATTACCATCTATGAAGCAGAATCCAGAAGCCAGAACTTTGGACAAGTCTCCCGTTCTTATGTACGTATCGTCAACGATGCGAACAGTGAGGAACTGATCCGTTTTGACCTGGGTGAAGATTTCTCCGTTGAAACAGGCGTAGTTGTAGGCGAATTGTACCGTAACGGCGCAGAATGGAAATTCAATGCGATTGGCAGCGGCTACAAGGATGGTCTCTCCGGCTTGACCCGTGATTACGGTCTGCAATAAGGCTCTGACATTACGGGAATTAAATCTGTAAGGAAAGAGGGTTTTTGACAGTGACGATCAGTCTTTCCAAAGGACAGCGGATTGATCTTACCAAGACTAATCCGGGTCTGACCAAGGTAGTTGTAGGACTGGGCTGGGATACAAACAAGTACAGCGGCGGCAAGGATTTCGACCTTGATGCATCAGCATTCCTGCTGCATGAGGACGGCAAAGCCAAAAGCGAAAATGACTTTGTATTCTATAACAACCCAAGCGGCGGTACTGGATCTGTAACCCACACAGGCGACAATCGTACGGGGGAAGGCGACGGGGATGATGAGCAGATCGTCGTAGACTTCAGCCTGGTGCCTGCCAATATTCAGCGGATCGGGATCACGGTCACGATCTATGATTATGAGGCCCGGGCACAGAACTTCGGACAAGTCTCCAACGCTTTCGTCCGCGTAGTGGATGCATCCAGTGACCGTGAGATTCTGCGGTTCGATCTGGGCGAGGATTTCTCCACCGAGACGGCTGTGGTCTTCTGTGAATTCTACCGCCAGGGGGCGGACTGGAAATTCCAGGCGATCGGCAGCGGCTTCGCCGGCGGACTAAGCGCGTTATGCAAAAACTACGGGCTGGACGCGCAATAAGAGCTTCAAAGGCGGGATCATCATCGATCCTGCCCTTTTTATACACAAAATCTGATAAGTTGCGCTCTTATCCATGTATAAAGGTGGCGTAAGAATGAATACAGAAGTAGTCAAAGGACAGAAAGCAGACCTGACCAAAGGGAACCCGGGGCTCCGCAGCATTACGGTTGAGATCGGGTGGAAAGCTCCGTCTTCCATGGATATTGATGCTTCCGCATTCCTGCTTGGAGCTGGCGGTAAAGTCGGCAGTGACGACGATCTGATCTTTTACAATAACCCGTCTACTCCATATATCACTTATAAGGATGTGCCGGGTACGGCTTCGGGCGGACTGAAGCAGTTCGAGGTCTCGCTGGAGCGGATTCCGGCAAACATAGTGAAGATTGCCTTCACGCTTACTCTGTATGACGGAGAAAACCGCAAGCAGATGTTCGGACAAATGAGTGAAGCGGAGTGCCGGATCGTGAATCAGGCGACAGGTGCGCAGCTTCTGCGGTGTAACCTTGGAAATCAGTTCTCTGTGGAAACGGCTGTTGTAGTTGGAGAATTATATAGACATGGTGAAGAATGGAAATACAGTGCGATTGTTGCGGGCTTCTCGGGCGGGCTTAAGGCGCTCTGCGGCAACTATGGCATAGAAGTAGAGGACGAGCCTGCGCCGGCACCGAAGCCGCCTGAACAGACGCCTCCGCCGGGACGCCCGCCGCTTCAAGTGCCGCCGCCCCGCGCAGAGTCATCCAGACCGAATATTGTGATTCCGCCACCGCCTGCACTGGCACCCCCTAAGCAGGAGGCTGCTCCCGCACCGGCGCTGAATCTCAATCTGAAGAAGATTGAGCTGAAGAAGAAGGGCGATTCGATTAACCTGAAGAAATCCGCCTCCGGTCTGGGTGAGCTGCTCATTAACCTGAACTGGAACCAGAAGCAGGGCGGAGGGCTGTTCAGCCGTAACAAGGGCGGGGTAGATCTCGACTTGGCCTGTCTGTATGAGCTGAAGAATGGCAGCAAAGGCGTGGTGCAGGCACTGGGCAATGCGTTCGGCAACCTCCAGCAGCCGCCGTACATCATGCTCGATGGAGATGATCGGACCGGCTCCGTAACATCTGGCGAGAATCTGCGTATAAACGGAAGTAAGGTCGCCCAGATTGAACGGATTCTGGTGTTTGCCTTTATTTACAAAGGAGTTACCAACTGGTCTGAAGCGGATGGAGTGGTTACCCTGAAGCAGGATGGAGGACCGGATATTATCGTTAATCTGGACGAGCATAACAACCGTAAAGGCATGTGCGCCATCGCGCTGATCCGGAATGTGGATAACGAGACCTTCAGTATTGAACGGCTCGTGCAATATTTCAGCGGTCACAGGGAGATGGATGAGGCTTATGGCTGGGGGCTTCGCTGGGTAGCGGGAAGCAAATAATTTGATATTACCGGAGGCGCAAGTGGAATGGACTGGTTCAGTGATTTTTTTAGGAGTATCGGTGAGAATTATGGGCATTTCTTCTCATGGAGTGATATTGCAGGAACGCTCTCCGACCCTGTCAGCTGGGGGATAATCGGAAGCTTGATTCTGCTGGAGGGTCTGCTGTCCGCTGATAACGCGCTTGTACTGGCGGTCATGGTTAAGCACCTGCCGAAGGAGCAGCAGCGTAAGGCGTTGTTCTACGGTATTATCGGTGCTTATGTATTCAGATTCCTGGCGATTGGGCTGGGGACCTATCTCGTCAAATTCACGCTGGTGAAGGTGCTTGGAGCCTTGTATCTCTTCTACATTGCCTACAAAGGGTTGTTCAAGGGCAGCGGAGAAGAGGGAGAGATTAAGAATAAAGGCGCCTCCTTCTGGAAGACGGTACTCCTCGTTGAATTAATGGATATTGCCTTCAGTATTGACAGCGTGGTAGCTGCGTTTGGTCTTAGCAGTGAAGTATGGGTACTCTTCCTGGGCGGTATTCTCGGCGTACTGATGATGCGCGGAGTGGCACAGGTGTTCCTCAAGCTGATTGCCAGATATCCTGAACTGGAACAGACAGCATTCCTGCTTATTGCACTGATTGCCGGTAAAATGCTTGCCGGAGCCTTCGGCTATGAATTGCCGCATGTAATTTTCTTCGGTATTCTAATTGCGGTGTTTGCAGGTACTATTGTGTATAGCGCAAGCAAACGCAAGAAGGCTGAGAACCACAAGGCCTGATGGTTCTGCGTGCTTCATCTCTTTATCCTTTATAGCTGTGCAGGAAGGCGCGGGGTTCACGGGAAGGGTGGACTCCGGCACGCCTTTCGGGTAATCGTAATAGGTTTATAGCATGGCCTTTGCTTGGGTTCTAAGCAAGCCGGATACCGTCCCCGAGAGGACGGCATAGCTGGTTCTGCTCGCAGCCAGAGGTCATTTGTATTGTGCTGGCACAACATTAAGGGGGAAGGGCCTTGAGATATTTCGATTACCTCACACAAGAACAGGAAGCCTCATTATTCCATGTTCCGCCGGTTTCATTTGATCATACTACCCGCAAGGATTTACTGGCTTATGCCGTCGGAGCAGCCCTTTATATGCCGGCCACCCGTGCCAGTGTTGCCGAAGATATTATTAAGCTGAGAGCCTCAGGACTTATTACGGTAATCATAGATCTGGAGGATGCCATCGGGGATGGTGAAGTGGATTATGCCGAAGAATCCATCGTCAGGCATCTGGCGTTCCTGTCCGCTTATGCGGAGAATGAGCCGGAGCAGCGCGGCAGTCTTCCGCTGCTGTTCATCCGGGTGCGTAACCCTGCACAGCTGCGGGATCTGATCTTTCGGCTGGGATCATTAATCACCATGCTGACCGGCTTCGTCTTCCCCAAATTCTCCGTAGAGAATGGTACGGATTATTTCGAGGCCATTGCCGATTACAATGACACACGCAGCTATTCCGCCCCGGTGCTGTACGGGATGCCGATTCTGGAGAATGCACCGATCATCTACCGGGAGAGCCGGATGGATACTCTGCTTGGGGTGCGCGATCTGCTGGGGCAATACCGCGAGTATGTACTGAATGTCCGGATTGGAGCGACGGACTTCTCCAGTCTGTTCGGACTGCGGCGCAGCCCGGATATCAGTATTTATGACCTGACGCCGATCCGTGACTGCATGTCGGATATCATTAACGTCTTTGGCCGTGTGGAGGAAGGATACGTGATCTCGGGTCCTGTGTGGGAGTATTTTTCCAGCAAAGGACACCGGGTCCTCCGCCCGCAGCTGCGGGAGACACCCTTCGAGGATACCTACGGCAAGCATGGCCGCGAGATGCGCAACAGCTTCATTTCAAGCTCGATGGACGGGCTGATCCGGGAAGTAATTCTGGACAAGGAGAACGGCATTGTGGGCAAAACCATTATCCACCCCTCCCACCTCAGACCCGTGCAGGCGATGTATACCGTAATGCATGAAGAGTATGTGGATGCCTTAAGTATTGTAGACAGCAACGATGGCAGCCGCGGCGTGTTCAAGAGTGAATACTATAACAAAATGAATGAAATCAAGCCTCATTTGAACTGGGCCAGACGAATTTTATTACGATCTCAAATATACGGGGTGTTACATGAACAACAGCATTTTGTCGGATTACTACCCGAGAACGAATACACACACGTTTAATATCGTCGAGAATCTGCAGGTTACGGTAACAGAAACCTCCAATCCTTTTCATATGCCTGTGGAGTCCTTGTTCTCTATGGCTGCACGAATCAATAAGAAGCGCTCCTTCCTGTTCGTCAGCAAAGTGCTTGGCAAGCACATTCCCGTAGGGCCCTATACCCCGCTGCTTAGCGGAGCGGCACTCGCCTTGCTCCTGTATCTGGAGATGAGCGCGGATACCGCTGACCGGGAGATGATGGAACCGCTGATGAACCAGGCCGTTCATGGCCTGATCCATCCTGAAGTTGCGGAAGAAGCTTATCATGCGCTGCTTGCTGCGCGCCTGGCTCTGCCTGAGCCGGTTCTGTTTATCGGGTTCGCCGAAACCGCTACCGCCCTTGGCCACAGCATGTATAATGCATTCGCCGGCGGTGCGTCCTATATTCATACCACGCGTGAGCTGATTCCTGAGCTGGAATCGGTGGTGACCTTTGAAGAGGAGCATTCCCACGCCGTAGATCATCTCTGCTATGCCCTGAATGCCGGACTGTTATCGGGGACAGAGCCGATTGTATTAGTGGATGACGAGATTACGACCGGTAATACGGCGATTAATACGATCCGGGACATCCAGTCCAAATTCCCGCGCAGGGAGTATGTAGTGGCTTCTCTCTTGGACTGGCGGAGTGAAGCTAATATCCAGGCGTACCGTGAGCTGGAGCTGGAGCTGGGGATACGCATACAAGCTCTATCACTGCTGCAAGGGAGCATCAAGGTTGAGGGGGTTCCGCTGCTGCAGCCTGCAGCCGGTAACGGAGCCGCTGCTACCACAGGCGCAGAGCTTGTAACTACTTATGCATTCGACGGCTTAGAGCGGCTTCCGGTAACCTCGGCGGATGGGCTGGGCGTTATCAATCCATCGCCTTATCTGAAGCACAGCGGCCGCTTCGGCCTGGAGTCTGCGGATAATGCGCGGATAGATGCAGGTGTAAGCCGTGTGGCCAGGCAGCTCCGGGGGCTGCGAGAAGGCGGACGTACCCTGGTGATGGGCGTAGGCGAGTTCATGTATCTGCCGATGCGGATCGCTGCAGAGATGGGAGAGGGCGTGCTGTACCAGTCCTCAACCCGCAGTCCGATCCATCCCGAGCGGCGTGCGGATTACGGCGTGCACAGCGCCGCAGCCTATCCGTCCGCAGGCGACACGGAGATCAAGAATTTCATCTATAATGTGGACCCCGGCCAGTATGACGATATCTTCGTCCTGCTGGAACGCGAGGTGCCCCGGCAGCGGATTGCACCGATGACGGATATTTTACAGAGGCTGGCGGGCAATAAGGTACATCTTGTTGTGCTCAGCCCAGAACCAGATACGGGAGGCTCAGGGCTATGAAGGGAATAGATATCGAAGCCATTCACAATAGAACAATATCCCCTCCGGTGGCACTGGGCAGCTATCCTGCTTCCGACGTTACCTTCCTGCTCAAGGATCTAAGCAATGTATCCCTGGAGCGGGGAACGGCCGAGCGGGAGGAAGCGATCCAGTCCGGCGTGCATTATTCGGAGATGCTTCCGGTGGAGTACCAGCCGACAGAGCAGTATATCGAATTGTTTCATGAGACGCTGCAGCAGACTGCGAAGAAGGTGGCGCTGGCTGTAGCTGTGGTGTCCGAGATGATTGTAGCCCGGCGGGGAACGGCGAATACCGTGCTGGTCTCCCTGGCGAGAGCGGGCACACCTATCGGAGTATTGATCAAACGTTATATTCTTGAGAAATATGGAGCGGATCTTCCGCATTACAGCATCTCGATTATCCGCGGCAAGGGGATTGATGAGAATGCGGTGCTCTACATGCTGCAGCAGCATGGAAGGGATGCCGAGCTGCAATTCATCGATGGCTGGACCGGTAAGGGGGCCATCCGGCAGGTGCTGATAGAGGCCTGTGAGAGTATGCATAATAAATATGGCATTACGCTAAATGATGATCTGGCGGTACTCGCAGATCCCGGGCACTGCTCGGGAACCTACGGCACCCGGGAGGATTATCTGATTCCAAGCGCCTGCCTGAACTCCACGGTATCCGGCCTGATGAGCCGTACGGTGCTCCGCGATGATCTGATCGGGCCAGAGGAATTCCACGGGGCCAAATTCTACAAGGAATGGCTGGACAGTGATCTGTCCAACGTATTCGTTGAAGCGATTACCCCGTATTTCGCGGAAGTAGCAGCAGAGGCATTTGTGCAGGCTGCGGAGATGCTGGAGCATCCGCCGGAGATTACCTGGCAGGGGCTGGCCGATATCCGCAGTATCCAGGATACCTTCGGCATAGATAATATCAATCTGGTGAAGCCCGGAGTGGGGGAGACGACACGTGTACTGCTGAGAAGAGTGCCCTGGAGAATCCTTGTCGACAGGCTGGACAATCCCAACCTGCGGCATATTCTGCTGCTGGCGGAGGACCGGGGCGTGCCGGTAGAGGTCTATCCCGGGCTGACCTACTCCTGCTGCGGCATCATCAAGCCGCTGAAAGGGGAGAGTGAATGATCTACGCCAGCGATCTGGACCGCACGCTGATCTACTCTCTTAGCGCGATAGGCGTTCCTGAGGATACCCCGGGTCTGGTTCCGGCAGAGGTTGTTGACGGCAGAACGGTATCGTATATCTCACAGCAGGCTCTGGCTACACTGATAGAGCTGGCGGCGAAGATTGTCTTCATGCCGGTGACTACACGTACGATTGCCCAGTACCGGCGGATTAACCTGTTCCAGGAGACGGTCATTCCGGATTATGCCATCACCAGCAATGGCGGCAATATTCTTGTGAACGGGATAGTGGACCAGGATTGGCGGACGGCTGTCGGCAGAGCGGTGGAACGCGGCTCCGCTGCGGCGGAAGAAGCCGAAAGCATCGTGCGTGCTGTTGTTCAGGAAGAATGGATCATTAGCCGGCGGTATTGCGATGAGCTGTTCTATACCTTCGTGGTTCACCGGGATTCGCTGCCGCTAGAGGAGATTGTCCGGATGTCTCAACGGCTGGGCGAGCTTGGCTGGAGAGTATCCCTGCAGGGGCGCAAGCTCTATATCGTGCCGGAGGCGGTGAACAAAAGCGATGCCATTCTTCATGTCCGCCGCACTGTGCATTCGGAGCCGATGGTCGCCTCAGGCGATTCCCTTCTGGACAAGAGCCTGCTCGCCGCCGCCGACTATGCCATAGCTCCCTGCCACGGAGAAATATTTGCCGAGCAGCAGGCGGGTTTAGTACACTTAGAGTATCCGTTTACAGAGCGGCCGGGGGTATTTGCCGCGGATGAGATTATGCAGTATGTTCACAGGATTTATACACATTCGACAGCATTGGGAGTTGGACCGCCACCATGAAAAAGGTAAATATATATTTCAACCGCTGGTTCTCTGTTGCCTATCATTATATGAATCTCATCCGAAGCAATGAAGACGGGATTCCGGTGCAAATCTTCGCCACCCACCCGGATATCCACCATATGTCGCTGCAAGGCGCCGATGTGGCCGCAACCGAGCCTGCGCTCGAAGGCATTGAATACGTGCAGTTCTGTGTTGATTTTTGCCGCCGGAACGAGATTGATATCTTCATCCCCCGGCTGCATATGCTCGATATCGCACTGCATGCATCGCTGTTCGATGAGATCGGGACGAAGGTGCTGGTCTGCCGTGATCTGGATCTGCTGGAGATGATCATGGACAAAGGCAAGTTCTATGAGAGCGTGAAGACCACCGGGATTATGACAATTCCTGATTATCATGTAGTTAGTAATGCAGAGGAGTTCAGGGAAGCTTATGAAGACCTCGCAGCCAAAGGGCATAAGGTCTGCTTCAAGCCTACCGAGACGGAAGGCGGACTCGGATTCCGGATCATAGACAATGACCGCAGTCCCGTGGAGGAGCTGTTCGGCCATGTGACCCCGCTGATCTCCTTCGGGGAGGCTTACCGCATCCTTGCTGAAGCCGGGAGCTTTCCTAACCTGATGGTGATGGAGCTGCTGGAGGGATATGAATATAGTATTGATTGCCTGTCAGATGAGAAGGGCAGGCTGCTGGCCGCAGTCCCACGCCGGAAAGCAGGCGGCCGCCTGCGGTTGATGGAATATATCCCGGAGCTTGCGGAGGTGGCCCGCAGGGTGGCTGAGACGTACCGGATTCCGTTCAATTTCAATATCCAGATGAAATACAGCGGCGGCGTGCCCAAGCTGCTGGAGATCAATCCGCGGATGTCCGGCGGCCTGCATATCTCCTGTCTGTCTGGAATTAACTTCCCTTATCTGGCTGTCAAAAGCGCGCTCGGAGGCGAGGTTCTGCCTGCGTCGTTCGAGCATAATGTCCTGGCCAGCCATGTCGAGCAGCCGCTGATCATGAGAATAAACGGAGAATCCGTCATTACGGATTCCGTGAATTGAGCGTGTAGCATTCACGCTCATAAGAGGTGAGAAGGAATGCAAGCTAAATTCAAAGTACTGGCGTATGCCGGTGCCGGTTATGTCGTAGCCGTACTGACCAGCGGCTTCCTGCCTGAGCTGGTCTCGCTGCTGCTTCCGGTAATCGGAGCCGCACTTGCGGTGCCGGAGCTCAGGCGCACCAGAGTGAATCTTCCGGTAGAGGTGATTCCTGCCGGACAGGAGCCGAAGGTGATTCCGGCGGCATCGTCCGCCGCGCCGCAGGCTTCGTCTGCTGCCGCTGCTGCGACTCCTGCTGCTGCGGGACAGGCCTCCCCGGCCCATTCGGGTGCCGGACACAGGGAGGACATACAGATCGGAGCAGAGTTCGCTCCGGTGGTGGAGTATCTGGGCATCCTAGAGGATATGATCATCTCCGAAGGGCAGAAGGATACGCTGGACAATGAAATTGTCGAGAAGTCGCTGGCGCTGTTCGCCAGGCTGCAGCGTGTCATTCCGCTGCTGCAGGAGCTGGGCAACGGCGAGATTAACCATACCGTCCGCAGGCTGGTGCTGAAGGACCTTAATGGAGTAATCAATCCGTTCCTGCGCCTGGGGGGCGAAGCCAAGACAAGAAACCGGAGAATGCTGCTGAACGGTCTGCGTGATGTCGATGCCAAAATTTCCGATATTGCGTCGACAATCGAGCACAAAGACCTGATGGAACTTCAGACCAAGGCGGAACTGATTCATCAGCGCTACAGCAGTTCCGAATTATAGGAGGAGGATAGCCATGTCCACGCAGTTAATTGAGCTTAGAAAAGAAGATGAGCAGAAGGTAGTCCAGGAGGCTTCCCAGTTAATTGAGCAGGTAGCCAAGACTGACACGGTGGCACTGGATTCCCTGATGGATGATATCGGGAAGCTTGGGGTGAAGACGCAGGAGAAGGCAGGCCAGACGCTGAAGCTGCTGGACCGCCCCGTTAATGACCTGATGAGCGGCAAGCGGGTGGAAGTGCCCAATATGATTATGAAGCTGCGGGGTGAGTGCGAGACACTTCAGCAGAGCAAGAATGTCAGCTTCTTCGGCAAAATGCTGCGCAAAAGCCCGCTTAAGAATTATGTCTACAAATATCAGTCGGTCCGCACCAACATTGATGCCATTATCACCGGTCTGCGTGACGGCCGGGATACGCTGGAGGAGAGCATCGTCAATATGCGCCAGCTGAAGCGCACCTCCATGGAGGAGATCTATAACCTCCAGACCAAGATCGCCTTCGGCAACAAGCTGAAGGAGCTGTTCGAGGTGGAGATCGCCAAGCCCGAGAATGAGTTCCGCAAAGCGTATCTGGAGCGCGGGCTGCGCAAGGTCATGGTGCGGATTCAGTCCATGACCGAGATGATTCTGCTCTACAATCAGGCGATTGCGGCAACGGATATCATCAATGACAATAATGACAAGCTGATTGATTCCGTAAACAACGCGATCGATAAGACCTCTAATCTGATCACCGTCTCGGCGATGATTGCCATGTCCCTGGCCGATCAGGAGAATGTCATCAATGCGGTCGAAGCCACCAACAAGACCATTGAGGACCAGTTCAAGGAGAATGCACGGCTGCTGCGCACGACGACCGAGAAGACAACGGAGCTGCTCTCCAAGCCGTCCATGTCGCTGGAAGCCGTGAATCAGGCTATTGGCGACTTGCTCAGCGCCCTGGATACCTCAGAGCAGTCCAACCGGCGGATCATCGAGAGCTGTCAGGATTATACGTCCAAAATGACCACCATCAACACCGAGCTGAACAACCGGCTCGGGCTGAATGAGGGTTCACAGCCGCAGGCTTTGAAGCAGGCGGAGAGCGGGCTGAGCAGCTTTTTGAACTGATGATTTGAATGTGGCGGGTACAATTTTTATAGAATGATGGAGAAGTCTGCTGATAGGTATTCAGCAGGCTTTTTTACTGTTAAATTTCTAATTTACTAATATATTCCGGTGAGCTATTATGAGAAGGTTCTAGTCGTACATACAAGGAGAGAATATTGATGGTCAGAAAATTAACAGGAATACTGGCAGGTATAGTTGGAGCGGGGATGCTGTTTGGTTCTTTGGGGACAGCGGCAGCCCAGTCTGCATTGACAAAGGATTATGAGGGACATTGGGCCCAGCAAACGATTCAGAGCTGGCTGGATAGCGGTTTGCTTAAAGGCTTCGGGGATGGATCGGTTAAACCGAACCAGACCATAACCAGAGCGGAGTTTATGACGCTCATCAACCGTTCTTATCATTTTACGGAACAGAGTAAGGTGAATTTCTCCGATGTGCCGCCTACCAGCTGGGCGTATAGTGAGGTTGCAAAGGCTGTAGCGGCTGGATATATCCAGGGCTTCAACAATGAGATGCGCCCGAATGCTCCGATTAACCGTCAGGAAGCGGCAGTTATAATCAGCAAGCTGCTGAAGCTGGACGCGGGTAGTATAGAGGTATTGGGGGTATTCAGTGATGCAAGCCAGATTGCATCCTGGAGTAAAGGGAGTGTGGCTGCCGCAGTCACAGCGAAGGTGCTTAAAGGATATCCGGATGGAACCTTCGGGCCCGTCAAACCCTTGACCCGTGCAGAATCCTTGGCGTTGATTGATGCGGCAGCCTCTCTAACGGGTCAATCTGCACAGGGAGCTTCGACGCCTGCTCCAGCCGTAACACCGTCGGCTACTCCCGCAGCTACAGCTGCACCAACTGCAACTGCTGCTGTAGCTGCGGGAGGAAGTAGCGGCGGTAGTGGCGGGGGCGGTGGTCCTCAGGTGACACCAACCCAGGCTCCGGCGGCAACACCAACGCCGGTTCCAACACCGACACCGACGCCAAGCCCGGAACCTGTTAATGAATTACCGGTCAAGGAGCTTCCGGCGCTGGATATCAGCATCACCTCTCGCCCTGACGATTCAGTTACGAATGCAGTTTATCTAGAAGTTGATTATAGCAGGGTGATTGGAAGCACTATCAGTCTAAATGACCAGATAACTTATTATGTAACAGCGAAGCCGATCAGCCCTAGAGATCTCCACTGGGAGCTTACCAATCTCCAGTACGCTTCTATTAGTACTGGATACTCGTTGAAGACGCTGACATATACCGGTGTTTCGATTCCAAAGAGCAGGATTGGCACAGCAGGCGATAAATATGTCTCGGTTGTGGTACGGAATTCATCTAATGAAGTGACCGGATTCTATACTCAAAAGGTGAATTTGCAGCCCTCAGTTACTGAGGCTTATAGCAGTATAATGTTACTAAACAGTGGTGTGACTATTACCCAGGAGAAATTCAGCACAGTGTCTTCCCAAGTATATTATCGGGATACTATTGATGTGGAAGATGCTGCTTTGCAATTTGGCGGAAGAGCAGTGGGATATACAATTACCCCGAAGTACTATATGGACAGTAACCTGAATTTGGAATTGAGTGATATCATTCATGCTTCGCGTAAAGTGTACAGAGACGGCTGGGTCAGTGTGGTTGATGCCACAGTATCCTCTAATGCAGCAGCAGGTGCTTCGTCACCGGGCTATATCCCGTTTGCTTATGACACATTATATAATAACAAAACACATAATGAAGGCGAGTACACCATTATTTTCCTGGATTCCGAGATGAAGCCATTGGGTTATTACACGGGTAAGGTGATACTTAGCACAGACCTGAAATTAGAAGCAGCCATGAAAAGAATTGACGAGCTTCCTTCGAATGTAACTTTAATGGATGAAGATGCAGTTAACAGAGCTTATAGAGCCTACTTGCCGTTTGATGATTCTTTCAATTGGGGAGAACGAAAGACTAAGCTTAAGAATGCTGTATTAGCTCTTATGGACGCAAAGAGATCGGGACCACTACAGAATATGGATCTGGTTCAATCCGTAATTATTGATGGATATAATCAATTCAACGGCAAGACAATAAGTATGAATTTGATGGGTTTCCCAGATGAATTGAAGGAAAGCGTAGGCAGCTTCTCGTATTACATTACAGCCAATCCTGTTCGTGCAGAAGATTTAGCACAATCAAGCCCTTATGGGAAATTTGATTTTGCTGACATTCATTCAGTAGTTCTTCCGGTGACAGATAAGAGCGGACAGAATTACGTTACAGTGGTCTATTATAATAAGGCAGGGCAAGCAATACGTTATACCACCAAGCTGGTAGATTTCTCATCGAAGCGGCCGTTGTGGGACGGAACGGCGGCACAGATTGGGGATGGAGTTAAGCTGGTCCGGGATTATAATAACGGTACCCGTATAGACTATGTATCTGTAAAAGATTATCAGAAAACGCATCCCGAGGCGGCCTATTTCACAGCGACCTCTAAATCAGCGTTGGCAGCAGCTAAGCAAGAATTCTCTGCAGAATCTGCAGTACAGTATTTAAATGATTACCGGAATACTAACAGTATCTATCCTTATGAGCGAATTCAGTTATCTGATGATGCGGCGCGGAATGGACAGCCGGAAGACTACATTATCCTGTTCTATGATGCTAATTATAAGGCGCTTAATTATTATATTGGCGGTTTGACTGACTGATTCTCCGCTAATCCTGCTCATATTATCCCGCTTCCCCACATACGTTGTCACTAAGGCGACCTGTGGAGAAAGAGGGGATAAGCGGGATGATTCTGGGATGCTTGATCGTGGTGCTTATCGTCGTAGCCAGCAGTGAGAAGGCAGAGGCGATTGCCAGCCTGAATGATCGGGAGGATAACGGCCTGTAACAAAGGTGCGGGGAGTGCGCGGATTCATAAATTATTGATGCTCTGTGATTCAAGCAATTTCCAGTGGTTTATTGGGTATAATAGCCTGGAGGCTGTACATCAGTCTTCCGGCACCACTGAAAATATAAAGTGAATACGGAGGTCAAATGGAGAACGAGGCACTGCTGCAGGTAGAGAAGCTTGCACTTAAGAAACAGAAGATCTTCCGGCAAAGCGTATTCCGGTACATTGCCAGGGCCATGCTCGCCAGCATGTTTATCGGATTCGGCGTGATCGTAGCCTTTAAGACCGGCAACTTCTTCTATATGGAACAATCGCCGATGACCTATCCGATGGCTGCGATTACGTTCGGCGCAGCCATCATCCTGATTTCCTACGGCGGGGGCGATTTGTTCACCGGGGACACTTTCTATTACACCTATGCGGCACTGAGGCGTAAGCTGGCATGGACTGAAGTCGTACGGATGTGGGTTGTCAGCTATCTGGGCAACATTCTTGGGGCTACGGCGTTTGCACTGCTTATTTTTCTGACAGGCCTGTTCTATGATTCCTCTGTCAACGGGTTCCTGCTGAATGTGGTGGCCCATAAGATGGAAGCTCCGGCGATGCAGCTGTTCTTCCGGGCCATTCTCTGTAACTGGCTCGTCTGTCTGGCCTTCTTCGTCCCGATGTCTATGAAGAACGACGGTGCCAAAATGTTCGCCATGGTGCTGTTCGTGTTCTGCTTCTTCATCTCCGGGTACGAGCATAGTATTGCTAACATGTGTACCTTCGCCATTGCCCTCGTCCTGGACCACCCCGGCACCATTTCCTGGGGAGGCGTGGTACATAATCTCGTCCCGGTCACATTAGGTAATCTTATCGGCGGCGGCGTGCTGATGGGCGTGATGTATTACTATGTGAACAAGCCGTTTCTGGACGATGAGTCTCACTGAACAGCAATATAATCGACAACACAACAGCGATTCTCCGGTAACAGGGGGATCGCTGTTGTGCGTCTATAGTACGGAATTCGGGAGTCTGAAAATATTATAGTGAGCTGTTAGATACGTTCCAGTATAGAGGTGCATTCTCCTTAAGTGTTCCTTCCAGACTCCCCCCTTCCTTGCGCCAATACTCTATGCCTCCGAGCATTTCTTTCACCAAGTGCCCCTGTGCGGCGAGTTGTGCAGCGGCTTTGCTGGCTCCATTACAGGCAGGCCCCCAGCAATAGACCACCAGAACCTCCTCCTTGGACCACACCGGGGAAGTGCTGTGTATACGGCCTCCAGGCAGGGAGAGGGCACCCGGCAGATGTGCTTCCGCATAAGAACGGGCATCACGGACATCGATGAGCCGGAAGCCGGTAATTCCTTCGCGCAGATCATAAGCAACATCGGCTACATCCGTCTCGAATGCTGCTTTTGCAGTGAAATGCCTTGCGGCATCTGCCGGGTCTGCAGTCTGTGCAGCCAAGACTTGAGATTTTGTCTGTCTTTTCATACGTGATTCCTCCTTAAAATAAGTTGGTTTAAGTATACTGGGAACTTATAATTGGAGTTATTTATAGTCTGTGATATCAATTATCGAAAAGTTTGATAATTCGGGAGGCCTGCAGATGGAATTGACTTACTTACGGACCTTTTGTGCTGTGGTGGATCACGGGAGTTATACGCGGGCGGCAGATGTGCTGGGGTATGCACAGCCGAGTGTAACCGCACAGATTGCCAAGCTTGAGGAGATGTATGGGGCCACTTTACTGGAACGTTCCGGTAGAGGGATGATTCCCACCTTCGCCGGCCGTAATTTGCTCCCGTATGCCCGGCAGATGCTGGTCCTAAGCGAAGAGGCTAAGAAGGTAATTACCGGCGGCGACCAGGGTACGCTAAACATTGGTGCTATTGAGACACTGGCTGCCTACTTTCTGCCTCATCGGCTTCATCAGTACCGGATGCGTTATCCTGGCATGCAGCTGCGGGTACAGCCGGGCTCTGAAGAGGATATTATTGCTGCCGTCCTGGAGAAATCCGTTCAATTCGGACTGATCTTCGACGTTCCTTTTCATACGGACGACCTGATCACTCTGCCGTTGCGTGAAGAAGCGCTATATGTCGTTACCCATCCAGAGCATCTCTTGGCAGACGGGACGGAGGTTACTGCAGAGCAACTGGAAGGAGAGCCGCTGGTGTTAACCGAGCATACCTGCACATACCGGAAGCAGCTGCTCCAGGTATTCAGAGAATCCGGCGTTGCTGCCCATATAGGCATGGAGTTCGGTAATCTGGAGGGTATCAAGCAGGCGGTGAAGCATAACTGGGGGACGGGTTTTCTGCCGCGCTATGCGGTGGAGGAGGAACTGCGGACGGGTGCATTAACGGGCATTCCATTGGCGGGGCAAAAGGAACACTTCTACATTCAGCTCATCTACCGCAAGGAGCAGCAGCTCTCCCCAGCCTTCACGGATTTCATTGCCCTCATGCAGGAGCAATATAATTAGTTGGCGCGGGGATGCGTGGGCGAATGTATGCGGAAAAGCTAATACAATGTGCAGAAGCGAGGATGCGCGGGACGGTTGAAGTTCGAAGACAGCAAAAATCAGGGACACTTACATCCCTGATTTCGCTTGATGACCAGAATAAGTTGTTACATCACCCACCCGTTAGGGTGAGTATGTGCTGTAGCGGCAATCAGCTGCTTACCACTTGGAGCCGCCGGAGCTTCGGCCGGATTTGCCGCCGCCAAACGAAGAGCCGCCGGAGGAACGTCCGCCGCCACCGCCGCCCCCCCAAGAAGAGCCGCCGGAAGAGCGTCCGCCACCGCCAAGCCCGCCGCCGAATCCTCCGCCTGGCGGGCCGGAATTGCGTCTACGGGCTTGTTCCCGGCGCTGCTGCTCCCGCAGCATGGCCATTCTGGCTGCGCGTTCGGCCTCTTCCTTCTGGCGGACGAGCCGGTTCGCTTCCTCTACGAAGGAAGCGATCTGCGAAGCATAGGAGCGTCCTGTCTCCTCCAGCTGATCCAGATCGTAGGGACCCGAGGCCAGACGCTGCTCCAGCTCGGTATACTCCGGCAGCAGGGACAGCTGGAAGCAGTTCTGCGAGGCAATTCCTCTGCTGTGCAGCAGATTGTAGGCGGCATCCACCCGGCTCTGCCCCTCCGTGAACAGCCTGTTCAGGCTGTCCAGGCGCTCCTCCAGAGCGTCCAGACTGCTGCTGATGCTATTCATGCTGTTTGCCGTCTCATCCTGCAAGGCAAGCAGGCGGTCCAGTCCGCTGCGGGCATTGTCATACTCTCCGCGTGCATCGCTGGTCCAGGTCTCAAGCTGCGGCACTTCCGCCGCGCCCTGCCGTAGTGCGCCGCCGGCCTCTTCCAGCAGCTTCTCCAGAGCGTCCAGGTGCTGCCGGGCGAACCGGTTCTTCGCCCCGGCAAGCCGGCTCTGCAATTCATTCCGCCGCTGGCTTAGTGTTGCCCATGTGCTGCGTACCGTCTCCAGATCCCTGAGGTTATTCTGCCGGATCATAGCCTGGCGTTCCGTCATAGCCACGGCTTCAGTCAGAAGGGCATCCATGTCAGCGCCAATCCGGCGCACTTCGTCCATATCGCCGCTGTGCAGCGGCGCTTCCATGGAACTGGCGGCAGCGGAGGCCTGGTCCAGGCTGTCGTAAGGCTTAACCTTCATATTGTGCAGGGAGTTCTGGTCGATCAGCCCGGCAATCCGGCTGCGTGCAGCCGCCAGGACACCGGGGAAGGCCTTCAGCTTATCGTCAAAGGTCCCCACATCCTGCATATCCTGCTCAATCTGCTGTTGCCGCTTCTTCGCTTGTGCAGTAATCTCCTGGGCAGCAATGGGGTCGAACAGCTCCAGTTGATCTGCCTTGGCCGTCTCTTCGGCCAGCTCCTGAAGATCTTGGGCAATCTCCTCCAGCGTATAGCCCGTCCCCAGGGCCGCTTGCTGCCGCTGCTCCTCAAGCTCCGGGGCAGCCTGCTTCAGCTCGGTGATCTGCTGCTTGACGTTCCGGTCGGCATCGCTGACGACTGCGATATTCTTCTCCTCTTCCTCCAGGGAGGCACGGAATTCCCCCTCTGTCTGCTGAAGCTGCTCTGCCGCCGCCTTAAGCGCAGACAAGCGGTAGAACGGCGGCAATGGGGCTTGCCCGGCGGTCTGCAATGCAGAGATTTCGACCAGCCGGGAGGTCAGACGCTTCGAGATGCCCTCGACCCTCTCCCCGGTCTTGCCCTGCACAATCCCCTGGAAAGGCTGAAGGGACTCCAGGGCGCGGTTCGCCCGTACCAGCAGGTCAGCGAGCTGCTCACGCTGTGCGGATAGTCCCTTGCGGCGGCGCAGTCCGGTAATTAGTACATACAGCAGCAATAACAGCAGCGCGGCCAAGACAAGACCGCCTGCGACCGGCAGAAGAGGGAATCTGCTGCCGCTGCCGTTGCCGTTAGGACCGGAGCCAGCTCCTGCGGTACCGGTATCCGCACCGCCTGCCGCACCGCTGCCGGTATTACTGCTCGGTCCGCTGCTGCCAATGGCTTGCAGCTGCTGAATCACAGAACGTATACCTTCAGGGATATCTCCGTTCCTGGCATAAGGATTGAAATATTTCTCCAGTACCTTGTTAATGGCTGCGCTGCCCGCAGCTCCGCCCTGTTGTCCGGACCAGGCATCGAGCGCATCCTGCAGCCCGGGGTTAATGAAGCTGATCTCAGTCAGCTGATCTTCATAAGCGATCAGGAGCAGAATGTCCCGGGACTTCAGCCCCCAGGTATCATATACATCCGCAGCATAACTGGACATGTCGCTCCCGGCTACCGAATCAACGGTTAAGACATGGAAGGTGTACCGGTCTGTAGTGGCAATCCGGGCAAGGCTCTCTGCTTCTTGGGCAGACAGCAGCCGGGCTTCATCCGTAATCACTCCCTGCTGTGCGGGAACATTCGCAGCATAGACCCCCGAAATCCATAGCAGGGATAATATCAGGACCAAGGCGAGGGTGAGGTTTTTTCTCAAGCTGACACACTCCGATCTATAGGCTATTGTTCATTGTAGTATGCTGATCATTATACTATATCATTACACATTCTAAGCCCCGCAGATGCAGGTACCCCGGAATTGGCGGAATAAACGTACAAAAACCGCACCCCGGTAAGGGATGCGGCTGTGTAAGAAGTAAGCTATATTCATCTATTCTGTATGAAATGGGCTATCTGGTCTCTAGGCACAGGATATACTGCAACCGGGACTTGATTTCTTTCTGCCATTTCATATCTCCGACTTTCACAGCAAGATTGAGCAGGTCCAGGTAATCGTCAACCTGCAGGGCGGTCCGGGTAGTGGCTGCGTTCATGGGTGTTCAGTCTCCTTTTGGCTCAAATATAGAAAATAATGAATGTTGCACATCCAATAATGATAATCATTATCAACCGTTACTGTTATTATCCACACTTTAACCGCAAAAAGCAATACAAATCTAAAGTTTTTGATTAAATCTAAGATGATGCACTAAAGAGTTAAGGATATGAACCCGCAGGATGTGCACAATTTATCGGAAATGAGAAAAAAGGAGCAGGAACCCTACCATATTTTGTCGAATAAGCTTGTATACATAGTTAAGCCGATCTTACTTGGGATAAAGGAGAATTGCGATGAAGCGGTGTAAATTGTTGCTTCTAATTAGCATTGTGCTCATGCTTGCACACCCCGCTGCCGCTTATGCCGAAAGACAGGAAATTAAGTACCAGGCAGAACTGGATTATCCACCTTATAAGTACATACAGAATGGTTATCTGACGGGCTTCGATATTGATCTGACAAGTATGATCTTTGAGAAGAACGAATATCTTGTCCACTACAGCACCGGGAATTGGGAGCAGACGTACCGGCGGTTGAGTGAGGGCAGGATTGATACTACCGGGCTAATGGCTGTCAGCGAGCAGAGGAAGCAGGACATTCTTTTCTCGAAACCCGTGTTAAAAAGCTATATTTCTGTCTATTCGCGCCAGGGACTCCAGGGTGAGGTGACGCTGGGCACACTCCGTAAGTACAAGATCGGTGTTGGCAAAGGACAATATGCAGAGACCATCCTGCAGAACGAGGCGGGTATCCCGCCATCAGAATACATAGAATATGCAACCGTACCGGATGCACTGGACGCTCTGCGTCAAGGGGAGATCGACCTGCTGTTCGAGAATCAGGGGGTTGTCGATTATCTGATTGTAGAACAGGGCTTAACCGGTAATATTATCCGCAAAATGAGCAATTTATATCCGCAGGATGTGGCCTACGGCATCAGCAAGTCCAAGCCGGAGCTGGTGTCTTACGTCAATGCAAGGCTAGAGCGTCTGGTAAGCACCGGTGCCTTCGAAGAGCTGTACCAGCAGTATTTCTTCGTGCATTCCGACCATTATAATGAAAAGATGCGTAACCGGATTTTTACCGTATTCTCCATCGGGACCCTTCTGCTGGTATTCGGTGCGGTCCTGCTCCGGATGTATATCCGGCGGCTGCGCCGTACGATTCATTCCGAGCAGGAATTCTTCAAGGATGTGATCGAGAATACCGGGGTGATTGTATGGGCTGTTCACGGGGACAAACGGAGTGTGCGCTTCAATAAATATGCCGAGATAATGACCGGGCTGAAGGAGAAGGAGGTGCTGGGCGTAAGCATAGATGAGCTGCCAAGCCTGGAGGCCGGAGCCGCTGTGCTTAGGGATCTCCTTGCCAGAGCGGCAGCCCGGGATTATGTGACCAATGTCGAGCTGAGACTTCCCGACCATTCTCCGGGTGCGCATTATTTCTCCGTCCGCACAGCCCTCATTAAGGGGATGGATGAGCAGGCGGAGGATATCTTCGTGCTGGTCGGCATCGATATCGATGAACGCAAGCAGAATGAGCTTAAACTGCAGCTTAGCTACGAGGAGCTGGAGTCTACATATGAGGAGCTGGCGGCCACAGAGGTAGAGCTGCAGGATCAGTTCAATAAGCTGGGGGTCAGCGAACGGAGGTTCCGCCTGGCCTCGGAAGGCTCTGGTGCGTACATGTGGGAGCTGGACTGGGACAGCGGCTTCTACAAGCTCTCGGACCGGTGGTACGAGGTAATGGGATATACTGAGGCGGAGATCAACTCCTTCGAGGGAGGCGTGCTCAGCATTATTCACCCGGATGACCAGGAATCCGCGCGCAAGGCCAGACAGGAGCATCTAACCGGTTTGACCCCGATCTATGAAACCGAATACCGGATGAGAACAGGGCAGGGGGAGTACATCTGGTTCGAAGTGCGGGGCAAGGCAATCGTTGACCCGAAGGATCAGATTGTCCTGTTCCTCGGCTCCCTGATCGACATCAGTAAGCGCAAGCAGGCAGAATTCAAGCTGAATAACAGCTACCAGGAGCTGGAGGCCACCTATGAGCAGCTTACAGCGACCCAGCAGGAGATTGTAGGACAATATGATATGCTGCTGGAGAATCAGAAGAATATGCATCGCCTGGCGTATATGGATTCGCTCAGCAATCTTCCGAACCGGCTCAGTCTGCTGGAGACGATGGAGAGTTATTTCCGCCGGACGGGAGGCAGTGCGGCGCTGCTTTTCGTAGATATGGATAATTTCAAATACATCAATGATACGCTTGGACACAAGTCCGGGGATATTCTGATCCGCAAGGCCAGCGAACGTCTCCAGTCTGTAGTGCGCGAGGAGGATCTGCTGTCGCGGCTGGGCGGAGATGAATTTGTGATTTTCCTCAAGGATATTGAGAGCCGGGTGGATGTGCTTAATCTGGCCGAGGATATTATGCGTGCGTTCCGCAAGTCTTTTCTTATCGGTGAGAGCAATCTGTATGTGTCCTCCAGTATCGGAATCTCCTTCTACCCCGAAGACGGCGAGACGACGGAAGAGATTCTGAAGAACGCCGATGTAGCGATGTACCGGGCCAAGGAAGAGGGGAAAAGCACCTACGTCGTATATGATAAATCGATGCATACCGCCTTCAATGACCGGATGAATATTGAGAAGCATCTGCGCAGTGCGATGAATAATAACGAATTTGAGCTGCATTATCAGCCGCAGGTACAGATGGAGACCGGGCTGATCTCAGGCTTCGAGGCTCTGATCCGCTGGAACAGTCCGGTTCTCGGCTTTGTCTCCCCGCTCTCCTTCATCAAGATTGCCGAGGATTCCCGGCTGATTATCTATATCGGGGAGTGGGTGCTGCGGGAGGCCTGCAAGTTCATGAACAGCATCCATCAGCGGACCGGCATTCCTTACAAAATATCGGTGAACATCTCCATCATTCAGCTCCTGCAGGATGATTTCGTAGAGATTGTGCTGGACAGTCTGGAGGAGAGCGGCCTTGCGGCGTCGAGTCTGGAGCTGGAGATTACAGAGTCGATCTTCATGGAGTCATTCGGGAGAACGGTCAGCAAGCTGGAGTTCCTGCAGTCCCGGGGGATACGGATTGCCCTGGATGATTTCGGAACGGGGTATTCCTCCCTTAGCTATCTGCAGCAGCTGCCGATCTCTACCCTTAAGATGGATAAAATCTTCATTGATTCCCTGGCCGATAAGGCCTTTAGTGAATCTTTTGTGCAGACGATTATTATCCTGGGCCACAAGATGGGCCTGGATGTAGTAGCCGAGGGTGTGGAGGATGCCAGCCAATGGGCTTTCCTCCGGGAGGCTCACTGCGATAAGGTGCAGGGGTATCTGATCAGCCGGCCGGTGCCGCAGCGCCAGGTCATGGAGCTGCTCGTTCCGCAGAGACGGTATGGGGCGGAGGAGCTTGAATAGAGCGCAGAGAACAGGTGCACAGGAAAGCGGGTCCCCGGCATAGGTTGCTATGCACGGTGACCCGCTTGTTTGGGATATAGGATGGGTAGCCTTACAGAATGACGATTCTGTTCTTACCGGTTTTCTTGGCCTCGTACAGGGCATCATCCGCCTGCTGAAAGATAGAGCTCTTGGAATCTCCGCCGTTATATTCATGCATTCCGATGCTCACGGTAACCGATTCATTGTCCATTTCGCTGATCGGAAGGCCTGCAATTCCTGCGAGGATATTCTCCATAATGCGGCCCGAATCCTCTAATGTCTTGGATGTCAGAATAATCACGAATTCCTCCCCGCCGTACCGCGCTGCGAAGTCATCCGAGTCGATATGCTGGAGCATGACAGCGGTGACCTGCCGGAGAACGATGTCTCCGACCCAGTGCCCGTACCGGTCATTGACCTTTTTGAAATTGTCGATATCAATAACGGCCAGCTGCATTGGAAAAGGATTGCTCTGCTGATGGTCAATCAGCCAGCCCAGGTACTCATGAAAGGTCTTATGGTTGTACAGGTCAGTCAGCGGGTCGATCTTGGACAGCCGGTCCATAATGATGTTCTGGATGCGCAGCTCCTGCTCTGACTTCACCGAATTCTCCAGTGAGCGCATCAGCTCCTTGCCCCGCGCAATTACGGCGAAGCCGGTCAGGGACACTGCCGCGAAGATCAGGGTAATAATGATGTTCTGGATGCGCAGAGTGAAATCGTAAATAGATGTGTTCAGGAACAGGATGACAATGTAGAACAGACAGATCAGTGAAGAGGCCCGCAGATAATTCTCCTTGAGATAGATCATGGATACCAGCATGGGAAGCAGCATAATCAGCGGCTTCACATGATAGTCCGGACTGAGATTCGTAATGATCAGGATGCCGTACAGATGGCTTGTCAGAATGATCAAGAGTTCAGATAACAACGGTTTATATCTATGGACAGCTTCGAGTATCAGCAGCAGAACGATCAGTATAGAATCCGGAATCCAGATATGCAGCAGGGTATATTGTCTGCCGGACAACTCGGGCCGATGCGCCGACATCGAGAAGTAGACAAATAATTGGCTGGCCAGATAGACGAAAAGCACCAGCCAAAAGGTATTGAGGAGAACCCGGTTCCAGTACATTTGGCGAGGAGTTGGCGGTGGGATCTGCATAAGATGTTCCTCTTTTCCAGTGACTATGTACTTATATATTCGACAAGGTTCTTGTTTCTCCTTCTAGGTCTTATGTCTTGGGATAGGACTGGGATAACGTTCGTGTTTGTAAGGTATTTGGTAGGCTGTCAAAGCGCTACATTCTTCGTAATGCTGTAAACACGAACTATTAATGCTATTCATCATTGACACATTCGTATTTGTTAGGTAAAATTCCAATTGGCCCGTAATAACGGGCGAAGTTGTTCGTATATCCTCAATGATAAGGTTTGGGGGTTTCTACAGGGGACCGTAAATTCCTGGCTACGAATAGGGTGCATTTTGCATACCTATGAAGAGGCCGGGATTTTTGTGTGTTGTTGTGTGCTGCTTGGTTAAGTGGACTAATATACTGCAGAGACGCTTCGCGGCCCCTGTCAACCGCAGGCCGAAGCCGTTTCACCTTGGGAGGAACAGAGAAGATATGAGTAAATATGATGTAATTGTTGTTGGAGCCGGTCCGGCTGGAATATTCGCCTGTTATGAATTAACGCTGAAGGCCCCTGAGCTGAAGGTGCTGCTGGTGGACAAGGGACATGATATCTACCGCCGCAACTGCCCGATCCTGGAGGAGAAAATCAAGCTCTGTCCGCCCGCCTCCGGCCGCAAGGAATTCGCCGGCTGTCTGCCGGCCTGCTCCATTACTGCAGGCTTCGGCGGTGCTGGTGCGTACAGTGACGGCAAATTCAACATTACCACCGAATTCGGCGGCTGGATGACAGATTATCTGCCTCCTTCCAAGGTGATGGAGCTGATTGAATATGTGGACGGGATCAACCTGGAGCACGGGGCAACTCCGGTCATTACCGATCCGACGACGGAGAGCATCCGCGGCATTGAGCAGCGGGGATATGCCGCCGGGCTGAAGCTGCTGCGGGCGCAGGTCCGCCACCTCGGAACCGAGCAGAATCTGGAGATTCTGAAATCAATCTATGAATATCTGCGGACACGCATTGATATGTTATACAAGACAGAAGTAGAAGATATCGTTACCGTCAAAGAGAACGGAACACACCGCATCACAGGCATTACGCTGAAGAACGGGGAGAGTCATGAGGCTGGCCAGGTGATGATTGCTCCGGGACGGGACGGCTCGGCCTGGCTGACCGAGGTGCTGAAGAAGCGCAGGCTCAAAATGTATAATAACCAGGTCGATGTCGGGGTGCGTGTAGAGACCTCGGATGTGGTGATGCGGGAGATCAATGAGCATCTGTACGAGGGCAAATTCATCTTCAATACCTCCGTGGGTACACGTGTCCGCACCTTCTGCAGCAATCCCTCGGGGCATGTGGTGGTGGAGAATCACAGCGGAGCGATGGCCGCGAACGGGCATTCCTATAAGGACCCTGCGCTGGGCTCGAAGAATACCAACTTTGCGCTGCTGGTCTCCCATACCTTCACCGAGCCGTTCGACAAGCCGAATGAATATGCCCGGGAGATCTGCAAGCGGGCGAATGATCTGTCCGGCGGCGGGGTCATTGTACAGAAATACGGAGATATCCTGCGGGGCCGCCGGTCTACGGAGACCCGGATCAAGGAAGGGTTCCTGGAGCCGACGCTGAAGGAAGCGGTACCCGGCGATCTGGGGCTGGTGCTGCCGTACATCACGATGAAGAGTCTGATTGAAATGGTGGAGGCCCTGGAAAAAGTAACCCCGGGCATTGCCTCAGAGCATACGCTGTTCTATGGCGTGGAAGCGAAATTCTATTCCGCCCGTCCGAAACTGACGGATGAATTCGAGACCGAAATCTCCGGCCTCTACTGCGGCGGCGACGGGGCAGGCATTACCCGCGGATTGGCCCAGGCCGGAGCGGCTGGCGTCTGGATTGCCCGCGGCATGATGGCGAAGAACGCACAGGATGTTAGGGTCCAACCGGCGGGAGTGTAATTCTGGGCCGTAAGACGCCGGAAGGACAGCCGTACCCTCAGATGCTGGGGAGTGCGGCTGTTTTTTAAGTATGCTTAAAACCCAATGGCAATTGGCTGGTAGAGCGGAGCACGGACCGAATGTATGTGGAAAACAGCATACATTGTGCTCGCAAGCAGGCACGCGGACCAAATATATGTGGAAAACAGCATACATTGTGCTCGCAAGCAGGCACACGGACCAAATATATGTGGAAAACAGCATACATTGTGCTCGCAAGCAGGCACACGGACCAAATGTATGTGAAAAACAGCATTATGCTCACAAGCAGGCACACGGACCAAATGTATGTGAAAAACAGCATACATTGGCTCGCAAGCAGGCGCACGGACCGAATATATGTGAAAAACAGCATACATTATGCTCGCAAGCAGGCACACGGACCAAATGCATGTGAAAAACAGCATACATTGGGCTCGCAAGTAGGCACACGGACCAAATGTATGTGAAAAACAGCATACATTGGGCTCGCAAGTAGGCACACGGACCGAATGTATGTGAAAAACAGCATACATTATGCTCGTAAGCAGGCGCACGGACCGAATGTATGTGTGGCCGGAAGTCCATAACTTCTCTGGAGTCGCGGCAAACCCCTAACAGAAAAAAATATAAGTGCAATCCATAGAGTAGTGGTTTCCTTAATTTAACTCTGCTGATATAATGTTAGAATACATAACATGATAGAGTGGAGTGAACGTGCAGAATGGGAATTCGCCGGAGCAAGGCCGCTATCGCTATTATTTTGCTGTTGGGTGTGGGGTTGTATGGCTTATGGATGGAGATGTACTGGGTACATAAGGTTGTCTATCTGCTGCTGATGGCGGCGCTTGCCGGGCTTGTGCTGGATATCCGCCGGGGCGGAGTGCTCGGAGCCGGGCGACTGGCGGAAGCCCGGAGCAAGGTAGAACTGCTGGGCAATGAAATTGTTGTCACCTCGGACCGGCTGCATGGTGCTCTGGAGGAGATTACCCGCCATACCGAAGGGCTTCAGCAGACTGCGGACTATTCGCATGCCTATGAGGTGGAGCTGCAGACCCGCAGCAATGAGGCGAAGGCCAATATTGAGGGGGCTTTTGCCAGGATGGGCGGAGTTGCTGCGGTTACCGGGCAGATTGGAGAGCTGACCGGACGGCTGAGTACGGCGATGCAGGCAGCACGTACAGGGATGGCGGGGATGGTGGATTCCCTGAAGAATACAGATGAGGTCATGGAGGAATTGCAGGAGCAGAGCGGAGATATGCTGGACAAATTCACCGTGTTAAGCGGACATATTGCGCTGGTGGAGGAGATGAATGCCCTGATCGTAGGCATCGGCAATGAGACCTCGCTGCTGGCGCTGAATGCCTCGATTGAAGCTGCGCGGGCCGGGGAAGCGGGCCGGGGGTTCGCTGTGGTCGCAGGCCGGATCAGGCAGCTGGCCGATCAGAGCCGGGATTCCGTGGAGCGCTCAACGGCGGTGCTGCGGGATCTCAATCATGGCGTACGGCAGGTGCTGGAGTCGGTCACGAAGGAGCAGACAGCGGTTGCGCATGGAGTGAATGAAGTAACGAAGGTGAAGCAGCGCCTCGGGGATATCTCGGCCCGGGTGGAGGAAGTTGGAGTCATAGTTACAGAGTCAGCGGCTGCGGCAGAGCGGCAGAGCAGGCTGATCGAAGAGGTGACCGGCGAGTTGAGCGGTGCTGTGGGGATTGTCAATGAGACCATTGCAGGCGTAGATCTGACCCTGGAGCAGGTAACCCGCCAGCGGACACAGATCGGGCAGCTTAATGAGATCAGCGCGAGTCTGCTGCTGGAATCCCAGACCCTGCAGCAGTCGGTGAAAGGTATTACCGGACGCGAAGTCATTGAGCTGGGCCAATATACTGTGCGCCTTGAGGAAATGCAGACGGTGCTTCAGGAGATAGCTGCCAAGCAGGAGATGTGTGCAGCGGATGCGGACATCCATGGCAGAGTTCTTACGGCCTGTAAGAATAAGGTGCCGGATGTACAGGCCATCTGGTCCAACCGGACGGATGGCACCTTCATCTACTCCGAGCCTGCAGCCGGGCTGCTGAATGCGAAGCGCCGCGACTGGTGGAACGGGGCGATGGCGGAAGGCCAGTACGTCTCCAAGCCGTATGTCTCGGCCATTACCAAGCGTTCCTGCATCACGCTCTCCAGAGCAATTACGAACGGGGACGGGGAGATTGTGGGTGTGGTGGGGATTGATCTGGCAGTTTAGAGGCATTGAACAGTGGACGCAAACTGCTCACTAGTGAATTTCAAAAGAGTTTGTTTGTAGGCATACATATAAAAACCAACAGCTGTCTTGAACTGATAAAAAGTCCTTAACTAATGTTGGTTCAATTAGTACGAAGGCTATCTAAAACGGTTGCTTCAAAAATTATTGACTGATCAGGTCTAACATGAAAATAAGTGAATCTCTATCAGGATAATCATATTGTATTGGCAAATCACCTTTAGTAATTTCTTTAAAACCAACTTTTTTGTAAAAGCTGTGTGACCTAGTTGCTTTTGATGGTGTGTCCAAAATCACCTTAGAAAGCCGATGTTTCTGCGCAAAGTCAAGCATAGCTTCGTAAAGACCTGTTCCTATCGCAAGCTCTTTGCCGCGGTAATCTTTATAAACAAAAAATTTCTTTAGTACAGCAATATCGTCAGTTTTCTTTTGCAAACCGATTGAGCCTACTACATCACCGTTTTCGTTTAAAGCTACCCAAAAGTTACCACCCTCTTTAACATAATTCGATTGAATATCTAGTATATCTGGTTGCTCTTCAACACTAATACCTACACCATATTCATCATTTTGTACATGCAATATTAGCTTAATAACTTCTTCTTTATATCTATCAGCATAAAATGTAATCATTTTATTAACTCCTTTATGCTCATTTTGATTCCGTTAGATGATAAACAGCTCGAAGGATCGGCGCAGCAGGTATTTTGAGGGGCTGTTATAGCCCCTATAGATTACTTTCGTTTCTTACGGCCAATTAAGCCGCCTACTATCCAAAAGATCAAAATACCAACAAAGGCAAATACAATCCAAAAAGCTATACGCACAGGCTATCACTCCTTTAAAGCAACAATACGATAATAGTTAATTTTCCGCAATATAAGGGCTTTTATACCCAGGGAGAGAACAGACAAAAAAGAGTTGCTTTCGCAACTCTCTCCTGATGATACAACAAAACACATTAGCCATGCCAAGCAGCACTCCAATTATGACGTCAACCATTAGAGGCGGATGCGCGGATTGCTATAACCATTATCCCAATTTATAATGGACCGATAGCTTGTCCTATGGAGGCGTGAATGTGCAATATAATCTGAGTATTCTGCTGCAATTGTTGGAGCGGGCAGCGCTGCTGCTGATGTGTCTGTTCGTCCTGAGCCGGGTGCCGCGGTTCAAGGAGATTTTTGCCAAAGGGGTTCATGCCCCTCAGGAGCTGGCGATTGTCACGGTTATCTTCAGCCTGTTCGCCATCTTCGGAACCTACAGCGGGATTAATGTGGAAGGGTCTCTGGTTAACGTGCGGATTATCGCCATCATCGCCGGAGGGATTCTGTTCGGTCCTTGGGTCGGGCTGATTACCGGGATCATCTCGGGCGTGCACCGCTTCCTGATCGATATCGGCGGGGTCACCTCGCTCCCGTGTCTGATTACGAGCATTACAGCGGGTGTGGTATCCGGGATCATCTACCGGCGTACTTCGCCTGAACGCCGCTGGATCGCTGCTATTGCCGCCGGAATGGCCTGTGAGGCATTGACGATGGCGCTGATTCTGGTGATGGCTGATCCCCATTCGCTGGGGGTGGATATCGTGTCCAAGATTGCTTTTCCGATGATTATGGGGCAGATCTGTGCCGGGCTGATCGTTACGCTTGTGCAGAGTGTAGAAGGGGAGAAAGAACGGATTGCCGCGAAGCAGTCCAAGCTGGCGCTGGATATTGCCAATAAGACGCTTCCGTATTTCCGCAGTATTACTCCCGAGTCGCTGCGTACGATCTGCGGAATCATCCAGGAGGATATCGGGGCGGATGCGGTGGCCATTACTGATACCCGAGTCATTCTGGCCTACGTGGGTGTCGGGGAAGAATATTATGCCGAAGCTAATGAGATCATCAGTGAGGAGACGAAGCAGACGCTGCGCAGCGGGGAGATTACCATCCGTGACGACGATACCGAATACATGAACCGTGACATCCGCTCGCTGATCATTATCCCGTTGAAGGAGAAGGGGGAGGTGACGGGATCACTCAAGATCTACTATACCCACGCGCATAAAATCACCTATTCCCTCCAGGCAATGGCTGTAGGGCTGTCACAGATCATCTCCACACTGATGGAGGTGTCACGGGTTGAGGGGATCAAGGAGATGGCCAACAAGGCCGAGCTGAAGGCACTGCAGACCAGCATCAACCCCCATTTTCTGTTCAATGCGCTGAATGCGATTATCTCCTCGATACGGATCGACCCGGACAAGGCGCGCGAGCTGATCGTCAATCTGTCGGGGTATATGCGGTATAATCTGGAGCTGGCTGATGAGTCCATAGATATCCGGCGCGAGCTGCAGCAGGTGCAGCATTATGTGGAGATTGAGAAGGCCCGCTTCGGCAGCCGCCTGAGCGTTCTGTACGATATAGATGAGGTAGCGGTGCGCATTCCGAGTCTGGTCATTCAGCCGCTGGTGGAGAATGCGATTATCCACGGGATTTTGAAGGGGAAGGGGAACGGAACTGTAGACATCTCGGTCAAAGACCACGGAGACAGCGTAAGGGTGCGAATTGCCGATACCGGAGCGGGGATCAGTGAAGAGACGATTGCGAAGGTCTACAGCGGAAGCATGGAGGGCAACAAAATCGGCCTCAACAACGTGCACCAGCGTATCAAGCTGATCTACGGTACAGGTCTGACCATCCGGCGGCTGGCTAAGGGGACGGAAATCTATTTTGATGTGATGAAGGAGCAGCGATGAGAGCGATCATTGTCGAGGATGAAGTGCTGGCAAGACAGGAGCTTGCGTATCTGATTCAGACCCATAGCCGGATCAAGATTGCGGCGGAATTCGAGGACGGGCTGGAAGCGCTGAAGTATCTGCAGACCGATACGGTGGATGTGATTTTCCTGGATATTAATATCCCTTCAATTGACGGGGTGCTGCTGGCCCATAATATCAGCCGGTTCGCGGTCAAGCCGTATATTGTGTTCATTACAGCCTATAAGGAGCATGCCGCCGAGGCGTTCGAGATTGAAGCATTCGACTATATTCTGAAGCCTTACAGTGAGACGCGGATCAGAGCGATGCTGCAGAAGCTGGAGGGTGCCATCGCGGCCAGAAGCAGCCAGGGGGAAGAGGGACCGGTGAAGCTGGGAATCGATAAGGTCAATCTGTGGAAAAATGAAAAGATTATCGTCGTCGATGCAGACGAGATCTATTATGCTTCGGCGCAGGAGAAAACAACGAGTGTGATCACCAAGGGGGAGGAATACAGCATGGCCTTAAGTATCAGCGAATTTCATACCCGCCTGCCGCAGGAGCAGTTCTTCCGCTGCCACCGCTCCTATCTCGTCAATCTGTCCAAAATCAAGGAAATCATCCCCTGGTTCAACAATACCTATCTGCTCCGGCTGCATGATCTGAATGTGGAGGTTCCGGTCAGCCGCAGCAAGGTGAAGGAATTCAGGCAGATTATGCGTCTCTAGCGGCAGTTCATTCCCCGTCAGTGTCATCTCATTCCAGATTTCTCTCAGAAAGACCTCCTTTCGCTACAATGAAGAGGCCAAGTAAGTCTTGAAGCGACTTCAGCGACTTCAGAGAGAAAGAGGGAATTCTGATGATAACGGATACAGCCAGTAAACGGTGGCTCATCGTATTAGGTACAGTGATTATGCAAATGGGACTCGGTACCATCTACACCTGGAGTCTGTTCAATGCACATCTTGTCAGTACATTCGGGTTCGAGCTCAGCTCAGTTTCGATAACGTTCTCTATTACCAGCTTTGCCTTGGCCTTCGCCACGCTGTTCGCAGGCAAGCTGCAGGACCGGTTCGGTCTCCGCAGACTGACCGCTGCTTCCGGCATACTGCTTGGGCTGGGGCTGATGCTAAGCTCGCAGGCCAGTTCTCTGCCGATGTTCTACCTGCTGGCTGGCGTAGTGGTCGGGTATGCGGACGGAACGGCGTATATTACTTCGCTGTCCAACCTGATGAAATGGTTCCCGAAGAATAAGGGGCTGATCTCCGGGGTGTCCGTGGGTGCTTACGGAACGGGCAGTCTGATCTTCAAATACATCAACGGCAGCCTGATTGAATCGGCGGGGGTGTCGAATGCTTTTCTATACTGGGGCCTGATGGTCATGCTGATGATCCTCCTCGGCTCGCTGCTTATCCGGGAGGCTCCGGTGGCTGCACCTGCTGTAACTGCTGCGGGAAACCGGACATCGTCCGCTTCCGGGGCGGCTCTGCTGCCCAAGGATTATACCGTGAAAGAAATGCTCCGCACGAAGGAAGCGTACCTGCTGTTCGTGATTTTCTTCACCGCCTGCATGAGCGGCCTCTATCTGATCGGTATCGTGAAGGATATCGGTGTGCAGCTGGCGGGTATGGATGTGGCGACGGCGGCGAATGCTGTAGCGATGATCGCCATCTTCAATACGGCCGGACGCCTGATTCTTGGCGCATTATCCGACCGGGTAAGCCGGACCAAGCTGATTAGTATTACGCTGGCGGTAACGGCTGTGGCGATGTTTACCCTCAGCTATGCCACACTGAGCTATGGCCTGTTCTTCGCCTGTGTGGCGGCCATCGCCTTCTGCTTCGGCGGTAACATTACCGTCTTCCCGGCGATTGTCAGTGACTTCTTCGGCCTGAAGAATCACAGCAAGAACTACGGCATCATCTACCAGGGCTTCGGGATCGGCGCGCTGTCCGGCTCGTTCATCGCCGCCTTCCTCGGCGGGTTCAAGCCTACTTTTAACATCATCGGTCTGCTGTGCATCGTGGCGTGCATCCTGGCGGTTTCGCTGAAGCCTCCGGTAGCCGGAGCGGCCCGGGCCAAGGGAATGAGCCTGAAGCCTTCACGGCATACGGCTTAACCATATATCGATTTACGTCGGCTTGAGAAAGTACAGACAAATAAGAGTACTATAGACAAACAAGAGTACTACAGACAAAGAGAATAGTTCCGGAGAAGAGATTTCCAACGTCCGCATTAGCGGGTGGTGGAGGTCTTTTTTTCATGGTCGAAAACAAACATATTTTTCGTGGCACAACTCCAGCATGAAAATGAGCAGTATGCCTAATCACAATTGGACTGGGTGCGCCACATCGGCCAAATGTAATCGAAAAACCGATCACAATTAGACTGGGTGCGCTGCGTCGGCTAAATGTAATCGAAAAACCGATCACAATTGGACGGGGTGGGTAGCGTCGGCCAAATGTAATCGAAAAACCGATCACAATTGGACGGGGTGCGCCGCGTCGGCCAAATGTAATCGAAAAACCGATCACAATTAGACTGGGTGCGCTGCGTCAGCCAAATGTAATCGAAAAACCGATCACAATTGGACTGGGTGCGCCGCGTCGGCCAAATGTAATCGAAAAACCGATCACAATTGGACGGGGTGCGTACGTTGGAGGTGCGTGGGCTGCCGAGAACAGGCCCATGTTGGTATGAGCGGGTATGGCGGAGGCATAGTCAGCGGATATGGAAAAAAGGCATCCGGGAAGCGTAGGGTTACGCTCCGCCGGGTGCCTTTGTGTTTATCAGATAAGTGGATGGAGAAACTGTGTGGCCGGAGAATTAACCTTCCAGCAGCAGCGACTCAGGGTCCTCCAGCAATTCCTTGACTCTGACCAGGAAGCTGACCGCTTCTGATCCGTCCACGATCCGGTGATCGTAGGACAAGGCGATGTACATCATCGGACGGTTGGCCGTGCGCTCCTCATCCAGCGCGATGGGGCGCAGCTGGATCTTGTGCATGCCGAGAATGCCGACCTGCGGGGTGTTGAGGATCGGTGTGGACAGCAGGGAGCCGAACACTCCGCCGTTCGTGATCGTGAAGGTTCCGCCCTGAAGCTCCGGCAGGCTGAGCGTATTGGCGCGCGCCTTGGAGGCCAGCTCGCCGATCCGCCGCTCGATCTCCGGGAAGCTAAGCCGGTCGGCATCGCGGACGACGGGTACGACCAGGCCTTCCTTGGCAGCTACGGCAATGCCGATGTCGTAATATTTCTTGAGCAGGAGATCTTCTCCGTCGATCTCGGCATTCAGCATCGGGTAAGCCTTGAGCGCGCCGATGACGGCCTTGGTGAAGAAGGACATGAAGCCGAGTCCGACCTCGTGCTTCTCCTTGAAGGCATCCTTGCGGCGCTTGCGGATGTCGAGAATGGCGGTCATGTCCACCTCGTTGAAGGTGGTCAGCATCGCGGCCGTCTGCTGCGCTTCGACCAGGCGGCTGGCAATCGTCAGCCGCCGCCGCGACATGCGCTTGCGCTCGGTGGCTTTGCCGTCCTCAGCGTGCGGCGCCTTGCCCGCTGCCGGCGGCGCGGGCTTCGCCGGCTCCGGCCGCGCGGCAGCCGCCGGAGCTGCTGGCGCAGCGGCCTGCGGCCCGGCTGCGCCATGACCATCCACATCGGCCTGACCGATCCGGCCGATTGGGTCGCGGGCAGTGACCTCTCCGAGGTCGATGCCCCGCTCCCGTGCCAGCTTGCGCGCCCCCGGCGAAGCCAGGGCCGCAGTGCCAGCAGCGGCAGGCTCAGCCGCTGCGATACCATCATCAGCGGCCGGTTCAGCCGCTGATGCACTTGCGGCAGCAGCAGGCGCGCTGCTGCTCTGCGGTGCGGCCGCTTCCGGCTGGCTGCCGCCAGCGGCCGGTGCACCGGCGGCGCTGCCGATGATGCCGATGGCTTCGCCAACGGCAACGTTCTCGCCCGCCTGGCGCAGGATGGAGGAGATGACGCCGTCCTCCTCCGCACTGATCTCGAGATTGACCTTGTCGGTCTCAAGCTCGGCTAGCACATCCCCCTGGCCGACAGTGTCGCCCTCTTTCACCAGCCATTTGTAGATCGTTCCTTCGGAAATCGATTCGCCCAAATCGGGTACTTTTATCTCGGACACAGGCCGTACCTCCCCAAATATAGTGGTGTGCGTGATATCGGATGACCGCCTTGCTGTGCTCAGGAAGACGGTACAGGTGCTTGCACTGCAGCATTCAATTTCAGGGCTTCCCGGACAATGCGCCGCTGCTCGAAGCTATGAACATCCGCATAGCCGCTGGCCGGGCTGGAACGGTCCGGACGGCCGATATACTGGACGGTGACCTTCTGCGGTGCGATGGCGCGCAGCCGGGATTCGGCATACGTCCACCCGCCCATATTCTTCGGTTCTTCCTGCACCCAGACGATCTCCTCCAGAGAGCTGAAGCCGCTAAGGTGAGCGCCAAGCTCGCGTTCCGGGAACGGATAGAGCTGTTCCATGCGCAAGATGTGCAGCCAGGAGAAGTCCTGTCCGCGCGCGGCCTCCAGCTCCGTCTGCAGGTCGATGGCCACCTTGCCGCTGCAGACCACGAGGCGCTTCACGGCTTCCGGCTTACTGCCGAGCAGCGGCTCGGGAAGAACCGGCTGGAAGGTGCCCGAAGCGAGGTCCGCTCCGGCCGAGGTGCTGCGCGTGTTGCGGATCAGGCTCTTCGGCGCCATGATCACCAGCGGCCGGGCATCCGGCTGTCCGCAGAGCGCGGCCTGACGGCGGAGCAGATGGAAATACTGCGCAGCGCTGGTCAGGTTGGCTACCGTCCAGTTCTCCTCGGCGGAGAGCTGGAGGAACCGTTCCATTCGCCCGCTGGAGTGCTCTGGTCCTTGGCCTTCATAGCCGTGAGGCAGCAGGATCGTCAGATTGCTGCGCTGCGTCCACTTGGCACGGCCGGCGGAAATGAACTGGTCGATAATAACCTGAGCGGCATTGGCGAAGTCGCCGTATTGAGCCTCCCAGATGACGAAGGTCTCCGGTGCGAACACGTTATAACCATATTCGAAGCCGAGGACAGAGGCCTCGGACAGCGGACTGTTATAGACGCCGAACGAAGCGCTGGAATCACTCAGCTGATGCAGCGGAGAATAGAGTTCGCCGTTCTCGCTGTCATGCAGCACCAGATGGCGGTGGGCGAAGGTGCCGCGCTGTGAATCCTGTCCGCTGAGACGGATCGGCGTGCCATCCTTGAGGATGGTAGCGAAGGCAAGTGTCTCTGCCAGCGCCCAGTCTACCCGCTCTCCGTCATTCAGCGCATCCTTGCGGCGCTGCAGAATCCGTTCCAGCTTCGGATAGACCTTGAAGCCGGCCGGTACGCGCAGCAGCTCGCGGTTAATCTCCTGCAGACCGGCCAGAGGGAAGGCGGTCGGACGCTGCTTAGGACTGTCGTTATCCAGGGCGACGGCGGCTTTGGACTCCGCATTCTTCTGCTTGCCTTCCTTCATCTGATCGAAGGCCTGCTGGAGGACGCTCTCCGCCTCGGCAATCATGTTCTTCAGATCATCGGTTGTGATTACCTTCTCGCGCTCCAGGCGTTCTGCATAAGCGCGGTACACAGTAGGGTGGTTCCGCACTTTGCCGTACACAATCGGCTGGGTCGTCTCGGGATCATCCATTTCATTATGTCCGTGGCGGCGGTAGCCGATCAGATCAATCAGGAAGTCCTTCTTGAACATATGGCGGTAAGCGCTGGCCAGACGGACTGCGGCAATACAGGCTTCCGGGTCATCGGCATTGACATGCACGACCGGAATCTCATACCCTTTGGCCAGATCGCTGGCATAATGGGTGGAGCGGGAATCCTCGCTCTCTGTGGTGAAGCCGATCCGGTTATTGACGATAATATGCACGGTACCGCCATTCTGATAACCCTGCAATTTGCCGATATTAAGCGTCTCAGCGACAATACCTTCGCCGGGGAAGGCTGCATCGCCGTGCATCAGCACAGCCATAGCCTTGCTTGTGTTCAGCTTAGGCAGTCCCGGAGCGTTGCGTTCTTCCTGTGCGGCGCGTGTGAAGCCCTCGACTACAGGATTGACGAATTCAAGATGGCTCGGGTTATTGGCCAGCGTGATCCGGGTGCGTACGGTCTCGCCTTCGCGGACGGCACGGTCAGCCCCGAGATGGTACTTCACATCACCGCTCCAGCCGTAGGTCACACCCATAGAGCCTTCCGAAGGGAACAGCTCTTTGTTCGGCGAATGATGGAACTCTGAGAAAATAATATCATAAGGCTTGCCCAGAATATGAGCCAGCACATTAAGTCTTCCGCGGTGGGCCATGCCCATCAGGATATGCTCTGCGCCGTCATGCGCGGCAGCCCGCACAATTTCATCCAGCATCGGCACAAGGGCATCATTGCCCTCCAGGCTGAAGCGCTTTTGGCCGACGAAGGTCTTGTGCAGGAAGGTCTCGAAATGCTCCACCTGAACCAGCCGCTTCAACAGTTCTTTGCGTTCTGTATTATTCAGCGGGGCAGGGGAGGTCATCGATTCCGCCTGGCTGTTGAGCCAGCGCAGCTCGCGTTCATCATGCACATGCCCGAATTCATAAGCAATGGTCTGTGTATAGGCCTGGCGCATTCTGTGGACGGCATCCATCGCGGTATGCACATCCGCAGGGGCATTATCCCAGATCAGCGAAGCGGGCAGGGCATTAAGATCCTCGCGGGTAAGCTCGTAGGTCTCCAGCTCCAGCCATTTGGCCATCGGGTTCGTGCTGCGCTCCAGCGGGTCAATGTCTGCGGCCATATGGCCATATATTCGAATATTAGCGATCAGCTTCGAGGCCTTGACAGCCTTCTTGAGCCACTCGGCATCTGCTGATACGGCAGGCCTTGGAGCCCTCTCGGCATCGGGTGCCAGTGGAGGGGGGCCGGATACGGTGAAGAGATCGCGGTAATGCTGTTCAACAGAAGAGGGGTCCTTGACAAATTGCTCATATCTTTCTTGAATGTAGCCCAGGTTGGGGCCGTAGTATTTGCTCCATACTGTGTCGTTATAGGGCTCTTTGACTGCCATGAATAGGTCCTCCTAACGGATAAACTCCACGCGAGGCATCCAGTGTGCCACTTGGCGGAGCTGCAAATGTTTGCGGTTTCATTCTCACCTTATTGTGCTACTTTCCGGCGGGGTAATCAATTCATACTTTCGCGCAATCCGTTCGCAATTTGGCATGATTCATTACAGTATTCATACGGAACTATCATAAATAGAAATAAGGCGGAGCGGATAGCGTTCCCTTTAGTATAATTAAACTATTACATAGGGTTTGAACTTGGAACTGGAAATATTTATACAAGCCGCTGGCAATTTCAGCTAAGTTTCCTCACATTTTATCATAAAAAAATTCCAGAAAACGACACACTAATCTCACATGATCTTGTATAATGTTATTGCGGAGAACGGTTTCATCGATTCTTGCCAGATCCTTTCATGATGGAAAGGGTCCAGTAAAAGGTAAACCTGCCGAAAGACAGGGGCACAAAGTCTCGGATCTAAAGTAGAAATACTACAAAGTAGCAATACTACTATGATGGCCGGACTGCCTGGGGACGCGAAAATTCTAGGAGGAGATTTCTTGGATATGTCCAACCAGGGGAATGACGAGCTGCAGGCAGTAGATCTGGATTTAGAATGGGTGCACTTGCTGATGTCTGCCAAGCAGGCGGGGATCGCGGCGGAGGATATCCGCCGGTTTCTAAGTGAGAAGGCGCTCCAGGCGATGTAAGGGCGGTCATCATTGCTGCGATACATACAGAAAAGGCACAGCGTCCGGTACGCTGTGCCTTTTCTGTATGCCGCTTGAAAGGATGCCTTCGCCGAAGGCGGCAGTCTCCCTGCCGTGCGGAGTCTTCCCTATGGCATACAATGCTCGTCTAGTTGTCCTTTTGTTCCATGCGCCATTTCTGGTAATCGAGGAATTCCTTGAATTCGCGTTTGCTTATACCGGAGGCCATGGCCTCCTGAACCAGCCGGAACCATTCCCCGTCCAGAGCCTGTTCTTCCGTCTCTGCCAATCCGCCATACAGCAGTGCATGAATGGATACCTGAAGCGCGTCAGCGATTTTTTCGATGAATTGAATGGAGGGGTTGGATTGAATGTTCCGTTCCACATTACTGAGGTATGATTTCGCCACATCAGCCTTATCGGCAAGCTCGGATAACGAATAGCCCTTCTCCAGCCGGAGTTTGTGGATGCGGCTTCCCATAGTATCTGACACGATTACAACGCCCTCCGTACTTTTTTGGTAAAAGATAAGAAGTGATATGCTTCGCGCTATACATTCTCCTTATCCTTCTCGTTGAAACGGTACCGCCCGTTCAAAGGCCGGCCAAGCCGTTTTCTCTTGTCAGTATAACAAAAATCCGCAAAACGGACAAAAATCATTGAACCCGGCAGCGGGAAAAAGAAACGGCATACCCGGCCCGGATGGGGGAGGATATGCCGTCTTGATGGTTTGCTGAAACGCTGCCTTCCTAATAAAAGGACGGCAAAGCCATGTTCACTTGTATAGGCTGGCCCCTGATCTACTTGGCTTCTCCCACTCCTTGAAGCGCATCGAAGGTCCAGTTCAGCGCTAAGCCGTCACCCTGGAAAATGTTCTGATCGAGCGTGTTGTCTACGAATTCGAAGGCGATCTTGAAGGTCTTGGACCCGGCGGCGGCAATCCCGCCTGGCAGTACACCTGCTGCTACGAGATCGTAGCTGGGGGTGTTTTTCAGATCCTTCAAGGAGATCTCGGACAGCACATGACCGCTTAGTGAACCGCCGGTGTACGTACTATCGAGGAGCTTGACCTTGAAGTGGTCTCCGAGATCCTGGCCTGCGTTATCTCCCTTGGCATCAGTCACAGTGTAAGTGGTGGCAAGCTTCAGGAATTTGATATCCAGTGTGCCGTCATTGGACAGGGTGAAGGTGCGGACGGTGTAATCTCCCGGCTTCAGATTCGTCAGCGCTACCGGAGTATTGAAGGAAGAGCCGAGCTTCAGCGTACCCGCTGCGAAGGTTGCCGTGCTGGTAGCTGTGGAACTGAAGTAAGCGAAGGTGCCCCCGCCGATTAAAGACAAGCCCAGTGCTGCCGATGCTACGCCAAGACCCAATGTTTTTTTGATACCCATGATTGATTTCCTCCTCGAATGGTTTGTTTTGTTGTGGAATTATTGGAGCGTGCCTTTTTCCTGGTTGGCTTCGAAATTCAGAGTCAGTGCAAGCGTGTCGCCCTGATAATAGTTCTGCGGCTGGAGGGTCTCCTTGAAGGCGAACTGGATGGTCAGGTTATCCGAGGTGCCGGCTTTGATGCCGGACTTCTCTCCGCCTAAGATCGCTCCGACAATTCCCCGGGCCACCAGATCGGGACTCTCCTGCTCCAGATCGGCCAGCGAGATGACCAGGAGCGGCGATTCCTTCTTATCCTTGTTCACGAGGAAGGTCACAATAATATCATCCTTGAAATTATGGGAGCCGTTGTCTCCCTGGGCGTCTGTAATGGCCGATGAGGTGCGCAGTACCACTTTGGGAATATTGAGCGTCCCGTCATTTTTGAGTTTGAAGTCCCGTAAGACGGTATCGCCCGGCTTGAGATTGCTGAGATTCACAATGACGGAGGGATCAGATTGTAATGATAGGGTTCCGTTGTTAAAAGAAGCTGAGGAAGTAGAAGTGCTGCTGAAGTAAGCGAAGGTGCCTCCGCCGACCAGGGTTAAGCCTAATGCTGCCGATACAACGCCGAGACCTAATGTTTTTTTGACGTTCATTTGTTCATCCCTCTCTTATGAGTCTGCTTTGTGCATAGCCGGTGCTTCCGGCAAGCTGTATTGTGGCTCCGCGTTTCGTAAACGGGAGAGGACAATCAATCATTGTACGAGGTCAGTCAGAGTATCCGGCCCGCCGCCGCTGGTTGTGGAAGACGAGACGTTCTTCTTTTCCAGTGCCGCAACGGCCTTCCAGGAAGAATACAGCGCGTAGAGCAGCAGGAGCAGTCCGGGAATAATCATCAGCACTACGCTTCCGGCTTTGGAGACTGCGAAGCTCATGGCATAGCCCACATAGGGGACGGTCACGCCGGTGTACTCACCTACCACATTCGTGGAACTAACGGCTGCGGTGTCGGCAGAATCATTATTGTCGCCCTTGGTGGTGTAGCTGGCTTCCCCCAGAGCACTGTTCAGCTCGGCATCGACCACGCGGTGGGTAATCAGGATATTATCGGGATTCAGAAAAGTGATCACATCGCCCTTCTGGAACCGGGTCATGTCCCCGCCCGGCTTAATGGCCACAATGGAACCGGTCTGGATGCCGGGCTCCATGGAGCCGGATAATACCGTCTTGATCTGGTAGCCGAAGAAGGAGGGCTCGCCGCCGGAGGCTTTGGAGATGACAACGGCTGTGATCAGCACCAGGAACACTATAAGAATCAGAGTGGAAATTATCGTATTGGCTATTTTTCGGATGCGCATCTTATTCGCCGCCTTTGCTGGTGTCGGATTGTGGAGCCGGTGTAGCTGTAGGAGCAGGCTGCGCGCCGTCCATTACAGTGCCCGGAATTACGCTGCCGGGTAGTAGATCTGGAGTTGCTTCCGGTAAAAGAAGCCCCGGCGCCGGAGTGGCAGTGGGAATAACCTCTGCTGCTGCTGAAGCTGTGGGGGCTGGATTGTCCCCTACAGGCGCTGCGGGAGCAGGCTCCTCTGCCGGCTGGCTTTTGTCAGGAAGACTGGTTGCGGCCGGCTGGTTCCCGGCTGGTTCTTGTTCAAGCTCCAGCTTCAGCGCTTCGTCAGCAGCCTTCTGCTTCTCTATGGCGAGCCGTTCGGCTTCCTCCGTTCTGGCTTTATCGGCCTTTACAAGCGCCAGGCGTTCCTCTTCCTCTTGCTGTGCCTTCGCCTTGTCCTCAAGGGTTGTTTTGGCTTCAGCGATTTCTGTGAGCCGCTCCTGTAAGGTATGGATGGTGGAGGACAGGCTATCCTTGGACGCCGTTAATTCGGTATTCAACTGCTCATACGTGGCCAGCAGCGCGGGGGATACCTGCGAATCTGCCTGGTAGGCGCTGGTTACGAACGTGAGAATAGGCTCTTCAGCAGGGAAGCTGTAGTCATCCTGCCGGAGCAAGACGCGGTCCGGATTACCGGTGGGCAAGGATCCGCCGATATCATGAATCGAGCCAAGATACTGCACAATTCCGCTTAATGTCTCTGCCAGCGATTCCGACAGAATCCCGCTTTGATGAAGACTCTCTTGAAGTTTGTCGAAGAACTGAGCGTCACGGATTTCCAGACAGTTAGGGTCGAGATTCACCATATATCCTCCAAGCTTGTGCAGAATGGCAGCTGCATTGCCAATTTCCTGCAGAATGTGTTGCCAGACCGTCCCGTTGAAGCTCAGCTGCTTCTCCAGCAGGTCGATCTCGCTGCCAGCTTGAGTGAGCTCAGACGAGAGTTCGTCCGCAGCCTGATCCAGCTCTGCCAGCGACAGCTCCCCGGCAGCGACTGAGGTGTTATACACTCCACTGATGCTATGGCTGCCAAGGGAAGCTTTCAGCTCTATGACGGTGTTTAGATGCCCGCTGAATTCCGACAACAACTGCTCAATCTGACCCGGGAAAACCGGGCACAGCCCGATGGAGCTGATCTGTTCCTGGGAGGTGTTGAACTCTCCGTAGGTGCTGCCGATCTGGCCTGAGGTGTACATCAGGAGCACAGATACGGCCATACCCGATTGCAGAATCCGCAGGCCGAGCTTCTTCGTTTTCCGTTTGCGCCGCTTGGCAGATCTGGGGTACATAGCTAAGCCCCCTCTCGAGTTGCTAATGAATAATTCGTTATATTCGTTCTTAATAAAGAACGATATCGTAAGCAAATCATACACCGCGCTGCTCAGAAAAGAAAAATGTTATTTTCAGCGGAATGTTCGCAATAAAGTACGAAATGTATGGGATATCTCGATTTATCTGAGGATATCGCTGTTTTTCACAAATGTTCTTTATAGAGAACGATGAGAGGGGTGAGCATGGGGAGGTAGGGAGAGTAGTGAAGAGCACTAGTGCACCTGAATCCGGCGAAAGTGGGCGATACGCGGAAAGGAGGAGCACTAGTGCTCCTGAATCTGGCGAAAGCAGAGGATACAAGGTGTTGGCCGCAACACAATCCGACGGTGAGGGATAGGCACCAGTTGGCTAAACGATGGGGTTTAGTGTATTCCACGGCAAAGAAGGTACTGTCCATAAAAGGATAGTACCCTCTCCGATGCACCTGTTCAATTTCAGTGTACCTGCCCAATAATCCGGATCTCCAGCAAACTACACCCTTAAGGAAGCTTCTCCCCGCGCGAGGTGACGTACAGCTCATACCATTCCTTGCGGGACAGCTCCAGCTGGTCTGCTCCCGCACAGGCGGCGATCCGCTGCGGATTCACGGTGCCGATGACGGGCTGAATAGCTGCGGGATGGGTCATCAGCCAAGCCAGCACGATAGCCTCGGGCGTTGTGCCCTTCTCGTCAGCAAGTCTCTGTACCATGGCTGCTGTATTCACAACATTCTCCGGCTGGCCTTCAAGCGGCCGTCCGCTGAAGAGTCCCTGGGCCAGGGGGCCCCAGGCCTGAAGCTGGATGTTCCCGGCACGGCAATACTCCATGGTGCCCTCCGGGAATGTAATGTCCTTCCACGGGTCGCGGTTCACGCTGAGCACGGCGTCAACCCAGCTGATCCGGGACAGGCTCATATGCAGCTGGTTGACAATGAACGGCTCGTCGCAATAAGTCTGTAACAGCTGGATCTGGGCGGCGCTCATGTTGGAGACGCCGAAGTGGCGCACCTTGCCGGAGGCCTTGAGCTGATGGAGCGCTTCCGCCACTTCTTCAGGGTCCATTAACGGGTCGGGGCGGTGCAGCAGCAGAATATCAATATACTCTGTGCCCAGCCGTGCGAGAGTTCCATCGACGCTGGACAGAATGTGCTCCCTGGAGAGGTCGAAGCTATTGGAGATATCGCCTGGCTCCATCAGCTTGATGCCGCATTTCGACTGGAGCAGGATGTCCCCGCGCAGACCCGGCCGTTCCTTGAAGATCTGTCCGAACACCTTCTCTGCCTTGCCCCGGGTATAGATATCCGCATGGTCAAAAAAATTAATACCTATAGACAGCGCCGCATCCAGCGCCTCATGCCCCTGCTTCATATTCGCAGCCGTGACCGGTTCACGGTCCCAGCCGCCGCCCAGCCCCATGCAGCCCAGGGCGATACGGCTGGCAGGTATGCCGCGCCGGTTAAGGGGTAACGCATTCAGCAATGTGATCCCTCCATCATATTCAGCTTGAGCATGCTCCGGTTAGGTTACCGGAAAAGCATACACCTTCAGAACCCGGTGTGGTATCTCTTGTCGCTGGAGGAGCGGTGTTTCGTGGTCTCTTTATCCTTCTCTTCCTCTTTCTCGAGTGTCAGGTCCTCTACGGGTATCGGGTCTACATGCTGCTGGCTCTCATCTACATCGAACAGGCTGGGCTTGTCCGTAGGGTATTGCTCCGGGTGGTCACGCTCGTCTCTGATCGGCTTTTTGTCATCGCTCATCGCAGCTTCACTTCCCTTTCCAGAGTATCCGCCAGGCGGGGCCGGCACACCGCACGAATTGAAACTGTAGTACAGCCGGATGCCCAACCCGCTCGCCAGCGGTTTGCTTCAAATATAAAAATTTTTATGTTTCACACTATAACTTATCCCTCTATTTCCCGCTGAAACGGTACCGCCCTTTAAAAGGACAGTAAAGCCGTTTCCACTTGCTAATAAACACATATGGTCTCCGCTAAACAATCACAGCTGTTATCTACTTCTATTCGTCTGCGATAATCGGTCTGCCGATATCATTCATGCTGCGGACGGCTACATCCTCATACAGGCGCTTCAGCCATTTCAGCTCGGTCTGGCTGTGTTCATATCTGCCGTACATCATATGCAGCACCGAGCGGGGCACGATGGAGATATGCTCCTCGTATACTTGATAGGCATAATTCACCTGATGCTCCGCCTCCCGGATACGTTCCTCCAGCAGCTTCGCCACCTTGCCCTGGTCGATATGACGCGCGAGGGCCAGGGCCATATATAGAGGATGATACGGCGGATCACTTTTTTTGATCTGCTGGAGAATGAGCTGCTCCATCAATTCCTTGCCTTTATCCGTAATGCGGTAGATGGTCTTATCCGGCCGGTCCGGGCTGTGAATGATCTCCACCGCCTCGATATGACCGCCTGCGGCCAGCTTGTCAACGGCATAATACAAGGAACCGGTCTGCAGCTTGATGACTTGATCCATGGAGCGTTCCTTCATGACCAGGGTAATCTCGTAGGGATGCATATCCCGCTCCAGCAGAAGTCCCAGAATCAGCAGCTTCATCGGCATGGGCTTACCGCTGGCCTTGCTTTGCACCGTGCTGGCTGCCCTGCGGCAGCAGACGGTCCTTCGGCATCAGCAGGACGAAGACCACGGTAAGCACCGCCGGAACGATGGCCCACAAGAAGGTATGCGAGATCGATGAAGACAGTGAATTCGTAATCTTCTCCAGGACAGGCGGCGGAATCTGTGCTCTGGCCTCAGGCGTCAACGCGGAACGCGGGTCGCCGAAGGAAGCGGCCTGACCGCTGTCGCCGAAGGCTGTACTAAGCTCAGAGGCGAAGTGGTTACGCTGGATGATGCCGAAGATCGTTATCCCCAGCGTCATCCCGAGCGAGCGCATGAAGGTACTGGTGGACGTTGCCGAGCCGCGCTGGCGCATGTCGAAATGCTGGATCGAAGACAGGCTGAGTACAGAGAAGGAGAAGCCGACTCCGAAGCCGGTCAAGGCCATGAAGGCATTAAGCGCCATCCGGGAGGTCTCCGGGGTCAAAGTGCTGAGTGAATAGATCCCGCCCACGAAGCAGACTGCCGACAGCAGCATGATGTTGCGGAAGCTCGTTTTGGTAGTAAGCAGGCCGCCGGACTGGCTGCCGATTACGGTACCGATCATCATCGGCATCAGAATCAGGCCGGAGTTGGTGGCCGAGCCGCCGTATACCCCCTGGACGTAGATCGGGATATATACCGTTGCTACGATGAATGCCGAACCATAGAACAGCCCCAGAATACTGCTGGTTGCGAACAGGCGCTTCCGGAACATGGCGAAGGAGATGACCGGCTCTGCCGCGAATTTTTCAATGATAATGAAGGCGATTAGAAGCACGGCGAACGCAGCGAACAGTCCGAGAATGGCCGCAGAGTCCCAGGCATACTGATTACCGCCAAGCTCCAGGGCGAACATCAGGCAGATAATCCCTGCCACCAGGGTGAAAGCGCCGCCCCAGTCAATCCGCTGCTTGGAATGCGAGATGGATTCCTTGTAGGAGGTCATAATAAGGAAGAACGAGACAATCCCGATCGGCAGGTTAATATAGAAAATCCAGTGCCAGCTCATATATTCGGTGATATAAGCACCAAGCAGAGGCCCAATCACACTGGAGATCCCAAAGACAGCGCCGAAGAGTCCGGTGAGCTTGCCTCTTTTCTCAGGCGGGAAGATGTCGAAGACAATCGTGAAGGCAATCGGCATCAGAGCACCGCCGCCAATCCCTTGAATCGCACGGTAAATACTGAGCTGGGTAATGCTCGCCGATGTTCCGCACAGGGCGGAGCCAATCAGGAACACGATAAGCCCGAAGATGAAAAACCGCTTGCGCCCGTACATATCGGACAATTTGCCGAAGATCGGGGTGCCGGCCATAACCATGACCATATAAGCAGAGGTGACCCAGACGATTTTATCCAGTCCTCCAAGATCGGACACAATCGTGCCCATAGCTGCGGCAACAATGGTATTATCCATGGCCGACATCAGAATGCCGAGCAGCAATCCGACAATGACTAGCTTGAGATTACTTTCTTTGGTGTGCATGTTAAGCTCCTTTATGTTTAAAATTCAATGGAATTTCATTATATTCAAATTTGAATAGGGTGGCAATTGTTTTTTTCAGGAGGACAGACGGGTTGGGATCTGCTTGGGAACTTTCATGCGTGTACTTGGTATTCCTTATCGGCCGGTCCTTTATTCCAGCTGCAATAGGGCAAAGTATCTGAAGGAGGGGCGGAGGGGGCTTGTCCGCTAAGGTCTTGACATACCCATGGGGGGTATATTATATTGGTACATAAGGAGGCTGATTCCTGTGTCTACAAATGAGAAGGACCCTGGCGGACAGGAGCACGGTGAAACGTGCCATTCTTCTGCCTCCGGCGGCCGCAAGAGTCATCACTCGCCGGAATTCAAGAATGGGCTGACAACCCGGCTGAACCGGATTGAAGGGCAGATCCGCGGTGTGAAAGGCATGATTGAACGCGATACCTACTGCGATGATGTGCTGAATCAGCTGGCGGCGGTGCAGGCGGCCCTGAACAGTGTCGGCAAGCTGCTGCTTGAAGGCCATATGAAGAGCTGTATTATCGAACGGATCGAAGCCGGTGAGCATGAGGTGATTGACGAGCTGCTGGTCACGGTGAACAAGCTGATGAAATAAAGATGGGGCCTGGAGAGTTTGAATGTCTAAATTCAATGATGAGGACCGTAACTGCGGTGAATTTAGAACTTTCGGCCGCTGTTGTCCACAGATTTCATGATTGATACCGCCGTAGCGGTAGAAATCCGTGGACAAGGCGGTCGCTGGCGCTCCTGCAGTTTCAAAATTCCCCTCCGTTACTATCATCTATTGTTATTTTCTCAAGATCAAACTCTTCAGGCATATGAGGAGCCGAAAGACCAAGCATTCGCTTACAATTAAGCAAATGCTAAATAACATTGGGAGGTTATTCAAATGTCGAATGTAACACTGAATGTTGAAGGAATGTCCTGCGGTCATTGTGTAAGTGCTGTAGAGAAGGCTGTTAGCGGCGTAGGCGCTGCGGCGAAGGTGGATCTGCCGGCGAAGACGGTGGCGGTTGAATTCGATGAGAATACGGTAAGCCTGGATAAGATCAAGGCTGCTATTGAAGATCAGGGCTACGACGTGGTGTAAGCTAATGGTTGTAATATAAGGGCTTGGAGCAGGGAACCCTGGGGTACAGGGCCGGGCGCCAATGCCTTTTCTTTTCAAAATAAATATACCCCTTGGGGGTATGTGGAGGTGCTTAAGAATGGAAAAGAGTGCAGAGTCCGCCCCGCAGCAGACCACGCTGCAAATTACCGGCATGACCTGCTCTGCTTGTGCGACGCGGATTGAGAAGGGCTTGTCCCGCATGGAGGGGGTATCCCGGGCGAATGTCAATCTGGCGCTGGAGCAGGCTACAGTGGGCTTCGATCCGGCAGTTGCAGATGTGGCGCACATGGAGGAGAAGATCCGCTCTCTGGGCTATGATACGCTGAAGGAGTCGGCGGATTTCGATATTACCGGCATGACCTGTGCTGCCTGCTCGGCTCGTATTGAGAAGGTGCTGGGACGGATGCCGGGGATTGCGGCCGTGAATGTGAACCTGGCGCTGGAGACTGCGCATGTGGAATATTCGCCGGGCAATGTCAGTACAGCCGAGATTATGGATAAGGTGAGCAGCATCGGCTATAAGGCGGCGCTTAAGCAGGACCGGAAGGATATCGCGGAGCAGCGCAGTGAAGAGATTACACGCAAGCGGAATAAGTGGATGATCTCCGCGTTGTTGTCCCTACCGCTGCTCTGGGCTATGGCGGGCCACTTCTCGTTCACAACCTGGATCTGGACGCCTGAGCTATTCATGAATCCCTGGTTCCAGCTTGTGCTGGCGACCCCGGTTCAGTTCGTGATCGGCTGGCAGTTCTATGTCAGTGCCTATAAGGCGCTGAAGAACGGCAGTGCCAACATGGATGTGCTGGTGGTGCTGGGCACCTCGGCGGCGTATTTTTACAGCTTGTACCTGACGATTGATTCGCTGAAAATGAGCGGGATGCACCATACTGTGGAGCTGTATTTCGAGACCAGTGCGGTGCTGATCACGTTAATTCTCGTAGGCAAGTGGTTCGAGGCGCTGGCCAAGGGCCGTTCATCGGATGCGATCCGCAGCCTGATGGGGCTGCAGGCCAAGACTGCACTGGTGCTGCGGGACGGTGCAGAGCTAAGTATTCCCGTCGAGGATGTAGTGATCGGCGATATTGTGCTGGTGAAGCCGGGCACCAAGGTGCCTGTAGACGGTGAAGTCGTGGAGGGGCTGTCCTCCGTCGATGAATCTATGCTCACGGGCGAGAGTATCCCGGTAGAGAAGAAGCCGGGGGATTCCGTTATCGGAGCTACGCTGAACAAGAACGGCATGCTACGGGTCAAAGCCCGCAAGGTCGGCCGTGATACGGCACTGGCACAGATCATCAGAGTCGTGGAGGAAGCGCAGGGCTCGAAGGCGCCGATCCAGCGGATTGCCGATGTCATCTCCGGGATCTTCGTGCCGATTGTGGTCGGTATTGCTATTGTAACCTTCGGGGTCTGGTATATCTGGGGAGCGCCGGGGCAGTTCGCGGAGGCCCTGGAAAAAGCCATTGCGGTGCTTGTCATCGCCTGTCCATGCGCTCTGGGACTGGCGACACCAACCTCGATTATGGCCGGGTCCGGCCGGGCCGCCGAGTTCGGCATCCTGTTCAAGGGCGGGGAGCATCTGGAAGCTGCGCAGGGCGTGAAGGTAGTGGTCGTGGATAAGACCGGGACCGTGACCAACGGCAAGCCGGTGCTGACCGATATCGTAGCGACTGCCGGAAATGAGACACAAGGCAGGGTGCTTGCCGAGAATCGTCTGCTGTCGATTACAGCGGCTGCGGAGAAGCTCTCGGAGCATCCGCTGGCGGAGGCCATAGTGGCTGGTGCACAGGGCAGAGGAATCGACCTGCCGCCTGCGGGCCAGTTCGAGGCGATACCGGGGCGCGGCGTGTCGGCGGTAGTGGACGGCCAGAAGGTAAGCGTAGGCACACGGCGGATGATGGTGGAGAACGGACTGGATATCGGACCGTGGACAGGAATCATGACCAAGCTGGAGCAGGAAGGCAAAACAGCGATGCTAATAGCTGTCGATGATGCGGTAGCGGGAGTGATTGCCGTGGCTGACACCATCAAGGAGACCTCCCGCGAGGCGGTAGCCCGGCTGCAGGCCATGGGCATCGAGGTTGTCATGATTACCGGAGACAACAAGATTACGGCCCAGGCGATTGCGGATCAGGCGGGCATCCGCACGGTGCTGGCGGAGGTGCTGCCTGAGGGCAAGGCGGAAGAGATCCGCAGGCTCCAGAGCGGCGGGGTCAAGGTGGCTATGGTCGGCGACGGCATCAACGATGCTCCGGCGCTGGCGACCGCGGATACGGGCATGGCGATTGGCACCGGCACGGATGTGGCGATGGAGGCGGCGGATATTACGCTGATGCGCGGCGATCTGATGAGTATCCCGGATGCGATCCTGATGAGCCGCAAGACCATGCGCAATATCAGGCAGAATCTGTTCTGGGCGCTTGCCTACAATACGCTCGGCATCCCGATTGCGGCGCTCGGCTTCCTGGCCCCTTGGCTGGCCGGAGCTGCGATGGCCTTCAGCTCGGTATCTGTGGTACTGAATGCGCTGCGGTTACAACGCGTCAAGCTGTAAGAATCATGCGGCCTGCCGCAGCCGGGTCATCCGGACGGACGGAAGGGCGCAACTCAAAGAATTGCCGGTGTGCATCTGCCGGCGATTCTTTATTTTTTATAAGCAGCGGAGGGCGGCGAACGCCAGAATATGCGCCTTATATAGACCTATTCCGTATATCCTTGCTCTATTCGCCGGTTGATGCGGAAGCCGTAGCGGTCTTTTTCCGGCCAAGCAGGTTCGTGCCAATGACCCCGGCGATGATCAGGAAGGATCCGATCCAGTGATAGACCGTGATCTGCTCACCCAGGAAGATTGCTCCGGCTGCAATGGATACGATGGTGGATAGATTGGTGAAGACGCTCATGAGGGAGGCCTCGATTTTGGATAAAATATAGGTTGAAGTCAGGGTTGTGACCAGCGAAGCGATTACCCCCAGATATACGGCGGACAGGACAAACGTTGCACTTCCCAGCGGATTTAGGAAATCTCCAAGCGTCCCGCTGACGGTATGTCCGGTGAGCGAGATGATCAGGAAGGTGGCGAAGCCGACCCCCATCATCAGGTAGCTGAGCTCAGCGGGGCTGAAGTGGCTGGAGAGGGAGCGGGCCAGCACGCTGTATCCGGCAAAAGCGAGACAAGTCATGAACAGCAGCACAATCCCGGTCATATTGGACAGCTGAATGCCGCTTCCCTTCATGACGAAGATGAATACCACGCCGAATACCGAGAGGAAGATGCACAGCTTTTGCAGCAGGGTGGTCTTCTCCTTCAGGACAATCGCGGCGATGATCATCGTCACCACCGGAGTGAACGAATAGAGGATGCCTCCCTCGGCTGAGGTGGCGCGCTGAAGTCCGAAGACCTGCAGGGTGAAGAAGCCGAGCGGATACATTGCGGCGAGCAGCAGTGCCCGGCCCATCGGCTTGCCCCGGTAGGAAACCTTGACCCAGCCGAGGGCGACCGGAACCGACATGACGGCAAAAGAGGCAGCAAACCGGAAGGTCAGCGTGTCGAGCGGCCCGGCATGAACCAGAGCTACTTTGGTGAACAGGAAGGAGAAGCCGATAATGACCGCATTGAGTACGGCGAAGCTGTAGGCCAGCTTGAGTCCTTGTTTGTGCATGGGTACATCTCCTTGTGGGTTAGTGAAGATTGGATGCTGTAAACATTCGATCTATTACTTTAAAATTAAAGGAAAAGGCATACACCAACAACACAAGCTTTCCTCAACTGTACCGGTACAGTCTGCTGCGATCCCTATATAATAAGGGAAGAATAATAGGATAGAATACACAGCATAGCGTGGTAATGACGGCGAACGGAGGCGGGCGATGAACAAGTATCATCAGGTGATTACAGAGCTTGAGCGGCAGATGAAGGAAGGGCAGTACCGCCCGGGGGATAAGCTGCCGTCTGTGCGCAGTGCTTCAGCAATCTACGGCTGCAGCGTCAGTACCATTCTGAAGGCTTACGGGGAACTGGAGCGGACGCATACGATCTACTCTATTCCGCAGAGCGGCTATTACATGGTGGACAAGAGTGCGGATTCGGCAGCGGGGGAGAGTGAAGGGACGGTTGATTTTGCTTCGGCTTCGCCGGATCTGAACGTCTTTCCGTACCTGGACTTCCAGCATTGTCTCAATAAGGCGATTGACCAGTACAAATACCATCTGTTCACCTATGGCGATGCCCTGGGGCTTGAGACGCTGCGGCGCACCCTGGTGTCGCATCTGGCAGAGTATCAGGTGTTCGCCAAGGCGGAGTCGATCCTGATTACCTCAGGGATTCAGCAGGCGCTGGAGATACTGGCCAGAATGCCTTTTCCCAGCGGCAGGACGGAGATTCTGGTGGAACAGCCGGGGTACGATATTTTTTTGCGGTATTTGGAGGCTGAGGGGCTGCCGGTGAGCGGAATCGGACGTTCGGCGGCGGGCATTAACCTGCAGGAGCTGGAGGAGCGGTTCGCCAGCGGGCGATTCAAATTTTTTTATACGATGCCCAGATATCACAATCCGCTCGGGACAACGTACAGCACAGAGGAGCGCAAGGCCATTGCCGGACTGGCAGCCAAATACGATGTCTACATCGCCGAGGATGATTATATGGCGGATCTGGGGATCGGACGGCGTTATGACCCGATCTATGCGTATGACCAGACCTCCCATGTCATTTATCTCAAAAGCTTCTCCAAAATCATCTTTCCGGGCCTCCGGCTTGGTGCGGTGGTGGTGCCGCAGCCGCTGCTGGAGGCCTTCCGCTCCTATAAAGGCTACACCGATACCTCGCTGCTGTCGCAGGCCGCGCTTGAGGTATACATCAAGAACGGGATGTACGGGCATCACAGGCACAAGATCAAAGCCATGTACGCCAAAAAAATCCGCGCGGTATACGAAGCACTCGCGCGGCATAATACGGACGGCTTCATCGAAGCCTCTGCGGACAGCTCCGGCATCTATATCCAGTTCAAGCTGCCGCTCACCGTCAATCTGGAGCGTCTGGTCAAGCGCCTGGCCGGGCGGCAGATCCGCGTGGTGCCGGGGAACGGCTTCTATCTGCCGGGTTACCAGACCCGCGACAAATTCCTGCGCATCAGTATTTCCCGGGCGGGGCTTACGCAGATTGATGAGGGAATCCGGGCGATTGTCCAGGAGGTGAAGCGCGGGAGCGGGTGGTAGAGGCCGTAGAGGCGAAAGAGGCGCAAGAGTAGGAAGAAGCGGAAGAGGAAGGAAGAGTCTAAAGAGGCTAAAGGGGGCGAAAGAGGGCGAAAGAGGGCGAAAGAGGGCGAAAGAGGCTGGAAGGCCCTCCTTGTTGTCTGAGCGGCGAAAAGGGATCATAATAGGCTTATCTATGAGTGAAGAGAGGCGGTACGATAATGAAACCCACGAATGAAACCATTGAGCTGCTGAACCGTCATACCTCTGTCCGCCAGTACCAGGACAAGCCGGTCAGCGACGAGCTGCTGGCAGCAGTGATTGGAGCGGGGCAGATGGCTTCGACCTCCAGCAATGTCCAGGCATACACGGTTATTGCTGTAACTGAGCCTGCGCTTAAGGCACGGTTGTCCGCACTGTCGGGCAATCAGGCGTACATCGAGCAGTGTCCGGTGTTCCTGGTGTGGTGTGCTGATCTGTACAGGCTGCGGGAAGCATCGGCTCCGCATTTGCAGGGGAAGCCGTCCTACGAGGACACGGCTGAGAATCTGATCGTGGCTACGGTCGATGTGGCGCTGGCCGCGCAGAATGCGGCGGTTGCCGCTGAATCGCTGGGCCTCGGCATTGTCTATATCGGCGGCATCCGCAATGAGATCGCCGCGGTATCTGAGCTCCTCGGCTTGCCGGAGCTGGTCTATCCGGTCTTCGGCATGTGCCTCGGGTATCCGGCCGCCGTGAACGGTATCCGCCCGCGCCTGCCGCAGGCAGCGGTGCTGCATCATAACGGCTACAATGCCGAAGCCGCAGTGGAACAGGCCCGCGTGTACGACGCGATCTCCAGCGACTATATGCGCGAGCGTACCGGCGGCCAGAGCGCAGCCTCCTGGTCGGAGATGATGGCGGGCCGGCTGGCTCAGCCTGCCCGGCTGCACATGAAGGAATTCCTGCTTGGCAAGGGATTCATGCAGCGGTAGAGATTTGGTGAGCCTTCCCCGTGGTCGCGGGGGAGGCTTTTTTTGATTGGAGGCGCACGGGCCGAATGTACGCGGATAACCGAATACAGTAGGCTGGCGCGAAGGTACGTAGGCTCAATACTCCACAGCCAGTAACAAATATTGAAATTTCCTGCAAGAAATGCAACAATGCTGCCCAATATAAGCGGCCTATGCAGAAATCCTGCACGAAATGCAACTATGCCAGCGCTAACTTGCTCAAAACACCAAAATTCCTGCAAATCCTGCAACATTGCGCCGCAGCCAGTAACATGTCTGGAGAAATCCTGCAAAAACTGCAACAATGTTGCTCCATACAAGCGGTTGGTGAGAGTGAAAACCATCAAAAGTGGTCAGAGATAGGCAAAACGTCGCATGATGTGCTAATACGGGGATATCGGGGTAAATGTATGCCGAAAACAACATACAATGTGCAACTGCAAGGGTGAGCGGGGTAAATGTATGTGGATAACAACACACAATGTGCAACTGCAGGGGCTGTGGAGAATGTATGCCGAAAACAACATATAATGTGCAAATGTAGGGATGAGCGAGGCGAATGTATGTGGAAAACAACATACAATGTGCAACTGCGGGGGTGAGCGAGGCGAATGTATGCCGAAAACAACATACAATGTGCAACTGCTGAGGCGCGTGGACCAAATGTACGTGGAAAACCGAATACAATCGCAATGTGCCAGCGCGAAGCCGCGAGAAGGAAATGTTGCTTAACGAGAAATATTGCGTGTTGCGCATAAATATGGAAAGTGCTAAAATCTGGTTAGAGGTTGGATTTCGCTGGACGCCAACACCCGGGCCCGGAATCGCGCCGTAGCCTAATTCCCTCTTCCGCTTCGCGGCTGTGTCTGCTGTGGATGATCTTGAAAGGATAGATCGGAGAAGGAGGAGAATGGTATGGTACAGGTAGATGGGCAAGAGACAAAGGTGGCTGCGCGATTGACGCACAAGGTATTCTTCGAGCGCGATGATATTGAATTTACGTTCCAGTGGCTGCTGTCATTCGTACACTGCGGCGGTGTGTCACAGGGGGAAGTATTCAAGCTTGCACGGAACATCGATCCGAACTCTTTAACCAGCTGGAAGACTGAATTCGAGAAGGAAGCTGTTAAAATTGAGGCCAATGCAGAGCGAAGCCTGAAGAAGGGCCATCTGATCAGCGCCGGTGAGGCCTTCATCCGTGCCCATTCGTATTACAGGGCAGCCTTCTATGGAGCTTTTCCCGGCGAACCGGATTTCGCGCGGTATCACGGTAAAAGTGTGGAATGCTTCCGCAAGGCGCTTGATGCAAAGTCTGAGCAGATTCCCCATGAGTGGGTCGAGGTGGAATACAAAGGGTATAAGTTCCCCGGGTGCTTTCTGAAGGCAGAGCACGGAAATGCGCCTAAGCCAACAATTATCTTCCATAACGGCGGGGAGACGCACAAGGAAGACACCTATTTTCTCGGAGGGCAAGCGGCTATTGACCGGGGATATAACGCGCTGATCGTAGATCTTCCTTATGATGTATGTGTCAGATTCTATGAGCCTGAGGCGACCGCCCGGAACTTCCCGCGCGAGGAGCTGCGGAGTGTCTACAGAGCCACCACGGATTTCGTCCTGGCCCGTCCGGATGTGGACCCTGAGCGGCTGGTAGTCAGCGGCATGAGCTATGGCGGGGCCAAGACGATGGTGCACGCCAGCTGTGACGACCGCTTCGCAGCGGCAGTGCCGAACTCACCGGTGTACTCCATGGCGACCTTCATTGAACGCGGGATGCCTTCATTCCTGCGGGGCACTGCAGAGGAAGCGGCGGAAGCGAGCAAAAAGATGCCCTACACCGGCCAGGTCCTGTTCGCCGGATTGGCCTGGTCCCATGGCTTGGACAGCATTGCCGGGTGGCATGGCTCAGCCGGTGAAGTGATGGAGGTTGATCCGAAGGACGTCAAATGCCCCCTGCTCTCCATGTATTCGGAAGCGGAGCATCCTGAGATGCAGCGGCAGGCGGTAGACACTTTCGAAAAGGCTCCGAATGAGAAGAACGCGATATTTAAGGGGACGGAAGAGGATGGTGCCGACCTGCACTGCCAGCTCAACAATCTGCCGCTCAGCTACCAGGTGATGTTTGACTGGCTGGATGAGGTGCTCGATTATAACATTCAGCTACAACAGGCGCAGTAAGCGATTTTACAGGATTAGGGCCGGATCTGCGGTGCTGTCCTTTCAGCACCGCAGATCTTTGACTACATATAAGGATTGGAGCCATAGAGTGCCATGACGACTGAGAAACAGGGCTTGAGAGAACGCAAGAAAGAAGAGACCAGGCGGACGCTAAGCGATGTAGCGTGTAGTCTAGCCATGGAGAGAGGGGCCAGTCAGGTCCGGGTGGAGGATATTGCCGCAGCTGCGAATGTCTCCATGCGGACGTTCAATAACTATTATGCTTCCAAAGAGGCTGCAATGGTCGGCAATGCTTATCAGCGTTCCGAGCGGATAGCGGCTGCCCTTGCAGGCCGTCCATCCGGTGAACCGCTGCAGGACTCCATTCGGGCCGCTGTGCTTGAAGGATTCGCCGAGACCACAGACCGGCAGTGGTATGCGCGTATCGTCCTTCTCCGTGATGATCCGGCATTGTTCGGCGCGACACGGAAGGTGGAGATCGAGATTGAGCGGGAGCTCGCCAAGGTGATCGCGGAACGTACACACAAGGATGTGAAGCTCGACCTTTACCCGGACTTATTGGCCGCGCTGCTCATGGCAGCGATACGCACAGCGGTTTTTCATTGGGTAAGCGCAACTCCCGGAGGACAGACGCTGAACGACATGCTGGAACAGGCGATTGGGCAATTGAGGTTTGAGTAATAGGCACACGGAGGCGCTCCTGCTACGATAACGGAATCGTGGACAGGAGCGCTTTATTTAAATATAAGAACTTATATGTTTCACATGATAAATTATCCTTCTATTTCTCGCTGAAACGGTACCGTCCTTAAAGGACGGTAAAGCCGTTTCCACTTGTTGCCGGGTGACAGTTGTCACTTTGAATCAATGACAGTCCATACTGATGCTTCTCTCCGGTCTCCGGTACTATAGCAATATAGCCAAGAGGGCAGAAGGACACGGAGGGATACACGATGGAACATGTTATTGAAATGAACAATGTCAGCCGCAGCTTCCAGGAGAAGCAAGCGGTGAAGCAGGTGAGCTTCACGATTAGCCGCGGCTCGATCACAGCGGTGCTTGGCCCTAACGGAGCCGGCAAAACCACTACACTGGCGATGCTGCTGGGTCTGCTTGAGCCCTCGGAGGGCAGCGTGAAGGTGTTCGGTCTTAAGCCGGCAGACGTCAGGGTGAAGCAGCGGACCGGAGCCATGCTCCAGGAGGTCAGTGTCATGGACCGGCTGAAGGTCCGGGAGCTTCTGGCCCTGATCCGCAGCTATTATCCGCAGCCGATGGAGATGGAGGTGCTGCTTCAGGCGACGGGGCTTCAGGCGGCGGATCTGAACCGCTACGCGGAGAAGCTCTCCGGAGGGCAGAAGCGCAGTCTCAGCTTCGCGCTGGCGCTGGCGGGCAACCCGGATCTGCTGTTTTTTGACGAGCCGACGGTGGGGTTGGATACAACAGCGCGGCGGCATTTCTGGGAGAGGGTGCGGGGACTGGCCGATCAGGGCAAGACGATTCTGTTCAGCACCCATTATCTGCAGGAGGCGGAGGATATCGCGGACCGGATTCTGCTGTTCAACCGGGGAGTGCTGGCGGCGGACGGAAGCCCGGACGAGATTAAGGCGAGACTGGTCAAGAAGTCGCTGTCCTTCCTGGCGTCCGGCGACCCGGCGCTGCTGCACAGTCAATTGCTGGAGCTGCCAGCCGTGGAAGGCTGCTACGAGAAGGATGGACGGCTGCATGTGACGACAGGGAATACGGATGAGGCGCTGCGGGCTATTTTCGTGAACGGGCTGGCCGTGCAGGATGTACGGATCGACCAGGGGAAGCTGGATGAAGCGTTCGAGCAATTGACCCTGAATCAAGAGGAGGCGGCAGTATGATGAACCCTATGATAGCCCAGTGCAAGGCAGAGCTGCTGCGGATTATCCGCAACCCCTATTATGTATTCTGGTCGCTGCTCATGCCGATTATGTTCTACTTCATCTTCACCCGGGTGGTGAATACGGGGACGGACGATACGAAGCAGTGGCAGGCGCATTATCTGATGTCGATGGCGGCCTTCAGCGTGATGGGCTCGGCGATTATGACGCTTGGCATCCGGCTGGTGCAGGAGCAGACGCAGGGATGGAATACGTTTATCCGCATTACTCCGCTGCCGTCCTCGGTATATTTTTTCGGCAAAATGTTCGGTCAGAGCATCATGCATCTGTTCTCGATTCTGTGTATTTTCTCAGCCGGATATCTGATTAACGGAGTATCGCTGACTGCTTCGGAGTGGCTGCTTAGCGGACTGTGGCTGCTTGCGGGCTCGCTGCCTTTTCTCGCGCTGGGTACAATTATCGGGTCCATGAAGCGGGTGGATACGGCCAGCGGGGTGAGCAATGTGCTCTATATGGGGCTGGCGGTGGCCGGGGGCATGTGGATGCCTCTGGAGATTATGCCTAAGCTGATGCAGAAGATCGGGCACTGGCTGCCGTCTTACAATTACGGAAATGGAGCCTGGGCGATTGTAGCGGGAGAGTCCCCGCAGTGGAGGGCAGTGCTGCTGCTGCTCGGTTACCTGGCCGTGTTTATGTTATTATCGGTCTATATCCGAAAAAAACAGGAAGCGGTGTAATGTACAATGGCTCTTAAGCAGTTCCGGGTCTTTCCCAAAAGATTTGGCTTCTTCCCCTATATCTGGCTGATCTATCTGGTGTTTCCGATTCTTAACCTTCAGGGGTATAGCGGGCTCAGGCTGATGGCGGGTTATGCGCTGGTCCTGCTGTTCCTGGTTACGTACCGTCAGCTCTACTGGACGGAGGGCAAGCCCTACTCGGCCTGGCTGGGACTGCAAATGTTGATTATTGTGGTGTTATTTATAGGGTATAGCCCCTTCAACTTATATATGGCTTTCTTCACCAGCAACTTCATCGGCTGGTATACCGATTCACGCAACTTTGGGCGGGCCTTGACGATATTTACGGCGATGCTGGCCTCGATGTTCCTGCTGTCCCTGGTACAGTATCAGAGCATGGACATTCTGTTCATGCTGCCTTTTCTGATGATGATGCTGGTGACTCCCTTCGGCATCCGCTCGATTAACCGGCGGCGGGTGCTGGAGAAGGAGCTGGACCAGGCCAATGAGCGGATCAAGGAAATGGTCAAGCGCGAGGAGCGGGTACGGATCGCCCGTGATCTGCACGATACGATGGGACACACGCTGTCGCTGATTACGCTGAAGAGCCAGCTTGTCGAGCGGCTGGTCGTCAAGAATCCCGAGCGGGCGCAGGCGGAGGCCCGTGAGATCCAGCGGACCTCGCGGGCCGCGCTGCGCCAGGTCCGGGAGCTGGTCTCGGAGATGCGAGCGGTCTCAGTCGCCGAAGAGCTGGCCGAGGCTGCGGAGATGCTGCGCAGTGCGGAGATCGCGCTAGAGGTAGAGGGAGATGCGGCACTGCCGGGCGTGTCCGGTCTGACGCAGAGTATTCTCAGCCTGTGCATCAAAGAGGGAATCACCAATATCGTCAAGCATAGCCGTGCGGACCAGTGCCGGATTAGCATCGTAATGACACCCGGGGAGGTACAGATTACGCTGGAGGATAACGGCATAGGGGTAGATGCCAGCGCTTCGGAGGGGACGGAGCGCCGGGACGGCAACGGCATGAAGGGGATGGGCGAGCGGCTGGCCCTGATTGACGGCTCGCTGACGCTTGCTCCAAGGCCCGGCGGGGGAACCATGCTGAGAGTGGTCACACCAAGAGTAGTTAAGGATGGAAAGGATGGGGAAACGGCATGATCAGGATCATAATTGCCGAGGATCAGCGGCTGCTGCGCGGTGCGATGGCATCGCTGCTTGATCTGGAGGAGGATATTGAGGTGGCGGGTGAAGCCGGGGACGGGGCGGAGGCGCTGGCCCTGATCGAACGTGTCCAGCCGGATGTGTGTCTAATGGATATTGAGATGCCGCTGATGAGCGGCCTGGAGGTGGCTGAGATACTGAAATCGCGGGGCTGCGCCACCCGGATTATTATCCTGACCACCTTCGCCCGTCCCGGCTATTTCGAGCGCGGGGTGAAGGCCGGAATCCAGGGATATCTGCTGAAGGATGAGCCGGTGGATAAGCTGGCGGATGCCATCCGCCGTGTGATGGCCGGGGGGCGCGAGGTCTCGCCTGAGCTGGTGTTCGGCAGCCTGCGCGAAGAGAACCCGCTCTCGGACCGGGAGCGGGAGATTCTGAAGCTGGCCGCCGCGGGCCGCAGCGCCGGAGAGATCGCCGCGGCGCTCCACCTCTCCTATGGCACGGTTCGCAACTACATCTCGGAGATCCTCAGCAAGCTTGCGGTCAAGACCCGGATCGAAGCCGTGCGGCTGGCGGAGGATAAGGGCTGGATGTAGGACGGGCGGGTAAGTGAAGGTAAGTGAGGGTAAGTGAGGGTAGTGCCATGAGTGCAAGTAGTGTAGTGAGTGCAGTAAGTGAAGTAGTGCAACAAGTGCCGGTGAGTATACTGGGTGCGAGATGTATGTATGGATGATGGATGGTCAGATGGGTGTGCGGATGTGCGGGTTTGAGTAGTGGCGGGGCCTAAGGGGTACCAGTACATGCGGTATACTTAATTGCACTCCATACAACTAAATCGTCTGATAGATCATTAATGATCCCTATAGCTGCATTTCGTACAACTAACCTGCTTTTTATAGCTTGATATCACTCATTCGGGCAGATTTAGTTGTACAGACTACAGTTATAGGAGACGAGCGATCCTTTTTACTGTTTTTAATTGCACAGACTACAACTACACGGGTGAAGTGGTTCGCAACTTACATTACACCACCTGAGTTTGTTCTAGCCCATTGTATTTTCTACAACAGATGCTCCCTATGTACGAAATACAGCAGAAGTGAATTTAGACTGGAATATAGCAGATTCTATTGCAGTAAATACAATCAGGAAGAGTTATACCGCTACTGACAAGGCAGTGCCGAGTCACGAGGACTGTTGTTACCATAGCAAGGGGCGCAACCGTTACAACTAAGTCACCAGCGCAGCACCCCCTCTTAGCTCTGGTTCTTCGCCTGTTCCTCGCGCATCCACTCTGAGAGCTGGCGCCGCATCCGGAGGAACTCCGGCGAATCGGCGATCTCTTCGCGGCGCGGGCGCGGGAACGGGACCTCCACGGTGTGGAGGACGGAGCCGGGACGCCCGGAGAAGACGTAGATGCGGGTGGAGAGCAGCAGCGCCTCTTCGATGTTGTGGGTGATGAACAGCACGGAGCGGCGGTTCTCCTCCCACAGCTCCAGCAGCCAGCGCTGCATCTGCTCGCGGGTCAGCGCATCGAGCGCGCTGAACGGCTCATCGAGCAGCATCAGCTCCTGCGGCGCGAGCATGGCCCGCAGGAAGGCGGCCCGCTGCTGCATGCCGCCGGACAGCATGTGCGGGTAGGCCCGCTCGAAGCCGCCGAGGCCGATCTTCGCCAACCAGTGGCGCGCAGCCTCGCGGGCCTCCCGCTGCGGGGCGCCTTGCAGCTCGGCGCCAAGCAGGACGTTATCCAGTGTGCTGCGCCACGGGAACAGTGCGGGCTGCTGCGGCATATAGCTGATCTTGCCGCGCTGCCCGGTCACCGGGATGCCGTTCATGCTCACGGTTCCGGTATCCGGCAGCGTAAGGCCGCCGATGATATGGAACAGCGTGCTTTTCCCGCAGCCGGACGGGCCGACAATGGAGACGAATTCCTGCGGCTCCACGGTCAGGGACACCTGATCCAGAACCTGCGTCTCCCGGCGGCGGTGCTGGAACGACTTGCTGATGCCGCTGACTTCGAGCGCAGGCGGCACACTCCGTGTACCCAGGCGTCTATCTCCGTCTGCCTTCTCCAGTTCAATCCTCGTAAGCTCAGACACTTCGTCCAGCCTCCTTCAGTTCATTATGGTTACTTCCGTTTTGGATGATTCTTCCGTACACGTTAAGCTTCCTTGCGCGGCTTCCAGCGCACCAGCCATCTCTCCAGCAGGGCAATGAGCGCGAATAATACGAGACTCAGCAGCACGATAATGGCGATGGCCACGAACATCCGGTCCGCACGGTAAGAGGCCTTCTGCAGTAGCATATAGTAGCCGATCCCTTTGTCGGCGCCGATCCATTCGGCCACCACTGCGCCCATCACCGCATAGGTGGCGGAGATTTTGAGCCCGGAGAACAGGGAGGGCAAGGAGCCGGGAAGCTCCAGCCGGGTGAAGATCTGCCACTTGCCCGCACCGGCCATCTTCATATAGTTCATCATCACCCGGTCGCTTTGGGCCAGTCCGCCCATGGCTGCAACAGCTACGGGGAAGAAGCAGACGAGGGTGATCAGGATGATTTTGGGCAGCAGGCCGAAGCCGAACCAGATAATCAGCAGCGGGGCCAGCGCAATGGAGGGCACATTCTGGCTGAGGATCAGCAGCGGATAGATCGCCCGCTTGACCCAGGGCAGCAGATGCAGCAGCAAGGCGGTGAGCAGGCCGATGCCTGTGCCGACCGGGAAGCCGATCAGGGTCAGCCGCAGCGTGGCGGCGGTGTGCTCCCAGATCCCGGAGGCGTTGTTCTTCGATTCACGCGCGATATCCGACGGGCTGGGCAACTGGTAAGCCGGGATGTCGAACAGCATGACCGATAGCTGCCATATCCCGACAAAAAAGAGGACCGCCACAAAGGGCGGCCACACTAGCTTCCAGGTGCTTCTCACGGCCGGTATTTCTCCGTCAGCTTATCCATGCTGATGCCGCCCGGATTATGGGCGATCTTGATCTGTGAGATGACACTAGGACTGCCGGAAGCGATCAGCGCCTCATGCATGTCACGCACAATATCCAGCAGCTCGGACAGCTCGCCTTCCATGGTAGTCTCCAGCGGATTCACCTGATGCTTCACGCCTGACTTTTGAATGACCTCTATAGCCTTGTCTACGTAAGGGATGGAATCCTCGTTGTTCGGTGTCTTGGGAATTACCTGAATGCTGAGCAGTGTGTTAGCCATGATCAATCATTCCTTTCAAGTTAGGTATAAGATTCCCGCCATGCGGGCTCATTATGATTCCGGCAAAAATTCATTCGTGAACGTACTCTCCGCATCCAGCGGCTTATCCAGCAGCTTCAGGCCGTACATCCAGTCGGCGTAATTCTTCCAGATCTCAAGCTTCTGCTCACCCCAGCGCGGGGCGTCGTCCTTGTATTTCGGGCTAAGCCATTTCTGGCTGGCCAGCACCAGCTTGGGGTCCAGATCAGGTACAGCATCGGACAAGACCGTCGCGGCTTCTTCCGGGTTATCGATAGCGTACTGATATCCCTTGGACGTAGCCTTCAGGAAGGCCTTCACCACTTCAGGATGCTCGGCGATCTCCTTCTCGCTGGTGGTCAGCACCGGTGTGTAGTAATCCAGCTGCGGAGCGTAATCCTTCAGATACAGCATATCCAGCGGCTCCCCGCGCAGCTCCGCTTCCACGCCGGTCCAGGCATAGAAGATCCAGGCGAAGTCAATATCCCGCTTCACAGCTGTAAAAAAGTCCGCTTCGCCGATATTCACCAGCTTCACCTTGGAGACATCCCCGCCTTCGGGGTCCATGATCGCTTTCATGGCAGCCTGCTCCGCAGGGGAGCCCCAGCCTCCGTACGTTTTGCCTTCAAAATCCTTCGGCGTCTTGATATTGCGGTCCTTCGGAGCCGCGAAGCCCGAGGTATTATGCTGAATGATTGCAGCAATCGATACCAGCGGCACATCCTGCAGACGGGCCAGGGTCAGCGCCTCCTGGGCGCTGATGCCGAACTGGGCTTCACCAGAAGTGACCATTGTGTCGGAACCGGCAGCACCAGGCTGTACAATCTGCACATCAAGACCTTCCTCCGCGTAATAGCCCAGCTCCTTGGCAGCATACAGGCCGGTATGATTCGTGTTCGGCGTCCAGTCCAGGGCAATCTTGACCGGGGTCAGAGCCTTAGGTGCATCCGTGGGTGCGGCTGCGGTTGCATCAGGTGCAGCCGTGCTGTTACCGGCAGCAGGTGCGCTGGCCCCCGCATTGCCGCTGTTGTTCCCGCCGCCACATCCCGCGACCGCGAGAACCAGCATGGAGCTGATCAGCAGCAGTCCTGTTTTTTTGACTCCCATTTCTCTTTTTCTCTCCTTCCAGCAACCCCTGGTCTTCAGAGCTTACAGAAACCCTATTCCTGTACATCCTTAGAATCAAAAAAGCGTCCCGATGATCGGGACGCCAGTGACTTGCGTGAGGGGATTCAGCTTCAGTACCGCTCAAGGCACTGTGCTGAATGAAGATTCCTACGCTGGCATTATCCAGATCAGGTGTAAGGGTCAGTATCTTGTGGGATACAATCTCAGCCGGCCAATTCCAGCACCCCTGGTTCTATAAAGTTCACGGGTATTGCTATGTTCTTACGGTGTATTATAGACGGCAGTCCTGCCGTTGTCCACCCTCTGTGTCTTAATCCCTCGTATAATGCCGCTTCTTGCGGCGGCTGCGGATGCCGTTCCAGATCTCTCTCAGCGTTAAGCCGACACTGACGGTGATCCCGGAGAAGGTCAGGAACAGAGCCAGATACTCGAACGCGGAGTACTCCAGCATTTTACTCCAGTCGATCTGGCCCTTCAGATCCTCGATGACCTGATTCATCCCGTATATCCCGCTGATGACCGTGAATACCGTGAGCACCATCAGGAGTGTATCCCGCCGTTTGGCCTGGAATTTGTCCTGGTACTGGAACAGGTCATTCAGGGTCATTTTCACCTCATCGAACAAGGCATCATTGCCATACACCTTACGCAGCTGAAAAAAAATCTCCCGCCCCTGCGACTGCGAGATCAGCTCCAGAAAATAGAATTTGGCCGAGAATTTGTTGATCAGGAAGATCAGATTCTCGATCTCGTCGTTGTCGTGGTTGATGCGCAGCCGGGAGTGGAGGTTGGCGAGCTTCAGCAGCACGATTTTATGAAAAATACTCAGCAGCATTCCGTAATAATACTCGCCGTACATCTGGCTGATCAGCTGGGCGGCAATCTCCGGCTTCGCCCGGCTCACGCAGCAGAAGGTCTGCTCATTGGTCATATAGTAGGTGTCCGGCCCCCAGCGGCTATAGCAATGCTCCCGGGTATACTGCTTGATATAGTCTGGATCACTTGCGCTCATATAGGGGGTGCCGTCGATGCTCAGACCGTCCACTTGGGAGGCCCGGTAGAGCAGCTCGACACTGATCTCTTCCTCATCCTCCGGGAGATTAACGCCGTAGAAGGCCTGCACCAGCATCCGTTCATCGACGAAGAAGGGCAGGGTCTCGAAATAATTGCCATTCGTCTCTGCAGGATCGAGATACGGCTCCAGCCCGGCTGCCAGATGCCTGAACACGAAGTCCTCTACCCGGGCAAAAGACTTCTTATGACAATGGATGAAGGTATGCTCATCCTGAAAGCTTACATCCTCCAGGTTGCGGAACCGGTCGGCGAATTCGAGCACCATGCTGAAGGGGAGATTCTCCTCCTCAATAGCCACTCTTACCGTCAGGAAGCCCAGCTCGAACGGGCAGAGGAACACATCGGTCGACAGCACGTGGAAGGGAATCGTCTGGAAGGGCATTTGCAGCCCGCACAGCAGATCATTGGCCCGGGAAAAGCGGCGGAAGGAATCCCTGTCCTTCTCACGCGGAAACAAGACATGAGCGGCAAACGGAAGATAGCTGCGCTCCATTTTCTCATGGGATACACAGTGATTCTCTCCATAATAGGAATGCTCCAGTTCTTTGTTCTCCAGAAAAAAACGCGTAAATCCATCCTCCTGAAGACTCTCAATCAGCTCTTGATCGACTTCCGCCTTAATCGAAAAGGGGAAAATGAATTGCAGCAAGGCGGTATGCAGAGTGGGCTCGGAATGCGGTATAGCCATGGGTGGGTTCCATCCTTATTCGCAGAATACGGACCTTGTAGCTTCAATTACCCAATTCTCCAGGCGGTTACGCTCAGCACGAATAACAGCGCGGCAAAAGCGGCCAAAAGTCCCGAGGTCTGGGCGATCTGCAGATGATCCATGGACCAGCCGGTCAGCAGCGGCAGTACTGCGCCGCCAATTCCGCCGGAGGCGATCATAATGCTGGGCGTCGATTCTTCCGCGCCGGGCAGCAGCTTACTGGAGAAGACCAGCGCGATCGAGAAGATGCCGGACATGAACAGGCCAAGCAGCAGGATGATCGCAAAAGCGGCAAGCCGGTGACCGGCGAACGGGAAAATAACGAGCAGCAGCAAAGCGGCAAAGCAGCTGACGAGCACATAGATGCGGTAGGAAATTTTCTCGGCGATGACACCGGCGAACAGTCTGCCCGCCGACATGGCGAGCCAGAAGAAGGTCACCGTGAGTGCAGCCGCGGCCTCGCTCATGCCCAGCTTCGCGATGAAGATCGCCGGCATGAAATTCACCAGGCTCATCTCAGTGCCTACATAAAGAAAGAAGAACAGAATGAACAAGCCAAGCACCACCCATTGATTGCCCTTGTAGGGCAAGGACAATCTTCTGGTGGTTCCCGTTGCCGCAGCGCGGTCAGGGCGGGCAGGCCGCTCATTCAGCGCGCTGTCCAGCGGGCCGAAGCTGCTCTTCGCCCAGAAGAGCAGCGAGAGGAGGGAGCAGGCGGCAACGATCAGGAAGGCCAGCCTCCACTGCCCTGCGGCAATCAGCGGACTGGCCGCCAGCGGCATGAGCAGCGCCCCGACACCGAACAGCACCTCCAGCCGGCTCATGGCAACGGCCGTTCCTTCGGTGACTGCGGCTATAATAATCGTGCCGATGACGGCTTCGATCATCCCGAAGCCGAACCCTGCGGCTACGGCAATTACGTACATCCAGCCCCAGGGCGGGAGGAAGGCATAGGCAATCTCGGCGCATAGCAGCAGGCCGGTGGCAATCAGAATGCCGCCGCGCTTGCCGAACCGCCGGTTCAGCAGCGGCGAGACCAGTACGCCGGCCAGGAAGCCCGCGAACTGGCTGAAGATCAGCTCGCCCCCTGCACTGTAGCTGCGGTCATAATGCTGGAGCAGCACTGGCAGAATGGAGCCCAGCACAACATGGGCGAGGCCGATTACGAAATAGGAGAGACAGCCGATCCAGATTAGTTTTTTCAAGAATAAGACTCCTTATGAATCAATTTATGAACAGATGGCGGGATTCAGAATGAACGGGAAGGGTACACTATATTAGGCACAGGTTAATCATAAATCCAAACCAAGGACGTGAATATATAAACTTATATTCACATGAATTTTGAAGGGAGCTGTGACGTCAATGGATAACAAAGAGCTGGAGAAAACAATCATACAGGTGCTGGACGACAACAGGTTCGGTTCCTTCGGCACGATTGAGGCCGGTAACAAGCCTAAGGTGCGTTACATGGCGGTATTTCATGACGGGCTGTCCATCTATCTCGCAACTAACCGCAAGACGCATAAGGTAGAAGAGCTTCAGGATAATCCTAATGCTTGTCTCTTGCTTGGCTATGAACAGGGCGGCGGCAAGGATGTACTGGAGATTGAAGCTACGGTTGCCGTGACGAAGGATGACGGCTTGCGCTCTAAGGTATGGAATGAGTCCCTGGAGAAATGGTTCAAGGGACCGGATGATCCCGATTATGTCATTCTTGAGCTGTCACCTTCACGGATTGAATATATGGGCAAGAACGGTGAGCACGGGGTATGGCAGTCTTAATCGGCTGTCTCCAGTAAAAGGATTGTGGTGGCCGGGAACCGGTGAATCTCCCGCCTAAGCCTAAGTACTGCATAGCCCGGCAATCCGGGCCTCTTACGGACCTTCATGGTTCATAAGGGGCTCTTTTTGCGGCTTCTTTCCTGATCGTGCCGGAGGAATCATGCTATAATGGCCTCAGGTTATCGACATCATGAGGCGGAGGGGATTGCCATGAACTGTGTTGATTGTGCTGACATCGACCCGATAGAGGATCAAGGGGAGCTGAAGCTCCGCCCCTGCTCTGATCCGCTGGCTGCTGCCATCCGGAATGCCGGTTATGAAGCATTTGAGACAAGCAAGACCTGTATCATTCCATATCATCGTAAGGAAGAGCTGTTGAAGCTGATAGAAATGCTAGTGGCGGCTAAGGACATAGCGGACTCCTTATCCGTATGCGTTAAGAGCAAAGGTGCCCCTGCGGCTCCGGACCGGTGGCTGACCTTCGATCAGCTGAAGGTCCGCTTCGCTAACGAGAATCTGGTGTCCATCATTATGAGCCATGATTTTTGCAGCCACATGCAGCCGATTGTGAATTTCAGCGAGGAGATTGTCGGCTTTGAATTTCTGCTGCGCCCGCTGCCCCAGGGCAGTTATTTTCAGCCCTATGAGCTGTTTGAGATTGCCCGGCGGACAGGGTTTCATTCCTTCCTTGACCGGGCCGCCCGGATCTCGGCGATAGAGACCGGCAGTAAGCTGCTGCCCAAGGGCATTAAGCGGTTCATTAACTTCCTGCCCTCTTCTATTTATAATCCCAAGTATTGTCTTACTCATACCTTCGAGGCGATCCGGAGGCTGGACCAGAACCCGGAGGATTATGTATTTGAAGTAGTGGAGACGGAGCAGATCAGCGATATTGCACATCTGCGCGCCATCTTCGCCGAATACCGCCAGCAGGGGATGCGGGTTGCACTGGATGATGTAGGCGCGGGCTACTCGACGGTTGAGCTGATGTCCAGCCTCCAGCCGGATTATGTCAAGGTTGACCGTAGCCTGATCAGCTTCTGTGACCGGGATGAGGGGAAGCAGCGGATGCTTAGAGAGATTATCTCCAGGGCTGGCGAATTCGGTGCAAGCCTGCTGGCTGAAGGCATTGAACGCCGTGAGGAATTCCTGGTCTGCCGTGATCTCGGTATGGACCTGGGACAAGGCTATCTGTTCGGGCTGCCGGAGGATAAGCCGCCGGGAAGGTTCGGAATTACGGCCTGAACAGCAAGTATGATTCTCCCCGGATACCGGCAGACCTCAAGACTGCCGGTATCCGGGGATTTGTTTTGCCAGTTGAAGAAAGAAAGGACGGAGAACAACGTGAGTGTAACCCTATTGTACGTAGAAGATGACCGGGAGATCGGCAGTGTAGTAGCGGCAGACCTGCGGGAACGGGAATATGCTGTGCGCTGGCTGGAGAGCGGAGACGGGGCGCTTGAAGCTGCAGAGGGCTGCCAGCTTGCGATTCTGGATGTGATGCTGCCGGGGCTGGACGGCTTCACCGTCGGCCAGCGGCTGAAGCGGGCCTATCCGGAGCTGCCGGTTCTGATGCTCTCGGCGCGCACTTCCATTGACGATAAGCTTCAGGGGCTGGACTTCGCGGATGATTATCTGACCAAGCCGTTTCATCCCGATGAGCTGGCGGCGAGAATCGAGGTTCTGCTGAGAAGAAGCGGAGCTGCCGCGCCCGCTCAGCTGACCCTTAAGCATCTGGTTGTCAGACCGGGGAGCAGTGTGGTCACGGAAGCCGCGACCGGACGGGAGATTATGCTTACCGGCAAGCAGTTTCAGATCTTCTCTTATCTGCTGCGGCATCTGGGCCAGATTCTGACCAAGGAGCAGATCTATGAGGCGGTCTGGGGGGAGAGCTACATCGAAGGCGACAAGACGCTGATGGTACATATCCGTTATCTGCGCGAGAAGCTGGAGCTTGATCCGGCCGCGCCGGAGATTATTGAGACGGTGAGGGGAATCGGCTACCGGGTGAGAGGGTGAAGAGGGCAGGGCGTTTCCAGCTGCTGCACCGTTCGCTGCTTTTTCGCTATCTGCTCATTATCGTAGCTGCACTGCTGTTCGTGCCGGTTGTTATTCCGCTGACGATTGCTCTGTACAGTATCTTCGGGGGGCTTACTCATACAAGTCCACCCGAGGAGTATAAGCAGTATTCCAGTGTGGATACGCTGGAGATGATGTGGCATGAGGAAGCCCGCAAGCTCCTTGACCAGTCCCCTGCGGATATCACCCGGCGGCTGTCGGCCTTAAGCGAAGCCTACCCGCTGTCGAGAATATTCTGGGTCGATCATGCGGGCATAACCCAGCTGGTGACAGAGCCCTCAGGACCGCCGCTGCTCCAGACGGGAGAGGCTCCGGCTGTTCCCGGCCGGTGGAGCGCCGCTGAAGCGGTATCCTTCATGAAGGACAGTGCGGCACTGAAGCCGCTGGCGATTGTCGCATTTATAGGAGACCGGGCAGAGGCCGCCGAGGGCTTCATGGTTATGCAGATTCCTGAGGATATTACGGAGAGCAAGTATGCGGCAGGATTGGATAAATGGTATACGATGGCCATGCTGGTGTTCTTCCTTCTGTTCATCACCAGCTCCTGGCTCTTCTTCATCATGATCCGCAGAAGGCTGCTGCGGCTGCAGACCGCTATGGCGTTCACCGGGCAGGAGGGCTTGCCGCAGATTGTTCCGCCGGGGAAGCCGGATGAGATCGGGCATCTGGAGGAAGCATTCAATACCATGGTGACGGAGCTTAAGGCAGGCCGTGCCAGAGAGGCGGAAGAAGAGGCGCTGCGCAAGCGGCTGGTAGCCGATCTGTCGCATGATCTGCGGACTCCGCTGACCGTCATTCGCAGCCACCTCCATGTACTGGGCAAGGAGCCGTTGTCACCGCACGGCCAGTCCTCCCTTGAGCTGATGGATCAGCGGATCGAGAGCCTGGGCATCCTGATTGAGAACCTGCTGTCCTACAATCTGCTGAACAGCGGACGCATCGCGCTGACTCTGGAACGCCGGGATGTGCTGAGACTGGTACGGGAGAGCGCCGCCGCCTGGTATCCCGTCTGGGAGAAGGAGGGGTACCGGATCGATATTGATCTGGAGGCTGCGCCGCTGTACTGGGAGATCGATGACAGCTGGTTCCGCAGAGTGCTGGATAATTTGTTTCAGAACATTCTGCGTCATGCGCGCAGCGGATTATATGTAGGCATTCTTACGGAGATCCGTGAGGGCAACCGGGTGATTATCATCTCGGATCACGGCGGCGGCCTTGCGCAGAGCACGGATTCCGCCGGAGCAGGTCTGGGACTGTCCATTGTCGACCTGCTGCTGAAGCGGATGGACCTGGAGTGGAGCATGGAGAGTACAGCGAAGGGTACCGAGGTTGTGATCTGGAAGCGGGACGCCTGAACAATTTAAACAAAATTTAAACCGGCTGCTTCTGTGCTTTTAACCTTGGGGCGTTATGCTGTTACCGAGGTGAAGAGAATGAAGGATACAGTGATAGAGACAAGAAATCTGCTTAAGGAATACCGCGGCCGTGCGGCAGTGAAGAACCTGAATCTCAATATTACAAAAGGGGAGATCTACGGCTTCCTCGGACCGAACGGTGCCGGCAAGACAACAACCATCCGCATGCTGCTCGGCCTGATCAAGCCGACCTCCGGCAGCATTGAAATCTTCGGCAAGGAGCTGCGTGCGAACCGGATGCAGATTCTGCGCAAGGTAGGCTCGCTGGTGGAATCGCCGTCCTACTACGGGCATCTGAGTGCATGGGACAACCTGGAGGCGATCCGTCGCATTCTGGGTGTGCCCAAGGTGCGTATTGCCGAGGTGCTGGAGATCGTAGCGCTTACCGGGGAGGAGAAGCGGCCGGTCAAGGGCTTCTCGCTGGGCATGAAGCAGCGGCTGGGGATTGCGGCAGCCCTGCTGGGCAGCCCGGAGCTGCTGATTCTCGATGAGCCGACCAACGGACTGGACCCGTCAGGCATACAGGAGATCCGCTCCCTGATTAAGCGGCTGCCTGGAGAGCAAGGCATTACGGTTCTGGTATCCAGCCATCTGCTGAGCGAGATTGAGCAAATGGCCGGTACGGTCGGCATTATCCGCGAGGGACAGATGGTCTACCAGGATACCATTTCCCATCTCCAGCAGCAGGCGGCAGGCCATCTGCGCCTTGCGTTATCGGAGCCGGAGACTGCGCTGATGACGGCGGTGCGGCGCGGCTGCGGCGGCGAGCTGCAGGAAGGCCGGCTGGTCCTGCCCCGGATGAGTGATGCGAGAGTATCGCTGCTGGTCAAAGAGCTGGTCGAGGAAGGCCATGCAATCTACAGGGTAGAGGAGCACAGGCAATCTCTGGAGGAATTCTTCCTGCAGGTGGTTGGGGGAGAGGAGCTATGATGTGGCGTGCGCTGTCGGCGGACTGGCTTAAGATACGCGGCAAAGGTATATGGTTCCTCGCCTTCCTTGGCCCGCTGGGCCTCATCGCCATGCAGGGACTGAATTTCGGCCTCCGTTATGACTACCTTCGCGGGCAGTACCGGGAGGACCTGTGGGGTGGCCTGCTCAGTGAGATCGTGCCCTTCGTGCCGATTGCCCTATATCTGGGCGGTACACTGATCTGCTCTCTGATTGCGAATGTCGAACATCAGACCAGCTCATGGAAGCAGCTTCTGGCGCTGCCTGTCTCCCGTACGGCTGTGTTCATGGCGAAGCTGCTGCTCTGCCTGCTGCTGCTTATCGTGTCCTGCCTGCTGCTGTCAGCAGGAACTGTCGTCCTCGGGCTGCTGCTCGGCTTCGGCGCTCAGCCGATACCGCTTGCGGACATCCTGCGGATGGGCTTCGCCGCTTACGCTGGGGCCATGCCTGTTATTGCACTTCAGCTGTGGCTCTCTCTATCCAGCCGGAACCAGACCCTTCCGGTATCGTTGGGATTGACACTCTCGCTGGTCAGCCCGTTCGGTGTGTACTTCACGGAATGGGTCCCGCTCTCCTGGCCGGCCTTGGCCTGGAGCGATCCGCGTCCTTGGCTGTTCAGCGGAGCCGGTCTGTTGCTTGGACTCCTGGTACTACTGCCGGGAGCCATACATTTCGCGCGAAAGGATGTGGACTGAATATGCGGACTTTCCTGCGAATATTGTCTGCGGAGGGCATGAAGATAGCCGGATTCCGCACCTGGCTGTTAATTCTGCTCAGTCCGCTGGTCTCTCTGCCGATAGGCGCGCTTTCGGACATGCAAGAGGATAGGGTGATAACCTGGCAGGTTCTGCTGAGCACAATGTCAGCGGTACATGCGCTGCTGTTTCTTCCGGTACTCTCTGGGCTCTTCGCCGCTTTAATCTGCCGCAATGAGCATAGTGACGGCGGCTGGAAGCAGCTCCTGGCGCTTCCGGTTACACGGACCTCCGTATATTTTGCCAAATATGCATTAATTGTAGCGCTGCTGGGTGCGGTTCAGCTGCTGTTTCTTGCAGGGGTTCTGGGAGTGGGATGGTATCGGGGTGCAGAAGGGGGAGTTCCCTGGGGGCTGCTGCTGAACAGCCTGTTCGGAGGCTGGTTTGCCTGCCTGCCGCTGGCTGCACTGCAACTGGCGATATCTCAAGGCTGGAGCAGCTTTGGCGCCCCGCTTGCGCTGAATGTCTGCTTCACCATTCCTAACATACTGATTGCCAATTCTTCCACCTACGGTCCTTATTATCCATGGGTGCAGCCGACGCTGGCCATGTCCCCCTTCGGCGAAGAACGGTTCGGCGCCTTCAACCTGCCGCTGGAGAGCCTGATGATTGTCGTGGCGGGGAGCCTGCTTCTGTTCCTGGGTGCTGGCTTGATAGCCTTTTGGCGTAAGGCGGTATAAGATTCCCTTCTCCATGGACATTGGACGCCATTTTTTCTATAATTAATCGTAGAAGATACTATTAAGCGCCGGTGATGCCGGATGAGCATATGGAGGAGGGCGGGAGCATGGAACCAGCGGCACTTGAAGAATGCGACAACACCTGTAATGGTTCCGAACTGGAACCGGAATCTATGGCCTTGATTCTGCCGGACCGTGAGATCACAGATAAGATGGCAGAAATGTTCAAGGCACTGGGTGATCCGACAAGAGTTCGGCTGATCTACGCGTTATCCCAGCAGGAGCTATGTGTGCATGACTTGTCCTCCATACTGGATATGGGACAGTCGGCAGTCTCCCATCAGCTCCGCTATCTGCGGAACCTGCGGATTGTGAAGCGCCGCAAGGAAGGCAAGACCGTATATTATTCGCTGAACGATGCACATGTGGAGCAGATCTTCCTGCAGACTCATGAGCATATCCGGCATGAATAGATTGTCCTGATAGGAAAAGGGTTGTCCCAACGCCAGTAATGGTTTGGGGCAGCCCTTTTATATTATGATGTGCGATAAAGCAAATATATGTGGAAAACAGCATACAATTGGTGGTCGTGAGGGCAAGTGGTTCGAATATATGTGGAAAACAGCATACAAATGGTGGTCGTGAGGACAAGTGGCCCGAATGTATGTGGAAAACAGCATACAATCGGTCGTTGTGAGGGCAAGTGGCCGAATGTATGTGGAAAACAGCATACAATCGGCAGGCCTACAGAATCGTTAGGTTTTCCTCGTACTCCCTCAAATTTCTCGGCTTCTCACGGACTCGCTTGGACTCTCACACTCCCTCACCCTTCTCCGCGTACTCCCTCTTCCTCAGACCGGAAGATGACCGTGCTTCACAGTGGAATTCTCAATCTGCAGTGTGGTGTGCCGGATGCCGAAATTCTCTTCCACCATTTTAAGTGCCAGTTGCAGTACCTGTTCCGAATTCATCCCGTCCTTGATCAGCAGATGACCGCTGAGAGCATCCAGGCCGGAGGTGATGGTCCAGATATGCAGGTCATGCACATCCTGAACCCCTTCAATTGCCAGTAGCGCCTTCTCGACATCATCAGCATTCACGCTAAGCGGAGTTCCTTCCATAAGGATATGGAAGGCCTGCTTGATGACACCCCAGGCGCTGCGCAGGATGAGCAGGGCGACCAGCACACTGATGATAGGGTCTGCCACATACCAGGAGAACAGGTTCATAATCAGACCGGCCGCCAGCGCTCCAACGGAGCCGAGAGCATCGCTGATCACATGCAGATAAGCGCTGCGGATATTGATGTTGTCTTTAGCCCCGCTTTTGCGCATCAGCGACCATGCGCTGACGAGATTGGCCAGCAGTCCGACACTGGCAATCAGCATCATTGTTCCGCTGGCTACCACCGGAGGGGCGGAGAAGCGCTGGAACGCTTCATACATAATGAATCCGGAGATTACAAACAGGGTCACCCCGTTGAACAAAGCCGCCATAATCTCAAACCGGTGGAAGCCGTAAGAGTTCTTGGAGGATGCCGGCTTCACCGCGATAATCATGGCCACAAGGCTAAGGGCAAGGGAAGCGGTGTCGCTGAGCATATGCCCCGAGTCGGACAAAAGAGCCAGGCTCCCGGTGAGCAGGCCGCCGAAGAATTCAAGAAACATAATACCGCCTGTGATGATTAAGGCGATCAGCAGGCCTTTCTTATTATCCGGTGCATGGGAATGTGAATGGGAGTGGGAATGCGAATGCCCGCCAGCGTGCGAATGAGCATGTGAATCGTTGTGCGTATGCTCTGCATTCTCATGACCGGGGGGCTCCGATCCATGTCTGTTCGAATTTGCTGCATGCTGGTGCTGCCCGGAAGGTCTAACGTTGTTCATTTTGGAATTGTTCATTAGGTAGGACCCCTTTTCAGTTAACATATGAATGATTGCTCATATGTTAATATTATGACGGCAGCAGGCAAATTACAAGCTTTTGTTATTTTTATTTTTGCCACAAACTGTGGGCTGAATGCATTGACACTGTATGATTCAGGGGAATATAATAAGTGTAAGTTAACATATGAACAAATACTCATATATAGGAACGATCAAGGGAGATGAGTCATTTGAGTACGGTAGAAGACAATGTGAAGCGCAAGTGGGTCCTGGATGGGCTGGACTGCGCGAATTGCGCTATGAAGATCGAGAATAAGGTCAAGAAGATCGAAGGCGTGTCCTCATGCTCCGTCAACTTCGCGACGAAGACCATGACACTGGAGACAACAGCTGCTGCTGCGGATGAAATCGCCGAACAGGCTGAGCATACGGTAACCAAGCTGGAGCCGCATGTGAAGCCGCGTGCAGTTCAAGCTTCACGGGCGGTCAAGAAGCCGTTGTCTGCGGAGGGTGCAGCTCAGGTACGCGGTGTAGCGGTTCAAGGACAGGGACATGTTCATTCCCACGGCGAACTGCACGGTCATGAGCATGCCCACGGAGAAGGGCATTCCCAAGAAGAAGGGCACCAGCATTCACATGCTGCTAAGCATAACCACAGCCAGGAGGAATCACATGGCCACGGACACAGCCATGAGCATGGGGAGGGCGATACGCGCCGCATCCTGATGCGTCTGGGCGGCGGTGCCATTCTGGCTGCGGCCGGGATGTTCCTGCCGGTCAGCGGGATCACCGAGCTGCTGATCTTCCTCGCAGCCTATCTGATTGTCGGCGGAGAGGTCGTCCTCGCCGCTGCCCGGAATATTGTAAGGGGCCAGGTGTTCGATGAGAACTTCCTGATGGCCCTTGCGACCATCGGCGCCTTCGCCATCGGCGAATATCCCGAAGGCGTTGCGGTTATGCTCTTCTACCAGGTAGGGGAGCTGTTCCAGGGGATGGCGGTGAACCGTTCACGCCGTTCGATTACAGCGCTGATGGATATCCGGCCGGAGTTCGCCTATCTGAAGGAAGGCAGTAATCTGCGCAAGGTGTCCCCCGAAGAGGTTAGAGTAGGAGACAGCATCGTAGTTAAGCCCGGCGAGAAGGTTCCGCTGGACGGGATCATTCTGGAGGGCAGTGCGATGATGGATACCTCGGCGCTGACCGGAGAATCGGTGCCCCGCTCGACACAGCCGGGAAGCCAGGTACTCAGCGGATTCATTAACCGCAATGGCGTGATTACCATTGAAGTGACCAAGGACTTCGGTGAATCCGCAGTCTCGCAGATTCTGGAGCTGGTCCAGAATGCTACGAATAACAAAGCAAAGACAGAGAATTTCATCACCAAATTCGCCCGTGCCTATACGCCGGTCGTAGTCATAACAGCGCTGCTGCTGGCAGTGGTTCCGCCGCTGGTTCTGAGCGGAGCTACCTTCTCCGACTGGATCTACCGTGCACTGGTCTTTCTCGTTATCTCTTGCCCATGTGCGCTTGTCGTGTCGATTCCCCTCGGGTTCTTCGGCGGGATCGGTGCCGCGTCGAAGAACGGGATTCTGGTGAAGGGCAGCAACTATCTGGAAGCCTTGAATGATGTGAAGATCGTTGTGTTCGATAAGACAGGAACCTTGACCAAAGGCCAGTTCACGGTAACCGGCAATGTACCGGCGGAAGGCTTCACCGAGCAGGAGCTGCTGCGGGTAGCGGCTTATGCGGAGAGCCACTCCAGCCATCCGATTGCGGAATCCATCCGTGCAGCCTATGGCGAAGCTATTCCGGGTGAAGCCATTACCGGCTATAACGAAATTTCCGGCCACGGCATCGCCGTTACCGTGGAGGGGAAGGCAGTGCTGGCCGGGAATGCGCGGCTGATGGAGCGTGAAGGGATCGCCAGCGTAACCCCGCAGGAGTACGGGACGATCGTTCATATTGCTGTAGATAAGCGCTACGCAGGCTATCTCGTCATTGCAGATGAAGTGAAGGACGATTCGCTTAAGGCCATTCAGGCTCTGAATGCACTGGGAATCCACAAGACGGTTATGCTGACTGGTGACGCTGCCCCTGTAGCCGAGTCTGTCGGCAGACAGCTGGGCATTCAGGAGATTCATGCTGAGCTGCTGCCGGGAGATAAGGTCGCGGCGATTGAACAGCTGGAGCGGGATAAGGGGCCGAAGGAGAAGATCATTTTTGTCGGGGACGGGATTAATGATACTCCGGTGCTGGCCAGAGCGGATGTCGGGATTGCCATGGGCGGACTTGGCTCGGATGCAGCCATTGAGGCTGCGGATATTGTAATCATGACCGATGAGCCTTCCAAAATCGCTTCCGCCATCGGGATCGCCAAACGGACGCGGACCATTGTCTGGCAGAACATTGCTTTTGCGCTGGGAGTCAAAGCGGTCTTCCTGCTGCTGGGAGCGTTCGGAATTGCCACGATGTGGGAGGCCGTATTCTCAGATGTCGGAGTGACTGTACTCGCTGTACTGAACAGCATGCGCGCCTTACAGCCGCCGAAATCGGTATAATCGTGTAAGATGAAGCGATAATGAAATAATTATGAAAAGTATAAGCCTTAATGATCCTAATTTTTGGGTCTTAAGGCTTATTTTTATTGCATGTATTATGTTTTTTGTCTATTTATGCCGATATATCAATATACATATTTACAGCATATGGAAGACCAGAATGGGTTTCTAGGGGGATTTTGCGGTGAATGAGGGAAATGTACGGTCAAAATTGAAAATGAATGCAAAGAATGGAAAATCATTATCGCTGCAAAGCAAGTATTCGCTTGTTATTTTGGCAATTGCTATTGTACCTCTGCTTGGCGTCACGATTTTTTTCATGCAGTACTTCGGGGGTGTAACCAGAGACGACAGCGAGGAGCTGGCCCAGAATATTCTGGAGATGAACACCACACGGATCGTAGAATGGCTGAATACGCGGACATCTGCGGTCCAGGAGCTGATTGCGCAGCATCCTGAATTCGATACCGCAAGACCCGATACTATTTTTCCGGTGGTCAAGGTACTCGAAGAGAGCGATACTCAGTCCGAAGGCTACAGCGTCATTAACAAGCAGGGCATTCTGGCCAATTCCCTTAAGCTTACGGCGGATGTAGGCCAATCGGCATATTTCCTGCAGGCCAAGGAGAGTCTTGCTCCGGCGGTAGCGGAGATGTCTTATCTGGAACAGCTCAGTAAATATATTATCCCGGTATTCGTTCCGGTCGTGGACAAGGACAAGCAGTTTGGCGGCGGTATCGCCTTCTCGGTGACACCGGACATTCTGATGGAGATGGGCAAAAACATTCACGTGGGCGATACCGGCTACGGATATGTGATCTCTGGCAAGGGTGATTATTACGCCTACTCCGAGACCGAGCGGATCGGCAAGAATATCGCGGATTACGCCAAGACCACAGAGATGAAGCAGGCCGTAGCGCATATTCTCGGCAAGGATGCAGGCTCGGAGGCCTACAAGGGAGAGGACGGAAAGCAGGTGATTACCTATTTCCGTACCGTCCCGGGCACAGACTGGAAGCTGCTGATTACGGTTCCCAAAAGCGAGATTACCGCTAAAGTCACCTCAGCCCAGCGGATAACCACACTGTTCATTGTAATCATCATTCTGGCGGTCATTGCCTTGGCCTTGTATCTGACCCGTCTGATTGTGAAGCCGATTGTGGCAATCTCCGGGGTGATGAAGAAAGTAGCGGACGGCTATCTCAGCGAACGGGTAACCGTGCGCTCGGGTGATGAGATCGGCCAGATGAGCCAGAGCATTAATGATATGATCGGATCATTGTCCGGCATTGTCGGCAAAATCGATGCTACCGTGGCGCAGGTTGCTGTCTCGGCAGAAAGTGTGCTGAAGTATGCCAATCAGACCTCGAATACGTCGGCTGAGATTGAGACGGTCGTCCAGGAGGTCGCCCAGGGAATGGGCGAGCAGTTCAAGGGCTCGGAGCAGGCGGCCAGAGCTACGGAAGAGATGGCGATCGGGCTGCAGCGGATTGCGGAATCCTCTGTTAATGTGTCCGACCAAGCGGAGACGGTCAGCACGGAGGTCGAGAACGGATACGTGGAGATTCAATCCACACTTAAGCAAATGACTGTAATTAGCGGCGCAGCGGAGGAGACCTCGGCTCTGATCAGCAATCTGAGCATTCAATCCGAACAGATTGGCGAGATTGTTGACGTAATCTCCGAAATCTCCAATCAGACGGGGCTGTTATCCCTCAATGCGTCGATTGAAGCGGCCAGAGCAGGCGAGCATGGGCGCGGGTTCGGCGTGGTGGCGAATGAAGTGAAGAAGCTGGCGGAGCGCACGAACAGTGCCATTGTGAACATTGTGGAGCTGATCCGTCAGATTCAGGAATCCACCAGAGCGGCCGAGGTCTCTATGGAGAAGAGCATTGCTGAGATCGGAGACGGTATGGGTAAAATGCAGAATGTAGGCACCTCCTTCGACCATATCCGCTCGTCCATCCGTGAGGTATCGGTTCAAATTCAGGACGTCTCTGCCGTCAATGAGCAGATGTCCGCCGGGACAGAGGAGATTACAGCCTCCATCTCCGATATGCTGATTATTGCCAGAGATTCTGCCGAGAGCGCCGAGATGGTGGCTGAGGCCTCCACCGAGCAGCGGAATCTGATGGGCCAGGTTGTCACCTCAGCCGAATCCCTCAACCAGCTGATGAGCGAATTGCGCAGCGAGATCGAGAAGTTTCAATAATATCAGGTAAAATAACCGCAAACACCCCTCTGCCCCACAGGTTACTGTGTGAAGCAGAGGGGTGTTTGCGGTATAGGCTGTGCTGTTAAGCTTAGTGCTGCTCCTCCAGCGTGAGGCTGTCAATCCCTGTGCGGATGATCCTGCAGGAGTCGGTGAATTTAGTCATCTCCGTATCGCTGAGGTTCAGCTCCAGCAATTCCTGAATACCGCTGCTGCTGATAATGGCCGGGACTCCGGCGCATACGCCGCGTTGTCCGTATTCCCCGTCCAGGATGGCGGAGACGGCGATGATTTTGTGCTCGTCATTCAGAATGGAGCGGGTGATATAAGCGAGGGCACTGCCGATTCCGAAGTGAGTCGAGCCCTTGCGCGTAAAAATCTCCCAGCCTGCATCCTTCGTCTTGCGGGCAATATCCTCCAGGTCCAGGCTGCTGAAGCGCTCGCGGTGCTGCTCCATAATCTGCAGAATCGGCTTGCCGCCGATGGTCACATGGGACCAGGCCACGAACTGCGACTCCCCGTGCTCGCCAAGAGCGTAGCCGTTGACGCTGCGCGGATCAATCGTGAATACCTCGGACAGCAGTGTCTTCAGCCGGGAAGAGTCGATGGAGGTGCCGGTGCCGATCACCCGGTGCCGCGGCAGGCCGGAGATCTGCCAGACCATATACGTTACAATATCTACAGGGTTCGCAGCGACGACGAAGATCCCATCGAAGCCGCCCGCCATAATCTCGGTGATGATCTCCCGGGTAATTACAGCGGCGGCATCCAGTACATCCAGCCGGGTCTGCCCGGGCTTGGGATTGGCGCCTGCCGTCAGAATGACGACATCCATCCCCGCACAGTCGCTTGCGGTGCCGGCATAGACCTTGGTGCGTGTTCCGGTGAAGTCCATGCAGTGCGAGAGATCAAGCGCTTGTGCCATGGCGCGGTCGTAGGTGCGGTCGATCATCATGATCTCATCGCATACGGCTTGATTCACCATGGAATAGGCAACGCTTGAGCCGACCATGCCGGAGCCGACGATTGCCACTTTTCTCGATTTACTTTTCAATTGCCCAGTCCCCACTCTCTACAAGTATGGTACTATTCTAACTGATCTCATCGCAAGTTACCTGACATGGCACCGAAAATGCCCGCTACACCCGTCCGTTATTTGGCCACAATTCACATGGGAGGTTAGAGTGTCTGAATTCTTATAAACTATAATATGCAGCGGATGGGCAATTGGGAAGGCAGAAGGAAAAGGTATCCCCGGCAGTCATCCCTATGGCTGCCGGGGATACCCCCTTGTACATAATCATATAATCCATCCCTGCTTCGCCTTAGACCCGGGGCTGCGGAATCTGCGGCTCGGCAGGCAACATTCCGGTATAGTGCTTATACATGAACAGTCTCCAGTGGAGGATCATGCCGAAGGCAAGAATGAAGAATAATCCGCCGGACTGCGGAACAGAGACATACCGGTTGATGAACTCATGGAGCAGGGTGCGGACCAGCAGCAGTCCCAGCAGAATGAAGGCGAAGCTCTTGGAGCGCTGGGCATAGATCAGCCCCTCACGTTCTTCGAACCGCGTACTGCGGATTAGCGGATAGGCAAAAATAAACCAGCCGACCAGGAAAGCCGCTACCGCCCACCACCAGGGGAAGCGCACTTCCGGTATGACGAACATGGCGAAGCCGGTGGACATGCCAAGCGGCGGAATCCATATTTTGCGGATGGTTACCGGGCGGGCGCTGGCTTTCATGCGGATAAAAATCACCATCAGCGCCATGAATACAGCTCCCAGTGTGGAGCCCACATGCAGAAGTGAGGGGTTGATGTTACCCATAATTCACGTTCCTCCTCTGTGATTTCGGTCACTATTTACTTCATTATAGCAGATAATGAACGAATTTCATTAATGATGCGCAGCCTGCCTCATGCGGGGGGATATGCCCGAAGCACACAGCAAACCCGCCAGAGTCTAACCCCGGCGGGTCTGCTTGCTAAGTATAGTACAGCAGCTTCGTTAAAGCATGCTGCCATAGAGCTTAAGAACGGCTACGTCCGCCAACCGAACGCAGAATCAGGCTTACGATAAAGATCAGAACCACAGCACCGATCAGTGAAGGGAAGACATAGTAGTCGCTGATCTTAGGTCCCCAGCTTCCCAGCAGCATGCCGCCGAGCCATGAACCGAGAATACCAGCGATAATGTTGCCGATAATTCCGCCTGGAATGTCTCTACCCATAATCAACCCGGCCAGCCAACCAATTACGCCACCAACAATCAACATCCATAGTAAACTCATTAACTCTCAGCTCCTTTTGTGTTTGTTGTCTTCGATGGTTACTATTAACCTTATGCACAGCGTTTAAACCAGTGTTAAATTTTGCCGGCACACATTTATTTAGTATTCCAGTCTGTCCAAAATTATGCTGTTTAACCCTGATAACGCAGTGGGTACATAAAGATGTTATAGTGAATTTATGGTTCACCCGCTGAGTGAGTATAGGGGTGTACAGGGTATATAAGCTTATATACTATACAATAAAGGAGCCGCTGCCATGCACCAGCCTAATGAAGTATTATTCTATATTGGAACGTACAACAGTGAGGAGAGAGAGGCCATCCTGCTCGGTGCGCTGGATAAGGAGAGCGGAGAAATGAGGGTTATGGGCGGTACCCGGGGGATCCAGAACCCTTCCTATCTGGCGGTTAATGCGGCGCAGACGGTATTATATGCTGTGAGTGAGCAGGATGAGGGTGAGGTTCATGCCTACGCCATTGATCCCGGCAGCAAAGCGCTGCATCCGCTGGGCAGCAGAGCGACCGGGGGCGGCGCGCCCTGCTATGTCTCGGTGGCTCCGAAGGGAGACTACATAGCCGTGTCTAACTATACGGGAGGGAATGTCAATGTGTTCCCGCTGAAAGAGGACGGGTCATTACAGGAGATGTCCTCCCAGGTGAAGCATGAGGGCTCGGGAATCCGCAGCGACCGTCAGGATGCCCCCCATCCCCATTCCGTGATTCCGGACAAGACGGGGGATCATGTGCTGGTCTGTGATCTCGGTCTCGACCAGATCGTGTTCTATCGTGTGGAGGACGGGAAGCTGGTCACTCACCGGGAGGTAGAGCTTCCTCCAGGCTCAGGACCGCGCCATCTGGCGGTTCATCCTTCGCGGCAATGGATCTATCTGGTTAATGAACTGAACAATACGGTTACCCTGTTCGCCAATGATGAGCCTCAGGGCAATCTGAAGCTCCTGCAGAGTATCAGCAGTCTCCCGGAGCATTATACCGCCGGAAGTGATGATACGGCTGCCGATATCCATGTCTCCCCATGCGGACGCTATCTCTACGTATCCAACCGTGGGCATGACAGCATCGCACTGTTCCATATTGATAAGGCTACGGGTCTGCTGGAAGCGGAGGACTGGGTGACTTCCGGAGGAAGGACACCGCGTAACTTCGCTCTGATCGGCGGCATGCTGCTCGCTGCTAACCAGAACAGCGGCAATATTGCCTCCTTCCGCATAGACAGTGAGACCGGACGGCTGATCCCCACCGGCAATGAGCTGGAAGTGCCGGCACCTGTCTGCCTTGTAGCCCTGGACTAACCTGTACAAGCATCTCTGTGCAGGAACAGCAAAGCCCCCTGTGAGCCGGAGTATGGCGGACAGGGGGCAATTTGGGCTGTTGTTATTATTTATTTTATAAATAGAATGATGTCCGGTTAATACACTCCTGTCAGCGGGTCCTCCCGTTCATAGAAGCCGATGTCGTCCAGCATAATCTTGTCTTCTGTCCCTTGCAGATAAAAGGTGATGTCCTTCAGACTGTCCGGATCAAGCTCGGGCTCTTCCTCAAGGAACAGCTCGAAGGGCAGCTTGTACGTCTGGTAGACGGCTTCCGAGCGGTTGCCGAATTTGCCGTCACTGATCCGCTCCTCCAGCCACGGACTAAGCGTAAACTCAGTCTGCGGCAGCGGCAGAATATCCATCACCTCGTCCAGGGGGATTCTTGCGGCGGTGTCGTTGCTGTCAGTCAGCTCCACCTCCACATCCGGGGAGAGCTCAGTTTCCGGCATCGCCCCAGCATCGCCGTCCTGGTTAGGATCGGAGTTATGGTTCGCCAGGGAGAAGGCCAGTCCCTCTACGGCAGGGGATTCCGCAAGCGTCTGAGTCAGCGTGTCGCTAAGCCTAATGCTGTAAGCGGCTTCGGCATCCGTATGCTCCTGATCCGGGCTGCTACTGCGCTCCAGCAGAATACCGTAAGAGGGCTTGTTGTTCCGTTCGCGGTCCTTCGCGGCCTCTTCGCTCCAGTGAAGCCCCGTTGTAGCAGAGACGGTCCCGCCTTGGACGGCGCCCAGGTTGCGGTCTTCATCATAGTCCGCCACCGTGATATAGGCCCCGCTCTGGAAGCGGTTATAGTAGGCGGTATCCGGCAGCCACCGGGCGCCGCTGCGGTAATCGCGGAACAATTGCCGGTACTCGCTCCTTCCGTGGAGCGTGGTCTCCAGGAAGGCAGAGACATAGACCTTGGCGATTCTCCGCTGCTCCTCCCCGTCCATGATCCGGGAGCGCTTCAGGAACAGGCCGGTAGGCAGCGTCTGGTCATATAGCCCCCAGTCCGTATTGAACTGGCTGTGATTAGCGTCGGCAATATAGAGCGAGCTTTTGAAGCCAGGGGTATTGCCGGTGTAGGAAGAGCGCATATATTGACGGTCCCCGTAGAAATCATGTACATCGCCGTCACGGGCGCCCTGGAGTGTCAGATAGCTCACATCGGTTAGACGGGCCTGCTTGCTGTCGATCATTTTATCTGTAGGAGCCAGGGCAATGACTGAAGTAATATGGAACTGCTGAATAGCGTCCAGAACAGGATCGCTGCTGAACCAGAGCGATGCATCCGCAGCCATGGCTGCGGCCTGGCCGCCCCGACTGTGGCCGAGCAGCGCAACAGAGTCATAATCTACCTTCTGATAGAAGGGAGTGCCGGGCTGCTCCGCGAAGCTGCCGATCTGCTGCAGATGCTTCAGAATCATCCAGGTCCGCGCCTTGAAGTCATTGTCCGGAATACCCGACCAGGCTGAATAATTCAGGAAATTCTCATCCAGGGTGACCGCGATGAAGCCCCGGCTGGCCAGTAATTCACCCAGATAGGTATAGCCGTCCTCGGAGAAGTCCTCCATCATATGGTTGCCATGGACCATGAGCACCAGCGGATAAGGCCCGTCCCCATCCGGCATCCATACTCTGGCATTCAGCGGGAGGGAAGCGGGATCGAAGCCCCAGAACAGGGTCCGCAGCATGGGCCAGGAAGAGATATATTCGGTAGCATCCACGGAAGCAGAGGCTAGCAGGACATCCTTGCCATACGCCTTGCGCTGCAGATCCTTGCCGCTGCCATAGGTGAAGGTGTGGAACGCATAGACGCCCGGCTGGGCGGGATCGTCCGCCGTTACGGGAAGCACCTGTCCGTCCTCCGCCAGACTCTGAAGCGAGGGTACAGGTACCGGGCTGCTTCCCGTCCCATAGCCATAGGCCAGTGCGAAGGGGGAGAGGAAGAGTGCCGCTGCCAGCAGACCACCGGTGAACATTCTCCGGGTCCGCAGCAGACCGGCTGCAAGTCCCCCTATCCCGCAGGCCAAGGCTGCGATACAGGCGACAACGGCTGCAGCTCCAAGCTCCAGATCGGAATAATACAGGATCAGCAGTACAGCCCCATAGGTGCTGAGTAAAGAGCCTGCGAACAGATGCGGAAGCCGCAGTCCGGTTAAGGAGAGCAGCACAGCCAGCAGATTGCTGGACAGTGCCATAACAAGTGTTCCCGCACCGGCTGCCAGCATGATATCTGCTGCGCTCCCGAGCCCGGTAGGGATACCCATGACAGCTATAGTAAAAGCCAGAATACATAGAATCCAAGGACCGCTCAGCGCAGTCCTCCATAAGGTTGTATCGTACCTGTACGTTTCCAGGATACGTCTGCCCAGTTCTCTGAGTACACGCCTGTGCAGCCGCGGTCCCTGCGGCGCGGGGCCATACTCCAAATCCATTCCCATGATTATTTCCCCCGGTGTAAGCGGCAATAATAGAAACTGCGCTGCCGTTTCTATTTATATGAATTCGCTCTATTTTCGCTCAATAAGATGTAGCAATGATATTACTTTGAGGCAACAATAACAAGTGGGTCTTACAGGAACGGGCGCCACTTCCTGCCCCGGGTCCGGCGGTCGCCGTCTTTCATTCAAAGTGAAAAAAAGGTTTGACAGCGCGGGAAGCGTTCAGTATTATATCTGTATAACCTACTAAATGGGTAGGAATAATCGAATAAGTTCTTACCGTACAGACGGAGGAACGCCTGCTTCAGGCTCGCAGATACGTGTCTTTAAGACCGGTTTGACTTGCCGCAAGCGGGCTTTCCTGCGTCTATTACTTGTTACAAGACTATTATGGGGGAGTGGACTAAGATGACAAAAGGGATCAAGAAGGGGCTTCTCGCCGGGGTTGCATTGATATTGACGGCAGGGCTTACGGCTTGCGGGAACAGCAATACAGGGAACAGTGCGGGTGCCGGAACAGCGGCCCCGGCACCCACAGAAGCGGCTGCAAATTCTCCGGCCGCAACGGAAGCTGCCCAGACACAGTCAAAGGAACCGGTCGAGCTGCTGAATGTATCCTACGATCCAACGCGTGAGCTGTATGAGAACTACAACAAGGCCTTCGCCGCCTACTGGGAGCAGGAGACCGGCCAGAAGGTAACAGTCAAGCAATCACATGGCGGATCGGGCAAGCAGAGCCGGGCAGTGCTGGATGGCCTGGAGGCGGATGTCGTTACGCTGGCGCTCGGGTATGACATTGATGCGCTTCAGGAAGCTGGCTTGATTGGCGCGGACTGGCAGAGTAAATATGAGCATAACAGCTCCCCGTATACCTCCACCATCGTCTTCCTGGTCCGCAAAGGCAACCCGAAAGGCATCAAGGATTGGCCGGATCTGCTGAAGGAGGGCGTAGAGGTCATCACCCCTAACCCCAAGACCTCCGGCGGTGCCCGCTGGAACTACCTGGCTGCCTGGGGCTATGCGCTGGACCACAATAACAATGATGAAGCCAAGGCCCAGGAATTCGTGCAAAAGCTGTTCAAGAATGTACCAGTCCTGGACACCGGCGCGCGCGGCTCGACCACTACCTTCGTGGAACGCGGCATCGGGGATGTACTGATCGCCTGGGAGAATGAGGCGTATCTGTCCATCAAGGAGCTGGGTCCGGACAAATTCGAGATTGTGAATCCGTCAGAGAGTATTCTGGCTGAGCCGCCGGTTGCTGTGGTGGATAAGGTCGTCGATAAAAGAGGAACGCGCGAGGTAGCAGATGCCTATCTGAAATATCTCTACACCGAGGAAGGCCAGAAGATTGCTGCCGAGAACTATTACCGTCCGACACTGGATAGCGTTAAGGCACAGTTCAAGGACCAATTCCCGGAAATCAAGCTGTTCACCCTGGCGGATAAATTCGGAACCTGGAAGGAGACGCAGGCGAAGCACTTCAATGACGGCGGGATTTTCGACAAAATCTACGTTCCGGGCAGCTGACGGCGGAGTTCGTGAACGATGATGCAGAAGCGGCAAGACCATACTGACAGGCGGAATTCCGCCAGAGGCTGATCGGCCATATGCCGAAGGCAGGAAAGGATGAATGGGCACATGAATGTCACGACCAAAGCTGCTGTAAGGACGGTGTCACGGCGCAAACTGCTGCCGGGGTTCGGGATTACGATGGGATTCAGCGTGCTGTATCTGAGTCTTGTGGTTCTGCTGCCGCTGTCCGCGCTGCTCTTCAATTCAACGGGGCTGAGCTGGGCCAAGTTCTGGGATGTGGCTACGGATGCCCGCGTCCTGGCCTCCTATCGTGTCAGTCTGGGTACGGCGGGCGCTGCGGCCCTGATCAATGTTGGTCTGGGACTGCTGCTGGCCTGGGTGCTCGTACGGTATGAATTCCCCGGCAAAAGAATCTTCGACGCCCTGATCGATCTGCCGTTCGCGCTCCCTACAGCCGTGGCGGGCGTATCGCTGACCGCTCTCTATTCCCAGAACGGCTGGATCGGCTCTCTGCTGGCGCCGCTGGGAATTAAGGTAGCCTTCACGCCGCTGGGCATCACGCTGGCGCTGATGTTCATCGGCATTCCCTTTGTCGTCCGCACGGTACAGCCGGTGCTGGAGGACCTGGACAGAGACATGGAGGAGGCAGCCGCTACGCTGGGGGCAGGCCGCGGGCGGACCTTCCTGCGGATTGTCCTGCCGGAGCTGTTCCCTCCGCTGCTTACGGGCTTCGCCCTGGCGTTCGCCCGGGGCATCGGCGAATACGGCTCAGTCGTTTTCATCTCCGGCAATATGCCGATGCGCACCGAGATCGCCCCGCTGCTGATCATGTCCAAGCTGGAGCAGTTCGATTACGCCGGAGCGACCGCCGTGGCCCTGATTCTGCTGCTGCTCTCCTTCCTGATGCTGCTGGTCATCAACAGCCTTCAGCATTGGGCGCGGAGGAGCTCGCGGTAAGGGAGAACGGGTATGCTTCATAAAACTTAAGCGTATGCTTCCGAGGCGAGTTTTGTCTGGAGCGGATTCAGGATGCATATACTAACAAAACTTAAGCTTAAGCTTCCGAAGCGAGTTTTATTGCGAAGTTAATCGATGAAGTAGGGCTTCATAAAACTTTTAGGAGGAATAAATATGGCCGGTACGGTTCCCTTGCATGTCCCCGGGCCGCGTACAGGCGCGTCATCGCCCTCTACCACAGAGTCCCGAGCGGTGAAATGGGTGCTCATCTCCCTGGCCGGACTGGTCCTGCTCTGGCTGATTGCGCTGCCGCTGATCATTGTGCTGGTGGAGTCGCTGAAGCGGGGGCTGGATGTCTACTGGGCCGCATTGACCGACCCGGACGCCGCCTCGGCGCTGAAGCTGACGCTGCTGGTCGCCGCCATAACGGTACCGCTGAATACGGTCTTTGGGGTAACGGCGGCGTGGGCGGTGACCAAGTTCCGTTTTCGCGGCAAGGGCTTTCTGGTGACGCTGATCGATCTGCCTTTTGCCGTATCCCCGGTGATTGGCGGGCTGATCTTCATTCTGGTGTTCGGCTCGCACGGCTGGTTCGGCCCCTGGTTAAGCGACCATGATATCAAAATCGTCTTCGCTCTGCCGGGCATCGTGCTGGCTACACTGTTTATCACGTTCCCGTTCGTAGCCCGCGAGCTGATTCCGCTGATGGAGGAGCAGGGTACACAGGAGGAGGAGGCTGCGATTACGCTAGGTGCGCACGGGTGGCAGATCTTCTGGCGCGTAACGCTGCCGAATATCAAGTGGGGCCTGCTCTACGGCATTATTCTCTGTAATGCACGGGCCATGGGTGAGTTCGGGGCCGTCTCGGTGGTGTCCGGGCATATTCGCGGGGAGACGAATACGTTGCCGCTGCATGTCGAAATTTTGTACAACGAATATCAGTTCTCGGCATCCTTCGCGGTGGCTTCTCTGCTGCTCCTGCTGGCACTGGTGACGATGGTTGTAAAAAGCCTGCTTGTACGCAAAAATGCTCATTGACAGCTATTGGGTGCCGTGCTAAGTTAATTCATAGTATACAAGGTGGTAATAACGGAATTTAGGCAGAGTTATTCCCTAACCGGGAAAGGGAGGCTTGCGAATGGCGAAACCACTGAAGGTGGATGAGGTATGGCTTGCGCGGATAACGGAACTGCTCGACGATATGGAATTCGGCTCCTTGCACATCGTAGTGCATGAAGGCCAAATCGTACAGATGGAGCGCACGGAGCGCAAACGTTTCGAGAACAGCACAGCAAATTCACGTGGTAGTGGAGAGACCGGAAGCCGGCGGACCGATACCCGTGCAGGGGGACGAGGATAATACAGAAAGACCTTCGACGGGTTACCCCATCGAAGGTCTTTTGTGATTGACTATCAGTAACGTGGATTGCGCCGTGATCCGCTCAGCCCTTCTACGAGCAGAATAATAGCAGTAATGGCATGCATCACCCAGCCGACAAAAGGAATCAGGGCAACCACCGAGGTGACCACGCCCACTGCATTTCCGATAATCGGACCACGCTCTCTCAGCAGAATGATTATGGCTACCGCATGCAGCAGAAAAGCGATTCCTAGCGGTGCCCAGGCATTTGCCACCACAAAGCTTCCCCCGATAATCGGCAGCGCCAGAAAAGCCTCATAAGCGAAAGTTCCCCATTTAAACAGTTTCCCTGTAGGAGACATAATTACTTCACCAACCTTCCAAAATAGTAGTGTTGCTTGTCTATCCACAGTTTACCCAAGGACACGGGGTAAGAATAACCTGCCCGCCCTCAGAGTGCAAGTGCTGTGTTTTGAGTTATTGTACGCCGGAGGAGGCGGGGCGTTTCAATTTTGAACAAATACATATATATTGGTATCAGTATGGCAGGCGGGTTATGCTTGCAGATTGCAGTAAATAGGAGGAGTAGCATGACAAATTCAGCACAGCCGGCGATCCGGCAGGAGCTGCCCACGGTAGAGGATTATCTCGCACTGCGGCAGGAAGCCGGGCTTAGCCCGATGAGCATAGAGGGGGCGTCCGCCGGACTGCCTAACTCTGCTTTTGCGGTGACGGTGTATGCGGGCGGCTGGTGGGAATGGGCAGGGTTATTGGGGACGGGGGATGTTTTTTTCAAGTGACGGATATCGCAGTGAAGCCTTCCTTCCAGGGACAGGGTCTCGGAAAAACCATCATGCGGGAAATCCGCGCGTTCCTGGACAGTGTGCCGGAGAAGGCATATATCAGTCTCATTGCTGACGGGGAAGCGGCCAAGCTGTATGCCAAATACGGGTTCGCGCCGGTAATGCCTGCTTCACAGGGAATGTTTCTGCGGCGATAAATCGTATGAATTCAAGTAATGCTAAAGGATAGCAGATTAGGAAAGTGAGGCAGCGGTAGAATGGATATTGTAGTGTTTGGAGCATCGGGCAGGGTTGGAAGTGCCATCGTACAGGAAGCGTTAAAAAGAAAACATGAGGTCACGGCTGCGGTACGCAGACCGGAAGCCTTCGGCCTTCAGCATGGGCGGCTGCAGGTGACGGCTGCTGACCTTCTGGACCCGTCTTCAGTAACGGCAGCGGTGCGCGGACATGAAGAGGTAATCAGTGCGTTCGGTCCGGCGGCGGGGCATGAGAATGATCTGTTGCGGGTGGCGGATTCACTGCTGGAGGGGCTGCGGGCGGCTGGGCTTGAGCGTCTGATCATTGTCGGCGGAGCAGGCAGCCTCAAGACGGAATCGGGAGAATGGCTGATGGACACCGCCGGATTCCCGGAGGACTACCGTGCGCTGGCTTCGGCTCATGCCAACGCGTATGAGATCTATAGAGGGTCAGAGCTGGACTATACGTATCTTAGTCCGCCTGCCGCTCTGGTAGACGGGCGCCGTACCGGCCAATTCCGTATCGGACTCGACCGGCTGATTGTAGACGAAGACGGCCGGAGCAGCATCAGCATCCAGGATTTCGCCGTGGCAGTCATCGATGAGCTGGAGGAAGGCAATTTCAGCAGAGCCAGGTTTACTGTAGGGTATTGATGTGGTATACGCGGAGGCGGAAGGTGAAAAGGCAGAGGTAGAGGCAGCGGCAGGTTTAATCGCACTCTGTACAACTAAAACGCCTGATTTTTTACCGATTATCCGTTTAGTTGCAGTCTGTACATTTAAAACATCCTCTGTGCCGGGATTCTCCTCATTCGGGCAGATATAGTTGTACAAACTACAGTTAGAAGAGGAGGGCTTTGCTTTTGCGTGTTTTTAGGTGTATGGAATGCAACTATGGATGCAAGTATGCTTATCTGATCCTCAGGACTAAGGGATCATTGTATATCCTTAACTAACTAATATAGAGGTCCTCTTCGTAGCGGGAGGGCTTTTTGCTGTTGGAGGGGCTTGTCGCTCGTTGGCCGCCATGAGCTACCTGGGTTATTTGCTTGCTGATACGGGACTTAGTACAATCGAAGCAACTATAAAGGAGGTCTGGAGCAATGGATGTGGTGACAGCGGAGGAGATGCGGGCATTCGACCGCGACACGATCGAGCGGCTGGGCATCCCGGCCATCGCCTTGATGGAAAATGCCGGACGGGCCATTGCCGAGGAGGTCATCGCCCTCTGCCGCCGCCGGGCAAGTGAAGCTGGTGTGCCTGGTGGCGGGGCGTGGGGGGCTGGAGCGGGAGCGGTTGGAGTCGGAGCGAAGTGGAATGGAACGGGTACGGCTGGAGGCGGAGTGTGGAGTAATGAAGCGGGAGTGCTGGGTGACGAAGCACGGTGGAATGGGGCAGGCATGGCTGGGACTGAAGCGGGAGCGAGCGTTAATGGTGCACCGGGTGATGGGTTCGGCACAGTTGGTGGCGGAGTGCAGAGTAATGAAGCGGGAGTGCTGGGTAGCATGATGCAGTGGAACGGGGCAGGCGTGGCTGGAGCGGGCAGTGGCGGCGCGGGCGCTTTAAGCGGGCGCGGGGCGCCAGGCTTCGGCGCTGACGCTGCGGGCTTCTCCGTCAGCGGAGATGCGGCGCTGACGCTTCCCGCTGCCGGCGGAGAGCATTGGCTCGTCCTCGCCGGCAAGGGCAACAACGGCGGCGATGGCCTCGCCGCCGCCCGGCACCTGCGTGAGGCCGGCATCGCCGTCACGCTGGTGTACGCGGCCGCGCCGGAGTCGCTGGCCGGCGAAGCCGCGCTGCAGCGTGATGCTGCTGCAGCCATGGGCATTCCTGCCGTAGTCTACGGCAGGGACGCCCTGGATCTTGCCGCATGCAGCGGCATCGTGGATGCGCTGCTCGGCACAGGCAGCGCGGGAGCCCCGCGCGGTGCCTATGCGGAGCTGATTGCCGCTGCGAACGCCAGCGGCAGAGCCATTGTGTCCGCGGACATCCCCAGCGGGCTGGATGCGGACACGGGGGAGACGCATGAGCCCTGCATTCATGCGTCAGTGACCGTCTGCCTCGCGTTCCTGAAGCGAGGGCTGCTGCAATATCCCGGCGCGCAGGCCGCCGGGCGGGTCGTGGTCCGCTCCATCGGCATACCCGCTGCCCTTGCCCGGGAGGGAGGCGTCCAGGTCAGCCTCCTGACGCCGGAAGTACTGACGGCGCGCCTGAAGGTCGACCTGGCGCGCCGCCGTTCGCCCGAGGGCCACAAGGGCACCTACGGGCATGTCCTGCTTGCAGCAGGAAGCCTGCGCATGAGCGGTGCAGGCCTGTTGTCTGCCCGCGCTGCACTGCGCGCAGGCTGCGGGCTGGTAACCTGGGCGCTGCCGGAGAAGCTGCTGCCCTATGTGATCGGTTCTGTACCGGAGCTGATGCTGGCCCCGGTCACCGGAGGTGACGGGGAGTGGAATGCGGGTACGGCCGCTGAAGTGCTGCGGCTGAGCACCAGCCGCGATTGTATAGCTATCGGCCCCGGCCTGGGCCGGTTCGAAGGAGACACGGAGTGGCTCCGCAGACTATGGGAGGAGACGGACGGTCCTATGGTTATCGATGCGGATGCGCTGAATATACTGGCCGATACCGGTTACCGGAGCTGGAGCCGCCGCCATCCGGTTATTCTGACCCCGCATCCGGGGGAGATGGCCCGTCTGGCGGGGATATCTACAGCGGAGGTGCAGCGGGACCGGATCGGAATAGCATTGTCCTACGCAGTTCAGCATGGGGTAATCCTTGTGCTCAAAGGAGCACATACCGTAATAGCAACGCCCGAAGGGCAGGCCTATATCAATATCACCGGACATCCCGGTATGGGCACCGGCGGTGCGGGGGATGTGCTGACAGGCATCATCTCCGGTCTGCTGGCCCAGGGCCTGGAGGCGGATCAGGCCGCAGCGTTCGGAGTCTATCTGCACGGGCTGGCTGGAGAGCGCGCCGCCCGGAAGCGGGACCACCCTTCCGCCCTGATCGCCGGGGATATTATCGAAGCGCTGTAAGTGTAGGCACCGGCTCGATTTCTCCAACCAACATTCCTTTAACAAATTCAAGCTCTTGCTCGCTCTGGCGCACGGCCCTGCTTCGAGCTCAAGTCTATGTTAGTCTGCTATCTGCTTTAGCGGATAATAGGTGGATTTCGTCCACCTGCTGATGAGCGGATGAGTGCTGGCGGGATGTTAGTTGGATAAACGACACTTCATTTGGCACATTTCACCCCAGGCGGCAAAACTAACTTTATTAGTTGTAGTTTTTCCACCTGCTTGCCTATAATCGGCAGAAACGGATGAAATAAGACACATTTCTCCAATTGTTTGCTTAGGGCATCCTATTGAGCTCGATGCACCGGACGATAAGAGTTAACGCAATGTGTGAGCGCGAGGTCATCGGACCCAATATAATCGAAAAACCGACCACATTGGGCGTGACGGAGACGTATGGTCCAAATATAGTCGAAAAACCGACCACATTGGGCGTGACGGAGGCGTGTGGTCCCAAGGTAATCGAAAAACCGACCACATTGGGCCTGACGGAGGCGTGTGGTCCCAAGGTAATCGAAAAACCGACCACATTGGGCCTGACGGAGGCGTGTGATCCCAATGTAATCGAAAAACCGACCACATTGGGCGTGACGGAGACGTGTGGTCCCAATATAATCGAAAAACCGACCACATTGGGCCTGACGGAGGCGTGTGGTCCCAATGTAATCGAAAAACCGACCACATTGGGCCTGATGGAGGCGTGTGGTCCCAATGTATGCGGAAAACCGAACACAATGTGCCGTGAGAAGGGTTTGCGGTTTCCGAATACTGATCCCATCCAGCCCGGTATCCAGCCTTACCCGCCATCCCAGCCCTGCCCCATTCTCCGCCCCGTCTGAACCCGCCAGGTCAGAACAAAACCAGACAGATCAGCGGAATGAACAGGGCGAAAAAGGGAAGCAGGATCGGGAAGCGTTCGCCCGCGATCTGGGCGATGCGGAACAGCAGCAGGATGGCGAGTCCGGTAAGGCCGGAGACAAGGGAGTCGCCGCCCTGCTCCGCAGCGAGCCACAGGCCGGCGCCATAGCCGGCAATGGCGTACAGGGCCAGCGCCGGGCTGAGCGAGGTGGAGCGCAACATGCGCAGCAGCGCATCGGCCAGGATGGCAGCCGGTAGGCCGTAGGCGTAGATGGCATAAGGCACCGATACCGGCCAGCCGGACGGAATTCCGTCCTCATAGCCATGGATCAGCATGAACAGGGAGATCAGGATGAAGGTCAATCCGGCGGCCGACAGCTTGGTTAGAGCATACATGCCCGCATTCAGGCGGACAGAAGGCAGGTTGAAATCCTTGTGTTGATTCATCGCTATACATCCTTTCGGGTTGGGAATGAACAAGGCCGGAGTGACCGGCTGAAGCCTGGACATGGATCAGCTGGTAACCATGTCTCCGCCGTTAACATGAATGCAGGTGCCTGTTACATAAGAAGCATCATCGCTGGCCAGGTAGACATAGGCTTCTGCCAGTTCGTAAGGCTGTGCCGCACGCTTGAACGGAGTCTCCGTACCGATGACACTGATCTCCTCCGCAGAGAAGCTGGCGGGAATCAGCGGCGTCCATACCGGACCGGGAGACGATAGCGCCCTTGGTAGATGGCTTCCGTATATGGGTATGCATGCGCCCAGAAAAGCGTGCGGCGTGAAGCGGAGTCTTAAACATAGAATTGGGGGAGAATGCATGATATATAGAGCAATGACAGGGGAAGATTACGAAGCGGCTTACCGGTTATGGGAGAATACGGACGGAATGGGCCTCAGTGAAGCCGACTCACGTGAGCATATTATCCGTTATCTGGAGCGGAATCCGGGGATCAGCCAGGTATGCGTGAAGGAGGACGGTACCCTTATGGGCACAGCGATGTGCGGGCATGACGGACGCAGAGGCTATATGTATCATGTGGCTGTTGACAGCAGCAGCCGGGGAAGTGGTGCAGGCCGTGAGCTGGTGAGGCGTTGCCTCGCGGGACTGCAGGAAGCGGGCATCACGAAATGCCATCTCATGGTGATCGAAGATAATGCCCTTGGCCGCAGCTTCTGGACCGGTATCGGCTGGCAAGAGCGGGACGGGCTGTTGCTTTTCTCAAAATAAGAATGTATAGGTTTCACGTTATAAATTATCCTTCTACTTCCCTCACAATTCATGTAATAGTGTAGCTTTGGGGCGGACGCAGTATAATGTATAGGTGCTGCACAATGAACGGATGTACATCATTACATCATTCGTTGTACATGGCCGAATTCAGAAAAGCGGGAGACCAGAACTATGAGATTTAAAGATGTATTCTCAATTATAGGTCCGGCTATGGTCGGGCCTTCCAGTTCTCATACAGCGGGAGCCGCGCGGATCGGGCGGGCCGCAAGGCAGGTGCTTGGTGAGCTGCCGGGAGAGGCCGAGGTTACGTTCTTCGGTTCTTTTGCCGCGACTTATCAGGGACATGGGACAGACCGGGCGATCGCCGGAGGTCTGCTTGACTTCGCCACGGACGACCACCGGCTGCCGGATTCCATTGAGCTTGCGGCCGAAGCCGGGATGAGCCTCTCCTTCGGTCAGGGAACGGGGCTGTTTCCCCATCCCAATACGGTCCGTCTGCGCCTTGCAGGCAGGGAGAGCGGGACGGAGATGACCCTTACCGGCACCTCCATCGGCGGCGGCAATATTGAGATTGTAGATATTGACGGCTTCAGCGTGAAGCTGACCGGCATGTACCCGACGGTGCTGATTCAGCATATGGATTATCTGGGTGTGCTGGCCAGTGTTACGGATGTCATGCGGGAGGGCCAGTTCAATATCGGACATATGTCACTCGACCGGAAGAACCGCAGCGGGGCGGCCTTGACGGTGCTGGAGCTGGATGAGCCAGCCACGGCGGAGCTGCTGGAGAAGCTGCGGGCGCTTCCGGCAGTGAACAGCGTCAAGGTAGTCGATTTGAACGGCAATACACAAGAACAGACACAGAAGGGGAAGGACATCACAACATGAATTTTCAAACACTCAGCCAGCTGGCTGTACTATGCGGGGAGCGGGAGCTTGGAATCGGTGCTCTGATGCTTGAGGAGCAGAGTGCCGAATCCGGCCGTTCCCAGGAGCAGGAATTTGCCACCATGCGTGAGTATTACGGGGTTATGAAGGAAGCGGTGCAACGCGGCATGACCGAAGATACCACCTCACGCAGCGGCTTGACAGGCCTGGATGCCCAGCGGGTGGCCGCCTATAATGCAGCGGATGAGCCTTGTCTCGGGGGACCGGCAGGCCAGGCGATGGCGTATGCCCTTGCCGTCTCTGAAGTGAATGCCTCCATGGGCCGGATTATTGCCACACCGACTGCCGGTTCCTGCGGGATTATTCCCGGGGTGTTCCTGAGCTGTCAGGAGCGCTTCGGCTGGGACGATGATTATATGGTCTCCGGTCTGTTCGCGGCTGGAGCGATAGGGTATGTTATTGCTAATAATTCTTTTGTATCGGGTGCGGAAGGCGGCTGTCAGGCCGAGGTGGGTTCAGCGATCGGCATGGCGGCCGGAGCCTTGACCGAGATGCGCGGCGGGACTCCGGCACAGGCTGTACATGCAGTAGGTCTTGCGCTCAAAAATACACTGGGGCTGATCTGTGATCCGGTGGGCGGACTTGTGGAGATTCCATGCATTGTCCGCAACGGCTTCGGTGCCGTTACGGCACTGGCGGCGGCGGATATGGCCTTGGCCGGCGTCCGTAGCGTGATTCCGTCCGATGAAGTGATTAAGGTCATGCTGGAGGTCGGCTCTGCGATGCCTGAGAAGCACCGGGAGACGGCCGGGGGCGGGCTGGCCCAGACCCCGACCGGCCGCCGGATTATGAAGGATCTGCGGAACCCGAAATAACCGCCCGGTCACAGGCACACTTGCAGTCTGCCGTTCATCAGAGCATACGGAAGCGTTCCAGGTGCTCCCATAAGCCCTCCTGCCGGAGAATCTCCGCCTGCTTCGGGCCCATGAGGTCGAAATGGGGGAACGGCTGGCGGTTATGAATATACCGCGTGGGGAGACTATGCTTCCTGCACCACTCCCGCAGGCGGGGCAGATCGCTGCAGCCCACCTTGGTGACGGTTGTGATCTCCGGGTAGCGTTTGTCTATCCAGTAATGGGTCAGGAACGCGATCTCCCCTGCGGAGACGGCCTGTTTCCAGCGGGTTAATTCTGCCCGGTTGATTCCAAAAGCCATGGCTGTTCATCCTTATCTGTAAGAGTAAGTAGACTATATATAATGCAAATATTACCGGAAGGAGTGTGTATTATGAACGGACAAGTAAGAGCGGATATCCGCCCCGGCATTCAGGTAGATATCGTACTGAAGCAGGATCAGGCAACCGGCAAGCTCACACACGGCACAGTGAAAGACATCCTGACCAACTCGCCCCGCCATCCGCACGGGATCAAGGTGCGGCTCTCGGACGGCCAGGTTGGACGGGTCAAGAATATTACCGGCTCATGAATTGCTCCACCGACTGATCGGCCTTCGTCTGATTGCATAAATTGCAGGCACAGACGCAGTTATCCGGCGTAGTATGCCCGCCCTTGGCGCGGGGGAGCAGATGATCAATGGTATCCCCGTATTGGCCGCAGAAATAACAGGTATAGTTGTCCCTCGTCAAAATATAGGCGCGGAAGTCCTTGTTGCTGTATAAGCGGCGGATCGTCCGCCGGTTCACGACGATGGCCGCATGCTCCTTGACCAGCGTCACGGCAAGCTCAAGGTCGATCTCCTGATGCCAGCGGCGGCCCTTATCGCTGTGCCCGCGCATGAGAATCATGCCCTTGGCCGAAGGAATCAGGGCAGAGGCATCCTGTGGATCGGGCTTCGGCCCGCGCTGCTGCGGAAGGCTGCGCCCGGTCTCGGCGGCATGCCGGGGACGCGCCTTGCCCTTAAGGCCGGCCGTGCCTGCGCTGCCTCTGGCGTCCCGGGCACGCTCCGGCCGGGAGGCTGGACGGGGCTGGGCCATGGGCGGCTTTGCCTTCTCGGGCGCCGCTGCCCCGGAGGTAGAGACCGGCCCCTTGTCCCGCTTGAGGGGGCCGGCCGGTCCGGCCTGGCGCTCCGGCAGGGCAGGCGCTGCGCTTGAATGCACTGGCGGCAAGGAAGCTTCGGCCTCGCGGAGCTTGCGGCATTCCCGGCACGCGCCGCGCCGGGACATGCCTTTGGCGCGCTTGCCTGTGCGTCTGCGGAATTCAGAGAGCGGCTTCAGCTGATGGCAGTACGCGCATTTTTTGGATGGAGGTAGAGTTGTAATCTCAGTCATAAGTGTACTTGGCAGAAGCAGCCTTAAGCCGCAACCGTCCAATCCCTTCTGTATTGTGAATGATAATTGCATCTGCTTACATGCGTCCGCTTTAATGTCAGTAGTTGTCCTAATTGATACTAGTATAGCGTAAACCGCAGACATTCACACAGCAGGCACATCATGCAAATTTTCCGTAGTGTGATTTCTTTCCCGGCAATCTTGAGGAGAAATGTGTAAAATCTCAATAAAGCATAGGCGCTAACCAGAAATAGCCCTAATCCGTAGCCGGAAAACATGTGCCTGAAATGAGGAATGAGGATGAACGCTGCTAAAAAAATGCCAGGTGCTGTTAGGGTGCTGGTGGTACTTCAAGGGTTTTTGAGCTTGGGGGCCATCGCAGGCGGGCTGGCGCTGCTAACGGATCCCAGCGGGGAATTGCTCGGTATGCCGGCCACTGCAATGGCACGGATGCCCTTTCACAGCTTTGCCGTCCCTGGGCTGCTGCTGCTGTTCGTATTCGGCATGCTCCCGCTGCTCGTGCTGTACGGCCTCTGGAAGCAGCCGCAGTGGGCTTGGAGCTACGCCTTGACACCGTTCAAGGAGCGGCATGCGGCCTGGAGCTTTTCGCTCTATATCGGCTTCGGCCAGATTATCTGGATTATGGTGCAGACCTACATGTGGAACATGGTCAGCTTGATTCATGTGTTCTATATGTCGCTGGGAATGCTGATTCAGATCGTGACGCTGCTGCCCGGGGTTCAAAGATATTTTATGCTGGACGGCCGTGCCGAAAGAAGTTAGAATGTCAGTGAACATAAAAGGGCTTTCATTGAGCTGCGGGAGTGAACCGGAAATGACCACGATATACGATATTGCCAAAAGGACCGGCTACTCACCAACCACAGTGTCCAAGGCGTTCAATAACTATTCCGATGTGCGGGAGAAGACGCGTGAGGAGATTCTGCGTACCGCCCGGGAGATGGGGTATCTTCCCAATGCGCATGCACGTACACTGACGACCAAGAAATCCTGGACCATCGGTGTGCTGTTTGTGGAGAATACGGGGGCGGGAATCCGCCATCCTTTTTTCAGCGCAGTGATTGAGAGCTTCAAGCAGGTTGCCGTAGCCAAGGGCTATGCCCTCATGTTCATCTCGAAGGATGTAGGCGGCAAGCAGAGTGGATATCTGGAGAACTGCCGGATTCGCGGCGTCGACGGGGTGGTAGTGTTCCTCTCTGATTATGATGACCCGTATTTCCGGGAGCTGCTGGAGAGTGATATTCCGACCGTGGTGCTCGATTTCGAGACGGAGCTGTCGCATACAGTCTGCTCGGATAATATGACGGGTGCGCTGCAGGCCGTGGAGTATCTGGCCAGTCTTGGACACCGCCGGATTGCCCATATCTCGGGAGGCGGGAACACCTATCCGGGACAGCAGCGGGAGCTGGGGTACAGAACGGCGATGGAGCAGCAGGGACTTGAGGTGCCGGATGAATATGTGGCTGAGGGAGCCTTCTATGCGCTGGAGAATGGTTATGTTGCAATGAAGCGTCTGCTGGCGTTGCCGCAGCGGCCGACGGCTGTTTTTGCTTCGGGTGACTTGCTGGCCCTGGGTGCGGTAATGGCGGCCAAGGATCAGGGGCTTGCGGTGCCGGAGGATGTCTCTGTGATGGGCTATGACGACATTGAGCTTGCCGGATACGTTACGCCTGCGCTGACCACTGTACGACAGAATACCGAAATGCTGGGGACACGGGCGGCGGAGCTGCTGCTGGCATCTATGAACGGTCCAGGTACGGCACAGGAAGCACTTGTGCTGCCTGTGGAGATTATTGTGAGGGATTCCTGCGCACCGCCGCGCATGTGATGAAGGTGCGTTCATTCAGGAATACCTTTTTTTTCGGCAAAATCGAAACCGGTTTCGATTCCTTTCGTCCCTGGTTTCGCTGGCAAAAATATTAAAGGAGTGATGGACATGACAACCGTTAAATCCGTAGTCACCGCAAAAGATACAGGAGATCGCCTGAGTCCCAAGGATGGCATTCAGTTCAGCGCAGAGGGCGCAGCGGCAAAAGCAGATATCGAGCTGCACCCGGAGCAGGCGTTCCAGACCATTATCGGTTTTGGCGGCGCATTCACAGAAGCAGCGGCGTATACCTTGTCCCGGATGAGTCCGGCGAAGCGCACAGAGGTCATCCGGCGGTATTTTGATCCGGTAGACGGGCTGAATTACAGTATGGGCCGTGTGCATATCCATAGCTGCGACTTCGCACTCGGCAATTATACGTATGTGGAGGATGGGGATACGGAGCTTAAGACCTTCGATATCTCGCGTGACCATAAGTGGGTTCTGCCGCTGATTAAGGATGCGATGGAGGTCCGGGGCGGACCGTTCACCATGCTGGCTTCCCCGTGGAGCCCGCCTGCCTGGATGAAGACGAACGGGGAGATGAACAACGGCGGCTCGCTGAATCCGGAGTATGCGCCGGTCTGGGCGCGGTATTATACCAAATTCATCGAGGCCTACCGCAAGGAAGGCGTTCCGGTCTGGGCGGTCTCTGTGCAGAATGAGCCGGCAGCGGTGCAGACCTGGGATTCCTGTGTGTACAGTGCGGAGGAAGAGCGTGATTTTGTCAAAAACCATCTCGGCCCCGTGCTGCACGAAGCCGGAATGGGCGATGTGAACATCGTGATCTGGGATCATAACCGCGACATTATGGTCGAGCGTGTGACCCCGATTCTGTCAGACCCGGAAGCTGCACAGTATGTCTGGGGGACCGGTATCCACTGGTACGGCGGCGAGGAGTTTGGGAATGTGGAGCAGGTGCATGAGCTTTTCCCGGATAAGCATGTGCTGTTCACCGAAGGCTGCCAGGAGGGCGGCGTGCGTCTGGGAGAATGGTTCACGGGCGAGCGCTACGGCCGCAATATGATCGGCGATCTGAATGCCTGGACCGAAGGCTACCTGGACTGGAATCTGGTGCTGGATGAGACAGGCGGGCCGAACCATGTGGGCAATCTATGCGATGCTCCGGTGATTGCGGATACGGCTACTGACGAGGTCCACTACAACAGCTCGTATTACTACATCGGGCATTTCAGCAAATTCATCGCTCCGGGTGCGGTGCGGATCGGCCTGGATTCGGCGGCGGCAGATGTGCTGTCGGCAGCGTTCCGCAATCCGGACGGCAGTCTCGCTGTGGTGCTGATGAACGAAGGCGGGGGAGCACGTACGCTTACGCTGGGGCTGGGCGGTGAGACCGCCGAATGTACGCTGCCTGCGCACTCTATTGCGACACATCTGATTACGCAGGGGTAGGCCTGCATAGTGGACGATTGCATTTTGTACACTAGATTCCTGTTATTCACGCCTAAAATAGCGATCTATTGCACTATGTGCAGTAGAATCCTGCAGAAGCGGTCTTTTCGGGCAGCAAGCCGGGAATCTACTGTATGAAATACAACAGAAGGCTGGTCGGGAGCGTAATGAGACAAATTCTATTGTACAAAGTGCATTCACCCGGGCGGGGCAGCAGCCATTCAGGGGTCGCAATTACCCAGAAGTTATATCGCAAGGGAAAGTTCAGCCAATAGCGTGGTTACTGCAGCTCGGTAGCTGAAGCGGGGCACGTAAGCATTCATTGATATTTTAGGAGGAGTAAATATGAGCCGTTATACTTTTGATTCAGGAAAATTTGTGATCGAGCAGTTCCACGAAGGCAAGCCGTTCGCCAGCTTCCTGCCCGGCCTGGCCGGACTGAAGGGGATACCGATGTGGACGTTCTATGTGAACCGCGGCCAAGGGATCAGCAGCTTCGGCGTACGGGACAAAAACTCGCCGATTATGGAGTTCTCTCCAGCCAATATTTCCTACAAGAACGTAACATCGACCGGCTTCCGTACCTTCATCAAGCTGAAGGGAGCAGCAGAGATCTATGAACCGTTCCAGTCAGCCCGCCCGGACCCGGCAGCCAAGCGGATCATGACCATTCTGCCGAACGGACTGACCATCGAGGAGTCGCATGCCGGACATGGACTGAAGACCACGGTCCACTATTTCAACCTTCCGGGGGATGATTATGCCGCGCTGGTCCGCCAGGTGGAGATTCAGAATACCGGCGGGGCTGAGCTTGAGCTGGAACTGCTGGACGGTCTGCCGGAGGTGCTTCCATTCGGGGTAGAGAACAGCAACTATAAGGAGATGGGGAACCTGCTCCGCAGCTGGATGGATGTGTTCAACCTGGAGCACGGGATTCCGTTCTACAAGCTGCGCTCCGGCACGAATGACGATGCCGAAATCGGCAAGATCGAGAGCGGGCATTTCTATCTCTCCTCCACGGCGGAAGGGGAATTGCTCCGTCCGCTGGTAGACTATGAGGTGATTTTTGGCGGGAATACTTCACTGACCTACCCAGACCGCTTCGCGGCGCTTCCGCTGGCCGAGCTGCTGGCACAGGCGCAGTATCCGGTCAACAAGGTGCCGTGCGGATTTAGCGGCACAGCCCGCACGCTGGCCCCGGGGGCTTCGCTGAAGCTGAACACGATCATCGGGCATGTGAATGATATTGCCCGGATTAATGAACGGACGGCAGAGCTGTGCCGTGCGGAGTATTTTGCCGCCAAGTCCCTTGAAGCTGCCGCGCTTACCGAGGAGTTAACTGAGGATATCGCCACCCGGACGTCCTCGCCGATCTTTGACGCGTATTGCCGCCAGTCCTATCTCGACAATTTCCTGCGCGGGGGATATCCGTTTATTTTTGACAATGGAGAAGAGGGCTTCGTGGTCCATCTCTACTCCCGCAAGCATGGCGATATGGAACGGGATTATAACTTCTTCTCGCTGGCCCCCGAATATTATTCGCAGGGGAACGGGAATTTCCGCGATATGAACCAGAACCGCCGCAGCGACGTCTTTTTCCACCCCAAGGTGGGCAGCTTCAATATCAAAATGTTCTATAGCCTGATTCAGGCGGACGGCTACAACCCGCTCAGTGTGCAGGGCACCAGCTTCGAGATTCTGCCGGGTGCGGAAGAGCAGCTTAAGGCATGGCTGGACGGGGCGCTTGCAGAGCAGCATGCGGGACTTACACAGCTCCTGGCCGGACGCTTCACCGCAGGCAGTCTGATTAACTATATTGCCGATCAGCAGATCGTGTTAACCCTAAGTGAGCAGGAATTCCTCAGCGGGGTGCTTGCGTTGTCGCAGCAGAACATTGAAGCCGCCTTCGGCGAAGGGTTCTGGTCGGATCACTGGACGTATAATCTGGACCTGGTGGAAGGCTATCTGGATATTTATCCTGAGCGCCTTGGGGAGCTGCTGTTCGGGGATGAGACGTATGCGTTCTACGACTCTCCAGCCTATGTCCTGCCGCGCAGCGAGAAGTACGTGATTAGCGGCGGCAAGGTGCGGCAGTTCGGAGCTCTGCTGGAGGATGAGGAGAAGCTGCATAAGCTGAAGCGCAAGGCATCCGGTACCGAGTGGCTGCGCACACAAGGCGGGCACGGGGAGATCTACCGGACCAGTCTATTTGTGAAAATGCTGTCGCTCGCCCTGAACAAATTCGCCACGCTTGACCCGTATGGTATGGGTGTGGAGATGGAGGCGAACAAGCCGGGCTGGAACGATGCGATGAACGGGCTGCCGGGCCTGATCGGCTCGGGCATGAGCGAGACACTGGAGCTGAAGCGGATGCTGGTCTTCATGGCGGAAGCGCTGGAGAACTGTGCGGAGCTTCCTTCCGCAGTTGCTCTCCCGTCGGAGATCGCGGTGCTGCTGACGCAGGTAGGGCAAGCTGTCACTGAAGTGCTGGACGGTTCGCTGGACCCGTTCCTGTACTGGGACCGCGTAGCCTCGGCGCGTGAGGCTTACCGGGCAGACATCCGCTTCGGGATTACCGGCGAAACTACGGACTACTCTATTGCCGAGATCCGCGATATGCTGGCCCGGTGTATCATCAAGGTGGATCAGGGGATTGCGCGTGCGGTGGAGATGGGCGGCGGACTGGTGCCCACCTATTTCCGTTTCGAGGCTACGCGCTTCCGGCCGGTCACGGATGCTGCCGGAGCGCCGGTCATCAGCGGCTATGGACTGCCTAAGGCAGTAGTGGAGGAATTCGAGGCTTCGGCGCTGCCGTATTTCCTGGAAGGTCCAACCCGCTGGCTCAAAACTCTAGATGATCTTGAGACGGCCAAGGATATATACAGCCGGGTGAAGCAGAGCGGGCTGTTCGATCCGGTCACCTCAATGTACCGCACTTCGGTATCGCTGGAGGAAGAGGGGCATGAGATCGGACGCATCCGGGCGTTCACCGCAGGCTGGCAGGAACGGGAATCGAACTTCCTGCACATGTCCTATAAGTATCTGCTTGAGCTGCTGAAGGCGGGGCTGTATGAAGAATTCTACAGCGAGCTGAGAACATCGCTGATTCCGTTCCTTGACCCGGAGGTCTATGGACGCAGTACGCTGGAGAATTCGTCATTCATCTCCACGGGCGGTAACCCTGACCCGCATACACACGGACGGGGATTCGTGGCCCGGCTGAGCGGCTCCACGGCCGAGTTCCTGAGCATGTGGAGAACGATGATGGCTGGCAGCAGCTTGTTTGCTATCGAGAATGGCGAGTTGACTCTGACGCTGCATCCGGCCCTTCCCGGCTGGCTGTTCGACGAGCAGGGAGAAGTCTCCTTCAAGCTGCTGGGCAGCACGGAAGTGACGTATGTGAATCCGCGTCATGCGGATACCTTCGGTGACAGCAAGGCGGTTATTCAGCAGATGAAGCTGGAATTCCGCAGCGGTGAGGAACGCAGTGTATCCGGCGGCTTGCTGCGCGGCGCAGATGCCGAGGCCTTGCGGCGCGGGGAGATCGCCGCGATCCGTGCGGAGATGGAATAACGTAACGTGCGTAGATAATGGCGGAGAGGAGGTCCTTGGGGGCCTCCTTTCTGATTGTCTGGGGAGTATGATTACTTTTGATGTGAATAAGACAGTGCGGACCCAATGTAATCGAAAAACCGATCACAATGGGCGGGCGGAGGGTGTGCGGATCAAATGTAATCGAAAAACCGATTACAATGGGCGGGCGGAGGGTGTGCGGACCAAATGTAATCGAAAAACCGATTACAATGGGCGGGCAGAGGGTGTGTGGACCAAATGTAATCGAAAAACCGATTACAATGGGCGGGCGGAGGGTGTGCGGACCCAATGTAATCGAAAAACCGATTACAATCGCAATAGGCTGGCGCAGACTCCAACTTAGACGCAAATTCACCAGTCCAAAAGTTAGTTTATAATACTAAGGTATACATCTGCTAACAGGATACAGCCTGAGGTGATATATCAGATTGGGTTAATCTAGCTTGGGTTGGAGCAGCTCGGTTTGAATTACCTTAGAGCAGAGCAGCCAAACACGAGGGGAGCATCATCAACAATGAGCGAGCTTAAAATAGGACTGATTAAGAAATACTCTATGATTGTTCCGGCCGCGCAGCGGGAGGCGTGGGAGTCGAAGGGCTGGGTGGAAGAACCTGCGTTCAGGGATTTCCACTATGAGGCGGAAGAAGGCGAGGCGATGATGACCGCCAGGCCCCGGACCCTGACAGAGATTGACACGGACTCGCTGCTGGGCAGCAGGGCAATGGAATTCTGCACCCATCTGGGAACCTATGGCATGGGCGGTCCCGGGTTCTTCGGATTGCTGCTGGAGAAGGAAGGCATTAGGCAGTATCTGGTGTATGCCGTCTGGGCATCGGGTCAATATATTCTGCTGGACGGCAGAGTGATTGAATGCCATCTGAGGCATAACCAGAGCCACCGGCCATGGATATCCAGCTGGGCAGGGGAGCCTGAGGAAGAGCAATGGGATGAGCTGACGGCAAAAGTAACGGGGAGCGTGGTGTCCGCTGTCCATCTGACCGATGAGGAGCTGCGGCTTGAGCTGACTCAGGAGGGCGCGCGGTCCCAGTTTGTTTTCTACAGATACCATCAGGATCTGCCGCCGCTCGGAAACGGCCAGCCGCGCAAGCCTGCCTTTGAGGACGGCGTGATCGGTGATTATATCGTACTATCGGAGGAGCATGCGGTTCTGCATGTGTAACAGGCTCGGCTTGGGGAGTCCAGAAGAACGCTCCAAGCCGAAATATGAGCCCCTAAATACGAAATATGAGGCCTTTTACCGGGTATCTAAAACGCATACAATACATACATAGAGATGAAAACGCTTCACAATAAAGATAGGTATTTTGGAGGTCCATACGATGGAGAACAAACGAAACACCAAGCCGGATCCGGCCATGGCGCCGCTTATTCCGGCGTCAATCGAAACCGGTTCAGGTCGTAAACATTCACTCTGGAGGAAGTTTGTAGCCCAGCGTCATCTGCAGACCATGGCCCTGCTCGGCGTAGTCTGGATGATCATCTTCAACTACATCCCGATTTATGGCTTGATTATTTCCTTCAAGGAATATAACATCGTCAAGTCGATTGCCGAAGCCCCATGGGTGGGCCTGCAGCATTTCAGAGAACTGTTCGAAGACGACGAGCTGCCCAATGTTATACGCAATACGCTGGGAATCAGTCTGATCAAGCTGATTATCGGATTTCCGCTGCCGATTATCTTCGCTTTATTTCTTAATGAGGTCCGTTCCCTCCGGTATAAGAAGGCGATTCAGACGATCTCCTATCTGCCGCATTTCCTCTCCTGGGTCGTGCTTGGCGGGATTCTGGCCACCTGGCTGGCCGATGTAGGGATTGTCAATAACATCCTGATGGCGCTGCATATCATTGACCAGCCGATTACGTATCTGGCAGAGCCAAGCTACTTCTGGACCATTATCATTAGCTCCGACATCTGGAAAGAGCTGGGGTGGTCAGCGATTATCTATCTGGCGGCGATCGCCGGTGTCTCTCCGGAGATGTATGAGGCGGCGACGATTGACGGAGCCGGGCGGTTCCAGAAAATGTGGTTCGTCACGCTGCCGTCCGTCCGGGGCACGATCAGCATTCTATTCATTCTCGCGGTCAGCGGGGTGCTGAGCTCCAACTTCGACCAGATTCTGGTGCTGCGCAACTCGCTGAATGACAGTGCTTCTAACGTCATTGACTACTATATTTATCAGACAGGTATTGTTTCTAACCGCTTCTCCTACTCTGCGGCGGTCACTCTGGTTAAGGCGGTCATTGCATTGATTCTGCTGCTGATTGCTAACCAGGTATCCAAAAAAATCAACGACACGTCGCTGTTCTAGAACAAGGAGGATCTATACTATGTTTGCACTCAAACGCAGAACCAAAGGCGAAGTCATCTTCGACATCATCAATAATCTGGTCATGCTCTGCGTCTGCTTCCTGACGCTCTATCCGATCTGGTATGTGCTGGTCAACGCCTTCAATGACGGCAATGACGCCATGCTGGGCGGAATCTACTGGTGGCCGCGAATCATTACACTGAAGAACTTCGAGGCGGTCTTCGCAAGTCCAGGCATTATGCTGGCGATGGCCATTACCGTAGCCAAAACGGCGCTTGGCGTCGTCGTCCATGTATTCTTCACGGCGATGGTGGCGTATGCGTTATCCCGCAGGGATCTGGTCGGCGGCAAAATCTACATCCTGATCGGTACCATCACCCTGTTCTTCAACGGCGGGCTGATTCCGACCTTCCTGCTGAACCGTGACCTGCATCTGCTCGATAATTTCCTGGTGTATATCATTCCAGTCATGTTCAGCTTCTTCGACCTCATTATCTTCATGACGTTCTTCCGGGAGATTCCGGATGGCCTCGATGAGGCGGCGCGGATTGACGGGGCTAACGACTGGTCGATTCTGCTGCGGATTGTGCTTCCGGTCTCCATGCCGGTCATCGCCACCATCGCCCTGTTCCACGGGGTCTACCAGTGGAATGATTATTTTACAGGCATTATCTATATCAACAATGTGGATCTTCAGCCGATTCAGACCTATCTGTTCCGGGTCGTGGCCCAGTCCAGCTCCAATACGATGATGACCGCTGTCCAGGGCAGCGCGGCTACAAGAACGGTCACCTCACAGTCGATTAAGCTGGCCACCATGGTCGTAACTACACTGCCGATTGTGTTCGTCTATCCGTTCCTGCAGCGTTACTTCGTCAAAGGCATGATGATTGGTTCTATTAAAGGCTAATTATCCGCTATCCACAGGTAACTCCTCCAACGCCCGGTGTCTTGAGGGCTACGGGGTTGAGCTTATAATTCATAATATCTAGAAAAGGGGTAAACAAATGGGCATGAAACATAAGCCGAAGAAAATGGTCCTGCTGCTCTTGGGACTGATGCTGACCTTCTCAGCAACGGGCTGCGCCAAGAACAATAATGCCGCAACCGGAGATAAGGGCAATAACAAGCCGGCGAATACGGAGGCTACAACGGCACCCGCAACAGACAGCGCAACACCGGCACCTGCGGCTTCGGCCGATGAACCGGGCTGGAAGAGCGATACTTCACCGATTACTTTTGACTGGTATCTGAACTTTGCCTGGTTCCCGAATAAATGGGGTGTAGACCCGACCTCCCAATATGTGACGAAAAAGACCGGCGTAAATATCAACTTCATCGTTCCGGCGGGCAATGAGAACGAGAAGCTGAACACATTGATGGCTTCCGGCAAGCTGCCGGACTTCATTACACTCGGCTACTGGGAAGATGCGATCAAAAAAATGGTGGAAGGCGATCTTGTGCTTCCGCTGAACAAGCTGGCGGATGAATATGACCCTTACTTCTACAAGGTATCGGATAAGGATAAGCTGGGCTGGTATACTCAGCCGGACGGCAATGTCTACGGCTACCCGAACTCTTCGTCCTCTCCGGCCGATTATAAGCAATACGGCGACACCTATGTATCTAACCAGACCTTTGCTGTCCGCAAGGACATCTATGAAGCCATCGGCAGCCCGGATATGCGTACACCTGAAGGCTTCCTCGCCGCGCTGAAAGCGGCGCAGGAGAAATTCCCTCAGGTGAACGGCCAGCCGCTGATTCCGCTCGGTCTGCATGAGTTCACCGAGAACGGCAACGACTCGCTGGAAGGCTACATTCAGAACTTCCTGAACATCCCTTGGGAAAAAGACGGCAAGGTCTATGACCGTGAGACTGATCCTGAGTATGTCCGCTGGATGAAGACCCTCCGTCAGGCAAACCAGGACGGACTCTTGGCAAAGGATATCTTCATTGACAAGCGTGCGCAAATGGAAGAAAAAATCGTACAGGGACGCTACTTCGCAATGCTCTATCAGCGTACAGATTTTGCTTCGCAGCTCGGTACAATTTTCCAGAAAAACCCTGATCAAGTGTACATTGCAGTAGACGGACCGGCCAACACCAAGATGGACCCGCCTGCACTGAACGGCCCTGGGATCTCCGGCTGGACGGTGACCCTGATCTCCAAGAATGTGAAGGATAAAGCGCGTGCGATTAAATTCCTCAGCTATCTGAACAGTGAGGAAGGCAACAAGGATCTTTATCTGGGCGAAAAAGGGGTCAGCTATGATACAATTGACGGCAAGGATCAATTCCTGCCTGAGGCGCTGAAGCTGATGAACACCGACCGCGGAGCCTTCGATAAGCAGTACGGTTCATCCTTCACCTTCTGGATGATGCAGAACACCAATATTACCGATCAATGGAAGCCGGAATCTGTAGAGCCATACAAACAACTGGAAGACTGGACGAAGGGCAAATCGGTCAATACCTCCGAATTCCAATTGATTGACCCTACCGGCAACTCGCCGGAAGGCATTATCGCGACCAAGCTGAAACAGCTTCGCGGCAAAACCATGCCGAAGCTGCTGATGGCGGATTCCGATGCAGACTTCGATAAGATCTGGAGCGATTATCTCGCCAAGAAAGAAAAGGACGGCCAGGCGACCTTCGATGCCTACCGCCAGACGAAATATGAAGAGAACAAAAAGAAACTCGGAATGTAAGTTTTAAAATATAAGACCCATTGGCCCGCAGACTGCGGGCTTTTGGGCTATTTTCAAGAGGTGAGCATGCGCGAACGAACAGGGGCATTATGGAATTCCTTCCGCTATTGGTGGGGGCGGAGATCACTGCAGAGCCGGCTGATTGCTGCATATATCTTCATTATTCTGGGACCCAGCCTGCTGGTGTCCCTCTATTCGTACAGAGCGATCAATAATACTTATAAGCGTGATTCCATTGAGAAGAACAGCTATCTCCTTCAGATGGAGAAGCTGTATGTGCTCAACCAGATTGAAGCGATGGAACGGGTCGCCCAGATGGCTTCCTCGGATAAAGGGGTGGAGAGCTATCTGGTCAGTGAGGACGATCCCCCGCTGGGCGAGCTGATCGATTTCAATACGACCACCTATGTGAGCTTGAGTCAGATGCAATTTAACAATCCGAATATCGAGCATCTGCGGCTATTCTCCGGCAGCAGCAATGTACATGAGCTGTGGCCGGTCATCTTCCGGGAGGACCGGGTATCCAGGGAGCCGTGGTTTCAGAAGGCGCTGCAGTTGGAAGGAGGCTATTATTGGTCCTTCCAGAAGAGAGATCCCGACCTTATGAAGCGCTACTCGGGGGAAGTGGAGGCGGGTCCGGCCAAGGTCTCGCTGCTGAAGGAGATCAGTATTCCTGCCGGGCACCATGTCGGGATGGTCCAGGTCGATATGCTGCTGAGCAAGTTCGCGCCGAAGGCGTTCACCACTGTGCAGGACAATGAATCGCAGATGATGATCGCCGATGAGGAGCTGAACCTGTTCTCCCGTACGGATCACTCTTTTTTGCAGGAGAATCCGGGACTAGCTGAAGCGGTAAAGGAACGGCTGGCCGATTATCGTAAGACCGGGGAATGGGCGATGGATTACCAGGAGAACGGCAATTCCTTCCTGCTCATTCAGACCCCGCTGGAGCAGATTGACGCCTCGCTGGTAACGGTGGTCTCGATGAAGGGGTTAATGAAGGATATTTCGCATACCCGTAACCTGATTGTAGGGGCGAATATCGGCTTCCTGTTCCTGGTTACCGTCATTACGTATGTGATGAATGCCTTCATTCTGAAGAATCTCCGCCGTCTGACGGACACGATGAAGAAAGTGCGCCGGGGCGAGCCGTATGGCAGCATCCGCATCAGCGGGGGCGGCGAGGTCGGGGAGCTGGCGCATCATTTCTCCAAGCTCATGAATACGATTAATACGCTGGTTGCCCAGGCAGTTCATAAGCAGGCGCTATCCAAAGAGGCGGAGCTGCGCACCCTGCATAATCAGATCGATGCCCACTTCCTCTACAATACGCTGGAGAATATCAAAATGCTGGCGGAAATCGAGAACCAGCGGACGATCTCAGATGCATTGACCCGGCTGGGGGGCATGATGCGTTATAATTTCAAGTGGAGCGGAGAATACGTGAAGCTGAGGGACGAGATCCGCCATATTGAGAATTATGTGGAGGTTATGAATATCAGGTTCGAGCATACCATCCGGTTAGAGCTGGATATTGACAGCGCTTATCTGGAAGTGGAGGTGCTTAAGATGTCGCTGCAGCCGATTGTCGAGAACAGTGTGAAGCATGCCTGGAACGCGGACGGAGTCGAGCTTACGGACCGGGTGGTGCGGATTGATCTGACGGAGGTCGGGACGGAGATTCTAATTGTCGTGCGCGACAATGGTCTGGGACTGACGCCGGAGCGGCTGCTTGCGCTGCATGAGGCGATCTATGCGAAGGAGGAGCCTGGAGCGGACGCTTCCGGGATCAGCAGCGGTGGATATAAGGCTGGAGGCGTCGGGCTGCGCAATGTGCATCAGCGCCTGCAGCTCTTTTACGGGGAAGCCTATGGACTGGAAGTGCAGAGCGAAGCAGGGAAGTGGACAGCAGTGTACATGTCTCTGCCCAAAGTTCTATTGACAGGGGATAATCAGCGATGACAAATCTGATGATTGTGGATGATGAGAGAATGATCCGTCAAGGTCTGAAGGCGATGATCGAACGGGAATATCCGTCGGTCTACAATATATCGCTGGCGGGGAACGGCGCAGAGGCACTGGAGCAGTATAAGCGGGAGCGGCAGGATGTGATTATCACCGATATCCGGATGCCGATCATGGACGGAATTACGCTGCTGGCGCGGCTGTCTGCGGAAGCAGGGCCGGGTGGAGCTCCGGCTGTGATTATTCTCAGCGGCCATGATGATTTCGAATATGCCAAAAGCGCAATCCGCTACCGCGTCAAGGATTATCTGCTCAAGCCGATCCGCCGCGAGGAGCTGTTCGAGATTCTGGAGCGGATAGCCAAGGAAGGGGCGGAGCGGGAATCCAGCAGCCATAAGCAGCAGCAGGAAGCAGAGGGCTACCGCCGCGAGCTGCGGGCAGCCCGTCTGCGCAGCCTCCTGATGCAGCAGGAGGGCGAGGTATCGGCGGCCCAGCAGGAGGAGCTTGCGGGGCTGGCACTGCCTTTTACAGTAGGAGTGCTGAACTATTATCACAGTGACGGTACACGTATGAAGCCTGGAGAGGTGCAGGGGCTGCTGGAGCAGCTGGGCGGACCGTTGGAACATAAATTCAAGGAGATCCTGACGGACGGGGACGGGAAGCTGGTGCTGGTCGGAGAGGGGGAGAGCTTCCTGGAGCTGGCAAAGAAGGCCGAGTCCAAGGAGTTAACGCGGCTGCTGCTCGGAATCAGCAGGGAGAGCCGCAGCGCCGAGCAGTTCCGCGCCTGTTATCTGGAGGCTTGCCGGGCGCTGGAATACACCTTCCTGTCGCCGCAGGCCAGCTTCGTGGACTATGCGGATATTCAGGCCGGACGGCTGAGCTTCCCTTCCCCGGAGGAGGAGCTGCGCAAGCTGCTTAATATGCTGGGGACCGGGCGGGAGAAGGAGATTAAGGCGCTGCTTAGCGCTGTTTTTCAGACGGAGCATCTGCTGAGGCTGGATCTGAGTTACCTGGAGAATGTAGGGCGGAGTATGAATGAACGCGTACTGGATGAGGTGTTCCGTGCGCACGGCGAAGCTTCGGTGGAGGTGCTGAAGCTCTACCGCCAAGTGGGCAACCTGCATAATTTCCGCCATTTCCACGACTATTACCGTGCGCTTGAGCATCTGCTCCTGAGCGTTAACGATTATATTATAGGCATCAAATCCGCCCACACGGAGCATGCCGATATGGAGGAAGCGCTGGCTTATATCGAAGCGAATTATGCCCGCCCGCTGAACATGGCGATGGTCAGTAACTATGTGTCTCTCAACTATTCATATTTCAGTGAAGCGTTCAAGGCTTACACCGGGGAGAGCTTCGTGCTGTATCTCAAAAAAGTCCGCATCCGCCATGCCAAAGAGCTGCTGGCGGATAACCGGGTCAAGCTGGCCTCCGTCTCCGAGTCCGTCGGCTTCGAGAACAGTAAGCAGTTCGCGCGGGTATTCAAGGAGCTGGAGGGCATCTCTCCCGGGGAATTCCGGGCGAAGCTGCTGATGGGGCGTTATCCCGGCCAGGCCGAGGATAAGGAGTCTTAGGACGGGAGCAGGTGCGGGTGTAAGAGTAGGTGCGGGTGTAAGAGCAGGTGTAAGTGCAGTAGCGGCAGGTGCAAGTGCAGGGGGCCACGGGTGTAAGATAAGGCCGGGTGGCAAGGCCGCCGGTTCTGGTCTATGATAGGAGAGATGAACGGCTGGGAGGTGACTTACAATGGAGGAAGTACAAGGAACATTGATTACAGTAGACAGGCTTGCCGCCGACTTCCGGCGGCTGGGTGTGCAGGAGGGGATGACGCTGCTGCTGCACTCCTCCTTGAAGTCACTCGGGCAGTGGGTGGCAGGCGGACCCGTTGCCGTGATCCTCGCGCTGGAGCAGGTGCTGGGCGAGGAAGGAACGCTGGTGATGCCGACGCAATCCTCGGATCTGACCGATCCGTCAGGCTGGAGCAGACCGCCGGTGCCGGAGGCCTGGTGGCCGGGCATCCGCGAGCATATGCCGGCGTACGACCCGGACCTCACGCCGATTCGCGGCATGGGGATTATCCCGGACTGCTTCCGCAAGCAGCGGGGGGTGCGGCGCAGCAGCCATCCGATTGATTCTTTTGCCGCCTGGGGGAAGCACCGGGATGTCATTATTGACGGCCATGGCCTGGAATATGCCTTCGGAGAGCGGTCGCCGCTGGCCCGGATCTATGAGCTGGAAGGAAGCGTGCTGCTGCTGGGCGTGGACCATGGGAACAATACCTCGCTGCATCTGGCGGAGCACCGGGCGGATTATGCCGGGAAGCAGGAGGTTATCGCAGGTGCTCCGATGCTGGTGGATGGCGTCCGGCAATGGGTGGAGTTCAGTGATTACAACTGGAATTCAGATGATTTCGCTCAGCTTGGTGCGGACTTTGACAAGGAGACCGGGCGGATTGCCAAGGGCTTCATTGCAGCATCTGCGGCACAGCTGGTCCCCCAGCGGGAGATTGTCGATTATGGGGTGAAGTGGCTGGAGCACCGCCGCAGGTAATTATCGATACATATTGGGTAAAGGGGAATCAGAATTCATGACTACTACGGTGTATATTACAAGACACGGGCAGACGGAATGGAATGTGCAGAAGCGGATGCAGGGCCATCAGGATTCGCCGCTCACGCCGCTGGGCGTCCAACAGGCGGAGTGGCTGGGCGAGGCTATGAAGGATGTCCATCTGGACGCGGTCTATGCCAGCTCCAGTCCCCGGGCGCTGCGGACGGCAGAGATTATCCGGGGCGGGCGGGAGATCCCGCTTACCGCCTATGATGAATTCAAAGAGATTAACCTCGGCATCTGGGAAGGCAAGGAGGCCGGTGAGCTGGAGGAGCAGTACCCGGAGCAGCACCAGCTATTCTGGGGGGACCCGGCACACTTCAGCATCAAGGGCGGCGAGACCTTCGCAGCAGTGCAGGAGCGTGCGCTCGGCAAGCTGCGTGAGCTCATAGATCTGCATGAAGGCGGCACGATCCTTATTGCCACCCATACGGTAGTAGTGAAGGTGTTGATGGCTTATTTTGAAGACCGGGCTATGGACAAGCTATGGGATCTGCCCTACATTCACCCTACCTGCCTATGCAGAATTGATATTACTGACGGCGTGCCGGAGATTGTGCTGCACGGGGACACCAGTCATTATGTGACCAGTGAGGGCGGGCTGGAGTCCTGAGTAGCAGTTACTGGATAGCAGCACAGCAGGTGCAGTTAAGATAAACAGGCGATGCGCATATGGCATCGCCTGTTTGGCGTGGTGCGGCGTAAGGCGTGGATGACGTCGTGCGGCGTGTATAGTGAGAGGTAATGCTGCATGAAATGCAACACTGGAGCTCAATAGGGGCTGCCTGCGTGGAGATCCTGCACGAAATGCAACACTGGAGCACGATAGGGGCTGCTTGCGCAGAAATCCTGCACGAAATGACACGAAATGCAACAATCCAGCTCCCACTCGCCCCGAATCTCCTAAATTCCTGCAAAAGTTGCAACAATGCGCCACAGCCAGTAACAAATTAGGAAAAATCCTGCATAATATGCAACACTGGAGCACGATAGGGGCTGCTTGCGCAGAAATCCTGCACGAAATGCAACAATCCAGCTCCCGTTAGCCCCGAATCTCCTAAATTCCTGCAAATGTTGCAACAATGTGCCACAGCCAGTAACAAATTAGAAAAAATCCTGCATAATGTGCAACACTGGGGCTCGTTGGGAGTGGCGTGTGCGGAAATGCAACACTGCGGCTCGATAGGAACGACCTGTGCGGACATCCTGCACGAAATGCAACAATCCAGCTCCCACTCGCCCCGAATCGCCTAAATTCCTGCAAAAGTTGCAACACTGAGCCACATACAGTAACAAATTAGGAAAAATATTGCATAATATGCAACAATGCAGCTCGATAGGGGCTGCTTGCGCGGACATCCTGCACGAAATGCAACGCTGCGGCTCGATAGGAACGACCTGCGCGGACATCCTGCATGAAATGCAACGCTGCCAGCTCCTTGAGGTCCATCTACATGGAGATCTTGCCCGTCAATGCAGCCTCCTGGCGCTGGCGGTCCCGCTGCTCCAGGACAGACAGGTCGCCGTCCAGCGCCTTAAGGCCGGGCAGGCGCAGGGCCACCCCGGCGTAGAGCGCCGGAAGCAGGCCTGCGGCAAGCAAAAGAACAGGAACCCCATACAGCTCGGCGACCGCACCGGCTGCAAGGGCGCCAATCGGCGACAGGCTCCCGCCAATCAGGAAGCGGACCGAGTTGACCCGGCCCTGAAGCTGGCCGGGCACGAGCCGCCCGTGCAGGGAGGAACTCAGGGAGCTGAAGAAGGGCCCCATCAGTCCGGCAGCGAATACGGCGAACAAGGCGAAGGCATAGCTGGGGATGAAGCCCCACAGCATGGTGACGATGCCTGACAAGCCCAGGCTGCCCAGCATGACAGCGCGCCGCCGCTTAATCTCGCCCAAGATAGAGATGACCCCGAGTCCGGTGAGATACCCAAGCGCAGAGGCTGTAGACAGCGTGCCTACAGCCGCCGCATCGCGGTGCAGCACCTCGCGGACATAAGGGACCATCATCGTCCATATGGCTGTGGAGCTAAGATTGCTGACGGCAGCCATCATCATGATCGTCAGCATGGCGGGGAACCGCCGGTAGAATGAGAAGCCTTCGGCCACCTCCCGCAGATAGCCGGATCTGGAGGCGGCAGCGGCAGGCGGACCGGCGGGCTTGCCCATCCGGGGCAGCCACAGTAGCATGGCAATCGCAGCTATGTAACAGACGGCGTTGACCCCGAGTGCAGGCAAGGCGCCGCTGGCTGCGGTCAGGATGCCGGCAAGCGCCGGTCCGAGCAGCGCGGCGGCACCCTTGCAGCCGTCAATGATCGCGAAGGCGCGCATCAGCTTGCCGGTCCCGGCAACGCCGGGGATGACGGCCATGGCCGTCGGCAGGAACAGCGCGGAGCAGGCGCCGCTCAGGCTGGCAGCAGCGAACAGCTGCCAGAGCTGGAGATGCCCGGCGAGTCCCATGCCGAGCGGAAGCAGGAGCGCCAGCAGCCGAAGCACGGCGAGGCAGGCCATGAACCGCACGCGGGGCAGCCGGTCGGATAGCGGCGAGCCGAGCAGGCGCAGCACCTGCTCGGGAATCATGGAGCTGAGTGCAAGCGCCCCCATCGCCACCTTGGAGCCAGTCAGGTCATAGACCAGCCACTCCATGGCCAGCAGCCCAAAGGCATCGCCGAAGGCGCTGAGTGAAACCGTGGATAACAATCCGTAATAGCTCCGTTTCTGCAACCCGCTCACCCCTTCAGATAGTCCTCAATATGTCCGGGCAGATCGTCCAGCGCCTCCAGCCGCAGGCTGTAGGAGACACTTTTGCCGCTGGTGTGAACGATGACCAGACCTGCTGCGCGCAGCGCGATCAGGTGGTAGTGGATCGTGCTTTTGGACAGCTGGACTGCCTTCACAATCTCCGTGAAATTCATCTGACGTTCGGTAAGCTGCCGGAGAATGAACAGCCGGGTCTCATCCGACAATGCCCGGGTAAGCCGCAGCAGCGCGGCAGCGGGCCGTCCTTCTCCGGGGGGAAGCGCATCACAAGAGTAGCTGGTGAACACAAACTCATCATATTGAGAGGAGATGACCAGCGGACGGGCATGATATTGCGGAGTGATAATAACCTGCTTCAGCGTCTCCGACGGATAGAGCCGCATCCCTTCGGTGGCTGCCTCGTAGATGGCCATATCATTCGTGCCGTCTAGCATCGCTGCTCGTGCATCGGCCTCCTGCCGCAGCCCTTCTATAATGGCCGGATCAATGCTGCTGAAATAGCTGTCATTCCATACCCTGATTACTTCAGCCGCAGCATCCCGCAGCCCGGCAAGATTCGCAGGCACACTCTGCCCGAACTGCCCTGCAATGTCGTAGAGCTCCCCCGGAGACAGCGCTTCGAACCAATGCAGGAACTCCTCCGGCGTACGCTCTCCGGGACAGCTCCAGATGTAGGGGGAGAGACTGAAATTATCGGTGAGCTTCAGCACTTCCTTCATGCGCTGGAGCATGACAGGGGCAAACTGCGTCTGGACCTGGCGGACCCAGGAGGTCCCGGCATCCATAGCCGTATGATTTTGCTTGCCGATAAAAGCGTTCAGGCTGGTAATGCATTCATAGACAGGCGCGAAGTCCACTGTTACTTTATAATCCATAAGAAATTCCTGCTTTCTGGTGTAGTGGGGTTAGATATAACAGAGATAATAGATAGTGAAGGATAACTGAGCTTGGAATCAAAAAAAAGTTCTATAAACATAGAACTTAAATTTGTTTTATCATAAACGAACTTTTGTGGTTTGGCAAATCTTATTATTCAAGAAAAAAGGCGGTTCCCGCAGCGCATCATGCGCCTTGGGAACCGCCTTTACTGATTTAAACCTCGTATAACGCTGTAGCGTGCGTGCGTTAGTTAATGAATTGCAGGGACTTCAAGGTCTTCTCCAGCATCGTAGCCGCTTCCGCACGGGTAGCCAGCTTCGCCGGAGCGAACGCACCATCAGGGGTACCCTGGATGATGCCTGCGGCGGCGATCTCTGCTACCGCTGCTCTGGACCAGGCCGGGATGCTTGAGGCATCGCGGAATTTAGCCAGTACAGCCGGATCGGCCGTCAGGGTCTTGCCGGTGTATTTCATGGCTTTGGACAGGACGGCTGCCATCTCCTGCCGGGTAATTGGACTGCCCGGCTTGAAGCTGCCATCGGTATAACCGGTAATCAGACCCGCGGCTGCTGCTGTCTGTACAGCATCCGTGTACCATGCGCCAGCATGGACATCACTGAAGGATGTTCCTGTTGCTGCCGGTGCAAGCCCCAGCGAGCGGGTGATCAAGGCTGCGAACTCTGCCCGTGTTATGGACTGGGCAGGTGAGAAAGCGGCGGCGCTGGTGCCGGTAATCACCAGCTTCGAGGCCAGCAGCTCAATGGCCGATTGTGCCCAGTGCCCGGTAGTGTCACCGAAGGTCTTGGACGACTTCACCACAGTATAATAGCTGTTGCTGTTGCGCTTAAGCGTTACTTCCGTATGCCCGTCTGCCGGATTACCAAAGACCGAAGGCACGAAGGATAGCTTGCCTGTGGCCGGGTCAAAGGCAACACCGGTCGCACCCTTGGCATCAAGTGCCCCGGTGGCCGTGAGGGTCCGCTTCACATAAGTGCTGCCGAAGCTGTTTAGAGGTACGCTCTTGCCGCCGGCCTGGGCAGTGATGCTGAATTCAATCACGGGCGCCGCCACAGTAACACTGCCGGCATGCACTGCGATAGCCTTGTTCAGGCTGTCAAGTATAGCGTTACCCGCCTGAAGCAGAGAGACGGTAACCGTGAATTCACTAGTGCCAAGCTGGGCAGCCAGAGCCGTTCCGTTAATAAGACCCAGCGGCAGGGAATAGGAAGCACCGCCGGTAGAGATGAAGGTCAGCACTGTGTCCGGATGGGCCGCAGCCTGCTGCACCAGCACATTGCCTGGCAGCACAGCCTGTGCGCCGCCTGCTGAAGCTGTGAGCGGGAGCTTCAGCTCATTAGTACCGGCAGGCAAGGCTGCAAACTGAGCGGTAAGCTCCGCTGCTGTAAACGTGGTAATCTGCGGCGCTGCTGCACTTGAAGCCGGAGTCGGACTTGGAGCAGGCGTTGCTGTAGGCGTCACTCCTCCGGAGCCTCCCGGATTAGATCCACCCGGATTGGTGGTTGGTGCTGGTGTTGTAGTCGGACTTGGGTTTGGAGCGGCACCCTTCAGATCGGTGATCCGTCCTTCAACGCTGGAGGTCACCTGAAGGTGTTTCTTCAGATAGGCCAGCAGAACTTCGAAGTCAGGAAGACCCAGCTCGTAATAACGTCCGTCTGCCTTGGCTGAGGCCAGTGCACGGTAGAAATCCCCGCCGCCTGCCATGAAGGAATTCGTAGACAGAATATAATAGCCTGCCGGATCAATCGGCAGGTAAGACCCGTCTGCCTGTTTGATTTCAACGGAGATTATGCGTTCTCCCGCTTGCGTGACCTTGCCGGTTAATGAATCTATAATCTCCGGCTTCTTGGTAGAGTCATACGTGTATTTCATCCCCGAGACATGGGCGAAACGTCCCTGGTCAGATTCCAGGCCGCTGACTGCGTTCTCTAGGGAGGAGATAATTTCTGCGCCGGTGACCTTCAGGGCTGCCAGACTGTTATTGAATGGGAGTGTGGTCAACACCTCACCCATCGTAATATCGCCCTTGTCAATTGCTGCACGAATGCCTCCGCCGTTCTGGATGGCGACGACCCCTTTGATCGTACTCTGGTCCTCCTTGGAGACGAAGTTAGGCATTAGCTCGGTTACTTTCTCCGCAATACTGTCAGCAATCATGTTGCCGATTGGCGTCTCTTCCTTACGCACTACGCGGACGGATTTCCCGTCAATGTCGCGGTTGGTGTAGAGGTCAACGTTCGAGTAACCTACCACCTGGCTTCGAACCGTTTCTAGTTCGGCATCGTATGGGGCAAGAATTTTTTTGGCAGCAGCATCTTCACCGAACAGGTTAACATCCAGCAATTTACCTTGGTATGCCTTAACCTCACCGTTCTTATCGAAGGTAACGTCAAGCTCACCGAGGAACTGGCTGTACTCGCCGGTCTGTACAATCAGGACCTTCTTGTCCGTCCCTGCAATCACCACAGGAGTTGGCGGGTTGTCGATCTTCGTGTGGGAATGTCCGCCGACGATAATGTCGATCCCCGGAACAGCCTTGGCCAGCTCCTGATCCACGGTGTACCCCAGATGGGTGACGGCGATAATCTTGTTGATGCCCTGGGCTTCAAGCGCCTGGACGGTCCGCTTCGCGCTTTCTATATGATCTTTGAAAATAATCTTGTCACCGGGAGATGCGAGGCCTACAGTATCCTCAGTCGTCAAGCCGAAGACTCCGATCTTCTCTCCATATACGTCCTTGATGACGGAAGGATAGATATGACCGTCTTTGGCGGTACTTTTGGACTCATCGGTCTCAAGAATACCAGTCACCTCATGATACAGGTCGGCAAGCTCACTGTTCTTCGTAGTGAAATCAATATTGGAGCTGGCAAAAGGGAACTTGGCTGCCGTCACGAAATTCCGCAGAATTTCCGGATTCTCCTTATTCATATCAAACTCATGATTGCCGAAGGTCATCGCATCATAGCCGATATGATTCATGAACTTGATGTCTGCCTGACCCTTGAACTGGTTGAAATACAGAGTTCCGGAGAAGACGTCACCCGCATCCAGCAGCACCGTATTGCCTGTCCGTTCGCTGCTGATGGCTGAGGTCCGCTTGGTGATATTCTCCAGATGGCTATGGGTATCGTTCGTATGCAGGACGCGCAGATTGAAATCTGCCCCGCCGAAGTCAATCTGTGCGAGCAGCGGATCATGGTCACTGATCCGGATGCCGTCTGCATCAGATACAGTACCTTGCGGATAATCTCCCGGATCTGCGTAATCGGCATTAATATGCACGATATCAAGCTTGCTGGCAGAAGCCAGCCGGTTATTGACGAGGATATGATCCAGCGTCTGGGAGTTGCCCTGGAAGTTGTAGGAATACCGTTCATTCAGCGGCAGGGTATTTACAAGATTCGTAAGTGCGCTGCCCTTGAGGATATTCAGCGTGTCTGAGAACTGGAAGTCATTCAGATCGCCGAGCACGACAAGATTTGCCGCCGGGTTCTTCTGAAGCACATCCTCAGCGAAGCTGCCTACCACCTTGGCGATCTTGGCCCGCTGAACTTCAGTCGAGAAGACCGGAGGTTGTACGGAACCGAACAGATAGTTGTCACTGCTCTTGGAGTTGAAGTGATTCGCAATCACGATGATTTCTTTGCCCCCGAAGATGAACTCGGCAGCCAGCGGCTTGCGCGACTCCTTGAAGGCTTCATTGCCGGGGTCGATGCGGCCCGGATTCAGGGTGAGGCCGGAACCAGCGGTATAGCTTACAGCGTCAGTAGCATTACCAGGTGTGCCCGGCTTCAGCGAGACGCGGTTCATATTGTACAGGAAGCCGGAGCGGATATTGCCGTCCGGAACACCGCCATCCTGGTTGTTCAGCGGTGCGATATCCGTGTAACCATAGTTAGATGCACCGCCGTCAACAGCTGCAATGGCAGCAATCAGCGCTGTGTAGCTCTCGCTGGCATCCGTTCCGCCTTTGCCGGTTCCATCATTATCCTGCACTTCTGTCAGGCCGATAATATCGGGTGTTTTGAGATTGACCACGATATCTTTGGCGACATTGGCGATTTTGGCGGGATCATTATGCTGGGAGAAGTTCTCAATGTTAAAAGAAGCGATATTCAGCTTATCCGCATCTCCCGGGGAGAGCGAAGTCACTTCTCTCTTCAGCTTGCTTGGGGAGACATCCGGCAGGCCGTCTGTTTCCGTAGAAATCAGGAATTTGCCGTAATCATAGGTCAGAATACCGGTGACATTGCCCAGGAATTGTTGGCCTGTAGTGAGTACCGGAGCGGTCTTCACAGAGAGTATGAGGCGCTGCGGGTTAAAGTCGGCACCCGTCAGTACCAGCCCGCCGGCAGGGGAAGTCACTTCAGTCGTGTTGCCCGTACCGTTGACGGTCACCACTGGGATTTCAAAAGTACTGCTGGAAGCATAGTAGACTGCCGGGCCCACAGTGGTCGGCTTGGCAATCTCCAGCCGCATGCCTTCCAGACTCTCATAGAAGTCTATGGCATCGGTGGCCGGCTCGAACTTGGCCGGATTCAGACCATCATCATCGATCACGGCCGTTGGGATGAGGCGTCCGCCGGTGCCCAGCAGGGTTGGGGCCGGAAGCGGATTACCGCTGCTGATAACCGTTGTCTGGGTAGCAGTGATCTGTGTAGTGGATAACTGCCCAGAGCGGCCGAATTCCTTGACTACTCCGTCTACCGTTACAGCATCGCCTGGTTTAACGGTGCTGCTTTTTCCTTTTTGATAGATTTGAATAGCTTCCGAGGTCTTGATATCTGTATCCATATCAGCGGCTGCAGACTGAATGTAGAAGCTGTCCGCATCCTTGATGTAGGTAACAATTCCCTTGATATCAGTGATCATCTTGTCCGCGTAAGGGGAGCTATGTCCTGCACCTTGAATCTGGTTAATCTTCAGACCTGCCAGTGCAGGGGCGACGCTGTATTCAAAAGTGGAGGTTGGACCTTTCTCAGAATCAGGTATTGAGGAGTAGGCTGTAATCTTAAGCGAGGTAATACCGGAATGAACGATGATTGGGGCAGTATACAATTGGTCTGCCACTTCTGGGGTAGCACTCTTGTTAGCGTAGACACTGTAATACACACTTGCCGTTACCGGGGTGCTTAGCGTAATGGTTGAGCCTGTGCCAATCTTAGTACCCGAAGCGGGAGATGCAGTAACGGGGGGCGCTTGGGTCGCTACAGCAGTGTCGGCTGCTATAATCGGCTCTGCTGAGGCCGTCCCTGAGCCTCCTGATAATGCCGGGAACATCCCGGTTAATAGCAATGCTACCGCCAGGAATAGACTGAGCGGCTTCCTGCATTGTGAAGAAAGTTTCATGTGAGTATACCTCCCCATAAAATATCATTCGTACTCTATTATAATAGAGATAATATGAATCTAGCGCAATTTTTCGGCAATATTTGTTAAACTTGCATAAATCCATGGTTGGAAATGTATGAAATATATAAAAATTTACTATGTTTATACGAAATTCGTTATGTTTTCTGAAAATCATGTAAACTACATGTTATTTATATGCTAAAACAGCGTTCCTCTCCTGAGTGTGGGGGAACGCTGTTCCACTTTCCCCTCAACGCCTTCGGTGCGCTAAAAACCGATAATAATGTGCTGGCGGGAGGGTGCGGGGCAAGTGGGCCGGATATATGTGAAAAACAATATACAATGGGCCTGTGCGGGGGTGATCGGACCGAATGTATGCGAAAAATAGTATACAATGGGGCTGTGCGGAGGCGAGCGGACTGGATGTATGCGGAAAACAGTATACAACGGAGCTGTGCGAGGTCGAGCGGGCGAATGTATGCGAAAAACAGTATACAATGGGGCTGTGCGGGGGCGAGCGGGTGAATGTATGCGAAAAACCGATTACATTGTGTAGCGGGAGGGTGCGTAGGACGGGTGAAGCTCAGGTAAGGGCAAAAATCAGGGGCAGTATTGCCCCTGAATGTCCCCGAATGCCCTGAATGTCCCCCGAATGCCCCCAGAAGTCGGCGGATGAGTAGCCGGTGGTGGTTAAGGTGAGGTTACTTGAGTTCAATCCGCTCCGCCCCGCCCATATACGGGCGCAGCGCCTGCGGGATGTAGATCGATCCGTCCTCCTGCTGGTGGTTCTCCAGCAGCGGAATCAGAATGCGCGGCGTGGCGACCGCTGTGTTGTTCAAGGTATGGCAGTATTGCAGCCGCCCGTCTTCATCACGGTAGCGGATGCCCGAGCGGCGGGCCTGGAAGTCGAGCAGATTGGAAGCCGAGTGGGTCTCCCCGTAAGCTTCTCTGCCCGGCATCCAGGTCTCGATGTCATACTGCTTATGGGTCTTCATCGCCATGTCTCCGCTACAGACGGCGACTACCCGGTAAGGCAGCTCCAGCAGCTGAAGAATATGCTCGGCATTGCCGAGAATCTCCTGGAGTATCTGCTCCGATTCTGCGGGATCATTCTTGCACATGACCACCTGCTCGATCTTCGAGAACTGGTGGACCCGGTACAGCCCGCGCACATCGCGGCCCGCCGAGCCCACCTCGCGGCGGAAGCAGGCCGACATCCCGGCCAGCCGCAGCGGCTGATCCAGCTCCAGAATCTCATCGCTGTACAGCGAGACCAGCGACACCTCCGAGGTCCCGGCCAGCCAGCGCTTCTCGCCTGTCAGCTCGTAGGTCTGGTCCCGGCCGCCGGGGAAGAAGCCGGTCCGCTCCAGCGCTTCCGGCCGGACGATCACGGGCACATCCAGCGCGGTGAAGCCGCGCTGAATCAGCACATCAAGGGCCAGCCGCTGCACGGCAAGATGCAGCAGCAGCCCGGCCCCCTTCAGCACATAGCTGCGGGGCCCTCCGGCTTTGACGCCGCGCGGAAGGTCGATGATGTCGTGCAGCTCTCCGAGCTCGACATGGTCCCGCGCGCGGAACCCGAAGACCGGCGGCGCGCCATGCCGCCGCAGCTCCACATTCGCGCGCTCATCCGGCCCGATCGGCGTATCCGCCGACACGGGATTCGGCGCTTCCAGCAGCAGCTCGCCGCAGCGCTGCTCCGCATCCAGAAGCTCCGCCTCCAGCAGAGTCAGCTGGCCGTTGATCACCCGCACCTGCTCCTTGGCCAGCTCGCCACCCGAAACGTCGCCCCCGCGCAGCAGGCGCTCGACCTCCTTCGTCAGCGCGTTGCGCTCCGCGCGCCGCTGCTCCGTCTCCCGGCGGGCCAGCCGCCGCCGGTCATCCCACTCCAGAAGTTCCTCCAGGGGGAACTTCAATCTTTTCCACTCGGCAGTCTTCCGTACAATGTCCTCATTCTCCCTGATCCAGTTCATATCCAGCATCTGCATCCGCTCCTTAAGTGTGGGTAAAAAAACGCAAAAAACGCCCTCATCCATGGGACGAGGAGCGTCAGCTCGCGGTGCCACCCAGGTTGACCTCATTCGCGTATATCAGCTTTGCAGCGCGTGGAATCAGGCCCTCTTTGGTCTTCGCGGTAACGGGCGAAACCCGGTAAACTTAGGGAACAGGAAGCTGCTCCGGTCGCAGACGCCTCGCGGTTGGATGCCGGTCGTTGGCCTGGTCGGGATATAGGTTTGCCGTTTATTATAACCAGAGCGGCAGCGGTTTGCAAGCATAAGAGGGGTTTGACAATATTCCTTGTACTCTGCTAGGATTATTACTAATTTAAAGTATTGATGCCCGGCGAAGCAGCCCGGTTTATCCTAATCATGCGGACGGAAGAGGTGCGGAAATGGCCAAAATAGTCGTAATTAACGGAACACCCTCGCTGGTCTCACGGATCAATGCCGTGATTGAGTATGCAGAGAATGACCTGCGGGAGCGCGGATTTGAAGTGGAGCGGATCAATGTGGCGGAGCTGCCTGCGGAGGATCTGATCCATACGAAATTCGAGAGCGAAGCCATTGTCAAGGCGAATGGGCTCGTAGCGGAAGCTGATGCGGTAATCGTAGTCAGTCCGGTATATAAGGCTTCTTACACGGGAGTGCTGAAGACCTTCCTGGATCTGGTGCCGCAAAAAGGGCTGGCCGGCAAAATCGTGCTGCCGCTCTTCATGGGCGGAAGCCTCGCGCATCTGCTGGCGATTGACTATGCGCTGAAGCCGGTACTGTCCGTGCTGGGTGCCCGCTACATTCTTGGCGGCGTCTACGCCGTAGACTCGCAGGCGGTGCGTAACGACCAGGGCGTAGTTGAGCTGGCCGAAGAGCTGAAGCTGCGTCTGAACAGCGTGCTGGAGGAGCTGGCAGAGGAGACGGAGCATAAGGTGGCACGTAAGGCAGGGCAATAAGCCGTACCCGGTCCGAACCAATAAAAGGCACTAAACTACCCGGTAGCGGGAGTTTAGTGCCTTTGTTATTTTTATACCCCTTGAAAGCTCAGCTCCGGCTCCCACAGAACAACCCTATCTCCCGCAAGACTCGCAGGAATATCGATGATCCGCTGGTTGCTGCTTCCCCGGTAGGAGAGGGTAAGGTCTTTGAGTCCTTCGACAAACCGTCCGTCGATCACGACCTGGCACAAGGCCAGCAGGTTCCATTCCGCAGAGCCCGGGGAAGCCGTAAGCTCCTCGTACGTATAACCGGTATAGATCCAGATTGGGAAGCCCGGCAGCTCGGCGCGCAGCTCGTGAATGAAGTCTGCAGCCTCCTCAGCCGAGAAAAAAGGGTCCCCGCCCGCCAGCGTCAAGCCGTCCAGCAGCGGATTGCCTGCAATCTCTTCTATGATCTCCCGCCGCCGCTCCGGGGTGAAGACTTCCCCGAAGTTAAAGTTCCAGGTCTTCGGGTTGAAGCAGCCCGGGCAGCGGTGGCGGCAGCCGCTGATGAAGAGGACGGCCCGCAGGCCTTCCCCTTCATTGATCGACTCCGGGTAATATCCGCAGATGTTCATAGATGCTTAACACGGTCCCGGACTTCGGCCTGCTTGGCAGCATTGAAGCGGGTCTGATAGTCACCGGTCAGATACCCGGTAACCCGGCGCAGACGGCGGATATGGGTGGTATCCTCATGGGCATTGCAGGTCGGGCAATTCGTGCCGATGACCCCTTCATAGCCGCAGCCGGAGCAGCGGTCAATCGGATGGTTAATGCTGAAGTAGCTGATATCCTGCTCCAGCGCATATTTGATGATTTTGACGAAGGCTGCAGGGTTGCTCCGGGCATTGCCGTTCAGCTCGACATAGGAGATCGCTCCGGCGTTGCAATATTCATGGAACGGGGCTTCCAGGCTGATCTTCTTGGCTGCGCTCAGTTCATGGTAGACCGGAATGTGGAACGAGTTCGTATAATATTCACGGTCGGTTACCCCAGGAATAGAGCCTAGCACCTTGCGGTCGATCTTCGTGAACTTGCCGGATAGACCTTCGGCCGGTGTTGCAAACAAGGTGATGTTGAGGTTAAGCTCCTCGCTCTTGCGGTCGCAATATTCACGCATGTGGCGGACGATGGCTACAGCCTTGGCGTGAATCTCCATATCTTCGCCGTGGTGCTTGCCGTACATGGCCTTCATGCATTCCGCCATCCCGATGAAGCCCAGTGACAGGCTGCCGTGCTTCAGCAGTTCGCCTACACTGTCATCAGGGGCAAGCTGCTCGCCGCCTTCCCAGACGCCTTCACGCATCATGAAATCGGAGGCTTTGGCCTTCTGGGAAGCCTGAATACGGAAGCGGTGCAGCAGGCCGTCCAGCGCAATATCCATATAGTGATTGAGGTCGTCGAAGAACCCTTCTTCATCAGCAGCGAGGCGGCGGCCGGTTATCGTGCCGTGAGCCAGACCAAGACGCACCAGGTTGAGCGTGTTGAAGGACAAGTTGCCTTTGCCGGAGCAATGGTTGCGTCCGAAGCGGTCGCCGAGCACACGGGTCCGGCAGCCCATCGTAGCGAACTCGGTATCCGGGTCAGCCGGATCGTAATACTGCATGTTCAGCGGAGCGTCCAGGTTGGCGAAGTTCGGATACAATCTGCGCGCCGAGCACTCCGCTGCCTTCAGGAACAGCTCATAGTTAGGGTCACCCGGCTGCTGGTTGATGCCTTGCTTGCATTTGAAAATCTGAATCGGGAACACCGGCGTCTCCCCGCTGCCCAGTCCGTTCATCGTGGCCGTCAGCAGCGAGCTGATCACAAGCTGGCCCTCCGGGGAGGTGCAGGTGCCGTAGTTGATGCTGGTAAAAGGAATCTGGCCGCCGGAGCGGCTGGACATCGTATTCAGGTTATGTACCATACTCTCTGCGGCCTGCAGGGTCTCGCTCTGCGTCTCCTTCAGGGCAAAACGGAAGGCCCGCGGATACTGCTCAGCCAGATCGCTGCGGCTCATCGTAATCTCCCCAAGCTCCGAACACTCTGCGTTCTCCTCGAAATACTCCAGACCTTTGCGGAAGAGCTTGGAGAAGGATTTGGTCACATAAGGAGCCAGGTCATAATCCAGCTTGTTGGCGGATACGCCGCCGTATTGCGCATTCTGCTGCGACTGGAAAATAATCGCCACCAGCGACATCGCCGTCATAATCGAGTTGGGAGGCCGTACGCTGCCGTTGCCGGTGTTGAAGCCTTCACGGAGAAGCCGTTCGAACGGGATGAAGATGCAGTTGGTAGTACCGATGGCGTATTGATCCAGGTCATGTACATAGACGACATTATCCAGGGTAGCCTGTACCAGCTGCGGAGGCATGGTGAAATTGCGGGCATACCATTTGGAGTATTCACTGCCGAACTTGCTCATTTTGCCGGAGAAGCTCTCCCCGTTCAGGTTCGCATTCTCGCGCAGCAGATCCAGATCCCGGCTGTCGATAATATCCCGTCCCAGATGAATGACCTCTTCCAAAAGATCCTCCTGTGCAGCTTGTCCTTCGTTATAACGTTTCTCCAGCAGCGTCATTATATAACTCTCTCCTCTCGGGTATTGTAAGCGTTAAAAAAGCACCCCCAGCCGGGAAGGCCGGAAATGCCCGAATGCATGATGCAAAGATCCGGGAAACGGAAATTTGCCTGTGGTCTGGGTGGAACATACGAGCAGACACAAGGGCGATAGCTTACGCCCGTTCTTGTATATTCCGCAGAGCCGATACCTGAAAATAATCCCCGATCGTCCTCAGGTATCGGCAGCCTCTGACCCGAATGACGGAAGGCTAACTCTGCTATTGCAGGCCGCATACGGACACCTCCCCTGTTCCTCGCAGGAGTCTAAGCGGTGCCACCGAAACAGGCAGGTCTCCTGGCTTCCGGCAACTCCTCCGGCGCCTTCCCGGGGGGCTTATTCCGCCCCTTAGTGGCAATTATCCGGAGAATGCGGCCCTGGGCATCGCACCCTGGGAGCATCCGGTTACAGTGGCGGGACCGCAGCGGTTTTGCACCGCGCTTCCCTATTAAGTCGCACCTCTATTACAAGAGGTGAAACACCCGTTTCTACTATATTTTGTTGTTATCTATTAAAGCTACCGCAATATATTGTGTTTGTAAATGATTTTTTGCAATCCCGCACGGGGAGCGGGTTCGGCGCTTTTACTCACAGCTGATCCACAGTTAGTCCACAGGTAATCCACAACTTTCCTCTGAATCTGCCGTGAATTTTTCATAAAATCTCCGAAAATACGCCACAAAGAATCCATAAATAGAGTGCGTCTAATCCTGGTAATCATTTTGACGGATATTAATAGAATAGAGAGGGTGCAGGTGATTTGTAGCAAGCCTGGCGAAGCGTTACAATAAAGAGGATAAGTAAGAGGCAGGCACATCAGATCATTAGGAGGCAGTTCACAATGGCAATTGGCGAAGTGACCGTTATTCCGGTTGGGACAGGCAGCACCAGTCTCAGCAGCTATGTGGCCGAGATGCAGCGCGTGCTGGAGACGGTGGAGGGCATTACCTATGAGCTTACTTCCATGGGTACGATTATTGAGGGTCCGGTAGCGCGGATTTTGGCTGCGGTAGAAGCGCTGCATGAGTCGCCGTTCACCGCCGGGGCGCAGAGAGTCTCAACCTCGCTCAAGATCGATGACCGGCGCGACAAGACCTCGACCAGCCGCAGCAAGCTGGAATCCGTGGAGCGCAAGCTACAGGGGAAGTAGCGGGAATATAGTATCCAATCAGAAATGACGATAAGGAGCGGATTCTTCATGACAACAGCAGCACAGCAGATCGGAATTCAAATGTATACACTGCGCGACCAGACGGAGCACGATTTCCTCGGCACACTGGCCAAGGTGGCAGAGATGGGATACCAGGCCGTTGAATTCGCCGGTTATTTCGGTGTATCTGCAGGGGAACTGCGCCGTAAGCTGGATGAACTCGGCCTGGCAGCCCCTTCGGCGCATGTAGGTCTGGACTTCAGCAGCCTGGATAAGATGGAACAGGCCTTAGCCAAAGAGATTGAATACGCGGTAGAGCTCGGACTGCAATATATAATCACCCCGTCGGCACCGCTTCCTCCGAACCCTACTATAGAGGATGTAACGAGGATCATTCCATTCCTGGAGAAAGCCTCCGAGATGGTCCGGGCAGCGGGAATGCAATATGGCTATCACAACCATGATTATGAATTCGCAAAAGTTGACGGCAAGGCGGTCATCGATATCTGGCTGGAGCGGATTCCTGCGGAGCATATGCTGGCAGAGTTCGATCTGGGGTGGGTATACAGGGGCGGAGCCCGGCCCGTAGATTATGTGCAACGGTACGCCGGCCGTGTTCCGCTGGTTCACATTAAGGACTTCGGAGCAGACAATGAGGAGACTGATCTCGGAAAGGGAGAGGTCGATTTCCGGAGCGTCTTCGAGATCGCGGAGCAGAGCGGAATTCTCTATTATATTGTGGAGCAGGAGGCCTATGAGGTATCTTCTCTTGAGAGCGCTAAGCTTGCACTGGATTATTTCCGCGGGCTGGGGCTGATGCAGGGCTGATGACACGGCAGCCAGCGGAAAAAGGGGTTGCGTTTTCCGCTGGAAGAGTTATAATATTTTTTGTTTGGCAGATGCAAACGTCTGTAAGCTGGTGTAGCTCAGGGGTAGAGCAACGCACTCGTAATGCGTAGGCCGGGGGTTCAATTCCCTTCACCAGCATCTTTACAAAGTCGATAGTGGCGCGGGTTTCCGGGTTTTTGGAACTGCGCCTTTTTTCTATGCAAGCATCAACATCTACCATTCTTCTAACCTTTAGTTAAGTAAAGTGGGGAGCATAGGGTTGGATGCTAGGAGGCAAGGATCTTATATGGGAAACCGGACATTCCTGAGTGTTACCAGTGCCGATACAGATTTGATTGATTATGAGAATACAGCTTTCGAGACGAATAATTTTCTCGCTCCAGTATGGTTTTGTCTGGTCAGCCAAGACCAGTTCCAGCGCTATAGCAGGCAGCTTATGCAAGCCTGGAGCAAGATTCAACCCCATATGGACCAACCGGATGTGGAGGATTTGCCTGAGTGGGAGCATTTCTCCGAGGCCTTCCAATGGCAGATTCCATGGGCGGATGCTGCAGAGCAATTGCGCCTGAGCTTACCCGGCACGCTGGCCCATTTCCCAGCGCTTGCCACTCCTGTACATGAGTGGCTGGTAACCTTATCGACCCATGTACAGCGTTATTCTACTGCCGTTATTCATCTGGAGCTTTCGCAATATTTCTCATTCACGGGCGATCCCGCCCTGTATCTAAAAGACATTCAAGAATACGTTACCCTCTGGCAGTCGCCGCATCCCTCGCAGGAGAAGGTCTGGCAGGGAGCAGCCGATAACGTTTATATGTTGAATGGGGAGCATTTGCCATGGAGAGAACGTAGGGCAGCTCAACCGGAGCAAGCTCTTGATATTCAGCCAGCACAGTCCATTCCTCCAGCATCCGGGAAGCGCCAGTCCAAATGGCGGCAGGAGATCTACATCTGGTTGCTTGCGATTCTATCCGCAGCCCTCTTTTTTACCGTCTATGTTAAGACCTCCAGTGGTTGGTTGGCGGTGCTCTGCTTCTTCATCCCCTCTCTGTGTATCGTTTTGTGGAATATAATTATCGGTCGTAAACGAACCTCCCGTCATCAGCTCGAAGCGGCTAGGACCTTGAAGAGGAACAGTCGCCCTTCTGATGCTGTGCTCAGAATTGAGTATTTCGCTGGGCATTCCCCTATTGGGGTGGATGGCATGGAGACCGGTCCTTCGGAGGATAAAGCGGTACCGGATCTTATCCCCTGGCTGCAAATCCTGCAAGCGAAGGTGCTCTCATCTCATGAGGTTGAGCTCATCGTTTCTGCTAACCATTCACCAGTCTCTACCTTACAACTTCATTTGAAGCTGGATGAACAGCTGGATGCCAAGGATACCGTATCAGCGGTTAATGCGTTGGTGTTGGCTCATGTCAAAGCATTGGTATGATTACATTCACTAACCGGCTTGGTGGCATCTCCCTGGTCGTTAGTACACCAGGATTGGGACTGGAAGGCCAGGAAGATAGCCACCCATCTGTGTTCATTCTCGAAATGAATAAGGACTCCGCCGTCTTGCCATGTGCCATTTTCTCTGGCGTACCCGCCCGCATTGCCTTGGTTCATATGAATATTATGGACGCCCTGCCCAGGGGAGAAGCCGAAGTATTTATCGGATTTATCCTCTTCGGGTCCCCAAGGCTCGCCGAATACGTACAGGGTTGCATCCTGTTCCTGTGCCTCCTTGAGATAAGAGGTGATTTTATCATACAGATTGTTGTGGGGATCATTGTCTTCCTTGTCATCCTGGTTCGTATTAGGCAGAGCCACCATCTTACTGGGAATCACCAGGTTTCCCCTGATATAATCTAGGGCAAGGCTCCGGTTATGCCAGGTGATCTTCGTGAAGCCGGATTCAAGCGTGAGCCAACGGGCCGTTTCTTCCGCTTTGAAATCTTCGCCCACATAATAAAGCACCTGATTTGCAGTGTCCTCCGGTAAATGTTCCGCTTTAGCGCTTGATCTGATATTGATAGCCACCCTGTACTTTTTATGAATATCACCTTCAACCTCAACCAGTACCTGGATATGATTATTTTTGACACCTAGCTTATATATGATATTCTCATTGGATAATTTGCATTTTAATACCCCGTACCCTTGATCTAATCCGTTACCCATAGTCCGTCAGTCCCCCTTCTTAGCTATTATTCTTTCCCGTAGAAGGCCATAGTAATTCTGAGTAAAAAGGTGTTCATCAGAGGAGGCAAGCTACATTATGAAATGCCTGACCATACGCCAGCCGTGGGCCACGTTAATTGCGCTGGGAGAAAAACAAATCGAAACCCGGACCTGGCGGACCGCCCACCGGGGAGAGTTAGCCATCCATGCCGGGATGCAGGTGAATAAGGCGATCTGCCGGACGGAGCCGTATCAGTCGTTGCTGGCACGTTACGGCTACACTGCGGACAACCTGCCAACCGGCAAGATCATTGCAGTCAGCCGCATTGCGGATTGCTGTGAGGTGACGCCGGAGCTTGCGCAGCAAGGCTGGCCGGGCGGCAATGAATATGTATTCGGCAATTATGCCGAAGGAAGGTATGCCTGGAAGCTGGAGGAGGTTGTTCCGCTGGTACATCCCATCCCTGCTAAGGGACGTCTGGGTTTCTGGGAATATCCTGTGCTGGAAGAGGAATTGTGAATTTCTTGACGGCAATGTGAAGAAAAATTGCTCCAGATTGGCTGTCAGCTGGTATAATTGGGATATTCGGCGGGAAATCTTCCTATATATAAGGATAGTTGTGCTCTGAGGCGGTCTACCGCTGGAGAGGGGCAGAAATGCCGGGAAGGAGCGTATGCATAATAGATGGGAAGCCTTCTAATTGCATGGCTTTGTATGCTTTGTTTGTTTCTTGCGTTCAGGGATCAGGTAAGCCGGAGAATCCTGTACCCGGTAGCTGTGGTGGTGATATGCGGCACGCTCGGGTATTGGACGTTGTTAATGTAACCGCATCCGGGTGAACATTTCATGCAGAAGTCTGCCGCTTGCGGCAGGCTTCTTTGGTTAGCCCTGCTCCATCTTCTCCATACCCAGGTATCTGCGCATATGCAGAGTGGCCTGGGCTGCAATCACATCATCCAGCAGCAGCATCCGCTCGTGATAACCCCTGCAGACGAATTTGGCTTCAACACCCGCCTCCAGCCGCTGCTGCTCATAGACCTTCAGACCACGGGCGCGCATCCCGGCACGGACCTCCCGCAGATCAGCAGAAGCGGCATGGACGGCCGACTGGATTACCTCCAGATAAGGCGCAGGCGTGCGCAGCTCTGAGGCTATAGCAGAAGCATCCCGCTCGAAGGCGGATAGAATAAGCGGCAGCAAAATATAGGATTTGACCAGCAGGTTATCCTGGCTCTCTGCTCTTTGCATCCTTCTCAACCCCTCAAAGAGAACGTATATTCGCATTGTAACTCATCCTTCAAAAAATAATCAATGGGTTTTATAAATTAACTCAAATAATGTGATATATTTCACAAAAAAATAAGATGAATTATTTTATATTAAAATTGAAATATTAAAGATTAAAGATTGAAAAATAAATCAGCTCAAAGGAGAATGGCAATGAGTCATGAAGGAAGTCTCCGCCGTGGTTTGGTATTCGGGATCATTCTAAGTGTTCCGCTCTGGGTATCGATGATTGGCTGGGTTCAGCTGTTCGGGTCTGCCTAGGCGACATTTTATTCAAAATATATGAAGTCTATTAGCAGGTGTCGTCCCTATGGGCGGCACTTTTTTTCTGAGCTGAGCTGAGGGCTATAAAATAGGACAAATGAATCAAATTTAAATAATATAAATTGATATTATTATAGGGAAGAGAGACAAACGGCTACAGCCAATCTTCTGATTTCTCGACTTTTTTCGTCAATAAATAAAAAGAGACTCGCCCCTGAACCCTTATGGTACAAGGGATCAATGAGGAACCATCGAAAAATATAATTTCAAAAAATATACTGGGAATGGATTGACAATAGGATGGGGGAGCGGATAAACTGAAATTAGTACAAAAGTAACAAATGTCATAGACTCAACGATGAATTTACATAAGTTACTCCCAATTTCATACCGAAATCATGTACAAACGCAAACCGGATCGAAAGAACGGGACGCAAAGTCAGGAATCTACTGTCTCTAAAGTTGAGACTAGGGTCGTCCGGCCGCCGTGAAGCTAACCCTTCTTGGCGGTCTTTTTGTTGTTATAGTCGCGTGACAGATTCATAGAATAGTAACTAGGAGGTGTGGACTATTGAAAAAAGGAGTACGTAAAACAGCCGCCATCCTTATGGCAGGCTTATTGACCGTATCCAGTGCTTTTACGTGGGGCACGGATGTCAGAGCAGCTTCAGGGGTTCCTTATACGCCAACACCGGTTTTGGGGGTCGCAGGGAATTTTAATGCTTTTATTCTTGGGGATTTCACACAAGGCGGTGATCAGATTGAAGGCCGTCTGGCAGCGGCGGGGAACATTACCCTCACCGGAGGTTACGGAGTAGCCAGGGCATACAGGAGTGCTTCGCCTACGGATGTGCTGGTTGCGGGCAAGAATTTTGAACATTCGGGTAGCGGAGAAATTTACGGAAATGTGGTATACGGGGACAGCATTACAGTCAATGAGCCCCAGGTTAAAATTATAGGTACTAAGAGGAAAGAGAAGCCGATTGATTTTGCAGCCGAGCAGCAGGCTCTGATCTCCCGTTCCACAGAGTATGGGGCCTTGGCTGACACGAATGAGATCGGCAATAACAATTATGGACAGCTCAAGATAAGTGCACCGGATCGTTTCAATGTAGTTCATTTGGATGCCTCGACACTGGCGAAGACCAACTATATTGAATTCAACATTGCACAGAACGCTACGCTGATTATTAATATAAGCGGGCCTACAGTCAATGTGCCGAGCTTTTCAATGAATAACGGCAGAGCCAGTCAAGTATTGTTCAACTTTTACGAAGCTTCTGAGGTGAATATCGCTAATACCTCCTTCTATGGCAGCATTCTCGCACCCAGAGCGGATGTTCATTATGCCCGAGCAGAGCTGTACGGAACCCTGATTGCAAAATCTTTTAGCGGCGGGGTAGAGATGCACCTGGGATTGTACGAGGGAGAGGGGCCGCCGCCGAGTCCGACGCCGACCGCAACACCGACACCTAGTCCGACACCAACGGCAACGCCGACAGTGAAACCAACACCAACGGAAACGCCGACACCGACTGTGAAACCAACACCAACGGTAACGCCAACGCCGACAGTGAAACCAACACCAACGGTAACGCCGACACCAACTGTGAAGCCTACACCGACGGTAACACCAACACCTACAGTGAAACCTACACCGACGGTAACGCCAACGCCAACGGTAACACCAACGCCAACGGTAACGCCTACACCTACAGTGAAACCTACACCCACAGTAAAACCTAGCCCGACACCTGTGTGCACCCCAACTCCAAAGCCAACGCCGACCGTGAAGCCGACGACAACACCGACCGTGAAGCCAACGCCAACGCCGACGGTGAAGCCAACACCAACGCCGACCGTGAAGCCAACGCCGACGCCGACCGTGAAGCCAACACCAACGCCGACCGTAAAGCCGACGCCAACGCCAACTGTGAAGCCGACGCCAACGCCAACTGTGAAGCCGACACCAACGCCAACTGTGAAGCCAACACCAACGCCGACCGTGAAGCCAACACCGACGCCGACCGTGAAGCCAACACCGACGCCGACCGTGAAGCCGACACCAACACCGACCGTGAAGCCGACGCCAACACCGACCGTGAAGCCAACACCAACGCCGACAGCGGTACCGACACCAACGTCGACCGTGAAGCCAACACCGACGCCGACCGTGAAGCCAACACCGACGCCGACCGTGAAGCCGACACCAACGCCAACGGTAGAACCGACACCGACACCAACGGCAGTACCGACACCAACGCCAACGGCAGTACCGACACCAACGCCAACAGCAGTACCGACACCAACACCAACGGCAGTACCGACACCAACGCCAACGGCAGTACCGACACCAACGCCAACGGCAGTACCGACACCAACGCCAACGGCAGTACCGACACCAACACCAACGGCAGTACCGACACCAACGCCAACAGCAGTACCGACACCGACACCAACAGCAGTACCGACACCAACGCCAACAGCAGTACCGACACCAACGCCAACGGTAGAACCGACACCGACACCAACGGTAGAGCCAACGCCAACACCAACGGCAGAGCCGACACCAACGCCGACGGTAGAACCAACACCAACACCGACAGCGGTGCCTACGCCAACACCAACGGCAGAGCCGACACCAACGCCGACGGTAGAGCCGACACCAACGCCGACGGTAGAACCGACACCAACGCCGACGGCAGAGCCAACACCAACACCGACGGTAGAGCCGACACCAACGCCAACGGCAGAGCCGACACCAACGCCAACGGCAGAGCCGACACCAACGCCAACGGCAGAGCCAACACCGACGCCGACGATAGAACCGACACCAACACCAACGGCAGAGCCAACACCGACGCCAACAGCAGTACCGACACCAACGCCAACGGCAGAGCCAACACCGACACCGACGGTAGAGCCGACACCAACGCCAACGGCAGAGCCAACACCAACACCGACGGTAGAGCCGACACCAACGCCAACGGCAGAGCCAACACCAACACCAACACCGACACCAACACCGACACCAACGCCGACGCCGACACCAACGCCGACACCAACACCGACGCCGACACCAACGCCGACGCCGACACCAACGCCGACACCAACACCGACGGTAGAGCCGACACCAACGCCGACACCAGATCCAACACCAGTAACAACGCCAGCGCCAACATCGCCGCCGTTCAGTTTCCCTCCAGTGCCTACGCCGACTCCGATAATCGGATTTATCGTGAGCAATGATGTGGCTGTGAATGATGATCCGCTGCCGCTTGGGCCTGTAGCAACTCCGATAGCTACAACAGTACCGGCATCAACGCCGACACCGGCTATTGCGGTTGCGCCAATAGCAGCAACACCGGAGCCAACGCCTTCAGCAGAACCGGCACCCGATGTAGTCCTTATTGATGATGAGGTTCCTCAAGGCGGTGTGCCTATGGATGGAACCTTGCCGAAGACGGGCGAATCCAGTCCTGCACCTTATTATTTTGCCGGTTTGGCACTCGCTGGTCTGGGCTTGATTCTTAGAAGAACCACCAGAAACAGCAACCGTAAATGAGTGACCGGAACTGAGATTTATATAAACAAACAATGATCCTGTGATTTGACAAGGGCTGCTTTCGGAGAAGACGTTCTCCTGGAAGTAGCTCTTTTTTCGTTGGAAATAAGTGCCCGGATACAGAATGTATGCGAAAAACAACATACAATGTGCCGGTGAGAGAGTCAGCGGACCAAATGTATGTGGAAAACAGCATACATGCAATCTGCTGCGGGAAGGCGAGTGTGCTAAATAGAGTCCACCTGCTTGTTCCAAGAGTCTTGCAGAGTACAATGGATTTGAAGTTTGTGAAGAGAAAGAAATTCATGCTGAATCTCTTACCGTAGCCCCAGTCGTATTTTTAGTTGGCCGTACTCCCATGCTATACTAGGCTCAAATTAATATGGTTGCTTACTGAAGGAGGAACGTTGATGTGGATGATATACCTGCTTGTGGTGCTGATCGTGGTGGCCGGAGGGGTGGGGTATGCCGGATTCTATTTTTATGGAGTAGCCATTAAGCGGGCCCCTAAGGAATTCCTGGCCAAGACCCCAGACCTTAAGATTGATCCGCCGCCGGTGGCCGGAGCCTCGTGGGGAGAAGGAGCGGAGTGGGTGTCCCGGCAGACCTTCCGTGAGGTAGAACTGGTGTCTGAGGATGGGCTCAAGCTGCAAGGCTATTATCTGGCGTCAGCACGTGCTGCGGGACGGACGGTCATTGTTGCCCACGGTTATTCCGGGAAGGCCAAGGATATGGGAGCGACCGCCAAGAACTATTATGAGAACCTGGGGTATAATGTGCTGTTGCCTGATGCCAGGGGACACGGGAAAAGTGAAGGAGATTATATCGGCTTTGGCTGGCCGGAGCGCCGGGATTATCTGAAATGGATCGGATTCGTCCTGCAGGAGAACGGCCCGGACGCGCAGATCGTGCTGCATGGCGTATCGATGGGCGGAGCCACAGTGCTGATGACGTCCGGCGAGGAGCTTCCTCCGCAGGTCAAGGCGATTGTCGCCGATTGCGGCTACACCTCGGTCAAGGCACAGCTGTCCTATCAGCTGAAGCGGATGTATCGTCTGCCCAGCTTCCCGTTTGTGCCGGTGGCCAGCCTGGTGACCCGGATGAGGGCCGGTTATTCCTTCGGGGAGGCGTCTGCGCTGAAGCAGGTTCGCAAGGCCAAGGTGCCAATTCTGTTCATCCACGGGGATGCGGATAAGTTCGTGCCTTATGCGATGATGAATGAGCTGTATGAGGCCTGTAAGAGTCCGAAGGAGAAGCTGGTGGTGCATGGAGCGGGGCATGGTCTTGCCTATGATACGGATAAAAACACATACATCCGCACAGTAGGCGAATTCGTGGAACGCTATGTACACAGCCCTGCTGCCGCTGAATCTGTCCGGTAAAAGTCCATAGAACGTAGACGCGCCCGATATCCGCTGACAGCGGTTATCGGGCGCTAATTATGTTCCACACATGGGGCCTTTCTCTGAAGAACAGAGAAGCAGCGGGCCATGTCTTATCGGTATATTAATCCCCCGCCGTCTGTGAGCAAGACGGGTGTCGTTATTCCTTGTTATTTCCAGCAGCCGTGTGGCGAGAGAAATCCTTCCAATACGACAAAAGCCCTACCTCTCTTTTGTCCTTGCGGCTCCGTGGCCGCGCCAGTGTGAATCGGAATGCTATGTTCGAATTTAATCTCATAAAAGGGATAAGTACTGCAAGAAAACGTAAGATATTGTGTCCAAACCGCCGATAATATAGAGAAGTAACTCATCGGCCTGACATCTTCTTGATGGGGATAAACATACTCGAAAACAAATATTATTTTATTATAGCACGGGGATTATAAATACGCAAGAGTATATTGGGCTGAGGCCAGGACAGGAATGAGGGGACAGATGGAACTATACAGAATTTTTTTGAAGCAACAGGTCCGGAACTATATTTTCGGCTCAGCTGTAGCGGTACTCGCGGTCGGGAGTTTGCTTATGCTATCTTCTCTGGAGATCAGCCGGGTTGAATATTACCGCCTCTTACTGGTGCTTGTTTGTTCTTTTGTAATAATGGCGTCTATAGAGATTACTGTCTTTCTCAGACAGATCAGGCCCATACGGGCTGCGCTCGTTCAGGAGAATGCTGCGCTATCGATGCTGGAAGAAGCATATCTGCACACGCACCTGCTGCCCAAACGGGCTATACAGCGGATTATGGGGCCGCATCTGCTCGGATTATCCGTTCCGGCTCTGCTGCTGTCGGTGTGGATGATCCATTCTGGCTGGGTCACGTTTCCGTACTTCTATCTGATTCTGGCGATGTGCTGCGCAGTGCTTGTGGCTTGTATGCATTCCCTCATTGAATTCTTCCTGACCTGCACCTCCATTATTCCGCTGATCAAGGAATTCAGGAACCGTGCGCTGGAGCAGTACGGTGTGGATTTTTCTCTGGAGGGTCATGTGTTCGTGCCGATACGCCCCAAATTCCTGGTGAGCTGTATGCTGATCGGTACCTTTCCGCTGTTCCTGTTTATTATGGCCACGCATATCCGTATGAACGGTGAGGGGGACTCGATAGTCGTCGTCGGACTTCAGAGCTATTGGGCCTGGGCGGGGATGGTGCTGCTGATCGGCACGCTGTTCTCCTCCATTGCGGCCTGGCTGCTGACGAACAGTGTGCAGCATCCGATCCATGAGCTGTATCAGGCGATGAACCAGGTGAAGGACGGGAATCTGGTCCAGGTGCAGGATGAGTACTCCGATGAGTTCTCGAAGCTGGTGGCAGGCTTTAACATGATGGTCCGGGGGCTGCAGGCGCGGGAGCAGCAGAGCCGCCAGCTGCTGGACAGCTACTTCTCCACCCTTGCCGTGGCGCTGGACGCCCGCGATTCCTATACGGCAGGACACTCGCTCCGTGTAGCGGAGTATTCGGTGATTATCGGACAGCTGGCCGGACTGAGGGGGCAGGAGCTGGATGATCTGCGCAAGTCAGCACTGCTGCATGATATTGGTAAGATCGGGGTAAGAGACAGTATCCTATTCAAGGAAGAAGCCTTAACGGATGAGGAATTCCTCCAGATTCAGAGTCATACTGTGCTGGGAGAGAATATTCTGCGGCAGATTGAACCGGCGGACAAAATGGCACCCTATCTGGGCGGCGTCCGCTCGCATCATGAGCGTTATGACGGCCGGGGCTACCCTGATGGTCTTGCCGGCAGGGAGATCCCGCTGCACGGCCGGATTATCGCGGTAGCGGATGCTTATGATGCGATGACGTCGGACCGGCCTTACCGTAAAGGGATGGACCATGAACGGGCGCTGGGCATTCTGGAGCAGGGCAGGGGCAGCCAGTGGGACCCTGAATTCGCCGGATTGTTCCTGGGGTACTTCGGCCGGAAGCCGGAAGCCCGTAAGGGTACTCAGCCTGTTCAGGCCGGATAATACACTAGTTGAAGACATTATCCTTATATTCCTTGCCGAAGCGGATACTATCCAGTTTATGGGGGTTCCGCTTCGGCTTTGCGTGCCTATTTTGTGAACTGCCCATGAAATGCGACAATTAACGACTACATTCATTGAAGGATTGAAGGCGGACCGTTATAATTATTAAGTCTGGATTTTAATTAAAAAATAAGGGAGATTTCTATGAAACGCGCAGATGTGCTGCTGATTTCTATCGTTCTGATTGCTGCGCTCGCTTTTCTCGTGCCAAGATGGTTGTCTAACGATGCTGATAAAGGTGGGCCAGGCAAAGAACTCAAGGCCAATATAACGGTAGATGGTAAGTTATTCAAAACGATAACCCTTACCAAAGAAGAGCAGACTATTGAGGTCCGCACCGAACGGGGCTATAACATTCTGAAGGTGCATGATTACGGGGTCGAGATGTTTGATGCGGATTGTCCCGATAAGGTATGCCTCGGCTTCGGATTCATCACGCTGCCCAAGCAGACCATTGTCTGCCTTCCGCACCGGGTATTGGTTGAGATTGCAAGTGCGGCCGGGGAGGATGAAGTAGATGGCTATGTCCAGTAGTGAATCGGCTACAGCGCTGAAGCGGACGGTAATTATTGCTATATTCGCTGCCGTTGCTGTGGTGCTGAGTATTGTGGAGGCACAGATCCCGCTGGCCGGAGTGGGGCTGATGCCCGGGGCGAAGCTCGGCTTCGCCAATATTATGATTTTGACCTGTATTTACTTTTTGCGCGGACGCGATGTTCTGGTTCTGGTAATCCTTAAGACACTGCTGACCGCCTTCCTGCTCGGCACACTGTCCAGCCTGCTGTTCAGTCTGTTCGGCTCCCTGTTCAGCTTCATTGTGATGTTTGCGCTGGTGAAGCTCGGCCGCAGAAAGTTCAGTGTTATCGGCATCAGCATTGCGGGCGGCTTGGCTCATAATACGGGACAGCTGCTGGCAGCCTCGTTCGTATTCAATTCAACGAGTATTTTCTATTACCTGCCGGTTCTGCTGATTACCGGTATTATTACGGGCATTGCTGTCGGCTTCGCCGTCCGGTATGTGGTTGACTCGCTATCCAAAATATCCTTGTTTGAAGAGTTCCTGAACGGACCGGGTCACTAGCTGCGGAAGGATGAGTAACATGAATCAAGCGTACAACGATAGAACAGCCGGTGAAAAGCCAGCGGTGATTGCCCTTGAGGGCGTATCCTTCGGCTATGACCCGGAGCATCCGATTCTTCATGATATCAACGTAACGGTCCCGCAGGGCCAATGGGTGAGCATTGTCGGGCCTAACGGCTGCGGCAAATCGACCCTGGTCAAGCTGCTGAATGCGCTGCTTCCGAAGAGCGCCGGTCATATCTCAGTCTGCGGGCATACGCTGCAGGAAGAGACGGTCCAGTCCATCCGGCAATGCATCGGAATGGTCTTTCAGAACCCCGATAACCAGTTCATCGGGCAGACGGTGGAAGAGGATATTCTCTTCGGCCTGGAGGGTCTGTGCTTATCGTACGAAGAGATGAAGCAGCGGCTTGAATTCTATACCGGGAAGCTCGGGATAGGCCATCTGCTGTCCAAGCATCCCGGAGAGCTGTCGGGCGGGCAGAAGCAGCGGGTGGCCATCGCCTCGATTCTCGCCATGAAGCCAGGCATCGTCATCTTCGACGAGGCCTCTTCTATGTTGGACGAAGGCAGCCGCGATGAGCTGATGGGGATTCTGCGGGATATGCAGGCCGAGGGCAGTTACACCATTGTACTGATTACCCATGATGCCGATGAGATTCTGGCTTCGGACCGGGTGCTTGCGCTGCACGGGGGAAGCATCGCGGCGGATGTATCACCTGCGGAGCTGTTCCGTGATGCAGAGCTGCTGGAGAAGTGTCATTTGCGGGAGCCTTATACTTGGCAGCTTGCCCGTGAACTGGAGAGCCGGGGAATTAAGGTGGATGTACCCGCCAGCGAAAAGGAGCTTATAGATACACTATGGCTATACAACTACAGCAAGTAAGCTACACTTATGCTGACCGCAGTATGTGGAAGCAGACGGCGCTGCACGGGATTAATCTGGAGATTGCCGAGGGTTCGCTGACCGGAATTGCCGGAGCCACCGGCTCCGGCAAATCTACACTGCTCCAGCTGTTCAACGGCATTCTTAAGCCGACAGAAGGCACGGTACAGGTGCTGGATGTAACGATAACTGCAGGGGAGAAATCACCGAGGCTGCTTCCGCTGCGGCGGAGGGTAGGCCTCGTCTTTCAATTCCCGGAGCAGCAGATGTTCGAAGATACAGTGGAGAAGGATCTCTGCTTCGGGCCGCTGAACTTCGGAGTCAGCCTGGAGGAGGCCAAGGAGCGGGCACGCAAGTCGATGACGGACATGGGGCTGGATCTGGCGCTGCTGGAGCGCAATCCCTTCCGGCTCAGCGGAGGACAGATGCGCAAGGCAGCCATCGCCTCCGTGCTGGCGATGGACCCGGACATTGTGGTGCTGGATGAGCCGACAGCCACCCTGGACCCGGTAAGCCGCGCCGAGCTGATCGCGCTCCTGGAGCGGCTGTGCCGCGAGCAGGGCCGGACGATCATCATCGTAACGCACCGGATGGATGAACTGCTGCCTTATGCCGACAACTGGGTCCTGCTTAAGGATGGGGAACTCGCCTTCCAGGGCAGCGGACCAGAGCTGGCCGCCGATCCGGCGATTCTGGAGCGCTGCGGACTGCGGGTTCCGCAGTCTCTGCGTTACTGGCAGGCTGCCGCCGAGCGCTTCGGCCTTAGCGGCGAGAAGCCGCTCCTTACGGCAGAGGGCCTCGCGGGGCGGCTTGCGGCCTTGCTCGAAGAGCGTCGGCACACAGCCGGAACGGAAGAAATGGGGAATGGCCATGAATGAGCGGCTGCTGCTGGGACGCAGCATTGATACGGGCTCCTGGGTCCATAAGCTGGATGCCCGGTCCAAAATCACCGGGATGCTGCTCTATGTAGCCATCATCCTGCTGTCTACTTCGTGGATATCAATCGGGCTGGTCGCGGTCTTCTCCATCGTGGTGATGGCGACGACCCGCATTCCACTGAAATATTTCATCAAGGCTGCGAAGCCTTTGCGTTATCTGATGTTGTTCATCTTCATCGTACAGGCTCTGTCCGTGAAGGAAGGGGAGGTGCTGTGGTCACTGGGTTCGTTCTCGCTGCATGCGGGCGGCCTGCGGATGGGGGCATTTTCTGTCATCCGCATGTTATTCCTGCTGACCTTCACCGCGCTGCTGACCTTCACAACGACACCGGCCAAGCTGAACCAGGGGCTGGAGGGAGTGCTTGCCCCGCTTAAGAAGCTCAGGCTGTCACCCGACCGGATTACGCTGATGATCAGCCTCGCGCTGCGCTTCATTCCGACGATTCTGGATGAGGCGCAGATTATTCTGAAGGCGCAGGCCTCGCGCGGAGCCGATCTGAAGGAACTGCCGCTGAAGGAGAAGGCGCGGATGCTTGTCTCGCTGCTGGTCCCGGTTATCGCCAGTGCGTTCCGGCGCGCCCAGGACCTGATCTATTCCATGGAAGCCCGGGGCTTCCGCATGGATGCGCCGCGCAGCCGGTATCACCGGCTCAGGTGGGGCACGGCGGATACGCTTTTTGTTGCTATGTTCGTTGTACTGGGAGTTGCAGTTGCATTATTGTAAGACATTTAGGGGGATACGGGAATGGCACGTTATTTTAATGGTAAAGAAGTAGAGTTACTGGCGCCTGCGGGAACCTTCGAGATCTTCAAGGCGGTCATTGAATCGAAGTGTGATGCGGTGTATTTCGGCGGTCCGGTGCTGAACATGAGAATGATGCGCAAGGGCTACAACTTAAGTCATGAAGAGATTATCGAAGCTCTGAATATCGCCCATAGTATGGACAAAAAAGTATATATCACGGTCAATAATCTGTTCAGCGAAGAGGATGTGGAGGAGGCCAGAGCGTACCTGCGCTTCCTGGACACGGCCCGCCCGGACGCGCTGATCGTGCAGGATATGGCGGTGCTGGAATTGATCCGCGAGATGGGGCTGAATCTGCCGGTTCACGCGTCTGTCATGATGAATGTGCATAATCTGGAGATGATCTACGCACTGAAGGAGCTGGGCGTCAGCCGGGTGGTTACCTCGCGGGAGATGGATCTGCAGACCGCGAAGCTGCTGGGCGCAAGAAGCGGCATGGAGCTGGAATATTTCATCCATGGCGATATGTGCTCTGTCCACGGGGCGAACTGTTATTTCAGCTCCCAGGTGTTCGGGATGAGCAGCAACCGGGGCAAATGCATGAAGCCTTGCCGCTGGGATTACCGGATTAAGCGTGACGGCTACGTCTTCCCTGCGGAATATCCGCTGGCAGTGAAGGATATGTTCATGTATGAGCATCTTCCGGAGCTGATTGAATCCGGTATTACTTCCTTCAAAATCGAAGGCCGTATGCGCGACCAAGACTTCATGGTGATGCTGTCCAACAGCTATGGCGATGCGATTGACCGCTATATCGATGATCCGCTGGGCTTCGACCGGACCAAGGATTCCAAGGCGCTGTATAACAACCGCAAGCGTGATTTCTCCACGGCATATGCTTTTGGCAAACCGGGACTGTCGAATATCAACCGCCGTTATGAGGGAACGGGCAAGTTCTACAGCACCGGCAAAGTATTCAGTACGCCGACTGCGGAGCGTGAGCTGTCTGCCGAGCGGGTGAAGGAGCTGCGCGGGCGAATGGCTGAAGACAGACGCAATACCCTTAACAAGCCTGAGCTGGCAGTGCGTGTGAATAATAAGGAGCAGGCGCGTCTCGTACTGGAGATGGGAGTAGACAGCCTCTACCTGCCGGGCGATGTGTTTGAGCCGGACCGTCCTTTTACGAAGCAGGATATTAAGGAGCTTGGTGCGGTAAAAGGTCATACCAAGTTATACCTAGGCCTGCCGCGGATGATGAACGAGCTGCATTTCGACCAGTACGATCATCTGCTGAACGGGGAACGGCTGCCGATTGACGGACTGATCATTACGAACCTGGGGGCGATCCGCCGTTACCGTGGCACCGGTTACCCGATGATGGGTGATGCTAATCTGAATGTCTACAACCATCTGTCTGCCGGGCTGTATGCGGGACTGGGCCTTACTAAGCTGACCGTTTCGCCGGAGATGACGCTGGAGCATTTCGCCTCCTTCACCTCACGCAGCGACTTGCCGCTGGAGGTTGTGGTGCACGGAACGCCTGCGCTGATGTATATGGAGCATGATCTGTTCGAGAATACAGAGGTGATGGAGCCGATCGGTGAGGAAGACAACCAGTATGTCCGCAATGATGTGCTAGTGCTTAAGACCGACAAGGGCGAGAATCCGGTCTACCGTGACCAATATGGCCGCTGCCATCTGCTGTTCGCCAAGGAGCTGTGTTATCTCCCGATGCTGGGTGAAATGAACGGCCTGGGGATTGCCAGCTTCCGGATAGAAGGCGCGACCTATAGTATCAAGGAGCTGCGCACCATTATTGCTGCTTATCAGGCTGCGATAGATGGAACGAAGCCTGAGGATGATCTGCTGGGCGGGCTGAAGCCGGTCTATGCGGGGTACACCCTCGGTTCACTGCAGTTTAACTAATGCTAATAATTAAATTTTAAAATAACGCTGCGGCGAGTATAATAAGGGTATATGGCGCGATTATAAGTACCTTTTTTCACAAACTATCATCTTGAATCATCAGCAGTTGAAAGTGAGGGAAGCTTCATGGAAATCGAACAGAGTAACTTCATTGGAAGAGAAGCGGTAGCTGCCAAAAGAAAGCAGTATTTCTACCCGTGCACCGCACATTTTTACCGGGATGCCCCGCAATTGGTACGCGGAAGCATGCAGTATGTCTACGATGAGAATGGCAAGGAATACACCGACTTCTTCGCGGGAGTCTCAGTGGTTGCCTGCGGCCACTGTAATCCGGCTATTACTTCCCGTACGATAACACAGCTTCAGCAATTGCAGCATACTTCGCCCATCTACCTGACCCAGCCGAATGTAGATTTGGCGGAACGCCTGGAAGAAGTGCTGCCGGGCGCGCTGCGCCGGACATTCTTCGTCAACAGCGGCTCGGAGGCGAATGAAGGGGCGCTGCTGCTGGCGCGGATGCATACCGGCCGCAAAGGCTTTATTGCCCTGGAAGCTGGCCTGCATGGCCGGACCAACCTCACCATGAGTGTGACCGGGCTGCAAATGTGGAGAACCGATGCCTACCTGGATGAGGATGTGACGTTCATTAAGCGCCCGTATCATCCGGAATTGACGCTGGAGGAAGCGGCGGCGCAGTCCATCCAGAATCTGAAGGAGGTACTCGCTGCCCAAGGAGACACCATTGCCGCCATGATCGTGGAGCCGATTCAAGGGAACGGCGGGATCGTCATGCCTGCGCTGTCCTATTTCCGTGAGGTGAAGGCGCTGCTTGAGCAGTACGGTGTACTGCTGATTGACGACGAAATCCAGACCGGCTACGGCCGGAGCGGAGCTATGTTTGCGATGGAGCATTTCGGCGTCGTGCCGGACATTATCAGCATGGCTAAGGCGCTGGGGAACGGAGTGCCGATCGCTGCCTTTTCCACGACGGATGAGATAGCGGCATCGCTGAACAAGCCTTCCGCCTCGACGTTCGGGGGGAATCCGGTCTCTGCGGCTACGGCGCTGGCGGTGCTGGACTACATCCGTGATGAGCGGCTGGCAGAACGTGCGGCTGAACTGGGCGGCCAGTTGAAGCAAGGCTTGCTTGCTCTCCAGGAGCGTTACCCTGCGGTGATTACCGATGTACGGGGCAGCGGACTTATGCTGGGGGCCGAGCTGGCCGGTTCGGAGACTGAGGATGCCGCTGCTGTGACAGACTATGTGCTGGAAGAGCTGAAGGACCGCGGATACCTGATCGGCAAAAACGGCATAGGCCGCAACGTCCTCGCCTTCCAGCCGCCGCTTGTTGTGACTTCCGGGAATATTGATGCCCTGCTGGCTGCACTCCATGAAGTACTGCAAGCGATCCACTGAGAAAGAGGCCTAACAATATGGTTATCATTAATGCTTTTAAACATACGGCGCTTAAAATGAAAATGTTCAGCGAGCTGGTGATGTTCTCGCATACGCTGTTCTCACTGCCTTTTGCCATCATCTCGATGGTATGGGCGGCGGGAGGCTGGCCTTCCGGCCATATGATGTTATGGGGACTAATCGCGCTGATCGGGGCACGCAACGGGGCGAATGCGTTCAATCGCCTGGTAGACCGCACCTTCGACGGCAACAATCCGCGAACCGCCCACCGGCATCTGCCGCAGCGTCTGCTCGCAGAGAAGGAAGTCATTCTGTTCATTATCATCAATTATGCCCTGTTCATTGTGGCCTCCGGGATGCTGAACCTGCTCTGTCTGGTGCTGTCCCCGGTAGCCATTGTACTGATCTCATCCTACTCTTATACGAAGCGGTTCACCTTCCTGAGCCATCTGTATCTGGGCTTCGTGATTGCTTCGGCCCCGATTGGCGCCTGGTTTGCGGTTACCGGGAATATCGCGTTCACGCCATTCGTGATCGGAACCGTGGTGATGCTCTGGATTGCCGGGTTTGATATCATCTACGGGACTCAGGACATTGAGTTCGACCGCAAGAACGGCTTATGGTCCATCCCGAGCTTCTTCGGCCTGGAGAATGCACTGCGGATCTCCAAAGGGCTGCATTTCATTATGGTTATGCTGCTGCTGTTCCTGTACCTCTGGCGCGATCTCGGCTGGATGTATCTGGTGGGCATCGGCATCGCTACGGTGCTGCTTATGACAGAGCACAAGATCATTAAGCCTGCTAACCGCAAGCTGATGAAGGTTGCTTCTTATAATTTGAATCAGGTGATCAGTATGGTGATATTGCTGTGTACGCTGATTGATTATTTTTACGTTAATTAGGTGGGGCGGCGCATCGGAGTGGGGCGCGTGCTGGAGGTTGGGAAGCTGCATTGCGCGGATTTTTGGACTTACGGTCGCTGTTAATTTCGGATTCCTTGATTGAAGCCGCTGAACGCGGTAGGAATCCGAAATTAAAGGCGAACGCTGCCGCTCCTCCAGTTCCAAAATTCCTCTCCATTCCGTCCTAACCTCTCCCCAGGCAAGATTAACTTCAAAAAGACAACAGGCCTACCCAGGGGGTGGGTGGCAAAAAGCGCGATAAGCTTAGGCTTCGCGCTTTTCTTCATTTTGGGCGGCAAACAACCCTAAACCCCAAACCCCAAACCCCAAACCCCGAACCCCGAACCCCGAACCCCGAACCCCGAACCCCCACGCTAAACACCACTCACGTTCGCTGCGCTGCGTTCGTTGGTTAAGCAAAACGGTAGTAAGATTGGCATTGCAATTGCACTCCGTACAATAGAATCCGGTGAAATTAGTCTTAAAATCGCATCTGTTGCACTTTGTACAGCAGAATTTGCTCAATGGATGTGAAATGGGCACTTTTTCTGAAATCAAATGTACGAAATACAACAGAACGCATGTGAGCTTAAGAATTGGTGGAATCTATTGTACAAAGTACAATTATCAGCATTAGATTCCAATGTTCCATCCCTTGAACCCGCCAAGGCAACAAAAAAGAGCCTTTAATCAGGCTCTAATTGGCGAATAATTACATATAAAGCGCTGGCGGGTTAGGCGAGCTCAGCGGTCACGCCCGACGAAGTATTGCAGCAGGGTCCTCAGGTCGGCATGGGCCGGGAAGCTGGAGAGCTGCTCCACAATCGCAGCAGCCTGGGCCAGATAATCCTGGCTGACGGCCTCTGAGCGGGTCAGGGCATCACTGCCCCTTACCAGCTCCAGGACTTGCTCGATGTCCGCAGGAGAAGAGCCAGGGCCTATTCTGCGGATGACATGGGCAAGCTCGGCATCCTCTAAGGCGAAGAGCACCGGAAGGGTAACCTGGCCGTGGCGGAGATCGCTGCCGGCCGGCTTGCCGAGTACATCCGCCGATTGCGTGAAGTCCAGAATATCATCCTGGATCTGGAACGACATCCCCAGCGCTTCGCCGAAATCATAGAGGAGCTGGGCTGTCTCTGCGCTGCTCTCCGCCGACAGTGCGCCTACCCGCAGGCAGGTGGCCATTAGCAGCGCGGTTTTGTTACGGGATTTCTCCAGATATTGCTCCAGCGTAAGATCATAGTCGAAGGCATGCTCCAATTGCTGATATTCACCAAGACATAACTGGGCTGTGGCGACAGAGGACAGATCGTGAACATAACGATCCTTATCCCCGGTGTACTTGCTGAGCAGTTCAATGATACGGGCTGACATATAATTACCGATATGAACAGCGGATAGAATGCCGGTCTTGATATGAAGCGCAGGCACGCCCCGCCGCAGCTCGGCGTTATCAATAATATCGTCATGAATCAGTGAGGCCACATGGATAAATTCAGCCGCAGCGGATAATTGCAGAGTTCGGCGTCCGGCAGGTCTCAGGCCAAACCGGCTGCCGACAATAACCATCAGCGGGCGGAGGCGTTTACCGCCGGAGCCTGTTAATTCGAGAATGCTCTGCGCCAGCTGCGACTTTTTGGGAACATCCTTATCATGGGTCACCAGATTCTTAATTTCACGGTTAATTTCATTCAGATCAATATTCAAGGCTTCATGCAGCTTCATCGTTCATGTTCCCACCTGTCAAATGGCTTTACTGGTACGGCTTCGTTGTCTGCGCTCCTGAATGAGGAATTCACCCAGGTCCCTGGCAGGATTGTGTTCCGTGAACTCTCCATTTGAACGTTCGATCTGCATTTTTTTGATGGAAGGGGCCATATAGGCCACCAGATCCAGCTCCCGGTATTTCACTGCAAACTGCAGATAGAAGCTGTACAGGTAATCTCCATCCAAAATGTTACGGGTCAGGTCAGGATGATGTGGGACACATTCCATATGGCGCTGTGCTGCTACGGTAAGAATGGTATAAATGCCTAGCAAATGGGTTTTGCGGTCATACTCCAGATCATGGCGTTCCAGTACCGAGAGCATTTGCTCGCATTCTGCCGGAGAGAGAGACAACTGAATTTCGGCGATCTTAGACATTTCAGCCTGAAGCAACCGGAACGTATCTTCTATGATTTTTTGGTTCACAAGCTTCTCTCCTTCATGTCGGTTTTGCCGGATGGAACCGAATCCTGATTATCCCTACAAAACCATTTTGTTGAAAACGCGCATATAAATGTACTTTCACCTCGTTAAACAAGGAGAGTAATGTGTCCTAGGGACACATTACTCTTAAGAATATCCTATTCAGCTTGCAGCAGCGCAGCCTGTGCATGCGCCGCTGTTATAAATGAATGTAGTTCTTAACTGATTACCCGGTTCATCAGTCGGTATACAGATACCAGCGCCGGACGAGAGGAATCCTCTTCCACTGCTTCTTGAGCCAAGGAAGAACATAGTAATCCAGGCTGAACACGGTACCGGAACCGCCGATGCAGGCAATCGCTGCCCCAACATACCAGAGCATTTCTGTTGCTGCCATCTTGGTGGTCCAGATCATAACCGCCATACCTATCGTGGCTATAGCAGAGATCGCTGTGAACAGACCGACGATCAGCATTACACCGAAGACGATCTCGGCACAGACCATACCGATTTGGAACCATTTGGCGAGGAAGGTGTAAGAACCATCCGGGTTATAGAACATGAGATCCATGAACCAGTTAGAGATATCATAAATGAAGCCTGGAACCGGAAGAGCCGATACAGCTTCTTTGGCAGTGGATACTGCGGAAGCGGCAGATTGGGCATCTACGGTAGTTTTGACTGCATCCACAGCCTGACTTGCTGCCGATGTTGCATCTGCATAAGGAGCCGCAGGAATCAGGAAAATCTTATTCGGATCAACCCAGATTTTGCGGATTTTCTCTATACCTTCATATAACCACATTCCTCCAAGGAGCATACGGAGCGGAACGAGCCAGAAGTTCGGCGAGCGCTTGGAGAAGTAACCGCCGACGAAGCTCTTGCGGTTCTCAACATGGAAGAACTCGTGCATCATGTAAGTCCAGACCTTGTTGAAGCCTACAACCTGTGACAGATAGAACATATTGATGAAATGTTTGGACAACATAGCCATGAAGCCGGTCAGCATGAAGAACTTGCCCGGAAGACCGACGTTCGCTACACCGTAGCGGCTGCCGATTGAAACCATAGTGCCGTGGAAGCCTGGTTTGTATGCTTTTTTAGGCGTACCCTTGATATCGGCAGTGATATTGCCTGCGATAACCGGAGCCGCTTGTTCAGCATTCTCAACCATTTGCGGAACTGGACGTTCTTCGCCTTCAGGGATGAAGAAGATGTTATCCCCTACAACATACACATTCTTATGGTCAACACTTTCAAGGTGTTCATTGGTGACAATACGTTTGCGGCCTTGCTGCTGAACGTCAAGGTTGCCGACGATTTCGGAGCCTTCAACACCGGCTGTCCAGACGATTGTCTGTGCATCCACGATGTTCTTCTCACCAAGGGCAACAGAGCCTGCGCCTACTTCGGTGATTTTGGCGCCGGTGACGATTTCTACCTTCAGCTTGCGCAGACGGGCTTCGGCTTTCTGGATCAGCTTATCCGGCAGGATAGGCAGAATCTTCGGAGCCATGTCAGCCACGATCAGTCTCACTTCGGAAGGATCGATGAAGAATTCTCTGCAGAGCTCGTCGCGCTGCTCGGCCATTTCACCTACAAGCTCAACGCCGGTGAAGCCGGCACCGATAATTACGAAGGTCAGCATAGCGCGGCGTGTAGCCGGGTTCTTTTCCTTCGCAGCCTTGGTGTACATGTCGCGGATCTGACGCTTCAGGGCAACTGCATCATCGTAGGACCAGAAGGAGAAAGTGTTCTCTTCTGCTCCGGGGATTCCGAAGAAGGTTGGCTTGCTTCCTGTGCCGATGACCAGATAATCATAAGCATAGGTGGCTTTGTCGGACTTCAGCTTCTTGTTCTTGAAATCAATGTTGCTGATTTCATCCAGAACAACATCTACCTTCAGGCCGGCAAAAATTTTCTTCAAGTCAATTTTGATCGAATCCTCAGGTGCGCGATTCGCAGAAACCTCATGCAGCTCAGTCAAAAGAGTGTGGTATGGATTTCGGTCGATCAGTTTGATTTCTACATCTTTGTCGTTCTTAAATTTCTTTGCCAGTTTCTTAGCCGTGAGTACGCCGCCGTAGCCGCCGCCCAAAATGACTATTTTCTTCAAGAGAAACTCACCTCATTCATCTGATTAGCTGCAAAAGGGTGGCGAATAATTATTTCGCGCCTTCCAGTGCTTTTTGTGCAAGTGTGAAATATTCACCAACGTGGATGGATACGCCGGAGATTGCATCTGTTTTACCTTCAGCATCCAGGGTAGGAGCTACGCCTTTGTTCTCAAGGAAGTATTTCTCGGCAAGGGCGATTTCTTCATGCCATTCAGCAGCAGCGCCGCCGGCTTTCATGCCGTATTTGCCATCTACAGAATATTGTTTCTTATCGTCGCCTGCAGCATTCACGCCGCTGAAATTAACAGCTACAACGTTGCCGTTAGCAACAGAGAGAGCTACTGTGGACTTCCAGCCGGATTTAGCATCCATTTCGCCTTCAGCAGTATATCCGCCATCTTTGTATGGGCCTGCTTGTGCAGGGCCGGCAGCAAGTGCAGCCTGAGCCGCGCCAACGAAATCACTAACGTGTACGGATACACCGGAGATTGCATCTGTTTTGCCTTCAGCATTTACAGTGAGAGCAGCAGGATCTTGTTTTTCAATCAGGTAGGCTTCAGCAAGAGCAGCCTGTTCATGCCATTCGGACTTCGCTCCGCCGATTTTTACCAGGCCGTAGTTGCCGTCTTCAGATACTTTTTTCTTCAGATCGCCCGCTTTTTTAACATTGAAAGCATTCCAGTCAGCTTTGGTGATTTTGCCGCCTTCTACAGTCAGTTGTGTAAAGGTCTGCCAGCCAGTCTCTGGATCGGCATCCACTGTACCGTAGTAGGTTCCGTCCTGGTACTTGCCTGTTTCGGCTGCAGGTGCAGTAGTTGCTTCAGTTGCAGCAGTAGCAGTTGCCACAGGTGCTGTTGTTGCAGCAGCGTTCTCTGCTTTGTTGCTGTTGCCACAACCTGCGAGTAAAGTACCCAATACCAGAGCGCTCGACAAGATTACAGAAGCTTTTTTCATTTTGATATGACCTCCAAGAAAATAGTTTAAAATATATATATTAAAATGTAAAACATTTTAATAGCGCTGGAAGTGATAAAAATCACTTTATAAATGATAAATGTCACTTTCATCTCGGTCTTAAGTCCCTTTTTGTAGCAGGCATACGACATATATCGGCAAGTAATAAGAAAAAATTTAATCATATCGTTTCTTGTTCGATGGCATTTTAGCACAAGCTATGGAACTAACATGTGAAAATAATCACTTAAATCATAAATAAATTTACTTCTGAAGTATATCAAATTTTAAGATAGTTGAATAGCTTTTTAAAAAGACTATTATGTGACAAAAGTTGAGTTATTCTGCATGGTTTCATGCAATTGCAGGTGCAGCCCCTGTACAGCCAGGAGATTCAGCCAAAAGTCATGGGGGTAATAGTTCACAAGCAATTATAAGCTTTCGCCAGACATTAAATAGACAACTAAGGAGATGAGCTTGTAGTGGATAACAATGTGATTAAAGGTAAATGGCTGCAGATTAAAGGTGAAGCCAAGAAGCAATGGGGCAAGCTGACAGATGACGATCTGGATATCATCGATGGTGAAAAAGACAAGCTGGTAGGCAAGCTGCAGGAGCGTTACGGCCATTCCAAGGATGAAGCCGAAGCGGAGTACCATAAATGGGAGTCCTCCCACCGCAGCTAATCAGCAGTTAACGATAAGCAGGGCAAGGGAAGAGCGCAAATCGTATCTGATTTGCGCTTTTTTGCTGTCCCCCGGACATTCCGAAGCCATCCCTCTCATACATATACATATGCAATAGCCCTCACGCTTCATGTTTTTCATTCCTCCAGTATGATACTATAAATATTATTGTGAACTTATTTTCGCTGCAGGAGTGAAGCCATGGAATATGTCAAAATCTTTTTTGTGAATACAGCTTTACTAATCACTCTGTCGTATCTGGCGAATCTAATATACAAGTACACTGTAACCCACGCATCCGAGCCTGTAAAAAGAGTAAGCTGGGTGCTGCTCGCGGTCTTCGCAGGGTGGATCAGCACCTTTTTCGGCTACAGACTGCATGAGCATGTCATTTTTGACCTGCGGTATGTACCGCTGATCATCTCAACACTGGCTTACCCCCAGCCCCTGGTCCTGATTATTATCGGAATCGCAACCGGGCTTACGCGCCTGACCTTTGGAGTGAACGAGGCAGCGCTGGTAGGCGTGCTGAATCTGACTATCCTGGGCTTTGTCTGTGCCGCTCTAAGCGTATGGATGAAGCGTTCGTCCACCTCTATGATGTACAAGGGGATTGCTGCTATTCTGGTAGTCAATGTAGTGAATGTGCTGAATATTGCCGTATTTGGGGTTATTCCCACACATGATTACATAACGAAGATTCTGCCGGTTACCTTTCCCGCAGGCCTTGTCCTCAGTGCGTTGTTCGCGCTGATTATCCGCGATTTCCATCTGGACCTGATGCGTACAGGACAGATCATTAGAGCGAATAAGCTGTTGTCCGAGCAGACGGAGGAGCTGCATAAGAATAAAATTGTGCTCGAGGAAAGAGCCAAGCAGCTCATGCTCGCCTCACAGTTCAAATCGGAGTTCCTGGCGAACATGTCCCATGAACTAAGAACCCCGCTGAACAGCATTATCAACCTGTCCCAGATGATTGAAGAAGGCGATGAGTCCCTGAGTGCGGAGGAGCTTGCTGAATATGGCGGGATCATTCACCGCTCCGGGGAGGATCTCCTGTCGCTCATCAATGATATTCTCGATCTGTCCAAGGTGGAGGCAGGGAAGCTGGATATTATTATAGAGGATTTAAATACCAGCGAGGTCCCTGATCTGCTCGTCCAGCAGTTCGGTGTCTTAGCCAGACAGAAGCAGCTCACCTTCAGTGTCTTTCTGGACGAAGGGGTGCCTGCGGTAATCTACACGGACCCCCAGCGGGTGCAGCAGATTCTGCGCAATCTGCTCTCGAATGCGTTCAAATTCACGATGACTGGCGGGGTCACTCTGAATATCCGTGTAGTGGAACGTCAGGAGGGGGCTGCTGCACAGAAGTGGATTGCCTTTGAGGTGCAGGATACCGGAATCGGCATTCCCCCGGAGAAGCATGATCTGATCTTCGAGGCCTTTGAACAGGCGGATATCAATGTCAGCCGCAAGTATGGCGGTACGGGGCTGGGCCTGTCTATCAGCAATGATCTGGCCAGGCTCCTGGGCGGCTTCATTACCCTGCATAGCCGCGAAGGCCAGGGCAGTATATTCTCCTTACATTTACCACTGCATTCAGGCGCGTCCGTATAATCCCCGCAGCTCCAACTTTATTTGTGATTTCGGTGTATTGACAGGAATCTGGTGCTGAGTAGAATGAAGCAAAAGCCGCATCAAAGGAGAGTCAACACCCCATGAACATCATGAGAAGCCGGCCGCTGCGGAACCGTTCCAAGGATTTGCGCAAGGCCTCCGTACACCGCAAGAATCTGCAGATCGCTACCTTTGAGGGGATACCATCCACCATATTCCAGGTGCTGCTGCAAGGCCAATTTCTTACAGGATTTTTGTTATACCTGGGTGCCAGCTCCAGTCAGATCGGATTTGTCCTCGCGCTTACTACGCTGGTGAATGTCGCACAGATCGGTGTGGCTTTCCTGATTCAGAAGCTGCCGAGCCGCAAGTGGGCGCTCGTGACTTTTATTGGCTTACACCGGCTGTTGTGGGGATCTACGGGCCTGGTTCCGTTTATTTTTCCGCAAGAGCACTGGGTTACTGCCTTCATCGTACTGTATACCATTGCCTTCATTGCCAACACTGCCGGCGGTGTGCTCTGGAATTCGGTCATCAGTGACCTTGTGCCTGCAAGGGTCCGTGGCCGGTACTTCGGTATTCGCAATACGTTCCTTAATGCGCTGGGAAGCATGGTGATGTACGGAGGCGGTATTATTCTTGACCGTTATCCGGGCGGACACGGATTCCTTATCCTGTATATTGTAGTGTGGATTTTCTCGATCTCGAATATTGTGGTGTTCTTCTTCTACCCGGATGTGCCGTTTGAGAAATCGGAAGAGAAGGCCTTCCTGCCGATGCTCAGGAAGCCGCTTCAGGACAAGCTGTTCATGAAATCCACGCTGTTCCTGTCTGCTTGGCTGCTGCTGCAGAACCTGACCGTGCCGCTGTATTCCTATGTCATGCTGCAGCTGCTGAATATCAATTATGAGAAGCTGTCCCTGCTGAATGTCGCGCAGACGGTCTTCATGATGGCCAGCTTCTATGTATGGGGCAATCTGAACGCCAGGCACAGCAACAAGAAGCTGCTGCTCTGGACGCTGCCGATTATCGCGGTCTCTTCCCTGATCTGGGGACTCTTGTCTGTGCTGCCGATGCTTCCGGTATTATTTGCGGCCCATATTGTGTTCGGCGTGGGTGTGGGCGGCTTCAACCAGCTTGCCTTCAACTTCATTATTGGTGATACGCCGAAGCGGGAACGGCCGATGTATATGGCGATGTATGCAGCGCTTACCGGTCTGGCGGCCTTCTTCGGCCCGCTGCTGGGCGGCCGTATCTATGAATGGATTAAGGAATGGCCCCAGTGGATGCAGATCTACGGCATGCAGTTAGTGGTAGGCGTGCTGATGATTCTGCTGGCACTGCTGCTGGGCCGCCGTATTCTGAGGGATGAATAAGGAGGAATATAAGGAGGCTATTTCGGTGACAAGAATTGCACTGGTACTGGGAGCTACAGGTCTGGTCGGCAGTGCGCTGACCCGGGACCTGCTGGGCGGGAATTGGGACGAGGTCCGTGTGCTGGTCCGCCGTCCGCTTGCGCTTGAGCATCCCAAGCTGAGACAGATTCAAGTGGATTGGGACCGGCTTGAGCAATACAGTGAGCAATTCGCCGGTGTATATGCAGTATTCTGCTGCCTGGGAACGACGATTAAGCAGGCGGGCTCGCAGGAGCAGTTCGAACGGGTGGACCTGGAGTATCCGCTTGCAGCTGCGGCCCTGGCCAAAGAGCATAACGTGAAGCAGTTCCTGGCCGTGTCCTCTATGGGAGCCAGCGCCAAATCGCGCACCTTCTATAGCCGGATCAAGGGGCGGACGGAGGAGGGCTTGATTGCTGCCGGATTCCACGGCCTGCATCTGTTCCGGCCTTCGCTGCTGCTCGGTGACCGGGCAGAATTCAGGCTGGGGGAACGTGCTGCGGCTGTGCTGATGAAGGCGCTGGATTTCGCCATGGCCTTTAAGGCCGCGAAGTTCCGGGCCATACCGGCCGCCACGGTAGCGCGGGCGATGATGAATATTGCCCTGGCCGATACAGGCGGCGTTCATATCTACACCAATGAGGTTATTCATGTGATCGGCAAGCATTAGACGGGCAGTAAGGTTTGCCAACTGCAGACTCCAGGACGTACAATGAGCATACGATTAGAATGTACATAGCGGTCTACAGGCCGCGTACAGCATGCAGGAGGCGTTCACTATGACCAAAAAACAAGTAGCTACAAAGAAAGCTCCAGGAGCGATTGGCCCTTACAGCCAGGCCATTGTTGCCGGCAACTGGGTCTACACTTCAGGCCAACTCGGAATGGACCCGCAGACAGCGGAACTGCCGGGCAGTGTGCAGGAGCAGGCACGCCAGTCGCTTAACAATGTGAAGGCCATCCTGGAAGAGGCCGGAGCATCAATGGATCAGGTGGTGAAGACAACCGTGTATCTGAAGGATATGAATGATTTCGCGGCGGTTAACGAGGTGTACAGCACCTTCTTCACCGAGCCTTACCCCGCCCGCAGTGCCGTTGAGGTAGCCCGTCTGCCGAAGGACGCGCTGGTCGAGATCGAAGCGGTAGCACGCAAGAAATAAGCCATGCCGGATACATCCGGTCAAGGCAGGGTACAGGGAATTCCCCGCACGTGAAGCAGGCGTGCGGGGAATTTTTGTGTGCATATATAAGCGTATCTAGTATCTGCTGCGGGAACGGCGCGGAGTCAGCAGCAGCCAAATACTGTAGAGCAAGAGAAGTCCTGCTGCAATCAGGCCGGTGAAATACACCTCATTCGTGTCCTTATGCTCCATAGCAATGGCGATATAGGCCCAGACGAAGACGAGCGGATAGATGCTGTCCCGGTACGGGTAGCTTACCAGTACAGCCAGCAAGGTACCCACACAGAGCATGATGACTGCCCAGAACGGGGCGCTGAGTCCGAAGCCGTCCCAGTCATTCTTCACCAGCACAACGCTGACATTGACAATGGTGGCTACCGAGATCCAGCCGAGGTAGAGGCTGAACGGCAGCTTCACGAGCCATTTCTCGCCAGTCGTGGGGTCTGCGATGAAGCGGGTTTTGCGGTAAATGACGATCAGTGAGAGCAGCAGAAGCACCATCGCCACCAGCGACAGCTCAATGTACAGGTAATGCCAGAGGAGCAGCCAGCCCATATTGAAGAGACAGCTGAGCATGAACCAAATTCCGATCCGCTGGACGGAATCCCTGCCCCCGGTATCGCTGCGGAACTGATAAATGATGAATCCGGCCAGCAGCAGATAGATCAGGGACCAGATGGAAAAAGCATATCCGGCCGGTGTGAGGTACGTATGATACCTGTCCGAGATTTCGGCGGTGCTGTTCCCGCCAAGCGGCAGGACGACTGAAAGGGTATTGACGGCAATGACGCCGAGGAAGAGCAGCAGATTCCCCCACTTATAAGGATTAGTTCTAGTCATATGACCACTCCCTAACTTGTTTGATAACTACGTTTTGGCCTTGGCCTATATAGAATATACCCGCTGTGGCGGTAATTAAGACTAATCCGGCAAAAAAAATGACCAATTGGTCATAAGAATCGCGGATAGTATTCCTTAGGCCCGGGGTAATATGTAGTCAAGAAGTAGATCAGCAAGCAGCGAAGGGAGAGAAGATTCATGGAGAGCAGTGAGGCGATACGCCCCGAGAAGATGGGGCCGATGGTGATGAAGGAGACCTGGAACACGCCGGGCAGCGTGGTGTCCTGGGAACGCTCCGAGAATATCTACATCGTTCAGGGGGAATGCGCCGGGATGGCTTTTATCTTCCTGAGCGATGATATGTTCCGGATGAAGGTCTTCCATAGCAAGGTACCGGACCTGACCACCTCGGAGGCTGTGCTGAAGGAGTGCTGTATTCCGCATCTGTTTCCGGTAGAGGAGACGGAGGAGCAGCTCATTTTCTCTACAGGCGCTATCCGGCTGATTATTGAGAAGGCCTCGTTTCTGCTCCGTGTGGAGAATACATCCGGGAAGGTGATCATGCAGCAGAATCTGGCGAGCTGGAACCCGCGCGGCGCAAGCCATGCGGAATATGATATGCAGCCGGACTCGCATTTCTACGGACTGGGTGAGAAATCGAGCTTCCTGGACAAACGCGGGGAGCGTTATACGAACTGGAATACCGATGTGTTCGCCCCGCATCTGCCGGAGATCGAAGCGCTCTATGAGTCGATCCCGCTCATTATCCACATGCACGGTGACCTCTCCTACGGGCTGTTTCTGGATAATACGGGCCGGAGTGATTTCGACATGCGCTCGCACGGCATTGCTTTTACCATTGGCTGCTCTACGGGAGCGTACGATATCTATTTCATTAATGGGCCCGAGATGAAGGATGTCGTCCGAAGATACACCACGCTCACCGGCCGGATCGCACTTCCGCCCAAGTGGGCGCTCGGTTATCACCAGTCCCGCTACAGTTACATGAATCAGCAGGAGGTGCTGCAGCTGGCCAAGACCTTCCGTGAGAAGAACATCCCATGCGATGTGATCTATCTGGATATCCACTATATGGACGAGTACCGCGTATTCACCTTCGACCCTGTCAACTTCCCTGATCCGCAGACGATGATCTCGGAGCTTGCGGAGCTGGGTGTGCGCATTGTCCCGATTGTCGATCCCGGCGTCAAAAAAGACCCCAAATACGAGGTGTATAAGCAAGGGGTGCTGGAGAAGCATTTCTGCCGCCGCCTGGAGGGCGATATTTTCTTCGGTGAGGTGTGGCCGGGGATCAGTGCCTTTCCTGATTTCAGCGACAGCCGGACCGCCGAGTGGTGGGGAGATCTGCACAAATACTACACAGAGCTTGGCATTCAGGGCATCTGGAACGATATGAACGAGCCTGCGGTCTTCAATGAGACCAAGACAATGGATCTTGATGTGATGCATTTCAACAACGGGCGGCCGGTGACGCATGAGGAATACCATAATCTGTACGGGATGATGATGTCCAAAGCGACCTATGAGGGACTGGCCGAGCATATGGGGGGCGAGCGTCCCTTTGTGCTGACCCGTGCCGGGTATGCGGGCATCCAGCGCTATGCGGCCGTATGGACAGGTGATAACCGCAGCTTCTGGGAGCATATGGCGATGGCGATGCCGATGGTGCTGAACATGGGGCTGTCCGGGCTGGCCTTCTCGGGGCCGGATATCGGCGGGTTCGCTCATCATACGTCGGCGCAGCTGCTGGTGCGGTGGACGCAGATGGGCGTGTTTTTCCCCTACTGCCGGAATCACTCCTCCATCGGGACGCTGCGCCAGGAGCCGTGGTCCTTCGGGGAAGAGGTGGAAGGGATTCTGCGTGAATTTATCGGGCTGAGGTACCGCTGGATGCCGCATTTGTATAATCTTTTTCATGAAGCGGAAATGAGCGGTCTGCCTGTCATCCGTCCGCTGGTGCTCGAATATCCGCGTGATCCGCATGTCTCTAACCTGTGCGACCAGTTCCTGCTGGGTGAAAATGTGCTGATTGCCCCGGTCTACCGCCCGGATACGGATCACCGCTCCGTCTATCTGCCCGAAGGCTGCTGGCTGGATTATTGGGACGGGGAGGTCCATGAGGGCGGGCGTCACATTCTTGCGGCTGCACCGCTGCACATCATGCCGATGTATGTGAAGGCCGGCAGCTTCGTGGCCGAAGGCCCGCTGAGACAGTATGCGCTGGAGGACACGGAGGAGACGATCATCTTCCACCTCTACGGGGCGGAAGCGGCTGCGGGCTTCTCTTCGTCCTTCAAGCTGTATGAGGATGATGGCCACAGCTTCAGCTACCGCAAGGGGCAGTATACGGAGCTTACCGTACAGGCTGAAGGCGAGGAAGGGGCACTGGTGCTGAAGTGGGCATATGCGGTGCATGACTATAAGCCGCGCCGTGAGACGCTGAGGTTCGCACTCTGCTATCCGTTCTTCACCGCAGCTGCGGTGGACGGACTATCGGAGATCAGCCTGGAGCAGCTGAATGAGGGAGAATTGGGCTGGGCCCGGAACGGAAAGAACGGCGCGATCATCGTTCAGGTAGCGGATGCTGCCGTGGGCGGGGGGCTGCGGATTCTGGCAGGTACGGATTAGTGTGCGGTAAAGGTAATCCATAAGAGCTGTGTAGCATAGCACGGATTGACTGGAGTTTAGGACCGGCTTCGCCTGGAAAGAGGGCGGGCCGGTTCTTTGTGGTGGTTGGGGGGAGAAGGCTGCCCGGCAAGGAAGGAATGAGGTATAATCCTGCCCGAATTGCAACAATCCCTACAATATTGCGAGCATAACTCCGAAATGTTGCTAGAAATGCATTAATCCTGCTCCCCAAAGCGGCTATGGGAGAGAATTGCTGACATTCCTGCAACATTTCCCCTGAAAGCCAACTATTCATAAGCCGGAGTTGATATTTGTGTAAGCGTGTTGATTTCCCAAAAAAAGGGACAAAAAAGGCCGCCATTTCGGGTAATGGTAAGTACGACCAAACCAAACCGAAATGAGGCGACCTCATGAATAATAATACCCCATTCTTGGCCGTGTTCAAACAAGTATTAACTTCAGAAGAAGTCCAAAGGGTGACCGGGCAAACCAAGGACTACGAGGATACCGGAACCAAAATGACCGTGGGTGTGTTGTTCGATTACTTTATCCAAGCCTGCTACCACCAATGGGATGGCTTTCGTCAAAGTGCTCGGGTGGGCTCGAACTACGATTTGCCCAAGGTTCATTACTCCACCCTTTCGGGCAAAGCCGGTGAAGTGCCTTACGATATCTTCAAGCGTTTGTTTCAACTGCTCGTCCAGAAATGTAATCGGCAAACCCGTCGGCACCTAAATCTGCCTAAAGATCTTCTACTGATTGACTCTACGACGGTTACGGCGGCAAACTCCCGCATGTCTTGGGCTCCGTATAAAAAATTCAGAGGAGGCATCAAGCTGCATGTCGCTCTTTCACATGGACAGCATTCACCCGTGAATGTGGTCGAATCGATTGCCAGGCGCAATGACGCTCCATTTGGAGAAGTTTTGGCCGATAAGGACTACCTTTTAGTTCAGGATCGGGCGTATGGAAAAATCGGTCGATTGGATCAATATGTGCAGCAAGGTCAGTCCTTTGTGATTCGTCTGAAAGACAATCTCCATTTGGTGATGCCGCGAAAGCTTCAGCGACCGGCGGAGGGAGACACCAAAATTGTACGCGATATCACCTGTTATATTGGTCAAGGCAAACACCAATCCGCCCAGCGCCACCGCGTCGTTGAATTTGAAAATGACCGGGGTGAAGTGGTACGAATTGTGACCGATTTGAGAAAAGAGTCCGCTCATGTGATTGCTGAAATGTACAAAGCACGCTGGGAAATTGAAGTCTTTTTCCGCTGGGTGAAACAGCATTTGAATGTCCCTTGTCTATTTGGAACCACCGAAAATGCAGTATATAGCCAATTGTTTGTAGCCCTTGCCACGTATGTGCTTTTGAAATACATTTTTGATGAAATTCACCCGAAGGTACCGGTCTTTGCTGAGCTGACTCTTTGGGAATTTATGCAGCACTGGCGTATATTTAATCTTCCGCTGGAGTGGCAGGTTCAGTTTAATCTGCTCAGGCGTAAAGAACATTTAGGTGTTTTTGTCATCCCATAATATGGGTAATCAACACGCCTGATATTTGTGCAATAATTTGGCTCTTTGCATCATTTTTGTGGCCCGTCTGCTGCTGAGGAAGTAACGCTAACTGAACTGTAATGGGCCGCTCTGAACAAAAATCTGCTGTAAATCGCAGAAAAAGCATAGAAAGGTTTTTAAATATATGGTTTTTCGTATAAGATGAAGGGATGAAGAAAAAGTTGCAGCAATAACCTGAGCGTTCATGGAATGGTTGTACAGTTCATGCTGCCGGTGCAGCCTCATAATATACTTTTCGCGCAGAAGGGGACAGTCTTTCGGTCTGGAAGGGCTGGCTCTTGCTGTCTGCTCACAAGAATGGAGATTAACCAACAATGATTAAGCATCTGTATGCAATATGGTTAGGGGACGTATTATTCTGCTTCTCGGGCGAAACCTCCGAGCCGAAGGTGGACGCATGGACACGCGTGATCAAACGGCTGGAGCTCCGCAGCGGCTGGCGTCCTTTTGCGGGTGCTGCACTGCGGCTGGCGGAAGTGAAGTATCCTGCGGCCGCCGCCGTGGAGGGCAAACCGGCGCGGCGCGGACTGCCCGGACGCACGCTGGAAGGGCTGGCACTGTCGCCGAAGGATGCCTTCGAGCTGCTGCTGGCCTGGGATGAGCAGGCCAGCCGTGCCCAGGGCATTGAACCCGGGGGAGAGCTGCGCTACTGGTCAGCAGCCGCCCGTTTCGCGCTGGAGCTGATGGGCAAGGGAGGGATTGTGCCTGGCGCCCAGCCGCCGCGCAAGGTCGGCTCGCGGCGGCGCGGCGGCGAACAGGCTGCTGCCGTGTGCTGGTCACCGGCGTTCCGGGAAGAGGCGGATAAGGAGTTCTTTCTGCAGATGGCGGCCTCTATGCCGGTGCTTGCACTTGGCACACACGTAGCTGAGGAAGGCGATCTGTCCTCGCGGGAGGAAGCGGGCGGGTATGTGCTGTATTCCTTCCTGCAGGCGGTCATGACCGCCGAGATCAAGAATGTGGTAGCCGCTCATGAGAGCGCGCTGTCGCCGTATAAGGCCAATTACCGCCGCGGCTATTCTCCGCTGACGGAGCTGTGGTGGAACAGTCTGCTTACCGGCAGCCGGGATATCCCTGTGCAGGGGACCCCGGCTGAGGTAACAGAGCTTCTGGCCGTGGTGAACGAGACGGCGGGCCATGAGGTGCCGCATTTCGAGACTGAGGAGGCCCGCAGCGGACAGCTAAGCCTGGGCCTGCGGCTGGAGCCTCCGGCGGAGGAGAGCGAGCTGTGGCAGCTGACCTTCTGGGCGGAGAGCCGGGAGGAGGGGGAATTCTGGATTCCGGCGGAAGCGGTGTGGAGCAGCCGGGAGCGGGAATTCACCCTATGGGGCAAGCGTTACCGCAATATTCAGCAGCAGCTGCTGGCTGCGCTGGGACGGGCGGCGAAGAGTTCGCCGGACATCCGGAGCTCGCTGGCAGAACCGGCCCCGCGCGGGATTGAGCTGCCGCCGGAGCGGCTGTATTTCTTCCTGAAGGAGAGCGTGCAGCAGCTGCGGGAACGGGGAATTACCGTGCAGATGCCTTCGCGCTGGAGCAAGGAGGGACGGCGGCGGATCGGCATGAGAATGAAGATGCAGCAGCCCCCGGCGGGTGCAGCGGATGGCCCGGTGCAGTCTGCGCTGGGTATGGAAGAGCTGATCTCTTTCCGTATTGAAGCCTCTCTGGGAGATTCAGACATCACAGAGGAGGAACTGAATGCCCTGGTGGAAGCAGGCGTGCCCTTTGTGCGCTTCCGGGGAGAGTGGATTGAAGTGGACCCGAAGGAAGTTCGTCAGGTCCTGAGATATATTAAGCGTGGTGAGAGCGGAGAGATGACCGCAGCCGACTGGATGCGCCTGGAGGCTGAAGATGGTGAAGAGCGGCTGTGGAAGGGCATGTCGGTTACCGGCATGGAGACCTCTGGCCTGCTGGCCTCCCTCATGCACGGCGATGTGCTGCGCGGGATGCCGCTGCGTCCGGTGCCGGAGGATCTGAACGGAACGTTGCGGCCCTATCAGGAGCGGGGTTATCAGTGGCTTACGGCACTCAGCAATCTCGGCTTCGGCGTCTGCCTGGCTGATGACATGGGTCTCGGCAAAACCGTGCAGGTCATCACCTGCCTGCTCGACCAGGCGCTGAATGCCCCGCCGGGCGAGAAGCAGGAGCCTGTGCTGATTCTCTGCCCGACCTCGCTGCTGGGCAACTGGCAGCGGGAATTGCAGCGCTTCGCCCCTTCGCTTAGCTTGCATATTCACCATGGAGGGCGGCGGGTGCGCGGTGAAGGGTTCAGAGAGCTGGCAGCCAGCCATAAGATTGTGCTGACCACCTACCATTTGGCGGGCCGGGACAGCGAGGATCTGGCCGGGGTACGCTGGTCTACCGTTGTGCTGGATGAAGCGCAGTACATCAAGAATCACCGCACCAAGCAGGCGCAGAGCGTCATGAAGCTCAGTGCGCCGCACCGGATCGCAATGACCGGGACTCCGGTGGAGAACCGGCTGGGCGAGCTGTGGTCGATTTTCCATTTTCTCAACCCCGGTTATCTGGGGACGTATCATTCCTTCCGCCAGCGTTATGTGTCGGGAGAGGGCGGCGAACGGCTGCGTGAGCTGCACCGGCTGGTCTCGCCCTTCCTGCTGCGGCGTCTGAAGAGCGACCCGGATATCTCGAAGGATCTGCCGGAGAAGCTTGAGCTGAAGTCTTATTGTCCGCTTACGGAGACCCAGGCCGCGCTCTATCAGGGGGTTGTGGATGAGATGCTAGGCGTCATCGGCGAGCGTTCGGGCATGGCCCGGCGGGGGCTGGTGCTGTCTTCCCTCACCAAGCTGAAGCAGATCTGCGATCATCCCCAGCTGTTCCGCAAGGACGAGGGGCGGAGCCTGCGCAGTGAGCCTTCGGGCAAAATGGACGTCATGTTCGAGGTGCTCGACAGCATCTCTGAGCTTGGTGAATCGGCGCTGATCTTCACCCAGTATGTGGCGATGGGCGAGCTGCTGGTCAGCCGGCTGGCCAGACGATACGGGCAGACGCCGCTGTTCCTGCATGGCGGCATCTCGAAGCGCGAGCGCGACGAGATGGTGCATGCTTTTCAAGAGGGGGACGGTCCGGCTTTCTTCGTTCTGTCGCTTAAGGCGGGAGGCGTAGGCCTCAATCTGACACGGGCGAATCATGTGCTGCATTATGACCGCTGGTGGAACCCGGCTGTAGAGAATCAGGCGACGGACCGCGCCTTCCGGATTGGACAGCACAAGAATGTGCAGGTGCATAAGCTGATCTGCCAGGGGACGCTGGAGGAGCGGATCGACGAGCTGATTGAACGCAAAAAGAGCCTGTCCGAGCAGGTCGTTGGCTCCGGTGAGAACTGGTTAACCGAGATGTCTAACCATGAGCTCAAAGAGCTGATTGAACTCCAGGGACAGGACTGGATGTAAACACGGCAATAGATTGTAAGGCAGAAGGAGGCAACATCTATGAATGAGCTGCTGGAGCTGCGGCTGGAGGTGCTGCCCGGGGTCATTAAGGCCACCGGGAGTGTGGGGCCTGCTGCTGAAGGGGCAGACAGACGCAGCAGCAAAGCCGGAGCGGAGATAGAGAAGCAAGGGGAACAGGGCCAGCGGGAGGTTGTTACTCTGCGTATTCCGCAGTGGACACCCGCCCGGAAGAATGAAGTGCTGCATCAGCTCGCTGCGCATCCGGGCGAATTGTATGATCTGCTGCAGGGCAGCCTGAATGGCGGGCTTACTGCACTGGAGCTGCTGCCTGTAGATGACGAGCTGAGGCTGGCTGCAGAGGAACAGGGCACGGGTCTGCTGCCTGCTGAGGATCTGGTGCAGCGGGTCCGGCAGCAGCTGACCCAGGAGCCGCTGCTTGCGTTCGCCCTGCGCGGACTGTCCAAGGAAGAGCTGCTCTCCGGCGTATTCGCCCTGTGGGCGGAGCGGGAGAACGAGCGGAACGCTGAAGAAGACGCGCCTGCATCTGTGTCGCTCGCGTCCGAGCTGGCCCGGTTGGAGCGCAAGGGCCCGGCCGTATCCTCTGGAGAGTGGCTGGCCGAGGCAGCGGCTGAAGGCTCTCTGCACCAGCCGGGGCCGCTGTTTCACGAGATCTCCTCCCGTCCGTTTCCGGCTATGCCTGAGGTAATGGAGCCGGAGGAGGATTGGAGCGCGCTCCTGCCACAGACACCCAAGGCGCGTGAAGGGCTTGCGCTGCTGATGCGCCGGGTCTCGGAAGCCGCCGCGAAGCGTGCGGCGGGTTTGAATAAGCTGTAGCTGCGCGGGGCGTGAGGTGGACCTAAGTAAGCTGTAGGTGCATGGGTTCGTGAGGTGGGCTTGAGTAAGCTGTAGGTGCATGGGTTCGTGAGTAGGGGCTTGAGTAAGCTCCGGGTTGCACGGATAATAAGTGCGGTGGGATTGAAGGAGCTATAGTCTACAATGTTTATGCGGCGACTAAAGCTGCTCTTTAAGTAATATAGAGTGTAAACTAGACCAACTGGTGGAATTGAATCGGATGCCGGGACACGAACGAACGTAAGAACTGATCTCACAAGTAATATTAGTTTTGTTAGCAGTGCACCGGAGAGGATTGGGATGGCTGCACGAGAATAAAGTGGAAAAATCCCTCTGATTCGGCCAGAAGTCGGCGGAATGGAGAAATGAAAGGGAAAAATCCCTCTGATTCGGCTAGAAGTCGGCGGAATGGAGAAATGAAAGGGAAAAATCCCTCTGGTTCAGCCGGAAGTCGGCGTGCTGAGGTAGCCAATATTCTTCGGGCGGGAATGAGGGGCAGAAGTGCCCCTGATTTAGCCAAACTGGATGGTAGGGCGGCCCTCCCACATCAAGCCAGCCAAACAAAAGAGGAGCACAAAGGTGCCCCTCTTGCAGCCGGATAACGGCCTGGCTGCGGCCATTTTATCCTAGGATTATGTCTGTTCGTTGCCGCCGCTGCCTTCTGACAGCTCCAGAATCTCCCGGCGCAGGCGGAGCATCTTCTGGTCCAGCTCATCGGCAGCACGGGCGGCTTCCTTCAGCTCCTCGGCCACATGGGAGGGCAGCTGTTTGTCGAATTTATAGTAGAGAATATGCTCCATGCTGGCCCAGAAATCCATGGCTAACGTACGCAGCTGCATTTCTGCCTTCACCCAGCGGGTGCCATCAAGCAGTACCAGCGGTATAGCCACGATAAGGTGCAGGCTCTGGTAGCCGTTCGGCTTCGGGTGGGCAATATAATCCTTAATCTCAAGCACACGGATATCCTCGCGGGCGCACAGGTGGTCCACCAGCCGGTAGATATCCTTCACGAAGGCGCAGACAATCCGCATCCCCGCAATATCATGGATGTGCTGCTCCATATTATCCAGGTTAAGCTCATAGCCCTTGCGCTGCATTTTTTGCACAATGCTCTTCGGTTCTTTGATCCGGCATTTCACATGCTCAATCGGGCTGAAGCCGTCACGCACCTGCCACTCGGTCCGGATGATATCGATTTTATTCTCAAGCTCATTCAGAGCATGACGGTACAGCGCCGGCAAAGCCTTGAAATTCTCAACCTGCTTGGCGAAATCCTCGTTAATCTGCCACTTCTGCATATCCTTCACATGGACCTGCAACTTGTTCAATGTTACTTGTGTACTATCATATTCTTCCACTGAAACTCTCCCGGTTTTCGTTATTTGTGACTGTAGACCATGAATGGATGACTACGGCAATCTTATACAGCGCTAGCTGCGGTTCTGATTCTATTTTAACCGATGTACAGCCCCGGAAGCAAAATAAAACCGTAACCCTGACCGAAGAGAAACATTCTTCCCTCCGGCGCGTATTAGCACAGTATAGGCATTAAGCCGTCCTTATGGCGCAGCTCCGTTCATCCTTATTTGTTGGTGGGAGAGCCTGTGCCGTAGCCTTCATCCTGATAGCCTGTATTGTCCAGCTTCTGCAGGACGTTCAAGCCTTCGATCTGAAGGCGGGTCTCGTCAGTGCCATGGTCGTGCAGATACTGGAACAGGCGGATGGTGGCTTCATCGAACTGCTCTGCGGCATCATCATGATCGGCTGACTTGTAGGGAACCAGAGCACGCCGGAAGGCGTAGTCATCCCCGCTGGCCAGATCGGCCAGAAGATCCTGAAGCACAGTCAGGCCGTCGCTGGACAGCAGAACCTCGTACTCACTGGAGTCGCCTCTCTCTTCCTGAATCAGACCGTGATTCACAGAGACGAAATATCGGTTAAGGTTATCGTCAGGCACAATTCATCCCTCCATCATTCGATAATGTACGGGTACGCAGGAACGGATCCAGCAGAAGGCAATATGTATGATTGCTTCTTCTGCAGCATACTCATTCCAATAAGAACGCTAGCCGCCTCTACTTGGTATTTACCACATGACGACAAATAATGAATCTGCCGTGGACTTTTGGTATGATAGAATCACGTTTCCGCTGCTGCGTGGAGCGGCAATCGGAATGTAAGGATATACGCGGCTGCGAATCAGCCTATTCTCACTCTGGAGAAGGAGGAACTACAATGAATTTACTGCAACGCATTAAAGACGGTGCCAGCCGGGTGAGTGAAAAAGCGCAAAGCTCGGTGGAAGTGAGCAAGCTGAATGGGCAGATTTCGGATATTGAGCATGAGATGCAGGTTGAATTTCTGAAAATGGGGAAGCTGTTCTACGAGGGATATCGTTCAAGGGATATGTCGGTGGCTGAAGGTCAGATGATCGAGCTTGCGCGGGGCTGTAACAAGCTGCAGGAGCAGATCGAGGACGTACGCTCAAGAATTGCCGAATTGAGAAATGAACGCTTGTGCGCCTGCGGTCAGATCGTAGGGCTGGATGCCAATTTCTGTCCACATTGCGGACGTAAGCTGGAAGCACGCAAGCCGGAAGATAAGGAGATTTCACTGCGTAAAGAGCCGTCATCGGCGGCCGCCGCTACTGCAGCACCGCCCGTGGTTACCGTACATACGGTGCTGGAGCATGAAGATGAAGAAGACCAGTACTACGGTGAGGAAGAGCTGACCGAAGCGGAACGGGAGCTGGCCAGAAGACCCGAAGCACGTGTGCAGTATGCGGAGGTGCTGCCTGAACTGGAGGAAGACGCAGAGCTGGAGGAAGCGGATCGGATGGCTTCAGGTTCTGACCGGAGCCGCCGGGAGGCAGATGAACTGGAACGGGAACGGGAGCGGCAACTCGAGCTGGACCGCCGGATCAGGGACTGGAAGGCAAGTGAGCCAGCTGAAGAGCGGGTAGCCGGAGACGCGGATACACGGGAGATCGTGAATTGCCAGATCTGCCGCGCCGATCTGCCGAAGGGCTCCATGTGGTGCCCGCGCTGCGGCTCGGAGCAAATATAGACAGGGTAGTACTGACAGCTTAGGGGGACAACATAGATGGAACAGTTGCTGCTGCATCTGCGCAATTTGGGTTTCACAGAGATGGAATCCAAAATTATGGTTGAGCTGGCCACCAAGGGCCAGGCTTCGGGCTACGAAGTGGCAAAGCAGCTAGGAGTATCAAGATCGAACGTATACGCGGCGCTTCAGCGCCTGACTCAGCAAGGCTACGTGCGCTGCGGAGAAGGGGAGCCGGCACGCTACAGTGTGCTGGACCCGGAAGAGCTGGCCACGATGATATCCGGCCGGGTGCAGGCCTCGCTTGCCTATATGGAGAGTGAAATGCCGCGCGGAGGTCCGGTCAGCCCCTCCTTCTACAACGTGGAGGGTGACCGGAATGTCATTGGAGAGCTGGTCCGCCAGCTGAATCTTGCCGCTCAGGAGATTGTAGTGGATGTGTGGCGGGAGGAAGCCTCGCTGCTGCGCAGTGAGCTTGAGCAGGCGGAGAAGCGCGGAGTGAAGCTGCTGTGGGCTTTTGACGGCGGTGATGCTGTGCCGGCACCTTATCCGGTATGGCCGCCCCTGCCGGGGAAGCCGGAACGCAGCGGAGGCCGGAAGTTCTCCTTCGTCGTGGACCGGAGCTGGTGCATGCTCGGCATGCGTTATGAGGACGGGAGCGCCCAAGCCGTGATTACCGAGCATCCGGTGCTGGTGGAGCTGCTGCTCAAATCTTTTACACAGGAATTGGTATTGTTCGAGCTGGAGGAAGATATGGGCCCCGAACTGCAGCGACGCTACGGGGAGCGCTATAGCCGGATCTACAGCAAATATGTGCTGCATGATCAGGAGGAATCGGGGGAAGAGCCGGAGGAATAGGGCTGCAATAGTAAGTGCCCAAGTTCACTAAGCAAGGGAGGTGACAAGCATGGAGTGTATTGTACATTTTGAAGTGCAGCATGCAGAGGGCGTCAAGCCGCTGCGCGGACTGCTGTTCCTGGAAGAGGGCAAGACCCCGGGAGAGCGGGAGCTGGTGGAGATGTTCAAGGACATGAAGTTCAACGTCCGGCTGGATAACCGGGAGAAATGGATTTTCAAGCCCGTGGCTCCGGGAGAAAGTTATTCCGAGATCCGCATTACCAGCTTTGACAACGGGAAGAAAAGCAGCACGACGGAGGGTGAGCTGAAGTCGATTGTCGGCAACCTGCTGCCCCAGAAGCCAACCGGGATATAACCGGAGCAGCGGGGTTCCAGCGGTTTTTGTCCGCCAGCAGTATTATTGCTGCCAGCGGAGGATATCTTTGTGAAGAAGGTCGTTTCCTGCACGAAGCAGGAAACGGACCCGGCGGAAACGTGAAGTACGTAACAAAGAGCAGGCTCAGGGGAATACCCGGGGCCTGCTCTTTGTGTTGGGAGAAATATCGTTCCAGCTTTTTCATTAGCCAGACCAATCTGCTCCTAACGGACCTGAGAGACCTTATCCCCTGAAAAACACCACTTCTGGTGTCTTAACGGACTGAGGAGACTCTAAGGTAGCTCAAAACGATACTTAAGAGCGGTATTTCAGGGAATAAGGTCCGTGTGGTCCGTTACCTGCCTAATTTATGACTTTCATCCAGAATAAGAGCGCCTCAGTCCGTGACGCGGAGCCATATATATGCCCCGCCGCGCTTGTCCCGCCGCGCCCCGTCCCGCCGCGCCCGGCCTAGCCGCCCGCGCGGCAGGACCCCGCGGCGCCACCAGCCACCTCCGAGGCTGCCGCCAGCGGCGAGAGCACGCGCAGCGCGCCCGGCTCGCAAGCCACGGCCAGCGGCGCCGTGCCGAGCGCTTCGCCGTCGCCGATGGCGTGGCGCGGCTGCGCGAAGCTCACGGCTACGCTGCGTCCGCGCAGCATCGTGACATAGGGCAGCTTCGTGTGGCTGCCCTTCACCACCGTCGGGAACAGCCGCAGCAATTGCCCGCGGCTGACCCCGTGTACAACGCAGACGTCAAGCAGGCCGTCGCCTGATTCCGCCTGCGGGCAGATCAGCAGCCCGCCGCCGTAGCTGGGCAGGTTGCAGACCGAGACCAGCCACGCCTGGTCGTAACCCTGCTCCTTACCGTCGCAGGTTACGCTTACGCGGCAGGGCTTGAACGTCATCAGCGTATGCAGCACGCCGATGATATAGGCTAGGCGCCCGGCGCCAATGGCGTTGCACAGCCGCTTGTAGCGGCTGCCGTTCACATTGACGGCCACCTGCGCGTCGAAGCCGCTGGCCACCGCCGTCAGGGTGAGCCGGCCTGCTGCGCTGAGCAGATCGGCTGCGATGCAGTGTTCCTGCAGCGCGGTGTCCAGCGCTGCCTCGGGCGCGAGCGGGATGCTGAACCCGCGCGCAGTGTCATTGCCCGAACCCGCCGGGATGACTCCCAGCGGGACCCCCCTGCGCCGCAGTGCGCCCAGCACACTGTGGATCGTGCCGTCGCCGCCGACAATGATGGCGGCGCGCCAGTCCTCGCGGCGGGCAAGCGTCTGCAGCACCTGATCCTCTGCGCTGTCAGCGCTCTGGGTGAACAGCGCTTCATACGGAACAGCCCGCGCCGCAAGCAAGGCCTGTACGGTGTGCCAGGTCCGCCGCCCCGCCCCGCCGCCGGAGCGGGAATTTATGATGAACAAATACATGGATGCTTCCCCCAGCCTGTAGATTCCTGCATGTCTTATCCCATTGTAAGGAGCGGGCAGGCAAAAGGGAAACTATTTTCTGCTGCACATAGCTACAGTTGCCGCAGCTGGCTTTCGGCGATCTCCCCCACCCAGGGGAGCTTGAACCATCTGCTGCCGAGGGCATGGTAAATCATCAGCAGCCAGACTGCGAAGCTGCATAGGGAGATCAGGGCGCCCGCCACATCACCGAGAAGCGGAATGAAGCCGCTGAGCACATGGGCGATCATAAGCGCTCCGAAGGCAATCAGGGATTGAAGCGAGTGGAACAGGACGAAGCGGCTGCGCTTCTCCAGAGCAAGGAAAATAATTGCCCCGATAAACGGGAAGAAATAACACAAGGCAGCGGCAATGTTATCGGGCAGTCCGGTGGATGATCTGAAAGGCGTCAAAGGGCTCACTCTCCTTGGAATGTAGAGGAAAAGGCAAATTACATTCGTGCTTCTTCCCTACAAGCCTATGAGGTGTACAGGCAAAGTATGAGCCGTGCGGAGATGCTGTCCAATAATTTCTGCGGATAAGGGGCATACTAATGTCAGGATCACAAACAGTTGGGCAAGCATATACTATAAAAATTTCCATTTGTATTTTTACATGGAAAGGTGGAAGTTAATCTGGAATATGATACAATATAACGATAAGGCCCGAAAGGAGTGATTCAGCAAGTGGCTCTTCGGGTAATTAAAGTGTCAAGGTGTCTTTGCAGTGGGACATCCTTACTCTCAGCCCAAATCACGACGAACCTGCTTCACCGGCAAGGCGGATTTCCAAGTTCATGGAATGGTAGTCTGGACGGGTAATGCAAGCCGCGTATGTGTAATGGTTTCTTACTTGCATTTCAAGGTTACGGCGAACTTTTCATCATGCATTCTCTACAACGGAGCATTCATTTTCAATGTTTTGGGAGGGAACTGATCATGGCAAGTAAAGGTCATAACGAAGTCAAGGAAAGTCTGCGGGAAATGACACGTATTTTCCGGCCCAAAGATCCCAAGAAATTTGTGAAAGAGTACGTCCGGAAGTATCGGATCACGGGAGGCTATGAGGAAGAGCTGACCATGGTTGTGGAGCATGAGCTGGTTAGAATGAATTCTTCCGTCTCCTGAAGAAGCCGGCAGAGCGAGTGATTCTGTTTCGTGCTGTTTGATGCCGACAACTACATTTAATCTACATTCAAGCGATAACATCCATAGCGAAGCATCCATGAGGATTCTCATAAACCGTGCCCGGGCAGCGTGCTGCTTCTGGAATCGGTTTTTTTTGTATGCAATTTGCAGATCATCTTCGTATGTCAAATGAATGTTTAGACACAAATACATATGAATACGCTTCAGAAGTAGTTTAACAGTTTTCCGGAAAAATTGAAAGCGCTTATAAAATCAGTATTGACAAGCTTTCCGCGACTCCAAAATGATTATGTGAATTTGTTGTGAACGATTGACAAAACCGTAGACCGAACTTATATTAATAGTGATTGTTATAATTGACAGGAAAATACTCTAATCTACGAATTCGGGAAAAGCGGGGTAGATCAATGATGAAAACGTGGCAGGCTGGTAAGCGGCTTCTTCCCATGACAGCAGCACTTGGACTCCTTCTGGCCGGATGCGGGCGGGAGGACTTGTCGGTACTCAGACCGCAGGGACCCGTAGCGGAAAGCTCTTACGGACTGATGAAGCTGTCGATCACGATCATGATTGTGGTGCTGCTGATCGTCTTCTCCATTGCGGCTTATGTATGGATTCGCTTCCGCCGGAAGAAGGATCAGGATGAGATTCCCAAGCAAGTGGAGGGGAGCTTCAAGCTGGAGGTGCTATGGACGGTCATCCCGCTTATTCTCGTCATTGTGCTGGCGATTCCTACGGTGAAGGTGGTCTTCGCTGCCGGCAATGATCATTCGGATGACAAGGACGCCATCAAGGTCAAGGTGACCGGCCACCAGTACTGGTGGGAGTTCGAATATACGGATTACGGAATAACGACCGCGCAGGATCTGATTATTCCTACAGGTAAGCACATTGCCTTTGAGCTCAGCACCAAGGATGTGCTGCATTCCTTCTGGGTACCCTCGCTGGCCGGGAAAATGGACACCAATCCCGACGGCACGGTGAACCGCTTCAGCTTCAGTGCGCCGAATGAAGGCGTTTACCGGGGGAAATGCGCGGAGCTGTGCGGACCCTCCCACGGGTTCATGGAGTTTAAGGTGAAGTCGGTCAGCGGTGAGGCCTTTGACAAGTGGGTGGCTTCGATGAAGGCGCCGGAGTCGGTAATGCCGGAGGACCCGGTACTGGCTGAGAAGTTCAAGTCCCAGTGCCTGAGCTGCCATGCGATAGGCAGCATGCCTGCATCACCGGTGGCTCCAAGCCTGACCGGAATCGGCTCCCGTGAATCCGTTGCCGGGATTCTGCTTAATGATGACACCCGCGAAGACGGGGCCCCGGTCCTGGAGAATCTGAAGACCTGGCTGCATGATCCGCAGAGCGTGAAGCCCGGCAACAAGATGCCGAGCCCGAAGGATATGGGCTTAAGTGATGAAGAGATCGACGGCATTGCCGAATATCTGGCCGGTTATACGCTGGACTAGGGGACTACGACTGAAGCGGAAGCAGCATATTTGATAAGGGGGTACGTTCTTTGGCTCACGCAGCGCAATCCTTGCAGCCCTCCCAGCCCTTGAAGCCCGGCCACAGTGCCAAGCGGCATACCGGGCTGATGGACTGGATTACCACCGTCGACCACAAAAAAATAGCCATCCTGTATCTATGGGCCGGCGGCCTTTTCTTCGGCATTGGCGGCCTGGAGGCGATCCTGATCCGTATTCAGCTGATCAAGCCGATGAATACCTTCCTGGATGCCCAGACCTTCAACGAGCTGATTACCATGCACGGCACGACTATGATCTTTCTTGGCGTCATGCCGGTCATTTTCGCGCTGATGAATGCGGTGATTCCGCTGCAGATCGGCGCGCGGGATGTCGCCTTTCCTTTTCTCAACTCGCTGGGCTTCTGGACCTTCCTGTTCGGCGGTCTTCTGCTTAACCTGAGCTGGGTGATGGGCGGCGCGCCGGATGCGGGCTGGACGGCCTATACCCCGCTATCGAGTACGGGCTACAGCCCCTCGCACGGAGTGGACTTTTATACGATAGGGCTGCAAATTGCCGGCCTCGGTACACTGATTGGCGGGATTAACTTCCTGGCTACCATCATCACGATGCGTGCACCGGGGATGTCCTTCATGCGGATGCCGATGTTCGCCTGGGCTACCTTCATTACCTCAGCCATTATACTGTTTGCATTCCCTGCGGTTACCGTAGGACTTGTCCTGCTTACCTTCGACCGGATTCTGGACGCCAATTTCTTCAATGTTGCCGGCGGGGGCAATCCCGTGCTGTGGCAGCATATCTTCTGGATCTTTGGCCATCCCGAAGTGTATATTCTGATTCTCCCGGCCTTCGGCATCATCTCCGAGGTCATTCCGACCTTCTCGCGCAAGCGGCTGTTCGGGTACAGCTCCATGGTCTTCGCGACAATTCTGATCGCCTTCCTGGGCTTCATGGTCTGGGCGCATCATATGTTCACCACCGGCCTCGGTCCGGTCGCGAACGCCTTGTTCTCCGTCTCTACCATGCTGATTGCCGTCCCGACAGGGATCAAGATCTTCAACTGGCTGTTCACCATGTGGGGCGGACAGGTACGGTTCACGACCCCGAATCTGTTCGCGGCCGGGTTCATTCCTACCTTCACGATGGGCGGGGTAACCGGGGTGATGCTGGCCTCCGCGCCGGCAGACTTCCAGTTCCATGATACGTACTTCGTGGTGGCGCATTTCCACTATGTAATCGTTGGCGGTCTGGTGCTCGGGCTGTTCGCCGGTCTGCACTACTGGTGGCCGAAGATGTTCGGGCGGATGCTCAGCGAATCCTTGGGCAAGTGGACCTTCTGGACCTTCATTATCGGGTTCCACTTAACGTTCTTCGTGCAGCATTTCCTGGGACTGATGGGGATGCAGCGGCGCGTATTTACCTATTTGCCGAACCAGCAGTTCGATACGCTCAACCTGGTCAGTACGGTGGGGGCGTTCCTGATGGGAGTGGGCATGATTATCTTCCTTGTAAATGTGTTCTTGACCTCCAGACGGCCGGCGGATGCGCCGGAAGACCCGTGGGAAGACGGGCGGACCCTGGAATGGACGATTCCTTCGCCGCCGCCGGAATATAACTTCAAGCAGACGCCGCTGGTGCGGGGCCTGGATGCCTTCTGGAAAGAGAAAATGGCCGGGCATAAGGCGATGACCCCGGCGGAGCCGGTTGGCCCGATTCATATGCCGTCAGCCACGATTCTGCCGTTCCTGATGTCAGTCGGTATCTTCATTGCGGGCCTGGGCTTCATGTTCAGCCGTGATGAATTCAGCAGCGGCATCATGAGCTTCCTGTTCAATAATTATATTGTTACGGCGCTGGGGCTTCTTATTACCTTCGGATCGATGCTGATGCGGTCGCTGTTCGACGATCACGGCTGGCATATTGAACCCGAAGAGCTGGAAGGAAGGTGAGCAGAGATGACAACGGCACATGCTGAAGCGGCGGACGGTACACTCCCGCATGAACCCGAGAAAGCGACCCTGGAAGGACGCAATAAAGTGCTGGCCTTCTGGCTGTTCCTCGGAGGGGAGGCGGTGCTCTTCGGCACCCTGTTCGCTACCTTCCTGGCGCTGCGCAATCAGACGAATGAGGGACCCTCAGCGGCTGAGCTATTCCATCTGCCGCTGGTTGCGGCAGCGACCTTCCTCCTCCTGGTCAGCAGTCTGACCAGTGTGTTCGCCATTCAGGCCATGCACCGGGGGAATGTGGCCCAGCTACGGAACTGGCTGGTGGTGACTGTCCTGCTCGGCCTTGCCTTCCTGATCCTGGAGATCTACGAGTTCAGTGTATACATCCGGCATGAGGAATTCGGGATGACGACGAGTGCGTTCAGCTCGGCCTTTTATACGCTGGTCGGGTTCCACGGTGCCCATGTCGCCTTCGGGATTCTGTGGATCTCCGTGCTGATTGGACAATTGGCGCATAAAGGCTTGACGGTCGTTACTGCACCGAAAATCTATGTCTCGGCGATGTATTGGCATTTCATTGATGTGGTGTGGGTCTTTATCTTCACAGTCGTATACCTGCTCGGAAAGGTGGGGTGAAGCCATGACGACGAAGCAGCCTTCTTCAGATTCTGCGGTGAAGCACCGGCACCGTCCGGAAGGACCGCAGCGGCATATTGTGGTGTTTGTGTTCTCGGTGGTGCTGACGCTGATCGCCTTTGCCGCGGTGGCGGCCGGAGGGGTGAATGCTACCTTTGCGATCATCCTGCTGCTGGTAATGGCTGTGCTGCAGGTGTTCCTGCAGATGGGCTTCTGGATGCATTTGAAGGACAAAGGGCATATGCTCCCGATTATCTTCATGCTGGGCGGCTTTTTTATCGCAGGCACCTGTATTGTAATGGCGCTCTATTGGGTATGGTGGGATTGATTCTATCTCCGGGGAGGTCTTGAGGATGATACCGGGATTGCAATATTTCAGCTTTACGGAACTATGGAGTCCGTTGTTTCTGGCCCTGATGCTCCTCCTGACTGCCGGATATTTTGTGCTGATCGGTCCGCTGGCCTCCCGTTTTGAGGGCAGCACTGCAGTCCCCTTCTGGCGGAGGGGGCTGTTCTTATGCGGAATGCTGGCCCTCTATCTTGCGCAGGGAGGACCTGTCAGTCTGCTGGGACATATCTTATTTTCCTTCCATATGGTGAGTATGGCCTTATCCTATCTGGTGGCGGTCCCGCTGATTATGCTTGGTATCCCCGACTGGTGCTGGCGCGCTCTGCTGCGGGTGAATCCGCTGAAGGGACTGGCTTTTCTCGCTAAGCCGGTGGTGGCGGCCCTGCTCTTCAATGGCCTGTTCTCACTCTACCACATCCCCGCCATCCATGATTATGTCATGCTGCATTTCACCGTTCACCGTCTGTATTATGGCGTCCTGTTCCTGACCTCGGCGCTGATGTGGTGGAATCTGATCAACCCCTTGCCGGAATACCGGGCGCTTAGCGGTCTGGGACAGGTGGGCTTCATCTTCCTGAACATGGTGCTGCTGACACCGGCCTGCGGGCTGATTATTTTTGCGGGCTCCCCCCTCTATGCTACGTATAGCGACCCGGGCACCTGGGCGAAGGCGATGGGCTACTGTGTACCGCAAAGTCCGGCTGCATTATTGCAGGCTTTTGGCGGTCCCGGCTTCTTCGGATCTCTGTCCCCCAAGGTAGATCAGCAGGTCGGCGGCATCGTGATGAAGTTCATTCAGGAATTTATTTTCGCCTCGATGCTTGCTTATGTGTTCTATCATTGGTATAAAAAAGAGAATGGACAGGAGGACACGGAAGTGTCCGCGCCATCCTCTGCCCTGGCGGAGGAGGTCTGACCTATAATGAGCTGGTAAGTACCGAGGGGGATATTCATGGATATTTTCACATTGTTTCCTACGATCAGTACATCGTTCATCGTCATAAGCGCGGTGCTGGTGGCCATCGGCTGGAGACAGATCATTCAAGGCAAACGCGAAGCACACAAGAAGACGATGATTGCGGCAGCGGTAGCAGCGATTCTGTTCTTCCTGGTGTATTCGTCCAGAACGATATTCGTGGGCAATACCTCCTGGGGTGGTCCTGAGCATCTGACGACGATCTACCATGTCTTCCTGATCTTCCACATTGTACTGGCTACCGTCGCTGCCGTATTCGGCATCACCACGCTGACGCTCGGCTTCAAGGCCAAGTATGCCAAGCACCGCAAGTGGGGCAGAGTGACCTCCGTCATCTGGTTCATCACCGCTATTACGGGAGTCGCCGTCTATGTACTGCTGTATATCTTCTATCCTGGCGGACATACGAAGCCGGTCTGGGAGATTATCCTGGGCGCTTAAGCCGAGGGAAGAGAAGTCTGGGATCAATGAGAAAAGCCTGTCCATCTGCCGCTAGTGCGGGGGAGGGGCGGGCTTTTTTGGGATTAGGGGCTTGGAGTGGGCCGAATGTAATCGAAAAACCGATCACATTGGGCTGGCGGAGGGTGTGCGTGCGAAATGTAATCGAAAAACCGATCACATTGGGCTGGCGGAGGGTGTGCGTGCGAAATGTAATCGAAAAACCGATTACATTGGGCTGGCGGAGGGTGTGCGTGCGAAATGTAATCGAAAAACCGATCACATTGGGTTGGCGGAGGGTGTGCGTGCGAAATGTAATCGAAAAACCGATTACATTGGCTTGGCGAAAGCCTATCCGCCCCGCCTGCTTCCGCAAAAAATCCAAAAAATCCTGCAAGCTCCCAAAGGGAACTTGCAGGCAGCCCAAACCAAGAGCTACAACCGGAACGAAGACACCGTGCTCTGCAGCTCCTCGGCCAGGCTGGCCAGGGACTGGGCGGAAGAGGCGGTCTCTTCGCTGCTGGCGGCGGACTGCTGGGTGGTGGCGGAGATGCTCTCCACGGCAGCGAGGACGTTGGTGGACTGGGCAGCTTGTTCTTCGCTGGCGGCGGCGATTTCGGAGATTTTCTGGCCGGCGTTGTTGACCATCGTCACGATCTGATGGAACGAAACGCCGGTCTTCTGCGACAGCTCCGCACTCTCCTGCACAGCGCTCACGCTGTAGCGGGTATTCACCTGCATCCCCTTGATGATGCTGGTGATCTGCTTCGTGGCCTCGCCGCTACGCTCGGCGAGCTTACGGACCTCGTCGGCCACCACCGCGAAGCCGCGGCCCTGTTCCCCTGCTCTGGCGGCTTCAATGGCGGCATTTAGAGCGAGCAGGTTGGTCTGATCTGCAATATCCTCGATGACATCGATAATCTCGCCGACCTTCTGCGAGTCCTCCTCAAGCTTAGCCATCTGCCCGCTGACAGCCTGCATACTCTCCATCGATTCCTGAATGATGCTGTTCCCGTTCTCGGCAATTGTAACGGTCTCATCGGAGATCACCGAGGCCTGCTCGGTATTCTGGGCTACAGAGTGGATCGCACTGGACAGCTCTTTGAATAACTCGCTGATCGTTCCGGCATCATCCGCTGTGGTTGTGCTGCCGCTTGCCACCTCTTGCGTACTGGCGGAGATCTCCTCGGCGGCGGCGGACAGGCTCTGGGAATGCAGCAGGATGGAGCCCACTGTGTTGCGGAGGTTGCTGACCATCTCGTTCACCTTGGCAGCCAGGATGCCGATTTCATCTCTGGTGTCGATATCGGATTGGCTGCGCAGGTCGCCGTCAGCCACCTTCGAGAGAACTTTGACAACCTTCGCCAGCGGATTAGAAATAATCCGGGAGATGATATACCCTAGCAGGATGCACAGAATGACTGCACCGATAATGATACTGAGGGTAATATTACGCGAAGAGCTATAGAGTGCGGCTCCATTCTGCCGGGCCTGATCCGCTTCCCTGGTGTTGGTGAGAATCAGCTCGTTCAGAATATTCTTCAAGGTATCGCCTTGGTTGTTAAGCGTGCTGCCGCGCAGCATCTCCAGCAGCTTCTCGTCCTGTCCCGTCAGGGAGAGGCTGACAAGAGAATCGTACGTTAACAGATAGTCATTCCATGCGGCTTCAAAAGGGGCGATGGCTTGAACCGATTCCGCGCTCAGCTTGGTTTTGCGGAAGGCCGCGATGTTATCGAGTACGTTCTGCTTCTCTTTTTTATAATCGTCCACCCGCTGCTGGCGTTCCTCAGGGGTCTTCTTAATGTACAGATCCCTGACGATAACGCGCATGACCGAGAAGCTGTTCTGTGAGCTTTGCAGGGAGGAGACGGGAACCAGATTGTTCACATACATATCGTCCAGACTCTTATTAATCGAGCCGAGGTTGCTGAGACCGTAGAGGCCCACGAAGGAAAGAATGACAGCGACGGTCAGGAAGGACGAGATTAATTTCACGCTAGTTTTTAGATTATAGAACCATTTCATACCTGTTTCCCCCAGTAAAGATGATTTTGTTAAGCGAAGACTCCCGTATTGAAAAATAAGCTGGCTGTATCTATGATCAGAGCGATATTGCCATTTCCCAGGATGGTAGCTCCTGATATGTTCTCAGTCTTGCCCATGTAGGCGCCGAGCGATTTGATTACGATGTCCTGATTGCCGATAAGCGTATCCACGGCCAGTGCCAGCCGTTTCTCTCCCCGCCCCACGATAATCAGCGGAATGGATGCTGAACTGCCGCCCGCGCCTGCGGGGAGCCGCAAGACATCCTGCAGCCAGACCACCGGTACGAGCTGGCCCCGTGCGGTAATGACAGGCTGCCCCCGGACAGAGCTGATCTCCTCTGGAGCGGCGCGGACAATCTCGGCCACACTGCTCATGGGAATCACGAAGGTGGCTCCCCCGGCATGAACGAGAAGCCCCCGGATGATGGCGAGCGTCAGGGGCAGGCGAATCCGGAAGCGGGTGCCCTGCCCCCGCGTGGTCTCGATATCGATCATGCCGTTAATCCGTTCAATATCATTGCGGACGATATCCATCCCGACCCCGCGGCCGGAAATATCGCTGATGTGCGGGGCGGTGGAGAAGCCGGGCCGGAAAATAAGCCGCAGCGCCTCATCCTCAGTCATCCCGCCGGCCTCTTCAGCCGTAATGATGCCCTTCCGCAGAGCAGACTCTGCAATCAGGCTGGAATCAATCCCGGCCCCGTCGTCCTCTATGACCAGGATAACCTGATTATCCTCATGGGAGGCGGCGACGCGGACGGTTCCGGTCTCGCTTTTGCCGGCGCTGCGGCGGATTTCAGGGGTCTCTATGCCGTGGTCAACGGCATTGCGCAGCAGATGGATCAGCGGGTCGCCCAGCTCCTCAATGAGCGTCCGGTCCAGCTCCGTCTCCTTGCCTTCAAGAACCAGCTCAACCTGCTTGTTCAGGGAGCCGGACAAGTCCCGGACCATGCGGGGCAGACGGCTCAGCAGCTGCTCTATCGGCAGCATCCGCACCTTAATCATGCTCTCCTGCAGTTCCCCAGTAATCATAGCCAGATGGTCGGCAAGCTGGCCCAGCTCCTCTGTCAGATCATTGGTTCCATATTGCTGGTGGAATCTGCGGTTCAGCAGATGGAACCGGGTCTGGTCGATGACCAGCTCACCCGCCAGGTTCATTAGCTTCTCCAGACGCTCCACCTGGACGCGGATCGTTTGCGGCTTGGTTTTGTCAGCGGCAGACGGCGGGGATTCTGGGACTTCAGGGAGCTCCCGGCTCCCCGCCTCCGGATGGGGCGGTCTCACGAATTCACCGGGACGCGGAGAATCGTTAAGCACTTCTTCTATGTATATACGATCAACATCCATAATGGATAAGACCTCCTGACGGAGCTCCTCGATATCAATCTTAGGCGACAGCAGCCAGGAGGCCTCGTCGATCCGGCTGTCGTGGTCCTCTATCTCTTCCAGCTCCGGCTTCATGCGCAGGACCGCAGCGACACTCCGCAGCTTGGCATCGATCAGGTGAAGACGGGGCAGCTTCATCTCACAGCCGGAAGAGAGCCACACATGCACCCAGAACAGCTGGAGGGGAAGCTCTGCCTGACTGGTCTGCACAGCGGGGGCCTTATCCTCCGTCTTCTGCAGCTCCTCCGCTGCGAATGTACTCAGCCGCTGCACCAGACCGGACACATCTGTGGTCTCCTGATCCGTAGCAGCGATCTCGCTCTGCAGCGCGCGCATTCCATCCAGCGCTTCGAAGAACAGGCGGATCAGCTCCGGCGTGACCGTCCGTTCTCTTCCCCGCATCTGATGAAGCAGATGCTCCAGATGATGCGTGACTTCCTTCAGCCCGTTGTAGCCCATAGAGGCCGAGGAGCCCTTAAGGGTGTGGGCCGCCCGGAAGAACTGCTGGATTCCGTCTTCTGTCTCCCCGGCCTGCTCCAGCCTGAGCACCTCATCCTCGATCAGCTGCAGCTGGTCCTCCAGTTCCTCCAGAAATATCTCTCGGTATTCCGATAAATCAACCATGATTCGCCTTCTCTCCGTGTAGCCTTTGTTTAGTCGCGCAGCAGGATCTCATTCAGCCTCAGAATGCCGACCAGCTTGGAAGAAGAGAAGCCTACTCCGTTGAAAAAGGAGCTGCTGATTCCGGAGATGCTGTCATGTGCAGGCTGAATATCGCTGAAGGTTGTCACTTTATTCACGTTGTCGACAATGACGCCCAGGGATTCCTCCTGGTGATGGACCACCAGAATGCGTGTGTGCTTGGTCGGGTCCACTTCCTCCATCTGAAGCAGCACTCTAAGGCTGAGTACCGGCACAATTTTACCCCTGAGGTTGATAATGCCCTTCACATAGTGACGGCTGCTGGGGATTTCCGTTATTTCCTGCATTCTTATAATTTCATGGACATCTGAGATCGGGATCGCATAATGCTCGTGATCTACCCCGAATTCAACATATTGTTTCTGCAAAACGGTCTCCATAGTTACCCTCCGGCTTCTCATATTACGTAGCTGGCCCGCAACCGCTACTGTGTCTCTGTCTCCCTCCTGAGTTCTTCGCGTTACCTTCTGCTGATCTTGTGTATTCCGCTCTTTAGCCATTCCTGTGAGATAATGGGACAAAATACCACAAGAATGTCGTACAATATCACTTATGCGACATGTCTAATCCTGAGGAGTGATGAAAAAAGAATGAGCCAGACCGAATTTAGCCGTACGGCGCTCAGCTTGGTGTACCCGGAAGAGGGCTACCTAAGCGATGATCAGATTGTTCAGATGTTTATGGCTACCTGCTGTACGAATGTTAATACAGGTCGGAATTATAAGCGGGCGATTGCCGATTTCCGCAGATTTATTGCAGGCACCTCCTTGCGGGCAGTGAGCTGGAGGGAGATGGAGGCGTATAAGATTTTCCTGACGCAGGGGGGCTACAGCTATCAGAGGCAGCTGGCACCGGCAAGCATAGCGGCATTCCTTGCGCCGTTGAAGTCTTTTTATAAATGGGGGAGTGACCAGCATATCGGGATCTTTGCAGTGAATCCGACCTCCTCGGTGCGCATCCCCAAAATAACCGTGACCAGCCGCAAAAACTTCCTGACCAAACGGGAGGTGGGAGAATTACTGAATGTACTGGAGCAGCAAGGACTGCGCAATTATCTGATCGGGCTGACGCTGGTAGTGCTCGGTCTGCGGGTGTCAGAGCTGACGGCGATGAAGTGGGGGGACTTCCATAATGATCTGCTGGAGACCTCGGTCTGGCTGACCGTGGAGAACGGCAAGGGGGGCAAGCCCAGAGAAATTAAGGTTCCGCCGACCCTGTGGCAGCTGTATTCTAAGTTGTCTGATACCCTGCCAAGGAAGGAAGAGGTCACCCCGGAGCAGAGAATGTTTCCGTTATCTTCACGGCAGGTAGAACGGATTATTAAGAACGCCGGAGCAGCCAGCACGATTGAGAAAAAGCTGACCCCGCACTGGCTGCGGCATACGAATGCCACACTGGCCTTGCTCCAGGGAGCGTCGCTTCAGCAGGTTCAGGAATCGCTGGGGCATTCCCACATCAACACCACCCAGCGTTATCTCCACACCGTTCAGCAGATTCAAAAGGCTGCCCCGGATTTTGTAGAGGACAGTCTGCGCACGTTCATTCAATAGATTAGATTCGACAAAAATTGCAGAGACACGAATGGAGCGAAATTGTGGAAGCAGAGGGGATGATCCAGCGAAGTTTCTATACAGAAGTTAGGAAATGACCTATAATAAACGCATTGCTGCTTGAGTATGCGCAAGTATGCATGATTTATCATGTTTTACTCAAAAAAAGTCGCATAAGTGATATTGTACGACAAAAAACGTCAAAGTATACATACAGACTTAGCTTCATGTGGTTTGTTGCATCGAAAATCCGGCACTTGTGCCGCAAATCCCGCGCATGCTCCAATAATAAAGTCCAGACTCCGCCTATGTGCGGGGTTTTTTTGTACATGAAAATCGAAATAATAAAAATAGCAGAGGTAATCAGTTGACAGTGGAAAGTGCAGGTCATATACTGTGTATATAGATATATACAGTAAGCACACACAGATGCACACCGAAGTTAGCTGATCTGCCGGCTCCTGCCGTTCAAGACGTATAAAGCGAGGTTAGAAGTTATGACAACATTAAAGCAAGCGTGGGTCATCGTACGCAGCGAATTCCTCGGTGACCGCTGGAAGCTGCTGTGGGCGCTGCTGTTCGCCATCGTGTTCATGGGATACTTTTCTGCAATTACGGGAATGGTCATCGACGATACGCTCACTGGACACGATAAGCAGCTGCTCAGTGATTTTCTGATGGTGACGACGATGCTCATGCTCGTGATTACTTTTTCCCGGCGGACCATGAAATATATCTCGGAGGATTCCTATACCCGGATGCTGGCGTATATGCGGGCGTTGCCGGTACCGGTAGCTGCTGTTCTCTGTAAAAGAAAGCTGGACACCCTGTTCGCCGTTGCCATGAACAGTACAATCTATTTCAGCCTGCTCTATGCGCTCAACCCTGGAATACGTGCTGAATTGCCGCTTGCTTCATATCTGGCTTTTGCCTTTACCTGGATCGGTTACAGTCTGATTATCGCAGGCATGTATATTATGATTGAGTTCTCGGTCAGCGGTGTCATCTACTTCTGGTCTATCTCTGTGATCTTGCTGCTGGCACTGGGTGTGTCCGGTATGGTGTATCTGACTGGAGGCAGCATACTGCTGGCAACGGTCGCTGTATCCAAGGAGTGGGGCCTATTCTCTCCCCTGATGTGGGGGACGCTGGTGCTGGGCGTGTTATCGATTCAGCTGTTCTCCAGATGGACGCTTCACCGGCTGAAGAGCCGTGATCTCGTATGAGACGGGGCAAGGCGTTCATCCGGGGGCCGGGCCTGGAAGGCAGGTGTCAATAATGTGGATTCCGATACAGATTAATGAGAACAGTGCGGAGCCGCTGTACCATCAGATTGAGACGCAGCTGCGGTCGCTGATCATCTCCGGCGCAATAACGGAAGGCACGCTGCTTCCTTCCATCCGCGAATTCGCAGGTGACCTGAAGTGCAGTGTCATTACGGTCCGACGAGTCTATCAGGATCTGGAGAATGAAGGCTTGCTGCGGACCAGACAGGGGACGGGCACCTTCGTATCCCATGTAGGGGATGGCGCCATGAAGGGCTATAAGGAGGAGGCTGTCCGCAAAGCGCTGGAGAGTGCCGTCGATGTGGGGCTGTCCGTGCATTGCAGTGAGGAAGAGCTGGCGGAGCTGTTCATGGAGATAGTGAAGCATAAATACGGACAACGGGAATGAAAGGGGGAAGCTGATGGGACAGCAAGCCATAGAACTGCGGGATGTATGCAAGAAGCGGCGGCAAAAGACGATAGGACCGCTTAATCTAAGCGTACCGCAAGGGTATATCACTGCACTTGTAGGCCAGAACGGTTCGGGCAAAAGCACATTGCTGCACATGCTGCTGCAACAGAGTTTTCCTGGAGAAGGTGAGGTCCGCTGGTTCGGTGAAGCTTACCGGCACGGGCTGCCGCTGCCGCTCCGCCAGCAAATCGCATATGTGCCTGAGGTATCACAGAGCGAGGAGAATCTCTGGACAGCCGCTGAAGCTGCAGAGTTCCGCAGCCACTGGTATCCTTCCTGGGATCAGGGCTATTTCGAGGAGCTGATCCGTAAGTTTGAAGTGCCGCCGAATGCCAGACTGGGCAAGATGTCCAAGGGCGAGCGCCGCAAGTTCGAGCTTGCGGCCACCCTGGCGGCGAAGCCACGGCTGCTACTGCTGGATGAGCCGTCCTCGGGCCTCGACCCTTTTGCCTGGAAGATTATGATTGAAGCGCTGCAGAATTACATGGAGGAGCATGAGGCGACGATTATCATCTCGACCCATATTGTTGAAGAGGTGCGGCGGTTGGCTGATTATATCGTGCTGATGCACCAGGGACAGCTGCTGGGAATGACCGAGAAGGATAGTCTGTTTGGTTCATGGAGTGAAATATGGGTTCAAATTGAGGGAGAGCAGGCGCTGCAGGAGCTGGCAGCCGAGCTGCCGCAAGCGCTGGAGCTGAAGCTTACGACGCCGGGTGTGGCTTCATTTTTAACCCAACAAATTTATCTGTATGAGAAACGCATTCACGATTTGGGCGTAAAGGTACTCAAGAGCCGCAGCCTGGAGCTGGATGAAATCCTAAGCTTATGGACCCGGGGACATCGTCCGGTTCTGATCGACCAGAAGAGAGGGGAATAAGAATGGAAGCATTGCAGTTGAAGCAGGTAGTGAAGCAGTACGGTGAGAAGACGGCCGTCAACGGAATTAGTCTGAAGGTGGAGCAAGGCGAGATTTACGGTCTGCTGGGTGCCAACGGCGCCGGCAAAACAACGACCATGCGCATGGTGCTCGGCCTGATCTATCCCGACGAAGGGAGCATCCTGTATAACGGCAAGCCGTACAGTAAGGAGCTTCAGCATCTGATGGGCTATCTGCCGGAAGAACGGGGACTGTATCCTAAGGTCAAGGTCAGCGATCAGATTATCTATCTGGCAAGGCTGCGCGGGATGTCGGCAAGTGAGGCGGACAAGAGCCTGAAGTACTGGCTGGAGCGCTTCGATGTACCTGAATATTACAATAAGAAGATTGAAGAGCTGTCCAAGGGTAATCAGCAAAAGATGGGCTTCGTCGCCGCTGTGGTCCATAAGCCGAAGATTCTGATCCTGGATGAAGCCTTCAGCGGTCTCGATCCGGTCAATGTGGAGCTGCTGAAGGATACCGTCAGAGAGATGCGGGATCTGGGAACGAGCATTCTGTTCTCCACGCACCGCATGGAGCATGTTGAAGAATTATGCCGGAATATCACGATTCTTGACCGCTCGAACACCGTAGTTCAGGGAGATATCCGTGAGATCAAGAAGGGGTATCCGCGGGAAGAAGTTGTACTGCGCACCGCCGGGGAAGTGAACGGACTTGCCGGGATTGCCGGAGTTACCGGAGTCCAGCGGCAGGAGCGCGGGTATGTGTTAACTATCAGTGACCTGGGAGCCGCACAGCGCATTCTTCAACTGGCTGTGGCTCAAGGCGAGGTCGAGCATTTCGAGATTAAGGAACCGACGCTAAACCAAATCTTTATCAGAGCGGTGGGTGAATCCAATGAATAAAATGGCAACCATTATCGGCTTCACATTCAAGAATAAGGTAAGAACGAAATCCTTCATGATTACCACCTTAATTCTGGTGCTTCTGCTTAGTATCGGGATGAATATCCCTTATCTGATCAAGGTGTTCAACGGAGAAGACGGGGCTAAGGATGCTACACAGATCGGAGTCGTTGCCGAGCAGGGCTTCCGGCCTGCCGAGCTGCTGCTCGCTTATACTCCGCCGGCTGAAGCCGAAGATAAAGTCGTATTTACCGCTTATCCGTCCGCTGAGGATGCTGCGCTGAAGCAGGGGCTGGAGGATGAGAAGATTGAGGGGTATCTTACCTTTGCCGACAAGGGCAGTGTAGGGGTGCCTCCGGTAACGTATCACAGCAAAGACGGAGACATCAGCAGCAAGCTTAGAACGAATCTGCAAGCCGCTCTGCAGCAGGTGAATACCGGCCTGATTGTCGGCGATAAGCTGACCGAGAGCCAGGTGACGGCGATCTTCGCTCCGGTCTCGATTGATACCGCACAGCTAAGTACTGACGGGGCTGCCGGTGGCGTAGACCAGGATCAGGACAAACCGATTATCAACTATGTCATTGTCTATATCCTGCTGATTCTGTTCTTCATGTCGGTGATGATGACCGGCAACATGATTTCAGCCGAGATTACCTCGGAGAAAAGCTCGCGCATTATGGAGATTCTCATCACCAGCGCCTCGCCACTCACCCAAATGTTCGGCAAGGTCATCGGAATCTTCCTCGTCGGCCTGATGCAGATCGCCATTATCTCGGCTGCCATCGCGCTCAACCTGATGCTGCCGCATAATTCCACGATCCTGAGCGATTTCGATCTGAATCTGGGACAGCTTAATGTCAGCATGATCGTCTATGGCTTCATCCTGTATATCCTGGGCTACTTCCTGTACGCGCTGATGTATGCCGCTGTAGGCTCCATTGTCAGCCGGACAGAGGATCTGGGGCAGGCCGTGATGCCGGTCATGATGCTGGGCTTCGTCAGCTTCTATCTGCCGCTGTTCAGTATCTCGAACCCGGATACGTTGCTGGTGAAGGTAGCGAGCTTCGTCCCGTTCACCTCTTCGCTCAGCCTGCTGCTGCGGATCGGGGTCGGGGAGGTCGCCTTCTGGGAGATCATGGTCTCGCTGGCGATCCTGCTGGCGACAACCTTCCTCTTCGGCTGGCTCGCCGCCAAGATCTACCGCACGGGCGTCCTGATGTACGGCAAGCGCCCTAGCATCAAGGAAATCAGAAAAGCAATGAAGGCTTATAAAATCTAAGGAATATTTTGTAGGAAAGCCTGTCTGGTTTAATGGACGGGCTTTTTGCTATACACCATTATTTTTACGATAGTCGGAGGGGTTAATGCCCGTCCATCTTTTGAATTGTCTGCTGAAGTGAGAGAGGTTTTTGTATCCCAAACGGTTTGAAATCTCATTTAAAGATATTTTGGGCTGCTGTAGTAATATTTTGGCTTCCTGCAGCTTTAAGTCAGATAGATAGGTGCGGGGCGACATCTTGTATATTTTTTGAAATACCTCTAATCCATAGTTGGGGCTTATTCCAAGCGAAGCAATGATGGGCTGGATGTGAAGGGTGTAATCTGAATTGCCCTCGATACAATTTTTCTTAAAAGCCCTTTTGATGGCTTCGGCAATTTCTTTGGCATATTTCGCTGTGGTCATGGATTGGTTAGCACGTTTCTCCGTCTGTACCGGCTGGATATCTACAAGCACCTCCAATAACTCGAACAAGACCACTTGTGCTTTTAGCTTTGCTTTGGTGAACGGCAACTCAGGCTCATGCAGAATATCGATCCATTTTTGAAGGCATTCTTTCAGCTTGCAGTGATACAAACTGGCGGGTTCATAGACCCAGTCACAGTTTTTCATTATTTTCATCCGCAAGGAGGGCTCGTCTATATCGAAATGAGCACAAAAGTAGGTCATCGATGTAGCGGAAATGCACTTATTCGTATGCTCGAACCCAGGCGGAATCAGCAGAATATCATCCCTGTTCACAATGAATTGTTCATGTTCCATCCTTGTCTCTTGAGCCCCATCCAGCACAATTAGAATCTCAAAGGCATGGTGGGATTCTGTAGTCATGCTCCAGTCGGCAGGAACAGTCTGTGTATGTGCGCCAAAAAAACGTATATTCCAATCAATGCGCGGCAGCAGCAGCGTCTGTGTGCCTGTGAGCTGGCTATTCATATGTTCCAATGTGCAGCACCTTCCTTTGATTTGGGTAAATGTAGCCGTAATCATCCCATCGCATAAGTGCGTTAGTAGTTATTATAATATACATAGACAACAGAAAAAGGGTAAATAATATGGCTGAACAGCGAAGGGAAGCAGAAAAATGATGAAGATTATCAATCCTATTATCCCTGGTATGGCACCAGATCCCTCTATTATTAGAGTGGATGATGTGTATTATATTGCGACATCCTCGTTCCATTGGAATCCCGGCGTTCAAATTTTCAAATCAACCGATCTAGCCCATTGGATGCTGACTGCCTCCGCATTACATAAAGGTGAAGTGAATTTGAGGGGGACCAATACTCCGGCCGGGATCTGGGCGCCGCATCTATCCTACGATCCTAGGGCGAAACGGTACTGGTTAGCTTATTCGCATATGTTAAACATGGCAGGCCGTGAATTCAACTCGGATTCCTATGCCATGTGGGCAGAGGATATCCATGGACCTTGGTCGGACCCCATCTATCTGACCTCCATTGGTTTCGATCCGGCACTCTTCCATGATGAAGACGGTAACCACTATGTGTCCATCCTTGAATGGGAGACCCGTGAAGGGTACCAAGCCCCTGGACATATTGTGATCGCTGAATTTGATTTGAACGAGGGCAAGATAGTTGGAACATGGCACCGGGTCACGCAAGGCTTTACCAGCCGCGGCTGTGCTGAAGCACCGCAGATCTATAAATATAGAGATAGGTATTATCTTTTATTAGCTGCTGGCGGAACTGGTTATGCTCATGGTGTTGAGCTGGGACGTGCGGAGAATATTTTTGGTCCCTATGAACCGCATCCGTCGGGAGAGCCGATCATCACCTCCTCGCCGCGCCATCTATTTTCACTTGGTAATCCGGATGCCGGGCATTTTGAGATGTATAATCCAAGTTCAATTATGCAAAAAGCAGGTCACGGCTCATTAGTTCAAACCCAAACAGGGGAATGGTATATTGCTCATCTCATGTCACGCCCTGTGGAAGGAACGCTAATGAATCCATTAGGCCGTGAAACCTCTATTCAAAAAATGCATTGGACAGAGGATGGCTGGCTGGAAATGAAGGATGGATCGAATGTAGCGAAAATGGCAGTTGAGGGGATGACAGGTGTTGAATTAGAGGCCGATGGAATCTCTCATGACGTATTTGATGATTTTAATCAGGAGCAATATGATCTTCATTTTCTGACTCCGTACCGGGACCAGCAAGCGGCATGGGTGAATACGGTTGAACGTCCGGGTTACTTACGCATTCATGGAGAGAATTCTTTTTTCTCGCAGATCCATCCGGCGATTATGGCCACGCGTGCAACCTCCCTTCATTATGAAGTGCAAACTAAGGTGGAGTTCCACCCCGATCATTACTCGGAAACGGCCGGTATGGGGCTATACTATGATTCTAATAATTGGCTGTATGTTCACTTGACCCACTCCGAATCAGAGGGCACCGTTCTGTATGTACTACAGGCCAAGCTGGGAGAGCGCATCGAGCTGGTCCACAATTACATTCCAGTCCCTGAAGACACAGCGGAGCTCAAGCTTATCTATAATGCAGGCATCGCGAGTATCCTTTACCGCTTCGGGGATAACGGGGATTGGCGAGCTTTTGTAGAAAATATCGATGTTCTCTATTTGTCGGATGAAGGCGTGAACGGGGAGCCGGGGGAGATTGGCGGGTTTACAGGCTTGTTCAATTTCATTGGTTCCGTGGATGCTCACCAGCATGACTCCTTCGCTGATTTTGACTATTATGGCGTGAAGAATTACTAATCGTGCGAAAAAGACTCTTCTGAGTAAGAAAAGCCCATTCTTTTAAGGATGGGTTATTCATTTTATAATGAATTGAAAGAGCACACGATATTAATGACTTGACTAATAAATATTAAATTTTATAAGGAGGATTTTCCACTGGATCACCCCAAAATGTCGATCTACAGGATTTGACATTTAAACAGGTGCTGGATTATACGGAATCCTTTAAATCATGTGACGATCATTCCCTGGAGTCTTGCTTACCCGGACCCTGAACTGGTGAAAACGCCGGAGATGGTGTACCTTAGTAGTATTAGTCTTTAGGAGTGGTGAATGGTTGTGAAGAAAAGTAGACAAACCCCCGTGCTGGTCGCGGTTTCTATCCCGCTCATTATTGTCAGCAGCCTGATCCCCTCGGATCAGTCGACTTGGCTGGGGGCGTTACAGACCCTTCTGCTGGGAGCCGGACTGCTCGGCTGCTGTATGGCTTTTTGGCGGTTTGCCAAGGGCGGCAAGGGTGGCAAGGGCAAGAGCTGAGTTCTATGTAGTGAACGGCCGGCGGAGACAGGATCAGTGCATGGGATGGTTAGCTATGTAAGGTGAGCCAGGCACTGTATGGGTGCTGATGCTGAGAGTCAAGGATTAAGTCGCGGCGGATGCTGCGGCTTTATTTGATAGAATTTATATGTTTTGGGGTCCCCGCAAAAGTACCTGAGTCATCACCTACGCTAAAGCCCCACTTTGTGGGGGGGGTGCGGACTCAGCGGCCCTTATTTTGTGAAAAAGACTGATTATCTTCCCGGAGCGGACTGAGAGGACGCTAAAGGGCTGTATGGAGCGCAAAATGAGACGGAATTGGTTAATTAAGCGCCTCTCAGTCCGCATGGCCTTCGGAATGGTCCCATTTGCTGAAATAGCGGATCTGTAGTCCGCATGGCCCGCTAACCATCTCCTTTTGTCGCATCCGTACCCTAATTCCGCCACATCCAACCAATTCCGCCACATCCATCCTCGTTCGTCCTGCAACCTGCGTTATTCCCAGTCTCACCCCGCTGAAGGGCGGTGGACCGCAGGCAAGGCTGAATGTGCGGCTGCCATCTGTTCGCGTATTCCTCTAAGCTGGGCCTTTAGCTCGGGGATGCTGCGCTCCAGAATCTGGCTGATGTCGGGCAGGGGGAGCTGGATGCCATACCACAAGGCACTGGCAACGTGATCGTCCCAGTTAAGCAGCGGAGAAGCGCAGCGGCTGCGGTCCCGGGCGAGCACGGCACATTGGCGGATGCACTCTCTGTAGGCAGCCGCAGCAGCGCCGTCCCCTGAGAGGCTGCCCTTCAGCCATAGTGGATGGAGTGCTACGAAGGTGGCGATTGCAGCTTGTTCGGCGCGGGCGCCTTGCTCCAGCAGCAGGCAGCTAAGCGCATAGACGGGACCGCTATATTGCTGGGTGTAGGGGTTGTATCCGGCAGCGGCTGTTAGTTTGGGCGATAAGGGGTCAGGCATGTGGTCACGTTCCTTCCTGAATCTATACTGTGCAGTTCATTCCAGCGCGCAAAAAACCGCAGGCAGAGGAGGACCTCTGCCTGCGGTTGTGGGTAACAGGCTTAAGACGCCTGGCACAAAAGCGTGGCGGATCAGGGCTCTCTCTTTACGCTTACGAGGTTAGCTGTCGGATTCGGACGGTGAGAGTCGCCCTACCTGCCGGAGACCTGCGCGTGGCATTCTCCTTCGGATTCACCCCAAGTCGGCCTGACGGCCGGATGGTTCCCCCGTTTTCCACATGACGGAAATTCAGCGTGCATGCATATGCTCATTTTCATGAATGCGTTCATTTGCTTTCAACACGAATCATACTCTCTTCAGAGGGGGGTTGTAAAAATGGAAAAGAGTGCTATTCGCCTTGTTTTCAGCAAATGGCTGACTGGTTATGCAAATGGAAGCGAAAACTCATATATGTAGCAGATTATCTGCCATTTATCTCGCTCAATCGCCGTTTTTTATTTTTGGCAGACGGCGGCGGAGAAGAAGGGTTCCCCATGTATCAGCTCACCACCAAAGCGGCCCATTCTGATTCTTCCAGACAATAATCCGCTTCACCTCACGAACGGTTCCTGTTGTAATCTCATAGTCGCTGCGTTCAGTGGCATGAAGGTCCAGGAAATGCAGCATCCCTCCATAAGTCCCCACGGCCAGCATGGTCTCATCCGGATTGACAGCTAATCCGGAAATGGTGCTTCCGGCATAATAACGCCACAGCTCCCGCCCCTCTACATCAACGAGCCTCAAGTAGCCATAGGCATCGCCAATGACAACACCGTCCTTCAGCGCTGCCGCCGCATACACCCGGGCTTCCCCGTTAACGACCGGATATTCCTGATCTGGCAGGAGCTTGCCTGCTTCTAGATCTTCAAGGGACACGGCAAGAGTAACGCCATTGTAGAAGTGGCAGGCATTGTACCATACACTATGCTGGTCCTTCGTAAATATAGTATAGTGCGGGTAACTGGATTCCGGATTGAATAAGTGAACCTGTCCTGAAGCTGTGTCATATAAAAGATGATCACTGCCCTGGCTGCCATAGGCAACCCATCTTCCATCCGGAGAGACAGCACCATGCGGCATGTCGATCTCAATATGCTCCATCTCATCTGCTTTATATTCTTCGAGGTCAGGATGCAGCAGCTTCACCTCCCATGGCTTCTCCTGCGATTGCTGGACCAGGATAATCCCCTGACTTGTAACAAGCAATAACGCTTGACCGTCGTTAAAAGGAATAACTTGCTCCAAGGGTAACTCCTGATCCAGGCGGTCTATGTTCAAAACGGTAAAGTCCGGGTCCAGCGCTTGAATCGTTCCATTCAGCTCCCGCCACGAAAGCTCGGCCACTACTTCTCCCTGTAATGCGCTGTTCATGGATTGCAGAATAGTAATCCCTTGCGTGCCCGCGAGTGCATAGAACTGATTGTCAGGAGATGCCCCAACCAGGCTTAATTCGTCGAATACGGAAATAACATCCTTATGTACAGCCACAACTGCATTCTTCTCCCAAGGTGAGCCGGTGCTGAACACTACAGCATCATCACTTATGAAATGGATACCGCGAATCGCCTGCATCTCATGTTGAAAGTGCCCGGCCAGCGGCCACGTTGCCGCCGGCAATTGCTCCCGCAGCTCAGCAATCTCACCGTGCTCATTAGCTCCTCGAATCATCTTATAGATTTTGGCGGCGAGGGCCCCGCGTGTATCCTCTGCGGGTTCATTTCCCGCTGTGTCCCAGCCTTCTGTCAGGCCCTTATGTACGAATTGATTGACGTCGCGCACATAACGCTGTCCTTCTTCACGCCATTTGGCGGCATGCTCATCCTGTAGCCATTTCAAAGGATCAAGCCTCCTTTTCCAGATATATATAAATATACAGTTATTTCATCGATGAATCGCAAAAAAAAGGCGCTGCTCCTGTTGAGAGGACAGCACCTTTGCGTATATTACAGAACAGCAGCATCCATAAGCTCCTGAAGCTCAGGGAGATTGAAGCCCTTGACCGCCCGGTCCCCGGATACGGTGACTGGAATGCCCATGAAGCCCAGCTTCTCCACTTCCTCCTGGTAGACGGAGCTGGTCATCACATCCCGGACCTCGAAGGGAATGCCCTTGCTCTCCAGCAGCTGCTTCACCTGATTGCATTCGCCGCAGCCGGAGGTCGAATAGACAATTACGTTCGCGCTCATTGTTCCACTGCTTCCTTTATCGCTTTTTGGGTAATCTTCCAGTGTGAGGTGTTCCAGCGGACCTCGCTGTCCTCCAGCAGGAAAATCTGCGGGGATTCATGCTTGATCCCGAAATCCTCAGCAATCTGATTGGAGACAGGACGGTCTTCGATCACATGAACCACGGCTGCAGGCGTATCTGAATGCTGTGCATAGGCCTGGAATTCCTCGTTGGCCTTGGCGCTGATCGGGCAGGTGGTGCTGTGCTTGAAGAGCAGTTTTTTGCCGGGCTGCCCGATATATTGCTGTAGTTCATCCTTAGTATGGATCTGTTGAATAGACACCTTAGAATCACCTTCCTGTGTAAGAGTGAATGAAACCTGTTGTCAACAATTGTGTTGTTAACAACTATTAATCATGATTGTAGCATAGTTCAAAATTAAAGCAAAAGAAAGTTCAGCTAAGCCTGCCCCTCCCTTGCAGGACGTTGTTAACGGCCGGTGGCCATGCTAATGTGAGAGGGATGAACTTAGGCTCAGTGCATAATCATGCAGATATGAGGGGGGAGCTTATGAAAAGGGTTGCTTGTGTCACCGGTGCTGACCGTGGACTCGGATTGTACCTGGTTCGCTCTCTTTTAGAGAGTAAATACATGGTGTTTGCCGGACAGTATTTGCCGGACCCTGCGCTACTTGAAGCTTTGAAAGCGCAATACCCGGATAGCCTGAGGCTGGTCCCTCTCGATATCGGCAGTGCAGGGAGCGTAAAGGAGGCCGCGCGGAGTATTGCCGGAAGTACAGGGCACCTTGATATAATTATCAATAACGCAGGGATTATCCACAAGTCTGATGATGCAACGGTGCTCGTGGATATGGATGATGAAGCTATGGCGGAGATTTATAACGTGAACACGCTGGGTGCGCTGAGGGTGAGCAATGCACTGATGGGCTTACTGCTGCAAGGCCGCCAGCGTCTGGTGGTTAATATCTCGTCGGAGGCCGGAAGCATCGGTCGGAACAAGCGGATCAATATGTATGGCTACTGTATGTCGAAGGCCGCGCTTAATATGCAGTCTTCGCTGCTGCACAATCATCTGCGTGCGATGGGCGGACAAGTGCTGGTCTTCCATCCCGGCTGGCTGCAGACCTATATGAACGGGGAGAAGGATGCAGAGGCGCCTGTAACTCCTGAAGAATCAGCAGGCAAGATTATGACGATCGTTCATAACCACAAGATGTATCTGGCCGAAGAACCGGCTTATATCGATCTGGACGGCAATCTCTGGCCCTGGTGACACGAACATTCAGGACAGGCTAACTTGGCAAAAGAGAGGTGTGTACATCATGTCTTCATACAAAGCACTGGCGTTCGGCAGCTATACTGAAGTGAAATATCATCCCTTCGAAGGGGTAGACCGTGAGCTGGAGCAGCTCCTTGAGCCGGAGCTCCAGGTGGTCTCTACGGAGGATTACAGACGGATGAACCAGGCAGAGCTGACAGAATGCAGGCTGGTGGTCTCCTATACGGAATTCTCCGAGGAGCAGTTGCCCGCTGCGCAGAGCGGAGCCCTGCTTGCTTATGTGGCTGGCGGCGGCGGGCTGCTTGTCGTGCACAACGGCATATCCCTGCAGCGTAATCAGGAGCTTGGGGCGATGCTCGGTGCCCGGTTCACCCATCATCCGGCGTTCACGACGCTTCAGATGAAGGTGACTGCGCCGGAGCATCCGATTATGGAGGGGATCTCTGATTTTGTGATAGAGGACGAGCCTTACTATTTCGAGCAGCATCCCCACTTCGAGACAACGGTACTGGCCGAATATCCTCATGACGGAGCGATGAGACCGGCGGCATGGTGCCATACCTTCGGCGAAGGCCGGGTGGTCTATCTGATGCCTGGGCACCATCTGCCTTCCTTCTCTTCAGAGCCGCTGCGCCGGATGATCCGCAGAGGCGGATTATGGGCTGCCGGAATGCTATAGTACGTGACGCTTATGATAAAAGGCAGGATACCGCTTGGATAACATGCGGTGTCCTGCCTTTGTGTAAATGATAGGATGATCAGCTATGATGCCCTATTTTGGGGGCTCAGCACCAGCAACAGGGACGACCTCGTTCTGATGAAGAGCTTCCAGTACCTCTGCACGCAGCGTATCGGTGAAGGCGGCCCAGACTTTTTTGCCGACATCCAGCTCTTCGCGTCCAATCGATTGCAGCGTCTCAAGCCATACCCGCTTGTCATTAATGAGTCCGAGCTGGTCCTGGATGTCCTTATAGAAGGCTTCATGGGCATGGAATTTCTGATTCAGCGCAAAAGCAGCCGCATTCGCCGTATACCGCAGTTCCTTGGCCGCAATCCGCAGCTCATGAAGGGCTTCGAAGGCTTCCTTCGATTCAGCGGATGGACCCTTGAACAGGGTCTTGCAGGCTTTTTTCTTCTGTTCAAAGGCGACTTCGAGCTCGCGCATGGCTACATTGGCGTCTTTTTTGGCAGCGAAGGGCTCTAACTGGGTCTGGGTAAAAGGGGTCCACAGCGCTTCGAGCGCTTGGCCGGACAGCTTGGGCAGTGCCTTCTTCAGCTTCTTGCGGGCGTCCTTCCGTGTGTCCTTCTGGTGTTCGATGACTGCCTTCAGCAGCTTGGCAGTCTTCTTATCGCCCGCCGCCTTCGCTGCCTTGCGCCGGGCCTCAAACGATCCGATCAGCACATCTGCATCACGGACTCTGCCGAGCTTCTTCTGGGCCTGCTTGAAGCTGTCATACAAGTCTGCCGTTGCAGTATGGCCCGGATCAAGAATGGACAACAGGGTCAGCAGCTTGCGGCTATTGACTCTGGCCTGATGAATATCCTCATCGTTGAACCCTTTTCGCGCATCCTTGCTATAGTCCTGAAAATTAATATACAGCTTGCTCATAGCCTGTTCCCATTGCCTGGATTTGCTTAGTTGCCTGTCCTTTGCCTGTGGTACGGTGGTCATGCAGCATCACTCCTAGAGGTTGTGTATAGCATGAGCTTATGCGCGAATCTTATGGCTGGTATATTCTTCTGTACTACATTAAGGATAACGGGTTCGCTCCACCATTTCAAATCTGTAAGGGCATACTGCCGGTTGTACGGTGCGCGGATAGATCGGTTACAATGTGAATAGTTAACGGAGTTAAGATTAGCTTAGACCTTATAGATAGAAAGGGGAATCAGCATGCGGAGTGAACCTTATGATGTACTGGAGAACGGGTCGGCAGGGAGGCTGCCGGAGGAGATGATCCTCTTCACGCATACCGGCGGTGAAGCAGGGGAAGAAGCATCTGCGGAGGATATGCTGATTCCGTTTGCTTTTGAAGAGGTGCTGTGCCGTGATGTCGGGGCCGGTAGGGTCCCGCCGGTGCTGCATCTCTGGAGCCACCCCGGCGGAGTCGCGCTTGGGCTGCGGGACAGCAAGCTGCCCCGCGCAGCAGAGGCGATGCAGGTGCTGGAGCGGCAGGGCATCCGTACGGCAGTCCGCCATTCGGGCGGCGCTGCGGTGCCGCTGGATGCGGGAGTGATCAACGTGTCCCTGCTGCTGCCGAAGCCTGCGGGCAAGCTGGACTTCCACGATGATTTCCGGCTGCTGGCTTCGTTGATTACCGAAGCGGTAGCCGCGGGCCATCCGCAGGCAGCGGCGCGGATCCGGGCAGAAGAAGTCACCGGGTCGTATTGCCCCGGTGACTTCGACCTGGCGATTGGCGGCCGCAAGTTCTGCGGCATCGCCCAGCGCAGACAGAGCAGCGCATACTTCGTCCATGCGTTCGTGATTGTGTCCGGCTCGGGGCTCGCGCGCGGAGAGTGCATCCGCCGCTTCTATCAGGATGCAGCGGACGGCGATGCCTCCCTGGACTATCCGCGCGTGCGGCCGGAGACCATCGCTGCGCTCGCGGAGCTTGGCGGCCCGTCTTCGGCGGCCGAATTCACCGCAGGTATCCGGCAGGCGCTTGCCGGCCGGGCAACCCGCCTGCTGCCGGCGGAGCTTCTGCAGCAGGCGACAGGCTACAGCCTGCGGTACAGCGACCCGCAGGTGCTTGAAGCAGCGCGTATGCTGCGCGAGAGGTACGCCCGCTGAAGCGGGCGGCTACTGGCGGCAGCGACGGGTGGCTGGATGTATGCGAATAACCGCATACAATGTGCAGGCTGGGGTGTGCGCAGCCCGAATGTATGCGAAAAACAGCATACAATGTGCAGGCTGGGGTGTGCGCAGCCCGAATGTATGCGAAAAACAGCATACAATGTGCAGGCTGGGGTGTGCGCAGCCCAAATGTATGCGAAAAACAGCATACATTTGGCAAGCTGGGGTGTGTGCGGCCGAATGTATGCGAAAAACCGTACACAATCCCCTGCCGCCCCAACTACCTATACAACTCCGGGCGACGGTCCGCGAAGACCGGGATTTGCCCCCGTACCTCACGGACCCGGGTGAGGTTAAGCTCGCCGCGGAGGATCTCTTCGCCGCCGGAGGCCTCGCTGACAATCTCGCCCCAAGGATCGATGATCAGGGAATGTCCAGCGAAGGAATTCGCCGGATCTGTCCCTGCCCGGTTACAGGCTACAACGTAGCACTGGTTCTCAATCGCCCGGCTGATCAATAGCGCGCGCCAGTGAGAGAGGCGGGGCAGCGGCCATTCGGCGCTGATGAACAGGATCTCCGCGCCTCCGGCCATATGGACCCGGACCCATTCCGGGAACCGGATGTCGTAGCAGATCAGCCCGGCACAGAGAATGCCGTCCAGCGTGAACAGTCCTTTGGCCCCGCCGGGCTGGAGGTAGAGATGCTCCTCCATCAGCTTGAACAGATGCAGCTTGCTGTACTCCCCGGTGCACGCCCCGCTGCGGTCAAAGACATACATACTGTTCGTAACGCCGCCGTTCTCCTGCCTGACGGCAATGGAGCCGGCAATGATATTCACGCTGTATTCCCGGGCCAGATCCGACATCAAGGCCCCCGTGGTATGTCCGCCGGGGTCGGCAATTTCCCCCAGCCGGGTCAGATCATATCCCGTTGTCCATAGCTCGGGAAGAATAATGCAGTCCGGACGGCCGACAGCAGCCTCACGTATTTTGCGCTCCGCCGCAGCATAATTCACCTCGGGTTTGCCGAATGCTATATCAAGCTGAATCAAGGCAATTCTCATGTGGAAATCTCCTCCTGAATAATATTAGTTGACGGGTCAATGATTTCGGTGTAAAGTGTATTTTATCGAAAAGGTTTTGCACAATATATTTGCCTTAGGGGGTATATTTTGAGGGAAGCTCAGCCCGATGAACATAAGATTTTTGAACTGCTGCAAGCTCTGCACAAAGGCATCGGCCCGAAGTTCGAGCGTTGTGCAGGCGTGACTCCTACCCGGTTCAGATTGCTGCAGGAGTTATATCACAGTTCGGAGATCAGCCAAATCTCGCTGCAAAAGCTAGTGGATATCGACGCTGCAGCGGTCACCCGCCACTTAAGAGGGCTGGAGGACACTGGAATGATCGCCCGCCGTAATAATCCAGCCGATAATCGCGTGACTCTCGTCTCCCTGACTGGTCAAGGCCGTGAACATATCGATGCCTACCGGGAGAACAAAACCCAGTTCATCAGCGATCTGCTGACCGGCTTCAATGAACAGGAGCGTACAGTGCTCGCAGACATGCTTACCCGGCTCCAGCATAATATCAATGTACTGTAGCCGTAACCTATAATCAAACCCATAAAGGAGCTAATTCATATGAACACTACCAAAAACAATGATTACATCAGCATTATTACAGGACGCCGCTCGATCCGCAAATATGATCCATCGGTCAAAATCAGCAAAGAGGAAATGACCGAAATCCTTACAGAAGCTACACTGGCCCCTTCATCCGTGAATATGCAGCCTTGGCGTTTTGTGATCATCGAAAGCCCGGAAGCCAAAGCCAAGCTGTCCCCTATTGCCAAGTTCAACCAGACTCAGGTCGAAACCTCCGCGGCGGTGATTGCCGTATTCGGTGATATGAATAACTTCGATTACGCTGAACAAATCTACGGAACGGCTGTAGAACGCGGACTTATGCCTGCCGAGGTGAAAGAAAGACAGCTGGCCGCCCTGGGCGCCCACTTCGCCAAGCTGCCCGCAGATGTGAACAGAGAGACCGTGATGATTGACGCGGGGCTGGTCTCCATGCAGTTGATGCTGTCCGCCCGCGCACACGGATATGACACCAATCCGATCGGCGGATTTGAAAAGGATCAGATCGCTGAATTGTTCGGTATGGACAAAGAACGCTACATTCCGGTGATGCTGATCTCGATCGGCAAAGCACTGGAAGAGGGTTATGCCTCCGTTCGTCTGCCTATCGACACGATTGCCCAGTGGAAATAATACTCTATACCCATGAAATTCTAGGAGGAATATCCAAATGATTATTATCCATGCGCTGCTTCATGTGAATCCTGCACGGGAGGAAGAGTTCCTGGCCACAGCGAAGCCGCTGATTGCCGCCACGCACGAAGAAGAAGGGAACCTGTCCTACGAGCTGTATAAGCATGCAGCAGACGAAAGTCTCTATATCATGGTTGAGACCTGGCGTGATCAGGCCGCCGTTGCCGCTCATAACACAAGCCCTCACTTCACCGGCTTCGCCGCCAAAGCGGGAGAGTTCCTGACCGCACCGCTTGATGTTAAGGTGTATAGCGCTGAGGAATTGAGTAAATAATTACGAATTAAGCGGTTCACCCTATACGATCTGGAATCCCGGGATGCTCCGGCAGTCTATTGACTGCTGTGGCATCCTTTTTTTGCAAGACGCGATGCCGTTTATAAAACGTACAAGCCGGGTATCTTACCTTACCCTTACTTGGATTGTCATTTGCTGACGAAGCAAGGCGGGGAAGAACGAAGGAGATGAAGACAGCATGACTAATCTACATACCAATCACCGGTTAACCTCAATCCCTGCTGCTGCCGGGCAGGACGGGCAGCTTCAGCAGGATCTCATAGATTACGTGAATTATCATATTTCGGGCGGCTCCCTAGCGTCACTCACCGAAGGTGCGGAGGAGGCGGAGCCGGCGTTTGCCCCTCTTTTGCAAAGTGATACCGCGCGCGCTTACCGGCAGGAGTGCGGGGGCGTCATAACGGATATGCAGCAGCTCGAACAGCTGCCGGGTATAAGCCAGGAATGGCTTAATCAGCTCGCGGATACAGTAGCAGGACTCGATTCCGGCAAGCTCAGGGCTCTGGCCCCGCAGACCACCCGGCATAACCGGGTAGATCCTTATGTGAACGGACCACAATGTCTGGACATGCTGCTCGGCGAGATCGGCAAGGCTGAGCGTTACATTCATCTGTCCGTGATGCTGTTCTTCAATGACCATTCAGGGAACCTTATCGCTAGTGAGCTGCTTCATGCACTTGAACGCGGAGTAGAGATTAGAATCATGGTGAATTATACGGTCACTGCGCTCGGATACGGCCAGAACCTGGAGGTGGGGCAATTCTCCAAGATTGCCGGGCGTCTGGAGCAGGCAGGTGCAAAACTGCTGGATACCTTCCACTCCTATTACGGTGCAGAGGAATGGGCTGCGAAGCGCAAAGTGCTGAAGTCACAGGGCGTGCCTGAGAGCATCCTTTTTCTGCAGGATAAGGTTCAGGAGGATGTGGAGGTGACCGGGCTGAATGTGATTGACCACCGCAAATTCATGATTATAGACGGAATAACTTCCATTATCGGCAGTCTGAATATCGGGGACCAGTATACGTTTGCCACCCCCATTCAGGAAGCCCCGGGCCAGCAGGTAGATGGACGTCCGCTCGGTATCCCCGCCAAGGAAGAGGAATGGCATGACGGCTGCTTCAGGATTCAGGGGGCTGTGGCCCAGTCGCTGAACGCTGTTTTTCACTCCAGGTGGCTGCTGCTCGGGGGAGATCACTTTGACCTGGCGTCAACCTTCTATCGTCCTGTGGTGGACTATGCATTTGGGGAGGAGGAGTGTACTCTCTTCGCGAGCTTTCCCGGCAACCCGGTGAATCTGATTCAGCAATATATTCTGGATGTGATCACCTATGCGGCCGATGAGACTCTTATTGTGAATCCGTATCTGATCGATCAGGCCTTCTGGGACCGGCTGGGTGAAGTGGGGCCGGAGCGCGCCTGCCATCTCACCATCTGCAATCCGCTGGAGGTTAATGATCATCCGACAAACCGGGCGGCGGTGCGCAGCAACATGTACGTTCCCTTTTGTAACGGCGTATCCTTCTATGATTATAGTGCGACTGAACGCTTCTCCCACTGGAAAATCATCTACGACCACAGAGCGCAGGCGGTATTTCACGGCTCTTATAATATTAATGAACGGAGTGCCTGCCATGATTACGAGCTGGGCCTGCTGGTGAAGGGCAGAAGCCTCGCCGAGAAAGTGAAGCACATGATTGATTATGACCTCAGCGTATCGCGCCAGATCACCGGCAAACACGAGTTCTTCAAGCATCCTTGGCTGCATCCCAGCACCTATCTGAACAAAGCAACACAGAATTACACCTGATATCCTCTCCGGCGCCCGGTCATGTATAATGACGTTATACCAATGAACGAAGATGGAGCTAATGAAGATGAACATACACATTCTTGGACAAGGTCCCCGGACCGGGGAAATCAGATTCGCGGCAGCGGAATGGGGGGAAGCCAGAGCCAAATGGTGCGGACCGCCTGTTCAGCCGGGTGAGGAATGGGTGGCAGAATGGGAGCTGCCGGCGCTGTTCATGAGCTGGGTCGATATTGTGCCTGCTCCCGGCGGTGCCTTTGGCCTGCGTATCGAAGGGGATACGGTCATCCTGACAGGCGTGCTGGAAAATATAGAGGAGGACGGCACGGGTTATCTGCGGATCGGCCGCGACCTGATCATGTTCGAATGCCTGGGCGAACCGATGGCACTGGGCGGCTTCGTCGAGCTGAGGACCCGTGAAGCCAGGCTGTATCCGGTGAATCTGTAGGGGCCGCAGGGCCCCCGGCGGACGAACTATTTCCTGCCCCGGCATAGCCACCTTCAGGCAAATGAGCTAATATAATATAGATTGAAACAAGTAACAGCATAAGGAGCAGAAGTCTGATGAACAGCGATATTCAACAATTTAAGACGGAATTCTTCAAGGCGCTGGCTCACCCGATGCGGATTCGGATTCTGGAGCTGCTTAGCGAAGGCGAGAAGAATGTGAACGAGCTGCAGGCGATCCTGGGTTCGGAAGGCTCTGCGGTATCCCAGCAGCTGGCCGTCCTCCGGGCCAAAAATGTGGTCACCAGCGTCAAGGAAGGGACCACTGTCATCTATGCCCTCCGTGATCCTCTGATTAAGGAGCTTCTGGCTGTAGCCAGACAGATCTTCGACAATCATCTGGTGAGTACCATTTCCCTGCTTGAAGGCATCCGCAGCGAATAACCCCGGCCTCCGGGGGCGGATTACCCCGTTGACAAGAGCAGCGGGCAGGAGTAATGTGGGTATTATATTCAAATAATCAGATATTCAGAGAAAAGAAGGTTAGAGGATGACAGGGTGGGGCCGTTTCAAAGGCTATAACATTGCTTCGCTGCGCAAGGATATCATTTCAGGGACAATCGTCGGCGTTATTGCCATCCCGCTTGGGATGGCATTTGCTATTGCTTCCGGTGTGAAGCCGGAGTACGGAATCTATACAACCATTGTGGCCGGCATACTGATTTCCTTATTCGGCGGGTCCAGGTTCCAGATTGGCGGGCCTACGGGTGCATTCATTCCTATTTTGTTCGCTATTGCCATGCAGTACGGGTATGAGAATCTGCTGATTGCCGGAATGATGGCCGGGGTGATTCTTGTCTTGATGGGTGTTCTGAGGCTTGGGGTATTGATTAAGTTCATTCCGAAGCCGGTGACCATTGGTTTCACGGCCGGGATTGCCGTTATTATCTTCAGCGGGCAGATTGCGAACTTCCTTGGCCTAAGGGACATGAAGCGGCATGAGAGCTTTATCGACAATATGAAGGAGATCGGGGCGCATCTCTCCACAATCAATCTGTACAGCATTCTGACTGCGGGGGTATGTCTCGCCGTAGTGGTGCTGGGGTTGCGGTTTGCCCCGAAGGTGCCGGGTTCTCTAATTGGACTGTTGTGTGCCACGGTTATCGCAGCCCTGTTCTTCAGCGGCAAGGTGACGACCATCGGCTCTGCCTACGGAGATATCCCGAATACACTCCCCAGCTTTCACTTCCCGGTCATTACGTGGGAGAAGATCAAGCTGCTGATCCGTCCGGCTTTTGTCATTGCGCTGCTGGGAGCCATTGAGTCGCTGCTCTCCGCAGTCGTGGCCGACGGCATGTCGGGCAGCCGCCATGACAGCAACCGTGAGCTGATCGGCCAGGGGGTCGCCAATATCGCCGCGCCGCTCTTCGGCGGGATACCGGCTACCGGTGCGATTGCCAGAACCGCCACCAATATCCGCAGCGGTGCCGCTTCTCCGCTCTCCGGGATCATTCACGGTGTGGTGGTGTTCCTGATCCTGCTGCTGTTCGCCCCGTACGCCTCCAGCATTCCGCTGGCAGCGATGGCCCCGATTCTGATGGTCGTAGCCTGGAATATGAGTGAACGCAAGGAATTTCTCCACCTGCTGAAGCTGAAGACCGGGGATTCACTGGTGCTGGCGATTACCTTCCTGCTGACGGTATTCGCTGATCTGACCGTGGCGGTAGAGGTGGGGCTGATCCTGGCCGTTGTGCTCTTCGTCAAGCGTATGGGTGAGGTGCATAGAATCTCCAAGGTGCTGCCTGACCCGTCTTCCGTCAAGGTCGAGGCCCATATGGTAACAGAGAGCCACGACTGTCCGCAGATCGGAATCTACAATGTGGAGGGACCGCTGTTCTTCGGCGCTGCCTACCGCTTCGACCACACCATGCCCGAGCTCGGCCCGGATCAGCCTAAGCTTATCCTGCTGCGCATGGGCAAGGTACCGCTGATGGATACGACAGGTGAGGCCAATCTGGCAGCGCTGGTGAAGGAGCTGCAGGCCGCTGGCGGCAGACTGATGATCTCAGGCATCCAGAGCCAGCCGCTGGAGCTGCTCAAGAGAACGGGGCTGTACGACCGGATCGGTGCTGCCCAGTTCTATGATCATACCGGCGAAGCGATCAATGAAGCGCTGGGAAGCGTGAATCCCAGCCGTTGCCGGGGCTGTGAACATGCGGCCTTCAGAGAATGCAGCGCCCTCTCGGGGCTGGAGGAATCCTCATCGCGCAGCACTGCCTTCAAGGGGCGCACTCCGGCGGTGGCCCGCAAGCTCAGCGGCGGGGTATAGCCCGCGCGGTGCAGGGCTGACGCGGGTACAAGGTAACCTGGGTTACCAGTCCGCAGGCGCCGCCATTGCCTATTAACGTCATACAAGCAGCACTACCCTCATGGGCAGCGCTGCTTTTTTATTGTTAAGGAAATTATGATTTTCGTCCGACTGAACACATGGACAGCGCGTGGTCATCTGGACGGAGTGTGGTCGAAAAACCGACCACATTTGGTGCGGCAGAGGCGTGTGGGGCAGATATGGTCGAAAAACCGACCACATTTGGTGCGGCAGAGGCGTGTGGGGCAGATGTGGTCGAAAAACCGACCACATCTGGTGCGGCAGAGGCGTGTGGGGCAGATATGGTCGAAAAACCGATCACATTTGGTGCGGCAGAGGTTTGTGGGGCAGATACGGTCGAAAAACCGATCACAATGGGGATACCGCAGGCATTTTGTTCTTTAAGGAAAGGTGTACGCGGAAAACCGAACACAATGCGCAGCGTGCGGTTACTGCCCCCGATATTGGACACTCCAGCCCCATATTTGTACAATTACATAAATGGACTATATCAAGGTAAGGGGATTATCCTTCATGAAAGAACTGAATTACACCAAGGTCTTCATCCTTCTGGCTGCTATGACGGCGGCAACACTTGCTGTATACCGCGTTGTTTCGCTGCAGACGGATACGTTCTATGCCTTTCTGCTCTGGAATCTGTTTCTGGCCTGGGTGCCGTTCTTCTTCTCCATGGCCGCGCATGAGCTGGATAAGCGGAAGATCGGGGGGCTGCTGATTTTGCCGCTGGGCGTAGCCTGGCTGCTGTTTTTTCCGAATGCGCCTTATATTATGACGGATCTGATCCATCTGACTGTCCGCAAAAGCAAGTATATCGTCGGCGGAACGATCCAGAACCGGTACTGGTATGATCTGACCACCCTCCTCCTGTTCACCTGGAGCGGCTGGCTGACCGGATTCTTCTCCCTGTACCAGTTCCAGCACGTGATCTACCGGAAAAGCAACATGCTGCTCTCGTGGGTCTTCGTCCTGTTCGCCTGTGTCATGGGCGGCTACGGCGTCCTGCTCGGCAGAGTCTACCGCCTGAACAGCTGGGATGTGCTGACGGACCGCCATCAGCTCTACCGGCTGGTCATGGACAGTCTGAACCGGCAGTCAGTGTTCTTCAGCCTGTTCGTCGCCTTTGTGCTGCTGGTGATTTATGCCACGATGTATTGCCTGCTGAACGGGCTGGCGGGCGGGGGCCGCAGGAGTTATTCCGAGGGCCGGAGGAAGACAGGTTAAGCGTCCTCCTCATCGCCGGGTTCAGGCGGAAGCTCCAGGTCCATCTCCAGCTCTGGAGCCGGAACATACTGGTAACGCTCCAGGTCAACCACGCCCCGTTCATCGAAGATAACGCCCTCTCCGGTTAAATATAGCTGCTGCAGGGAGGCGGATTCGTCTTCAGTGAGCGAGATCATACCCTTGGCGTTGATGATCCTGTGCCACGGCAGCTTGTACTTCCTGCTCATGGAATGCAGAATACGCACGACCTGCCGGGCCGCCCGGGGACTTCCGGCCGCCCGGGCAATCCCGCCGTAGGTCATGACGGAGCCTTCCGGGATCGACTGAATAATGAGAATAACTTTTCGCGTGAATGGTGTCATTTTACGTGCTCCTTTTACCTTTCTCTGTCTGTAACAGTCCCACCGCTGTTTTCTAACTGTACTAACCATAACATAAAGCGGCTGCTGCAAGGAGCATTTGCCTTAGTGGAGCAGCGGCTGACGATATCATACGAAGCTTGGTCCAGCCTGCCCCTCTGTTACAGAGCGGGCTTATTTGCTGTGCCGTTCAAGGGCCGGGTGGCATCTGCCTCTCCCATGCAGTAAATTCTGGCGAATAGGAGTCAGAGAGACGGGGGATAATCAGAGCAATAGATCTCTGACAGGAGTGATAGCAGTGAAGAACAAGCATTCTGCACTGAATAGTGAAGCTGCCGGTACCCTGTCCGCGCATCCTCCGCTAAGCCCTTCGCTGGAGGAGACGGTGGAACGGCTGCGGAAGATTTTCAATAACGACGGGACACTGAGAGTAAGGATCATAGAGAACAGTCAGGGTGCTCCCGTCCGCTGCGGATTAATCTATGTCGATGGAATGGTGGACCGGAATCTGATTCAGACGGGGATCATCAAGCCGATACTCGCTTACCAGCCCGCAGAACAAGAGCACCGGGACCCTGCAGCCCTAATGGAGAGAATCCGGATGACTGTCATTGATACCCCGGATGTCATGGTCTCCGAGGAGTTGGATGGACTGATAGGGGCGATCGTCAGCGGGAAGGCGGTGCTGCTGCTGGAAGGCTATGCCGGAGGGCTTATCATCAATGTTCAGGGCTGGGACTCCAGAGCGATAGAAGAGCCTACTACGGAAAAAACGGTGCGTGGCCCCCGTGAGGGCTTCACCGAATCGCTGCTTGTGAATCTGACCCTGATCCGCCGCAGGGTGCGGGACCCGGATCTGAAAATCGAATTCATGGAAATCGGAACACGCAGCAAGACGCAGACCTGTATCTGTTATATGGGAAGTCTGGCCTCTCCCGATATTATTAAGGAGCTGTATGACAGGCTGGAGAAGGTAGAAATTGATCTTATTCTGGACACAGGTTATCTGTCCGAGCTGATCCGTGACGAGCCCTACTCTCCGTTTGAAACCGTTGGAAGTACCGAACGGCCGGACACACTCGTGAGCAAAATCATGGAGGGCCGGGTTGCGGTCCTCGTCGAAGGCACCCCTTTTGCGCTGACAGTTCCTTATGTATTCGTTGAGAACTTCCAGGCCAGTGAGGATTATTATATCAACTATTATTTTGCATCGTTTAACCGTGTGCTTAGAGTGTTGGGAGCCTTCATGTCGATCAGTATCCCGGCCGGTTATATTGCCCTTGTAACCTATGCCCAGGAGATGGTTCCCACCCTGCTGCTGCTTAGTATTGCGACTGCCAGGCAATCGGTGCCTTTTCCAACCATAGTTGAAGCGCTGCTTATGCTGACCATCTTCGAGGTGCTGCGGGAAGCGGGGGCACGGATACCGACATCGATTGGCCAGGCTGTAAGCATCGTCGGGGCGCTGGTGCTGGGCCAGGCTGCCGTGGATGCGCGGATTGTCAGTGCGCCGATGGTCATTGTGGTGGGGTTGACAGGGATAACGACGCTGCTGAATCCAAGGCTGACCGGGCCGCTGATCATCGCCAGACTGGCGCTGCTGGGCAGCACCTTCTTCCTGGGCCTCTACGGATATTTCTTCGGTCTGCTTGGTCTGGTCATTCACCTGATGAGCCTGCGCTCCTTCGGCGTCTCTTACATGCTTGGGGTAGGCTCGATCCGCCCCCAGGATATTAAGGATACAACCATTCGTGCGCCCTGGTGGGATATGAATTTGCGGCCTGCGGTGATTGGAATGCGTAACCGAAGACGGAAGCCGTCCAAGAGACCGGCCAAGCGGTCATGAGATCTCTGCCGAGAGGGTGTACCTCTCTTATCTCACTGTTGCTGCTGCTGAGCCTGGGACTCACCGGCTGCTGGAATTATGCCGAGGTGGATGATATGGCGATTGTAGCCGGAGTGGCCATTGATAAGAATGAGGATGGGAAGCTACTGCTTACAGCAGAGATTGTGGATACAGGCGGGTCGGCGGACAAGGCTCAGGCGGGCTACAAGATGGTCAGCCTCAGCGGGAATACGATGTTTGAAATCGTCCGCAATATGATCTCTATGACCGGCAAGAAGCTTTTCTGGAGTCATGCGAAGGCCATAATCATCAGTGAGGAAGCCGCCAGAGAGGGGCTAGTCAAAGTCATTGACTGGTACAGCCGGGACACGGAGACCCGCTCGGATGTGTTCATCTTCGTGTCTGGAGAGAAGACGGCCCGTGAGATCCTGAATATGAAAAGCACCACGGAAGCAATCCTGTCCTTTGAATTGGCCCAGATGATGCGTGATGAGAAGTATACGAACAACGCCCCGACGGTGGAGATATGGGATTTCATCGATAAGCTGGAGACTTCAGGGATTAATGCGACGGCCCCAATCATTCATATTCACCGGAAAAATGGTGAGCAGAGCGAAAGGGTGGCAGGTACCGCCGTATTTGTGAAGGACCGGATGGTGGGCAAACTGAGCGGCGATGAGACGAAGACGATGCTTATCGTCAAAAATGTACTGCAGGGAGGGGTGTTGGCTGTAGATGATAAGCGGGGGAATCCGGCGTATTCCCTGGAGATTATCTCCAATCACTCCAAGCTGAAGCACACAATAGTGGATGGCAAGCTCCAGATACAGATTCATACAGTAACCAAGACAGGGCTGGATGAGGTGATGACACCGGAGGGATTCCTGAAGGATGAGACGATTCAGGATATCGAGCAAAGGGCAGCTGAGCGGCTGCAGGCGGATATTCTGGCGTTAATTCATAAGATGCAGCAGCAATATGAGGCTGATATTTTTGGCTTTGGCGAGAGCTTGTACGAGAACCAGCCTAAGCTCTGGGCCAAAGTGAAGGAACACTGGCCTGAGGTCTTTGCCGGTCTTGAAGTGAGCGTTAAGTCCAAGGTGACGATACAGAGCAGTGCCAAGACTTCGCGGGCCATCCGGCTGGGGGATTAAGTATGTTCATTTACGTGATATTGATCTACGCATTGATCGCTGTAATTGATCCATATGGGCTGCGGAAGAAGGGAATGAAGCGGGATTTCCTGGTCTGCTCCGCCCTGTACCTGATCTCCTTCGGGCTGGCCTTCGCACTGTCGATGCGCTGGGAGATTCCCAGTCCGTCCCCGCTGTTTGTGGAATGGGTGAAAAAGCTATATTAGAGCGCACCGCTGAAGGAGGAGGAGAGTGTGAGCAAAGAGACTATTCCGGCTGGACAGTCCATCAGCATCGCTATATTATTTGTCACCGGCGCTTCCCTGTTCCTGGGAACTTCGTCACAGTCCGGCAACAGCAGCTGGATTGCCCAACTCTTGGCGATTCTGCTGGCCGTTCCGCTTATGCTCGTCTATGCGAGACTCCATGTCCTGTTTCCGGGCAAGGATCTGTTTGACATGCTGATTGCAGTGTTCGGCTCCGTCCTGGGACGGATGCTTTCCTGTCTGTATATCTGGTATGCTTTGCATCTGGGAGCGCTGGTGCTGCGCAATTTCGGGGAGTTCAGCAAGACCGTAGCCTTAACCGCAACTCCGATGCTCGCACCCATGCTTATGATTGGCCTGCTCTGTATCTGGGTCGTCCACGCCGGGATAGAGGTGCTTGGAAGAAGTGCTAAGTTTCTCCTGTTATTCTCGCTAATTGTGATTGTAACCCTGCAATTGCTCTCAGTGCCCAAGTTTGAATACCATCATCTGAAGCCGCTACTCAATACAAGGTTTGAACTTATTCTTGCAGATACAGCAGGATCGTTCACCTTCCCCTTTGCCGAGATTGTGGTCTTTCTGGGCGCATTCAGCGCCATTCCGGCCAAGGGCTCTGCCAAGCGGGTGCTGGTCAGCAGCACATTGATTGCAGGGGGGATCATTATTATGATCACGCTGCGTAACCTGCTGATACTTGGCCCTGATATTCTGTCCGGTCTGTACTTCCCCTCTTACGTGGCGGTCAGCCGGATTAATATCGGCGATTTCGTTACCCGGATCGAGGGCTCGGCGGCCATAGTGTTTGTTACGGCGCTCTTCGTCAAGGTCAGTCTGTGCCTGTATGTAACCTGTAACGGGATAGCGAAGGTATTCAAGCTGGGGAGCTACCGTTCTGTTGTGCTTCAGATGGGGCTGATCATGGTCTATCTGTCGAATTTTATCTATTCCAATATTATGGAAATGGAGTATTTCGCGTATCATATCTACAAGATATATGCACTCCCGTTCCAGGTGCTTATCCCTGTACTGCTGTGGTTTACAGCGGAGTTTCTCGCCCGCAGAAGGAGCAGCAGGCAGAAGGCTCTTCCAGAGCAGCAGCCGGAAGGATCATAGACGCAGAAGCGCCATCTCCTAGCCCCGCCCATGCGGGGCTGTCCGATTTTCAACCTGTCCTGAAGTTAGCTATAATGAGAGGCAAGAGAGAATCTCATAGAACAGGTAGGAAAGGCGTGGATGATAGATGAGCGTATCCAGCATTGTAATGTCCTCACATTGGGGCAGAGAGGTCAGACATAAGCTTATTACTCAAGGCTCCAAGGTGCTGGCGGTGGTGTTTCCGGGACAGAATTATTCCGCCGAGCGGCCGCTGCTGGATTATGCGGGCAAGCTGGCCCGGGAATACGGCTGTGACCTGCTGCTGTTAGAATACGGCTACCAGGCTGCCAGAGTGGCCTTCAAGCGCGAAGAGATTGATATTGTTGCCGAGGAATGCAAGATTGCGCTTGCATCACTTCCCGACTACGAGCAGCTTTTGTTCATCAGCAAGAGTATGGGGACGATTATTGCCGGTAAGGTGGCGTCAGAGCCCGGAGTGGGCGAGAAGGTCTCGCATCTGTTCCTTACACCTGTTGCGGAGAGCCTTCCGTTCATCCGGCAGAGCCGGGGCAGTGTGATTTACGGCGGGAGTGACCCGATGTTCACCGGGCAGCATCCCGCCGAGCTTAGCAGCATGAAGCAGGTAAGGGTATACAGGATTGACGATGCCAACCACGCTCTGGAAGTGGACAGTGTCAACGAATCGCTGGCTGTGCTGCTGGTTATTATTAATTTCTATCATGAGTTTTTCCGCGATTCACTATAAAGGGAGATGAGAGCATTTACTCGCGGATCAGTCTGGATTAGCCGGGAGGGCATTGATATGCAGGGGAAGGTAATCGGTCAAGGCAGAACGGCTGAAGTGCTGGAGTACGGGGAAGGAAAGATTCTTAAGCTGTACCGCGATGACGTTCCGGAAGAGCATGTGGACTTAGAATACCGTTTCAGTAAGTGTGTGTATGAACAAGGTGTTGCTACTCCGCAGCCCCATGAGCGGGTAGTGGTAGAGGGCAGACCGGGAATTGTGTATCAGAAGATCGCCGGTCCTACTCTGTTACAGCAGATGAACCGGAAGCCGTGGCTGAATTTCAGCGGCTTCAAGCAGATGGCCGGCCTGCATCACAGCCTTCATCAGCTCGATGGCATGGGCGAAGCCGGGGCGCAGAAGAAGCGGCTGGAACAGCAAATTATCGCCGCACCGATGCTTGAGACAGAGGAGAAGACACAGATTCTGTCCCGGCTTGCCCGGCTGCCGGACGGGGAGAAGCTATGCCATGGCGATTTCCACCCGGATAATATCCTGATGGATGATAAGCTGTGGGTCATTGACTGGATGACCGGCGTCCGCGGCAATCCTGCAGCGGATGTGGCACGGTCAGTAATCATGTTCCGTATCGGGGCCATGCCTGAGCAGGCTTCTGTGTTCGCTAAGGGGTTACTGGGGTTCGCCAGAAAAAGGCTGACCGCGCAATATCTCCGCAGATATCTGAAGCTGTCAGGCTTGACGCTTGCTGATATTAACCCGTGGATACTGCCGGTAGCAGCCGCACGGCTGGTTGAGGGACTTTCGGTTCCCGAGAAGGAGCTGCTGGTCCGCGAGATCCGCAGACGCCTGAGGGCATAGCGCTGCGGGCAACAGACTGTATAGAGGAGGCAGAATGCTGGTGAATACATACATTGCATGGCTGCGCGGCATCAATGTCGGCGGCAACAAAGTAATTAAAATGCAGGATCTGAAGGCCATGCTCGGAACGCTTCCATTCAGGAATGTACGCACCTACATCCAGAGCGGCAATGTTATATTTGAGAGTGAAGCGTTAACAGGTGACGGGCTGGCGGAGATGATTAGCGGGAAGATTCAGGAGACCTTCGGCTTGGAGGTGCCTGTCATCATCCGTTCTCTGGAGGAGCTGGAGGCGGTCATCGCCGGTAATCCGTTCCCGCAGAGTGAACAGGAAGCCTACAAGCGCCTGTACGTCTCGTTTCTGGCAGCGGAGCCAGCCGCTGAAGCACTGGAGAAGCTCCGTCCCTATGAGGATGGAGCCGATAAGGTGCGGGTGATCGGCAGGGAGCTGTATGCCTTCTATGAAGTGAGTGTGAGCGAGTCGCCGCTGTTCAAGGTGCCGTTCGACAAGCTGCTGGGAACGGCGCTTACCGCACGCAACTGGAACACCCTGAACAAGGTAGCAGCGCTGGCCCGTAAGCCGTAAAGGAAATAGCAGCTCTCCCAAATACCCCACCAGGATGTATCTCTTGGTGGGGTATTTGGCGTGTCCGGCACGTTCAGCAAACATTCAGCGGGCATTCATTGCCGGTTAAGGTACGGATGCCATAATACACCTAAGAAATGAACGAATCGGAGTGGATCAAACGATGAAAATACTGAAGAGGCCGGGTACCGATGTTGTACTGGTAATGATTATGCTGCTGGCAGCCGTCCTGTACGGATACGGAATCTGGAATGACCAATATGCCAATACGTACTATACAACCGCAGTGGGCAGCATGCTGCAGAGCTTCCATAACTTCTTCTTCGCTTCCCTGGATTCAGCAGGGTCTGTAACGGTCGATAAGCCGCCGGTAACCTTCTGGCTGCAGACCTTAAGCGCGCTGGTCTTCGGCCTGCATGGCTGGAGTGTCATTCTGCCGCAGGTGCTCGGCGGCATAGGCTCGGTACTCTTAATTTATCTGCTGGTGAAGCCTGCCTTCGGACAGGCGGCTGCACGGCTTGCAGCGCTCGTTATGGCGGCTACCCCGGTAGCAGCGGCGGTAAGCCGGACGAACAATATTGATGCGCTGCTGGTGTTCACGCTGCTGCTGGCGGCATGGTTTCTCTTCCGAGGCACCCGGACCGACCGGACGGGCAGCCTGCTCGCCGCCTTCGGGCTCATCGGTGTCGCCTTCAATGAGAAGATGCTGCAGGCTTATATGGTTCTTCCGGCCTTTTATCTATTCTATCTTCTGGCAGCCAAGGTGAACTGGAAAAAGAAGACCGGCACCCTTGCAGCCTGCACTGCCGTACTGCTGGCAGTGTCTCTATCCTGGGCTGTAATTGTCGATTCCATTCCGGCAGATGAGCGGCCTTACATCGGGAGCAGCGGCACCAATTCTGTGCTTAATCTGGCTTTTGGCTATAATGGTGTGTCCCGTCTGACCGGTGACCGCAGCACTGGAGGACCCGGGAGCGGCGGCTTCGGCGGCGGCATGCCCGCAATGAACGGGGAAATGCCGGAATTAGGCGGTGAATTCCCGCCCATGGATGGAGCTGATGGACAAGGGGGCGCAGACGGGCAAGGGGCGACGAACGGCCGTGATTCCGCCGCCGCCGGGGACAATCAGAGCCGTGACAGCGGCGGGACTGCTCCAGGCCAGGACGTACGCGGTGGCGGAATGGTGCCGGGCGTTCAGGACGGCGGACGGCGCGGAGAAGGAGCGGAAGGCGGATTTGGCGGGTTCGGCGGCCCGAACGGACGCGGAGGGATGAACGGCGGCGGCATGTTCAACACCGGCACTGCCGGTCCGCTGCGGCTGTTCCAGCAGGAGTTGTCCGGCCAGGCGAGCTGGCTGCTGCCGTTCGTGCTCTTCGGCAGCATCGGGATCTTGGCCAGCTTGCGCCGCAGGAGCTTCACCCGGCAGCATAAGGAAGCCATCTTCTGGCTGGCCTGGCTGGTCCCGGTCATGGGATTCTTCAGCATCGCAGGCTTCTTCCACCAGTATTACCTGATTATGATGGCTCCGCCGGTGGCGGCGCTGGCAGGTGCAGGCTGGTCTCAGCTTTGGAGCTACTATAAGGAGCGGAAGGCCTGGCTGTCCTGGCTGCTGCCCGCAGCGGTGCTGGCTACAACGGTACTTGAGGTGTACATTATCCGTCCGTACGACGATACCATCGGCAGCGGCTGGTCCTCCGGTATTCTGGCAGCAGGTCTTGCCATGACGGTACTGCTGGTCATTCTGCGGCTGCTGAAGGTGGTACGCGATAAGCCCTCCTGGTTACATGCCGCTGCGGTAACAGGGTTCCTGGTGCTGCTGATTGGCCCGCTCTACTGGGCATTTACACCGATTGTCTATGGAAATAATAGCATGACTCCAGCAGCAGGGCCGGATAGCGGCAGCTCCTTCGGGATGGGTGCAATGGGCAACATGAGCGGCATGCCCAACATAGCCAACATGCCCAACATAGCCAACATGGGCGGGGGCGGAAGGAACAACGCTGCCGGTATCAATGAGTCTCTGCTGACCTATCTCAAGGAGCATAATACCGGCGAGAAATATCTGTTCGCAGCGATGGATTATGGAACGGCAGGCCCGTATATCATCGACGAAGGGGAGCAGGTCGTCATCCTGAACGGCTTCAATGCATCAGATACGCCCTACACCCCAGCCACTCTGAAGGAGCTTGTAGAGAGCGGGCAAGTGAAGTACTTCCTGGTCACCAGCGGCGGCATGGGCGGGATGCGGGGCGGCGGCAGCTCGGAGACTACGGAATGGATTACCGCGAACGGGACGGAGGTTCCGGCCGCAGACTGGCAGGGGACGCAGAACAGCGGCAATGCCGGAACCTTGTACGAGATCACCCTGAACTAACCTGCGGGAGCAGGAGATCAGGAAGCGCGTATATCCGGCCCTTTGCCGGCGCGCTTCCTTACTACTTTTGAGGAGGAGCTGCCCATGAGTGTTCAAGTGCGCTATTCCATTATCATACCGATGTTCAATGAAGAGGCTGTTATTCAGGAGACCTACCGGCGCATCAAAAAAGTAATGGGCATAACAGGCGAGCCCTACGAGCTGATCTTCGTCAATGACGGCAGCACGGACAACTGCGCGCAGATGATCGAGGAATACAGCTATTGGGATGAAAGTGTGAAGCTGATCGATCTGTCCCGCAATTTCGGGCATCAGGTCGCTATTACCGCAGGTATGGATTATGCGCTGGGCGATGCGGTCGTGATCATTGACGCGGATCTCCAGGACCCGCCCGAGCTGATTCCCGAGATGATTGCGGAGTGGAAGCAAGGCTACCAGGTCGTGTATGCCAAGCGGATCAAGCGAAACGGAGAGTCCCTGTTCAAAAAGTGGTCGGCCAGCTTATTTTACCGGGTGCTGCGTTACTCGACCGATATCTCCATTCCGGTGGATACCGGCGATTTCCGCCTGATGGACCGCAGAGTCTGCGATGAGCTGAAGCGTCTGCCGGAGAAGAACCGCTTCGTGCGCGGTCTGGTCAGCTGGGTCGGATTCCGCCAGAAGGCGATAGAATACGAGCGGGAGGAGCGGCTGGCCGGAGAGACCAAATACCCGTTCAGACGGATGCTGAAGCTGTCGCTGGACGGTATTACCTCCTTCTCTTATAAGCCGCTGAAGCTGGCGGGTGTTCTTGGAGCACTGCTCTCCGTATCCGGGTTTCTGTACCTGATGTATGTACTGTATCTGGCGCTCTTTACGGATGCGGCCGTGAAGGGCTGGGCATCGATGATCGGGATCACCTTAACCTTCAACGGGTTCGTGCTGCTCATGCTGGGGATTCTGGGTGAGTATGTCGGACGGATCTATGATGAGTCCAAGGGGCGCCCCCTCTACATCGTTCAGGAATTCTACAGCGGCAGGCCGCAGCAGAGCGCGCAGGAGCAGAGAGTCGCCAGTCTCAACAAATAAAAATAGTTCTTCCGCACAAAAAAGAACCGCCTCTCCATAAGGAAAGGCGGTTCTTATGTAGTATTTGCTAAGCCTTCAGCAAATCGTGATCGACATACCGTGCACCGTTCAGCTCACTGATGATGTTGACGGCCACCTTGGCGCCGTCCCCGGCAGTGATAATCGCGTGGACACTCATTCCGGCAACAGTTCCGGCGGCCCAGATACCGTCGATGTTGGTTCTGCCTTCCGGTGTGGCGGCAATCACCGTCTTGATTCTTGGCTCCGTACCCTCCTTGGTGGTTACCCCGGCTGCGGCAGCCAGATCTGTCAGAACACCTGTCGCCAGCACGACATGCTTAGCTTCATAAGTAGCTCCGCTCTCCATCCCGATGACGAAGCCCTCACCGCTGGCTTCCAGTGAGGTCGCCTGTCCGGCAACCAGCTCGGCCCCGAACTTCACGGCCTGCTTATGTCCGGTTTCTACAAGATCAGGTCCGCCAATCTCGCTAATTCCGTAATAATTCTCATACCAGCCTCTGCGGGTCATACCTTTGTCGTTGTCAATCAGCAGTGTTTTTTTGCCGGCCTTGGCAGCGAACAGGGCGGCGCTTGCACCGGCAGGACCGGCGCCGATAATGGCGATTTCGTACATGAGATACCCTCCTAAAAGTTTTGATAGCCTAAACCTCATTGAATCACTTCGCAAAACTCGCTTCGAAAGCATATGCTTAAGTTTTGATAGCCTAAACCTCATGGAATCACTTCGCAAAACTCGCTTCGGAAGCATACGCTTAAGTTTTGATAGCCTGGAACTATTATATCGCTATTTACAGCTCATTGGCTAATCCCGCAGGCATGGAAGGGAGACCTTGAAGGCAGCGCCCTCACCCGGAGTGCTGGATACCGTCACCTCTCCCTGATGCGCTTCGGCAATGGACCTCGTAATCGATAACCCAAGCCCGGAGCCGCCGTATTTGCGTGTGCGGGAGGAATCGCTGCGGTAGAAGCGGTCGAAGACATGCGGGAGATGCTCCGCAGAGATGCCGGAGCCGTTATCCTTTACGGTCAGCTCTGCCAGTTCTCCCCCGGCGTGCAGAGATATATGGATGATGCCCTTGACCGAATCGGTATGCTGAACCGCATTGTGGAATAGATTAAGAAGGACCTGTCTGATCTGGTCAGGATCAACCAGGCACCGGATGCCGCAGGCCAGGTCGAAGACAACCTGCCGTTCTCCGGCCAGTACCCGGAGCTGCGCCTGCATGTCGTCGATCAGCTCGCCCAGCAGCACCTGCTTGACCCGCAGCCGGGGTGCGCCGTCCATCCGGGCGAGCAGAAGCAGGTCCTCCACCAGCTTGTTGATCCGCTTGGCTTCACCGTGCATGCTGCTGAGTGCGCTGTAGAGCTGTTCCCGGTTATCGGCAGCTCCGCGCAGCAGCACCTCCAGGAAGCCGTAGATGGACGTCAGCGGCGTCCGCAGCTCATGGGAAGCATCGGCGGCGAACCGGCGCATCTGCTCTTTCGCCTCCCGCTCATTCTTGAACGAAATTTCCAGCCGCTCCAGCATGCCGTTGAAGGACTGGGAGAGCTGGTCGATCTCAAGCTGGCCCTGCTCCTTCGGGAACCGCACATTCAGGTTGCCGGCATCGATAATCTGGGCCGAATGCCCCATGTTGGATAAGGGGACCAGCGTCTTGCGCAGCGTAGGTAAATACAGCAGCAGCCCGGCCAGCAGAGCCGCTACCGACAACGCGCCGAAGATAAGCAGCTGCTGCAGGACGACATCCCTCAGCGGTCCGGTCTCCACCGTCATCTGCAGGAGCATCCGGGCAGCGCCCGGTCTGCCGAGGTTCATGAAGACAGCCAGATGCTCGCTGCCATCCCCGGCGGTAATGAGCCGGTAGTCCCCATTTGGCTTGAACGTGGGGAGCTTCAACAACTGGTCATAGGCCTCATTGCTCATTCTCGGAGCAGGCGAAGCGGACAGCGTCTCTTCCTTCAAATCCATGAAGCCGCCATCCTGATTGTAGATAGCGAGGGTAGTATGGGCGTCCAGCAGCAGGGGACGATGGTCTCCCCCGGGCCGTCTGTTACCTGCATTATTGAAGATTTCAAATGGCACAGAGCGTATCTGGGTCTCCATCGCCTCTGCCCGGTTGCTGTATATGAAATTTCGCATGAGTACATACTGGAGTGTGCCGATCAGTATAAGCAATCCTGAGAGAATGAGCAGCGAGGTGACGAGCAACTGCTTGCGCAGGGAACGCGGAGCATGGAATCTGCCCGTGAATCTACAGGTCCGGGCAGTCATATCAGATCCACCCGGTACCCCGCCCCGCGCAGGGTGCGGATGATCCGGTGCTCCTTATCGCCGAGCTTCTCCCGGAGGGAGCGGATATAGACCTCCACGATATTCTCCTCCCCGCCGAAGTCATAGCCCCACACCTTGTCCAGAATCATCGGCTTGCTCAGGACCAGTCCGTGGTTGATCACCAGATACTGCAGCAGCTCATATTCGGTCGGAGACAGCTCCAGCACTTCCTCCTTATGGCGGATCTCCTTGCGGCGGCCGTCAATCCGGAAGGGGCCGCAGCGGACCTCGCCGAGCAGTCCGGGGAACTGGTTGCGCAGCCGGGCCTGAATCCGGGCCAGCAGCTCCTCGAAGCTGAACGGCTTCACCATGTAATCATCTGCGCCCAGGGACAGGCCCGTGACGCGGTCGTCTACCTCATCCCTAGCGGTCAGCATAATGATCGCCACCTCCGCTTCCTCGGAACGGAGGCACCTGCAGACCTCGAATCCGTCCATGCCGGGCATCATCACATCGAGAATAACGACATGCGGCTTGAAGTCGGCCGCCGCTGCCAGCGCCTCAGCACCATCTGCGGCGGTCTGTACCTCAAAGCCTTCATTGATCAGGCCCAGCTCCAGGAACTGAAGGATATGAGGCTCATCATCCACCAGGAGTAGCCGGACACCTTGGGCTGCTTTCATTAGCAATTCCTCCAGATCCAGTAATTAAGTAAGTATAGTATGTCCATAGTTTGAAGCCGCAGGTTGAAGGTTTGCTGAAAATAGGTCTTTGGAGCCAAACCTTCGATTCATTCGCGCTGATTGCGGTTAATCATAATGGTTAATCTAATTATAGTGATTTATATCGCCATGAATATGAAATATAGTTAGAAATTAATCAGTTTAAGGCGGGCAATAAAGGGTTTTGACGGCGGGTATAGAACACTATTAGAATAAAGGGTACAATCTGGTTTTTGCTTTTGATTCGGCTTAACCGGTAATATGTCCCGATCAGCTGTTTTCCTCCCCGTATCACCCGTATTCATCCTGTCTCTGCATTTCTTTTGGGCTACATCTTTTCACAACACTTCTTTTTAGGGTATTTACTTAGGTCTACACTTCATAGCATCACTCATTCAACCTAATTTATTACATGTTCCATTACCCATAAGTCAAGGAGGCTCTTCCATGAAGAAAAAAGAGATGGTAGCCATGCTATTGGCGGGAGGCCAAGGGAAAAGATTAAAGAGTTTGACCAAATCGATTGCCAAACCGGCTGTTTATTTCGGAGGAACCTACCGGATCATCGACTTCCCCCTAAGTAACTGCTCGAATTCGGGCATCGATACCGTGGGTGTGCTGACACAATATGAACCGCTGGTGCTGCATTCGTATATCGGAGTCGGCAGCGACTGGGATTTGAACCGCAAGGATGGCGGCGTATTCGTATTGCCACCGCATGAACGGGAGAATGGAAGCAGCTGGTACCGGGGAACGGCGGATGCCATTTACCGCAATCTTAAGTTCGTGGATCAATTTGATCCGGAGCATGTATTAATTCTGTCGGGAGACCATATTTACAAGATGGATTATCATGCCATGCTGCAATATCACAAATCCAAGAACGCCGACTGCACCATCTCGGTCATTGACGTTCCATTGGAGGAAGCAAGCCGCTTCGGCATACTGAATACGGAAGATGATCTGAAGATTTACGAGTTCGAAGAGAAGCCAGCCCAGCCTAAGAGCACACTTGCTTCTATGGGGGTATATATTTTCAAATGGGATGTTCTGCGCAAGCATCTGCTTGAGGACGGAGAGAACGCCGGATCATCCCATGACTTCGGTAAGGACATTATTCCGATGATGCTGGGTGAAGGCCAATCCCTGTACGCTTATCCTTTTGAAGGCTACTGGAGAGATGTAGGTACGGTAGACAGTCTGTGGGAAGCGAATATGGATCTCCTGAGCGATACGCCTCCCCTGAACCTGAATGATACCGGCTGGAGAATATTCACCCGTAATCCGAATCAGCCTGCACAATATGTGGCACCGGGTGCCAAGGTATCGAGCTGCATCATTAATGAGGGCTGCATCGTACATGGCGAGGTGAAGCACTCTGTCCTCTTTTACGGGGTTGAAGTGGGCGAAGGCAGTGTCATCACCGATTCAGTCATTATGCCCAAGGTGAAGATCGGCAAGAACGTGAGAATTCACAAAGCGATCATCAGTCAGAACACGGTCATTGAGGATAATATGGAAATCGGCGTCGACCGGGAGAATGAGGATGAAATCCTCCTGATCGACAGACGAAGCAAGAAGCTCAAATCTGTAGCAGCCAAAACCATATAACCACAAGAGGACGGGGGATTCCGATGAAAGAGCTTATGGGCGTAATTAATCTTGATCATGAACTGGATAATTTAAATGAATTGACCTATTTCCGCTGCGGGGCAGCGGTCCCCTTCGCCAGCCGTTACCGGCTGATTGACTTCGTCTTGTCCAACATGATGCGTGCGGAGCTGGAGAGCGTGGGACTGTTCGTCCGCCGCAAATACCGGTCGCTGATGGATCATCTCGGCGACGGCAAATCGTGGGATATGAACCGCAAGCATGGCGGATTGTTCATCCTGCCGCCGGACTGGAATGACCCTACGGATACCTCCCTGGGAGACCTGCAGCATTATCATAACAATCTGGATTTTTTCAGAAGGGCTTCGGCCAAATACATCGTCTTCTCCGGCAGCCAGCACATTAACACGGTGGATCTGCAGGACCTCTATCAGTATCACCTGGAGCAGGGCGCGGACGTAACGATGGTCTACAAGCAGATCGACGAGCTTCAGCCGGAGCATGATCCGTGCCTGCGGGTCGAGCTTAATGAAGACAACGTAGTAACGAATATCCACCATGAGAAGCATCATCCGAATGTGTATCTGGACATCTTCATTATGGAGAAGAAGCTGTTCCTGGAGCAGGTGGAGCATTGCATCGCCCATGGCGAGAGCTATTTCTTCCGCGATGCCATTCAGAAGAACCGCCACAAATTCAAAATCTCCGCCTATGAATATAAGGGTTACCATGCCGTTATCAATTCGCTGGAGAGTTACTATAAGAACAGTCTGGAGCTGCTGAAGCAGGAGAATTACTTTGGCCTGTTCAAAGAGAATCCGGTGCAGACCAAGATTAAATACGAGGCACCTACCCGTTATCTGGATAGTGCGTCCGTCAGCAACTCGCTGGTGGCCAACGGCTGTGTAATCGCCGGGACGGTGGAGAACAGCGTTATTTTCCGGGGCGTACAGATTCGTAAGGGTGCGAGAATTATTAATTCTGTGATTATGCAGAAATGCGTGATTGAAGAGAATGCCGTGATTGAGAATGTGATCATGGACAAAGATGTGCATCTCAGCAAAGACCGGATACTCGTTGGAGACAGCAGGCGTCCATTTGTCATAGCCAAGAGCAGCAAGATATAATATCTGGATCAGGGGAAATGTGCCACTTCAGGGCATTTCTTCTGATCCAGTGTTGTAATAGGCACTATTATCAACCAATACATGCATGTGTAAGGAGGAACCTGCTGTTGTTCAACGATAAAGAGACTTTCAAACAAGTGTTCCGTGAGAAACTCATCGGGAAATTAGGCAAGCCGCTTGAAGAAGCTTCGAACGCCGACATTTATAATATTCTCGGCAACATGATCCGGGAGAGTGCCGGTAAGGACTGGGCGGACACCAATCAGAAGTTCAAGATCGACAAGGATAAGCAGGTATATTATTTCTCCATGGAATTCCTGATCGGCAGGCTGCTGGGCAATAACCTGCTGAATATGGGCGTGCTGGAGGTTGTCCGCGAGGGCCTCTCGGATCTGGGGTTCTGTCTGCAGGATATCGAAGAGGTGGAAGCCGATGCCGGTCTGGGCAACGGGGGGTTGGGGCGTCTGGCCGCCTGCTTCCTGGATTCACTCGCTTCCCTGCAATATGCAGGACACGGCTGCGGCATCCGTTATAAATACGGATTGTTCGAGCAGAAGATTGTAGACGGCTATCAGGTGGAGCTGCCGGATTACTGGCTGCAGAATGACAACGTGTGGGAAGTGCGCCGCGAGGACAAACAGGTCGAGGTGCATTTCTGGGGACATGTGGACACCCGCTGGGAGAATGATGAGCTTGTGTTCGAGCACAAGGATTATGAAGCCGTACGGGCGGTTCCGTATGATATTCCGGTGATCGGTGCCGACCGCAGACATGTGAACACGCTGCGGAACTGGAGTGCCGAGTCCATCACCCAGCCATCGAGAGTCTTCGGCACGCTGGGCGGTACGGATTATCACAAGTTCCTCGAATACAAGCGTTCGGTGGAATCCATCTCCGAATTCCTGTACCCCGATGATTCCCAGTACGAAGGCAAGCTGCTTCGTCTGAAGCAGCAGTACTTCCTATGCAGTGCCGGCCTGCAGAGTATTATCCGGACCTTCGCCAAGACGGGCCTGCCGATTGACAGCCTGCCTGACAAGGTAGCCCTGCATATCAATGACACTCACCCTACGCTGGTGATCCCAGAGCTGATGCGCATTCTGATGGATGTCTATCATCTGGGCTGGAATCAGGCCTGGAGCATGACTACCCGGATGGTGTCGTATACCAACCATACCATTCTGAGCGAAGCGCTGGAGAAGTGGCCGATCGGTATGGTCAGAGAGCTGCTTCCGCGCATCTTCCTGATTATTGAGGAGATTAACGCCCGCTTCTGCGGCGAGCTGATGAGCAAATATCCCGGAGATCAGGACCGGATCAACCAGATGGCGATCATCCATGATGATCAGGTACGGATGGCGCATCTGGCGATTGTGGCCAGCCACAGTGTGAACGGTGTAGCGGCGCTGCATACGGAGATTCTGCAAAAGCGTGAGATGCGGCTGTTCAATGAGATGTATCCGCACCGCTTCAATAACAAGACCAACGGCATTACGCACCGCCGCTGGCTGCAGCATGCCAATCCGGAGCTTGCCGGACTGATCAGTGAGTCGATCGGCACCCGCTGGATGCATCAGCCCCAGGAGATGATCGGACTGATCAAATATAGTGAGGATGCCTCCTTCCAGGAGCAGGTGGCCGCCATCAAACGCCGCAACAAGCTGCATCTGGCTGAATATATCACGAGTAAACACGGTATCGCGGTAGATCCCGACTCGATCTTCGATGTACAGGTGAAGCGCCTGCATGCCTATAAGCGCCAGCTGCTGAACGTTCTTCATATTATGCATTTGTATAATCAGATCAAGGATAATCCATCCATTAATATCGTGCCGCGGACCTTCATCTTCGGTGCCAAGGCCGCTCCAAGCTATCATCTGGCCAAGCGGATCATTAAGCTGATCAATACAGTGGCTGATGTAGTGAACCGGGATCCGGACATTAACGGGAAGATCCGTATTTTCTTCCTGGAGAATTATTCGGTATCGCTGGCGGAGAAGATTATTCCGGCCGCCGATGTCAGCGAGCAGATCTCCACGGCGAGTAAGGAAGCCTCTGGTACCGGCAATATGAAGTTCATGATGAACGGTGCGCTGACGATTGGAACCATGGACGGGGCTAACGTGGAGATGCATGAGATGGTAGGGGACAATAATATGTTCCTGTTCGGCCTACGGGCAGAGCAGGTACTTGATTATTACCAGTACGGCGGATACCACGCCCGCGATATCTATAATGGCGACGGCCGGGTAAAAGAAGTCTTGGATCAGCTAATCGTCCCTGGCCCCTTCTGCTCCCATGCCCAGGAGTTCGATACGCTCTTCCAGTCGCTGATTGACAACAATGACGAATTCTTCGTGCTTAAGGATTTCGCCAGCTATGTGGAGACCCATGTCAAGATTGACCTGGCTTACCGGAACCAGAAGGAATGGCTGAAGAAGTCGATCATCAATATCGGCCATTCCGGCAAATTCTCCAGCGACAATACGATTAGCCGCTACGCCGCCGAGATCTGGCATATCGATCCGGTCCGCCTGTAACGCCATCGGTACAGGCCGCAGCTTCATAGCCGCAGCTACAGGCGGTATAATCAGAACAGCAAAAGCCGCCCCACCCAGGAATAATTCCTGCGTTGGGCGGCTTCTTTGGTGCATAAGAATTGATATGTTTTGGGGTCCCCGCAAAGTACCTGAGTCATCATCAAAGCTAAGCTCCACTTTGTGGGGGTATTTTGCGGTTCAGGACTTACTTGCTGCTGATGATGAAGGCTAGCCTTACAGCACCTCGGATACCATGGCTGCGAACCGTTCGAGGAAGCGGCGCTCCTCGTCGTCGAAGCGGTGCTTGAGCGGGCTGTCGATATCCAGTACGCCATAGAGGGTGTCCCCTTTGACAAGTGGAACAACAATTTCGCTGTTAGAGGCAGCATCGCAGGCAATATGTCCCGGGAAGGCATGAACATCGCCGACGACTAGCGTGCGGCGCTCTGCGGCTGCGGTTCCGCAGACACCGCGGCCCAGCGGAATGCGGATGCAGGCCGGAAGTCCCTGGAAGGGGCCGAGCACCAGCTCTGTGCCGTCAAACAAGTAGAAACCGGTCCAGTTGGTGTCCGGCAGAGAGAGCTTTAACAGCGCCGAAGCGTTGGCCAAGTTGGCAATGGCGTTCGGTTCACCCTCCATCAGTGCCCCGAGCTGGCTGAGAACGGCTTCGAACCGTTCGCTGCGAGTGCCGTCATAAGGCATGGCTTGAAACATGAAGCATCACCTTCCTGTACCTTGAGTCAGTATGAATCCCATAACTGTTAACTATCAAGATAGTACAGGGAAGCGCTATACGTCAAGCATTAACGGGGGATCAACAGGTTTTACCGCTTAGTGGAAGAAGAGGAAGAAGCAAGAATTACTTAAGCGGAGGTGTTTCCGGGAACTCAGGGCAGGGTAATGCTTTTATAAATACAGCAGGCTAGTAGCCAGAAGGAGTGAAACATGCGCGCCGACGTACAGAACTTGTTTATTGGAATCCATATGCTATATTGTGCACATGAGAAGGATCTGACACTAACGGAAATGCTGCCGGAGCTGGAGAACCTGGGGTACCGGGTGGCGGAGCGCGAAGTGAAACAGGAGCTGGAACGGCTGACCCAGGAGAATTTCCTCACCGCCCATGGCGACGCTTATAGTGTCACGGGAACAGGAATCGAAGAGTTCAAAGCCATTCAGGCCAAGCTTGGTGTACTGTGCACCGAAGTGCTTAAGCCGGTTAAGGCTGCGGGTGCGTCGGGTTAAGTCTGAAGGTAGCTGCACCGAATGGAACATAACATTAAGGATAAGGTACAGCGTCTGACCGTGTGGCGGCAAGCCATGGGGGCAGACGCTATTTGTGATGGGTAAGCGGGAGTGACAGGTAAATGCGCCATCCGGGCAGAATAAGATGTATACTGATAGGGTTGAAAGGGGACGGGAACATGTATGTGTGCGGGGGAGCTATCCCGGAATTAAGCGGACGGAGGGTGCGTCTGCGGGCGATGCTGCCGGGGGATGCGCAGGCGCTGTTCGCGATTTGGAGCCATCCGGCAGTAGCGCCCTGGCTGGATGGTCCCCCTCTGTCCTCTGTGGAGGATGCAGAAGCACTAATTGCCCTGCTGGCGGAGTGGGCGGTGGAGGAAGAGAGCCTGCGCTGGAGCATCCTGGGGCCGGAAGGCAGTGTCATCGGCAGCTGCGGCTATAACCACTGGCAGCTTCAAGGCGCATACCGGGGAGAGATCGGCTTCGAGCTGTCACCGGCAGCCATGCGCCAGGGGTATATGCAGGAAGCGCTTACGCTTGCGCTTGCGTTCGGCTTCCAGAGCATGGGGCTGAACCGGATGGAAGCCTTGTGCCATCCGGGCAACCTCTCCGCTGAGCGGCTGCTCACGCGACTTGGCTTCCGGCAGGAAGGCCTGCTGCGGCAATACCGGCATACGGCATCGGGCTATCAGGATGTAGTGATGTATTCCCTGCTGCAAGGAGATACGGGCGCAGGAGAGAGAACAGAGAGAATATAGAGAGAAGGTATGGATTCATTGAGTTCACTGGGGGACAAGCAGCGGAAGTTAATATTGACAGGCGTACTGCTGGCCACATTTCTGGCAGCGATTGAAGGGACGGTAACGGGTCCGGCGGGTCCGGCCATCGTAGGGGATTTCCAGGGGATGCAGTGGCTGAGCTGGATCTTTACGGCTTATCTGCTGGCGATGGCAGTGACCACGCCTATTTTTGGCAAGCTGAGCGATCTGATCGGAAGGAAGCCCGTGTTCATAGGCGGTGCTGTAGTGTTCCTGGCAGGCTCGCTGTTATGCGGAGTCTCGCAGAGTATGCAGCAGCTGATTATTTACCGGGGGATTCAGGGGATCGGTGCGGGGGCGCTGATTCCGATGACTTTTACCATTATCGGAGATATCTACAGTCTGAAGGAACGGGCGAAGACACAGGGGCTGCTTAGCTCGGTGTGGGGGATTTCTTCGCTGGTCGGGCCGCTGCTTGGCGGTTATGTAGTGGATTATTTAAGCTGGCGCTGGGTATTCGTGTTCAATCTGCCGTTCGGCCTGCTGTCGATTATCTTCATCTCACGTTATCTGAAGGAAGAGAAGGTCCGCCGCAAGACGAAGATCGATGTAGCCGGAGTGCTGCTGTTCGCTGCGGGAATGGGGGCGCTGCTGTTTGGCCTGACGACTGGGGGGCAGAGTCTGCCATGGAATTCTCCGCTGCTGCTGGCTATTCTCCTGGCGGCTGTTCTGCTGCTGGTGGTGTTCCTGTTCGTGGAGCGCCGGGCCGCCGAGCCGATGCTGCCGCTGGAGCTGTTCTCCATCCGTAATATTGCGGTATCTACAGGCGCGAATCTGCTGGTCAGTACGCTCATTATCGGCCTGTCTACGTATGTTCCGCTGTGGGTGCAGGGCGTATTCGGCAAAAGCGCCGCCCTCTCGGGCCTGCTCCTGGCACCGATGTCGGTCGGCTGGATGCTGGGCTCCATCGCGGGCGGGCGGATGATTCTGCGTGCAGGCACACGCCGTACAGGGATGCTGGGCCTGTCGCTGATTGTTATCGCGGCCGTGGGATTAACGCTGATGAATGCAGACTCCTCGCAGCTGCTGCTTCTGGTGCTGATGCTATTCTGCGGGGTGGGCTTCGGCTATGCCTCGACCGTCTTCACCATTATCGCCCAGTCCTCAGTGCAGCATGAGCAGCGCGGTGCGTCTACGGCACTGAACACCTTCACCCGCTCACTCGGGCAGACGGTGGGGGTGGCAATCTTCGGCTCCTGGCTGAACTTCAGTATTGACCGGAGCCTGGCGGAACAGCCGGGGGCAGCCGCCTCCGGCGCAGATATTAACCAGCTGCTTAACCCGCATAGCGGAAGCGTGCTGCCTAAGGAAGCCTGGAGCAGTCTGCAAGGTGCGCTGGAGGGCGGTCTGCACTCCCTGTTCATTGTGATGGCAGTGTTCGCTGTGATCTCCCTGGTAATCTCGGTGCGTCTTGACCAAGGGGTGCCCTCCATACAGGAAGTGAATACACCATCGAAGCGTTAAGCTTCAACTCGTAGCACGGATTGTCCTGATTATGAGATTTATCGAGTGAGGGTTTGAACATACAAAAATCGCTCCTTTGGGGATGGATGGCGGACCTTCCATTTACCAGAAAGAGCGATTTTTTGTGTTTATTTAGGGAACTATGATTTTCTTCTATTGTGGATTATAGAGAAATCTTGCAAAAAGTGCAAGAATATTGCCCCATAGGAGCGGTTTATGCTGAAATCCTGCAGGAAATGCAACAAATTTAGCGCTAACTTGCTCTCAACATCGGAATTTGTGCAAATAATGCAACATTGTGCTTCAGTCAGTAACTTTTATAAAGGAATCCTGCAAGATGTGCAACAATGCTGCTCCTTACAAGCTGATCACGCCTGATCCTGCTCAAAACAAAGGGCTGTTCCAAGCAGCCGTTACCTGCTTTTGGAACAACCCCTACATTGGCTTGATTAGTGAATTCATTCACAACCGCCGATTCCTCAACTAAGCTTATTTGCGCGGGAGCGGGGAGAGCTTCTCTGCCTGCAGGCCCATCTTCTTCAGCAGCACAATCATCTGTTCCTTCTCTTCGTCGCTGAGTCCGCTGAAGGCCAGATGCAGGCGCTCCGAGTACTTCGGATACATCTCGTTCATCAGGCGTTCGCCCTCGGTAGTCAGCTCGGCAAAAATAACACGGCGGTCACTGGGGCAAGGCTTGCGCTGCAGGTAGCCGCGTTCTTCCAGCTTGTCGATCACATAAGTAACGTTGCCGCTCTGCAGCAGCAGCTTGGCACCGATCTGCTGGATCGGCTGCGGTCCCTTGTAATAGAGAACCTCCATGACGGCGAAGGCGGTCGGATTGAAGCCTTCGATCTTGCTGCCGGTTACAGCATGCTCGTTAATGCTCTTGAAGGACTTGGCAAAAACTCTGTACAAATGCAGGGTCAACTGAGTATCGCGTTCATAGGATTGTATCATGCTTCTCCACCTCTATTGTTAATCGTACGGGCTTATCCGCACGGTTTGGAATACTTCCTTCCGGATATCTAGTTTTACAATACGTCAAACAAAGATTGAAGAACATGTCATTTGTCACAATAAGCACACTTTTAATTATAAAAAATTGAACAATCTTTTGAAGGACGGGTGAAGGGTGAAAATTATTGCAGCAAAGGTCCGTCTATGGTGCTATGATCGCATTATAATTAATGATGATACAGGGGATGGAGATAGATATGGAAGAGACAGAAGGCTCAGAGGAACAGCAGGCTCCGAAGCAGACGGAGGACCGAATCAACAAGTATTATGAAGACGACGATGACTACGATGAAGAGGATACCGTGCTTGATGTGGTAATTGAGGAAGCGGGCTATGAGGCAGGAGATATCCGCATCTCAGGAATCTCCTTCCAGGTGAGAAAGGGAGAGCTGCTGGGACTGATCGGACCGAACGGGGCCGGCAAAAGCACTACGATCAAGACGCTGCTTGGTCTGCTGAAGCATGCCAAGGCCCGGGTGAAGCTGGGCGGTGAGAACCAGTCCTACGCCTACGTGCCGGAGCAGCCGGTATTCTACGAGGACCTTACCCTGTGGGAGCATCTTGATCTGGCTGCCGCTGCCTACGGCTTAAGCTATGAAGCCTTCGAATCCACGGCGGAACAGCTGCTGGTACAGTTCAGCATGACCCATGTGCGCGATGATCTGCCGGCGGGCTTCTCCAAGGGGATGAAGCAGAAGATGATGCTCATGCTCGGCTTTCTGGTACAGCCGGATGTCTATATTGTGGACGAGCCGTTCATCGGCCTTGATCCCAGGGCCACCAAGGATTTTCTGCGCCTGCTGGAGGCGGAACGGGAACGCGGCGCCGGGGTGCTGATGTCCACGCATGTTCTGGATACAGCGGAGAAAATCTGCGACAGCTTCATTCTGATCTCCGGAGGCAAAATTGCCGCCGAGGGAACACTTGCGGCGATACGCGGGGAAGCGGGGCTGCCGGAGGGATCGCTGTTTGATTGCTTCGACGAATTAACATGAGCCGGAATTCATTTGCGTTCCCGGCTGCAAGGAATCTCTTAAAACGAAGACTGTTCTCCCATTTCCGGGAGCAGACTGCTATTATCCGTACGGCAGTAGACTGGACGGTCCTGCTGTATATCCTCATCCCGGGGGGCCTCCTCGGCGGCCGCTTCTACTATGGCTACTGGAACGGCAATCTCCCGGGTTGGTTCAGCCATGTACCCTTTGTTGTTGTGCCTTCGCTGCTGGCCATTCTGCTGGCTACCGGAGGTATCGTGCTGCTGCTCCAGGAAGGCGATCTGCTGTTCCTGCGGCAGCGGCAGAACTGGATCAGCACGATCCTCAAGGGCGGGATGGTCTATAGCCTAGGGGTAACTGCGCTGAAGATGGCGGCGGTGTACGTCATTCTGCTGCCGTTTCTGATCCGCGGCTATGATCTGAGCGCGGCAAGCGCCTATGGCCTGCTGGCGCTGACTATAGCCTGCAGCTGGGCCGTTAAGCTGCTGGGCCATATCGTCAAGGTGCAGCGGCAGGGCTTCCGCCGCCGGCTGTGGCTGATCCTGGCGGTGGCCGTACCCTGCGGGATTTACCTGCGTCTCGCGCTCTTCTGGAAGGACAGCCCGGCCCTTCTGTTCCTGGCGGCAGCCGCCTACGCGGTGGTGACCGCCCTGGCCTTCAGAGCCCGCCTGCGTCTGCGCGGCACGTTCATGAATGATGTGCGCGAAGACTACAAGCAGCGGATGAGAATTGCGGCGATTCTGCTGCGCCGTGTGCTGGATAAGCCGCGGCCGACACGCTATAAGCCCTGGATCTTCCGCAAGTCACAGCCGCTGCTGGCTTCGAAGCTGCCCGAGAGCCGCTTCGCCGCCGCAGGGATGAAGGCGCTGCTGCGCAATCCGGCCCACCTCAAGCTGTATTTGCAGTTCACCGGGGTGTCGCTGATAGCAATCTTTATTGTACCGGTAGTGCTGAAGTGGCTGTTGTATATTGTCTTGACTAGTATGATGGCGTACTGGCTGACCTCCTTCTGGAATCTGTTCTCCGGGGATGATTATATCGGCATCCTACCGTTCACCAAGGTGCAGAAGGCGGACGCCGGTTCCAAGGCGATGCCTATTCTGCTGATGCCCTTCGCCGTTCTGTGCTCCGCAGTGCTCTGCATGCCAGCCTATGGCTGGTGGGGCTTGCTGATCTTTATCCCTGTCGGGGCTGCCGCCGGAATCTGGATCGGCCGTATCTTCAGTGTCATAAGGTTTGCAAGATAACAGCAAAGAGCCTTCCTCCGCAAGCCGGGGGAAGGCTTCTTGCTGTTACGGATGCTCTGGCTGCCACTGGCAGCAGCCGGGATGTTTCTCGGGATCGCAGGCCAGACAGAAGCTAACTATAGGCGCTGCTTATCCGCCTTACTGCGCCGCCGCATGCTTACCGGCAGTATAGCCGGTGGAGAAGGCGGCGGTAATATTATAGCCGCCGGTATACCCGTGAATATCGAGAATCTCACCGCAGAAATAGAGGCCTGCGGTCAGCTTGGACTGCATGGTCTTGGGGTCGATCTCCTTGAGCGCAACTCCTCCGCCGGTCACAAAGGCTTCCGCCAGCGAGCGTGTCCCATGAACCTGAACGGGCATCCGCTTCACCAGGGCAGCCAGCGCCCCAAGGCCAAGCTTGGGCAGATGATGGCCTGTGATCTCCCCGTCCAGCCCGCTCTTCGCCAGCAGCAGCGGGATCAGGCGCTCGGGCAGCAGGCCCTTCAGCGAGTTGCGGATAGCCTTCTTCGGCTCCAGATCGAGCTTATTCTGGAGCATAGACTCCGCCTCCTGAAGGGACAGGTCCGGGAACAGGTCGATGGACATCTCCACGGTATCGGTTCCCGACTTCTGCTGAACCTGGCGGAGGAACTGGCTGCAGCGCAGCGCAATCGGGCCGGATAAGCCGAAATGGGTGAAGATCATATCCCCCCTGTGAGAGATCACTTTCTTGCCCTTTGGATTCCAGACGCTCAGCATGACATCGCGGAGGGACAAGCCCTGCAGCTCCCCGGATTTGATCCACGCCTCCCGGGAGAGAATGGGGACCTCGGTCGGGAACAGCTCCGTGATCGTATGTCCGGCAGCGGCAGCCCAAGGGTACCCGTCGCCGGTAGATCCGGTCTGCGGCACGGACTTGCCTCCGGTAGCGATGATGACAGCCTTCGCGCCGAATGCTTGGCCTGACTCCAGGCGGATGCCCCGGACGGCTCCTTCCTCGTAGAGAACCTCCCGGACCGGGCTGTCTGTCATGATCTGCACACCAAGGCTCCGCACTTTGCCTATCAGAGCGGATACTACGCTTGCGGCCTTGTCCGATACAGGGAACATCCGGCCGTTATCCTCCTCCTTCAAGGCAATGCCCAGCCCCTCAAAGAAATCTATAATATCCCGGTTGTTGAAATGATCAAACGAGCTGTATAAAAAACGGCCGTTGCCCGGAATATGGGCGATCAGCTCCGAGGTCTCCTTTATATTGGTAACATTGCAGCGCCCGCCGCCCGAGATTCCCAGCTTGCGGCCCAGCTTCGCCCCTTTGTCGATCAGAAGTACGGACGCCCCGTGTCCGGCTGCGGCTACGCTGGCCATCAGCCCGGACGGGCCGCCTCCAATGACGATTACATCATAGTTACTCATTCATTTGCTCCTTTTGCTTATTGCGACACTCTATTAACGGCATCATACCATTCCAGGCGGAGTGTAGCCAGATCCAAGCGACCGAAACCTGATTATCGTTGTCAGGAATGCGCGGTTATGCTTTAATCTAAGTGGAAAAGGAATTTTAACCAATTTGAGGAGTGATTGCAATTATTTATGCGGTAAAGGATATTTTATTGCAAATATCGGCTGCCTGCATTTTCCTGTTCCTCTTTCAGTGGAGGCTGGACCGGGGCCATCCCCTGCGCCGGAGCATCAGGTTTCCCGATGATCATACCTTTCTGATGATCTGCTGTGCGCTGGGGATTACGCTGTGCATGGCACTGTCGGCTACGATGTTCGGGGTGGTCTATTTGAATCTGGCGATTCTCCCTGCGTATATTGGAATCTTATATGGTACTCTGCGCTCCAGCGTCTACCTCGCGATATATTTCTTCTTCTGTACTGCCTTGTTCTCGGTGCCCTCAGGTCTGGAGCATCTCTTCCTGAATTCAGGGGTGCTGCTGTATCCGCTGCTCTTCGGTATGTCCGGGATGTTCAAGAAATCTGCGATACCCGGCAAAATCTTCATCCTGTGGGGCGCACTTTTCCCGAGCATGTTATTCATAGTTATTGTACCGAATATACAGGGCAGGAACGTCATGGATATACCTCCTAGCCAAGCGGCTCTCGCCGGACTATACGGATTAACGGCCCTAATTCTAGGCGCCTTGTTCATCACCTATATCGATAAGGCGTGGGACAAGCTGCAGGTCAGGGTCCAAATGCAGGGAATCTCGGAGAAATTCCAGTGGGAATCGGAGAAGCTGCAGCAGATTACAAATGTGGTTCCGCTGAATATTATAGAGTTCGATGACAACGGTTATGTGACAGAGGTGAATGAATATATGCTGAGCCTGATGCAGCGTCATTGTCCCCTATTGACCAGAGAGTTTATTTTGTCCAGGCCGGCTGGTGATATCTTCGGCAAAAGCATGGATCAGGCTACCCTGGACCGGTTACAGGCGGTTCTGCGGAGCAGACAGCGCTCCAATACCAAGATCAGGGTCGATTCGATGACCTATCATATTTTTACCGCGCCGCTCCAGCATGAATCGGGGCTGCCGGGCGGCATCGTCATGATTATTCAGGATTTGACGGAAGAGGAGAAAATGCGCAGTGAGCTTGACAATGTCGAGCGCCTGTCGCTGGTCGGGCAGATGGCTGCGGGCATTACGCATGAGATCCGTAACCCGATGGCGGTAGTTCGCGGCTTCCTGCAGCTGATGCGGGAAAAGAGCCCGGAGGATCTTCACTCCTATTATCATATTGTCATGGAGGAGCTGGACCGGGCCAACAGCATCATCAATGACTTTCTGTCGCTGGCGCAGACCCGTGTATCGGACAAGGAGCCGGCCGGGCTCCAGTCTGTTCTGGAGGAGCTTTCGCCGCTGATCTGGGCGGATGCCAATCTCCGCGGCCAGAGTGTGGAGCTGAAAATCAGCCCGACGATGCCGCTGCTGCAGCTCAATGTCCGGGAGATTAAGCAGCTGATTCTGAATCTGGCCCGCAACGCCATGGAGGCGATGGAGGCTAAGGGCGTACTGACGCTGGCTGCCTGTGAGCATGAGGATAACGTGCTGCTGATTATTACGGATACCGGAGAAGGCATGCCCCAGAGCCAGCTGAATCAATTGTTCACCCCGTTCTTCACCACCAAGAGCCAGGGGACAGGTCTTGGCCTGCCGCTCTGTCTCAGTATTGCGGAGCGGCATAACGGGACGATACGGGTAGAATCGGAGGTAGGGTCCGGGACCTCGGTCATCGTTACTTTTCCGGTGGAGTCCAGAGAGGGAGCGGTCCAGAGCCCTGTATATATGTAGCAGATTTCACGGGGACGGCACCGTTTCGGGGCTGTGCAGCGGCAGGCTGCGTCTCTTGCTTTCGCAGAGTATGTATGTATAATAAAGTTAGCAAGTAGTGCTGGAACGCGGTAACGTTATCCGGGTTCTGACCTTATCTCAATTCAAGTGATGAAGGAGAGTGCAGAGAAATGTCCATGTCTTTTAATCAATATATGAGAGATTCTATCCAACCTATGCGCAACGATCTGACAAGCATCGGATTTCAGGAGCTGTTGACCCCGGAGGAGGTGGAAGCAGCCCTTCCGGCAGCCAAGGGAACTTCGCTGGTTGTTGTGAACTCCGTATGCGGCTGTGCCGCCGGACAGTGCCGTCCAGGGGTAGCCCAGGCGCTGCAGAACGAGATTCTGCCGGATCACCTGTTCACCGTATTTGCCGGTCAGGAGAAGGAAGCTACCGCCAAGGCGCGTGAATATTTCGCACCGTATCCGCCATCGTCCCCTTCCATCGCGCTGATGAAGGACGGCGAACTGGTTCACTTCATCGAACGTCACGGTGTGGAAGACCGTTCGGCAGCCGAGATTGCTGCGGAGCTGAAGGAAGTTTTTGACCGAGTGTGCCAGTAATAATGTCCTGCAGCCTGAGGGCAGCAGCATGAATAAGTAAGGATCCCGCATCAGCCAGCCGTCAGCCGGAGGCTTGGCTCATGCGGGATTTTTTTAACTTGTGTTAAGGGCAGGGATTATAATTCTAAGAAACGGGGTGGTCCTGTGAGTCTGCAGGAAGAGATTATTGCTACGCTGGGAGTTAAGCCGGCGATTGATACGGATGCGGAGATACGTAAGCGTGTAGATTTCCTGAAAGCGTATGCGCTCCAGGCGGGGGCCAGAGGTCTGCTGATTGCGATTAGCGGAGGTGTGGACAGCGCGGTGGCTGCGGGTCTGTGCAAGCTGGCTACGGACGAGCTGACGGCGGAGGAAGGCAAGGAGTATATGACACTCGGGGTGTTCCAGCCTTACGGGGAGCAGGAGGATATTGAGCACAGCTATGCGGTGGCCCGGGCTTTTGAGCTGACCCATACGGTGGAGACCAATATCGAAGAAGCGGTGAACGAGATCGCCCTGGAGGTTGAGCACAGCCTGAAGGCCCTGGGCCAGCACAAGCATATCACCCATCAGGGCAAGGGGAATGTAAAAGCGAGAACGCGGATGGTGATGCAGTATGCGCTTGCTTTTGAGAACAATCTGCTGGTGGTGGGTACCGATCATGCCTCTGAGGCCATTACCGGATTCTATACGAAGTGGGGCGATGGCGCCGTCGATATAACACCGCTGTCCTCCCTGAACAAACGTCAGGTACGGCAGCTGGCTGCGGCGCTTGGCGTGCCGGCGGATATCGTGACCAAAGCGCCGACGGCCGGACTCTGGCCGGGCCAGACGGATGAGACTGAGCTAGGAATCACCTATGAGGAGAACAGCGATTATCTGGAGGGGAAGACCGTCAGCCCTGAAGCGGCGGAGAAGCTGGAGCGCTTCTTCCGGAGAACGGCGCATAAGCGCGATAGTATTCCGGGGATCTAGACAGGTTATGCCGGAGCCGCCGGGGCGCTGCGCTTGATGCAGACGCTCCGGCGGTTTTTGTGTAAGAGTAAGCTGGTGCGAAGGCGAACGAGCCGAATGTATGCGGAAAACCGAATACATCCGGCTCGTATGAAGGTTCACCGGCTAAATGTATGTGGAAAACGGAATACAATGTGCTCGTATGAAGGTTCACCGGCCAAATGTATGTGGAAAACCGAATACAATGTGTGGTGAGAAGGCGAATGGGCCGAATGTATGTGGAAAACCGAATACAATTAGGCAGCCAGGTATGTGAGGCTCATTATAAATGGATGGTCTACTTCGCCAGCACCCGGTCGATGAACTCTCTGGTAGCGGATATCGCCTGTTCTAACTGGGGGGTAGTTCCGGCAAAAGGATGAACGGTGCCAAAGGTATGATTGCCGCCGGGAATCTGCACCCATTCGATATCCGGCCGCAGCCGGACCAATTGCTCGGAGCCGCGCCGCAGATGCTCGCCGTCCTCACTGCCTTGAATCAGGACAACGGGGAAGTTGGCCTGCTTCATCCGCTCTAGAATCTGGTAACGCTCCGCCTGCTGCTCCAGATCCTCTATAATGATGGCGTCCAGCGGCATTTGCTGGCCGGTCCGTCCGTTGAGCACATGGGTCCGGCCCTTTTCCCGCATTTCACTCTTCTGCTGCTCTGTGAACAGATCCAGGTTAGTGATCCCGTTCCAGGAGATGACCCCGGCAATTTCTGCCGGATGATCCAGTGAGTAGAGGAGCGAGTCGCCCCCGCCGCGGCTATGGCCCAGCAGGAAAAGCGGGAGGCTGCCGAACCTGTGGTGCTGGCTCAGATAGGAGAGCAGGATCTCCATATCCTTGATCTCACGCTGGTAGGTGTTGCGGGCGAATTTGTCCAGCTCGGTGAAATTCTGCAGATCCTCGCCGATGCCGGCATGGGAGAAATTGAAGCTGATCACTTCATGCTCGTCGCTGAGCGCCTGTGCCGTATACGGGAACATCCCCCAATCCTTGAAGCCTTTGTAGCCGTGAGCGATAACCACCACACTCCGGGCCTCTCCCTGAGCGGGAAAATGGGAGCAGCGAAGCACCGCATCCTCTCCTGCGGGTAATTCAAAATTACGGAACATAAGGTATTCTTCCTTTCCTTCATCTCTTGGAACTGGCGGTTGTACCTCTTTACCAGATATACCTGATTTGCGGGTGATAGACTTTCAGTTTTTTTTCTTTTAAGATAGCAGAAAGCTGACGCTAAGACTATTATTAATAATACTTGGCCGAGAAGCTGACAGGCCTCACTGTTACATGAGATCTCTGGAGTCCTAGCAAGATCATATCATTAGACGCAGGGTAAGGATAGAAGGTAATATAAGAGGGTTAAGGAATGCAGAGCCAGGAGAGGTGTGGGAGTGTGATTTACGGAATCGGGCATGATGTGCTGGAAATCGGCAGGGTTGCCGGGATTACGGAGAGCAGCCTGGGTAGCCGCTTCTCCCGGAGAATTCTGACCGGGCCGGAGCGGGTGCTGGCCGCAGGCAAAGGCGCGAAGACAGCGGAATTCACCGCCGGGAGATTCTCGGCCAAGGAAGCGGTTGTGAAGGCGCTGGGCTGCGGCATCGGACAGATGGTGGGTTTTCAGGACATTGAGATTCTGCCGGATGCGCTGGGCAAGCCAGTAGCCATACTGTCGGCGGAGGCCTGGGCCCGGCTGGGGCTGCCGGAGCAGGAGTATGTCATTCATCTCACCATTACACACAGCCGAGGACTGGCCTCGGCCTTCGCGGTGGTGGAGCGGACGATCGGCCACAGCCTGTAACTATATAATTATGAACGGCAAGGAGAATAACGATGACCACAGATGAGAAGCACATAGAAGCGCAGCAGGAAGCCAAGTTATTCTTCAGCCGGTTCCTGCTGGAATGGTACCACCTCCAGAAGCGGGACCTGCCGTGGCGTCGCCACCGCAACCCTTATTACATCTGGATCTCGGAGATTATGCTGCAGCAGACCCGGGTGGATACGGTAATTCCTTATTTCAACCGTTTCATTGAGCAGTTCCCGACCGTGGAGGCGCTCGCAGATGCACCGGAGGAAGAGGTGCTGAAATGCTGGGAGGGCCTTGGCTACTACTCGCGTGCCCGGAATCTCCAGCATGCCGCGAAGCAGGTCAAGGAGCTGTACGGGGGGCAGGTGCCGGATGACCGCGATGCCGTATTCGGTCTCAAGGGCGTAGGCCCGTATACAGCCGGTGCTATTCTAAGCATCGCGTTCAACCGGCCGGAGCCGGCGGTGGATGGCAATGTGATGCGCGTCTTATCCCGGTATTTCCTGATTGAGGATGACATTGCCAAAGGCCCGACCCGTGTGAAGATGGAAAAGCTGGCCGCCGAGCTGATCCCCGAAGGGGAAGCAGGCAGCTTCAATCAGGCGCTGATGGAGCTTGGCGCGCTCATCTGCACGCCGAAATCACCGCGCTGCCTGCCGTGCCCGGTGATGGAGCACTGCGCCGCGCGGCTGGCGGGCTGCGAGGCTTCGCTGCCCGTCAAGACCAAGGCGAAGCCGCCGCGTCCGGAGGAGCGGCTGGCCGCCCTGGTAGAGGGCCGCGGCGAGCACGCGGGCCGGGTACTGATCCGGCAGCGGCCGGCCAGCGGGCTGCTGGCCCGCATGTGGGAGCTGCCGCACTGGCCTGCGCCGCCTGCTGAGGCTGGTGGCGCGCGCGGTGCGCTGCTGCCGGAAGCGGCAGCGCTGGACCGGCTGCGCCGGTCCATGAGCCAGGCCGGGATTCACGCCCGGCCTGAGGGGCACTGGATGGCTGCGGAGCATACATTCAGCCATATTGTGTGGACCCTGCAGGTGTACCGCTGCAGGGAAGAGGCGGCGCTGCCGCTGGCAGCGGAGAGCCGCGCCGTGTACGGGGCGGCTCCTGCGGAGCGCGCGGATGGCGCGCTGGGCGCAGACGGCCCGCAGGCTGCGGAAGCCGGAGCAGCGCAGGCGCAGCGCGGGGACGGCCCGCTGAGCGCAGAGGCCGGGGCAGTGCTTGCGGCGCTGGGGGCACAGCCGGCGGAAGACGCACCGCTGGCGCTGTTCGACAGCGGGGATGCCGCAGCCGACGCGGCAGACAGCGGAGCGCAGCGCTGGATCAGCCGTGAGGACATGAAGAACTACGCTTTTCCGAATGTGTTCCTCAAGCTCCTGAACAGCTATTTCGATGAGCAAGGGACCTAGGGTCTCAGCCACAACCGCGATGCTGTTGCCCGCTGAGCCATACAGTCCACCCACGGACAAGCATCACTGCTGCCGATTGCAGTGTAAAGATTAGTATGTTTGGTACTAGACGGGGGTGCTTTTCTCATCTTATTGCCAACGCTGCAACGGCTGCTGTCCTTCTCAATAGAGCGCCACCGCTTCCGTGTGCTGTTGAGCAAATGTAGGGGCTTCGGTTGTGGACAAACTGGAATTATGTATTACCTGACCCAAACAGCCGAAAGTATAGTATATATGCGCCACTGACCGCGCCGGAATCAGGCTGCAAAAACCCATTAAAAGTACCGGAAGTGGGCCGTACGGTGAAATCAAAGGGATAAATCCCTTTGAATGTGCCTGAAGTGAGCCGCACGGTGAAATCAAAGGGATAAATCCCATTAAATGTGCCTGAAGTGAGCCGCACGGGTGAAATCAAAGGGATAAATCCCATTAAAAGTACCGAAAGTGAGCCGCATGGTGAAATCAAAGGGATAAATCCTATAAAATGTGCCTGAAGTGAGCTGCATGGGTGAAATCAGAGGGATAAATCCCATTAAAAGTACCAGAAGTGAGCCGCACGGGTGAAATCAGAGGGATAAATCCCATTAAATGTGCGGGAAGTGGGCAGCAGGCGTAAATGAGGAGCACAACTACCCCTGAATCCGCCAAAAGTGGGCGATTGAGCGAAATGAGGAGCACAACTACCCCTGAATTGGCCAAAAGTGGGTGGTTGAGCAAATGAGGAGCACAACTACCCCTGAATTGGCCAAAAGTGGGCGGTAGAGCAAAATGAGGAGCAGTTGGCGATTGGCACGAACAAAGGGCCACTAAGCACCAGCCCATCTCCACGCGCCCTTCCAGCCCTAACTGCACCCTGCCCCTCTGCCGACTTCCCCGCTCCACCCCAACCCCCCGCACCCATCCGCCCCGGATGTAAGTTGCCATAAGCCAGGAACGCGAGACCAAGGAGGTAAAGGATGAAGACGATTACCATATATGATATCGCCAAGGAGGCCCAGGTGTCCGTAGCCACAGTCTCCCGTGTCCTCAACAATACAGCTCCGGTCAAGGAGAGCACTCGGGAGATCATCATGGCTGTGATTGAGAAGCACCAGTTTCAGCCGAACGCGCTTGCCCGCAGTCTACTCAAGAAGGAGACTGGCACCATCGCCATGATTCTGCCAGACATCACCAACCCCTTTTTCCCGGAGGTCTTCTGGGGAGCCGAGAATGTGGCCAGAGAGAAGCATTATACCTTCTTCCTCTGCGATACAGCGGGGGAGCACAGCCGCGAGTCAGAGTACCTTAGCATCCTTCGGGAGAAAAGAGTGGATGGAATTATTTTCCTGGGCGGCAGGATTAACCTGAACCAGTGTCCGCCGGCGTTGTCCCAGGAGGTCGTGGAGCTGTCAAAGCATGTGCCGATCGTGCTGGTCAACGGCAATCTGCCCCGGAGCGGTCTGCACCGCATTTACACCGATGAAGAGGAAGGGGCAGCGCTTGCCACCCAGCATCTGCTGGACCTGGGGCACCGGAGAATCGGGTTCCTCGGGGGGATGGAGGAGACCTCCACGACTCAGGTGAAGCTGAAGTCCGTGAGGATGAAGCTAAAGGAGCAGGGGCTTGAGCTGCGCAAGGATTGGGTTATGTTCCACGACTTCTCGATCGAGGGCGGGCGGAAGCTGATGGACCGGATGCTGGAGCAGGAGGAACGGCCGACAGCGGTATTGTGTGTAAATGATTTTACGGCTATCGGCGCGTTGAAGTCGGCCACCCAGCATGGGCTGAAGATACCGGAGGATCTGTCGATCGTCGGGTTCGATGACTCGCCCTTGTCCAGAGCGGTTATTCCGGAGCTGACCACGGTGTCGCAGAACACCAACCAGCTGGGGGAGCTGTCTGTAGAGATGCTTCATGAGCTGATCAGCGGCAGAAATCCCCGAAAACGGACGGTGCTCCAGCCCAAGCTGGTGGTACGTGACAGCACGGGCCGCCCGAAAATTTTCGCAGAATAGCTCACAAAATAGCTCGCAACAACGCTCGCCGGAAGCTGCTTACCAGACAAGTCTGCCGTGCACGCATTCAAGTATGTTCATCCAGGGCCGGTCAAGAACTTTCCAGGCGTATGTGGAGTGCGTCAGCACGAGGGGGCCTGTATTCTGGAAAGTTTTTGGATTGAAGCATGAAATTTGTGTAAAGTAGGATTGACCAGGGGATAACCAGAAGTTATAATGAAATGGATTTCATGAAACCCATTTCATTATTTTTTGGGATTTGAGTAAGCGGTTACTCTGGCGTTGCGTATGGGACAAGGCGAGTTTGCGAATTTACTGATAATTTGAAAAGTATAAGGAATTCGCAGCTGTAACCCACCAGTCATCCGGATATTTCCCGCGAGAGAGGTGCCGACCTTAGAGGGACGGCATGGCCCGTGCACAGTTGCTCCTGATACGCCCTCTGAAGCGGTATCGCTCTTAATGGGACGGCAAGGGCCGTGCAATAATCCTTATCCTTCTCTCGGGAGAGGCCTCGTGCACCGTTGCTCCTAATACGCCCTCTGAAGCGGTATCGCTCTCAATGGGACGGCAAGGGCCGTGCAATAATCCTTATCCTTCTCTCAGGAAGGCACCTGCACAGTTGCTCCTAATATGCCCTCTGAAGCAGTATCGCTCTTAATGGGACGGCATGGGCCGTACAATAATCCTTATCCTTCTCGCGAGAGCGGCACTGCCCGTATCCAGGTTCATTTATTTCCAAGTTTTCTTTTCATCATTTCAAGGGTAGTCTTAAGGGCTTATATGCTGGCATACGCCACTATATAAATATGACATCGGGAAGGGAGCGGGGGGACGGGCGCAGACATGCTTGAATCAATTCAATCTTGAATCAGTTCAATCTTGAAATGGCTTAACATCACTGAAATTAGGGGAGCGTGGCGAACAGTGAAACAGTTGAAGAAGAAAAGCTCGGCTTGGTTCATGCTGATGACAGCCGTAGTTACACTTGTAACCGGTTGCAGCGGAGGGAATAATGCGGCTGCACCGGCAACACCGGCGGCGGAGGCGACTCAGGCTCCGGCAGCCAGTGAAACGGCACCAGCAGCAACGGAAGCGCCTTCGGCAACGCCGGCTGCCAATCTGAACGGGCGGGAGATCCGCATTTCCCACTGGTGGGATGCCACTCCTGTCGGGGATTCAGAGGCAGATGAGCTTGCCCGCGAACGGATCAAAGCGGTGGAAGAGAAATACAACGTCAAGATTAAATACCTGAATACAGAGTATTGGTCCACTGCCGAGAAGCTGTCCTCTTCCGTTATGGCGAGCGATCCGTTTGCCGAGATTGTCCGGCTGCCTGACGGCTTCATCTGGGGCCTGATGCATGGCGGCTTCCTAACACCGCTGGATGATTATCTGATGGATTCACTCATCGATCAGAGTGTGATTGATTCCATGCGCTTTGGCGGCGACAAGGTCTATGGTCTGGAGAGCTGGTACAGCCCGAACGACAGCGGCGTGTTCTACAACAAGCGTATTTTCAAGGAAGCAGGCCTGAAGGACCCGCAGCAGCTGATGGATGAGGATAACTGGAACTGGAATACGATGCTTGATGCGGCGAAGAAGCTGACGATTGACAAGAACGGTGACGGGAAGATGGACCAGTACGGTCTGGCCGGAGCCCATTATGTGATCTCTGAGCTGCTGATCGCCAGCAACGGCGGCAAAATTTACGACGAAGCCACTCAGAAGGCGGTCTTTGATTCACCGGCATCTATGGAAGCGCTTAACTTCCTTCATAAGCTGTACACGCAGGATAAGGTTTTCAAGCCTAACGAGGGCAATGACTGGGAAGACCCGGCTAAGTATTTTGGAGAAGGCACCGTGGCTATGTATCCGGGCGGTCTCTGGGAAATCGAGGGGCGTATTCTCGGCAAGATGAAGGATGAATGGGGATACGTCTATATTCCAAAAGGCCCGCAGGCCGATAAGTACTACGATCCGCTGGGCCAGACAGCAGCGTATGCCATTCCCAAAGGGGTCAAGGATGCGGATACCATCGTGAAGATCTGGGAGGATCTGCAGCCGTTCGACAGCTGGCAGGAGAACCGCAGACTGTCGATGGAGAATATTTTGCCGGATGAAGCCTCTATCGCCAATGCGATGAATGATGAGGGTAAGGTAGAGCGGGTCTATGGCGGACGCTACGGCGGTCTTGGCGTCAAGGATCAGCTGGATAAGGTGACTGAGAAATTCCTGAAGGGCGAGGTTACACCGTCCACCGGGGTGGCCCAGGTCATTGGAACGGCGCAGGCCGCAGCCAAGAAGGTACTGAGCGGTGAGCAGGATAAAGAGAAGAAATAGGTAGCAGGACAGCTCATAACAAGGATAATTCCTGATTGTTCTGCACCATACCTGCTGTGTTAGTCCGCAGAATCGGCAGCCGCCCTTAAAGGGCGGCGTAGCCGTGTGCGCTTGAAATATAAGAATTTCGCGCTGAAACGGTACCGTCCTTCAAAAGGACTGCCAGGCCGTTCCACTTGAAATATAACCAGCTGCACCTGTAACACTCTTTAAATGCAAGTCTGCTAGAGGAGGGAACCCGAGTGAGAATGCCATTATCCCGGCGGATGATGAACCGGACACTTGTAACCGTCATGCTGATCTCCATGATGGCGCTGCCTGCGGCAAGCGCAGAGCTGCCTGCTGCCCAGGCGGCGCAAGGTGTAACGGGGAACGGGCAGGAGGTACGGCAGCTGCCTGAGGGCAGCTATGAGCATTATCTGCAGCAATACGAGGGCGAGGAGCAGCCGCGCGAAGAAATTATGCTGAAGGGGGCCGATTATACAGGGGCCGAGGGGATGAGCCCGGAGGTGCTAACGGAGCTTGGCGGGGAGACGGGGAGATACGTCAGAACGGAGGAGAGCGGCTCCATCCGGTGGCAGCTGGATGTGCCGAAGTCCGGACTGTACCACATCTCGGTCCGTTATTATCCGGTGAAGGGCAAAAGCTCGGCGATTGAACGTGAGCTGCTGATTGACGGCAAGCTGCCATTCACCAGCGCCCGCAATCTGTCCTTCGCGCGGATCTGGGTCAATGAGAACCCGGAGATCCGGCAGGATAACCGGGACAATGATCTCCGGCCGCGCCAGATTGAGGCTCCGGCCTGGCAGGAGACGCTGCTGAGAGATACGGAAGGCTACTATGAGGAGCCGTACCAATTCTATTTCCCGGCAGGCCGGCACACCATAACGATGGTGTCCGGCAGAGAGCCGATGGTCATCGACTATATTAAGCTGCACAGCTACGCTGCACCCGCTGCCTATGCAGAGGTGAAGCAGGGCTACGAAGCTCAAGAATACAAGGAAACCAGCGGCCATACGATCAAGATTCAGGGGGAAGACGCGGCCTACAAATCCTCCCCGACCTTGTATCCGGTCACAGACCGCTCAAGCCCTTCAACAGAGCCGTACGATGTCTCCAAGATCAGAATGAACACGATTGGCGGCAACAACTGGCGGGTACCGGGCCAATGGATCGCCTGGGAAGTGGAAGCACCGGAGGACGGTCTGTACAACATCACCATCAAAGGCCGGCAGGAGCTGTTAAGAGGGATCTATTCCACACGCTCCCTGCGGATTGACGGAGAGGTTCCTTTTCGGGAAATGCTGCAAATACCGTTCTACTACGATTCGGATTGGCAGATGAACCGGCTGGGGAACGGGGATGAGCCGTATTTGTTCTATTTAAGCAAAGGAAAACACGAATTGCAGCTGGAGGTCAGCCTCGGGGCGATTGCGCCGCTCTTGCGCCAGGTGGAGGCCAGTGTGCTGGACATTAATGCGATGTACCGCAAAATCCTGATGATTACAGGCAATGTGCCGGATCCGTACCGCGATTACAGGCTGGAGGAGCAAATCCCGGATATGACGGCGGTCTTCCGTGAGCAGAGCAAGATTCTATATGGCATATCGGAAGAGCTGGTCCGGCTTACAGGGGAAAAGAGTGATAAAACCGCAACCTTGAATAAAACTGCCTATCAGCTGGCGGACATGGCCGACAAGCCGGAAACGGTGCAGAAGCGGCTATCGCAGTTCAAAATCAATGTCGGCAGCGTCGGCTCCTGGATTCTGGAGGTACGGGAGCAGCCGCTGGAGATTGATTACCTGCTGCTCTCTTCGCCGGATGTGAAGCTTCCGAAGGCGAATGCTTCCGGGTTCAGGAAGCTTGTGCATGAGGTGTCGTCCTTCACCCATTCGTTCTTCGAGGATTACAACACGATTGGCAATACCACGGAGAACGGCGAGACCATTGATGTATGGATCGGAACCGGCCGCGACCAGGCGCAGGTGCTGAAGGCAATGATCGATGATACATTTACCCCGCTTACCGGCATCGGTGTCAATCTGAAGCTGGTGAGTCCGAATGTGCTGCTGCGCGCCTCGCTGGCCGGGGAAGGCCCGGATGTGGCGATGCAGGTCGGCAATGATATGCCGGTGAACTTCGGGATGCGCCAAGCGGCGGAGGATCTGTCGAAGTATCCCGGCTACGAGGATGTGGTGAAGCAGTTCAGAGACAGCGCGCTCGTGCCGTACCGGTTCGAGAATCAGGTCTTCGCCCTGCCGGAGCAGCAGATCTTCAACATGCTGTTCTACCGGAAGGATATTCTGCAGGAGCTGAATCTTGAGCCGCCGCAGACGTGGGATGAGGTATACGCTATGATTCCGGTGCTGCAGAAGCACCGGATGGATATGGCGCTGCCGCTCGCGCAGACGACAGGCGTGCCGGTGCTGGAGGTCAACCGCGCTTATGCTATGCTGCTCTATCAGATGGGCGGATCATTTTATCTGAATAACGGAGCGAAGAGCGGACTCGATACAGAGACGGGGCTGGCCGCCTTCAAGAACTGGACCAATTTCTATACCAGCTACAAGCTGCCGCTGATCTTCGACTTCCCGATGCGTTTCCGCACCGGCGAGATGCCGGTCGGCATTCAGGACTATACATTCTATAACTATCTGACGGTCTCTGCGCCGGAGATTAAAGGGCTATGGGAATTCATTCCGGTTCCGGGAACGAAACAGCCGGACGGCAGTATCCGCAGGGATGTTGCCAGCGGGGGAACCGCCGCCCTAATGCTGAGGCAGGCCAAGAACAAGGATGCCGCCTGGGAATTCATGAAGTGGTGGGTAGACAAGGATTCTCAGGTCCGCTTCGGCCGGGAGATGGAGGGCCTCATGGGCGCGGCAGCGCGGTATCCGACCGCGAACGTTGAAGCGCTTAAGGAGCTGCCGTGGCCGACAAGCGATTACCGCAATCTGGAGGAGCAGTGGCAATGGGTGCAGGGTGTGCCTGAGGTGCCGGGCGGTTACTTCACAGGCCGCCATCTGGACAATGCTCTGCGCGAGGTCATCAACAATGGAACGAACACCGCCGATGCCCTGTACGATTATGTGCAGGAGATCGACTATGAGATTGATCAAAAGAGAGCAGAGTTCGATTTGAAACGAAGGGAATAGGGAGGGACTCTTGTGCAGAAAGTGAAAAATACGGCCGAACCCTTGATTCAGCCCCGGCTGTCCCCTTCCGGGCTGCGTAATTACTGGGCGTTGTTCGGCAAAGACATACGGCGGGATAAACATCTGTATGTACTGCTGGCTCCATATATGGTGCTGTTTCTGTTGTTTACCGTATTGCCGGTGGTCATTTCGATCATCTTCAGCTTCACGCATTTCAACATGCTGGAGATGCCGCGCTGGATCGGCTGGGAGAATTATTCCAAGCTGCTCTGGAACGATGATGTGTTCCTGATCGGGGTCAAGAATACGCTGATTTTCTCAGTGGTTACCGGTCCGGTCAGCTATATCGCCTGTTTTCTGTTTGCCTGGCTGATCAATGAGCTGAATCCCAAGCTGAGGGCGTTTATGACTCTGATCTTTTTTGCGCCGTCCATCTCGGGGAACGTATTCTTCATCTGGCAGATTATCTTCTCCAGTGACTCCTACGGGATCATCAACGGACTTCTCATGCAGCTTGGCGTTATTTATGAGCCGATCCAATGGCTGCAGGACCCCAAGTATATGCTGGGGATCATCATGCTGGTACAGCTCTGGCTAAGCCTCGGGACCAGCTTCCTGGCCTTCATTGCCGGACTGCAGACCGTTGACAAGACGTTATATGAAGCAGGAGCTGTGGACGGTGTCAAAAACCGCTGGCAGGAGCTGTGGTTCATTACGCTCCCTTCCATGCGGCCGCAGCTGATGTTCGGTGCGGTCATTCAGATCACTGCGTCGCTGGCAGTTGCCGATGTGGCTATGGCGCTGGCAGGCTTCCCGAGTGTGCAGTACGGGGCGCATACGATCGTAACCCATCTGGTGGACTACGGGACGATCCGCTTCGAGATGGGCTATGCCTCGGCGATTGCTACCGTGCTGTTCGTGATGATGCTGGGCAGCAATCTGATTGTTCAAAAGCTGCTGAAGAGGGTGGGTGAATAAGCGGGATGAAGCTTGCTATACGTCTGAACAAAAAAGTAAACCGCTCCTGGCAGGTCGACGCCCTGCTGTTCCTGGCCCTGGCCGGATTCGGATCCTTCATGGCGATTCCGTTAATTTATGTCATTAACAATGCGTTCAAGCCGCTGGATGAGCTGTTTATTTTCCCGCCTACGCTGTTTGTACGCAATGCTACGCTTGAGAACTTCGCCAATCTGTTTCAGGTGATGAAGAATTCCTGGGTGCCGTTCTCCAGATATATATTCAACACGGTATTCATTACCGCTGCCGGTACAGCCGGGCATATCCTGCTGGCCTCGGCGGCGGCTTACCCGCTGGCGAAGCATAAATTCCGCGGCTCTAAGGTGCTGTTCACCGTGGTTGTCCTGTCGCTGATGTTCTCGCCGCATGTCACCGCGATACCGAACTATATGATTATGTCCGCTCTGGGCTGGATGGACACCTACCAGGCGGTTATCGTTCCTGCCTTTGCCTATCCGCTGGGACTCTATCTCATGAAGCAGTTCATGGAGCAGATCCCCGATGCGCTGCTGGAGGCGGCGAAGATAGACGGGGCCAGTGAATACCGCATCTTCTGGCAGGTCGTCATGCCGCTGGTGAAGCCGGCCTGGCTGACGCTGCTCATTCTGATGATGCAGATGCTATGGGGCACGGACGGCGGCAGCTTCATCTACAGCGAGCAGCTCAAGACGCTGCATTACGCGATGGGCCAGATTATTCAGGGCGGGATCGCCCGTGCAGGAGTCGGGGCTGCGGTAGCGGTGATTATGATGACCGTGCCGATTGTGACGTTCATTCTGTCACAGAGCAATGTGATTCAGACGATGGCTTCGTCCGGCATGAAGGACTGAAGCGATGGAGGCGTTAGGGTTGAGAATAAAGTCATCGATACTGGTGCTTGTATCCGTGCTGCTGCTTGTCAGCCTGTGTCCTAGGCCGGCCGGGGCTGCGCCGTATGAAGGATATACCTACTCCTACTGGGGAGACGCGGTTCAGTCGCCGATTGCTTATCTTCCTTCGAGGGCCATCAGCGGGCTGGAGGCAGGGACGGGAGCCTGGACCGCTCCGGGAGACCTGTTTGTCTCAGCGGAAGGGCTGCTCTATGTGCTCGATTCCGGGAACGGGAGGATTGTGGTGCTGGATAAGGAGTGGAACACACTCCGTGTCATCAAAGGCTTCCGGAACGGGGAGAAGAAGGACAGCTTCAATAACCCGGAGGGACTCTTCGTTACGGATGCCGGCCGGATCTACGTGGCGGACACGGAGAACAGACGGCTGGTCGAGCTGGACGGAACAGGGGCCTTCGTGCGGGAGATCGGAGCGCCGAAGGCGGATGTGATCGGAGCGGGTTTTGAGTATTTTCCGCGAAAAGTGATTGTGGATAAGGCAGGCCGCATCTATGTGGTCGGCAGAGGGGTCTATGAAGGGCTGATCGAGTTCGACAGCGACGGGCAGTTCACGGGCTTCATGGGCACGAACAAGGTGCAGTTTGATCCTGTGGATCTGTTCTGGAAGTCGGTATCAACCAAGGAGCAGCGCGAGAAGATGGTGCAGTTCATTCCGCTGGAATTCAACAATGTCGATGTCGATGAAGATGGCTTCATCTATACCACTACCGTGGATAAGAAGACCTTCTCTCCGGTAAAAAGATTGAATCCCTCCGGCATCGATGTCCTGCGGGTCAGCAGGGAGATCCCGCCCATCGGCGATCTGAGCCGGGACCGCTCCGCCTTCATTGACATTGATGTGACCGGAAACGGGGTCTACCGGGCACTGGACGCCACGCGCGGGCGGATCTTCACCTACAATGAGGACGGCAAGCTGCTGTATGTAATCGGCCAATTGGGCAGCCAGCTCGGCACATTCAAGAACCCGGCGGCGGTGGAGAGCGATGGGGATGCGCTCTATGTGCTGGACCGTGATCTGGGGAGAATTACCGAGTTCACGTTGACCCGGTTCGGCAGCATGGTCAATGAAGCCAACGCCCTGTACAGCTCTGGCAAGCATGATGAAGCCGCGAAGCTGTGGCGGGAGGTGCTGAAGCTGGATGCCAACTATGAGATGGCCTATGTCGGCATCGGCAAATCGCTGCTCCGTCAAGGCGAATACAAGGAGGCCATGACCTATCTGAAGCTGGGCAATGACCGTGAATATTACTCCAAGGCGCTGGGGAAATACCGCAGGGAGTATATGCGCGATCACTTCAGCGTCTATATGACCGGAATGATAGCCGTGCTGCTGGGCGGCTACGTGATTACCCGCCTGATGAAGCGGCCGAGAAAGGGAGGGAGGGTCCAGGATGTTGTTTCTTAAGGACATTAAATATTCACTGCATGTAGCAGTACACCCCTTCGACGGATTCTGGGATCTGAAATACGAGAATAAGGGCAAGCTGCGCATGGCACTGGGCATTCTTATATTCCTTACCCTGACTATGATTGTGAAGCGCCAATATGTAGGCTATGTGGTCAATTATAATCACCCGCTTGAACTGAACAGTATCAATGAGCTCAAGTATATTATTTTCCCGTTCCTGCTCTGGTGCCTGGCGAACTGGTCGCTGACGACGCTGATGGACGGGGAGGGCAAGTTCGCGGAGATCGTCATTACGACCGGGTACGCCCTGCTTCCGCTGATTCTGATCAACATTCCCAATATCCTGCTCAGCAACGTGATTACGCTGCGGGAGGCTTCCTTCTATCATTTGCTGGATGCTCTGGCCACGCTGTGGTTCGTATGGCTCTTGTTCATCGGGACCATGACGGTTCATCAGTACACGGTGCTCAAAACGATTACAACCATGCTGCTGACGCTGGCCGTGGCGGGCATCATCATCTTCCTGGGCCTGCTGTTCTTCAATCTGATCCAGCAAATTGTCAGTTTTGTCTACACCGTCTACCAGGAGCTTTCACTTCGCGGATAAGAAAGGAGGAGCCAGGCTTTGAAGAAGAAGCTAACCATTATTGCCATTGTGCTTATGCTCAGCGGCTCAGCCCTGCTGCCGTACACAGACTTGGCGGAATCCGCGCCTGAAGCGGAAGCGGCGGTACAATCCGATACGGCAATACAATCCGAAGCAGCGGTACCATCCTCAGCGCAGAGCGTGCAGGCCACCCCGAAAGCGCCGGAGCTATCCGCTGGTCTGAAGGCGGCCCTGGACAACGAATATTTGACCCTGTATCTGAACCGGGACACAACGGAGATCGCCGTTAAGGATAAGAAGAGCGGAGCGCTCTGGTATTCTAACCCGCAGGACCGCGAACAGGATGCTGTCGCCACCGGATATAACAAATCCAAGCTGAATGTACAGGTAGAGCTGACCTACTATGACAGCAAGGGCAATCTCATGAACTATGACAACTACACCCACAGTGTGCAGAGCAGCCAGTTCACCATCGAGGAATCGGGCGGCAGCCTGAATATCGTGTATACGCTGGGGGAGGTCAAGAGCAATATCGACGGTATTCCCAAATACATCAGTGAAGAACGCTTTCGTACCCTGATTATCGGCCGCCTTGAGAAGGACAGTGACAAGAAGGAGATCGAGAAGCGGTTCAGGTATGATGAGCCGAACAAGCGGTATGAACGAAGAGATACGTCCTTTAAGGGAGTCGGGCTTAAGAAGGTGACTTCCCTGTTCGAGCAGGTCGGCTATGATGAGGCGCAAATTGCCATCGACAAAGCGGCCTACGGTGAAGAGGAGGACGGAGCCGCCCTGGTGACGCTCCCCCTGGAATACCGGCTGGACGGAAAGCAGCTACGGGTAAGCATCCCGGGCGATAAGGTCCGTTATCCAGATAATATGCACATTCAGACGTTGTCGCTGCTGCCGTTTTTTGGGGCGAGCGGGACGAAGGATGAAGGCTACAGCCTGGTGCCGGACGGCTCCGGGTCGCTGATACACTTCAATAATAACAAGCTCTATGCTACCCCTTACCGTACCGCGCTGTACGGGCCGGATGCTGCGCTGACCCAGCTGGGGCAAGTGCAGAAGGAGGAGACCGCACGGCTGCCTGTATTCGGCATGAAGGTTCAGGACCGCGGCTTCCTGGCGGTGATCGAGAGCGGAGCTGCGGTTGCAGCCGTGGAGGCAGACGTCAGCGGGCGGCTGAATCAGTATAACAATGTCTTCTCCAGCTATACGCTGGGCAGTCTGGAGGAAGTGACGCTGACCAACGGCTGGCGCTCCAGTACGGTGAAGCAATTTCAGGCAGGTATCTTTCCCGGAGATATCACTGTAGCGTACAGCTTCCTTGATCAGGAAGAAGCCAGCTATTCAGGCATGGCCGCGCAATACCGGGAGTACTTAATCGAACATACCGGGATGGCAAGGCTGGAAGAGGCGGAGGACGTTCCCTTCTACCTGGAATTGATCGGCGGCATTCCGAAAAAGAAGTTCTTCCTGGGCATTCCCTACAGCGCTTATGAGCCGCTTACTTCCTTCAAGGAGGCCAGGGTCATTCTGGAGCAGATGCAGGAGAAGGGAATAGGGGACATTCAAGTGCGGTACACCGGATGGTTCAACGGCGGCATCAACCATAATTACCCGAAGGGCGTATCGGTGGACAGCAAGCTTGGCGGGGCAAAAGGACTTCAGGAGCTGCAATCTTACGCACAGGATAAGGGGATTACACTGTATCCCGATGCTTCGTTCCTGCAGACCTTCCCGGATGCCAAGGGCCTCGGCAAGTCACAGGCCGCCCGGCTGATTACGGGCAAGCTGGCGCATACGTATCCCTATGATATCTCTGACCTCAAGCAGGATATGAAGCAGCCCTCCGGTTATGTCGTCAGTCCCCGGGTACTGCCGGGTGTGGTAGACGGCTTCCTCGGGGATTATGCAGCGCTTGGAGTGGACGGCTTGTCCCTGCGGGATCTCGGCAGCAGGCTGAATTCCGATTTCAATGCGGAGAATCTAATTGACCGCCAGCGGGCCGAGGGAATCGTCAAGGAGCAGCTGGAGCGCATGAGCAGCTCGGTGCCCCGCTTGATGGTTGAAGGCGGCAATGCGTACGCAGCTCCCTTCGCCCGTCATATTGTGGCTGCGCCCATGCAGAGCAGCGGGTTCAATATTACGGATGAGAGCATCCCCTTCTTCCAGCTGGTGTACCACGGCTATCTGCAATATGCCGGAACTGCCTGGAATATGGCTGACGATCAGGATGCAACGCTTAGTCTGCTGAAGGCGCTGGAGACCGGGAGCGCACCGTATTATACCTGGTTCTATGCAGATCCCTCTGCGGTCAAGATGACGGGCTTCGACCGGCTGTATTCAGCCGATTACCGCAGCTGGATTGATCAGGCAGCCGGGCAGTATCAGGCATTGAGCCGTGTACTGAAGAGTGTCCAGTCCCAGACGATCAAGGAGCATAAGAAGCTGGCGGAAGGTGTCTATCAGACGGCTTATGAAGCGGGTACCACGATTATAGTGAATTACAACCGTGCACCGGTGACTGTGGGCGGAGTAACCATAGACGGACGGAATTACCGGGTAGGAGGTGAGCAGCAATAATGAAGCTTAAGAAGCTGTCCCTGGAGCAAAAAAACAGATATTACGGCCTGTACTTCATTCTTCCCTGGTTCGCGGGCTTCTGCTTCCTGTTCCTGACGCCGCTGCTGTCTTCCCTGCGGTTCAGCCTCAGTAACCTGCAGGTCAATGATGAGGGCTTCACGCTAAAATATATCGGACTCGCGAACTTCCGGGAGGCGCTGTTCTCCCATGAATCCTATGTCCGGACATTAACGGAATCCGTTTCGAATATCGTGCTGAACACCCCGCTTATTCTGATTTTCAGCCTGTTTTTCGCCGTACTGCTCAATCAGAAGTTCCATGGCAGAGTGCTGGCCCGGGCCATTTTCTTCCTGCCGGTCATTCTGGCCTCGGGTATTATTGCCAGCATTGAGAACGGGGATCTGATGCAGTCTGTGGTGCGCAGCGCCAGTGATTCCACGGGCGGAGGCCTGTCGGTGATCAAGAATCTGGAGCTGACCACGCTGCTGATCGAATCCGGTCTGAGCCCCACCGTGGTGCAGTATCTGACTGGGGCGGTGAGCCGGATCTATGAGATTGTCAGCCAATCGGGCGTGCAGATCCTGATCTTCCTGGCGGGGCTGCAATCGATCTCCCCTTCCCTGTATGAGGCGGCGAAGATTGAAGGCTCCACAGGCTACGAGGCCTTCTGGAAAATTACGTTTCCGATGATCGGCCCGCTGATCCTGACGAATCTGGTCTATACCATCATCGACAGCTTCATCAGCGACCAGACCAGCCGCATGGTGGTGGATACAGCGTTCAAGAGCTTCAATTTCGGGCTGAGCGCAGCCATGTCCTGGATGTATTTTGCCATCATTGCGCTGCTGTTGTGGATCACGACGGCGCTGATCTCACGCAAAGTCTTTTATCAAGACTAGCGGTTAGGAAGGAGGAGCATTCATGAAGACAGAGACCGCAGCAATGCCGCACCGCTCCAGGAAAGAGCAGCTGCACAGGCTGGCCTCGGCCGCCTATTGGGTAGAATTTTCGAAAAAATGGTTGTGGGTCATCGCCCGCTTTGTGCTGGTCTTCGGTATCTCGTTCGTCATCCTGTACCCGATCCTGCTGAAGCTGTCGATTGCGTTCAAGAGTATGGATGATTTGTATGATTCCACCGTGATCTGGGTCCCGCAGGCCTTCACCCTGGAGAACTTCAGGCTGGTCTTCACAGCGATGAATTATCCGGCAGTCCTGCGGAACACCCTGCTGTTGTCCTCAGCGGTCATGGTGCTTCAGACGATCATCTGTGTGCTGGCCGGTTACGGCTTTGCCCGGATTAAGTTCAGGGGGAGCGGGCTGCTGTTCGCGGCAGTGATCTTTACGATTCTTGTCCCGTCCCAGACGATCATGATTCCGCTGTACCTGCATTTCAAGAACTTTGACCTGTTCGGCCTGATTGAGCTGTTCACGGGGAAGCCGGCGAACCTGATCAATACGTACTGGCCGTTTATTATTTCTTCGATGCTCGGGATGGGCGTCAAGACAGGGCTGTATGTCTATATTTTCCGCCAGTTCTTCAAGGGCATTCCACGGGAGATTGAGGAAGCGGCCTATGTGGACGGAGCAGGCTATTTCACCACCTTCGCCCGGGTGATTCTGCCTAATGCCATTCCGTCTATGGTAACGGTAATGCTGTTCTCCTTCGTGTGGCAGTGGAATGACTCCTTCTTCACCAATATGTATCTGAACGAACCGAAGGTCATGTCATCGATGATGTCATCGGCGGGCTACGGCATTGCTACCTACATGACCGGCGGCGGCCAGGCAGCGAATTCGCTCGTTCAGGACCCGTTCTTCATGTCCATGATGATGAATACCAGTGTGCTGATGGCGATTCTGCCGCTGATTATCCTCTATGTATTCGTTCAGCGGCATTTCGTTGAGAGTGTGGAGCGGTCCGGTCTGGTCGGTTAGGAGGATGATATGAGATGAAGCGGCTGGCAGCTATGGCGGTTACCGGCGTTGTTCTAGTGTGTGTTGTTGTAATTCTGTTCAGTAATAGGAAAGAGGAGGAAATCCCTGTGCAGCACCAGAAACCGCCGGATGCGGCAGTGACGATAGACGGCAATGTCCACTATCAGACTATCGATAACTTTGGCGCATCCGACGCCTGGTCCATGGACCCCCTGGGGAAGGAGTGGACCGAAGAGAATAAGAACAAGGTGGCAGATTTGCTGTTCTCACGTACCGAAGGAATCGGGCTGTCGGCATGGCGCTTCAATATAGGTGCAGGCTCGGTAGAGACCGATCAGGCGATCATTCCAGATCCGTGGCGAAGAACGGAAGCCTTCAAAATAACGGAGGAAGCGCCGTACGACTGGAGCAGGCAGGCAGGGCAGCAATGGTTCCTGCGGGCGGCCCAGGAGCGCGGAGTCGAAACCCTGATTGCCTTCGTCAACAGCCCGCCGGTCTGGATGACCCGGAATGGCCATGCCCAGCCTGATCCGGAGGTAGGGTCCAGTAATTTGAAGGAAGGCTCTGAAGTGGCCTTCGCCTCCTTCCTGATTGAGGTGCTGGAGCATTTCAAGCAGGAAGGGCTGGCGTTCGATTATATCAGTCCCGTTAACGAGCCGACCTGGGACTGGAATCACGCGCAGCAGGAAGCCAGCCGGTACAACAATGACGACCTGAAGCGGGTGATTCTGGAGCTGCATGCCCAGCTCCGGGCTAGCGGGCTGGAAGCGCAGATCAGTGCCCCGGATGGAGTGGAGATTATCTCTCTGCTCGATGATGAGCACTACCGGGAGTTCGCGGGCAGCGGCGTCTATTCCAGCGGAGCCAATAGCCTGGGGCTGGGGAAATACCGGGAATACATTAAGGACCTGCTGGGTGACCCTGTGCTGAAGGAAGCGGTAGGCAATAAGATCGCCTCGCATTCCTATTGGTCTGATTACAGCCATTCCGGCGATGACCGTCTGGTGAAGCTAAGACAGCTGCTTGACGGTAATCTGAAGCAATATGATCCTGAGGCCAAATACTGGGTCACCGAGTATTGTATTATGGGCGATTATGGCCCGGGACGGGATCTGGGGATGGAGCCGGCGCTACAGGTGGCGCGCACCATTCACTTCGATCTGACCGAGGCGAATGCAGCCGCATGGCAGTGGTGGACCGCAGTATCCAAGGTAGATTACAAGGACGGCTTGTTATACACCGATTACACTCAGCCTGGGGATGAGCAGAACATCCTGACCTCGAAGATTCTGTGGTCGCTCGGTAATTACAGCAGGTTCATCCGTCCCGGAGCGGTGCGGATTGCACTCTCCGGTCTGAGTCAGGAAGCCGGAAGCGGGCTGCTCGGCTCGGCTTACGTGCACGAGGAGGAGCAGAGCATGACGGCGGTGCTGGTGAATGACAGCCTGGAGGAGAAGCGGGTGCAGCTCACGCTGAGCGGACTGGGACTAAAGGCATCCGTCTTGCGTTCCTATGTAACCAATGAGCAGCTGGATCTGGCCCGCGGCGAGGATCTGGCTGCTGATGAAGCTGCTGATGGGACAGCAGATGGGGAGCAGGTATTCCAGGCCGTTATCCCGGCCAAGTCGGTGGTAACCCTGGTGGCAGGCGGGCCGGAACTAGAGGAGGAGGCTGGCTCGCCTGGTGAGGTTGCCGGAACTCGGGTTACCGGGACTGAAGCTGCACAGGACATTCCGGCGGCGGAGGACTATGCGGGCTATCTGTTCAGCTATTTCACCGGCGAAGGGACCGAAGACGGCGAACAGGTATACTTCGCCCTCAGCGTAGGCAATGACCCGCTGCATTGGCAGGAGCTGAACGGCGGGAAGCCCGTGCTTACCTCCCCCTTGGGCGACAAGGGAGTCAGAGATCCCTTCATCATCCGTTCGCCTGAAGGAGACCGGTTCTACCTGATCGCCACCGATCTGAAGATCAACGGCAATTGGGATTGGGGCGCAGCCCAGACACGGGGCAGCCGGTCGATCATCGTGTGGGAATCGGATAATCTCGTGGACTGGTCGGAGCCTTGGGAAGCCAAGATCTCGCCGGAGGAGGCGGGGAATACCTGGGCACCTGAGGTAATCTATGACCAGGAGAGCGGGGAATATATCGTATTCTGGGCCTCGCGGATGTACGCCGATTCCGCTCACACCGGGGACGCCTACCAGACAATCCTGTACAGCAAGACACGCGATTTCCGCGCGTTCACAGAGCCGCAGGTCTATATGGACTACGGGCATTCGATTATTGATACCACTATGGCTGCGTATAACGGGAAGATTTACAGATTCACCAAGGATGAGCGTGAGCAAGGCCCGGAATCCCCTTTTGGCAAAATGGTATTCCAGGAATCCCTGGATTCGGTATTTGCGCCTGCGGTGAAGCGCTTAAGCGGAAGTGTCGGCGGACTGAAGGGCATTGAAGGGCCGACCCTGTTCAAATCCAATACGGAGAAGAAGTGGTATCTGTTTGTGGATGAATTCGGAGGGAGAGGGTACATCCCGCTGGAGACGGAAGATCTGGATTCGGGCAAGTGGACGGTATCCTCTGATTATGAGCTGCCGGCCAGCCCCCGCCATGGAACGGTAATTCCGGTCACCCGGCGTGAGTACGACGCTCTGAACGCCAAGTTCATGCAGTGATCTAAGGCCGGGCCTAACGTACACGCTGGGCGGGTCCGGTATACAAAAACAGGTTCACCCTTGCCATTACGGCAGGGGTGAACCTGTTTGCTTAGAGCATCATGCTGAAGGCAGATGCTTATTTCGCGCTTTCGTAACGCTTGCCGACTTCTTCCCAGTTCACTACGTTCCAGAACGCCTTGATGTAGTCAGGACGTTTGTTCTGGTAGTTCAGGTAGTAGGCATGCTCCCATACATCGAGGCCGAGGATTGGAGTTGCGCCTTCGCTGATCGGGTTATCTTGGTTCGGTGTGCTGGTTACAGCAAGCTTGCCGTCCTTCACAACGAGCCAAGCCCAGCCGCTGCCGAAGCGTGTAGTAGCTGCAGCCGCGAAGTCTTCCTTGAATTTATCGAAGCCGCCCAGCTCGCTGTCAATGGCAGCAGCCAGTGCGCCAGTTGGTGCGCCGCCGCCGTTCGGTCCAATCACTTCCCAGAACAGGGTGTGGTTGGCATGTCCACCGCCGTTGTTGCGGACCGCTGTGCGGATCGCTTCCGGTACAGCGTTCAGGTCGGTCAGAAGCTCATCGATGCTTTTGTTTTGCAGTTCGGGTGCCTTTTCCAGTGCGGCGTTCAGGTTCGTCACATAAGTGTTATGGTGCCTGTCATGATGAATCTCCATCGTCAATGCGTCGATGTGTGGTTCAAGTGCGTTGTTCGGATACGGAAGTGCCGGTAATTGAAAAGCCATGGAAAAATCCCTCCTGATTATATGTTGGTTTTGGTATATATCCGTTGAGATACTATTATTAAAACGCATCTGGAACAATAATGCAACACTAAATAAACATTATTGTTTAAAAAGTATTTTTTCGTCCTCAGCTCACCGAAAGTGTTAAGCCTATGTTAAACTGATAAGACTCGTAACCGGGACGTATTGACTACTAGAATTTCCTAATACATGTTAAATATGAAACTATATTGAATGTAAACGCTTCATATCAAGCGCTTTCAAAAGAAAAATGATGATAACGCGAGAAAAGTGTGCTTTAATAGAGACAAAAGCAGGTATTCCTCGGTTTTTGATGCTTTTTTCCACTTTATGCTGTTATGGAAACTCCTTCTTTTTGTAAAATCATAAGCCATAGAAAAGGGAGACTTGAAAGTATGCACGTTCGTTCCTTTCAATTAAGCGATGTAACTCCAGTGACTGAATTGCTGCAGACCGCATTATCGGAAGAATGTTTCGAGAGCACGATCGAGCCTTTCTCCAGGCAATTGTCATGGGATTCTGATCTCATTGTAGTTGCTGAGGATGAAGGAGAAATCATCGGTGCGCTGATTGGTACGATTGAGAAGAATCACGGCTGTTATTTCCGCATTGCCGTCCATCCGGATTACCGCCGCAGAGGAGTCGGCAAGAGTCTTGTAACGGCTATGGAGAGCAGATTTCAGGCGCGGAAGGTCAGCGGCATTTATGTTGCCGTCGATGAACACAATTCTTTTGCAATGCCTCTCTATGAAGCCATGGGTTATGACGAGAACCACATTTTCAAATCCGTGCGCAAGCTGAGCATTGTCGGGTAACTGTTGCTGAACCGCTGCTGTAAGCGGAATCAAAGGTCAGAGTAGAGAACTGTTGCAGGGCGGATACTTTGAATATGGGTATTCCTGCATAGTCTGTTTCATTATACTAAAGCATATCTTCCCTATGTCCATTGCAAATGGGCGGGAGATATGCTTTTCTATTGTTAAGGAACGGATAACCCAATCGAAGCAAGTAGGTGGCCTATGAACCGGGAGCTTGAAGAAGATTTCATGCGGAGCCGCAGACAAAGATACAGATCAGTGACGCATAACAAGTCTAGACAGAAGTCCGGAAGAACATGGATCAAGGATATGCGGGAGTGGATCATTACGGCAGGGATTGTGTTCGCTGTGATGTCACTGCTTAATATCTATGTGTTCAATGTGTCAACTGTAATCGGCCAATCCATGGAGCCTACCCTCTATCAGGGAGAGAAGCTGATTATTAATAAAATCGCCCTCAGCTTCGGGAATCCGGGCCGCGGGGAGGTTGTCGTCCTTCATGATCCCAGTACGGGACCCAGCCGCAAGGAATATCTGGTCAAGCGGGTAATCGGCATTCCCGGCGACATTATTGAAGTACGGAGCCAGCAGCTCTATCTCAACGGCAAGCTGCTGGATGAGCCATATATCGATACGTCTATAGAAGATCCTGATTTCAGCAGTCTGACCGTGCAGGCGGGGACCTACTTCGTCATGGGGGACAACCGGCATGCCGGAGCCAGCAAGGACAGCCGTTATTTCGGCGCTGTCGCAGGGGAGAGTATTGTGGGTAAGGTGTCCCTGATCTGGTGGCCTATCTCCAAGATGAAGGCCCTGTAGAGCAACCTTAGTCAATCTATAAAGGAGAGGCGGATATGCACCTCAACATCCAGAAAGGTTACGCTCCGCCCCCTTCCAAATGGGAGGAACTTAAGGCAGAGATTAAGGCGGCCGCCCCCGCGCTCGGTATCGATGATATCGGGTTCACCACTGCGGAGCCGTTTTTATATTTGAAGAACATTCTCCAGGAGCATCGGGACAAGGGGTACGAATCCGGCTTCGAGGAGCCTGACCTGGACAAGCGGACGGTTCCGGCCCTCCAGTCCGGAGAGCAGCCGCTCTCCATCATTGCTATTGCGGTGGCCTATCCCTCCAAAATGGAGGACCCGCCCAAATCCGAGCCGGGTGCGCGCAGAGGTATTCTGGCCCGCGCCTCCTGGGGCCAGGATTACCATCATGTCCTTCGTGAAGCGCTGGCGAAGCTGGAGAGCTTCATCCGTGAGCGTGTCCCGGATGCTGTGCTGGAGAGCATGGTGGATACGGGAGCACTGGTAGACCGGGCAGTAGCGGAGCGGGCAGGGATCGGCTTCAGCGCCAAGAACTGTGCGATTATCTCCCCCAAGTGGGGATCATGGATCTATCTGGGGGAGATGGTGACGAATCTCCCGCTTCCCCCGGACCAGCCTGTAGAGGAGGGCTGCGGCGACTGCACCAAATGCATCGACGCCTGCCCTACCGGCGCGCTGGTCGGACCGGGACAGCTCAATGCCCAGGCCTGCATCTCCTTTCTGACCCAGACCAAGGGCTTCCTGAGCGAGGACTATATGACCAAGATCGGAAACCGGCTCTACGGCTGCGATACCTGCCAGATTGTCTGTCCGCATAACCGCGGCAAGAATTGGAACCACCGCCCGCAGCTTCTGCCTGATCCTGAGGTGGTCAAGCCGCTGCTGATGCCGATTCTGGATCTCAGCAACCGGGGATTCAAGGAGAAATTCGGCAGCAGCTCCGCCGCCTGGCGCGGCAAGAATCCGATCCAGCGCAACGCGGTGATTGCGCTAGGCAATTTCAAGGAGGCTTCGGCGGTGCCGAAGCTGACGGAGCTTGTGCTGAAGGAGACGCGGCCGGTGATGCGCGGGACGGCAGCCTGGGCGCTTAGCCGCATCGGCGGCGAAGAGGCCCTTGCGGCTGTTGAACAGGCGCTTGGGAGCGAAGAGGACGCTGCGGTACGCGACATGCTGGAGCGGGCCGCAGGCAAGCTGCGTGAGCAGAGAGCAGCGGACGGGAAATGAACCGGCTGCCAGCGGGATTTGGCAATTGCTGTCCAGTTGTTGAAATGCTATGATAGATTCGCGTGCCTGAACAGGGTTATCGCCAGACAATAGAGTACAAAGGTGGATTACAGATGAATATTGCATTGCCTATTATTACGCTTGTGGTAGGTCTGATCGGCGGATTCTTCATCGGTGTGTATTATCTGCGCAGACAGATGACAACGATGCAGAATGATCCTGAAATGCTGCAGAAGGTTGCCAAGCAAATGGGGTATAACCTGAACGGGAAGCAAATGCAGCGTGCCCAGCAGATGATGAAGAACGGTAATCCGCCGGGGCGTCCTGCTGCGGGCAAAGGACATTCCCGCAAGAAGTAATAATGATGATCGTATAATAGATAAGAGTCAGCTGCAGGTGCGGAAGGGGGGAGTTTTCATGGGGGGCATCAAGGAGTACAAGAACGGGAAGGTTACTGTAAACCGTGAGCAGATTGAGTATCATGTTGAGAAAATCCTGGAATTAATCGGTGAGGATACGAGCCGTGAAGGCCTGCTGGAAACACCGGCCAGAGTGACCCGGATGTATGAAGAGATCTTCGGCGGTTATTCCGTTGATCCGCGCGAAGCGCTGGGCGTAACCTTCGACGAGTCTCATGAAGAGCTGGTCATTGTGAAGGATATTGTCTACTATAGCCAATGCGAGCATCACATGGCTCCATTCTTCGGCAAGGTGCATATCGGTTATGTGCCCAGCGGCCGCATTGCCGGACTCAGCAAGCTGGCCCGGCTCGTAGAAGCGGTCAGCCGCCGGTTACAGGTGCAGGAGCGCATTACGGCCCAGATCGCCGACATCATGACTGAGGTGCTGAATCCGCACGGTGTCATGGTTGTAGTCGAAGGGGAGCATCTGTGCATGTGTGCCCGGGGTGTGAAGAAGCCGGGCAGCAAGACGATTACGATGGCCACCCGCGGCACCTTCCGTGAGGACGCTGCGGCAAGGGCCGAGTTCCTGGCTTTGATCAAGGAATAAAGCCGGAGCCGGGAAGGATAAGCTTGCCGGACCGGCCCTGCAAGCGCAAAAGCCCGCCTGCCACTTCAACAGTGGCGGCGGGCTTTTTTTGCTGTTTGGGCAATCTAGCGAAAATCGAATACAGTGTGCTGGGCGAAGGTATGTGAGCTTGATTGTATACGAAAAACCGAACACAATGGGTGCCGCTGCGCGGAGGGGAGGGCCCCATGCATCACAGGCAGTAACCTTTTAAGAGGAATCCTGCCAAAAGTGCAACAATACTGCCCCAAAGAAGCGGTCAATGCTGAAATCCTGCACGAAATGCAACAAATTCAGCGCTAACTTGCCCTAAATACCGAAATTTGTGCAAATAATGCAACAATGTACTTCAACCCGTAAAAGGGATAGAGAAATCCTGCAAAAAGAGCAACATTACTGCTCCTTCAAAGCGGCCTGTGAGAGAGGCATTAGCATTGTTCACCCGAAGACACCTCAGGCCTCAGAAAGGCTGCCAGACCAGCTTGCGGGCGGCCCCGTAGCGCTCGGCGACATAAGGCCAGTTCACGACTCTCCACCAGTCCTGGATGTAATCGGCGCGGTTGTTCTGATGCTTGAGGTAATAGGCATGCTCCCACACATCGAGTGCCAGCAGCGGAACGACATCCCATTGGGACAGATTCTGATGCTTCTCAGCCGTCAGGATCTCCAGTCTGCGGCTGCGCGGGCTCCAGACCAGAATAGCCCATCCGCCGCCCTCGACTTTACCCGCGGCCTCAGTGAACTGGGTCTTGAAGGCGTCATAGCTTCCGAAGCTGCGCTCTATAGCGTCCAGCAGGGCGCCGGAGGGGCGGCCGCCTCCTTGCGGGGACATGACATTCCAGAAGATCGTATGCAGATAGTGTCCGGCTCCATTGAACGCAAGCTCCCGCTCCCAATGCTTAACCAGATCGTAGTCGCCACTCAGGCGCGCTTCCGCCAGCTTGTTCTCCGCCTTGTTCAGCCCGTCTACATAGCTCTGGTGATGCTTGTCGTGATGAATGATCATCGTCTTCTCGTCAATATACGGCTCCAGTGCATTATAGGCATAAGGCAGAGGGGGAAGCGTATGCCCGCCGATGGGAACCGCGCCTGCCTCGCGGGATTCCCATAACGGAACTGCAAAGCTTCCTGTTCCCAGTAGACTGTCTCCGCCTGCAGCAGGATCGGGTGAAGGTGCGGGTTCAGCCTGTTCCGGCGGATTCATCCGCAGCATCCCGGGCCCGTAGTCCGCAGGAGTCAGAGCGGCTAGTACAGCGAGGAAGTATTCGGACTCCCGGATGAAGTGCAGCAGCGTGGTTCCCGCCAGGGGGAAGGCATTGACGGCGGCGCTGGCCTCCTTCATGGCCTTCAGGTGCCGGATAAATTCGGCGGACTGGTCGCAGGCGGTGTGCAGCAGCCGCCCGGCTTCGGCAGAGGGACTCCCCGGACCGCCTGCGTCCGGTGCCTGGGGACTAGCGAGCAGCTGCTGCGCCGTCTGTTCTGTAGCCAGGAAGACAATGGCCCAGTCCTCCAGCAGCTTTACATAAGGCTCCTCCAGGCGTGGGATGATCTGGATCAGGACCTCGGCATGCTCCTTCTCCTGATTTTTCCAGAAGGCAATCTCCCCTAGAATCTGTACTGGCGGCGGTGCAACGAATACATATGGCATGACATGTAGTCCTCCCGTCCTAAAGTTTCATCGGTCCATTATATGCCGGAGAGGGACAGCTTATGAGGCTGGCCTGTGAGGGGGATTGCGGCGGACTGGAGTCCTGTGTCCCGCACAGCAAAAAGGCATGCACAGAATGTATCACAGGATACATCTGCACATGCCATAGGTAACGATAAGATGCTATTTGCTTGCGGTGGGGTTGCCTTGGCTCCCGCTGATCTGGGCCAGCTGCACATTCCCGAGAAAAGCGGATACCCGCCGCAGATACTCACGCGGGTGCTCGCGGAACAGCAGCTCATGATGGCTGTCCTCCACGATCCATGAATCCGAATACGGATTGCTCTGGTTCGCCGCCAGCTCCTCGGCAATCGGATAAGGTGCCTTATCGTCCTTGGTGCCGTGCATGAACAGTACCGGGAACGGATAATCCTCCGATTTGACCTTGGAGTAAGGAATCTGATTCAGTCCTGTGCCGTTCAGCACCGGGAAGAGCATCTCCATAATCTCCAGCGAAGGCTGGCGGGGAAGATTGATGTTCTGCTTGATGTTATGGTACAGGGTGTCCGGCTCCAGCAGGAAGGTGCTGTCCAGAATCATCGCATCCACATCTTTGGTTACAAGTCCTGCCTGCAGGGCGGTGCCTGCACCCATCGAGAAGCCCCAGACTACAATCTGGTCTGCCCCCTTCTCCTTGGCGAAGGCAATGGCTCCGAGCAGCTGCTGGGATTCTTTTTTGCCGCCGGTTGCGATATCCCTGTCGGTCTTGGAGGCGAAGCCGTAGTCGAACATGACGACATTGAATCTCAGGCTGTGCGCGTAGTGGGCCAGATCATACATGGGAACCCAGCTCTCCTCGCGGTTCGCGCCATAGCCGTGACTGAAAATAATAGTTTTGGTAGCTCCTTTGGAAGGAATATACCATCCCTCCATCATCCGGCTGCCGTCCTTGGCAGGGAAGCTGATATCCTCGTAGGCAAGCCCCTTGGCCTGATAAGGATTGGAATAGAGTGGGGCTACAGTAGGATTCGAGAGTACCCAGGCAATGTAGGCATGCAGGGCGATGAAGCAAAATACAAAGAAGAAGAATACGGATAACAGCAGGGCCACAATGATGTGCTTAAGGCGTATCATCCGAAGTGGAATTAGTGGTGACGAAGCGGGCTTACCCTCGTTAGGCATACGGGAGACCGGCGCGCCGGGATGACTAGTTGCCAGATTCATAAGGTCCCCTCCTGGAAAGTTTCAAGATTCAGAGCATGAATAGTTCATATATTTAATCGTAAATTTATGCCCTTACAAAGTCAATGGAAATGGTTCTTTTGTAATGTAACTGTAAACTGCGGACGGCTGATTATGGATACGGAATCTGCTGGACTTTATTTAGGCTTTTGCACTAAGATAGGGATATCTTAATAATTATGTAACCGGGTTTCAATAGGTGAAACATGTGAAGGGGAGATCGGGGTGGAAGACCGGAAGCTGACTGTACGCGCCGTAGAGCGTGCGCTGGATATATTACTGTGCTTCACTCAGGATAATGATGATTATGACCTTAGTCTGACGGAGATCTCTGCGAAGATCGGCCTGCATAAAAGCACAGTGCACCGCCTGCTGACCACACTGGAGGAGAAGGGCTTCCTGCAGCGGGATGAGGGGACGGACAAATACCGCCTGGGCATCCGCATCTGGGAGCTGTCCACACATCTCCCGACGCTGAACGAGCCGGCGGTGCTTCTGCTGCCCGCCATGGAGCGGCTGCGCGACCGCCTGGGAGAGACAGTCAGCCTGTATCTGCGCGACAATCTGGAGCGTGTGCGCATTCAGGCGGTGCAGAGCCGGCAGGCTATCCGCCGGGTAGCCCAGATCGGCGCAAGGCTGCCGCTCTCGGTAGGCGCATCAAGCAAGGTTCTGGCTGCTTATGCGCCGCCGGAAGTGCAGGTCCGGCTGCTGGCCGATCCCGCATGGCCGGACAGCGTAGACCGCAGCCAGTACCTGGAGCAGTTGAAGGAGATCACCCGCTGCGGCTATGCGACCAGCTTCGAGGAACGCGAGCCGGGAGCGGCAGCCGTGGCTGTGCCCATCGCCGGACGGGCCGGGGGCGTGGTAGCAGCGCTCTCGATGTCCGGCCCGGTCAGCCGCCTGTCGCGGGAGACCCTGGAGGAATATGCTGTCATTTTGGCTGAGGCCGCTGCTGAAATGGGCCTAATGATGGGCTGACCTGAGGCCTCCGGCAGCGGATTTATGCAGGGAAAATTTAGGACATACAGGCTATTCAGCCTTCGACATTCATTGTATATCTAGTTAAAATGAACTATCATTAGTAATGATTAGCTAAATTAAGATTGAAGAAATAATAGGAATCTAAGTGCACGAGGTGATGGGATGAAAGTAGTTATACCCGATTCACTGATGGGAGAAATTCAAGAGCTCCAGGATACGTTCGGCTCTGTTACGGGCCAGGCGCTTGTGCTTACGGATCAGGCTGGGAATGTGGTTACCCGCCCGACGCTTTCCGGAATATTCTATCAGAAGATGTTTAAATCTTTACAGGTCATAGAGCGGCCCTTCGAGCCTGCATTGCTCAGAATGGGCCCCTTATCATATCCTGCCGTACTTGAAGAGTGGGTCCCCGGACTGAAGTATGTGGTCAGTCCGCTGGTGCCTGACTATGGGCAGACATACTATTTATGGTCCGGCTTATATATGGAAGAAGGTACACGCGGGCTTGTACTGCAGGCGTTCGAGGCCAAGATGCGGAAACACCCCGACTATGAGATGCTGAAGGATGTACTGGCCGCCATGCCTGAGCTTAGCCGGGAAGGCATCGTCAGCATCAGGGGGAAATTGAGTGTGCTCGGGAATGTGCTCTCCAAATTGCTGGCGGGGTGCGCAGTGAAGCCGCTGGAACAGAGACGGAGCCTGGTGATTTCCCAGCTGTTATCCAATCTGGAGAGTGAGTTCCTGAAGATAGAGGTTGTGCTGCAGCAGATGGCCGGTACGTTCTCTGATGCGGAGCTGTATGCCTTCGCCCAAGAGGAGGAGGCCGGACAGTTCAAGGTCAAATATTCTGCCGGCAAAGAAGCAGGACTTCTCATGAACGCCGGGTTCCAGCAGGGAGACGGCTTCCTGGGACAGGCAGTTCTGGGCAGGGAGCCCCGGCACTGGCAGGACATTGCCCAAGATCCGAGATCGTTATTTTTCACTCAGCGCGCAATGACGCAGCCGGAATATTTGTCATGCTATCCGCTGAGAATTCACAGCGGGAAGAGGGCGTTGCTGCTTGCTGTAGGCTTTGGAAAGAGCCATCCAATCCAGGATTATGCCCAGCATGAGCAGAATGTTGCTGCGCTCCTGGGCTTATCCGGACGGGGAGAGCAGCTGGTGCAGCGTGAAGCCCTGCGCAGGGAAGCCACCCAGCGCTTGAAGGAGGCTGCCCGCCTGCTGCCGCAGGCCGCATCCATTCAGGAGCTGGGTACTGTGCTGCTGGATATGGTAATAGGCATGCCGTTCTTCCCGTCATCGGTGCTCGTATTCTTCGAGGAGCAGCCGGGGGATACCCATTACGCCAAGGGGTGGAGGCCGGAGGAGATTGCGCCGTATGTCCAGGACCTCCAGTCCCGTTACTCCTCGCAGGCCTTTCTCTCTTCTGCGATCATCAACGGGGAGGCCGAGGGGCAGATCTTGCTCGAATGTCCGCTGATTGCCGAGAAGGTATTCAAGGGCATTCTGTCTGTGGGCTTCAGACGCCGCAGCGAAGCCGAGGAGTGGCTGTCCTTAACCGGCTGTCTCGCCAGTCTGGCGAGTACTTCGATCCGTCTGATCGAGCAGGAAGTCAGACATATGAAGCAGGCAGGGGTCTTCACCGGACAGACACTTCATTATCTCCGGCTCAGTAATCCCGAGCTGCAACGCCTGTCGGAAGAGGCTTCTGCCATGGCGTATGAGCTTGCCCGTTATACAGGACTGCCGGAGCGGGAGTCAGAGCAGATGAGAACGGCTGCTCTTCTGGCTCCGTTCAGGCTGGATTTCCTGCATGGATACGGGTTCTACCTGGAGGAGCTTTCTTTGCTGAAGCAGGTGGACCAATTTGCTTCGTTCTATTTTCAGATCAATAAGCCTTCGGTCTCTGTCACTGCCCAACTGCTCGCGCTGGTGCTTCATCATGCAGGCAAGGGCGCGGATAAGGAGCTGCTGGCGGACTCGGATCTGGAGTGGCTGGACCCCGCCCGCTTCAACCTGGATGATCATGTGGTCGGGGAGCTGTACAGTGAGCCGCGCACTACCTTCCAATCCTTCTTGCGCAGCCGCTCGGAAGCGTTGCCCGCCAAAAGAGGTGTGTCGGCAGGGAAGCTGCTGAGCAGTACGGCACTGAAGACGCCCAAGGAGGAATGGGGAATCTCGCCGCGCGAGGAGGAAGTCCTGGAGCTGATTATTCTGGGCAAGACGAACAAGGAGATTGCCAGCGCCTTGTTTATCAGCGAGCATACCGTCAAGAATCATCTGAGCCGTATTTTTCATAAAATGGACGTAACAGACCGCTCACAGATCATAGCTCTGGTCTACAAAAGAATATTCGATTCCGAGCGTATCGAGATGTCCTGAAAGCCCTCCTGAGGCTGCGATAATTTATCAGCTTATTTCAGAGAAATGAAATCCCCTTTCCAGCGAAAGGGGATTTTTTGGTGATTAGGAAATTATGATTTTTAACTATATTCTGAATCAGTAATAGGAATGACTTCGCTGATTTCACCGAATACATGGACAGCGAGTGGTCATCTGGGCCGGATATAGTCGAAAAACCGACCACATTCGTTGCGGCAGGGGCGTGTGGGCCGAATGTGGTCGAAAAACCGACTACATTCGGTGCGGCAGAGGCGTGTGGGCCGAATGTGGTCGAAAAACCGACTACATTCGTTGCGGCAGAAGCGTGTGGGCCGGATAAGGTCGAAAAACCGACTACATTCGGTGCGGCAGAGGCGTGTGGGCCGGATAAGGTCGAAAAACCGACCACATCCGTTGCGGCAGAAGCGTGTGGGCCAGATATGGTCGAAAAACCGACTACATTCGGTGCGGCAGAGGCGTATGGGGCGAATGTGGTCGAAAAACCGATCACAATGGGGATGCTGCAGGTATTTTGTTCCTGCGGAAAGTTCCTGAAGTGTTGTCAGCCTGCCTACTCTGTGATATATTACTGATGATAATGATTATCAATATCACATATACATAGGGGGATTATCTTGCGACACTCTAAACAAAGTCTTATCCTGATTGTCTTTACTCTCGTCATGGCTCTCCTGCTGGCAGCCTGCGGTTCATCGGGTAATTCCGGCTCTGGCTCCGGGACGGCAGCGAATGCTCCTGCACCTGCAGCTTCTGAAGCACCCACTGCTGCTCCGGCTGCTGGCGAGCCTTCCGCTGAAGGAGAGATGGTTACCTTCCAGGATAGCGCCGGTGAGGTTCAAGTGCCTAAGAATCCGCAGCGAATCGTGGATACTACAGCTTTTTATACAGGATATCTTCTGGCACTGGGTGTGAAGCCGGTAGGGGTCATGCAAGGAGCCAAGGATAGTCCGTATCTTGCAGACATGCTTGAAGGTGCAGAAGGGCTTGGTGACGATGTCACCCCGGAGAATATCCTGTCCCTGGACCCTGACCTGATTATTGTGTATACCGGCACAGAAGGCATCGATAAGCTGAAGGAAATCGCGCCTGTGGTACAGATTCAGTATGGCGCCAAGAATTATAAGGATCAGATGCTCGACTACGGCAAGCTGGTGAACAAGAATGATGAGGCGAAGGCCTGGATCGCCCAGTGGGAGGCCCGCATTGCTGAGCTGAAGCCGCAGGTGCAGGCTGCTGTTGGCAATAAGACCGTATCCATCCTGAACCCATATGCCAAGGGGCTGTTTGTATTCGGACATAACTATGGCCGTGGCGGTGAGATTCTATATGGGGAGTTCGGGCTGAAGGCTCCCGCAGAAGCGCAGAAGGAGGCCATCGACAGCGGAACTGGCTGGGCTTCCATCTCCCTGGAGAAGCTGCCGGACTTTGCCGGAGATATTATCTTCACCTGCCCGTGGTCAGGGGATACTACAGACCCGAAGATTGTCTATGACAATCCGCTGTGGAAGGGGCTTCCGGCGGTCAAGGCAGGGAATGTATTCCTGTTGAACCCTGCTGCCGATACGTACAATGATCCGATCTCCCTGGAGAAGCAGCTGGATTTCATTACGACCAGCCTGCTGTCAGTTAAATAAGGCCTATTTAGATAAAATAAAAAGCTGCGCCGGTATCAGACTGAAATCTGATACCGGCGCAGCTTGTATAATGATCTATCCTTATGAAATGAAGCCGAATTATTCTACCGGCTGAGCCGCTTCCGAAGCTGTAGCATCTGCCAGCATCTGGCGGAGGACTGTCTGCAGAATACCGCCATTGCGGTAGTAGTCGATATCTACGGTACTATCGAGACGGGCAATGACCGGGAAGTCGAACTGGGTGCCGTCTTCACGGGTAGCAGTGACTGTCAGCTCCTGTCCGGGAAGGACGTGGTTGTCAAGACCGGTAATGTCGAAGGTCTCGCGTCCGGTCAGCCCCATGCTGCTCCAGCCATGGCCTTCCTGGAACTGCAGCGGCAGCACGCCCATGCCGACGAGATTGCTGCGGTGAATCCGCTCGAAGCTCTCAGCGATGACGGCTTTGACTCCGAGGAGGAGTGTTCCCTTAGCAGCCCAGTCGCGGGAGCTGCCTGTGCCGTATTCTTTACCGGCGATAACGATCAGGTTCTGTCCGGCCGATTGGTACAGCATGGAGGCGTCATAGATCGACATCACCTCATCGCTCGGCAGGAAGGTGGTGACGCCGCCTTCTGTTCCAGGAGCCACTGCGTTGCGGATACGGATGTTGGCGAAGGTACCGCGCATCATCACCTCATGATTCCCGCGGCGTGAGCCGTAGGAGTTGAAGTCAGCGCGTTCCACGCCATGGCCGCGCAGATATTCTCCGGCTGGACCGGAAGTGGAGATATTCCCGGCTGGCGAGATATGGTCGGTAGTGACGGAATCGCCAAGCAGCGCAAGTACACGCGAGCTCTTGATATCCTTGATGTCAGAGACACCGTCTGCCAGATGCTCGAAGAATGGCGGATTCTGAATGTAGGTGGAGTTGTTATCCCATTCATACAGCTCGCCTTCCGGTACCGGTATGTTATTCCAGCGTTCATTGGCTGTGAATACATTCTCGTATTTGCTGCGGAACATTTCCGGACTGAGCGAGAGCCCTATGGCTTCGCGGATCTCGGCTGTAGTCGGCCAGATATCGGCCAGGAAGACAGGCTCACCCTGCGGGTCATAGCCCAGCGGCTCGGTCTTCAGGTCAATATTCACCGTGCCGGCCAGAGCGTAGGCGACAACCAGCGGCGGTGAAGCCAGATAGTTGGCTTTGACCTGGGCATGCACGCGGCCCTCGAAGTTACGGTTCCCGGATATTACGGCGGCAACCGTCATATCATGTTCTGTAATGGCTTCGCTGACTTCATCCGGCAGCGGGCCGGAGTTGCCGATACAGGTAGCGCAGCCGTAGCCGGCCAGGTAGAAGCCGAGCGCTTCCAGCGGCTTCAGCAGGTCTGCCTTCTGCAGATATTCCGTAACGACCAGCGATCCGGGAGTCAAGCTGCTTTTGACATAGCCCGGTTTGGTGAGACCGCGTTCTACAGCCTTCTTGGCAAGCAATCCTGCGCCCAGCATTACGCTCGGGTTAGAGGTGTTCGTACAGCTCGTGATGGCTGCAATGACTACCGCTCCTGTAGAGAGCTTGCTAGTGCTTCCGTTCTTATGCTGAATCTCAACTTCTTCGGCAATCTTCTCGTCGCTGAGGCCATAGCCGCCCTTGTCGACAGGTGTACGGATAATACCTTCGAAATTCTCCTTCATATGGGTAAGCTCTACCCGGTCCTGCGGACGCTTCGGTCCGGCCAGGCTGGGAACCACAGAAGCCAGATCCAGCTCAATGACATCGCTGAATGTCGGGTCAGGTGTCTCTGCGGTGCGGAACATGCCCTGGGCCTTATAATAATCCCCCACCAGCTCTACCAGCTCATCCGGGCGTCCGGTGCTGCGCAGATAGGCCAGTGTCTCATCATCTACAGGGAAGAAGCCGACGGTTGCGCCGTATTCAGGAGCCATGTTGGCTACTGTCGCCCGGTCTGCCAGACTGATGTTCGCCAGACCCGGACCGTAGAATTCAACGAACTTGCCGACTACGCCTTTCTTGCGCAGCATTTGGGTAACGGTAAGGGCCAGATCGGTAGCTGTGGCGCCTTCCATCAGACTGCCGGTCAGCTTGAAGCCAACGACATCCGGGGTAACGAAATACAGCGGCTGTCCGAGCATTCCTGCTTCAGCCTCAATTCCGCCGACGCCCCAGCCTACTACGCCAAGGCCGTTAATCATTGTAGTATGGGAATCCGTGCCGACCAGGGAATCCGGGTAGACAACCGTCTCTCCGTCAATGGTCTTGGTGGCCGCAACAGAAGCCAGATACTCCAGGTTCACCTGATGCACAATTCCGGTTGCCGGAGGAACCGCACGGAAATTATTGAAGGCGGTCTGTGCCCAGCGCAGGAAGCGGTAGCGCTCCTCATTACGCTCAAATTCTACGTTCATATTATATTCAAGGGCGTCGGCCGTTCCGAACGCATCCACCATAACCGAATGGTCAATAACAAGATCAACCGGTACAAGCGGGTTGATCTTCTTCGGGTCTCCGCCCGCCTTCTTAACGGTATCGCGCATAGCCGCGAGATCGACAACTACAGGCACGCCGGTGAAATCCTGCAGGACAATCCGGGCAGGAATGAACGGGATTTCCTTATTGCGGTCAATGCCGCCGGACCAGTTGGCCAGCTGCTTGACATGTTCTTCAGTAATTGCCCGTCCGTCATATTGGCGGACAGCCGCTTCGAGTAAGACCTTAATGGAGAATGGCAGGGAGGAAATGTCGCCTGCACCTTGCTCCTCCAGAGCATTCAAATGATAGTAGCGATAAGTTTTGCCGCCTGATTTCAGGTTCTTGGCCAATGAAAAATGGTCCTTGCTTGGCATATATGCGCCTCCTCGTTTCATCTGGTGAAACTACATTTCATAATTCCTATACTTTAAGTATAACGTTTACAATGGGGGGAGTAAAGTTTTTTTTGCTCCTTGATGTAAGGTATATTCAGGGTTTCCACGGATGTATAGAACCCCCGGCTCCCTGACTTCCTTGCAGTTAAATCGCTCCCGCTTCCGTATAGGTGCAAGCAATGCTTCATATACATAGGACAGCAGCCATTGTGGCGGTGAAACCGTGAAGGAATATTCTTAGCTTACATCATATACATTCTTATCTGTGAACGAAAGGGCGGAGGATGAATGGAGCAGCAGTGGAAAAAAAGTCTCTATGTCTATGTGGACCAGCTGAACAAGGGGCGGGTTGCACCTGGCGCCGAACCGCGCCATACCACGATCAGGGACCCGCGGTTCCAGGACGAACAGCGCACGCGTTCCCGCCGGATTGCCCAGTGGTACAGCCGCCGGGGCATTACCCCGCTGCGCGGGGAGACGGGAGTGCGGACCATCCGTACCGTACGGGAGAGTCCTGCCGAGGTGGTCGCCGATGTGGCGCTGCACAGCGCCTTCTATTATGAGAAGGGCGGCATGACGCACCGCGAGGATGTGGTGGAGTCGGAGCGGCTGACCTTTGAACGTGAAAAAGGAGGCTGGGAGATTGTGAATGTGGAGCGCCGTGTGCCGGAACGGAGCGGGGTGCGCAAGGTAGTGGAGAAAGATCCGTCTCTGCGGCTCTCGGAATGGGGGGAGGCGCTGCCCGATCCGCGTCCTTCCCAGCCGCTGCTGAACCGCCGTGTCCTGAAGGGAGCAAGCGGCGCAAGGGAGGTGCGGTACCGCAGGGAGGAGGCTGCAGCCTATGCCGACCTCTGGTGGAAGGAGGGGAATCCGGAGTTCGAGATTTTTGAGGTGGACTGCACGAATTATGTCTCCCAATGTCTCTTTGCAGGGGGAGCGCCTATCAACTATACTGGTAAAAGAGAAACGGGCTGGTGGTACAAGGGCTATAATGGAGCCCAGGAATGGTGGAGCTTCAGCTGGGCGGTCTCCGACAGCCTGAAGCGTTATCTGAGCGGGAGCCGCAGCAGCGGGCTGCGTGCGGAGATTGTCGAGCGGCCGGAGCAGCTTCAGCTGGGCGACGTTATTCAGTATGACTGGGACGGCAACGGACATTATCAGCACAGCACGATCGTTACCGCTTTTGATGCTGGCGGGCAGCCGCTGGTGAATGCGCGGACGGTCAGCAGCCGTCACCGCTTCTGGGATTACAAGGATTCCTACGCCTGGACGGACCGGACGGCATATCGTTTTTTTCATATCAATGACTATTTATAGATCAGAAAGAGGTTAGGGCATGGGGAACGCTAAAACTACCGTAGGACTGGTGTACGGCGGCAAATCCGGAGAGCATGAGGTATCGCTGCAGACGGCTTATGCGGTTATGAACGCTTTTGACTACGATAAATATGAGATTATTCCGTTCTATATCTCCAAGCAGGGGGTATGGAAGGTAGGTGCAGTGCTGGAGGCTCCCTTCGCCGCGATTGAGCATCTTAAGCTCTCCGGGGCTGCCGGAGATATGGGCATGGCCCTGAATGCCTTGTTCAGCGGACTTGGCGGAGGCGAGCAGGTAATAGATGTCATGTTCCCGCTGCTGCATGGCACGAACGGCGAGGACGGCACCATTCAGGGTCTGTTCGAGATGGCGAATATCCCGTACATTGGTGCAGGCGTACTGGCTTCATCGGCGGGTATGGATAAGGTTGTCATGAAGAAGCTGTTCGGCGAGGCGGGGCTGGAGCAATGTGACTACTGCTACTTCAATGCTGCGAACTGGAGACAGCGCAAGCACGAGCTGATTGTAGATCTGGAGGATAAGCTGGGATATCCGGTATTCGTCAAGCCTGCCAACCTGGGCTCCAGCGTAGGAATCTCCAAGGCCACCGACAAGGAAAGTCTGATCAAGGCTGTGGATTATGCCTTCCGTTATGACACGAAGGTAATTATTGAGGAGTTCGTGGATGCGCGGGAAGTGGAGGTGGCGGTCCTCGGCAATGAGGAGCCGGAGGCCTCGGTTCCGGGTGAAATCGTCTCTTCCGGTGAATATTATGATTATGCGGCCAAATACACGGACGGCAAATCACAGATGCTGATCCCGGCACCTGTCGATCCCGAGGTAGCGGACCGTCTGCGCGAGTCGGCAATACTGGCCTTCAAGGCTATTGAGGGCAGCGGAATTACCAGGGCCGACTTCTTCCTGCGGAAGTCTGACGGCAAGATTCTTATTAATGAAGTGAATACCATGCCTGGCTTCACCCCGTTCAGCATGTATCCTCTGCTGTGGCGTGAGACCGGTGTGTCCTATAAAGCGCTGCTGGACCGTATGATCGGGCTGGCGCTGGAGCGTTACCGGTTCAGACAGGGCCTGAAGTACGATAATGAATAAACCACGTTGATCGGCGGGAGCATTCCGGCCGGGAAGGAGAGAGAAGCATGGGGTTTCAATCAGAATTCAATTCGGTGTGCAAGTTCAAGAATGAGCAGGAGCTGTACGAGCTGCTGGAGTACGGACGTACCAAGATGGTGAAGCAGGGCTTCCGTGTCTATCCGACCGGCCAGAAGGTGATCGCCTATAACCCGGAGAATGTAGCGGTGGCCATTGTCAAAATTTCTGCGTCGATTGCTGAAATCAATTTTCAGGGCAATGAGGTTACGGCGGTGGAAATGGATCTGGTCCGGAAGCTGAATGAGGAAGAGTCGCGCGTTCAGACGGCTCTTGCCTTCGAAATGTTCTTCGGGGAAGAGGGATGATTGTCCGCTTCGGCTATGTTGCCATGTCTACGGTGATCCCTGACTGTTCTCCCTCCAAAACGATGACTATGGCAAGCTTCAACAAGCTGGGCGACCGGGAGGCGGGCCTTCGTAAGCTGGAATCCATCGCCCGGATGAATCTGCATAATACGCTCCGTCTGCTGAAGCATAATGTCGGCTCGGATATTAAGGTCTACAGGCTCACCTCCAAGCTGGTTCCGCTGGCCACCCATCCTGATCTGGCGGACTGGAATCCGCTGGCTGCTCTTGCGGAGGAATTCGCTGAGGTGGGCAGCTATGTGAAGAAGCACGGGCTGCGCGTCAGCTTCCACCCGGATCACTTCACGGTGCTGAGTACGCCGCGGCCGGAGGTGCTTGCAAGCTCGATCCGTGATCTGCAGCATCATACGGACATGCTGGACGCGATGGGGCTGCCGGCGACGGCTAAGAGCAATATCCACATCGGCGGCGCTTACGGGGACAAGCCTCTGTCTGCGGAACGCTTCTGCGTACAATGCTCCGCGCTGCCGCTTGCGCTTAGAGAGCGGATGACGCTGGAGAACGACGACAAGACGTTCAATGCGGTGGAGACACTGGAGGTCTGCCGCAGAATGGAGCTGCCGATGGTGCTGGATATCCATCACCAATGGGTCAACAATGAAGGTGAGCTCCCCTGGGAGCTGTGGCCGGAGATCCTGAAGACATGGACAAGCCCTCTGGCGCTGAAGGATGTGCCGCCCGGCGGGCAGCTGCCGCCGAAGATCCATGTGTCCAGCCCGCGCAGCCCGTCTGATCCGCGCAGCCATGCCGATGGGGTGGAGCCGGCACCGCTGGTTGCTTTTCTGAAGCGGATTGCTGCGGATACTCCCGCTGTAGATGTGATGATTGAGGCGAAGCTCAAGGATGGGGCCTTGTTCGGTCTGATGGAGGAGATGAAGGGACTGTCAGAAGGCGGGAATGGAATTATGGTACTAAACGGAGCGAGTGTGAATATAGAACCATAACTGGCAAAAAACTTGCCGGCCAGGCCCTCTAGCGGCACCAGTCATGACTTGATAAACCGGCCGAAATGAGGTACGTTGAAAGAAAGTTGAGCAGTCATGTTCTAAGGCAGAGAAAGGGTATCCTGCGGAAACAGCGGTCCCCGGGAGAACAATCATGCGCAAAGAAAGCGGAGTGAAGAGATGAGTCCTGTAAGTCCTGATAACCGAAATGAACGGCAGCCCTATGTAGTTACAAGCAAGGGACATACGGCGGCAGCCATCAATGCTGCGGCCAAAGCGGGGGAATGGATCAAGAGCAGACAAGGCCAGGTGAAGGAGCTGGGCAGTAAGACATCGGCCCAGGATCTGGTCACGGAGGTCGATAAGGGTGTGGAGCAGATGATCCGCCGGCTGATCCTGACCCATTATCCCGACCATGCCATCCTTGGCGAGGAGGGTGTTGAGCCTGGTGCGGAGGCACTGACGGCCGCCCTGGATGAAGCTCGGGAGCATGAGTATCTGTGGATCGTCGATCCGATAGACGGCACGACTAATTTCGTGCACGGCTTCCCGTTCTATTGTGTATCGATTGCTCTGGTCGTTAAGGGAGAGCTTACGGTAGGCGTGATCTATGATCCGATCCGGGACGAGATGTTCGTGGCCGAGAAGGGGAAGGGCGCATACATGCACGGGATTCCTACGAAGGTATCGGCTGAGACTCTCCCGGGCAACAGCCTGATCGCCATGGGCTTCCCGCCGGACCGCGTGGTGGCCCAGCCGGCGAATATGGCCGGTCTGCAGCAGATTATGCCGCAGGTCCGCGGCATTCGTGCCGGAGGATCGGCGGCACTGCATCTGGCTTATGTTGCTGCCGGACGAGTGGACGGGTATTGGGAGGTTGGACTGAGCCCTTGGGACTGCGCAGCGGGGGTGCTGCTGGTGCTGGAATCCGGCGGCAAGGTTACGAATACGCTAGGCAACCCCTATGATATCGGCACACGCCATGTAGTCGCAAGCAATGGACGAATTCATGATTATCTGGTTACGTCCCTGCAGGCCGCAGATGCTACAGGCTTCAAGAAGCAGTAGGAGGGCTTACACCGTTATGAATGAGAATGAAGATCTGGAGCGGAGGCTAAGCGAGCTTCTGGAGGACGGCGAGATGGAGCAGGCGGACCGGCAGGCCAAGGAGATCCGTCAGATTTCGCCCAAGTATGAGATCCGCATACAGACTACCCTTGACCCTATAGTCGAAGAGACGCTTCGTTACCGCAAAATCGCCTATGAGCTGGATGACCGGTATGATAAATATGTGAAGCGCTCAGACCAGGCAAGCGGTCCGCCCAGCACTGGCGGACCGGAGAAATCTTCAGAATCCGGCAGCGGAGAGCGATAAGCTGCTGTTATACACAGGAGCGGTTTTCCGAATTATCGGAAGACCGCTCTTTTGCGCAAAGATAAGCCGTTGAAACGCTACCTGCTATAAAAAGACGGCAAAGCTGTTTCCACAGGAGCTGGGCGGGATGTTAGAATAGAATTATACTAATTTAGGAGGAATACGATGCTGAAGACATGGAGAAGGTTAATATCAGCTTCTGCTGGCGGACTGCTGTTGTTCACCGTATTAATCAATGTGCATGCAGGTCCGGCGGTTGCCGCCGCAGCAGCCGTGGCGCAAGGAACGGAGCAGGATGTCTTTCGCATCGTGGCACTTGGAGATTCCATTACTGCCGGGTATGAACCGGGGATGACTGATCCCGGCGTGAAGCCGTACGGATACGCTGAGCGATTACTGGAGCAGGGCTGGTATCACGGCAGAAGTGAGCTTAAGAATTATGGCATCTTGGGCCTTAAGACAGCGGGACTCCTTCAATACACCGGAGCGATTAAGGACAGCGCGGTAATTACGCCGGAGGCCATTCAGCCGGGGCTGTCTGATCCGCGTACCTTGCAATTTGCTGCGCTGGCCCCGCAGATTAGAACGGAGCTCGCTGCGGCGGATCTGATTACCATTACCATCGGCGGTAATGATGTCAGCAGCCTGTTCTTGAATTACAAGACGCTGACCGATGCCGATTTCGCTTCCCAGCTTGCGGAGCGTCTGACGGAATACAGCAGTAATGTAACAGCGCTGCTGAAGAATATCCGGGAAGTGAATCCGCAGGCAACCATTCTGCTGGCCGACCAGTATCAGCCTGCTCCGAAAATCGCCCTGGGCGCTTCGTATGACAAGCTGATGAATGCGGCTGCACAGTTCACCATTGCGGCTGAGAATATCGCGGCTACCCTGAACCAGGCAGGCGCTCCGCTTAAGGTAGCTCATGTAGCCGCAAAGTTCGCCGGTGTAGAGGGATCACTAACTCATATCATCGGAGCCGGGGCGGCAGACTTCCATCCTACGCAGCTTGGATATGAACGGATTGCCACTGTATTCGCTGAACAGCAATGGGGGGAATACCGTACGCCGGCAGTAACGGCGATGGCTCCGGAGACAGCGCCGATGTCCATCGTGGTGAAGGGGAAGGAACTGAATACGCCCAATAAGCCCATTCTGAAGAACGGGCAGAACTTTCTGGCGCTGAAGGATATTCTGAATGCAGTCTCAGCGGATGGCAAATGGGATAACAAAACCTCCAGTGCGACTGTAATTTACGGAGGAAGAACGGTGGTTATTACGATCGGCTCGAAGACTATTAAGGTGAACGGTGCGGATGTAGCGATTGATACTCCAGCTTTTCTGCATAAGGTTGGCAAAGAGGATAAAACCTATCTTCCGCTCGCCGCACTCGCTACCGGACTGGGCTTCGATGTGAATTACAGCAGCAAGCTGCGGACAGCTTTCATTAATCCTTAATCGCGCATAATCTAACCATAGCATCATCAAATCACAAATCAGGCCCGTAGTGGAAAAGGTGGATGAACCCAGTTGTCTAGTACAAAGTATAATGCTGATTACATCATCACGATGGAGGATATAGTGCGGGAAGGCGACCCTGTTCTGCGTGCGGTAACGCAGCCCGTAGAGTTGCCTTTGCAGGCGGAAGATCGCGGTGCGCTGCAGAGCATGATGCAGTTTCTGAAGAACAGTCAGGATGCCGAGATGTCTGCCAAATATAAGCTGCGTTCAGGGGTAGGCTTATCGGCTAACCAGATCGGTCTATCGAAGCGGATGTTTGTCATGTATTTGAAGGATGATAATGGAAAAAATGTGGAATATACCTGGGTGAATCCCAAGATTATCAGCCATTCGTTGGCGATGGTCTATCTGCCGGAGAGCGAGGGCTGCCTGTCCGTGGACCGGCCGGTGCACGGCTTCGTACCGCGTTATGAGTCTGTGAAGGTCAGGGGCTTTGATCTGAACGGCGAGGTGGTCACCCAGAAATTCAAGGGCTATCAGGCGATCATCATCCAGCATGAGATGGATCACCTGGACGGAATGATGTTCTATGACCGGATCAATCCGCAGAACCCGTTCAAGCTTCCGCAGGATGTGGAGATCCGCAGCCTGTATGAGCAGAAGGGCAGATAACGCGGATATGAATTTGATGGACGTACGGCTGATGACCCCGCTCGTGGTGGTAGCGTTGTTATGTATGGACGGTACTCACATGGATCTTAATCTTACGTAAACAAAACAAAGGCTGTCCCACGAAGTCATTAATCTGACTCTTGGGACAGCCTATTCTTATAGTTGGGCGATTACTTCTCCGCAGCCATAGCCGCGAATGAAGCCTCTGCCGCCTCCAGGGTGAGGTCGATGTCGGCATCCGTGTGGGCTGTGGTCAGGAACCAGGCCTCATATTTGGACGGGGCCAGGTTGATGCCCCGGCTCAGCATATGCCGGAAGAAGCTGGCGAACATTGCACCATCGGTATCCTGCGCCTCTTCATAATTCGTAATGGGATGGCTGCAAAAATGTGTGGAGAATGCCCCGCGAATCCGGTTGATGGTCAGCGGAATACCGTGACGGTCAGCGGACGCCTGAAGTCCTTCGGTCAGGCGGATGGCCAGCCGCTCCATCTCGTCATAGACGCCTTCCGCGCTAAGCACCTCCAGGCAGGCGATCCCTGCCGAGATCGAGGCGGGGTTACCGGCCATCGTGCCTGCCTGATAAGCAGGACCGAGCGGAGCGACCTGCTCCATGACATGCTTGCGGCCGCCGTAAGCGCCAATAGGCAGCCCGCCGCCGATGATTTTGCCTAGGGCAGTCAGGTCGGGAATGATCTCCTCATGATTCGCAAGACCGGCATAGGTCTGTGTGGAGCCATAGTGGAAACGGAAGGCGGTAATGACTTCATCATAGATAACCAGGGAGCCGTTCTCGCGCGTCAGCTTGCATAAGCCTTCCAGGAAGCCTGGCTCCGGCATAACCATACCGAAGTTGCCGACAATTGGCTCGACCATCACGGCAGCCACATCCTGGCCCCATTGCTCCAGCGCTTCACGCAGGGCGTCCAGATCATTGAAGGGAACGGTGATGACCTCCTGGGCGATGCTGGCCGGAACGCCTGCGCTGTCCGGGATACCCAGTGTCGATGGACCTGAACCTGCGGCTACAAGCACAAGATCAGAGTGGCCGTGATAACAACCGGCGAATTTGATGATTTTGCTGCGCTTGGTGTAGGCGCGGGCGACGCGGATGGTCGTCATGACGGCTTCTGTACCGGAGTTGACGAAGCGTACCTTGTCCATCGAGGGAATAGCTTCCTTCAGCATCTTGGCCAGCTTGATCTCAAGCCGGGTTGGCGTTCCGTAGAGCAGTCCGTTCTGCGCGGCCTCAGTAATAGCGGCGGTGATATGAGGGTGGGCATGTCCGGTAATAATCGGGCCATAGGCGGCCAGATAATCAATATATTCATTGCCGTCCTCATCCCAAAAGCGTGAGCCTCCGGCGCGTTTCATGAAGACAGGGGCGCCTCCGCCCACGGCCTTGAAGGAGCGGGAGGGGCTGTTCACGCCTCCGACAATATGCTGGAGAGCTTCCTCGTATAACTGTTCTGATGTGCTGCGGTTCATAGGTAATGTTCCTTTCTTCTTGGCTTGCGCCCATGGGAAAGGGCGAACCGCGGCTGATTCCCGCTGTCCGCCCGCCCCGTGTGCCAAGCATGGTTATATTGGAGTTTACTTTGTTCCCGGTGATGCGGAAGGGCTGCTGCCCGGTGAAGCCTCTGCTCCAGGAGTTGGCGAAGGTTCGGGTGCGGTTAGCGTATCCTCTACGAACTGCTTCAGCGCCCGCTCGCTGCTGAACCCGATCACCTGGGAGCCGTCCTTGAGGGTCTTCTCCCGGATCAGATTCATCGGCGGAATCTGCGCGCTGCCGCCCATAGAGCTGTCATAGCCTACAGCGCCGAGCTTCCACATGTCGCTAATATCAAGATTCGTGTCAATATAAGGTGTAACCTCACCAAGAATGGTCGGCAGCTTGATAATGGAGGTGGTGCTGATCACCTTATCTGCTACAGCCTTAAGGAAGCCGCGCTGGCGCTCTGTCCGGGTGAAATCGGAGGTCGCGTCATGACGGAAGCGCACATACTGCAGCGCCATTTTGCCATCCAGGTGCTGGAAGCCCTTCTTGAGATCGATATCGAACTCAGGCCCGTCCGCCTTGGTGGTATAACGCATATCCTTCTCGACCTCATAATCCACACCGCCCACGGCATCCACCAGCTTCATGAAGCCCTGGAAATCGGTATAGACATAATATTGAATCGGGATACCGAGCAGGTCGCTGACCGTCTGCATCGCCGTGTTGGGTCCATAGGTAATGGCGGCATTGATCCGCTGTGAACCGTGGTCAGGGATGTCAACATAAGTGTCACGAAGAATGGAAAAGACATAGAACTTCTTCTTCACCGGATCAAGTGAGGCGACCAGCATAGTGTCGGAACGCGGCACTTCGCCCTTCTTCACCCCGCGCGCATCCACGCCCATGAGCAGGATATTGACCGGCTCTGTGCCTTCCCATACAGGGGGCTTAACCGCCTCCGCCGAGGCTGTGGGAACATTGGCGAACGGAGAATCTTCACCTGTCTTGTGGAGGTTATCGAGCTGATTGTAAATTGCAGTGAAATAGTAAACCAGACCTCCGATGATTAAAAGGAGTATGATTGCCAGAGTCCAGAGCAGCGTTTTCTTCTTTGACTTGCCGGCTTTGGCGTGCCGGTTCTTTCTTGGTGGCATTTCGTTCGTCCTTTCCAGTTCACATTCTCTACATTATAATTTCTTTTGGGAAGACACGCAATTTCAGAAATCAACAACCACATTAAGAGGAGTGAATAATAAATGAGTATCACAGTAGGCGACAAGGTTCCGGACTTCACACTCCCTGCCTCAACAGGGGGCAACATCAGCTTAAACGATTACCGCGGCAGGAAGGTGCTGCTCTACTTCTATCCTAAGGACAGTACCCCGGCCTGCACCCAGGAGGCCTGCGATTTCCGCGATGCTCACGATACGATTGCCGCGAATGGGGCGGTTGTTCTTGGAATCAGTGCCGATCCGCTGGCCTCACACAGCAAATTTATTGCGAAGAATAGCCTGCCCTTTCCGTTATTATCCGATGAGGAGCATACGGTGAGCGAATTGTTCGGGGTATGGCAGCTCAAGAAGCTCTACGGCAAGGAATTCATGGGGATTGTGCGCTCTACTTTTCTGATTGATGAGGAAGGAATTCTGAGCGCAGAGTGGCGAAAAGTCAGAGTGAAGGGCCATGTGGAGGCCGCATTAGAACAAATCGTGAAATAATTAAGTATGCTGGTAATTAATTGTATTTGTCTGTTACATTTCTAACAGCTATAGTCAGGCGCTCTCGTGATATAGTTGCCTCATATTACTTCAAATTTGGAGCAAGGTATGGGGGATGGCATGAAGAGACTGCGTATTGGGCTTGACGTCGGATCAACTACGGCCAAATTGGTGGTTATGGAACGGGATATCATTATATATCAGGATTATGTGCGTCATTTCAGTGATATAAAAAAAGCAGCGGTTACGCTACTCTCAGAGGTGCAGCATAGGTTCCCCGGTAGTGAAGCGGCGCTCACCGTAAGCGGCTCCTCCGGGTTGTCCCTGTCCAAGCTCGGGGAGATTCCGTTTGTCCAGGAGGTCATTGCCTGCACGAGGGCGATCAGCGGACGGATTCCAGAATGTGATACCGCGATTGAGCTGGGCGGAGAGGATGCCAAAATCATCTATCTCAGCGGCGGCATCGAGCAGCGGATGAACACAGCCTGTGCAGGCGGTACAGGGGCATTCATCGATCAGATGGCCTCTCTGCTGCAGACGGCCCCTGCGGGTCTGAATGAGCTTGCCATGAAGCATGAGCGGATCTATCCGATTGCTTCGCGCTGCGGGGTATTTGCCAAGAGCGATGTGCAGCCGCTGCTGAATGAAGGGGCGCGGCGTGAGGATGTGGCGGCCTCGATCTTCCAGAGCATCGTGAACCAGACAATCAGCGGCTTGGCCTGCGGACGTCCGATCCGCGGGCGTGTTGCTTTTCTCGGGGGACCGTTAACCTTCCTGTCCGTTCTGCGGGACCGGTTCAAGGAGACGCTTGGACTGAAGGAGGAGGAGGTGCTGTTCCCGGAGCACTCGCAATATTTCGTCGCCATCGGTTCGGCGCTTGCCGGGTCAGATCCCGTATTCCTGCCGCTCAGCGGCTGGATTGCCCGGATCATGGCTGTAGACTTCTCGCAGGACCGTGCGGAGGATGCAGAGCTGGCGCCGCTGTTCAGAGCGCCGGATGATCTGGCACAGTTCAGACTGCGTCACAGTCAGGCTACGGCACCGCGTTCCGCGCTGGCTGCCTACCGGGGGCCGGTCTATCTGGGCATTGATGCCGGCTCTACCACGACCAAGCTGGTGGTTACCGGAGCGGCGGATGAGATTCTGCATACCTTTTACGGGAGCAATGGAGGCAATCCTCTGCAGTCTGTCACGGGCGCGCTGAAGGAGCTCTACCGGATTCTGCCCCAAGGCTGCTACATTGCGGGAGCTTACGCAACCGGTTATGGAGAGGGTCTGGTCAAGGCGGCGCTGCGGATGGACGGCGGAGAAGTAGAGACGGTGGCCCATTACAAGGCAGCCTCCCGGTTCATGCCGGAGGTCGACTTCATCCTCGATATCGGCGGCCAGGACATGAAGTGCATCAAGATCCGCGGGGGAGCCATCGACAGCCTGATGCTTAATGAAGCCTGCTCGGCGGGCTGCGGCTCCTTTCTGGAGAGCTTTGCTTCCGCACTGGAGCTTGGCATAGAGGAGTTCGCCGCTGCGGCGCTCGAATCGAAGGCACCGGTGAATCTCGGCTCGCGTTGTACCGTGTTCATGAATTCCAAGGTGAAGCAGGTCCAGAAGGAGGGGGCTACGCTTGCCGATCTCTCGGCCGGGCTGGCTTACTCCGTGGTGAAGAATGCGCTGCAAAAGGTGATCAAGATCCGTAATCCCGAGGATTTGGGCCGGAATATCATCGTTCAGGGTGGTACCTTTTATAATGAGGCTGTCCTGCGGGCTTTTGAGCTGCTGACGGGAAGGACGGTAGTCAGACCCGATATCGCCGGCGTGATGGGCGCTTACGGCTGTGCGCTGATGGCCAGAGAACAGGCTGCCCCTGAAGGAATCAGCACGATCCTCGGACCGCAGGAGCTGGAGGACTTCCAGTATTCAGTCGCTCCAGGCCGCTGCAGCCGCTGTGCCAACAGCTGTGCGCTGACCATCAGCCGGTTCCCGGACAAGAGCTTCCATGTCACAGGGAACCGCTGTGAACGCGGCGCAGGCGGCAAGAAAGAGAAGAACACGCTGCCGAACCTGATGCAATACAAATATGAGCGGTTCTTCGCCTACGAGGGCCTGCCGGAAGTGGCGGCGGTCCGGGGCACGGTTGGACTTCCGCGCACGATGAATATGTTCGAGAATTACCCGTTCTGGCATACCTTTTTCACCTCGCTGCGCTACCGGACCGTGTTGTCTCCGAAGTCTAGTAAGAAGCTGTATGAGAGCGGAATGGATACCATTCCTTCGGAATCCATCTGCTATCCGGCCAAAATGGCCCACGGGCATGTACAGCAGCTGATCGGCCAGGGCGTAGACTTCATCTTTTACCCGGCGGTGGTGTATGAGAAGAAGGAGGATGATGCGGCGCAGAATCACTTCAACTGCCCGGTGGTTGCTTCCTACCCCGAGGTTATCCGCAATAATATGGACGGTCTGAAGGAGCAGGGGGTTCCGCTGGTCAGCCCGTTCCTGACCTTCGACGATATTCCGGCGCTGACCCGGGTGCTGGCGCGAACGTTCGCCGAGGTGCCTAAGGAGGAGATTGCGGCTGCTGTCCAGGCGGGACTGGCGGAAGCGGAGCAGGCGAAGAATGATGTGCGCACCAAGGGCGAGGAGACGCTGGTCTTCCTCACGGAGACAGGTACGAAGGGAATTCTGCTCTGTGGGCATCCGTATCATGCCGACCCTGAGATCAACCACGGGATTGCCGATATGATTACCGGGATGGGACTTGCGGTGCTGACCGAGGATTCGATCTGCCATCTGGACCGCAGCGAAGGGGATGTTGGCGTAGTGAACCAGTGGACCTACCATGCACGGATGTACCGTGCGGCCCGGCTGGCGGCGGGAAGAAGTGATCTGGAGCTGGTCCAGCTCACCTCCTTCGGCTGTGGGATCGATGCGATTACCTGCGATGCAGTTCAGGAGATTATGGAGCGTCACAACAAGGTCTATACTCTCATCAAAATCGATGAAATCAGCAACCTCGGAGCCGCGCGGATTCGCCTGCGTTCGCTTCAGGCCGCGATGCGTGAGCGTGAGAGAGGCGAGGTTAAGCCGCAGCTGCTCTACAAGCCGCAAGTCAATGTGCCGTTCACCAAAGAAATGAAGGATACCTATACCATCCTTGCCCCGCAGATGTCGCCGATTCATTTCGAGCTGTTCGAACGGGTCTTCCAGGATGCGGGCTACCGGCTGAAAATTCTGGAATCGACCGGTCCGCAGGAGACGGAGGAAGGCCTCCGGTACGTCAACAATGATGCCTGTTATCCGGCGATTGTAACGATCGGGCAGATGCTGTCTGCCCTGAAGAGCGGCGATTATGACCCGGACCGGACCGCTGTAATCATGTCGCAGACCGGGGGCGGCTGCCGGGCGACGAACTACATCTCCCTGCTGCGCAAGGCGCTGAAGGATGCCGGTCTGGGGCAGATCCCGGTGATCTCCCTGAATGCCTCAGGGATGGAGAACCAACCGGGCTTCCGCATCAGCCTGAAGCTGGCGAACCGCCTGATCGCCGCAGCCTGCTACGGAGATCTGATGATGCGCCTGCTGCACCGCTTCAGACCGTATGAAGCGGTACCGGGAAGCACAGAGGCCTTATTCCGCCAGGGAATGGGACGCTGCAAGGGCAGCCTGTCGAACTTCTCGTTCCGCGAATACAAGCGGCTGACCCGGGAGATTGTTGCCGGGTTCTCGCGGCTGCCGGTCATCCCGGCGGATAAGCCCAAGGTGGGCATTGTCGGGGAGATTCTAATCAAATTCCATCCGGATGCCAACAACCATATCATCGACATGATTGAGGCGGAGGGCGGAGAGGCTGTGATGCCTGATTTCCTGGACTTCATTTTCTACTGTGTCTACAATCCGATCTACAAGGCCGAGCAATTCGGCAAAAGCAAGCGGCTGGGCTATATTAATCCCATGCTGATTTCCTACCTCGAAATCTACCGCAAGCCGGTCAAGGTAGCGCTGGAGCAGGCCGGACTATCCAAAGGCCGGGAGAATATCTACGGTCTGGCCGAGAAGGCAAGCCGCCTCGTGTCGGTAGGTAACCAGATGGGCGAAGGCTGGTTCCTGACGGCGGAGATGATGGATCTGCTGCATAACGGTGTGAATAATATTGCCTGCATTCAGCCGTTTGCCTGCCTGCCGAACCATATTACCGGGCGCGGGATGATTAAGGGGCTTAAGGATCTATATCCTGGCGCGAACATCGTTGCCATTGATTATGATGCCGGAGTCAGCGTGGTCAACCAGGCCAACCGGATCAAGCTGATGATGTCGATTGCCAGCGGCCTTGCCGCCGGCACCCAGCCGTCAGCGGATGAGGTGGCACAACTGGTGCCGGTACTGGCCGGTGGTGTGGGCTGCCAAGGATAGCAGCTTCTGAATATAAAGAGCGGACCGGTTATTACACCGGTCCGCTCTTTTTGCTGCAATGTGCAGGCGTGTGGACCGAATGTATGCGGAAAATAGCACACATTTGCTGGCGCCCAGGCGTGTGGCTCGAATGTATGCGGAAAACAGCATACATTGTGCTCACATGCAGGCGTATGGACCGAATGTATGCGGAAAACCGAACATATTGGGGAGCGTGGTGCACCATTGACCGAATGTATGCAAAAAAACGAATACAATGTGTTTGGCGCGAAGGTGAGGGGGACGGATGCCACCCCCCGCTGCGCGCGGTGGACTCCAGCAGCTTGTCCCCTAAGGAATCCTCATAGGTTGCCCGTTGCTTTCTTCAGAAGCGTAGAGGGCAGTGTGCAGCTCCAGAATGATAGCGACTGCTTCAGTATGCGCCTCCGGCTTGGTGATGATTCCCGATAAAATTTTATGCTGCCTGTTCCAGTGATTGCGTTGCTCCGAATTCATGTGCAACCCTCGCTTTCCGTGATTTTTCAGAAAATTTCTGTAAGAAAATCATTGACGGATAAATAGGTAAATAGTAAAATAGTTCGCATGCGAAGTATTATTGTGCATTATGCTTGTGGAGGGATAAGGCTTGGAAGAAAAGGAAAAGCAACTGGACGATATTCTATCCTCTTTCCGCTGCATTACCCATAATTTCCAGCAGCTTCTGTGGAAGGATGCAGAGGAGCTTAACATCACATCTACCCAGCTGATGGTATTGCGTAAGTTATCCTTGCATCCTGATATCGGGATCACGGAGCTGGCCGATCTTCTGCATCTGGGCAACAGCGCTGCCAGCGGTGTAGTGGACCGGATGGTGAAGGCCGGACTGATTACCAGAGAACGCTCGCAGAGCGACAAACGAATATTCAAGCTGGCGATGACCGAGAAAGGCAAGGAGATCCGTCTGCTTAGCAGACAGTCACTCCGAAGACATTTGCAGCCCTTGGCAGATATTCCTGCGGAGGATGTACAGGAGCTGCTGCGGCTGCATGGTGAAATTATCCGAATTCTAGAACAAGGGAGAGACAACAAGAAGCTATGAGTACAATTACAGCCGGTAATGCACCGTCCAAGACGGTCCGCAGAGGCCCGATTATCGCAGCGCTCCTGATCGGCGCCTTCGTGGCGTTATTGAATCAGACACTGATGAATGTGGCACTGCCCAAAATGATGGAGGATCTGAATATCCTCGCCAATACGGCCCAATGGCTGACGACAGGGTTCATGCTGGTTAATGGTGTGCTCGTGCCGATCAGCGCCTATCTGGTGGAGAAATTTACGACCCGCCAGCTCTTTACGACGGCAATGATGTTATTTTCAATAGGTACTCTAGTCTGTGCAATAGGAACAGGCTTTGAGATGATTATGGTCGGCAGAGTGATTCAGGCCGTGGGTGCCGGAATTCTGATGCCGCTGATGAACATTGTGTTCCTGCGCATCTTCCCGATTGAAGAACGGGGCAAGGCGATGGGACTGATGGCGGTTGCGATGATTTTTGCTCCGGCTGTCGGCCCTACCTTGTCCGGCTGGGTCGTGCAGAACTATTCCTGGCGCGTGCTGTTCTACATCGTGCTTCCGCTGGCCATCTTCTCGATGCTGCTCGGCATGAAGACTATGCAGAATGTCGGTAAGCTGACTTCTCCGAAGCTGGATAAACCGGGTGTGATTCTGTCTACACTGGGCTTCGGCGGGCTGCTCTACGGCTTCAGTGATGCCGGAACAGACGGCTGGGGAAGCACGACCGTTATTCTCTGCCTGATCCTGGGTATCGTGTCCCTGGGGCTGTTCGTATGGCGTGAGCTGACCACGGATAAGCCGCTGCTTGAATTCCGGATTTTCCGCTACAACATGTTCTCACTGACTACCGTGATCAACATTATCGTCACCATGGCTATGTATGCAGGGATGATCCTGTTGCCGATCTATCTGCAGACCATCCGCGGCTTTACACCGATGGAATCCGGACTGATGCTGCTCCCGGGTGCGGTTCTGATGGGCGTGATGTCACCAATCACCGGAATTATATTTGATAAAATCGGAGCCAGATGGCTGGCGGTTATTGGCCTTGCCATCACCACAGTGACGACTTGGGAATTCAGCCAGATCAGCACCACTACCACCTATACTCATCTGATCCTGACGTATACGGCCCGGATGTTCGGGATGTCGATGCTGATGATGCCTATCGTCACCGCCGGTCTGAACCAGCTGCCGCAGCGTCTGGCTTCTCATGGTACAGCCATGTCCAACACCCTGCGTACCGTAGGCGGCGCACTGGGGATGGCGCTGTTCGTCAGCCTGATGACCAACCGTACGAAGAGCAACATTACCGATGCACTGGTAAGCGGTGCGGTGTCGAAGACCGATAAGGCTGCGATGCTGAAGCTTACTCAGGACGCAACGATTAACGGGATTACCCACGCGTTCGCTGTAGCAACCTGGGTGACTGTTGTTGCCCTGGTGCTGGCGCTGTTCATCCGCAAGACCTCTCCGCAGCCCGACTTCCTGAAGACGGAAGAAGCGGAAGGCGAACAGCCACAGCCGAACCTGACGAAATCACAGAGAGCATAATCCTGATATAGTATAAAAAGACGATCCGGTATAACCGTTAACGGTTGCCGGGTCGTCTTTTTGCGTCTGCGAACTAGGGGAGAATTGCCCCACTGTCCTTCATCCTCCCCAGTCTCCCAGTCCAAAACCGGCTTCTCAGGAGGTCATGCGATGGCGAATTGAAAATGCTTAGGGTCGGCTTTTATTGCCGCTCCGGCAAGTCTACTGAATATGCCGCCGCAACGCCGCGGGCCACCTCACCTAATCTGCGGCGGACATGCTCCGGCCCCAGCACCTCCAGGACAGTCCCGAAGCTTAGCAGGAAGCCGTATAGCCAGTCATTCTCAGGGTACTGGAGCGTTAGGGTGTATCCGCCGGTATCATCCCGCTGGAGTGTCTCACAGTCGAAGTATTCCTCGGCGAGATACTTGCCTTCGGGGGCGAACCGCAGCGTGACCGGTGTGAGATTCTGCGGTTCCTTCCAGCTACTGCTCCATGGCAGCTCTGTAAGGGGAATATCCTGGCGGATATAGTGCCTGTTCTTCTTCACCAGCGCTTTCATCCGCAGCAGCTTGAAGAGGCGGAAATCCTGACGGTCCTGGCAGAACCCGTATAAGTACCAGAATTGTCCCTTGAGGACCAGCGTATAGGGCTCGACCGTACGCCGGCTTACCCTGCCTTCGGCAGTTATGTATTCAAAAGTGACCATGACCTCCTCCTCTAAGGCTTCTTTAAGGAGGTCCAGCCGCTCCTCCAGCGGAGCTGTCAGCTCCCAGGGGGAGAAATCGACGATCATTTGGGTGGTTTTGCTGCGGAAGGCGGAGATCTGGGAGGGAGGGACAACACTGCTGATCTTCTCCATCAACAGCTGATGGCCCTCTCCTCCGATGGAGGAGGCGCTTTGCAGCGCACTGAAAATATCGGCCAGCTCGCGTTGCGATAATACGTTGCGGTCCAGCCGGTAGCCCTGCATGAGGCCGATGCCGCCCCCTGCCCCCTGATAGGTAACCACAGGGATGCCAGCGCTGTTAATGCTGTCTATATCGCGGTAAATCGTACGCACGGAGACCTCGAACATATCGGCCAGCTCCTTGGCCTGAATCAGCGGCCGGTTGAGCAGCAATATAACAATGGAGAGCAGACGGTCTATTTTCACAGGGATACCTTCTTTCAGACGTTAGGTGAGGCTTTAGTCAGCGGGTCTTGGAGGTTTCTTTGACCTTCACTTGGACCTTGGCATCAAGCGTAGCCACTGGCTTGCGCCGCCGCAGCCGGAGAGAAATGGCAGCCCGGTAACGGTAAATGACAATCAGCGCGGCAATAGCCAGCACGCTTACCGCGATCCAGAGGGCGTAGGATTCGATCAGGTGGAAGATGCCCATCCACTGCGGGCCGAAGATTTTGCCGATTCCGAGGAATAACACCACCCAGAATATTGCGCCCCCGTAGGCATACATAGCGAATTTACGGAAGGGCAGGGCAATAATCCCGGCAAAATAGCCGGTGAAGTGGCGGACGCCGGGGATGAAATAGCCGATGGAGATCAGCACGCTGCCGTATTTCTCGAACCAGCGCTGCGTCTTTTCCAGCTTGGCCGGAGAGAACATGAACCATTTACCATACCGCTGGATAAAGGGCAGACCTGCCTTGAGCCCGATGAAATAAGTAATGGTCATCCCGATTGTAGTCCCTAAGAAGGCTACGATCACCAGGGTGAAGAAATCCAGCCTCCCCGTGAAAGAGAGAAATCCTGCGAAGGCCATCGTGGTCTCCCCGGGAAAAGGCAGGGCGATAAATTCTAGCAAAAGCCCGAAAAACAATACGCTATATCCATAGCTCGCAAACAATTCCTGTATCCATTTCAGCATATCCATAGATTCTTCACTCTCCAAAGGCTGCGCGCCTATTCTATTCTGAAGCTTGTCTTCATACAATCTACCAAATGGTGCGGGTGCGCCAATAGAATGCTGGAGGTAGAGAAGATGAAGGACAACCTGGAAAATCCTATCCGCCGCATCATGATCTGCGGGTTGCTTGTTATTGCTGTTGTGCTGAGTCTGGGTGTGTCAGCCTATGGAGGGCAGGGGAATTCTTCCGGTTCGCGGATTACGTACTCCCTGCAGGCTGAAGCAGGCAGTACGTTACCTCTACTCTCTAAGAATAATGCTCAGGCTGTCCCGGTGCAAGATTTGCCTCCGGCAGCGGCCAGAATGACAACCGCAGAATCACGGCAGCCGCATATTTCGGGCGGTTCAGCCCCTAAGGCAGATGCAGAGCGTCCTGCTCCCGCTATACACCAAGTAGCTGCTGCTGCGGGAAAAGCTGCTCCGGCAGCCGGTCACCGCCAGGAGAAGGTGGTCTATCTGACTTTTGACGACGGGCCAAGCGCAGTTACTCCCAAGGTGCTTAGCATATTGCAGGAGCAGGGGGTTAAGGCGACCTTCTTCGTGCTGGGGGATCAGGCTGCAGGGCGTCCCGAACTGATCCATGCCATCTGGGAGCAGGGGCATGCTATCGGCAACCATACCTACAATCATAACTATCATGATTTATATAGCGGCTTCACGGAATTCTGGCGTCAAATCAAACAGACGGAGGAAACGGTACGTGAGATCACAGGCGTCCGTCCGCAACTGGTCCGTGCGCCGGGCGGCACGTTCGGCCATTTCGACAGTACATACTTCAATCTGCTGAAGCAGGCAGGCTACCGGGTGATGGACTGGACTGTGGACAGCGGAGATTCCCGCCGCCGGGGAGTGCCCGCAGCGGAGATTGTGCAGGCATCTGTGGCTGACTTGAACGCCACCAGTGTGGTGCTGCTGCTGCATGACGGATCAGGCCATGAACAGAGTGCCAAGGCGCTGCCTGCCATTATTGAACGCTACAGAGCGGCCGGTTATGAGTTCGGCGTTCTGGATACGCAGAGTGATCCCGTACAGTTCAGGGTGTCCTCTAAGGCAGCCGCTCTTCAGCGGGGCAAGCCGTCACAGGATTGGATATCGGCCAATATTGCTCCGAATGCGGAGCTGTTTGCACCAGGCAAGGCGCTTGCGCTTGAGATTGGGCGGATGGAGATCAAGCTGAAGCCCGGAGAATACCGTCTCCAGAACGGGCAGTACTATGTTCCGCTACGCGCCACCGTGGAACGGTTGGGCGGGCGGGTCGGCTGGGATGTGGACACCCGCAGCGCGGCTGTAAGCTGGAACGGCCGCAGCATGACGTTAGACTCACAGAAGCAGGAGGTTGGCATTCACTGGCCGGACGGTACAGCAGAGTACAAGGCGGCACAGGTGCAGCTCCAAGGCTCCTCCCTCTGGGTACCCCTGCGTATGCTGCTTGAGGCGGCAGGTCATCCGGGTGCGGAAGCCTTTGTTAATGCAGAGGAGCGCAGGGTTACCGCAGCTTAAGGCGGATTTCCGTTTTGGAGGAGGGCCGGACGGAGGGGACGGCAGGATACGACAGGGACGGCAGGGGGGCTGGCGGGAAAAGCGACTACTGGCGGGAAAAGCGGCTGCTGAATGTCTGGGCATCCTTTTTGGTGGAAAGAATAGATAGCAACAGGCCTCAGCAAGTAGTATAGCCAGGGAAAGAACAGGCTGTCAGGGGGCTAGTCTATGACCATGGAAGGGTGTCCTCCTTGTCCTCATCATCATTGACAGATCCGAAATCACAGGTATATTCACAGCAGAACAGGTACGGGAATGCAGAGATAGCCGGGTTCCCCCGGAAGCGCATCCGCCGCGCAGCTAAGGAGTGGGGGCGAATGCTGCTCCTGATGGCAGTTGCCGGAGGACTGTATATGTGGCGCGGCGGAGAATCGCTCCTGCTGCTGCTGACAGCGGGCGGAGTGGTCATGTCCGGCGGCCTGCTGATGCAGCTCTGCGGTCCCCGGAGAGTTAGTGTCCAGCGCACGATTGTTCCTGCGCGTCTGTCTGCGGGGGATGACGCCGTTGTGGAGGTTCAGATTTCTTTTGCCGCCAGAATCCCGCTGCCCTGGATGATTGTGACCGATTACTGGAGCGGGGGCAGCCATCAGGAGCTGCTGTTTCCCGGCTTCCGGCGCTCCTTCAAATATTCTTATGAGCTGCTGTCCGTTCCCAGGGGTGTACATCAGCTCCATGGGTGCAGTGTAACCTGGGGAGATCTGCCGGGGCTGTTCACCGGCGGCTGCCAGCCGGGCGGCAAGGCGGACTTCAAGGTGCTGCCAAGGGCGTTATATATGGGCACAGTTGTGCCGGATACCGGCTTGCTGCCGGGAGACCGTGTGTCCGGGCGGGGGAACCATAGCAGCCCGCAAGCAGCGGATATCCGTGATTATGCGCCGGGTGATCCGTTCAGCCGGATTCACTGGAAGAGCAGCGCCCGTAAAGGCAACCTGCAGAGCAGAGTGCCGGAACGTGAAGCGGGGCAGATGACCTGCATCGTGCTTGCGAGCAGTCCGGCGGATTACGAGATTCCCGGCGGTGCGCATCCTCCCCGCAGCCAGCGGAGGACGGTGATCCCGGCCTTTGAACAGGCGGTATCGGCTACGATGGGGCTACTGCTCTCTGCCGAGCGTACCGGCAGCTACATCCAGCTCTTCAGCGGCGGCTGGCCGGAAGGAATGGCCAGACATGAGGGGCTGGGCCAGATCCCCGGGAGGGTCCGGGATCTGCTTACAGAGATTGCTCCTTCCGGTTCACAGAGTCTTAGCAGACTGCTGGAGGATGCGTCACAGAGCTGGATTCCCGGGATGACGGTATCGGTCGTTACCGGCAGGCTGGAGGAGGAGTCGGCGAGAACGCTGGCCCGTTTCCTGGTTCAAGGAATCAGGGTGGAGCTGTATTATGTCTGGGACCAGCCTTCTCCGAGCCGGACTCCCGGTAGTCCTGTGCGGAGCCCGGCCGGAGCAGCGGGGACGCTGCCGGAGCTATCCCGCAGCAGCAGGCTGGCACCGGAGGGGTGGGAAACAACCGGGCAGCATGATCCCGCAGCTTACGGGAACAGCAGACCGCCTGCCTCGGATACGATTGCGGGAAGTCTGATGCGGCTTGGCGCGAGGATTCACTGTCTGAGCTATGCTGCTCCTGCACAAGGGTACAAGGGGGCGGAGCCTGATGGATTCCCGGATAACTCCACTTCCTGCTAGTGCGAGTACGGATGGCGCCAGTCCGAAGGGCTCAACCCGCAGCGGGCAACGCCGCTACGGAAGCATCCGGTTTACAGCGGCAGGGATGCAGGAATCAGACCTTGCAGAGAACAGCTCCGCAGGTAAAAGAGAGAACAGTCCTCTGTATTATCGCGGTCTGTTCTCTTTGGCGATTATGGGCGTCTTTGGGCTGTGGCTGCTGCCGCTCTACAGATTGCCTGCGGCAGCGGACCATACACAACTCCTGCGGCTCCTGATGCTCTCAGCAGCGGCGCTTCTGGCTTGGGGCTGCCTGCTGCTGCCCCGTCTTGTCCAGGCAAGCGGGCAGTTTCTTCTAATCTTCATGACCTGGTATGGCCTCTGTGCTGCTGCGGGAGGCGGGGGCGGGTGGCTGAAGGTCTATGCCATGGAGAAAAGTGGACAGGATGCCCTGCTGCTGCTCTCTGGCCGGATCTCCGCATTAAGCGAGGATAGCAGGCTGCTGATTCTGGTGCTGGGCTGGGGGCTGCTGGTGTCCTCTGTCCAGCAGCTTGCGCTGTACAGGGGAAGTATTACCCTGTTCACCGGTGTAACGCTGGTGTATTTGCTGGTGCTGGATATGGGCTACGCCGTTAATACTTCCGGCGATGTACTGATCACGGCGGGGCTGATCCTGTGGCTGCGGGCTTTAAGCGGGCTGCTCCACCTGCAAGAGAAGACAGAAAGGCCTGTTCTGCCTTACGCCCGCTGGGGAGCCAGGGCATTCTCGGCAGCTGTACTGGTAACGCTGGCCGCCTGGATGGCCGGGCAAGGGCTGGGCGCACGCCCGGCTTCCCCGGTTACACTGCAGCCGGTGCTGGACAAGCTGGAGCACTGGGCAGAGGCGCAAAGACCGGAGGAGGCAGGCGTACCCGGCACTGGCAGCACCGGCTACAGTATGGAAGACAGAGAGCTTGGCATGCCCCTGACTCCCAGCCGGGAGGCGGCCTTCACGGTCACTGCTTCCCGTCCCTATTACTGGCGGGGAGAAAGCATGGCGTATTATGACGGCCGCCGCTGGATCAGGAGCGGAGCCGCGTATTCAGCGCTGAATCTGCCCCGGCTGTCCGGGGCGCTGCCCGCTCTGGCGGATACTGAATTAGCGGGGGGCCAGACATTTATCCAGCGGATTCAGCTGGCCTCGCCTTCCACTGGAGGTATGCCGCTGTTCAGTGCAGGTGCTATAACAGACGTACAGAACATCCGGCTTGCGGACGGAAGCCAGCTGGGTTACGTGCTGGCCAGCCCGGACAGGCTCAGCTTCCGCCTGCCGGAAGTCTACAGCTCCGCAGGGGTTACGGAATATACCGTCAAGTCTGTTCTGCCGCCAAGCGATCCGGCAGCGCTGCGGAAGCTGAAGGGGAGTGATCCCGAAGGGGTTCGCAGCCAGTATTTGCAGCTCCCCGCTGCTCTGCCGCCCAGAGTGCGTGCCCTGGCCGGCCAACTTACAGCTGCGGCGGCGAGCCGTTACGATGCCGCCGTAGCTGTAGCCGGTTATCTTCAGGACGGCTACACCTATTCGCTGAAGACCCGAGTGCCGCCGTCCGGTGCCGATTTCACCGATGATTTCCTGTTCGGGACCCGTCAGGGCTATTGTGTGCATTTTGCCACTGCGATGACGGTCCTGCTGCGCAGCAGCGGCATTCCGGCGCGGTACGTCCAGGGCTACGGCCCGGGCACCGCTGTGCCCGGCTCTGTGCCGCAGCGCTACAGCGTGACCGGCGGCGATGCCCACGCCTGGGTTGAGGTCTATTTCCCCGGCGCGGGCTGGGTCCCCTTCGACCCCACGCCCTCCGCCGCTGCCGCCGCTGCCCTCGGCGCGGCGGCTACGGACCCGGCGGCGGCCTCCGCGCCGCCGGACCCCCGCCGCTCCGCTGCGCTGCACGCGGACGCGCTCACCGCCGCACTGTCGCAGGCGGGCGGCCCGGACACTGCGCCGCTCGCGCTGGCGGCGCTGGTGCTGGCTGCCGCCATCCGCTGGCGGCGCAGCCTGGCCCTGCTGCCGGCGGTGCGCCGCGCCGGCAGGCTTGGCCGTGAGCGGCAGCTGCGCGTCGCCGCTCTGGCCTGGCACGGGCTGGCGGCGCGCTATGGGCCGCCGCTGCCCGGGGTTACCGCCAGGGAGTACGCAGACTCCCTGGCTATCGAGGACGGGCGGCTGCGCGCCGCCGTCCGGGGGTTTGTACGCCAGTGGGAGACCCTGGCGTATGGCGGCGCCGGAGGCGGCGTGCCCTTAGCGGCGTCGGACCCCGGCGGCGAGGCCGTGCCTTCAGCGGCGTCAGGCCCCGCTGGAAGCGGCGTGCCTTTAGCGTCGTCAGGCTCCGGCGGCGAGGCCGTGCCTTTGCCTGTGGCTGTCTCTGCCGGAGGCGGCGTACCCTTAGCGGCGTCGGGCTCCGCTGGAGACGCCGCTCCCTCGACGCCCTCCGCGTCCCCCGCGCCCCCCAACGCTGCCGATACCATAGACGCAGCGGCATTCATGGCCCGGTGCCTGATGATTACCTTCCATTTGACCTGATCAAGAAGCGGCGTCCCTGCAATTGCGGTGGACGTCTTTGTGACGGCTAAGCTTGCCGCTACAAATGTAATCGAAAAACCGACCACATTTAGCGCTGCATGGGCACGAGGGCCAAATGTAATCGAAAAACCGACTACATTTAGCGCTGCATGGGCACGAGGGCCAAATGTAATCGAAAAACCGACCACATTTAGCGCTGCATGGGCACGAGGACCAAATGTAATCGAAAAACCGACCACATTTAGCGCTGCATGGGCACGAGGGCCAAATGTATGTGAAAAACCGAATACAATCAAATTCACACTTCCCCTAGCAACGCTGTATACGCCAGCCAGGGCTGTAATTCTTCACTGTATTTCCATAACATAGATACCGGTTCCCGGCAGCGGGAATTCGGCAGACACTTGCTCATCTGCAGGTATTAAGTACTGTCATGGCCACGAGCCTGTTTCCGCTACCTTTGCCTCGTGCAGGTATTACCTCCACCCCTGCCACAGCTATCCCAAAACCTTGAAACAGAGGGACCCCATTTCCTTGACGCTGAGAATTAACCATGAGTATAATGAATCCAATAATCAAGGGAGGCAAGTAATGAACAAGCCAAATGAAATAATCGTTGTTCTGGATTTCGGGGGACAGTATAACCAGCTTATCGCGCGCAGAATTCGTGACCTGGGGGTATACAGCGAGCTTCTGCCGTACAATACACCGATGGAGAAGATTAAGGCCTTATCACCCAAAGGAATTGTATTTTCAGGCGGGCCAAGCAGTGTCTATGCGGAGAATGCACCACATGTAGACCCGGCGATTTACGAGCTCGGGCTGCCGATCTTCGGAATCTGCTATGGGATGCAACTGATGGCTCAGCAGCAGGGGGGCAAGGTGGAACGCTCCGCCAAGCGCGAATACGGCAAAGCCGATGTAGAATTCGCACCCAGCTCCGTGCTTGCAGCAGGTCTTGAGAGCAAGCAGACGGTATGGATGAGCCACGGCGACCATGTTGTGGAGCTTCCGGAGGGCTTTAAGCTTGATGCCGGTACAGAGAGCGCGCCGATTGCAGCCATGAGCAATGATACACGCAAATTCTTCGCCGTTCAGTTCCATCCTGAGGTACGCCACTCCGTGAAGGGGAATGAGATGATCTCGAACTTCCTGTACGAGGTCTGCGGCTGCGAGGGCAAATGGACGATGGAGTCGTTCATCGAGGATGCCGTTAAGGATATCCGTGATAAAGTCGGCGACCGGAAGGTGCTCTGCGCACTCAGCGGCGGTGTGGATTCCTCTGTTGTGGCGATGCTGATTCACCGTGCGATCGGCGATCAGCTGACTTGTATGTTCATTGACCACGGCCTTCTGCGCAAAGGTGAAGCGGAGAGCGTCATGGAGACTTTTGTCGGCAAGTTCGATATCCATGTGGTCAAAATCGACGCCCGTGACCGCTTCCTCGGCAAGCTGGCCGGTGTCTCCGATCCCGAACAGAAACGTAAAATCATCGGCAACGAGTTCATCTACTGCTTCGACGAAGAATCGGCCAAGCTGGGTGACTTCGCGTTCCTGGCTCAAGGTACACTGTATACCGATATCGTAGAGAGCGGTACAGCGACGGCGCAGACGATCAAATCGCACCACAATGTGGGCGGGCTGCCGGAAGATATGAAATTCAGTCTGATTGAGCCGCTGAACACCCTCTTCAAGGATGAAGTCCGTAAGCTGGGCGAGGAATTGGGCATGCCGCATGCGATTGTGTGGCGTCAGCCTTTCCCGGGTCCGGGTCTGGCGATTCGTGTGCTGGGTGAAGTGACTGAAGAGAAGCTGCAGATCGTCCGCGATTCCGACTATATCCTGCGTGAAGAGATTGCCAAGGCGGGTCTTGACCGCGAGATCTGGCAGTATTTCACGGCACTCCCTAACATGAAGAGTGTGGGCGTAATGGGTGACGAGCGCACCTATTCCTACACCGTAGGCATTCGTGCGGTAACCTCCATCGACGGCATGACTGCCGACTGGGCGCGTATCCCATGGGATGTACTGGAGAAAATCTCCGTGCGCATCGTCAACGAAGTGGACAACGTCAACCGTATCGTGTACGACATTACCTCGAAGCCGCCAGCGACGATCGAGTGGGAATAGATCAAGGATAAAATAAAAACTCTCTTCTATAGGCGATTTTTGCTGATGGGAGAGAGTTTTTTTTCGAAATATAAGAAATTAAATGTTGCACACGATAAATTATCCTTCTATTTTTCGCTGAAACGGTTATGACAAAAAAGAACTCCAAAACCCTATATTAAGGTTTGGAGTTCTTCCCGCTTAGACGGACAGCTGCAAGCTCTTCAATTCATACACCTTCTCCAGCGTATTCAGACACTCTGTCTTCTTATCATCACTATCCGCATGAAGATATCCCTCCACCATCCGGTATCCGAATACGAGCAGGATGAATTCGTAGACGCAGTGGCCGGCAAGCGGGGCAATCTCTCCCGCATATTCCGCGAAGCCCCGGTAATAAGCAGGGACACACCGCTGATAGTATTCAATCATGTGATCAAGATCCGCCTCATCTGCAATCAGGCTGGCGATGTCCTCGCCGAGGTAGCCCCAGCCGCTGGTATCCCAGTCGATCAGCGCGATGGTCCCGCCAGAATAGATGATGTTGGTTACCCAGAAGTCCCGGTGGCATAACACCAGAGGCAGGCATTCAATCCGGGCAAAAATATCGTCTGAATGCTCATCAATGTCGATGAGCATTTGCCGCACATGCTGCGGGAATTCGCATTCCTCTGAACGGATATAGTCGTAGACAACCGGCCAAGACCGGTAGTGCAGATAAGTATTCTTCATGAGGTCTGGATGGCTCAGGTTGGTCAGACTTTGCGGCACCTCAGGCTGCTCCGCGTACAGCTTCCCTTGATACCGGCCCAACTCCAATGCCGCCTGTTCATACATGTCACCGGTCAGCTCCAGACCGGAGATGCCATCCATATATTCCAGCCATAATCTCATTTCATCCCCGGCTTCATTCATCTCAGCGTGATAACACACCGGCCAGCGGAAGGATTCTGTGAAGGTTGCCCCCAATGGGGAAGCGTAGAGATCATATTCCCGCCGCCAGGAGTGCAGATCATCGTAACGTTCCCATTTCTTCTGGATTTTCAGCACAATACGGTACGGCCATTGCTCTCCGTCAGCCGTTTCAGCTGTTCCGGTAACCAGCTGCACATCTCCCAAGGTCCCGCCATGCAGCTGTAACGTCTGGTAGTCAGCAGATGTAATCGTTGTTTTGAAAAGCTCACTTAGTGCAGTATATAACGCTTCAGTTGGAATCTTCATTTTTTCCAGCCCCCGGTTTTCTTGGTTTGTTTTCTCTGCATCGCGATCGATTGATTGCGGGCATTTTTGTGAATAAGATAGCTTGTTCTATCTTGAACGAACTTGTTCTCATGCTGCTGGGCCTTATAATGCTCCCAGCGTTCACGCGGCAAGGAACCATCAGCAAGCGCGGCGAGCACCGCACAGCCCGGCTCGGACTCATGACGGCAGTCATGGAACCGGCATCTGGTGAACAAGTCTTCTATATCAGCGAAGCCTGCAGAGATGCCTTCGTCGGCATCGAACAGCCCCAGTTCACGCATCCCGGGGGTATCGATTACCATTGCTCCCGAGGGGAGCATGAACAACTGACGGTGGGTCGTCGTATGCCGTCCCCGGCTGTCTTCCTCCCGGATGGCACTGACCTTCATAACATCCCGTTCCATCAGGGCGTTAAGCAGCGATGATTTGCCGACTCCGGACATGCCAAGGAAGACGACAGTTGAACCTGGCTTAAGGTAGACATCGAGCTCATTCAGCCCGAGACCGTTATGACTGCACACGGCGTGCACGGGAACATCCGGCATGCTCTGCCGGACTTCTGCCAGCGGGAGGCTGTAATCTTCGGTGAGATCAGCCTTGGTCAGAATGACGACCGGCTGGCCGCCGCTCTGCCTGGCCTGGGTCAGGTACCGCATCATGCGGGTGACATTGAAATCCCAGTTCAGGGAGGACAGAATAAATACATAGTCAAAGTTGGCGGCCACGACCTGCTCCAGAATGGTTTTGGTATAGCCTGCGGCATGGCCGGAATAATTCGCCCGCGAGAACTTGGAGCGGCGGGCGAGAAGCGCAACAATGAGCGAATCCCCGCTTCCGTTCGGGCGCAGTAAGGCAAAATCACCGACGCACGGGAAGTCCTCCCGGGTTTCTGTACTGTGATAGAACGTGCCTTTGAGTACAGCGGTCAACTCGCCCCGCTCTGTGATTACCGTGAAGCGCTCCCGCCGGAGCTCTGTAATTCTGCCAGGCAATAGCCCGGACGGGATTTCCTCTATTTCTGTATATCCATAGGTTTTTAGATCAATCATGGTTTTGGGTTAGCTCCTTATCTGTTGTTTTGTGGACGCAAAAATGCCGCAGACCAGCAGCCTCAAGAAGAAGCTGCTGATCTGCGGCATCAAGATGCAAAGAAGATACGACCTTCATCGTATCCCGCAAACAGCAATATTCACGAAAGGTTACTTGGGATGGCATACCAAATAATACGGGCTTTTACCCGCCTTTTTAAGAAGCATGCCTGCTATGCAGTTCTAAACTGAAACCACCATATAAGTAGTAGCCAATTAAAACATCCCCTTTCGGATTAAGGAACTTGTAAGAAAATGGAGTGCTTATCGCTAAGCTAATTCAGTTTAACATATGTTTACGTGCCCATCCATGTAGAGTTTAATTATAATTAATTAAGTGCGGAACTATCCGCATTTATGCTGCAAGGTTTGGCCGATTCTCCCTGAACCAAGCTGGATTTGTCATAGAAATGTTCAATTTACGAACATTTGTGTAAACCTGACGGTCAATGTTCGTATTTACCATTGACAAGAGCTGTCATCTCCCCCTAAAATGATAAAGCGCTACAGCAAATATATTCGTATAATTCCGGGGATCGGCCCGGAAGTCTCTACGAGGTCACCGTAATGACCTGGCTACGATTAAGAAGAGCAACTTGTTCTGGGATTTCCGGCGATTGTCCGGAATTCCCGGCAGCCATCTCTTTTTCGGGCCGGTGTCTTCCCAGATGCCGGCTTTTGTGTTGCTGTAATGGCACAACATACAACCTTAGGGGGAGAACGATTTGAACCGCTTTTTCAAATTGAAAGAGAATGGCACTACAGTACGCACAGAGATCATGGCCGGTATAACCACGTTTATGGCAATGGCTTATATTCTGTCGGTTAATCCAAGCACTCTGACTGCCTTCGGCCGCATTGATATGGGCTGGTATTCCGTATTCCTTGCGACTGCGCTGGCAGCCGGTATTTTCACCATTGCCATGGGGGTATTCATTAACTTCCCGGTCGCTCTGGCACCTGGTATGGGCCTTAACGCATATTTCGCTTCCGTCGTCTTATCCTCCGCCACCACTGAACATGAGTTCACCTGGCAGATGGGTCTTACCGCCGTATTTATCTCCGGGATTATCTTCATCCTCCTGACCGTTACCCGGGTCCGGCAAATCCTGCTCACTGCCATTCCTGACAGCCTGAAGCATGCGATCACTGTCGGGATCGGGATGTTCATCACCATTATCGGCCTGAAGAACAGCGGACTGATGACCATCGGCGTTGAAGCCGGTAAAGACATCTCCGCCAATACATTTACAGATGTACTCTCCTTTGAAACGGTTATTCATATGGGCAGCCTGGAGAACACCAATGTTCAGCTCGTGATTATCGGTCTGCTGCTGATTTCCATTCTAATGGTACTGCGCGTTCGCGGCGCCATCCTGTTCGGAATTCTCGGGACAACCGTGGCTGCGATTCTCATGGGTGCTGTAGATTTCAGTTCACTGAGCAATCCGCAGACGCCATGGGTTCCTGACTTCACCCAGCTTAACTTCTGGGAATTCGACTGGGAAGGCATTATGCACACCGGTATCGTATCGGCGATTGCCACTTTTACCTTCGTAGAACTGTTCGATACCTTCGGTACGCTGGTGGGTACTGCTGAACGTGCCGGAATCATGAAGAACCCTGAAGAGGGCAAAAAACGTGTCGGCAACGCCATGTTCGTAGATGCAGTAGCTGTTGCGGGCGGTGCGATGCTGGGTACTTCCACCACTACCGCTTATGTAGAAAGTGCAGCCGGTGTAGCTGAAGGCGGACGTACGGGTCTGACTGCAGTAACTACAGGGATCTGCTTCCTGCTTGCCTTGTTCCTGGCTCCGGTAGTCGCTCTGATCCCTGGTCCGGCCACAGCGGCAGCGCTGATTATTGTCGGTGTACTCATGGCTCAATCGATCCGTGATATTGACTTCCAGGACATGGTGCTGGCGATTCCGGCCTTCCTGACCTTCGTGATCATGCCGTTTACGTATAACATTGCTAACGGGATCTCATTCGGGATTGTTACTTACGTGATTCTGGCTTGTGTAGCGAATATCGCCGGCAAGAAGAAATATGATATCCACTGGATGATGTGGGTGCTGGCGATTCTGATCATTCTGCGTTATGTTCTGATCGGCAGCCAAGGCTGATAAGCTCTACGGATTCTGACTTACATTCTGCGGTCTCTTCATTATATGAAGGGGCCGTTTTCTTTTTATTCTTTTAAGGGGGGAGCCGCGCGGGACAAGCTGGGTTTTACCCTTTTCATCAACCAATATTTAGATTATATTGTTGAAGAGGTGATAAATGGTGTCCGGTGTATTCAATCGAGTGTACAAGTTCTTCCGTAGCCAGCCCTGGCCGGTGCTGCTGTTCCTGCTTGGGGCAATAGTCCGTATTCTATACATAACTTCTATTCCACCGGGACTGAACCAGGACGAAGCCTCTATCGGCTATGATGCCTACGCCATTTTACACTACGGGATGGACCGGAATGGTGTTCATCTGCCAATTCACCTGATCGCCTGGGGGAGCGGGCAGAATGCGCTCTATGCCTACTTGTCCATGCCGTTCATTCTGTTGTTCGGACTGACGCCGTTGTCTGTAAGGGCGCTTAGTCTGATCATGGGACTACTGGGCATGCTGTTTTTCTATCTGATTATGAAAAGACTGTCGGCCTCGCCTGGGGCCGGGACCGCTGCCATGTTCTTCATCGCCATTAATCCGTGGCATATTATGATGTCCAGGTGGGCGCTGGAATCGAATCTGTTTCCTACGATGATTTTGATCGCTGTATACTGTCTGCTGCGCTCCTTTACGAATCCAAGATGGCTGTACGCCTTTACCGGCATGCTGGCCCTCTCACTGTATGCTTATGGAACAGCCTACTTCTTTGTCCCGCTATTTGCGCTCGGTACGGCAATTCTTCTATTATATAGCAAGGTCCTGCGACCCCGTGCCCTATTCTGGAATTGTGTAGGGTTTGCGGCACTGGCGCTGCCTATATTACTATTTATTATCATTAACCGTTACGCTATGCAGGATATAGCCACTCCGTTGTTCACGATTCCGAAGCTTACGACGCCGCGCGTGGAGGAGATTTCATCCGTATTCGGCGGCAGGCTGTGGCAGGCGGCTGCGGATAACCTCAGTGCTTTCAGCAAGCTGATGTGGAGCGGAAGTGACGGCTTGGCCTGGAACTCCATCTCTCCTTACGGATATGCGTACCCGCTGGCACTGCCTATTGCCCTGCTCGGCCTGATCGTTCTCCTGCATTCCTGGTGGACAAGCCGGCGGGAGAGGGAGAGCAATGGTAGGGGAGCCGTGCTGCTCTGGTTCCTGGTGGCGGTGCTAATGGCGCTGATTACAACTGTGAATATTAACCGGATTAATATTATTTTTTATCCGTTCATTATGCTGGTAAGCACCGGATTCGTCTGGCTGGCAGGCAGAGTCAAAGGTATAGCCATCCTGGCCGCGGCCGGGTTCGCCGTGATGTTTATTTTATTCTCCAATACGTATTTCCGCGAGTTCCCTGAGCGAATCGGTCCGGCCTTCTATGAATCCTTGGGGGAGGCAGTCCAGTATGCTTCGGAACACAGCACCGGTGAAGTCTATCTAACGAATCAGGTGAATATGCCTTATATTTATGTGCTGTTCTATGAACAGATCAGTCCGCATGATTTCCTGAAGTCCGTTCAGTATGCCAATCCGGGAGAAGCTTTTCAGCGTGTTTCTTCCTTTGGAAGATACAGATTTGATGATTTGAACAGGGTGCCTGCGAATGCCGCATATATCTATGCGAATACTGCTGCTCCGCCTGCGGCAAGCACCGGGTCCAGAGTGAAGCGTTTTGCCAACTACAGCGTACTGCTCACCAGTGAACAGAATGTCGGGCCTCAAGACACACCCAAGACTGCTGCAAGCGAATTTGTGAATGGCGGATTTGAAGAAGGGACGGCGGGCTGGTCCTTCTCTGCGGGAACGGGAGTTGCTGTCAACAACCCCTTCGCCGGGAGTAAGCTGGCCTATCTTGATCCCGGAACGGAGAACATCGTTTCGCAGGCTTTCACTGCACCAGCCGGTGAGTACAGACTGACCGTCATGTCCAGTAGCGGCGGAAGCGGCGGGAAGATCGGCATTCGGGCAGCCGGTAAGCTGCTTGCCGAGACAGAGCTGCCTGCGGCGGAAGCCTATCAACAGGTCACACTTCCTGCAGTCACTCTGGAGCAGGGGATACAGGCAGAAGTATACATAACCGGCGGTAATGGCTGGATTAACATTGACGAGGTGAGGGTAGAACGATGACCAAGAAGATACGTGCGGCGGCAACCGTTATACTGATGCTCCTATTATTTATTCTTCCTGTAACAAGTATTTATGCCGAAGGGAATGTATTGCAGAACCCGGGCTTTGAAGAAGGTGAAGACGGGGCTCCGACAGGCTGGAGCAAGGATATGTGGGTTGCCGGAGATGCGGCGGGCTCCATATCCGTTCAGTCCGATGAGGTTCATTCCGGCAGCAAAGCGGCGGTTATCGAGAATCTGGAGCCCAATCACCTGAAGTGGGTGCAGACCGTTACCGTCTTGCCGGATAGCTATTACAGAATCTCTGGATACGTCAAAATAGCCAGCATCGCAGGAGGGGGAATCGGGGCCAATATTTTCCCGGTAGGCATTGGCGGCGGTTATCCTGCTACCAGCGATACCGGCGGTGAATGGCAGCGTCTGGAGTTCATCGGCCAGACCGGCAAGGAGCAGACTGAGATCGGAATCGGCGCTGCGCTGGGCGGCTATGCCAATCTGATTCAGGGTAAAGCCTATTTCGATGATCTGTCCGTAGAGAAGCTGGATACAGTGCCGGAGGGATCGAATATCATCTCACTGGACAGCGGAGCCCAGGCTCCGCCGGCAGATGCGGACGGCGGAAGCAAGCCGGAGGAAGTGCCACATAAAGTATCGCCGGCCAAGCTGCTGCTGCTTTCGGGAGTATTCTGCCTGTTTTTTGCTTTTCTATACACAAGAGCCTTCCGCAGTGAGCGCCTGCTGAGACAGGAGGATGTGATCTACACCCGCTGGCTGTACGTTTTGTTCGGGGCGGCATTCATCCTGCGGATCTGGATCGGCCTTACGGCACAGGGCTATAAGAATGATATGAACACCTTCATGGCCTGGGGCCAGCGCCTGACCGACCTTGGACCGGGCAAATTCTATGAGGAAGGTTATTTCGCTGATTACCCGCCGGGGTACTTATATGTGCTATACCTGCTTAGCCTGCTGCGCGGATTATTTAACTTTGCGGGCGGGTCAGGTGCTGAGACGGTTCTCTTCAAGCTGCCTGCGATGCTCTCTGATCTGGTGCTTGGCTGGATTATCTATAAGAGCGCGCGAACCAGACTCGGCTCTGGACTGGCTATTGGGCTGATGATGCTGTTCCTGTTCAATCCGGCTGTGCTGATGGATTCGGCAGCCTGGGGGCAGGCGGATTCTTTTTTCCTCATCTTCCTGCTGCTCAGTATAATGGGGGTTGTTGATAAGCGCTTCGTACGTGCAGCGGTCTTCTTTGCCGTCGCTACATTAATCAAGCCGCAGGCGCTGATTTTCACACCTGTGCTGCTGCTTGCCTTCTATCATCACCGGGCCTGGAAGCAGCTTGCGCTGGGCGCCCTGTACGGGCTGGGGATTTTCCTTGTCCTTGCAGCCCCGTTCTTCTGGAACAACGGCGGTTTTGCAGGCTTGATTAACCTCTACAAAAGCACACTGTCCTCCTATCCGTATTCCACAGTGAATGCATTCAATCTGTATGCCTTGACTGACCCGATGTGGTCGGCGCTGGATGTGACCTGGCTCGGCATACCGTATCGTATATGGGGCTTTATTTTCATCCTGGTGGCAGTAGCACTTGCTGCTTATTATTCCTTCAATACCAAGGACCGCAAGGATCTCTCCAAGTCCTACTTCATCGCTATGGTGCTGATCACGATTGTCTTCGTATTCGGTACCAAAATGCATGAGCGTTACTTGTATCCGGTACTGATTCTGTCCTTATTCGCCTTCATGGAGAGCCGGGACCGGCGGTTCCTGACCCTGTTCCTCGGGTTCTCCCTGACCCAGTACATCAATGTTGGTTATACACTGGCGTACCTGAATACCGGCGGAAATCCGCCGGCTGACGGCATTGTTCTGGTTACAGCTATTACCACTATCATTCTTGCGATATATCTTCTCTATATTGGATACGATGTATATATCCGCCGAACTGTGAAGCTTTTGCCTGAGCCGGTTACCCCCAAGGAGGCGTACGCAGCAGATCTGCTGCTTGCAGAAGGCATCAAGCCGCTTGCCGCTGCTGAGCGGCGTTCTCCGCTGAAGCTGAAGCGCAGAGACTGGATCTGGATGCTCGGTATCACCGTACTATACGGGGCACTTGCCCTCTATCATCTGGGAGATAACAAGGCACCTGAGACTCTGTGGGAGCCGGCAGCCAGCGGCGAGAGCTTCTATGTGGATCTGGGGGAGGCCCATCAACTGGAGCGGGTCAATGTGTTCGGCGGTGTCGGAACAGGGAAGTTTCAGCTGGAATTCAGCCAGACCCCTGATAATTGGAGCAGCCCGCTTGAGGTGAGCGAGGATGTGGGCAATGTCTTCATCTGGAAAAGCCAGCCGCTTAACGTATCCGCAAGATATGTCAAGCTCTCGGTTACGTCTCCAGGCTTCACCCTCAATGAGATGGCCTTCTATGAGCAGGGGGCACCGGAGGTTCCTCTGACGATAGCAAGCGTGGCACCCGATTCGGGAGCAGCAGCTAAAAGAGGAATGCCGGCCAATCTGTTCGACGAGCAGTCCGTCATACCCAAGAACTCTAATTTCATGAACAGTACGTATTTTGATGAGATCTATCATGCCCGTACGGCTTATGAGCATTATCATAATATTGTTCCTTATGAGAATACGCATCCGCCGCTTGGCAAGCTGCTGATCGGGGTAGGGATGGAGCTGTTCGGCGTCAATCCGTTCGGGTGGCGGATCATAGGGACCTTGTTCGGGATTGCGATGCTGCCGCTGATCTATATCATGGCGATGCGGTTGTTCCGTAAGACCACCTATGCTGCACTGGCAGCGGGACTATTCGCTCTGGACTTCATGCATTTCACCCAGACACGGATATCGACCATCGATGTGTACGGTGTATTCTTCATTATGCTGATGTTCTATTTCATGCAGCGGTATTTCACGATGAATTTCTACCGGATGCCGCTGCGGACCACACTGGCTCCGCTGTTCTGGTCCGGCCTGTTCTTCGGCATCGGGGTTGCTTCGAAGTGGATCGTGATTTATGGCGGCGCGGGACTTGCTATTATGCTGGTGCTGTCGCTGCTGGACCGCTACCGGGAGTATAAGGCTGCCGGACGCCTGCTGGCTGAAGGCAAGCTGAGCGGTCAGGAGCTCAAAGCCGCCTGCCGGACTGCAGATCAGTCCTTCTGGAAGAACACGATCATCACGCTGGTCAGCTGCATCGGATTCTTCGTCATCATTCCGGGAATCATATACAGCCTGTCCTTCATTCCTTCACTATCTGCGTCGGCAGAGGGCTTCACCGTTAAGGGGCTGATTGATGCCCAGAAGAATATGTACAACTATCACAGCCAGCTTGTAGCTACACATCCGTTCGCCTCCTCCTGGTGGGAGTGGCCGTTCATGAAGCGTCCGGTGTGGTTCTTCAGCGGCGGTGAAGGCTTGCCGGCAGGCAAGGCGAGCAGCATTGTAACGATGGGCAATCCGCTGATCTGGTGGACAGGAATCTTCACGATGCTGGCTGCTGTATGGTTCACCCTGAAGCGCCGGGACAAGAGCCTGTATATGATCTGGATCGGCTTCTTCTCACAGTATGTTCCGTGGATGCTTGTGCCGCGTGAGACGTTCCTGTACCATTACTTTGCGATGGTGCCGTTTATGATTCTATCCATTGTGTACATTCTTAAGCTGCTTGACGGCAGGTTCCAGGGTGCCAAATATCTGCGGTACTCCTATGTTGCGGCCGCCGCCATCCTGTTTGTAATGTTCTATCCGGTATTGTCCGGCATGCAGGTGAACAGCAGTTATATCATTCATGTACTTCGCTGGTTCCCTTCCTGGGTATTCTAGGAGGGGAGCTGTAAGAGCCGCATAGCTGCTCAAAGCTGATGTTGATGAAGCGCATCAAGGAAGCTGTGGCTTACAATAAATTTAGGAGGAACCCTTGTGAAGGCCAGATATAGTGTAATTGTGCCCATGTATAATGAGGAGGAAGTCATTCAGGTAACGTACGAGCGGCTCAAAAAAGTAATGGATGGTTGCGGCGATTCCTATGAGCTAGTATTCGTCAATGACGGCAGCCGGGACCGTACGGCTGAGATTATGCGCGGCATAAGCAATACGGATGAGCATGTCAAGCTGATTGACTTCTCCCGTAACTTCGGCCATCAGGTGGCGATTACGGCGGGTATGGATTATGCTGAAGGCCAGGCTGTTGTGGTCATTGACGCAGATCTCCAGGACCCGCCGGAGGTCATCCTGCAGATGATCGCCAAGTGGAAGGAAGGCTATGAGGTAGTCTATGCCAAGCGGCTGAAGCGCCACGGAGAGACCTTCTTCAAGAAGGTGACAGCCAAAATCTTTTACCGTCTGCTCAGCAGCATGACCAGTGTGGAGATTCCCACGGATACCGGGGACTTCCGGCTGATCGACCGTAAGGTCTGCGATGTGCTGCGCGGCCTGAAGGAGAAGAACCGTTATGTACGGGGGCTGGTAAGCTGGGTCGGCTTCCGGCAGACCATGGTGGAATATGTGCGGGAGGAACGCTTCGCCGGGGAGACGAAATATCCGCTGAAGAAAATGATCCGCTTTGCGCTCGACGGAATCACCTCCTTCTCGCACAAGCCGCTCAAAATCGCCTCGTATATCGGATTCTTCCTGTCCTTCTCCAGCTTCATCTACCTGTTTCTGGTCTTATTCCAGAAAGTCTTCACCTCTTGGACTGTGCCGGGCTGGGCATCCATTGTCGGGGTTAACCTGCTGTTTAACGGCATTGTGCTGATGCTGCTGGGCGTCATCGGGGAATACATCGGACGGATCTATGATGAATCGAAGGACAGACCGCTCTATATCGTAAGCGAGACACGGGGCTATCCGGATGCCGAGACCGAAGACACGCGGAAGGAAAGCGACTATGCAAAATAAGGCCTGGAGCGCAGGCATGATCCAGTTTCTGAAATTCAATGCGGTGGGCTTGCTTAACACGTTCATTGATTTTGCGGTATTTACCCTGCTGCATTCCCTGGGGATGCTCAACACCCCTGCACAGATTATTTCCTACAGCGCCGGGACGGCCAACAGCTTTGTCTGGAATAAGAAGGTGACCTTCAAGGGCCGGGACAGAGGAGGCAATAGCGGCTTTGACCGGATGCAGCTGGTGAGATTTATTGTGCTGAATCTGCTGGTGCTGGGCATTTCGGTGCTGCTGATTCATCTGCTGAATGACCGGCTGGGAGTCCAGGTGCTGATGGCCAAGGTGCTGGTTACCTTTATTACAGTAATCATTAATTTCTTTGGAAGCCGGAAGTGGGTATTCTAAAGAGATAGAGCGTATATCTTCCCCGTATTCTGCGGAGGCAGCACTTATTCTATATTGCGGAGGCGATTGTCATGCGGAAGTTATCCTATTTGATTATACTTGCCGGGGTCCTGATTATGCTCTACCCCAAAGGAAGCGAATGGTACGAGGACCGTCAGCAGCAGAAGCTGCTGGAAGAGGCTGAACAGGCCTATAGTGAAATCGTTCCTTCGGCTACGGCTCCTGCCAGCCAGGATCTGAGTAAGCCTTATGCGGAAGTCACCCAGCTGCTGGCGGAAGAGTCTGGTGCGGAAGAGCCGGTGCCCACTACAGCGCCCGAGATTGAAGTGGGAGGCAAGATCACCGCTATTATTGAAATCGATAAAATCGATCTGAAGCTGCCTGTACTGGAGGGCGCCACCAAGACCAATATGAAGCATGCAGCGGCGCATATGAAGGAGACAGCTCCGATTGGCGCGGTAGGCAATGCAGCGATTGCTGCGCATCGGTCAAGAACGGCAGGGCGGCTGTTCAACAGATTGGATGAGGTTGGTAAAGGGGATACCATTACTGTTATTACAAGCGGACAGGAATACAAGTATGTTGTATATGATGTATCTATTGTAGAGCCTACCGATATTTCGGTACTGAAGGGAAAGGATGATGATAAGATTTTGACCCTTATTACCTGTGATCCGCTAGTCAACCCTACCCACAGACTTATCATTCACGCGAAGCTGACCTGATTCTATCAGGACAAGGCGATAAAGGTCGAAAAAACATAAAATTTTAGTATATTTGTGGTGAAATCTAGCAATTGGGTCTTGCTAATAGATATAGATATGGTAAGATATAACTATGAAAGCTAATACACGATAAACGGCAAACCTATCGAAAGGTAGGGACGCAAAGCTACAGGGCCTTCCCGTCATGGATGGCAGCCAGTTACCGAATGAAGAGGCTTTTTTTGTTTGTTTTCATTCTGAATCTGTCATTATGTGGTAGTAGATTGGACAGATAAAGCTTATACGATAACGGCAAACCTATCGAAAGGTAGGGACGCAAAGCTAAAGGGCCTTCCCGTAAGAATGGCAGCCAGCTACCGAAAGGGGTTTTATCCATGAAGAAGTTTTATTTAATGCTGATTACACTTTTTGTGATCGTCACTTCCGTGCAGACAGGCACTGCTCAAGCAGCAAATGCAGATTCAAGCTGGTTAAATGTTGGACAACTTGATCAAGGGATTATCGGGGTTTCGTACGATGTTCCTAAGGACAAGAAGATGAAGCTCATGATTACCAAGGACAATAACAGCTATACTTACAACTTATACACTTCCAAACCGACCGAGACGTTCCCGCTGCAACAAGGTAATGGCTCTTACAAGGTCTCCGTTCTTGAGAATACTACCGGCAACAAATATAAAGTACTATCTTCCGAGACTGTATCTCTCTCCATGAGCAATGTGAATGCCGTATATTTGAGCTCTGTACAGAATGTGAAGTGGAGTTCTTCCGATAAATCCGTTCAAAAGGCAGCACAACTTACAAAGGGTCTGACCACAGATGCAAACAAAGTTAAGGCTATCTACAATTACATCGTAGCTAACGTGAAATATGACTACTCTCTGGCCAACAGTGTAAGCACGGATTATATTCCGAACAACGACAACACACTGGCTACCAACAAAGGGATCTGCTACGATTACGCTTCCTTGTTCGCTACTATGCTCCGCAGTGAAGGGATTCCAACCAAGTTGGTTATGGGGAATACAAGCTATGTAACTTCATACCATGCCTGGAACGAAGTGTTCCTGAACGGCAAATGGGTGACGATTGATACTACAGTGGATGCAGGTCTGGGTAAGAAAACAGCAACAACAGAACTGGTCAAATCAGCAAGCAAATATACTGCAGCGAAATTCTACTAAGAATAGCTGTGAACTATAGCATTATCTGAGACTAACCCGCTTAATCATTAAGCGGGTTATTTTTATTTATATAAAGGTTGCTTTTTAATAGATGGATAGGTTATTATAAATAAGCGTTGTTGGAGCGGCAGAGGAAATGAGAGATTACTTAAATAAGTGATTTCAAAAATAAAGCTTGCATTGCTCAGATGAACGTGATATATTATAAGAGTTGCTGGTGACGATAACATCGCCGCTGACAACGAGCTTGATCTTTGAAAACTGAACAACGAGTGAGTATCTGGAGATCACTTCGGTGAGATCCAAAATGAGAGAATGTAAATTCTCGTCAGATGTTTCAAAATGAGCAATCGCTCTTTCTAAATACCAATTTGGAGAGTTTGATCCTGGCTCAGGACGAACGCTGGCGGCGTGCCTAATACATGCAAGTCGAGCGGAGTCTGAGAGGAAGCTTGCTTCCTTTCAGACTTAGCGGCGGACGGGTGAGTAACACGTAGGCAACCTGCCCTCAAGCCTGGGATAACTACCGGAAACGGTAGCTAATACCGGATAATTTCTTTCTTCTCCTGAGGAGAGAATGAAAGGCGGAGCAATCTGCTGCTTGGGGATGGGCCTGCGGCGCATTAGCTAGTTGGTGGGGTAACGGCCCACCAAGGCGACGATGCGTAGCCGACCTGAGAGGGTGAACGGCCACACTGGGACTGAGACACGGCCCAGACTCCTACGGGAGGCAGCAGTAGGGAATCTTCCGCAATGGGCGCAAGCCTGACGGAGCAACGCCGCGTGAGTGATGAAGGTTTTCGGATCGTAAAGCTCTGTTGCCAGGGAAGAACGTCCGGTAGAGTAACTGCTACCGGAGTGACGGTACCTGAGAAGAAAGCCCCGGCTAACTACGTGCCAGCAGCCGCGGTAATACGTAGGGGGCAAGCGTTGTCCGGAATTATTGGGCGTAAAGCGCGCGCAGGCGGTTATTTAAGTCTGGTGTTTAAACCTTGGGCTCAACCTGAGGTCGCACTGGAAACTGGGTGACTTGAGTACAGAAGAGGAAAGTGGAATTCCACGTGTAGCGGTGAAATGCGTAGATATGTGGAGGAACACCAGTGGCGAAGGCGACTTTCTGGGCTGTAACTGACGCTGAGGCGCGAAAGCGTGGGGAGCAAACAGGATTAGATACCCTGGTAGTCCACGCCGTAAACGATGAGTGCTAGGTGTTAGGGGTTTCGATACCCTTGGTGCCGAAGTTAACACAGTAAGCACTCCGCCTGGGGAGTACGGTCGCAAGACTGAAACTCAAAGGAATTGACGGGGACCCGCACAAGCAGTGGAGTATGTGGTTTAATTCGAAGCAACGCGAAGAACCTTACCAGGTCTTGACATCCAACTAACGAAGCAGAGATGCATCAGGTGCCCTTCGGGGAAAGTTGAGACAGGTGGTGCATGGTTGTCGTCAGCTCGTGTCGTGAGATGTTGGGTTAAGTCCCGCAACGAGCGCAACCCTTGACTTTAGTTGCCAGCAGGTTGAGCTGGGCACTCTAGAGTGACTGCCGGTGACAAACCGGAGGAAGGTGGGGATGACGTCAAATCATCATGCCCCTTATGACCTGGGCTACACACGTACTACAATGGCCGGTACAACGGGAAGCGAAGCCGCGAGGTGGAGCCAATCCCAGCAAAGCCGGTCTCAGTTCGGATTGCAGGCTGCAACTCGCCTGCATGAAGTCGGAATTGCTAGTAATCGCGGATCAGCATGCCGCGGTGAATACGTTCCCGGGTCTTGTACACACCGCCCGTCACACCACGAGAGTTTACAACACCCGAAGTCGGTGGGGTAACCCGCAAGGGAGCCAGCCGCCGAAGGTGGGGTAGATGATTGGGGTGAAGTCGTAACAAGGTAGCCGTATCGGAAGGTGCGGCTGGATCACCTCCTTTCTATGGAGAATCGTTTCCTGCAACGGAAACATTCAAATCTTAAATCTAGCCGGTCGGCTAGTTACTCACTCGTTGGTCAGTTTTGAGAGTTTAAGCTCTCATCTTTACCTTGATCCTTGAAAACTGGATACCGAAACGAATTTGCGTTTTAGAACATCTTTTAGCTGAAACTTGTGTAAGCAAGTTGAAATAGTTATTAGTTGCTACCGTGATTTTCCTTAGGGAAAACACATAGGTTAAGCTACTAAGAGCACACGGAGGATGCCTAGGCGCCAGGAGCCGACGAAGGACGTGGCGAACAACGAAACTGCCTCGGGGAGCTGTAAGCAAGCTTTGATCCGGGGGTGTCCGAATGGGGAAACCCAGCTGTGGTAATTCGCAGTTACTCGTATCTGAATACATAGGATACGCAGAGGCAGACCAGGGGAACTGAAACATCTAAGTACCCTGAGGAAGAGAAAACAATAGTGATTCCGTCAGTAGCGGCGAGCGAACGCGGAACAGCCTAAACCAAGGGGCTTGCCTCTTGGGGTTGTGGGACGTCTCACATGGAGTTACAAAGGAATAGAGTAGGCGAAGAGGTCTGGAAAGGCCCGCGATAGAGGTAAAAGCCCTGTAGCCCAAACTGTGTTCTCTCCGAGACGGATCCCGAGTAGTGCGGGGCACGTGAAACCCCGTATGAATCCAGCAGGACCATCTGCTAAGGCTAAATACTACCTGGCGACCGATAGTGAAACAGTACCGTGAGGGAAAGGTGAAAAGCACCCCGGAAGGGGAGTGAAATAGAACCTGAAACCGTGTGCTTACAAAAAGTCAGAGCCCGTTTTAGGGGTGATGGCGTGCCTTTTGTAGAATGAACCGGCGAGTTACGTTTAACATGCAAGGTTAAGGTGAGAAGCCGGAGCCGCAGCGAAAGCGAGTCTGAATAGGGCGATTGAGTATGTGGACGTAGACCCGAAACCGTGTGATCTACCCCTGTCCAGGGTGAAGGTGCGGTAACACGCACTGGAGGCCCGAACCCACGCATGTTGAAAAATGCGGGGATGAGGTGGGGGTAGCGGAGAAATTCCAATCGAACTCGGAGATAGCTGGTTCTCCCCGAAATAGCTTTAGGGCTAGCCTCGGTGAATGGAGTGGTGGAGGTAGAGCACTGATTGGGTGCGGGGCCCGCAAGGGTTACCAAGCTCAGTCAAACTCCGAATGCCATTTACTTCTTGCCGGGAGTCAGACAGTGAGTGCTAAGATCCATTGTCAAAAGGGAAACAGCCCAGACCATCAGCTAAGGTCCCCAAGTGTGTGTTAAGTGGGAAAGGATGTGGAGTTGCACAGACAACCAGGATGTTGGCTTAGAAGCAGCCACCATTGAAAGAGTGCGTAATAGCTCACTGGTCGAGTGACTCTGCGCCGAAAATGTAACGGGGCTAAACACACCACCGAAGCTATGGCTAGATACGTATGTATCTGGGGTAGGGGAGCGTTGTATATACGTTGAAGGTGTACCGTAAGGAGCGCTGGAGAGTATACAAGTGAGAATGCCGGTATGAGTAACGAAAAGATCAGTGAGAATCTGATCCGCCGAAAGCCCAAGGTTTCCTGAGGAAGGCTCGTCCGCTCAGGGTAAGTCGGGACCTAAGGCGAGGCCGACAGGCGTAGTCGAAGGACAACAGTTTGAAATTACTGTACCACCGTAATCCGCTATGAGCGATGGGGTGACGCAGGAGGGTAGTGACGCGGACTGATGGATGTCCGTCTAAGCAGTGAGGCTGGTGTGTAGGCAAATCCGCACATCGTAAGGCTGGGCTGTGATGGGGAGCGAAAATTACAGTAGCGAAGGTCATGATCTCACACTGCCAAGAAAAGCCTCTAGTCAGGAGAAGGTGCCCGTACCGCAAACCGACACAGGTAGGCGAGAAGAGAATTCTAAGGCGCGCGGAAGAACTCTCGTTAAGGAACTCGGCAAAATGACCCCGTAACTTCGGGAGAAGGGGTGCCTCGGTAGGGTGAATAGCCCGAGGGGGCCGCAGTGAAAAGGCCCAAGCGACTGTTTAGCAAAAACACAGGTCTGTGCGAAGCCGCAAGGCGAAGTATACGGGCTGACGCCTGCCCGGTGCTGGAAGGTTAAGGGGAGCGGTTAGGGGTAACCCGAAGCTGTGAACCGAAGCCCCAGTAAACGGCGGCCGTAACTATAACGGTCCTAAGGTAGCGAAATTCCTTGTCAGGTAAATTCTGACCCGCACGAATGGCGTAACGACTTGGGCGCTGTCTCAACGAGAGATCCGGTGAAATTTTAATACCTGTGAAGATGCAGGTTACCCGCGACAAGACGGAAAGACCCCATGGAGCTTTACTGCAGCTTGATATTGAATTTGGGTACGATCTGTACAGGATAGGTGGGAGCCGGTGAGGCAGGAGCGCAAGCTTCTGCGGAGGCGCCGTTGGGATACCACCCTGATCGTATCTAGGTTCTAACCTGGTGCCCTCATCGGGTACGGGGACCGTGTCAGGCGGGCAGTTTGACTGGGGCGGTCGCCTCCTAAAGAGTAACGGAGGCGTTCAAAGGTTCCCTCAGAATGGTTGGAAATCATTCGCAGAGTGCAAAGGCATAAGGGAGCTTGACTGCGAGACCTACAAGTCGAGCAGGGACGAAAGTCGGACTTAGTGATCCGGTGGTACCGCATGGAAGGGCCATCGCTCAACGGATAAAAGCTACCCTGGGGATAACAGGCTTATCTCCCCCAAGAGTCCACATCGACGGGGAGGTTTGGCACCTCGATGTCGGCTCATCGCATCCTGGGGCTGAAGTAGGTCCCAAGGGTTGGGCTGTTCGCCCATTAAAGCGGTACGCGAGCTGGGTTCAGAACGTCGTGAGACAGTTCGGTCCCTATCTGTCGTGGGCGCAGGAAATTTGAGAGGAGCTGTCCTTAGTACGAGAGGACCGGGATGGACGTACCGCTGGTGCATCAGTTGTTCCGCCAGGAGCATGGCTGAGTAGCTACGTACGGACGGGATAAGCGCTGAAAGCATCTAAGCGTGAAGCCCCCCTCAAGATGAGATTTCCCAATTAGTAAGACCCCTTGAAGACGACGAGGTAGATAGGTTGGAGGTGGAAGTGCAGCAATGCATGGAGCTGACCAATACTAATCGGTCGAGGGCTTATCCAAATTTCTAACACGCAGATTCGTTTCGGATTCAGTTTTCAGGCGATCAAGCCTGGTACACCTTAAGCTGCAGGTCCTCTCTGGGGACGGATATTTTCTCGCAGCGATTTCGAGAAGCGGAAGCTTCGAAAAATCATGTTTGGTGGCGATAGCGGAGGGGTTCCACACGTACCCATCCCGAACACGACCGTTAAGCCCTCCAGCGCCGATGGTACTTGGACCGAAGGGTCCTGGGAGAGTAGGACGTTGCCAAGCACACAAGACCACTGTTGATTCTCAGACAGTGGTCTTTTTGTATTTTCGGGGAAGCCTTGTGGACAGCTTGTGAGTAGATTTCAGGTCTTCTTACAAGTGGCGCATAGTTATACACATGTGGATAGATTTAGTTTTTTTGATACTTCTCCCCAAATGATGTGGATATCCGGTAGAATAATGTGGATAGGTACCGAGAATTGGGGATAGACAGGTGAAGGAGCTAAAAGTTATGGACAAGCATAGCAGCTTTTTGTGGACAGAGCAGTTCAGGGTTCAGGCAAGTGACACGGATTACCGGTCAAGGGGCAAGCTCTCCTTCCTGCTGGATATTATGCAGCGTGCAGCGGATTCTGCTGTAAGCAGTCTGGGGCTAAGTATGGAGAGTATGCTCAAGGCGGGAATGGGCTGGATGATCATCACCCTTGATCTGAATCTGCAGCGTCTGCCGTCGCCGGGTGAGCTTCTTGATGTGCATACCTGGAGTAAAGGAAACAAAGGACCCCTCTGGCAGCGGGATTACCGGATCTATGATAGCCAAGGTGTAGAGCTTGCTTCGGCGCGCTCGATCTGGGCCCTTGTGGATATCGGGAAGCGGAAAATTCTGCGTCCATCGGCTTTGCCTATTGTTGTCGAGCCGTATGTAGAGGATTCCGTAGGAAGTCTGCCGGATAAAGTAATTATTCCATTCGAACTCCCCTTGCAGGAGGCTTACCGTTATCAGGTCAGATATAGCGGGCTGGATAACAACAAACATCTTAACAATGCGCGCTATGCAGATTTATGCTGTGATGCTCTGGCGCTGGAGGAGTGGGAGGAGTTAGAGCTTACGGGGCTTCATATCACCTATGCCCAGGAAGCCAAGTATGGTGAGGAGATCAGTGTTATGCGTTCTTCTCTGACTGAAGAAGGGGTATATGTGCGCGGGCAAGGCGGGGGGCGGATCTTTTTTGAAGCTTGCCTGAAGCTTAGAAGGAAGATAGATTGATGTCTGAGAGAGAGACTTACATAGCGTTAAATCCAGACAGTTGCTCGAATTTCAGGGGAACTGTCTTTTGTCATATTTGCTACTTCCTTATATGTCACAAATACACAATTGGCATTCGTTATACAGGTGTAAAAGGAAAGTGGAGGTGATTCTTTTGGAGCAAGGCAACCCCGGGGGCCCAATGAATCCAAATAAGATTGAGGAAGCCATTCATCAGGTACATGTAGGAGACAGGGAAGCGTTCTCAACAATAATTAAGGAGTATGAAAAAAAGATTTACACGTATTGCTACTATCTCCTAAGGAGCCGTGAAGAAGCAGAGGATGCTGTGCAGGATATATTCGTTAAGGTGTATCAGCAGCTTGGGCGTTATGAACGGCGGGTTTCTTTTTCGGCCTGGCTATATAAGGTGGCTTATCATCATTGTCTGGACCAGCTTCGCAGGCGTAAGCGACGCAGCCGGTTGCTGTCCCTGTATAAGCTGCAACTGATGACGAATCAACAAGCGTTGCCGGAGGATTCGCCGGTAGACCGTATTTTTGAAAATCTCACTTCGGAAGAGCGGGGGCTATTAATCCTTCGTGTCATTGAACAATACAGCTTCGAAGAGATCTCAATGATTACCGGAAGCAGTTCGGCGGCGCTGCGCAAAAAATATGAACGGCTCCGTAAAAAACTGATTCAGCAAAAAGCGGATGAAAGGGGAGGGTGTGCTCATGGAGAAGTGGCAGAATCAAACTGAGAAGCAAATGCTGGAATGTATTCGCAGCAGCGTCGGAAGAGTAGAGCTTCCTGTAGATAGCTATAATGAGCAGATTATGAACCGGATTGCATATTTGGAGACTAGAGGAGGAAATAAATTGCTTAAAAAGACGCTGGCAGCCGCAAGCATAGCTGTAGTGATAGGGTTAGGTACGATAACCGCAGGGTTCATCTCTCCTGCTTGGGCCGATACCTTGAGTCAAATTCCTGTCTTCAGCAGTATATTCAAGCATACGGAGAATCCGGGGCTGAAATTGGCGGCGGAACAGGGCCTGACTACTTCTCCTAATATGAGCGTTACCAAGGATGGAGTGACGTTAAGTGTTACGGAGGTATTTTATGATGGAATTCAGCTGGCCATTGGTTTTGAAAGAACTGGAGTAACGGATGAGCGGATGCTGGCGGAGATTACAAATTATAAAACTCATGAATTCGATCAGTCGACAAAAGGGCTGTTGGGTCTGCCGGTGGTTACTCTGGCGTCAGGAGAGCCTATCGGCTTCGGTTCTTCTATCACAGGTGATGTAAAAGGACAACCGAACACCCTCTTATTGGAGCTTAGAGAACTGCACAATGCTTCGGCTCTCGGAGACGAATTCAAGGTGAATATTCGCGTACCGGTTGCCCAGATCGCCGAGCCGTTTGAGTTCGAGGTAACAGCGAAGAAGCTTGCGGAGGGAATCATCAACCTTACCCCGGGCCAGGGAGCGAGCAAAGACTCCTTCCATTATAAAGTAAAGAGTCTGGACATCACGCCTGCTGCCATGAGGATGATCATCACCAGTGAAGGGGAAGTGCCTGCATCACCGGAGCAGACTGGGGAATATGGCCCAACTGCGGTATTCTATGAGCTTGTGGATGATGCGGGTAATGTTGCTGCTTCCAAGCAAGGGTATGCCTTGATGAAGGCTGTTCAGCATCCTATTGTAGATAGCCTATACAATACCTTCCCGCAAACCCCTAAGACGATTACGGTCAGACCGTATACAATGACTTTGGATAATGATCTGAAGCTCTTGTTGGATGCTAATGGGAAACCGATGAGAACTTATCATAAGGAACTTGAAACGACGATAGTGATTCCGTGAACCTTAGAAAGAGAGCGGGAATATGTAAAATAGACTGAGTCTGGTCCGCGTCTGCTGTGCAGATGCGGGCTTTTTTGGTTTTTATGTGTTGGGGTCCCCGCAAAGTACCTAAGTCATCATCGAAGCTAAAACCCCGCATTGTGGGGTTATCTTGCTGATTAGGAAATTATGATTTACATCCGATGCGGATAAGTTGTGCATAAAGTTGGGGGGAAGTGTCTTGGAGCATCGGCAGGATGAAAATATTCTGGATCAGTAATTGGAATGACTTCGCTGATTTCACCGAACAGCCGGATAGGGTCGAAAAACCGACTACATTCGGTGCGGCAGAGGCGTGTGGGCCGAATGTGATCGAAAAACCGATCACAATGGGGATGCCGCAGGCATTTTGTTCCTGATTAGAGCAGCGTTAACGGAATGTAGATTTCACTTACGGAGTTCGGATGATGGGGGCTAGATAGTCTTGACCGTAGTATTCAATTCATAAGACAGATTGAGGCGGTAATCGGTTCTCGGCAGAAAAACGCCATACTCCTACTGGTATAATATTATACAATTCTGAGGCGGGCATTGGCTGTGACTCCTTTCGGCTGGGGGATGATTCTAGTCTAGCTGAAGTGAAGGGAATTCGGCCTGATGATAATTGCGGACTTGTATGTCATGGTATAATAGGTTGTTGATGACAGGGAGGGGTTTGGACGATGAAGGTATTAGTATTGGCAGAGAAGCCGTCGGTGGCCCGTGAGATTGCGCGGGTGCTGGGCTGTGGGAATAAACAGAAGAGTTATATGGAAGGTCCGAAATATGTGGTGACCTGGGCCCTTGGGCATCTGGTGGGCCTGGCTGAGCCTGAGGACTATAACAATAAATATGCAACCTGGGCGCTGGAGGATCTGCCAATTCTTCCAGAGAAGGCCAAGCTGAAGGTGCTGCGCGAGACCAGCCAGCAGTATAAGGCTGTGCAGCAGCTGATGAAACGGCAGGATATCGGGGAGCTGATCGTAGCAACGGATGCGGCGCGTGAGGGTGAGCTGCTGGCGCGCTGGATTATGAATATGGCAGGCTGGAAAAAGCCATTCCGGCGGCTGTGGATCTCTTCGCAGACGGATAAGGCGATTAAGGAAGGATTCGCTTCGCTCCGGCCTGGACGGGATTTCGACCGGCTGTATGAATCTGCGCGCTGCCGTGCTGAGGCGGATTGGATGATCGGGCTGAATGTGACCCGGGCCTTAACCTGCAAGTTCGGCGCGCCGCTCTCTGCGGGGCGTGTGCAGACACCTACCCTGGGAATGATTATGGACCGGGAGAATGAGATTACCGGCTTCCGTTCCCAGGAATATGATCTGCTGACTGGGGATTTCGGGAATTTCCAGGCGGGATGGCGCGCGCAGGGCGGGGATGGACGGATTTTTGATAGAGAGAAGACAGGAGTTCTTAAAGATAAGCTTACAGGCCGCAGCGGAAGGATTACCAAGGTCCTGAAGAGTGAGAAAAGCGAGCCTCATCCGCTGGCTTACGATCTGACTGAGCTGCAGCGGGATGCCAACCGCAAATTCGGCTTCTCGGCCAAGCAGACTTCAAGTGTGCTCCAGAAGCTGTATGAACAGCATAAGCTGGTTACTTATCCGCGTACGGATAGCCGTTATCTGACCGCTGATATGACGGGCACGCTAAAAGAAAGACTCGACAGCGTGGCTGTAGGTCCGTATGCAGCCCTCGCCAGACCGCTGCTACGGAAGCCGCTGCCAATCACGAAGCGGATTGTCGATGACAGCAAGGTCAGCGATCACCATGCGATTATTCCGACCGAGCAGACAGTGCTGCTCAATCTGCTGAGCACGGAAGAGCGGAAGCTCTACGATCTGATCGTACGGCGGTTCATCAGCCTGTTCTATCCTCCGGCCCGTTATGACGCCGTAGCTGTGACGGTAACCGTCGATGGTGAAAGCTTCTATGTGAAGGGAACTACCGTCAAGGATGCAGGCTGGCGTGAGGTATACGGCGGAGATATGAGCCAGGATGACGAAGAGGAGAATGCGGGGGATGAACCCGCAGCAGGCAGTGTGAAGCTGCCGGAGTTGCGGGAAGGCGACAGTGTGAAGCTTGAGCGCTGCATCATCAAGCCGGGACGGACTCAGCCGCCGAAGCGTTATAATGAAGCGACGCTGCTGACGCAGATGGAGAAGCATGGGCTGGGGACGCCGGCCACCCGTGCGGACATCATTGAGAAGCTGGTCAGCTCGGATACGATTGAACGGCAGGGCAATCTGCTGCATCCGACCGGCAAGGGCAAGCAATTGATTGAACTGGTCTCGGGACAGCTGCGTACACCGGAGCTGACGGCACGCTGGGAAGCAGAGCTGGAGAGAATTGCGCGCGGGCAGGGGCGCCCGGAGCCGTTCCTGCAGGGTATCCGGAGTATGGCCCAGGAGCTGGTGTCCTTGGTGAAGAACAGCGGAGCGGAATACAAGCCGCATAATGTATCTAACAGCCATTGTCCGGAGTGTGGAACAAGGATGTTAGAGAAGAAGACCAAACGCGGCAAGCTGCTGGTCTGTCCGAAGGAGGACTGCGGCTATACCCGGGCGGGCGAGAAGCAGTTGTCGAACCGCCGCTGCCCGCAGTGCCATAAGAAGATGGAGATGAAGGAGGGCAAGGCCGGGAAGTATGTGCAGTGCCTCGGCTGCGGAATTACAGAGACGATGGATAAGGATCACAAGCATATCAACAAACGCGAGCAGCAGAAGCTGGTGCAGCAGTACAGCAAGACGGAAAGTGCCGGCAACAATCTTGGCGACCTGTTGAAGGCGGCGATGGAAGCGAAGCAGAAGGGCAAGTAGTCCAAGCAGCTGGAAGGCCGTACAACCGGGCAAGCTAACCTGATGTGGGATAGAGCTGTTAGGTGGATGCGCTCATGAGTGAAAGACTAGGTGACAAAGAAAGGACCCTAATAAGACTGCCGGGATATACCGGTGGTCTTGTTGCGGCTTAAGGGCTATTCAAGGGACGGCAGATATGCTTTACTGTAGAAGATTGATACGGGGTCAGGCGTTAGGGCTCCGGTAAATAGAGTGGGGCAGGTGGAGAAGTGGCGGCGGCTGAAGGTTTAGCGGGTGTGGCGAAAGCGGCAGAGGCTCCGGGTACGAAGGGGAGCAGCCGGTTGTATTTTCTGGTGATTGTCTTTATGTTCTGGTTCTCTTCTTATATCTATGTTCCGGTGCTCTCGCCTTATGTGGAGCATCTGGGCGCTTCTTATGTCATGGTGGGAGCGGTGCTGGGGATATACGGCCTGATGCAGATTCTGTTCCGGCTGCCGATAGGGATGGGTTCAGATGTGCTTAACCGGCGGCGGCCGTTCATTTATCTGGGGCTGATTGCAAGCGGAGCGAGCTGTCTGCTGTTCCTGGCAGGGGCACATCCGGGTTGGGCCCTGGCGGCGCGGGCGGTCTCGGGGATAGCGGCATCGGCGTGGGTGGTGTACTCGGTGATGTTCGCGGGGTATTTTCCGAAAGAAGAGGCGGGCAGGGCTATGGGCATGCTCCAGTTCACCACGGTGATTGCCCAGTTGACCAGCATGATGATCAGCGGCTATATCGTAGACCACTTCGGCTGGAATACCCCGTTCATCATCGGAGGGATTGTGGCGGTGGCCGCGATGCTGCTGGTCGTCCGTCTTCCGGAGCAACAGCTGGAGAAGCGCGCAGCGATTAAGCTCAAGGATCTGGCCGGTGTCGTGAAGGAGCCGCTGCTGGTAAAAGTATCGCTGTTATCAGTGCTGGCCCATTGTGTGCTGTTCATTACAATGTTCGGCTACACGCCGAATCAGGCGCTCTATATTGGCGCGAGCAAGGGGAGTCTCGGCTGGCTGACGCTGGCTTTTATGCTGCCCCATGCGGTAGCGACCCTCTATGGAGCGCGGCTGTTCGGCCGGTGGCTGGGCGACCGGGGGACGCTGATGCTGGGTTTTGCCGGAAGTGCGGTGTTCACGCTGCTCATTCCTTCGATGCCCACGCTTGCGGCGTTATGCATAACACAGATCGGGAACGGCTTCATGCAGGGCCTGATCTTCCCGCTCCTGCTGGGTAAATCGGTCTCCGGGGTAGTTCCGTTCAAGCGGGCGACGGCGATGGGCTTCTATCAGGCGGTGTATGCGATCGGCATGTCCGGCGGTCCTTTTGTGGCGGGATGGATGAGTGCGGCGTACGGTCTGCGCGGAGGCTTCTGGCTGGGTGCCATTGCAGCTTTGCTTGCGGCGGTACTGTCCTGGTTCTGGATTAGGGAAGCCGGAGCCGCAGGCGGTCGGAGCAAGAAAGAGCGGCGGTTGCAGGGCCGGTGATGTGAGGTTATTGGTTTTTTGCCGGAAAGGGTAATATAATAGAGAGCAGAGTAGGATGCTAGGAGGAGGGGCCGGAAGGATGGTCAAGGTGGTATTGCTGTGGTTCGCGCTGATCAACATTATCGGGTATGTCGTGATGTCGGAAGACAAGAACAAGGCCCGGAAAAGACGGGATCGGGTGCCGGAGAAAACACTGTTTCTGCTGGCGTTCATGGGCGGTGCGCTGGGTGTGCTGATTGCCATGTACCGCAAACGCCACAAGACAAGGCATACTTCCTTCAGACTCGGAATTCCGCTGCTGCTGCTGCTGAATATGGTGCTGTATGGATATTTTTTGAGGTAAGCCGCTTAAGGGCTTGGTAATGATGTAAATAATAGAAAGAGGTGGCGTATATGTTATTCTCTAAAATTCTGCTTGCCTATGACGGTTCAAAGGCTTCGAATCAGGCTCTGGAACGGGCGATTGAGCTGGCTAAGGTAACGCCAGGGTCCTCCCTGTACGTCGTACACGCATTTGAATTCCCGCGATTCTTCATCGGGGAAGCTCTCGCGCCTCTGCCGGCATCGGTGAACAAGGATTATTATGACCTCGCGGTCCAGACTACGGATGAAGTGAAAAGCCGCTTGGAAGCCGAAGGTCTGAATGCTACGGTAGAATTGCTGCAGGGATCGCCTGCGGAAATTATTCTGAATTATGCCAAAGAGCAGAATGCAGATGTGATCGTAATCGGCAGCCGGGGGCTGGGCGGTATCCGGGAATTTGTTCTGGGCAGCGTCAGCCATAATGTGGTGCAAAGTGCGCGCATTCCGGTGCTGGTTGTTAAATAATAGGAACTTTAGTAGAGGGACGCTGCGGCGTTCCTTTTTTTATGCGGCGGAACCAGGAGTGATATATCATTTGAATGATATTCTAAAAAAAGTCTGTCATTGTTGTTATATTCATACAAAAGACACAGAAGAGAGAAAATAGGAATATATTTATCTTGTAATATATTGTAATATTATCGGTATAAAAGAACATTAGGGGGACTTAAGTCATGCATATCAGATTACAGAATAGTGCAGGAGTAGTGAAAGAGGTGAAAGTGGGATTTAGCTGGACGACCTTCTTCTTCGGCTTCTTCCCGGCACTGTTCAGAGGCGATTTAAAGTGGGCTGTGATCATGTTTATTACAGCAGTAGCAGCAGGAATATTCACATTTGGTATCGGAGCATGGATTCCAGGGTTCATTTTCTCCTTTGTGTATAATAAGATATTCATCAAAGACATGTTGGATAAAGGCTATCGTCCATCCGATCAAAACGCCCAGTACACCTTGCAGTCGAAGGGAATTATTTCTGCAGCATAATATTAGCAGGTTTATTACAACAGCGGCTCTCTCCTGGCGGGAGAGCCGCTGTTTTTGTATTTTACCCTACTGTGTCTTCAGGACATGGGCAGGAGCGGGAGAATAGATGTAGGATTACAAGAAGAAATCCTGCCAAAAAAGCGAACGTTTATTGGGGATAATATGTTAATGTTCGTGTTTAAGTTGACATACAGTGTAGGGGGTTGTTAAACTTAAAGTATGAACCGCTCGTATATATCCGGGGATAGGGCCCGGAAGTTTCTACCCGGGAACCGTAAATTTCCGGACTACGGGGAATTGAAAGGCATAAGGCGACATCGCTTGCGGTAAAATTCCCGAAGAGCGGATGCTGTCCTTTTTCGTGTCGCTCCCAGACAGGAGTGCGAAAATTGTCTATTATTTCCTCCGTAGTCCGAATTTCCCGCAAAATGCGTTTGGAAATCGGGCTTTTTTGTTGCGAAATATGGAAAACTATAGAGAAATGGCTCAATATAGAGTCTGTAGGGGATTAACCATTTCATTAGAACGAAAGGCTGGGTGAACGATGTCTGTGCAAGTAGGTGTCATTATGGGCAGCAAATCGGACTATGAAACGATGAGGCATACCTGTGAAGTGCTGGAGGAGCTGGATATAGCTTATGAGAAAAAGGTTGTCTCCGCACACCGCACACCGGATCTGATGTTCCGTTATGCCGAAGAGGCAGCGGAGCGCGGCTTGCGGGTCATTATCGCCGGAGCGGGCGGCGCGGCGCATCTGCCGGGTATGGTGGCTGCGAAGACCACGCTGCCGGTCATAGGTGTACCTGTGCAGTCTAAGGCCTTGAACGGCATGGATTCGCTGCTGTCTATTGTGCAGATGCCTGCGGGCATCCCGGTAGCGACAGTAGCAATTGGCCGCGCCGGAGCGATCAATGCGGGACTGCTGGCGGCGCAGATCATCGGCGCCTTCGAGCCGGAGGTGGCGGACAGGGTGCAGCTGCGGCGCGAGGCGACTCAGCAAGAGGTGCTGGAAAGCAGCGAGAGCCTATGAGCCCGGAGGAGCAGAAGGCCGGGGGATTGGAGAGCGGCCCAGAGCGCGCTATGAAGGCTGAGGGCGAAGCGGAAGGTGCCGGAGCTGGGCGAACGGTAAAGGCTGAAGGCGAAGCGATAGCTGCCGAGGCTGAGGCACAGCGGGAAGAGACCGGGGGGCAGAGGCCACGGACGCTGTTGCCCGGCGCAACGATCGGCGTGCTCGGCGGCGGGCAGCTTGGGCGCATGCTGGCTTTGTCCGGCAGCGCCATGGGCTACCGCTTCGTGGCGCTGGACCCGGCAAAGGATGCGCCGTGCGGGCAGGTGACGCCGCAGATCACTGCGGCGTATAACGACCGGGACGCCGCGCGTGAGCTGGCGCGGCGCTCGGACGTCATCACGTACGAGTTCGAGAACGTGGATGCGGGCGTAGCCGCGCTGCTGACGGAGGAGTCGTACGTGCCGCAGGGCAGCGCGCTGCTGTATACGACGCAGCACCGGCTGCGCGAGAAGGCGGCCATCGAGGCAGCGGGCGTGCCCGTTGCCCCGTACCGCAAGGTTGGCAGCCTGGCGGAGCTGGAAGCGGCGGCTGCCGAGCTGGGCCTGCCCTGTGTGCTGAAGACAGCCACAGGAGGGTATGACGGCAAGGGACAAGCCGTCATCCGCAGGCCGGAAGAGCTGGCCGCAGCGTTCCGGCGAGTCGCGCCGGGTGTGCAAGCAGATGTACCGGAGCTGGTGCTGGAGAAATTCATCGCCTTCGAGTGCGAGATTTCGGTCATCGCCGCCCGGAGCGCCTCGGGGGAGGTCAAGAGCTTCCCGCCCGCCGAGAACATTCACGTGAACAATATCCTGCATCTCTCCATTGTTCCTGCAAGGGTGCCAGAGGAGATTCAGCGGCGGGCCTGTGAGCTGGCCGAGCGGATTGTGTCCGGCATGAATGCCGTCGGGCTGCTGGCGGTAGAGATGTTCGTGACGGAGGACGGAGAGCTGTTCGTCAATGAGCTGGCCCCGCGTCCGCATAACTCTGGCCATTACACGATGGATGCCTGCGTGACCTCGCAGTTCGAGCAGCACGTGCGGGCGATCTGCAATCTGCCGCTCGGCGATACGAAGCTGCTGACTCCTGTAGTGATGGTGAATGTACTCGGCGAGCATCTGGACGGAGCCGTTCAGGCAGCCTGCCGTGCGAATGAAGAAGTGAGCAGGCTTGGAGTATCACCCAAGCTTCATATATATGGTAAGACCGAGAGCAAAACCGGCCGTAAAATGGGCCATATCAACCTGCTCTGCAAGGATACCGGCGACGGATTGTCCTGGGTAGAGCAAACTAACCTTTGGAGGAAATGACAAGCTATGATTGAACGTTACAGCAGACTTGAGATGCGGGCCATATGGACCGAAGAGAATAAATTCAACGCGTGGCTGGAGGTTGAGATTTGCGCCTGTGAGGCGTGGGCCGAACTGGGAGTGATCCCGCATGAGGATGCCGCGAAGCTGCGTAAGGATGCCAAATTCGATATCGCGCGGATTGATGAGATTGAACTGGAAACGCGCCATGATGTGATTGCTTTTACCCGTGCCGTATCCGAGAGTCTTGGCGCAGAGCGCAAATGGGTGCATTACGGACTAACCTCCACTGATGTTGTAGATACAGCGCTCGGCTATCTGCTGCGTCAGGCCAACGAGATTCTGGAGCAGGATATTATCCGGTTCATTGAGATTCTAAAAGACAAAGCCATCGCCTACAAGGATACCCCGATGATGGGCCGTACCCATGGCGTACATGCCGAGCCAACAACATTCGGCCTGAAGATGGCGCTGTGGTATGAGGAAATGAAGCGGAACCTGGAGCGTTTCCGTCATGCCGCCAATGGCGTACAATTCGGCAAAATCTCCGGGGCGGTCGGTACCTATGCCAACATCGACCCGTTCGTGGAAGAATTCGTCTGCCGCAAGCTGGGCACCAGCCCGGCACCAATCTCCACCCAGACGCTGCAGCGTGACCGTCATGCAGAGTATATGGCGGCGCTGGCACTGGTTGCTACTTCCCTCGACAAGTTCGCTACCGAGATCCGCGCTTTGCAGAAGAGTGAGATCCGCGAGGTAGAGGAGGCTTTTGCCAAGGGTCAAAAGGGTTCATCCGCTATGCCGCACAAGCGTAACCCGATTGGCTGCGAGAACATCTCCGGCCTGTCGCGCGTCATCCGCGGCCATATGATGACAGCTTACGAGAACGTGCCGCTGTGGCATGAGCGCGATATCTCGCATTCTTCCGTAGAACGGATCATCCTGCCGGATGCGACCATGCTGCTGAACTATATGCTGAACCGCTTCGGCAATATCGTGAAGAACCTGACCGTATTCCCTGAGAATATGAAACGCAACATGAACCGTACCTTCGGCGTTCCGTTCTCCGGCCGTATTCTGACGAAGCTGATCGACAAGGGCTTCAGCCGCGAGCAGGCGTACGACACTGTGCAGCCGCGTGCGATGCAGGCCTGGGAGGAGCAGACCCAGTTCCGTGACATCGTGGAAGCAACCCCGGAGATCACGGCCGTGCTTAGCGCAGAAGAGATCGAGGATGCATTCAATCCTTCCTGGCATCTGAAGCATGTGGACACCATCTTCCGCAAGCTGGAACTAATCTAATCTTTAAAAATAGTAAGTCAGTGGTGAACTGATGAGCTGGAGAAGAGTTGGGCGTGCGGTGGGGGCAGTAGTTGTTCTGGAGCGTAAGCGACAGGGGGACACGTTTAGACATTGGGGTTAAAGGAGGAACGGAGAGGAATTTTGGAACTGGAGAAGCGTTAGCGTTCGCCTGAAAGCTTTCCGAAGGAAAGCTCGCTACGGAAGCATATGCTATGTTTGGATTTCTACCGCTGCCTGCGGTTTAAATCAGGAAATTCAAACATAACAGCGATCGGAAGTCCAAAACTTCCCGCAGTGACCCTATTAACCCGAAGGAATAATTATGTAGCAAGATCATTTGTTCAAGGGAGGAAAGGTCATGACATCATCGGCCGTATCCACTGCCGTGGAACTTGTAAATGCGCCGCTGCTCTACAAAGGCAAGGTTCGTGAGCTGTATGATTTGGGGGATGAGGTACTGATCGTGGTGACAGACCGGATCTCTGCCTTCGACTATGTGCTGGACCCGGCAGTGCCGGATAAGGGCAATGTGCTCAACCGGCTTAGCGCCTTCTGGTTCGGCCAGACCCGGGAGCTGATCGAGAACCATGTGGTGCATATCGAGGTGGACAAGCTCGGGGATATTGTGAAGGACCGTGAAGCGCTGAAGAACCGGATCATGGTCGTCCGCAAAGCCGAACGGATTGATATCGAATGTGTCGTGCGCGGCTGCATTACCGGAGGCGGCTGGAGGCAGTATCAGGAGACCGGCAAGGTGAACGGAATCGTGCTTCCTAAGGGACTGCACAAGAATGCAGTGCTGGCCGAACCGATTTTCACACCGGCAGCCAAAAATGATGTCGGCCATGATGAGGATATCCCTTTTGAGCAGATGCAGGAGCAGATCGGTGCAGAGCTTGCGCTGGAGCTGAAGGAGAAGAGCCTGAAGCTGTTCGCTTTTGCCAGAGCCTATTGTGAAGAACGCGGCATCATCCTCGCCGATTGCAAATTCGAGTTCGGTCTGCTGGACGGTAAGGTGATTCTGATCGATGAGATTTTCACGCCGGATGCTTCCCGCTTCTGGGCCAAGGACAAGTACGCACTGGATATCGAGATCGACAGCATGGATAAGGAGCCGGTTCGCACGTACCTGTCAGCCTCCTCCTGGGACAAGAACAGTAAGCCGGACCCGTTGCCGCCTGAGGTGGTTGAAGAGACGTCGCGCCGGTACCTGGATATCTATCACCGCCTGACCGGGAAGTCGTTATAGATTATCGTATGATCCTATTCTGACAGCTGCAGCTAACTTTAATTGCATTCTCTACAGTTATTTTGCCCGAAAAAGAGGTCATTTGCTGTTTAATTGTATCTGGTACAACTAAAAATTAGCGGGATGACCTGAAACGCAGATGTCCGTAGAAATAGCTGTATGAAATGCAACTAAGGCTAATTTGCAGAGAATATTGAGAATATAGCTGTACATTATGCAGTTAAGCAAGCTGCTATTAAGCCCAATTCAGTTCATTAAACTCTAGGAGGAACTACAAGCGTATGTTAAAAGCGACAGTCTACGTCACCATCAAGAAAAGCGTGCTCGACCCTCAGGGAGTTGCCGTGCAGGGCGCCCTGCATTCCGTTGGATTCCAGGAAGTTGAAAGTCTGCGGATCGGCAAATATATGGAGCTGACCTTGGATACCGATAACCGCGCAGAAGCGGAAGGACGCCTGAAGGAAATGTGCGAGAAGCTGCTGGCCAACACGGTGATCGAGGATTACCGCTACGAATTGGAGGACTAAACGTCATGAAATTTGCGGTACTTGTCTTTCCAGGCTCCAATTGTGACATTGACTGCTACAAGGCAGTAGAAGACAGTCTTGGCGAACCAGTAGATTATGTATGGCATACAGCGACAGACCTGTCGGCGTATGACTGCATCCTTGTACCTGGCGGCTTCTCTTATGGTGACTATCTGCGCTGCGGCGCAATCTCCCGGTTCGCTCCGGTAATGGCTGAAGTGGCTAAGGCGGCAGAGCAGGGCAAATTCGTGCTTGGCATCTGCAACGGGTTCCAGATTCTGACCGAAGCGGGTCTCCTGCCGGGCGCGCTGCGCCGCAACATGTCGATGAAGTTCCGTTGTCATGACACGGTGCTTAAGGTCGTTAATAACACAACCCCGTTTACTATTGACTATGCGAAGGATGAAGAGATCGTCATTCCGATCGCGCATGGCGAAGGCAATTATTATTGTGATGAAGAGACGCTTGCAGAGCTGCAAGCGAATAATCAGATCGTATTCACCTACAGTGACAACCCGAACGGTTCGGTGGCCGATATTGCCGGAGTGAGTAATAGGGCGGGCAATGTAGTCGGCATGATGCCTCACCCGGAGCGTGCAGCCAATAGCCTGCTGGGCTCGGAAGACGGCAAACGGATGTTCACATCCATTCTCAAGACATGGAGGGATCGTTATGACGCAGCAAGTATCCGCTAAGGAGCCGACCGCAGAGCAGATCGCGGAGCAGAAAATCTACAGTCAGTTCGGTGTATCAGACAGCGAATATGAGCTCATTACCTCCTTCATGGGACGTAAACCCAACTATACAGAAATCGGTGTGTTCAGCGTCATGTGGTCTGAGCACTGTGCATATAAGAACTCCAAGCCGCTGCTGAGCCGCTTCCCGACAAGCGGGCCGAAGGTGCTGATGGGACCGGGCGAAGGCGCGGGCATCGTGGACATCGGTGATAACCAGGCCGTTGTCTTCAAAATCGAAAGCCACAACCATCCGTCGGCGGTAGAGCCTTATCAGGGCGCGGCGACCGGGGTGGGCGGGATTATCCGCGATATTTTCTCCATGGGCGCAAGACCGGTGGCGCTACTGAACTCCCTGCGGTTCGGAAAGCTTGAGAGCGACCGGGTTAAATATCTGTTCGAGCATGTTGTGTCCGGGATCGCAGGCTACGGCAACTGTATCGGCATCCCTACCGTCGGCGGGGAAATTATGTTCGACAACAGCTATGACGGCAATCCGCTGGTGAACGCAATGTGTGTCGGTCTGATTGACCATGATAAAATCCAGCGCGGTGTCGCCAAAGGGGTAGGTAACCCCGTGTTCTACGTAGGTCCGCCTACTGGCCGTGACGGCATTCATGGTGCGACCTTCGCCTCTGTGGAGCTTAGTGAAGAATCCGAAGCTAAGAAAACAGCAGTTCAGGTTGGCGATCCGTTCATGGAGAAGCTGGTAATGGAATCCTGTCTGGAGCTGATCGACAGCGGCATCGTCCTCGGCATTCAGGATATGGGCGCAGCGGGACTGACCTGCTCCAGCGCGGAAATGGCGAGCAAGGCGGGTAATGGTCTGGAGCTGTATCTGGATCAGGTGCCGCAGCGTGAAGACGGAATGACCCCGTATGAAATGATGCTCTCGGAATCCCAGGAGCGGATGCTGTTCGTGGTGGAGCCTAAGGATGAGGCGCAGGCGCAGGAGATTTTTGACCGCTGGGGCGTGATCTGCCGCAAGGTGGGGAAGGTGACCGATGACGGCCGCCTGAAGCTGTTCCATCACGGCGAAGTGGTCGGCGATATGCCGGTGAAGGCGCTGGTAGATGAATGTCCGATTTATAACAAACCGTCTGCCGTTCCTGCTTACTATGAGGAGAATGCCTCTATTGATACACTTCGTTATGAGGAAGTGACTGATCTGGGCGGCGCGCTGCGTACAGTATTGGGCTCACCTACTGTAGCCAGCAAGGCTTGGGTATACAACCAATACGATTATATGGTCCGCACTAGCACAGCGGTTCGTCCAGGTTCCGATGCGGCGGTGGTAACCATCCACGGTACACGTAAGGGGCTGGCGATGACTACGGACTGTAACGGACGTTATGTCTACCTTGATCCTGAGGTGGGCGGACGCATTGCTGTCAGCGAAGCGGCGCGTAATATCGTCTGCTCCGGTGCCCAGCCGCTGGCGATAACGGACAACCTGAACTTCGGCAGCCCGGAGAAGCCGGAGATCTTCTGGCAGATGGAGCGTGCGGTTGACGGTATGGCGGAAGCCTGCCGGGTGCTGGATACACCGGTCATCGGCGGAAATGTCAGCTTATACAATGAGAATGCTTCGGGAGCTATCTACCCGACACCGGTTGTGGGCATGGTAGGGCTCATTGAAGATACCGATCATATTACAACCCAGGCCTTCAAGCAGGAAGGCGATGCTGTATTGCTGCTGGGCGTGACGAAGGCAGAGCTGGGCGGCAGTGAATTCCAGTATGCCGTTCACGGCTTGACTGAAGGCCGTCCGCCGGAGCTTGATCTGGCCACAGAGCGCAAGCTGCTGGATGCTGTTCTTGCTGCAATCCGCAGCGGGCTTGTACGCTCGGCGCATGACTTGTCTGAAGGCGGTCTGGCCGGAGCACTTGCAGAGAGCTGCATCAGCGGCAGCATTGGAGCGAATATTGAGCTCTCTGCCGGCGGGCTTCGCCAGGATGTAGCACTGTTCAGCGAGAGCCAGTCCCGTATCCTCCTGACTTCGGCACCTGATCGTGCAGAAGAGCTGAAGGCTGCAGTTGCCGCGTACGGCGTGCCTGTAGAGATCATTGGAACCGTTGGCGGGGACCGCCTGCGTGTGGCGCTGGACGGCGCGGCTGCACTGGATGAAGCTGTTACTGAACTCAAGACCATTTGGGAGGATGCTATTCCATGTCTTATGAAATAAAGACCGGGAACAAGCAGGAAGCCCCTATCCTGTGGACCGGCGACTTTTACAACGAAGGAACGGGCTCGGGAGATATTTTTGACACATTAAAAGAGGAATGCGGCGTCTTCGGGGTCTTCGGACACCCGGAGGCCGCCTCCATGTCCTATTACGGCCTGCATGCTCTGCAGCATCGGGGAGAAGAGAGCGCGGGCATCTGCGTGGCGGATGGACGCGACTTCAACTATCACCGCGGCATGGGTCTGGTGAAGGAAGTCTTCGACAAAGACAAGATCGCTTCGCTGGTGGGAGACATGTCCATTGGCCATGTGCGGTACTCCACCAGCGGGGACAGCCGGCTGACCAATGCGCAGCCGCTGGTCTTCAAATACCGTGACGGCGATCTGGCGATTGCCACGAACGGCAATATCGTTAACGAACCGCTGATCCGCAAGCAGCTGGAGCAGGGCGGCTCGATCTTCCAGACGACCAGTGATACCGAGGTGCTGGCGCATCTGATTGCGCGTTCGCAGAAGGATTTTGTCGAAGCGACGAAGGATGCCCTGTCGCAGCTGGTCGGCGGCTTCGCCTTCCTGTTGATGACCAATGACAAGCTGATTGTCGCATCAGACACCCACGGACTCCGTCCGCTCGTGATGGGCCGTCTGGGCGAAGCCTATGTCTTCGCTTCCGAGTCGTGTGCGCTTGAAGTCATCGGTGCCCAGCTGGTGCGTGATATTGAACCGGGTGAACTGTTGGTGCTGGATCAGACCGGCTTCCGTGAAGAACGCTTCGCCGAGCCTAAGCGCAAAGCGCTGTGCGCGATGGAGTATATCTACTTCGCCCGCCCGGACAGCGACCTGAACGGCTCCAACCTGCACTCCGCCCGCAAGCGGATGGGCAGCCGGATGGCGCTCGAAGCCTTCGTGGATGCGGATATTGTCACCGGCGTGCCGGATTCCAGTATCTCCGCCGCCATCGGCTATGCCGAGCAGACGGGCATCCCCTACGAGCTGGGACTGATCAAGAACAAATATACCGGCCGCACGTTCATCCAGCCCAGCCAGGAGCTGCGCGAGCAGGGCGTCAAGATGAAGCTCAGCGCGGTACGCCGCGTTGTGGAAGGCCAGCGCGTAGTGATGATCGACGATTCCATCGTGCGCGGCACCACCTCGCGCCGGATCGTCAACCTGCTGCGCGAAGCCGGAGCCGTAGAGGTCCACGTGCGGATTACCTCGCCGCCGTTCAAGAATCCATGCTTCTATGGCATTGATACACCCGACCGCCGCGAGCTGATTGCCTCGTATAAGAGCATCGCCGAGATGTGCGAGGAGATCAACGCCGATTCTCTGGCGTTCCTCTCGCCCGACGGACTGATCCAGTCCATTGGCGGCTATAATAGTGACGACTACAAAGGCGGCCTATGCTTGTCCTGCTTCGACAATGATTACCCGACGCAGGTGGATTTCGGCGGGGAAGAGAAGGACGGATGCTCGTGTTAACATCTGGTGCCCATCCCCCTAAGTCCCCCTTACAAAGGGGGATTCCGGAGGGCGTTGCCCTCCGGCCACCCGAAAGTTTGGTGTGAGGAGTTTGTTCTAAACTTGCTAAGAGGGCGTGGGTGCGGGTGCCCGCTTTGTCCCTGTGTGCTGCGCACGGCCGGGACACGCTTCACGGCGCTGCACCCCCGGCGGCCTGCGGTCCGCCGGGCCCCCTGGCTCCAGAATCTGTCCTGTTTGCTGCGCAAATCCGGAGATTCTGTCGCCCTAGAGACCGCACGGCTTCGCCCCGTGCGTGGAGAGCTCCCGCCCCTGTCCTGTTTGCTATCGCAAAGTCGGAGGCTCTGTCGCCCCAGAGACCGCACGGCTTCGCCCCGTGCGGGGAAGTGCCCCAGACCCTGTCCTGTTTGCTGTCGCAAAATCGGAGGCTCTGTCGCTTTAGGGACCGCACGGCTTCGCCCCGTGCGGGGAGGCCTGCAGAACCCGTCCTGTTTGCTGCGCAAAGTCGGGGGTTTTGTCGGCTGAGGAGGCGCTGTGCGAAGCCCAGCGCCGACCCCTTGCTGCTGTGCAAGGCGCGAAATTTCGGCTTGCGGCACGGGTTTGAAAACCCGGTGGTTGGAGTCATGGAGAGGAAATTTGGAACTGTAGGAGCGATAGCGTTCGCCTTTATATTTGGATTTCTACCGCGGCCGGCGGTTCAAATCAAGGAAATCCAAATATAACAGCGACCGGAAGTCCAAATGTTCCTCGGAATGACGACTATAACCACCCCCCAGAAGGGGGTTCAAATCCCTGCCGCCCCGAACACGCGCTCTAAACTAATTTAAATGAGGTGCTCAAAAGTGTCGGAAGCTTATAAAAACGCCGGAGTGGATATTGCAGCTGGCAATGAAGCCGTAGAACGCATGAAGAAGCATGTGAAGCGCACGTACCGGCCGGAAGTAATGACCGAGCTGGGCGGCTTCGGCGCCCTGTTCGGCCTGAATAAGGACAAGTACGAAGAGCCGGTTCTCGTATCGGGAACAGACGGTGTGGGCACGAAGCTGAAGATCGCGTTCGCGGCTGACCGCCACGACACGATTGGCATCGATGCGGTCGCCATGTGCGTGAATGACATCGTGGTGCAGGGTGCTGAACCGCTGTTCTTCCTCGATTATCTGGCCTGCGATAAGGTCGTGCCGGAGAAGATTGAAGCCATCGTAGCCGGGATCGCGGAAGGCTGCCATCAGGCGGGCTGCGCGCTGATCGGCGGCGAGACCGCCGAGATGCCGGGCATGTACGCGGCAGGCGAATATGATATCGCCGGATTCACCGTAGGTGTGGCCGATAAGGCCAAGCTGGTGACGGGAGCGGACATCGCTCCTGGAGACATTGTGATTGGCCTGGCTTCGAGCGGGATTCACAGCAACGGCTTCTCGCTGGTGCGCAAGCTTTTGCTGGAAGAGGGCGGCTACGGCTTGAATGATGTCGTGCCTGAACTCGGGGCTCCCCTCGTAGATGTACTGCTGGCTCCGACCAAAATCTACGTGAAGCCGCTGCTCGCTCTGCTCGAACAGCTTCCGGTCAAGGGCATGGCCCATATTACCGGCGGCGGGTTCATCGAGAACATTCCCCGCGTATTGCCGGAGCATGTGAATGTAGAGATCAACTACGGCTCCTGGCCGATTCAGCCGATCTTCAGCCTAATGCAGAGCAAGGGGCAGGTAAGCAACCGCGACATGTTCACAACGTTCAATATGGGCGTGGGACTGGTGCTGGTCGTGGCGGAAGCGGACGGAGAGCGTGCCCTTGCGCTGCTTAAGGCCAGCGGGGAAGAGGCTTACCGGATCGGCACAGTTACTGAAGGAGAGCGCATCGTTACCTTTACGGGAGCTGAAGTCTGATGGAGTGGAGCCGAATCGCTGTCTTTGCCTCCGGAACGGGCAGCAATTTCGCTGCACTAGTCCAGGCACAGCGGGAGGGCAGGCTGGGCGGAGGAAGCATAGAGCTGCTGGTCTCGGACAAGCCGGAAGCGCCTGTAGCACAGCGGGCAGAGGAGGCAGGAATTCCTGCTCTGCTGCTGCGGCCGAAGGACTTCGCGGGCCGGGAGCAGTACGAGGCCGCGATTGTGGCTGAATTGCAGCGCCGGAACATCGGACTGGTGGTGCTGGCCGGCTACATGCGGCTGATCTCCCCGGTCCTGCTCGCACCGTATGCCGGACGGATCATCAACATTCATCCTTCGCTGCTGCCGGCGTTTGCCGGGAAGGACGCGATCGGGCAGGCGCTGGAGTACGGCGTGAAGCTGACGGGCGTGACCGTGCATTTTGTCGATGGAGGCATGGACACCGGACCGGTGATCGCCCAGCGCAGCGTGGAGGTCCAGTCTGGAGATACCGCCGAATCGCTGGCTGCACGCATCCATCAGGTGGAATACGCGCTGTATCCTGAGGTAGTGAGTGCTTTTGCCGCCGGAAAAGTAGAATTGAACGGAAGAATGACGACCATTGCCGATTAAGCGAAGCTGCTGCATAGCTGCTTGTTGACTGTTGAACCGGAGTGATTTCGACATTTCAGGTAAACCCCGGCCGATTCTGATATTTCTCGGGAAATACTTCACAAGTGGCAATATTTGACGGAGGATCTGGCGGTATGGCCGGAAATTGCGGAAATACAGGATTGCTGCCGTAAGGACAAAAGCATATATAGCAGGACAGAAGCAACCAAAACAACTGATTTCCTAAATTACCAGCTTATTTTACAGGATTCGCCGCTGCAATCATCCGCAGTTCATCCGGCAATCATCCATAGCGCCATAGGTACAAGGTAATTCTGATGTGAGGCTTCAGAGCAGCCGAATCCATAAGCAATCGTACAACACCCCAATAATCTAGCGTGAATCCAGAGGAGGACTATTCAAAGTGAGTATCAAGAGAGCGCTGGTCAGCGTATCGGACAAACAGGGCATCGTGGATTTTTGCCGCGAGTTGTCTGCATTAGGCGTAGAAATTATCTCCACAGGCGGCACCAGCACACTACTCGCGAAGGAAGGCGTTCCGGTCATTGGCATCTCTGATGTTACCGGCTTCCCTGAGATCATGGATGGACGCGTCAAAACTCTGCATCCAGCCGTACACAGCGGCCTCCTGGCCGTTCGTGACAACGAAGAGCATACCCGTCAGATGAATGAGCTTGGCCTTGATTACATCGACCTCGTCGTGGTGAATCTGTATCCGTTCGCGGAGACGATTGCCAAGCCGGATGTGTCTTATGAAGAGGCTATCGAGAACATCGATATCGGCGGACCGACCATGCTGCGTTCTGCGGCGAAGAACCATGCGTTTGTCAGTGTGGTGGTCGATGCGGCCGACTATGCGAATGTGCTTGAAGAAGTACGCGCCGGTGGAGATACAACCCTTGCTACCCGCAAACGTCTTGCGGCCAAAGTCTTCCGCCATACGGCGGCTTACGACGCCCTGATTGCCGATTATCTGGCGAATGTCACCGGTGAACCGCTGCCGGAGCGCTATACGGTCACTTATGAGAAAATCCAGGATCTGCGTTACGGCGAGAACCCGCATCAGAAGGCTGCATTCTACCGCAAGCCGCTGGCAGCGCAGGATACCCTTACGGCTGCCGAGCAGCTGCACGGTAAAGAGCTGTCCTACAACAACATCAATGACGCGAACGCAGCGCTCCAGATTGTCAAAGAATTCGAAGAGCCTGCCGTTGTAGCCGTGAAGCATATGAATCCTTGCGGTGTGGGCGTGGGCACAAGCGTCTATGAAGCGTATCAAAAAGCGTACAATGCGGACCCTACCTCCATCTTCGGCGGCATTGTTGCTGCTAACCGGATTATTGATGCGGACACGGCTAATCTGCTGAAGGATATTTTCCTCGAAATCGTCTTGGCCCCAGGCTTCACGGATGAAGCGCTGGAGATCCTGACGAAGAAAAAGAATATTCGCCTGCTTAAGCTGGGCAATCTCAGCACTGCTGCATCCCGTAAAAGCAGCTTTGTGGTCACCTCCATTGAAGGGGGAATGGTGGTGCAGGAGAGCGACGTACACTCCGTGAATCCTGAGGAATTGCAAGTGGTAACAGACCGTAAGCCTACCGAACAAGAGCTGAAGCAGCTGTTGTTCGGCTGGAAGGTCGTGAAGCATGTGAAGTCCAACGCCATCGTGCTGGCGGCTGACGATATGACAGTCGGTGTGGGTGCAGGACAGATGAACCGTGTCGGTGCGGCCAAGATTGCCATTGAACAAGCAGGCGAGAAAGCGAAGGGTGCTGTGCTGGCATCAGATGCCTTCTTCCCGATGGGCGATACCCTGGAAATGGCTGCGAAGGCGGGCATTACGGCAGTTATTCAGCCGGGAGGCTCGATCAAGGACGAGGAATCGATTAAGGTTGCCAATGAATACGGCATTGCCATGGTCTTCACCGGCGTTCGCCATTTCAAACACTAGCACGCTGGGAGGATCAGAGCCTTATGGATATTTTAGTAGTCGGCGGCGGCGGACGCGAGCATGCGATCATCTGGAGCTTGTCCCGCAGTCCCCGTGCCGGTAAAATCTACTGCGCGCCCGGCAATGCCGGGATTGCGCAGCTTGCGGAATGTGTACCGATCGGCGTCTTCGAGTTCGATAAGCTGACCGCTTTTGCCAAGGAGAAGAAGGTGGGCCTGGTGGTCATCGGACCGGATGATCCGCTCGCTGCAGGCATTGTGGATGCCTTCGAAGCCCAGGATATCCCTGTATTCGGCCCGCGGAAGAATGCCGCAGAGATTGAGGGCAGCAAGACCTTCATGAAGGATCTGCTGCATAAATACAGCATTCCGACAGCCGATTATGAGAAATTCAGCGATTATGAGACAGCCTTGTCTTATCTGCGGAGTCAAGAAGTGCCGATTGTCATCAAGGCGGACGGCCTGGCCGCAGGCAAAGGGGTAACCGTGGCGTATTCCCGTGAGGAAGCGGAGCAGGCCCTTCAGGAGATCATGGTCGACAAGGTTTTCGGGGAAGCAGGGGCGCAGGTCGTCATTGAAGAGTTCCTTGCCGGGCAGGAAATGTCGATTCTGGCGTTCGTGGATGGCGAAACGGTGCGGCCGATGGCTGCGGCCCAGGACCATAAGCCTGTATTCGACGGCGATAAAGGACCTAATACGGGAGGCATGGGGACATATTCCCCGCTTCCGCATATCGATGAAGCGATCATCCGTGAAGCGGTGGAGACGATTATTGAGCCGACAGCCAGAGCGATGGTGGCTGAGGGCCGTCCCTTCAGCGGAGTGCTGTTCGCAGGACTGATGATCTCGCCGGACGGCAGACCGAAGACAATTGAGTTCAATGCCCGCTTCGGGGACCCGGAGACACAGGTGGTTCTTCCCCGTCTGCGAAGCGATCTGCTGGAGATTTTCCTGGCTGTGACCGAAGGCAGACTCGCCGATATTCCGATCGAGTGGAGCATTGAGGCGGCAGTCTGCGTGGTGCTGGCCTCGGAGGGATATCCCGGGCCTTACCCGAAGGGTGTGCCGATCAGCGGGCTGGAAGACAGCGGCTCGGCGCTTGTCTTCCATGCCGGTACCGCACGCAGCGAAGACGGAGGCTGGGTGACCGCCGGCGGCCGTGTGCTTGGGGTGGTAGGCCTAGGGGCAACCATTGCGGAAGCACGTACATCGGCCTATGCCAGTGCGGAGATTATCACGTTTGCAGGTAAACAGAACCGCAGTGATATCGCAATGAAGGCACTGGTCTGAGGAGAAAGTCCCAAAAAAAGGACTGACAAGTTGTAGGAGAAGTGCTATAATACAACTCGTACGGGGGAAAATGTGCGGATATATACAGATAAAGGGTCTTTCCTTTCTAAAGGAAAGGCCTTTTTTAACAATTCCATAACGAATGCTATAATAGTACAATAACGGCGATGCTTATGCGGATGTACAGTTACTGATTTAAGGGGGAATTCGTTTTGAGTAAGGTAGGAAGAAATGACTTATGCCCGTGTGGAAGCGGGAACAAATATAAGAAATGCTGCATGGAAAAAGACCGGTTGGCAGCCCAGTCGATGCTGCGGCTGGTTACAGCAGGGGATGCAGCGGCGCAAGCACCTGTAACCATACCCGGCGTAATCGTGCACGAGGAACAGCCGGCTACGGTAAGTGCCGCCCCTGCTGCGGGCAAGCTTACGCTGCCCAAGCTGAAGAAGATGGTGGCGAAGGAGCTGAACTGGGAGCATCCGGCCCATGAACAGCTGGCGCTGGAGCTGATCGAGCACATGAGAGACCAGTATGACCGTGAGCTGATCCTGGAAGCACTGCTGCTGTGGAACGGCTTCTCCCGCCAGACCAAGCCGGCCGTGAAGAAGACAGGCTCCTTCTGTGCGGCGATCGAATACCTGCTGTCCGAGGAGTACGGCTTCATGCTGTCGCAGGCGGAGCTGGCGGACAAATACGCGGTTACCACGGCCACGATCTCCCGCAAGGTTAAAGAGATCTATAACTATGTCGAGGAATACGGCATGACCGGGGAAGCGGACGAATTGATGGCGCTGAACGGAGCGGGAACTCCGCAGGAGAAGGCACAGACCCTTCTGGCCCAAGCTATGGAGGCAACCTCTGCGAAGCGCCGGGTCCAGCTAGCGGAGAAGGCGCTGGAGCTCTATCCTGACAGCCCGGAAGCCTACCTTATTCTGGCCGAGGAAACGGAGAATGAGGAGGACGCCCGTGAGCTGCTGAAGGCGGGAATCGCCGCAGGCAGACGGGAGCTGGGCGAGTCTTATTTTACGAAGCATAAAGGGTTCTTCTGGGGGCTCTACGAGACCCGCCCTTATATCCGTATCTGCCAGAGCTACGCGGAATCCTGCTGGTTCGGCGGTAAGGCGGAGGAAGCAACAGAGATGCTGGAGCATATTCTGGAGCTGAATGAGGATGATAATACCGGTGCCCGCTATCTGCTGACTGCTGTATACCTGTATAGCAACCAGCTTGAAGAGGCTGAGCGGATCATTAAGAAATACGGTGAAGAGGATGCGGCGGCGGCTTTTGCCTATGACCGGATTGTACTGGAGTTCAAGAAGAACGGTATTACCTCGCAGCTCAAAATGCTCTACCGCATAGCCCGCGGAGTGAACGAGCATGTGCCGGATTACCTGCTGGGCATGAAGCGGCTCCCGCATAATCTTCCGGATTTTGTCGGCATGGGTGATCCCAATGAAGCGATTGAATATGTAATTATGCACTCGCGCTTGTGGGCGAGCCTGCCGGATCTGCTTAAGTGGATGCTGAAGCAATAGAAATCATATAGGATAGCAGAGCACAGTCCTTCGGGGCTGTGTTTTTTTATGGAGATTAGGAGTGACCTCGCTGATTTCACTGGACGCAGGACGAAGATCTATGTGAAAAACCGAATACAATGGGCGATGGTGCTGGTAGAGGTCGTTAGCGTTAACAACTATTCCGAACAATACATCTATGAGATTACACCGCAGGGCGACGAGCATTTCAAAGCGCTGATGGCCAAGTATTCATTGCAGACGGACGATATACAGGATCTACGATACTGCAAAGTCGATGATGAATAATGTCAGAGCGCTTTGCTGAATACAGCAGATACAAGGGAGTATTTTTTGTGGAAATAACCTGACATGGACAAGCGGTGATATGGGTAAATAAGAGGCTTAACTCGATAATTATGAGAAAATACCTGACATGGACACACTTATTTCACAGCCTATGGGAAAACGGTACAGGGATAAAGGGATTTTTTGCAGAAATAAGTCGAAAAGACAGAGAAGATTCGGGAAAGCCCCGGGTCTTTATACATGGAAGGTGGGAGGGTCTATGGCACTGGGAAAGAGTAAGAGGGTCAAGGAGAGGGGGCTTATCGGCTCACTCCGTAATATGGGGATTCGCGGCAAGCTGTTTTTGTCAGTGATTCTGTCTGTGGTGGTTATTTTCGCGACTGTGTCTGTAGTGATCTACAGCAATGCCAAGCAGCTTATCGTGGACGGGCTGAAGAGCTCGCTGACGTATGAGAAAGGGGCGATCGGGGTGCAGGTCAATGACCTGCTGCAGCCTGCTGTGGACAGTGTGGCGCTTCTCAATGCCAACGCCTACCTCCGCGATTTCATTCTAAGGGTGAAGGATGAACAGACGCTGGAGACTACGGACGGGTACACGGAACTGATCGAGACGCTGAACCTGATCAAGAACAACAATAAGAATCTGCTTAATGTATACATAGGTCTGGATGCGGTGAACAAGGTGATTACCCAGGATGAATTCGAGCCTCCGGCAGACTATGTGCTGAAGGAGCGAAGCTGGTATTCCGCTGCGGCTGCGAACAAGCGTGTAACGATTACCAATCCTTATATTGATGCCGGGTCAGGCAAAATGGTCGTCAGTGTCAGCACACCGCTGCTTGATGATTCAGGCAGGCTGATCGGCGTGGCGAGTGCAGATATTTCGATTGAGCAGATTACAGCTGCGCTGGGCGCTTTTCATTATAAAGGCAGCGGCTATGCCGTGCTGATTGATGAGACGGGGACCTTCATCTATCATCCCAATCCGGATCATATTCTGCTGAAGAAGATGGCTGATCTGGGCGGATCGTGGAAGACTGTCGGCGATAAAATGCTGCAGTGGGGCTCAAATGTCATCCGGGCGGACATAGACGGCGAGCCCAGCTATGTATCCTATTCACCGGCTGTGGCTAACCAGTGGTCAGTCGCGCTGATCGTACCGCAGAAGCATGCGGAGCTGGAGCTGAAGCGCTTCGAGCTGATTTTCTTCCTCTCCATTATGATTTCGATTGCGGTACTGTCTGTCCTGCTGTATCTGGTCTCGGGCAGTATTCTGAAGCAGATTCCGCTCCTCACGGCTGCGTTCGGGCAGGCGAAGGCGGGGGACCTGTCGGTAAGGGCAAGGGTAACCGCAGGAGGCGAGATCGGGGTGCTGGCTGAGGGCTTCAACGATATGATTGCCTCGCAGCAGTCGCTGATTCAGGAGATCATGCACAGCTCGCAGAGTATCTCGGGCGCGGTGGAGAATACAGAGCAGAATGTATTCGTGCTGGATGGCAGCATCACCGATATCTCGGGGGTTACGGAGGAGTTGTCCGCAGGCTTGCAGCAGACCGCCGCCTCGATGGAGGAGATGAATGCCAGCACAACCCAGATCGAGGCGGCGATCAACGAGATTGCCCGCAAAGCCCAGGAGGGGGCGGAAGCCGCCGGAGAAATTAACCTGCGGGCGGAGCGGCTGAAGGAGAGAGCCTGGGAATCCCGCACACAGGCGGATACCGTCTACGGGCTTAGCGAAGAGAAGCTGCGCACGGCCATTGAACAGTCGGGATCGATCTCGCAGATCAGTACGCTTACGGGCGCTATTTTGGAGATCGCCGCCCAGACCAACCTGTTATCGCTGAATGCCTCAATTGAGGCGGCACGGGCCGGGGAAGCGGGCCGGGGGTTCGCTGTAGTGGCGGAGGAGATCCGTAAGCTGGCGGACAACTCGCGTGAGACGGTGACTGAGATCCAGGGAGTGACCGGGGCGGTAGTCCAGGCGGTGTCCAATCTGGTGGAGGCTGCGGAGAGTATGCTTGGCTTCATGGACAGCCAGGTGAAGATGGACTACGATGCCATGCAGGAGACCGGAGAGCAGTACAGTGAGGATGCCCGGTATATCAAGGAGCTGGTGACGGACTTCAGCGCCACCTCGGAAGAGCTGCTGGCTTCCATCCAGAGCATGCTTACTGCGATCAGCGAGACAGGCAGTGCGACGAATGAGGGTGCGGAAGGAGCGGGAGTCATTGCTGCCGGAGCAGAGCAGATCATCGGGCGGTCCGGCAGCATCGTAGCGGAGATGGAGGAGATTAAGCTTAGCTCGGCGCAGCTGCTGAGTGCGGTGTCTAGGTTTAAGGTATAGAGGGCTGCGTTGAGCGGGCGGTCCGGCTGGTAGATGCCGGGCCGCCCGCTTGCTTATCGGCAGGGAGCTGCTGCGCATAATTCCACTCTCAGTGGATGTTATGGTGTGTGTGGAGGACAAGGGTTGAAAAAAAGTCTTTGGAAGAGTATGTTACAAGAAGCGAAACGATAAGAAAGAGACAGTGAGGCGGGGAAAACATGAGAGAAGGCGAAAACCGGATCGTAGGAATGGAAGATATTGTACGCGCACACCATGTGCTGCGGGAGGTTATCGTCCGTACGCCGCTCCAGCTGGATGCGGTATTGTCGGCCAAATACGGCTGTAATGTGTACTTGAAACGTGAGGATCTGCAGATTGTACGCTCCTTCAAAATCCGGGGAGCCTATAATATGATCCGCAGTCTGTCTGACGAGGACAGAGCCAAGGGCATCGTCTGCGCCAGCGCGGGAAATCATGCCCAGGGCGTGGCTTATTCCTGCAAGGCACTAGGCATCAAAGGCAAGATATTCATGCCGAGCACTACTCCTAATCAGAAGATTAAGCAGGTCCGGCGCTTCGGCGGCGAATTCGTTGAGGTGATTCTGAAGGGGGATACCTTCGATGATGCTTACGATGAAGCGCTGCAGGCTTGCATTGACCATAGCATGACGCTGATTCACCCGTTCGATGAGCCGCGTATTATTGCCGGCAACGGAACCATTGCCATGGAGGTGATGGAGAATCTGGACAAGCCAGCGGACTTCGTGTTCGTCACCATCGGCGGCGGCGGGCTGGCAGCCGGTGTAGCCACCTATATCAAGACGGTGAGTCCGGCAACCAAGGTTATTGGTGTGGAGCCCAGCGGCGCGGCTTCGATGAGTGAGGCCATGCAGAGCGGTGAGGTAATCACCCTGAAGGAGATCAACAAATTCGTGGACGGCGCGGCGGTGAAGCGTGTCGGCGGCCTGACCTTCGATATCTGCTCGAAGCTTCTGGATGATGTGGTGAAGGTGCCGGAGGGCAAGGCGTGTACCACCATTCTGGAGCTGTATAATGAGAATGCGATTGTGGTGGAGCCTGCCGGTTCCCTCCCCATTGCTGCACTGGACATGTACCGTGATCAGATCCGGGGCAAAAGCGTGGTCTGCATCGTCAGCGGCGGCAACAACGATATTGACCGGATGCAGGAGATCAAGGAGCGTTCCCTGATCTATGAGGGTCTTAAGCATTACTTCATGGTCAACTTCCCGCAGCGCGCGGGTGCCCTGCGCGAGTTCCTGACCGAGGTGGTCGGACCGGATGATGATATTACCCGGTTCGAGTACACGAAGAAGAATGAGAAGGAGAACGGCCCGGCCCTGGTCGGCATTGAACTGATGTCTACCGATGCCTACGCCCCGCTGATTGAGCGGATGAAGCAGAAGGGCGTCGATTACGTGGAGATTAACAAGGATGTTAATCTGTTCAGTATGCTGATCTGAGGTGCGGCGGGTAGCTGCATATAGACAAAGTAAGCCCCGCCCAGCAAAGTCTGGACGGGGCTGTTTCACGTTGTATGGGATTCAATTGAACCGCCTACGGCTGGGGCACCTCAGTCTTCAGATACTGCTCCGCCGCATCGTCCAGCAGGTAGCCGTTACTCTTCATCAGCTTCATGAAGCCCTCAAGCTTCTGCAGGAAGGCACTAGAGCTGCTGTTCTTGGCCAAGATGCTGGTGTAGGCCTTCTGCGCCTCCAGATCCATCTCCAGATTATCGTAATGGAAGAGCGGGGTGTTGTTCTGGCCGTAGAAGGTGTTCACAGCATACTGGTTATACAGCTTCTTGACGGCCTGTACCCGGTTAGATCTGGGATAGGTCTGGATGAATTGCTCCTGGGTCAGCGCACGGTCGGCTACCTCGCCCCAAGCAATGATCAGCCCGTTATCCTTGGAAGGAGGCAGATCTGATTCAGCTGCCATAATGGAAATATAGCTGCTGATATCCTCCGTTACATAAGGCTTATATTTGCGGTAAGCCGCATAATCAATCACCGGGTAAAAGCTGCCCTCGGCGGTATCCAGCTTGTATCCGCTCTCTCCCGCACTTTGCAGCAGGGCGCGCAAGGCGGCGTTATCCGTACTCTCAGCCAGCTTCTCCATGCTGACTCCCCCTCTGTAGACGGTGAGAAGCTTCCGCTGGACCTCGCTGCTGCTGAATTTCTTCTCCCAGGAGGGCAGCAGCGCCTTATGCAGGTTCTCCAGCTTCAGCGTCAGTACAGTCGCCTGATAAGGAGTGACTGCATACAGCTTTGTCTTCATATAGGCAATGGCACCCGGCAGGTTACCGCTGGACAGCAGCGGCAGCGCGGCTTTATAGACCGCTTCTGCATGGCTGGCAGTCTTAGCGCTTGCAGCTGCACCGGAAGTGCCTGTCCGGCTGCTTCCGCTGCCTTCGGCACCGGCCGGGACGGCTGCGCCTGTCTGAAGCCCTATGAGCAGGGCGATTGCGGCGGATATAACGGCATGCTTGTTCATTCGAGTCTCCTCCTGTGTGGAATGGATGTGGGATACAGTCTCTAAGATGGGAAGAATATGAATTTCAGCCCCAGTCCTCCGGCAGCGGCCAGCGCCAGACTGACCCAGGGCGAGACCGGAATCACCGGGAACAGATTATCGAGGAATATGCCGGCGAATACCGCAATCACAGCAATTCCGATGTAGATGCCCAGGGCTTTAATGTCGAAGGTCTTGGGCTTCGGACTGTCATCCTCCGACAGGGAGGCCATCCATTTCATAATAAGCTCAACCAGCAGGATGGAGCCTGCGCCGACAACGACCAGCGTGAATAGACTGAGCTGGCCGAAGAGTTCGTGCGGGCCGCCGCTCCACTGTGTGATCAGACCGGCAACGCCCATCGTCCCGAATAGCAGGGTCAGGGCGGACCAGGAGATCATCAGGGAGTTATTCAGCCGGCTGCGCGGTGTGCGCGGCGGGGCGCTGTCCATCACGTCCTTGAAATAATCACCGGGCTTCCCGCCAAAAATCTGCTTGGCATTCTTGCCCTTGGCTTGTCCCTTCAGCAGCAGCTCAGCCGCCTCCAGCAGCAGCTCCTCTGCACGTACAGCATCTACTGAACTGGCGCGCATCGCCAGAATCATATCTTCGAAATAAGAGCGGTTAGACGGCGTCATCTGCTCCCGCAGCAGGTTGTTCTGCTTCATCATAGCTTTGACTTTCATAGTGTGGACCTATACCTCCAGCATTGAGTGATCAGGATACCTTCAACCTAGAGTATACGTTTGTGCACCAGCCGTGTGCAAGGACAACGTTCGTTCACGAAGGTCTGAATAATCCTTTTGGAAGAGTAAACACTGAAGAGGTGGTGGCTTCACCAACTATAGCTAGAGGGAAGGCAGGGAGCGTTATGGAACAGGACAACAAGCAGGAACCGGGCAAGGCTGTGAACGACGGCACCGCGCCTGTACCGACTAATGATGTGGGAGACTGGGGCAATTCTGACGGCTTCAGCCTGTGGGATGCTGCGGGGCAGGGCCAGGAGAACGGGCTCGAGGATTGGGAAGGCCGGCAGGAGACGCATGATATGTTTCACGACAGCTATGACTGAGTGATGCCTAAGCGGGTATGGGCCTCTTTTGCTCCTGCGGGAGTGGAAGGGGCCTTTTCTCCGGTAGGGCTGACGTAAGCGGCGGGCTTCATGCGTATTGACAACAAATTAGCACAGATATTATAATAGAGACATTAATCATACTAAGTTAATCGGAATTATCATATTTTAAAATAAATCAGCCATTCAGGGGAGGACGCCGCAATGGAACGGAATATCATCATCCGGCATAACGGAGAGGAACTGACAGCGAGCATACATTATCCGGCCGCAGACCGGGCAGGGACAGGACGGTGCAAGAACCGGGTGCCGCTTGCAGTGATCTGCCATGGCTTCGTGGGCAGCCGGATCGGTGTCGACCGGATCTTCGTCAAGGCAGCCCGTGAGCTGGCACAGGATGGCTATATGGTAATCCGCTTCGATTATGCGGGCTGCGGGGAGAGCAGCGGTGATTACGGCAGCGAAGATATGGAATCGATGATCGGGCAGACCCGGGCGGTGCTGGATTACGGCATCAGCTCGGCCGATGTGGACCCGCAGCGTGTAACGCTGATCGGACACAGTCTGGGAGGTGCGGTGGCGCTGCTGACCGGTGTCCGTGACCGGCGAGTGAAGAACCTTGTACTGTGGTCAGCTGTCGGTTATCCCTTCAATGATATTGTCAAGATTGTTGGCAGAGATGCCTTCGACCGGTCGGTGAAGAGCGGTTCAGCAGATTACGCCGGCTATTCGTTCACGCCGGTATACTTCAATTCCCTGGCCGCCTTCCAGCCGTTCCAGGAAGCCGGGAAGTTCAGCGGCGATGTGCTGGTCATCCACGGAACCTCCGATGATGTGATTCCTGTGGACTATGCGTTTCTCTACCAGAAGCTGTTCTGGACCCGGCCGGAAGGACGGTGCGACAAGGAGATTATTTTCCAGGGCGATCATACCTTCTCTTCGGGTCCGGCGCAGGAGCAGGTGCTGAAGCGTACCCGGGATTGGATGAACCAGCAGGAGCATCTGCAGGAGGAATGGCAGAACTGGATGATATAGGAGCGGTAACGGCACTCGCAATGGCTAGGAATTAGCTGTAAAATAAAGGGGAAGACCATACCGGAAATGGAGGCTCTTACCCTATGAAATTACCGGCCTTTTTCATTGCGCATGGCTCCCCGCTGCTGGTACTTGAGGATAACGACTATACGCGTTTCTTGCAGCGGCTGGGTTCGGATCTGGGGAAGCCCCGCGGCATTGTGATCTTCTCAGCTCATTGGGACAGTCCCGAGCAGCTGATCACAGTGGACGCACAGCATGAAACGCAGCATGATTTCTACGGGTTCCCGGAAGAGATGTATCAGCTGAGTTATCCTGCTCTAGGTGATCCCGCACTCAGCCGCCGTATTTCGGAACTGTTCAAGGATAGTAATCTGCCCCATCAGCCCGTGCTGGGCCGGGGGCTGGATCATGGCGCCTGGGTCATCCTGAGGACCATGTTCCCGCAGGCGGATATTCCGGTCGTGGCCTTATCCGTGGATTCGCTCCGCTCGCCTGAGGAGCAGTACAACATCGGACGGATGCTTGCTCCGCTGCGCGAGGAAGGTATCCTCCTGATTGGCAGCGGCGGTCTGGTGCATAACCTCAGGCTGCTGAAGCAGAAGGATCAGCCGGAGCCATGGGCGCTTGACTTCGACGGGTGGATTGCAGAGCGGCTTGCGGCCTGGGATCTTCCCTCCCTGTATGCGTATGAGAAGCAAGCTCCGCATGTGAGGGAGGCCGTACCAACCTACGGCAAGGAACATTTCATCCCGCTCTTCTACGTAATGGGTGCAGCTGATGAAGGCAGACGCGCACAGTTAATGATCCAGGCCTATCAATACGGTACGCTCAGCCTGAACTGCTGGATGTTTGATTAATATAGGAATGAATAGAGGGTACAGCTGCTATAAGGGCTGTACTCTTTTTGTGCTGCCGTTTCCACTTGACTCAAGACAAACTCTGCCAGCTATGATTAAATAAAGGAAGCGAGTTTCATAGAAGAGAATCGAGAGAAGCAAGCTGTAACTTACGATTAGGAGGAACAACGTGTCTATATCGGTGAACCGTTATGTATCCCGTCCTGTATCTGCTCTGGTCCTTGCCGCCGTGCTGCTCTCTGCCTGCAGTAACGAGCAGGCCAGCCCTGTGCCCGTACCTACGTCTGCACCAACAGCAGCGCCTACCCTGGAGCCACAGCCGACAGAAGCGGTACAGTCCCCCTCTCCTGAGCCTGCCGCCGGAGCAGTCTCCGGCTTAACAGGCCTGCCGGTTGAGGAGGAGAGCCTGCCCCGGCCGCTCGCGGTCATGATCAATAATGCCCCGGCGGCCCGCCCGCAGTCCGGGATCAGCGAGGCAGATATTCTGTACGAGGTGCTGGCCGAAGGCGGAATTACCCGGCTGATCGGTATCTTTCAGAGTCATGCCGGGGTGGTGAAGATTGGGCCGATCCGCAGTATCCGCCCTTACCTGCTGGATATCGGCGAGAGCTATGGCGGCATAACGGTGCATGCCGGAGGCAGTCCGGATGCCTATGCCATTCTGCAACGGCAGAAGAAGGCGGATATGGACGAAATCGGCCGCGCGGGGGCCTACTTCTGGCGGGACAAGGAACGCAAGGCCCCGCATAACCTGTACAGCAATGCCGCCAAGCTGCGGGAGGGGGCAGTGAAGCTGGGTTATGCGGAGAGCGTGAAGGTCCCTGGTTTTCTTTTCAATGATCCGGATTATATTCCTGTGGAGGGCACCCCGGCGTTTGCGCTGGGTGTGAACTTCCTGCTGAAGAGCTACAATGTCGGGTACCATTATAACGCAGAGCAGCGCACATACGCCCGCTGGGTGAACGGCAAGCCGCATCTCGATCTGAATAATAACCGTCCGGTGGAAGCGGCAAACATCATCGTGATGGGTTCGGATCATAAGGTGCTGGACGATGTCGGCCGGCTGCAGGTGGATACGGAGCTGGGGGGAGAAGCAGTGCTGTTACAGCGCGGCGTAGCGATGAACGGCAAGTGGTCGCGCAGCCCCGGAGACGTCATCCGGTTCGTGAAGAAGGACGGCAAGGAGGCGCTGATGTTCCCGGGGATTACCCATATTCTGATCGTTCCGAACAGCCCTTCGTTCAGCAGTCATCTCGAATACGCGCAGGCGCCTGCATCCCCCTAATTCCGGCTGGAGATTGAATGTTCGGATGATTATTTTCGTAAGTTGCAGGGAATTGTTATTATAGTGTGAAAAAGTTCGGTTTTTTGTCTTCTATCCCTTCTGTCGATATGATAAGATAACAAGGGTTGTCATTCATTTTCATGTATTTACATTTGGATGGCTGCATTTTTTTACGGCAATTTCATGTAAAGGGGTATAAAGCTAATGAGGCTCAGAAAAAAGGATATATTCTTTGAGACGCTGGAAAACATGGCTGACACCATTGTTCAGGCGGCGGATTATTTCGCTCAGAATATCTCGACTCTCCAGGGCAATGTGGAGAACTTCGCCGGGGAGATGAAGAAATACGAATCCCAGTGCGATACCTACACACACACTGTCATCAAGGAATTGAACAAGACGTTCATTACGCCGCTGGAACGGGACGACATCATGGATCTGATTACAAGCATGGACGATGTCATTGATGGGCTGGAGGCTTCTGCCTCGCGTTTCTATATGTATAACCTGCTGGATGCGGATGAGTATATTGTCCAGTTCGCAGAGATTCTCCGCCAGAGTGCATACGAGATCCAGAAGGCGGTTCATTTGCTCTCCCAGAAGAAGCTGCTGGCGATCCGCGAATACACCATCCGTCTGAATGATCTGGAGAACCAGGGCGACGAAGTCCTGCGTATCTGCACCAAGGCCCTGTTCGAGACTGTGAAGGACCCGATTGAGCTGATTAAGCGCAAAGAATTGTACGAGCGGCTCGAGACAACCACAGACAAATGTGAAGACGTAGCCAACATGCTGGAATCGATCATCATGCGTAACTCATAAGGGGCCTCAAATATGGATACATCTATATATGTACTAGCTTTTGTTATCTTTCTTGCGCTGGCGTTCGACTTCATCAACGGCTTCCATGATACAGCCAATGCGATTGCTACCTCTGTCTCAACCCGTGCGCTGAAGCCGCGTACAGCCATCATGCTGGCCGCCTCGATGAACTTTATCGGCGCCTTGATGTTCACCGGAGTGGCGAAGAAGATCGGGGGCAGTATTACCGATCCCACCCTGCTGGACAACGGGATAGACATTGTCACGGCGACGCTGATTGCGGCAATTATCTGGAATCTCGTCACCTGGTGGCTGGGTATTCCTTCGTCCTCCTCCCATGCGCTTATCGGTGCGTTAGCCGGTGCGGTCTATGTCGGGGCAGGGACAGAGCATATCAAATGGAACGGGTTCGTTGAGATCGTAGAGGGGCTGGTTTTCTCCCCGCTGATCGCTTTTGTAATCGGGTATATTGTGATGACGATTCTGAAGTGGATCTTCGCGAAGCGCAGTCCGCATACGGTCAATAAGGGCTTCCGTTCGATGCAGATCGTGACGGCTGCACTGCAATCCTTCACCCATGGTACGAATGACGCGCAGAAGGCGATGGGGATCATTACCTTTGCCCTCGTGACCTCGGGACGGCTCGATACGATGGAGGTTCCGCTCTGGGTTAAGATTGCAGCGGCTACATCCATGGCACTCGGAACGTCGATCGGCGGCTGGAAGATTATTAAGACGATGGGCACGAAGATTTTCAAAATTGAGCCGATCAACGGCTTCGCGGCGGATATTTCGGCGGCTTCGGTTATTTTCTCAGCCACGCTCCTGCATCTGCCGGTAAGTACAACCCATGCGATCACCTCATCGATTCTGGGTGTAGGTTCAGCCAAACGCTTCTCCGCAGTCAAATGGGGAGTGGCCGGACGGATCGTGGTTACCTGGTTCATTACGATTCCGATCAGCGCTGTGCTGGCGGGAGTGATCTTCAAGCTCTTCTTCTAGGGCTGGAACAGAATAGATTACCTGGACAAGATGTCGCAGAAGCCATGGATGGCTTTAGGACATCTTTTTTTGTGTTCAGCGGTAAGCCTCGGCCTAAGAGGGGTTCTTTATTTTTCAAGAGAGAAATGTCACAAAAAGTCACAACAAATCGATAAAAGATGTTAATGGCGTTAAAAGAAAATGAAATACATAACATAACTAAAAGAAAATAACATGATGGAATTAAATTTTACATAGTATTATGTAGGATTTGGTAGTCTCTGAAGTAAGGTTTGTTTTAAGTGTTACCATTGCTGACAAACACCCGAATAGACAAAGGAGGCCTAGCCATTGATCGACTTTCATCAGGTAGACAAACATTACGGACAATTTCATGTACTGAAGGGCATTGACCTGCATGTTCAGGAAGGGGAAGTCGTTGTTGTAGTCGGTCCTTCCGGCTCCGGCAAGAGTACGATGCTGCGCTGCATTAACCGTCTGGAGACGATCACGAGCGGCGGATTAACCGTGGACGGTATAACTGTAAACGAACGCAAGACAGATATCAATACCCTGCGCAAAGAGATCGGAATGGTCTTCCAGCATTTCAACCTGTACCCGCACAAAAAGGTGATTGATAACATCACCCTGGCCCCGGTGAAGGTGCTGGGCTTAAGCAAGGCGGAGGCGGAGAAGACCGCCATGTATTATCTGGAGAAGGTCGGCATTGCGGACAAGGCGGAGTCCTATCCTTCCCAGCTATCCGGCGGACAGCAGCAGCGGGTGGCGATTGCCCGGGGGCTTGCGATGAAGCCGAAGATAATGCTGTTCGATGAGCCGACCTCGGCACTGGACCCGGAGATGGTCGGGGAGGTGCTCGATGTCATGCGCGCCCTGGCCCGCGAAGGCATGACGATGGTCGTTGTGACCCATGAGATGGGCTTCGCCCGCGAGGTGGCGGACCGGGTCATCTTCATGGATCAGGGGCAAATCGTGGAAGAGGCGGAGCCGGAAGCCTTCTTCGCCAGCCCGAAGGAAGAGCGGACGCGTACTTTTCTCAGCCGTGTATTAAGCCACTAAACTAAATAATAGGAATCCGGGGAGGAAACGAAATGAAAATGTCCAAGAGCTTCAAGGTGTTAAGTGTGCTGATGATTGCGGCCATACTGGTCATTGCCGGGTGCGGCAACAACAAGGGCAAGAACGATAATGCGGCAGGCGGCAACGCTGCCGGAGGAGCAGCCGCTGACTCTGCGGCCATTGCCAAGATCAAGGAGCGCGGCAAGCTGCTCGTCGGCGTGAAGTTCGACACCCGCCTGTTCGGTCTGAAGGACCCGGCCTCCGGCAACGTGGAAGGCTTCGACATCGATATCTCCAAGGCCATCGCCAAAAAAATTCTCGGTGACGAGAATGCCATTGAGCTGAAGGAGGTCACCTCCAAGACGCGTATTCCGATGCTGAATAACGGCGAGATCGATATGGTGGTGGCTACCATGACCATTACGGAGGACCGCAAGAAGGAAGTCGATTTCTCTGACGTCTATTTCCAGGCCGGCCAGTCCCTGCTGGTGAAGAAGGGCAGCGCGATTACAGGCCTTGAGAGCGTTACGAAGGATACGAAGATCCTCGGCTCCAAGGGGGCGACCTCGATCAAGAATATCAAAGAGAAGGTGCCGGGCGTAACCGTGCTTGAGTTCGACAACTACCAGGATGCCTTCAGCGCGCTCAAGGCGGGTCAGGGCGATGCGCTCACTACGGATGATGCGATTCTGTATGGAATGGCCTCACAGGACCCCGGGTTCGAGGTTGTTGGGAAGCCGTTCACCGATGAGCCTTACGGCATTGCGGTCCAGAAAGGCAACGCCGATGTAGTTAAGGCGATTAATGATACACTGGCTGAACTAAAGGCGAACGGGGAGTATGATGCCATATACACGAAGTGGATTGGTAAAGCTCCTGCTAAATAAGTCTGTTCCAGGCAAGAGCTTGCTTCCTTCAAGGTAAGAACGAATAAATGGGCTGCACACGAATTTCCCGTAGAAACGGTACCGCCTTGTCCAAGGACGGCAACGCCGTTTCTACTTGTTTGTAGGAACGGCGGTCATACCGGGGAGGAACGAACTTATCCACAGGTAAAGGCAGGTGAACATTGATGGATTTCTCAATATTAACGAACTACTTCGGATTGTATATGGAAGGCTTCTACGGTACGCTGCTGTCCAGTGTACTGGCCCTGATCGGCAGCTTCCTGATCGGCGCGGTCGTTGCCGTCTTCCGCATGACTTCAGTCAAGGGTCTGCGCTGGTTCGGTGCGGTGTATGTGGAGTTCATCCGCAACATCCCGCTGCTGCTGGTCGTGTATATTTTCTATTACGGGCCTTCCGCTCTGGGCTTCACACTGGACGGCTTCAAGGCAGGAACCATTGGACTCGCCGTATATACCTCGGCCTTCATCGCCGAAGCGATCCGTGCCGGAATTATGGCCGTGCCCAAGGGACAGATGGAGGCGGCACGTTCCTCCGGTCTCAGCTACATACAGACGATGCTGCATATCATTCTGCCGCAGGCGATCAAGCTGGTGATCCCGCCGCTCGGCAACCAGTTCATTAACCTGATTAAGAACTCCTCGGTACTGACTCTGGTGGCCGGTCTTGATCTGATGTACTTCGCCGACGGGATCTCTACAGAGACTTACCGTACCTTCGACACCTACATTTTCGTAGCAGTATTCTATCTGGTGCTTACGCTTCCGCTCAGCTACGGCGTGCGGATCTGGGAGCGCAGACTGCAGCGCAAATATTAAGAAGCATCATAAAAGGACATCTGAAGCTAAAGGAGGGCTATTATGGATTTCACAGGTGCATACTCTGCCGATAATTTGAAGTTTCTGCTGGACGGATTGTATGTGACACTGATCGTTGCTTTTGTATCGATCTTCCTGAGCTTTATCATCGGCTGTATTATAGGCGTCATCCGCTACTCGGAGGTGCCGGTGCTGTCTCCGGTCATGTTCTACCTGGTGGAGCTGATCCGTAATCTGCCGCTGCTGCTGATCATCTTCTTCATCCGCTTCGCCTTGCCGGAGGTTGGGATCAAGCTCGGACTGATTACTGCGGCCATTGCAGCACTAACCATCTTCGAGGCAGCAATGATCGCCGAGATTGTCCGCGGCGGCTTAATGTCGATCGACAAGGGGCAGATTGAAGCGGCGCGCTCCTCCGGTCTCAGCAGTGTACAGACCTTATGGCATATCGTGCTTCCCCAGGGGCTGCGGCGGATGGTCCCGCCACTGGTCAGCCAGTTCATCTCCCTGCTGAAGGATACCTCGCTCGCTGTTGTGATTTCCCTGCCGGAGCTGATGCATAATGCCAACATTGTCATTGGCCACAGCTACAGCTATGCCATCCCTACGCTGGCGCTGGTTGCCCTGATTTATTTTGTCGTCAATTACCTGCTGTCGCTGCTGTCCAGAAGGCTTGAGCACAGAGCGGTATAACCTTAGCCGAATGAGGATTAAGCCATATTCAATCCAGTGCGGCTATGATACTATAGTTGTCAACCTCTCTAGGCAGGAGCAGTGGCGATGGGACAATCGATTCTGAGAATGAAGGCGGTACAGATTCTGCTGGTGGCCGCCGTTACTGTGGTAGCCGGAGAATTCAAGATCAACCCGTTTGACGGAGATATCTTCCGGATTGCCATGGGCAGCAGCGCTTTTCTCCTTTTCCTGCTGTTAATGAGGCAGCTGCCGTATATCCGTACAGGCTGTGCTGCCGGGGTGGTCGTGCTACTGTTCAGGACTGCCATGGATATGGTGGAGGGGAGCGGACTGACGGTAGAGCAGAGTCTTAGCAGCCACTTCTCGGCAATGATCTATTATATGGTATTCGGCGCACTGATGCATGTCATCAAGAGCCGGATCGATACGTTCCATCCGCTGGTGCTGGGCGCGGTTGCCGCGCTGATCGATCTTCTGTCGAATGAGATGGAGCTGCTGACCCGGCTGATCGTGCTGGATTCGGCTACCTTCCGGCTGAACGAGTGGACGTATCTGATGGCGATTGCGGTCTTGCGTACCTATTTCACCACAGGGGTATACAGCAGTATCTCTGTCAGCCAGCTGCGTATCCGGGAGCGGGAGCAGCATGAGCGGACCCAGCAGATGCTCGGATTCGGCTCCGGCCTGTACGGGGAAGTATTCTATCTGAAGAAGTCCATAGGCACCCTGGAGCAGGTAACGCTGAACAGCTTCGAGCTGTACACCAAGCTGAAGGACGGGGAAGGCACGGGGCGTTACAGCCGGCAGGTGCTGGATATCACCCAGCAGCTCCATGAGGTGAAGAAGGATTCGCAGCGGATTCTGGCGGGGCTGGTGAAGCTGGTGGAGCGTGAGGTGAACGGGGACATGCCCCTATCAGGCATTCTGCGGTTCGCGGTTAAGAGCAATGCCAAATATGCGGAAATGCTGGGCAAAGATATTAAGTTCCATATTCACATCACCTCCGATTACACAACCGACAGCTATATTCCTCTATTGACCCTGCTTAACAATCTCACCGCCAATGCGGTGGAAGTCATCCAAGGAACAGGCAGCATCCATCTGAACGCTTATGAGCAGGACGGTATGACGATTCTGACAGTGACCGATAGCGGGACAGGCATCGGGAAGCGTGATCTCGATCTGCTGTTCGAGCCGGGCTTCACCACGAAATTCGATGAAGAGGGCATCGCTGCCACGGGGATCGGGCTCTCTCATGTTCGGGATATAGTGAATATGTTCGAGGGAAGCATTACGGTTCAGCCGGTATCGCATATCGGAGGGGCCATGTTTCAGATTACAGTGCCGAGCATTAAGCTGCGGAAGGAGGAATAGAGGATGCCGCTATCATTCTGTATTGTAGATGACGATGCGTCGGCGAGAAGAATGCTGCAGCATATTATTGAGGACAGCGGGCTTGGTGAGGTGACGGGTACTGCAGCGAGCGGACAGGAGGGGATATCTCTGATCCTGAGCGAGACCCCGGACATTGTGCTGATGGATCTGCTGATGCCGGACCAGGACGGGATTGAGACCATCCTCTCTCTTCAGGCACAGGGCTGCCGCTCCAAATTCGTCATGATCTCGCAGATTGAGAACGGGGACATGGTCAGCCGCGCCTACAAGAGCGGAATTGAATTCTTCATCCGCAAGCCGATCAATAAGATTGAAGTCGAGTCTGTTCTATATAAAGTGAATGAACGTTACGCCATGGGCCGTTATCTGGATGAGATCAAGCTGACGCTGGGTAAGCTGGAGGGTCTGCAGTTCGGACTGCCGCAGCTGCCGCCTGGCAAGCGTACCGTCAAGGAGATTGTCCAGCCGATTCTGATGAATATGGGCATGATCTCGGAGAACGGCAGCCGTGATATTATCACCATCATGGAGCTGGCGGTAGCCGAAGGGCAGAGCGGAAGTCTACCGCCCTTGAAGGAGCTGTATGAGCTGACCGCTGCCAAATACAGACCGGTGCCTGCGGAAGCCGCCAAAGAGGTCAAGGCTATCGAACAGCGTCTGCGCCGTGCCTTGGCGGCGGGTCTGACAAGTCTTGCGTCCATCGGTCTGACGGATTACGGGAATCCGAAGTTCGAGCATTATGCACCGCTGTATTTCGACTTCGAAGAGGTGCGCCTGAAGATGAAGGAGATTGAACAGGGCCGGGATAGCGGCAAGGTGAAGGTGAACATCAAGAAATTCCTGCAGGTGCTGCATCTGGAGGTGCTGGAAGGCTTGGGCCGCTAAGCTATATATTAGAAAATCGGACCGGGCCGTTTGCTGTAAATGGCGCCGTCAACTATAAAGACAAGACCAAGAAACCTCCGGAGCCGCTGGTCAGCGGGCTGGCGGTTATTTTTTTGCGTAGACATGCTGTACAATGGGAGGAAGCAACTAGAACAGCGCGGCTCTGCTGCGGATTGCCTACATAGGGCGGAGGACTTTTATTATGATACGAACACTTGCCGTAACGCATACGGGCGAGATATTGACCGATCTGCTGCTTCAGGATATTGTCCTGGATGATTATGCCTGGATCTGGGCGGATTTCGCTATGCCGACGGATGATGAAACCTTGTCGCTGGACACCTATTTTCATTTTCACCCGCTGGCGATAGAAGACTGTATGCATGTCTTGCAGCGGCCGAAGCTGGATTATTACGAGGATGTGCAGTTCTTCGTGCTGCATTCGCTGAATGAGCGGACATTGGAGGCCGAAGAGATCGACCTGTTCCTCAGCCCGAAATTTCTCGTCTCCTACCATCATCAGGACAAGCCGGAGATGGAGGAAGCGTGGCAGATGGTCAAAGCTGAGATTCATAGCCGCAAGGGCTGGTCGGGCGGGCCGATGGCCGCTGCTTACACAGTGATGGACAAGCTGGTGGACAGATATTTCCCGTCCCTGTATACGCTGGAGGATGAACTCGCGGATCTGGAGAGCCAGGGCGGCAACGAATCGGTCGAAGAGCTGATGAGTCAGGTCTTCAATGTGCGCGGAAGGCTGCTGAAGCTGCGGCGGACGATTGTGCCGATGCGTGATCTGATGTACCGGATCGTCAATTCGCAGCATGTGCAGAGTAACGGCGAGGAGCGGGTCTACTTCGGCGATATCTACGATCATCTGCTGAAGCTGACCGACATGATTGAAGTTGACCGGGAAATGACCGCCGACCTGCGTGACAGCTATATCTCGCTCAACTCCAACCGGATGAACTCCATCATGAAGACACTCACGGTGATTACCACGGTATTCATGCCGCTGACGCTGATCGCCGGAATCTATGGAATGAACTTCAGGGTGATGCCGGAGCTGGAATGGAAGTACAGCTATTTCGCAGTGCTGCTGCTTATGCTGGTGCTGGGGATCGGGATGTTCGGCTGGTTCCGGCGGAGCGGCTGGTTTAAGTAGAAGAAAAGCGCGTTAAACGCCGCCGCTTAGGAGCGGCGGCGTTTAACGGAGGAAGGCCCACCGGATTTACGCTTCTTGGAGGTGGTATTGCGGCGCTTCGTGACGGGGCGTCTTTTTTTGCGCCGTTTGGGGCTATAAAGGGCTGCATCCTCTTCGGCGGCGAGCTCTCCCGCTCCGCTTCCCTTGCCTTTGCCGAACCCGCCCATCACAAGCTTCACCATCGGAGCCATCTGTGAGAAGCCCTGCATCACCTTCTGCACCTTGCCCATGGTATTGACGATTCCGTCAATTCCGCCCATCCGGTCAACGATGCCCTTGATCTGTTCCATATTCGCCAGACTTCCAAGATTGCCAAGTCCGCCCAGCAGGCCTCCGGCCTTCGCGGTAGAGGCTTCTGCAGCAGGGAGCGCGAGTGCCGTATCGGTGACTTCGGCGCTGTAAGCAGGCAGCAGCTCAGGTTCTCCGGGAAGCGGGGCAGGTGTATAAGCAGATAGTCCCGGGTAAGGTGACGGATTGTAAGGTTCAGCCAGTGAACGGCCTTGCTGGCGGGAATGATTATAGTAATGCTGAGGCATAGGATCACATTCCTTCGTTAGTGGTTTGCTATACTGTATGTCATGGGCGAACAGACGGTATAGACGAATGCCCGGGTAACCGGGATACCAGCGGAAAAGGGCGGATGCCTATAGTGCGGCAGGCGGAAGTGAAGAAACCGTGTCTGTGCTTGATTTTGCACGGTTTTGTAGTACTATGAGTAAGGCGGTCTAACCTGGGAGCCGGAAGTAGTGACGGGTTAACCCTGATTATGGTGTGCGCCTGGAGTGGACGTTTGTCCGTCGATTTCACTCTTTACAGCGTGAAACCGTTAATGCTTGAAAAATGTGCTCCAGTACAATATAGTAGAGGCAAGATAGTCACATTAAGTTAATGTTTAGGGGATGATAGGGCGATGCAGCTAAAGAAGCTAAACGATAAAAGTATCGATCAATTATTTGAGGCTATTTTAACATTGAAAAATATGGAAGAATGCTATGTATTCTTTGACGACCTGTGCACCGTGAACGAAATTCAATCGCTCTCACAGCGCCTTGAGGTGGCCCGGATGCTGGGCAAGGGGTCTACATATAATCAGATTGAAGCCGAGACGGGGGCCAGTACGGCAACAATCTCGCGCGTGAAGCGCTGCCTGAATTACGGCAATGACGGTTATAAGCTTACGCTGGAACGTCTGGGCCGATAATTTATGGTTCCGGGTGTATTGTTAATCAGTCACGGCTCCCGTGATCAGGCCTGGGTGTCGATGGTAGATGAGGCAGTGAGCCATCTCACGCTCAGGGAGGAGCTGCCGGTGGCAGTGGCTTTCCTTGAGCTGGTAGAAGGACGATTGATACAAGATGGAATTGATAAGCTGGAACATGCAGGGGTCACAGATATTATTGTGATCCCCTTGTTTGTGTCTTCCGGCAGCACGCATGTCGATGAGATAGAATATGCGCTGGGTGCGAAGCCGGTTCCTGAACGGGAGACCGATCTTGAGCCGTTCAGAGTTGCTGCGAAGATTCATTACGGCTATCCGGTCGATGACGATCCCGATATTGCACAGATGCTGTGGGATAAGCTCCGGGGACTGTCGAAGCATCCCGGCAGAGAGATGGTGCTGCTGGTCGGACACGGCAGCAGGCATGAGGGCTTCCGGCAGCGCTGGGAGCAGGGCATCTCTTCACTTGCCGCGCGGGTACGGGAGATAAGCGGGCTGGCCGCGGCTGATTACGGGCTGTTGAACCCGGATAGTGTAAGAAGCCGGGTGGTGCATTGGCAGGAGCAGGGCTATGATGTGCTGGTGGCTCCGCTTTTTTTGAGTGAGGGGTACTTCACCAAGGTGGTTATTCCGCAGCGGCTGGAGGGGCTGAATTATGCCTACTCCGGCCAGACGCTGCTGCCGCATCCGCTGCTGCCGCGCTGGATTCAGCGGCAGGTGGAAGCAGCGCTCCAGCGCCTGGAGGGTTAGCGTTAAATCGTAAGCGGGTAATGTAGCTGGCCCCTGACATTGCTTGTGGGGTACAGAATTGGGTATAATCAGTAAAGTTATCCATTATATAAACAGGTGGCGTTCCGGTAATGAAAACTGCGAGATTGATTTATAATCCCACTTCTGGTCGGGAAGAAATGAAAAGACGACTCGCCGATATTCTAGACCGGCTGGATATGGGCGGTATCGAAGCTACCTGCCATGCAACAACGGGAGAGGGCGATGCTACTGCGGCTGCAGCCCAGGCTGTGGAACGCGGTACTTATGATCTGATCATAGCTGCCGGAGGCGACGGTACGCTCAATGAAGTGATTAACGGGATGGCGGAGAAGCCGAACCTTCCCCCGCTCGGCATCTTGCCGCTGGGAACGACGAATGATTTCGCGCGGGCCATGGGCATTCCGAAGAATTGGGAGGAAGCCTGCGACCTGATTCTGCGCCAGGAAGCGCGCCTGATCGATCTCGGCAAAGCCAATGACCGTTACTTCATTAATATAGCAGGCGGCGGACAGCTGACGGAGCTGACCTATGAGGTCCCCAGCAAGCTGAAGACCATGATGGGCCAGCTTGCCTATTACCTGAAGGGGATCGAGAAGATGGCCAGCCTTGCTCCGCAAGAGCTGTACATCCGCGCGAACGGCCAGGAAATGATCCATGACGAGTTCATGCTCTTCCTGATCGCCAATACGAATTCAGTCGGCGGCTTCGAGAAGCTGGCTCCGGGTGCGCGCATCGATGACGGCCTGCTCGACGTTATTGCCGTTAAGAAATGCAACCTGGCCGAATTCATCCGGCTGGTGCGTCTAACCATTCGGGGCGAGCACCTGAATGACAAGAAGGTTGTCTATTTCCGCACCGATGCCATGGAGGTTACCTCTCCAGGCTACGTTCAGCTGAACCTGGACGGTGAGCTGGGTGGCACCCTGCCGGGCAACTTCAGCATTTTGCCGCAGCATCTGCAGATTTTTGCGCAGAATTAATCGTGAAGAACATGAAAGAAGTGAACCTATACACATGAATAAACAACGCAGCAGGCGCAGCGCAAGCCGCCGGGAGCAAGGGGCGGCCCCTGTCGCCGGACTGCCGGTAAATAAGAATGATGAGGTCCTGCTCGATATTATCGGCATGACCCATGAAGGTGAAGGGGTAGGCCGCGTTGAGGGCTTTACCCTATTTGTGCAGGGCGCTCTTCCCGGTGAGAGAGTCCGGGCCAGAGTGCTCAAGACCAAGAAGCAGTATGGCTACGCCAAGCTGCTGGAGCTGGTGCAGGCCAGCAGCGACCGCATCGCGCCGCCCTGCCCGATCTATGATCAGTGTGGCGGCTGCCAGCTGCAGCATATGGACTATACCGCGCAGCTCGTGTGGAAGCGCCAGCTGGTGGTGGATAACCTCCAGCGGATCGGGAAGCTGGAGGTGGCCGGTGCGGCGGGGGCTGATGCGGCAAGTGCATCAGGGGCTCAAGGCGAAGGCATCCGCGTGCTGCCCACCCTTGGCATGGACGAGCCATGGCGCTACCGCAACAAGGCCCAGGTGCCTATCGGGGTGACCGAAGGCGGTCTGGTCGGCGGCTTCTATGCACGGGGCAGTCACCGGATCATCGACATGGAGACCTGTCTGATCCAGCATGAGGACAACGACAAGGTCGTTGCTGCTGTCAAAAGCCTCGGCCGTGAGCTGGGCATCACTGCCTATGACGAAGAGACCGGCCGTGGACTGCTCCGCCACGTTGTAGTGAAGAAGGCGTTCCGCACCGGCCAGATGATGCTGGTGCTGGTCACGAACGGCCGGGATATCCCGCATCTGGACGCTTGGCTCGGCAGTATCCGCGAGCAGCTTCCGGCGGTGGTCAGCATCTGCCAGAACATCAACACCCAGCGCACCAATGTCATCTTCGGTAACGATACACGCGTCCTCTGGGGCAGCGAGGTCATTTACGACTACATTGGCGAGGTGCAGTTCGCGATTTCGGCACGGTCCTTCTACCAGGTGAACCCGGTGCAGACCGAGCTCCTCTACGGCAGAACGCTGGAGTATGCTGCGCTAACCGGCAAAGAGACTGTGATTGATGCGTATTGCGGCATCGGCACCATCTCACTATTCCTGGCCCAGCATGCGGATCAGGTGTATGGTGTAGAAATCGTGCCCGAAGCCATCGAGGACGCCCGCGCCAACGCGAAGCTGAACGGAATGAACAACGTGAAGTTCGAAGTCGGCGCTTCGGAGGATGTCATCCCGGCCTGGAAAGAACAGGGCATCACCCCGGACGTCATCGTTGTCGATCCCCCGCGCAAGGGCTGCGACGCGCGCCTGCTGGAGACCATCCTGCTGATGCAGCCAGAGCGTGTCGTGTACGTGTCGTGCAACCCGTCGACACTGGCCCGCGACCTGCGGGTGCTGGAGGACGGGGGTTATCGTACGGTGGAGGTTACGCCGGTGGATATGTTCCCGCATACGGTGCATGTGGAAAGTGTGGCTGTACTGGAGCTGAAATAGGTGATAATTCGACATAAATGAAAGTAAGAAGGCGCTCGGGAATGACTTCCCGCAGCGTCTTTATTTCGGTTTAGGAGATATTTTTAGAGAAATCCTGCAAAAAGAGCAACATTACTGTACCTTAAATGGGGCCGGTGAGAGTGGCATTTGGATTGTTCAACCGCAGGTATTTAGATACGTAACTAAAAGTTTCCACACAGACCAGCGGAGGTTGCCTCCCTTCTATGTATAAAGCTGCTGCAGAAATCTGCCCTTAATGTGGGATTACCCGCCTTATCCGGATGCGCCTATCAAACTATAATCAGGTTGTAAGCGAATACAAATGGGATGGCAGAGTGTTTTCTAAAAAAATATGAAATATGAAAGAGGTGTTTATTTATGTTAAGGAAGTTAAAGTTATTAAGTGCATTATTGATTTTTTGTATGGCCAATCTGTTACCTGTCTTTCCTTTGACAGCAAGCGCGGCGGGTACAATTGTAAGCTATCCGTTACCGTCGGTCTATACCACGACCAGTCAATACACGGTAACAGCAGACTCTACCAATATACCGGTAATCGACACTTCAGAGGTATTTGTAAACTATAATTATTGTAATTTCTCTTTTTCAGGTACGACTACAATCACAATAACAGCAAGCGAGCCCATCAATACCTATAATATTTCTCCCAAAGCTTTGGGAATCACTGCAACTAAGAGCGGAAATACACTGACCTTTACCCTTTCATCGCCAACCTATCTTATCGTTAAAATCAATAACCTGAAGGATCTGGTTATCGCGGCAGATGCTCTTGAAACCAATGTTCCGGCTTCCTCCGGTACAGGGATTTTCAATGTTAAAACCCAGTACGGTGCTGACAGTACCGGTGCCACATTGGCTACAACTGCCATACAGAATGCCATCAATGCGGCTAACGCAGCAGGCGGTGGTATCGTATACGTTCCAGCCGGCGTGTACAAGAGCGGTAACATTGTTCTAAAAAGCAATGTTTCGGTTTATCTGGCGGGTGGTTCTGTGATCAGGGGTTCAGGAAATCCAAGCGATTACACTACCCATTTTCATAAGAATTCTCTAAATAAGGATGGAACGTGGTTTATCTATACCGAAACCAATGCAAACAATATTAAGATATACGGCAGGGGAACGATTGACGGCAATGGCCATTATATGAGAAATACAAACAATTATTTGAACAATATTCTTGTCCCCTTGCAGTGCAGCAACTTCACAGTTGACGGCATAACCATCAGAGACAGCGGTGGCTGGGCTACAATCGTTACCAGATCCAATAACGTAACCTTCCAGAATACTAAGCACTTCAACAATAATGAACTTGATTATGAAAATGATGCAATAGACATCCAGGAGAGCCAGAATGTACTCATAAAGCACACTGTCGCCGTATCGGAGGATGACACGTACTCCTTTAAGACCTGGGATGTAGCCACTACCGATATTGCTGCAAACTGGCCGGGAACTCCTGAGAACCAGTCAAATGTAGTGGTGGATGATGCTTTGGCCTGGAGCAGATGCGGAGCCTTCAAGGTCGGAGATGGAGTGAAACAGCTTCAGGATGGCATCGTGGTTAAAAACTCTTTTGTATACAGATGCTGGCGCGCTTTAGCGGTAGGTCATCTCTATGGGACTCCAGCAGCACAGAACATCGTATTCGACAATATAGATGTAGAAGGCTTCTGGCCAAGATCCGGTGTTCACTCCAGATGGTTTGATCTTTCGGCAAAAACCGGTCCGATCAAAAATGTGGTCTATAATAATATCAATTTACGCGCTCTGGGCGAGGTTTCAATAATGAAGGGTTGGAGTGACACCTCTACGGTCTCCGGAGTGACATTGAACAATGTTCGCGTCGGTGGAGTTGCGGTGAATAATTTGACAGATTTGAAAATAACAGATACGAACAGCTATGCGGCAGAGCCAAAATTCAACACATTGAAATTCGAAGCAGAAGGCTATAACCTTAGTTCCGGTGTTCTTTCCTATGAGTCAAGCACTGACGGCGGGCTGAATGTGGGTGCCGGGAGTAATGGCGACTATATCGCATTTAAAAATGTAGACTTTGGCAGTACAGCTAAAACAAGCATTGATATGAAGGTCGCATCCGCTAATTCCGGCGGAAGGATCGAATTCCACTTGGATAGCCCTACAGGCACTATGCTGGGTTCTTGGACGGCCGAAAGCACAGGCGGATGGCAGACATGGTCCCTCAAGAATATCCCGCTTACTGCCGGGACAGCGGTAGGAACCCATACGGTATATGTTACTTTTGTGAAGTCAGATTCAACCACAGTTGCCAATTTAACCTGGTTCCAGTTCAAATAAAATGGAAACGGCTTAATTGGATTGTAATAAGATGGATAAAGGGGTATATCAACTGATATACCTCTTTATTCAGCTAAAGGACGTCCTCACTAGTGTTGCATAAAATTTTAAATTGTTGACAATTGGTATATTTGCAATTTATACTAAACATATCCATTTACGGGTGTCATTCACCGTAGTGAAGTAAAGCATTTTCAGCAGGGCTTTATCGCTTGGGAAAATGCTTTTTTCTGCTTTTCATTCCTGCACCGAGTCATATTCCGCCTCCAGTATTAATTGCAGCATCTCTGCAAACAACTCTCTTAGTGCGAATGCACATTGTCCATCGTTTTGAGATTATTCTCCTTCACACTCACTTTCACTTACTCATTACTGAATATCATCATGTATGCTATCCTCTCTAATCAGCCTTTCTAAAGATTATCTAACGGAGGAAACAGGATGTCTAAATCAATAGAATCTATCTTGAGAGATGAAGTTTTTGCTGAGCTGGACATCGAGTATCCGGAAGATCCCGATACCCGTTTGCTGGACCTGGGGATCGATTCGGCAGGCTTCATCAAGCTTATTGTTTCAATGGAATCGAAGTTTAATATCTCGATCCCTGATGAGGATCTATTATTTGAAAAGTTCTCCACGGCTGGATTAATCCTTAATTATTTGGCCGGGAAAACGATATGATGACTATCATTCAGCGTTTATTCATGGAGGCTTGTGATCGCAAGGATCATATTATCCTTCAAGATCTAAAGCGGCAATGGACTTATGCAGAGGTGATGACAGAAGCATACTTGATTGCTCTATATATCAAAAAGAACTTTGAGCTTGAGGCCGGTAGCCATATAGCGGTATACACAAATAATGAGCCCTTGTTCATTACTGCATCGCTTGGCATTCAGTTCAGCGGTCATGTACTAATACCTGTTCCTTACTCGGCATCCAAAACAGAGATTGAAAATATTCTAAATGCCAGTGACGCCAAGCTGGTTATCAGCAAATATGTACAGCCTGCGGGTTTAAATTTCCATATTCATTGGGTTACCGCTCAGGATTTCTCGCAAGAACCGATGCCTTCGTTTGAATCGATCTCGCTCACGAATTCGTCCGATCCCCATCCATGTGCGATTCTCCTTCCTACATCGGGCACAACCGGAAAATCTAAAATCGTTATGTTATCCCATGAGAATGTATTAACGAATGCGTTGGCACATGGCGAAAAGGTCGGGTATACGGATCAAGATTCGTTTCTTGTAACGATGCCCGTTCATTTCAGTTCTACGATTGTCACCCAATTGATTTCTTGCATGCTATTTGGAACCCGAATTAGGCTGATCAGCTTGCCCTTGCTGCCGCGCACAGCGTTTAGACTGTTTCAGGATAAGGCGGTCACGGCATTCTCGGCGGTGCCTACGCAATTGATGCACTTTGTTTCCGATTATCATCAGACAACCAACTGGAGTACCTTTGATTCCATTGAATTTATTGTTATTAGCGGTGCGCCGATTCCCGCGAGATTAGTAGACCATCTTCAGACTGTATTCCCCCAAGCGGACATTATTCAAACCTATGGATTGACAGAAGCTTCTCCGCGGGTGAGCATGATGGACCGGGGAGACCGCTGCTTATCCTGTGGAACACCCGTCAGTGGCGTGTCTGTCCGGCTTGTTGACGAAGAAGAGAATGAGGTTATAGGACCTGCTGCTTCAGGAGAAATTTGGGTCAAGGGCCCGAATGTGATGCTCGGTTATTACAACAACCCGGAGTTAACGAACGTTACCATTGTTGAGGGTTGGTTAAAGACAGGAGATTTGGGATATTGGAATGAATCAGGGTGTCTCATCATCACAGGCAGAAAGAAAAATATCATTATATCCGGCGGTATCAATATTTATCCGGAAGAAATTGAGGAGTTTTTATATGGCTTGAACGAAGTGGAGGAAGTCATGGTTGTTGGTGTGCCCGATGATCTATTAGGCGAAGTACCCGTCGCATTGCTGAAAGTTTGTGAAGAATGTCTGGTTGATATAGATGCGCTGACCAAACATTGCAACTTGCATTTATCCTCGTATAAAGTACCTAGACAATGGAGGATTATAGATGACATTCCAAAAACAAAAACAGGAAAACTGGACAGGGCAAGCACGAAGCGCTTATTGCTAAAGGAATAGGGGGGACGAAAAGTTGAAGAATACAACTCAAACATTGCGCAGCGAAAGATTGCCGGTCCGTTATCCGATGATTACAACCTATACGCAGCATGCCCATCTCTTGTCCATACTTACCCACTACGAGTGCGCACACCCATGGATATTCAGCAATTATATTCAATTATTTATTAACAAAGATTATAAACATCATTGGGGAGATTTCTATTTCCCTCTGGCGTATGAGCTGCGGCCTTCGGAAGGTTGCAAATGGATTTCGACTCAGAAGATACATAGAGATACTGTAACGACTAAATGGGACTCTGTTATTCATTTTATTATAGAAAATATTAATGCCAATAACTATATCCATACCATGATCAATTATTTCTACGTGCCCCTAAGCGACCGATATCATAGACTCCAATTGCATCATGACATATTTGTGTATGGCTATGATTTAGATCGGGAGATATTGTATGTTTCCGATTTCTTTAAGAACGGCGTGTACAGTCAGGCTGAGATCTCATTTGCCGATTTCAATCTTGCGTTCAACACTAATCATCTAACAACCAATCATGATTATCTGAGAGAAATGGTGTATCTGTATAAATTCAATGGCCAACATCAGGATAAATTCAGTGCAGATACCCTAGTGAATTCTATAAGAAATTATTTCACTAAGAGAACGCCGGAATATTGGGAGATGTTCAACTATGGGGGCGACAGGGATCATCTTGACTTCGGCATGCAAATATACACCACTCTATTTAATTATGTGAAAGAGACAGCGGAACATAAGGCTATGCTTGATATAAGACCCTTTCATTTACTTTATGATCATAAGAAGATAATGACGCTGAGATTCAAGTATTTGTACGATCATCGGCATCTTATTCATTTAAATCAAGAGCATATTGATGAATTCGCAGCTATTGAAGTGAAGGCGAAGATCCTTGTGAATGTAGCGTTTAAATATAATTTGACAAGGGATGTGAGTATTATAGACAGCTTACATACACTGATAACGAAGATAGAAAATGAAGAAGCCATATTCCTTGAACGATGGCTGAAGAAGGTGAGCATTCCGGAGCCCATGGTGTTCTAGATATTACATATGGAGGGAGTGATGCTGGGATTATAATCGTTGCGATACAGCGTATTGAATAAGCTCTGCACAGTTCCTGCTGTTTAACCAACCGTAAGCAATGGGGGGATCTTTATATTCATTGTATTAACAGGAGTCGCAGGCTTCATCGGTTCCAACCTTGCCGAGAGGCTGCTGCGGGAAGGACATACCGTTATCGGGGTCGATAATTTTCTGACCGGGTCCCCTGTCAACATGGACAATCTCTTGCGGTCGCCAAATTTCAGGTTTATCGAGCATGACGTCATTTATCCGCTCGCAGTTGAAGGTCCTGTCGATTGGGTGATGCATTTCGCAAGTCCTGCCAGCCCGCCCAAATATTTGTCCTATCCGATCGAAACGATGAGGGTCAATAGCGAAGGAACGATGCATCTGCTGCAACTGGCCAAAGAAAAGCAGGCTGCGTTCTTCTTGGCTTCAACAAGCGAGATCTACGGTAACCCAACCGTTCACCCTCAGCCGGAGAGCTATTATGGCAACGTAAATTCGATTGGATCAAGAAGCTGCTACAACGAAGCGAAGCGGTATGCAGAGGCGATCACCTACTGGATGAACAGGAAATACGGTATACCGGTAAGGGTCATTCGAATCTTCAATACATTCGGCCCGAAGATGGATTTATATGACGGTCGTGTCATTACCAATTTCATTAATCAAATCATGTCCAAGCACAACCTTACAATTTATGGCGACGGCAGACAGACGAGAAGCTTTCAGTATATCGACGATTTGCTGGAAGGGATTATAAGACTGCTGGGCACCACATATGAACAGCCGGTCAATTTGGGGAATCCGCAGGAGGTCACCATCCTTGAAGTCGCCCAAGTATTGAAGGAGCTCATGAAGTCCAACGCGCAGATCGAGTTTCTCCCGCTGCCGGAAGACGATCCCAGGAGAAGGAAGCCGGATATTACCATTTCAAGGACGATTATGGACTGGGAACCGGCGATCGGTTTGCAGGATGCACTCGCTAGAACGATCCAGTATTACCAAGGTCAATATATCCATTAAACGGGAGGTACCTATGCAAGAACAGATCATAGCGATGATAAGCGAAATCAAGGACGACGCCCAGCTGGCAAACCGCTTGAACGAGCATTCCAGCATCATGGAAGACGGGGGACTCGACTCGTTACAGCTAATTACTTTCCTATTAAAGGTGGAAGAGCGTTTCGGTATTGAAATCGATTTTGAACAATTCGACTTCGATTTTTTGGAGTCGGTCACGGCCTTTTGCAATTATATCTCGGAGCTGCAGAAGACAGCATCTGCATGAACGATAGACGGGAAGCGCTTGATACCATGGATGGAGGAAGAGAATTTATGGGTAAGCGGCAAGTAACGATTCTATGCTCGGGTTTCGGTCTGGGTTTCTATATTCCCGGCCTATTAGCTGCAAGCGTTTTCAAGGAAAGGGATATCGCGACGGAAGTGCTCGTGTTCGAAAGCTATTTGGAGCAAGACAAAAGGGATCATATTGCAGACAGCAGGACGGCGTACCACAATAATTTCGCACTTGCCAATTTTTCGGCGCGAATGCCGATGGATATCCGGAGCAGCATGGATTACGCCCAGGTTGAGCTATTGCTGGAGGTGTGGGCAGCGGAAGAGCGCTGCGAATTCATATCGCTATCCGGACACTGGGTCTATATTCTGGATTTGTACAGGGAGAAGATGCTGCCGAGTCCAATTCATGTAGACCTGCTCTACGTCGATTCAGATCTGGCCCCGTCCTGGAAGAGCCTGAAGAAGTTTCATCCCCGCTATGACGAGCATTATTACAATGCTTGTCTCTATGACACCGGTAAGATGGCGATTCGATACGAAATCCCGGTTCTTCCGGGTGCGCCGCTGCCCTTCGAATCAAGGAAGCGGCGGCTTGTTGTTCATGGCGGCGGCTGGGGGATGGGCACTTATCAAAGTACAATTCCGGAGCTTGCCGCCCATAACTATGGACTGGATATCGTAGCTTACGACTGGAAGGAAGCGAAGCCCGATCCCGGTCACCGGTATTGGATGAACGATCCGGAATGGTGTTCATGGGTGAAGAGCGGAAGCGGCCTGCACGAGTTCCCGCCATATATTGAAATAGCGGGAGAAGCTACGAATTCATACGCCGCTGAGGCGGATCATCATTGGTTATTTGACGTCGCTTCGGAGGCGATGGCTATCGTAGCCAAACCGGGAGCGGGCACATTGATCGACTCGCTTGCCTCCGAAACCCCTCTTATTCTACTGGAGCCGTTCGGCAGTCATGAGCTTAGCAATCTGGAATTGTGGGAGTCGCTTGGGTTCGGAATACGCTACGAGAAATGGCGGGAGATGGATTTTTCCGTAGATGTCCTTAAGGAGATGCATCAAGCGATCAAGGACAGACCCGGAGAACGGACGAATTATGTGGATCATTATTGTTCGAGAGTCGCGTTAATGAAGAGGTAAGATTTCAATGGCAGAAGGGGTTATGCGATGAGTGTTAACAAATTGAGTATCGCCCGGGATACGACAAGCTATCCGAGATGGATCGTCTTGCAGCTGCTCGAGGAGTGCAATTTGCGGTGCAAGATGTGCTATGAGTGGGGACTCGAAGGGCCCTACAAAAGCAAAAAAACATTAGCGCAGCTGGACCCCGATCTGATCAAAAAGATCATCGTGGAGTGCAGTCCCGGCAAGCCCTATTACGATTTCTTCGGCGGTGAGCCGCTGATGTACCCTTGGCTGAGCGATATTCTCGCCATGATCAATCATTATGGAAGCGTAGCGGACTTCCCCACGAACGGCACATTGCTCGAGCAGCATGCCGAGATGCTTGCCGAGAATGCGCCCAATAAAATTTGGGTGTCGCTCGACGGCCCTGAGACAATCAACGACAGGCAGAGGGGCAGAGGCGTATTCAAGAAAGTAATCAAGGGAATCGAGAAGCTCTATGAGCTCCGGCAAAGCAAAGGCAAGCAATTTCCGAAGATGGGTGTATCCTTTATCATTACGCCCCTGAACTATATGTACGTCGAGGAATTTTTCTTCAAACATATCGACTTGTCGATGCTGGACCATATCAGCATGGAAGTGCAGCTCTATGCCACGGAAGAGCAGTATGCCCAATATGTGGAGGTTCTTAGCGGGGAATTCGGCGTGCATGAAGCTCCTTATGCCAAGGGGATGGTGTGGCGGGACATCAGTTCGTTTAGCCAGATCGATATTCCGGAATTAACGAGACAGCTCAATAAGGTTAAAGCGTATTGCTTGAAAAACAGCATCCATGTGATCACCTATCCGAAGACGATAGATGAGGTGAATTTGCGCAACTATTTCTCGGGGCAATTCCATCAGATGGCGGATAAACGAAGTCAGTGCTCCCTTCCATGGGTGTATGCGGAGATCACGGCAAGGGGCGATGTTTCGCCCTGCCATGCGTTCTATGATTTGACCTTCGGCAATGTGAATGAAGAGAATTTGCTGGACATCTGGCGCAGTGACAAGTACAAAGAGTATCGCACGTATATGAAAAAAAATATGCTTCCGATTTGTACGGCTTGTTCAAGGTATTATATCTACTGATTCATGTGAATAACCTATTACGTTTAAGAAGGGTGTGTTGATATGAATCCGAAATCTGAGATTAAACATTCCGCAAAGGATTTGCAAATATTGAAACGTACCATCAGGAATACTGTCGAAACCAAGCGGAACATGGAGAAAATAGCGGGTTACGCGACACCGTTGCCGGAGTCGGTCGGGATTAAACTGACGAATCAATGCAACTTGCGCTGCAAGCATTGCTATCAATGGAACGACACCGGCTACCATCACTTCATGACACCGGAGCAGCAGCGGGAACAGCTCGACTACGGGCTGCTGGAGAAGCTGATCCTTGAGACGGAACCCGCCAAGTCGAGACTCTATATCTGGGGCGGCGAGCCGCTCGTATACAGCCACTTTGACCGTTTGGCCGATTTGCTTGAAGCCCATCCCCGGGAGACGACGATCTGTACGAATGCGATGCTGATCGAGCGAAAGCTGGACGCCTTGCAGAGAATCTCCGACAACCTGGAGCTGCTCATTGCGCTTGATGGATTCGAAGAAGAGAATGATGCGCTTCGCGGCAATGGGGTATTTAATAAGGCGATAGCTGCCATCCGGAAGCTGGTCGAGCTGCGCAAGGAGAATCGGTTCAGGGGCAAAATTTCGATCCACACCGTCGTTAATGATGGTATGACCGACAAGCTGTACGATCTGCTGGACTTTCTGGAGGGCATCGGCGTAGATCTGGTCATCGTCTGCTTCCCGTGGTACATCTCGGACGAATGCTCACAGGGAATGGACGATCACTTCGACCAGAGGTTCGACTTCCTTCCGGCGAGCGGGCACAAGGGCGAACGAAGCTGGCACGCCTTCAACTACAAGCTCGATCCGGAGCGTATCCCTGCTCTCATGAGCGAGTTGGACCGGGTGAATCATCGGGTCTGGAAAATGCGTCTGCGCTACCAGCCGAATCTGGATCAAGACCAGATCGAAGATTTCGTGCTCGGCAAAGAGGTGAAGGGCAAAGGCACGATGAACAAGAAGTGCCTGGCGCTCTCGAACCGGATGGACATTACGCCCGATGGAACGATTATCGCGTGCAAATTCTTCAAGGAGTTCGAGATCGGCACATTAAAGGAAGCGTCCGTACAGGAATTATGGCATAGCATGACCTACAGCAGGATAAGGGAAATGATGGACGAACGGCTGACACCGGCATGTTCCAAGTGCAGTGTCTTGCATTTGCACGGTGTTTAACGATTCTAAATGAACATAAATGAGGTGCACCAGTGAGCATTATCCAAGTGGAACGCTTATCCAAAAGCTTCAAATACTACGAAAAAGAATTGGGACTCAAAAAATCTCTGAAAAATTTAGTGAACCGGAAATCACTGATTAAAGAAGCGGTTAGCGAAATATCATTTGTCATCGAGCAAGGCGAGATGGTCGGATTCTTAGGCCCGAACGGTTCCGGCAAAACGACTACGCTTAAGATGCTGTCCGGCATCTTGTATCCGACAAGCGGGCAGGCGAATGTATTAGGCTATGTCCCTTGGGAACGAAAGAAAGAATTCAAGATGCAGTTCTCGATCGTGATGGGGCAGAAATCGCAGTTATGGTGGGATTTACCGGCGAACGAATCGTTGTACTTGAACAAATGCATCTATGAGGTCGAGGATGAGCCCTACAACCTTGTCCTGGATGAGCTTACAGAGATGCTTGATGTTAAAGACCTGCTCAACATTCAGGTACGGAGACTCTCGCTGGGAGAACGGATGAAGATGGAGCTCATTGCATCGCTCATCCACCGGCCCAAGGTGATTTTTCTGGATGAGCCTACCATCGGACTCGATCTGATTTCGCAGAAGCGCATTCGGGAGTTCCTGAAGTATTATAACCAGCAGACGAAGGCAACGGTCATTCTGACAAGCCACTACATGGCGGATATTGAGGATCTGTGCAAACGAACGATCATCATCAATCAAGGGAAGATCGTATACGACGGTGATCTTCGGCGTGTGAACGAGCTGTTCCATGCCAAAAAGATCATCAAGCTGCAATTTACGGACGAAGTGCCGAGACAAGCGCTAAGCGACTATGGCACTATTACTCAACATGACGGCATGAATGCCATCATGGAGATCGATAAGCATGATCTCCAGCGGCTTTCCAAGATGATGCTGGACCGGTTCCCGATCCTCGACTTCACAGTTGAAGATATACCTGTCGAGCGAGGCATAGAAAGCTTATATCAGAAAGATGGGGTCAGACATGAAAGCCTTGCAAAAGTATAAACGGACGTACATTCTTGCGCTTCAGAATGCGATGGAATATCGGACTGATTTCCTGATGAGTATCATCAGCGGTGGCTTCATCATACTCGTCCAATGCTTTCTCTGGACGGCTGTGTTTCGCAGTTCGCCGCAAGAGATCATTAACGGCTATTCGTATTCGCAGATCATCATTTATTCTGTGTTGTCCGGCGTCGTCTCCAAGCTGGTTTCTGCCGGCTTCGAAGGGGAGATCGCGAATGATATCAAGACGGGTGGACTGAGCAAATTTATCGCTCAGCCCATTCATTATTTCAGTTATCGGATATGCAATTTTTTCGGGGGGAAAACGGTTCAGACCGGGGTCGTCCTTGTCTTATTCGTCATCCTGATGATCGTGTTTACTCAGATTTGGGAGTTTCAGCTTAGAGCGGGGCAGATCGTGATGTTCCTGGTCAGTATTCTGTTCGGGTTGCTCATCAACTTTCTTCTTTTTTATTCGATTAGCGCGCTCGCGTTCATCATTACTGAGGTTTGGGGCGTTTTTATCGCGTTCAACCAAGGCGTATACCTGCTAAGCGGCGCCATCTTTCCGCTTAATATTTTCGGAGATACGTTTGCCAGAATCTCCAGCTATTTGCCGTTCCAGTATGTCGTATTCTTCCCGGTTAAGATCATCAATGGGAGCTTGACGATTCATGAAATCGTGCCCGGGCTCCTCTTACAGGCGGTTTGGGTCATTGTGCTTATGATCATTTCCAAGTTGTCTTGGGATTCCGGGATGAAGAAATATGTAGCCGTTGGAGGTTAGATCTGTGAGTATCAGCTTGTCTGAGATTCGGAAGCATGTACGTATGTATTTTATTTTCGCAAAGAACAGCTTGGTCGGTTACATGGAATACAAAGCGAATTTCTACTCCGGTTTGATCATGGAGACCGTATTTCTGTTTTCCAAGCTGATCTATATCATCTTCGTTTACCAGCTGGGGATCGAAATTAATGGAATTTCTCCTGACCAGATGATGATCTTCACCGGGACCTATACGATTATGATCGCAATCTATACTGGACTGTTTATGGATAACTTTTATAGATTCGCCGGCCATATCCGCAACGGGACGCTGGACTTGTATATGACGAAGCCGCTATCGCTGCAATTCATGATTTCATTACGGCACGTGAACTTCGCGTTTCCGATTCCGAACCTGATCGCCGGGATCACGATGATCGTAATAGCCTGGCAGCGGCTTGGCATCGAACCAAGCTTTATCCACTTGGCCGGATATATCGGCGTGATCTTGAGCAGCACGATCGTGACCTACTCGGTGCTTCTGCTTCCGCAGATTCTTGCCTTCTGGACGGTGAAGTCCGGTGCGATCTTCGACATACTGGACAAATGCTGGGATTTGAATAATATGCCGATGTACATATACCCCAAATGGCTGCGGAGAATAGGACTGTATGTCGTGCCTATCTTGTTTATCACCAACATGCCATCGGTTTATTTGATCGACCGGTTGGACTTGTTCCTTGGGATATGGATTTTTGCAGCTCCTGTGATATCGCTTGTAGTGGTCAGGCTGTTCTGGAAGCTGGCCGTCAGACACTATGAGAGCGCCAGCAGTTAGAGAAATGCCAAAAAACAAATTGTTGAGAAGGTGAATCGAATGAGCAGGATCGAGCACAAGAGCTTTTCAGCGCAGACAGAAGCCATTTCCACGAAACGGCTGCACAACGGGATCGAAATCTATCAAAACAATGAAGGCGAGACCGAGTTCCTCTACAACGAGATTTTCCACAAGGAGATGTATTTCAAGCACGGGATTACGCTCCCGGATCATGGCACGGTCATGGATGTCGGGGCTAATATCGGCATGTTCACCCTATATGTCAGCAGCAAGAGCAACTGCAGGGTGTATGCCTTTGAGCCACTGCCTCCGACGTTTGAACTCTTGAAGATGAATACGGGCTTGCTGCCTCGTGTAACGACGGTTAATGTTGGGCTGTCCAATGAGATCAAGGAAGCGGAGTTTGCCTATTTCCCTACGATGTCCACGGATTCTGTCCAGATCAAATACCGGGAGAACCACGATCAGGATCTCCGGTACGGGTTAATCAACCATTACAGAGATGATTTCCCTGACCCGCGAATGCTAAACCGATTTGTTGATCATCTGATGTCGCCGAGGCTTCTGAATGAACAAATCTATCGCTGCAAGCTAACTACGATCTCCGAAATGATCCGCTATTACGATCTGAACCCAATTGATCTGCTCAAAATCGACGTGGAAAAAAGTGAATTTGAGGTGCTGGAAGGCATCCGTCCGGAGGATTGGGGCAAAATCAGGCAAATTGTAATGGAGGTACACGGACTGGACGGAGAACAGATCAGCAGGCTTGAAAACATCTTCCGAACCAACGGCTTCCATGTCTCGATCGATTACTATGAAGACTTGAATATCCCAAATTACTATAATGTGTACGCGTTGAATCAAAGGTGAATAGCTTTAATATCGACAATAATTTTAGTATAGGAGAAATATTGTATGGAAGATATTATTTCCCTGGACAGCTTTCAACCCTTCGACGGCATGACCAAAATGTTTCCTCATCATAATTTTCCATACTTTAGTTGCGACTACAATTTGTTATTAACGCTTGCCAATTATTTCGAAAAAGCTGAGCTGCCGATTTTGAATAATGTCATTAGTATTTATAGATTTAATGAACAAAAAATACAAACAAGAGGATATTTCAAGTTAGAGGTGTTGGAACTTGAGGAGGGAGATCAGATCCTTGAGGAAATGGGCATCTCTATTCGCAGAAAATCTCCGGCATTAGATACTTTACAAGATGAAATCATAAACTCTATTTCTAATGGTCATCCGATTTCCATTTTTATTGATTTATTTTATCAACGCGGGAGAGACTTCTACTATAACAAAAAACATGGACTGCATCCTGTTTTTGTCTATGGCTTCAATCTTACGAACGGGGAAATATATACGGTTGATGATATTACAGAATACAGACAATATTCTTTACCCTTTTCAGAATTTAAATTGTCCTGCCTGACTCCGGAACACGTAAAGATGCCAGACTACTTTTGGGAATATGCACTAGTGTCCCCCGGTGATCATGAGAGCTCGAACCATAAGAAGTCAGCACACACCAACATCCATAAATATGTGGAGAATATGTTCAGGTATCAACATGAAATCACGGAAAGTTTGAATAATATATTGTTGTTGGCAGAACATTTCGAGCTCATTCTAACCAATGAAACGATTATAGAAACACTAAGCAGTACTATTTATAGAAAATGTTCTGAGAAATACAGGTTAAATACGCTCTATAAATACAACCTTGATCCTATCAATGCCAAAGATACGCTTGACCCGTTACTGGACCAAATTATTAATGACTGGAAGGCAGTAAGGTTCTATTCGAATAAAGCCATCGTGTCCCAAACGTTCACTGGGGAAATCATAGATAAGTGCATGGGTTTATTTACAAAAATATATACGAATGAAGTGCATTTTCATCATCAATTTTATTTAATGTTAGAGGCTGCAAGATTGAAAAGCTGAACCAACAATGTGAGTCAGTTAACCGGGTAGAGTATCAGATAGACCGCATACCTTTGCGAGAGGGGGCGGTCTTTTTGCTTTTGCCCTATATTCCATTCCCACACCATATTCTCCTTTATTCTGGCAGGGTGAGCTGAGAAGTGTGTCTATTTTCGTAATATATTAAAATCATTCGTGCATTTCCCGTATTTAGACTTTCCCTTCCAGTTGCTAATATGAAAGCTGTTACAGCCTAATCATCCGCTTTCGTGAATGCGTTTACAAACATTGTCTGCCATTAGGTTCAGAGGGAGGTGCGGGATTGACTGTCAAGCCAGACTTGGCGTAACCAAGGGTAAGAATCTCCATAAGAAAAGGAGTCAAACTTAGATGAACAGTAGAAAATATGTAGTCAGCATCTCCCGCCTTCTCGTACTCATCATGTTGTTCTCCATCTTCACGTATACTCCCGTCCCGGCTGCTGCGGCTGGAGAGGAACCGTCCGTTGAACTGAGCGGCCTCATTGCGCAAGCCGAAGCTCTAAAAACCGGCAATGCGGAGTTCCCGCTCCAAGTCAGCCAGTCTGTCTATGGTTCCGTCTACGGTTCTGATGTGAACCGGGCTTTGCCCTGGGTGCATGTAGACGAACTCCAAGCTCTTAATGATGCGCTTGAGCTTGCGCGTAATGCGAACACTCCGGCGGGCGAAGCTATTGCAACGCTGAAAGAAGCCATAATGAATTTCACTGCAAATATCAAATCAGACGGCTCTGATCCCTATTTCCGGCTTGATCCTGGTCCGGGTAAGGTTCCTGTAAAAGTTACCGCGCCTACGAATGCCTGGAAGGCAAGAACTCCGCTGGATAACCGTGTCCCGGCCGACTTTGCCGGTGGGACATTCAAGACGATCGCATATCCTTTTGCAGATACCCAAGGGAAAGCGGAAGTGCTTCAGATTAATTACGCCCATAACGGCAAAAGCACCTTCGGCGGCATCAGTCTGGAATCCCCGTTGTCCCCTGCCGTCAATGTCACAGCGGGATCAACGATTGAATTCGATGTCTACTATCCGAAGAGTGCGCAAGGCAAATTCATGAGATGGAGAGTCAGAAATGCCAGCGATAACCTCGACAGCTACCTCAGGGAATACCAGTACAACAACTTGAATCCTGACTGGGTGGGCAGCTACAACGGCGAATCCTGGTTGAAGGCGCATCACAGTATTACCGCCTCAACGGGCAATTCCTCGAATTTCATTCTTGAGCTTCATGGGGAGAATGCCCGTCCTGAAGAAACCGGTATGCTGCTAGTCTCTAACATTGAGATTACCGCACCTGATCCGAAGGGTGTTGCGCTTCCGAGCGTAGTCAATAAGGAACACCAGAGTGTCGTAGCGCCTCTAAAGAGTCTTTACAATAAGGAGAATGGCCTGTTCATGGTCGGCGCGATCGGCACCGGACCTGTAAACGGAACCAGAGCCAATCACTATGAGATCTTCGTTGACGGCAACAATCTGAAGGCCGATGGCACCCATCCCCGTGGTCCGGAATGGCTGAAGAATGTGAACGGCGAGGCCATGAACGGCGCAACCACTGCCCCTGGCTTAGCGGAGTATAGCTTCCCTACCAACTCTTATCAGGCGATCAGAGATTCTGGAACTCCCGGGCAGTACAAGTCGCACGGCCATGTTCTGGCATGGTATAACCAGGCACCTGGTTGGATGGCGCAGATGATTCCTGCGAACCTTCCTTCCGGTTATACCGGGGGGGCCGATTTCTACGGACTTGGCAATGGTGTCACAACCACGGTTAAGGTAGACAAAGAAATGGCGAGAAGAGTGCAGTTCAACCATACGATGTATGTGATGCGGCACTTCCTGACCACAGATACGAAGTACGGCTCCAGCGAATCCCGTGGCGTCATTCCCTTCAATTCCTGGGATGTACTCAACGAAGAGGTACACGAGAGCCGCCACAGCGAGCTTATCCTTGAGGATCCGAACAGCTGGAGAACGAGCCTGAAGCACACCAACTGGCTTGTTGCCATGTCAGATGATGAGATTGGCGGCGATATCACCAGCCATTACATCTATCTGCTGTTCAAGAACGCGCACATCGCGGCCCCCAACGCCAAGATGGCGGAAGCTTACAAAGCCAATTACGCTAACCTTCCAGAGTACATGAAGCTGGATGGACACGATACTAAAGGCAGCATTGACAGTTACATCGTTGACAATCCTCCGAAGCTGACCTACAACGATTACGGGGTTGCCACCCGTAGTAAAGCTAGAACCGTATATAACATGGTTCTCGAATTAAATACCGCATGGCGCTCTGATCCGCTGTATGACGGAAGACCCCTGATCGAAGACATCGGGATCCAGGGACATGACGCGGTGGGTAAGACCCTTGCCAGTGACAACCAATATGCGATGGCCCTTTATGCCTCACTCGTTGACCGTGGTCTGTTGTCGGGTATTACCTACTCAGAGCTTGACCTTAAGGTGCCGACCGATGCTCCAGGAGGAGGCGCAACCGCTCCAGCAGTGCTTAATGTCAGACAGTCGGACGCCCTTGGTTATCAGTACGCACTGCTCTACAAAATGTTTAACAAGTTCGCCCCGTATATTGATCACATCATCAGCTGGGGCGTAACCGGTTCCGGATGGCAGGGAAGCTATGTCCTGTTTGACGGTCAGAGTAATGCAAATGCCGGTTACTATGGTGCTATGAAGCCGGACAGGTTCATTCTGGGACATTCGTATCTGGATGATTACTTTGCAGGCGAATATCAGACTATTCAGAATAATAAAATCGACCTTGGCGATCTTGGAGTCTATACGCCTAATAGCGTGAATGCAGACCTCAGCAGCCTGACACTAAGTGCGGGAACACTCGAGCCTGTATTCAACGCAGCAACCACAGAATACGAGGTGTCCCTGAAGGATGCCGGCAGCATTACTGTGACAGCAGCAGCGGCAGACAGCAGGTCAACCCTTAAAGTGAACGATAAGGCGGTTACCAGCGGTACAGCTTCCGAAGCTATAGCGTTGACACCTGGCATCAAAACAGATATAAAGATTGAGGTCACAGGGGCAGACGGCAGGGTCAAGACGTATACCCTGAAAGTCACCAACAGCAAGACGGAGACTCCGTCCACTCCGGAACCAGGAACACCAACGCCAACACCTGAACCAGCAACACCTGCGCCTGCAACGCCTGCACCTGGTGGAACCTATTCAACGTCTGCACCTGTTGCATCTGCAACGCCTGCCCCTTCCGCTCCAGTGGTACAGGGTCAGACAATAACCATGCAGGCGACAGCGAACAATGGAACCGCAATGGTTAAGGTAGCAGATCTGGCACAAGCAAAGGAATTCATTGGGAAAAATGTGACGCTGGACATCCCTGCCGTGCAAGGAGTGAAATCATACTCGGTAGGCTTGCCTGCTGCAGCACTGACCGGCGGAACCAAGGATAACAAACTGACCATTTCGACCGAATTCGGTCAGGTCGTTATTTCCGGTAATATGTTGACAGGCACACCTGAAAGTAGTGGCAAGGAAGTATCACTGGAGATTGGAAAAGGCGACAAGTCGGGGCTCCCGGCGGAAGTAAAGGCGGCTCTAGGCGATAGACCGATCCTTCAGCTTAGCCTTAAGACGGACGGAAAAGAAACGGCCTGGAGCAATCCTGGTGCACCTGTTACCGTATCCGTACCTTACCAGCCGTCTGCGGATGAATTGAAGAATCCTGAACTGATTGTTATCCGGTATATTGACGGAAATGGAAATGTTCTAACCGTACCGAGCGGACGTTATGATTCCAAGACCGGTAGGGTAACCTTCACAACTACTCATCTCGGCGATTTCGCAGTAGCTTATGTATCCAAGACATTCACAGATCTCGGAAAGACAGCATGGGCGAAGAACGCGGTCGAAGTCCTTGCATCCAAGGATATTCTCAAGACAGAGGGACAGGTATTCCATCCGTCGGCAGATATCAGTAGAGCAGATTTCCTGTACTCCCTCGTCAGGGCACTTGGCTTGACTGCGAAGGTCAATGGAAACTTCAGCGATGTACAGGAGAATGCTTACTACTATAATGAGATTGGAATGGCCAAAGCGCTTGGGATTACAAATGGCCTGGACAACGGCAGCTTCGGCAGCGCTCTTAAGATCACCAGACAAGACATGATGGTGTTGACCGAGAGAGCCCTGAAGCTGGAGAAGAAGCTGAATACCCAGGGTACAGCTGCGGATCTGGAGAAATTCTCCGACAAGTCCAAAGTGGCTTCCTATGCGGTGAACAGCGTAGCCGCCATGGTGAAGGAAGGGCTCATCGAAGGCAGCGGCAACAAGGTCAATCCGGCTGGCAACACCACTAGAGCAGAAGCTGCTGTATTCCTCTACAGGTTGTATAATAAGTAAGGGATTCGCTACGTGAAAAGGTGTTAAAATTTGTTAACCACTGTTAACATGCGTTAACACCTGTGGTATAGTAGAAGCAGAACGGGCGTACAATACTAAGAGAGCCGTGCGCTAACACGACTCTCTAGAGCAATAGCCGCTTTCAAGGGCGGTAGGCCTCAGGCAAATAGGATACGACAAATAGACCGCATACCTTTGCAGGGGGGCGGTCTATTTGTGTGTATTGGACAGCAGCGCTACGATAAGCAAACCAAAGGTTAGCATCAGCATGATTGCTTCAAACACTGTCACAAGGCATCCCTCCCTTCTGAGAGAGATAGCCGACCGTCCCTTTTAAGCCTATTCTATTGCTCAATCAGTATAACATATCAAATGCCTCGGTATTACCTAAATTTGGAGAATTTTTGACGTAAATGCGTATTTAAAATACACAAAGAGCAGCCCCCAATACGGGAGCTGCTCTTATTTACGTTTGTTCTTACAAACCGCCGTCGGAACACAACCTACAACTTCTCCAGCAGCTCAGTATAGTAGCCGTTACCGTTCCGCTTATCCAGCTTCTCCGCTGTGGCGAGAGCCAACTGCTTGAAGTACTTCGCAAGCGAAGCGACGTCTTCGGACTGGCGCTCACACGGGTGCCCGGCTGGAAGCTTGATCTGGAAGCGGATGGATTCTTCCGCCAGACGGCGGAACATTTTGGCGGAGTAGGCATTGAAGATCATCTGATCGGCCGGGTTCTCATGATCGAGTGAGGAGGCGATATATTCTTCGAAGACCTCCAGCGCTTTGATTGGATCGGTCAGGGTCAGGTAACCAATATGCTCTCCCTGATGATGCAGGAAGTCGCGGTTTCCTTTGACCAGCTTATAGCCTTTCTTCTGAAGCTTATCCGCTTCCGCTTGGCGGCCCAGCCGCAGGAGAGGGAACAGCACCTTCGTAATGGTCACATGCGGGACCTCACCGCAGGTCATCCGGCCCTTGAGAATCGGCTCGGCTGCCTTTACGGTTGCTTCGTCGTCTCCCTGCTTCGACAGGAACTCTACCAGCCCATGCTGCTCACAAGCCTCACAATCGCTCATCTCGTCCCGGTCCATGGTCTGGACAATCGCCCATTCGGCCTGTGAAGCGTCCAGCTCCCCGAAATCTTCGAGAATATTCGCCCGGTAATAGTGATAGGTCCGGCTGCTGTAGCCTTCGGCTTCGTAGCGGGTCTTCATATCCTCCAGCAGGTTCTCAATCTGAGTGCGGCTAATATCTGCAAAAGCGGTAATGCGGTCCAGCACCCACTTGTACGACCACATCAGACTGTAATCATCGAACCGGCCGGGGTTCTTGTCATACTGTCCCAGTTGCCACGAGAAGGCGACCAGCGCCTTCATCGGATACCCGTGGAAGCTGCCCAGCTCTACGATTTCGCTGCGGGCCTCATAGCCCTGGTCGATATCTCCTGCGGCATCTGCTACCCGTACCGCCTGCTCCAGCAATTCCAGCTTGGCCTTGCCTCCCGGCAGGCCATAGGCTTCTTCCATCAAATCATCGAAATCCATCTCGGTAAGGTTCATCTATTTCTCTCCTCCTGTGGCCTGATTGGCGGTCAATCCCCAATCAATAAATTGAATAATGCCCTGGTTCAGGAGCGCCATCTCCTGGCGGTTCATCGGATAATGTCCCATCAATAGCGCATTGCAGTACAGCATCTCCACAATAGAAGGCAGCGTGGCCTGATTCCCCTGATGGAACACCTTCTCAATGACAGGGTTATTCAGGTTGAAGTAGAGTGTGGCGTATGCCGTCTCCTTAAGGGAAGCGCCCAGGCTGCCCAGCACGGAGGCCAGGGCATCGGTGCTCACTTCTTTGGTCGCTTCCATTACACGCCACTGGGCGGACTCCTCAGACAGCGTGTAGAGCACCGGAATCTCCTCAGGCTTGAAGCGGCGCAGCTGCACCTGGCAGCGGAATTTCTGCAGGACACTGTCTGCGAGTCTTACAGATTCATAGTAGTCCAGACGCTCTTGAGGGGTAATGTCTGTAAAGGATAACGACACCTCCTCCGGCAGCAGCCGTTCCGTCTGCACATCCGGGTCAATGAGCGGAAGCTGGGACAGCAGCTCGGCATCATAGATATACCCGCCGTTCACCACCAGCATGGATTGGGCCGAAGCCACGTGGGTAATCTGGCGGTATTCGTCCAGCGTGGCCGTGAAGTACAGGGGAGGCTGCTGCTTCAGCTCGCCAAGCGTCTTTCTGCCATATGTGCTCTCAAACGGCAACCACTCGTGAATGATAGAATAGAAAGATGAATCTTCCACTGCCAGAGCCTTCATGGATAAGGCATGCAGTGAAATGATCGATTGCAGGCGGTCCGGGTCATACTCGGCCATCCGCATTAATTCCTGACGAATGGCATTCCCCAGCACTTCCCGCACCTGCTCCAGCTGGGCATTCTCGTAGAAATGCTCCCGGGAAGCAGTGGGCTGCAGCTCATCGGTCCAGATCATACATTTCACGAAGAACGCCCAGTCCGGCAGGATATTGCTGGCAGCTTCGGAGACCAGCATGTGCTTCAGGTATACCCGGTGATTGCGTTTGGCGTTCAGATTCACCGCATGCGGCAGAATGAAGGCGATGCCTCCCGTCCGGCCCGAGGCGGTGTGCAGGGGAATGAAATCGCGGAACGTCTCCCCCAGCACCTGCTTGCCGAAGGCCAGCACCTCGTCACGATGCTTCCGGGCCAGCTGCGGATCTTTGATCCACGGCGGAGTCAGCGGGTTAATCAGACGGGTGTTGCGGTCCGACACCAGTTGGATAGGATAAGGCAGCAGAGCGCCGTAATGGAACAGCCCTTCCTGCAGATTGCTTTCCTCGAAGTAAGCTTCAGAGCCTTCCTTACAACGCAAAAAAACCTTGGTGCCCGGAGCATGTTGCCCTTCGAGCTTGCGGATCGTATAAGTGCCGTCAGGCTTCCCGCGCCATTCCAGTGCAGGGCCGCCCTTGGCCGATTGGGTAACCATGACGATATCGTCACTCACCATGAAGCAGGACAACAGCCCGATGCCAAACCGGCCGATAAAAGAGGTATTGGTGGAGAGGAAGTCCCCGCCCCGCTTGGAGGATTGTCCGATCATGGCCAGGAACTCATGAATCTCAGCCTCGTCTAACCCGATTCCGTTATCTTCGACCAATAAAGTCGCCCCGGTGGAAGTCCCGCTGACCTCGATATGAATCTTGCCCTCGTATCCTTCCGGCGAATAAGCCTGCCGTGCAGTAATTGCATCTATGCCGTTCTGGAGCAGCTCCCTTAAGAATACCTTGGGGCTGCTATACAAATGGTTAGACAAAATGTTGATCATACCGCTTAAATTCACCTGAAAGCGGTACGTATCCGGGTTTTGGTTCTCCATCTTTGTATGTTCTCCTATTCTGTAATCATATTGGTTGTGCTTCATGCCAACAACTAGAGGCTATGTTGGCGCATAATGCCTTATGTAATTACCCAGAAGCGGCCTTGTAAGAAACAGATATTGCCAATCGCCTTGTTTCCCGTGAGCAGGTAGTTATTTAAAAATAAAAGAAACCCAGGGTCCTTATGACCCGGGTTTTCCGGCAATCTGAGAAATTTCGCCTAAGCTAAAATGGGGTGATTGTCGTCTGATTTCAGTTGGCCTGCTTCACCGCGCAGATGCGCAGCCGCCGATAGTCTGCGATCCATTGCCCCTGCCGGTAATGCTCCGGCCGCAGTTGATCTTCTACTGCTTGATAGATCGCTGCCTTGTGCTCCGCGTTGACATCGTAGAAGAAGTCATCGGCCATCATGTCCAGCCAATCACGGACTCCGCTCTCACCGTGCAAGGGTGTAGGCCGTTCAAAATGCTGGGCCAGCGTCACGAGGAAGCCATGCTCCTCCAGTACTGCCGCATATTGGCCGATGGTAGGGAAGTACCACGGATTGCGTCCTTGCGGGTTATAGCCATGCGCGATCAGTGCGCTCTCGGTCGCACTCACGAGAGCAGCGACGTTGCGATAGCCGCCGAACTCGGCGACGAATCGCCCGCCGTCTCTTAGCGCGCTTGCCACAGTCACCGCGACCGCGTGCGCGTCCTTCATCCAGTGCAATGCTGCGTTGGAGAATACCGCGTCGAAGGGTTGGGCTGCCCGGTAAGTGTACGCATTCTGGGCGCTCAGATTCAGGTGCGGGTACTTGTCGCGGCCGCGTGCGATCATCTCAGGCGACAGGTCGATGCCGACCGTCACCGCTCCGGCTGCCGCGATCTTAGCCGTCAGGTCGGCCGTCCCGCAGCCGATATCCAGCACGCGTTCACCAGGTTGAGGCTGTAGCAGCGAGAGGAGGTCACCGCCCATTTTGGAGACAAAGTCCAGTTTGTGATCATACGTGTCCGCCTGCCATTGGTTATTGGAAGTCGAGTGAGTCATGGGCTTCCCCTCCTTTGAAATCCAGTATAGTGATGTACAGCTTATAAATGAAATATATAATTGCTATTTAGTTTATATCTATTGCCTATAAGTGCTACTCTTCAATAAATAGACCGCAAACCTCTGGCGGTTAGCGGTCTATTTACGTATATTGGATTGGAATCAATACACCAGCACGCCCGCACCAAGCACGGACTTGTTCAGCACAGAATTGCCGGTCAGAAACACCTTGTGAAACGCCACTGGTCATTCTCTGAACGATCCACGGTCAAATAGCGTAGAGAGACCACTTCAGACCCCGACGCTTTGGCAACAAAACGTTCGGGAATCTCAATTGGTATGTAGTGAAATGTAAAAGGACCTGAAACAGAGCTTCAGGTCCTTTTTGTGCGCAAATCGGTATGTTCAGACCAGTTGGGATGCGATGGAAGGCTCACTTACAGGGACGGGTTGCGGACATCTGCCAGCCAAACGGCACAGCTGCCACCGGTAATCTCCCTTTCCCTCACGGGAAATCTCCTCGACTTGGAAGAACCTCCGCAGATCATCCATGAACGGGTAGTGGTCATAGTCGTCAACCAGAACGAAAGCGTCCGGCTTCAGTTTTTTGTAAAACAGAGGGTAGGCCAAGGATCGTCCGTTCCCGTGAGGGCCGTCCAGAATCATAACGTCGATGGAATCGTCTTCCAGCGGGAGCATATCCACATCAGCATAGAAGGTATTCCGGATGGTGTAGTGGTTATGCTGATCCGTCGGAACAGGCAGTCCATAGGAATTCCATACGGACAAGGCAATATCCGGGCATGAGAAGATTTCGTTCCATTCCTCATCCGTCAGACTCTTCAAAGGCTGTGTATGAAACTCAATACAGCCATTCCCAAGTTCAGCTTCCTTCCAGGTATTGCTCAAGTTCAGGTCATGCTCCACCGTAATCAGGGAGATAGGTAGTAGCTCCTGAGTCACGATCTCGTTCCAAAAATGCGGAGTTAATCCGCCGCCTAATTCCAGAATCCGCCAAGTCCGGTTGTTATCCAGACGCCGGCATAAATGGACCAACGCTCCTTTGCTCAATGCCTTGCTTCCAAATACCACACCCGTTTGTTCGGCTGCATTAAGCGCTTTTTCTATGTCTCTCACAAGCATTCCGTTCACCTCGTCACGATTTTCTAGTTACGATTCACTATATGCAAGGCGGATTTTAAGCATTCCATAGTCAACGGCGGAAAGTTCTAGGAATAGTAAGGGGACTTTGGAAATATTTTTTAAGAGAACGACTTTATAGAATGAGGTGCTGAAATGGGCCAAACAAAGATTCTAATTGGCAGTCCGATCTGCCAGAAGCCTGCTATCCTTAAGGAATTCCTGGACTCCCTGGATGAGTTGAGGACCGAGAATATTCATATTGAATATTATTTCGTGGATGATAATGAGGACCAAGCTGCTAAGGATTTACTGCATGAATTCTCGCAACAGCAGGGGCAAACTCATGTTATGCCTTATGAAATAACTACCGGGCGATATGTCCGTAACGACAAAACCCATTACTGGCCGGATGAGCTGGTATGGAAAGTAGCAGGGATGAAGGACGGTATCATTGAGTATGCAAAGTCCCATGAATTTGACTATCTGTTTTTAATTGATTCTGATCTGGTTGTTCATCCCGATACGTTGGAGCATCTGATAAGTGCGGAGAAGGATATTGTATCAACCATTTTTTGGACCAAGTGGCAACCGAACAGTCCGGAAATGCCGCAAGTCTGGGTGTCAGACCACTATACACTGTATGAAATGCGTGAAGGTGGAAAGCTGGAAGATGAGGTAATCCGGAAGAGAACCTCGGAGTTTTTGCACAAATTGCGGGTGCCCGGATTATATGAAGTGGGGGGCCTTGGCGCGTGTACTTTAATTAGCAAGCACGCACTGAACGCCGGGGTGGGTTTCAAAAAAATCCCGAATCTTTCGCTTTGGGGGGAGGACCGCCATTTTTGTGTACGTAGTGCGGCACTCGGATTGACTTTATATGTGGATACCCATTATCCGGCCTATCATATCTATCGCGAGACCGATTTGGATGGGGTGCAGGCCTATAAACAAAGATATCCGCACCATTCCAGAGCTATCCGGGAGGGGCGGAGTGTAACCGTCAGTTTATGTATGATTGCCAAAAACGAGGAGGATGCGTTACAGCGTGGTCTGCCCAACATAAAGGATCTGATGGATGAAATCATAATCGTGGACACGGGATCAACCGATAGAACCAAAGAAGTGGCTGCGGAATTCGGGGCGGAAATTTATGATTTTCCATGGATCGACGACTTTGCCGCTGCGCGAAATCATGCCTTCAGCAAAGCAACCATGGATTATATCATGTGGCTGGATGCGGATGATATTATTCTGGAGGAAGACCAGAAGCTGCTGCGGCAAACGATCCGTGCATTGAATCCGACTATTGATAGTGTAACTATGCCCTACAATATTGGTGTGAATCCCAATGGCAAGGTTACCTTCAGCTTGAGACGGAACCGGATTGTCAAGCGCGAACGGAATTACCAATGGTATGGTGCGGTCCATGAGTATTTGAATGTATATGGAAATGTGATCCATTCTGATGCTGCGGTGACCCACCATAAGGAGAAGGAATACACGGACCGGAATTTGCAGATATACCGCAGACATCAGGCAGCCGGTAAAGAATTTTCTATCCGGGATCTCTATTATTTTGGCAATGAGCTCCGGGATAATCTGTTTTTTGAAGAAGCGGTGGAGTATTATGAAAAATATCTGGCTACGGGATTAGGCTGGGTGGAGGATCAGATTGCAGCATGCTTGAAGTTGTCTGCTTGTTACATACGGATGTACGAGCGGGAAAAAGCATTCCAAAGCTTATTTCGAACTATGAATTATGACAAACCGCGTGCGGAGGCTTGCTGCCGAATTGGAAATATCTTTTATGATCAACAGCCCAAACAGCTGGAGCAGGCGATTTTCTGGTATGAGTTGGCTACCTCCTTACCGAAGCCTGATAGTGCCTTGGCTTTTGTGGAGCAGAACGCCTGGACGTGGCTGCCACACTTGAACCTGTGCTTATGCTATGACAAGCTGGGACAATATGAAAAGGCAAATGACCATAATAACCAGGCCTTGGCTTATGAACCTGAACACCCCAGCATGCTGCTCAATAAAAAATACTATGAAGAAAAATTTGCTGCTTTAAAGAAAGAGGAGCAGGATTTAACTGCACGAATCCCGGTTCATGAATGAATGTCAATTGCTATTACTTATTGAGTGCTAGAGAGATATCGTAGGGCCCATGCTTCATGCATGGGTCTTTTTATTTCTTCTGAACTGCTGACGCAGCAGAAACAAGCACCTCTGCATCCCAACGGGAATGCGAGGTGCTTGTTGTTGTATGACTTACCCGATAGCTACGAAAGTAATAAGTCCACTATTCACTTCTGCATCACCAAATTCCCCGGAAGCTTCCGTATTGTCAAACATGAGGGCAAGCTGTATGTCACTTCCACCAGAATCGGTCTGATACACAAGCGTGTACGTTAAGGAAACATATTCTGTATTGGATGCAACTGTAGCAGCGATAGGGGAGGTACTGTAGAGATCAAAGTCAGGGTCAGGATTGCGCCGATGAAGCAACTCTATCCCAATTGTACCCCCAGAGGTAGAAGTACTGCGTACAGTAGCCTGATAAATAATCATAAAGGTGCGATATGAAGCCAGAGTAAAGGTATTTCCACTGTTTGTGACAGTTCCTCTTGTGGGCGATACTGAGGCTGAATAAGGACCAAGCGGTGTATCTGGGCCGGAAGCTATAACTGAAGATGCATCAACAAAATAACTTGCAAAATCATAGCTGTATACGCCTGTTGCACCAGTTTCTCCCGTAGACCCAGTGATGCCGGTCTCGCCGGTGGCCCCGGTCACGCCAGTGGCTCCCGTACTGCCGGTGGCGCCAGTCTCGCCAGTAGTTCCGGTTTCACCAGTAGCTCCCGTTTCGCTGGTGGTACCCGTCTCGCCAGTGGTGCCTGTCACGCCAGTAGCACCCGTTCCACCAGTGGCTCCTGTCACGCCAGTGGTGCCCGTTTCGCCAGTAGGTCCGGTCACGCCAGTGGCCCCAGTCTCCCCGGTGGTTCCGGTTTCGCCGGTAGCACCCGTTTCGCTGGTGGTGCCCGTTTCCCCAGTAGGTCCGGTCACGCCTGTGGCCCCTGTCGCCCCGGTCGCACCAGTAGCTCCCGTCTCGCCAGTGGCCCCGGTTGCTCCGGTAGCCCCGGTCACGCCAGTAGCACCCGTCTCGCCAGTAGAGCCGGTCGCACCAGTAGCTCCCGTCTCGCCGGTAGCCCCGGTCTCACCAGTAGCCCCGGTTTCGCCAGTAGCTCCGGTCTCACCAGTAGCCCCCGTCACGCCAGTAGTCCCAGTCTCACCAGTGGTCCCCGTTTCGCCAGTAGCTCCGGTGTCGCCAGTAGCCCCGGTCTCACCAGTGGTTCCGGTGTCGCCAGTAGCTCCGGTCTCACCAGTGGCCCCGGTGTCGCCGGTAGCCCCGGTCTCACCGGTAGTTCCCGTCTCACCAGTGGCCCCCGTCTCGCCGGTAGTCCCCGTCTCACCGGTAGTCCCCGTCTCACTAGTAGCTCCGGTTTCGCCGGTAGCCCCGGTCACGCCAGTAGCTCCGGTCGCACCAGTGGCTCCCGTCTCGCCAGTAGTCCCCGTCGCACCAGTAGCTCCGGTCGCACCAGTAGCTCCCGTCTCGCCGGTAGTCCCGGTCTCACCGGTAGTCCCGGTGTCGCCAGTAGCGCCGGTCTCGCCGGTAGCGCCGGTCTCCCCGGTAGCGCCAGTCTCGCCAGTAGCGCCAGTCTCGCCAGTAGCTCCGGTCTCACCAGTGGCCCCGGTGTCGCCGGTAGCCCCGGTCTCACCGGTAGTTCCCGTCTCACCAGTGGCCCCCGTCTCGCCGGTAGTCCCCGTCTCACCGGTAGTCCCCGTCTCACTAGTAGCTCCGGTTTCGCCGGTAGCCCCGGTCACGCCAGTAGCTCCGGTCGCACCAGTGGCTCCCGTCTCGCCAGTAGTACCCGTCGCACCAGTAGCTCCGGTCGCACCAGTAGCTCCCGTCTCGCCGGTAGTCCCGGTCTCACCGGTAGTCCCGGTGTCGCCAGTAGCGCCGGTCTCGCCGGTAGCGCCGGTCTCCCCGGTAGCGCCAGTCTCGCCAGTAGCGCCAGTCTCGCCGGTAGCGCCAGTCTCGCCGGTAGCGCCAGTCTCGCCAGTAGCGCCGGTCTCGCCAGTAGCCCCCGTCTCGCCAGTGGCTCCCGTCGCACCCGTAGCTCCCGTCTCGCCAGTAGCCCCGGTCTCACCAGTAGCGCCGGTCTCGCCAGTAGTCCCGGTTTCACCAGTGGTGCCAGTTTCGCCGGTAGCCCCCGTCTCACCGGTAGTTCCCGTCTCACCAGTGGCCCCAGTCTCCCCGGTGGCACCAGTCTCGCCGGTAGCGCCTGTCTCCCCGGTAGCGCCAGTCTCGCCAGTAGCGCCGGTCTCGCCAGTAGCCCCCGTCTCGCCAGTGGCTCCCGTCGCACCCGTAGCTCCCGTCTCGCCAGTAGCCCCGGTCTCACCAGTAGCGCCGGTCTCGCCAGTAGTCCCGGTTTCACCGGTGGTGCCAGTTTCGCCGGTAGCCCCGTCTCACCTGTAGTTCCTGTCTCACCAGTAGCCCCGGTTTCGCCAGTAGTTCCTGTCTCGCCAGTGGTGCCAGTTTCGCCAGTAGCCCCGGTCTCACCGGTAGTCCCCGTCTCACCGGTAGCGCCGGTCTCACCAGTAGCTCCGGTCTCACCAGTAGCCCCGGTTTCGCCGGTAGCCCCGGTCTCGCCAGTAGCACCTGTTACGCCAGTAGCACCCGTTTCGCCCGTAGTCCCCGTCTCGCCAGTAGCCCCCGTTTCGCCAGTAGCCCCGGTGTCGCCAGTAGCCCCGGTCTCACCAGTGGTCCCGGTGTCGCCAGTAGCTCCGGTGTCGCCAGTAGCCCCCGTCTCCCCGGTGGCACCAGTCTCGCCGGTAGCGCCAGTCTCGCCGGTAGCGCCAGTCTCGCCGGTAGGCCCGGTGTCGCCGGTAGCCCCGGTCTCACCGGTAGTTCCCGTCTCACCAGTGGCCCCAGTCTCCCCGGTGGCACCAGTCTCGCCGGTAGCGCCAGTCTCGCCGGTAGCCCCGGTGTCGCCGGTAGCCCCGGTTTCGCCAGTAGCCCCCGTCTCACCGGTAGCCCCGGTCTCACCAGTGGTCCCCGTTTCGCCAGTAGCTCCCGTCTCGCCAGTAGCCCCGGTTTCGCCAGTAGTTCCTGTCTCGCCAGTGGTGCCCGTTTCGCCAGTAGCCCCCGTCTCGCCAGTAGCCCCGGTCTCACCAGTGGTGCCCGTCTCGCCAGTAGCCCCGGTCTCACCAGTGGTCCCGGTCTCGCCAGTGGCCCCGGTCTCGCCAGTAGCTCCGGTCTCGCCAGTGGCCCCGGTCTCGCCAGTAGCGCCCGTCTCACCGGTAGCCCCGGTCTCACCAGTGGTCCCCGTCTCGCCAGTAGCGCCGGTTTCGCCAGTAGCCCCGGTGTCGCCGGTAGCCCCGGTTTCGCCAGTAGCCCCGGTCTCGCCAGTAGCCCCCGTTTCGCCAGTAGCCCCCGTCTCACCAGTAGCCCCGGTCTCACCAGTAGCCCCCGTTTCGCCAGTAGCCCCCGTCTCGCCAGTAGCCCCCGTTTCGCCAGTAGCCCCGGCCTCGCCAGTAGCCCCGGTCTCACCGGTAGTTCCCGTCTCACCAGTGGCCCCAGTCTCACCAGTAGCCCCCGTTACGCCAGTAGCGCCGGTCTCGCCAGTAACTCCGGTCTCACCGGTAGTCCCGGTCTCACCAGTAGCCCCGGTCTCGCCGGTAGCCCCGGTGTCGCCAGTAGCCCCGGTCTCGCCGGTGGCCCCAGTCTCACCAGTAGCCCCGGTCTCACCGGTAGTTCCCGTCTCACCAGTGGCCCCAGTCTCACCAGTAGCCCCCGTTACGCCAGTAGCGCCGGTCTCGCCAGTAACTCCGGTCTCACCGGTAGTCCCGGTCTCACCAGTAGCCCCGGTCTCGCCGGTAGCCCCGGTGTCGCCAGTAGCCCCGGTCTCGCCGGTGGCCCCAGTCTCACCAGTAGCCCCGGTCTCACCAGTAGCCCCGGTTTCGCCAGTAGACCCAGTCTCGCCGGTAGCCCCGGTCACGCCAGTAGCTCCGGTTGCACCAGTGGCTCCCGTCTCGCCAGTAGTACCCGTCGCCCCAGTAGCTCCGGTCTCGCCGGTAGCTCCAGTCTCGCCGGTAGCTCCGGTCTCACCAGTAGCCCCGGTCTCACCAGTAGCTCCGGTCTCACCAGTGGTCCCGGTGTCGCCAGTTGCCCCGGTCTCACCAGTAGCCCCGGTCTCGCCAGTAGCCCCGGTCTCACCAGTAGCTCCGGTCTCACCAGTGGTCCCCGTTACGCCAGTAGCTCCGGTCTCACCGGTAGCCCCGGTCTCGCCAGTAGTTCCTGTTTCGCCGGTAGCCCCGGTCTCACCAGTAGCCCCCGTTTCGCCAGTAGCCCCCGTCTCGCCAGTAGCGCCGGTTTCGCCAGTAGTTCCTGTCTCACCAGTAGCGCCGGTTTCGCCAGTAGCGCCCGTCTCGCCAGTAGCCCCGGTCTCGCCAGTAGCTCCGGTCTCACCAGTGCTGCCCGTCTCGCCAGTAGCCCCGGTCTCACCAGTGGTCCCGGTGTCGCCAGTGGCCCCGGTCTCGCCAGTAGCGCCCGTCTCACCGGTAGCCCCGGTCTCACCAGTAGCTCCGGTCTCGCCAGTAGCGCCCGTCTCACCGGTAGCCCCGGTTTCGCCAGTAGCGCCGGTCTCACCGGTAGCTCCGGTCTCACCAGTAGTCCCGGTCTCACCAGTGGTGCCTGTTTCGCCGGTAGCCCCGGTTTCGCCAGTAGCTCCCGTTTCGCCGGTAGCCCCGGTTTCACCAGTAGCTCCCGTCTCACCGGTAGTCCCCGTCTCGCCAGTAGTTCCAGTCTCGCCAGTAACCCCCGTTTCGCCAGTAGTTCCTGTCTCACCAGTAGCCCCGGTCTCGCCAGTAGCGCCCGTCTCGCCAGTAGCCCCGGTCTCACCGGTAGCTCCGGTCTCGCCAGTAGCCCCCGTCTCACCAGTGCTGCCCGTCTCGCCAGTAGCGCCGGTCTCACCGGTAGCTCCGGTCTCGCCAGTAGCCCCCGTCTCACCAGTGCTGCCCGTCTCGCCAGTAGCCCCGGTCTCACCAGTGGTCCCGGTGTCGCCAGTAGCCCCGGTCTCACCAGTGGTCCCGGTGTCGCCAGTGGCCCCGGTCTCGCCAGTAGCCCCCGTTTCGCCAGTAGTTCCTGTCTCGCCAGTGGTGCCCGTTTCGCCAGTAGCCCCCGTTTCGCCAGTAGCCCCGGTCTCGCCAGTAGTTCCTGTTTCGCCGGTAGCCCCGGTCTCACCAGTAGCCCCCGTTTCGCCAGTAGCCCCCGTCTCGCCAGTAGCGCCGGTTTCGCCAGTAGTTCCTGTCTCACCAGTAGCCCCGGTCTCGCCAGTAGCGCCCGTCTCGCCAGTAGCCCCGGTCTCGCCAGTAGCTCCGGTCTCACCAGTGCTGCCCGTCTCGCCAGTAGCCCCGGTCTCACCAGTGGTCCCGGTGTCGCCAGTGGCCCCGGTCTCGCCAGTAGCGCCCGTCTCACCGGTAGCCCCGGTCTCACCAGTAGCCCCGGTCTCGCCAGTAGCGCCCGTCTCGCCAGTAGCCCCGGTCTCGCCAGTAGTTCCTGTTTCGCCGGTAGCCCCGGTGTCGCCAGTAGCCCCGGTCTCACCAGTGGTCCCGGTGTCGCCAGTAGACCCGGTCTCACCAGTGGTCCCGGTGTCGCCAGTAGCCCCGGTCTCACCAGTAGCCCCGGTTTCGCCAGTAGCGCCCGTCTCGCCGGTAGCTCCGGTTTCGCCAGTAGCCCCGGTCTCACCAGTGGTCCCGGTGTCGCCAGTAGCTCCGGTGTCGCCAGTAGCCCCCGTCTCCCCGGTGGCACCAGTCTCGCCGGTAGCGCCAGTCTCGCCGGTAGCCCCGGTGTCGCCGGTAGCCCCGGTGTCGCCGGTAGCCCCGGTGTCGCCGGTAGCCCCGGTGTCGCCGGTAGCCCCGGTGTCGCCGGTAGTTCCCGTCTCGCCAGTGGTGCCCGTTTCGCCAGTATCGCCTGTCTCCCCGGTGGCCCCGGTCTCGCCAGTAGCGCCGGTCTCACCGGTAGCCCCGGTCTCACCAGTAGCTCCGGTCTCACCAGTAGCTCCGGTCTCACCAGTAGCCCCGGTCTCACCAGTAGCCCCCGTTTCGCCAGTAGCGCCGGTTTCGCCAGTAGCGCCGGTTTCGCCAGTAGCCCCGGTCTCCCCGGTAGCACCCGTCTCCCCGGTAGTACCCGTCTCGCCAGTAGCCCCGGTCTCGCCAGTGGCACCCGTTTCGCCGGTAGTCCCGGTCTCCCCGGTAGTACCCGTCGCTCCAGTGGCTCCGGTCTCGCCAGTAGCGCCGGTCTCGCCAGTAGTACCCGTCTCGCCAGTGGCTCCGGTCTCCCCGGTGGCACCCGTCTCGCCAGTGGCTCCGGTCTCCCCAGTAGCCCCGGTCTCACCAGTAGCCCCGGTCTCCCCGGTACTACCCGTCTCCCCAGTGGCTCCGGTTTCGCCAGTAGCCCCGGTCTCGCCAGTAGCCCCGGTCTCGCCAGTAGTCCCGGTCTCGCCAGTAGCACCCGTCTCGCCGGTAGTACCCGTCTCCCCAGTAGTCCCGGTCTCGCCAGTAGCACCCGTCTCGCCGGTAGTACCCGTCTCCCCGGTGGCACCCGTCTCGCCAGTACTACCCGTCTCGCCAGTGGCTCCGGTCTCCCCGGTAGCCCCGGTCTCGCCAGTGGCACCCGTCTCGCCAGTGGCACCAGTCTCACCAGTAGCCCCGGTCTCCCCAGTAACCCCGGTCTCGCCAGTAGCCCCGGTCTCGCCAGTAGCCCCGGTCTCGCCAGTAGCCCCGGTCTCGCCAGTGGCCCCCGTCTCGCCAGTGGCCCCCGTCTCGCCAGTGGCCCCCGTCTCGCCAGTAGCCCCGGTCTCGCCAGTGGCCCCCGTCTCGCCAGTAGCCCCAGTCTCGCCAGTAGCCCCGGTCTCACCAGTAGCTCCGGTCTCACCAGTAGCCCCGGTTTCGCCAGTAGCCCCAGTCTCGCCGGTAGCCCCGGTTTCGCCAGTAGTTCCTGTCTCGCCAGTGGTGCCAGTTTCGCCAGTAGCCCCGGTCTCACCAGTAGCCCCCGTCTCACCGGTAGTCCCGGTCTCACCAGTGGCCCCGGTCTCGCCAGTAGCGCCGGTCTCGCCAGTAGCTCCGGTCTCCCCAGTGGTCCCCGTTTCGCCAGTAGCTCCCGTCTCGCCAGTAGCCCCCGTTTCGCCAGTAGTTCCTGTCTCGCCAGTGGTGCCCGTTTCGCCAGTAGCCCCCGTCTCACCGGTAGTCCCGGTCTCCCCAGTGGCCCCGGTCTCACCAGTAGCTCCGGTCTCCCCAGTGGTCCCCGTTTCGCCAGTAGCTCCCGTCTCACCGGTAGCCCCGGTCTCACCAGTAGCGCCGGTCTCACCAGTAGCCCCGGTCTCGCCGGTAGCGCCGGTCTCGCCAGTAGCCCCCGTAGGTCCGGTAGCACCCGTAGTTCCAGTTCTGCCGGTAATCGAGCGACCCGTAGTCCCCGAGATTCCCGTAGTTCCCGTTGGCCCTGTAGCTCCCGTCGACCCTGTAGCTCCCGTCGACCCTGTCGCTCCCGTCGACCCTGTAGCTCCCGTCGACCCTGTCGCTCCCGTTGACCCTGTCGCTCCCGTCGACCCTGTCGCTCCTGTCGCTCCCGTACCTCCCGTTCTGCCGGTAATCCCGCGATTTGTTACTCCAGTAGGCCCCGTAGCCCCCGTCGCTCCCGTAGCTCCGGTCGGTCCCGTAGGCCCCGTATCCGCAGTACTTGCTAAAATAATAGTATCCGTTACTCCTATAGGTCTTGTAATCGTCTCAAGATTACACACAATATCACTCCTTCCAAGACGCCTTAATACGCTGAGTTTCTTGAACATGAGATCAGTAATTGCAGCCGGATTCATATTCAACTCTGTAGGGAAAGTTTATTCTGAGACTGCTTAAATACAACCATAACGTGGTTTGATACGATTAATTCTCTCCAAAGTCTATGGGGTTGCATAAGGTATATGGATGTTACGGATTTTGAACATGAAGGAGTGCTTATCTTGTCAAATGTAAATGTTCGCCAGGAACATGAAGGTCAGATAACTGCCTTTTTTTCAGGACCGGAAGACCGTTCTATTTCCATTCGAACGCTCTTGCAGCGCTTTGAGGATACAGGCATTGAGGATGAACGGCTGCTGACCCTTGCTGTACATGCTTATGATTCCGGGTACTATAACCGGGCGGCTTCTTTATTTGACCAATTTCCACCATCCTCACCGCTATATGCCCTTGCCAAGCTGGGTGGAGCGCTTTCGCACCTGTCTCAGGCTGTAGGAGTAAGCCGCAGCTGGCGAGCAACGGATTCCCAGGATCAACATAACCATAATAGGATCAGTAACTTGGAAGCCATTGAACATAAACTCCGGCAATTAATAGCGAAGCAAGGAGGAGGGCGTTCATGAGTAAACCTTCGATTTCTCTTTGTATGATTGTTCGGGATGAAGAAGAGTTACTGCCACGTTGCCTGGACAGTGTCAGAACACTGACGGACGACATCATCATCGTGGATACGGGCTCCGCTGACGGAACAATAGAGATAGCGGAGCGGTATGGAGCCAAAGTGATCCGTTATGTCTGGCAGAATGATTTTGCAGAGGCGCGCAATGTTAGCCTGGAGGCAGCAACCGGCGATTGGATTCTATTCCTCGATGCGGATGAGGTCTTGGACCCGTACAGATGCGAACTGATTACTAGTTATATGAGCCATACCGAAATAGAAGGAATTCTATTTCAAATACACAGTTACTTGGATGAGCAGGTGCAGTGGCAGACCATGATTACTCCGGCATTGAGGATGTTCCGGAATCGCCCGGAGTACCGGTTCCGAAATGCCATACATGAACAAATCATTGATAGCATTGCCTCCCACATGTCTGATGCTGCTCTGGGCCAATCGGATCTGATCATCCACCATTTCGGCTCTGATCCAAAACGCATGGCTTCCAAACAAAAAATAAAACGGAACAGAATCGCCTTATCCGGCGTGTTGAAAAAGGAACCAACCAATTCATACCAGATTTATAATTTAGCGGTGAACTATTGTCAGACTCATGAGCTTGAACAAGCGGTTGTTCTCTTCCGGCAAAGCCGCCAGTACGATCGGCAGGATTCTCCCTGCCGTTCAGCATCTTACTTACATGAGACCATCTGTCTGTTTCGTCTGCACAGAATGCATGAGGCGATAGCGGCGGCGAATGAAGGGATAAGTGAGTACGATAACTACACTGATCTGTATCACTGGCTTGGAATTCTTCATCTGCATACAGGAGACACGAAGAGGGCAGAGGACATGTTTATCCATGCCCTTAAGCTGGGGGGGGCGGTGAATTATGTGTCTCACAAGGGTACCGGAACCTTCCTTACCCGGTGGCTGCTCGGTAGTCTTAAGCACCATACAGGGGCTTATGATCAGGCCATACAGCAATACACGCTGGCATTGGATTGGGAGCCCTTGTTCTCCCCGGCGTTGCGGGATCTTGCCCGTTTGCTGAGATGCTGTAACCGGGAAGAGGAGCTTTCCCAGCTGCTTTTACGGCACATGAACTTACATGGAACCCAAATGATGTCTCCGCTCCTTGCCATTCTGACAGAAGTAGATAGTTACTCGGCGATTTTGTCCTTACTTGACAAGCGGGGTCCGGGTGAAGAGTCCTATGGGGAAGCAGTAATACATTTTCGTGCCTTGTTATTGTCAGGCAAGCTGACCGAAGTGGAACAATACGTTACAGCCAATTCTATTCTGTCGCAGAACATGCAGCACAAATTAGAGATGGAACAGTGGATCCTGTGGATGAAGAAGGGGATTCCTGCAGAGATTCTTAAGTATCCTTTTACAGGAGAAGACATGGATAACGAAAACGCTGCTGCCGCCTGGTTGTCATTCACAGCCAAAGCAGCCTTGGTGAATGGTCATGCGCATACTGCGCGTTCCATTACCGGGAGGTGGCAAACTGCCGTTCACCGGGAACCCCGTGCCATACAGAACAAGCAGGCCTGCACAGGGCTGATTCAGACGTTGCTATATATGACGGATGTATGCTTGAAGGAAGCCGGAACGCTGCTTATAGAGCAAGATACGCAGCAATTGCTGCGGGAGATCAGAATCAGTATGTGTACTGAAGATATGCTTGAACAGCTACAGTCTATCTGAGAAAAATGCCTCCATTCTCAAAAAAGATGGAATGGAGGTCTTCAGCATCAGGACCGTCCGCTGTATGCAGCAGCGATACCTTGAACATTGCCTCCGATATTAACCGAATTGTCCGCTGAATAGGTCAGGAGATTGACAGGATGGACATATTGATGTTCGGAAACATAAGCCTTGGTGCTGTCGGGCGTAATGGCAACTTGCAAAGCTACGGGAAGTTCAACGAAATGAGAGGTATCGTTGTTCCCCGTTTCGATGATTTGCAGTCCGGGGAACTGGTCATCGTCACCCGCAATCGTTACACATACTTTAGACTGATCTGGCGTCAATGCAATATGCCGTTGTCCTCTATAACTGGGCAGATACCAGGGTCCATCATAGCCTTCTCCCCAAATCCGTATTTTCACAAGTTCGTTAGAGGATGTTTTCTTTATAATATAGATCACATTATTGCTGCCCTCCAGATAGATGCCGGAGGTCCAACCGTCTGCATAGTAAGGAATAATAGGCGTAAATTGTCCTGCCTCCGTAAGGGTGAAGCGCGCAAAGCGGTCCTTCTGGAAAATAAGAAACATCTGGCCATCTGATGAATTGGCAAGAGGGTTACGCTGAGGCTCCTCTACAAAGTCATAGATATAACCGGTGTTGATGACTTGCTCGTTTTTGACGGAGATAGCATATACCTCCCCTTGGTCTCCTTGATCGAGCCGGGTAGCCACAAATACAAACCAGCTCTTGGGAGAAGCGAGCAGGGCAAAGGGATGGCCGCTCCCCACGGCTACAGTGGCCAGAACTCGCCGATTAACGTTATCGATAACGGTGACGCTGCGGGAATCGTAATTGGCTACATAGGCTTTGGAATTATCCGGCGTCACAACAACAGCGGCCGGGTTAGCCCCCACGTTCAGAGTAGCAGCGACTAGATTGGTGGTTGTATCGATCAATGAAACGGTATTGTCTTGCGCATTCACCACATACAGAGTGGCTCCGTCCGGCGATTTGGCCACTGCACCAGGCCCGCGTCCAACCTCAATCGTCTGGATAATGGCGTTGGATGCAGTATCTACTACGGCCACATGACCTTTGCTTAGTCCATCATCTTCAGCAGGACGGTAGGACACATACAGGTAAGATGGCGGCGATACATTGTTGAATACAATAGTAGACATATCCGTTTCCAGAACCTGCGTGGTTGCCTGAATGTTAATGAAAGAGCTGATGCGGGCTTGAAGGGTATACGTATGTGAGCCTTCGGGCGGCGCATCCACATAGAAGAAGCGGATTAGATCCTTGAAAGGGAGCTTCTTTAGAGCAAGATAGCCGAAGGTGCTGTTGCTGGAATAAATTTCAGTGCCATTACGGAGTAGCTGAAAATCAATGGATATCGAGGTTTCGCTGGTTTCCCCGCTTGCCCAGGAGAGCAGAAAAGAAACATCGACTTTGACAGACTGGTTAGTACCGATACTCAGAAAAGGAACGGTACTCAGCGTCACCCAGGGAGCAGGTGCACCAAGAGGCAAGGTTATGGACACATCCGACCGGGCATAACCGATATAGTTGGAGGCTCCCGTGGCCCCTCTGGGACCATTCGAACCGGTAGAACCTGTCGTTCCTGTAAACCCGTCAAGGCCACTGAGACCTGTAACCCCTGCGGGTCCCTGATTTCCAGTGGGTCCACTGATGCGGCCTGTTGCTCCTGTTACCCCGGTAAGCCCCGTGGACCCTGAAGGCCCGGTTTCGCCGTCAGGTCCCGTTATACCTGTAAGCCCATCCGGGCCAGGGCTCCCCGTCATTCCGGTAAGCCCGGTCGGCCCGGTAGGTCCGGGATCACCGGGGTCTCCTGTCCCGCCGGGCCGGCCTGTCGATCCGGTGGGCCCCGTTGGGCCTGTCGGTCCGGTGGGGCCCACCACTCCATCCTCTTGGGGTTGTGAGCCTTCCCGGATCACTTCCTGATCATTCTCACCGGTTATCCCGGTAAATATTGGCTTGCTTTGCTTATCATCCACATTGCACAACTCCTTATTCTAAACTCTCAGGTTCATAGAGCATGTGTGCCTGGTTAAGAAGAACGCGTATTATAAGCAGCAGACATCCCTTGCACGCTGCCTCCGATATAAACGGCGCTCAGAGCGGTATATCCCAAAATATTGACGGGATGGACATATTGATTCTCAGAAACATAAGCCTTGGCGCTGTCCGGGGTGATCTCAACCAGGTTGGCCACAGGAAGCTGGATGAAATGGGATTGGTCATTATTTGCGGTCTCAATGACTTGCAGTCCGGGGAACTGGTCATCGTCGCCGACAATGGTCACACATACCTTGGACTGATCTGGAGTCAAGGCAATATGCCGCTGTCCCCTGTAGCTGGGCAGGTACCAGGGTCCATCGTAGCTTCCGCCCGTGAGCCGGATTTTCACCAGCTGGTCAGAGACCGGGGAGTTCATAATATAGATCACATTGTCGCTGCCCTCCAAATAGATACCGGAGGTCCAGCCTTTTACATAATAAGGAACAATAGGCGTGAATTCCCCTGTCTCTGTTAAGGTGAAACGTGCAAACTGGTTCCTCTGAAAAATAAGAAATGTCTGGCCATCCGATGAATTGGCAAGAGGGTTGCGCTGAGGGGCCTCTACAAAGTCATAGGTGTAGCCGGTGTTGATGACTTGCTCATTCTTGACGGAGATGGCGTATACTTCCCCTTGGTCTCCTTGGTCGAGCCGGGTAGCCACAAACATAAACCAGCTCTTGGGAGAAGCGAGCAGGGCAAAGGGATGGCCGTTCCCCACAGAGACAGTGGTTAATACTTTACGGGCAGCATGGTCAATGATCGTCACATTGCCCGAATCTGAATTGGCGACATAAGCCTTGGAATTGTCAGGCGCCACGACGATCGCGGTTGGATTGCCCCCCACAGGCAAGGTTGCCGTTACTTGATTGGTGGAGGTATCAATTAGGGAAACTGTACCATCCCCGGAGTTAGCCACATAGAGGATTGCTCCATCGGGTGATTTGGCCACTGCGCCCGGTCCGCGGCCTACCTCAATAGTCTGTACGACCGAATCGGTACGGGTATCGACCACCGCCACGTGACCCTTTTCCTGATTGTCTTGCGGACGGTAAGACACATATAGATAGGTGGAGAAGCTTTTGTTATTGAAAGCAACGGCAGCCATATCCGTTTCCAGTATTTTTAAAGTATTCTGGACATTAGAGAATCCCGTAGTGCGAACCTGCAGGGAGTACGTATAGGCCCCGCTGCCGGGCGCATCCACATAGAACAGATCGATCAGTTCCTTGTTGTTCATCTTACTGTTGGTGTAAAAGCCGTAGGTACTCAAGCTCTTATAGATCATATTTCCATTCCGCAGCAGCTGGTACTCAATACTTAAAGAGGTGGCATCTGTATTCACACTGTCCCAGGATAGAAGGAAGGAGGCGTCGATCTTAACTGCCTGATTGTTCTTCAAATACAGGAAGGGAACTGTATTTATGGTCATCCAGGGTGCAGTAGCGGAGAGCAGTAGCGGCACCGCCGTTGAAGAGCGGGCATTGTTAATATAGCTGTAAGGCCCAGTCGCTCCGCGAGCACCGGCGGACCCTGTAGATCCTGTTGCCCCCAAGGCTCCCACGGGTCCTTGAGTTCCGGAAGAGCCTGTCGGTCCAGTGGGGCCCGTAGCCCCAGTAGCCCCAGTAGCCCCTGTTTCTCCTGTGAGTCCGGTGGAGCCTGTTGCTCCCGTAGCTCCGGTAACCCCGGTCTCTCCTGTCGGACCGGTGGGACCGGTCGGACCGGTTGCTCCCGTAGCCCCAGTAGCGCCAGTTTCTCCTGTAGGACCTTGGTGCCCCCGGTGCCCGGGTCTGCCCGGGTCACCTTCATCTCCAGGATCCCCAGTTTCCCCTGTCGGTCCCGTGATTCCTGTAGAATCGGCTAGCGCGGGCGATATAAGATATTGATTTTTCATAATCTCATCCACGTGTGCACAACCCCTCATTCATTTTCACTTTCATATTTGCACGCTACGGGCCCGGTAAGCCCCTGCCATGCCGCGTACTTGTTTGCCTATATAGACTGCCCTCAGAGCCTGATAGCCCAGAATATCCACCGGATGGACATATTGATTCTCAGCTACATAAGCCTTTGTGCTGTCCGCCGTGATTTCGACTTTATAAGCAATCGGCAACTCGACGAAGTGGGAGACATTATTATTCTTGGGTTCGATGATTTGTAGACCCGCAAACTGGTCATCATCTCCTATGATGGTTACGAGTACACGGGAATTGTCCGGAGTGACGGAGATATCATATTGTCTTTTATAACTGTCCAAATACCAAGGTCCAGAGTATCCGCCGCTTCCATAAATCTGCCAGTATAATAATTGTGTGGATGTCGGTTCTTTCATCACATAATTGTAATTATTGGTTCCTTCCAAGAAAATGCCGGAGACCCAACCGTTAACGGTAATATAACCTGTTTTGGAAAAGGGACTTGTGGGTTCACTCTTAAGAACGTAAACATAATTTTTGGTGTAAACAATTAGTGTTTCGCCGTCCGAAGAAACGGCTAGGGGATTTTGTTGAGGCTCCGAGATATAATCAAAGTCTGTTGCTGCACTAAATACAGTTTCACTGGGTACAGAGATAGCGTATACCTTGCCCACATCAGCTTGATTCTGTCTGCACGCCACATAGACATACCCGTTGGTCGGCGAAGCCAGCAAGGCAAACGGATGATTGGTGCCCATCGAAAGAGTACTTAATACTTCGCGGGTTAGGTTATTAATAACGGTCACACTGTGGGAATCATAATTCGCCACATACGCCTTGGAGTTATCCGGCGTTACCACTACAGCTACGGGGTTGAGACCAACGGCCAGTGTCACTACAACCCTTCGCTCACGTGTGTCAATTATAGAGACAGAATTGTCTGCACTGTTAACCACATAGACGGTGGTACCGTCCGGTGATTTAGCCAGGGCTCCGGGGTTTTGTCCTACCTGAATCGTCTGGATAATGGTGTCGGTAGAGGGATCGACCAGAGCTATATAACCGGATTGCTGATCATCCGCAAGATAAGAAACATACAGATAAGAAGAAGGCTCTATGTTATTGAATGCAATAGCCGCCATGTCAGAATTCAGGATATGCGTCGCATTTTGCAAATTGAGATATCCGTTCGTTCTAACCTGCAGGGTATAGGTGTAAGCTCCCCGTTCAGGCGTATCTACATGGAAAATCTCTACCAGCTCTTCATTGATCATTTTGGAGCTGGTCCGGAATCCGTAAGTGTTGGTGGCGGAGTAAATGGGAAGGCCGTTTCTCAGCAGCCTGTAGTCGATTGTCAGCGAGGTATCGTCAGTAGTAGTGCTGTCCCAGCCTATCAGGAAGGAAGCCTCCACCTTCACTGCCTGTTGTTGGTCCAAGGTTACGAATGGCACTGTATTGACAGTCAACCAGGAAGAAGGCTCGCCAAGCGGGAGCAAGATATCTTGAGGGGACTTGGAGTATACAATTTCACTGGAGGGTCCGGTATCACCACGGCCTCCGGTACCTCCAGTAACTCCGGTAGGGCCTGTGACACCCGTCACACCCGTAACTCCTTCATCTCCGGTGGCGCCGGTGGCACCTCGGGGTCCCTCAGGCCCAACAGGGCCTATGCCTCCTTCGGATCCATCATCTCCGGTTCCGCCGGTGATTCCCTTCTCGCCGGGAGTGCCCGTTGAACCGGTGGGCCCAGTTGGTCCAGTAGGCCCTGGAGCGCCGGTAGCACCGGTAGACCCTGTGTCTCCGGTATGTCCAGTTGGACCAGTAGCGCCCTTATGTCCCCGGTCGCCTTTTGGGCCCTGTGGTCCTCTAGTGCCTTCAGGAGGCTCCGGGTCTGAGCCCGGCCAGATGATCTCCTGGTCATCTTCGCCTGTCTCCCCAATGATGATCGGTCCGGGCCCTCCGTTGACGGGAGCTTGCAGGGGTTGATTCTTATTTTCTTTGAATTCATCCACGTGTCGGCACAACTCCTTTATAAGGAATAAGGGGAGCGTCAGCTCTGTTATAAGGAATAAGGGGAGCGTCAGCTCTGCAGACGATAAGCTGCGAGTATGGTCTGCACAAGTCCGTCGACGCTAATCGCCTGCATTTCTGTGAAGGTCTGAAGATTGACAGGATGTACATAACGGTGTTCGGATACATAGGCTATGGCGCTGTTGGCTGTAATAGCTACTTCCCGGGCAACGGGCAGGCGGACAAAATGGGATGCGTTGTTGTTCTCCGGCTCAATAATGTGCAGGCCGGCGAATTGATCATCGCTGGCTGCAACGGTAATGCAGATACGAAGCTGATCCGGAGAAGCAACCACCTGGTTTTGCCCCTTGTAGCCAGGGTAGGACACCGGTGTCTGCCAACGGGCCGGACTGTTGTCGGCGGACACGTTCCATATGGATATCTCCTCGGACGGCGCGGGCTCTGTCCAATACATCTGATGGAACTGCTGAATATCCCGGTCAATGAATGTGCCGGACCGCCATTGACCTCCGAGGGAACTATAGGGCACGGAAAAGAAGGGTCCGATGGAGCCTGAATTTAGACTGGCCAGCAAAGCTTTTTCTTTACCCGCAGCTACAAAGGTCCGGCTGTTGCTGGAAACCGCAATAGGATTGCAGGAGGGATCGAATTCAAGGCCGTAGCTTTTGCCAAAAACCGTCACCTGTTCATTGGCTAATCTAATAGCCGCAATATAATCGCTTCCAGCGGTATCTGATTTGCATGCAGCAAAAATGTAGCTTCCATCAGGTGAAGCGGTAAGGGCAAAGGGGGTACCCGTCCCCACTGGAACAGTTGCAATAACCCGGCGGGTCAAGTTGTCTATGACCGTAATATTCCGTGAGCCGGAATTGGCGGTATACACCTTCTTGTTGTCTGGTGAAACCACAATGGCGACGGGAGTTGCCCCAATCTGAACGGAGCCGATTTGTCTGAACTGGACAAGGTCCCACACCCACATGAAGTTATAGCCTTCATCGGTTGCAGTGACCGGATTCTGGTCTCCCACATACAGTGTTGTAAGGTCGGGAGATATGGCCATCGGTCCCGGCTTGGAGCCTGCGAATAATGTCCTCGTAATACGGTTTGAAACGGTATCAATGACTGCTACATGACCATTTAGATTCTCGGTATCATTCCAGCAGGATACAAAAAGATAGTGCTGGGAGGGCATCTGGTTCGGATATACTACAGCCGACAACTCGGATTCCAGAATTTCAATAGTGGCCTGTAAGTTATTGTAACCATTGATCCGGGCTTGCATAGTGTAAGTGTAAGAGCCGGAGGGTGCGGTATCCACGTGGAAGAAATTAATGAATTCCTGATGAGCAGCCCTGGAGTTCTCTGCCAGACCATACACATTGGCCCCCGTATAAATTACAGTACCATTGCGGAGAATTCTGTATTCCAGATTCAATTCGGCAGCGCCGCTGTCTCCGCTAACCCAGGATAACAGAAACGAAGCATCAATCTTTACAGCTTGGGTAACGGTTAGGCTAATGGCAGCAACACTGCTTACCGTGGCCCAGCGTGCGGGCGTACCCGGGGGCAGGATCAGAGGATCGGTTGAAGAGGCATACCCGATATACGCAGCAGGTCCGGTTGCTCCCCGGGGTCCGGCAGGGCCGGTTGGTCCGGAAGCGTCTGCTAACGGTTCGGGTGTAATGAATTGGTCTTGGTTATCATCCACCATGTTAACTCCTCTCAAGGTATAATCGACATATGTATATGTGGAATTTCTAAATAATAGTATTTTGTTATGATTTGTCCAATTATAGGACAGGCAAAAAAACTGACACCGGTTAGTACCGGTGCCAGTTTACCGCATAGATTGCTTTTTGGTTTAAGGTTGGTTGGGTGTATACGGATTGAGACTGATAATTCGCAAATTAAGCTGGTTGATTGTCGAACCCATACCCATGTTTGTATGCATAATTAACGCTAGTCCTTCGGGAGCGGGGGTTATGTCTATGACAAAAGAATTGGACCATACATTTTGTCCCACCGAATCATGGGTTACCCGGCTGCCGAAATTAATGGGGTAGAGAGCGTCGTTAATTACATCTTCTAATAGAACTTCAACCATAACTCCATTAGGAGCAGTTGTGATGGAGGGAATGGCGTCCACCATATAGTCTACCTGGAACAACCCTCTGGCCAAATTAATGTATAGAGGGAAGTCAATTCTGGGTGAACCAGTGCCGCCAGTAATCTCTTGTCCGCCATGGCTCCAGTGCACATCCTGATCACCGTAAAAACTTGCTTCTAAAGGTGTATTGGTGGGTCCTGTAATATAGGCCATCAAGAAGTTTGCAGTAGGCAACCCCCCTGCAGTGCCTGTCGGTCCGGCTATGCCCGTACCCGTTGGTCCTGTCGGTCCGGTGGGTCCAGTAGGTCCAGTAGGCCCGGTCGGTCCAGTCGGACCTGTAAGGGATTCGCCGGTGGCCCCCGTAGCGCCGGTGGGTCCGGTCAGACCGGTAGCCCCAGTGGCACCAGTAGCTCCTGTACTACCCGTGGCTCCAGTGGGACCCGTGGCACCAGTAACGCCCGTAGCACCGGTCGGCCCTGTTATTTGGTGACCAGTGGGCCCGGTGGGTCCGGTAGGTCCTGTTTTACCAGTGGCCCCTGTCGGTCCGGTGGGTCCGGTCGGCCCTGTGGCCCCTTCTCCTGTCGGTCCTGTAGGGCCGGTAACGCCAGCAGCCCCTGTAGCTCCTCTAGGTCCGGTCGGTCCGGTGGGTCCTGTGGGTCCTGTGGGCCCTGTGGGTCCTGTGGCTCCCATTGGCCCGGTATGGCCGGCAGCGCCTGTACTTCCGACGGGTCCTGTCGCTCCTGTGGCTCCTGTTGTCCCGGCGGGCCCGGTGGGTCCGGTAATCCCGATACCCGCTGCGCCAGTTGGACCGGTGGGGCCGGCAACATCCACCGGTTCCCAGGGAGTCCAGACACCGCCGGTATTTACTCTGTAATAGATAGATGGATTCGAAAGATAGAGCTGCTGTACTGTTGTACCTGATACTGTCACATACAGGGTCCAAATTTGTGGATTTAAAGGCCCAGCCGGTCCGTTCGAAGGCGGTCCTTCCGCAGCATTGGAGCTGTAGACCCCGGGTATGATGTAGAAATTCAAATCTCTTCCCGAGGGCTCAGCTGTAAATGCGGGGAAAACTCCGTTAGCAGCATTAAGAATAACATCACCGGTTAATCCGTTTACCGTATTGACACCGCCTGTTGCTCCGGTCGGTCCTATCGGACCCGTTACGGTAGGAATATTAACCGATGTCTTCAGCTTGGAATCGAGCATCATTTCCTGGCGGAAGATGCTGTCGAGCATGGCTTGCGTGCTGCTGTTCACATTCAGAATATCCTGAATGGATGCCGGGGGACTGGTGATGCCAGGCAGGGTCCCCAGAGCGAACTGGATCTTTTCTCCCTCAGCGTTGATGATGTGGGCCAGCCCAAGCTCTTCCATAGCAATGGAGGACATGAGCAGGTTCTGGACATCATCCCGCGACAGTGTAATTGTGGGGGTAATATTAGGAAGATTGGGAGTAGACATAAGGATTCCTCTCTTTCATTAAGATTATTGAACGCGTAAGGTAACCACACGTACGGAGGCGCCAAGAATCGTGGTGCCTGCTCCAAAATTGGTGTTTAACACAAATGACATGGCATCTGCAGGAAACAATGTGGCATCCAGTATAAATGAGTTGCGCCAAATATTCTGGCCGATCTGTTCCCTAGAGACCCTGGAGTAAGGGGTATACTCCTGCACATCGGAGCCGGAATAGGAGAAATAGAGCTCAGCGTACAGGGAGGGAGTAGTATTAGCCGGAATTGCGTTTACTGTAAAGTCCATTTGGTACTCCGCATTTGGGATCAGCGTGATTTCTGAGGGATCGCTCTGGAAAGGGATGATTGTCGACCTGGGTTGTCCAAGGGTAAGTCCGGTACTCCAATTGGATATGAAATCTCCACCCGCAAAACTTGTTAAAGTGGCTCCAGTCACAAAGGCGTAAAAGAAGTCCTGATCAAAGATCCCGGTAGGGCCGGAAGCACCGGTGGGACCCATGGTGCTTCCTCCGGTATGTCCTCTGGGGCCGATAGGCCCAGTGCGTGTAGGGCCGGAAGGTCCTCTGCTTCCCGGCTGCGTTGCACCTATCCCGGTCCGGCCGGTGGCTCCCTTAGCTCCGGCAAGCCCAGTGGGTCCGGTGGGGCTCTCACCCGTCTGTCCGGTAAGTCCTCGTGGTCCTCTTGATCCCGGATTCCCGGTAGTTCCGGTTTCCCCGGTAGCTCCTGTGAAACCTCTAGCCCCAACAGGTCCGGTTGGTGATTCGCCGTTCGGTCCGGAAGGTCCTCTCGCTCCCCTGAAAGTTCCGGCCAGAGGGGAGGCCCCTTTCATGCCGGTAGCTCCGGCGGCTCCAGTGGCCCCGGGTTCTCCAATGACACCGGTTGGTCCGGCAGGCCCGGTGACTGTAATGGTAACGCCTGTAACGCCTGTAACGCCCTTCTCTCCAGGGGTGCCCGCAGGTCCGGTGAGTCCGGCAAGACCCGCCGGACCCGTCTGCCCCGTCATTCCTGCTTGGCCTGTATCTCCGGTTACGTCTGGTCCGGTAGCTCCGGTAGGACCAACCTCTGCAACAGGCTCCCATGAAGTCCATAGGCCATCAGCTTGACGCACCCGGTAATAAATGGACGGGTTGGAGAGATACAGCTGCTGAACAGTAGTGCCTGAAACACTGACATATAGTGTCCAAATCTGGGGATTAGCAGGTCCTAGTGGCGAATCTGCAGGAATGCCTTGAACGGCATTGGAGCTGTAGACACCGGGTTGAATGAATGTGCTTAGGGGTAGATCGGAAGGAATCGAATCGGATACTGGAACAATCCCGTCCGCAGAGGTCAATGCGACTTCACCGGACAGCCCGTTTACACTGAAGACTCCGCCCGGAGGACCCGTAGGCCCGGTTGGTCCAACCATAGATCGGAAACCCGCAGTCGTACGCAGCTTGGAGTCGAGGATCATCTCCTGGCGTGAGATTACATCCATCATGCCCCGGGCGCTGGCATTTACGGCCAGAATATCGTTTATGGTGACTGTTGGCCCGCTTATCCCGGGAAGCGTACCCAGAGCAAATTGAATCTTCTCCCCTTCGGCGTTAATAATGTGCGCCAAACCAAGCTCTTCCATAGCGATGGAGGAAAAGAGTAAATTCTGCACGTCATCGGAAGATAAGGTAATAGTAGGCGATATATTAGGAATGTTAGGGGTGGACATAAAGGCACCTCACTTTCGCATAATTTTCCGGAAGAGAAGCCTGCTCTGAATCTGTGGCGACAAAAGAGGAGCAATCTCTCTGGACCAGATAATTCCAGCTTATGAGAGTATGTATGAAAGGTTCGGGCATATTGCTTGCTTCAGCCCAGAATCTCGTCCAAATAAAAAAACTCAGGTCATATTGACCTGAGTCTACTATCGAAATATCTAGCTCTCGCTACTTGTTTATACGTATTCGGCCCTTTTTTGGGCTACACAGAATAATTCGTGTCCCCGCATTTCGGCTTGAAGCCGGGCCAGCAGTTCCATTTTTTGAGGGAAGGAATACGGACTGTAGATTGGATGGGCGGAGGTCGTCATTTCCAGCTCGGCATAGGTTTGCCTGCTGAATAAGGCACGCACCTCTAAGCCTGCTTTATCCATGATTTGTCTCAGACTCCGCTGGGAATGATGGAAGAGATGATCCGCTTCGGTGAACAAGGGACTGGAAGCTTTCCGTAATTCATTTCTGAGGCAGTACCGGTTCGGTACGCTGAAAAATAGATAACCACCCGGCGCGAGCAAAGAGGACATCTCCTTCAAAAAGGAAACGGGCTCAGCGATATGCTCAAATACATGCCAGAACACAACCGCATCGAAGGAGTTCACCGGCAGCGGCAGCTCTGGACCCCATAGGCCTTCAATGACTGGCAATTGGTAGTTCTCAGCAATGTATGCGCAGGAGGCCGGGGAGGGCTCAATTCCAAGAACGTCCCAGCCTGCAGCCCGTGCTATATTGAGGAATTCGCCCGTCCCTGAACCGATCTCCAGCAGCTTGCCGCGGCCCGGGCAGAAGGTCTGCAGCATAAGCATGTTGAAGGAGCCATGATCCAGATAAGTACTTCTCATCCACTGGTCCCGCATTCGTATCCAGCTGTCGTTATAGATTTCCGGTATCAGAGCCTGGCTCTTGCGGCGGCTCTCCTCCGGTTGGAACAGCATATCGCAATCCGGGCAGTCCATTAGCGAAAAACGGGGATAATTGACAAACGTGGATGTAGAGCCGCTTCCGCATACTGGGCATTCCATATTTCAATAACCTCCAATGTTAAAAAAGAAAATATTAAGTAGTCATTTGATAAGCGGCCACCATATCGTTTACCTTTCCGCCGATATAAATGGATTCAAAGGGATTTGTGAAATTGATAATATCCACCGGGTGTACATAGCTGTTCTCCATGACAAAGGCCAATGAGCTGTCGGAGGTAATGACTGACTTGTGGGCAACGGGAATCTCAATGAAATGAAGATCGCCGTCACGGTCCGTATCGATAATCTGCAGGCCAGCAAATTGATCGTCATTGGCTTCGATACTGATACAGATTCTCGAGTAATCCGGTGAAGCCACAATGTGACTTTGCCCGGAAAAGCTGGCATAATTCCAGGGGCCGACATAGTTCGTATTATCGTACACCCTGAATCTTCCCCTTGAAGTGGACTCAAAGGTCTGAATGCCGTAAAAATAATCGTATCGTTCTTTGTGAACAGCAGAGGTCCAATTCTTCAAGCTATAGGAAGCTGAGGCAGTAATGGTGTCGGAATTATAAATATTGTAAGTCCGCGTACCGCCAGGGGCAATAAACAGCAGCTTAATGCCAGCTACCTTGGCTGCAAGCGGATTGTATCTGCGGTCAAGTCCGGAGGTCTGCCCCAGATCTTGAACATGATCGGTACCTACAGAAATTGCAATGGCATGGCCTTTATCTGCTTCGGTTATCGTAGCGGTGAAGATAAACCAGCTGTTGGGCTGGGCTGTAAAGGCAAACGGGCTGCCATTCACAGGAACGGTTGCCTTAACCTGACGGGTCGTATGATCTATAATGGTCACATTCTGTGAACCATAATTAGCCACATAGGCTTTGGTGTTGTTAGGAGCCACGATAATTGCAGTAGGGCTATTGCCTACAGGTAGCGTGGCCGCTACAGTGAGGGTGTTCGTATCAATAATGGAGACTGTCTCATCCTGGACATTAACAACATAGACGCTTGCTCCATCAGGGGATTTGGCCAAGGGTCCTGGGCTGCGGCCGACGCGGATCGTCTTGATCACCTTCTTGTTATCGGGATCAACGACAGCGACGAAGCCGGGATCATTGGGGGCTTCCAGATTCTCTGTATAGGATACATACAGATAAGATTTGGACAGGATGCCGGAGTAGACAACGGCGGCTAGCTCGGATTGCACGATTTGGACAGTAGGCTGGAGATTGGTATAACGGTTGATGCGTATTTGCAGGGTGTAGTTATAGTTGCCGACGTTTGGGGAGTCAATATGGAAGCAGCTGACTTGTTCCGAGGTTTTGGCGTTTGCTTGTTCCTCAGAATCAAAGGCATTGCTGGACAAGTAGATCTGAGCGCCATTTCGCAAAATACGGTAATCAATGCCAATATAAGTATGAGCGGCGGCTACACTGGTCCAGGACAGCATAAAGGTAGCGTCAAGCTTCACCACTTCCCTATCACGTGTATTAATAAAGGACAAGGTCTCCAGTGTCTTCCATGCGGATGGAGTGCCAAAGGAAAGTGTAACGGCAGTGGAAGAATTGTTATAGCTGATTGTACTACCCGGACTTGAAGGACCTTGAGGAAGTTGTGGACTTTGCGGTCCTCCGTTGCCAGGAACTCCATCGGTGGGGAGCACAGGAGTATTCTCCCACGTCCATTCTCCATTTTCATCGGGAATGCTATCTGGGCTTGGAGTACTGACTACTTCTATTAGATTGTGATCGTCTTTTGGATTCACAGTGCGATTCCTCCCTCAGTAGTTATTCAATCTTCTGCTTCAATGATCTGCACTTGGGGTCTAAGCTTACTCTGCGTCCGGTAGCTGGCAGCCATGCCATACACCTTGCCGCCGATAGAGATGGCTTCCCCTTTGGTATATGTCACCAGATCAATAGGGGTCACATATTGCTCTTCGGTGACAAATGCCTGTAGGCTGTCTGGCGTAACAACTACCTGATGGGCAACGGGGATTCTCACAAAATTCGAGAGAGCACTGTTATAGGGCTCAATAATTTGCAGACCTGCAAACTGATCATCGCTAGCCTCAATAACGATGCATATCTTTTGGCTATCCGAGGAGACGTCTATGTCATTCTGGCCCTTATAGCCGTCGAGATAATTAGGGCCGGCAAAGCCGGTAGAGATGCCGGCGAACATGACCTTTGTGGAAGGAGGGGCTTGAATTGCATAAAAAACGTCATGCCATTGTCCTGCATCAGTGGCTACAGCAGCAATGTTACCTCCGATGTTCCAAGTGGTTAGGCTTCTAAACTTACTCTGACCGTCAATACCGCACACTTTGATGTTAGTAGACCCAAACATGGATACCCAAATTCCATTATTTGTAATGGCGATCGGGTTATGATTCTCGGATCCCCATGTCAAGTTACCATTCTGAACCGTGTATTTCACCGTATCAATAGCGGCATAGCTATCCGGACCCTTGCAGGCAGCAATGACGAACCAGCTATTGGTGTCTACAGTCAGGGAAAATGGAGCTGCAGGAAGCGCTATGGTATTGACGGCGGTATGGGTACTGTTATCAATGACGGTAACACTTCTACTTCCGAGATTCGCTACGAAGGTCTGCTTGTTGTCCGGTGTAACCACAAGAGCTACCGGCTCAGCACCTAAGATGATAGTGGCAGTGATCTGAAGGGTTGCCGCATTAATGACAGAGAGGGTCTCGTCTCCGTAATTAATGACATAAACAGCTGCTCCATCCGGCGATTTGGCAATGGCTCTCGGATCATTTCCAACCAGTATGGTTCCCGCAATCTTATGGGTCTGTGGATCTACCACTGCTACATAACCTTTCCCATCCGCTGAGGAGGTATAGGTAACGAAGAGATAGCTGGAGGAGTCTACGCTGTTGAATACGTTGACGGTCATATCGGACTTACTGATGCTTAAAGGACCTTCAACGTTACTGTAGCTCGAAATCCGGGCTTGCAGCGTGTACGTGAAAGAACCTTTACCGGGTGTGTCCACATGGAAAAAGCTGAGTGTCTCCTCGTGGACGGTTGTCGCGTCAACATCATACGCAAATATTGTATTATCCAAAAGAATTTGTCTGCCATTGCGCAATAGACGATATTCAATGGCTAATTTGCTATTTGCTTTATCGATGCTGTCCCAGATCACCTCCATATTAACCTCGATTTTGGCAACCTGATTCTCTGCAAGGATATTGAAGGGGACTGTTACAAGGTAAGTCCAGTTCCCGGGTGATCCCAGCGGCAGGCTCACTGGCGATAACGAGGATTGATAATGGAAGCTGTTGCAGGAACAGGGATTGGTAGAATCTATAGTCATTTATAGACCTCCTTAGATTTGGGAGAATAGCCTACAACCATGCTGTGTAATTAATACGCAGGCTCCTTAATACCGGGACTATGACTGGCTACGGTAAGCGCCCGCGATTCCTTTCACCTTGGACGAAATACCCAAATGAATGGAGGTGGAGGCGGACGGGTTCATAAGATCAACGGGATGGACATATTCAATTTCTGCGACATAGGCTTTGGTGCCGTCATAGGTGATAGCCAGATCATTGGCAACAGGCAGTCTCACAAAAACAGACGAAATGTCCAGGCTCTGAGCATCAATAGAAATGATCTGCAGGCCTGCGAACTGGTCATCATTAGCCGTAATGGTTACGCACACCCTTGATTGGTCTGGTGACACCCGGATTTTATTCTGGCCTTTGTAGCTGGGAGTATCCGGTTTCTGATCTCCCGTTACAGTGCCGCTGGCGTCAATCGACAGATTACGGGCTGTTTTAATGACAGCTTCATTGAAGGACTTGGTGGCAAAAAAGAGGCCGTTGTTCAGGTAAACGCCGGAGACGGTTTGGTTCAGCCATGTAACGGTATTCCCGGGACCAATATCGTCAGGGCCATTGATTCTTCTAAGCTGATTGTTGAGGTCCAAGGCAGCCACCAAGTGACCGTCAGGGCTAACGACCAGCGGATTGTAATCCGTGTTAAAGCTCAGGTTCCATCCGCCGTGCGCAAATGGGGTGGCCTCATCGCTGTCTACGGCAATGGCTAAGACATAATCGTTGGTACCTCCTTCACGGCAGGCAGCATACATATACCAGCTGTTGGGACACGCGGCCAGAGCGAAGGGACTTCCGCTGCCCACGGACACCGTTTTAATAACCGTCCTGGAAGAATTATCAATAATGGTGATGCTCTTGTCATCATAATTGGCTACGTACGCTTTGGTGTTGTCCGGGGTAACCATGACGGCTTTGGGGTTACGTCCTACGTTCAGCGTAGCGGTGACAGCATTGGTATTAGTATCAATCAATGAAACGCTATGGTCCCCTTCGTTGACTACATAGACGGTTGATCCGTCTGGTGAGATGCAGATAGAGCCCGGTTGCTTGCCTACCGGAATAGTTGCGAGAATAGCATCCGTCTGAGAATGGATGGCTGCTACATACCCGTCGCCGTTTTGTGCTTCATAAGATACATACACAGGCATGGAGGCAGGGGTGGTATTGTCAACTACAAGTACAGACATGCTGGCTTCTATAATTGCGATGTCACCGAGAGTGATATATTGTAGGTCCGTAACTTTAGCTTGCAATTCGTATGTGTAAGCTCCGCTTAACGGCTGGTCCACGTATAACAAACTTACGGGTCTCTGATTGGTGGTATACAAATAGGTTAGATGACTATGAATTACAGGCTCACTCAAGTAGATGGGGACGCCATTACGTAAGAGACGGTATTGGACACCTAGTGTAACCTCCAAATTTTTATACGACTGCCATTGAGACAGCAGGTAGGCATCAAGCTTGACTGCCTGGTTTTTCTTGGTGCTAATAAATGGAGCCGTCAGAATGGTGTTCCAATTGGAGTCGTCGAAATATATATTTTTAGCCTGAACAAAATCAATATGAGACATGGCCCTTTAACCCTCCCGCTACAAAGTTATATTTCCTCTTGGCTTCACCAGTACGTGCATCAGTTAATCTTCGTAAGAGTGAATTCATGCTTGCACTTTCTGCCGTTGAAGGCGTGGCGCAGAGTTACCGAATGAGCAGTCAAATTCTTAACACCAAGTCTTTGACCAGCTTCGCATTGAATCATTCCGGTGACATGAGCGGGCTGAATACCGGTGAAGGTAGAGGCCGTAGGCTCGTAATGTAGGGAGGAATGATGCTCGGGCGTTTCACCATCTAATGATACGACGAAGGAGGCAGGCTGATTATTGTTCAGATGAAGAGATAAGGATAAAGAATACACACCGGCTTGATTCACAATCACTTCTCCGGTCCGGGCGTCAAGCTGGCAGTCGCTGCTCGGTCCCATTGCCGTAAAGGGAATGAAGTCATTGTTGGCAATAACGGCGTCACCTAACAAATAGGTGGAACCGTAAGCTTTTACGAGATCATTACTGGTGATATTTACCCAACTCGACCAAGTGGAGCCATTATCTTCACTTCTGCGCCACCAGATGCCCCGGTCTGTGAAGAAATACTGGGTTATATAGGGAGGGTTGTTGTAATAAGGAGCAGCTAAAACCAGCAATACCCAGGAACCATTATCATTGGGAGCATTATTGGCTTGATATCCATTGCCCACATAGTAACCAATTTTCTTAAATTGGTTCAGATCAATATGATTGCTGCCTCCAAGATTCGTTAAAGGAACAAAATTCTGATCCGTACCCGTGCCACTGCCGCTGTGCCAGTCACTCCAGGAGCTACCGCCATTGCTGCTGGACCGCCACCAGGAACCGGAATCGGACTTATAGGTCTGAATGATGTGGGTTTGACCGGATACCGTCTGGGCCACAACCTCCACGCTCCAGGCTGTATCGGAGACAGGCGCATGGGTTCCGGCAGTACCGGGGCCAATATATAAGCCGGTCTCGCGGAGCTGGTTGAGGTCAATGGTGCCAGACAGGGTTTTTAGGGGCAAGGAAGATTCAGTTAAGTTAATCCACTTGGTCCATTTGTTAGTGGCGTGAGTAGTTGAGCGATACCAAATCCCATTGGGATCAAAAAAGGTCTGGGTAATAAATGGATCTTCTATGGGGACATCGTCAACGGGAGTACCAGTCATCATTAATGTCCATAAAGGACTATCAGAGGGGCCATTTACGGCTGGTTTGTTGGGACTGTAGAAGAATCCATTGGCTGTAATATGATCTAAATCTGTATCCTCAACATTCCAGAAATCCTTCCAATTCCAAATGGCCATTGGGAATCTATCTATATACCATTCTTGCCAAGAAGACCAAGTTTTGCCTCGATCGAGACTATATCTGGACCACCTGTCATTAGCGGATATAAAGGTTTGACTGATGAAGGAGGCACGTGCCAGGATTTCAAGGAACCATTCTGATCCTTGGGAGAATGGGGAGTTTGTGGAACTGGTACCAGTTCCAATATATACGCCGGTATCGTGGAGCTGGTTGAGGTCAACGGTGCCAGACAATGTCTTGAGCGGCATAGAAGGTTCATCCACCAGACTGGTCCAATCCGACCAGGTGGAACCGTTATTCTGGCTTCGGCGCCACCAGATTCCGTTATCCGTGTAGAAGGTCTGCATGACATAGCTCTGACTTCCGTATGGGGCAGCAACCACCATGAGCACCCAGGCTGCATTGGAGTTCGGTGCATTCGTCGCTCCTGTGCCGTTCCCCACATAGAAACCGGCTTTGTTAATTTGGTTCAAATCATTGGTTTCGGTCTTCTGCAGCGGCATGGCAGGAACATTCGTGTCGCTGTGCCACTCGCTCCAGGTGTTGCCTCCGTTGCTGGTGGACCGCCACCAGGAACCGGAATCGGACTTATAGGTCTGGATGATGTGGGTTTGGCCGGACACTAGCTGGGCCACGACCTCCACACTCCAGGCTGGATCGGCAACCGGGGCATGGGTGCCGGCAGTACCGGGACCAATATATACGCCAGTCTCGTAGAGTTGGTTAAGGTCAACGGTGCCGGACAATGTCTTGAGCGGCATAGAGGGTTCATTGACTGTACTGCTCCAATCTGACCAGGTCGAACCGTTATCCTGGCTTCGGCGCCACCAGATGTCGTTGTCCGCATAGAAGGTTTGTGCGACATAGCTCTGATTCCCGTATGGAGCGGCAACCACCATAAGCACCCAGGCACTGCTCGAGCTAGGGGCATTCGTCGCATCTCTGCCGTCCCCTACATAAAAGCCAGCTTTGTTAATTTGATTCAAATCATTGGTTTCCGTCTTCTTCAGTGGCATGGCCGGTTCATTCATGAGGCTTTGCCACTCAGACCAGGTATATCCTCTATCTGTGCTGGACCGGTGCCAAATACCGCTTGGCGATTGATAGGTCTGACTGGCACTGACATCCCGGTGGGCTTTATTATCATCATCTATGATGACGTACACTGACCATGTGACATCCTGGCTGGGGGCATTCGTACCTGCTTTATTTCTGCTCAGATAGAAACCGGAAGTTCGTAAATTGTTCAGGTCAATGTTCCCGTCATCAGGATTTACAATGGTCAGGTGCATTGCGGATGTCAGCGTAAATGTCCCCGCCAACTCTTCATCTTCGTAATTCATTTCATAAATCTCCTTTCAGTGTGAGGTGCCTGTTCTATTACACAGTTCCGGACCTTGCGGTGGACAACAACCGATCTTTCCAATAAAAGGTCGTTAATACTGCATATGCAGAGATAAATCAGTTTAAGACCATAACATGGAAATAACATTAATTTGAGATTCTATAAAAATATTGAATTGGAAGTGCATTGCGGCCTATATCTCTATGACAAACTCACGGCGAGGCGCACGGGAAATGTCCTGAACATAAAAATGCCCTCTCCGCTTCCTATCGGAAGGGAAAGGGCTGAAAAGTTTGCGTTCACGTTCTCTTGTGTCAGAGCGGAGAATTAATAGACCTGCACGCCCGTATCAAGCACGGACTTGTTCGCTACGGAATTACCAGCCAAGAATACCTGTTGCAGCTTGGGCAGCTTGCTCAGAAGCTCTATATCGGAAATCGCATTGTTCTCCAGATGAAGCTCCTCGATGGCCTGCCACTTGCTCATGAACGCAAGAGAAGCCAGGTTGTTGTCCTGCAGGGTGAAGGAACGCAGAGCAGTCAGGCCCGCGAAGTAAGGCATCACCTGGTCAACCTCATTAACGGAGTCGTTGTTCATGGAGAAGTAAGGCCGGTCCAAGGTCAGATGCTCAAGCACGCTGTTTGCCGCGCCTGCCTGTTGTCTGAAATCTAGTCTGCATTCCGAGCACACCAGCGTGTTCACCTGCTTCAGGCGGAACAAGGCGTCGCTCTCTGAATAGAGCGACGAATCGTAGATACTTAGTGTCTTCAGCCGGGGCAAGCTGTCCAGTGCACGAAGCTGGATGATGTCGTCGCTCCCCCAAAGGGACAGCTGCGCAAGCTCCGGGAATTTCTTCAGCTCAGCCATATTAAGCTCCCCGCTTCCGCCCCGGAGTGTCAGGTCCGTTACCGCAGGGGCCTTCAGCCCGGAGAGGAAGGATGTTGGGATCTCCGCCCGCTTGACGCCCGGTAAGGCCAGTGCTTCTGGCTTCTCGTAGTAACCGGACAATGTGATTTCCCGCAGAGAAGACAGGTAGTTCACGGCCGCTACTGAGCCGAGCTTGCTTAAGGAAGCCAGGCGCAGGGTGGTAATGGAGGCCTTACCGGCCAGAGGCTTCAGGCTGGTGAAATTCAGATTCTCGATATCCAGCGTTTGCAGAGCAGGCATGTTCTGCAAGAAGTCGATGGATTTTACATTGGTTAAATATGAAAGCTTAAGCTCCTGAAGCTGGGTTAAGGCATACAGCGGCTGCAAGTCTGTCGCCTCACTATAATGAATCGCCAGAGAGGACAGCCCGGTCATAGACGATAACCACCCTAGGTCATTGACGAAGGTAAGGGACAGGGACTTCAGCGGAAGCTTATTGAGCAGATGCAAATCCGTCACGGACTCATCCACATAAGTAATGGACAAAGAGCTTAGGTTAGGGAATTCGAGCAGTGTGGCCACTTCCTGATTACTGCGCAGTTGAGTGGACAGCTCCGTGATTTTGGACTTGTCACCGAAATAACCTGAGAATCTGCTGAAGGATTCGTTGAAGGCGCCGCCATAGCTTTTTAATCCGGGCATATGGGCAAGACTGGTTTGCTCCGTCTGGTCAATTTCGTAGGTTCCATTCAGGTTCAGGGCCGTCAGCCCCTTAAAGGCCTCAAAGTCCCGCTGATCAATTCGCTGGTCATTCAGCCGCTTGTCCTGGGTAATATAAGTGATCTTCTCGGCCCGCTCATTGCTGAAGGGATCGGTGAGACTGTAAGTGAATTTCCACTGGTCATTCTCCGAACGCTCCACGGTTAAATAGCGCAGACGGGCGATCTCCTCCTCTGTCGGCAAGGCATTTCCTTTACCCAGGATCTCCCGCAGGAAGGCGAGCAGGACCTCGCTTTCGGGCATCGTCCGTACAGACAGATTAGCCTTGGTTGCCTGCTGCGGAGAACTGAGGCCGTAATAAAGATAAGTACCGATGGCCCCTCCCAGCACCAGCAGCAGAATTAGCACCAGCCTGACGGGGATGGAGACGGAGACGGGTGGCTTCGGTGCGGCCTTGGGAGGGGGTGCCCCGTGATAATGGTTAATGGTCTGATCCACATAGTAGACATTATTTTGCTTGAGCAGAAGCTCAGTCTGGCAATAAGGGCACTTGAGGATGGTGCCTTCCTTGTATTCAATTCTTCCGCTGCAATTGGGACAGTTCAAGGGAATAAAAGCCACGAATGCCTCCTCCTTATGATGTAATGATAGCTCATATTGGGCGGTCCTCTGACCTCAGGAATACCGCTTTTATTCCATTATACCTGCCAGAGGGGAGAGAGCCAGCCAACGGATGGCAAAAAGAAATTTTTAAAATATAGAATTTATATGTTTCACGGCAAATAGACCGCCTTCCCACTTACGTGAGGACGGTCTATTTAGCTTCATTTACTTACTAGCAGGTTTCTCGTCTGTACCTTTCCCCGCGAATCTGACAAATACGAATAATCCAATCAGGACCACAACGATCCCCGACCAGAAGAACCAGAACGGAACGCCGAACCGGTCGGCCACTGGACCCGCAAGTGCAAGCCCGACCGGAGAAGACAAGAGTCCGATACTTGTCACGAAGGAGAGTACGCGCCCTAACAGCTCAGGCTCATAAGACTTCTGGATCATCGCCATATACGGGCCGTTGAACAAGGGCGCTGCTGCGCCCATCAGGAAGGATAGGATGGTAAAAGCAAGGAACGCCTCGCGCCCGACTACCCCGCTCAGGACACAGGTAAGCCCGATCACAACCAGACTCAGACTCATGTAGGTGGTGTCCTTCCATCTGGAAGCAAGCACCGACAGCAGCGCACCGCCAAGGATCATCCCGATCCCGAATACGGCCTCAATCAGGCTGGCGCTGTAACCGCCGCGTCCGAAATGGGACAGCGTCATCAAGGGGAACAGCATCGCCAGCGGCATGAATACCACGCTGAAGACCGCCATGGCCACCGTTACCGTGACAATGGGCTTGTGCGACAGGAAGGCCCGCCAGCCGAGCATAAACTCCTTACGGAACGAGGGTGTCTCTACGACCTCCGGCTTCGGCTGATGAATATGAACGAACAGAAGCATAAGGTTAGCGATTAAGGCACCTGCCACATCTAAAAGTAACACTGTTCCTAGTGAAGTAGCTGAGTATACCGCTATTCCAAGCGCAGGTCCAAGGACGCTGGAAGCAGAGAAGATGAGCTGGTTCCAGCCTGCCACCCGGGTAAGCTGATCTTCCGGCGCAATCAGAGGAATCGCAGCCTGGAACGAAGGCGCATGGAAGGACGAGGCTGCCGAACGAATGAGCAGGATGGCGTACACAATCCATAAGCTGGGCTCCCCCCATAGATAATAAGCACCCAGAATCAGACTGGTTAGTGCAATGGCGCTGTCCGAGATGATCATGGTGAGCTTACGGTTCCATCGGTCCAGCCAGACACCAATGAACGGACCTAAGAGCGCTTGCGGCAGGAACCCGGCCAGACCGGCAAGCATTAGCACGGCGGCCGACCCCGTCGTCGCGGTCAGATGCCAGATGATGGAGAATTGAACCATCGCAGAGGTTAATATCGAGAAGATTTGTCCGCTGAAGATGAAGGCGAACGTCTTTTTCCATTGAATATTCATAAGTGTATACCCTCCCTAATAAAGACAGACCCAAATCCGTAAATGGACTTGGGTCTGCAACAATTACATGACGGGACAGTGCGAAACCGGGCATAGTGAAATAAGCCGTAGCGGATCGCAATCGATGTCCTTATCGTAAATAGCAGCAGCTCAAAAAAGCCCACACTTGGTGAGAAATCAGCTTTTATTGGGCGTGCTTACCATATACGTGGAATCATAGACTGCCATCCTCCTCAAATTTTATAGCCGAAGCTTACCATTGAAGCTCTCCAGTTGTCAATAATACCGGGAGCATTCCGCATCTTCAGCCCCGTGTGCTATATTGGGAATAATGAAGCGGATACAGGGGGCTGGAGGATGTTCTTTTTCATAGTAATGCTTGTATGTTTCGGTGTATTCACAGCGCTTGCCTATATATTCAATGCGAAGCATAAGCTCGTGATGCCGCTGATCAGCGCGGTGGCGGTCAGTATGCTGGTGCAAGTGCTGGAGCAATTCTACATGAGCAGCATTATTGTCGTGGCGTTCATTCTCTATTTCATCATAAGCAGCATCAGGACCTTCAAGCATGAACAGTTCCAGTTGATGGTGGCTATCTTGTTCAGTACGTCCATTGTAACCCTGATCATAACCTCAACCTACTTCAAGCAGCCCGTGGTTCCCTCCGAAGCGGAGATGGTCAGGGTGATGTTCATCTATTACCCGCTGCTGATTCTATTTATCTCCTGCTATACCTACATGCTGCTTAGCGTATTCAATTTCAAGCTGCTGCAGTCCGGGAACCCGCTCGGGTATGTGATGGGTAAGATGCGCGGCTTCAGGCGTATGATCCGTCTGCTCTGGATCGCTTCACGCAAAGGGCTGAACCATCTGCTCCAGCAGGATCACGCGAAGCTGCCGCAGGTGATTGCTGCCATTCTGGATAACATGGGCGGAGTCTTCGTGAAGTTCGGGCAGGTGCTGTCGACCAAGAAGGATCTGCTGCCTGCGCAATATATTGAGGCGTTCTCCAGCCTGCATGACCAGGTTAAGCCGCTCAGCCAGAAGGAGCTGAAGGAGATCATTGACAGCCGGATCGGCGATCCGGAGGAGACGTATGAAGACTTCGGGATGGAGCCTATTGCAGCCGCTTCGATCGGTCAGGTGCATCTGGCACGGCTGAAGTCCACAGGAGAGAAGGTAGTTGTCAAAATCCTGCGGCCGGATGTGAAGCAGAAGATGGGCGTGGATCTGGATCTGTTAATTCAATTCGTGACCCGGCTATCCGAACGCTCCTCCAAAATCCGGAAACTTGGCTTAATTCAGCTCGCCGAAGGTTTCAAAACGAATCTGATCGAAGAGACGGACTTCGATATTGAAGCACTGAATACCAACCTGCTGCGCCAAGCGTTCCAGGAACACGATATTCCGATCCAAGTGCCGAAGATCTACGCCGAGTATTCAACCAAGCAGATTCTGACCATGGAATATATTGAAGGACAGCGGTTCACGCAGAAGGTGACCAGCGACATATCGGAAATGATCATGCATGCGTTCCTGCAGCAGATTCTGATGATCGGCATCTTCCACGCCGACCCGCATCCCGGCAATCTAATGTTGACCCGGGACGGGAAGGTCGCGCTAATTGACTTCGGTTCCGTGGGCTATCTGACGGAGGAGGAGCGGGCCGGGATGTTGAACTTCCTGATGGGCTACAGCCGGAAGGATACGAAGCAGATGGCCCAGGGCCTGGCCGGGGTCTGTGAAGAAGGAGAGCTGCTGGATGTGCGGATGATTGAGCGGCGCCTCGGCAGACTTTTATCCGAAGCCTCGTTCTCGCCTGATCCTACCAGTGTCATGATGAGACGGCTGATGTCGATGATTACCGAGCTGGGGATGTCCTTGAAGCCGACGGTGGCCGGGGCCTTCCGGGCGATTATTACTCTGGACGGGACCTTATCCTCTGTTGATGAGTCGTACTCCTTATCCGCAGCGAGCCAGTCCTTCGCAGAGCAGATGGATCAAGGGCAGATCGTGAAGGATCAGCTAAGCAAGATGAAGGGGCGGCTGGAGGATTATATCCCGAAACTACTGGAGCTGCCGCTGCTGAAGGAGAACCGGATCACGCTTGCGCGTGAGGACAATCCTAGCCTGACGGATTTCATCGGGACGCTGACGGTCGGGACGTTCACGGTGATCTGTATGGTGATCATGCTGGCAAGCTTCTGGGTGCAGGGGGAGATCATGCGGTTTGTCCTGGCTCCCTTATCGATGTCAGGCTTCGGCACGGGGATGATTATCCTGATGATGTCTGTGATTAAGCAGTTGAAACCCAGGGGCTAGAGGAGGGCAGAAGAGATTATGGCAGGTGTATTCTCGAACAAGAAGAAGATACGCGGCTGGAAGCGCAGAGTGAAGCAGATTGACCAGTGGAAAAAAGGGTGCATGCATCTCGACCTGGAGGAGCTGCAAGCTACCCGGCGGGATTATGTGAAGCTGTGGATCGACCCCTTCTACAGGTTGAACAGGCGCAATCCGCCGGTGTGGTATTCCCGCCTGCTGCTGGAGGCGATGATTGAGGTGTACCATGCCTGGTCCCGGCAGATGGCCGGGTTCAATGAACCCTACTATTTGAGAATCTGGTTCTATCATCCGAACTTCATCCAGTCGCAGCTTGTGGTCGCCTTCCGGGAGGGGCTGCATTTCTACGATAATACCTTCGAGGCAGGAGGCGAGAGCCAGGTGTTCCCCTGGGAGCTATACGGAACAGTGCCCGGTCTAGAGGACTTCATCTGGGAGCCTGCCGCTGAACCGGAGCCCTATTGTCTGCCCGGACAGCCGGGGTTCCAAGCCGCACAGGTATGGTTAGGCAGGATTCAATAGCGATGAAGACACCAACGGCCCCAGAGAATTCTCTGGGGCTTATTGGCTGTAGAGGGGGGAAGCTCCTTGGCAGGGCGGCTACCATTCCCCCGGAGTTATGATATAATTTAGCTTTATTACGGCCGGATAAGGGATTATTCTGGCGCACATAGAGAGGTACTTCATATGATAAATAATTTCTGGCGTGAATTGCCACGCCCTTTTTTTATACTGGCCCCGATGGAGGATGTGACGGATGTGGTGTTTCGTCATGTGGTGAGTGCGGCGGGCCGGCCGGATGTGTTTTTTACGGAGTTTGCGAATTCTGAGAGCTATTGCCACCCGGAGGGGCACCATGCTGTGCGCGGGCGTCTGACGTTCACAGAGGATGAACAACCGATGGTGGCCCATATCTGGGGAGATAAACCGGAATACTTCCGCAAGATGAGCATCGGTATGGCCGAGGAAGGCTTCCGTGGCATCGACATTAATATGGGTTGTCCTGTTGCGAATGTCGCGGAGAACGGGAAGGGCAGCGGCCTGATCTGCCGTCCCGGACTCGCAGCGGAGATCATCCAGGCGGCGAAGGCCGGGGGACTGCCTGTCAGCGTCAAGACGCGGCTCGGATTCACTAATGTGGACGAATGGCGGGACTGGCTGACCCATATTTTGCAGCAGGATATTGTGAATCTGTCTATCCATCTGCGTACGCGGGAGGAAATGAGCAAGGTGGCTGCCCACTGGGAGCTGATCCCGGAGATCAAGAAGCTGCGCGATGAGATCGCGCCGGACACCCTGCTGACGATTAACGGGGACATTGCAGACCGGGAGACTGGCCTTAAGCTGGCCGCAGAGTATGGGGTGGACGGGATTATGATCGGGCGCGGGATTTTTCATAACCCGTATGCGTTCGAGCAGGAGCCAAGGGAGCACAGCAGCCAGGAGCTCTTGGATCTGCTGCGGCTGCATCTGGATCTCTATGATCAATACTCAGGACAGGCACCACGTTCGTTCAGCCCGTTGCAGCGATTCTTCAAAATCTACGTCCGCGGCTTCCGCGGCGCCAGTGAACTCAGAAATCATCTGATGAACACCAAGTCTACCCGTGAGGTGCGTGCGCTGCTGGATGAATTCGCAAGCAAAGAGCAGGACGGGGCGGAGGAGCTTAACGAATAAGGAGGATAATATGAGACGTTTCATTATTTTTGGCGCGAGTAAAGGCTTGGGAGAAGCCTTCGTCAAGGCGTTGCCGGTGCCGGGCGATCAGGTCTGGGTGGTCTCCAGAACATACCCGGACAGCATGAAGCTGGAGGATGGGGTTCAGCGGATCTGGATTGAGGCTGACTTGGCGAAGCCGGATGCTGCCGGGCGAATTGCAGAATCATTGAACGGCGTTACCCTGGACGTATTCATCTATAATGTTGGCGTATGGGAGAGCAAGGGCTTCAGCGCTGACTATGATTTTGAGCAGGACGACCCGGCTGAGATTGCCAGTATCATTAACATTAATGTGACTGCGGCGATTACGTGCATCCAGAAGCTTTTGCCGAATCTGAAGCAGTCTGCGCATGCCAACATTATCTTGATCGGTTCCACGGCAGGCCTGGATCATAATGATTACACCCAGGTCTCGTTCGCCGCTTCTAAGTTCGGTCTGCGCGGGATCGCCAATGCGGTCAGGGAGCATGTGAAGCCTTATGGCATCGGTGTGACTATCATCAATCCCGGGGAGATCGCTACCCAGATTCCGCTGGAGGCCGGGGTGGAGCCTGTCTTGTCCGCCTATAACGGCGCGCAGATCCCGCTTCAGGATATAGTATCCCTCGTGCAATGCGTCATGAACCTGTCCAAGGCTTCCTGTGTGAAGGAGATTAATATTCCGGCGATGCTGGATTCGAATGCGTAGGGATGAATTCTTAATTTGGAGGAGGGTCTTATGAAATTAAAATTTATAATACCGCTTCTCGTCTTCATCATGGTCTCAGTAGGCTGTATTTCAGTCTCCAGTGTGAGTGCAGCGACACCAACCACGTATGGCTCTGTTATTTTAGACGGGAAGCCACTTGGCTTCGATGCTAAGCCCATCATCATAAATGGGAACACGATGGTACCGTTTCGTAAAATATTTGAAGCCTTAAATATGAATGTTAAGTGGGATTCCAAAACCGGAAATGTTACGGCCCAAACCACAGGGATAACGATTAAAATGACAGTGGATAGCCTTAAGGCTACTATAAGCTGGGATAATGTAAAGAAAATTGCAATAATAGATACTAAATAAACTTCCTGTAATCGTACCGAAAGAATGTACTCTTATGTGATAGTAAATAGGCCGTTTCCTTTACGGGGCGGTCTATTTAGGTTCCTGAATTCCGTTAACTTATATTACATTGTTAGATATCCCCAGTTCGTAATACTTCCGCCATGTACCTTGTGCTCCAATTAAGCGAATATAGAGGCAGAAGTTCGGGTCATCCCGATCCACAGGAGGTTAAAAGATATGGTTTATCAGAATATAGACGGCGTGCGGGTGTGGGGGAAGCCGGACGACGGCGCGCTGGTGCAGGCCCGTATGTGTGCGGAGAACGGAAATGTCGTGCAGACCCTGCTCATGGCGGATCATCATAAAGGCTACAGCCAGCCGATCGGCGGGGTAGTCGTGTACGATGGACAGATCTCTCCGTCTGGCGTAGGTTACGATATCGGGTGCGGGAATAAGGCGGTACGGACCGGCTTGAAGATAGAGGAGCTGCGGCCACGACTCTCAGGAATCATGGACGAGATTGCCCGCAGAATCTCCTTCGGTGTCGGCCGGGTCAATAATGAACGGGTCGATCATGAGCTGTTCGACGATCCCGACTGGGCGGTGTTCAAGGCGGTTGGTAACGGAGTGCACGATAAGCTTAAGACTCTGGCGCAGAATCAGCTGGGTACGGTCGGCAGCGGCAACCACTTCGTAGACATATTAGAAGAAGACGCAACCGGCCGGGTGTGGATTGCCAATCATTTCGGCAGCAGAGGGTTGGGGCATAAGACAGCGAGCGGATTCCTTAACCTGACAGCAGGCAGAGACTTCCTGGCGAATGCCCCGGGGGAAAAGATGGATCAGCCGCCCGTACTGCTCGACCTGAACAGTGAGCTGGGCGATATGTACTACAGAGCGATGAAGCTGGCCGGTCGCTATGCTTATGCGGGAAGAGACTACGTTATCCAGCAGGTGCTGGCTATTCTGGGAACGGGAGCGGACCTGGAGGTGCATAACCATCATAACTATGCCTGGAAAGAGACACATAACGGCAAGGAAGTCATCGTTGTCCGCAAAGGGGCTACTCCATCCGCACCCGGCCAGACTGGTTTTATCGGCGGCAGCATGGGAGACATCTCCGTAATCGTCCGGGGTAAGGACAGCGGGGAGAACCGGGAGGCTTATTACAGCACCGTTCATGGAGCAGGCCGAATCATGAGCCGGACCCAGGCTGCGGGCCGGATGAACTATAAAACCCGTACCCGCAGCGGCGGTCAAATTACGACAGCGCAAATGCTGGAGGCGGTCCGGCAGTTCGGCGTAGTGCTGCGCGGCGCGGGCACGGACGAGAGTCCTTTTGTCTACCGGAAGCTGCAAGAGGTACTGGATGCGCATGCCGGGACCATTGAGGTTATGCACGTGCTGAAGCCGGTGGGCGTATGTATGGCGGGTGCGGATGAGTTCGATCCGTATAAGGATTGAGGGGGGACTCATCCATCACGAGTTCTCCACAGGAGGGCAACAAGGACGGGAAGTATGGTAACATGGAGATATGTGCCGGATTATGGGAGACTAGATAGAGGCCAATTCTAATCTCAGAGGTGTATGAACATGATAGAAAGAAATGACCCTTGTCCTTGCGGCAGCGGCAAAAAGTACAAGCGGTGCTGTATGCTTAAGCAGGCGGAAGAATTATCATTGCAGGCGAAGGGGCGCCGTTTTTTTGACCGGAAATATAAGTTGACTACCGATCTGTATGACTTTGTCGCTCAGAAGCAGGGCGGAGAATGGAATTTCGAGCATCAGAAGTGTCAACGCTTCGATCCTGTGTTAGGATCATTAAGGAATGGCGCCGGTAACATGTGGGCGTACTTCTTCCAAGTCTATGAGAATGGGTTAAGCGGTATTGAGTGGTTCCTGGAGGAGAAGGGCCGGCGGTATTCCGGGGAAGAACGGAGGATGCTGGACAACTGGACAGCCATGAGACCTTCCTGTTATCAGATGGTGGACCATTATGAGCAGGGCACGGTTATTGAAGATATTTGGACCAAGGAAAGATTCAAGATGCCTTATAATGAAACGATGATAAAGATGCCACCCTGGACAGTAGCAATCGCTATGCTTGAGCCGTTCGTGGAGGATTGGTGTATACATGGAGTGACGATGTGGGGACACCCTGATATAGCGCGGGAGATCATAGCACGAGTTGGGGCGTTGCAGGAGGAACAAGCTGCGGCTTCCGGGCAGGAGAGCTCACCTGCGGACATCTTGATCAGCCACTACCCCGAACTGCTCGAATTGTGCCAACGGATCAATGAGAAGTCACGCAGCCGGTATCCGGATCACGAAGCTGCTCAGGAGACTACGCCTCAGAGCAAGCTGCCTATGCTAATGGAATGGATTCGTGAGGAACAAGCGCAGGACCCCGGAGAAAGCGCCGAAACTCTTATTCGGGCGAGAGAATATCAACAATACCGGAGAAACCCGGAATCCTCAGCGTTGAATCTTCTGCGCATAGAACTCGGATTACCAGAAGCGCCGTTTGCGGATTATTAAAATACTGGGGAAGAGGCCGGCAGGCCTTTTCCCATTTTCATGGAGGTGAAGACATGTCCTGGAGCAAACTCAAGCAACAACTGGAGGGCTTCCTCAGCCCATCCTTAGAGGGACGGGTAGAGTACCGGGCGCCCGCTTACCGCTATTCGCCGGATAAATCAGGCACCTGTTATATTACGGTGGACAAGAAGAATATCCTCAGCATGAACGACAAGTCCAGTCCTATCCGGTGGTATTCGTCCGAGTTGGAGGTCAAGAATGACCCGGAGCTGCATATCTCCGTCACCCATGAAGATATTGAAACAGTCAGAATGGCGGCCAAGGGGCCCATCCCAGAGGACCGCCTAATCATCATGGCCCGAAGCCGCTTAACCACCGAACACGCCAAGGCATTAATGTTGGCCCAGGCTGGCCTGACGAAATCGAATTTCATTGTGGCGGCGAATAAGTTCCTGGTTACGCCTATTGAGGAGAGCCTGGAGAGCAGTGATATGGTACTGAATATTCTGGCTCTAATGGACCGGAGAGTCGGGCGGAAGCGGATCGAAGGGATGGCCGGGAAGATGCAGCGGAAGCATCCGGCGGTGGAGTATTTCTATGATCTGCGTCGCGGGGTATTATGACTGTTACACTTACAAGAATCAGCTGTAAAAGCTCCACTGGCTCCGCTGCCGTTGGAGCTATTTGCTATGCTCAGCGCTTGCCCGCAACCAGCATATAGCCGGCCCCCCGGACGGTAATGATCCGCTCGGGATGAACGGGATCGTCCTCGATTTTTTTGCGCAGATTACTGATGTGGACAGCGACCGTCCGCGTATCCTCCAGACTCTTCATCCCCCAGATGAGGTGAAACAGCGTATCGACCGTGACCACTTGATTCACGTTCTGTGCCATATAGGAGAGCAGGCTGAATTCTTTTTTTGACAGAAAAATCGTTCTGCTGCCCATATGGACAGACTGTGCATAGAAATCCAGCGTCAGCCCGGGCAGCTCCAGCAACTGTTCCCTTCTGCCCGTGGATACCCTGCGGAGATGGGCCTTGATCTTGGCCATGAGTACGCCCGGACTGAACGGCTTGGTCACATAATCATCCCCGCCATACGATAAGGCGCTGATCTTCACCTCATCCTCCTCTTGACTGCTTAGGAATACAATCGGGGCATTCGTGTAATTGCGTGCGTTCTTGCACCAGTCAATGCCGTTCTCATTCGCCAGCAGCACATCCAGCACAATCAGGTCCGGGTTAAATGACGCAAGCAGCATCATAGCATCGGCTCCGCTGTGGCAAGATGAGGACTCGAAGCCTTCCCGCTGGCAGTATAGCTGAACAATCTCACAGATATGGGGATCGTCGTCGACGATCATAATTCGGTATATGTCCATTCTATTGTCACTCTCCTGCTTCCTGAATCAATGGCAATATGACCTGGAAAATCGACCCGGTCTTCCCGTCACTCTCCGCCCGGACACTCCCGCCATGCGCTTGTACAATTTCCCTGCATATCGCCAGCCCGAGCCCGCTACCTTCTACGCCCATGTCCAGCCCCGGCCGGTCCACCCGGTAATTGCGGTCGAAGATCTGCTCCAGCTGCTCTGGAGGAATACCCATGCCGGAGTCTTGTACGCTGATGACCACACACCGCGTATCGTTCACTTCGTCCACATCGAAAACAAGACGCACCAACCCGCCGCCAGGAGTGAACTTCATCGCATTTGACACCAGATTGAATAGTGCCTGCTCTAATCGTTGCGAATCAATCCGGGCAACAGGCAGGCCGGCGCCCAGGTCTACTGTATCCCCGATGTCCAGATCGAAATCCAGCCCCGCATCCCGCACCACCAGCTCATATTGTTCATAGAAGCCGCGCAGGAACTTAGTCACCTGGACCAGCTCCATCCGGTATTCCACTTGCCCCGTCTCCAGATGCGACAAGAAGCTCAGCTCCCCGATCATCCGGTTGATCCTTATCGTGTTATCGCGGATATACTGCAGATACTGTTCATTGCGCTCCGGCTTCACCCTATCCATCACTGCCTCGACATAACCCAGCATACTGGACAGCGGCATGCGCAGATCATGCGTAATGTAGGCCAGCAGCTTCTTCCGGCCTTCCTCGGAGTGCAGTAACCGCTCATACGACAGGCGGAGATCCTCGTGGGCTGCGGATAAGGCATGGGTGCGCTCCAGCACGAGCTGCTCCAGATTGGCATTCATCCCGGTGAGCTTGAGATTGGCTTCCTGCAGCTCCCGGGCAATCCGTTCTTCATTCGTTGCTGCCCTTGTGAATCTGGAGGAGAGCAGCAGCATCTGGGCGACCGTGAAGATAAGCAGTCCGAATGGCGAGCTGTTCTCAATGGGCGACCATTCGTTGTAATACAGGAAATCGTTGGTCACCGTAGCCAGAGCCACCACCGACACCAGCAGGAAGCTCAGCGCTCCCTCCATCCGCCGCAAGGCCGCATGAGCCAGCCCCACCATCAGATACACCATATGGAGCACCACGACCACACCGATCAGCAGCAGCATCCGGGAATAGACGAGGGCAGGGGTCACCACAACCACCAGACAGAGTGCGCCGGTGACGATCCGGCTGCCATAGCGGAACCAACGCGACACGTAATCCGGGAAAATGCATTCAAAATACATCGTGATCATCCACCCGCCAAGGCATAGGATCAGATACTCAAGCTTGAACTGCAATTCCCACGGAAAATGAGGCAGCCACTGGGTTAACATAAGCTCGCCGTTCAGCAGGGAGCGGATAGAGAACATCACAGTGAACAGACCGAAGTATAGCGGTGCCCGGTCTTTACGCCGCAGCATGAACAGCAGCAGATGATACACGCCGATCACCAGCAGGCTGGCCGTGATGAACATATCCGCAGCAATCCTCAGATGAGTCCGGACCGTTAACACATTACTGCCACCCAGCTCAATATTTTTGGTGATGCCGCCCCGCTTATGATGGAAGTTCGCTACCTGCATCACCAGCTCCACCGTGTCGCCTTCAGGCTGGAAGAACACCAGCTTCGTCGCCAGACGCGGCGTCATGCCTTCTTTGTCCTGATCCACCACACCGACTTCAGCTAGCAGCTCTCCATTCACCCACAATTTATACGCATGAAAAATAGTAGGCAGCCGCAGAGCCAGCCGCTCCTGACTATCCTGCTCACTAAGCCGGATCACCAGCCGGAAGGTGGCATAGCCTTCGCCCTTCAGCGCTTGACCATCCAGCGGGTAGCCGAGCCAGGAGCCCGGGATGTTGATATACCGGTTCCGCTCAGCTGATTCCCCGCCTGCCATCCGGCTTCGTATATCCCCGGGTGAGAGCAGCTCGTGCCAATAGAAGGCCCATTCTCCCTGTAACTTCAGCGGATTCATACGGATAGAGGTATGCGTTAGATCCAGAAGGCCTTCCTTGCTTCGAGGCTTGGGGGCACCCGGCGTTGCAGACAGGATGGCATAGCTTGCGATCAGCCCGATAACCACGACCACAGCGATATGTAACCAGATATTACGAGAACCGGACCTTAGTATACCCCTCATGATGAAGCCGACCCCAATCTACAAGATTCGTCATTCTTAAGCTCATTGCCTTAATGATAGCATCATTGCCGAAAATTGTGTGAAATTGCACTATTTAAGTTTTCTTTTCTTACATTAAGAGGCTAAATTCCTGTGTAGAATGCTAGATAAGGAAAAGGATATGTCGAAAATTGTAAGTTTCTCGAGGTGATTCAAAAACTACAACAATGTTGGAATGAATTAGAAAATCGGTAATAAAATATAGTACCCTGATGAATAGCCCCCTGGAGGGCTCTTTTTAATGTTATGTTTTGGGACTTTTTTGGGTTATTTTATGAGGGGAAACGATCTAAGGAGGCTTGGCTATTGTATACCAAAGTGTCAGCTAGAGCTGTATCCCTGTTGGCCGCATTCGCATTACTGCTCTCCGTATTCTTCACCGCCTTACCGAATGCAAGTGCAGCCGCGAGAGGAGCGTGGTCGCCGAACACGGCCTATGCGGTGAATGACACCGTAACCTATGGCGGAGGTACATATACCTGTCTTCAGGCGCATACGTCCCTGACTGGCTGGGAGCCGCCGAATGTTCCTGCATTATGGAAAAGCGGCAGCACCACAACACCCACACCCACGCCCACAACGCCACCGGCAACGAACGGAGCCATCTTCTATGCAGATAGGGACTATGGCGGCAAGGCCGTCACCCTGGGAACAGGCAATTATGTGCTGTCCCAGCTGAACAATGCGGGAATTCCGAATGACTGGATGTCCTCACTCAAGGTACCGAACGGCTGGACGGTGGAGGTGTATGCGGACGATAATTTCGGCGGCACGAAGTGGACCTATACATCAAGCTCCTCCTGGGTCGGCGAGAGTGTGAATGACAAGATGTCTTCGGTCAAAATCTACACCGGTTCACCGCCCGCAACCGGCGTCACCCGCCCCTCCGAGGTGCCCAGCCAGATCTGGACGTATGCCATGAACGTGGACAATAAATTCGGCAAAGGCGGAGATTTCGCTCTACTCCTGAGCGCGGTGATCAAGAAGGAGAGCAGCTTCGGAGCAGGCCTGCCGGGCAGCCCTTCCGCCGGTGACGGATTGATGCAGGTCGAGCCGAATACACGCGCCGCGTATGCCTCCCAATTCAGCGTCAAATTCGGCCGCACGTATAATCACAGCAGCGAACAGGATCAGGTAGCCTTAGGCGGACTGATTCTTGATGAGAAGATCGCAAGATTCGGCAACATCTACAACGGACTCTTACATTACAACGGGGGCGACAACTGGTATCCAGGAGCCACCGATTCCTACGGCCGCCCGATCCTGGCGGATCAGTATGCGAATGCCGTCTATGGTACGTATAAGGGGTATGGGGGGAAGAATTAAGGGAGTCCTTCCTTCTATAAAAAAAGAACAAAGACGCTCGGGGAGTTACCCCGCAGCGTCTTTATTTTTACGTTTGTGCCAAGCCCAGGTGAAGGTTCATTCCCAATACGGCACGCCGCTGAAGAGAAACGATTCATTGTTTAAGTAGGCCGTAATCTCTCTACTGGCTAATTTACCGATATGCCCGGGCAGCCATTCCTGCCAGTCCGGCAGGCCCAGCCAGAAATTCATCGTCTCCAGCTGTGCTGCAATGAAGAAGCCCTCTAACCTTTTAATATAGTTATCCGGCAACGGATGGTGCTTGGAATAAGACTGAAGCAACTGTTCTCTGAATGAAGGATGGATGTAGGAGAACGTCCAGCCCAAATCCACTAAGTAATAACCGAACCCGCAAGCTCCAAAATCAATGGGCCGTACTTCTTCTCCATCAAACACCAAATTACTTGGAATCAGATCGGCATGAATCATGCCCCAATTGCTGGCTGTCCGCTCCATAGAGTCCATCATGTGAATGACCCGCTCGCCGGCATGCAGCAGAAGCTCCGTATCTCCTGTATCAAGCAGTCCGGCATTAGCACGTTCCTTCAGCGTATTAAGGGCTTGTAAGATCCGGGAGCCATCAAAGGCCGGGCGTTCAAAAGCATTGGGGATGCTCCAGTTCGAGGCTTGCTTATGTAACTTGCCGATCAATTCACCTATGGCCCCGGCATCTTCTATAGTAGGAATGAAAGGCTTCTGTTCACCCTCCACCCATCGTAATAAAGTGCAGTGGGTATGGTTCACGTCCGTAATGAATTCTCCGCGAATATTCTTACAAGGTGAAGGCAGGGTCACATCGGTATCCAAGGTTAACGCTTCCAGCCAGACCATCTCGGATTGAAGGACCTCCCGCTTACTCCAGATTTGCTCAAGGGCATCACCTTTGGAGATATGCAGCCGGAGGCTGTAACTATTGTTGTCCAGATCAGTGACTTTGTAGATCGTATTGCCGCTCTGTGCAATGAAATCAACCGATTTGCAGCCTATAGAGTACTGCTCCAGTGCTTCCATTGCGGTATTCAAGTGTGCATCCAATCGCAGCTCGCTCCCTTATTTATCAAAGTATAATAGGTACGATAGCATAGCTGTTCATAGACGGGAATGGAACCGTTGATTATATTCGTTTTTTATTGATAAGGGGAGCCGGAGCTTATTCCGGAGCTGTAGATGTTAGTATTTCTGCACTTTGACTCTCTTGGCGCGACCGATAGCTTATCCTGCCGAACAACGCAGCAGAAATCATAGCCGCTACAGCAACGGAGGCAGCAGCGACCCACGTAATGGCTTGCAGCGATAAATAGTTAATGACAATGCCTCCGAGTCCAGCCCCCGCCGCTATCGCCAGCTGCAGCACAGATGTGTTGAGGGCAAGCATGACACCAGATGTCTTGGGAGACAAGGTAAGAAGATCATATTGCTGGCTTGGAGAAGCTGCCCAGGAGAAGAGCGACCAAAGCACCAGCACCGGGAAAACAAGGAATATGGAAGTGCCAGAGACTACCGATAACAATATCAGCATCACCATATTTAACAACGTTGCTCCAGTTAACGTTCTGCCTACACCCCATCGATCGGTGCCGCTTCCCCCTGCCTTTGACCCGATCAGACTGGCGATGCCGTATGCGAACAGGGCTCCGCTTACCCATCGATCGCTCATTCCGGCAACTTCCAGCAGATAAGGCGACAAATACGTGAAGGCAATGCCATAACCCATCGTCATAAAAAAGTTAATGGCGAGAGAGAGTGCGATTCGCGGTCTCTTCACCATAGCCAGTTGTTTGGCAAAGGAGATCGGCTCATCACCTTCCATCCGTGGTATTGAGCTTGCCAGGACGGGTAGACTGACCATAGCAAGAAGGCTAATACCGCCGAAAATCAGCCTCCAATCGTACGCGGCGGCAATCACCCGGCCAATGGGCACGCCCAAGATAAGTGAAGCGGTGACACCCATTAACACCGTTGCAATCGCACTCCCCTTCCTGTTCGAAGGCGCTAACTTAGCGGCTAAGGCAAGCGATGTCACGACAAATACACCAGTTCCGAGCGCCATGACTACCCGTGCAAGCAGCATAAATCCATAACCCGGAAAAATCATGATTAGCGCATTACTCACGATGATTAAGCCAAGCGAGTACAACAACAACTTTCGACGGTCAAACCGGGCCGTGACCCCCATTAGGACCGGGGTACCTATGGCGTAGGCTAGTGCGTAGACGGTCATTAACTGTCCAGCCTGAGATAATGTCACTCCGGTATCTGCGGCGACTTTATCTAAAATGCCCGTGATCATGTATTCGGATGTCCCGACAATAAAGCAGACCACAGCAAGTATGAAGATTTTCCAGTTTTGTCCCAAATTAATCATTCCCCCTCGTTAATCAATGGCTGATGTTAGTGTAAACAGTAAATAAGAAATGTAGAAGTACGCACTTTTAAGTCCTATAGGATGATGCGGGTGCTATAGGAACATGGAAGTTCCCTAGAAAAGAGGGCAGAACTAAATAGAAGGAACACGAGACGCCCAGATTCGCCTGCGGCGTCTTTGGTGCGCGAAGGGGAGGGGATAACCAGCATATGATATACTTGGGGATGAATGTTAGGATGATATTAAGAGGAATGAGGAACAATCACTACATTGACCTTCATTCCTGGAAATGACGCAGAGTGATTCTGAATGTCTCCGAAGATAGGACGGAACTGCTTCTGGCGAAGATTAGCAAGGATAACACAACCACCCGCTGGTATTCCGTCCTGAACCAAGAGGAGATGAAGCAGATCGTCAGCTTAATTATGGCAAAAAGAACAGATTGAAGCTTACGATTTCTTACATACGCTGATAAGGAGAGGGGAGGAGGGGGTGAACGGTGTGCGATCCCAGTCTGCATACTGATGCTCGATACGAAATCCGTAACGGGTCAATAACTCCGTCAGCGCAGCGTATGTTGTAAAACGGCAGTCGATTCGGGACTCTGTCCGCTTATCGCCCCAATCGCGAAAGGTTACCCAGTGCATGATGGAACGTTCCGCATCGTAGGTCTGTGTGCCCGATACCTTGACTACGTTGCCGTCTGAATCGATGAATTGCCCCCAAGCCGTCTCCCCTTCATCGGACAGGTCAGTCCCTGCGGGATTACGCATCTCGAAGATCAGTCGTCCTCCTGGCTCCAGATGATGGTAGACGGTACGGAGTAAGGCGGCCTGATCATCATCAGTCACAAAAGCCTGAAACGCATTCCCCGTTAAATAGATCATGGCGAACTTCTTATCAGAGCGGAAGGTTCGCGCATCAGCTTCGATAAACGCTACAGGCAAGTTCCCGGCCTTCACCCGCGCATAAGCCAGCATAGAGGAAGCAATATCAACGCCAGTCATGGCCATTCCCGCTTGAGCCAGCGGCAGGGTCGTCAATCCGGTTCCGCAAGCCAGTTCCAAGACCTCGCCGGCAGCCGCTTGAGCCCATTCCAAATAGAACTGATATTTTCGGGTCTCCCCGCCGAACTCCAGATCATAGTTGACCGGATCACGGTACTCTTCCAGATTGTTATGCGCAGTCAATGCTAGTTCCTCCTTGGCAATACAATATAAATGCATAAAGGTAAGATAGCATAGCTGTTCATAGGCGGGAATGGAACTGTTGATTATAGCTGTTTTTTATTGATAGGAGGGAGAGGAAATATGTTCAGCTTACATAGCTTAACTGACAGCAGTTGTCAGTGAAGCTGTTTTATTATAGAGATAGTCATAGAGAGAGGAGCTACACATGAAGCATACAGTATATCTATATGTGTTAGACACCATGGCAGACTGGGAGATCGGGTATCTAACGGCCGAACTGAACTCGGGAAGGTGTTACAAGGAGGGACAAGCCCCATCTACAATAGTAACCGTAGCCAATGAGAAGAAGCTTATCACTACCATGGGTGGACTGAAAATCATGCCTGACATCACGGTAGATGAGTGCAGCTTGGTAAGAGGAGATGCCTTGATCCTACCCGGCGGTGAGACATGGACCGAAGCCATCCACAAGCCGATCCTTGGACTCGCTGAGAGATGTATACAGGAGGATATATTAGTGGCAGCCATCTGCGGAGCCACCATGGGACTGGCCCAGGCCGGACTGCTGAATGCACGCCCGCATACAAGCAATGACCTGGAGTACCTCAAAATGATCTGTCCAACGTACACCGGCGAAGAGTTCTACCAGAACCAGCCTGCTGTAACGGACAGCAAGCTGATCACAGCAACCGGCATCGCCCCGCTGGAATTCACCATGCATGTATTGAAAGCCCTGGATGTAATGACTCCACAAAAATTAGAGGCTTGGTATGGTCTGTATAAGACACAGGAAGCGAAGTATTACTATGCGTTGATGGGATAAGAGCAGTTAAGGAAGGCCGCCCTCTCTTTTCGGAGAGGGTATTTGTGTTGGTATGGCTAGGCGTGGTAGTACACGAATTCCAACATATGGTACGATGTGAGGGAAGCTTAATTGAAGGTTAGTGGCTAAGGGGGAAGGCAAATGGAGGCAATACACTCTCATAATTGCAATCTGAACATATGGTATTATCTACCCGATGAAGTATGGAATAAAGTTGCTAAGTTATATGAGCGTATGCCTGGTTGGAGAGGGTACATCGACGGTATTCCACACTGGCATGGGCAGGAAGAGGATGATGTATACATTCAGGCATCCGTTGAGCCAAGCGGATTATCATTTTTTGCGCGAATGAATCAGAGTGATTGGGATTCTTGGATCGAGAGGTTTAAATCAGAAGCGACAAAGGGATTAGGGTTCGAGGTGGGGGAGCCTGAGGATGGGTTTGAGTGAAGGATATGTATTCGACACCTAATTACTACGCAGAGCATGCCGGCTTCACCGTCAAGGTGAATTAGTTCAACTGTAACGATAAGGAGGATAATGACATGTCTGTTCCCTCAGTCTCTAGACCATTCCTGTGGTGGTGCGCCGTGTTGACGGTCATTATCCTCATGTGTATTGTTGTCTACCGGACAGGGTCTGCGTGGGTTCACAATCACCAGTTACGCAAAGATTTCTCAGCTGCGGCAACGGCCAGCCCCTATGTACAAGGCATTCCGCTGGAGAAAATGGATCTGAGTGCCTATAGCTCCTATTTTCCCGGCATATCTGGCGAGCCTGAATATTCATTAACTCATCGTATAGAAGCGCCTGTGTCTCTGCAGTATTATACTGAGATTCCAGGCGGGGCAACGGCGGTTGCCTTAGAAATTCCCAAGGGAACAATCATTGAGGCCATTCCGCCAAAATCTCAGGGACCTTCATTCTATGAGTTAGGGTATGGGTATACCAGCTATCCTACCTATGAGAAGGGGTGGCGGTATGTCCGGCCGTTCAAGACGGCAGAGGATGCAAATCCTGCATTGAGCGAGAAGTATTACTATGTGCAAATGGACAGCTTAGAGGCTGTATTGGATTCAGCGATTAGAGCAAACAAGCCATTTCGTGCTGCTGTACGTCAGCAACATTGGACCCTGGACCAGGGGAAGCATACCTTTGCACGGTATATTGACGACGTACTGTATCAGAATGGAGCGTACCTCTCACCGGATTTGTTCTACCGGACCTTTGACCGCTGGAACATCATGCTGCTTGGGGCGGTGGTGGTGATCACCATTGTCCTGTTAAGTCCAAGTTCATGGTTTGCCCGAAAACGAAGATAGAGAGACATTAGAAGCTACGTGATACTGAATGATTAAGAGAACGCCGTGGCGTTCTTTTTTTCTGCGCCAGCCTATTATTCACGAGCCCGAATCACCAGGAAAAAGGGTATAATTGATTAAAAATGGAATTAATATGGATTATATGGGGAGGGGTTACTAATTTCGCTTCGCGTTCTAAAGGCTTGTGAACCCGATGATGATAGAACATTCATGAAGAATTTATATGAGAACCACTATCCTTTAATGAGAAAGAAAGCATTTAATATTATTAAGGATCAAGAAGTCATTGATGATCTAATTCAGGAAGCTTTTATTAAGCTGATCCCCAAAACATCTCTATTGCGCTCCTTAAGCGGCTGCAAAGTTACCTCTTATGTCGTCAACACCATTAAGCATTATTGTTATGACCATATCCGAAGGCGCACCCGCCGTTCCAGGAAGGTCTATACCGGCTTGAAGAACGATGTAGCGGAGCAAATCCCTGATCCCGCAGCCGCGACAGAAGAGAACTACATCCAAGCTGAAACCATAGGAGCACTAACGGAAGCAATGCTGCAGCTATCTGAACGCGACCGGAATCTGCTCTACTTCAAATACAAGCTGGAGCTGCGGGATCAACAAATCGGGGAGCTCTTGAATATTCCCACGCAGCATGTTCGGCAGTATATTTCCAGAGCTAGGGGGCGGGTGCTGCGAGTTTTGTCAGAAGAGGGTAGGGTATAATGAAAAAAATAAAAATACTACTCCTGGTGATTGTTCTGATGGCTTGCGCTTTAGGAGCGGCCGGATTAAAAATCTTCATAGATAAAACAACGAGCGAAGTTGAAGCATACTTATTAGAAAACCGAGGGTATAACCCTAATGATATATATGAGATTTATACTCAAATTGGTAAGGCACCTCTGGTAAGTATGACCGTTATTTTTGAGGACGATAGAAGCTCCAGATATTTGTATCGTAAAGAAAATGGAAAGATATATCAATATAGTAGGGCGCCCGTTCACGGTGTGGACGATGGAACAAAACGATATAAGCATATTGAAGAAGAATAGCCCAAAATTAAAGGGATAAACGCCTTGAATTTTAACTCCATTTTTTTACAATGGATAATTAAGAGGAATGCTGGGTAGTACGCTATTCAGCCGTAAGTTCTTCTATGTCTAATTATATAGAAGAGTGCTGTCTAAATATGTATAATAAGGGATATGACATGAGCAGGGGGAGTCATCATGCTTTTACCGGTACAAGAAAAAAGACTTCATCAACTAAAAGAAAGCATTATTTCATATGAAAAGAACAATGATTATCTTAAAGTTGCTGTCTTTGAAGAATTTGTTTTCAAAATCAATAAATTTGTTGCTGAGAATAAAATAGAAATAGAAGATTTCGATTTTGAAGACCCTTTTCATTATTCAAGCACTTACAAAACAATAAATGATGAGGGATACATGGCACTTTTATATCATATCGAATTAATAGAAGTGAGTATTAAATCTATGCCTTCCGAAAAAGAGAGGGGAAATATTTTGAATCAAAAAGAGAAAGAAAAAATCTTCATTGTTCATGGACGAGATGAATTTGCAAAATTGGAAGCCGAAAGTTTAGTACATAGGATCGGTCTAGAACCAATTATTCTTTCGCTTATGGCCAATAGGGGAAGGACAATTATGGAGAAGTTTATTGAACATTCTGATGTGAAATACGCCTTGGTTCTCCTTACTCCAGACGATGTGGGAGCTTTGAATGATTCAAGTGTAACCTTAGGTCCGAGAGCAAGGCAAAATGTCATTTTCGAACTTGGATACTTTTATGGAAAGCTTGGAAGAGAAAATGTTTGCTGTACCATGAAGTCTACAGTCGATGTCCCTTCCGACATCAATGGTGTCGTTTACTTGCCTTATAATAATTCTCTGACTGAAATTCAATTGGATTTGTATAGAGAATTTAAGGCCGCAGGTCTTGATTTCAATGTGTTTTGATAATTGACTGGAGATGAAATGATGATAGACTTTAAACCGTTCTACATTGAATTATTTAAGTATTACATGGAATTTTTACAGACGGATTTTAAATCTCAAAAAGGTCCTAATCGCTTAATTTCTTACGAAAATAAAGAGGGATTAATGTGCGATATTGATTTATCAACATATCCTGCAATTAATCCTTCTTTTTTGAAGTTCTTGCATAGTAACTTCAGTAAAAATTCCTTAGCGGTTGTAAAACGTAATAGCCATGTGATTAAGCTACCAGCTACCTTGGCTACTTACATTATGAATGCCTATACAGTCAACGTTGGAATTGATGAAATCATAAAAAAGGCCAAAACGGAGATAAAGAAACTTGGTCTAACTTTGCGTAATGATTTTCTGGAGGATTTCCGGGACGGCATTAATGATCAAGAAGCTCTTAAAAAGTATTTAGATTCTTATAATGCGCATAATCTTTATGAGGATTTATTTGAAATGTGGAAGAATAAGTTACAACTTGAAGACGAAGAGTTTTATTTTTACTTCTATGATTTAAGATATAAAGGAAAAAAGTATCCACTTTTTTATGTACAAGTTAATGTTGAAAGGAATGAGCAAGGGGAATTTTCTTTTGAGCTATCTCCGACTATTCTTATTAACAAAAAGGCTATTGAGTTTGTAATAACTAAGTATTCAAAAGAGGTCAGCAAATCAATCCGTACTCTTTCTATTCCCTTACGCCAAATCTACATCAGTGATCACTCTTCTGAAGAATCGTTAATCTCCTACCTTCAAAACACAGTTCTTAATGATCTATGTAGTGTTTTGGAACTTTCGCCTATCGATGCTTTTTCCAAAGATTTAACTCAAACACAAAATTCAGTTGTTCAAATTACAAATACTTGTTATATATCCCTGGCTGATAAATCTGACGAAGCTTTGATAAATGATTATGAAGAGCTGCAACAGATGGCACTTAAAAATAGTAATGCCGAATCTTTAGATATATTCAAAAAAATAGGTGAGGATTTCTTATTTAATAACCCTCAAAGCTTCGAGAGTGTTATTGAAGAGGAGTATAATAATTTACCTCTGAATGAGAAGCTTTCGTATAATAGTCCAATTCCACTAAACAAAGAACAGCTTCTCATTCTTAATGCTGTGGAGAAAGAAAATTGTAATCGAATTATTGTTGAAGGGCCCCCTGGAACAGGGAAAAGTCATACTATTGTTTCAATTGTCTTTAATGCATTGCTACAAAAAAAATCCATTTTAGTGGTTTCCGACACAAAAGAAGCACTTGATGTTGTAGAAAGCAAAATTAATGATGTGTTAGAAAAAGTGGAACTTAATGAGAAAATGGAAAATCCAATTCTTCGTTTAGGTAAGCGTGAGACGAATTTTAATAATATTTATAATACAATTAACTTTGGTAAGATAAAGAATCGTCATAGCAGTCTTAAATCATTAAGTGGTGAAACCGAAAAAGAGATAACTCATATTACTGAGACGATAAAGAGTAATTTAAACCGTGAAATTCAAACCCAGCTCTCCATAACACCTGATAAACTTAAAAAGTTGATTCAATACGAGAAATATTATGTAGATAACTGGATGGAATACATTGATTTAGATGAAATAAAAACATCAACTACTCAAATAAAAAAACTATGGCAAGCAACTCAAATGATGACTAGTAGTTACCATGCACTTTCTAATGAGTATGCTATTCGCTTCGTAGAAACTACTTTAAGTACTACTGAGTTTAGTCAATTAATAATGAGATTTATAAATGATTTGGCTGGAATAGAAAACAAAGTTAAAAAGGAATATAACCAACTCTTCTTTGTGAAAGATATTGATTCGACCAATATCCAAGTGATTGAACAAGCTATAGAAGAAGTAGAAGCTTTAAAATGGCCAGTGATAAACAAGTTATGGTTCAGAGGTAAGGAAATAAAACAGATAGACTTTAAATTGAAGGATACATTTTTTAATTCGATTATTCCATCCGTTAAAGAACAAGGTGTTCAAGATACGATGCAAAAAGAGCTGTTGTTATACAAACAGTTGCTGAAATTGAATGAAAAATGGATGGACAACAATATTGATTTTTTTGAGATAGCGAAGGAAAAACAGTGGAGTCTTATACTTCAATATTGTCAAAACATCCTTGAGGCAATGAAGACTATTCAAGCTATTGCGAGTACAATTCCAAAGTCATTCCAGCTTTTGCGCTTTGATTTGAATAATACTCAAACCATTCTTCATTCCAGAATGGTTGACTGTAACGGAAGCGATATAGAGGACCTCAGCGATTATATTGAAACGTATTATAGTACTCTTGATGGAAGTATCTATTCTGTAGGCAGTTCGTATATCGACGAACGTAATCAACTTCAGAGTAGACTTATCATGAAAATGACCAATATTTTAGATGAAAGTGTAGTCGCTTTTCGTGAGAAGCATAAAAATGACTCTGAAGAAATTCGAAGAAGGGTTAGAGCTAAAAAAAAGTTAACAAAGGATTCTCTTGAGAAGCTTGTGAAGGCATTCCCTTGTTTAATTGTTGGGATTCGAGAATTAGGAGAATTTTTGCCCTTGGCTCCCAATTTATTTGATGTAGTTGTCATTGATGAGGCTTCTCAAGTAAGTATTGCCCAAGCTTTCCCTGCAATCATAAGAGGGAAAAAAATAGTTGTACTTGGAGATCAAAAGCAGTATACAAACTTTAAATCGAACCATGTAGATGCCTCAGTAAATAATATGTACTTTAATCAAGTTAAACAGGAATTCGCAAAAGGCATCGTTACGAAGAGTCCAGAAGAGCAAGAAACGCTTCTTTTTAAGCTGAATAGTTTCAATGTCAAAACTTCTATTCTGGACTTTATAAGAAACATAACTAATTATCAATCTGGATTATTAAAACACGCCCGCGGTTATATTGAACTAATTGGTTATTCAAATAAGAATTTCTATAGAGAGTCTCTTCAAATCATGAAAATTAGAGGAACAGATATAAAGGATGTTATCCAATTCCATGTGTTGGATGGGGTTACACAAAGAGAATCAAAGAAGAACATTAACCAAAGTGAGGCTTACTTTATATTAAATGAAATTATTAAGTTGAAGGAGGAGGGATACCAGGGTTCGGTAGGGATTATCACACCTTTTGCCCATCAACATAAGTTTATAACGGATTTAATTTATTCGAACGAAAACCAGGACTACTTTAAAGAGCATTTCAAATTAAAAATCATGACCTTTGATAGCTGCCAGGGTGAGGAACGCCAAATTATTTATTACTCCATGGTGGAAAGACAAAATGAAGATATTTTGAAAAATCTATTCTTGCTTAAATTTGGAAATCTAGATAATGAAGAGATGAACAGTAGAAATGCTACAAGGCTGAATGTGGGCTTAAGCCGCGTTCAGGAAAGCATGAGATTTGTTTTAAGTAAACAACCTGAAGATATAAGAGGAGAAGTTGGAAATGCGCTGAGGCACTATAAAAATGTGCTAGAACATTCTCAAGTTAGTGAAGATTCAGAAGAACGTAGTAAAGAAATCCTTAATTACATTAAGCAAACGGAATTTTATAAGTCACATGAAGTTGAACTCTTGGGGGATTTTGATATTCACCAGTACATTAAACAATTAGACCAAAGAGCTGTAAAGTCAAAATTTAAAACGTACGTTCTGATGACAATAAGTAATCAGGCTTCTAAAGCAAAATCTGCAATTATTGAGTATGATTGCTTGGATGAGAGTCTGGTTTCGATAGTACAAGACGATACGATTTATGACATGCGTTTTGTCGAGTCTGATATTGAAAAAAGGAAAACAATTGAAGCATATGGCTATCCGTTCTTTAGGGTTAATAAGTTCTTAATGGAATTTGACCCAGAAGCAAAAGTTCTGAATGAGCACTTCACAGATATTCTAAAAAAAAAGTAGTGATTGACCCACTTCATACTAGAATTATTGAAACATTTGAAAAGATTGAGAACAAGGAAGTAAAGCAATGCCCGAAGTGTGGTCAATACAAAGAACTTAAAGATTTTTACGATAGCACATTGTCTACTGGATATGGTCGTATTTGCTTGTCCTGTAAGCAATACATACCAAAGAAACCTAAAGCATTTAGTGGTAATAGTAATAAAACTCAGCGTACAAATTGCCCTAAATGTAAAGCTCCAATGGTGCTGAGGAAAAGTAAATACGGTGAATTTTGGGGATGCTCTAAATATCCTACTTGTGATGGTAAACGAAAAATATAGATTTTGTAAATACAATAGGTACTAATTCCGTCAATTACAACAAGGAGTTGAATCGAGCATTGGAGCAACTTATAAGGCGTTAAATTGATATTTAGTTTAATAGCACTCCTTTAATTGGGAGTGTTTTTTGATGGTATGCCAGCAAGCAAGGGTGTCCACCGTGAGGGTGAAATCTAAGGAAGCCGGAAGCAAAAGCACGACCTGAGGTATACGAATCCATTTGAGGCGGTTGCAAACCATATGAGCCACCCATACATGACAAAATATAAAGCTGCCAACGCCTGCAGCCATATAAATTGGGCAAGTGTGGCGGAAAGAGAGAAAAGGGGCTTTAATGCAACCTCCTACTCGATGTGTGAAATTAATACATTTTCAAAATTATGCATGATAAATGCTTCCATAACCATGATATGATTAAGATGGTTCTAGTTTTTAAAGGGAAATTTAATTTGTATCGGAGGCTTTTGTGTATGGCTGTTCCTAAATACGATGAATTAATGAATCCGGCACTACAAGCTCTACATAATCTTGGGGGTTCTTCTTCTATATCTGAAATGGAAGACGAAGTTATAAAAATACTGAGTTTGTCTGAAGATGATGTTTCTGACTTACATAGAGGTAATACTACGAAATTAAGCTATCGCTTAGCATGGGCAAGGACGTACCTAAAGAGAGTTGGATTGCTCGATAACTCAGCTAGAGGTGTATGGACATTAACACAAAAGGGAATACATACTAAATCCGTTAATAAGAAACTAGTGAAAGATTTTGTTAAAGATGAGATGTTCCAACTAAGTAATAAAGACATTAATAATATTGATGAGGAAAATACGAATATTCAAGAACGATTTGATTGGAAAGACTCATTACTGGAATTGATCCAAAAAATATCTCCTGATTCATTTGAAAGACTCTGCATGAGACTTTTGCGCGAATCAGGTTTTACCTCTTTAACGGTGACTGGGAAAAGTGGTGATGGGGGAATTGATGGGAAGGGAGTAGTAAAGATTGGAGGGCTCCTATCCTTTCATGTTGTCTTTCAATGTAAAAGATATAGGGGCAGTGTGAGTTCGCCTGTTATAAGGGACTTCAGGGGGCAATGCAAGGAAGAGCAGACAAAGGACTGATAATTACAACAGGTAAGTTTACCAGAGATGCTCGATTAGAGGCTCAGAGAGATGGTGCTTCTCCGATAGATCTCATTGATGGAGATCAACTGACAGAGAAACTCAAAGAGGCTCGACTAGGAGTTCATGTTGAAGAGAGGATCATTGAAGATATAAGTATTAATGCTGAATGGTTTAACGACTTATGAATTCTATGTATTTGCTGAATCATTCAATAGATTAACGATTGAAGTTTAGAATGGTACAATGTAAATATTGATATAAATGATATTAAAATTAATGATGAACAATTAGTGGAGGATTAATATGATTACATCAGAAGAAATTAAACGTAGACTATGGGACGGAGCAACTGAACTACGTGGTTCAATGGATGCCAGCCGTTATAAAGATTATATGCTTGGGTTGATGTTCTACAAATTTTTGAGTGATAAGACTTTAGAAGCATTCAAAGTGACCAGCGGTTTGGGGAATTTGACTGAGTCCGAATTGGTTGAGGAATACACTGAGGCAAAAGCGGAATACGGTGAACAGCTTGATAAAATGATTCAGAATGTACTTGGTTATTATGTTTCCCCTGAGTATCTCTACCAGACTTGGTTAAAGGACATCAATTCAGGAGAATTTGAAGTTCAAAAAGTAACGGATAGCTTGAATAACTTCGAGCGTACGATTGCCGTGTCCGGTGATACGAATGACTTCAGGGGATTATTCTCAAGTTCTACACTTGATTTAACGGATACTGCTTTAGGCAGCAACCTAAATGAACGTAGCAAAAGTGTTAAGGCGCTGATTTTGCTGTTTGCAGACTTGAACATGGTTGCATTACAGAAGGGCGACGTACTGGGGGATGCTTATGAGTACCTAATTGGTCAGTTTGCGATGGAGTCAGGGAAGAAAGCAGGCGAATTCTACACACCACGACAAGTTAGTGAAGTTATGGCTCAGATTGCAGCGAAAACGCCAGGTATCAAGACAATCTATGATCCAACTGTCGGATCGGGTTCTCTTCTTCTAACGGTTAGAAAACATTTGGATGAAGATACCCAAAAGAGTCTGAGCTATTACGGGCAAGAGAAGAATACAGCCACTTATAACTTGACTCGCATGAACTTGTTGCTTCATGGTGTTCGTCCTGAAAAAATGACCATTAAAAACGGCGACACCCTTTCTCAAGACTGGCCAGAAGATCCAGAACATGCAAACGAAGGTGTGCTGTTTGATGCAGTAGTTATGAATCCACCCTATTCTATGAAGAATTGGAACAGAGCAGGGTTAAAGGTCAGCGATCCCCGTTTTGAAGTGGCTGGGGTATTGCCACCCGACTCCAAAGGAGATTTTGCGTTTCTTTTACACGGATTGTTTCACTTAGGTCAAAGTGGTACGATGGCGATTGTGTTGCCTCACGGAGTTCTATTTCGCGGTTCATCTGAGGGGGAAATTCGTGAACGATTGCTTAAGAAAAACTATATGGATACCATCATCGGCTTGCCAAGCAGTTTATTTTCCAATACAGGCATCCCGGTCGTTGTCATCATTCTGAAGAAGAACCGGAAGATCGATGACCCTGTCTTAATCATTGATGCTTCTAACAGCTATATTAAAGTCGGAAAACAAAACGTCCTGCAAGAAAAAGACATTGCAAAGATCGTGGATACATATGTAGAACGTCGAGAAGAGAACGGGTACAGTCATCTAGCGACTCAGGAGGAAATTCAGAACAATCAGTATAACATGAATATTCCTCGTTATATTGAGGCGGTTGACGGCGAAATTCCTCACGATGTGGATGCTCATCTCCTTGGTGGAATTCCCCGAAAGAACATTAACGGGTTGAAAGTTTTGCAGTCTACTGTGCCGGATATTATGGGACAATCTTTGAAAGAAATCCGCAGCGGCTATGCTGAGCTTGTGAAACCTGTAGATGAAATTTCTTCTGATATATTGAGTGACTCTCGCATTATTGAACAAATTAAAAAACTCGAAAGCAAAACCAAATCTTATGTTGATAAGCACTGGGGTATTTTGAAAAATGGAAAGGTAGACATTGATTCAATTCCATTGATGGAAGAAGAAATGCTTGTTGAAATCAAGGGGATCTTGTCAGAGTTCCAATATATTGATGTTTATGATGGATATCAAATTGTGGCTGAAATTTGGAAGAATGCCCTGACACATGATACGGAAATCATCGCGTTAAGTGATTTCTATACGGCAGGACGTACCCGCGAACCCAATATGATTACTAAAGGAACCGGTGATAAGAAACGTGAAGAGCAGGATGGTTGGGTCGGAAGTATTGTCCCGAATAATCTGATTGCGAAACAATTATACAGTGCTGAATTAGCAGAAATCGAATCCAAGAATATTCGCATTCAAGAAATTGAAACGGAACTATCCGACTTGGTTGAGGCTGCAAAAGCGGAAGACAGCGATGAAGCCAGTGCTTTAAACGGAGTTTTGAATGAAGCTGGTGAAGCTTTTGAAAACAAATTGTTCAAAGCCGAATTGAAGAAGGCGATTAAAGGAACAGTTGAATATAATCTACTGAGTAAAGTTGAGAAGTTACTTGCAGATAAACTAGCGCTTAGCAAGGCGGTAAAAGAGGATGAAAAGGCACTCAAAGAAGCCGTGCAAGAACGCATCTTAACGTTAACCAACGAAGAAATCGACAACTTGATGTATGAAAAATGGTTCGGTAACACCGTGGATGCTATGGTTGCTTTAGTAGAGCGGTCGTTAAAAACGGAGTTGAACACTCTGCAAATGTTACACAATCGTTATGCGGATACTTTATCAGCAATGGATGATGAGAGCCGAGACTTGGAATCAGAGTTTGAAGCCTTGATGAACGAATTGGTGGTTAAATTATGATTGAGCAAACATATTTAGTGCCAAGAAGGCGATTTAGGGAGTTTCAAGATACTGATGCTTGGGAACAGCGTAAGTTGAGCGATTTAGCAGAAGTTAGAACGGGAAAAGCATTTAGCAGCGTTGATTTTAGTGATGATGGAGAATATTTAGTCGTTACTAACAAAAACATTCTGGATGAAGCAAACGGTATTCCATCAGTAGGGGATAGAATTGATATTTCTGAAGTTACCATTCTAGATAATTATTTGCTGAGAGGTGACAATATTCTTGTCACGATGGATGGCGTTAATATCGGGAAAACGGGTAAGTATAGTAACGAAAAAGCAGTTTTAGCACAAAGAGTTGGACGACTAAACTCAGAACAACTTGAATTTGTCTACCAAATAACTCGCAGCGATAAGTTTGTATCCGAGATGAATAAATTATCAGTGGGTAATGCCATTAAACACATTTCTCTAAAACAAATTTCGGATTATTCATTTTCGGCACCGATAAGCGAAGAAGAACAAGAAAAAATTGGCACCTTCTTCAATCAACTCGACAATCTCATCACCCTTCATCAGCGTAAGCTAGACAAGACGAAAGCGTTAAAATCTGCTTATCTCTCTGAAATGTTTCCCGTTGAAGGTGAAAGTGAGCCGAAACGACGATTTGCAGGATTTACTGACGCTTGGGAACAGCGTACGCTGGGGGAACATGCGAAATTTCGTCGCGGTTCATTCCCACAACCCTATGGAAAAAAAATGTGGTATGACGGTGATGGGGCAATGCCATTTGTTCAAGTAGTAGATGTGACTGGCCAGTTAGTTCTAGTTGATGAAACTAAACAAAAGATAAGTAGATTAGCACAACCTATGAGCGTATTTGTTCCAAAAGGTAAAATCATTGTAACTCTTCAAGGCAGTATAGGGCGTGTTGCTATCACTCAATACGATTCTTTTGTCGATAGAACACTACTTATATTTGAGGGTTACGAAAAACTAACAGATGAGCACTTTTGGGCTTATACAATTCAACAGAAATTTGAGATTGAGAAACAAAAAGCTCCAGGCGGTACCATTAAAACTATAACTAAAGAGGCATTATCTTCATTTGATATTTTTCTTCCAGAATATGAAGAACAGAAGAAAATTGGCGAGTTCTTTAAACAACTCGATAACCTAATCACCCTTCATCGGTATAAGCTGGAAAAACTAAAAAATATTAAAAAAGCATACCTAAATGAAATGTTTATTTAGAAGGGGGCGTAAGCCATGAGCAATGCACCAAAAAGTGCGGCAGAGAAAACTTTTCAAGAGAACTTTGTTAAAGAACTCGAAAAGTATAAATGGAAAGCGCCCGACTTTTTAAATGGGAATATTCAAAAAGTAACTGTTGCTGACTTAATTACTCACTGGCGTAGCGAACTCAATCGTATGAATGCCGATCAGCTTGAAGGTGTGGAATTAACGGACAACGAATTCAAACAAGTGATGGCTAAAGTCAATCGGATCAGCAACAGCTACGAGGCAGCTAAGATTCTAGCTATTGAAGAATCCAAAGGAAAGATTGATGGGATTTACCGTGATGACAATCCTAAGATTACGAGAAAACAAATTACTTTGACCATATTCAAAAAAGCCGAAGTTCGCGGCGGGGACTCCAGTTATAGGATCGCTAGAGAGGTACAGACGCCAAACAGTAACCGTTTTGATATTGTCTTATTAATCAACGGCTTACCACTGATCAATATCGAACAAAAACGTACGGACAAAACGCTGGATGAGGCTTTCGGACAATTCATGCGCTACTACCGTGATGGCGAATACAGTAATAACTTCATGGCTTTTTCGCAGATGATGGTAATCACCTCTGAAATTGCGACTCGTTATTTTGCTACTCCTAAAACAATAACAGATTTCAACCCTAGCTTTGTTTTTCATTGGTCGGATAAAAAAAACAAACCGATTAACAACTGGCAAAAAGTAGTGGAGAATTTTCTTATGATACCAATGGCCCATCAAATGGTGGGGGATTATTTGGTGATAGACGAAGCTAAGGACGAAGAAAACAGGCGTCATATGTTAATGCGGCCTTATCAAGTGTATGCTTTACAATCTGTCGAAAGTGCTGCTTTTGGTTGGGATAATGATGATAAAGTTCCTCACGGAGGATTTGTTTGGCACACAACGGGCTCAGGAAAAACCATTACCAGCTTTAAGACGGCTTTATTTTTATCGACTAGAGCAGGATTTGATAAGGTAATCTTCCTTGTTGATCGGCGTGAGTTAGACAATCGAACCAGTGAAAACTTCAAAGCATACGCTGCCTACGAGGCTGTCTCGGTTGATGATACCAAGCATACCTACCAGCTTAAAAAAATACTTAAGTCAGTTAAAAATGGAATTGTAGTAACGACAACATTTAAACTAAATTCTTTAGTGAAGGAAATGGAAGAAGCTCACGATAACAGTTTAGCAGATAAAAAAATCATTTTTATCATCGATGAAGCGCACCGCACAACAATGGGGCAGATGATGGGAAGCATTACGAAGTTTTTTAAGAAAAACGGACTTTTCTATGGGTTTACCGGAACGCCTTTATTTGATGAAAATAACGTTAAGGGAAAGGTCAATGAAAATAGTGAGGTCATCAATACAACTGAAAAACTATTTGGGCCCAAGTTACATCAATATACGATTGACGAGGCTATTGCGGATAAAAACGTATTGGGTTTCCACGTAGATTACATTAATACTGGAGAGTTCAAGAGTTATGAAGATTTAAGAGAGCAACTGGTTGAGCAGATGAAGGAAGAACGCCCTGAACTAACGGATAGAGAGATTGAACGTAAAGTTCAAGAAATGTCAGAAGCTCAACTTGAGAAACAGGCTGAAATACGAGGATTGCTGATATATCAGGATGAAACGCATATTCCACGCGTAGTTGAAGAAATTCTGAGTAACTGGGAATCCCAATCACAGGGTAGGGAATTTAATGCTATCTTAACAGTGGCTTATAAAAATAGGGTGATTGCCTATTATGATGAGTTCAAGAAGCAATTGACAGCCAATGGAGCGAAGCTGAACGTGGCAATGACTTTTAGCTTCAGCAATGAAAATGATTCTAAGCCATTAGACCCTAAAATTGTAAAAGGTATGTTTAAGGATTACGCCGAATTTACGGGCATTGAATTTATCGCTGGGGATAAAAAACGCGGTGAGGACGCTTACTTTGAAGATCTCGTAGAACGTGCCACTCGAGGCGGCAGCGGACGCAATCCGAAGAATATAGATCTCGTGATTGTAGCAGCCCAACTGTTGACAGGGTATGACTCTAAGCGGCTTAACACGCTTTATGTTGACCGTTCCCTTGAACTTCAAAGTTTGATTCAAGCGTATTCTCGAACTAATCGTGTATTTGGTTCCAATAAAGAGTTCGGAACAATTATCAACTTCCAATATCCACGACTTACGGAGCAAATCGTAGAAGACGCTCTGAAGCTATATGGAAGTGGTGGTAAGAGCAGTAAGGCCATTGTGGATACCTATGATACTGCTGTAAAAAAACTAGCCATAAAAAATACTGAAATAATTCAGACGTTACCTGATCCGACGGAATGGCAGGTCATTAAAGATGATGACGAGAAAAAAGAAGTATTTATCCTTGCCTTTAAGGATACTGCTGAGCAATTGAATTTAGTGGAACAATACTATGAATTCAAGTGGGACGATGTAGCTTTTGGTATGAATGAGCATACTTGGCTGCAATATGTCGGTGCATATAAAAACTTAACTTGGAAGCCAGGGGAAGCGCCAACGCCAACGCCGATTAATCCTCTTTCTGGAAGAACGAAGCTAGCGGGAACACAGGTCATTGATGCCAACCATATTCTTAGCTTGATTGGTTCGAAAGTCACTGCTCCGAACGGTATACAAACGGTGGATGATGAAACACTCCGTATTATTTATGAACAAATTCAAGAGCTGAGTAACATGGGGGAATATGAGCAAGCACAGTTACTAAAAGAATTTGTGGACACTGAGCTTATGCAAGGTAACCTATCGAGCAGTCTGGACTTTGATGAGGCATTTGAAGCTTGGAAAGCAAGTAAATTGGCAAACGTGGTTATTGCTTTTTCTTTAGAGTGGGGGCTTGACAGCAAGCTGTTAGGAAAATCAGTGGATTCATATTCAAATTCACAGCCTGATGTTGTTCCATACATTAATGAACTCATTAGTAGTATTGATTATAACAAGGCAACAAACCAAACGGCTGGAAATCTGTTAAGGCACAATATGAAGCTAACTTCCAAGCTTCCAGCGTGGATTGCTGAAGTTAAGCAAAAATATAGTTAATCGATTGTAAAATAGGTTTGATAATAAAAGTCGAGGAGATATATCCCTTGGCTTTTTATTTTAACTTAGGAATAGCAGTCGAAATAACTGCTCAGGTTCTGCGGATTTATTTCTCAACTGGTGGTTCTGGGCAATACCTCTTTTCAAAATCACCTCATAATATATTATTTTAATTCGATGTTCGCATTAAAATAATGCTTACCTCGCATACAATTGGATTATAGGCATTGAAATTTTTGCATATCGTCTACAGAAATACCTTTACAGAAAGGAGAGGAGGAGATGTGTAAGCTGAATTAAACTCGGATACAGGTTACTGGAACAGGGAATTTCGTTAAGTGCTAATGAGGCACTTTAGGCTTAGAGTCATAGAGTGGATGAACTTCTTAATCAGATGTATCAAGAAAAGAACGGATTTTCATTAGATTTTTTATTTGAACTTCTTTCTTGGGGGAGATGCAGTGAGTTTTCCAGCATGGTTTATAGAGACAATTCAATGCCGCTTGGTTGAGGTGAGCGCAAAAATTGAACATCAATCTGAACCTAGACAAGCCTTTGATGAAGAACGCAAAGCCTTTCAAACGTTGTTTGCCTCCATGGATATTGCGCATAAGCCAGAATTTGAAAATTGGGAGGATAAACTTTCTATAAAGCATTCCATTATTTATGAACGTCTATATCTCCAAGGACTCAAGGATGGAATGCAACTTGCACATTCCTTTACTACTCCTTCTGCTCTGTCAGAATAAGACACTATAAAAAACATAAGCTTTATCTTGTTTGGGCTGTTCACGCGACAGTCCTTTTCTTATGCTCTTTTTTGGGAGGGAATCCTTCCCATATTGTCGAATTACCATACATATTGTAAATCTAGAGGATATGAGGTTGGGTTATGTTTGAAGCACTAAGGGCACTCTTCCGAAAATCAGATTCTAAGCCTTCACATTCTGCACACAAGTCACAAGCTTCAAGACCAAAGCCAAAGGTTGCGCCTACCAGAATTGGTGAGCTAGGCGAGCATAAAATTACTATTCAGCTTGACCAGCTTCCTAATGACTGTAAATCACTAAGCGATCTGCTACTTCCTAATCCCAAGTCTAGAACAGGTTATGCTCAGATTGATCATGTTGTTATATCTCCATATTGTGTATTCGTTATTGAGACGAAGAACTACAATGGAGAAATTAAGGGTGGGCGGGCGGATCAGCAATGGTCAGTCAGTAGCCGGTACAAGATGTATAATCCGCTGAAGCAGAACTATGGGCATATAAAGGCCATTGAGAGTCTTATAAAGGACGTAGCTGCTGTAAAATACATCTCTATGATTTCATTCACAATGAGATGTCGGTTCAGTATTGACCCGGAGCTGCGGAAGATCCACTCGGACGAACTGGTTGTCTATGATGTGGAATTAAGTGAGTTTATCTCTAGGAAGCTGATCAGCTTGAAGACGGGAAGCACTGAGCCTCCTATTTCGGTGGCGCAGATCCAAACCATATATAATCATCTGGTTCAGGCTAATATCACCGATGTAGAGATTCGTAAACTTCATGTACAGAGAATAAAAGGGAGCAAAAAATATTGAAATCATAACTTTTATAGAGGGGTGTTAACTATGGGGAATATGTGGCTTGTAAGAGCGGGTGAAAAAGCATACCTTATTGACGAATTCAAAGAAAAGCAAGCGATTGCGATAGGTTGGGCCCAATTGGGTAATGTCAGTACAGTGAAGACTTTGCAAGAAGTGAAGAGGCTTTTGAAGTTAGCGTATCCTGAATATAATGAAGGTAAGATCAATATAACTGCGGGTCAGATTTTTCGGTTTGTGAGTGATTTTAAAATAGATGATCTTGTAATCACTTATCATCCGGAAGAGCGTCTTTATTACATAGGAAGAGTCGTTTCAAATTATGAATATAAACCTGATTACATTACGGATAAGCCGCAAATTCGCAGAGTAAATTGGGAGGGGACGGTATCTAGAGATGTTTTGTCAGCCAGTGCTCGGAATACGCTTGGTTCTATTATGACTATTATTGCTATACCCAATGAAGTTCAGAAGGAATTGCTCAAGCAAATGGCAGCTGGTCAGGCAGTTATTAATTCATCGAATCAAATAAAAGAGCCTGTTAAAGCTGAGACAGAGGAGGAGGCTGAAGAATTAGAGATCATCAAGTACGATGTCATTGAGAAGTCCAACGAGTTTATTAAGGATAAGATTGCTAAGTTAGACTGGGAGCAAATGCAGGAACTCGTGGCAGGAGTACTCCGAGGAATGGGGTACAAGACGCGAATCTCTCCTAAAGGGCCGGATCGAGGAAGAGACATTTTTGCATCTCCAGATGGTCTAGGGCTTGAAGAACCCAGAATTATAGTGGAAGTAAAGCACCGTTCAGGCAGTATGGGATCTAGTCACATACGTAGTTTTACCGGAGGATTAAGAATAGGGGATCGGGGGATTTATGTATCTACTGGTGGATTTACCAAAGATGCCAAATATGAAGCGGAACGATCTAATATCCCTTTATCGTTAATAGACTTGGATTTACTAGCGGAGTTAGTAACGCAATATTATGATCAATTTGATTCAGAGACACGGACGTTAATACCATTAAGGAAGATATATTGGCCGTTATAAGTTTGAATGTTTTTCTACATTATATTAGGGCTGTCTATGCGACGGTCCTTTTTCTTATGTGCATGAATTGGAAGGGATACATTACCAAATTGTCGAATTACCATATATATTGTAAACAAGGCCGTTGAAAGTCTTCTTTAGTATTCCTAAACTGAGATCTATTTATTTCATTTCCAATGAGATTACATCATTGATTACTAAAAATCATTCAAGATCTTGGAGGACTCCATGCCACTACCGGAAACAATCACACAGATTTTCAAGCGAAAACAAAAGTCATATATGATGGTTCTAATCTTATCCTTAATTGAAGAGCTCAGAGCGTCCAAGCGGGAAAGAGTGTCTTATGATCGCGTTAAAAAACGATTTCATAACTATTTCATAGCTGAACAAGAGAGAGGGAACCGGGTAGATTTGCCACAAGAAAAGAAGTTATGGAGAGAAGCATCTAAAAGTCGATTGAAAGATATCATTAACAGTCCTGTTAATGCACTTTCGCATGTTTTGTTTGTAGATTTGAAAGATAACACAATTGGGTTTCATGGTCAGATTTATAGACAGCTAGGGGACGAGGGGCTTTCGCAGTTAGAGCGGCTTGCCAACGAAGAGCTCCAAGCATATAATGCTGCTTTGCAGCGGTTCTCTTTGCAAGGTTATCTGGAGAAAATCCTGGCGGAGTACACCTCTGCCAAAATGGAAGCCTTCGCGGGCCATTCAATGGGTGCATTGTTTCGTCAGACCCTTCCTTCGGAACTTAAAGCGTTACCCTTCATAGATGAGCAATATAAGGTTCAAGGCTCGGTCGGACAAGGAAATTGGGCAACGGTCCCATGGTTGGCAGTTCTGGATAAACGGATAACAGAAACAACTCAGCACGGGGAATATGTTGTATATCTGTTTGCTGAAGATATGAGTGCTGTGTATCTTACGTTTAATCAGGGTGTAACAAAGCCAATTCAAGAGAAAGGGCGTAGAGAAGGCTACGCATATCTGAGAGACCGTAAAGAAGCGCTTCTAGACCTTCTTGCTCTGACTAATATGAATAAGGATGAGAATATTCGTCTCGTGGATAGCGGTCTAGGGCCAGACTATCAGGTATCGACGGTTGCTTACATTAAGTACGAAAGAGGAAACGTCCCGAACGATGAGCAGCTCATTCAAGATCTTGAGAATGTAATCGAAGATTACCGTCTATATGTGGAATCGGCGATCGCTCCCAGTGATGACGAAGCCATTGATGAGGAAGTGGAACTATTGCCACAACAAGCCGAACCGCTGAAAGATGAGGAAGTTAAAAGTGTCCTCCACCACATCCAATCCCATATCCGCCGCCAAGGCTTCTTTTTCCCGGAGCATCTGATTGAGAACTTCTACCTGTCGCTGAAGGCGAAGCCGTTTGTTATTCTGGCGGGGATATCCGGCACGGGGAAGACGCGGCTGGTGAAGCTGTTCGCCGAGGCGCTGGGGGCGACGCGGGAGAATGGGCAGTATACCTTGATTCCGGTGCGGCCGGATTGGAGTGATCCTGCGGATCTGCTGGGGTATAAGGATCTGTCGGGCAGGTTCCAGCCGGGGCCGGTGACGCAGGTGTTCGTGGAGGCGCGGCAGCCGGAGAACCGGCATAAGCCTTATTTTATCTGCCTGGATGAGATGAACTTGGCCCGGGTGGAGCATTACTTCAGTGATCTGTTAAGTGTGCTGGAGACGCAGGAGTGGCGGGAGAGTGAGATTCAGACGCAGGAGCTGATCTCGTGTGCCTTGCTGGGTACACCTGAGGATCAAGTGAAGTACGGCGGCCTGGGTATCCCGGAGAATGTGTTCCTGATCGGGACGGTGAATATGGACGAGACCACGCATCCTTTTAGCAAAAAAGTTCTCGACCGCGCAAGCACCCTGGAGTTCAATTACATCAATCTGCAGCAGTATCCGCAAGGGGCTGAGCAGGACGCGGGTGATCCCGCTGAGCTTAATGAGCTGAATCATCTCTTCCTCCGTTCCGATTATTTGCAGCTGGTGGATGCCTATGATACCCATCAGGAGCTCGTTGTGCGGACAACGGAGAGATTGGTTCAGATTAATACGCTGCTGGAGGATATCCATGCTCATGTGGGCTTCCGGGTGCGGGATGCGATTTGCTTCTATATGATCTATAACGAGCGCTTTAGCCTGATGGATGAGGAAGAGGCGTTCGACTGGCAGCTGCTGCAAAAGATTCTGCCGCGTATCCAGGGAAGTCATTCCTCCGTGCGCCGGGTGCTGCTTAATCTGATGAAGGTTGCGATAGGCAGCGATGCTGGCATAGCGGTAAATGTTCGAGAACTCATGGATGATGATGCTTCGCCGCTCTATCTGAGATGGGCTGCCGGGCAGAATCCGCCTGGGGTGAGGCATCCGCAAAGTGCCCGTAAACTGGCTTATATGCTGAGGAGGCTGGAGGAAGATGGATTCACCTCATACTGGCTCTCTTAATCAGGCGGTGGAATTGCTCCGTATCGAGACGGAGCTTTTTACGCTATATGTACAGGGGCGGCCCTATCATCCTACGGTGGAGACGTTGCAGCTTCATCGCTCCCCGGATCAGGAATGGGTGAATGCTCAGCTTGGGATTACCTGCGCGAAGCGGCTTGGTGATGTACAGATTAAGGTTTTCTCGCCTGAAGCCTATGGACTGATCGACTGGCAGCCGGGGGAGTCGTCCTTTCCTTGCTATTATGAGACGCAGCCGTATGAACTGGTGATTCAGAATAAGAAGGGGGCCAAGCTTACTTTCTATCATGACAATGTGCTACTTAGGCAGGCAGTTAAGCCTCTGGGTGAGTCTATTCTTGCAGGTGTGCTGAACTTTGGGAATGAGGTTGGGCTGACGGAATGGGAGATCCGGGGCGAGGGGCAGACGCTGCTGCGGGTGGAGATGGAGATTTTCCCCTCAAAGATGGATTATAAGCGGGATTACCAGAACCTTCTGCATGAGGTGAACGCGCAGATTTATAATTTGGCTTTTGATTTTCTGCGCCGGACCTATCAGCTAACTGGCCTTAAGGAGACGCAGCATCAGAGCCTGACGGAGTTCTTCGCGATCCTACAGCATGTATTCAGACAGCTCTTGGATGCCGTTGAGCGGATCAACAAGAATCCTAATGTTGCGCTGCTCCAGGAGCGGCGGTTAATGGATGCAGGCCGGGTCAAAAAAGCCGGAAGAGAGAACATCCGCGAGCTCGCGAAGCATCCTGAACGGTTAAGAGAAGACATGAACCATGGATTCTTAACCATCGGTAACCGGAGCTACACAGCATCGCACTTAATGGAGACACGGAAGCGCCTCGCCTATGATACGAGTGAGAACCGGTTCGTCCGCTGGATGCTGGAACGGATTCATGGCAAGCTGAAGGAGCTTAAGAGCCGCTGGAAAAAGAACAGCCGGACCTCCGATCCGCAGCTCATCCGAAGAATAGACACGATGCTCACTCAGCTGGAGCGGGTGCTTAAGATAGATTTTTTGCGGGAGGCCGGAGCGCTGAAGCAGATGTCCGTAACACTAGTGCTGCAGATGGCCCCCGGATACCGTGAGGTCTATCGCTGTTATCTCATGCTGCTCAAAGGCCTGTCGATCCAAAGCGACCTGCTTCGCCTATCTATGAAGGATGTCGCGCAGCTCTATGAATACTGGTGCTTCCTTAAGCTGAATCAGCTGTTGGGGCAGAAGTATAGGCTGGTGAAGCAGGATATCATTAAGGTGAACCGGAACGGGATCTTCGTTACGCTGGACCGCTCGCAGAGTGCGCAGATGGTCTACGAGAATTCGGTCAACGGGGAGCAGTTCATCCTGTACTATAACTCGATTCCGAGAACGGATAAGACGCCGACACTGAGTCAGCGCCCGGATAATGTGCTTACTCTGAAGAAAAGGGATGCGGGTCAGATCAAGGAGTATAAGTATGTCTTCGATGCCAAATACCGCTTGAATCCGGCGTATGAGGGGACTCCCTATGAGAAGAGGTATAGACAGCCCGGGCCGGAGGAGGACGACATTAATACGATGCACCGCTACCGGGACGCGATTGTGTATCAGGAGAAGAGCTCGGGGGAGTATGAGCGCAGCATGTTCGGGGCGTATGTGTTATTCCCTTATCCGGATGAAGAGCGGTTCAAGAGCCACCAGTTCTACCGCAGCATTGAGCTGCTCAACATCGGTGCCTTCCCGTTCCTGCCGAATGCGACAGGTCTGGTGGAGCAGTTCCTGGATGAGATTATCCGCGACAGCCCGGAGAAAGCCTACGAACGCTCCACACGCCCGCGCGGCACGAAGGAGTATTATGCCAATAAGCTTGGGGGCAAGAATGTGCTGGTTGGTTCTGTCCGGGGGCCGGAGCAGGTTGGGGTGGCGGTGCGGAACGCTTTTTATCATATGCCGCTTAAGAATCTTGCCCTCCAGAAGCTGCTGACCCAGATCGAATATATCGCGATGTGCCAATCCCGCAAGAAGTTCATTGATCCCGCCAAAACAGGCATTCACTGGGTAGGCAAGGTAGCGGATTGGCAGGTGCTGCGGCGTAAGGAGATCACGGAAATCCCTTGTAGGCCGGGTACCGAGGAAGAACTGTATGTACGCTTCATGATTGAGGAATGGAAGAGGTTAGCTGATCCTATCGCGCTGGGAGGACAAGGGATTTACACGGTGCTCTATACGAGTAAGTACATCCTGGACCGGGCTTTGGAGATTGCCGAGCTTCGGCTGGACACGGAGGAAGCACTACGCGAATGGCGGGAGAAGCGCCGCAAGGGCCGGGTGAAGGTGAGGCTGGATCATGAGGAGTATGTGGATTTGGGTAGGGTTGTGGAGGTTAGGAATATTTGAAAAAAAGGAGAAATGAATTATGAATCATCGCCATCGTCCATTCTTTCGGCTGGCTATGAAATCCTTGATTATGCTGCTGCTCGCTGGTCTGCTGCCAGCCGTACATACGGCGGCTCCGGCGCAGGCCGCACCGGTAGTGGGGAATCAGATCAGGCCGCTGCTGATCAATAACCAATATGTGCTGTTTCCAGGTAAGCTGGCGCCCTATATCCAGGCGGGTAAATTAATGGTACCTGTCCGTGCGTTTGCTGGTGCGCTGGGTGCACAGCTGACCTATGATGCCGCCAGCAAAAGCTCCACGGTATCGCTTCTTGGGGAAAGTGTGGGGAAACTGCGGGCCGGGCAGGCTACGGCGGTAACCAAAGACGGGAGTGCGATAGCGCTGGGAGTGTCCCCGCAGTTGCAGGATGGTGTGCTGTTTGCGCCGATGAACCCGATCCTCACCGGGCTGAAGAAGCTGAAATGGGAGAACATGTCTAACGTGCTTAACCGCAATGTACTGATAGTGCAGGGCCGGGGTGACACAGTGCTGCCGCAGGCCAAGGCGTGGCAGAGCGTGACTCCGTTTGGAGATGTGCCTGGGGAGAAGCATAATCCTTTTTACCCTACACTGTTGACACAATCTGCTGATGGGAAAGGCTTTCGGCTAAGCCTCAGCGTGCTTAATGACTCCGGGTTCGTCATTCCTAAGGGTGCTTCCAGCTTGGAGTTCGTCGCTGTGAACAGTCAAGGGCAGGCGGTAGTCCGGCAGCTTCCCGGCCCTTCTCAGGCTACTCCCAAGGCAGGAGCTTTGTCATTCACGATTAATGTGCCCACAGCACCGGATTATGTAATTTTCAATTCACGGATCAAGTAAAAACACAAGGAAGTAAGGTACGGAAGAGTGGGCTCGGGCTAATGAGAAATTCTAAGAGAGTGGTGCAATAGGCAGGAGAAAGTATAATAAAAAAAGAGAGCCGTGCTGGACACACGACTCTCGGAGCAATAGCCACTTTTAAGGGCAGAGGCTTCTAAAGGTTATCCATTGAAATAGGACGCTTACCGTTGGCCGGGGTGGCCTGATTCTTTTTGTGGAAAGAGAGAATCAACACAACCAGAGTCACGAACGAAATCATTAGGGTCAATGCTTGGTATACCTCCACAGGCATTACCTAAAAGCTCTCGCAGAAAGCTACTTCGTAAGCTTAAGCATTTCCAGGCTAATGAGAGATTTAAGAGAGTGGTGCATTAGGCAGGAGAAAGTATAATGAAAAAAGAGAGCCGTGCTCGATACACGACTCTCGAAGCAGTATCCACTTTTAAGGGCGGTGGCTTTCGGAATAGCAGTCAAGAAATAGACCGATTCCTTTGGTGAGGGCGGTCTATTTTTTTGTAGTAATTTTGAATATACAAACCCCTAACCAAGCTCAAAAGCAGCCAACACCTGCCTTTGGGCTTCTTCCTGTGCCGCTTAAAACTCCCCCCTCTGGAAATTTATTCTCCCATCGTAATACTTCCGCCATGTTCGTTCCGCCTGATCTAAGCGATGATAGAGCCTGTAGATAACGCTGAGCGCGTTCATCCTACATCCGGTTCTTATCCGGGCGGGCGTAACGAGGCGGGGATCTCTGGTGATCCCGCAGTGCCGGCATGTATGTTACGGTATCCTGTACGGTCCGTTGCGGTAAGAGTCACCATAGGGTTCGATTCCCTAATCGCCTTCACAGCGACGTTGGTTACAGTACTCGATTTCCATCGAGCGACTATTGAAGCACAATCGGAGTAAGGAAACCAATGGACAGAATCTCTGGCGGCTAGTCTAGCGCACTGCGGAAGGGCTTTGCAATCCGTGGATACCGATGGTGCGGCAGCAGGGGAGGACTGGGTAAGGACAGAAGGGAACGAAGGCTGGCTGAAGGTTGGGTTAGCCTCAGGTCTCAAGAGTCCTCCCGGACCTCCCGGCAGACCGCCTGTCTCAAACGTGATTCCGCCGGGTCCGCAGCGGGATTCTGTCATCCATTGGTCAACACATGAAGGGGGTAATACATACGATGTTGAAGCCAATCACGATTCAAGCGGACCAGCGCGGTCTGCTCTTTCATAAGGGAAGTTATGTGAAGCGGCTGCTGCCGGAAACCTACCGTTACTTCTCATGGTCGCAGCATACGGTGGTAGTACTGAACATTGGCAGACCGTTTAATGTCGAGGGCAAAGATCTGGAGCTGTTCTTACAGGAGGATGAACTCCTGAAGGAGCTCGATGTCGTACGCGTACAGGATCATGAGATCGTTCTGCACTATGAGGATGGTCAATTCATGCAGCTGCTGAAGCCGGGGGTGTATGCGTATTGGAATCTGCTGAGGAAGCATACCTTCGTTCACACGGACATCCGTGTGCCGGAGCTGCCCGCCGGGATTGACCGCTCGATCATCGCGCGGCTGACACCGTATGTGCAGAGCTGCGAAATCGCCAGCCACGAGCAGGGCTTCCTGTTCTATGATCATACACTACAGCGGGAGCTTACGCCGGGGAAGTATTATTTCTGGAAGGGACCGGTCTCGGTGCTGACCAAGAAGGTCGATCTGAGACAGCAGCAGATGGATCTGCTTGGCCAGGAGATGATGACCGAAGATAAGGTGACGCTGCGCCTGAACTTCGTCTGCCAGTACCGGATCGTAAGTCCGCACCGCGTGCTGGAGATGAAGGATTTCGATGAGCAGATTCACATCCAGCTTCAGCTCCTGCTGCGGGAGTATGTCGGGACGCTGAGATTGGACGACCTGCTGAAGCGGAAAGAGGATGTGGCCTCCTTCATCCTGGACCGTATCCGGGAGAAGGAGGAAGAGTTCGGGGTGCGCTTCCTTGGGGCGGGGGTGAAGGATGTGATTCTGCCGGGAGACATGAAGGACATCCTCAACACCGTGCTGCTCGCTGAGAAAAAGGCGCAGGCGAACCTGCTGACCCGCCGGGAGGAGACAGCCTCGACGCGCAGCCTGCTGAATACGGCGAAGCTGATGGACGAGAATCAGACGCTGTTCCGGCTCAAGGAGCTGGAGTTCCTGGAGAAAATATGCGACCGGATCGGTTCCATCTCGGTTACGGGCGGCGGCGATCTGCTGGAGCGGTTAAGCTCACTCATCGGCAGCAATAAGTAGACCACTTAAGATATAAGTAAAAGACGCCCGGGAATGTCTCCCCGCAGCGTCTTTATTTGTTGCCTTATTGATAAGTTCCAGTATACTTCGGCGATACCAGCTTAGTGCCGGTGGCTTCTTTGAGTTCCTGGACGCGAGCATTCTTCGCGGCTTCGATATCCTTCAGGCCCAGCTTGTCCAGGGTGGTGAGGGCTTCGGTGTAGACGGATTCGAATTCGGCTTCACTTTTGGCGAAAATGATTTTGGGAACGATTTGTGCCCAGTAGACATTAATCTTCGCTTCAGCATTGGCTTCCTTGGAGCCGGGCTCATAGGCATCGAACAGGTTGCCGGAATCCATAACGTCATTGCTGAACATATATTTGGCTGTGCCGGAGAAGAGCTTGTCCATATATTCGGTCTGCTCGGTCTTTTCGGCTTCTTTGACATCCTTCAGCCATACCTCATTAACCATCCACCAGATGGAGTCGAAGCCCCATTTCTTGGAGGCGGCATTCCAGTCCTTATTGATGGCTTCCTCAATCTCGGGGTTCAGCTTGTATTTGCCGTCTGCCGTTACCGTGAAGGTCTCGCCTTCCTTGCCGAAGCTGTTGACGGTCTGGCCATGCTCGCTGTACAGATATTCCAGGAACTGAATCGCACGGTCCTGCTGCTTGGATTTTTTGTTAATGAAGGTCAGGGTCCAGCCCTTATTGAGCGATCTGCCGTATTGCGGCAGCGTGCCTTCCTTGGACTGAATCGCGTCAACGGTTACATATTTCGCTTCCTTATCCGCTTGATAGAGATTGTTGACCGGATCTTTGTAGTCGGCATAGCTGCCGATCTTCATGAAGATCGAGCCCTGCGTCATTTTCTCCGCAATCTGGTTGTGGTCGCTTGTGAAGTTCTCCAGCGATAGCAGATCTTCCGAATACAGCCGGTTGACGAATTTCAGCACATTCTTGAATTCGCCGGTACGGCGGACATCTGAATAAGAGCCGTCCTCGGTCTCGCTAACGGCGCCGAAGGAGCCGCTCAGCACGCCCAGGGAGTCGTTGATATATTTATCCTTATCGTCCAGATAGACCGGAATGACATCCATGCCGTTATATTTCACCCCGGCGGCCTTCACCTTCTTCAGCGCTGCAATCAGGGAATCCTCCTGCTGCAGGTCTTCCATAGTAATGCCAAGATCGTTCATGATATCCTGGCGGACCAGAATCTGGCCATTGGAGCGTTCATTGTAGAACTTCTTCACCCCGGGATACTGATCGAGCATCTCTGGCGATACATAGTAGTTCGGAATGGAGTAGAGATTGCCGTCCGGCTGGGTGTACCAGTCCACCATGGATGGCGGCAGAATGGTCGTCAGGTACGGATCATACTCCTCCATCAGCTTGTTAAGGGGAGCCACCGTGCCGCTGCTCATCAAGGTCTGGATCAGTGAGTTGCTGTTCCAGCGGTCCAGTGTGATAATGTCGGGCAGATTGCCGGTTGCCATCATCACGTTGAATTCGGAGTTCACATCATTGCCAGCGAGTACATAATCTACGCTGACGCCGGTCTCACCGGTAATAAGCTTGTCTACATAGTTGTTCTGCGCATCCCATTTCTTGGAGTACCCCGGTACGCCTACATACCAGGACAAGGTAGCAGGCGCCGTGTTAGATTTCCAGCCGGGTTCTGAGGCTGTCGCTGCATTCGCGCTTGCGCCTTCGCTGCCAGCAGCCGCTGTAGGTGACGGGGTGGTTTCGTTATTGGCGTTGCCCGTTTTGGAGCAGCCGGTTAATACGAGTGTCAGACTGAGACAGATGGACAATAAGGCCGTTGCTGTTTTCTTCATTTTTTTACCCCCAAGTTATCATCGTAAGCTATATGTTCATCCCACCTTAAGGCGGATTTATCCTTTGACAGAGCCAATGAGCATGCCCTTGATGAAATACTTCTGTACAAAAGGATAGATCAGCACAATCGGGAGCGATGCGGCGACCATGGCGGCCAATTGCAGAGTTGTAGTCGTGACGGTACTGTGCGCCGTGCCGACGGTGCCCGACATATTAGCCAGCAGTAGAGCGGCTTCCGTGCTTTGAACCAATTTCAGGATATAGAGCTGGACCGTCTGCAGATGATCGCCGAACGTATAGATCATGGCGTCATAATAAGCGTTCCAGTGGCCGACAGCCGTGAAGAGTGAGACCGCAGCGATCACGGGCTTGGATAAAGGCAGAATAAACTTGAAAAAGATCGTGTATTCCCCCGCGCCGTCGATTTTGGCGGATTCGATCAGTGCTTCCGGCAGCTCGGCGAAATAGGAGCGGAACAGAATCACATTCCAGAAGCTGAACAAGGCCGGAATAATGAACACCAGGAAGTGATTGTACAGCCCCAGCGAGTTGATCAGAATGAAGAACGGAATCATTCCGCCGCTGAGGTACATACTGCTGAGTCCCAGCATGGAATAGAATTTCCGGTATTTGAGGTTCCGGCGGGAGAAAGCGTAAGCGAACATAGCTGTAAACACAATATGGGTGAACGTACCGATCACCGTCCGGGCGACTGTAACCCCGAAGGCCCGGATCAGAGCGCTGTCGCTGAACAAAGCGCTGTAGTTGTCCCATGTGAACTGCCGGGTGAACAGGTACACGCCGCCTCTGGCGTAGTCAGCGCCTTCATTGAAGGAGCCGATTACGGAATACCAGAACGGATAGAGCGTAAATACAATCAGAATGAGCATAATCAGAACATTGCAGGCATTGAACAGCTGTTCACTCCATGAGCGATCCTTAACCACAAGCGTACCCCCTAGAAGATTCCTCTTTTTGTTATTTTTTTGGCCGTGAGATTGGCGAGATAGAGTAGGATGAGCGCGATGACCGTCTTCATTAAGCCAACAGCCGTAGCGTATTCCATACGGAACTCCCTTAGCCCCACTTTGTAGACATAAGTGTCAATGACCTCACTGTTATCAATATTCAGAGGATTCTGAAGCACGAAGAACTGGTCGAAGCCGCTGTTCAGGATATTACTAATGGAGAATACGAGTAAAATGACAATCGTGCCGGTAATAGACGGCAGTGTAATGTGCCAGATGCGCTGGAAGCGCGTGGCCCCGTCCATGTAGGCCGCTTCATACATTTCCTGATCGATGCCCGCAATGGCGGCGAGATAGAGAATGGCACCCCAGCCCAGCTCCTTCACGAGATTCGTCAGCACGGCAAGCAGCCAGAAGTAGTCCTTTTCCCCAAGGAAATGGATCGGCTCGGAAATGATCCCAAGCTGCAGCAGCACATAGTTAACGACACCGCTGCTCGGCGACAGAATGTTGATAATCAATCCGCCGAAGATGCTCCAGGAGATGAAGTGGGGCAGATAAGTGACCGTCTGCGTCAGCTTTTTGAAATGCTGGGAGGTCAGCTCGTTGAGCATCAGCGCGAACAGGATGGTCAGGGGGAAGTTGATGAGCAGCCCCAATAAATTGATGCCAAGTGTATTGCGCAGCATATTCCAGAAGTTGATATCGTTCACGAACTCCTTGAAGTTAGCCAAGCCGACCCACTCTGCCGTAAAGATGCCTCTGATCCCTGTGACGATGTTGTATTCCTTGAAGGCAATCAGTACCCCATAGAGCGGAATAAACGTAAATACGAGAATGAATATAATACCGGGAAGAATCATGGTCTGAAGCGATAGCTGATCCTTGTTCCGGAAGTTTGTGCTTGTGCCCGGGGATTTGCGCGCCGCAAGCGTAACCTCTGAATCTGTCATCTGGCAACCTCTTTTCTCTTGTGCTCATCCAATTGTAAGCGGATTAAGAAAGCGATAACAGGATTGGAGGTTATGAAAAGGTATCATTATTCATCCTGATCAGACAAAAAGCCCCTCATTTCGCCTGAGCGAAACGGGGAGCTTGCCGTCATGAGGCAGAGTGGGGCGGAAGAATCACCGCTTAGCTTGAATTCACCGGGCTTGCTTCTGGAATTCCTTCGGGCTGACCCCGAAATAGCTTTTGAAGACGCGGGAGAAGTTCTTGGGGTTGCTGTAGCCGAGCTGCTCGGATACTGTATGGATTTTGACATTGAGTCCGCTGAGGGCCTGCCTGGCGTATTCCATCCGCTTCATCGTGACATAATCCTGGAAGTTGACCCCGGTGCTGTCCTTGAACATTTTACTGAAATAGTTATAGCTCATATTACAATAATTGGCGATAAAAGCCATGTTGATGCCGTTCAGCAGCTGCTCCTGCACATAGGTCTTGGCAATCTCCACTACATCACCGGTGTGCACCAGGCTGGCGCGGGCTTCGATCATGTGCAGGATGCAGGACTTGAGGTACAGCCGCAGGGCCTCGCTTCGTTCGAAGGTAGAGAAGTCGCGCTTCTGGCCGGGAATCCAGCCGATCGTGTGCAGAATGATATCGTAATTGTGGCGAATGCTGCTTATGCTGCTGCTCTTCAGGGCTTCTTCGTTAAAATAATGCTGGATCAGCGGGAGCACCTGCTCCCGGCGCCCCATATCGATCAGCTCCACCAGCGTTCTCAGATGCTCCGGCTTGATCCGATTGTCTTCCTTGTTCAGTGTGTCCTCGTACAATATAAGGCTCTGGCGGGAGGTGATCAGCTTGTACTGAAGGGTATCAAGCGCACTCTGATACGCGTACGCCAAGCCGCTGGTGAGGAAATCGGACTCAGCAGCACCGGCTGTCGCTCCCTGAGCTGCACCATCTGCGCAGTAGACCGCAGCACCGACAGCTACCGCGGCGGAGCCATCCGCCAAGAATTGCTGGAGCAGCTTGTGTATACCGCCAGCATCATAGAGCTGGTCGTTATAGTTGAGCCAGAGGACCAGGTCATTATGGCGGTTATAGAAGGGGAGCAGCGTAAGCTGGGGCTGATCCCAATCGGCGGCCAGCAGAAGGTGCTCCCAGTTGCCGCTGGCGGAAGGCTCGTGCGGAGCCGGTTGGTTTACGGAGACGATGGCCGCCGCAGTGACAGGATGAGGCAAGCGGCAGCCCAGCTCATCCAGTACGGCATGGATGGCGTCATGGTCATCCGGGGCAGTGTGCAGAACCTGATTCATGCTGCGGCTGGCTTTCTCCAGCAGGGCCAGCTTGTTCTCGGAATGGCCTTCAAGGTCCTGCTGCTGCTCCTGCTGAAGCTCGTGCACCGTCTTGTTCAGCACCTCGGCAAGGTCGCCCGAATGGACGGGCTTCAGCAGATAGTCGCGCACGCCCAGCTTGAAGCTCTCCTTCACCAGATGGAAATCATCGTATCCGCTGATGACGATGATCTTATGGCGCTGGTGCCGTTCCTTAAGCGTACGGATCATCTCCAGCCCGCCCATGCCGGGCATATTGAGATCCGTCAGCACGATCGGCGGCTCTTCCCGCGCGATGACCTCCAGCGCATCTGCGCCATCGCGTGCGGTCAGCAGCGGGCCGATATGAGGCACCTTCAGGTACTCGATAATATCCTGAAGCCCCTCGCGCACGATTTTCTCATCATCTACGATCAACAGCTTGTACATCCCTGTGCCCTCTCATTCATAAGGAATTCTAATCTGAACCTTCGTATAGTCATTGCTCTTGCCCTCCATGGTAATGGGGTAGGCGTCGCCGTAATACAGGCGCAGTCTGGAGTTGATATTGTGCAGGCCGATGGAGCGGCGGGGCGGCTCGGCCGCAGGGTCCTCGTAATGGAGCGGGGCGCGGAACTGTTCATTCAGGCCGGCAATCTGCTCTTCTTCCATGCCCCACCCGTTATCGGTGATGTCAATGATAAGCTGCTGCTGTTCGGCGTAGGCCCGCACCTGGATATGCAGCAGCTCCCGCCGGGCGGTCTGTCCGTATTTAATACTGTTCTCCACGATCGGCTGGAGCAGGAACTTGATCACCGGAAATGCTTTTAACGATTCATCGATCTCAATATCCAGCCTGATGGCCTTGCTGCTGCTCAGCGATTGCAGACTGACATACTTGCGGATTAAGCCGATTTCCTCGTTCAGCGTCGTATGCAGGGTATTGTCGCTCAGGTTGTAGCGCAGGATCTTCCCGAAATCCGCCAGCCGGTCCGCCGTGTCGAAGATCTTGGCCTTAATCAACTGCATCCGGAAGATATCGAGTGTATTGTAGATGAAATGCGGGTTGATCTGATATTGCAGCGCCTTGATCTGGGCTTCCTTCCGCAGCCGCTCCTTCATGACTACCCGGTGGATCAGCTCGTTATTGCGCTCGATGAGGTCGTTGAAATCATGCGCGAGCTGTCCCAGCTCATCCGGCCTGTTATCGGGAATGCGCAGCGAAGTGTTGCCGGTAATGACCTGGCGCATAACCGACACAATTTTGTTGAGCCGCAGAAAAATCATTTTGAACATGAAATAACAAGTGATGATCAGCAGCAGAATACTGAACACGATCAGCAGGATCTGATTCCACACATTTTTGCGGACAGAGGCATTGAGCTGCTCCAGCGATACCTTGTACACTAGGCTCTGGCCGATGGAATCGAGGTTACGATGCAAATATAAATATTCTCCCTGGATAAAATAAGCTCGCTTATCGCCGATATGCTCCTGCAGGACGGCGGCTTCCTCTGCTTCGTCCAGCTCTGCGGTGGACAGTCCAATATGGCCGCCGGAATAGAGGAATTGGGCGTTCGACAGATTAGCGGGCTCCTCCTCGATGCTGAACAGGCTGTCCTCGGCCAGCGTAACCACGGCAAGTCCCAGCATGTCGCGGGCCGGCGAATACAGCTTGGTAAGCAGCGTATATTTCCTGCGCTCATCTTGTAAGCTGGCGGGGCCCAGCTCACGGTCATCCGGCAGCAGCCACAGGCGGGTCTCCGAATCCTTTTGCACAAATTGCTGTAGCTTCGGATGAGAAGAATAGTTGCTCAGATGAAAGAAATAAGGCCACGACTCCGGTATGGCGTCATTCCCCATATAGACACGGATGGAATAATCGTCACTCTCCGAGAAAGCGGTCGCATATTTAATAATGGGGGTGACGGTGTCCAGATATTCCTTCAGAAATTCCGACTGATCCCCCAGATAGGGGTCATTGATGAACTCGAGCATTTTGTTGTTCCGGTTGACCATGGAGGTCAAATCCGCTGCCACCTGGATGCGGCCTTCCATATCCTGATAGGATTGGTCAAAGGCATGGGACATATTGGTGATGAAGCTGTCCTGAATGTTGCGCGTGGTATGGGTGCTGTTCCACACGAGCAGGACGGAGAGCAGAATAAACGGAATGGTATAGAACACAATCATTTTGACCATAATGCTGTTTCTTGGTTTGGATATCATAGCGTTATCACCTTCTGCGGCAGGTCTTTACGGGTCCGGGAAGCCGGTCGCCGTATGGGTATTTACGATCTACTATGAACGCTGCTGTCCAAAAGAACAATCGAAAATGCATTAATGTTCATTTTGTGCTGTTTTATCCCTCCCTTTGTACTAACGTCTTTCGTTCCGCTTTTCTACAATAGAAGTATTACAACGATAGAGAGGTATTGACCTATATGAGAGAACGGTTAAGCATGGACAAGGATTGGTTGTTTCATCACGGGGATGTAGCTATCCCGGTGGAGAACAGCCACAAAGCGGTATACGGCAACGCCAAGGCAGGCGGCATCATGGGAGCAGCCAGCATTGAATGGAACGATAATGAGTGGGAGACGGTGGGGCTGCCGCATGACTGGTCTTACCGCCAGCCGTTCGACCGTGAGGGCGGGGTGCCGGACTTCGGCTACAAGCCGCGCGGTATTGGCTGGTACCGCAAGAAGTTCAAGCTGGAGCCGTCCGACAACGGCAGACAATTGCTGCTGGAGTTCGACGGAATCGCCACCTATGCAACGATTTATTTGAACGGCAGCGTGCTGGGGCGGAACTTCTGCGGCTATACCAGCTTTGTGGTGGATATCACGGACCATGTCTTTTATGGCGACCGCCCTAATCTGCTGGTTGTGAAGGTGGACGCCTCGGTATCCGAGGGCTGGTGGTATGAAGGTGCGGGCATCTACCGCCATGTGTGGCTTACGAAGAAAGACCCGCTGTCCATCGCCGATCGCGGCATCTGGGTCAATCCGGTGAAGCAGGACGGGAACAAGTGGCTGACGAACGTGGAGACGAGAATTACGAATGAGCGGGAGACGGCAGCGGAGTACGAACTCCTGTCCCGTGTGGTGGATGCCGATGGGACGTTAGTGGCGGAAGAACGGACCGCAGGCCGCGCGGAAGCAGGGGAAGCCGCCGTTCTGAAGCAGGAGCTGCCTGTTAGCTCGCCGCTGCTGTGGGATGTGGATGCTCCGCACCTGTACAAGCTGTGCTCTACCCTGCTGGTGGACGGAGAAGAGCGGGACACGGTCACGACTTCTTATGGTTACCGCAGCATTCGGATCTGCCCGGATACCGGATTCTATCTCAATGAACGCCCTCTCAAGATCAAAGGCACCTGCAACCATCAGGACCACGCCGGGGTTGGGGTTGCGTTGCCGGACTCGCTGCATGAATACCGGATACAGCGGCTGAAGGAAATGGGGAGTAACGCTTACCGCTGCGCCCATCACAATCCTGCGCCGGAGCTGCTGGAAGCCTGCGACCGTCTCGGTATGCTGGTGATGGACGAGAACCGCAACTTTGACAGCTCGCCGGAAGGGCTGCGCCAGGTGGAGAATATGGTGACGCGCGACCGCAATCACCCGTCTGTTGTGTTCTACAGCCTGTTCAATGAAGAGCCGCTGCAGGGTACACCGGTCGGGCGCAAAATGTTCAAGCGGATGAAGCAGGCAATCCTGCGTCTGGACGATACCCGTCCGGTTCTGGGGGCCATGAACGGCGGCGTGATGGAAGACGGCGGAACGGTCGACGTGATGGATATCGCCGGATTCAACTATATGCATGGCGGCTATGACCGCTTCCATGAGAAGCATCCCGGCCAGCCGATGATCGGGTCCGAGACGGTCAGTGCTTTTGCCACAAGGGGGACTTACGTCAGTGATACCGCGCTGCAGTTTTTTGACAGCTTCGACCGGGAACGGGCGAATTGGGGCAACACCGCAAGGGAGTCGTGGCAAGCCATTAATACCCGTGACTACATGATGGGCACCTTTGTCTGGACGGGCTTCGATTACCGCGGCGAGCCGACGCCTTATGAATGGCCCAGCGTCAGCACCCATTTCGGTATTCTGGATACCTGCGGTTTCCCGAAGGATTCCTATTATCTGTACCAGGCCTTCTGGCTGGACGAGCCGGTGGCGCATATCGCGGGTGGCTGGAACTGGCCGGGGAAGGAAGGGCAGCCCGTGACCGTCATGACGCATACCAACTGCGATGAAGTGGAGCTGTATGTCAACGGGGAGCTGCGGTACCGGCAGGCTGTCGATATTTATGAGCAATGCCAATGGGAAATTCCTTATGAGCCGGGAACGCTAAGGCTGGAGGGGTATCGTCAGGGCAAGCGGGTAGCGGTGGATGAGAAAATAACGCCCGGGGCTGCTTGCGCGCTACGGGTGGAGACGAGCAAGCCCGCTCTGCTTGGCGACGGGCGGGACGCGGTAGTTGTCAATGTCTACGCCATCGACGCCGAAGGGCGGTTTGTGGAAACAGCGGGGCAGCGGGTGTCCTTCTCGCTGGCCGGAAGCGGCATTATCCTGGGGGCGGGCAACGGCAATCCCAACTCCCACGAGCTGGATCATCTCATGGAGCGCTGCCTGTTCAATGGCTGCCTCCAGCTGATTGTCGGCAGCGATGCGGGGCATACCGCTATTGAACTGACGCTTCAGGGGGAGGGCTTGCAGCCTCTGGTGCATATCATCCCGGTAGAAGTGGTTGACGAGCCTCCTTATGTATTGTCCGTTCATGAGCGTTATATCAACAACTGGCTGCTGACACAGGAGCTCTCCCAGGAACGTCCGGACCCCAATGTGGAGATTCATCCTACGGACATGAATTCCTGGGAGAAGGTGGACGTCAGCTTCGGGCCGCAGCAGCTGCTTCAGGGAGCGGACGGCTATGTCATTTACCGCAGCTCCATCGCCCTTACGGAACGGGAGAAGAGCAGTAGTCCGTATCTGTATTTCCACGCGCTTAGCGGGGATACCGAAATCTATGTCAATGGCAGACTACTGGCTAAGCAGTCCTCGCCATGGCCTTCTACCCTGGAGGTTGCGCTTGACGATGTGGAGCTTGGCGACGAGACGGTATTGTCCGTGCTGGTCGGCATTCAGCCGGATGTGTACAAGCCGGGCATTAACGGTGCTGTTTCGATGGGATTGAGGGGGTAGAGGGCCGTGCGGCTAACACGGCTTTCGGAGCAATAGCCGCTTTTGCTTGATTAACTACACGCTGCATCAGTGGAAAGTTGTAATTATTGCAACATGAATACGAAGATGCCATGTGTTCGTGAGGCTTGTTGCACAAATTGCAACATTTGTCCCGCTAATCCGCGTGGACAAGAGTAAATGTTTACTTTTGTGCAGCATTTTTGAATTTGAGCCGAAATAAACAGAGGAATGTTGTATTATAGGCAGGATTTTTAAGTCGGCAGATTCACGTGGCAATGTCAGCTGCCCGGGAAGTCCCCTTATTCACTTGGGGCAGGCTGGATGATGATCTTAAGAAACACAATCGCCCTCCACACGGCTCAGCTTATGAGCCAGTGGAGGGCGATTCTTGTTGTATGAGAAACTCCTTCATCGGGTACCATTCCGCTTAATCTACTGCACCAGCCCCGTCAAATACCCGTAATGCTCCCCCTCCATCTGGTCCAGAGGGATGAAGCGGATGGAGGCGCTGTTGATGCAGTAGCGCTTGCCGCCGCGGTCAGCGGGACCGTCGTCGAAGACATGGCCCAGGTGGATGTCGCCGGACTGGCTGCGGACCTCAGTACGTTCCATGCCGAAGCTGGTGTCTGTATCGTAGGTGACGACCTGCGGGGCGATGGGCTTCGTGAAGCTGGGCCAGCCGCAGCCGGAATCGTATTTATCCTTGCTGGAGAATAACGGCTGGCCGGTGGCGATATCGACATACAGTCCGGCCTCGTAGTTATCCCAGTATTCGTTGCTGAAGGCACGCTCGGTGTCATTATTGACGGCTACGGCATATTGGTCGGAGGTTAACCGCTCCTTCAGTTCTGCGTCGGAAGGGCGCGGGTACTGGGCCGGATCGATAACCGGCTCTTGCTCATCCAGGATGCTTAAGTCGATGTGGCAGTACCCGTTCGGATTCTTCTCCAGATAATCCTGATGATATTCCTCCGCCAGATAGTAGTTCTCCAGAGGAAGGACTTCCGTTACGATCTTCTGGTCATACTTGGTCTGCTCCTGCGCTACGGCCTGCTGAATGATAGCTGCATCCTCCGGGGAGGAATAGTAGATTCCCGTCCGGTATTGAACACCCCGGTCATTGCCTTGCTTGTTCAGGCTGGTCGGGTCAACGACCTTGAAGTAAGCCTCCAGGAGCTGCTTCAGGGTGACCTGCTTCGGATCATACTTCACATGAACAGTCTCGGCGAACCCCCGGTCCCCGCGAATGACATCCTCGTAGGTCGGATTCTCGCCTTTCCCGTTGGCGTAGCCTGAGGTGACGTCCTGAACTCCCTGAATGCGGGCCATATAAGCTTCCACACCCCAGAAGCAGCCGCCCGCCAGATACAGGTCACGCAGATCCTTGTCCGCTATAGTTGCGGTCTTGACCGCTGGAACCGGGGCGGCGGCTGAGGCGGAGCTCATTCCCGCGAAGGTGTCCTGAATCTGCTCGTTGGAGGCATGACCCGGGAGGGACTTCACCAGCAACCCTTCTTCATCGATATAAAAAGAACTGGGATACGCCCGTACCTGAAACTCCTTGGCCCATGTCCCATCTTCATCGAGCAGCACGGTCAGATTGTCATACGACTGCTTGTTGAACCATTCCGTAAACTCCTTGGCGGATTTCTCGCCTTTGTAGCCTGGAGTTACAATCGATACCACCTGGAAATCCTGCTCCTGTCCGGCCAGCGTATTCAGTTCCTCCAGACCGGCAAGACAGATGGAGCACCAGGAGGCCCAGTATTTCACATACACGTTCTTGCCTTTCAGATCCTCCAGCTTCATAGGGTCGCCCTTCAGATCATTTAATGCGAATGCGGGTGCGGGTGCTGGCTTCCCCTTGTTCATGGCTGCCGGGGAGTCCGTCTTACCGGATGCTGTATCGGGCTTCGCACCGCATGCAGCCAGGATCGACAGCAGGCCGCCAATCACCAGCATATATCCCATCCACTTCCATATCTTTTTCATACCAGATTCCTCCACAGTTATTGAATCCAGCTCACAATCGTATTCAGCTGGTCTGTCATTAGCAGCAGCCCCATGGCGATCAGCATACAGCCGGAGGCGATCTTGATCCCTCCCATGAACCGGTACAGGCGGCGAATCCGCTGCACCAGAACCTCCGAGAAGACGGATAGTACGAGAAAAGGAATCGCCAGACCCAGCGTATACAGCAGCATCAGGAATCCTCCGTAAGCAGGGGAGCCTTCCCCGGCAGCGATACTGAGAATGCCCGCGAGTACCGGGCCGATGCACGGCGTCCACCCGAAGCTGAACGTCAGGCCGAGCAGGAAGGCCCCGAGATAGCCGCCGCGTGCAGCGCGGGGACTGGACAGCTTTTTTTCCCGTTCCAGCCAGGAGATCTTGATCAGTCCGGTCTGGTAGATTCCGAATAAGATGACAATCGCTCCGCAGACGGCAATGAATCTGGAGCTTGAAATGACATTGCCAAGAATACCGGAGCCGAAGCCCAGGGTGATGAAGACCACAGACAGTCCAAGCACGAAGATTAGGGTCCGCAGCATGAATACCGAACGGAACCTCAAGGAGCCTGTGTCCACTCCGCCCTTATTCACATTGCCCGCCAGGCTTCCGGACAGATAAGAGACATAGACCGGAAGCAGCGGCAGAATACAGGGTGCAAAAAACGATAATACCCCTGCGCCGAAGACGCCGAACAGGAATACAAAATCACCAGCCATCTCTGTCACCACCTATATGAATACTGCTTCTCTAGCGCTAAGGCTTACCGGCTGGTGTAGATGGGAACCGTGAACCAGAAGCAGCTTCCTGATCCCTTAGTGCTCTCTACACCAATCTTGCCGCCATGCAGCTCCACAATGGATTGGGCGATGGCAAGACCCAGTCCGGCGCCTCCGCTATTCTTATTGCGTGATTTATCTATCCGGTAGAACCGTTCGAAGATCCGTGCGGTCTCCGCCGCTTCGATTCCCTGCCCCTCATCGCTCACGGCGATCCGCAGGAAGAGGCCTTCCTCGGCGGCGGACAGCACGATATGGCCTTCTTCAGGAGAATGTTGAATGGCATTCTGCACAAGATTGGACAGTACCCGCTTGATCTGCGTGGGCATCATCAGGGCCGCAGGCAGCTTATCCGGCAGCTCAATCTCGACCTTCAGCCGCTTCTCCGCCAGATGGAAGGAGAAGCTCTCCAGCGTGCTGATCAACAGCTCATCTGCATGGCAGGGCTGCGGGTCGAAGGTTCCGCCGCTGGCCTCCAGACTGGATAGTTCAAAGAGGTCCTGGATCAGCCCGGCCAGCCGCTTCGTCTCCAGCCGGATCGTATTCAGATACCGCTGGAAGGTCTCTTCGTCCTTGATCACATCATCCTCCAGCGCTTCCACGAATGACTGAATGGAGGCAAGAGGGGTCCGCAGATCGTGAGAGACATTCGCGATCAGCTCCCGCCGGGCGGACTCGGACTGGTGGAGATGGTCGAAGCTCTCTTTTAGCTTACTGCTCATCTCATTGAATTGCCGGGCCAGGAGCTTGAACTCGTGCGGGCCGATCGTGGGGACTTCGGTGTGGAAATCCCCCTCGGCAATCCGTACCGTCTGCTCCGTAATCCGGGCAATGGACTTCTCCACCGGCCGTGTCAGCAGATGCTGGACGATGAAGGAGAACACGCCGATCCCGGCGGTGATGCCAGACAGATAATATAGCTGATCGATGGTCAGCAGCATCCGGGAATAACTGACGAATAGACAGATCAACAATACGCCGATCCCCGTGAGACTGGACAATAGCAGATAGGTACGCAGCTTCATCAGATGCCATCACCTGCAAACTTATAGCCGATTCCCCAGACCGTCTTGATGTATTTCGGGTCGGAGGGCGTCTGTTCGATCTTCTCGCGTAATCTTCGGATATGCACGGTAACGGTAGTCGTATCTCCTTCATAGCTGAAGTCCCAGATCTTGCTCAGCATCTGCGTCCGGGAGAATACCTGCCCCGGATGGCTCGCCAGCAGATAGAGCATTTCGAATTCGGTCACCGTCAAGTCAATCGCCTGCCCGCTGATCTCCACGGTACGCTTCCCGACATCGATGGTCAGTCCTTCGTATTTGATCGTGTGCTCAGCGGCGGTAACCGGCGATACCTGGACATATCTCATTCTGCGCAGAATCGCCTGCACCCGCAGTACGAGCTCCCTTGGACTGAAGGGCTTGGTCAGATAATCATCCGCTCCCATCGTCAGCCCCATCAGCCGGTCCTGCTCCTCGCCGCGCGCCGTCAGCATGATGATCGGGAGATCTTCGGTCTGCCGGATCTCACTGCACACCTCCCAGCCATTCTTATGCGGCATCATGAGGTCGAGCACAATCAGGCTTGGAGACTGGCTGCGCCATAGCTCTAGCGCTTCCAAGCCGTCCTTGGCGGTGGTGACCAGATACCCCTCCCGTTCCAGATACCTGCGGCAGACATCGGTAATATTCGGATCATCATCCGCGACCAGCACTCGTTCATTCATCCTAACCCACCCCATATCCGGAAAAATCCATTTGATTCCATCATATCACAGGGTGAGGACATCGCTCATCCCATCTTATTTCATGGCCTTGGCAGGCTTCATGTACATGGTCACTACCGTATCCGCCACATAAGTGCTGCCGTCATACAGGGCCGGAGCCATGCTCAGATTGACCGTTTTACCGTCGACCATCATTTTTTTCGACCCGATCATAACCTTGATCATCTTGCCCATCGGTTTCATACTGTCATCCATCATCTTGCCGTCATCCATCTTCTTGCCGTCATCCATCATCTTGCTGTCGTCCATCATCTTGTCGTCATCCATCATCTTGCCGTCGTCCATCATCTTGTTATCGTCCATCATCTTGTCCATGTACATCAGCGATACGGAGCGGTCCTTGCTGTTCCATTCAATGCTGTAGCCGTACATCATGGCGGCCTGTCGTAGGTTCATCAGCTCCATGCCGTCTTTCTTCATCGTCTTGATGCCTGCTGCCGCGCCGGCGATGCCGGACACCGCCAGAGAGAGTACCAATACTGCCGCCATCATGAACCGTTTGCCTGCTTTGCTGTTACCCATGCTTATCACGCTCCATATCTTTTTAGTGGTCTACATGGAACAGCATAAGCGGCAGAGCTTACGATTCTCTAAGCGAAACCTTACGATTGTATTACGGCAGCGCACAGAGCGTATAACTTCTCCCTATAGCCAGGTATCAGTTATAAGTGTTACTCCTAAGGCCGCACTCCATGCTAGAATTTATACACAAAGACAGAACAGTGGAACTAGAGGAGGGCTAATCATGTGTGATAGATTTCAGATCGTAGGCAGCCTGCTGCGTCCGGCGGAGCTATTAGAATATAAGCAGCAAATCGAACACCGGGACGATATTCAGTATCCTTTTTACGAGGATTTCCAGGGCTATGAGCAGTGTGAGGCGAAGGCGATTCAGTCGGTAGTCGAGCAGGCGAACGAGAATGGGCTGAGTATTCTGACGGACGGGGAGTATTCCAAGTCGATGTGGCATCTGGACTTCGCGTGGGGTCTCCAGGGGATTCAGCGCTATATCGCGCCTCACGGGTATTTCTTCAGAGATATTGACGGTACTTCCAAATATGAGACGCGAAAAGACATCGGTCTGCGCATCACAGGCGAACTCGGCGGCAAGAACCACCACTTCCTTCAGGCCTACCGCCAGCTTCAGGCTCATGCCGGAGACCGGGAGACGAAGCTGTGCGTGCCTTCACCGTCCCATATCTTCGGAGAGCTGTCCTGGTCGGATAACCTTGGCGGCGAGGGTGCAGTGTACCAGAACCGTGATGAGCTGAAGGCCGGTCTGGTGACGGCGTATAAGGATTTCGTAGGGGAATTCGCAGCCGCTGGCGGCAAAATCCTGCAATTCGACGACTGCCTCTGGGAGCTGTTCGCGGACGATAATCCGAATTCACCATTTACAGGTGAGGCAATCAACCACGAGGAAGTACAGAGTCTCGCTACCGAATTCATCGATATCAACAACACCATTATTGATTACGGACATAGCTTGGGGCTGCTCATGTGGACCCATAACTGCCGTGGTAATTATGATTCCCGGAATATGGGCGGCGGCTCTTATGTGAAGATTGCCAACCTGTTCCTGAAGCAGCTGAAGTACGACCGCTTCTTCCTGGAGTGGGACGACGAACGTGCGGGCTCGCTGGAGGCACTTGCTGTGTTCAAGGATAGACCGGAGACGGAAATTGTACTTGGCTTGCTGTCTTCCAAAACCAGTACGCTTGACGATGAGACCCGTGTCCTCCGCATGCTGGATGAAGCGTCCACGATCATTCCCAAGGAGAGATTACTGCTCTCCCACCAATGCGGGTTCGCCTCCTGCGACGGGGGGAATGAGCTGACGGAAGCGGAGCAATGGGCGAAGATCAGACAGGGGCAAGAGATTGCCCGGCAATATTGGGCTTAACTTCATTAATAGGTAGCAACTGTTCATAAAAGCAAGCCCGCATCTGGCAACAGGATGCGGGCTTGCTGCTGTTTATGAAACTAAGTAGTCTTTGAAACATCTGAATGAGGAGCAGATTGAATGTATATGAAAAACCGAACACAATATGCTACCACGAAGGTAAGTTGCCCAATGTATACGGAAATCCGAATACATTGGGTGCTGCTGCGATGAAGCGTCGCGCTATGCTCCACAGCCAGTAACATTTATAGAGAAATCCTGCAGGAAGTGCAACAATACTGCCCCATAGATGCGGTCTATGCTGAAATCCTGCAAGAAATGCAACAAATTCAGCGCTAATCTGCTCTAAACACCGAAATTTGTGCAAATAATGCAACATTGTACTTCAGCCAGTAATAGGTAAGGAGGAATCCTGCAAGAAGTGCAGCAATTCTCTATACAAGCGGCTGGTGAAAGGAGGCATCAGCATCCTTCACCCGGTAGGGTGATTTCCTAATGTTTCCTTCTATATCACCTGCTATATAGATTAAACTTGAAAATTTAAGTTAAGGGAAAAGTGGCGGAGGGGAATTTTGGAACTGTAGGAGCGGTAGCGTCCGCCTTTGTGTTTGAATTTCCACCGTGCGTAGCAGTTTTAATCAAGAAATTCAAACACAACAGCGGCCGGAAGTCCAAAACTTCTCTGGAGTTACGGCCATCCCAAAACAAAAAAATCATTAGTTCAATTTATATAGCTAAACACCATGTCGCATTTATCCGGCTGCAATGTCGCAAAAGTACATGGAAACAGAGGTGGCAGATCGGCTATACTCGCTGTAACAATTATGATAATGAAAATCATTATCACATAATACATAACAGGGGGAGTCAGCGTGAACAGAGCAACACAGAAACAAGGGGCCGGCAGGAAGAAATTCGCCGCCCGGCAATCAGGATTATTCATGGTATGGATGCTGGCGCTGGTACTGGTACTTACAGCTTGCGGTTCTGGGGGAGGCACGAATGCAGGTACAGCCGCACAGCCGTCTGCATCAGCAGAGCCGTCTCCATCGCCTGAAGCACAGACGCAGGCAACACCGGAGGCACAGGCTACAGCAGCCTACCCGGTTACCTTCAAACATATCAAGGGCGAATATACGCTTACGGAGAAGCCGAAGGTGATTGCTGTGCTTGATGTGAAATTCGCCGATCAGCTGATCGCGCTTGGAGAGAAGCCGGCAGGCAGTGTGGTTGCCGGAACCAAGGACGAGTTTCCGGAATATTTGAGTGCTCAAATGGACGGGGTGAAGGTCCTGGGTACACGCGATGAGCCCAATCTGGAAGCCATTGTGGCGCTGAACCCGGATCTGATCTTGATGACGGATTTTCAGGAAGAAGCTTATGAGAGCGTAAGTAAAATTGCGCCTACTATCGTCCTGGACTTCTATGAGGATTGGCGGGATACGCTGGCTACCATCGGTACAATTACAGGTAAGCAGGCAGAGGCCGAAGTGGTGAAGAATGCCTATGAGGACAAAATCACCGGACTGCGTGAGCAGCTGTCGGCGAAGCTGGGCGACGAGACGGTGGCGCTGATTCGTCCAAGACCGGAAGGGATTCGCGTACATGGTCCCGAGCACCGGACAGGAAGCATTCTGTATGAGGATCTGGGATTAAAGGCTCCAGCGTTCGTTCAGGCGATCAAAGATGATACCTCGGTTGAAATATCGATGGAGACTGTCTCTGACATCGGGGCAGATCACTATTTCCTGCTCTCGGATGATCTGTTCGCCAAAGAGGCAGAGGCTCTGGCCAGCAGTCCGATCTGGAAATCCCTTGATGCCGTCAAGAATAATCGTGCTTATGATGTGAATTCAACGCTCTGGATCGCTTACTATGGTCCCCTTGCGATCAATATTATTGTAGATCAGGCCTCGGAAGCGCTGCTTGGAGCTAACTGAGATGGACCGCTATCTGTCGTCGGCCCCCTGGAGGGTACTGGCGGAGGATTACCGGATGAGGCTGGGGGAGCCGCCTGCGGGCAGTGTCCGTACCATCGCTCTGAGTGAGCTGCAGGATGAAGCGGTATGCCGCGAATATGTTAGCTGGCTTAAGGAGTATATCGGTGCGCCGGACCTGCAGGTTGCGGCTTCCATGCTGGCCAAGCGGATCGGCTATCTGTGGATCGCGCCGATACTGACCGCCATGACCGTTCATAATCGTGAAGTCTTCTTCCCGCTGGACAGAAGCTTCCTCTATCATCCGGCTTCTGCAGAAGAGACGACATTCCCATTCCTGGCGCTGGACGGGCTTCACTCAGCCTCACCACCGGAGGATAGGGCCGTGTGGCGCGAAGCTGTTATTGAGGAGAATTTTGCGGCACGGCTTGCGCCGCTGCTGCAGACGCTTTCCGCCATTGGACCCGTCTCCATGGCCGTGCTATGGGAGAATATAATGGTGCGTATTGCCCCGCTCTATGCCCTTGGAGCAGACTCATCCGATGAAGAAAGGCTGCGGATGCAAGAGGATTTTGTGTATCTGACCCGGACGGCTCCCGGTCAATGCTTCGGCGTAAGACGCAATCCATTCACCCGGTTCACAGAAGGGAATGACGAGGCTCCGGTTGCGAAGAGCAAGCGTATCACGTGCTGCTTTTACTACCGGATGTCCGGGGAATATTGCAGAAAGTGTCCGAAAATTGACAATGAGAATGAATCTCAATTAAAATGACAGCAGGTCTATCCGTTTAGCAAGGGATACTGTTGTCAGGAGATGAGAGAAATGCCGCAACAAGAACAGGCAAGTCTATGGAGTGATACAGCAGTCAAGACGCTTGATGTGCGCAGCGGTACTGTGCCGCCCGGCGGTGTGCTGAGCGAAACGGGACTGGGGTCTAATCAGCTGCTGCTGGCCATCGGCGGGCAGGGAGGGCTTGTGATGAATGGTGAAGGCTGCCATGTCCAGGCCTCTTTTGCTTGTCATGCTGCCAAAGGATCAGCCTATACTCTGAGTGCGGGAACAGACAACATTCATTATACAGCGATTAGCTACAAGGCCATTCCTGTTGCGGGAGCCGCCCATGTGCTCTTCCCGCAGCGCAATCACCCGCTGCGCACTTCGTTCATTCACCATTCCGGGTCCCCGGCGGAGCTGCATATGGCGGCGGAGAGAATTGCCGCCAAATGGAGCCGGGGAGAAGGGCTGGAACGCTTCCATGCCAATGCGCTGCTGCAAGGCATGCTCTACGAGCTTATGATGGAGCATGAACGCGGTCAGGGCGGGGGTGAGCCCGATATGGTGGAGGTTGTTGCCGCCTATATCGAGGGGCATTATCGTCAGGAGCTGGGGCTTAAAGAGCTGGCCGCGCTGGCCGGATGCGGTGTGCGGCAGCTCCAGCGGCGGTTCAAGCAGGAGAAGCGGCTCGGGCCCATGGAATACGTAATCCGGCTGCGGATGGAGAGCGCAGAGCGGATGCTGCGTTATACGGATGCTTCCATCGGCGAGATCGCTGAGCGGACAGGCTACCGCGACATGTATTATTTCAGCAGGGCGTTCAAGAAGCATTATGGAGTTCCTCCGCTGCTCTACAGGCGTGCTGCCGCTTCAGAACAGGGGACGGTTACCGTTCCTTCGGGATTGCCGGAACGCTTGGCCTTCCCGCACGGATCAGCACAGGGTCCGGGGATCTCCCATCTGCGGGGCGAATATCGTGTTACCGCTGCTCCGCGGCGGATCGCCGTGCTTGACGTCCAATATGCTGACCATTTGCATGCGCTGGGGATATCTCCCGCAGGAAGCGTAGGCTTCGGAAGCGGGGCGCTGAATTTCCCCGCTTATTTCCGGGAGAGACTTGTGGCAACGGAAATGCTCGGCACCTATGAGTACCCGGACCTGCAGGCTGTTGAACGGCTGCGCCCGGATCTGATTATCTGCACCGAGGTGCATGCTCCACACTACGAACGCTTAAGCCAGGTGGCGCCAACGATCATGTTCAAGCGCAATGAGAGCTGGCAGACGATTCTGAGGCTGTTCGGCGAGCTGACAGGCAAGCAGGCGGAGGCGGAACGTATGATTGCCGATTACCTGCGCCGTACGGCATTGCTGTCCGCAGAGCTGGCTCCCGTACTCGCGGGTAAGAGTGTGGCTCTGATCCGTCCGCGGGAGTCCATCGTCCGGGTACATACGGCTTCTCACCGCACAGGCGCTGTGCTGTACCGGGACCTTGGTCTGCCTGCTCCGTTATTTGTGGCGGACACCGCCTCTGACACGGCCTATCATATTTCCGTTGATAGACTTCCGGCTGTGCAAGCCAATTATTACTTTCTGCTTAGCAACGAGAAGATGCAAGAGGGAATATCGATGATAGAGCACAGTGTGAGGGGCATGCTGGGTGCAGATCAGCGGCAGCTTATATACCCGGTGGATGCTGCTACCTGGATCGGCTGTTATGGACCTACAGGCATCAACTGCATTCTGGATCAGGTGGCCCAGGCCTTGCTGGCTTGAGCGGATCACGACAGTCAGAACGGTCGCCGCTCACATCTCCCGATCATACTTGAACCGGTAATAGATGCCGTATCCAATCGTGAACAGGTAGCCGAATACCAGTAACAGCACAACGGTGAGTTCAGTTTCCATCAAGGCAAAGGCGAGCATTAAAGCCCCGAATACAAAAACCATCATATCATAGGCCTTCGCCTTCGCCCGGGTTGCAATGGCGATATTGCGCTCATCGTTCTTGTTGATCTCCATCTGCTTGGCGATGGCGGGGCTATTCTTCAATGCGCGCTGTCCGATGAGTTCCCCCATCCCGCTGCCGAACAGGCCGGAGCCCAGTCCGATACAGATAAAGGGCAGTGTCCGCAGCACCCCCTCAGGCTCTTGAACTGTTCTAATGAAGTACAGACTGCCTGCCAGCAGGACTACACCTGCAATAACCAGAAGATAAGCCGAGACGGATTTCTTCATCAATTCTCTTCCTCCTCATAAATAAAAATCTCCTCAATGCTGAGTCCGAAATAACGGGCAATCTTGAACGCGAGCAGGATGGACGGGTTATAGCGGCCGTTCTCCAGTGAACCTATCGTCTGCCTGGACACCTCAAGCGCCGCTGCTAATTCCTCCTGCCTGATTCCGCGCTGCTTGCGTAATTCTTCCAAACGGTTGTTCATGGAATCACTCTCTTCATGGAAAGTTAACTTTACATGGATAGTGTATCGCATGACGTTCCAAATGTAAAGCTTGCTTTCCGTTTTCAGGTGAATGGAGAGGTTGGTCACTCCCTATATGCGAACGTCCGTGCTACAATTTTTCTTGTTAATATATGTAAGGCGGTGCAAGCCGGGAAGGTGGCAGCCTGCGATACCCATGCTAACCTGCGTAACCGGAATGAAGCGTATGATCTGCTGTTCCGCAGCCAATACGACGCCTTAAGCCATACCGCAGAACTTGTTCATTGACGGCGTCTCCGCCCGGTAATATATTAAAATTAAGATTAACTATGTCCGTGACAGACTGTAGAGGAGAAGAGAAATGAGCCCGACCCATGTATGGATACCTGTCGTATTTTATTGGCTGCCGATGCTCTTCTTTTTCTACATGGGAATGGATGTGCTGCTGCGCAACCCGCGGAAGATTGAACATCGTCTGGTAAGCGCTACAATTCTGTGCTATTTCCTGATGTTCCTGGAGGAGTACTTCCGGTATATGCTGCCAATGGAATATAGTCCGCTGCTGGCTGCGGTCTGGTTCGCCAATGCGGGTATCCTTATTCCAGGGCTGGGCTTCCATCTGATTGCCCGGTTAATCGGCTTACATAAGCGGATGCCCCGGCCATGGTACCCCTATCTGTTCCACATATTAACGCTGGCCATTCCGGCGGGACTCATTGGTCAACGCTCCTATACCTCCGTCCAACTGTTCACGGTATCCGGGGTGTGGAAGTGGCCGGTGGCCAATACAGCCTATTACGGGACCTTGACGGCAAGCCTGTTGCTTAGCTTAGTCCCCATCGTCATGCTGCGAAGTAGGCGCAAGTGGAGTGCCGCAGATCCTGCCTATCAGGAGCATGACGGTATCTTCAGGCTGCTGGAGTATGGCTCCTGGGTGACGTTCCTCTGGGTAGCGGTGTTCGGCTATTTCCGCTTCAATGAAGTGCTTCCGCCTTATACGTATATCTACGGAGGGCTGATCTGGTGCTTCGTGCTGCGGCTGTCCATGCAACGGTATGAGTTCCTTAATCATTCAGGACAGCGCTACAAGAAGATGTTCCAGATCAATTCGCAGGCTGCGCTGCTCGTCTCGTTGTCCGGCAGCATTAAGGAAGCGAATCCGAGTGCCGGTAAGATGTTCGACCGTCTGTCTCTGGGGAAGGCTAACCTTGCTGATCTGGGCGGTGCGGGGATCGTAGCGAAGCTTAAGGCACAGGACGATATCGGTGAGCTGGAAATGGTGCTGTATAACGGGGACAGTCTGATCGAGGTAATGATTAACGGAGACTATGTGACCGTGGACCATGAGCTTCATGCCGTCCTGCTCATCCGCGATATCCGGCTGCGGAATCAGCATGTGCGGCAAATTGCCTTCATGGCCTATCATGATCCGCTAACCGGGCTGCCGAACCGCAGGCAGTTCTACGATAAGCTGGAGGAGGCACTTGCGGAAGCCGGGCAGACCGGCGGGGAGCTGGCGATCCTGCTGCTGGATCTCGACCGGTTCAAGCAGGTGAACGACCGCTGGGGGCATGAGGCCGGAGATCAGATGTTATGCAAGGTAGCGGCTATGCTCCATCAGCTGGTCCAGCCGGACGGGCTTGCGGCCCGCTTCGGCGGCGACGAATTCGTGCTGTTCTGCCCCGTGGCCCGGGGCGGGCTGACCGCAGCAGAGCTGGAACACCGGCTGCTGGCGGCGGCTGCACAGGCCACGCTGGATTATGAAGGCGAAGAGCTGAAGATCGATATGAGCATCGGCATCAGCTTGTATCCGCAGGACGGAACGGCTCCGGATGCTCTTTTGCGCCAAGCCGACAAGCGGATGTATGCGATCAAGCGGGGAGAGGCGGAGGGAAATCATGAGATTTGAGATTGGCGGGGGGATGGAGTGCATTGAGCAGACTGTGCGGCAATTCCTGTCTGATAAGGCAAAGGTCCTTGATATCGACAGCACTCCGCTACACTCTGGCTATCAGGCGGTGGATTTATTCCGGCACAGGATTCTCGTGGAGATTGAAGGCAGACAAGAGTATAGCTCTGTGATTACCAAAATGGCGAATGGAATTGAACGGCGGGTAATGCACCGGTTATTGGATCAGGGGGCTAACGTCCCTTTTAATAGAGCGGGTAAACTGGATTCGGACCATCGGGTGCTCCTATGTATTCAGGACGTAGATTATAAGACGAATTATCAGAATCTGGATATTGGGATGCTTCAGCACAAGGAAATGCAGGCGCTGGCTTATATTCATAACCGTAATCGCGGATTGCATGAGGAGCTATCCTGGCTCCCCCGCGTTAACCGTGCATATATAGAGACTATAATTCATGGAGTATGGGGACCCGCATGGGAAGAGGCCAAGCACAATGAACGGTTCGTGGAGACCTTCGGGACGTATATGTCTGAGATCGACGCCGTATCGGGGAAAATCGTGGACGAGCTTGAAGCCGTCTGGAAGGATGAGACCACTCACACGCTTATACATAATGATCTGAACCCCGGAAATGTACTGGTACACAATAATGATGACGTTATGTTCATTGACTGGGAAGAAGCGCGGTACGGCTCCCTGTTCCTGGACATCCCGATGCGAGTTGACCGGTCTCAGGCTGGAGAATACCGTGAAGTGCTGGCTTCGCTGGGATGGGAGCTTCCTGCGGATACGTTCGGGCAGAGCTATAGAGCTGCTTCGCGGTATCTCGGCCTGCGTTATATGACTTGGAGCCTGGGGGAGTGGCTAAGGGACCCTGGTACTGAGGCGGGGCTGCGGCGGTATTTGGATATGGTTATTGTGTAGTAGAATACTGAACTAGCGAAGGATTATGCTATCGTTTATACTGATACAACCAATTCATTTCATAGGAGCTGTGTCACAACCCATGATCAAGAAAGAAGCCGCACATATACGCAAGCAGTTCAAGATGGACCATGATCAGCTGAATCTGTACGATATTCTGAATGTCTATATTATGAAAGAAACGAATGAAATCTACCACTTCGAACGCCAGCCGTTCGCCATGCTGGAACGCGAGAAGCAGGAGCTATATATGAGCAACTTCCGCAAGCTGCTGACGGGCGAGCTGGACCAGAAGTTGTTCGAGCTGAAGTTCCTGGAGGAAGCGGAGGAGCCGTCGCAGGTGATGCTGCACCAGGGGCTGATAACCGGTGACCCGGAGGAGTGGCAGGACCTGATGCTCATGCTGGTGGACAAAATGCTGGTGGATGCCAAGTATGAGAAGGATGCCGTAGTCACGTTCGTGCGGGGGCAATACTTCCGGCCGACCAAGGCGCGTAATGACGAAGCTGAGGAGACCGGCAAGGACGAGGTATTCGCGCATCCGTTCATTCTGTGCAGCGTGAATTCCACGGAGCAGCAGCGTAAGACGCTTTTGTTCGATTATGTGGAGCGGGAGTTCAAATACAATATCATGGTTGATCCTATCATCAAGCTGAGCACGCCGGAGCAGGGCTTCTTCTACCCGAGTGTGACGGACAACTATTCGGATATCAACCGTGTGCTCTATTGCACAGGGAGTTCGAATAACCCGAATGCGCAATTTATCGAGCAGGTTCTCAATGCGGAGCGGTCGGTGACGGCGCTGGAGGAACGGTCTATTTTTGAGGACATCGTGAAGGAAGTGGCGGGCGAACAGATCGATGTGGCGACCATTGCCCAAGTGTACGAGGAGATTCATCAAGTGATTGAGGACAACGCGGAAGAGGAAGAGCCGCCGAGGCTTGATTACCGCGATGTGGAGCGTGTGCTGAAGGCCAGCGGCGTGGAGGATGTGACGGCGGAGAAGGTGGAGCGCGCGTTCGAGACCATTGTGGACAATAAGCACTATGAGCTGAAGGCCAGCAGCGTCATCCCGAAGTTCACCTCCAAGTCGATCAAGATCGATACGAAGGTCGCTTCCATCACGATCAGCCCGCAGGACTTGAGATATGTACGGCAGGTGAATTACCAGGGCAAGCGCTGCATCATGATTGAGATTGATGAGGATGCGGTGATCGAAGGTTTCACGCTGCTGACGGAGAACTTATCCTAACCTGAACAGATGTATATTGAAAAAGGGCTATCCCGATGTCTCCTTACGAGAGCGGGAAGCCCTTTTATTTGTGGAGGGTGGGTGCGAGTACGCACGGCCCAACCTATGCCACAACAAACCTGCCTTTCAAGGCACAACGCCAGCATGAAAATGAGTAGCGGGAGTTTATCGCAGGTTGTACCAAACGTATTTTCACAGAAAAACAACCACAATTGGACCGTGTGCGCCGGGCAGGCGAAATGTAGTCGGAAAACCGACTATAATGCGCTGCGCTAGGAAGGGCTTCCGTATTTCTCCCAGACCGCTGCATACTTCTTCTCCAAGATCCCCCAGCGCTTCTCGGCGCCGTATTTCGCTTGGAGCTGCTTCAGGTATTGCTCCGCAGTCTCTGTATCCCCAGTATCCAGCAGGAACCCGAAGGTCTCCTCACTTAAATGCAGTGCTGTCCGCTGCATATAGTATTCAATAATGGCCCTGGCATCGGTTAAGGTGTACAAGAATTGAAGACCCTGATCCAAGTGGAGCAGCAGGTCTGCCGTGAACTTGTCCACATCTACCTCCGGCGTCAGGAAGTAGCGTTCCGGGGCGGCGGGGACGATGTTCCCGATCCGGGTATAGAAGTGAGCCAAGCCCAGAGACACAGCAGGCCTATATTGCGCAAGCTCTTCGGAATGAATACTGTAATTTACATAGAAGCTGAGTTGCTTGTGTGTATTGTACTTATATTTCTGAATATTGATTTTATAGCTGAGCTGGCCCTCTGTTTTGTAGAAATTCAGATCCTTTGTACGATAATCCTGTGCGGCGAAAAAAGGTTTGACGTCTTGCTTGATGATCTGCTTGAACAATTCCTTCATATCTACCAATTCATTCATAGTAAATAAATCCTCCTTCACCTGGGTTGATAATAGGCTGCATATTATAACATGTGGCCGACAGCTATAATTGTACTATAAACAGGATCGCCTCAAATGACTTCATTCTGGGTAAATATAGGATAGGAGGCGGGAAAGGAGAATGGATTAAGTGATGAAGAATGTTAAGATTCTATTGTTTTTCTTTGGGTTTGCGGCTGTGCTGGTGCTGCTGTTTGGATGGGGGCTGCCGGTAGTTTTTCAATTTTTTCTACATAACGATTACATAAGAAGTCTGACGTTGCTGGTTGTGTTCAGTATTGTGGTGTTAGTCAAAAGGTTGAATTGGTCCGCTTATTTGGTCTTTGCCGTCGCCCTCTTCTCGTTCTTGGGCATGATGATCGACACAGCCGGGAACCCCTTAACCAACAAGCCGCTGGAATGGATCGTCTCACCTATAGGTCAATTGCAGCTGAACCAGGATGTTAATAATTATGCGCCAGGCCAATACGTCATTTCGGATAATCTCGCCATTCTGAAGCCAGGTGGGAAGGTAGTCACGCTAAGTACCATATGGTTGTACCTGTACCGTTTGGCCCAGTATATGGTGCTCTATTCGCTTGTAGGTACTTTGCTCGCAGCAGTCCGGGGGAATAAGCCGGAGCGCTGGCCGGTGCCTGCCGCGGCTGTTGACGAGGCGTTGACGCCAGAGATGGAGCAACGGGTAGCCGCGGAGCTGAAGCGCCGGGAGACAGCAAGCACTTCGTTGAAGGCCGTTCCCGAAGAAGTTCAGGAGCATGTCCGCCAGTTAAAAAAGGAGGGACAGCTCATTTCCGCCATCAAGCTGGTCCGCCAGCATACGGATATGCCCCTTGGTGAAGCCAAGCGGTATGTGGAAGAAATGTAGAAGATATTCATCAGCCCGTTCTGTTCAATCGGCAGAGCGGGCTTTTTTGCGCGCATTTTCGTCTTTTTATTTCTTGCAAGGACTTAATACACATTTATTGTCGGAATATTTAAAAATAATTTGTCGGAATTGTTAACTTAATCGCGAAAAATGTCGATAAACCAGTATGAAAAACTAATGCTTGCTAATGCCGGGCATGTGCAGAGCATGTTCAGAATTTTGCGGAAGCGTTATCAATATTATGGAAATGGTCATTCGACAAGGAGGAAAGCGATGTTTAAGAAATTGGGGAAAATCGGGCTGGCTGTGGTATTGGTGATCGGACTGCTGCCGATGATGTCACTCCGTGTCTATGCGGCGGTGCCGTCGTTCAATGAAGCGGCTGATTTTGTAATTGAGCCTCCGGTTACGTATGCGGCGGGCAAGAATCTGGCGGATGCGCAGGGTCTACAGGATGGAAGTACGGCGGTCCTGCTGAATTCATTCGTCTATCAGGGGAATTCTTACACGGCATCTAACTTTTTGAGAGTCTTTAACAGCGCAGGAACGCTTATGACGGACGTTAACCTGGGCAGCCTGATGGACACCTATTACAAAATGACGTATGTGAGTATGCTTGCACTCAATAACGGAAATTTGCTGATTATGTACAGTAAAAGCGACTCCAGCGAATACAACACGCAGTTGGGCACAGTTACTGAGAGTACGCCAAATGCCTATTTCATGGTGCTGGATAAGAACGCCCAGAAGGTGACCGGCCAGACCCGGCTCAATACCTTCAGTGCGGCCAGTCTGCCGCAGCTAACGCGCTTTATCTCTGCGGCTGAGCTGTCTAACGGCGATATCGCTTTTTCCTGGCAACGAAATGACAATAAAAGCACGGTTACCCGTGTCTTCACTGCTGCCGGCGTACCGGTATCAAGCGAAACCCTGCTGGTAGATGCTAATGCGAGCATGTCCTACGTAGCCGCTGGTGATGGCGTGTATATGGCTGCGTACAATTCGGGACCCTCAAACGATAATATCTATCTGCAGTTATTCAATAACAACGGAACCTCCATAACCACCATTAATGTTGGCGCGAGAACGAATGAGAAGCAGCTATATCTGTCTACGCTGAGCAACGGGAATTTCATGTTCAGTCAATACAGCTGGCAAACCGGAATTACCAGTGTCTCCTTATATGACAATGCGGGGGTAAGCCAAGGCGGATTTAACGTAAATGGTTCGCTGGGCGAGGCATCTGCCGCTGTCTATAAGAAAGGCGCACTGCCGGGATTCGTAACGGTAAGCACGGATGCCGCGTCGAATAAGGCCATTGACGATGCCTATAACTACGGCACAGAGTGGTCGGGAACCCAGTACGCTTACCTGAATTACTATGACAATGATGGAACCCTGCTGTATACAACGGATCAGGCTGTGGCTTCCGCTCCGGCTGTATTTCAGGGATACAATGAAGACACCTGGATGTTCAATGTGGAGTACTATGCGAAGTTCGCTGTATATCCGGCCTTTGGAGACAAGATTGTTTTCATCACAACAGATAACACAGATGCCACTCATTTCCGAATCACCGGCAAGCTGTTCAACAGGGTGGCCTTAACTCCGGTAGTGCTGCAATCGGCAGTAGCAGACGGCGTACCCGGAACAACCACTTCAACGAAGATTGACCTGACCTTTGATGCTGCGATAGCCGGGCTGACGGCAGATGATATCACCATTACAGATGGTACAGGCTCTGCGGTAAAAGGGTCCTTGAGCGGGTCGGGGACGGCCTGGAGCCTTGCGCTTACTTCAGTGACCGGCGAGGGCGATGTATCCGTAGCTGTGAATTCGCCAAGCGGATACACGGTCAGCGGTTCGCCGCTGACGGCAACCGTATCGCTGTTCAAGCCGGCGCTGGAGCCGACTCCGGCAGCGGTGATCGACTATGAGGCCGAGCAGCTGAGCGGTCTGACGGCGAATGGCACGTATACCGTGAACGGTACAGCGGTAACGGCGAGTGCGGCTGGAACGCTGGCGCTGGAGCAGAGTTGGCTGGGAGAGTCCCTGAGTATTGTGAAGCAAGGAAATGCTACGACAACCGTAGATAGTGCGGCGCAGGTGCTGGTCATTCCTTCCCGTCCTGGGGCACCAACAGGTGTGACGGCAACGGATGAACTGGGAATAGAAGCGAACAACGGTACACTTGCGAATGTGAATGCTGCGATGGAGTACAAGCTAAGTACCGGGGGAGTATGGACAGATGTGACCGGTACAGCAGTGACGGAACTGGCTCCGGGTACGTACGAGGTCCGTGTGAAACGGACGGCGTCGTCTTTTGTATCGGAAGCGTATAGTGTAACGGTGAAAGCGTATGTGCCAACGGTAGAGACAACCCCGGCAGCGGTGATCGACTATGAGGCCGAGCAGCTGAGCGGTCTGACGGCGAATGGCACGTATACCGTGAACGGTACAGCGGTAACGGCGACTGCGGCTGGCACGCTGGCGCTGGAGCAGAGCTGGCTGGGAGAGTCCCTGAGTATTGTGAAGCAGGGGAATTCTACGACAACTGTAGACAGTGCGGCACAGATGCTGAGCATTCCATCCCGTCCGGCGACACCGACTGGTGTGACGGCAACAGATGAACTGGCGATAGATGCGGACAACGGAACACTTGCGAATGTGACTTCAGCAATGGAGTACAAGCTAAGTACCGGGGGAGCATGGACGGATGTGACTGGGACATCTGTGACAGGCCTGGCTCCGGGTACGTACGAGGTCCGTGTGAAACGGACGGCGTCGTCTTTTGCCTCGGAAGCGTATAGTGTAACGGTGAATGCGTATGTGCCACTGGTAGAGACCACCCCGGCAGCGGTGATTGACTATGGGGCCGAGCAGCTGAGCGGTCTGCTGGCGAATGGTCTCTATACGGTGAATGGCACGTTATCAATACAGGCGGATGCGGCGGGCAAGCTGGCGCTGGATCGCTCGTGGCTGGGAACCTCCCTGAGCCTTGTGAAGCAGGGAAATACGTCAACGACCATTGACAGTGCGGCGCAAACCGTGAGCATTCCTGTTCGTCCGGCAGCACCTGTCGGAGTTACGGCAACGGATGAGACGGCGATTAACGCGAAGAACGGTACGCTTACGAATGTGACTCCGGCCATGGAGTACAAGCAAGGTGTCGCAGGCGCATGGACGGATGTGACGGGCACACAAGTGTCGGGGCTTGCTCCGGGAACGTACTACGTCCAGATCAAGGCGACTTTGACGGCTTTTGCCTCGGAAGCACAGAGCGTGAATGTGGTGGCGTATGTAGCGATACCGGAAGCGACCCCGGCAGCGGTCATTGACTACGAAGCTGAGCAGTTGAGCGGTTTGACGGCGAATGGCCTGTATACACTGAACGGTACGTTGACCGTAACAGCGGATGCAGATGGTAAGCTGGCACTGGATAGCTCTTGGCTGGACAGCTCCCTGAGCCTGGTGAAGCAGGGGAATGCGTCCACAACCATAGACAGTGCGGCGCAGACTTTGAGCATTCCTGCCCGCCCGGCAGCGCCTGCCGGAGTAACAGCAACGGATGAAACCGCGATTAACGCGAAGAACGGCACGCTCACGAATGTGACAACAGCCATGGAATATAGAAAAGGTACAGCAGGCGCATGGACAGATGTTCCAGGCACCAGCGTAAGCGGGTTAGTCCCTGTTACGTACTATGTCCGTACGAAGGGTACGGTGACAGCTTTTGCCTCGGAAGCACAAGCTGTAACAGTGAATGCCTACGTGCCCACTCTGGAAGCCACGCCAACAGCGGTCATTGACTACGAAGCTGAGCTGCTGAGCGGTCTGACGGCGAATGGCCTGTATACACTGAACGGTACATTGACCGTAACAGCAGATGCAGATGGTAAGCTGGCGCTGGATAGCTCGTGGCTGGGAACCACCCTGAGCCTGGTGAAGCAGGGGAATGCGTCCACAACCATAGACAGTGCAGCGCAGACCTTGAACCTTCCTGCCCGTCCGGCAGCACCTGTGGATGTAGCTTCAACAGACGAAACGGCGATTCAAGCGAAGGATGGCACGCTCACGAATGTGACAACAGCCATGGAATATAGAAAAGGTACAGCAGGCGCATGGACAGATGTTCCAGGCACCACCGTCACAGGCCTTGCACCAGGCGTCTATGATGTCCGCACGAAGGCGACAGCAACGGCGTTCAGCTCCGTTGTGGTGGAAGTGACAGTGAATTCTTTTGCCTCTGAGGCAGAAGTGACGCCTGCGGCGGTGATTGATTACACCGCTGAGCGATTGACAGGTCTGATTCCAGAAGGGGTATACACCGTAAATGGTACGGCTGTTACGGCCACTATGGACGGAATGCTGCCGCTGGACAGCAGCTGGCTGGGAACCACCCTGATTATCGTGAAGACGGGCGACGGGGTGACCACCACCGATAGTGATGCGCAAGTGCTGGGTGTTCCCGCGCGTCAGGCCGCTCCAGTCGGAGTGAGTGTAACGGATGTGACCTATAACGGAGCCAATGACGGAACACTGCAGAATCTGACCGTCCAGATGGAATACCGGATTGGGGACACTGAGGCTTGGACAGAAGTAACAGACACTACAATTACCGGTCTTGCACCAGGCACGTACTATGTGCGGGTGAAGGCTACGTCAACGGACTTTGCTTCTGCTATTGCTCAGGTGACTGTGCATGACTCGGATGCCGTGATCCCGGGGGCTCCAGAAGTAGTGGCGGATGATCTGAACAATACGATTGCGGGCCTGAACACCAGCATGGAATTCTCCGTGGATGAAGGACCCTTCGTTCGTTATGACGGAACCAACCTGCCGGACCTCAGCGGCGAGCATACTGTGAAGGTACGGGTGGCGGCCAGCGGATCGGTTCCGGCGGGACCGGCAACTACGTTGACTTTTACAACGAATGTCTTGATCCCTGCCGGGGACTTGGCTGTGAGTGCCAGTGATCCGAGTGGTGCAGAGAATAACGGCTATACACAAATTAAGGTTACACCTGCACCGGCTGATGGACATAAGCTGCTGTATAAGAATTTTGGTTCTGGCAGCATCATCGTGCCGAATGTGGGAGAGCTCCTGACCGGATACACGCTTATAGGCAGTCAGGGACTGATTCCGGCAGCCGACGGAGATACGATTGGCATTGCTGAGGCAGATGGAGACGGCAAGGTGTTAAAATACGGCAGCGTCATTGCAGTAGTTACGATGACTACTCCGGTAACGCCGACTCCCGATCCGGTTAGCCCGGGAAGCGGAAGTAACCCTAACAGCGGGAGCCCTTCCGGGAATCCGGCCAGTACAGTTACCGATGTGATTGTCCTTGTGAACGGCAAGGAGGAGAATGCAGGCAAAGCAACCACAACGACCATCGGCAATCTCAGAACAACGACCATTGCTGTAGATCCGGCCAAACTTCAGGCGAAGCTGGATGCCGAGGGGAACGGAGCTGTAGTAACTATCCCGATGATGCTGGATTCGAATGTGATTGTCGGCGAATTGAGCGGCCAGATGATCAAGAATATGGAGAATGTGGCGGCCACCCTGGTGCTTCAAACCAGCAAGGGCAGCTATACGTTGCCTGCATCCGAGATTAACATCGGCGCATTGGCCGCAAGATTAGGCAACGGAGTTAAGCTTGAGGATATTACGCTGAGAATTACCATTGGTGATGCTTCGGCTGCCATGAATCAGGTGGTTACCGCTGCGGCAGACAGAGGCGGCCTGACCCTTGCAGCGCCTATCCTGGATTTCACAGTTACTGCTTCTTCCGGAACCTCAACAGTAGAGCTGAGCCGGTTCAATGCATATGTATCGCGGACAGTGACGCTTCCGCAGGGGGTTAACCCGAACCGGCTTACCACGGGTATCGTTGTCGATCCGGATGGAACGGTGCGCCATGTACCGACCAGATTCATTCAGAAGGATGGTAAATATTACGCAGAGATCCACAGTCTGACGAACAGCACCTATTCGGTGGTCTGGCATCCGCTGACGTTCGCGGATGTGGAGAAGCATTGGGCGAAAAATGCAGTGAATGACATGGGCTCCCGTCTGGTCATTAACGGGGTGAACGAATCCACGTTCAACCCGAACGCTGACATCACCCGTGCAGAATTCGCAGCGATCATCGTACGCGGTCTGGGCCTGAAGCTTGGAGAGGGAGCTGCGAAGTTCGCAGATGTTCCGGCGAATAGCTGGTATGCAGCAGCAGTTGGGACAGCGTCCGGGGCGGGGCTGATTACCGGCTTCGAGGACGGAACCTTCCGTCCCGCAGACCGGATCACACGCGAGCAGGCCATGAACATCCTCGCCAAGGCGATGAAGCTGACCGGTCTCGCGGAACAGACGGGCACAGTGGACACCGCAGGCGTGCTTGCAGGCTTCACGGATGCAAGCCGCACGGGAGCCTGGGCGAAGGACAGTCTGGCGCTCGCAGCCTCCGCCGGCTTAATCACTGGCCGCAGCGGCAATAAGCTGGAGGCCAAAGCCAACGTGACCCGCGCAGAAGTGGCGGTGCTGATCCAGCGTCTGCTCCAGAAGTCAGAGCTGATTGATTAATGGTATAAACTAAACTGTACAAACCCCAAAAAGCGGATTCAGGCATAAGCTGAATTCGCTTTTTGGCGTTATATACACTTGCTGATTACCCGGGCGATTGGAAGCCTTGTATTTGCTATATGAGGTCTGGTATTTGCTATAATTGGCTTTAACAGAATTTCCAGGAGAGGGGCATGGCGGTATGTTCATTGTTAACGTAGAAGCAGCAATCTGTAAGGAAGATAAGTGGCTGGTGATAACACGGAGTACCAAAGAAGAGCATGCAGGAGGGACTCTGGCTCTTGTAGGGGGAAAAGTGGATATTGAGGGCAACACGCTCGAAATCCTCGAACGGACGGTGAAGCGCGAATGCGATGAGGAGGTTGGCATCGTGATCAAGGATGCGGTTACTTTTGTATATAGCTCCTCTTTCGTAACTGAGGATGGGCGCCATGTCATCAATATGGTGTTCCTATGTGAATATGACAGTGGTACAGCCACTAACCGGAGTCCTGATGAAGTCGAAGCCGTCCATTGGCTGACCTGCGATGAGATCATGGAGCATCCCCTGGCCCCTCCCTGGACGCAAGAGAGTATAAGAAGAGTAGCGCTGGCAAGAAAATAACCTGCACTCACACCCACCCCGTGAACTCCAGAATACTCGCTTTCGCCGATTGCGCCTCCGACTGCGCACCCTTGCGCCATTCCTTGGGCGGGACGCCCATCAGCTTGGAGAAGCAGCGGTTGAAGCTGGAGATGGAGTGGAAGCCGACCTTCTCCGAGATCTCCAGAATTGAATCCTCGGTGCACTTAAGCTGCTTGCAGGCTTCCTCAATCCGGGTGCTGCTCAGGAAATCCAGGGGGGCGGTGCCCATCGTATCATGGAATTTGCGGCGGAAATGGGTGGTGCTCAAGTGGCACAGCCCGGCCAGGTCATCGATGGTCATCGGCGCCATATAGTTGCGGGTAATATACTCCAGCGCGGGGGCGATAGCGAAGTCACCGAGGAGCGTATGGCCGGCCTCCTGGCCGCTCAAGGCTTCGTTCGTAGAATGGATGCGGAGCAGCTCAATGTACAGGGACAGCAATAAGCCGTAGGTACTCTCCTGATAGTAAGGCTTCTGCTGCTGCAATTCGAGGACGATAGAGGTAGCCAGCGTATAGACTAGAGGGTGCTTGTCTCTGCTCAGAATACAGTTCGCGCCCTGCACTGCCCAGAGATTCGGCTCGAAGCCAGCGTAGGCGCTCTTGAAGGAATGCTGAAACAGATCCTCCGGTGAGAAGAACAGATAGGACCACAGACTGGCCTCTCCCGGCGAACTGTACGTCGTATGGGGCAGATACCGCGGCAGGAAGGTCACATCCCCGGCGGCAAAAGGCACGTTCTCGCCCTTAATCTCCATAATCCCGCTATCTGAATAGCAGATCCCGATCTCCAGGTGGTTGTGGAAATGCAGGTGCTCGCTCTTGATATCGGAGATTTTCCAGCGTTCGCCGCTAAGCAGCAGGACAGGGAACTGGATCGGCAGGCTGTAGTGGCGGTACTCAATGACGGGTTTCTTTTTTCTGGGCATCTTCAGCAGCTCCTGTCCTTCTTGCGTTAGAATAGGAATGAAGAATAAAGGGTCGAAATTGCGCAGTTTTGATATGAATGTGCTTAGATGTAGAACATTTTACTGCTTACAATAGATTCTGTAAAGCGCTTCCAAGCGGATGGACAGATAATAGCTGCCTTCAGAGACGCAGGGAACAGGAGAGGGGAATACACATGCTTCAAGTTAAATATAACCGGGAAGAAATCTTAAGTGTAATCGATAAAGTGGCAAGGAAGACACTGGCGATGGATTTAACATGGGAATGGCCTTGCGGCGTTGCCTATTATGGGGTATCCAGAGCCTACCAGACCACGGGGAACCAGGAGTATCTGAACCAGCTGGTGAAGTGGGTAGATGAATATATTGAGCTGGGGCTGCCCGACTGGACGGTCAACACCTGTGCCATGGGCCATATGCTGATCACCTTGTACGAAGAGACCGGGGACCAGAAGTACTGGGATATTGTCATGAGTAAAATCGGATATATCCGGGAGACCGCGCTGCGGTTCGGGGATCAGGTGCTGCAGCATACGGTCTCGGTGTCCAATGACTTCCCGGAGCAGGCCTGGGCGGATACGCTGTTCATGGCGGCGTTCTTCCTGCTGCGTGTGGGCAGCAAGCTGGAGGATCAGGAGCTGATCCAGGACGCGCTTAACCAGTATTACTGGCACATCAAATATTTACAGGACCCCAGCACCGGCCTCTGGTTCCACGGCTATAACCATGTGAAGCAGGACCATATGTCCGGGCTGTACTGGGGCCGGGCGAACGCCTGGGGAGCCTATACGATGTCGCAGGTGAAGCCGCTGCTTAAGGAGTGGTACCTGTACCCGCAGTGTATGGATGTGGAGTGCTCGCTCCGGGATCAGCTGGCGGCGCTGAAGCTGGTGCAGACGGAGAACGGCCTGTGGCGTACGCTGCTGGACGATGAGGAGTCCTATGAAGAGGTATCGGCATCCTGCGGGATCGCTGCGGCCATGGTGAATAACGGCAATCCGCTGCATACCCGGTATGTGCAAAAGGCCCTGAAGGGCATTCTGGAGAACATCACTGAAGACGGACGCGTATTGAACGTATCGGGCGGTACCGCCGTTATGAAGGACCGTGAAGGGTACCGCCATATTCCCAAGGACTGGACTCAGGGCTGGGGCCAGGGCCTCGCGCTTGCGTTCCTGTCGGATCTGCTGAAATAGGAGGAATTCCCGTTGCCGAAATTATCTACAGGCTCCACAGGAGCTTTTACCCTGCCGGGGGAAGCCGGTTATGAAGCACTGACCTTGAAGCTTGCCGAACGCTGGGGGGCCGATGTCATTCGTGACAGTGACGGTACGCAGTTGTCAGAAGAGATTATTAGTGCCGGTTACGGCATCTATTCGACCCTGTGCATCATCCGCGACCATAACGCTTGGGCGTCGAGGAACCCGGACAAGCTGCAGCAGACCTTCCTGATTACAAGTCCGAAGGTGGCTGTCCAGGATTACATATCCATCTATCTGCTGGAGGATTTCTTCGCAGAGCAATTCAGGGTGAATGATTCCCTTGAGGCATTCAAGTACTGGCAGGTGTACGACCGGACAACCGGGAAGGAGGTGCCGGGGGAGCAGTGGAATTACGACCGGGAATCCGGCAATGTGGTGCTAACCGGCATTACACCTTGGCATAAATATACCGTCAGCTTCATGGCCTACAGGATCTGGGAAGAGATCTCTATGTACAACCACACGACGAATCACTGGGACAAAGAGCATCTGATGCAGATTGATCCGATGTATGAGGGGACCCGGCAGTACCTGCTGGACTGGATGGAGGACTGGTGCGGGGAGCATCAGGCGACGACAGTGGTCCGCTTCACCTCCCTGTTCTACAATTTCGCCTGGATCTGGGGCAGCAGCGGGCAGAACCGCCATCTGTTCTCGGACTGGGGGTCCTACGACTTCACGGTGAGTGCGCGGGGCCTGGATCTGTTCGCGGAGCAATACGGCTATTCGCTGACCGCAGAGGATTTCGTGAACGGCGGCAAATACCGTGTCAGTCATATCCCGGCAGAGCAGCGTAAGCTCGACTATATGGCTTTTATCAACGATTTCGTCATCGGGTTCGGCAAGCAGTTAATTGACATTGTCCATAAGCACGGCAAGCTGGCCTATGTCTTCTACGATGACAGCTGGGTGGGCGCTGAGCCATACAATGACCGCTTCGGGGAGTTCGGCTTCGACGGGATGATCAAATGCGTGTTCTCGGGCTATGAAGCCAGACTCTGCTCAGGGGTGAAGGTGGAGACGCATGAGATCCGGCTGCATCCGTATCTGTTCCCGGTTGGCCTGGGCGGCGCACCCACCTTCATGGAAGGGGGCAATCCCACACTCGATGCGAAGCAATACTGGATTAACATCCGGCGCGCTCTCCTACGTGAGCCGATCGACCGGATTGGCTTGGGCGGCTATCTGCATCTGGTCGAGCCTTACCCGGATTTCTGTGCGTATATTGAGAAGATTGCAGATGAATTCAGGGAGATCAAGGAGCTGCACCGGCAGGGGCAGCCTTATCACATCAAGACTAAGGTAGCTGTTCTGCACTCGTGGGGCAAGCTGCGGTCGTGGACCCTCTCCGGCCACTTCCATGAGACGTATATGCATGACCTGGTTCATATCAATGAGGCCTTATCCGGCTTGCCGGTGGAGGTGCGGTTCATTGATTTCGAGGATATCCGTCAGGGTATCTTGAAGGATGTGGATGTGGTGATTAATGCAGGCAGCGCCGGTTCAGCATGGAGCGGCGGGGACCACTGGAAGGACAGTCAGACAGTGGACGCCTTGACAGAGTGGGTGTATAAGGGCGGCGCGTTCATCGGAGTGAATCAGCCCTCCGCCGTGGACGGCTACGATCACTACTTCCGGATGGCGCATATTCTCGGGGTGGATGAGGATACGGGCGCACGGGTAGCCCATGGCAAATGGGCTTATGAGGTTCAGCCGGTGCAGGGACTGGTGCCGGATGGCGTCAGCCTCACGCCGAAGAACGGGATTTATCTGACCGACGGGGCAGCAGCCGTGATTCGTGAGGCAGAGGGCAAGCTGGCCCTGACGGTGAATAGCTTCGGAAGAGGGAAGGGCATCTACCTGCCGTCCTTTGCCTTCAGCTGGGAGAATACCCGTCTGCTGCTGAACCTGATCCGCTATGCCGGCAATGAGCTGGAGGAGACCCGCTACCTCCCGGATAATCTCTACACCGAGTGCGCGTATTATCCGCAGAGTAAGCGCCTGGTTGTGATCAACAATAGCGGTCAGCCGCAGCTTACCACTATCGAGACGGACTACGGTCCGCAGGTTGTGGAGCTGGAAGCTTTTGATACGGTGATTCGGGTGATTGGGGAATAAGGGGAGGGCGAACTGCGCCTCTGTCTTCGTACCGCTTGCTGCTGAATAACTTGGCCGGGGGCCGGCGGGGGAATAATATGATAGTATAGAGGTACATTTATTTTCCCGTAGGGGTAGAAAAGAGCGTATCATGAGAATCATCATTTCACCTGCCAAAAAGATGAAGACGGACACGGATTTCCTGGAATCCCGCCAGGCTCCGCAGTTCTTACACGAGTCACAGGCGCTCCTGTCCCTGCTTCGTAAGCTGAGTTACGCAGAAGCCAAGGCGCTGTGGAAATGCAATGACGCTATTGCCGCGCTGAATATGCAGCGGATTGAAGAGATGGATCTAACCCGGAATCTAACCCCGGCGATCTTCGCCTATGAGGGCATCCAGTACCAGTACATGGCGCCGGGGATTTTTCAGACGGAGGAGCTGGACTATCTGCAGCAGCATTTGCGGATACTGTCCGGGTTCTATGGCATCGTCCGGCCGTTCGACGGGGTGGTCCCTTACAGGCTGGAGATGCAGGCCAAGCTGGGCGGGCCGGGCTTCAGTACCCTCTATGAGTTCTGGAACAGAAGATTGGCGGACCAGCTGTTCGCAGAGAGTGACACTATTGTGAATCTGGCCTCCAAGGAATATAGCAAGTGCATCTCTCCGTACTTGGGCAGCCATGTCCGGATGGTTAGCGTTGTATTCGGGCAGGAGATCGGCGGCAAGGTGGTGGAGCGGGCGACGCTGGTCAAGATGGCCAGAGGCGAGATGGTCCGGTTCATGGCGGAGCAGCAGATTACCAGCGTCGAGGAGATTCAGGGCTTCAGCGGGTTTGATTTCCGGTATGAAGCGGCCTTGTCGGACGAGAACACGTATGTGTTCGTTCAGGCTAAGCGAGACAAAGAGTAGACTGATAGAGCAAGCAGTATAGAGGGTAATCCTGAAGATGGTGGAAGCACCGGATTCGGGGTTACCCTTTGGTTTGTTGCGGGCGGACTCCAGCTTTTTGTAAGATGAAAGAAATCAGAACCGATTCAAGAGGAGGACTTACCATGGTCAGACAGGACCTGCTTACCAAAGAGCGCTTACTTAAGGAACTGGATCAATTAGGGTATTCCGATAGAATCAAAAGAATAACAGCCTTAGGACGGCAGCATCTGGGATCTCCAGAATACTCCCTGCTGCTGACTGCTTTGCTGGCGGGCGGGGCGTATGAGGCGCGCTTGGCCCTGATGGGGGCGATCGCCACGCTGGATGCTTCTGTGATTCTGGCGGGGCTGAAGCACCCCATGGCAAGCATCCGGAATGTGGCTGCGGGCCTGCTGCCCAAAGTCGCCTCAGGCGAAGAGATTGAACGCGAGCTTCCGCAGCTGTCACAGGATTGCCGCCGCAAGCTGCTGCGTACGGTAGCCCTGATGAACCGCCAGGAGCTGGCGGAACGGTTATTGCCTGTGGTCCAGGCCCGGTGGGGCCCGGAGGAGGCAGCGATTGTGCTGCAGGCCTGCTCTGCGGCAACCGTCCGCGCCCGGCTTGTTGAGCTGGGGTACGCCATTAAGGATTGGAAAAAGCTGGCCAGCCGCCACCTGGAGGTGGTCGCGGAGTATTTCACCAGAGAGCTGGAAGCAGCTCCGCTTAGGGCCAAGGGGACGGTCTGGTCACGGTTCTCCTCCGCGCTGGAGCATCTATGCAATCACAAGCCTGACCTGGTGCTGGCTTATGCGGTGAACCATGGACCGGCAGACCTGCTGCCGCCTGCGTTTAAGGCGAATCTCGGCACACTGATGCGCCTGAGACCGGGCGCGGTGTATGAGCTGCTGATCCGGACGCAGACGCGAGGTGAGCTTATGGCTTACGGTGTGCCTGAAGCTGTGCTCAAGCGGGCGAAGCTCCTCTCCATGGACGAGTGGTCGCAGCTTGCCAAGCTGCTGGCGGACCAGCCCCAGCATGTGGCGCGGCTGCTGGAGCATCTTGCGCCATCTAAGCGCCAGGAGATTTTTGATGCGGTGTATGAGGAGGAGAAGCGCCGGGAGTGGATTTTCCCGGAGAGGCTGCTGTATGTATTACCGCATGAGCTGCGTGACCGGGAGGCCGCCCGGATGCTGGGCCTGCGTGAGATCAAGGAAAACCGGGAGCGTACCCTGCGCATTACTGCTGCCCGCTCCATTCTTCAGGTTCGTGAGCAGCTTGAGCAGGCCACCCGGGTATCGAATGCCGACGAACGCGCCACGGCGCTGATGCAGCTAATCCGCAGCACGGTTCTGGCAAGACAGGGCATGGATGCCACACTGCTGACCTTAAGCCGTATTCGCAATGATCAGGACCCTGTGCGGAGTGCGGTGTTCAAGGAGCTGTCGGAGAGTCCGGCGTCTGTGTACGAGGCTGCTCATGTCCCTGCGCTTACTGTGCTGGTGGACAGTGTGATTGATGCCAGAGACACCTCCTACGGTACCAGGTACTCTGTGCAGCAATTGGCCTTCTCGATTCTGCGCCATCAGGCGGCGGAGCCGGGCGGGGAGCTGTTCAAGTTCGCGCTGAACACACTCCGGAAGCTGGCGAAGCAGGATGGGCAGCTCTCCCTGCCGCCCCTTGCGAAGAACATGCCGCGGGGCGTGGAAGAGATCATCTTTGACAGTATCTATTCCTACGCCGCACAGGCAGGGAAGCGTGAGAATTACAACCTGGTGCTGAGCCTGGCAACTTCATTTGGTAAAAGAGGCTATGGCATCGTCAAGCTACAGCAGCTCTTACGGGAAGCCACCCGGGCCAAAACCGAGGCCACCGCGATCCGGGCAACCCGGCTCTGGCTGAAGCCGCTCAAGACGCGCGATGAACGGGTGAAGGAGCTGCTGGATGCAGATCCATCGTATATTACCATCCACGAGGTATTCTTGCATCTGCATCTGAAGCGTCAGGAATGGCTGGACCCTTACCTGTCGGGGGCTGTCATCAAGGGCAAGTTCCTCTCAGGCAAAACGGTATATCCTGTTCCGGCTGCGGACGGGTTTCACCGCTGGCTGCCGCGCCAGCAGGAGGCGTATGGTGCCCTGTTAAGCACAATCGCCTTCGGTCCCAAGTACAGCCTGTTTGAGCGTGCCAGAGCGATTAGAATCATGGCAAGCATGCCGGATGTGAACCCGGAGCGGCTGTATGAGCTGGTACAGGACAAAGAGGTGGCGGTAGCGGAGGCAGCGCTTCATGCCCTGTCCCTGCTGGAGGAGCCGGAGAAATCGTTGCCTGTGCTGCTTGAGCATCTGGATAGCGACCGGGCCCGTGTAGCGATGTACTCCATCCCGAGGTGCATCCGCCGGGTCAGTCCGCAGCAGCTGTCTCAGGCACTGAAGGCGCTGCTGAGCCGGGAGAAGCTGAAGATCACCGTCCGCAAGGAAGCCATCCGCCTGCTTGGTGCGTATAGAAGTGAGGACAGTCTTCCGCTGCTCCTGCGTGAGTTCGCGAAGCCTGCTGTGCATAAGGATGTGGTGATTGCTATAGGGCATGCTGCCAGGGGTCTGCTGGACGATGAACGGAGCTGGGAGGTGCTAAGCGCCATCGCTGCTTCTCCAGAGCGTGATATCGCAGTGAGCTTGTTGTCCCAGCAGCCTGCTGCGCTTCCGCTTGCTTACAGACCGCGCTATCTGGACTTAATCATAGCCATTGCCGATCATCCGGATGTATCGGTCAGCAGCCAGGCTTATAGTTCCATGAAGTGGTGGACAAGCGGTTATGAAGGCACCGTTGCCGCGGCTGCGGCTCAGGCGGTTGCGGGTCTGAAGGACAGCTCCAGCTGGGAGTTCGCGATGATGACACTGATTGAAGCCGCCCGGGACGGCAAAGTGAATGCGGTTGTGGCTGGTATCTGCCGGCAGTTGTCGGCAACGCCCGTGACGCAGGAATGGAATGCAGCGGCGGACAGAGATCTGCCCCACCGGCAGCGTCTGCAGGTGCTCATCAACCAGCTTACCGGTTTGCCCATGAGTACAAGGGTGCAGCTTACCCCGCTCTACCTGGAGCTAGCCGATATTCTGGCCGCCGATGAGACATTACAACCGCTGGTCCTGACCTTATATATTGCAGTGATCGATTGGAGTAAGGCAGAGGAAGCGTCCGGGTACGTGAAGCGGATCGCGCAGGAGGTAACCCGTCAGCCACAGCTCTTGAGCGGGTTGTACAGCGGGCTTGCCGTCAGCCTGGAGAACAGCGCAGGGTACTGGACACCGGAGACACTGCTTGAGATTGTGGATGTGCTGCGGGCAGAACCGTCTTATGAAGCTCCGTATCTCGGACTGTCCTTGCTGGAAGCAGCGGGAACGGCGCTCCGCTGGAGCCCGGAACCGTCAGAGCGTCTGCGGGAGTACAGGAATCATGCGAATCCCGCAGTCCGTACACAGGCGCTGAATATTTGGACGGCGAGAGAGTCACGGCTGTTCATGCTATAACCGCATATGCAGGATGGGCCATGGCTTGCCTTGCTCATCCTGTTCGGAGCGGCCGTAGACCCGGAAGCCTAAATGTTCATAGAATCCGGCAGCCTGGGGATTGTCTTCATTCACATCCACAGAGTGTACGTTCAGAGTGTGTATGGCGTACATGACCAGTTCCTTGCCAATCCCCTGTCCCCGGGCTGCGGGATCTACGAACAGCATTTCAATCTTCTGATCCTGAATGCCGATGAAGCCGAGGGAATTTCTCCTTGGCTAATTTTTTCTGATTATAACATACTAAAATAAAGTGCGAATCGGGAAAAGATTAATGACTTAACTTCCAATTCTTGATACAATAAAACCAATTAAGTGAAAATATTCACAATTAAAGCGGCCAATAATTGCTATAACGGGTGTGATTGCATATTATATGTATAAAATTATAAAGTACATTTGTAAAAGTGGGGGGATTCGAATGGCGACACATCGCTTGAACAGTATGGAAGTTAAAAAGATGAACCGAAACGCCATTTACCGGTACCTGTACCACCGTGAGTCCACTTCCATTCAGGAGATTGCGCAGGCGCTAGGTCTAAGTCTTCCCACCGTGACACAGAATCTCAAGGAGCTGCAGGAACGCGGGCTGATTGAGGAGACAGGGCTGTATGAATCCACCGGAGGCCGTAAGGCCAAGTCGTTGGCCTGCAACAGTGTAGCGGGATATGCTGTCGGACTGGATGTTACCCTGAATCATGTGGGAATTGTCGTCATTGATTTGAGCGGCAGGATCATTAAGAATGTCAGGAATCATTATCCATTTGCGAATGAGGAGAATTACTTCCGGGGAGTAGGCAAGCTGGTAGAGGATTTCATAGAGGCTTGTCAGCTGGAACGCAGCCAGATTCTCGGTGTAGGCATTGCGCTGCCCGCGATTCTATCCGGGGACCGGCAGACAGTGAGCTATGCTACAGTCATAGATTTCAAGGGAGGCAGTGTCCGGCGGTTCGCCGAATACATCCCTTATCCCTGCGTCCTGAGCAATGATGCGAATGCGGCGGGGCTCACTGAACTGTGGGGAGAGCAGGACATACACAATGTGGTCTATCTGTCCCTTAACAATAGCGTGGGCGGTGCCATTATAGTAGGTAATCAGATCTATGCAGGCCAGAACCACCGCAGCGGGGAGTTCGGGCATATGACGATTCTGCCTGGAGGCCGGACCTGCTACTGCGGGCAGAAGGGCTGCGTCGATGCCTACTGCTCCGCGAAAATCCTCTCGGACAGCACCGGGGGCAGTATTGTGGAATTCTTCAGGCTCTTGGGAGAGGGCAAGAAGGAGCAGCAGGCCATCTGGCAGGAGTATGTGGGCTATCTGATCATCACAGTGAATAACCTGCGGATGCTGTACGATTGCGATGTGATTCTCGGCGGCTATGCCGGAGCTTACATGGAGGAATACATCGATGATCTTCAGGCGTTAGCAGCGCACAAGAACACCTTCGAACAGGACGGTTCCTACCTGCGGGTCTGCAAATACAAGCTGGAGGCTACCGCTGTGGGCGCTGCCCTGGAGCTGGTGACGGAGTTTATCGACAGCATCTAGAACCGGGTTGATTTTACCTAATACAATATCTGCTTTCCCCGCTCCTCCACAAGAGGGACGTTGCTGTAAGCGCGGCACTGTCCTGCTCTGGGGGAGTTTTTGTTGACTTCACTTTAAATCTGACTATAATCTTATTTAAATAGTTTTATAAAAGTATATTATTATATAACTGAAGAAGGCAGAAGTCTTGAAGTAACAGTAGTTTTTATAAGAGCAAGCTAATGTCCCTGAGGAGGAGAAACAGATGAAGAACAGAGCTTGTTATATGACAGATCTGAAGCAAATGGCAATGAAGGAAATCGGCATGCCTGTAGCCCAAGCGGGCGAGGTCATTGTGAAGCTGGAGGTTGTCGGCATCTGCGGCTCGGATGTGCATTACCTGGAGCATGGCCGGATCGGCGATTTCGTGGTGGACGGAGATTTCATTCTGGGGCATGAATGCGCCGGAGAAGTGGTGGAGCTTGGCCCTGGTGTGAAACATCTGAAGGTGGGGGACCGGGTAGCCCTGGAGCCTGGTGTGACCTGCGGACAATGTGAGTTCTGCAAGAGCGGCAAGTATAATCTGTGTCCGGATGTACAGTTCCTAGCTACGCCGCCGTACCATGGCTGTCTGATGGATTATATGGCTTTTCCGGAGAACATGGCCTTCAAGCTGCCGGATAATGTGTCTTCGGAGGAGGGGGCGCTGGTGGAGCCGCTGGCGGTGGGACTCCATGCTGCGGCGCAGGGCGGCGTTAAGCTGGGGGACCGTGTGGTGATTCTGGGAGCGGGCTGCATCGGGCTGGTCACCCTGTTGGCCTGCAAGGCGTACGGGGCTACGGAGATTGTGGTGGTGGACATCATTGAGAAGCGGCTGGAGGCAGCGATGAAGCTAGGGGCTACGCGGGTGATTAACGCCAGACGGGAGGATGTACTGGAGGTTATTGCGGCTTGGACCGGTGGCGCGGGCGTGGATAAGGTCATCGAGACGGCAGGCAGCGAGCATACGGTGAAGCAGACCCCTTATCTGGTCAAAAGAGGCGGGACCATTGTCCTCGTAGGCCTAGCTGCCAAGGATATCATCGACTTTGACTTCATGCAGATTATGTTCAAGGAGGCCGACATCAAGTCGGTCTTCCGGTACCGCAACCTGTATCCGGCAGCCATCGGAGCCATCGCGGACGGCAAGATTGACGTCAAGGGCATCGTCACCCACGAATTCAACTTCGCGGAGACGCAGCAAGCGTTCGATTACGTGATCGACAATAAGGAGGATGTGGTCAAGGCGGTCATCCGGATGGGCTAAGAGACTTTAGGAGCATTAGGAGAAATTAGGAGCGCCAGTACAGAGCTGTCCCGTATCGGGGCGGCTTTTTGTGCATGTAACAGTATTCTTTGAATGATCCTGAGGGCATATGAGTGCATGAGGTGCTAGTGCTCCCGAATTCGCCGAATGCCCTCAGAGGGAAGCGGATGAACCCTCTTAAGTTGTTACATCATTCACCTTTTAGGGTCATTTTTCGCGCGAGCATCCCAATAATTTCATAATATCAATAAAAATTGGGGGTTAATCTTTAGTTTGCAGAGAGAAATGTAAACGCTTACTAGATATAATCATCTCGAAAGGAGGACAAGTAAATATATGGGATAACCATCAGGATAAGTTATATTCTGCTGGGAGCAGTAAGCTGTAAGCAAACACATTATAATCGGGAGGTATTAATTTACAATGAAAAAGAAACTTCTTACGGTATTAATGACAGCGGCACTGAGCTTCAGCGCGTTCGCAGCTACTGCAGGCGCAACAGATTATTGGCAGAACTGGACCGATGGCGGCGGAACCGTGAATGCGGTGAACGGAAGTGGCGGGAATTACAGTGTGAACTGGTATAACACCGGGAACTTCGTAGTCGGTAAAGGCTGGACCTACGGCACGGCGAACCGGGTCGTCAATTATAACGCGGGTGTCTTTTCACCTTCCGGTAACGGATATTTGACCTTCTACGGATGGACCCGGAATGCCCTTATTGAATATTACGTGGTCGATAGCTGGGGGACTTACAGACCTACCGGCCAGTTCAAAGGTACTGTGAACAGTGATGGAGGTACCTATGATATTTACACCACAATGCGTTACGACGCTCCTTCAATTGACGGAAATGCCACATTCCCTCAGTACTGGAGTGTAAGACAATCCAAAAGACCGATCGGCAGCAATGTTCAGATCACGTTCAACAACCACGTGAATGCCTGGAAGAGCAAAGGCATGAATCTGGGAAGCAACTGGTCTTACCAGGTACTGGCTACCGAAGGATACCAGAGCAGCGGCTCCTCCAACGTAACCGTGTGGTAATGGACAAGCTGACCGGCACTTGCCGTTCCGGCAGTACCGTAAGTTCAGCTAATCGTTGACAGGCTAAGGCCGGCCGGGTGGACAAGCTGCCGGCCTTATCATTTTCGCGCACCGAACTTCGCTTAGGTCCTGTACCTTGCCCATCTGCTCAAAGGAGAGCTGTTCATGAGAAAACGATTAATGATTCTGATTCTGTGCATGGCAATCGCGGTTATAGCCAGTGCCTGCTCGCAGGAGAAGCCTGCCGCTGATGAGCGTTTAGTGCGGGTGGAAGGCGGTACTTTTAAGGATACGAAATCCAATTATTACGGGACAGAGATGACCCTCCCGGACTTCTACATCGGTAAATATGAGATCACCCAGCAAGAATGGCTGGAAGTGATGAAGAATAACCCCTCGCAGTTCCAAGGAGATAAGCTGCCGGTAGAGAGCGTAACCTGGTATGATGCCGTGGAGTACTGCAATGAGCGGAGTGTGAAGGAAGGCCTGGCCCCCTATTATAATATAGACAAGAATACGGTCGATCCGAATAATACAAGTGACCGGGATTTCATGAAATGGACTGTAACGGCGAATGAAGGGGCGGACGGTTACCGTCTGCCGACAGAAGCCGAGTGGGAATATGCAGCAGGCGGAGGCCAGATGAGCACAAGCAACCCGTATAGCGGAAGCGACAATCCGGAGGAAGTAGCCTGGTACTGGAGGAACTCCGGCGATCAATTCCTGACCGGGGACTGGAACTGGCCTGCGATTGAGAACAACCATAGCCAGCCGAGAAATACCGGCCTCAAGCAGCCCAATGAGCTGGGACTGTATGATATGTCAGGGAACGTAAGGGAATGGTGCTGGAACTGGTATGGAGAAGGGGATTCGAATAGCAAGACCGGCTCGGTCCGGCTGGTGAAGGGCGGCGGCTGGATCGGCGGAGTGAACAACACAGAGGTATCCTTCCGCGGCAAATTCGAGCCGAGCAGCCGGGGGAATGACCAGGGGTTTCGTGTGGTTCGTGCTGTTGCTGGCAAGTGATTCACCCGTACGTATTCAACAGGAGGAGAATAGGTTAAGCAGCAAGCCTTCGGGAAGCTTTTCCGGCATGAGCGCATCTATGAATGCGGCGGCTGGAGAGGACCCGGAGGTTTTTGGCGTGTCTGAAGCATCCTTTCAACTAACATTCAGGTTCACTATGTATACTCCGAATATGGATTTAGGCACGTGCGAACGACTCGCCGGGCGCTGCCGGTCAGGAGGGTATCATGGTAAAAAGAATCCAGCAAATCGTAACACTCATCCTCGCCTTGTTCATGGGGCTGTTCATCGCTTCATCCTTCTTGTTCCGGGCGAAATATAATTATTCCGTGTATGGTGACCGGGCAGTGCTGGAAGGGCAGCAGCCGCTTGTGTTCCTGCTATGGATTGTAGTTGTTCTGGGACTGGGCTTTGTGCTGTACAGACTCTCACGGAAGCTTGAAGGGTATAGCCGGGCTAAGGTTATTCCTGCCGTGCTGCTGTTGTCGGGTATCCTGCAACTCGTGATTATTTTCCTGTTCACCCGCATGCCTACAGATGATTCACAGACGGTGCTGTCCCTGGCCTGGGCTATGCTCTATGACAAGGATTATTCCTCCTTCCAGTCAGGCGGATACCTGTACATGTTCCCTTTTAATTTCTCCTTCGTGCTGTATCTGAAGACGCTGCTGCTGCTGTTCCCGGACAATTATCTGGTGATCAAAAGCTTCAACATCCTATTCACGCTCGTCACCACGCTGGTCATCTATCTGCTCGGCCAAGAACTGAGACCCCAATCCCGCAGCAAAAACTATGGCCTTCTGATTGTGGCTGCGACCTATGTTCCGGCTATGTTCATGAGCAACTTCATCTATAATGATGGAATTGCCACGGCTCTGCTTACCAGCGCGCTCTATTTCGCAGTCAGGTTCATCCGCAGAAGATCCATGAAGGATATGCTGTTCGCGGCGGTTCTGCTGACACTCGGCAACTACTTCCGCAGTATAGGTATGATCTTCCTGATTGCCATTGTTCTCAGTCTGCTCCTGAACCTGCGGGCGATTGGCGTGAAGAAGGTCATTGCTGCCTTTGGCATAACCCTGCTGCTGTGGGTTCTTCCTGCCTGGATTCAGAATACGGCGCTTCAAGCAACAGGCATTGTGGACGAATCGCCGTCCGGCAATTCTGCTCCAGTGTACATGTGGCTGAATATGGGGATTAATCTGGAGACACTCGGGTTCTGGGATGACCGGGAGAGCTATAATATCTACCAGCAGGAGGCCGGCTATAATAAGGCAGAGAGTGTAGAACTGTTCAAGGCGTCTATCCGCAGCAAGCTCTCCGGTGCGACCTTAAACGGGCTTGCAGGAATGTATTATAAAAAGCTGATCTGGACCTGGACGGAAGGGACCTACCAGATGGAGCGCTACGGGATAGGAAATGAAGGAGCCTCCTCCGGCGGCGGAAGAGGCGGCATGGTGATGGGCCATTACAGCTATTCCACAGCTGCAAGCAGACTGTTTGAAGGTGCTTCTATGTACCGGAGCGGCTTGCTGTGGGCCTTATATGTCCAGAATTTCCTGATGTACGTCTTCATTCTGATCCGGTTAATCCGGGGACTGCGGGCTAAGCGCTTCGCGGAGACCCCGCTCCTGCTGGTGATTCTTGGTTTCATCGGGTTCTACCTGCTCTGGGAGATCAAGTCCCGGTACCTGTATCCCGTATATCCGCTGCTGCTCGTCTTATCCTGCTTGGGTGTCCAAGACGTATATGTATTACTGACCGGGACAAGGAGGTCTAATCATGCGGACTAAGAAATATTACATCACCTTAATTATTAGCATGCTTAGTTGTTCGCTGCTGCTCACTTCCTGCGAAGCGGTCACTGCTCAGAATATTACTAGTGCAGACTTCAATTCCCGGCCCGGCGGCTTCCCCAGCCTGAACGGCGGCGGCACCAACTTCAAGGACGGGAGCAGGGGAATGAACCGGGAAGGCCCTGGCAGAAGGGGGATGCAAGCGCCAGACGGGAGGGCAGACAGCACGCAATGATTGGGGAGCATTGGACGTTAAGCTGTGGCTGCTATGCTGCTATGCGACTTTGTCAGACTTCCATTATTTCACTCTGCCAGTCCTTCAGGACAATGCTTTTTCCACTTCCGGATCTTCCCCCGGAAGGTCTTGAACGGAGCGGCGGAGTTAATGTGAATCCAGCGGGCAATCGGCCAGTTCTCCTTGGTTCCGGTCCACTTCCGGGCGCCTTGAATGAATAGTTCCTCCTCTGTTAAGGTGGCGATCCAATCCAGCCACTGCTCTTCGGATTGCCGGAAGAGCTCACGCAGCCCGGATAGGGAATACTCCGCATATTTACTATAGAAGGACTGATACAACCCGCCCAGCTGATTCCACTTGTAATCCGCAGCGGGCATCTGGACTGTTCGTTCCGCCAGCTCATCCTTCTCCCAGCCCCTCACCAGCCCCAGCCAGCCCAGCTGATAAGCAATGATCTCGGCAGGGGTCTTGTCCACCTCGGGAACTCGCGTATCCTTATATGTATCATTTATACCATCGAATTCGGCATCCAGCAGCAGGTATAGAGCGTGGATCGTGTCCATCAGCTCCTGCCGGGACGAGTATTCATAGCTTGCCATAACAATCACTCCTTTACCTGGTTATATCACAGGGTTGTGACAGCAGTCTGTCAAGTTCAATAGGATGATGGCCAAATATGCTGTACACCCTCAAGCTTGCCCTCATGGAAGCTTAGCTTATAGATATCGGGCATTTCTAACTGCTTCCAGAAGCTATAATCATAACGCTTGTCCAGAGTATTCATGATCAGGACCATCAGATTACCGTGAGTTCCGATCGCGATCGATTTGCCTTTGTATTGCTGCAATACTCTGGAGAGTGCTTGTACTCCCCTTCTCAGATAAAGGTCTACTCAATTCGTCGGTAGAATAAGTAGAGTGCGCATGTCGTACGAAGTAGAGAGTGGTAACCATTGATTATCGCCTCATCCATTTATATTTGTACAGTATTGTAACACGAAGGGGACGGAGGATTCAGCGATGCAGGAGCAGTATGGGGAGAGGATTAAGCAGGTTATTGCCTACATAGAAAATCACAGCAGCCAGCCGCTGCGGCTGGATCAGCTGGCGGAGGTCTCCCATTTCTCCAAGTATCATTTCACCAGAATATTTACAGCCTTCACGGGCATGACGCCCATGGCCTTCGTAACCAGGAAGCGCATTGAGCGGGCATGGGTGCTGCTGACTGAGACGAACCTGACCATTCTGGAGATCGCGGGGAATTGCGGTTTCGAGTCGGTATCTGCGCTGGGCGTTCATTTCAAGCGTCATTACGGCTGTTCGCCGGGCACCATCAGAAGCAGGAAACGTAAACATAGCAATTTCCCGTCATTCCTCAGCAATAAGCAGGCAGAGCCGGGCGCCCTGGCAGATTACAATAAAGCAGCAGGTAATCCGCTGTTAAGGAGGGCGTGGGACAGTATGGTAGAACTCAGAGAAATTACAGAGGTTGAGGTCGCTTATGTCAGGCATAATGGAAGTTACCTGGATACGCATCACGCATGGGACAAGCTAACCGGCTGGGCTGCTGAGCAGGGGCTGCATCCGGCGAATCAGCAGTTCATCGGAATCTCACTGGACGACGGGGAGCTTACGGAAGAGTCGGCCTGCCGCTATGATGCTTGTGTAACACTGCCTGCCGACTTCGGGCCGGAGGCGCACCGGGAGGCAGTCGGGTTCAAGACATTGGCCGGCGGCCTATATGCGGTGTATTCTTACTACGATACGGTAGATAGATTTGTCCTTGCGTACGATACTATGTTCAGCGTATGGTTACCTCGCAGCGGCTATGAAGCCGATGATCGGCCATGCCTGGAATTCTGTCTGAATGATCCTGCGCAGGACCCGCAGGGCAAGTGCATGGTTGATCTGTACGTCCCCATCCGGCGAGGCATGCAGGAAGCAGAGAATGGAGTGTAAGGGAATGAACATGGAGGTTGTGTTTGACCAGTTCCCTGTCCTAAGATCAGGGGAGCTTGTACTGCGCAAGATTGAGGAGCAGCATCTGGATGAGCTGTTCGAGATCTACAGCAATGATCATGTGTTTGAGTATTGCGGCATCATCCCCAAGCACAACAAGCTGACAGTGAAGAGCATGATCGGTCATTATGAACGGGACTATCTCAAAAGATCGCGGATCAAGTGGGGCATCTTCACCGCAGAAGACGAGACGCAGCTACTCGGGATTATTGAAGCCTGTGAGTTCAATCAGAAGGTGAACATGGTGACGATTGGCTACTTCCTCGCGGAAGCCCACTGGGGGCGGGGCCTTGCCTCCAGAGCGGTGGCTCTGCTGACGGAATTCCTGTTCGCACAGGTGCAGGTGAACCGGATTCAAGCGGAAGTGATGCTGAATAATGAGCCTTCCAAGAAGGTGCTGCTGAAGAACGGATATGTCAAGGAAGGGATGCTGCGGCAAGCGGCCCTCTGGTCCGGCAAGGGAGTGGTCGATCTGGAGATCTACAGTATGCTTAGGGAAGAGTATATGAAGGTTCTGCAACCGGACCATGAGGCCCTTATTTTGTGAAAAAGACAGCTTTACAGCTCGCCCGCGGACTAAGAGGCCGTTATAAGGCCGGTTGGTGATTAAAATGAGGCAAGAGCGACTAGTTAAGTACATGTGAGTCCGCTTAGCCCGCAATATGGTGCAATGTACAGGAATAGCGGCTCTCCAGTCCGCATGGATCGCAGCAGGAGTGCTGCTTAATTGCACAAATTGATGAAGCCAGCAACCAGCAGACTTAGGTGGTAACGGACCGTGCATGCGGACATATTCTTCAATGAATATGTGCTGTATGGTCCACCTAAGCACGCGAAAAACCGCAGACAGGGGCGAACCCTTGCTGCGGTTTTTGGCGATTTCTTATTTGAGTGTATAAAAATTGAACTTAAAATAAACAGACAGGGAAAAGTGGCGGAGGAGAATTTTGGAACTGTAGGAGCGTCAGCGTCCGCCTGAAAGCTTTCCGCAGGAAAGCTCGCATCGTAAGCATCAGCTGTCACCGGATTTCTACCGCTAAGAGCGGTTCAAATTGATTCAAGAAATCTGGGGACAACAGCGGCCGGAGGGCCAAACATTCTCTGGAGTCACGGCAATCCCAACACGGAAAATTACAAGTACAATCTATATAGCCTTATCCTGCGCCTCACATCAGGCTTCCATCTTCTGCGCCGTATACAGCCGGTGGTACAGGCCGCGGCGGGCGATCAGCTCGTCATGGGAGCCGCTCTCGGCAATGCCCTTGTTCGAGACATACATGATCCGGTCGCAGTTCTTCACCGTAGACAGGCGGTGCGCGATGATGAACGAGGTGCGCCCCTTCAATAGCTCGTTCAGCCCCTTCTGGAGCAGGCGCTCGGTCTGCGCATCGATGGAGGAGGTGGCCTCATCCAGGATGAGAATCCGCGGGTTGGCCAGCAGCGTTCTGGCGAACGAGATGAGTTGCCGCTGTCCTTGGGAGAGCTTGGAGCCGCGTTCGTTCACCTCGGTCTGGTAGCCCTGATCGAATTCGCGGATGAAGTCGTCAGCGCAGACAGCCTTCGCGGCGGCGATAACCTCTTCCTCGGTCGCATCCGGTCTGCCGTAACGGATATTATCCAGGATGGTTCCCGAGAAGATGAAGCTGTCCTGCAGCATAATCCCCATCTGCCCGCGTAGCGATTTCAAGGTAATCTGCGAGATATCCTGCCCGTCGATCAGAATGCGTCCGCCAGTCAGGTTATAGAAGCGCGAGATCAGGTTGACGACCGTGGTCTTGCCCGCACCGGTCGGACCAACCAGAGCAACGCTCTCTCCGGCTGCAACATCGAAGGAGATGTTCTCCAGGATATTCAGGCCCGGATCGTAGGCGAAGGTGACATCATCGAACGTCACCCGACCCTGAACCGGCGGTAGCGCCTTCGCACCGGGAACATCGCTGACCGTTACCGGCTCATCCAGCGTCTCGAAGATCCGCTCCAGGTAAGCCACCGCATTAATGAAGTTGTTGTACAGGTTCGACAGATTCAGGATCGGCTGCCAGAAGCGGGCCGCATAGCTGCTCATGGCCAGAATGACGCCCAGCGTCATGTTCTGCGGGTCCAGGGTCAGCAGTCCGACCAGAAAAATCATAGCCGTAACAATGGTAGACAGGTTATCGACACTGAACGGAATCAGAATGTTGTAACGCAGCGCCTTCATCCAGGCGGTGCGGAAGTTGCCGGCCAGCCGGGTGAAGATGCCTTCATTGCGCGTCTCCCGCGAGAACATCTGGGTGACGCCGATGCCGCTGATACTCTCCTGCAGATAAGCATTCAGGTTGGAGCTTTTGTTCGATACGGCCTGCCAGGCCCGGCGCTGCCGGGTCTTGATCAGCAGCATGATGCCGAGGAAGACAGGCAGTCCGGCCAGAATGATGAAGGAGAGCCGCACATCGACGGCGAACATGAACACGGCGATGAAGATCAGGTTCACGATTTCTAAGATAAAATTGATAATACCGTTGGACAATACATCGGATACCGCATTGACGTAGTTCACGACCCGGATCAGAATCTTGCCCTGCGGACGGTCATCGTAATATTTGAACGGCAGATCCTGCAGATGCTTGAACAGGTCGGTGCGGATATCGAAGATAATATCCTGTCCGACACTTGTCATAATCCGCGAGCGGATCGTAGCCAAGATAACGCTGACCACGATGGTCGCCAGCATTAGCAGGGACCAGCCTGCCAGTGCGCCCATGTCTTTGGCCGGAATGGTCACATCCACGACATGCTGCATGATCAGCGGAGCCGACAGGGCGATCGCCGCCGACAATGCGCTGAGCGCGAATGCGATAAGCATCGGCTTCTTCTTGCGTCTGATATAGACCATGGCCCGCCGGAAATGCTTGATATTAAACGGCGATTCCAGATTCTCATCAACATCGAATTTATTCCTGGCCACTCGCGGTCACCTGCCTTCCAATGCCCTCGTTCTGAAGCATGAATACATCATAGTAATAACCCCGCTTCGCCAGCAGCTCGGCATGGGTCCCTTCCTCAATCAGCCGGCCGCCCTCCAGGATCAGAATGCGGTCAGCCTGGGCGGTAGTGGATACCCGCTGCGCAATAATGATCTTCGTGCAGGGGTACTCCAGCTCCCGCAGGCTGCGCTGAATATGCTCCTCCGTCTCCAGATCGACCGCAGAGGTCGTATCATCGAGGATCAGAATCGGACGTTGGACCGCCAGCGCACGGGCCAGCGCTATCCGCTGCTTCTGTCCGCCGGACAACCCGACACCGCGTTCCCCGACTACAGTATCGTAGCCTTCAGGCATTTTGACAATGAAATCATGGGCAGCGGCCAGAGCCGCGTAAGCCTTCGCATCCTCTTCAGGCAGATCAGGATCGCCATATGCGATATTGCCGTCGATGGTATCGGAGAACAGCAGCACATCCTGCGTAGCCATCCCGATGTTCCCCCGCAGCTCATCCAGATCCAGCTCCCGGACATCTCTGCCGTCTACCAGCACACGCCCGCCAGCCACATCATAGAAGCGGGGAATGAGGTTGATGAGCGAGGTTTTGCCGGAGCCGGTAGCCCCCATGATCGCAATGGTCTCGCCGGGGGCTATCGTGAAGCTCACATCATCCAGCACGGTAGCGTTATCATATTTGAACCGGACATGGTCGAATTCAATCCGTCCCTCATAGCGGCGGCGCTCCACCGGGTTATGGTCATTGGCAATCGCCGGGCGGGCGTAATAGATATCGACGATTTTGGATAAGCTGGCGAAGAAGCGCTGAATATCATTAATAATAATGCCGATATTGCGCATGGGATTGGAGACCGCCCAGATCAGCGAGGAGAACGCCGTGAACTCACCGAAGGTAATCCGCCCCTCCATCACGTAGTAACCGCCGGCCAGCATCAGGACCACGTTGAAGCCTTGTGCGAACGACTCCAGATAAGGGAAGTAGTCGAGCCAGACGAGGGCCGCTTTTTTATTCGCCACCGCGTAGTTGACATTCTTCTCTGTGAACTTGGCAATCTCGAACTCCTCACGGGCAAAAGCCTTCACCACCCGGTTCCCGGAGATATTCTCCTGGGTCGTTGTATTGAGCTGGGACAGCCGCTCGCGCAGGTCGATGTACATCGGGCGCACTCTTTTGGCGAAGATAAAGGCCACCACAAAAATCGGCGGTGACAGGATCAGCATCCACAGCGTCAGCTTCACATCAATCGTGAGGAAATAAATGACGGCTGCCAGGAAAATCGTAAGCGATTCAATAATCGTCTTGAAAATCCATGCCATCGAGTGGCGGACCATATCCAGATCCCCCGTCATTTTGGTCATCAGGTCCCCGGTGCGGTTGCGGTCATAATATTCCCGGTCCTGGCCCTGAATCTTGTTGTACAGATAAATCCGGATATTGTACATCATATTCTGTGAAGAAATTTCGTACTGCATGGTCGTGAAGTAGGCCAGCCCTGTACGGAGCAGGGAGAAGCCGATCATGCCCAGGCAGAGCGCAATCAGCAGCCCGCGTCCTGTAGCAAGATTCGCTCCTGCGTGGTCACCGGCAATGAACGTATCGACGATGCGCTGGCTGATGTAGGGGTTCACAATCGTAAGACTTGATCCCACTACCGAGAGGCAGAGCGCCACGATATACCGCGCCCGGTTGCCCTCCAGGTTCTGCCACAGCCATTTGATTTCAAACATTTGATCACCTGTTTCCTGTTGTTCTTGTGAATAAACAAAGTGATTATAACACTATGGTTCAGAATGTATAGGTTTTCGGGCAATTTTATTGTTACAAATGGTGAAACTTTCTGATGGAGTAATTCTGCATTGCGTTAATGTATATCACAGCATACAATGATGCTTACATATTAAGATAGATTGCGTTGAGTACATGTGAGGTGTACAGGTGTACATATGAGGGGGAGCATTTCATTGGAATCCAAACAGTTAACCAGAGGACTTAAGCCGCGGCATATCGAGCTGATCGCACTGGGCGGCACGATTGGCGTGGGCTTATTCATGGGCTCGGCAAGTACAATTAAGTGGGCAGGGCCTTCCGTGCTGCTTGCGTATCTGTTGGCAGGCATCATTATGTTTTTTGTGATGCGGATTATGGGGGAGATGCTGGTAGTGGAGCCGGTGACCGGTTCGTTCGCCACTTTTGCGCACAAATATATCAGCCCGTTGGCCGGCTTCCTGACCGCCTGGAGCTATTGGTTCCTGTGGGTGACAGTCGGGATGGCAGAAGTTACGGCCATCGGCATCTATGTCGGTTACTGGTTCCCGGATATTCCGCAGTGGATTCCGGCACTGATCGGTGTGGGCATCATTGCAGCAGCCAATGTGGCGGCGGTGAAGCTCTACGGGGAGTTTGAATTCTGGTTCGCGATGATCAAGGTGGTTGCCATTGTCGTGATGCTGGTGATTGGCACCGGGGTGATTTTCTTCGGTCTCGGGAATGGCGGGCAGCCGCTTGGACTGTCCAATCTGTATAGCCATGGCGGTTTTTTTGCCGGAGGACTGAAGGGGTTTCTATTCGCGCTCTGCATTGTCACGGCGGCCTATCAGGGGATTGAGCTGGTGGGGATTACGGCCGGGGAAGCGGAGAATCCGAAGCAAACGCTGCGCAAAGCGATCAAGAATATCATTTGGCGCATTCTGATCTTCTACGTGGGGGCCATCTTCATCATAGTGACCATTTATCCGTGGAATGAAATCGGCGAGATCGGCAGTCCGTTCGTGTTGACCTTCGCCAAGGTGGGGATTGTCGCTGCGGCAGGCATTATCAACTTCGTGGTGCTTACAGCGGCGATGTCGGGCTGCAACAGCGGAATCTACAGCGCGGGCAGAATGCTCTACACGCTGGCCCAGAACGGACAGGCTCCGAAGTTCTTCGGCAGAGTCTCTGCCAGCGGAGTACCCCGCAACAGCATTATCACAACGATCTCCCTGCTGCTGGTCGGCGTATTGTTAAACTATCTGATGCCGGACTCCAAGCTGTTTCTCTATATTTACAGTGCCAGCGTGCTTCCGGGAATGATTCCGTGGTTCGCCCTTGCCTTCAGCCAGTTCAGATTCAGGGAGCGGTGGGCAGGCGAGATGGCAGCCCATCCGTTCAAGTCCCGCTTTTTCCCGGTCAGTAACTACATTATTATCATCTTCCTGTCGCTGGTCATCATCGGGATGTGGTTCAACCCGGATACGCATCTGTCGCTGATTGTCGGCGCGTCCTTCCTGGCTATTGTTGTGGCGGGGTACTATGCGTTTGGGATTGGCAGACGCCGGATGCCCGGGGATGGGGAGGAAGGGTAGGCTTCTTATAACGAACAGAGCATGTCTCCGGCAAGTGCGGGACATGCTCTTTAATTTGAGCGTTAGGAGGCCGCCTGTAACCGGGGCGTATGAATCAAACAGTGGAGTGGCTGTAGTAACTGAACATAATAAATAAGTGGATAAACGTCATCTGATTATAGAAAAATCGTTGTTTGGGGAAGTTTAGTTGGAAATTATACACCTACTCCAGCCGATTACAGGTAACATCGCAAATAGGGCAGAATTAAGTGTCATAAATCCAACTAACTTCCGTCACCCTGGAAATGGCTCATCAACAAGTGCCGGAAATCCAACTATTGAGGACGCATGCTACCAGGATAAAGTTTGAAACTTAGAGAGGGGAGGGGATTTGTTCCTTTTTGACGAATATACACCACCATTAACATAGAATTGATAAGCATAAGAAGCATATGGATTGCTGTAGTATTAATCACTGGAGGGTGAATGATGGTAACGATAAGGAAATGTACCATGGAGGATGTTCCTCAGGTAGCTGAATTATCTGAGATGTGGGCAAAAGAAGCGGTTACTTTCGCTTATCCAGCATCGAACACTGACAAGATTGCTCAGCGTATAGGGGATTATTTCTGGATTGCCGAGAAGCATGCACGGGTCATTGGATATACTCATGGAGCCATTCAAACATCCCAGTATTCGGTATTCCCTATAAACGCTTTATTTCTAGAGATTTATGAAGTATACGTCCATCCAGAGTACAGGGCAGATGGAGCAGGTCATCAGTTGGTGGACAAAATCATAAGTGAAGCTGAGCTACACGGTGTAGCTCATGCACTCGTAGGCTCCTCTAATTTGGATTGGAAACGAAGTGTCGGTTTTTAATGAGCGGCATGGCTTCAAGATGTGGTATGTCCAAATGTATCGTTAATAAAAAGGCTTCCGAAGCAAACTACGCTCCGGAAGCCTTTTGCATGTCAACCCTTAAGATGAAGCTGCCGCCGCAGCAGCAGAGGCCGCAGCTACAGCAATCGCTGTCTGCTGGGCAATGATGATGTTGGTCAGGCTGGTAGACAGCGTGGATTCAATGATGCCGTTTCTGACATCATCGATATATTGATAGGAGACGAGCGCGGCAGACAGCAGGAGCAGCTCCTGCTTGTTGATCGACCAGCCGCCGAAGCCCTTCTGCGGGCGCAGGAACTCATAGGTATCCGAGACATCGCTTACCAGCTGCTGCTGCTCATAGGGAATCAGGGACAGGATGCCAAGGGACGAGAGTGTATACTCCTTATCCAGCCGGATATCGCGTGCCCGGAACGCCTCACGCAGGCTAAGCACCCGGCTTGTGAGATCCCCGCCGCCTAGCACCAGCACCTGTGTTAGCGCCTGAACACTATTCCCGGAGAAGAACTCGGGCTTCAGCGTAACATAGAGCTGTTCCAGCTGCTCCACCCCTTGCTCCACAGGGATATCGGAGAGGCCTAGCATAGCAGCGAAGATATAATCGTCCCGTCCGGTCAGGAAACGGTGCTTCGACCGCATCCCTTCATAGAAGGCCTGGGTGCGGTCTATGGCTACGGTATATTGATCATAGGGGGTATGGGCAGCGATCTGATAGGCGGCAATGACCAGGTAGTCGGAGGCCCGGAACTTGCGTTCCTTGAGCAGGTCATATACAGCCAGCGTAGCTGCAAGCTGCTGCTGCGGCTGGGGGGACAGGGAGAGCAGCGCAGCAATACAGATGGCTGAGGTTCCCCGGAAGGAGGAGAAGCCCCGGGTGTTATCCTTGACCATCTCATGGTACATGCGGATCGCCTCCACATTGGCCATCTTGTCCTCCACCGCGTAGAGCAAGGCTGCCAGCCGGTTCACGGAGGCATTTTGCCAGGGGAATTCCTGTTTGACCTGCTGGGCGTTAGTTACGAATAATTCAAGTCTGGCTATGTACGATTGCTTCATATGATGCACCTCTCATCTAGTGGTAGTTATTTGGGTTTATTCTACTATAAAAACCAAATCGATGAAATTGAAACGGCTCCGGCAGACTTGCCGCCAAACCTATGAGAGCGTATTCTTAAACAAGATAGAATAGAGAGCAGAATGATAATCCGGAAAGAGAGGCACGAAAATGATAAGAGCATCTGAAGATAACGAATATTATGAGCTGTCCAGTCCCACCATTCTCCCCAAGGCTTCGGGGTTCCTGTGGAATGAGCAGATGATGATTCATATGAACTGCCGGGGCTATGCGGTAGCCCAGTTCATGCAGCCCGAGCCAGCCAAGTACTCCTATGCGCCGAATCTGGAGGCCAAGACGTTCATGCAGCCGGAGCAGCCTTATTACGCCCACCACCCGGGACGCTTCGTCTATGTCAAAGATGAGGAGAACGGGGAGCTGTTCTCTGCCCCTTATGAGCCTGTCCGCACCCCTCTGGATCATTATACTTTTGCGGTAGGGAAGCATAATATTGTCTGGACCGTCGAGAAGAACGGGATCGCTATAGAGATGACGCTAAGCCTGCCAAAGGATGACCCGATGGAGCTGTGGCGGGTGAAGGTGACTAATCTGTCCGCCGCTCCCCGCAAGATCAGCATCTACCCCTACTTCACTATCGGCTACATGTCTTGGATGAATCAGTCCGGCGAGTATAAGGAAGCCTTGCAGGCAATTGTGGCTACAGCGGTCACACCTTATCAGAAATATCAGGATTATGCCGCAATCAAGCATCTGAAGGACAAAACCTTCCTGCTGGCCGACCATGCCCCGGTCTCCTGGGAAGTGAATCAGGAAGCCTTCGAGGGCGAAGGCGGAATCGGCTCGCCGTCAGCGCTTAAGGGCCAGCGGCTGGCGCAAGGCGAAGCCCGTTATGAGACCCCGGTTGCCGCCTTGCAATACAGTCTGGACCTGGCTGCAGGGGAAGAGCGTGAATACCGCTTCATCTTCGGCCCGGCCCGGAGTGAGCAGAGAATCGCGGAGATCCGCCGGAAGCTGTTCCTGGATACTGATGCGGCAGGCGAGGACGGATTCGTGCGCGCCGAGCGGGAATATGCGCAGTACATTGCGGAAGGCAGAGGGAGCATTGAGATCACCACGCCGGATGCGGATCTCGACAATCTGGTCAACCACTGGCTGCCCCGGCAGATGTACTATCACGGGCAGACTAACCGCCTGACCACTGACCCGCAGACCCGGAATTATCTGCAGGATAATATGGGGATGAGCTATCTTAAGCCGCAGACGGCAAGAGCGGCGTTCCTGACGGCCTTAAGCCAGCAGGAGGCCAGCGGAGCGATGCCGGACGGGATTATTTTGCATGAAGCGGCTGAACTGAAATATATCAATCAGGTTCCACATACAGACCATTGTGTCTGGCTGCCGGTTTGCCTTAGTACCTATCTGGATGAGACCGATGATTACAGCATTCTGGATGAGGAAGTATCGTATGCGGGCGGCCTGGAGACAGGACCTGTGCATGAGCATATCGACCGGGCGGTGCAGTGGCTGCTCCACGAGCGGGATGAGCGCGGCCTGAATTATATCAATCAGGGGGACTGGTGTGACCCGATGAATATGGTAGGGTACCGGGGGCAAGGTGTGTCCGGCTGGCTGACCATCGCTACCGCGTATGCATGTATGGTCTGGGCGGATATTTGTGAGCGGAGCGGCCGTACGGATACCGCCAAGACCTTCCGCCTTGCAGCGGAGGAGATGAATGCGCTCGTCAATCAGTACTTCTGGGATGGCGAGTGGTATGCGCGGGGAATCACCGATGACAATGTGGTGTTCGGAATCAGCAGCGACAAGGAAGGCCGGATCTTCATTAATCCCCAGGGCTGGGCGCTGCTCAGCGGTGCCGCCGATGAGGAGAAGCGGGCGAAGCTGATGAAGTCGGTCCATGAACAGCTGGAGACCCCGTATGGAGTGGAAAAGCTGGCACCGTCCTATACCGCCATGCGCGAGGATGTCGGCCGGGTCACCCAGAAGCATCCGGGGACAGCCGAGAACGGCGCAGTCTACAACCATGCCGCAGCGTTCTATATCTATGGCTTGTATGCAGTAGGTGAGCAGGACCACGCGTACCGTCTGCTGCGCAAAATGCTCCCCGGGCCCGATATCGAGGATATCATCCGGCGGGGCCAGCTGCCGGTGTTCATCCCTAACTATTACCGGGGGGCTTATAAGCAGTTCCCGCAGACTGCCGGACGCTCCAGCCATCTGTTCAACACCGGAACCGTTCCGTGGGTGTACCGCTGCCTGATTGATGGACTGTTCGGCCTGCAAGGCTGCCGGGAAGGACTGCAGGTGAAGCCGCAGCTTCCTTCCGGCTGGCAGGAGGCGACGGTGAAACGCAGCTTCAGAGGCGCTGAGCTGCAGATTGAGATGAAGCGTGAGTCTGGCGTAGCGGCAATCAAAGTGTATCTGGACGGCAGCTTAGTGGAAGACGGTGTTCTGAAGGAACTGAAACCGGGTAAGCAGTATCAGGTGCTGGTTAAGATTCCGGCTGGGGCTGCTACTATCTAAATACAGGAGGCTGAATGAACATGACGAATCATATTCCGGAAGTACTGCTGAACGATGGAATGAAGGTGCCTGCGATTGGCTTTGGTACCGCGTGGATCAAGGGAGCGAGGGGTGTAGAGAGTCTGAAGACAGCGCTGGATTTAGGTTATCGTCTGATCGATTCCGCATTCAACTATGAGAATGAGGGCGTGGTCGGAGAGGCGGTGCGGCAGAGCGGCGTGGCCAGAGACCAGCTGTTCATTACCTCGAAGCTGCCTGGACGCCATCACAAGTATGATGAAGCGCTCGAGACTGTTGAGGAATCGCTGTACCGGGCAGGGCTGGATTATTATGACCTGTATCTGATCCACTGGCCGAATCCCAAGGTGAACCTGTATGTGGAAGCATGGCAAGCACTGATTGATGCAAGGGCAAAAGGGCTGATCCGTTCTATCGGAGTCAGCAACTTCCTGCCGGAGCATCTGGACCGCCTGATCAAGGAGACGGGCGTGGTACCGGCTATGAACCAGATCGAGCTGCACCCCTTCTATCAACAGGCGGAGCAGCGCGCGTATCATGAACAGCACGGAATCGTCACAGAATCCTGGAGCCCGCTGGGACGCGGCACGGAGCTGCTGAAGAATGAACAGCTGCGGACCATTGCCGCAGCCCGGAGCAAATCCGTCTCGCAGATTGTTCTGCGCTGGCATGTGCAGCTGGGAGCGGTTCCGATTCCAAGATCGCAGTCGGAGGAGCATCAGCGGGAGAATCTGGATATTTTTGGCTTCGAGCTGTCAGAGGCTGAGATGAAGGTGCTTTCTGAGCTCCCGTCCACCGGACCGCTGTGGGACCAGGACCCGGCCGTGTACGAGGAGTTCTGATCCATTGATGTTATACAGATATGGCCCCTTGCTTTTTGGCAGGGGGCTATTTTGTTACGGCGCTCATACATAATTCGTTTAGGAAAAAGGGAAGCTGGTTACATAGAAAGAGTCAGAAGCCTACACAATCAGAAGCGAACAGAGGAGGAATATTATCATGAGTAATCAATATAAGATTCAAGATCCTGTGCAGCAATATGAAAAGGCGACACCTGAATTCGAGCAGCAGCAGCCCAGTCCGGGCTTAGAAACGAAAATGCACCCGCGTCCCGATGACGGAGCGGGCACCTACAAAGGCAGCGGGAAGCTCACCGGACGGAAGGCTGTTATTACGGGAGCGGACAGTGGAATCGGGCGGGCGGTAGCGATTGCTTTTGCCCGTGAAGGCGCCGATGTGGTGCTGGCCTATCTGCCGGAGGAAGAAGCTGACGCGAAGGAAGTGGTTAAGCTCATCGAGGAAGCCGGACGCAAGGCGGTGGCCCTGCCGGGTGATCTGAAGGACGAGAAGTACTGTGAGCAGCTGATTGCCAAGGCCGTAGAGGAGCTGGGCGGAATTGATATCCTGGCTAATATCGCCGGTAAGCAGCAATTCGTGAAAGACATCGCCGATTTGACCACTGAACAGTTCGATGCTACCTTCAAAACGAATGTCTACTCGCTCTTCTGGCTCTGCAAGGCAGCAGTGAAGCACATGAAGCCCGGCAGTACGATTATTAACACTTCATCCATTCAGGCTTATGAGCCTTCAGAGATTCTGCTGGATTATGCGACTACCAAAAGCGCGATCAATACCTTCAGCAAAGCGTTCGCCCAGCAGGTGGCGCCTAAGGGAATCCGGGTGAACGTGGTTGCCCCCGGACCGGTGTGGACTCCGCTTCAGGTAAGCGGCGGACAGCCGGAGGAAGTCCTGAAGGACTTCGGAGCTAAGACCCCGCTGGGACGCCCCGGCCAACCTGCCGAGATGGCTCCGGCCTATGTGTTCCTGGCCAGCCAGGAATCAAGCTATGTCAGCGGTGAGACCCTGAATGCCAACGGCGGAATGCCGACCCCATAAATAAGAATGAGTAACAACACGCTTGAGCAGGAACCTCCGTCAGGAGGTTTTTTGCTGTGGGGGGAATACTCGCTGGCAGTCTGCGTCACCTGGATTCAGCGGAGGCGGGGCGGCCTCTCCCCACTTTTGCAATCATAGGGGGTTCATGTGCTACACTTGAGTCATTGAATCGTATCTGCCAGTTCTGGTGCGTTAGCGGTTTGTGGAGAAGACAGGAGGAGACGGCATGGCATTCGTAACGGTGAAGGGCGAATATAAGCGCTATAAGATGGGGGAGACCCTGATTGTCGCCAACGACGGCATTGAATTTGAGATTGAAAAGGGTGAATTTGCTGTAATTGTAGGGCCCAGCGGGGCGGGGAAGTCAACGGTGCTTAACATACTGGGCGGGATGGATTCCGCCGACGAAGGCCAGGTCATTGTGGACGGTACTGACATCGCACGTTTCAGCGCCAAGGAATTGACCGGCTACCGCCGTAATGACGTGGGTTTCGTATTTCAGTTCTATAATCTGGTCCCTAATCTGACCACTCTGGAGAATGTCGAGCTGGCCTCGCAGATCTCGCCCCGGGCACTGGATGCCCGGAAGGTGCTGGAGGATGTGGGCCTTGGCGCGCGGCTGAATAACTTCCCGGCCCAGCTCTCAGGCGGGGAACAGCAGCGCGTGGCTATCGCCAGAGCGCTGGCGAAGCAGCCGAAGCTGCTGCTCTGTGATGAGCCGACCGGTGCGCTCGATTACAATACCGGCAAGCAGGTGCTTAAGCTGCTGCAGGATACCTGCCGCGACACCGGCACAACGGTGATTGTGATCACGCATAACCTGGCGATTGCTCCGATGGCCGACCGGGTCATTGAGATCAACAACGCCAAGGTACGGAAAATGGTGAAGAACGAAGCACCGGTATCCGTAGAAGATATTGAATGGTAAGGAGCCGGGAATGATGAAGAAACGGGCATTATGGAAGGATGTTTTTCGGGAGATCCGCCGCACCAAGGCGAGGTTTCTCTCGATCTTTGCGATTATTATGCTGGGGGTCAGCTTCTTCTCCGGGATCAAATCGGCCGGGCCGGATATGCTGGATACCGCCGCGACTTATTATAAGGATCTGCGGCTGATGGATCTGCGGGTCCAGTCCACTTACGGGCTGTCGGAGCAAGGGATTAAGCAGCTCCGGGGGATTCCCGGGGTGCAGACGGTTCAGCCTGTATACAGCTCCGATGTATTTCTTGGCGACAGCGGGCTGATTGCCAAGGTCTATTCGTATGCGGACGATAATGAACTGAACGGCTACAAGCTCACCGCCGGGCATCTCCCGGCAGCCCCGGGAGAGATTGTGCTGGATGAACACCTGCGCGAACAGGAAAAATTCAAGCTCGGTGATTCCATTACCTTCGGCGGGGAGGCGGGGGAGAAGCCCGAACAGAGCTTCCGCACCAAGACCTATACCGTAGTAGGGTTCGCGCAGAGCCCGCAATATATTGAGACCGCGAACCGCGGAACCAGCCGGATCGGCAAAGGCACTGCCGATGCGTTCGCCGTCATCCCGGAAGGGGATTTCACACTTCCGGTGTATACGGAGGCCTATCTCAGCTTCAAGGATACAGCTGCGGAGACGGCCTATACTCCGGCCTACGATACGTTGGTTGAGCGCCACCTCACAGAGACAGAGGAAGCGCTGAAGGATTACCCGGCGCAGCGCCTGGAGGAGCTAAAGGCGGAGGCGGTAGCAGCGGCCAAGCAGGCGGCGGTTCAGCAGGGGGCGCAACAGCAGCCGCAACAACAACAGGCAGCATCCGCCGCACAGAGCCAGCCGGAGCTGCCCAAGGTATACGTGGCCGATCGCACGATTAACCCGGGATACGCCGAATACAAGGATAATGCGGACCGTCTGTCCGCGATTGCGTCGGCTTTTCCGGTATTCTTTTTCCTGATTGCCGCGCTTGTCAGCTTAACCACGATGACCCGCATGGTGGAGGAGCAGCGGCTCCAGATCGGGACGTTGAAGGCACTCGGATACGGCGCTATGGACATAATGACCAAGTTTCTGGTGTATGGAACACTGGCCAGCCTTACGGCATCCATTGCAGGCCTGGCAGTCGGCTTCACGTTCTTCCCGGATCTGATCTATAATGCCTATAGCTCGCTCTACAACCTGCCGGATGTGATCAAGAGCTTCTACCCTTCTTACGCCGTTATTTCCATAGTCGTGGCGCTGATCTGTACAACGATGACCGCGATGATCGCTTCACGGGTGGAGCTGCGGAGCAACGCGTCTGTGCTGATGCGGCCCAAGGCACCGAAGAGCGGGCAGCGGATTATGCTGGAGCGCTTCAAGTTCCTGTGGACCCGGCTCAGCTTCGTGCAAAAGGTCACGGCCCGCAACCTGTTCCGCTACAAGCAGCGGATGTTCATGACCGTTATCGGGGTGGCAGGCTGTACCGCGCTGATCCTCACCGGCTTTGGGCTGAAGGATTCCATCGGCAGCATCGCCGAGCGGCAGTTCGGCGGCATTATGAAATACAGCGCCCTGGTCGCCCTGCACGACAATGCAACGGCCGCAGATCAAGCTTCCTATAAGGAGCTGATTGAACAGGAGACTGCAGTTACAGGCACGCTGAATGTGCTGCAGGAGGCTACGACGGCCCGGGCCAAAGGCGTGAACGACCAGGAAGTGCGGATCTTTGTTCCCTCGGATACAGCTGAGCTGGCGTCTTTCGTTAATCTTAAGGACCGCAGCACCGGTAAGCCGCGTGTACTCAGTGACGAGGGCGCGGTCATTACAGAGAAGCTGGCCAAGCTGTATGATGTGGCACCCGGGGGGACGTTGACGCTTCTGGACAGCAACAATGAGCCATTCCAGATCAAGGTAGCGGCGGTCACCGAGAACTATGTGCTGCATTATGTGTACATGACTCCGGCTTACTACACAAAGGTGTTCGGCAAGGAGCCGGTCTATAATACTCAACTGTTGAATTACAGCGGTAAGGATAAGGAGTGGGAGAGTGCCTTCGGGGAGAAGCTGACTGCGAATGGACAGGTGGCCTTGGTCAGCTTTTCCAGCGGAGTGGGAGAGGCTTTCGAGGGAACTATGGACAGTATGGATATCGTCATTGTGGTGCTGATTGTCTCTGCTGCCGCGCTGGCCTTCGTGGTTCTGTACAACCTGACCAATATTAACGTGTCCGAGCGGGTCCGCGAATTGTCTACGATTAAGGTGCTCGGCTTCTATGATAAGGAAGTCACTCTGTATATTTACCGGGAAAATATCCTGTTGACCCTGCTTGGCATCCTGTCCGGCAGTGCCCTGGGGGTGATCCTGCACCGGTTCGTCCTGTCGACTGCCGAGCTGGATGCCACCATGTTCGCTCCGCTCATCAAGTGGCAGAGCTACATCTATGCAGCCTTGCTGACCATACTATTCTCAGGCATCGTAATGGCATTCATGCACATCAAGCTCAAGCGGATTCATATGATTGAAGCGCTGAAGTCGGTAGAGTAGCAGAGTGATGAATATAACAGACTAGTACAGCATCAGATTTAAAATAGTTAAAATATGGTGAATGTGATATAGTCGAGGTAAAAAGAGGTATCGACTATGAGAAACCGTGAATATACCGTGTGCTTAACCGCAAATCAGCAGAATGAACTACTGGAGATTTGCTCAAAAGGAAAGGTGGCGGCACGATCTCTTCGGCGAGCTCAAATTCTGTTGTGGGCAGATGAGAATCGACGGGACGGAAAACTTACAGATATAGAAATTGCTAAACAGTTACACATCCATACGAACACCGTATACCTGGTGTGCAAATCCTTTGCAGTGAACGGAATGCAGACGGCGCTTGAACGAAAAAAGAGACTGACCCCGCCAAATCCTCCAAAGGTGACTGGTGAATTGGAGGCGAAAATCATCGCGCTCAGTTGCAGTACACCACCAGCAGGTAGAAGTCGGTGGACCCTCCGGCTGTTGGCCGATAAGACCGTAGAACTGGGCTACATTGACAGCATTTCGTACGACACGGTCGATCGGATTTTAAAAAAACGAACTCAAACCCCATCTTCGTAAATGTTGGTGTATCCCGCCAAAGCAGAATGCGGCGTTTGTGGCCGCCATGGAAGATGTGCTAGAGGTCTACCATTTGCCTTACGATCGAGAATGTCCGGTGATTTGCATGGATGAGAAACCCTTCCAACTGCTGGATGATAGGCGCAACCCCATTCCGATGAAACCCGCCAAGCCGCTGAGAGAAGATTCCGAATAGGTACGCCATAGAACCTGTAGTATCTTTATTTTCACAGAACCGCTTGCAGGCTGGCGGCATGTCAGCGTTCGTCCACGACGGACCAAAATCGAATGGGCAGAGCAAATTCGGGAACTTTTGGACGTTCATTATCCGAGCGCACCGACCCTTCGTTTGGTGATGGACAATTTAAACACACATTCCATCGCCTCGTTGTATGAAGCTTTTGAACCTGAGACGGCGCTGCGTCTAGCCAAACGACTCGAGATCCACCACACCTCTAAACATGGCAGTTGGCTAAACATTGCTGAAATTGAGCTGAGCGTCATGACAAGCCAATGTTTAGACAGATGGATTCCCTCTATGGAAGAGCTAGCCAGCGAATTAACCGAATGGGAGTCGACTCGAAACGCTGTTCAAACTCAAAAGGTTATATCTACAATTTAAAGACTGATGAGCTACTAGAGCGACTAAAGCGATCTCAGAACATGATGGACTACAAAGGAAGGTTGCATTAGACTACCTGAGGATGGCATTGTCATACGGTTACATCTTCTGTCAGAGATTGACGGCAAAAGTAGTCAACCTGTACAAGAAAATCGAAACGGTGATAGCTAATGTGAATATGCCATCAATATTTTTGGGAATGCAGCTATTTAACCAATATAGATTTAAATTTACATTTTTTAACTCGAAGCTTTTTACTTCTATATTGCCAAGCGACGGATTTTGGCTTTGATTTCGCTTAGTTATCCACTCCGATAACAATCCTTATAATCTCCGAGAGGGTAATTCAACAAGCAAGAGCTAAATCGTCAGCATATAGATTTAATCTTGACGAAATTCAAAGTAACTGGCTTCTTTGGGAGTGCAAATAGTTTGTGGAGTTTTATCAAAAGCCAAAGCGTTCGTCCACGCTGTACCAAAATCGAATGGGCAGAGCAAATTCGAGATATTCTAGACGTTCATCACCCCGATACTCCGACCCTTCGTTTGATGATTTAAGTACACATTCTACTACACTTCCAAACATGGCAGTTGGTTAAACATTGCTTAAATTGAGCTGAGTGACATGACAAGCCAATGTTAAATCATGTTGAAGAGATATAAGCAATTGAAAAGTATAATTTACCTGGGTGTTTCGGAAAATTTGCTGTTGAGTCTACAGAGAAAAGTTGTAAAAATCAGTTGTTTTGTCGAGAACGGAATGAAAAGAAGGACTTCCAGCCTTGTTGGAGAAATTGTAGTTAACTAGATGGGGATTTCTAGTTAAGGGATATTTTACACACAGGTATTCTCGGTTCCATATGAAGTAGGCTTTGAAAGTAAATACAACTGGACGCTCTATCTTATTAGAGAATATATCAAACGGAGTTCGGTCACCTATTTGCTTCGTGGTATTTTCTAAAATGGCGCATCGTCTTGGACTCAACTACACCAAACCCAAGTATACTTTAGCTGTTGCTGATGAAACCAAGCAACAAATCTTTACAGAAGAGACGTTTCTGCTTTGAAAAAAGATTAATGAACGAAGACATTGCTCATTACTCTTCGAAGATGAGTCCATCATCAATGGATTATCAAACGTTTCAGCATCTTGGTTTCTCAAAGGCAAGCATCGCATCATCTAGACACAGGCAAACACCGTAGTGTCAAATTGCTTACTGCTCTGAATTGTATAACGGGTCAATTACCTTGAAATGAAGACAAGCAATATAACGCAAAGGCGTCTCTATCCTTTTTACAAGCTGGTGGTCGAAGCGTACCCTGAAGGGAAAACTGTCATGCTGTTGGAAAATGCTCATATTCATCATGCGAAGTTACTTCAGCCCTTTCTGGAAGATTATAAAGCACGTTTTGAATTGGTTTTCTTAACGTCCTATAGTCCGCAATTGAACTTAGTCTAGGGACTTCGGAAATGGCTAAAATCGGATGTCATTAACAATGTGTTTTTCCATACCGTCTCAGAGATCTGTAAGAAAGTTGCTGTGTTTATGCAAAACATTGCTCTCAATACTCATAGAATTATTGACCGTCTTTGTCTTCGTTTGGAAAATGACGACTAACCAAATAATTTTAGTTCAACTTATATTGTTAACGCTAAGGTATAGGCAGTCAGGCGAATTTAAGAGAGGGTGATAGTTTGAAACAAAAAAGTGTGTTTTTAAGAATAAGTAAATACATGCTGAAGCATAAACTGCTCTATTCCGTACTACTGTTAATCACCGCGTTTAGCATTGTTCTGGACCTGACGATGGCATGGTTCCTTTCAAGAATTACAGAAGAGGCTGTTCGCCTAAATGTGGATGCTTTTACCGGACTTGCTTGGTTTGGTGTTGTATTTCTTGTTATAGCTGGCTTTAACACTTTCTTCAGCGTTTATTTAAAAACAAGTGTTTCTGCAAAAATCAGAAACCAGTTGCGTCTCGACTTAATGAATCATACGCTGGTTCTGCCTCAGTCGTATTTTGACAACAATCATTCCGGTGATTTATTATCCCGTTTCACAAATGATAATCAGTCGGTCGGTGAAGCCTGCGGACAGGTTATTATTGATCTTGTGCGAAATCCTTTGCTGGCACTAGCGTCTTTTATCTATCTGCTCTATCTCAACTGGTTACTTGCTTTGATCTGTATTGCGGTAGGGCCAATGCTTTATATAGTTGGTAAGTTATTTGGTAAAGCAATGCGACAGAATAGTGTTAAGGTTCAGGAGAAAATGAGCCAAACGACTTCTTTTCTAAACGATATTCTAAACAGTAGTATGGTATTTAAGGCGTTCTCCATTGAACGCAGACTGATGCAGCAATACAGATCCTACAGTGACAGTATAAATGCCGGTGAGATAAAACAGGGCCGGATTGGGGGAGGGACAGCGGCAGTCTCCTCTGTACTGGGGAACCTTACTTTTCTGCTTGCTCTTATTATTGCGGGGTTGTTTGTCGCAAATGGAGCGCTTGAGGTAGGAGGGATGATGGCGTTCATCCAGTTGATGAATTATCTGGTGATACCCTTTTCTGAGCTTCCAGGTCTAGTGGCTTCGATGCAACAATCGATGGGAGCGGCACAGCGGATTTTTGAGGTGCTGGATGAGGAAACGGAGTTGGAATCTTTGCCGAAGCCGCTTATTCAGCAACCTGAGTTCCAGCAACTTTCGCTATCTGCGGTTTCTTTTGGCTATCCTGGAGGTGGGAAGCTTAGCTTACAAAGGGTGAGCCTGGAATTACAACAAGGGAAGCAAATGGCCGTGGTCGGACCAAGCGGAGGCGGTAAGTCTACGTTATTCAAACTTTTGTTAGGATTCTACCGTCCGGACGTAGGTGAAATTTTGATCAATGGAAATGCGATTGAAAGTATGACCATGGAACAGCTAAGAAGCTATTTTTCTTATGTACCGCAGGAATCTGGATTATATACAGGAAGCATTCTTGAAAATATTCGAAACGGTAAACAGGATGCCTCGGAAGAAGAAGTGATGAAGGCACTTCGTCAGGCGAATGCCTATGATTTTGTAATGGAGCTACCTGAAGGGGTCAATTCTGACGTAGGTGAACACGGTTCCTGGCTCTCCGGTGGCCAGCGCCAGCGACTCTCGATTGCCAGAGCGATATTAAAAAATACACCAATTCTGCTGTTAGATGAGGCCACGGCTGCACTAGATAATGAATCAGAGAAGTTGGTACAACAGGCTATCCGCAAGTTAATGAAGGATAAAACGACCATCGTTATTGCCCATCGTCTTTCGACAATTCAGAGCGCCGATGTCATTCTCGTTATGGAGAATGGGAGAATTGTGGAGTGTGGGAACCATGAAGAATTGCTTGTGGCAGAAGGTCGGTATTATAATCTCTATAATTCCCAGACAAAACAAGAGGAAGTTTTGAATGAAGTATTAGTGAAAGAGGACGAGGTTGCTTCAGGAAATAAGCAGACAAAAAAAGAGTTTTCCACTATTCAGATGTAAGGGGATTGTTACGATGATTTTATGAAAACATTAGATACCTAAAAAAACCAGAATGCATTTATGCATTTTGGTTTTTTTGTGCGTCTCATAGTCGCATCATCTAACTGGTTCAAGTCCACCCGGTAACTTTAACCTGTAAAGTGCCCTAGCCGAAGCAACCACTTGGTAACCTTTGGTTGCCGGATGAGCAGGGTGTCTTCCGTGAGGAGGAATCTGAAGGGCTTGCAGGCAAACTCCAGGCCTGAATGAAGTGAATCAGAGGTGGTGGCGATGCTGGGCGACCCGCCGTAAACACGGACAAGGTAGGGGCGATATAACTGAAAGCGAAAGCAAATGCGAAAGATTGCGAGATGCCGGATCGTTTCGTATTAGTGAGTAAATTCGGGCCAATGAAAGCTGCTAACAGTAATGGAGGAAACCTGTTTACTGTCCAGATGGTGACCGGCATGAAGGTGGCGTGAACGTAACAGAGGCTTTTGTTTGGAATGTGAGAACCTACGACTCCGGAGTGAATGGAAAAATCCAAGCGGAAATCCCGGAAGGGTGAAAGTACACAAATGCGGAGTATAGGGGGGAATAGTCCGTAGAAGCGATGAACCCATTAAAAAGGTGGCGGAGCCAAGGGGCGTTATCCGGTTTTAAAAATACGTCAACCGCTAAAGTGGGAGGAACAAATGGACAAAAACAAAGTCGTATGAAATCTTAAAGCGCACGGTATGGGAAGCCTATGAACGAGTCAAGGCTAATAAGGGAGCAGTCGGAGTAGTTGAAGAGTCGATTCAAAAGTTTGAAGAAAACCTGCAAGATAACCTCTTTAAAATCTGGAATCGAATGTCCTCGGGAAGTTATTTTCTTCCGCCAGTGAAAGCGGTAAAGGTACCGAAGTAGAATGGCTGAGTTAAGAGTATTGGGGATTCCAACGAACTCTGATCAAATCGCGCAAATGACAGTGAAGTTGTACTATGAGCCGATCGTGAAACCTTTGTTTCTCACCGACTCGGAAATCTGCGATAGATGCAGTTCGAGTCACAAGAACCAGATGCTGGCGAAATGACTGGGTGTTGGAATTTAACATTAAAGGTCTGTTTGACAACATTGATCAAAGATGGCTAAGGCCTCCGTTCCAAATGAAGATTGGAGATATCCTAGAGCGAACCTCCTGCACGCCGCAAGGGGAGTCATAGGTCCAGTGTTGGAAGATTTGTTCATGCACTACACGCTTGATAAATGGGGGGATCAAGCATCCCTAAAATCTGTAGGCAAGATATGCGGATGATGCAGTGATTCATAGTCATACGAAAGAGGAAGCTGAACGACTGCTTAAACAGCAGTGATTTGTAAAAACTTAACACGGTATATCAACAGGTTTCAGGTTGCGAAAATGTAGATCTTTCCACCTTCGTCTGAGGAGATTCTGGGAGGATTTTGCTGGGTGGGAGCTCAAAAGACAAAAAAGGGCCGTTTACCAACCCCCGTTTCCCCGCTTTCCGGCGAAGTGATTTCCATCGTGACATCCCGTTTCAGAAAAGGCTTGGTGATTTTCCGCGTCCGGATAGCCTTCACCATGGAAAGCAGGAAGATGTAATAAAATTAGAAAAAAGGTCTAAAATACGATACTTGACAAATTTATACTTTGTAGTAATATTGGAAGAAAGTAATGAAATATTTTGGATATTATGATTTTTTAAAACTTATTTTGATATTTTATACGATATTTTCAGAGTTGTAGAGACGTAGATTATGAGGAAAAACACCAAATATAGCGAGTCAACATGAGGTAATAGAAAGATAGGAGTGTGATCTTTTATGACCAATTTATTGACGGGTAGGATCTCAGGAAAGTTAAGTGAGATTATGAATGAGATAATTTTAGAGCCCCAATTTCGCTATGAAGTCAAACATTATTTATCGTATTATTTGGAAATTGAGATTGCTATGTTAAAGGAATATTTAAGAATGAAGCTGATCGACCCTCTAGAGTTTTTTGAATTACAACAGATATTGAAGAATATTAAGCCGGATGTTCTAACAGCTGATCTTGATGTTAATATGTCTGATATAGCATTTGCAATTGAACAACTGGTGGAGAAACAACTAAAAAATAAAGTGGTTTGCTGGCATATGGACAGAAGTAGAAATGATTTTCAGGCCTGTGCACAGATAATGTTTGGACGAAATAGATGGCTATCATTAATAGAAAATTTGGTTCAGTTAATTCAATCCACTTCTTTATTGGCAGTACGTTATGTCGATGTTCCTATGCCTGGATATACACATTATCAAACTGCACAAATTATTACACCAGGTTTTTATTTATCTGCAATTACAGAAGAGTTGCTGCGCTCATTGAAGAGATGGATAGATACATTTGATGAAATTAATCAATGTCCGCTGGGATCAGGGGCGATGGCTGGAGTAGAATTGCATTGGGATAGGGAACGACTATCCAAAATGTTGGGATTTAAAAAACCATTTCCTAATGCTCTAGGCGCGGTATCTTCTAGGGAATGGGCACTACGTATTTCCTCTGAATTGTCTGTATTTTCAGTATTAATCTCCCGTTTTACAACTGACCTCATATATTGGGGAAGCTGCGAATTAAGCTTCCTACAACTCCCTGATCATTTGTCTGGTATATCCTCAGCGATGCCTCAAAAAAAAAATTATCCAATCCTAGAAAGAATTCGTGGTAAATCAGCACATTTAACAAATTTTCATTTGGACCTAATACTTGGACAGCGAAATACACCTTTTACAAATTTAGTTGAAACCTCAAAAGAAGCGAGCTCTCACTTAATAACTTTGTTTGAAACAGCCGAAGCGACTATTACTTTACTTAGGCTAGTAATAGATAATATGAGTTTTGATGACCAAAGAATGTTGGATATTTGTCAGAGAGATTACTTTGGGGGGTTCTCGTTAGCAAATAGATTGACCGAAAAATTTAACATCCCTTATAGAAAATCGCAAGTGATTGTTGGTAAATATATTGCAAATAGAAGCAACATGAACCGGAAACCATCTGAAGTAGAACCTGAACTATTAAAAGAACTATGCAAGAATGAAGGTTTTGAAGTTACAGAGCTTACTGAAATACTTTCGACTGCTTTTAATGTCTACGAGAATATTTATGTTAAAAAATCATTGGGATCAACTAATCCAGAAAGTGTAAATCAATCATTGATTGAGCAGCAGCGAGTGAGCAAAGGTTTACAGAAGGATGTAGCAATAAGACGAAATGCACTTGAGAACATCTCAGATTATTAATAATTAAAATAATATATATAAAAATATTTAATTTTTGGAGGAGAGGGAGTTATGTTATATAAAAATTTTATAGAAACAATTGGTAATACGCCATTGGTTAAATTAAGAAACCAGCAAAAAAATGAAGGGACAATCTACGCGAAAATGGAATTGATGAATCCGTTTGGTATGAAGGATCGTGTTGCCAAACAAATGATATTATCAGCGAAAAAATCGGGATTGTTAAAAGAAGGGATGCCTATTATTGAAAGTTCTTCTGGGACAATGGCCTGTGGTTTGGCATTAGTAGGACTTCAATTACATCATAAAGTTCATATAGTAACAGATCCAAGAATTGATGAGATTACATTAGCTAAGTTAGAATCACTAGGATGTGAGGTTCACATTGTTACCAAAATGGATCAAAACGGTTGGCAAGGTGAAAGATTAAAAAAATTAAAAGAATTACTAGATGTATATCCCGATGCATTTTGGACTCGTCAATACGAAAATCTTGACAATCCAAAAGCATATGCTGAACTGGCAATAGAACTAATGAATGATTTAGACAAAATAGATGTCCTCGTAGGATCGGTGGGAAGTGGAGGATCGCTTTCTGGAACAGCTCAAATACTTAAACAAGTTAATCCTAAAGTTAGGGTAGTAGCAGTTGATTCAATAGGAAGTGTTATATTCGGACAGCCTGATCGACCTAGACGACTGCAGGGAGGTTTAGGTAATAGTTTGGTTGCTCCAAATGTGAATTTTAGTATCATTGATGAAGTTCATTGGTTAAATGATCAAGAGGCTTTCCGGGCAACATTACAACTTGCTAAAGAAGAACAAATATTTGCAGGCAACAGTTCAGGCTCTGTTTATGCCGTTGCCAAATGGATTGCAGGAAGAGTTTCCGAATCTACGAATATTGTCGGCATTTTTCCAGATCGTGGAGATAGATATGCTAAATCAATATATTGCAACTCATTTTATGAGCAAAACCATTTGACATTAGCTAATCATCTGAGTGATCATCCCCAAAAAGTTGAACTGGATACAGTTGTTGAAAATTGGTCATATACTAATTTAATGGGGAGAAATCCACATGCAGAAAAAAATATACTTTATTGAATCAAATACAACTGGAACTGGGATGATTGCGATTAACAAAGCAAGAGAATACAATTGTGAACCGATACTTCTTACTAATAATATCAATTTATATAAAGAGTTAGATGATGAAGGATGTAGTGTAATCGAAATTGATACAAATTGTCTTGATGTACTAAATACATATTTATCAAAAGAAAATAGAGATGAAATAGCAGGTATTATGACAACAAGCGATTTTTATCTTGAAACTGCAGCTAGCTTAGCAGAAACATACTCACTTTATAGCAACTCTCGAAATACAATTTCTATTTGCAGAAACAAAGCATTATTAAGAGATAAACTAGCTTCAACGAACATAAAGCAACCTAAGTATTGGGTGATTTTAAGTTTATCTGATTTGGAGCAAATTCAGCACACTGTTTCTTTACCTTGTGTTATTAAGCCGGCAAATGATAGCGGATCGAATAATGTTAGATTATGTATGTCGTGGAAGGAGGTCGAGGAATCTGCAACTGCTATTTTTAATCAATCATATAACGCAAGAGGCCAAAAAACTATTAGTACCGTTTTATTAGAAGAATACATTGAAGGTCCTGAATATAGTGTAGAAACTTTTACGTTTGAAGGAAATACAATTGTTGTGGGAATCACAGAAAAAAGAATTATTGGTTTTCCTTATTTTGTTGAAGGGGGACACATCTTCCCTGCTAATATTTCACAAAAAGTTAAATCGGAAATAGAGTCTACAGTATTAAGAGTGCTTAAAAAAGTGAATTACAAATATGGAGCTGCACACACAGAGGTTAAATGGACTTCTAAAGGGTGCATATTAATAGAGATTAACCCGCGTTTAGCTGGCGGAATGATTCCAGAACTTATACGATATACAACTGAAGTAGATCTAATTAGTAAACAAGTTGCTTGTTCAATAGGAATAAATCCAAAAATTGATAATATAACCAATACTGGATACAGTGGAATACATTTTTTGGTAGCCTCGCAAGTAGGGACTTTAACCCAAATTAATGAAATGGACTATGTAAATATTCAAGGGATTAAGAAAAAGGAAATCAAGGCGCAACTTGGTCAAAAATTACAATTGCCAGAAAATTTTTCTCATCGGCTTGGTTATATCATAGTATATGAAAAAACATATTTAGAAGTCGTATTAAAATTACAAGAAGTTGCGAATGTATCTATTTTTCAGATTCAGAATTAGAAAGGAGCATCTCTATGAAAATTATTGAAATGAGAAGTGACACATTCTCATTACCTACTATTGATATGCTTAAAACTATTCAAATAGCAGAACTTGGAGATGATGTTTATCAGGAAGACCCTACAGTAATTAAACTCGAAAATAAAGTTGCAAAAATATTAGGTAAGGAAGCTGCTATATTAATGCCTAGCGGAACGATGGCTAACTTAGCATCAATACTTGCACATTGTCCGCGCGGCTCTAAAGTAATTGTAAGTGACGAGTCTGATATTTTTATTTATGAAGCGGCAGGAGCAGCAGTCTGCGGTGGAATTATGTATGATCCTATTTCCACTGAGTTGGATGGTAGTATTAGTTTAAACAGCCTGGAGAAGAGCTTTCCTTTGGATGCTGAAGATCCACAGTTTGCTTTACCAGCATTAATTTGCCTTGAAAATCCTCATAATCGTATGGGCGGGAAAATACTACCACTGACTTACCTGAGAGAAATTAAGGAATTTGCAAATGGAAAAGGCGTCCCCATTCATATGGATGGAGCTCGTTTATTTAATGCAACTGTTGCACTAGGAGTAGATCCAGTAGAGATTACAAAATTTGCTGACTCAATACAGGTGTGTTTGTCAAAAGGGATAGCTGCTCCTATAGGATCTCTGGTAGCAGGGGACAAGGCGTTTATCCAGAAAGTCTATAAGTTAAGAAAAATGCTTGGTGGGGGGATGCGGCAAGCTGGAATTATCGCTGCACCAGGTATTTTTGCCCTTAATACTATGACAGAACGGTTGAAGATTGATAATGAAAATGCTATTTATTTGGCTAGTCAACTTATAAAGATAAAAGGTATTGAAGTTGCTGAAAGAGATGTGGAGATTAATATGGTATTTTTTCAAATTAGTCATCCAGAGCATACTTGGATAACATTTATTCAACACGCCAAAAGTAAAGGGCTGAATCTAGCCGAACTGGGTCATGGGCGGATAAGAGCGGTTACACATCATGGAATTACTCGAGAAGATATAAACCAAGCTGTGGAAATAATCAAAGAGATTCTTTGCTGAAAATTAACGTTGCAGTTTAATTATTTTACTGTAAAGGAATGATTAAAATGAAAATCGGAAATCAGTTAAGTTACTGGAGTGATGCGCTAGTGAAGGAAAATTTATTTCTCCAACTCCCTTATGATTATTCCAAATTGCAGGTGAAAAGTTATTCGAAAAATATACAGGATTTCACTTTGACTAGGGCGTACTTGAAACAAATTGAATTGATATGTATAAAAGAAGAAACAACATTGTTTATGATTTTGTTAGCTGCATATCAAAGTTTTCTTTTTAGATATACAACCCAGAATGATATAGTCGTTGGTTGTGTAAATGAAAATAGTACTTCGGTGAGTTTAAATAGAATTTGCATAAACAAAAATATGACTATAAGGGATATTTTGAGCCTAATTAAAGGGGATCTTATTACTAATCAGACAAATCAGAATGTAACATTTGATGATATTTCCGAGAAGAGGGAAGAAAGAAAAAATGATAGTTTGCATTTATACCAAACTATCCTAAGTTATAAAAGTGATAAAAAAACATGCTTACCAAAAAAGTGGGAAATGGATGTTTTGGAGACCGCAGATATTTCTGTGTCTATATTTGAGATGGAAAACGGATTACATATTTCATTCATATATAACACTAATTTGTTTGAAGATATAACAATAAAGAGGATGACTGAAAATTTCGAGAATTGGATTGAGCAAATCATCAAAGGTGTTGATACTCCAATAGACCTATTAAGATTAACTAATGCAGAACAAGAAAATCATTTATTACATGAGTTGAATGGATTAGATACAGAAATTTCTTTTACCGAGACTATCCTATCTGCATTTAAGAATCAAGTTGATTTAAACTCAAATGAATTAGCAATTATATTCGAAGATGAGCAACTTACTTACAAAGAATTGGATATGCGTTCTAACCAATTGGCTCATTATTTGCGTAAGAGAGGTGTTGGTAATGAGTTATTGGTAGGAATATGTTTGGAAAGATCCTTGGATATGATGATTAGTTTGTTAGGGGTTTTGAAAGCTGGAGGAGCATACGTTCCTATGGATCCTGCTTATCCCGTTCAAAGACTAGAGTACATTATGGAAGATGCAAAATTGCAATTAATTATTACATGTGAGAAATATACTTACGCAATACCGGAGGGAATCGAAGTAGTTTGTGTAGATGATAAGTCTAATAATATCGCGTTAGAAAGCATAGAAACTCCAATTAGTACTGTAAATGGAAACAATCTTGCTTATGTTATGTATACATCAGGTTCTACCGGTAATCCCAAAGGGGTAATGGTAGAGCACCATTCCATTATAAATTTCCTTCATACTTTAGAAAAGCGTTATACGCTTACCAAGTCAGATAAGTTGCTTCAAAAAACTTCAATTTCATTTGATGCTTCTGTCTGGGAACTCTATTGGTGGATGATAAAAGGGACTCGTTTGTATATTCTTCCGACCGGATCTGAAAAAGATCCTGCGCTGATCGTTAAAGCAATATATAAGAATGAAATCACACACCTGGAGTTTGTTCCTTCTATGCTGAAAGTAGTGTTGGAATATATTGAAAAGGAAGGCTATTCCCGGCTTTTGTCCTCATTAAAATATGTTACCGTAGGTGGCGAAGTGCTTCCTTCACAGGTTGCGCGAAAATTCAATGATTTATTAACAGTGCCTTACGGTACAGTACTCTATAATACTTATGGCCCAACAGAGACAACGGTTGAAGTCACTAGCTTTAATTGTTCGTCAAGTGGATTGCGAAGTCAAATCCCTATTGGGAAGGCGAATTTAAACACTAAGCTATATATAATGAACGAGCAGTTACAATTGCAACCAATTGGTGTAATTGGAGAACTTTATATTGGGGGATTAGGTGTTGCAAGAGGATATTTATATCGTTCCGAACAAACAGAAGAACGATTTATCCCAAATCCTTATAGTAGTGAATCGAGTTCCCGTTTATATAGGACTGGTGATTTAGTTAAATGTTTGCCAGATGGAAATATTGAATACGTAGGGCGATCAGACAACCAGGTTAAAATTAGAGGGTTTAGAATAGAACTGGGAGAGATAGAGGCTACATTAAATAATCATGATAAGATCAATCAATCAATCGTACTTGTGAAAAATGATAATCAAGGGAATAAAAAATTAGTTGCTTACATTATTGGTGATGGTGATTCCTTGACTTGGCGAGAGTATTTAAAGAAACGACTTCCTGAGTTTATGATTCCAACTTATTTTTTTACGCTGGATGCTTTTCCGCTAACACCTAGTGGGAAAATTGACGTTAAATTACTTCCAGAGGAGGGGCAACATCGTCCACATGTTTCAACAAAGTTCATACAACCAGAATCTGATATAGAAATTTCCATCGCCAATATATGGAAAGGATTGCTAGGATATGAGGAAATAGGCATAGAGGATGATTTTTTTGAATTAGGAGGACATTCCTTATTAGCCACTCAAGTTATAGCTAGAATACGTGAATTATTTAAGAAGGAGCTCCCACTGTCTTCTATTTTTAATTATCCAACTATAGAATCAATTATACCTATAATTAATGAAACTGAAGACATTCATATTATAGAATCCCCTATAATTATACAAAAAGCGCCTCGTGACATTAAGCTGCCGCTCTCATACTCGCAAGAACGTGTCTGGTTTTTGGAACAATTAAGCTCAAATAACTTGGCTTACATCTTTCAAGCAACTATGAATATAAATGGGAAGTTAAATATTGAAATGTTGGAAAGAAGCCTTACTGAAATTATTAGAAGACACGAAATATTCCGAACAGTTTTTCTGGAGGAAAATGGAAAACCCTATCAGTTCATTTACGAACCATTTAATGTGCAATTACCTGTCGTCGATTTATCTATGATGACTACGGAGGAAAGAGTACAGGAAGCAAATAATTTAATACAACGAGAAATAGTTAAGCCTATCAATATATCAAAGTTACCGCTTGTGAGATGGAACGTTTATCAACTATCTGAAGAACACTACATTTTGCTTTTTATTGAACACCACCTTGTACATGACGGATGGTCATTCAGAAAGTTCCTGAAAGAACTGTTTACAATATATAGTGCATATCTCAAAGGACAACCATCACCACTTGCTGAACTGCCAATTCAGTTTGCAGACTACTGTGTTTGGCAAAATGAGAGGTATAGCAGAGGAAAGGCAACAGATCAATTATTATACTGGAAAGATAAATTAAAAGACACACGAGGTATCCTTGATTTACCAACAGATAGACCTCGGCCAATTATTCAATCTTATAATGGAAACTCCATTATAAGATTAATTCCAGAGGAATTGTATGAAAAGCTTCGTAATTATTGCATAAAAGAAAAAACGACATTGTATATGGTAATGATGGCAGCATTTCAAACATTACTTCATCGATATTCAACTCAACAAGATATAATTGTCGGCTCAGGAATAGCGAATAGGAAATGGAAAGAAACTGAGGATTTAATCGGTATGTTCGTGAATAATGTCGTTATTCGCACAGAGTTTTCAGAAGATAGTTTATTTGAGGATATTTTGCAACAAGTTAAAAAATCAGCGCTGGAAGCTTATGAAAATCAAGATATTCCTTTTGATCAAGTTGTGGATTCACTTGGGTTAGAGCGTGATACAAGTCGTAATCCCTTATTTCAGGTAATGTTCAGTTTTCACGATACAAAAATAAATAACATACCTATTGAGAATTTAGAAATAAATCTTATTGAAGGAATTAGCAATGGTTCAGCAAAATTTGACATTAATGTTGTTATTATTAATCATTCTGAACTTTCATCTTCTATTCTTTCCAGTGAGGAGTATGGCAGTATAAGCATTGATTGGGAATACAACAGTGATTTGTACGAAGATCACACTATGCAACGTATGGTTGAACACTATATAGAATTACTTAATAGCATTATTGATAATAGCAAAAGAAGTGTGCATTCCTTACCCATGCTAACGCACAATGAAGAGCAACAATTATTGAACGAATGGAATAATACTAATGTTTTCTTTGAAGATAATAAAACCATACATCAAATTTTTGAAGAACAAACCGAGAAGACGCCTGACAAAGTAGCTGTTGTAGTTGAAAAAAAACATTGGACATATAGAGAAATTAATAATTGTGCGAATTCTTTAGCATTTGCATTGAGAAGTTTAGGGGTAATAAATGATCAAATTGTGGGTTTGATTAGTGAACGTTCTGCCGAGATGATGATAGGTATTCTTGCTATATTAAAAGCTGGCGGTGCTTATCTTCCTATAGATACAGAAGCGCCTAAAGAGAGGATTAATTATATTTTAAAAGATAGTGGTGCTAGAGTACTTGTAATTCAACAAAAGTTTAAGACTCTGTTTGATTTTGATGGAATAATTGTTGATTTAAATAGCGTTCTTTATTCAAGAGAGAACATTGGTAATATGGGAGTACTTTCTAATTCGAAAAATCTGGCATATCTGATGTATACATCTGGCTCTACAGGAAAGCCCAAAGGTGTAATGATTGAGCATAGCTCTGTAGTTAATCGTATTGAATGGATGAGAAAACAATATTCTTTGGATGAAAGTAATGTGATATTGCAAAAAACTTCATATTCATTTGATGTTTCGGTTGGAGAGCTTTTTCTTTGGTTTTTTACAGGGGGAAGAATTTGCTTCTTGAAGCAAGGGGCTGAAAAAGATCCGGAATTGATTATGAAGACAATAATAGAACAGAATGTGACTCAAGTTCATTTTGTTCCTTCAATGTTAAATATATTTTTGAATTATATTGAAAACTATAAACTTGAAAATAGAATAGAAAGTTTAAAACATGTGTTTACAAGTGGTGAAACACTGGCGTTGAAAACAGTTGAGCGTTTTGAAAAATTAATGCGTCAATCAGGGGAAATTGTTCTGCATAATATGTACGGGCCAACAGAAACTACTATAGAAGTGACTTTTTATGATTGTAATGAGTTTGATGAAGTAATCCCCATTGGTAAGCCAATAAGCAATCATCAAGCGTATATTTTAAATAATAAACTGAATTTACAGCCTATTGGTGTAGTAGGGGAATTATTTATTGCAGGAGTTGGGCTTGCACGAGGGTATCTAAATCGTCCAGAGCTTACTTCAGAAAAGTTCATTTCAAATCCTTTTAGCAAAAATATTGGAGACCGATTATATAAGACGGGGGATTTGGCTCGATGGCTGCCAAGTGGAGATATAGAATTCATTGGTCGTATCGATAATCAAGTGAAGATAAGAGGATATCGTATTGAATTAGGAGAAGTTGAAGCTGTATTAGGTAAACATCCTCATATAACTGAAGTAGCCGTAATCACTCTTGAATATGGAGAAGATGATAAACGGTTAATAGCCTATCTCGTTGGCGATGGGGAAATTGATGATTATAAAAATTATGCTAAAGAACGATTGCCTCATTATATGATTCCTTCTTATTTTGTGAAAATGAAGTCTCTTCCGCTTACTTTAAATGGAAAATTGGATCGTAAGGTACTACCACATCCAGAAATTCAATCCATAAGCAAAAAATACACTGCACCTCGCACTTCAACCGAGGATCTGTTAGTAAGTGCTTGGCGTGAAATATTGAAAGTGGAACGAATTAGTGTCAATGACTCTTTCTTTGACTTAGGCGGACATTCCTTGCTTGCTACACAACTTATCTCACGTTTACGAGAAATTTTCAACCTTGACATCCCACTAAGATTATTATTTGAAAATCCAACTGTTGAGGATCTAGCCAATCAATTATTGAAAATTGGAAAGGGCATGGAATTATTTAAATTTGAAGTTTTGGATCAGGAAGATAAACAAAGAGGGATAACCTTGTCTTTTGGCCAGCAGCGATTGTGGTTCCTAGATCAGTTGGAACCTAATAGTTCTATGTATAACATTCCTTATGTATGGCATTTAAGTGGAAGTTGGAATATTGGGGGGTTAGAAAAGGGACTTAACGCTCTGATTCAACGCCATGAAATTCTTCGCACGATATTTCCGAAACAAACAGGTGAGCCTATACAGATAGTTCAATCTTATTTACCTAAAATATTGCCAGTGATTGATTTGAGTGTTAGCACGGATGAAAGAAAAGACGAGGACATTAAAAAGCTTATTGATCAAGAGGCAATGACAGTATTTGATCTAAGCCAAGGACCTTTAATACAAGCAAAACTGATTATCAAAGAGAAAGGTGATTACTTACTTCTCTGCACAATGCATCATATTGTTTCAGATGGGTGGTCCGAAGATATTTTATTAGATGAATGGCTAGCATTTTATGAAGAAGCAGTGATAGGAAGACCAGCTTCTTTAGCTCCGTTACCAATTCAATATGGAGATTTTGCAGTATGGCAAAGAAAAAGGCTAACAAATAAGATTATAGCAGATCAATTAGAATACTGGAAAAAGGAGTTATCCGGTGAACTTCCGATTTTGCAATTGCCATTCGATAGACCTCGACCTCATATTCAAAGTTATGTGGGAGATATGCAACATGTGCTATTACCATCGGATTTGTTTGACAGACTTAAAGCTTTCAGTCGTCATGAGGGTACAACAGTATTCATGACATTATTATCAGCGTATCAAGGCTTTTTGTATCGTTATACAGGACAAGAAGATATATTGGTTGGAACTCCGATAGCTAATCGTAACATAAAAGAACTTGAAGGTTTAATTGGTTTCTTTGTCAATACATTAGTACTTCGAGCAAACTTGAGAGATAATATGACATTTATAGATTTACTTGCTCAAACTAAAGAAAAAACGCTTCGAGGACAAGAGAATCAAGATGTTCCATTTGAGAAACTTGTGGAAGCAATTCAGCCTAATCGTAATATTAGCTATTCTCCTGTTTTTCAGACAATGTTCACCATACAAAACCATCTAAGAAACATAAGGGAGATATCTAACCATAAAATTGAGAGTGTGAAAAGTCAAATGAAAGTTGCGAAATATGATCTCACAATTTCATTTGAAGTCACAACAGATAATTCCCTAAGCTTATCTTTTGGATATAACACCGACTTATTTGATTCATGGACAATAGAGAGAATGATGGGGCATTTTATAAATTTGTTGGAACAATTGATGGAATATCCCAATAAATCAATTACAGGTTTAAGGCTAATCTCCAAAGAAGAAGAAAAGCAGTTGCTTGAAGTTTGGAGCAATAATAATTAGGAGGGAAGATAATGTTATGTGAAACGGAAATATCAAAAAAAACTACAATACACTCACTATTTGAAGAACAAGTTCTTCGCACACCTGATGCAATAGCAGTTGTATATCAAGACCAGCAAATTACCTATAAAGAACTTAATAAACAGTCAAATAAACTTGCGCATTATTTAATTGAAATTGGAGTCATTTCAGAAACAAGAGTTGGCCTTTACATGGAACGCTCGCTCGAAATGATAATTAGTATGTTAGCAATATTAAAAGCTGGCGGTGCCTATGTTCCAATTGATTCGAATTATCCAGATCAAAGATTGTCCTTTATTTTACAAGATGCAGAAATTAACATAGTTTTGACAGATAAAAGCTTGTCGCATCATTTGCCCAACGAAGTAAAACAAGTTTTTCCTAATAGTAACGAAGAAAACCTAAGTGAGCTATTCTATGTAAATATAGAAAGTAATTCAACTTCTGAAAGCTTAGCATATGTAATCTATACTTCAGGCTCGACGGGTACCCCTAAAGGAGTTCTAATACCTCATAGGGGGGTGGAAAGACTCGTTAAAGATGTCTCGTATGTAGAATTATCAGCAAAAGAAACATTATTACAGCTTGCATCAATCTCATTTGATGCAGCTACTTTCGAAATATGGGGAAGTTTGTTAAATGGAGCGAAATTGGTTGTTTACCCATATAAAGATTTGTCACTTCAAGAATTAGGTCAGGTTCTAAGGGAATATCAAATTAGTACGTTATGGTTAACCTCAGGCCTTTTTCAACAGATGGTTGATTATCAGATTGAGGATTTGAAAAATGTACGTCAACTATTAGCTGGCGGAGATGTTCTTTCGTCTAAGCATGTGAGAAAGGCATTGAGTATTCTTAGTAAAACATTGATTATTAATGGGTATGGACCCACAGAAAGTACTACTTTTGCATGTTGTTATTCAGTTAAAAATGAGAGAGAGGTTCAACATTCGGTCCCTATTGGTCGCCCCATTAACAATACAGAAGTGTATATATTAAATGACAAACAACAACCTGTTCCTATAGGTGTAGTTGGAGAACTATATATTGGAGGTAAAGGACTTGCTTTGGGATACTTAAATCGTCCAGAGCTTACCTTGAATAAATTTATTATTCATCCTTTTAATGAGCATCCTGAAGCCAAATTATTTCGCACTGGAGATTTAGTGAAATATTTACCGAATGGTAACATTGAATATATTGGACGAATAGATAATCAGGTGAAGGTAAGAGGCTACCGTATTGAATTAGGTGAGATTGAAGCTGTATTAGCAGAGCATTCTAAGATAAAACAAGTTGCCGTCATTGCACATGTACATGAGGAGGGGGAGAAACGATTAGCAGCCTATATAGTAGGCAGTGGTGATATAGAAGAATGGAAGGAACATGCAAAAAAACAATTACCCCAATATATGATTCCTTCATATTTTATGAAAGTAGAAAATTTACCTCTCACTACAAATGGAAAATTAGATCGTAAAGCCTTGCCACAACCTGGAATTGTTACAAATATAGAATCATATGTAAAACCTCGTAATTATTCAGAGGAATTGGTAGCATCTATATGGAGTGAAATTCTGAAACTAGAGCAAATTAGTATATATGACTCATTTTTTGATTTAGGCGGACATTCACTGCTTGCAACGCTCGTTATCTCAAGGCTACAAGAGGTCTTCAATTTATATATTCCATTACGTGTACTGTTTGAGTGTCCGACTATCGATAGTTTAACCAAGCACTTAACAGAACTTATGGAAAAGAAGCGGGGGAAAAGTTCGCTGCCTGATTTATGTTCAATAAATAGAGAGGGGGGGCTCCCGCTTTCCTACGCTCAGCAACGTTTATGGTTTTTAAATCAATTAGAGCCGAATAACGCGGTCTATAATATCCCTTATGTTTGGCGACTGAGTGGATCATGGGATGTAAGCGGAATTAGACATGGATTTAATAGTCTGATTCAGCGTCATGAAATGCTGCGTACTGTATTTCCGGAGAATGAAGGTGAACCGATTCAATTAATTAAAAGCTTCAAACCAAGAAGTATTCCCGTGGTTAACTTGGAGGCTTTTTCGATTGAAGAAAGAGGAAGACATATTAATAAATATATTGAGTTAGAAGCTGGAACCATATTTAATTTAGAATCGGGGCCTCTAATAAATGCCAAGCTGATTGTACAAGAGGAGGGCGAATATCTTTTACTGTGTACAATGCACCATATTATTTCAGATGGATGGTCTGAAGACATTTTACTTAAGGAATGGTTAGCTTTCTATGAAGAAGCAGTAAGCGGAGAACACAACCGAATCGCACCATTACCTTTTCAATATGGAGATTTTGCTGTATGGCAAAGAGAATGGTTAACAGATGAAATAATTGCAGAACAACTAGATTATTGGGAGAAGGAGCTTGCAGGAGAACTTCCAATTCTTCAACTGCCATTCGATCGGCCTCGGCCAGTCAATCAAAGCTACGCAGGAGATATGCAACACCTTATTTTATCAACCAATTTGTTAGAAAGACTCAAAGCTTTCAGTCGGCAAGAAGGTACTACTTTATTTATGACATTATTAGCAGCTTATCAAGGTTTTTTAGCACGATACACTGGACAAAAAGATATTATTGTGGGAAGTCCAGTAGCTAACAGGAATAAAAAAGAGCTAGAGGGTTTAATTGGTTTTTTTGTGAACACAATTGCATATAGGGGAGATCTGACGGGAGACCCTAATTTCAAGGAACTCCTTGCGCAGATCAAGGGAAAAGCACTGCAGGGACAGGAAAATCAAGATGTTCCATTTGAAAAGATAGTAGAAGTCCTTCAACCGTTCCGAAGTACAAGCCATTCTTCTATTTTCCAGACTATGTTCACCTGGATTGAAAACGAAACGGTTTCATATAACGTATCATGTGGAATATTAGAAAAAAAAGAAACCTATCATCATGTATCTAAATTTGATCTTACATTATCAATGGGAGAATCAAATAATGATTTTTATGCAAACATAATTTATAATACCGATTTATTTGATGAATCAACAATTATTATAATGATGAACCATTTCAATAATTGGCTGCTTCAAATTTTAAACAATCCAGAAAAACCACTTTTTGATTTGGACTTTTTATCTCGAGATGAATTTCAAGAAATTGTAATCGACTGGAATAATACGGAGAGGGCTATCCCGAAAGATAAATGTTTGCATGATCTATTTATAGATCAAGTTAAAAATACGCCAGATTTAATAGCTGCTGAACTTGGTGATGAAAGGATAACTTATAGGGATTTGGATATCCAATCTAACAAGTTGGCTCAGTATCTTTACTCTATTGGTGTGAAACCAAACGTTCCTGTTGGAATCTGTATGAACCGATCTATTGATCTAGTTGTTTCTTTACTTGCAATTCTAAAAGCCGGTGGTGCCTTTCTTCCCCTAGATACAGAAATGCCTCAAATAAGAATTTCAAAATTAATAAATGATTCTAGAACAAAAATATGTTTATCCCAACTAGAATTTAAAGATCGTCTTAGTCATAACATGGATTTAATTTGTGTATATCCTGAGGAGATTAAGGGAATAATCTCTTCAATGCCTCCTACTTTACCAGAATCACATGTAACTCCAAATGATATAGTATCGATTTACTACACATCTGGTTCTACCGGTAATCCGAAGGGGGTGGAGAACCTTCATCTTGGATGGGTTAATAGAATTTTGTGGATGCAACGCCAACATCAGTTAGAGATAGGCTCATCCGTGCTACAGAAAACTACATTAACTTTTGATGATGCTGCTGTTGAATTTTTCTGGCCATTATCTGTAGGGGGACGAATATCATTTTTAGAGCCGTGGTTGCATCGTGATCCCAATGCTATTTTAGAAGCGGCAATAAAATACAAAGTTTCATGCATTCAATTTGTTCCTAGTATGCTCAATATGTTTCTGGATGTTTTATCTTCAGATGATCGTCATAAATTAACTAGTTTGAAAAATGTTATTTCAAGCGGAGAAGCATTGTTACCTGAAATTGTACGGAAGTTTTATGAAAATCTAGACAGTACACTTTATAATACATGGGGAGCAACAGAAGTCTCGATTGACTCAACAATATATACATGTACGCCGAATGATCAATATGAAAAAGATAGTGTGAGTATAGGTAAGCCTATTGATAATAATAAAGTGTATATACTCGATGAAAACTTGAAGAATGTTGCCATTGGTGTAATTGGTGATTTATATATTGGGGGCATTGGATTAGCAAGAGGATATTTGCATAATATGGAAAAGACAAAAGAAGTCTTCATTGAAAATCCATTTTGTGAAGGAGAAAAAATTTATCGTACTGGAGATAAGGGCTATTTTCAGGCTTCAGGTAATATAAAATTCGTCGGAAGACAGGATAACCAAATAAAGATTAGAGGTATCCGCGTAGAGTTAGGTGAAATAGAAGCAATTCTAAGCAAATACCCTACTACTAATGAAGTAGCTGTTGTTGCTATTGACAATGGTAACTTAAATAAGGAATTGGCAGCATATTTCGTAGGAGAAAGTGATATTAGAGAATTAAGGGAGTTTATTAAGGGGCAACTGCCTACTTACATGATACCTGCATACTTTGTTAAATTAGACATTATGCCCAAAACTCAAAGCGGAAAATTAGATCGAAAAGCGTTGCCATTGCCTGACATAAACCAAATTGGGGACTGCGTTATAGAGCCGCGTACCATTTCTGAAGAACTTATATTCAATATTTGGTGCGATGTTTTGCACATGGATAATATAAGTGTTCATGCCTCTTTTTTTGATTTGGGTGGACATTCCTTATTGGCAACACAAGTTATTTCTCGCTTGCGAACAGTATTTGAAGTGGACATTCCTTTAAGAACCATATTTGAGTTCACCTCTATTGAAAAATTAGCTTCGCGGATATCTGAGATAAGAAAAGGAACCAGCAAAAGCTTGCCTTTAAAGGCAGTCGCAGATAATAATGAATCTATTTTAAAACCTCAAATTTATGAATTATCAAATGGTCAAAAAAGACAATGGTTTTATGCTAAATATAGTAACCAGCATACATTTGGTGGAACTTACCTTTTTGAATTGGATGGACCTGTCAATTCATTGTTGCTTCGTGAATCCCTAAACATTATGATCAATCATCACAGAATTTTCCGCACAACAATAGTAGAAATTGAAGGTCAGCTATTTCAACAAGTTCATAATGACCTTTTTGTTCCAAATAACTACATTGATTTATCTGCTTTGTCAGAAATAGATAGCCAACAGTGCTTAATAAGAGATATTAAAAAAACATTAAATGATCCTTTTGATCTAATGAAAAATTCCTTTTTTCGAATGGTATTATACTTAATGCCCAACAATAAGCACTTCTTAACTTTATGCGCTCATCACATTGCATTTGATGGATGGTCGCAAGAAGTTTTTATTAAAAATTTATTGGAAACATATCAAAAACTGAGGAACGGTAAGGGGCTGTTGGAAATAGCTAAGCCTTTAGATTATATCGATTACACATATTGGCAAAATGCTCGAATATTAAACGGTGAAATGGATACCCAAAGAGAATATTGGTTAAAACAACTAGAGCAAAAGGTTGATATACCAAATATTCCAAATGATATAGAGTCCCAAAATCTTGATAAATCCGAATCAGACGTAAAATCGCTTTATCTTGAAAAACCTTTTGTTACTTCAGTTACCGATTTAACTCGTACTTCAGGTAATACAACTTATATAACGATTCTTTCTGCAATAAATATATGGATTGCAATTATATCAGATCAGACTACGGTAACAGTAGGTTCAACTTTGTCTGGTCGTACGCAAACTGAACTGGAAAATATTATTGGCCCTCTTATTAATCCAGTTGCAATGCGTACAGATTTATCTGGGAATCCGACTATTGTAGAAATTATGCAAAGAACACGTGAAACGGCTTATGGGGCGTATGAGAATCAGGATTATCCGTTTGATTTGGTTATTCAAGATCAACAAGTTATTAATGGAAATAAAAACCGCTTATATTCTCTTGTTTTCATCGGACAAAATACACCCACTGCAAAACTTGATTACGATGAAATATCTTATCGCGAATATCAATTAACGGATTTTTTAGATGAAGCAACTATAAGAGAATATGAAAGCAATCATTTTATTCAAGATGAAAGTTCGGATTTAATGATCTTTTTATCTACTGATTCTGACAGAATAATTCTTAATACACACTATAATTCGAGAAACTTTACTGCTTCAACCATAGATATGTTTTTGAAGCAAATTAAGGAAGTGTTATCAAAAATGGTGGGAAATCCGTATCAGCGGTTATCCCAAATAAATTTAGTTGAAGAATATGACTTAAATGAATTATTTAATTGATGGAGAATAAAAAATGTCAAATAAAACATTTATAAAAACTCTTACTCTGTCAGAAGGTCAGAAAGATTTTTTTCTTCATTATTTGCTTTATCCTACAAGTAACTATTATAACGAGCAATTGGCTTTTGAATTTCATGGTCGAATGGAAGTCCCTATTGTGGAGCAAACACTTGAAGAAATACTTAGTCGTCATGAGATATATCGTACTGTGTTTATTTTGGAAGATGAACCTATTCAAAAAGTATATAGTGAAACTGTTAAAGATTTTAAATATATTAATGCGCTATCTTGGGATGAAATTATGATAAAGGAATATTTGTATAACGAATTCAATACACCTTATGTCTTGGAAGAAGGCCCTTTATTTAGCATGAGATTATTGGATATTAATGAACATGATTGCATAATATGTTTTAAATGGCATCATATATGTACTGATGGATGGAGTATGTCTTTAACTATAGATGAATTTACAATGATTTATAAGCGATTAATTGAAGACTCATCTTATAAAATGCCATCACCCAAATTGCAATACTCTGATTTTATCGAATGGCAAAAAAGTTATCTGTCAAGTGAAGAAGCAGAGGAAGCAAGGAGATTTTGGAAAAAGAAGCTTACTGGAAGTTTTTCTGAACTGAAATTACCTGCAGATTTTATACGCCCTGATAAACCGTCATTTAAAGGAGGGACACTCTTATTTAAATTTAATCTTCAGTTACAAAGTGAATTCTACAAATATATAAAATTGAGTAATTATAAGCCGAATGTTGTTTTCCTAACATTATATATCGCTTTACTTCATCGCTTGTCTAGTCAAACTGAATTCATTATCGGAGTACCTAGAGTAGGTAGAACAACAAAAGATTTTTATGAAATAATGGGATATTTCGTAAATGTACTTCCTTTGAGAGTAGAGATTAAAGAAGGATTTTCATTTGCAGATCTTCTGTTTTTAGTCAATAAAGAATTAAATATATGTTCTCAGTTTCAAGATTACCCTCTTACTATGATCGTAAGCCAACTGGCAGCGTTCCATAATGAGCGACACTCATCTGTTTTTCAAGCTTGTTTTGTTCATCAAAAAGCTGTGAAACAAAAAGCAGCCATTATGTTGGGGCATGCAACCAATAGCATTGAAACAAATGGAGTAATAGCAATTCCATATTGCTTTAATAAGAATATTTCACAATTTGATTTATGTTTAACAATTGAAAAAGAAAACAATAATAATATACTGGCTAGCTTTGAATACAACAAAGATATTTTTCATGAACAAACTATCAAAAAGTGGATTGATGAATTTGAAATTAGCAGTCTTTTATTTTTAGAAAATGATAATGAATTAATTTCAAGGGGAAAAAAGGAAAATAAAATTACTTTTCGGAAGGATATTATGGGGATATCATCCGAAAATATACTAACATCTGATTTTGATCCCTTGTTAAATGAATTAAAAGAAATTCATGTTGTAAATTTTGAATTATCTTTTCAGGTAAAGTCAAACATCTACAAATTAGCCCAAGACTGTAAGACGAACATATCAAATATCTTAATTACTGCATTTAATATTCTATTATATGGCGAAACTGAAAAAGAAGATATACTTATAGCTTTCCATCCAAAGGAAGATGAATTCGAAGAAGAAAATTCATTAATATTTTATTTAAGAACTGATTTGTCAGGTAATCCATTGTTTAGTGAATTAGTCAAGCAGATTGAAATTGAAATGAAAGAAGCAATTCATAATAAGAAAGGTCTTGAAAAAGATTGTTTTAGAAGTAGATTGAATACTTTTCATAATCCCCAATTATTATTTGTAATAGATAGCATAAAAGAAGTTTATGATTTAAGTTGTTATGAACTTATAGTACAGATGGTTGATTTGGGAGATGTTTTAAAAGGGACTATAGAATATAATGCACACTTCTTTAAAAGAACAACTATTGAACGCATTGTTGCGAGATTTATAGCTTTACTAGAAGCTGTTTTTATGCACTCATTTAAACGAATTCGTGAGATATTAAGTTATTCCGAAACAAAATTTTTCTTGGTAAATAACTTTGAAGAATTATTTGATTAAGGAAGAGGTGCGAGAATGGAGCATTTATCCAAAAATAATGTAGCTGAAATCTTTGAACTTACCATTAATCAAAAAGAATTGTTAAAACAAGATGACTTCATACAGATTAGTTATGTCCTGGATGAATTTATTGAACCTGGTATTTTACAAAAGTCATGGGATGAAGTCATTAGAGAGTCTTCGGCAATGCGAACGATTTTTCGGAAAGTTAAAAACAAGTACTTCCAAGTAATTTTGAAAGAAATAAAAATTCCTCTTGATTGGTATAATTTTAAAGAATTTAATAATGAAGAAATGAATAGTGCTTTTTTAGAGATTGCAAAAATGAACCGAAAACCGTTTAAGATCGAAGAAGGACCACTAGTGCGATTGGCTTTAATCCAAATGGAAAACAAAATAATAATATTATGGACCAGTCATTCTTTATGCATGGATGACTATAGTAGAGAATTTTTAGTAAATCGATGGCTTGAAATAGCAAACGGAGTGTGGAAAAAAATCAATCAACTTCCATTAAAGGAATATTTTATGTGGGAGACGGGTCGAGACGGCTTAGCAGCTAAACAATATTGGACAGAGCAATTCAATAAATGCGATTTAGAACAATCATCTTATCCGGCGTTAGATTTCAAAAATAAAACGAAGAGCTCAATGAATTATCGTAAACCCATTCCTAGTGATTTATCCATTAACATTAAAGCTGTGATTGACAAATATGGTATAACTGTTGAAGCTGTTTTTCAGACAGCGTGGTTATTATTATTAAATGTGTATAGTGGTGAAGTGAACATTCGAACTGGCACAACTGTGTCTGGAAGACCGAAAACTTTAGTAGGATCTGAAACTATTATTGGTTCGTTAGCACATACTCTACCAATAATTATGACTCTCGAACCTAGTATGAGTTTAAGTGAACTTTTAGTCAATGTTCAGAAAAGATGGGAAGAAATTGAAGTTAATCAGTTAATTTCATTAGAAATGATTCTGAATTATTCAGGAATTGCTAAAAATTATAACATTTATAATACTAATATAAGTATTATAAAAAACTTTAATGAAAACTTAAATTCAGAAATAATTTCTCGCGGTAAAGAAGAAATTATTGAATTAATTATTATAGTAGGTGAATTTTACAATATACAACTATATCATTACAATTGTTCTGATATAAATTATTTAGAGCAGATGTATTCCCATTACCTTGAGATTTTATCAATTATTTGCTCTCGAACAGACCTGAAAATAAGCGAAATTAATGTTGTCACTAATAAAGAAATGGCGAACATGATAGAAACGCTAAGGGGAAAGAATGATTCAAATCTCATAAGCAAGCCCTTGATTTATAAAAATATAGAAGAGCAAGCTAGCTTACATCCAGATTCTATCGCGGCTATCTATAAAGAGCAAAGCATTACTTATAAGGAACTGAATGAGAAAGCCAATCAATTAGCACATTGGCTTATAAGAGAGGGTTTTGGACGAAATGATCTTGCAGCAATATATTTAGAACGAAATATAAACATGCTTATCGGAATGCTCGCAGTTTTAAAAGCAGGTGGTGCTTATTTACCACTTGATACTAACCAACCAAATAACAGACTGCAATCCATACTGCAAAGCGGTGGAGTTAAAGTGATCTTGACAGAAGCAAACTGGCAATCCTTAAGTCTTGAATTAGGAAGCAAATTAGATTATGTGCCAAAAATATTTAGCTTAAATAAAGCCGACGGTTCCAGTCCAGATGTTGCTGTTCTTGGTACATTGGATATAGGAAATCTGGAAATAACAAATTCACATGACGATCTAGCAAATGTCTTTTTTACCTCAGGATCCACAGGTCAACCAAAAGGAGCAATGATTGAACATAGAGGGATGTTGAATCACCTTTGGTCAAAAATTGATATATTGGGACTAAATAAAGATAGTGTTATTGTGCAAAATGCTTCCCATTGCTTTGATATTTCGGTTTGGCAATTTTTTGCCCCACTGATGGTCGGTGCCAAGGTGGTAATCTACGATAATGAGACAGTAAGCAATCCCTATTTATTGTTGAAATTATTAAAAAAAGATAGTGTTACTGTAATTGAAATGGTTCCAACATTTATAGAGTTATTAACCAATATAGCTACTGACGTTCAACCCAATGAAAGAGAATTGATTGATTTAGAATACATGCTTTCGACCGGCGAGGGGCTTTCAGTATTTTTATGTAAAAAATGGCACGGCTTATTTCCGGATGTTAAAGTTATAAATACTTATGGTGCAACTGAATGTTCTGATGATACTATGCACGAAATTATAGACAACTCCTATCAGTATGATGATTATGCTTACGTTGCATTAGGGCGCTCAATCGCTAATACAAGGCATTATCTTCTCGATAAATGGATGCGGCCGGTACCAGTAGGTTGTACAGGTGAAATTTATATTTCAGGCATTGGCGTAGGACGCGGATATATAAATGACTTAGTGCGTACCAATCAGGCTTTTTTTAGGAATCCCTTTATAGAAGAGAAAGAAGAGCGGATGTATAGAACGGGGGATCTTGGAAGATATCTGCCTAATGGGAGACTCATGTTCGTTTCACGTGCTGATTCACAAGTCAAAGTGCGCGGATATCGTATTGAACTAGGTGAGATAGAACACGTGCTATTAAGTCATGATATGGTTAGGCAATGTGTAGTGATAGTTCGAAAAGATGAAGAGGCAAACAATCAGATTCTTTCTTATGTCGTTTTAAGTGAGACAATAAGTGAGGAAGAATTGGTTCAATTCCTTAAAACAATGCTTCCAGAATATATGGTTCCCGAACATTTGATTATACTGGAATCATTGCCGCTTAACCACAATGGAAAAGTAGATCATAGGGCATTACCAGAGCCTGGAATAGATAATATAAGAACTGCTCTTTATATTGCACCTCGAAATAAATTGGAGAGGAAATTAGTGAGGATTTGGAGTGATGTGCTCAATATCAAAGAAATCGGAATAGATGATGATTTTTTTCAACTTGGTGGACATTCAATGAAAACCATCCAGGTTCGCTTGAGGATTATCAAAGAAATTGGAATTGAAGTATCCATTAAAGAATTATTTGATAATCGGACTATTAGAAAATTATCTTTTGTCTTAGAAAAATTGGAGATGGAATTTTCTGAGAGTGGTGTTCAAGCTTCTAACGGTAAAACAATAGCTATTGCTGAAAAAGCTGATTACTATCCTACCTCACATGCGCAAAAAAGATTATTTTTTATTCAACAGTTAGAACCTGATAGTACTGCATATAACATGCCTTGTGTATATGAAATTTATGGGCCTTTAAACGAAGAACTACTGAATAAAGCATTCAAGGTATTAATTAATAGGCATGAAGGTTTAAGAACAAAATTCTTAATGCATGAAGGGCAACCTGTTCAACAAGTGTTAGAAGATATTGAATTTTGCTGTCCAGTTACTGATTTATCAGACGAAACTAATGAAATATATAAGCAACAGTCTATCGATTTTATTGTAAAAGAAGAAGCGGAGGCATACTTTGATTTTAATAATGATTCTATGTTTCGTGTGAGATTGTGTAAAATTTCAAAAGAAAAATATATGTTATGGATGAATATGCATCACATTATTAGTGATCAATGGTCATGGGATATATTGATAAAAGAACTGTATAGTGTCTATAATGCTTTATCTAAAGGAATAGACCCTGTATTGCCTGATTTGAGAATCCAGTATAAAGATTATGCAGTTTGGCAAAACGAAACTATTGAACGTGGCCTTATGATTGAATCCGAACGATATTGGTTGGAACAGTTTGGTGAGGAAATTCCAATACTGGATTTGCCGACGGACTATCCACGTCAATCTCAGCAAACTTATACATCAGCAAATGTTTCCTTATCCCTTCCTAAGAGTGTTTTTAGAAAAGTAAGTGAAATTGCACAAAAAAATGAAGTTTCAATGTTTATGATGCTTTTGTCAACAGTTAGCATATGGCTATCAAAATTGACCAATCAACAGGATGTCATTATCGGGACGCCTGAAGCTGGTAGGGACAATATGGATATCGAAGGGTTGATTGGATTTTTTATTAACACGTTACCTTTGAGAATTGATGTTAAAAGTAATTATAATTTCAATGAGTTATTAAACCATTGCAAAAAGCAGGCACTTGATGCGTTCACACATCACGAATACCCATTTGATAAATTGGTTGAAAAGTTGAATCCAGAACGTGATGCAAGTCGAAATCCTATTTTTTCTATTATGTTTCAATATATCGAGGATTTGGATGAAAGCACAATTCAGAATGATATAAGATTTCAACCATTGGAATCGCATAATACTATGACTAATTTTGATTTATCTATTGTTTGTTTGAAAAAAGAAGATGAGGCTAGTATTAGTATTGAATACAGATCAGATTTGTTTAATACTTTGACAGTACAGAGAATGCTTAAGTATTTAATTAATATTATCAATCAGGTAGCGTCTCAACCCAGTGTAAAAGTGCAAGATATAGAATTATTAGCAATGGAAGAAAAACAAACTATATTAACTAAATTTAACGATATAGAGAACTTCAAGCATCCTGAAAAAACGATTGTCGAATTATTTGAAGAACAAAGTAAATGCACCCCTAATCAAATAGCTGTTGTACATGAGGATAGTCAAATACTATATTCAGAATTAAATGAAAGAGCCAACCAGTTGGCGCGTACTTTGATAGCAAAGGGAGTTGGAGTAAATAAAATAGTAGGAATCATGGCTGAACGTTCAATTGAAATGATTATTGGAATTTTAGCGATTCAAAAAGCAGGAGGAGCCTATCTCCCTATTGATCCGGAGTATCCAAAAGATCGTATACAATATATGCTAAATGATTCAGAAACTAAAATATTATTATTAAACCGCTCATTGTTAAATAATGTATCCTTCGATGGGGAGTTAATAGTACTTAATGATTTGGAATCCTATCAAAGTGAAAAGACGAATTTGGGATTAAAATACCGAATGGATCAGCTTGCTTATATTATCTATACTTCTGGTTCTACTGGTACTCCTAAGGGAGTAATGATTGAACAAAGCCAGCTTAGTTCAATGTTCTATGCGTGGAAACAAGAATATAGGTTGGATGAGTTTTCTATTAATATGCTTCAATGGGCGAGTTTTTCTTTTGATGTATTTACTGGGGATTATATAAAGTGTCTGTTAAACGGTGGAAAGCTTATTCTTTGTCCAAGTGATTCAAGGCTTGACTTGGAACGTATTTATCAACTTATTAAAAAATTCGAGATAAATATTTTCGAGTCTACGCCAGTATTAGTTATTCCTCTAATGAACTATATATATGACAATAATTTAAATATTGATTCCATGAAAATCCTAGTTATTGGATCAGATCAATGTTCAGTTCAGGCTTTTAATAACATTACAAATAGATTTGGGAATTCAATGAGAATATTAAATAGTTATGGTGTTACAGAAGCAACTATTGATTCTTGTTATTTTGAAATTAAAGAATCTGAAACACTTAAATGTCTACCTATAGGTAAACCATTACCTGGTGTTAATTTGTATATTTTAAACTCTAACAATAAGTTACAACCCATTGGTGTTTCAGGCGAATTATATATAGGAGGGAATTGTGTTGGAAAAGGATATTATAATCGATTTGATCTAACTTCACAAAAATTTATTGATAACCCGTTCGTTAAAGAAGGGAAGATTTATAAAACGGGGGACTTAGCAAGATGGCTTCCTGATGGAAATATAGAATATTTAGGACGTTTAGATAATCAGGTGAAAATTCGTGGTAATCGTATTGAACTTGAAGAAATAGAATTAGCACTATTGAAAATTAAATCTATTCAAAATGCAATTGTAGTTGCAAGAGAAGATGAGTCTGGTCAAAAAAAACTCTATGCTTTTTATGTTTCGCATGTCCCTCTAACCTTAAATATGATCAAAGAAACTTTATCAGAAAATTTACCGACTTATATGATTCCATCATATTTTATTCAACTTGATAAGTTTCCGGTAACTCCTAATGGAAAAGTAGATCGTAGAGCATTACCCGTTCCACAAGGTATGTTGCAGACGGAGACTGAATATATTAAACCGAGAACAAGGAATGAAGAGATCTTAGTTTTAGCATGGACAGAGATTTTAAAAGAGAAAGAGATAGGAGTTTTAGATAACTTTTTTGATCTTGGTGGAGATTCAATAAAATCTATACAAGTTGCATCAAAATTATCAAGTTTGGGTTACAAAATGGAAATTAGAGATCTTTTTAAATATCCCACGATTTCAGAATTAAGCGAAAAAATAAAATTGCTTAATAGAAATATTGATCAGAAAGTGGTAACTGGTGAGGTTCCACTTACACCTATTCAACTTTGGTTTTTTGAAGAGCATTATGGGAATTTAAATCATTATAATCAATCATTTACCTTGTTTCGTAAGGAGGGGTTTGACGAATTAATAGTACACAAAGTAATAAGTGAGCTTATTCAACATCATGATGGTTTAAGAACGATTTATTCTCAAGACGACTTAGGTTTTAAGGCATTCATTCGAGGATTAGGAGGAAGTGACTTATACAGTCTTGAGGTTTTTGATTATAAAGACAGAACTGATATTTCTCAGATGATTGAAAGTACGTCGACTCAGATTCAATCCAATCTGGATATTTTTAATGGACCTTTAATTAGATTGGGTTTATTTAAATGTTTAGATGGAGATCACTTGTTAATTGCAGTTCATCATTTGGTTATAGATGCAGTATCGTGGAGAATTTTATTAGAAGACTTTGGTAAATCCTATGAACAATTTAACCATTATCAGATTATTGATTTACCAGCTAAGAGTGACTCTTTTCTGCGTTGGGCTGAATTGATTAATGATTATGCGAAGAGTGAAAAAATAGATTATGAGCGTAAGTACTGGGAGAGCATTGAACAGACGCCAATTCCACTCTTACATTCTGATTACGATTATCCTAATTCACTCCGGAAACATACCAAAACTTTAAAGATAAATTTAAGCGAGAGTGAAACGAATAAACTAATAAAACATGCACATCGTGCATACGGAACCGAGATTAATGATCTTTTACTATCCTCTCTTGGCATTTCGATGAGAAACTGGGCGAATATAAATCGAATATTAATAAATATGGAGGGACACGGTAGAGAATCTATTATTCCAGATGTTGATATTAATCGTACTATCGGATGGTTTACAAGTGAATATCCAGTGGTAGTCGAAGTTGAGGATGAAACAGATATAGCGAATGTTATAATAAAAGTAAATAAAAGTATGCGAAAAATCCCTCAAAGGGGTATTAATTATAGCATACTTAAATACTTAAATAATAGCGTGCGAAAAAATAAATTTGTATTGAGACCTGAAATTAGTTGGAATTATCTGGGTGAAATAGATAATTACGATCAATACGAAAGTGGTTCTATCCAACTCTCTCCACACTCTTATGGAGAATCCATGAGTTTAGAACAAAAAAGGGAATGTAAAATAGATATTGAGGCTATGATATTAAATGGGTGTTTGACATTTACTTTAGGGTATAGTGAAAAGCAGTATGACTTTAAAACAATGGAAAAATTATCAATACTCTTAAAGCAAAGTCTTGAAGATTTGATTGAACACTGTATGTTGAAGTTATATCCTATAAAACTAACACAGAATAATGCAATAATTAAAAAAATGATTCCTTCAAATGTATATGAGTCTTTTACTGATGATTTTTTTAATTTTTCCTATATGGAAAGCATACCAGGTGCAATGGTTGTTGTTGTAAAAAATGGTAATTTGAAACTCAAGAAGGGTTATGGTTATGCTGATATCAAAAGCGGAACCCCTATGAACGTCGATAAAAGTATAATAAAAATGGGATCTATTTCAAAGATAGTGACAGTCGCTGCTGTTATGAAGCTCTTTGAGCAAGGGATAATAAGTTTGAATGAAGACATCAGCAAATATGTAAGCGATATTGAGATTCCTAAAAAAGTAAACGAGATGCTTACTGTTGAACATCTTCTTAGGTATACTTCTGGTTTTGGCTCTCCAGATGAAGGTAATAAACAAATGTATAATTTTGATGCAAAACGTGCCCTAACTTTAAAAGAGTATGTTCAAAAATATGTGCCTGAAGTTATTCGTATACCTGGCCAATATTATAAGATTGAAAACTACTCATTTTTGTTATTGGGATATATTGTTGAAAAGTTAAGCGGAGTTCCTTTTCATCAATATGTAAAAGATCATTTATTTATACCTCTCAATATGACGAGTAGTAGTTTCATATTAACACCAGAATTAATAAACGAATTAGCCACTGGCTATGACATTGAGAATAATGCTATTCCTATGTATGATTTTAGCCCGGCAGATTCTCCAGATGGAAGTTTGTTGTCAACTGGTAATGATATCTCCAAGTTTATGATAGCACTCTTGGGGCAAGGTCTTTACAAAAATAAGAAAATACTAGAAGTGGAATCTATTTTAAAAATGTTTTCAATAAAAACGGTAATGAAACCAAAGTTCACTCATGCCGGGTGTGGTTTTATCACGGATTTTCATCCAGATCACATGAAAGGTGACATTTTGGCTAAAGCAGGTGAAGTACTAGGTTACAGTTCATTTATGTGGTTGCTGCCTAAAGATAATACGGGCGTCTTTATAAGTGCTAATAGCAGTTTCTTTAATAAAATGGAATTTTTCGAACAATTTATGATTCATCATTATAGTTCAGAAATATTGACGAATTAAGAAAGCTTAATTCGAGTACCTGAGTAATTAGCCTTGAATGCTTTACTCAGGTATTTATTTTTAGTAAGGAGGTAAATTATGAGCATGTTTAATAAAAGCTCCATCAATGCTTTCCCTAATATGGGCCGAGTGGGGCAAGGGAGTTCTAATGGTACATTTGGTGAATTATTACAAGGAGTGTTAGAGGAGGATAATCTAGACTTTCTAGTAACTCTTCCTATAACGAGGACTTCTACTGCCACTTTTTATTCAATTTCCTCCTATGAAAATGTAGTTGTATTACCATTTTCAAAACAAAAATCAAAGAAGTTAGTTGAAAATATACTCCAGTATTTTAATTTTCCACTTGGAGGCATTCTTGAGATTAACTCTAATCTTCCAGTAGGTAAAGGTCTTGCAAGTTCTTCTGCAGATTTAGTAGCTGCCTCTAGAGCTTTGGAGGATTGTTTCAATATCAAAATTGAACGAACTTTGTTGGAGTACTTTCTATCTGGAATTGAACCAACTGATGGTGTTATGTATGATGGTGCCGTTTCTTTTTACCATAGAGAAGTTAGATTGAAGGAGTATATAGGGAAACTTCCTCATTTTTGTATTTTAAGCATCGATGAAGGTGGAACAATTGATACGGTAGAATTTAATAAGCAAGTTAAACCTTTTAATAATGCAGACAAGTTAGAATATAACTTACTTCTGCAAAGATTATCTAAAGCTATAAAAGAAAAAGATGCTAATGCTATAGGGTTGATTTCGTCGAGAAGCGCTGTTTTAAATCAAAAAGTTCTTCCAAAAGAATACTTACCAACATTGATCAACATCAATCATAAAATCAGTGGATTAGGTGTTGTAGTTGCACATAGCGGTACTAGCTTAGGGATTTTATTATTAAAAGATGAACTTGAATTTAATGCGAAATTAGAACTGGGATATAGATATTTAAAGGAGTTAAATAAAGATATATATATTTACCATACTTAGTATATTGGGCTTTGCCAAAAAAGATTTTGTTTGATTTCATTAAATGCTCCACCAAACATGCCTAGTATGTGATGATATGAGTAGAATTCTGAATATGGAAAAAGGGGGCGTGGTAAAATTATCAAGTTGTTTATTTTCCCATACGCAGGCGGTTCTTCTCTTGTCTTTAGAGATTGGATGCTCTTATTTGATAAAAATATCAAATATGTGCCTTTAGAATTATCAGGTCGAGGAATAAGAATGGCAGAAGCGCTTTATAATAATTTTGATGAAATGGTCATGGATATTTATGCATTCATGCTGCCTCATATCTCTGATGGAAGCCCATTTGCAATATTTGGACATAGTATGGGTGGGTACATTGCTTATGAATTATCTGAAAGATTTAGATCATTTAATTTGGAGCATATATTCATTTCGGGCACGAGACCTCCAGAATTTAGTATGAGTAAACTAGATTATGAAACTGACGAGGAACTCATAGAAAAAATTAATAATATGGGGGGGACTCCCTCTGAGCTTTTTGAGAATAGAGATTTTTTGAATATTTTCCTGCCCATTATACGTTCAGATTTCAGAAATATTAAAAATCATCTTTTTATAAAAAAAACAATCTCAACACCTTCGACTATTTTACACGGGTTGCATGAGGAGTATAATGTTGAGGATGTATATGCTTGGAATAAATATTTTTATAATAAACCTAAGACTTTGTTATTTGATGGTGGTCATTTTTTTATTCAAAAATTTAAAAAGGATATTGTGAAAATAATTAATGATACTTTGATAAATAGAGTAACTTGAATCCAATTTAAATTTATAGCTATAAATGAGCAAAATCGGATACAGAAAATACCAAAAATGAACTAAGCGATTTTGAATCGCTCACAGATAGCCTGGAATGAAATCCCCTTTTGGGCAGAGTCATAGACAAATCGGAGGCGATCCCGCTGGACTTGCTTGCGTACGGATCGCAGACTATCACCAAAAGGGCAAGGGTCTCCCCGCCCGACGGTGCAGTACAGATGAGTCCACGTCAAGAGTATCCACAACCGAATAAAAGCTTTAGCCGAACGAACCTGATACGTGTCGAAGCCTAAATTATTTTTAGATTGCCGAAAGAAAACCTCAATAGGCCAGCGTTTGGCATAGTAGGATGCATTGGCTTGCGTCTCTAATGAAAGATCGGTACAACAAAAAGCACGCAATGCCTTGGGCTGCCCGAAAGCTTGCTTTGGCCAACACAGTAAAACCACGGCGTTGTCGATTCCATTCAAGGCCCCTTCGTAGCGATACATCCAGTACGACGAACCGTTCACGGTCACGAGGCGAACGTCTTCTTTGCGGATGTGCTGCGCGAAGTCTTGAATGGAAACCCGGATGCCTTGGGGGTAGAGAATCCGATTGGTTTTCAGCGCGCCGATGACATGATAGCCTGCCGCTGCGTACGCATCCATGACACGGGGACAGGTAAACCATGAATCGACTAGACAATAGCCGCCATGAGGCGGGAGAGGCAAGGTCTGAGCCAGGTCGCAGACCCGGTCGATTTTGGAATATACGGAGCCGTCCGGGTGAGTGATGGACTTGTCGTATAGGTCAATCGAATGAATCAAGGATAGGTCGGAACACCCTAAAACGGTAGCCTGCACCTGATGTCCCCAGACCACCTTGCCCAGCAGATGAGAGTGATGAAAACCGGCTTGCTCGATGGGAGAACGGGCCTGTGACGAAGGCTTTGTTTTCGGAGCAATCGTATCGTCGTGAATGACAAACAGCGGCTCCCCCGTGCGCTGGGAAGTCTCTAGGATCTGGCGAAGGGATTCCGTTTTGACTTTGTGCTGCAGCACTTCTTCGTCCCATACTCCTTGGGCAAGAAAATGGCCGAGTGTGGTCCGATGGCAGTCGCTGTATTCCGCCAAATCGGTCACTTTACCGCGAAATCCTTTAGCGGTTGCTGCCGTCATGTAGGTTTCCAGATGGGCTAAAACCGGCTTGGAATAATACAAGGGCAGCCGATGCTGCAACAAGTAGTTGCGGATCGCTGTAGGTTCAGGTACGATGGCAATATGAGACATTCGTGTTGTTACGTACGCTTTAATAATGAAAGGGTGGTGGAGCTGATGGAGCTGGGCTTGACCTTCCTGTTCATTGCCCATGGCCTGAATGTCGTCCGGCATATCTCCGACCGCGTCGGAGTCATGTACCTGGGCAAGCCGGTGGAGGTTGCTGAGACGGAGGAGCTGTTCGCGGCTCCGCTGCACCCGTACACGGCCGCCCTGCTCTCAGCGATCCCTAAGCCGTCCCCACGACGTAAGCAGGAGCGGATCATGGTGGAGGGGGATGTGCCGTCCCCGGCCAACCCGCCCTCGGGCTGCCGGTTCCATACCCGCTGCCCGTTCGTCCAGGACAAATGCCGCCAGACGGAACCGCTGTTGGAGCAGGCTAGAGCGGGCCGGCAGGTCGCCTGCCACTTCCCGCTGTTGCCGAAGGCTTGAACGGATTGTCATAGGCTGTGCCGGAGAGGAATGCCGCTGAAGGTTATGCGGCGTTCCTCTTTGCTTGTCCGAAACTAACCATTGTGTTCCACACCGTTCTATAAGAAAATGAGAGCAAGATGGTTTCCTGGCAGTTTAATCCCAATTCATTCCCGCAATCGATGCGGACCGGAGGCATAAGTGAACAAGGTAAACACAGCAGTTTCAGCTCTATTTATACTCATCATGGCAGCGGAGGTCTGGATCTGGGCGGCGGCCGTACATACCTGGACCATGGCGGGGACCATGGCTTCCCTGCTCTGCCTGGCCCTGTTTATCTGGACGGGCCTGCGGGCCATCCCTGCTATAACCGGATACATCCTGAGCCCCGGCGCACTGCGGACGGTGAATACGGACGACTCGCCGGAGGAACGGCAGCGGATCTGGTGGAAGATTGTGCTGTGGGTGATATTCAGCCGGGTGCTGCTAATCCTTGCGGCTTATGTATTCTGGGTGCTTCGGGAGGGAGGCTCCGGCAGCCTGTTCTCCCGCTTCATTGAGATGTGGCATATCCGCGGAATTGATGCCATGTCTTATCTGGGCATTGCCGAGCGGTGGTATGTGACGGAGGGAGATCCAAGATTTCATATTGTGTTTCTGCCGTTCTTCCCCGTGATGATCAAGCTGGCGCAGTTCTTCACAGGCAATTATATGGCTGCCGGATTTGCCGTAGCCAATCTCTGCACGCTTGCGGCGGCGTTGTTCGCTTATGAGCTGGCCCGGCTGGATATGGGACGCAGGAATGCCCTGCGGGTGGTGAAGTACGTCTTCATCTTTCCGTCAGCCTTCTTTTTCTTCCTTCCCATGACAGAGGCGCTGTTCCTGCTGCTCTCCCTGATGGCGCTCTTGTTTGTCCGCAAAAAGCGCTGGCTGCTGGGCTGCCTCTGTGCGGCGCTGGCCGGATTCACCCGTTCCCCGGGGATACTGCTGGCCGTGCCGATTGCCGTGGAATTTGCCCGGGAGCTGGCTGCTGGCTACAGGTCAATGGACCGGAGGGCTTTTACGAATAAGCTGATCTTGGCCGTTGTCTCCCTGGTGAGCGTCTCCTTCGGTCTGCTGGCTTATCTCTACATCAATTACAATGTGACGGGCAATGCGTTCCAGTTCAGTATTTATCAGCGGGAGCACTGGTCGCAGCGGTTCTACTTCTTTTTCGATACCGTGAGATATCAGATGGAATATGCGGTCAATACCTTCAAGGATGCCGATTACCGGTCGTTCCTGGGACTATGGCTGCCGAATTTGTGCGCAATCTTCCTGGTGCTGTTCATAATGCTCCGCAGTACGAAGAAGCTTAATCCCGCCTACATGGCGTACCTGATCGCCTATTTCGTCTATGTGGTGGCACCGACTTGGCTGCTGTCCGCTCCGCGTTATTTCGCTGTTGCTTTTCCGCTGGCGTTCGCGGCTGTGCTGTTGACGGAGGATAAGAAGTGGAAGGATATCCTGCTCACTACGCTATTTATTGCGGGGGGTCTCCTGTATCTGGCGGTGTTTGTATCCGGTTATCCGGTGTATTAGTGTGTATTAGAAATTACAGAAACGATGGTGGCTATGCAGATTCAACTAGAAGATCAGATGGTTACGTTACATGTCCAGTATGCCAAGCGCAAGAAGCTTTCCGTAACGGTGGACGGCGCGGACCTCATTACCGTTAAGGCGCCCAAGGGAACGAGTGAAGAGACGATTCTCGGTGCGGTAGCAAGTCTAGGCCCGAAGATTCTGGAGAAGCTGCGCAGCAATGCGGCGGCCCGGCAGGTGCCGAGGGTTAAGGCTTATGAGGGCGACGAAGAAGCCTTCTTGTACTTGGGGAAGGAGTATGTGCTGCATGAGCTGATTGGGGACCGGCAGGCGGATGCGGAGGAGCTGAAGCTTGCGCTGAAGAAGTTCTATACGGCCAGTCTGAAAAAAATCATCGCAGAGCGCATCAAGCCCTACCAGACGCAGCTCAGAGTGAAGCCGAAGAGTATGGAGATTGTGGAGTCGCGGACCAAGTGGGGAAGCTGCAGCTTTGACGGCAAGCTGACGTTCAACTACCGCCTGGCCATGGCGCCGCCCGAAGTGATCGACTATGTCATCATTCATGAGCTGTGTCATCTGCTGCATATGAATCATGACCGTTCCTTCTGGCGGCGCTTGGGCAGTATTATGCCGGACTATAAGGAGAAGGAGGCCTACCTGGCCCGGCAGGGGCAGTTCATGACGCTATGAACATTTTACAAGGGTAAAAGTGTAGCGTACGCCTAGGCGATGGAAGTAGCCGGATGCTTAACGTTCGCAGGATATTGCTGCCCGCCCTGAGTGCGGACGAATAGGCCCTCTGAATGGCTGCTGCCTGACAGCTCCAGGCCATCATCATCAGGAGTGAAGTGAAAGACAATCGTCTCCGTGTCGCTGTCTGCAAGCTTCAGGGCAATTTCGCGGCAGGAGACGGGCTGTGCGCTGATTAGATCGAAGAGCTCAAGCTGCCCATTCTCCTGCTGGCAGATGGCAATGAGATTCTCGTCCTCCAGGTAATAGAGCTGGTCGCTGAATACGTTCAGGCAGTAGAACATCAATAGTCCATGGGCGCCGGCGATGCCAAAACGCTCAGATACCGGTACCCGCTGCGCTCCAAGGGTAGAGACCAGACTCAGATCACGCGGGTCGGCAAGATCCAGCTTACGGATTGCCGCAGATCCGGCAGTGCCCCCGGGGCAGGCCATGGAGAAGATCTGTTCTTCCACCGGGTGGAAGCCGAATTTAGGATAGAACTCCAAGACTGACTCATTGGCAAAAAGATACATGAATTCACACGCTTGTCCATACTCCTCCAGCACCTTGTCCATCAACCGGGCAGACAGGCCGCGTCCTCTATAGTCAGGATGAGTCATCACCGTTCCGATCTGCACAGCAGGGGACTTCACTCCATTAATGGTTAGCTCCAGCAGATTTACCGAGACATTCGCCACGATCCGGTTTCCCTCTGCGTAAGAATATGGAACATACTTATCCGTCCAGAAGCCCTCCTCATACCAGCGCTCCAGCTCCAGCTCGAACGTGTCTTTTGCCAGCCCCAAAAAGCTATTCCGCAGCGGCTCTATATCTTTGTAATCCCTAACAAACTTCAATTCTTGCATGGTCTATCACTCCATATCATATATTTGTTACCCCTACAGTATAAGCCATTATATACCATAGGTCATATTTCAGGGTTCCAATACCACAGATTTTAACTATAGTCAATACGCTAAAGGATACCTTAAAGTACTCTCTGGTACTATTCACATTTAATGGCAAGAACGTTATCTTAGGTAATAAGAAGTGTTCACTATTAAGAACCTGTTGTAATGAACCTATTACTGAAACGGTAGCGAAATTATAGACAGCTGGAGGTAACCCATGAGTGCAATCGCCGGGATCTATTCTATGCAGCATGGGCCGCTGGACCCGGAGCTCGGCCCGCGCCTGATGCAGGAGCTGCAGCGTTATCCGGCGGATGATGCCCGGGGCTGGAGTGCGGATGGGCTGTTCCTCGGGTGCCACGCACAGTGGATTACCCCGCAGTCCCGGGGCGAGGTGCTTCCTTATTATGATCCGCAGCGGAAGCTGGCGATCGTAGCGGATGCCATTATTGATAACCGCAGCGAGCTCTTCGGACAACTTCAGGTTGTCCGGGAGGATCGGAAGTCGATGCCGGACAGCCTGCTGATTCTTCTGGCCTATGAGAAATGGGGAGATCAGGCTCCGGTGCATCTGGTCGGAGATTTTGCCTTCATGATCTGGGATGCCGGCAGGCAGACGCTGTTTGGAGCGAGGGATTTCTCGGGGAGCCGGACGCTGTACTTCCACCGCTCAGGCAGACAGTTCTCCTTCTGTACCGTGATTCATCCGCTATTCACGCTAATGGATGGAGGGCACGCGCTGCATGAAGGCTGGATCTCGGAATATCTGGCGGGTCAGGGCCGGATGGATGTCGCGGATATGTTCTCCACGGTCTATCAGGGTGTGGAGCAGCTGCCCCCGGCGCATTCGATGACGGTCAGTCCGCAGGGGATTACCTTCTCCAGGTATTACACCTTCCAGACTCCGTCTCCACTCCGGCTGCGCAGCAATGGGGAGTATGAGGAAGCGTTCCGTGAGGTGTTCGGACGGGCTGTCCGGGACCGGCTGCGTACCCACCTTGAAGCTGGTGCGAACTTAAGCGGCGGGCTGGATTCAGGGGCGGTGGTGAGCTTTGCGGCGGAGGAGCTTCGCCGTACCGGCAAGCTGCTCCACACGTTCAGCTCGTATCCTCTGGATCACTTTACAGGGTTCAAGCTGGGCCAGCGGGTGACCGATGAGCGTCCATATATTCAGGAGACCATCGACTATGTCGGGAACATTGAGCCTAGCTTCTGCAATTTTCCTGACCGCAGCTCATATGGCGAAATCGACGAATGGCTCGATATTATGGAGATGCCCTACAAATTCATAGAGAATTCCTATTGGCTCAAGGGCATATATGAACAAGCCGGATTGAAGAATGCCGGTGTGCTGCTCAGCGGACAGCGGGGCAACTGGAGTATCTCCTGGGGACCGGCGCTGGATTATCAGGCGAAGCTGCTGCGTGAATTCCGCTGGTTCAGCTTTTACCGGGAGAACAAACTGTACAGCCATTCGATGGGAGTAAGCCGCAAAAGAATGCTGAAAATAGCCGGGCGCAAGGTATTTCCCGCTCTGGGCCAGCTGATGGCCGGGAAGCAGGAGGCTGCGCCGGAGCTGATCCATCCTGAGTTTGCCCGGCGGACAGGGGTGCAGGAGCGGCTGAAGGAGCTGGACCAGTCGCCTGCCTCCCAGACTGTGTACGATATCCGCAGAGAGCATTTCCGCCAGCCGCATGTCTGGAATGTGAACGGAACGGCGGCTACCAAGCTGTCGCTGAAGTACAGGGTATGGGACCGGGATGCGACGAATGACCTGCGTGTCATCAACTTCTGTATGTCGGTGCCTGAGGAGCAATACGTCCAGAACGGAATGGACCGCTCGCTCATCCGCCGGGCGATGGAAGGGCGGATGCCGGATAAGGTCAGGCTTAACCAGACCCGGCGCGGCATCCAGGGGGCGGACGGCATTACGCGGATGCTGCCCGAGTGGCAGAGGTTTCAGCAGGAGCTGAGGGAGATGCTGCAAGACCCCCGTACTTCGTCTTATCTGAATCGTCCCGGGCTCGCCGGATGCTTGGACCGGCTGGGTAGTGAGCCCGAACCATTATTAATCTTTAACACGGATTTCCGCCTTCTTACACGAGGACTGGTGTTTTACCGCTTTTTGAAGCGGCTCTCCTGAAGGACGTTTCTTGAAAGGGGGTGACAAGATGAAAAAGGAATACAGCAAGCCTGCATTGGAAGTGTTGGATGTGAAAATGACTATGGCTGGCCCGGGGGTATCCATTGCCGATGCGTTCCAAGCCGATCCAGATGAAATCGTTAGTCACTCCTAGTCTTCCTGCATTACCGCTCAGCCCTAATCCCTCTTAGCTTGCTGGAGGGGGATCAGGGCTATCCCTTTATCCGAAGTAATGTTCCGAAACGGTACCGTTCTTTCAAAGGGCGGCAATGCCGTTTCCACTTGTCATCCGCAAGACAACGGGTGAAATTGACTGAGATGGAGTGAGCAGTATGGCTGGCACAGTGCAATGCCCCGGTTATAAGGCTTTTGGCCTGCAAATCCTCAGTGAGTTCGCGCTACCAGAACTTCCCCGTACGGATCAGCCCGGAAGAATAGGCAGCCTGTCGGTAATTGAAGGCCGTCTGCTTGAGCGATGGGAAGCAATACCGAAGATTACGCCGAATCTGGGCATCGCGGAGCATGAAGTGATGTTCATGGTGAAGGGCACCGCTATTTTTTCCATACAGAACGGCAGTACGATTACAGTCTCTCCAGCAGCAGGCGCAGATCCGGATAGCATCCGCTTGTTCATTCTGGGCAGCTGTATGGGTGTAGTATTGATGCAAAAAGGCATACTGGCCCTGCACGGCAGCTCGCTTGTGCTGGATAATAAGGCTTATGCGCTGGTGGGGCGTTCAGGTGCGGGTAAATCCACGCTTGCCTCCTATCTGATGGATCAGGGACATCTCCTGGTCAGTGACGACGTTATTCCCGTGTTGGTGCATAATGGACATCCATTAGCTGTTCCAGGTTATCCCCAGCAGAAGCTGTGGCAGCAGAGCCTGGACTATTTGGGAATGAATTCGTCTGCGTACCGTCCGCTGTTTCAGCGGGAGACCAAGTTCGCCGTACCGGTGCATGACCGGTTCCAGAGTGAGCCGCTGCCGCTGGCCGGCATATTTGAACTGTCTGTGGTGCAGGACGGGCCGGTGGCTGTAGAGGCGATAAGCGGCTTGGACCGGCTTCATACCTTATACAATCATACCTATCAAAAAGCGCTGGTCGACCCGATGGGTGTCAGAGAATGGCACTTCGGGCTGCTGGCCTCGTTCGTGAACCGGCTGCCGATGTACCGGCTGACCCGCCCTGAGCAGGGCTTCAGTGCACCGCAGCAGACGGAAATGATTATGGAGACGATTATGCCCAAGGTGAAGGAGATGAATCTATGAATATAAATACTACAAAAGTGCTGTCGCCGGATTCGGTACTGGTTCAACGGGAAGGCAATATCGCAAGTGATATGGACGGCGAGAAGGTCATGCTGAATGTGAAGAACGGCAAATACTACAACCTCGGCGAAGTCGGCGGTGAGATCTGGGAAGCATTGGCTTCACCGGTATCGATTCGGCAGATTGCCGGGAAGATTCAGGAGATCTTTGAGGTACCGGCAGAGCTGGCGCAGCAGGATGTCATTGATTTTGTACAAAATCTGCTGAATGAGGATCTTGTCTCCACCGTTAGCGGACCATGATGACCCTCCGGCGGCTCCGTCTCCTGCTGGTGCATGACAAGGCGTTGCTTGCGCTGCTTCCCGAGACATTATGGCGGCTGATGCTGGTCCGAATCCAGCTGTTGTTCCCCTTTGCCCGGACAGCCCCGCAGCTTGGGGTGAAATCCCTGGAGACTCCCGCAGTATCCAAGCCTTCCGATATTCGCCGCATCCAGCAGATTACCAAGGCAATCCGGGTGATGAGCCGCTATACTCCCTGGAAAAGCACCTGTATGGTCCGGGCGGTAGCCGCCCTGAAGATGCTGGAGAAGCGGGGCATTGAGAGCACTCTCTATATGGGGGTCGCCCGCGATAAGCAGGGACAAATGATTGCCCACGCCTGGCTGCGCAGCGGAGCCCATTATGTCTCCGGGGATGATGCGATGCAAGGCTTCGTGGTGGTGGAGAAGTTCGCGAAGGTGTTATAAGCCGAGTAATCGAGGTGGGTCCATGCAAGCTATAATCTACTACGTCCGGCAGCTTCAACGGTTGTCGGGCGTGAAGCTGTATCTTAATCTGTTAGGCATGGTGATCAGCGGTCTGCTGGAGAGCTCCGCCATTCTGCTGCTGGTTCCCATGCTTGGCATGGCTGGCATTCAGCTGGGCGGCGCGGCGGCGGGCTATCATCTGCCTATGCTCGGATTCATCAGTGAACTGCCGCAGTCCACGGCGCTGCTGCTGGTGCTGGGCAGTTATGTTCTGATTGTGCTCTGCCAGAATCTGATCGCAAGGTTCGTGGCGATCCGCAATGTCGAAATTCAACAGACCTATGGCAGGCAGCTGCGGGTTGAGGTTTATAGCGCATTGCTGCGGGCGCAGTGGTCTTTTTTTCTGAAGAAGCGCACCTCCGATCTGATCAACATGATGACCACCGAGCTGGCCAGAGTCCTGGCGGGTATCAGCGGGTTCCTGCAGTTCCTGACTTCGCTGTTGTTCACCCTGGTGCAGATTGCCTTTGCCTTCTGGCTGTCCCCCAAGATGACACTGGGGGTTCTCGTCTGTGCGGCGCTGCTGTCCATCTTCTCCCGGCGGTTCATCCGTAAGGCGAAGAGGCTGGGCAGCCGCAGCACGGAGCTGGGCAAGACGTATCTAGGCGGCATCACCGATCAGTTGAACGGAATCAAGGATATCAAAAGCAATAATCTGGAGCAGTCCCGTCTCGAATGGCTGCATGCCTTCACTGGCGAGGTTAAGCAGGAGCAGCTGGACTATACGCGCCTGCGCTCTAACTCCCAGCTCCTGTATAAGCTGTCCTCCACACTGCTGATTGCTGTGTTTATCTTCGTGTCCTTCCGGTTCATGCAAGTGGAGGGGCCGAATCTGCTGCTGGTCATTCTCGTCTTCACCCGGCTGTGGCCGACCTTCTCGACGCTGCAGTCGCTGCTGGAGCAGCTGGCCTCAGTAGTGCCATCCTTCAAACAATTGCAATCGCTGCAGGAAGAATGTCTGGCCGCTGTCGAGCATAAAGCGGATCAAGGCGGAGAACGGGTGCTGCCTATGACGCTGGAGCACGGTCTGGAAGCCCGCAATGTCGATTTCCGTTATCATGCGGACGAGCCGCAATATTCGCTCCAGAACGTCAATGTGCGGATTCCCGCCCGGCAGATGACGGCGATTGTCGGACGTTCAGGCGCCGGCAAAAGCACGCTCGTTGATCTGCTCATGGGACTGATGCAGCCGGAGAACGGGGAGATCCTGGCAGACGGAGAGCCTATCACCGGGGAGCGGCTGCTGTCCTACCGGAGATCCATCGGGTATGTGGCACAGGACCCGTTCCTGTATAACGCAACCATCCGCGATAATCTGATGATGATCAAGCCGGATGCGGAGGAGGCGGAGCTGTGGGAGGCACTGGAGTTTGCCTCCTCGGCGGACTTTGTCCGCAAGCTGCCGGACGGACTGGATACGCTGCTCGGCGACCGGGGCGTCCGCCTGTCGGGCGGGGAACGTCAACGCCTGGTGCTGGCGCGCGCCATTATCCGCAAGCCGTCGATCCTGGTGCTCGATGAAGCGACAAGTGCGCTCGATACCGAGAACGAGCAGCGGATTCAAGAGGCGCTGGAGCGGATTAAGGCTTCCGTGACCGTCATCGTCATTGCCCACCGCCTATCCACGATCCGTGGAGCCGATCAGATTCTGGTCATCGACCAGGGCCGGGTCATCCAGCAGGGAGTCTACAGCGGTCTGGCTTCGGAGAAGGGCGGCATGTTCAGCAGGCTATTGAAGGGGCAGGAAGAGGCTGGATAAGGGTATACCTTAAACGCGAATGTAGGCGAAAAACCGAACACAATTCGGTGCTGCGTGGGTGTGTGGTCCAAATGTAATCGAAAAACCGATTACATTGGGCGAGCGCAGGGGTTCTAGCCCGAATGTAATCGAAAAACCGATCACATTGGGCGAGCGCAGAGGTTGTGGCGCGAATGTAATCGAAAAACCGATTACATTGGGCGAGCGCAGAGGTTGTGGCGCGAATGTAATCGAAAAACCGATTACATTGGGCGAGCGCAGAGGTTGTGGCCCGAATGTAATCGAAAAACCGATTACATTGGGCGAGCGCAGAGGTTGTGGCGCAAATGTAATCGAAAAACCGATTACATTGGGCGAGCGCAGAGGTTATGGCGCGAATGTAATCGAAAAACCGATTACATTGGGCGAGCGCAGAGGTTATGGCGCGAATGTAATCGAAAAACCGATTACATTGGCTGACCGCCACCCGGCTCCGAAACCGTAAAAAGGCAAGTGCTGCTAATCTAACGCAGCACTTGCCTTTTTGGTATGGCTGTCCCTGCCTACATCTCCTTCTCCGCACCCGTCACCTTCCGCCAGCTCCACAGCAAAGGCCGCAGCGGGAAATACAAGAAATGCAGCGGCTTCGGCAGCGGCAGGGTCTTGGCATCCGCTGCATAGGGATAGAGGAAGCTGGCAGAGCGGAGCATCCGGTTCCGCGGGGACAGGATGCTTGGGAGATAACGGTTGAAATGCTGCTCCACCTCCGGCTCCAGCGGAGGGGTATTCAAATTCACGATGCGCGGGAGATAGAACAGAATGTCCTGCGCCAGCCTACGGGCCTTGGGGTTGTCCAGCAGCGGGGATAGCGCCGGGTCAACCGGCGTCTCCAGCAGCTCTCTGGCCAGAATCAGCGTCTGTCCTCCTATAGCGTTGTGATTATACCGCTGTAGTAATTGAATCAGCTTGGCGGAGTCAGGCGGCTGCTGTCCCATTAGCAGCATCTTGATGTCCTGCAGCCATCTCAGCCGGGACCAGGCATGTCTGGCACCGTGTACAGCCAGGAACATGAACAGATCCTCCGGCCCCAGATAGCGGACATTCTGGCCGAAGGTGCTGCTGGTCCGCGAATGACGCCAGAGCTCGTCGAACGCAGGCTCTTTGGCAGGACCCGGTCCTAACCGCCAGTGCAGCTCCAGGTTGACATTGCTGACAGGATGCACGAATGTCGAATGATGCTCCCGCCATTTCCAGTCGCCAAGCAGGCTCTCGAACTTGTCTTCCTTCTCATAGCCCAGCCGGATCAGCAAGGTTTCGGCATCCTCCAGCTGTTCAATCGGCACCAGGAAGTCGAGATCCCGGGAGGTGCGCTGCGACAGGTCTCCGTACAGCTCCTGCCCAAGCACCGGCCCTTTGAGGAACAGACAGCGGATATTCAGCTCGGCCAGCTGACCCGCAATATTGCTCATTTCACCGCTAAGCTGGAGCATCTGCACCGTATTCCTGCGGTATTGCCATTTCAGCTGCTCCAGAACTTCGGAAGGGACCACCTTCTCCTCCATCTTGCTCAGCCTGGAATAGAGGTAGGGATACACCCTGTGCTGCCGGTTCAGTTCCACGAATAAGTCCCAGTTCACCTCTGTGAACAACTGCGGATGCTTCCGCGCCGTCTCATCTGGATTTCCGGAATTCAGTAGTGCAAGAATAAGGTATACTTCCTTGGTTAAGCTTGCCTGATTAAGGATCTTCCGGTCAGTCATAGAGACGCTCCTTACCTGATTTGTGAACGGATTACTAGAATATTAGTGAGCGTACCACCGTTTACAGAAGGTTGTCAATTTAATGGCCCGTTCGCCTGCCCGACTTCAATAAGTCCCGGCGCTCAGCTTCAGAATCGTGCCGGTGGAGGCCGGAATCACATCCGCATCACTGCCCAGTCCGAAGTAGAAGTCACCATTGTATTCCTCGAAGGAACGGGCGAAGGTATCCCGGCTGAAGCGGAAGACTTCACTCCAGTCTCCTCCGCCGGTGGCGAGGCTGGCGGTGCTTTTGCGGTAGACATAATTCGTATATTGGCCTGAGGCCTCCTTGGCATATCCAAGCACGTATACCGTATCTTTGCGGTCCAGAATATCGATAGGCGCTACGGCAGCATTCGGCAGCAGCTCCTTGCGCGTGTTCTGGAAGCCCGCTCCGGCCGAGAACAGGCCCTGCGGAATGGATTGATGGTCATTATAGATTTGGCCTGCAATATACAGCAGCCGTCCATTCACCTCAGTGGTGCGGAGCAGCTTCAGCCAAGGCTGGCCGCTGACGCCGGGAACGTTGACTTCACCGGGCTTCGTCACGAAGCTGAGTCCGGGGAAGAGCTGGCTGCTGGTGAAGGTCAGCTTCGTCTGGACCAGTCCGCTGCCGGTCTGCCGGATGGAGGTCATGTAGCCTTTCTCATTGGCCATTCCCTGCGTCTTGCCCGCCGTGGCGGAGGAAGCATAGAGCGTGTCACCTAAGCCGAACAGAGTATAAGCCCGCATAATGCCGTATTGGGAGACTGTGCCGAACCGGGTCCAGCTATTCCCCCTGTCAGCGGATACATAGATCAGCGGGCCACCGCTGGCGCCGAGCGCAGCATACAGCTTGCCTTGATAGTAGGCCATATCATAGACATGGATACCCCCGGGAATATTCATATATTGGTCCCAATGATCCCCGTTCAGGCGGTAGAAGTTCCCGTAGGCCCAGCCTGGGACTCTGGAGTCATGCCCGGGAATGTACAGCTCTCCGTTCAACACCTTGAAGGTATCAATCTGCTCGTCCATGACATAGACATTGGTGGTCACCTTGCCCGTGGCCGGGTTGGTATAGGTAACATCCTGAACAGAGAATCTATTCTGGGCAAGGTCCCAGTAATAGATAGGAACCGGTCCTGCATTGGGCACAGGCGCATTATTGCTGCTGTTGCCGTGGCCGAGATAAATTTTGCCGCCGAAGAGCTGCATATCCCAGACGTTGCGGGCATAAGCCGCTTTCTTGAACGGGCTGCCCAGCACCGTTATGGAGGAGCTGACATCGGGAGCCCCGGAGCTCACCTGCTCTTCCTGGACCGGCAAGGCTGCCGCCTGCAGCCCCTCCCCGTAAGATATTACACCTATCAGCATGAGACTTAAGCATAACCGGCCGGCACGTTGTTTTAACCCCTGCATGATGAACCTCCTATAATTTGGAATGAGGCTAATGATAATCGAATTCTCCGCAAAAAAGAAGGCAAACCGCCAGTTTTGGTTCTTCCGGTACAATCCCCGCGGTAAACATGCAGTGCATCCGCTGGGAGGTAAGGCCCAGGGCCGGATGGAAGCATAGTACCCCCAGTTCAATTCCAAAATCCGTACCCCTACGCCACAATAGCGTTCATTCTGCAAGCCATCTCCCTTTGCTAGACTTACATTATGAACATATTGCGAAGGAGGGATCGCTTGAAGAAGCTAAGAAGAACCGGCATTCATGACCATCATCCGGCCGGTTATTGGTTTATCGCCCCCAGCATGATAGGGATTACGCTGTTCTATCTGGTGCCTGCTCTGATGTCGCTGGTCATGATGTTTACAGATTACTCCTTCATGAACAAGGGGGACATCCAGTTCGTCGGGCTGGACAATTTCAGACGGCTGGCCGGAGATGCCTCATTCCACAACTCCGTCCTGAAGACATTCATCTTTCTGCTGACGGTTCCGTTATCGCTGATTGTGGCTTTTCCCATCGCCTACATTCTGAACAGAAGCGTCTACTGGGCCAAACTGCTGCGCACGCTGTACTTCCTGCCCTATATTATGAACGGTGTCGCCATCGCCTTCGTCTGGATGCTGCTTTTCCATCCCAGCCTCGGCCCCATTAACGGAGTACTCCGGCTGGTTGGCATCGCTGATCCTCCGGGCTGGCTGTCCGAGAGCGGTACGGCAATCTATGCGTTATGCATCATTCAGATCTGGATTATGGTCGGCTACAACATGATTATTTATCTCTCCAGTCTTCAGGAGGTGCCGAAGGAGCTGCTGGAGGCGGCGACCATCGACGGGGCCCGGCTGTGGCATTCCATCCGTTATATCACCGTGCCGCTCGTATCGCCGACCACCTTCCTGCTGCTGATTACAGGGTTCATCTCGGTCATTAAGACGTTCGGCATCATTCAGGCCACCACCGCCGGAGGACCGGGAGAAGGCAGTAATGTACTGTCGCTCTACATTTACAAGACAGCCTTCCGCTACTATGAGATGGGTTACGCTTCTGCTGTATCCTGGATGCTCTTCGCCATTGTCATGCTGATCATGCTTGTCAATTGGGCAGGCCAGCGCCGCTGGGTGCATTACTAAAAGAAAGCAAGGAGAGCCGCTAATGGAAACGACAATAACACCTGCTGTCCGGGCGGGGCGGCAGACGGCAAGGCGTGCCTCGCGAATGTGGAAGTGGCTGCTTACGCTGGTCATGACTGCTATGGGCCTGCTGCTGCTGCTGCCCTTCTTCTGGATGATCTCCACTTCATTCAAAACACCACTTGAGGTGTTCGAGTTCCCGATTCAGTGGATACCGCTGCACCCGGTCCTGAAGCACCATGTGAATGTGTGGACCGGAACGGGGGACTTCGCGCTGCTCTATATGAATTCCCTGAAAATCTCTATCCTTTCGACCCTGGGCGCGGTAACGTTTGCCGCTCTGGCCGCCTACGGATTCTCGCGGATTCAATTCCGCGGGCGGGAGCCGCTGTTCCTGATCTATTTATCCATGATGATGATCCCGCCGCAGATTCTGTTCGTGCCGAGGTTCGTGCTGTTCAACTGGATGGGCATTTACAACACCCACTGGGCGCTGATTTTGCCGGGGGCATTCACCATCTTTGGCGTGTTCCTGCTGCGCCAGTTCTTTATTACGGTGCCCCAGGAGATCAGTGAAGCCGCTTTTATCGACGGTGCCGGGCATTTCCGCATCTTCACACGGGTCATACTGCCGCTGGCGAAGGCCCCGCTCGCAACACTGACGATCCTTGATTTCTCCTGGCACTGGAATGATTACGAGAACGCTCTGATCTTTCTGGTAGACAAGAATCTGTATACGGTGCCCCTGGGCCTGCAGAATTTCGTGCTGGAGAATTCGGTTGATTACAACGGCATGATGGCTGCAGCTACAGCCGCCATGATTCCGATGATTGTGGTCTTCCTGGCCGGACAGAAGTTCATTATTCAAGGCATCGCCAGCGGGGCGGTCAAGGGTTAATACATGACAATATAATAAAGACAATGAAGCCTCAGGAGGTACTATCATGAACGTTCAGATTACAGAGAATTATGACATCGTAGTGGTGGGTGGCGGCCTTGCCGGGTTCTCTGCCGCTGTCGCTGCCGCACGCCAGGGAGCGCAGGTGTGCCTTGTGCAGGACCGTCCGGTGTTTGGAGGCAATTCGTCCTCCGAGATTAGAGTGTCGCCGCATGGAGCGGCCTGCTTCCATGCCTACGGACGGGAGACTGGTATTATCTCCGAACTGCTGATTGAGGAACGGGCCGTCAATCATGAATGGATTACTGAGAACGGCTGGACCAACAGTGTATGGGATATGACGATGTATGACATGGCGGTTAGAACCCCCCTTCTCACCTTCCACTTGAATACGGCGCTGCTTGACATCGCGATGGAGCATGAGTGCAAGATTCATTCGGTGCGGTGCCGGACCGCAGGCGCGGAGACTGATCTGCTGATTGAAGCGAAGCAGTTCATCGACTGCACCGGGGACGGCATACTCGCTGACCTGGCCGGCTGTGAATGGCGGATGGGCAGCGAAGGCAAGGATGAATTCGGCGAGCCGCACGCCCCGGAGCAGGCCAATCAGGAAGTGATGGGCAATTCGATTCATTTCAAGGCAAAGGATATGGGGCGGCCCGTTCCGTTTGTGCTGCCGGACTGGGCCATCCGCTATGAGGATGCCAGCTTCTTCTACGATCAGGGCCGCAAGCCCTACGATATCCGCAGCGGATACTGGTGGCTGGAGATCGGCGTGCCCTGGCACACCATCCATGATGCGGAACGCATCCGCCATGAGCTGACCCGCCATACGCTGGGGGTATGGGACTGGATCAAGAACCGTGATCCCAAGACCCGGGAGTTGGCTGCGAACTATGCGCTGGACTGGATCGGCCAGGTGCCCGGCAAGCGGGAGAGCCGGCGCATCATGGGCAAATATCTGATGACCGAGCATGATCCGGCAGGGCGCACCGTCTTCGAAGACGAGATTGCCTTCGGTGGCTGGTTCCTCGACCTGCATACGCCCGGCGGTCTGCTGGCACCGACCAGTGAGCCCAGCAGCGCAGAGCATTACGACCAGACCACCGATTATGCGGTCAAAAGCTATTGCGGTCCTTACGGTATCCCGCTGCGTATTTGTATGTCCAAGGATGTAGACAACCTGATGATGGCAGGCCGCAACGTAAGCGTAACCCATGCTGCTCTCGGCACGGTGCGTGTCATGGGCACAACCGCGCTGATGGGGCAGGCGGCAGGGGTCGCGGCGGCGATTGCGGCAGCGGAGCAGCTTAGCGCCGATGAGCTGCTGGCGACCCGTGTTCCTCATATTCAGCAACAGCTCCTCCGGGACGGCTGCTTCCTGCCGAATGTGGTCAATGAAGATCCGCTGGATATGGCCCGGTTGGCTGCGGTTAGCGCAAGCAGTGAAGCGCTGCTCTACGGCGTAGGCCCGTCCTCCTCAGGAACGGCGGAGCATCTGGTGGATTGGACCGAGACGAAGCCGCAAGCGCAGGTGGCGCCAGAGCAGCCATATGACCGGGACCGGCTGAACCGGCGGACCGGGCAGTGGATCGCGGTGGGCGACCGTCCGGTCCGGCAGCTGGAGGTCTGTCTCAGCAATCTGTCCGGTGCCGCGCAGCAGGTTCAAGGAGTTCTGTATGCGGTGGAGAGCCTCTGGGATTACCGTACAGAACCGGGAGAGCCGGCGGCAAGGCTGGAGTTCATGGTGCCTGAGGGCGAAGAGCTATGGGTCATTGCGCCGCTTGAACTGGAGCCGGGCCGCGACTTCCCGGCGTTCTCCTACCTGCGGCTCGATCTGCTGGCGCACAGCGGAGTGGCCTGGATCAAGGCCGGAACGGTCATTCCCGGCCATGCTTCGGCTTACGAGATCGGCGGCGGCAAGATGCGCAGCCTTAAGGAGAACCGCAGCTTCCGGCTGGACCCGCCGCAGAATTGCTATACTGCGCACCAGGTGACCAGCGGTGTTACCCGCCCTTACCGCGCAGCCAATCTGTGGCGCTCCAATCCGCAGGAGCCGCAGGAGCAGTGGCTGGAGCTGAGCTGGCAGCAGCCGCAGGAAGTGCATACGGTGGAGCTCAGCTTCCCGGGGCATCTGTTCCATGAATACCATAACTACCCGCCGCTGTACCGTGATCCGCAGTGCGTGAGAGACTACAGCATCCTTCTCCGGCAGGACGGCCGCTGGACCGGGGCTGCCAGGGTCAAGGACAACTACCAGCGCCGGAATACCGTCACGTTAACACCGGCATCCGGCAGCTTCAAGGCGGACCGGCTGCGGGTGGTGATTCACGGGACGAACGGCGATGCATCAGCAGCCATATACGAAATCCGTTGTTACTAACAGAATTAGACAGACCGCATTGCGGTCTGTCTTTCGGCTGTCTGCGGAGAGAAATACTTTCTATCTAACCAAATTATTGAATAATGAATCCTCTGCTATACTGGGCAGGAACATGCCGCAAGGCCGAAGGGGGAAGAAGGATAATGAAGAGATTAAGGTGGCCCGGTGGCCTGAAATACCGCATTTTTACGGCATACTTGCTGCTGGTTATTATCCCGTTCTCCCTGCTGTGCCTGATCGGCTTCCAGCAGATTGAGCAGATTCTGAAGCAGCAGCAGGTTGAACAGAACAAGCGCGAGATGGGCAGCTTCCGGGAGGATCTGCTGGATCTGGCCGGACTGATGACCCGGTCACTCATTTTGATTAATCAGAATCCTTCCCTGGAGCAGTATCTGAGCTCGGACTCGCCTCATTCTCCCTTCACGGCCATGCGCGAAATCAACCGCAATCTGGACTCGCTGGCGAACTCGTTCTTCCTGTCCACGCCGTCCGTCTTCCTGACCGTCACGGACCGTGCCGGACATGCTTATTACAATTACACTTCGCGTAAGCCCATAGACGGGGGACAGGTATATAACGAGATAGCCGCCGGACTTCAAGAGCAAATGGCCCCGGCCTCCTACTATTGGAAGGTAACAGACAGCTATGTCTCCAAGGAGACTGCCTCCGGCAGCAAACTGCTGACGATTGATTCCCTGCTGCTGGATGCCGGCTCTGAGCCGTACGGCGCAGTAAGAATCAGCATGGACCACAGGCAATGGCTGAAGCAGTGGACGGGCGCGGCTGATCCTCAGGCGGCCTATCTCGTTCTCGGCAACGGGGGAGAGATGATCTACCGCAGCAAGGACGATGCCCAGATCCCGGATGAGCTGGCCCGCCGTTTCCAGGAGGAATTCCGCCTCCACCCGGATAAGCTGGCCGATCTGACAAGTGAACGCGAGCGAGCCCTGTACCTGGCCAGCTATATGCCTTCCCTGGAGTGGACCCTGATTAAGAAAATCTCGCTGGAGCAGGTCTTTGCCGGCACCAATACCATCAAACGCACGGCGCTCATCTCCCTCGTAGTGCTCACGCTGGTGTTCATTGCCGCTACGCTGCTGATCTCCTCCAATGTAACCAAGCCGCTGCATAAGCTGCGCGATCAGATGAGCCGGGCCGCTGATCAGGAGCTGAGGGTGACGATCCCCACCAGCGGCTACCGGGGGGAGATTCTTCAATTGCTGACCAGCTTCAACCGGATGATAGCCGATATCGGGACACTGATCTACCGGCTCAAAGTAGAGGAACGCCAGAAGGAATCCGTCCGGTTCCAGACCCTCGTCTCCCAGATGGACCCGCATTTTCTGCTGAATACCCTGAACATGATCAAGAGCCAGGCGCTCAAAAATAAAGACAGCACCACCTTCGACATCTGTGTCTCGCTCGGTCTGCTGCTGGAGACCAGTCTCAATACCGAGCTGGATCTCATCCCGCTAGGGCAGGAGCTGGGCTTCATGGAGGCTTATATGCACATTCAGAATATCCGCTTCGGCAACCGCTATCACCTGGATGTGGAGTACGATCCTTCGCTGTACTATGCCCTGGTTCCCAAGTTTACGTTGCAGCCGCTGGTCGAGAATGCCATTATTCATGGCTTCGCTGACACCGCGTCCGGCGGGCAGATCACCGTGGACATTCATGCCAGCGGGCAGGAGCTCATTATGCTCGTGATGGATAACGGCGCAGGTCCTGAAGCCGCCCGGCAGGCTGCTGCCATGGCTGCGGTCCGGCGGAGCCGCAAAGGAATCGGGCTGAGCAATATCCGGGAGCGGCTGGAGCTGCTGTACCGGGGGCAAGCCTCCTTAACGCTCACCCGCAGCGGGGAAGAAGGCCGGACGATAGTCGAGATCCGCACCCCGCTGCTTGTATCCGAACCTTACGCCAAAGGAGAATCAGACGATGTATAGTGTCTATCTGGTAGAAGATGAAGTGTTTGCCCGGGATATGGTGAAGCATCTCATTGCCTGGGAGAAATACGGCTTTGTCATAGAAGGCGAGTATGCGAACGGGGCTGAGGCTATGGAAGCTATGGAGCAGCGCCCTCCCGACATCGTGATTACCGATATTGTCATGCCTGTTCTGGACGGGATTGAGCTGCTGCGCCGCAGCCGGGAAGCTGGCTGGGAATGCCCGTTCATCATGCTGACCTGCATGTCCGAGTTCGATTATGCCCAGCAGGCGCTGGAGCTTGGCGCTATAGGCTATGTGCTGAAGCTCTCTCTGCGGCCGGAGCGGCTGATTGCCCTGCTGGAGCGGGCGCGGGCGGGTCTGGAGCAGCGGGACAAATGGCGGAAGCTCAGTACCCTTGGGGACACCGCGCTGCTTGCAGCGGTTGGAACGGCCGGGGGGAAGACGGGGCATCCGCAGGTTGACCGCATTATAGACTATATCTCCGAGCATTATGCACAGGAGCACACGCTTGGCGAGCTGGCGCGTCTGGTCAATATGGAGCAGACCTACGTCAGCAACCTGTTCAAGAAGAAGACCGGGCTCACCCTCACCAATTTCACGCAAAAGGTCAGAATCGAAGCGGCCGTGCATCAGCTGCTCCACACCAGCCTGCCGGTCTCGGCGATCTCCTGTGCGTGCGGCTTCTCGAACGATAACTATTTCAACAAGGTGTTCAAGCGGTGGACGGGCAAAACTCCGAGCGACTTCCGCCGCTCCTGAAGCGGAGCCTCTAGCCGGGCGTACGCTATATCCCAAATCTGTATCATTAGATCACAATAGCGTTCATGGGGCAGCGGGGCGCGGGCTGATATCATTATAGGCAAGCGGAGGATGCTGCACAGCAGCGGACTTGCGGACAATAGCCAAGGGGGTTGACGATAGATGAAGAAACCAAGATACGGATGGCTTGCAGGACTTACAGCCCTGCTGATCATTGCAAGCGGTTGCAGCAGCAAGGAAGGGGCTGGCACATCGGCTGGAGTGGCTGAGGGCACGAATTCCGGGGGGCAGAACAACAAGACCATTACGCTGAAATTCTGGGGCGGGGTTCCTGAGGAAGCAGGGCCGCTGGACATGGTGAAAGCCTGGAATGAGGCGAATCCCGGAGTGCAGGTAGAATATGTCCGTTACGTCAATGATGACAGCGGCAATCTGAAGCTGGATACGGCGCTTGTGGCCGGAGAGAATATTGATCTGTATACCAATTATGCCAAGTTCCAGCTGGAGAAAAGAGTGCAGTCCGGCGGCGCGCAGAACCTCAGCGAGCTGGGAGGGTATGATATTGAAGCTGCTATGGGCGGGCAGGCCAAAGCGTGGCAGTTCGACGGCAGCTACTACGGCCTTCCGACCGTCTCCTCGAAGTCTTTTATATGGCTGAACAAGAACAAGCTGGATGCTGCCGGGCTGAAGCTGCCGGATAACAACTGGACCCAGTCGGATCTGGCGGAATATGCTAAAGTGCTCAGCAAGGATTCAACTTACGGCTACGTTCAGGGAACCAACATGTTCCCCTTCGGCATGGACGGGGAGCTGCAGAATGAATTCGTCAAGGACGGCAAGTCTAACCTGGACAGCCCGGTGACGCGCGGCTCGGTGGAGAGCTGGTACAAGATGATGCACGATGATAAAAGTATGCCCGCCTACGGCGAGCAGATTGCCACCAAGCTTCAGGTCGATGCCTCGTTCCTCAAAGGGGAAGCGGCCATGCTGGGCTCCGGTAACTTTATTTTCCGCAATGCGAACAATCTGACCGATTACCCGCGTGAGTTCAAAATTGCCTTTGCCACCATTCCACGCCCGGATGGAGCGAGGGAAGACTTCCGCCTGGAAGGCGGGCTGAGCGATGTCATTGCCATCAACCCTGGCTCGGCTTACAAAGAGGAGGCGTGGAAGTTCCTGCAGTGGTATGCGGATGAAGGCGTAACCTATCTGACCAAGGGAGGCCGCATTCCCGCCTCGGCGAAGATTGATAACTCCCAGACGCAGGCCAAACTCGTTGCAGGCTTCGAACAACTGTACGATCTGGAGTCTATGGAGCGGGTGTTGTTCGGCGGCGAGGATACCTACATCAACACGGTGCCGATTCAACTGAACGACCTGCGTATGGAGGAGCTGGAGCATTATTTCCTGAAGGATAAGACACTGGATGAGACCTTCCAGAGCATCGGCAAGCGCCACAACGAATTAATCGCCAGAGGGAAATAACCTACAGAGTTATTATCAAAATACCCGTACCGTCAGGAGATCCGAAACTCCTGGCTGTACGGGTATTTCGCTTGCTATAATCCCGGTTCCCGTTGCCCGATCGTGATGGCAATAATGCCTGGACCCTTCCCGCTCGCCTGAAGCTCACAGGCGCTCTGCAGCCCTTCCTCGCTAAGCGGGAAGACCGGTCCGGCCGGTGCCTTCAGCCTCCGTGCGGCAATCAGCCGGGCCAGCTCGGACAGCTGGAAGGCATCAGCAGAGGGAGTAATATACCCTGCCTGAACTCCCTGCTGTGCAGCCCGGGCGGGATCGGGCGGTCCGGCCGTGGAGAACAGCCTTCCGCCGGAAGCCAGCACCGCGAAGCTGCTGTCCAGCACGCGACCTCCTGCCGTATCGATGACCACATCGATACTCTGTCCCAGGATGGCTGCGAAATCCTGTCCGCTGCTGTTAATGGCCTGGTCTGCTCCCAGGCCCCAGACGGCGTCCAGATCTGCATCGCTGCTGATCGTCGTAATCACGGTTGCCTCCCGCAGCTTGGCGAGTTGCACCGCGAAGCTGCCGATGGCTCCCGCACCGTTATGCACCAGCACGCGGTCCCGGCTGGAGACCCGGGCTGCGGCCAGTGCCTGCCATGCCGGCAGCCCGGCGGCTGCGGTTACCGCAGCCGCTTCATAGGATAGCTCCCGGGGCTTAAGCGCCAGCTCAGTCTCACGTGCCAGCGCATATTCTGCGTAGCTTCCGTCCGCTCCGGCGTTTATCAGGCCGTACACTTCGTCACCGGTCTGCAAGCGGGTTGCTGCCGGGCCGGTATCCGTTATTGTTCCGGCTATGGCTGTAAGTAACGGGCCATTATGAAGCTTCTGGAACGCCGGATGAACAGAGGCAGCGCGCAGTTTGATGAGAACTTCATACTCACCGGGAACAGGAAGCGGGGCGTTAATTTCTTTGAAGCTCCAGGTGTCGCTGAATGAATCTGGGAATAGGACTCTCATCTTGCTGTAAGACCTCCTTGTCCTGACTGGCCGCTCTTTTGGTTCATACTATACTTATGCAGCCAGGTGAAGTCAAAAATCCCGATGCCCGGTCTCGACCCTCATCCAAGCGATATCTTCGCTCCCGGTTCAGCCGAATGTTTGGACAAAAGATTGAATCAGCGAGTACAGTACTGTAGAATTGAACTATATCAGATTTAACCAAGAAGGGGATTGTAACGCTTGAATAATGAAGAAGTAATCCAAGAGCTGCCTGAGAACTATGACGAACTGAAGAAAGCCGCCGGCCGTTCCGCAGACTGGAGAGCGCGTCTTGAAGCGGTAGAAGAGCTGGGCCGCTACAACCACAAACAAATTATCGATATCCTTAATCGCCTGATGATCAGCGATCCTGTATATACTGTGCAAGAAGCCGCATATAACAAGCTGGTGGCTTTTGGCGAAGAGGTCAAGGTTCCATCGAAGAACAAAGCTGAACTGTTCAAAGGGGTATCCAAGATTATTCTGCGGATTAAGAAAAGTCTGCCTAAGGACCATTCTTACGAAGAGTTCAAAGAAAAGCTGAAGAAGATGCGGGTTGATGTCTACGATGCCTATGAAGGCGAGAAGGGCGCGGATTTCGATCAGTGGCTGGAGAAGATGTGGGCTTCGGCTGCCAAGTAACCCATCTCAAATAACATAGCACATTAGCATGGCAGCACCAAGCGGAGAGATAAGGGCGTTCCTTATCGCTCCGCTATATTTTTGTGAGAAAGGATGATTACATGCTTACCGGTACATTTCAGGAATTCCTTAAGCTGTCCACGCAGCTGCGTCCCGGGTACACCGCCAGTCTGGGAGAGGCTCCGGCAGGGGGCAGTGATGCGATATTAGAGTTTACACCCGAAGTACCTGCGCTTCTGCGTGCGGTCTATGATACAGTTCTTGGAACAGGCGGCGCCGAGGAAGATCCCAGTCTGCTGGAGTTCATTCCGGGCTACCGGCTGATTCATATCGGGGAATACGGCCATGAAGTGAAGATACTGTCAGGGATTCTGCAGGAGAAGGGATATACCGGCGGTGGAACCGTGTTGCCGCTGCTGACGAACTATGGAAGTGATTATATCTGCTACTACCGCTCTGAAGAAGGCGTGGAGCGGATCTGCGATCTGCTGCACGACTACGGGGATTTGGTGGTAATGTACGATTCGCCGGAGAAGTTCCTGGAGACGTTGTGCGAATTCTATAAGCAGGAGGTCTATTTTCTGGATGAGGAAGGCTACCTGGACTGCGATCTGGTAAAAGAAGGCGAAGTGGGCGCGGCGCTCAACCCGGAGGCGGAGTATTGGTCCGAGTAAGGTAAGCACTGCACGCTTAGGCGTCCAAAAACACAAAAATCCCCGTCCTGCATCACTGTAGGAACGGGGATTTTATAGTTTCAGCTGGCAATATAGCTGCCTGATTTGCAGCGTTCCCTGAACAGATTAGCTCTTGCTACAGGTTAGCGCGCTTCTCCTGCTCACGCAGCTCGATTCTGCGGATCTTTCCGGAGGTAGTCTTCGGCAGATCCGTAATGTATTCGATTTTGCGCGGATACTTGTAGGGAGCGGTCTGCTCCTTGACATGGGCTTGCAGCTCTTTGGTCAGCTCCGGTGTTCCGGCATGGCCGTCCTTGAGTACGATAAAAGCTTTGACGACTGACCCGCGGATCTCATCCGGGCTTGCGACTACGGCACATTCCTTAACGAGGGTATGCTTCATCAGCGCCTCTTCGACCTCGAACGGCCCGATCGTGTAGCCCGAGCTGATGATGATGTCATCGCCGCGCCCCTCGAACCAGAAATAGCCGTCCTCATCCTTGCGCGCCCGGTCACCGGTTATGAAATACTCCCCCTGCGAGCAGTTCGCTTTCCGCTCAGGATCTTTGTAGTAGTTCTGGAACAATGCAGGCATGCTCAGATGTACGGCGATATCACCGACCACTCCAGCTGGCAGCGGATGTCCGTTCTCGTCGATCACCTCGACAATGCCCGGAGCAATCGATTTGCCCATGGAGCCGACCCGGATCGGTTCATCCTTCAGTGCTGCGATGATGAGTGTGCTCTCTGTTTGTCCGTAGCCGTCACGGATTGTAATATTGAAGTGTTGCTGGAATGTATGAATGACTTCCTGATTCAGCGGTTCACCGGCGGATACGGCGCAGCGCAGATTGGACAGGTCGTATTCTGCCAGACCTTCAGTCTTCGCCATCAGGCGGTATTCCGTCGGTGTGCAGCATAATACCTGAATCTTCTCGTCTTGCAGCAGCTGCAGGTAGCGCTCCGGATGGAAGGCTCCGTTATAGACGAAGCCAGTTGCCCCGTTGCCGAGTACCGTCAGGAATGGACTCCAGATCCACTTCTGCCAGCCCGGTGCGGCTGTAGCCCAGACCGTATCTGATTCACGGATATCGAACCAGAGGGAGGAAGTGATCCGCAGATGGGCATACCCCCAGCCGTGCGTGTGAACTACTGCTTTGGGATTGCCGGTGGTTCCGGAGGTATAGGCCAGAATGGCGATATCATCGCGGCGGCTGGCAACCGCAGGGTAAGAATCAGCTTGTCCTTCCATTAGACCCTCCAGGTCGATCCAGCCTTCTTCAGGCTCAGCCGCGCCGCTGGAGACGGACAGGCGGAAGTCCAGTGAGGGCAGATCATCGGAGATTTTGTTGACTTCTCCGGTAGCCTCGGACCAGACAATCACGGCCCGCGCTTCGGAATGGCGCAGCCGGTACGAGAGATCCTTCGCCCGCAGCATTTCGGACGAAGGAATAACAGCCAGTCCCAGCTTCAGGCAGGCCAGATATATCGCATAGGCGATGATGCGGCGGGGGACCATGACCAGGACCCGGTCGCCTTGCGTAAGTCCGAGACCGGCCAGTCCGCCGGCGAGACGGTTAGCCTGAGCCATGAGCGCACCATAGGTGATTTGCTCCAGTCTCCCATTTTCATGTAACCATTTAATTGCAATCTTATCTTCAGGATGCCGCTCCATTTCCGAAGTGAGATTGTAGAATTCAGGTGCGATCCAACGTTGATTATCCAAATGAACCTCTCCTATATAATCGTGATGATGTATCTGTTGACTACAGTATAGCACGTTCTCCTAGTACCAGATGCTAATCGGCTCACTGGACACCGGAGAATGTTCTGTGACAGTCTTTATTTTGAAGCATCTTGATGCGTACAGAATCCCTTAAGGTATTTTTAACCGGATAAGGGAACCATACATTAGAGCCCTTCATGCAGCGAAGCGGCAGAAAGCAGGCCATTGCAATGGACGAGAATACAGTGATCAATGAGACATCTATTAATGAAGAAAGCATTAGTGAATCAGAATTCAATGAAATATTCGCTATTATGGAAGCTTCGTTTCCGGTAAGTGAGCTTAGAACCCGCAGCGGGCAGCAGGCTTTGCTGGATCAGCCGAATTATCATCTGTATACCAGCAAGGATACGGAGGGGCAGATACTGGCTTTTTTGGCGGCATGGGAATTACCCGAGCTGCGGTTCATCGAGCATATTGCCGTGAATCCCCAGCGCCGGAGCGGAGGGATCGGCCGCAAGCTGATGAGCAGCTACCTTATGCATTCGGACAAGCCGGTGCTGCTTGAGGTAGAGCCGCCGGACGGGGAGCTGGAGCAGAGGAGAATCGGATTCTACGAGCGGCTGGGCTTTTACCTGAATCCCTATGACTATATGCAGCCGCCGCTGCGTGAAGGGCAAGCCGATCTTCCGCTGCGCATTATGACCTACCCGGAGCCGGTGACGATGAAGGAGTTCCTCCATTTCAGAGATGTTTTGTACACAGAGGTGTATGGGGTGAGCATTTGAATTACTTCTTTACAATCCGGATACAAGTTAGAAACAAGTTAATGGTTTAATAAGTCTATAGCAAGGAACACACACACTAACATCACAACTAAGGGAGACGATATTCAATGAAAAGCAAAAAAATGATCATAGCAACGATGGTATTCGGAATGGCCGTTACAGGTTCAGCAGGGGTCTACGCAGGAACGAACATGCAGAAAATCAGCGCCTATCTTAACCACGGAATCGGGTTCAAAGTGAACGGAGCCGCCTATACCCCAGTCGATAACAACGGCAAAACGATGGCGCCAATCACTTATAAGGATACAACGTATCTTCCGGTCCGGGCGATGGCAGATGCACTGAAGGTGCCGGTTACCTTCAACGCTTCCACGAATGAGGTTATCCTTGGGACTGGAACAGGGGCCGCAGCGCCTGATAATGGTTCAGCTGTGAAGCTGACGGCAGTACAATACACTGCAGCGCAGAAAGAACAGATTATCAAGGCTTTTGCCAACTACGAGGGGTTTGAGACTGCATATGCCCCGACTCAGATGGTCAGCGGAGATGCCTTCCAGAAGGTTGCGGGCGGCGATGACGGCGTAAGCTTCCTGTTCAATAAAATGCGGGTGAATGTATCTCCACGTGATTATTCCTACGACTATGACGGAACTACCGTAAAGCTCTCTAACGGAACTGAAGCGAAATGGTACACCCCTTCGGATACACCAATGCTGACCTTCAAGCTGGCAGACCGTTTTGTGACTATCAGTTCCGCTGATAAAGCTCTTAGCAAAGCACAAATCGAGAAAGTGGCTGTAGGCGTAACGAAATTGAGCAAATAATTACTCCTGCTTCCTTCTATAGAATAGAAATGCAAAAGGGATGTCCGCAGAGCCGTAACTGGCCGCGCAGACATCCCTGCTTTGTTTTGTCACCGTTATTTGTTAGAGCTATGCTGTTTATTGGCCAGTCTTGCTCCAGGAGTTCCTTTACCGCGTTTTCTGTTCTTTAGCGCTTTACGCTGATTCTCCTGGAACTTCTCCACGAATTCATGAGTGTCCATAACAATCCCCCTAGAAGGTTAGATAACGTAGGCTGGAGGCTTCCAAGCAAACGTTTAGATATTCGGTTATTCTGTCCATTGGCGGCTGATATCATTCTAAGATGATGGTTATAAAATAATGCTTGTAATGAATCTCTATCCGTGATATATTCTATTTCTGGCCGCGAAACATCAACGCCTTGCTCGAAAAAGAAGTTAAAAAAAGAGCTTGCATTGATCGGCTGGATGTGATATATTATAAGAGTTGCTGGTGACGATAACATCGCCGCTGACAACGAGCTTGATCTTTGAAAACTGAACAACGAGTGAGTATCTGGAGATCACTTCGGTGAGATCCAAAATGAGAGAATGTAAATTCTCGTCAGATGTTTCAAAATGAGCAATCGCTCTTTCTAAATACCAATTTGGAGAGTTTGATCCTGGCTCAGGACGAACGCTGGCGGCGTGCCTAATACATGCAAGTCGAGCGGAGTCTGAGAGGAAGCTTGCTTCCTTTCAGACTTAGCGGCGGACGGGTGAGTAACACGTAGGCAACCTGCCCTCAAGCCTGGGATAACTACCGGAAACGGTAGCTAATACCGGATAATTTCTTTCTTCTCCTGAGGAGAGAATGAAAGGCGGAGCAATCTGCTGCTTGGGGATGGGCCTGCGGCGCATTAGCTAGTTGGTGGGGTAACGGCCCACCAAGGCGACGATGCGTAGCCGACCTGAGAGGGTGAACGGCCACACTGGGACTGAGACACGGCCCAGACTCCTACGGGAGGCAGCAGTAGGGAATCTTCCGCAATGGGCGCAAGCCTGACGGAGCAACGCCGCGTGAGTGATGAAGGTTTTCGGATCGTAAAGCTCTGTTGCCAGGGAAGAACGTCCGGTAGAGTAACTGCTACCGGAGTGACGGTACCTGAGAAGAAAGCCCCGGCTAACTACGTGCCAGCAGCCGCGGTAATACGTAGGGGGCAAGCGTTGTCCGGAATTATTGGGCGTAAAGCGCGCGCAGGCGGTTATTTAAGTCTGGTGTTTAAACCTTGGGCTCAACCTGAGGTCGCACTGGAAACTGGGTGACTTGAGTACAGAAGAGGAAAGTGGAATTCCACGTGTAGCGGTGAAATGCGTAGATATGTGGAGGAACACCAGTGGCGAAGGCGACTTTCTGGGCTGTAACTGACGCTGAGGCGCGAAAGCGTGGGGAGCAAACAGGATTAGATACCCTGGTAGTCCACGCCGTAAACGATGAGTGCTAGGTGTTAGGGGTTTCGATACCCTTGGTGCCGAAGTTAACACAGTAAGCACTCCGCCTGGGGAGTACGGTCGCAAGACTGAAACTCAAAGGAATTGACGGGGACCCGCACAAGCAGTGGAGTATGTGGTTTAATTCGAAGCAACGCGAAGAACCTTACCAGGTCTTGACATCCAACTAACGAAGCAGAGATGCATCAGGTGCCCTTCGGGGAAAGTTGAGACAGGTGGTGCATGGTTGTCGTCAGCTCGTGTCGTGAGATGTTGGGTTAAGTCCCGCAACGAGCGCAACCCTTGACTTTAGTTGCCAGCAGGTTGAGCTGGGCACTCTAGAGTGACTGCCGGTGACAAACCGGAGGAAGGTGGGGATGACGTCAAATCATCATGCCCCTTATGACCTGGGCTACACACGTACTACAATGGCCGGTACAACGGGAAGCGAAGCCGCGAGGTGGAGCCAATCCCAGCAAAGCCGGTCTCAGTTCGGATTGCAGGCTGCAACTCGCCTGCATGAAGTCGGAATTGCTAGTAATCGCGGATCAGCATGCCGCGGTGAATACGTTCCCGGGTCTTGTACACACCGCCCGTCACACCACGAGAGTTTACAACACCCGAAGTCGGTGGGGTAACCCGCAAGGGAGCCAGCCGCCGAAGGTGGGGTAGATGATTGGGGTGAAGTCGTAACAAGGTAGCCGTATCGGAAGGTGCGGCTGGATCACCTCCTTTCTATGGAGAATCGTCTTCTGCAATGAGGACATTCAAATCTAAAATCTAGCCGGTCGGCTAGTTACTCACTCGTTGGTCAGTTTTGAGAGTTTAAGCTCTCATCTTTACCTTGATCCTTGAAAACTGGATACCGAAACGAATTTGCGTTTTAGAACATTCCTTTAAGCTGAACTTGTGTAAACAAGTTTCATATTAATGGCGATACTAGCGGTTTTCCTAACGGAAAACACATTGGTTAAGCTACTAAGAGCACACGGAGGATGCCTAGGCGCCAGGAGCCGACGAAGGACGTGGCGAACAACGAAACTGCCTCGGGGAGCTGTAAGCAAGCTTTGATCCGGGGGTGTCCGAATGGGGAAACCCAGCTGTGGTAATTCGCAGTTACTCGTATCTGAATACATAGGATACGCAGAGGCAGACCAGGGGAACTGAAACATCTAAGTACCCTGAGGAAGAGAAAACAATAGTGATTCCGTCAGTAGCGGCGAGCGAACGCGGAACAGCCTAAACCAAGGGGCTTGCCTCTTGGGGTTGTGGGACGTCTCACATGGAGTTACAAAGGAATAGAGTAGGCGAAGAGGTCTGGAAAGGCCCGCGATAGAGGTAAAAGCCCTGTAGCCCAAACTGTGTTCTCTCCGAGACGGATCCCGAGTAGTGCGGGGCACGTGAAACCCCGTATGAATCCAGCAGGACCATCTGCTAAGGCTAAATACTACCTGGCGACCGATAGTGAAACAGTACCGTGAGGGAAAGGTGAAAAGCACCCCGGAAGGGGAGTGAAATAGAACCTGAAACCGTGTGCTTACAAAAAGTCAGAGCCCGTTTTAGGGGTGATGGCGTGCCTTTTGTAGAATGAACCGGCGAGTTACGTTTAACATGCAAGGTTAAGGTGAGAAGCCGGAGCCGCAGCGAAAGCGAGTCTGAATAGGGCGATTGAGTATGTGGACGTAGACCCGAAACCGTGTGATCTACCCCTGTCCAGGGTGAAGGTGCGGTAACACGCACTGGAGGCCCGAACCCACGCATGTTGAAAAATGCGGGGATGAGGTGGGGGTAGCGGAGAAATTCCAATCGAACTCGGAGATAGCTGGTTCTCCCCGAAATAGCTTTAGGGCTAGCCTCGGTGAATGGAGTGGTGGAGGTAGAGCACTGATTGGGTGCGGGGCCCGCAAGGGTTACCAAGCTCAGTCAAACTCCGAATGCCATTTACTTCTTGCCGGGAGTCAGACAGTGAGTGCTAAGATCCATTGTCAAAAGGGAAACAGCCCAGACCATCAGCTAAGGTCCCCAAGTGTGTGTTAAGTGGGAAAGGATGTGGAGTTGCACAGACAACCAGGATGTTGGCTTAGAAGCAGCCACCATTGAAAGAGTGCGTAATAGCTCACTGGTCGAGTGACTCTGCGCCGAAAATGTAACGGGGCTAAACACACCACCGAAGCTATGGCTAGATGCGTTGCATCTGGGGTAGGGGAGCGTTGTGTAGGGGTTGAAGGTGTACCGTAAGGAGCGCTGGACACTACACAAGTGAGAATGCCGGTATGAGTAACGAAAAGATCAGTGAGAATCTGATCCGCCGAAAGCCCAAGGTTTCCTGAGGAAGGCTCGTCCGCTCAGGGTAAGTCGGGACCTAAGGCGAGGCCGACAGGCGTAGTCGAAGGACAACAGTTTGAAATTACTGTACCACCGTAATCCGCTATGAGCGATGGGGTGACGCAGGAGGGTAGTGACGCGGACTGATGGATGTCCGTCTAAGCAGTGAGGCTGGTGTGCAGGCAAATCCGCACATCGTAAGGCTGGGCTGTGATGGGGAGCGAAAATTATAGTAGCGAAGGTCATGATCTCACACTGCCAAGAAAAGCCTCTAGTCAGGAGAAGGTGCCCGTACCGCAAACCGACACAGGTAGGCGAGAAGAGAATTCTAAGGCGCGCGGAAGAACTCTCGTTAAGGAACTCGGCAAAATGACCCCGTAACTTCGGGAGAAGGGGTGCCTCGGTAGGGTGAATAGCCCGAGGGGGCCGCAGTGAAAAGGCCCAAGCGACTGTTTAGCAAAAACACAGGTCTGTGCGAAGCCGCAAGGCGAAGTATACGGGCTGACGCCTGCCCGGTGCTGGAAGGTTAAGGGGAGCGGTTAGGAGCAATCCGAAGCTGTGAACCGAAGCCCCAGTAAACGGCGGCCGTAACTATAACGGTCCTAAGGTAGCGAAATTCCTTGTCAGGTAAATTCTGACCCGCACGAATGGCGTAACGACTTGGGCGCTGTCTCAACGAGAGATCCGGTGAAATTTTAATACCTGTGAAGATGCAGGTTACCCGCGACAAGACGGAAAGACCCCATGGAGCTTTACTGCAGCTTGATATTGAATTTGGGTACGATCTGTACAGGATAGGTGGGAGCCGGTGAGGCAGGAGCGCAAGCTTCTGCGGAGGCGCCGTTGGGATACCACCCTGATCGTATCTAGGTTCTAACCTAGTGCCCTGAGCGGGTACGGGGACCGTGTCAGGCGGGCAGTTTGACTGGGGCGGTCGCCTCCTAAAGAGTAACGGAGGCGTTCAAAGGTTCCCTCAGAATGGTTGGAAATCATTCGCAGAGTGCAAAGGCATAAGGGAGCTTGACTGCGAGACCTACAAGTCGAGCAGGGACGAAAGTCGGACTTAGTGATCCGGTGGTACCGCATGGAAGGGCCATCGCTCAACGGATAAAAGCTACCCTGGGGATAACAGGCTTATCTCCCCCAAGAGTCCACATCGACGGGGAGGTTTGGCACCTCGATGTCGGCTCATCGCATCCTGGGGCTGAAGTAGGTCCCAAGGGTTGGGCTGTTCGCCCATTAAAGCGGTACGCGAGCTGGGTTCAGAACGTCGTGAGACAGTTCGGTCCCTATCTGTCGTGGGCGCAGGAAATTTGAGAGGAGCTGTCCTTAGTACGAGAGGACCGGGATGGACGTACCGCTGGTGCATCAGTTGTTCCGCCAGGAGCATGGCTGAGTAGCTACGTACGGACGGGATAAGCGCTGAAAGCATCTAAGCGTGAAGCCCCCCTCAAGATGAGATTTCCCAATTAGTAAGACCCCTTGAAGACGACGAGGTAGATAGGTTGGAGGTGGAAGTGCAGCAATGCATGGAGCTGACCAATACTAATCGGTCGAGGGCTTATCCAAATTTCTAACACGCAGATTCGTTTCGGATTCAGTTTTCAGGAATCAATTCCTGAAGCATTTACGCTGTAAATGCCCGTTTGGTGGCGATAGCGGAGGGGTTCCACACGTACCCATCCCGAACACGACCGTTAAGCCCTCCAGCGCCGATGGTACTTGGACCGAAGGGTCCTGGGAGAGTAGGACGTTGCCAAGCGGACCATCCACACACATTGTGGTATTTTTTTTGTCCTAATTGCTTACATATTCCCTGATAGCTCAGTTGGTAGAGCACTCGACTGTTAATCGAGTTGTCACAGGTTCGAGTCCTGTTCGGGGAGCCATATGGAGAGGTGTCCGAGTTTGGCCGAAGGAGCACGATTGGAAATCGTGTAGGCGCCACAAGCGTCTCGAGGGTTCGAATCCCTCTCTCTCCGTAGTGTTACCTCCCTGATTAGGGATGAGAATCCTCAATGGTTCGTTGGAGCATAAGCTTCGATAGCACTACATCGCAATCTCGTAACGAAGTGAAGAGTATCCCTCTCTCTCCGTAGCGTTACCTCCCTGAAAAGGGGATGGAAATAACTGTATAGCATGGCTCGTTGGTCAAGGGGTTAAGACACCTCCCTTTCACGGAGGTAACATGGGTTCGAATCCCATACGAGTCACCAATTTCTTCTTTGAATGATGGGAAGAGAGAGTCATATATGGAGGCTTAGCTCAGCTGGGAGAGCATCTGCCTTACAAGCAGAGGGTCGGGGGTTCGAACCCCTCAGCCTCCACCATCTATCTTAACCGAATAGATTTTGTACAATGACGCGGGGTGGAGCAGCCCGGTAGCTCGTCGGGCTCATAACCCGAAGGCCGCAGGTTCAAATCCTGCCCCCGCAATTGTTCCCCACAAAGTGAAGAGATGCTCTGTAGCATATTCCGAATACTTTCCGGGGGGGCCATAATGTTAAACTTGGAACCGTGGTGTAGTTGGCCTAACATGCCTGCCTGTCACGCAGGAGATCGCGGGTTCGAATCCCGTCGGTTCCGCCATTTTAATGGCGTAAGGGATGAGAAATCCCTGGGTTCGTTGAAGCATAGGCATCGTAAGGAATACTTCGCAATCTCGTAACGGAGTGAAGAGTATCCCGTCGGTTCCGCCATTTTTAATGGCTTAAGGGATGAGAAATCCCTGGATTGAGCATCCTATATCTCGAAGTATAGAGTATCCATCCGATTCCGTAGCATTTTGCTAATTATAATATTGGGGATTAGCCAAGCGGTAAGGCAACGGACTTTGACTCCGTCATTCATAGGTTCGATTCCTATATCCCCAGCCATCTATTTTCGATTGTTTCTCTTATGAGAGCCATTAGCTCAGTTGGTAGAGCACCTGACTTTTAATCAGGGTGTCGAAGGTTCGAGTCCTTCATGGCTCACCATTTTCTTGTAACGTGTGCGCGTGTGGCGGAATGGCAGACGCACCAGACTTAGGATCTGGCGTTTCACGACGTGGGGGTTCAAGTCCCTTCACGCGCACCATGTTTTTGCGGACGTGGCTCAGCGGTAGAGCATCGCCTTGCCAAGGCGAGGGTCGCGGGTTCGATTCCCGTCGTCCGCTCCATATAGATTTTGCGCCCTTAGCTCAGCTGGATAGAGCGTTTGACTACGAATCAAAAGGCCGGGAGTTCGAATCTCTCAGGGCGCGCCATTTATACTTCATTGAATTAACAAAGTGTCCCCAGATTCGAACGAGTTCGTTGGAGCATCCGCTTCGATAGCACAACTTCGCAATCGGATGCGTAGCATCCGTATCTCTCAGGGCGCGCCATTTATACTTCATTGCTTCAACTTTTGTATTAACGGGATGTAGCTCAGCTTGGTAGAGCACCTGGTTTGGGACCAGGGGGTCGCATGTTCAAATCGTGTCATCCCGATATTTCATTTCACCTATGCGGGTGTAGTTCAATGGTAGAACTTCAGCCTTCCAAGCTGATAGCGTGGGTTCGATTCCCATCACCCGCTTATATCTGTATCACGTGAGTCCGTCAGCCCTATGGGGAAGGCGGACTTTTTTTGCTATTTAGCAAATGTAAGCGAAAAACGAACACAATGTGATGCAGGGAAGGCGAATGGCCGAATGTAATCGAAAAAATCGAACACAATTGGACTGGGCGCGCTGCGTAGGCCGTGTGTTTATCGCAGTGCCAGACGTATTTTCACAGGAAAACCGAATACAATGGGTGCCACTGCGAGGAGGGAAGGGCCCCATGCATCACCGGCAGTAACCTTTTAAGAGAAATCCTGCCAAAAGTGCAACAATACTGCCCCAAAGAAGCGGTCAATGCTGAAATCCTGCATGAAATGCAACAAATTCAGCGCTAACTTGCTCTAAACATCAAAATTTGTGCAAATCATGCAACATTGTACTTCAACCCGTAAAAGGTATAGAGAAATCCTGCCAAAAGTGCAACATTACCATTACTGCTCCTTAAAAGCGGCCAGTGAGAGAGGCATTAGCATCGTTCACCCGCAGGGTGATTTTGTTGCTATTTAGGGAATGTATGCGAAAACTGAACACAATGTGATGCAGGGAAGGCGAATGGCCGAATGTAATCGAAAAACCGAACACAATTGGACCAGGCGCGCCACGTAGGCCGTGCGTTTATCGCAGTGCCAGAAGTATTTTCACAGAAAAACCGAACACATAGAACTCAGAGTATCTGTGAGCCAGAGCGCTAAGGGCTGTAGCTGTCAAATGGCCGTCAGAAGGCAGGTAGATGGAGAAAAGTGAGCTTCGTGTAAGAGTGGTATAGAGGCACCAGTATTATTCATCCGCTAGGGTGATTTCGTTGTAAGGGCCGGGATGTTGCAATAGTATGGGAGGGCGTTATGTTTCTATAGAACTGATATAGTATAACTATTGGACTATTGGATCATAGGCAACACTTACTTGGAAGCTGAGGAGCATTTGTTATGACAGACAAAGTAATACGGATTTTCAGAATCATTAACGCCATTCAGTCGAACCCGGGGATTACCGCAGCAGACTTGGCCTTTAGGTGTGAGGTGAATATTAGAACGATCTATAGGGATCTTGAGGTGATCAGCCACTTTGCACCGGTTACGAATGAGGGAAGAGGCACGGGCTACCGGTTCATGGGCAAATTCTTTTTATATCCGCTGGATTTCTCGGAGCAGGAGTCGCTGGCGTTCTCTTTGCTGCCTTCGGTGCTGAATCCGGATAGAATTCCGCCGGGTTTTCATTCTGCGTATGACAAGGTGATGGGTACCCATCTTAAGGAGAAATCACGGCAGAACGGCCTCCTGGAGAATATCGCGGATATTATCCAGATGGGCACACCGGCCTACCGCAAGGAGAGCCGGAACTTCCTGCAGCCGCTCATTGGAGCGATTCTGGAGCAGCGCAGCATCCGGACGGTATACCACTCGCAGTCACGCAACGCCACTACAGCGCGGAAGATTGATCCTTATTATCTGATCCCGCGGGATCAGCGTTTTTATCTGATTGGCTATTGCCATCTGAAGGGGGCGATTCGTACGTTCCGGATCAGCCGGTTTGAGCAGGTCGAGATGACGGCTTCCGCTTTTGATAAGGGAAATTTCAATATTAAGCAGTATCTGAAAAACACCTGGTCGATCAACCGGGGCACCCGGAATGTCACGTTCAAGGTACGGTTCGATCCGCAGGTGGCGCGTTACATTAAGGAAGAGGAGCTGTTCGTACAGCCGCGGATGAGCGAAGAAGGCGATGGAACGCTGCTGTTCGAAGTCACGGTTAATAATGAGAAGGAGTTCATCAAGTGGATTCTGCAGTATGGCCCGAATGCTGAGATTCTGGAGCCGGAGTCGGCCAGGGAGCGCTTGAAGGAGCAGCTGGAGCAGTGGCTGGATGTGTATCAGCAGCAGACGTAGACTATAATTTTACATAATATGGAATAAAAATGGCGAAAAGGTTAGATTGATTAGCTCAACTGGAGAATAAAGGCTTTTTTAGAGATATATATGTTGGGAATGAATTGACCGGAGCGGTGAAGCAGGTTATTATTGGAATATAATGGAATGATAGGAGGCAAGATAGAAATTGCTGGAACTGGATGGGATGAATGAAGACTCTTTGACAGATATGCTTAAAGTCTCGTTCTCATGGGAGAACTGGACGGCAATTCTCGAGATTTCAGACAAGCTCTTTGAACTTGCAGTTCTAACCTACGGCTCCCATCAACAGGGTGCAAAGAAGTATTATTTGAAAAAAAATATAGCGTATTATCTCGGCTACAGTGCGTGCATGAAGGGCATTGCCTACCAAAAGCTCGGTAACCTCGCTGAATCAAGAAAGTGTATAGGCTTGTATTCGGATTTGAGCTGGATCACGGATGCGGATCAGGAAGCTGCCGCAGAAGTGGAATACTACAGGAACATTGCGATAGCCAACACCTTCGTCATTGATCTACTGGAAGGAAAGGTAGAAGTTCTCCCTGATTATGTTGAATTCATTCGTACAGGGGACCAGGAGGAGCTGCTTGCCTGCTTGATTACTGTGCTGGAATCTGCCATTAAGTACAACTTTTCTATCGACTGGGTACTGGATGAATTCAATGAGCCGCTACAGGAACTAAGCTGCAGAGAGAAGCAGGAAGATATCAGATACTACATAGACTACATGCATCTTAGTGCAATTTATTTGTATAAAAGGGAGAAAATTCATGATGCAATTAATCTGACTCTCTATATTTTGGTAATAAGTAGTAAACTTTATGACGGGACAGGCTTTAGGAAAATCGTGTCGTTTTATGAACATATCCGGAGCCATGCGACCGCAGAACAACAAGAATCTTATCAAAATGTAATGAAAAATATCTTAGAGAGGGAGTTTTTAAAAGATGAAAAAGGCGATCTCGTTATTAACAGCCGTATTGTTGATTAGCGCAAGCGTAGTGGTAACAACGGCAAGCGCAGGCGGTCACTTATCCGCATCCTCCGGCAATATCTCTATTAACAATCACGGAGCAGGCCACTAGTCTAAAATCTCTCTGTCTCATGAATCTGGAAATATAAGCTGCATATCATGCAAAGAAGGGGTAAGCGATGCTTACCCCTTCTTTGCTGTGGATGGAGGTTACTCTGTTACAGCCAATCCCAGTCCTTCTGCGATACGCCGGCCAAACTCCGGATCGGCTTGGTAGAAGTGGCCAATCTGGCGGAGCTTGATCTCCTCGGACTCCACTGGAGTCATGGCACCAACAATATTGCTCACGAGCCGGGCACGTTCCTCTTCACTGAGCAGACGGTACAGGTCCCCCGGTTGGGTGTAGTGATCGTCATGGTCATAAGACACGCTGTCTGCCTGGCCGGAGACTTCAAAAGCAGCCGCTTTATGCGGCGCTGACTCGGTTGCCCCGCCGGAGCTGTTGGGCTCGTAGTAGACGGAGCCTCCCCCGTTATTCGTAGCATTCATCGCGCCGTCGCGCTGATTATTGTTGACCTCTGCGACAGGCCGGTTAATCGGCAGGTGGTTATGGTTCGCTCCTACCCGGTAGCGGTGGGCATCTCCGTATGCGAAGAGGCGGCCCTGAAGCATTTTATCTGGAGAAGCTTCTATGCCTGGAACGAACGAGCCGGGGGAAAAGGTAGCCTGCTCCACTTCGGCGAAGTAATTCTCAGGATTGCGGTCCAGCACCATGCGGCCTACCTCAATCAACGGATAATCCTTCTGCGACCACACCTTGGTGACATCAAACGGATCGAAGCGGTAGGTGTCGGCATCTTCCACAGGCATAATCTGCACATGCAGCCTCCAGGCCGGGAAGTCTCCAGTATCAATGGCGTTGAACAAATCCGCTGTATGATAATCCGGGTTCTCCCCGGCTAACTGTGCGGCCAGCTTAACATCGAGGTTCTTGACGCCCTGCTCTGTCTTGAAGTGGTATTTCACCCAGACGGCTGCGCCTTCAGCATTCACCCACTTGAACGTATGGCTGCCGAAGCCATGCATATGGCGGAGAGTAGCCGGGATGCCGCGGTCGGACATCAGAATCGTCACCTGGTGCAGAGACTCGGGGGAGAGGGACCAGAAGTCCCAGACGGCATTCGGGTTCTTCAGATGGGTCTGCGGATGGCGCTTCTGGGTATGGATAAAGTCCGGGAACTTGATGGCATCACGGATGAAAAAGACAGGCGTGTTATTGCCGACCAGGTCGTAGTTGCCTTCCTCAGTGTAGAATTTCACAGCAAAGCCGCGCGGATCGCGCACAGTATCGGATGAACCCAGCTCCCCGGCAACGGTAGAGAAACGGATGAACATCGGGGTGCGTTTGCCAACCCCCGATAAGAATGCAGCCTTCGTATATTGGGAGAGATCATTGGTGACTTCAAAATAACCATGGGCACCGGCGCCTTTGGCATGAACGACACGCTCAGGAACACGCTCACGGTTGAAGTGGGCCAGCTTCTCCAGCAGGTGGACATCCTGCAGCAGCACGGGGCCACGGGCACCGGCGGTCATTGAATTCTGGTTGTCACCTACGGGGGCGCCCCAGCTTGTCGTTAGCTTGTTGTTATGGTTTGTGGTCATGAACACAATCACCTCGTATAGGATTTGATTTTAGATTAAGTATAAATATTATAATAACAAGAATTTAAATAAAATCAATCCTTTTTTATAATTATTATAATTAACCTTATGCGGAAGAAAGCAGGTTCATGCCAGAGCTGGAGGTTACAGACAAGGAAATTTGGCTTAGATGAAGCGGAAGCGGAGAGTGAAGAGTGGGCAAAAAAACTCCCGCCCGCAGCAGCGGACAGGAGGGGGGATTCGTGAACAGTAACGGAGCAGCAACAACTGGATGCGGTTGACGGGAGCAAAAACTACTGTAAGTTAGCTTGGGATATACATACGGTTATAGTATTCATCCAGCATGCGCTTGGTGGCGAATTCGGTGCGGGTGGTCTCGATGCTGCGGTGCATCATCTGCACCCACTTCGCCTGATCCTCATAGAAAACCGGGAGGACGCGGTTCAGAAGGGTCTCGTACAGTGCATCGCTGTCATGCTGGTCAAGCACCGCAAAGTCGGTAGTCTCGAAGCCGCCGCCGATCTGCCAGCCGTTCTCGCCGTCCATGCAGGCTTCCGGCCACCAGCCGTCCAGGATGGAACAGTTCAGGACGCCGTTCATGGCGGCCTTCATCCCGGAGGTTCCGCTGGCTTCGAGCGGTCTGCGCGGATTGTTCAGCCAGATGTCAGAGCCGCGGGTCAGCCGGGCTCCGATGGTCATATCGTAGTTCTCCAGGAAGACTACGCTCTTCGGATATTTGCGCATCATGGCTACAAGGTTGCTGACGATCCGCTTGCCGTTGTCGTCCAGCGGGTGTGCCTTGCCGGAGAACACAATCTGAATCTTGCCGCTCTCCAGGTACGGCTCTATAATATCCGGCTGGGAGAAGATCAGGTCACTGCGCTTGTAAGGAGCCGCCCGGCGGGAGAAGCCAATGAGCAAATTGTCTGCATTCAGGGCAATCCCGGACCGTTCTTCAATGAAGCCGATCAGCTCCTGCTTGATCTCCTTGTGCACGGCCCACAGGTCGCCGCCCTCCTCAAAAGCACGGGTCATCCGCTCATCTACCCAGGTAGGCGTGTGGATCGCATTGGTGATGCCGATGATCTCGGATCTGCCGGCGACTTCCTTCCACATTTTGTTAGCGGTGTCGGCATGAAGCTGAGCCACTGCATTCGAGATTCTCGACAGCCGCAGACCGGCAACTGTCATGTTGAACGGCTCTCCGCCGATCCGCTCCATCTGGGCGCGGGTTAGGCTGTTGAAGGCTCCCATGTACTCCAGACGGTCCAGCGGATGTGTCTCGTTGCCTTCCTTGATCGGTGTATGTGTAGTGAACACAACCTCTTCCCGTGTAGCCTTCCAGGCTTCTTCAAAGGTACTGCCGCCGGACATCTTCTCCCGGATCAGCTCAATTGCAGCGAGCGCCGCATGTCCCTCGTTGAAGTGATAGACATCGATCTTAATTCCTAGAGCGCGCATGGCTTTGACGCCGCCGATGCCCAGAACGATCTCCTGGGCAATCCGCTCTTCCCCGAACCAGCCGTAGAGCTGGCCGGTAATCCAGGCATCGCTGTTCTCCGGGATATCGGTGTCGAGCAAATAGAGCGGACGGTTGCCGAACCGGTCGGTTCTCCACACTTTGCAGACCACATCGGTCTTTCTGACTTTTACCGTGACCTTGACGCCCGTATCTTCCAGGAAGTCGTACACATAGTTGTAGTAAGAGTCGTAGGGATTGCCGTCCGCATCAATCCTCTGGTCCGTGTAGCCCTGTTTCCATTTGAGTCCGATGGGGATGATGGGTGCCCCGATATCCTGCGCGCCCTTGATGTAATCTCCGGCCAGAATGCCCAGGCCTCCGGCGTACATTTTGAAATCGGAATGCAGTCCATACTCCATGCTGAAATAAGCTACTGACGGCAAGTGGTTCTCGCTCACGTGATAAGCCTCCTAAATGCGATTTAGATGATGCTGCCAATAAGAAATGCTGCAGGCTGTATCTAAGATGCAAACGTTTGCTCAATTGGGGACAAGAATGCTCTGGGAGCGATTTCACCATCATTCTAGCATATTTATCCTTAAAAAGCACAGCGGAGTTTCGGTGACGAATGACCGCCTGCTGAGCCGATAAATAAAATTTGATAAACCTGCCGGAAGGCCATAAGATAAGGGGAGAATAAATGTACAAGCTTCATCTAAATCATAAGCTAAACCATAAAGCAAACAATAAACCAAGTGGTGGTGTAAAGGATTGAGTATAGTCGTAATTGGAAGTCTGAATATGGATATGGTCGTACGGGCAGAGCGCGCGCCGGAGGCGGGTGAGACCCTGTTCGGTCAGGGATTTGCTCTGTCTCCGGGCGGAAAAGGGGCGAATCAGGCCGTCGCGGCGGCCAGACTGGGCGCGGATGTGACGATGATCGGCAGAGTGGGGAAGGATGCTTTTGGCAGCGGGCTGCTGGAGATTATGGAGCAGGAGCGGGTTCATACTGCGTATATCTCACAGAGTGAATCCCAGGCTACAGGGGTGGCTTCCATTGTGGTGGACGGTGCCGGTGAGAACCGGATCATTGTGGTGCCTGGCGCGAATGTGGAGATGAAGCCGGAGGATATTGAAGCACTTGAGACCGTGATCAGCGGTGCCGGGATCGTGGTGATGCAGCTGGAGACGGATCTGGCGATGTGCGAGGCTGCAGCAGTCCTGGCTTACCGGCATGGGATTCCGGTGATTCTTAATCCAGCTCCGGCCCAGCCGCTGAGCGATGAGCTGCTGCACCATGTCGCCTACCTGACTCCGAATGAGACAGAGGCGGGGATTCTGGCCGGCATCTCTGTGGAGAGTGTGGAGGATGCAGAGCGTGCGGCCCGGATGATGCTGTCAAAAGGGGTCCGGCACGTCATTGTAACGCTGGGCTCCAAAGGGGCGCTAATCGTGGATGCTGCCGGAAGCCGGCATGTCCAGGGGTTCCCGGTGCAGGCGGTAGATACGGTGGCAGCCGGAGATTCCTTCAACGGGGCGCTGGCCTGGCAGCTGACCTGCGGCAGGACGCTGGAGGAGGCGGTCCGCTTCGCCAATGCGGTCGGTGCGCTGGCGGTTGGCAAGACCGGTGCGATTGCTTCTCTGCCCAGACTGGAAGAGGTAGAGCAGTTCCTGCGGACAGCTGCTAATGCGGAGCCACAAGACCTGTAGATCCCAGTAGATTCCGTATGTGAGATAGAGGAAGCAGATGCTAATAGACAAATTAAGCGGGGAGCGTCAGAGGAAGCGCTGAGACTCCGGGTCCGCTAAGGAGCTGACACGTTTGAGCGGTACAGTAACCGTCAAGAATATAACCCTCGGAGAAGGGATGCCCAAAATCTGTGTTCCGCTGGTCGGAACAACGCGAACGGAGCTGCGTGAAGAAGCTGAGGCTTTGCTCGCACTGGCGCCGGATGTGGTGGAGTGGCGCAGTGATTTCTTCACGGAGGTGGAAGATATTAATGCCGTAACCCAGGTGCTGGAAGACATTCAGCGTCTGCTGCCGGAGATTCCGCTGATCTTCACCTTCCGCAGCGCCAGGGAGGGCGGGGAGAAGGAAATCTCCACCGCCTATTACTTCGAGTTGAACCTGGCTGCGGTAGAGAGCGGACTGGTGGATATTGTGGATGTGGAGCTGTTCCATGAGGAAGCGGAAGTCCGCAAGCTGATTGCCGCAGCGCATGCGCAGGCGGTGTTCGTGATTGTCTCGAATCATGATTTCCACGGGACGCCGTCCGAGGAGGAGATTGTCTCCCGGCTGCGCCGGGCGCAGGAGCTGGGCGGCGATCTGCCCAAGATTGCCGTAATGCCGCAAGGTCCAGCCGATGTGCTGACCTTGCTGGCGGCGACGAACCGGATGCAGGAGCAGTATGCGGACCGTCCGATCATTACGATGTCGATGGCCGGGGAGGGCGTGATCAGCCGGCTGGCCGGAGAGATCTTCGGCTCGGCGCTGACCTTCGGTGCGGCGCATAAGCCTTCGGCACCGGGGCAGGTGGCAGTTGCCGAGCTGCGCGGTGTGCTTACGCTGCTGCACCGCAGCTTGTAGCGGCTGCCGGTACAGACGCAGCAGGAATGGGGATAGACAGGGTGTTTCCGGCCGGGATTACGGTGGAAGCACCCTTTTGCATATAGAGAGATAGCAAATAGCGGGCGGAGTTTGAAAGTGTAGCTGCCCATGCCCTACAATGGAGGCAATCAAGTAGAAGGGGCGGAGCGCCGATGACAGAATTGATTCTGGTTGTGGAGGATGAGGTGAGAATTGCCCGTCTGCTGCAGATAGAGCTGGAATGCGAGGGATACCGTGTGTCCATTGCCGGGAGCGGCCATCAGGGGCTGGAGATGTACCAGGAGCAGCAGCCGGATCTGTTATTGCTGGATGTGATGCTGCCTGGATTCAGCGGCATAGAGCTGCTGCGGCGAATCCGGGCGGGTGATTCCGATACGCCGGTGCTGCTGCTTACAGCCAAAAGCTCGGTAGAGGATAAAGTATCAGGCCTGGACCTTGGGGCCAATGATTATATTACGAAGCCGTTTCAAATTGAGGAGCTGCTGGCGCGTGTCCGTGCTGCGCTGCGGCTGGCCTCGGGGCGGAGGAGAGAGGAAGCCGTCAACCTGCTGATGGCAGATGATCTGGAGCTGAACGAAGCTACGCGGGAGGTGAAGCGGGCAGGCCGGAGCATCGAGCTGACTCCCCGGGAGTTCGACCTGCTGGTCTACCTGCTGAAGAATAAGCGCCAGGTGCTGAACAGGGAACAGATCATGGCTGCCGTCTGGGGGTACGATTATTACGGCGATACGAATATTGTGGATGTCTATATCCGCTATGTCCGCAAGAAAATCACGCTGGACCACCAGCCTGAATTGATTCATACCGTGCGGGGCGTTGGTTATGTGCTGAAGGATGCCCCATGAAGCTGCGGAGCACCATTCATCTGTATTCCAGCGTGCTGTTTGCCGTGCTTCTTGTCCTTATGAATCTGTTCATCTACGCCGTGTTCAGCCGGATGTCACTAGACAGCCAGCTCGGGCAGGCTTCTGCCGAGACGGTTAGAATCGCTGCCGCGATTAGAAAAGCCGGAGACGGGGTAACGGCACCGGAGCTGCTCCGGGCTTATGTGCCGGTGGAGGGAATGCTGCGGCTGCTCTCTGCGGACGGTAGCGGACCGGCGCCAGTCACCTCAGTCTCCGGGCAGGAGATCAGCCGGGTGAAGCCGGTCTACCATTCCGGGAAGCAGGCGGAGCGGGTCCGGGTGGACGGACGCTTGTACGCGTTCGTAAGCATTCCCGTCATCTGGACGGACGGGAACGTCCTGAATCTCCAGATGACCAAAAGTCTGGAGAGCACGATGGATACGCTGCGGGTGCTGCGGCTGGTCCTGGCCGGGGCTGCGCTTGCGGCGCTGCTTCCGCTGCTGCTCTCCAGCCGCCTGTTGTCGGGCCTGATTATGCGGCCCATCGTGCAAATGACGGCGACTATGCGGGAGATTCAGCGCAGCGGGAAATTCCGCAGGCTTCCGCTGGAAGCACACTCGAAGGATGAGCTGGTGGAGATGGGGCATACCTTCAACGAAATGATAGGCCTCCTGGAGAGTAATTATGTGAAGCAGGAGAAATTTGTGTCGGATGCCTCCCATGAGCTGCGCACACCGCTGACGGTTATTGAGAGCTATGCCAGTCTGCTGAAGCGTAGAGGGCTGGATCACCCGGAGCTGTTTGATGAATCGGTTGAGGCCATACACTCCGAAGCTGTGCGGATGAAGGAAATGACGGAGCAGCTGCTATTGCTGGCAAAGCACCCGGAGCAGTGGGATCTGGAGCTGAAGGTGATAGATCTGGAGGAGCTGGCCCGTTCTTCGGCGAAGGCTTTTCATAATGCGTACGGGAGAGAGGTCACGGTTCAGGTCAAGGGGCCGGCTGAGGGCTACAGCGATGAAGCGAAGCTCCGGCAGTTGCTGTTCATCTTCCTGGACAATGCCCGCAAATACAGCGATGAGCAGATAACCGTGCGTATTGAGGCTTCCGGGCAGGAACGGATGATTGTGATTACCGACCGCGGCATTGGAATTCCGCCGGAGGAGCTGCCGAAGATATTCGACCGTTTCTACAGAGTGGATGAGGCGAGAACCCGTGAGAATGGAGGGGCAGGCCTGGGGCTGTCGCTTGCCGCAGAGATCGCGGGGGCGATCGGAGCGGAGCTGTCCATGGATAGTACGGTAGGCCTGGGAACCTCGGTGACGATCCGTATGGCTGCGGACCGCAGGGGAGGTGGACAATGAACCAGCATCCAAGGAACAAGAGCAAAATGTACAAGGCAGTCATAGGTATGGTTGTCTTCCTGTTGCTGGCTTGGGTTGCCTTCTGGATATTCGGGAAGGATTCGGAGCCGCTGTTATCCAGAGATCAGGCGGAGCAGGCCGTGCTGAACGAATATGCCGGTAAGGTAGAGAGTCTGAAGCTGCAAGCTGGAGCTTATGTAGCAGAGCTTCAGACGGAGCAGGGACGGTATGAGCTGAAGCTGGACGGGGTTAGCGGCGAGATTCTCTCCATCGTGCTGTTGAAGCGCGCGGACGAACCGGCGGTGCAGCCTACGTCTGCCGCTACTCCAGCGCCATCTGGAGGAGCTGAGGCTACCCCGTCACCAGCACCTACCCCGGCGGCGCAGAGCGTAGTCTCCGAAGCGGAGGCTGTCAGGCTCGCTCTGCTTGAGGTACCGGGGAAGCTGGACGATGTGGATACGGGAATCGATGCGGCGGGCGCTTTTTACCTAGTGGAGATTCATACTTCAGACGGGCGTGAGGCCGTAGTCCAGGTGAATGCCATCTCGGGCCATATCATGTCTGTGACCTGGGAAGAGCCGGATGGGGACGATTACTAGTGCTCTGTTTACTTTTTTCTCAGCGAATTCTAATGTTGCTCCCGCTGTTCTCTCAGATTGTAGCGTTATAGTTACTACATGAAGCAGCGAAGAATGAACTTAGGAGGCGTTAACATTGAAGACAAAGATATGGAGCAGTATCACGGCGGCAGCACTTATTCTCGGTGGCGCTTATGGTATAGGCGAGCTGAAGGGCAGTACGGCAGAAGCAGCCGCAGCAGTGAAGAGTCAGAGCAAAACGTTAATTAGTGTAAGCAAAGCCGAGCAGATTGCCTTGAAGGCAGCTCCGGGACAGGTGGAGAGCATCGATCTGGAGAAGAAGGCCAGCGGCACGTATTACGATATCGAAATTCAGCAGACCAAGCAGGAGATAGATGTCCGGGTAGATGCGTATTCGGGAAAAGTGATCAGCCTGCGCAAGGATGCAGACAATGGTGACTCTCATAAGGCAGCTCCGGCCTCAGGCGGGAAGATGATTACCGCAGGCAAGGCGGCTGAGGTGGCTCAGGCTGCTGTGAAGGGGACGGTTACCGAGATAGATCTGGACCGGGAGCACGGGGGCGCTGTCTACGAGGTTGAAATCAGGAACGGGCAGGTCAAGACAGAAGTAGGTGTCGATGCGTATACTGCCAAGGTTGTGTACACCGATACCGATTCCGACGAGGATGATGATTGAGCTGGAATAACGTTTCAGCATAAAAAAGAGAGGCAGCCGTTAATCCGGCTGCCTCTTTGCTATGCCAAACGATTACGTCTACTGCTTCGCTCCAGTATACACATGCACCGCATCCCGCAGGAACGCGGCCATGCCGGGGCGGCGCTGGTCGTAATAAGCGGTGAAGCGCTCATCCTGGACATACATCTGGGCAACACCGGCATGGGCTTCCTTGGTGTACGTATCCCAGTAGAAGCTTAGCCACTGGCGGTGCAGATCGGCGGCCTTTTGCGCCAGTTCGCTTGCCGGGCCGCCTTCCTCCATCGCCTGCTCCAGTGACGCGAACATATCGGCCTCCAGTTGTTGAAGGGCAGCGTACTGCTCCTCCGTCATATGGCTGAGCTTGCGGTTCGATTGCTCCACAGCTTCCGCGCCGTATTGCTCCCGGATCTCCTGGCCGTACTTCTGCTCGTTATCGTCAATCAGCTTCTGCTTGAAGCCTGCGAATTTCTCCTGATTGCTCATTATACTTCTCCCTTCTGTGTGTGCAATGGTCTGCTCGACGTTCGCGATGAGCCGGTCCAGCTGCGCTCTACGCTGAAGCAGCTGGTCATGGTGCTCCCGCAGGGCGCGGGCGCTGTCGAAGGAGGGCGAATGGACAATATCCCTGATCGCCTCCAGGCTGAGGCCCAGTTCCCGGTAGAACAGAATCTGCTGCAACAGGTCTACCTCGGCCTGGCTGTAGATCCGGTATCCCGAGGAGCTGATTCTGGCCGGCTTCAGAATGCCGAATTCATCGTAATACCGCAGGGTCCGTGCACTGATCCCCGCGAGTGTCCCCAGCTTCTGCACCGTATATTCCATAGTCCTATCTGCCTCCAATCTGTCTTGGCGTATACAGCAGAGAACGGGTTCAAGGCGTTCCCGCAGGGTAAGCGGCCGCTTACATATCTAACTGTACACTTTAACGTAACGGCAAGGTCAACTCTTTATTTGGTAGAATAACCGGACAGAGGGGCGGGTAACCGTGGGTGCTGGAAAAGCAAACAGCGGCAACCGCCCGGGCTATGCCTCGGGAGATTGCCGCTGCTGTGCGCGGGTAGGGGGCTATTTCTTGCCAAGCTGGGCGGTGAAATACGCCTTAAGCTCTGCCAGCTTCCGGGGGTCCGCCAGGGCATCCTCCGCAGGGAAGTAATGCTCGGCGACCAGCTCCCAGGTGGGGACGATTTTCTGGGCGGTCATCGCTTTGATGGCGATCTTAACCGTCTTGCGCTCCCTGGCGTTCGAGAAGGTATCGACATAATGCTGCGACCGCCCGAAGTCCAGCTCGTTGAAGACTGCGCGGAAGATCTCCGCCGTCATCTTGGCATCGTCCAGCGCGCGGTGGGCGGAGCCGGAAGGCTCCAGGCCGAAGAGGGCCATAGCCCCTTCTACGCTGATGTCGTTACTGAGGCCGCGGGCGCGCAGGACGCCCTTAAGCAGATCGAAGTAGGTGGCCTCCATCCAGTAGGCATCATCCATCTTGTGCATCCGCACATCCTGGATAATCCGCTTCATATCCTCGCCGCCCCAGGTTAAGAGCAGCACGCCGTCAGCACTCTGGTCGAGCCACGCTCTGAAGGCGGTAATCACCTTCGGGAACCGGCTGGCGACGTCGATATCCTCCTGGGGGATGCCGGTTTTTTTCTTGATGAATGAATTCAGGGTGGAGAAGTATATGGGTCTGATTAAGGCTGAGAATTCATCCTTAACCTGCAATGAAGCGTCTAACCGGACCGCTCCGATCTCAATGACCTCCATGGGATGCTCGCTGGCAAATTTGCGGCCGTTGAATTCGATGTCCAGAATAATATAATCCACAGGTAATGCCTCCGTTTCAGTGACTGGCGCCAAGATTGCCCGGAAATGCGCCGACCCTTCTATTTTAGCAAAAAAAGCGCTGTACAGATACCGGATGCCCTGTATCCGCACAAATTTGAATTTTCGGCCGGGGGAACGGGTTGATATCTGCGAAATCGGGTAATGAACAAGATAATCTGTCGAATAGAGCTATTGAGGTAAGGAGGGAAGGCCATGAAGCTGTATGTAACCGTCAAAAGCCTGGGGAAACGCAAGGCGGTGCTGGAGCGGAAGGAGCTGCTGCTTGCGTCCCATCCGCAGACGCTTCGCGCACTGATCTCGGAGATTGTAGCCGGGCAGGTGCAGGCGATGCGGGAGCGCCAGGAGCAGGGGGAGCTGATCCCCTACCTGACCGCAAGTGAAATTGCGGAGCAGGGCGATAACGGCAAGGTCGGGTTCGGCACAGTGTACGGTGAGACGAAGCCTGAGGTAGAGCAGGCTACGGCAGCGGCACTGCTTGCTTTTGAAGACGGATTGTATAAGGTGTTCGTGCAGGAAGAGGAATGCTCCGCGCTGGATGAGCCGCTGAGGCTCGAAGAGGGCGATGAGCTGACGCTGATCCGGTTCACGATGCTGGCAGGAAGATTATGGTGAGGGAGATGACAGGATGAAGTTCGGAAATGCAGAGTGGGAGACTCAGTGGTACGAAGAGATCGAGAGTAAAGCGAAGGGGCTCAAAGGGGAAGGCGCAGAGCTTGCACCTCTGCTGGCAGAGTTCAGCAAGACCCGCTACCTCCATGAAGGGGAGGATTCGCTGGACCGCTTCATGGCTATACTGGAAGCGCGTGCAGACGCTGCCCGGAGTGATTTTGCCGGTTACTGGGAGCCTCTGTTCCAAGTCATGCAGCAGCTGTACAGCACACATACTGTTGAGCTTGCCCGTTACATAGTTAATCATGCGATGGAGTACCCTTATGCCATAGGGTATCTGCGCCGGCCGTTCCGTACCCGGGAGGTTCAGCCGCACCGGCTGCAGATTCTTCGTAAAATCAATGCTCTGATCTATATGGAGATGGTTGAATTCTCGCTGCCGGAATATTTCAAGGGCAATCTGGATAAAGACTACAGTACCTCCTACCGTGTGGATGTGGCTGTTCCGGATGTAGTCGCCTATGAGCTGGACCGCGGCGGCAGCGGCATGGAGGATCTGCTCAAGGAAGCCGTATATGGAGACAACCAGGCGGCGCAGCTTAGTCACAGTATGCTGAAGGGTGTATTCCTCAGCCACAATCAGGCGGCTATGCATATGGTAGGTGAGCTGCTGGTCGCTGCCCGTCTGCAGGAGGGGCTGCGGCAGTCGGTTGTCGAACGGATGGATGAGGGGACGATAGAGAATAACCTCTATATGCTGAAGGTGATTCTCGACAATGATCTCGTGCGCTACAGCTCGGTGGTTCGTGCCCTGGGCGTATGGACAGGCATGGGCCTGGAAGCGCAGAACCAGCGGGTGGCGAAGCAACTGGTAGAAGGTGCCTATCAGGTGCTGACGGATGAAGCGCTGCGCGAGGAATGGCTGACCAGTGAGAATGCCAACCATGTCTACCTTGGCTTGTGGGGGACGGCAGTCTATGAAGAGAATGCGCTAATCGGCAAGGTTGACGTTCTCATGGAGCAGGGACAGTTGTACCAGAAGATTGTAGCCCAGTATGTACTCTCGAACAGCCAGAACCAGGAGGTCCGCCTGCGCAGCGCCCGGCAGCATCTGAACGGGCAGGAGCCGGAGCTGCTGTACTGGATTCTGATGAACTACAACTACGATTATGACCGGATGTGGAGAGGGCCGAAGGATAACGGTCCACGAATCGAGGTCAGAACCAGCCCCCAGCTTGCGGATAAAAGCGAGCGGCAGCGCGACTTCAGCCTGCTGAAGGACATCTTCCTGAATCCGGACAGCCGGGAGCAGAGCGGTCCGTCCAAGGTGCTGGACTTCGTGCAGATTAACTATACCCGTGATCTGCCGGTACAGAAGATGCTCTATCTGATCTCTTATGACATGGACCCGGCCTGGGTGAACGAACTGCTTGCCCATAAGGACAAGCTGAGCCCGGATATGCGCGGGGAGCTGCTGAACTACTTCGTGCAGGATGCAGAGGATGCTGTGCAGCGCGAATTCATCTTCGCCAGCCTCTCCGACAAAAGCATGAAGAACCGCGAGCTTGCGCTGAAGCTGGCGCAGGAGCTGACGCTGGCGGAGGATGAGCTGCTGATGGCGGAAGGGCTGTTGAAGCTCAAGACCGGCACGCTGCGCCAGAGCGTCACCCTCATGCTGCTGAATCAGCCGGAGGAAACGCTGGAGGCTTCCATCCGCAGGCTCGTGCAAGGCAAGAATGCCTTGCAGCGGCAGGCGGGGCTTGAGATTATGACGGTGCTGTTCGAGGATGAAGAGCGGCAGGCGCTGTTCGAAGCCGTGCGGCCGCTGGCGGAGGAGCTGGTGAAGCCTTCTGACCAGGAGCGTGAGCTGATCGGAAGGCTGAGCCGGAAGAACGAGTATACCAAGGCGAACGGCTTCGGCTTGTTCGATCCGAAGTTGACGGAGGAGTGGCTGGCTCAGCGGCCGGCAGCGGACGGATTCGAGTGGGATCAGGTGTTCAAGCTCTCGCTGGAGCAGATCAAGAAGTTTCTTAAGGAGCTGGACAACACCGTTCACAAGCACCGCGATGTGGAGTATGAGGTCGAATACTACAGCGGATATAAGGATACGCTGCTGATCGGTACCAATCTCAGACCGCTGCAGGGGTACTTATTGAACGATGAGGAGAGTGGAAAATCGGCTCTCGGGCAGTACCCGCTGCATGAGGTATGGGCTGAATATTGGGACAAGAGCGGCTGGAGCGCCCGGGATCTGATGGAGCTGAACTTCTATATGAGCCTGGAAGAGCTGGATGAGACCCTGGATAACTATGACGGTTATGATACGATGGGCATCGATGACGATGAACTCAGCAAGCAGAAGCTGCTGTCCGGCTGGCGTAAGGAGTTCGCGGCTAAAATCTACCCGCTGGAGCAGCTCGAGGCTGTGATGAAGCTGGTGGACAAGCTGAAGTACAGATGGCAGGTAGAATCGCTGCTGGATGCGTTCCGTGCCGACCACAAGAGCCCGGAGAGCTTCCGGTTGGTAAATGGTGCGGTGAATGCCCTGGTGGCTGCCTTCCCTGAAGAGAAGCTGGCGGCGGACTGGCCCTTCCTCTCGGTTCTGGCTGATCCGTGGATCGATATGGTCCAGAAGCTGTGGAAGGGACCGGAGGAGTTCAAGGAGATGTTCCGTACCTGCTACCGGTTCGAGAGGATCAGCGGCGGCGAAGAGCGGGACAGCATCATCGGGCTGAAGCACTATGTCGAGGCCTTCACTGGTGGCATCATCCGCGAGGAGACGCTGCTTAAGGAGCTGCTGCTGAGTACGGATGCACGTAACCATATGAGTTGGATCAGTTCACGCAGATACGATTGGATTGAGAACAGTCCAGAGATGGTTGCACTGCGTACACGGATCATCGACCTTCTGCTGGCGGTTGAGCTGGGGCGCGGCGACCTGCCGACCGAAGTGACCGGCATGACGATGGGGCTGCAGCGGATCGAGGGCCTGGAGTATTGTATCCGTATCCTGTCAGGGCTGAACAAGGATACCTTCGTGCGCGGGTACGTGTATGGCTATGGCAACAATATTACGAAGAAGGAATCCTTCAGCCATCTGCTGAAGGTATGTTATCCGCGTGAGGGCGATAATGCGGAGCTGCTGAAGACCTTGCTGCAGGAGTACAAGCTGTCCGATCAAAAGCTGCTGGAAGCCGCCATGTATGCCCCCCAGTGGATAGAGATCATTGCCGGATACCTGGGCTGGGAAGGGCTGCGCAGCGGGGCCTGGTACTTCCATGCCCACATCAACGAGAGCTTCTCGGCCGAGAAGGAGACAGTGGTGGCGCATTACTCGCCGATCACCCCGCAGGAGTTCAATGACGGCGCCTTCGATGTGAACTGGTTCCAGTCAGCGTATGAGGCGCTTGGCCAGGAACGCTTCGAGCTGCTCTATGATTGTGCCAAATATATCTCCGCCGGTGCGAACCACCGCCGCTCCCAGCTGTTCGCCGATGCTACGCTCGGCAAGCTGAGCCTGAAGGAGATGAAGGAATCGGTGGAGCAGAAGCGGAATAAAGAGCATCTGCTCAGCTACAGCCTGATTCCGCTGGAGGCAGACCGGGAGAAGGATATCCGCGGGCGGTATGAATTCATCCAGCGCTTCCTGGCGGAGAGCAAGCAGTTCGGCGCCCAGCGCCGCGCCAGCGAAGGCGCGGTGGCGCAGATTGCGCTCGGCAACCTGGCGCGTAATGCCGGATATGCCGATGTCACCCGCTTGATCTGGGATATGGAAGCTCGTAAGCTGGACGACTATGCCGCGTACTTCGAGCCTTATGCGCTGGATGACGAGACTTATGTCTCGCTCAGCATCGACGAGGAAGGGCAAAGCGATGTTGTGGTGACCAGCAAGGGCAAGGCGCTGAAGTCGGTGCCCGCGCGCTTCAAGAAGCATGAGCGGATCGAAGCGCTGAAGGAGGCCAAGAGCGACCTGACCGGCCAGTTCCGCCGCGCCCGCGCTGAGCTGGAGCGGTCGATGGCGTCCGGCGGCACCTTCACGCCGGGTGAGATCGCGGGGCTGAGCCGGAATCCGGTGCTGGCTCCGCTGATCAGCAAGCTGGTGCTGAAGAGCGGCGATGCGCTGGGGTATTATGATGCGGACCAGGGCGCGTTGGTAAGCCCGGCGGGTGAGCGGCAGGCCGTGGACACCGGGGGGGTGCTGCAGATTGCCCATCCGCTGGACTTCTACCGCAGCGGACAATGGAGCCTGTACCAGAAGGACCTGTTCGACCGTCAGCTCCGCCAGCCGTTCAAGCAGGTCTTCCGCGAGCTGTATCTGCCGAATGAGGATGAGCTGGCCCAGGGCGTGCTGTCCCGCCGTTATGCCGGCCATCAGGTGCAGCCGAGCAAGACAGTCGCCCTCCTGAAGGGGCGGCAGTGGACGGTCAGCTATGAGGAAGGGCTGCAGAAGGTGTTCTATGCCGAGAACCTGATCGTCCGGCTCTATGCCATGGCGGATTGGTTCTCGCCAGCGGATACGGAAGCGCCGACACTGGAGACAGTGCAGTTCTTCGACCGGAAGACCTACAAGGGCGTGCCGCTGGATCAGGTGCCGCCCGTGCTGTTCTCGGAGGTTATGCGGGATGTGGATCTCGTCGTCAGCGTAGCCCATGTCGGCGGCGTCGATCCGGAAGCGAGCCTGACGACCGTCGAGATGCGCCGGGTCATCGTCAGCGAATCGCTGCGGCTGCTGAAGATTGAGAACGTCCGGCTGGACGGCAATTATGCGCGGATTGACGGTACGCTCGGCGAGTATGCCGTGCATCTGGGCAGCGGCCAGGCATACAAGCAGGCCGCGGGCGCCCTGTCCATTATTCCGGTGCATTCCCAGCACCGTGGGCGGTTGTTCCTGCCGTTCCTGGACGAGGACCCGCGCACAGCGGAGGTCCTCTCCAAGGTCGTGCTGCTGGCCGACGACACGAAGATCAAAGACCCGCAGATTCTGTCGCAGTTGAGCAGATGAGATGCTGGGCAATAAGCGGTAAGGGGCTAAACGTCTGCTTAGCCAGAGGATACATGGCACCGGTGCTGGAAATATAGCGCCGGTGTTTTTTTGTGCGGAGGAGAGAAGGTGCCTCTTATGGCTGAGGGAGGGTTCGTGTGCCGAATGTATGCGAAAAACCGAACACAATTTGCAGGTTGGGGTGGGTGCGGTCGGAATGTAATCGAAAAACCGATCACATTTTGCTGGCGAGGGGTGATTGGTCGGAATGTAATCGAAAAACCGATCACATTTTGCTGGCGAGGGGTGCCTGGACCGAATGTAATCGAAAAACCGACCACATTTTGCTGGCGAGGGGTACCTGGACCGAATGTAATCGAAAAACCGACCACATTTTGCTGGCGAGGGGTGCGTGGACCGAATGTAATCGAAAAACCGATCACATTTTGCTGGCGAGGGTGCGTTTGCCAAATGATATCTGTCAATCGGCCGGATGATATTTTTTCGCAATTGCGCATTTTTGTATTTGGATTCTTGGACTATAATGCTACGTTTGTAGAATGAAAGGGAGAAAAAGCAGGGAATCAGTGAGGCTATGGCGAATTTTGGAGGGGAAAGTGAGGAATAAGCAATGAAGAACAAGCTCCGCCGAAATCTGCAGTCTTTGCAAGACGCATACGCATCATTATGCGGATTGACAATTATTATTACCGATCAAGCGGACAAACGAATAACAGAACCCTCCGGCTTAACCGAGATGGCATCTCTGTTGTTCGGTTCTCCTTGTGCAACCGCTGAACATGCAATTGCGAATCTGCTGGAAAAGGTCAGGAATGTATCGAAAACTATTGTCTATGAGACCCGCTCCGGGCTGAAAATGCTGGTTACCTCCATCGGGCTCAGTAAGCAAAGGCCCTATTATATTCTGACAGGCGTCTGGGTGGACGGTTGTACGAAAGAGCTGATTACCGGAAGGATTCATGAAACCGTTCCCTCCGGGGAATGGGAGGACTGGATTCAAGCTCTGGATAAGGTGCCGGTATTGGATCAGGAGGGCGTCGCCCGGATTATCAGCCAATTGGACATACTGGCTGATACCGTGCAGGCTCTGCTTGAACGGGAGCAGGGCGGAGAATATTCTGCGTATGACCTGCAGCTTATGAATCTGATTTATCTGCTGGACCCGGCAAGCCCGGAGTGGCTGCAAGGAATACTGGGCATTGTGGTGCGTATTCTTGGAGTAGAATTTGCGGGCTATGCCATGAATGCAGCAGACGGGGACCAATTCACAGTGGTGGAGACAACCGGTATGCCTAAGGATAACTCCCTGCAGGGGGCTTCTTTTTTTTACGGTGAGGGATTTCTGGGACAGGTGGGGCTCTCCAAGCAAATGGGGTACTGGAGGAATGCTGACCGCGATCTCCGGATTTCTTTTTTTGCTGCCCATGGGGTTAGGCCTAAGGTGTTAATCTGCTATCCCATCAAATACAAGGACAAGCTGTATGGGTTATTGTATGCCGGAGATCCGGCCCGCCCGGAGCTGACGGAGGAGCAGGCGGATATGGGCATGCTGGTGGCCCATCAGCTCGCTGCTTCTATGTATCATATGGAGAGCGAAGCGCTATATGAACGTCAAAAGAAGAGGCATGATACCTATAAAGAAATTGTCCAAGGGATTCTGGTTACTCAGGATAAGGAGGATTACCTGCAGCTGTTCATTGAGTTTTTCCAGCAGCAGCTAGGCAGTCCGTTCATGTGCTTGTTATTACATACGCCTGACGAAGCCGGACTGAGGATCTATTCTTCCTCTTCTGCTCCGAATGAGCTGTACACCGTCTACGCAGAAGATGCTGAACAGATCTATTTCGCTGACGGGATACCGGGGTTCAATCTGCTGAACAAGCCGATCCGGCGTGAATGGAAGAGCTGGCAGCTGGTAGAGCATCCTATGGTATTTGAACAAAGGCTGCTGGGGTTATTCACGGTCCAGTTCAGAGATGAGGGGCAGCGGCGGGAATATGAAACGATTTTTCATATGACCAATGTGCTGCTAGTGACCAAGCTGCTTGTGCAGCAGCCTGGCGCTGTGCCCTCCGGGGAGGACATTATGCGGCTGTTACGGGATACATTGCTGACGCAGGAGCCGATAGCGCATAGCAGAGCTGCGGAGATTCAAAGACTTGCACAGGACTTGCTGGAGCCACTAAATCACTCTGCTGAGGAGATTGAATGGATCGGCCATGCCGCATTCCTCGCTCCATATCCTATAGGGCTGCTCCGTGAATATTTGGGTGACATCCCCGCGGTATGCATTCTGCGTCATATGCATTATTACCTGTTGGCTTACAATGGAGAAGAGGATGCAGGAGAAAGTTCCCATCTGTACTTGGCGAAGGTCTTGCTTATGCTCACGAAGTATACGGAGCAAGGCGGCAGGCAATGGAAGGAAACACTTCCTATACCCATAGCCGAACCGCTGATGCGGTCCTTTGAACAACTGATAGCTCCTTCGCCGGTCGCAGCGCAGGAAGTGGGGGGCGTACGGTTTACTACCCGGGAAAGGGATATCCTGGATGGTCTGCTGACGGGCCTCAATAACAAGCAAATTGCGGAGAAGCTGTTTATCAGTACGCATACTGTCAAGAATCACATCACCAAAATATATGAAAAGCTCGGTGTACATAGCAGATCACAGGCCATCTCTCACATGTATCAAGCCACAGGCAAAACAGATTTTCTAAGAAAGCAATGATTACGCAGCATGTAAGCGTACATTGCTTTTTTTGTGCAAATATAAGAATTTATAGGTTTCACGCTATAAATTATCCTTCTATTTCTCGCTGAAACGAATGCCGTCCTTTAAAAGGACGGCAAAGCCGTTTCCACTTGATAAAGGAAAGAAGGCCTGTAGAATACAGGAAGATTATGTCGAAACTTAGGAACCAGTGGCGATAGGCGCAGAGGTCATACGTTATTCATAATAGGGGAAGCTTTGTAGGCTCGACAAAATACATATTGAGGAGTGCTTCATTTGAAACTAAACATCCGCACCAAATTGTTGGGAGGCTTTCTGGTTATTGTAGCGTTGCTTATATTTATCAGCGGGCTATCGATTATGAAAATGGCGGGCATGAACAGTAACTCTGTACAGATGCAGAGCTACAACTTTCCCGCGCTCGTCAATGTTGCCGAGATCCGGACGGAGCTGTACAAGCTGCGCGGTGACTTGTTCAAGCTTATCCTCGAAACCGATGATTCGGTGAAGGCGGAGATTCAGGCAGTTATTAAAGCGGATCAGGACAAGATTGCTGACCGGATGAAGGTCTATGGAGAGCTCGCACTGAATGCGGATCAACGGGCTGCGTTAGAGATCATTAAGCAGAGCGTGGATAACTATAACCAATCCGTACCCAAAGTCAATGAACTGCTGGATAAAGATCAGAATACGCAGGCCTACGGCGTCTTAATCGATGCACTGCCTGATTTGCAGAAGGCTCAGGATACCGCCGATCTGGCCGTCAGTAATGTCATCCAAGGTGCAGATGAACGGATCGACTCTACGGTTGCCAGCTATACCACGGGAAGATTGATGATCCTGATCATCTCCAGCATTGCGGCAATTGCAGCCATTGTGCTTGGTGTCGTGATCTCGCAGGGCATCGTCGGTCCGGTATCCAAGCTGCTCGCTGCAATGGTCCGCATGGCAGGCGGTGACCTCAGGGAGGAGGTTGCGATCAGGAACCGGGACGAGTTCGGACGGCTGGCCGCAGCAGCCAATGAGATGATTACCAGCCTGCGCAAGCTGATTGGCGGAACTGTCGAAGCGGCGCAAAGTGTCGCAGCCTCCTCTGAGGAAATATCGGCAACGACAGAAGAAATCGCCAGCGGCAGCCAATCCCAGGCGCAGGCGGCGCAAAATATCAATCAGCTGGTTCAGGATCTGACCCGGGGCATCGATGAGGTTGCGAAGAATGCCGAGCAGGCATCGGAGCTGTCTCTGCTGACGCGTCAGGGCGCTGAGGAGGGAAGCACTGCGGTCAGAGAATCCGGCCTCGGCATGAGCAATTTGTCGGAGAAGATGGAGCTGCTTGAGCAGGATTCCCAGAAGATCGGCGAGATTATCGAGGTGATTGATGAGATTGCCGAGCAGACCAATCTGCTGGCGCTCAATGCAGCGATTGAGGCCGCGCGTGCCGGCGAGCAGGGACGGGGCTTCGCCGTTGTCGCCGATGAGGTCCGCAAGCTGGCTGAACGGAGCAGTGAAGCTACCAAACAGATTGCCCTGATCATCCGGGTGATGCAGAAGAATACGGTTCTGAGTGTGCAGGCTGTTAGTGACGTATCGGTCCTGTCCGAGCGCACAGAGCGGCTGATCGACGATATCGTTAGCCGGATCAATGATACTGCCCAACAGATTACAGGCATCGCTGCGGCTTGTGAGGAACAGGCGGCGCAGACGAACGGGGTGCTGCTCTCGATTGAATCCATTGCGGCTGGAAGCCAGGAGTCTGCTGCCGCCGCCGAGGAGACGGCCTCCTCTTCGCAAATGCTCGCCTCCTTGGCGGATGAACTGAATAGCTCGGTGTCGGTGTTCAGATTGTAGAGGGGGAGTAAGCCATGCTGGCTGCACGAACGGAGCAGTACATCATCTTCCGGCTAGTACAGGAGAAGCTGGCCATCGCTATCCGGGAGATTGATGAGATTATCAAGATGGAGCCTATCACAGCCGTGCCTAACAGCAAGTCTTTTATTAAGGGCGTGATTAATTTACGCGGCAAAATTATACCGGTGATCAGTCTGTGCAGGCGGTTTGGCCTGGCAGAATCTCCACCGGATGCCCGGTCAAGGATCGTAGTGGTGCATTATCGGCAGGAGGCCATAGGGATTATGGTGGATTCCGTAGAGAAGGTGGCTTCCTTTCATGAGGTGGAACCTCCTCTGGAGTCCCATGAAGTGCAGGGAATGCAGTACATGGACGGGATCGGCATGTGTGCTGAGGAGCTGATCAGCATTCTGAACATCGGGCGTCTGCTAAGTGACGGGTGAAGGCTAACGCATGAAGGCGGGGAGGAGAACAGAAATGAACGAGTTTCATAATAGGATATATTTGGGCGTTTTTCTGGATGAAATGGACGAGCAGCTGCGGTATTTGGATGAGGCCCTGCTCATGCTGGAGAGCAAAGGGTATCAGAATGACCTTATTCAGAGGATCTTCCGGGTCGCACATACGCTCAAGGGCTCATCCGCGGTCATGGGATTCAAGCAGCTTAACCGGCTGACGCATCAGATGGAAAGTGTGCTGGAGCTGCTCAGGGGCAGACAGCTGGACGTAACCTCCGAGTTATTGAACATCCTCTTTGACTGCGTAGACTTCATTAAGGAGCTTCGTCAATCCATTCTGAGCGGTGCGCTGGAGGAGGGGGACATCTCAGAGCTGTTGCGCCGGTTAAAAGAGTTGCGGAAGACAGCAGCCGATTCGCCCGCTCCTGCTGGAGAGGGGCCTGCGCAGGGAGAAGCGGGGGCTGCGCCGGATATTATCTTCGATAATATCCGTAAAGAGCAGATCCAGGCAGCTATAGATCAAGGCTCTGCGGCAATGGCGGTTCATATTCAGCTTGCTGCTGAGGAGCCGATGAAATATGTCCGCGCGAAGCTCGTAGAAGCCAAGCTGCGGGAAACGGGCGAGGTGGTTGCCACCTTCCCCGAGCTGGAATCCCTCGAGAGGGATGCGCAGTTCTCCGGTACTATTGCATATATTCTGCTTACGCAGCAGTCCCGGCAGGATATGATGGACTGTCTGCAGGAAATCTCACAGATTGAAATTATACATACAGATCCTATTACAAAAGCAAACCTCGACACCTTCACCGAAGGAAAAGAGGCTCATAAAAATAACGGCTATGCGGCCCAGACGGTCCGTGTGGATGTGGAGCGGCTGGAGGGACTGCTGAATCTGGTAGGTGAGCTGATTATAGATAATACCAGGCTGCACAGTGTCCGTTCCAGATTAAGCGAGCAGTTCAAGAACAACAGTGATGTTCATCTGCTTAATGATATTGCAGGACATTTGAATATGGTCATCAGCGATCTTCAGGAGGGGATGATGAAGACCCGGATGCTGCCGATGGAGCATCTGTTCGGCCGCTTCCCCCGGATGATCCGGGATTTGGCGCAGAAGTCGGGCAAGGAGATCGAATTCATTATTGAGGGCAATGAGACCGAGCTGGACCGCAGCCTCATTGAGGAGATCAGTGATCCTCTGATCCATATTCTGCGCAACGCCGTGGACCATGGGCTGGAGTCGCCGGAAGAACGTGCAGCTTCGGGCAAGCCTCGGAAAGGGACCATTACGCTGCGGGCAAGTCATCAAGGGAACATGATTTTGATTACGGTATCCGATGACGGCAGGGGCATTGATACCGGCAAGGTTAAAGAAGCCGCTGTGCGTAAAGGCTTCGTCACTACTGATGAAGTGAAGCGCATGACGGACAAAGAGCTGGTGATGCTGATTTTCCGCTCTGGCATCTCAACAGCCCGTACGGTCACAGATTTATCCGGCCGCGGAGTGGGCATGGATATTGTCAAAGCACATATAGAGAAATTAAATGGCGTTATAGATATTGAGACGGTTCCTAATCAGGGGAGTATATTCACGATCAAGGTACCGCTGACTCTTGCCATCATCCGTTCTCTGCTGGTTAAGCTGGGGAGCAGTACCTTTGCCATTCCGCTGATAAATGTCATTGAAATATTCAGAATGACGGCGGAGGATATTGTTACCATCCAGGGACGGGAGGTCTGCCAGTTCCGCGATCAGGTGCTTCCGCTTGTCCGTCTGCATCATATGCTGCAAGTGGAGGAAGGGGAGCATACGGTGAACGGCCGGCTGTTCGTTGTCATCGTCGGCTTCGCGGATAAGCGGGTCTGTCTGGTAGTAGATCAGACGATCGGCAATCAGGAGATTGTCATCAAGTCACTGGGAAGTTACATAGGCAACGTTTCTTATATCGCAGGCTCAACCATACTTGGCGACGGCCGTGTGGCCCATATCCTGGATATAGGCTCGATTGCAAGGGAAACAGGCTCGGCCTACGATACACTGCTCCAAGAGAACACAGTTACGGCAGGGAATCAGGATAGTCAGAGCGGGAAATATATCACCTTCAAGCTGGAGAAGCTGGATTTCGGAATTCCGATCCGTCAAATGAAGGAGATTGTCCCCGTACCGGAGATTCATTCGCTGGTGTCCGCGCCGGCTCATATCCTGGGAATGATTAATCTGCGCGGACTGCTGTTCCCGGTCTATGACATACGGCCCAAGCTCGAAATGGGCTGCGGTGAACAGACGGCCGGCTCCCGGATTCTGATCTGCGAGGTGTCGGGACAGGAAGTAGGGATATGGGTGGATCAGGTGTCAGCGGTGCAACTGCTCGCAAGGGAGCACATGGATGAGGCGCCGGATCACATTCTCCAGAATCCAGAGGTGCTGGATGCCGTCTATAAAGACAACCGCCAGTTTATTCACTTGCTGAATTTGGAGAATATACTCGACCTGGACGCCTGCTGCACTACCGGTCCCGGATCACATGACCGATCCCTGGAGTGATCTCGCTGAAGCCGGCCATGTGGCGGGACTGATAGGGGATCGGCCGGGCGCTGGCGGTCATGAGGATATTGCGCAGATCGGCGGTTCCTTCTGCCGGGAGGGCGAAGGTTCTGGTATATGGATACACTTCACGGAGTGTGGTATGGATGGCACTGATGAAACGGTCATTGCCGCTGCGGCCCATCAGATTCATGATGAGCTGGCCGTGTCCGTTCAGCTTGGCACGGGTAAGTCGGAAGAACTCCAGCGTAGTGAAATGGGGCGGCGTCCCGGCAGCGGTGAAGGCATCAAGCAGGATGTAGTCATGGCCGCGTTCCGGCGCGGCTTCCAGCAGGCTGCGGCCGTCACCGATCAGGATGTTATCCTGCGTGTAGCCAAAGCGGGTTCTGCTGTATTCCACAACCTTCGCATTCACCTCAGCCACCGTAAACTGCTTCTCTGCGAAATAACCGGCAATTGTACCAATCCCGTGTCCGATCAGGAAGACACGCTCGAAATGCGGATTGCCCGCCTCCATCAGATGAATCATCGCCCGGGGATACTCGAAGATCACCCGGCGCGGATGGTCCAGATCCAGTGCGCCCTGAACAGCTTCCCCCGAGAATTGCAGTACCCGGAACCGTCCGGTCTCGCCATATAGCTCGGTTGTATCGTAGACCTCGATGTCCTGAGAGCCGTAGTTAGGATGGGAGGGTGTGTGCAAGCTGATCAGACTCCTTCTGCAGATTGGGATTCGTTCGTTACAACCTTCATAGTAACATAAAGCAGCCGCAGGAAGGGCTTCCTGCGGCTGCTTGTATTGCTCAGAGGCGGCTTAGGCTTACTTAATGCACCAGACTCTCCAGTTCGGGCTGGAGCTTGTGCCGCAGGGCGTACAGCATGGCAGCACCGACCAGGAAGGCAGCGGCATCGGCAATGACCAGCGACCATACCACCCCGTGGAAGCCGTTCATCCGGTTGGCGAAGTAGAGCACAGGAATCAGTGTGACCCCTTGAATAATCGACATTACGAACGCGGCTGTTCCCTGCGCGGTGGCCTGGAAAATCCCCATGAACAAGGTGGTCAGCCCCGAAATGAATAAGGACAAGAAGGTGACATGCAGAATGTAGCTGCCCATTTCAATCATTTGCGGGTCCCGTGTGAACAGACCAATCAGATGGTCGGAGATCAGATAGACGACGATGCCGAATACGGCAGCCATGGCGGCCATCGCTTTTACTGTGAATCCGATCGTATGCTTCATGCGCAGCTTATCCGCTGTAAATGAGAAGGCAATGAGCGGCACCACTCCCTCGCATAACCCCATCAGAATAAACTCGGGGAACTGCAGCAATCTTGAGGATATCCCGTAAGCGGCTACAGCCGAATCCCCATATTCGATCAGGAACAGATTGAAGATCAGCGACATGGCTCCCAGAAAGACACTCATGATGAAGACCGGAACGCCGATTTTGAATACATTGCTTAAGATATCCTTGGTGGCCTTGAACCATTTGAAGGAGACCGTCAGGAATTGGCTTTTGTAGCCCATGTGGAAGGCATAGTAGGCACTCGCAACCATGTTGGCAACAACCGTTGCCGACGCTACGCCAATTACACCCCAGTGGAGAACGAAGATGACAAATGCATCGAGCAGGATATTAACCACCACGCTGAGCATCATACCGATCATGGAGACGATGGCTGCACCCTCGGAGCGGACCATATTCTCCAGTGTAAAGAACAAGACAACAAACGGCGCGCCAATCAGCATGATTGTGACATAATCCTTCGTGAATTCATAGGAATCCGGCGTTGCTCCCAGACTGTGAAGGATAGGGCCGATTAGCGGCAGACCTACCGCCATCACAAGGAGGCCAAGCAAGAGACTACTGTAAAAGGCGAAGGAAGACACTTGCTTGACTTCATCATATTTGTGCTCACCAAGCAGCCGCGAGATGTAGGTGCCGCTGCCGATGCCCACCAGATTGCCCAGCGCCATAATGATGGCGAACAGCGGCAGGGTCAGGGCGAGTGCGGTCAGCATGGCCGTATTGTGGAGAGTGCCCAGGAAATAGGCATTCAGAATCGAATAGATGACGTTCATGGAGGTGCCTAACATCATGGGCACGGCGAAATGGGCGACGGCTTTAGTGATGGGTGCTTTTTCAAAATAATAAAGGTTTTCGGTATCCATTAGGGATCACTTCTTTCACTGATTTTTGTTAATCTAACGGCGTTAGATTGAACCTTACAGTGTTAGATGATATCATGAACCTAAGAGACTGTAAAGCATCAACTTACACTGTTAGATAAAAGGGCGGATAGCGATGAAAAAAGCACAACCTCAAATCTCGGAAGACCGGATTCTGGAAGCTTCGTGGGAGCTTCTCAGGGAGGGGGGGATCGAGAAATTCAGTATGCGGCGTCTGGCGGACCGGCTGGGGATTCAGGCTCCCTCGCTGTATTGGTATTTCAAGAGCAAACAGAATCTCTACCAGCGGCTGGCCAACCACATCTCCAGAGTCATCCTGGAGGAGCACCGCCCGGAAGGCGACTGGAAGGAGCAGCTGACAGAATTTGCGGTAACGGTACGGAGTGTGCTCAGCCGGTATTCCTGCTCTACGCAGCTTATGATGATGACGCTGCCCCACGAGCCGGACATTATCCGGTTCAACAACCGGATGCTGCACTGTGTGGAATCCACGCCGCTTGAGGAGGCGCAGAAGGTGCAGGTGGTCACTACACTTGTGAACTTCGTGTTCTTCTTCGTGCTGGATGATTATGAGCATGAGCGCAATGTCGCCATGATGGCTAAGGAACAGCAGGAGCCTCCGGGCGAGGAACTGCTCCGCCTGATGGACTCCATGAGCGAGAAGGAGGTTGGGTTGTTCCAGAGGATGTTCAAGAACGGACTGTTCGAGCTGCTGGGGACCGATGGGGCCTTTGAATTCGGCCTGAGGCTGATTCTGCTCGGGACGGAGCAGGTGATTAAGGAGCATGAAGAGCAGCAGAAGCAGAAGTAAGTTGGGCCGGGTCCGATAATAATTAAGATAACAATAATAACAAATGACTCTTCGGCAATTTGAGTTAATTTCGCTGGTTGGGGCTTTATCTAGATTAGATATGCATTTGCAGGTTCGAGGAGTTGTTCATTTTGTTTTTATTATAGCTGCTTTGAATATTGTTATTGCTAACGTTATTATAACAAAATATAATGGGGTTAGCTAAGCGCCGGAATGCGCAAAAACAGTATAGGAGGAACTATGAAACAACTACAAATCGACCTGTCGAACTGGGAATTCAGAGCCTGCGGAGATGAAGAATGGCTTACGGCTGTTGTACCGGGAACGGTACATACGGATCTGCTGCGCAATGGCGTTATCGATCAGCCCTTCTATGGAACGAATGAACATGAGCTGCAATGGATTGATAAAAAGGACTGGGAATACAGAACAGGATTTGTATTAGAAGAGACATGGCAGACGCTGGCGGTAACTGAGCTGGTGTTCGCCGGGCTGGATACGTATGCCGATGTGTATGTGAACGGCGTGAACGCCTTGTCCGCAGACAATATGTTCCTGTCCTGGACCGTGAATGTGAAGGGTCTGCTGCGGGCGGGTGAGAATGAGATCCGCATCGTTTTCCGCTCGGTGGTGACGGAGGATCTGCCGAAGCTGGCGGCGCTGGGCTACGATCTGCCTGCGCCGAACGACCAGTCTGAGCTGGGCGGGCTTCAGGAGCAGCGGATCAGCGTATTTGCCCGCAAAGCACCGTATCACTACGGCTGGGATTGGGGCCCGCGATTCCTGACCAGCGGGATCTGGCGGGAAGCTGTGCTGACAGGCCGGGATGTTGCTGCGATTGAGGATCTGTACATTCGCCAGCATGAGGTGAATGAGCAGGAGGCCCGGCTAACGGCCGTGATTGAAGCAGACGCCCCGGAAGCATGGAGCGGCCTGTTGCGGGTGAGTGCCGGAGGGCAGGAATGGATGAAGGCGGTTACGCTCACTCCGGGCAAGCAGACGCTAGAGCTTGAGCTGGTGATTGACCGCCCGCGTCTGTGGTGGTGCAACGGCTTGGGCAAGCCGGAGCTGTACCTTTTCCGTGCAGAGCTGCTGCAAGGAGCGGATGCAGTAGCGGTATCGGAGGTAACGACGGGGCTTCGGGAAATTAAGCTGGTGCGTAAGCCGGATGCGCAGGGGGCGTCGTTCCATTTTGAGCTGAACGGGGTGCCGGTCTTCGCCAAGGGTGCCAATCATATCCCGAACGACAGCTTCATCACGGAGGTTACGGAGGAACGTTACCGCCATGAGATTGCCACGGCCGTGGAATCCAATATGAATATGCTGCGGGTGTGGGGCGGCGGCTTCTATGAAGAAGAAGTGTTCTACCGGCTGTGTGATGAATACGGGCTGCTGGTCTGGCAGGACTTCATGTTCGCCTGCAGCATGTATCCGGGCGATGAGGCATTCCTGAATAATGTCCGCGCAGAAGCGGTATATAATGTCCGCAGATTGCGTAACCACCCTTGTATCGCGCTCTGGTGCGGGAACAATGAGATTGACTCGGCCTGGTCCCAGTATGAGGAGAATATGGGCTGGGGCTGGAAGGAGAAGCTGAATGCTGAGATTCGCCAGAGCTTATGGACTGCCTATGAGGAAATCTTCCACCGGATTCTGCCGGAAGCCGTGGCTGCGAACCATCCGGGTATGGATTACTGGCCGTCCTCGCCGCTGCGCGAGCTTACCGGTGGTCAGGATCAGCATGCGACGCGGATTATGGGCGACGGGGATATCCACTACTGGGGCGTCTGGCATGCCAAGGAGCCGTTCGAGAATTATAATCTCAAGGTAGGCCGCTTCATGAGCGAATACGGCTTCCAGTCCTTCCCGGAGCTGAAGTCGGTGCTGAGCTATGCAGAGGAAGAGGAGCTGGCGCTGGAATCGAAGGTAATGCTGGCCCATCAGAAGAACGGATCGGGCAATCAGCTGATTAAGGAATATATGGATATGTACCTGCCACAGCCGAAGGATTTCCGGGGCTTCCTGTACATGAGCCAGGTGCTTCAGGCCGAGGCGATCCGCATGGCTATGGAGAGTCACCGCCGCAACAAGCCTTATTGCATGGGCACGCTGTACTGGCAGATGAATGACTGCTGGCCGGTAGCCTCCTGGGCGGGCATGGATTATTACGGGCGCTGGAAGGCGCTGCAATATACGGTGCGCCGCAGCTTCCAGGAGGTGCTGCTGTCTGTAGACAGCACAGACGGGGAGAGCGTCAAGGTCTATGGGGTGTCTGACCGGCGGGAGGCGTTGGACGCAGAGCTGGTTCTGCGGCTGCATGATATCAGCGGCGTGCTGCTGCGCGAATGGTCGCAGCCGGTAACCCTTGCTGCGGATTCGTCGGCTGTGGTCTTCACACTGCCGCTGGCCGAAGTGTTGGAGGGCCGTGAACCGGCTCAGGTGCTGCTGATAGCTTCCCTGCTGGAGAGCGGGCAGGTGGTGCAGGCGGAGCTTGTGCCAGGACAGGTGCAGGAGCTGGGGACGGAGACAAGGCAAGTGCTGGAGCAAGGACCGGAGACAGGGCAGGTGCTGGAGCAAGGACCGAAGACAGGGCAAGTGCTGGCTCAAGGACCGAAGACAAGGCAAGTGCTGGAGCGTAAGGAGCATTACTTCGCGGCCGCCAAGGATATTCCGCTGAGCCAGCCGGTCATTACGGTGACCGAGGTGCCGGGAAGCGGCGGGCAGAGCTTCACGCTGAGCAGCGATGTGCTGGCGTGGGGCGTGCATCTCACTGTAGAAGAAGAAGGCATCTTCTCCGATAATTACTTCGATCTGCTGCCTGGCGAGCCGAAGACGGTGGAGTTCTTGCTTAGAAGCAGCGGCAATGGAGAGGGCGACTTCACCCCTGCCGCGCCGACAGGACTCGTAGTCCGCTCGATGGCGGATTATATCTAATCACGAACTCTCAAGCAGATGCAGACACTTCCGCAACTGTGGACTTGCCCGCAACTGTGAAATTCTGCCGCAGCGGGGATTCACCTCTGGAGCCGTGGCTCTGCTCACCCGTAGCCGGCCTTGCGGACTGACATGACCTTATTTGCTCATACACTAACCTGATTTCTGTTCTTACGGACTCAGAAGACCTTATTGTCTTCCCTGCTGGCTGTTTCAAGGCGAAATCATACGAATAAGGGCCTCTGAGTCCGAATGACAAGGCAATAGTAGCGATTTATACGAAATAGCGGATTCTCAGTCCGCATGGGTATCATAATTCGGTATAATGAACATCAGGCTTCGGTAAAATCAAACAAACAGCGGTCCTCCAATGACGGGGGACCGCTGTTTGTTGGCTACGGGCGCCTTCAGGCCGGTTCGATAAACATCTCACCCAGGATCTGCCGGGTGCGGTATGCATGCTCGGGAAGCTCAGCGGAGGTGAAGGCCGCCACATCCTCTGGATTGATATCGTACATGGCTTCGATTTCTCTGGAGAAGAGAAGATGTCCTTCGGCCAGCAGCTCCGGCAACGCCGGGAGAGCAGCAGGAGCAAGCGGCTCAGGAATAAGCTGCTGTAAGGCATCTACGTAGTTTTGCAGGGTGCGGGACCCGACCAGCTTAATGCCTTGGTTCTCTTCATTGACCATGACAAGGGTCGGGAAGCCGCGTACGCCGAGCTGGGCCACCTTCTGAAAATCCTCTTCCAGCAATTCCTGCGCCGCTTCCAGTCCTGCGGCCTGAACGATCTCTGCGCCGGGTAATCCCAGACTATTCACAATATCCGCGAGGACCTCGTCTTCTCCGATATTCCGGTTGAAGACGAAGACGGCTTCTCTGGCGCTCCGCAAGTAGGCCAGTTCCTTCCCCGGATGTCTCTGCTGGATAACCTTGAATACTCTGGAGGGCGGATAAGAGGACATGACCGGATTGTTCAGCCATAGGGTGCCGTCAATGGGCATGCGGTAATGCGCCCCGACTTCCTTCCAGTGCCCCGCTACATCGGCTGGCTGCTGTATTCCATTTGCCTTGTCAGCGAAGCCATTCCACCCGGCTAATAATCCGCCCATCAGAGGCTGCAGATGAAAGTACTTGCCATATTGCTGGATAAACCGGTTCAGGGTAGGCTCGATGGCCCAGCAGTGTGAACAGATCGGATCAGTAGCATAATAGAGAGTAACTTTGGGCTGCTGCTGCGGATTGAAATCTATAATTTGTGTATGCTCCTCGTCGCTTACCCCGCATACCCCTGTCTTCAGATCACAGATCATAGGATTTGAATTCATAGCTGTTTACCTCACATTCTTTTTTATAATATCCGTTACCAGTTGTAGTATGATTATAATATCTGGAATCAGATTAACAAGTACTATTGTTTTTAATACCTGGTATATAAAATATACTAATGGAGGAATCACCTATGAAATATGAGGTTGACTTAACGCAGATGTGCCCAGCCACCTTTGCTTTTCATGTCATCGGCGGGAAGTGGAATCTGCCTATCCTCGCTTTACTGAGCGAAGAGGGGACGATCCGGTATAACGAACTAAAAAGAAGGCTGCACGGCATCACCGGAACCACGTTAACGAACAGTCTCAAGGACCTTATCGACTACGGCATTATCCATCGCGAGCAATATCCTGAGGTGCCTCCGCGCGTCGAGTATTCCCTGACCCCCTCCGGGCAGGAATTGGTTCCGCTAATCGAAGAGATTGTGGCCTGGGGAGCGAGTAACATTCATGCCTTAGGCGGACAGAAGGTATAGAATTTTTTTCCCGGTGAATCCGTTCCCTCCGGTTGACTTGCGTATGACCCGCCCCTATGATGATAAATAATATGTTACATTAACGCTCGCACAAAGCTCGCACACAGAGGAGAGAAACAGCATGGCTATGGAGATTGAACGCAAATTCCTGCTGCCGGAATACCCGGAGCGGCTGATTGAAGAAGGACAGCTGAAGGTGCTGACCCGTCACAGTATTGACCAGACGTATCTTGCGATTGAGGACGGGCAGGAGCTGCGGGTGCGGAAGATCACGGATCTGGACACGGGTGAGGTAACTTACACGCATACGTTCAAGGATGGCAAGGGCATCAGCCGCCAGGAGATAGAATATTTCATTTCCTCAGGCTTGTATAACCAGATGATTGAGGCTGTGAAGGCGGTTCCGCTGGTCAAAACCCGCATTACAGGCGTATGGAACGATACTACGGTGGAGATTGATCTCTACACCCAGCTGGAGCTTACGGTGCTTGAGGTTGAGTTCGATTCACTGGAGGAGGCGGAAGGCTTCACAGCCCCGGAATGGTTTGGCCTGGATGTCAGCACAGAGAAGAAGTACAGCAACAAAACCGTCTGGAAAGAGCTTCAGGGCAAATAGCCCCGGTGAGCCTTAATCTTATAGAATCAGCGGACTTTAACGCGTAAACGTGGTAATATGTACAGTAAATAAAGAGGGGTTCAGGAGGATGAGACGGGTATGGAGTATATAAGCACAAGAGGCAAGGTAGCGGCCAGAGGCTTTATTGATACGGTTCTGATGGGGCTGGCGGATGACGGCGGACTCATGGTACCGGCTGAGATTCCGGTGATTTCCCCGGAGAAGCTGGAGGAATGGAGAAGCCTGAGCTTTCAGGAGCTGTTCCTTGAGATTTTCTCCTACTATACCAATGACGAAATTCCTTATGAGGATCTGCGCTCGATGGTCTACACCAGCTATGGCAGCTTCCGCGCTCCGGAAGTTACGCCGCTGCACCGGGTGAACGATTCTCTATACGTGCTGGAGCTGTTCCACGGGCCGACGTTTGCCTTCAAGGATGTGGCGCTGCAGTTCATGGGCGAGCTGTATTCCTACATTGCCAAGGTGCGCGGTGAAATCATCCATATTCTCGGGGCCACCTCCGGCGATACTGGTGCTGCGGCCATTCAGGGCGTTCGCGGCAAGGAAGGCATTAAGATCTGTATCCTTCATCCGCACGGCAAAGTCAGCAAGGTGCAGGAGCTGCAAATGACCACCGTAGATGACAGCAATGTGCTGAACCTGTCCGTAGAGGGCAACTTCGACGATTGCCAGAAGATTATCAAGGAACTGTTCGCCGATCTCGACTTCAAGGGACGGTATCACCTGCGGGCGATTAACTCCATTAACTTCGTGCGCATTCTGGCGCAGACGGTCTATTATTTCCATGCTTATCTGCAGCTTCTGGGGAGCGATCAGAAGAAGGTCAATATCAGCGTGCCTTCGGGCAACTTCGGCAATATTTTCTCAGGCTTCCTGGCGCGGAAAATGGGTCTGCCGATCCACAAGCTGATCATCGCCACCAATGAGAACAACATCCTCGAACGGTTCGTGGTGACCGGCGAATACAAACCAGGCAGCTTCACAGGCACCTACAGCCCGTCGATGGATATCCAGGTGGCGAGCAACTTCGAACGCTATCTGTATTATCTGCTGGGCGAGGATGCGGATAAGCTGTCCGGGTACATGGCAGCCTTGCAGAGCGAGGGCGCGATTACGGTGGACGGTGAGCTGCTGGCCCGGGTACAGGCGGATTTCTCCGCGCTGGGCGTGAAGAATGCACAGTGTCTGGAGATCATCAGCAAGTACCAGCAGGAATCCGGCTATCTGCTCGACCCGCATACGGCATGTGGCGTAGCCGCATATGAGAAATTCAGCGCTCCTGATGAGATAAGCATTGCTTACGCTACAGCGCATCCGGCCAAGTTCGACGAGGCGATTGCCTTGACCGGCATCAAGCAGGAGTTCCCGGCTCAGATCTCGGCCCTGTTCGAGCAGCCGCAGCATCAGGTCGTGGTCGATCATGATAAGGTGGAGATCGTGCGCCAGCTTGTAGCTTTTTACGGGTAAAATAGGTGCGTGTCCAGTGGGGCCCGCGCAGGATGAAGACAGCCCCCGCCGGGATGAGCGGGGGCTGTTTGCTGTCGCTTGTATTGTGGGACACTGGATAGTAGGCGCGCTGTCCGCTGTAGTTAGTATTGTGGAACACTGGATAGTACGTGCGCTGTTCGCTGTCGCTCGTATTGTGGGACACTGGATAGTAGGCGCGCTGTCCGCTGTAGCTCGTAATGTAGAACACTGGATAGTACGTGCGCTGTTCGCTAGAAGCTAATCAGATGTGAATTTGTGAGAAGGACGTTAACTAATCGCTTACTGATGGGTTTGCTGTGCCCTGGTGAAGGTGCGAGTGGGATGCTGAGTTGTAATCTGTACAACTAAATCGCCTGTTGTGCCGCCGAATATCCGTTTAGCTGTATTTGGTACAATTAAAATACCTCCATACCCTGGTTCTTACTCCTTCGGGCAGATTTTAGTTGTACAGACTACAGTTAGAAGAGGAAATCCTTCGTGTTTCCTGTTTTTAATCGCACAGACTACAACTATCTCCAACTGTTCGCTCGGTGCACAGCCGACTGTCCATCGTCATTGCGCTCTGCTCATCGCTCACCGCCCCGCTGCCCCATACCCACCGCCCACTGCGCCTGCCTTCGCCAGTCAGTCGGGTGATTGCATTATGTGCAATAGAAAGTCCCAAAAACACCTCAAAAATCGCTTCTGTTGTATTTGATACAGCAGATTTAAGGGGGAAGGCCTGTTACAGGCTCAAATTGCTTATTCTACTGTACAAAATACAGCAGAATGGCAAAACAGGAGGTTTTCACCGGATTCTAGTGTACAAAGTACAATTGCTGGCTCCAGCGGGATGGGCGATAACCTGCCTGGAGGTGAGGCATGGCTCCAGCGGGAGGGGCGATGATCTGCCTGGAGGTGAGGCATGGCTCCAGCGGGAGGGGCGATGACCTGCCTGGAGGTAAGGCATGGCTCTAGCGGGAGGGGCGATGACCTGCCTGGAGGTGAGGCATGGCTCCAGCGGGAGGGGCGATGACCTGCCTGAAGTTGAGGCATGGCTCTGCTGAAGGTGATGGATCGGCGAATCGTTCCAGGTTGGTAGGGTTCCATCTTCGATTGGCCGGACCATGCACCATTGCCACCATGTACGAATGGACCAAGGGACATTGGACGCAGGGAGCCTATTCTCAGGTGCTTTTTTTCACAATCGAAATCTAGCGGAATTTGTCGGAAATTACGGTATATAAGTGGACATACCTATCATGGAATGAGAAAATAGCAGTTATAGCTTATATTTCAAGTGGACACGGCTTTGCCGTCCTTTTTTAAGAACGGTACCGTTTCGGCGAGAAATAGAAGGATAATTTATAGCGTGAGAAACATATAAATTATATTTTGAAAAAGGACGGGATCATTCATGACTATTCGTTTCGGGGTTGTAGGGACTAACTGGATTACAGACCGCTTCGTGCAGGCGGGACTTGAGAATGAGGAGTTTCTGCTCACGGCCGTGTATTCCCGCACAGAGGAGAAGGGACAGGCTTTTGCCGCCAAGTATGCCGGGGCTTCGATCTATACGGATCTGGAGGCGATGGTATCAAGCGCAGAGGTGGACGCGGTCTATATCGCCAGCCCCAACTCGATGCATGCGGAGCATTCATTGATCTGTCTGAACCATGGCAAGCATGTGATCTGTGAGAAGCCGGCGGCCTCCAACAGCCGGGAGCTGAAGGCGATGATTGAAGCAGCGCGCAGCAATGATGTGCTGTTCATGGAAGCGATGAAATCCACGTTCATGCCGAATTTTGGCGTGATCCGGGATAACTTATATAAGCTGGGTCAAGTCCGGCGCTACTTCGCAGGTTATTGTCAATACTCTTCGAGGTATGATGCTTACCGGCAGGGGACGGTGCTGAATGCGTTCAATCCTGAATATTCCAACGGCTCTCTGATGGATCTGGGGATCTATTGCTTATATCCGATGGTGGCTTTGTTCGGCAAGCCGGATTCGGTCAAGGCCGTTGGGCTGATGCTCGCCTCAGGTGTGGACGGGGAAGGCAGCATGGTCATGCGTTACCCGGACATGGACGCGGTGGTCATGCATTCCAAGATTGCCGATTCCTATCTGCCTGCTGAGATTCAGGGCGAGAACGGAACGATGGTGATCGACAAGATTAACCAGCCCTATCAGGTCAAAATCCACTACCGCGACGGAACCGTCGAGGAGCTTACACTACCGCAGGTGTATGAGGCGATGTACTATGAGATTGAGGAGTTCATTCATCTGCTGAAGAGCGGGCAGCGGGAGAGTGCGACCAACAGCCACGCCAATTCCCTGGCGGTGGCAGAGCTGATGGAAGAGGCGAGAGCCCAGATTGGCCTGCGGTATGCTTCGGATCTCTAGCGTAACGGCAGTCTGGCCTGCATTATATATTGAAATGGGGAGCGGAACTTGAAGACATTCAAAAAGGTATACATCGAGATCACAAGCGTCTGCAACCTGGCCTGCAGCTTCTGTCCGCCCACGGAGCGGCAGAAGAATTTCATGAAGCTGGAGACGTTCAACACCATTCTTGATGAGATCAAACCGCATAGCAATCATATCTATCTGCATGTCAAAGGCGAGCCGCTGCTGCATCCGAAGCTGGGCGAGCTGCTCGATGCCGCGCATGCCAAGGGCTTCAAGGTCAATATTACGACCAACGGCACGCTGATCCGAAAAGCGGGGCCGAAGCTGCTCGGCAAGCCGGCACTGCGGCAGATGAACTTCTCGCTGCACAGCTTCGACGGCCATGCAGGCTCAGAGAACCGTGAGGGTTATCTTACAGAGATCATCCAGTTCGTCCGGGAGATCTCTGCGCGCGGCGTCATTGTCTCGTTCCGGCTCTGGAATCTGACGGAGGACAACCGGACGAATCTGGAGAAGGAGCGCAACCGTGAGACGCTGGCCCTGCTGGAGGAGGCTTTTGGCCTCGACTACAGGATCGAGGAGAAGGTTGTCCCCGGCAGCGGTGTGAAGATTGCCCCGCGTGTGTACCTGAACCAGGACCACGAGTTCAGATGGCCGGCGCTGCATGAGCCGGAGGATGACGGCAAGGGCTTCTGCCATGCGCTGCGCAGCCAGGCGGCGGTCCTGGTAGACGGCACCGTTGTGCCGTGCTGTCTGGATGGCGAAGGCGTGATCAACCTCGGGAATATTCATGAGCAGCCATTCTCCGAGATTGTCGAGGGGGAACGGGCGAATAATCTGTTCTACGGCTTCTCGCGGCGGGAAGCTGTTGAGGAGCTGTGCCGTAAATGCGGCTACCGGCAGCGGTTCGGCACCTAGCCGGAGCGCGAGGCCGGAGTGGGTGCTGGTGTCGGTGCATACCGGCAAAGCAGCAGGGTGATGCTAGAGGGAAGATAGGAATATTTATAAGGCCGGATCATATGAAAAGAGGGAATAGATGCCTACTATACTTGTTGCAGACGACGATGCGAATATCCGCGAGCTTGTCTGCCTATTTCTGCGCAATGACGGATTCGATACCGCTGAAGCGGCAGACGGTCAAGAGGCGCTGGCGGTCTATGCCAGAACCCATGTGGATCTGGTCATCCTGGATATTATGATGCCGGTGATGGACGGCTGGGCGCTGTGCAAGGAGCTGCGCAGAGCAGACCCGGAGCTGCCGCTGTTAATGCTGACGGCGAAGGGGGAGACCTGGGAGAAGGTGAAGGGATTCGAGCTGGGAACCGATGATTATCTGACCAAGCCCTTTGATCCGCTGGAGCTGACGGTCCGGGTCAGAGCCTTGCTGAAGCGCTCGGGAATCGGCAAATCGCATACGATCCGTATAGGAGAGGTAACGCTGGACCGGCAGACCTACAAGGTGATGAACGGGACAGAAGCGCTGTCCCTGCCGCTTAAAGAGTTCGAGCTGCTGTATAAGCTGGCCGGAACACCGGGGCAGGTCTATACCCGCGAGCAGCTGATCGACCAGATCTGGGGTATTGATTACTCCGGGGATGACCGGACGATAGATGTACATATCAAGCGCCTGCGTGAACGGTTTGCGGCTTCGCCGGATTTTCGGATCGAGACTGTCCGCGGTCTGGGCTACCGGCTTGAGGTTACTGAATGATCAAGTCGTTATATACCCGTGTGGTTCTGACCTTTCTGGTATCGGTAATCGGAGGGACGGTGATCTCCTTCAATCTGGCAATCTGGCTGTACAAAGATGAATTGAACGAGAATTTGCAGGTTCCCTTGCTGCGTTTCGGACAAGATATCGTACGGATCTATAAGAGCTTTCCGCTGAACGAAGCCAACGAGTTCGTCGCAGGCATGAAGCAGCTTGAGACCTATCATGTGCGGATTTATGATGAGAACGGCGGGATTCAGTCTTATGGCGGTCCAGAAGGAATGAAGCTGGAGACCGTGACTGAAGAGCAGGTGAAGCAGGTGCTGGCAGGCAGGATCGTTCAGGTCAATCCGACAGGCATATCCACCAGCCTCCTAGGGCTGCAATTAACTACGGATACGGGAAAAAAAGCATTGTTCGTAGAGCCTGTCGGCCCCCCCTCTTCCGCCTTTGTGCTGAAATGGCTGGTGTATTTCGTGGTGTATTCGCTGATCTCCGGCAGTCTTGTGATCTTGGTAGCGGCCATGTTCGTGGTCCGGCCGATTAAGAAGCTGACCAACGCGACGCGCAGGATCGCAGCCGGGGACTTCAACGTGAAGCTGAATATCAAGCAAACGGGAGAGCTGGGTGCCCTCGCGCGCAGCTTCGAGGAGATGACACATGATCTGCAGCAGCTGGAGCAGATGCGCCGTGACTTCGTGTCGAATGTATCTCATGAGGTGCAGTCTCCGCTGACCTCCATCTCCGGCTATGCCCTGGCGCTGAAGCAGATGAATATTCCTGAGAGCGAGCGGGGCCGCTATCTCGATATCATCATCGGGGAAGCCGAACGGATGTCCAAGATGAGCGACAGCCTGCTGAAGCTGAGCCTGCTGGAATCGCAGTCCCAGCAGCTCCGGTTCACCACCTTCAGCCTGGATGAACAGATCCGGCGCGTGATCGTTGCTCTTCAGCCGCAATGGTCGGCCCGGCGCATCAACTTCGATCTTCAGCTGACGGCTGCCACGCTCACCGCGGATTATGACCAATTGAACCAGGTCTGGACGAACCTGCTCGGGAACAGCATCAAATTCTCCGGGGAGGGGGGAGTGATTAGTGTGCATACGAGGCAAGATAATAAAAGTGTGACCGTTCGCGTATCCGACACCGGCATCGGGATCTCCCCCGAGGACCAGAAGCGGATCTTTGACCGCTTCTTCAAGGCGGACCGCTCCCACAGCCGGAAGTATACCGGCAGCGGGATGGGACTGGCGATCGTGAGGCAGATCGTCCTGCTGCATCATGGCGACATCCGGGTTACGAGCGAGCTTGGAGCGGGTACAAGCTTTATTGTAACCCTCCCGCTGAATACACCCGCAGATTAGATTATTGAGCCGATTCATCTTCCGTTCACATTACCGTCACGGGGAGTACATTTTCATTGTATAAGCTATCCTTAGCAATTGATTCAGTCAACACATTCGATTCATAAGGACAGGTGATCGTATAATGAAAAAAGGACTCAGAATCCTGCTTAAGTCTATAGCGGCATTGATGATTGTGATCGTATTGTTTTTTGCTGTAGTATTTGTGGTTAATATCATCAGCAGCAAATCGGAGCTGAAGAAGATTGAGCCGTACGGGCAGCTTGTGCCAGTCGATGGCAAGAAGATGAATGTACTCATCCAGGGATCGGGTGAGGAGACCGTGGTGCTGCTGACGGGGTATGGCACCGGGGCACCGGCACTTGATTTCAAGCCGCTGGTAGACGAGCTGTCCCCCAATTACAAAGTAGCCGTGGTGGAGCCGTTCGGCTATGGCTTAAGTGACCGTACCGATAAGGAACGGACCTCAGACAATATCGTCACTGAGATTCATGAAGCGCTGCAGCAGCTTGGGATCAAACGTTACACGCTCATGGGGCATTCCATCGCCGGAATCTACGGGCTGGATTATGTGAACAAGTATAAGGATGAAGTGCAGGCCTTTGTAGGAATTGACAGCAGTGTGCCGACCCAAGGAGGCTTGGACGATAAAATACCGGTGGGGACGCTGAAGTTCCTCGACAAATCCGGCATTATGAGATTGTTCCAAAAGATAGGCCCCGACCCGTATGCCGGGCTTCCGTTCGACGAGCACACCAAGCAGCAGATGAAAATGATCGCCACAAAAAACTTAAACAATGACACTGTCATGAATGAGATCGACCATTTCAAGGAGAATTTTACAGCAGCCCAGGCGCTGGCCTTCCCTAAAGAGCTTCCGCTGCTGCTCTTCATACAGTCGAATAATACCGATGTGGAGGGCTGGATGAAGCTACATGAGGAGCAGGTGAAGGATTCCGTGTACGGTAAGCTGGTGCCGCTCGAAGGCGGTCATTATCTGCACCATACATTGTCCAAAGAGATTGCCAAGGATTACAGGGAATTCATGGCAGGCGTGAAATGAGGGGAATCTGATTCCCGGCCAACTATCTGATACAATTGAATAAGAGCTCTTCGCAGCCGCAGGCTTCTATAATAGAAGCTTGCGGTTTGTTCCATTCTGCGGACACTCTGATTCAAACCTGAAGCACATGGGCTATTGTATATAGATTGCTATTACATAGGGAGGCATGCAAATGCTGAAATCATTACGGGCTATAGAGGCGTATCGTGAAGGAGGATGGCCTGCCGGAGAAGGCTATCCGTGGCTGGAGTACATCGTGCAGGCAGAGCAGACGATTGTGAACCTGGAGCGGGTAGAATCGCTACAGTCGCTTGCGCAGCAGAATCCGGTGCTGGATTATGTAGAGCGGAGTCTGCGGGTGCTGGACAGTCTGCCGCTGTCGTATTGGATCAAGGAGCTGGCCGAGGAGACGCTGATCTGGTCGGAGACGGCTAAGGGCGGGACTGTCCGGCAGCGGCGGAGCTGGCAGGAAGAGGGCATTAATATTTTCGTTCATAATATCGGCTCTGCGGAGTTGTACCGGCGCTATGCAGAAGGGTTGAAGCAGGACGATGCAGGCTCTGCGGAGAAGAGACGGGTCATACATACGCTGATCGAGACGCATGGGCTGATTGGACAGCAAATCCGCGGCGAGGTTCCGCCTTCCGTCAATCTTCCGTTGTCTGGACTGGTGGAGCACGGCCTGCTGAGCGCAGAGGAGCTGGAGCGGCTGCTGTTCGCACTGAATCACTGCATCATTGCTGCGGTATCCCCGGAGCTGTGGCAGGAGGTCCGCCTGCAGGTCATGGAGCTGATTGCTGTAATTGCTTCAGGGCATCTGCAGCCTGAGGTCCCGATGAAGGAACGTCTGCGGAGAATGCGCGCCGGGTCCATTGCGCAGGGGGAGGATTACGAGACGGAGTGGGACGGGCTGGTGCAGGAGGGCTTCCTCCCTGCTGCGCTGGAGCCGCTGCGGCCTGCCACCTTCTGGTATGTGGAATCGGCGCTCCAGACCTTCTCGCTGGAGCAGTTCCTGAAGGTCATAAGTCTGGTAGCCGCCAGTAGCCCGATTCAGCTAAGCCACCTGAGCTTCGAAGCGGTCATGAACAGTATTCATTATGACTATAAGGGCAGCAAGAAGATCAACGTCTATAAGAAACGGATTATTGAGAAGTATCTCTCGGAGCTGAGCTGGGAGGAGATCTACAGCGGCGTGAAGCCTTCCGGCAGAAACCCGCATCTTACGCACAGGCTGCGGGGCAAGGATCATCTGCCGGATACGCTGTTCTTCCAGTTCGAGTTCTCGGCGGCAGCGGAGAAGCTGATTGAGTTCTGCACAGAGGCCGAGAAGTCGGCGCTGTATGAACGGGCGGTCCTGCTGCTGTTCGACCTGTTCGATCTGCGGCGGGACGCCTTCGACCGCTTCCACAATGAGGATACGTACTTAAGCCAGATGAATGATACGGCTGACTATAAGGCAGTGATTCTGGACTACGTTACCGGACGGAAGGTGCTGGACATCGGCCCCGGCGGCGGGGTGCTGCTCGATCTGCTTGAGGAGCGGATGCCGGAGGTGGTGCCGGTGGGGATTGATATTTCCAGCAATGTGATCGAAGCGCTGCGGCAGCGCAAGCAGCGGGAGGACCGCCGTTGGGAGGTGCTCCAGGGCGATGCGCTGAATCTGAAGGATTATGTGGAGCCGGGCACGGTGGACACGGTGATTTTCTCATCCATTCTGCATGAGCTGTATTCCTATGTGCCGCTGGACGGCCGCAAGTTCAATCACGGCACGGTGGCGGCAGCCCTGACCAGTGCCTTCGAGGTATTGGCTGACGGCGGTGCGATCATTATCCGCGACGGTATTATGAGCGAGCCGGAGGAACAGCAGCGCCGGGTACGGTTTCTGGAGGCGGACGGCATGGCGTGGCTGGAGCGGTACGCGAAGGATTTTGCCGGACGGAATATCCGTTATGAACAGCTGGGCGAACACGAGGTGCTGATGCCGGTGAACGATGCGATGGAATTCCTCTATACCTACACTTGGGGGGAGGAAGCCTACATTCATGAGGTGCAGGAGCAGTTCGGCTATTTCACACCCTCGCAGTACGCTGCGTTCATTCAGCAGACGCTGGGGGACCGGGCCAAGATAGAGGTCTTCCGTCATTACCTGCAGGAGGGATACACGGAGGCGCTGGAGAGCAGAGTTGAGATCATGGATGAGAGTGGAGAACTGGTGCGCTTGCCGGACAGCACTTGCTTTATCGTGATTCGTAAGGCGGGTTGAACAAAAACAGGCTGTCCCTAGTCATCTCTGACTTACGGGACAGCCTGTTTTGTTAGGAGGAACACTATACGCTTATTTAAGCGTGATGATCAGCTCGCTGATTTTACCGCCTTGTACCTTGAATTCATGAGTGAACTGCTGCGGGGCGGGGACACGGTTCTTATTGAACTCCCCCTCCATCTCAGCGGTCACCGCAATGCGGCCCTGGATTTCTTCAATTTCCATAATGGTAAAGCGGACCTTAGCGGAGAATAGCTCGGATTCTCCCCAAGCCGCTATAGCCTCTGTGCCTTCGGCCGACTTCCCGTTATCCTTCACGGTAGCGCCGGGAGCGAACAATTCAATCAGAGCGTCAGGCTGGTATTGGTTCACAGCATTGTAGAAGTCCTGTACCTCAATTGGCAAGGTAACATGTTGATTCATGAATATCTGCCTCCTGTAAGTAGATTAGTGGGGAACGGCATGTCCACCGGAATGAGCCACTAGGCCACCGCTGAAGCGGCAGGTGCCGTGGTCATCCATACACTAACTTAAACGTATCCGGGCATCCGTAAGCAGGAAAAAGAATGGGGCGGGGTTCGGCTTACGGATAGAGCTGGTTCTGCCCGGCGAAGGGAGCGGCGTCCTTGCGGAATTCCGAAGGTGAGCAATTCATGACTTTGCGGAACACTTTGATGAAATAGCTGACGTTGTCGAAGCCGACATCCATGGCAATATCGGAGATTTTGCGGTCCCCCTGCTTCAGCAGGGCTGCGGCCTGGCGAACCCGGTAGGAGTTAATGTAATCGACGGGCGTCTTGCGGGTCATGCTTTTGAAAAAACGGCAGAATTGCCCTTCGCTCATCGGAATCAGCCCCGACAGGTCACGGGTACGGATCGGCTCCTGGTAGTTGTCCTGAATATAGAGAATTACCCGCTTCAGGCGGTCAATCTTCGTGGGCTCCGCGCCTTCGGACTGGCTGTGGTTGACGAAGCGCCCCGGCTGCGCAATCTGCGAGAGCATAATCAGCAGGGTCCCTTTCATAAAAGCTTCGAATCCGGCCATTTGTTGATCATACGCCTTCATCATGCGGTTCAAATGCACCAGCAGCTCCGCCTGCCAGGGAACAGAAGGGGTGAGGTGGCGGGGAAAGCTCTGGCGTTTCTCCTGAAGCGGCAGAATAACACTCTGCTGGATCGTATCATATTGGGCGCTGGCCAGCAGGTCAGGGTGAAAGACCAGGGCGCAGAAGCGGCAGGGGGTCTCCGTAAGCGCGTATGCGGCATGGATATCGCCGGATTCAATGAACACGGCCTCACCGGGGCGAAGCGTGAAATAGTCGGTGTCCACCTGAAACAGAATCTCGCCTTCCAGCAGCAGGAAGAACTCGGCTTCCTCATGCCAGTGGGTGTCCAGGACATGCGCTCCGGCGGGAAGGTCGATCCAGTAGGCAGCCAGGGGGAACATGACATCCCCGTGTTCGCGGTCTTCTTTGAGCAAGCGCTGCGAGGTACGGTCCATTAGGGGCCTCCTTATCTGATGGCGTCAAAATAGTGTTATAAATGAGCTATATATTATTAGTTTTGAGATTTTATTATCGGTATAATGCAACTATATACACCAAATCGAAGGGTGGCAAGTGCACATATGAAATTTACAGACGGCTTATGGCTGGTTCGTGACGGAATTACAATCAATGGTGCAGTGCAGAACTATGTAGTAGAAAAAACCGAGGAAGGCCTAACCGCCATCACGCAGACGACTCCCATCACGGGACGTTCGGCGACACTCAACTCCACACTGCTGACGGTGAAATTCCATTCCCCGCTTCCGGGCGTGGTAGGCGTCAAAATTATTCATAATGACGGCGTTATTCAGCGCGGACCTTCGTTTGAGCTGACCCAGGGAACGGGTGATCATGTTCAGGTGGAAGAGAGCGAAACGCAGACAGTGCTGATCAGCGGGGGACTCCGCGTAGTCATCAACAAGGGCACACACTGGTCTGTGGACTTCTACCGCGGCGACGAGCGTATTACCGGCAGCGGTTACAAATCGATGGCCTATATCACGGATCAGGACGGCAACACCTTCATGCGTGAAGAGCTGGATCTAGGCGTTGGCGAATTTGTGTATGGTCTGGGTGAGCGCTTCACAGCTTTTGTCAAAAATGGACAGGTGGTCGATCTGTGGAACAAGGATGGCGGGACAAGCTCCGAGCAGGCCTACAAGAACGTTCCGTTCTATGTGACCAGCAAGGGCTACGGCGTCTTCGTGAACCAGCCGGAACTCGTCTCGTATGAGATTGCATCTGAGAAGGTGAAGAAGGCCCAGTTCAGCGTCGCCGGAGAGAGCCTGGAATACTTCGTGATTGAAGGGCCGACGATTAAAGATGTCATCACCAAATACACCTCCCTGACCGGCAAGCCTGCGCTGCCTCCGGCCTGGACCTTCGGCCTGTGGCTGACGACTTCGTTCACTACAGACTACGATGAAGCTACGGTTAACTCCTTCGTGGAGGGGATGGCGGAGCGCGATCTGCCGCTGCATGTGTTCCACTTCGACTGCTTCTGGATGCGTGAATATCAATGGACGGATTTCCAGTGGGATTCCCGTGTGTTCCCGGACCCGGTGGGGATGCTGAAGCGTCTGCACGACAAGGGACTGAAGATCTGCGTCTGGATCAACTCCTATATCGGACAGCGCTCCCCGTTGTTTGAAGAAGGCCGGAAGAACGGCTACTTGCTCAAAAAAGCCAATGGTGACGTCTACCAGACGGACCTCTGGCAAGCGGGAATGGGACTGGTCGACTTCACTAACCCTGCGGCTTGTGAATGGTATGCCGGTTACCTGCGCGACCTGGTGGATATGGGCGTAGACAGCTTCAAGACGGACTTCGGCGAGCGGATTCCGACGGATGTGGTCTATTTCGACGGCTCCGATCCATACAAGATGCATAACTATTATACCCAGTTGTATAACAAGGTTGTATTCGAGGTGCTGGAAGAGAAGCTCGGCAAAAATGAAGCTGCCGTCTTCGCACGCTCCGCCACAGCCGGCGGGCAGCAGTTCCCGGTTCACTGGGGCGGCGACTGCTACGCCGACTATGAATCGATGGCAGAGAGCCTGCGCGGCGGCCTGTCGCTCGGCCTGTCCGGCTTCGGCTTCTGGAGCCATGACATCGGCGGATTCGAGAACACCGCTCCGGCGCATGTCTTCAAGCGCTGGTTGGCCTTCGGCCTGCTCTCCAGCCACAGCCGTCTGCACGGCAGCACCTCGTACCGTGTGCCTTGGGCGTATGACGATGAAGCCGTGGACGTTACCCGCTTCTTCACCAAGCTCAAGTGCAGCCTGATGCCGTACCTGTATGATGTAGCCGGACAGGCACATGAGCAGGGCTGGGCCTCGATGCGGGCCATGGTGATGGAGTTCCCGGAAGATCCGACCTGTGAAGTGCTGGACCGCCAGTACATGCTGGGCGATTCCCTGCTGGTCGCTCCGATCTTCCAGGAGAACGGCGAAGTGAAGTATTACCTGCCGGCCGGCCGCTGGACACACCTGTTGAACGGTGAGACCGTACAGGGCGGAGCATGGCGCAAGGAGAAGCATGACTTCTTCAGCCTGCCGCTGTTCGTGCGTCCGAACACCTTGCTGGCCTTGGGCAGCGAGGACAGCCGTCCGGATTATGATTTTGCCGACGGCGTGAAGTTCGGCCTGTACTCCCTGGAGGACGGCAAGACTACATCGGCGACTGTGCGCGATATCCATGGTGCTCCTGAGCTGAAGGTAGAAGCTGTACGCAGCGGCAGCACTGTAAAGGTAACTGCCGAAGGCAGCGGCAAAGCGTTCACCCTGGCGGTGAAGGATCTCGGCGCTATCGCTTCCGTGGAAGGTGCGGAGCAGGTGGATGAGACTACAGTCAAAGTGGGCGCCGGCGAGAAGTCCGTATCGTTCACGATTACGCTGAAATAATTAACTAAATTACCGTGAAATAAGACAACTATAGACTGAATTAACAAACCCGCAAGACTGAATTAACACAACTGTAGACCGAATCAACACACCCGCACGCTGGCTTAGCATATGGCTGTGCCCTTAAGTAACCAAGCTCTCTGATGACAGGGGACATTCGTCTCCTGGATCGGGGAGCTTTTTGGGGATCAGTGCCCATGTGATCGGTTTTTCGATCACATTCGGCCCACGTGGCGTACCCAGTTCAAATGTGATCGGTTTTTCGATTACAATTGGCCCACGTGGCGTGCTCAGTCCAAATGTGATCGGTTTTTCGATTACATTCGGCCCACGTGGCGTGCCCAGTTCAAATGTGATCGGTATTTCGATTACAATTGGCTAACGTGGTGCGTCCAGTCCAAATGTGATCGGTTTTTCGATTACAATTGGCCCACGCGGCGTGCCCGTTCCCAATGTGATCGGTTTTACGATTACAATTGGCCTACGTGGCGTGCCCGTTCCCAATGTGATCGGTTTTTCGATTACAATTGGCTAACGTGGCGAGCCCGTTCCCAATGTGATCGGTTTTTCGATTACAATTGGCCTACGTGGCGTGCCCGTTCCCAATGTGATCGGTTTTTCGATTACAATTGGCCCACGTGGCGAGCCCGTTCCCAATGTGATCGTTTTTTCGATTACAATTGGCTAACGTGGTGCGTCCAGTCCAAATGTGATCGGTTTTTCGATTACATTCGGCTAACATGGCGTGCCATAGAAGTACCGAAGGATTGCCTAAGGAGTGACAAGTTACTGTCAGCATCAGTCGCATCAGATTAGAGGAGTCGATCATTATGAACAATGTTGAGAACAGTCCAAACGGAGTGCTGAGCCAGCCGGAGTTCACCTCCGCTACCGCGCTGTCTACAGCCGCCAACTACATTATGAACGCGCCGGAGCCGTTCACCCATACGTACCGCACCTATATCCGTCTGCGGGAGAACGGGAGCCTGACGCTGAAGTTCTGGCACAGCAATGCGGTGGATTCGACCTGGGACCTGGGCGCGGATGCCGTAGCCAGTGAACCGGGGGGCGAGTGGAGCATCGAAGCAGCATATGTCGCCGATGGCGGAGCCGCGCCGGACGGCAGCGTTGTGCCTGGCTCGCAGGTGCCGGTTACCTTCGGCGGTGAACTGTCGCGGCGCGTGAAGCCGGGCGAGATGTTCTGGAGCGACGAAGCGCTTTTGGAGCTGCCGGAGGGGCATATGCTGGCCTTCACCTGGACCTTGAAGACGGCTGGAGCAGGCAAGTCATTCCCCTTCAATGTGGAGGGAATGCTGGTATCCGGCTATGATGCGCCGGGCCATCTGGCTGCTCAAGAGCCGGCGGCTGGGTTCAGCGAATCGGATAAGCTCCAGGTGCTTCCAAGCTTCCTGGGCTACAAGAAACAAGTGGCGAAGAGACTGGTATTCTTGGGCGACTCCATCACGCAGGGGGTACGGACCGCCAAGGATCAATATGAGCACTGGGCGGCAAGAATTACGGAGGGGCTGGGAACACAGTTCGGCCTGTGGAATATTGGCTCCGGCTGGGGCCGGGCCTACGATGTGGCCACGGACGGTCCCTGGCTGCATAAGGCGCAGCAGGGTGATGAGGTGCTGATCGTGCTGGGCGTGAATGATTTGGATATCGGCCAGCGCTCGGCAGAGGAGCTGCTTACGGACCTTACGCACATTATCTCCCGGATCAAGGAAGCACAGCCGGAGACAGCGGTAATTCTCAGCACGGTGCCGCCCTTCAATTTCGAGGGCGGGCGTGAGACCCATTGGCGCAAAGTGAATGAATGTATCCGCACGAGTCCTCCGGCCGGAGTGGACCGCGTGTTCGACATCACTGCCGTGCTCTCTGTTGCTGTTCCCGCTGACCACCGGATCAAGCCGGAGTATATGAGCGACGAGTTCGACCCGCATCCGAACGGTGCGGCGGGCAAGGCCGTGGCGGATGCGTTTCTGGCGTGGTACGGGGAATCTGCAACAGGCAGACCGTAACTCTGCCATACTGCCATATAGCTAAACTGCCTCAGCTTAGAAATTACTCCTCGGCATGGAAATACTGCCTCGACAGGGCAGTTGGCAGAAATGTTGTACATTATGCAGCTTAGATTCATGATAACCGGGGGTTAAAGGAAGAATGTTGCAATAAATACAAGAATAGCTCCGCAGAACCTCCGGGAGGTGGAGAAATGCTGCCTTTCCTGCAACAATACTGAATTAATGGCGGCATCAGGAAGGAAATGTTGCATTTCGTGCAGGATTCCATCATCGTGCAGGATTCCATCATAAAGGTACGATTAGAAAAGAGCCTGCATTTTGCAGGCTCTCAGCTTGTCTGCCCGGGTCTTTATATGACCTGGTTCTCTTTTCTTCTCTGAGGAGGCATTCAGCATTCACTCAATGCTCCGCCTGATCCCGGTAGTCTTTCGGCGAATGGCCGGTATGCTTCTTGAAGACCTTGCTGAAGTATTTGACGTCGTGGAAGCCGACCATTTCCGAGATCTGGGCCAGCTTGAGGCCCGGATTCTGCATCAGCAGCTTGGCCTTCTCAATGCGGACGCTGACGATGTAGTCGGAGAAGTTGATGCCGTATTCCTGCTTGAACCGGCGTGAGACATACTCGCGGCTGACCTGGAATTTGCCCGCCACCTCCTGAAGGGAGAGGTCGGAGGGGTAATTCTGCTCAATGTATTTTACGATCTCCGTCATCGGGTTCCGCTCTTTCTGCTGCCTGGCCGCGAGCGCCCGGGATAACTGCTGCATGAAGGCAAGGGACCAGTCGCGCCAGGCGAACAGGGAGAAGGAATAGCCGCTGGGCTGCGGAGAGGGGTTCTGCTGGTCCCCGTGCTCAAGCTCAGCCAGCACGCTAGCCGCCTGGCTGCCAAGCGCTTCCCGGACCAGACGGGAACGAAGCAGCAGCGCATCGGCCTTCCAGTCGTTCAGCATCTGCGGGGTAACCACCCCCCGGCGGCTAAGCTCCTGGGTCCAGTGCTGCGCCGCTGCGGTCAGGGCCTCAGGCGTCCCGCTGATGACCGCCAGCCGCCAGTCCTCCTGGACATCGGCGAAGCTCAGCGGGATCGTACTCTCCCGCTTATCTCGCTGCTTCCCGCCGGGTATCGTCCCCGGCTCCCTGCCCGTCACTGCGCCAGCACCATTGCCTGTCGCCGCACCCGCACCTGACTTCCGGCCTGTCACCTCGCCCGTCCCCGAGCCAGTCAATCCGCCTGTCGCCGCACCCGCACCTGACTTCCGGCTCGTCACCTCGCCCGTTCCTGTGCCAGTCAATCCGCCTGTCGCCGCACCCGCACCTGACTTCCGGCTCGTCACCTCGCCCGTTCCCGAGCCAGTCACTCCGCCGGTCGCCGCACCCACATCAGTCCCCACGCCTGCCACCGTACCCGCTCCCATGCTTGTCCCCCCGCCCGGCAACGCCTCCGCCCCCGCATAATGGCAGTAATCCTCATGCCTAAGCAGATTCCGCCGCAGCAAGGCTTCGGCGGCTTCGGCGCGTCCCGCCGGCAGATGCGCGGGGAAAGCGCCCGGTGTGCTGATTCCGAAATGCATACGGAACTGCAGCGTCAGGAAGATGCCCTGATTCATCCGGCTAATCAGCGAAGTGACAGATTCATGCGGCTCCCAGAGCAGGATGGCAATCTCCGGCGGCCCGCCCCAGTAGCGGAAGGCGATGCCCGTGCCCTGCTGCTGCAGGAATTCGTTGCAGATGTTCACGATGGCGTAGTAGAGCAGTTCGCTGTCGCCGCCGAAGCGCCGCAGCAGCGGATTGTTGCCGCTGTCCGTCTGCACGAGGAGCAGACGCGAAATCTTAATGTCCGGCGGAATGATGCCGTCATGGATCAGGCGGCGCAGCGAGGCCTCGGCATTCACCCTGTCATCGATGAGCGCAGACAGCAGCTTCTCCCCGAAGATCGGCTTGATCTCATTCAGCCGGAGGCTCTGGTGCTGGCGGTGGCTGCGTTCCGCCTCCTCGGCCCGCCAGGCGGATACTGCCTTGGAGACCGCGCTGTTAATCATATCCGGCTCAATCGGCTTCAGAATATAATCGATGCCGCCATGGCGGACGGTCTGGCGGACGAAGTCGAAGTCATTATGACCGCTGACCACAATGAACTTGGTGCTGCCTGCGAATTCATCCACCCAGGTCATCAGCTCCAGGCCGCTCCCGGACTCCATCATCATATCCATAATGACCAGCGCAGGCTTCTCCCGGCGGATCAGACCGATGGCCTCATTGCCGTTACCCGCCTCCAGAATCTCCTCAATCTGATGGGCCTCCCAGTCCACCAGCAGGCGGACGGCCTTCCGGACTCTTGCTTCGTCATCTACAATCAGTGCCTTCATATTCGTTCACTCTCCACTACAATATCGATTTCCAGGCGGATGATTACCCCGCCTGTCTTCAGATTATCCACGGTCAGCAGGGCGTTATCGCCGCAAACCAGCCGCAGCCTGGCCAGCACATTGCCGAGGCCGATGCCCGCGCCCGGTGCATCGCGTCTGCTGGGGCTGTCCTGTCCGGCATTCTGCAGCAGCTCCCGTTCTTCAGCGGTGCTGGACTGCTCCAGCTCCTTGCGCAGCGCCTCCAGCCTGCCTGCGGGAATGGGGAGGCCATTGTTGGCGATGCTGATCTCCATCCGCTCCGGAGTAAGCCCGGTCACGTTAATCTCCATATATCCGTCCTGCCGGTCAAGCTGGAAGCCGTGCTTGAAGTAATTCTCCACAATCGGCTGAAGAATCATTTTGGGCATCAGCGCCTGAAGCAGCGGCTCCTCCACCTCAGACCGGAAACTGAACTTGTTCTCAAAACGCTCCTTCTGCAGCTGGATATACGCTTTGACATGGTCCAGCTCACTCTGGACCGTCACAACCTTCTCATCATTGTACATGCTGTAGCGCATCATTTTGGCCAGAGCCGACAGCAGGCCGTAGATCTGCGGCACCTTCAGCTCCAGGGCCAGCGTACCGATAATCTGGAGAGTGTTGTTCAGGAAATGCGGATTAATCTGGGACTGGAGCGCCCTCAGCTCATTGGTCCGGCTCGCCAGCTCCAGTCTGTACTCCCGCAGAATGAGATTGTTGATCGTGTCCATCATACTGCGGAAATGCTCGGTGACCACCCCGATCTCATCGTTGCCTGCCGGGCGGATCTCAATGTTGAGATTCCCGGTCTGGACCTGATTCATATACCGGGTCAGCTGCTTGATCGGCGCGGTAATCCGGAAGGAGACGAGGATCGTCAGAACAATGATCGTCACCAGCAGCAGCGCCAGCAGCAGCAGGTTGATCGCGGCGGCCTCCTTGGCTTCGCGGAACAGATAGGAGACAGGAATCTGCTTGACGAGCGTCCAGCCGAGGCCGATGCTGTCGATCTTTTGATAGATGAATACAGAGCTGTCCTGTTCAAAATAACCCTGCAGCTGCGTGCTGTCCGCAATCTGGCTGTTATACCAGGCGGCATTCAACGGTTTGCCGAGCAACCCGGAATCCTGACTGTAGACCAGCCTGCCGCTGCTGTCCACAAGATACAGCTTCTCCTGATCCTGCTCGTACAGCTGGTCCACAATCTCACTGAGGGCTGCCAGCTTCACATCAATTGACAGATAGCCTAGCGCCTGCGAGGTAGGGATACGCTCAATTCTGCGGTGCAGCGTAAAAACCGGCTCCGGTATAAACTGCGTTAACGGCAGCCTCAGCCCGTAAGCGTTGCTCAGATGTGTACTCTGCACGCTTACCGGGGAGCTTCCGCTCAGACTGGACTGGTGGTAGGGTGCACTAGCCAGCCAGCGCTTGGGTGTTGTATTGTCCGTAATCAGCGTAGCCTTCGAATCTTTCACACTGTATAAGTACACCTGTGAGAGGTGGGGCAGGGAGGTGGAGATATAGCTGAGCGAGTTATAGATGGCAATATCGGAGGACAGATCGTCGTACCCTGCTTCAAGCAGCCGGTAGAAATCGCCGTCAGAATACACGTTCAGCGACAGACGGTTGAGCTCCTGCAGCAGACTGTTAATGTTTTTGTAGCCTTGATAGAGCAGATTCTTGTTCTCCTCGACCGCCCGGTCCCGCAGTGACTTGGTGGTGTGGGAATAGCTGACATACATTGTAGCCATAATGCAGATTAAGGTGGGCACAAGCAGGAAGACGATCAGCTTCGTGCGGATACTGGTCCATTTCATGGGGCGGGTCACATCCAGGTCAATATTTTACACCCTAAAGATCACTTGCGTAGGTGTAAGAGGCTCTGCAAAAAACAGATAATATCTTTAGATCATAAACAAGTGAGTGAGTAAAAGAAAGGGGGGCCATAACATGCGCGGCAATAAATTGTCCCAGTTTGGTCAGCAGGTATTTTTCGTTGGCCCGGCATTATTGTTTTTTACCTTGATCATGATTATTCCGTTTCTGATGGGGATGTACTACTCCTTCACGGACTGGAACGGCGTATCCGGTAATGTGAGCTGGGTCGGCTTTGAGAATTTTAAAAGTATTTTTACGAATGATCACGACTTCTGGTCATCCTTCTGGTTTACCGTGAGATTCACCGTGCTGGGTGTGATCTTGACTAACATAGTAGGCTTCTTCCTGGCCTATCTGTTGACCAAACCCCTGAAGACACGCAATATGCTCCGGACCATTTTTTTCATGCCGAATGTGATCGGGGGCCTGCTGCTCGGGTTCATCTGGCAGTTCATCTTCATCAAAGGCTTCGCCACGATGGGCGATCTTACGGGCCTGTCCTTCTTCAACCTTCCCTGGCTCGGGGATGCGACCACCGGCTTCTGGGCGATTGTCATGGTCTTCATCTGGCAGTCCTCCGGCTATCTGATGGTCATCTACATCGCTTCGCTCAGCAACGTCTCCAAAGAGGTGCTCGAAGCTGCCGAGATTGACGGTGCCTCCCGGATGCAGGTGCTGCGCAACATTATCGTTCCGCTGATTATGCCTGCGGTTACGATCGGGCTGTTCCTGGCAATCTCCTGGTCCTTCAAGATGTTCGACCTGAACCTCTCGCTGACCAAAGGCGGACCGTTCAAATCGACGGAATCTGTAGCGATGAACATCTATAACGAAGCCTTCCTGAACAACCGTTATGGTCTGGGTACGGCGAAGGCGCTGTTATTCTTCCTCATTGTAGCGCTGATCACGATCATTCAGGTTCGTATAACGAAGAGTAAGGAGGTAGAAGCTTAATGAATGCCAAGACCAAAAGCAGATGGAATATAGGCATTGAAGTGATTATGATCCTTCTGGCGCTTCTGTTCCTCTCTCCGTTCTACTTCCTGCTGGCGAACTCGGTGAAATCCTTCGGCGAGATTCTGAGCGACGCAGCCAGCTGGCCGCAGGCCTTCATGTGGGAGAACTATGCGAATGCGTGGAAGCTGGCCCGGTTCTCCGAAGCCTTCCGCAACTCGCTGATCATTACGATCATCAGTGTAGCGCTGATCTCGTTGTTCAGTGCGATGGCGGCCTACCGCATGGTGCGTGCCAATAACCGGTTCAACCAGATTCTGCTGCTGCTGATGGTGGCGGCGATGGTGGTTCCGTTCCAGACGATTATGATTCCGATCCTGAAGGTTGTGAATGTCCTGGGCGTGAACAACTCCTTCACCGGTCTCATTATCTCCCATCTGGGCCTCAGCATTCCGATGGCGATCTTCCTGTTCCACGGCTTCATCAAGTCCGTGCCGCTGGAGATTGAAGAGGCGGCCACGGTGGATGGCTGTAACCCGGTCTCGGCATTCTTCCGGATTGTATTGCCTCTCTTGAAGCCGATGCTGATGACCATTATCGTGCTCAATGCCCTGGGGATCTGGAATGACTATCTGCTGCCGTCCCTGATTCTCCAGGCACCCGGACTGCGGACAATTCCGCTGGCGACCTTCTCCTTCTTCGGCCAGTATACAAAGCAGTGGGATATGGCGCTTCCGGCACTGACCATCGGGATTGCTCCGATCGTCATCTTCTATCTGTTCATGCAGCGTTACATTGTTGAGGGAATAGCGGCTGGCTCGGTGAAGGGTTAATTCACCGGGCTCCCGTTCCACATAAGAAGCAGTTAAATTATTCAAGGGGGAAATATCCAATGAAGAAGAAACATTCTGCACTGATGATGTCATCCGTAATGCTAATGTCAGTAGTGCTCGCAGCTTGCGGCGGCAATGCCGATAAGTCTGCCTCCAATAATGCTTCTAATGGAAGCGCTGGCAACAGCGGCGCTGTGAAGACCGTTAAGATTTTCCAGTTCAAGACCGAGATCGTGGAAGGCCTTAATGAGCTGAAGGTGGAATTCGAGAAGGAGCATCCTGACATCAAGCTGGATATCCAGACCGTGGGCGGCGGCGCAGACTATGGTGCAGCGCTGAAGACCAAATTCGCTTCCGGCGATGCTCCTGATATTTTCAGTAACGGCGGGTATGCCGAAATGGCACTGTGGGCAGACAAGCTGGAAGACCTGTCGGACCAGCCTTGGGTGAAGGATCTGATTCCACTTGCCGCAGAGCCTATGACCAAGGACGGCAAAACCTACGGGATGCCAATGAACCTTGAAGGCATCGGTTATGTATACAACAAGGACCTGTTCGCCAAGGCCGGGATTACAGAGACGCCAAAAACCATTTCCGAGCTTGAAGAAGCAGCCAAAAAGCTGCAGGCGATTAACGTGACTCCGTTCGGCAACGCCTATCAGGAATGGTGGCTGCTGGGGATTCAGGGGATTAGCGTAGCTTTTGCCCAGCAGGATAATGTGGATGAATTCATCAAGGGTCTGAACGACGGAACTGCATCCATTGTGGGCAATGAGAAGTTCAAGGATTGGAGCAACCTGCTGAACCTGACGGTAAAATACGGCCAGAAGAATCCGCTGACCACTGATGCCAATACTCACCTGGCACTGTTCGCCAAGGGCGAAACGGCTATGATGCAGGAAGGCAACTGGGCACAGACGCTGGTAGATAACATTACGCCGGATATGAACATCGGGATGTTCCCGATGCCAATCAACGATGATGCGGCGATGAACGATAAGCTGTCGGTGGGTGTTCCGGCGAATCTGGTGGTGAACAAGGAATCCGGCTCCAAGGAAGAAGCGAAGACGTTCCTGAACTGGCTGGTCACTTCGGATATGGGGAAAGAGTATATCGTGAAGAAATGGAAGTTCATTCCTGCATTGTCCACCATTCCGGCAACCCCTGAGGATATCGGTCTCTTGGGTGCGGATGTCTGGAATTATGTAAAAGAAGGCAAGGTCTATGGACTGCAGGCATCCAAATTCCCTGATGGCGTCACTCAAGAGTTCGCCAGCTCCATTCAGGAATTGATTGCGGGCAAGGTGGATGAAGCCGGCTGGGAGAAGGGCATGCAGGCTGCCTGGGATAAGCTGAAGAAATAATCTGAAAGGGAACAGATTGGATAAAGTGGTTTGGCCGGGACGCTCATGCCCATCTCAGTGAATGAGGTGAGGCGGGGCGTCCTTTATGGTTTTCGGCTAACTGGGGATTGAGGTATACTCGAATCAGAGTCTTGTACATTACGATAAGAGGGAGCTGGGCACAATTCAGGAGCGGAATGATTACAGCAACGTGCAAATCGGTGTCGACTATTATCCTGAGCATTGGGACGAGTCCATGTGGGAGAAGGATATCAAGTTAATGAAGGAAACCGGGGTCAAGGTTGTCCGGGTAGCGGAATTTGCCTGGAGCCGGCTGGAACCATCGGACGGCAGCTTTGATTTCGCCTGGTTGGACCGGGCGCTGGATTTGTTCCATGCGTACGGGATTCAGATTGTGATCGGGACGCCTACAGCAACACCGCCGCGCTGGCTGACCTCTGCTTACCCGGATGTGTTGCCTGTATTCGGCGATGGAAGCGTATTCTATCCCGGTGTGCGCGGTCACCGCTGCTACAACAGCAACTCGCTGCGGAAATATGGCCGCCGGATTATTGAGGCGCTTGCCCGCCGTTACAGCAGCCACCCTGCGGTTATCGGCTGGCAGACGGATAACGAATTCAGTATGCTGGATTGTCATTGCGACAGCTGCAACCTGGCATTCCGGGACTGGGTTCAGCAGAAGTACGGGACGCTGGAACGGCTTAATTCGGAGTGGGGAACCGTGGTCTGGAGCGGAAGCTACAGCAACTGGAGTGAACTGACCGTTCCTTATGGCGCTTCACCTTATCAGAACCCTTCACTGCTGCTGGACTTCCAGCGGTTCCAATGGGATTCAGTGATTGCCTTCCAGAAGTCGCAGATTGATGTGCTGCGGGCGATCTGCCCACATCACTTCATCACCCATAACTTTCACAGTTATCCGCAGCGGCTGGATATGCACGGGCTGGCAGAGGAGCTGGATGTGGCGGCCTTCGATTACTATCCGAATCCTTCCCCTAAGAAACAGGCCACTGCACCATACAGCGGGGCCTTATCCCTGGATCTGACGCGCGGGATTAAACGCCGGGGCTTCTGGATCATGGAGCAGCTTAGCGGCCCTCCGGGCTGCTGGTTCCCGATGTGGCGTACTCCGTATCCCGGATTGATCCGTGCATATGCCTGGCAGGCGATTGCCAGAGGTGCGGATACCGTGGTGCATTTCCGCTGGAGAAGCGCAACCGCCGGAGCAGAGCAGTTCTGGCACGGCCTCATCGACCACAGCAATGTGCCCGGGCGGAGATTTGCCGAATTCGGGCAGCTGTGCAGTGAGGTGAATGCTCTGGCTCCGCTCCTGGAAGGGACCGGAGTCATGAGTCAGACAGCTATCCTGTATTCGCACGAGCAGCTGGCTGCGCTGCGGATTCAGCCCCAGGCGGAGGGACTGGACTATTATGATAACATCAAGCAATATCACCGGGCGTTAACCAAGCGGGGCATCAGTTGTGATGTGGTAGACTGGCGTCAGCCGCTGGAGGGCTACAAGCTGGTTATAGTCCCGAGCCTGTACCTGCATGATGAAGAGGCGGCTCAGGCGCTGGAATCCTTTGCGGAAGGCGGCGGCACAGTCATTCTGACGAGCCGAAGCGGTGTGAAGAACATGAATAATATCTGTGTAATGCAGCCTCTTCCCGGGCTGTTCTCGCGTGCGGCCGGCATAACGGTGGAGGAATATGATCCGGTTGGAGACGAGGTTCATACGCTCCGTGATGCTGAAGGAAATCTGTATGCATGCAGCCATTGGTGCGATATTCTTCGTCTGGAGGGAGCGGAGCCGATTGCCTGGTATGAAGATGATTACTATGCCGGAGTTCCTGCAGCTACACTGAACCGCTTCGGGGCGGGCAAGGTATATTATATCGGGACCGATCCCGGGGAGGATTATTGGCTGAAGCTTTTGGGTGATATCGCGCTGGACGCAGAGCTTGAGCAGTTCGCGGAATTACCGGAGGGCGTTCAGGCCTTCAAGCGTACAGGAGAGAACCGGGAGCTGCTGTTCCTGCTGAACCTCAGCCGGACGGCTCAGAGCATCCGGCTGGAGAGGCACTACCGCAGCGCGCTAACCGGCAATCTGGAGACTGGAACCGTCATGCTTCCGCCTTTTGCTGTTCAGATCCTGCAAGCTGTAGGCGCTGGCCTGCCGGAAGCTGGGGTCAGGCAGTAGGGTGACGTCTCTTCTCCTGCAGACGGGAGGCCAGGGAGACCACAGGAGCTTTAGGCTGTGGCTTCCGCCTTTCGGCCTGCTGCTTCTGCGCCGCCATAAGCTCCTCTTGGCGGAACCGGCTTAGGAGGTCATGGACAGTTCTGATTTCACTTGTACTGATAGCTATTTCTATGCCATCCGGATTACCGGGCAGCTGGAACTTCCACTTTTTGTTTTCCACTGCTATCACTCCTAGCAATTTTATAGTTGGGGTCTCGCGTTCCTGTTATATTTCCATCATAAACGGTGTACCGGATCATGTATAATGAAGGGAAATGATGGTGGCTATCACTGCGGCTGATGGGTGATCCGGGGGGAGCGATGCGGCGTGGATATGGGTCTTCTCAAAGTGTTTCAAGCGGTTGCCGAAGAAGGAAGTATCTCAAAGGCAGCCCAAAGCCTGAACTATGTGCAGTCCAATGTAACCGCGAGAATTCAGCAATTGGAGCAGGAGCTGAAGACTCCGCTGTTCTACCGGCATAGCCGGGGGATCACCTTAACTTCGGCCGGACGGACGTTCATGGAATATACGGTCAAGATCCTTAATCTGCTGGAGGAAGCGAAGCTGGCGGTGCTGGATTCGCCGATTCCCACAGGCTCGATTACGGTCGGCTCGGATACGACGGCAGCAGTGCGGCTGCCTGCTATCCTGTCCGTTTACCGCGGGTGCTACCCGGATGTGGAGGTTCATCTGCAGGTCGGACGGGCGGGGGAGCTTATCGAGTCGGTTCTGCAGCATAACGTGCAAGGGGCCTTTATGGACGGACCGGTAGAGCACCCGGAGCTAGTCCAGGAGCTGCTCATTCATGAGCGGATCGGACTGGTCATTCCCGATACGATGGATTATCAGGGAGTCCGCTCTGTTCATGACAAGACTCTGCTGATGCTGAATTCAGAATGTCTGTACCGGAACAGGCTGGAGAGCTGGCTGGCGGAAGAGGGCGGACGGCTGGGCAAGGTGATGGAGTTCGGGACGATGGAGGGACTGCTTGGCTGCGTAAGGGCGGGAATAGGGTATGCGGTGCTGCCGTTATCCTATTTCACCCGGATGAATGTCACGGAGGGGATAAGGATCTATCCGTTTCCCGAGAAGTATGCGGAGGTGCCGACGGTATTCATCCGGCGGCGTGACCTGTATATGACGAGCGCGTTCCGGGAGTTCATAGAAGAGCTGAAGGCGGGGCTGCCGGAAGCGGTGAGCGGGACAGACAGAATGCAAAACGGCAGCGGTCCTGTGGAGTAACGGGCAGCAGTGAAGTCATAAGCGTAGCATGAATAAGATGCGAAGCACGCGGTATAGCTGGCTTGTGCACAAACGGATACCGTCCATTTATAAGGAGGGTATCCGTTTCTGTGTTTGTTTAGAAAATGTAGATAGCCATCTGCCAGCTGTATGCGAAAAACCGAATACAATCTTGCTTGCTACTCAGTGCAGCTTCCTGAACTGCTCCGGTGTAACTGCCGACTGCTTACGGAAGGTGGCTACGAAATGGCTGACATCGCGGAAGCCGACCAGCTGCGAGATGGCCTTGACGGTCAGCTGGGGCTTCGCAACCAGCAGCTCCTTGCTCTTGCGGATGCGCAGCCGGACGAAATAAGCATAGGGCGATAGCCCGAAGGTCTGCAGGAACAGGCTGTTCAGATATCTGCCGGACACTTCAAGCCGGGAGGCGAGATCACTGAGGCCTACCTCGGGATCACCATAATGGCTGTCCATCCATTTCAGCAGCGGCTGAAGCTTGTCTACATTGCGGGAAATTGCCGTGTTGTTATGCAGCTGTCCGTATTTGTTCAGGGTCAGCAGGAACCGGTAGGCATCGCTGGATTCCCCCAGACTGAACATGTCATTCGAAGCATCGTGGCGGTCCAGCATCTCCTTCAGCATCCAGCTCAGCGGCGCTCCGCTCTCCCAACGATAGAACAGGCTGGTGTTCATCCCGAGCGAATCCAGAATATGCCGGGCTGAGGTCCCGCCGAAGGTGAGATAATAGGTGCGCCAAGTCTCTGAGGAGAGCGCTTCATAGCGGTGCGGTGTCCCCGGCATCAGCAGAATGCCGCTGCCCTCGGTGAGGGTGAGCTTCTTGTTGTCGAAGTGGATCATCCCGCCGCCATGCGCCGTCTGCAGCCAGTGATAGGTGTGATAGCCTTGCGGCCGGGAGACTTGCTCCTGATCAGGGTTATAACCCATACTGTCGAGGGTGATGGGGAGCAGCTGGCCGCTCTCCTGGGCGAATACGATTCTGCGGACGGTATCCAGTGACATTCCGGTTCATCTCCAACTGTTCCATATTATTATATTCCAATTCATTAATATTATATTTATAGCGATAGAGGTAGCGATTAAAATAAGGATATACTTATACTATAAAGGATGTGCGTAGCGTGATCAACGAGAAATTACCTAAGATCTGGTACGGTGGAGATTATAACCCGGAGCAATGGGAGGCCCCGGTCTGGGCAGAGGACGAGCGGATGTTCAAGCTCGCGGGCATAGACGTGGCAACCATTAATGTGTTCTCCTGGGCGCTGATTCAGCCGTCTGAGGATACGTATGATTTCAGTGGTCTGGATGAGTTAATCGACCGCTTATATAAGAACGGCACCTATGTATGTCTGGCTACGGGTACCGGGGCACATCCGGCCTGGATGGCTCACCGCTATCCGGAGGTTACCCGCGTGGATGTTCAGGGCCGGAAGCGTAAATTCGGCGGCCGCCACAACTCCAACCCGAACAGCGCAGTCTACCGCAAATATGCGGCACTGCTGGCCGGTAAGCTGGCTGAGCGCTATAAGGATCACCCGGGCCTGGTGGCCTGGCATATCTCCAATGAATATGGGGGATATGATTACTCCGAGCAGTCCGAGGCTGCTTTTCGTGTCTGGTTGAAGGAACGTTACGGAACGCTGGATGCGCTCAACAAAGCCTGGAATACCCGGTTCTGGGGCCATACCTTCTATGACTGGGAGGAAATCGTTGTTCCGAATGAACTCAGTGAAGAGTGGGGCGGTAACCGGACCAACTTCCAGGGAATTTCTCTGGACTACCGCAGATTCATGTCGGATAGCCTGCTGGAATGCTACATCCTCGAATATGAAGCAATCAAGCAGCACAGCACGAACATTCCGGTTACAACCAACATGATGGGCTTCTACCCGGAGCTGGATTATTTCAAGTGGGCGAAATATCTGGATGTAATCTCCTGGGATAACTATCCGGCACTGGACACACCGGTCAGCCATACGGCGATGACGCATGATCTGATGCGCGGCCTGAAGAACGGACAGCCGTTCATGCTGATGGAGCAGACGCCAAGCCAGCAGAACTGGCAGCCGTACAATTCTCTGAAGCGCCCCGGCGTCATGCGCCTCTGGAGCTATCAGGCGGTAGCACGCGGTGCTGACACTGTGCTGTTCTTCCAGCTGCGGCGGTCCATCGGCGCTTGCGAGAAATACCACGGAGCGGTCATTGAGCATGTAGGGCATGAGCATACCCGCGTATTCCGCGAATGTGCTGAGCTGGGCCGGGAGCTGGAGAGCTTGGGCAGCGAGCTGCTGGATGCACGCAGCGCGGCGCAGATCGGGATTATCTACGACTGGGAGAACCGCTGGGCGCTTGATCTCTCCAGCGGCCCGTCTGTTGCACTGAAATATGTGGACGAGGTCCATAAGTATTATGATGCGCTCTATCAGCAGAATATTGAAGCGGATATGATCGGCGTAGAAGAAGATCTGTCGAGATACAAGATTGTCATTGCACCGGTGCTGTATATGGTGAAGCCGGGCTTCGCCGAGAAGGTAGAAGCCTTCGTCCAGGCTGGCGGCACCTTCATTACGACGTATTTCAGCGGGATCGTAAATGAGAATGATCTGGTTACGGTTGGCGGGTATCCGGGAGAGCTGCGCAAGGTGCTGGGGATCTGGTCCGAGGAGATCGATGCCCTGCTGCCGGGCATGAGCAATGAGATCGTGATGAACAAGGAGTGGGGATCACTTAACCGTTCATATAGCTGCGATCTGCTCTGTGACCTGATTCATCCCGAAGGCGCAGAGGTGCTCGCCCAATATGGCGCGGATTTCTATAAAGGTATGCCGGCCCTGACGGTGAACAGCTTCGGTGCAGGCAAAGCCTATTATGTGGCCACAAGTCCCGATGCGGCCTTCCTGCGCGGCTTCCTGGCTAACCTGTGCGCCGATAAAGGCATTGCGCCGCTGGTCAGCGCGCCGGAAGGTATTGAGTCCGTCCAGCGTGTGAAAGACGGCGTATCCTATCTGTTCCTGCTGAACCATTCAGCAGAGGAGCTTCGTGCGGATATCGGTACCCTAGAGCGGACCGATCTGATTACCGGCAGCAAGTTCAGCGGCTCCACTCCAGTTCCCGGGCGTGGTGTGCTGATTCTCTCAGACAAACAGTAAGGTGCGAAAAAGCTGTCCCGAAGGCCGTTCATTAGACACGGCTGCTGGGACAGCTTTTTTTAGAACAGACTCACTTAACGGGATTACCCTATTGAGTGAAGGAGCCGAAGTCCGTAATCTTCAGATCAATAGTGACATGAATAGGAGTCCGGCTGAACACCTCGTCCCAGCGATCCTCCAGCTTCTTCCATAAGGCGGGCTCCTGAATACTGAGCCTGGTGGAGAAGCCGCCCACATCTGCTTTGTAATCCGACTGCAGCTTGTGAAGCATACTCGTCATCATCCGCTCCAGCCGCTCCTTGAACAGCTTCTCTGCTTTTTGGGGAAGATGGGTGGCCGCAGGGTATTCCTCTACGTTCCAGGTCTCACTTAGCCTTCCTTCCGTTGTGAGCTTGACGTCGAAGGATAGCTGGCCGCCGTCTGCTTTGGCAGTGATTTTACTCTTCATGGACTTGAGTTCATAGGTAATCGGCTCATTGCTCCAGTCGTAGGTCTTGATGACGCCGCTTTGCCCCCCGTTGGTCAGCCAGCTCAGACATTCGGTTTCCTCCTGATTCAGCGCCCCCACCCAGTGTCCGGTATCCCCCTTGATGACTCCGGCTCCCGAGAATTCTACCTCACCATTCGCCGTTACCAGGTTCTGCAGCGCATAACTGCGTTTGGAGAACATATTGGCATCCATTTTCGATAAAATAACAGGATCCAGCACCTTGCTGGTTCTCTTCTGATTACGCAGCATATCTCTGATATGAAAGGCAGGAATTTCATTTTTTTGCTTCGTGACCATAGTGTCTGCTGCCCGGCCTTGGCTTATGAACACCATCGTACTGGGACGGATGTCATTATCCCGAAGCACGAAATCCATTAACTGGTTTATACTCTGCTGCTTGAGCAGCTCACTGGAGATCACAATAACCTTGAGGTGGTGGCCGATGATCGGCCGTTCACGCAGAATCGAATATTGACGGAAAATTTCCAGCACAGAATCTCCGGTTCCGGATACATTCATATAGGGTGCACTACTGCTGCTGCCGCCTTGTTTATCTGCTCCACCCACGGAGTTAGCCGGAACCATCTGCACAGTGGCGGTAATCTTATTCTTTTTATAATAAGTAGCGCCCTTGTCCTCCAGCTCCTGTTCTGTAGGCGTGAACTCTCCGATATCCAGAGCCAGGCCGGCGTATAGGGCCAAATCCTCAATCTCTTTACTGCTCCAGCAGGAGGTCAGTGTGGCAAGCATCAGCAGCGAACACAGCAGGAGGAGGATTCGTCTAGACATGCTGCTTCAGCCCCTTCACCCGGATGAGCCAGACGACGGAGAGCAGGACAGGCACCAGCAGGAACAATACCAGCCCTATCTTGCCTATGGTATCCCCGAGTGCGAACAGGTCGCTTAAGGACTTCGGCAGCATCGCCGAAATGAACAGAAGCGGAACCAGCGCATATATAATCGGATGGACCTTAAGCTTGAAAATCTGGGAGAGACCCAGTGAGGACTGGAAAAAGAAGCTGCTGAAGTTGCAGAACATCTGCATCAGCCAAATGACCATGAACGGGAATTCCAAACGCTCGAAGAAAAATCCCGGCACCTCAAAGCTGCGCAATAGATCAATAGTGGGCCAGGTGCTGGTAATGGCGGAATCAATAGAGATGCCTCCGATCACTATAATAATGGTCAGGAAATAGATGGCCAACAGGATGCTCAGGCCGCCAAGCATAGCTTTGACAGCCTTTTTGGGGTCATCCATGAACGCCACAAGCGTCATGGTGACTTCACAGCCGGTGAATACAAGCACAGTGGATTTGAGTCCTGCGAATACAGGGGACCACCCACTGCCGAGCACAGGACGCAGATTATCGATATCGAACATCCGCAGGCTGAGCACGAAGGAGATGAGCAGAATCATGATGCTGATCGGAAAAACAATGGTGTAGACACGGGCAATAGAGTTGATGCCTCCGTACACCAGGTAGGTGCTCAGCCAGAGAAAAGGAAGAATTACTGCCCAGATCGGAGTCCCCTCCAGCAGAAAAAACAGGGTAACCTCGGCCAGTGTACGGATCTCAAAGCCGGCGATAGTGATGAAGTACAGGATTAACAGCATGGACAGAATGCCGCCGACGAACCGGCCGGTCAGCAACCTTGAGTACTGAAAGACGGTTTTTCCCGGAAATTGCTGGCTGATCTTCACCATAAGAAGAACTGCCAGCATTACAATGGCCCCGCCGAGCAGGGTGGAGATCCAGCCATCCGGAGTTCCTACACTCTTGCTCACGCTGCGCGGCAGTGTGAGCACACCCGCGCCCAGCAGGGTATTGTTCAGGAAAATGGCCGTTTGTGTAGCCGTGATTTTATCATCCGTACGTATGAACATACTGCATTCCTCCTTATACCAGGCGCGGTCATGATCTTCGTTTACTCTGTTGGGGTTTCATCATTTTCGGTCTGCGCTTCATCAGAGCCATCGGAGCGCGCAGGAACAGATCCTTCCAGTCACTGAGCCGGAAAGGGGAGAGCGGGGTCAGATAAGGCACTCCGAAGCTCTTGAGCTTGGTCAGATGGCAGCAGATCAGCAGGAAGAACAGAATGGTCCCGTACATTCCCAGCACCGAGGCGAACAGCATACCGGCGAAGCGCAGCATCCGCAGGGTGATCCCGGCGCTGTACATCGGGATGGAGAAGGAGGAGATGGCGGTTACGGCCACCGTAATGACCAGGAACGGACTGACAATCCCCGCCTGAACCGCTGCATCGCCAATAATCAGACCGCCGACGATGCCCATCGCCGGACCAATCGGCTTCGGCAGCCGGATGCCGGCTTCCCGCAGAATCTCGATGGCGACCTCCAGAATCAGCACCTCAATCAGCGAGGGAAAGGGTACACCCTGCCGGGTCTTGATGATCGTAATCGCCAGCTCTGTAGGAATCAGCCCCGGATGAAAGGAGATGAATGAGATGTACAGGGCCGGAGCCATCAGGGCAAAGAAGGAAGCGCCAAAACGCAGCAGCCGCAGAAGTGTTCCCGGCAGCCAGCGATCATAATAGTCTTCCGGCGACTGCAGCAGCATGCTGAAGGTTACCGGTGCGATTAGTACAAAGGGTGTGCCGTCCAGCAGGATGGCAACCCGTCCTTCCAGCAGGGCACTGATCACTCTGTCCGGCCGTTCTGTATTCTGTAGCTGCTGGAACGGACTGAGATAATTATCCTCAATGAGCTGCTCGATATAACCGGATTCGGCCAGGAAATCCATATCGAGCTTGGCGATCCGGTTCTTGATCTCCTCCAGCAGGTCGGGATTGACGATATCCTTCATGTAGGCGATCACAATATCCCGCTCAATCGTGCTGCCTGCCCGGTAAGACTTCATCTCAAGCTGGTCGCTCAGGCCCTGGCGGCGCAGCATCGAGGTATTCTCGTTCAGCACCTCGGAGAAGCCCAGCCGGGGACCGCGGAGCAGGGCTTCAGAGACCGGCTCCGCGATGGCCCGGTTAGCGGCACCAGGCATCTCGATGAGAAGTCCGCAGGGCAGACCTTCGATCAGCAGGCCTCCGTGTCCGAAGAGGATGTATTTATTAAACGCTTCGATAGCGTTCTCTTCCTTAAGCTCGCTGAAGGGAAGCAGCTGACGGGCAAGTCCTGCGGAAGACAGCGGTCCTTCAGGCAAGTCGTACATCAGGAACTGCATAATTCGCATATTCAGCAGCCGGTCATTCTGCATGCCGTCGATATGGATAAGCACGGCCCGGGCACCTGTATTCGCTAATGTGAATTCCCTGAAATGCAGATCGCTGTTGTCTCCAATGGCGGCTTGCACAGCGAGCAGATCCGTGCTGTAGCTGCCGCTGAAGGGAGCTGTACCCGCCATGCTGGAGGGGGCAGGTGCAGGCGGCTGGGTCTGGTGAACGGTTCTGGAGCCGTACCCTATCTGGCCCCGTCCGCTGCCTACCAGCCTATAGAGCGATCTATACAGTAACGTGAGAAGCAGTGGAACGAGCATAGCAACGCCCGCCTGACCAAAGACTGCCCAGCCGGGTATATACGATACAATGGAAGCGAACAGTGTGATCATCCCCAGCCGCAGAAATTTAAATGTCAGGACAGAAGCAGACGTTTTTCTTCTCATCAAGTTTTCCAAAGTTTATCTGAATTTACTCCTAATTCCCGAAAAAAGTTCGAGCCAGCCTAAATGGTATATAATGCATACTAGAACAGATTGTTCAGGACAGCAGGAATGAATGAATCAGAAAAGAGGCAGCGCATGAGAACCTTACTGGTCACAGGCTACCGGGCCCATGAGCTCGGCATTTATGACAGCAAGCATCAGGGCATTCCCTATATCAAAAAAGCACTCGCGAACCGGATCATTCCGCTGGTGGAGGAGGGACTGGAATGGGTCATTACTCCCGGGCAATATGGCGTTGATCTGTGGGCCTGCGAGGTGGTGCTGGAGCTGAAGCAGCAATACCCCGGGCTGAAGCTGGGCATTATTACGGCCCATGCCTCACCGGAGGAGAAGTGGAAGGAAGAGAAGCAGAATGAATACCGCCGCATAGTAGCCGGTGCCGACTACTACGGAGCCGTAAGCAATGCCCCCTATGACGGGAGCTGGCAGTTCAAGGCCAGGGATGATCTTCTGCTGCGTAAAAGCGACGGGATTCTGTTATTCTACGACGAGGATGCAGCGGAGAGCAGTGCGAAGTTCACCAAAGAGCGGGTCGTGAAGCTGCATGCCGAAGGCGATTATGAGCTGCATCTGATGCATGCAGAGGAGATTCAGAGCATTGCCGATGAAGAGAACCGGCATGACTATGATTGAGAAGGGGGTGCGCAGCTGCCAGCTGCGCACCTGGAGCCTGTCCCATGTTGGCATGAATCGGGATCAGATGAAGCTGCGGAGTGAAGGCGGCTTGCGCACCTTATAGTTCTGCTCATAGGCGTAAGCCAGTCTGATAAGCACCGGTTCTTCATAGGCCCGGGCGGAGAAGGTTACGCCGAAGGGCGCGCCGGCTGAGGTATAGCCTGACGGCACAACGATCGACGGATATCCGGCTCTTGAGGTAATCCGTGCGCCGAAGTCGGCCGGGAACAGCAGGGCATCAAGCTGATGCTCGCGCATAGTAGCGTCAATCCCGAGCTCCTTGCAGAGTCTGAGATCCGTCATGCGGTCACGCAGATATTGCGGCTCAGTGAAGGTGCCGGAGGTTGTTAATTCGGCATCGAGCAGGGTCGCTTGCCCGAACTTCAGCGTCTGGACCGGATGGGCATGATTGAAATCAATAATATCCTTCAAGGTACGCATCGGTGCCCCCGGGCCCAGGCGGGCCAGGTAGGCGTTCAGCGAGGTTTTGAATTCATTCAGCACCACGGATGAATAGCTGATCTCCCGCGCCGTTGTAATCTCGGCCGGATCGATAATGGTCGCCCCGAGCTCCCGCATTCTCTCCACAGAGGCATTGAACAGCGCAAGCTGCTCCTCCGTCAGCTCCTCGAAGTAATAATCGCGCGGAATTCCGATTCTTGCTCCCCGCAGACCGTCTGCATCCAAGAAAACCGTGTAATCCTCGTGAACCTTACCTCTGTTCGTACCCATTGCCGCATCTCCGGCATCCTGACCGAGCAGAGCGTTCAGGAGAAGGACGGCATCCCGGACCGTTCGTGCCATAGGCCCGGCGGTATCCTGCGTGCTGGAGAGCGGCAGAATACCGGAGCGGCTGATCAGCCCCACCGTGGGTTTAATACCGATAATAGAGCCAAGATTGCCAGGATTGAGGATGGAGCCGGAGGTCTCTGTTCCAACGGAGACGGTGCAGAAATTACAGGCCACCGCTACAGCAGACCCGGCGCTGGAGCCGCCTGTCGGCGTGGAGATGTTATAGGGGTTAAGCACCTGCCCGCCCCGGGAGCTGAAGCCGGAGGGCATGCCATTCGTCATGAAGTTGGCGAATTCCGTCATATTAGCCTTGCCCATAATGATAGCTCCCGCCTCGCGCAGCCTGCTGACGATGAAGGCATCCTCTCCGGCAAAAGAGTCCGCCAACGCGAGCGAGCCCGCGCTGGTATGCATGTTATCTCCGGTATTAATGTTATCCTTCAATAGCACCGGTATGCCGTGCAGCGGTCCGCGCGGACCCTGGAGCTGGCGCTCTACGTCCAGGGATTCAGCGATGAACAGCGCATCCGGGTTAATCTCCAGTACAGAATTCACCGTCAGACCGTTTTTGTCATGATCCGCTATGCGCTCAAGGTACATCAGGATTAATTGTCTGGAAGTGATCTCCCCGGAATCCAGAGCGGCTTGAATGTCAGACAGGGTAGCCTCTACGATTTCAAAACTCATGCGGGTCCACGCTTCTTTCCCTTTTGGATTTAGTAGTATTCTTCCTCATATAAGCACAGTTTGGCCTGTCTTCATAGTGTTCTTTTGCGGGCGGGACGACCATGACTTTGGATGTAACTTTTAAACGGCTGATTAAAAGGGGGGCTCCTGTGGTTAAATACATCACAAGATTTAACAATACTACTTGCTAACATCACTAGGAGGAATCGAACTTGAAGAAATGGACTACGTTATTTATGGGTGTTATGTTATCTGTGGCCTTGGCTGGCTGCGGCAATAATGAGGAGCTCAAACCATCAGAGGGCGCTGCAACAGCTGCACCTTCAGGAAACGCGGCTCCGGAAGCCTCCGCATCGGCAGCGCCTGCTGAACAGACATCAGACGGCGTTCCAACAGTGGATGAATTGATTCAGAAGTCGGTTGCTGCATCGGGTGATCTGAAGAGCTTCGCGATGGAATCGCAGGTGAAGCAGAAGATCAACGTGAAGACGGCACAAGGGGATAATGCGCAAGATACCGATATGACCACGAAATCCGAGTTCATTAAGGAGCCGCTGATGATGCATCAGGAGGTGCAGATGAAGACGGCCCAGGGCGACCAGAAGATTGAGCAGTATGTGACTAAGGACGGCTTCTATTCCCAGGTGAACGGGCAATGGATGAAGATGCCTGCTACGATGGGTGAACAGGTCCTGACTGCTATGCAGCAGTCCGCCAACCCTGAGAAGCAATTGGAGCAATTCAAGGCGCTTACCGAGAAGACAAAAATCACCGAGGAAGGCGATAGTTATCTGTTGTCTGCCGAGGTATCCGGCGATGACGTTAAGGAGCTGGCGAAGTCTTATATGAATCAGGGCGGCAGTGCCGATCCTCAGATGGCTGCTATGATGGAGCAGATGAACATCAAGAGCATGAATATCGCCTATGCGGTAGATAAGAAAACCTACTTCCCAACCCGTACAGATGTAACGATGGTCATGGATATGACCAGCAATGAACAGACGATATCGATTGATATGGATATGAAGTCGACCATCAGCGATCACAATAAGGTCGACGAGATCAAGGTTCCGCAGGAAGCGCTGGACGCGAAGGAAGTTGAAATGCCAGCGGCTCCGGCAGCTCCTACAACTCCGTAACTGGCTTACCGGGCTGAATAGAAATGCAACATATGAAAACGGCGTTGCTGTCCTGATTAGGACGGCAGCGCCGTTTTTGGCATAAGCTTTTTACGGGGTGATTTTAGAATTTGAAGGAGTTGCTTAGCATACCAAAGGCCGCTCCGGCTATGACGGAGGTGATCAGCTTGTAGAAAATATATCCGGTCACAATGTTGGCGATGGCAATCGGGTATAAGGTGTCAATTCCCCGGCTGCCGGCGGTGTTCAGCGGATATTGAAACAAAGCCGTATTCATGCTGATGAAGACAAACAGGAAGGACAATGCCACCAATGTGGTCGAGAAGGAGTACAGGCTGACAAGTAGTGTAAGAATCGCCAGCACCAGCAGCGCCACGGCCGGAACGAGCAGCGTGCCCATCCGGGTAATCAGCAATTTGAAATCGAAGCTGACCTTCTCCAGCCGGAGAACGGCATAAGTGGCTCCGCAAGCAACGGCAAGGCCTACCGCCGTCAATAACAGCGGCTTCAGGAAGCCGGGGCCGAAGATGGCCGAGACATCCCATTTGATGAACAGGGTGAGGAAATATAAGGCCGTTAACAACGCCGTAAGGCCCATGGTGATCAGGCTGTTCATGAAATGGGCCACAGGAATTTCCCTCATTGTACTGTACGGGCGGGTAAGGGCTCTCAGGTAAAAGCTCCAATACTGCTTGCCTACTGCCTGTGCCTGCTGTACACGTTCATCCTTGAGCAGATTATTGAACTGCTCGGTTACCTTACGCTGGGGCTGCGGCTGCCCAGGCTGGTTGTTAGGCCCCTCAGGATTCGTGAAGGGTGTTCCGCCTTCCGGGTTGTTCATTGTGATTCCTCCTTGTGAAATATATGGAAAATGCCATTGGCTCTAGTATAAGGGCACTCACCGAGGAATTCTATAAATTTGCCGGAATATGCAGAAATTCATGCGAAAAAGCCCGTAAATCGTCGATAAAGGTCGATTTACGGGCCTGAGCTATTCCTATTTCTGTTCTGGTGTTAGTCTTCCGCCCGGGCAAACCCCTCTTCAGCGAGATATTCCTCCGCTTCAGCCGTCGTCTCGAAGGCCATCTCAAGCTGTAGTCCGGCATAGAGATACCACAGATCCTCCTCGAATCTCAGGCTCAGCGTATGCCCAGCCTCATTCTTCCACAGCGACTGCGCTTCAGCTCCGCCCGTCTGCGCTTTTTTCTTTCTTTTGGAAGGGGCAGGGGCCTCGGGAATGTACATCAAGAGAGAAGTGATAGACGCATCGAGCAGCTCGCGCAGCGCAGCCTCCGAATAATCGCGGATATTGACCAGTCCCTTATCATCCGTCTCGTAGCCCCGCAGCAGCCCGGCATAGACGAAGCCGTTCCCGTTCGGGTGAATATGCGAAGCCACGGTCTTCTTGTCGTGACGGCTCTGCTCCAGGTGATAATTCACCCGTCCCAGTGAGACCTTCCGCGCCTCCAGCTGGGGATAGGAATCAAGAATAGCTATTTTCTGTTCAAAAGTAAGCATATACGCCTCCGGTTCACTTGAAATATAAAAATGTATAGGTTTCACGCTATACATTATCTTTCTATTTCTCGCTGAAACGGTACCGTCCTTTAAAAGGACGGCAATACCGTTTCCACTTGTAGTCAGTTGATTATACCACGCAGCGGGGTGCTGGACTATAACGCGCTTCCCCGGTTCATTACTCTGCCAGCGGGAGCCGCAGCACGAAGGTGCAGCCCTGCGGCGGGTTGCTGCCCAGCTCCAGGCTGCCGCCCATGGCTTCGGCCAGCAGTCTGCTGAAGGTCAGGCCCAGCCCGAGTCCGCGAAGCAGGCTCTGCTTGCCCGAGCTGCGGTAGAACGCTTCGAAGATCCGCTCCCGGCTGTCCGGATGGATGCCCGGCCCATTATCCGTAACAGTGATTTCGGCATGACCTTGCGGCGTAGCCGTAAGGTCAAGCTTCAATTGAAGCTTGCGTTCAGGCATCTTCGCCTGCAGGCTGTTGCCCAGCAGATTCACAATAATCTGCTGGATGCGCAGCGGGTCTCCCCGCAGTACAAGCGGAGTCTCCGGCAGCAGCAGGATGGGCTTACTGACCTCCTCGCTCTGGGTCAGCATCCATTGATAGAGAATTTCCTCCAGCAGCGGGGCTGCTTCGAGCTTATCATGACGGACGGCAACCATGCCCGCTGTCAGCGCATTGTAGTCCAGCAGATCGGCGACCATATGCTGCAGCCGCCCGGTCTCAAGCAGAGCGATATCGAGGAATTCCCCGGCCTCCTCGCCTTCGACAACGCCCTCGCGGACCGCATGGAGCAGTCCTTTGATCGAGGTGACCGGCGTCTTGAGCTCATGGGACACGCCGGCCAGCATGATGGCCCGCGACTGCTCGAACTGCTGCAGCTTGCCTGCCATCTCCTGGAAGGAGACGAGCAGCTCGTGAATCTCACGTTCTTTGGCCCCGGTCTCAAGCGCGATATTATATTGGCCGCTGCTGATCTGCGCGGCGGCGGCAGCCACCCGCTGAACCGGCTTGGCCAGCTTGACCGACAAGAGATAGATTGTCAGCCAGCTTAGGATAATCAGGAAGACGATGATAATCGAGAAGAAGGTGATCTCTTCTGTCGGAATATGACGCAGGGAGCGCTTGGACTGCATAACCAGCACCTGCCCCAGCGTGCCCTGGTCCCCCTGGATCTGAGCGGCAGCGGCTTTGTATTCCGAGGTCCGCGAATCGGTCAGGGTATCATTGAGCTTATATCGCATCTCCTCGTCCGTCATCGGGGGCTGGGAGTATAGCAACTCGCCTTCGGGTCCGGTGATGATTACGCACATCTCCTCAGTTACTTTGAAGAAGCGTTTGCGGTCCTCAACCAGCCTATTCAGGCCCCCGGTAATCGCTAGTTGACCGTCTGTATCCACGCTCCGGTCAGCGATCTCCTGCGCCAGCAGGCCGGTCGTCTGCATCCGGTTGCTCATCGCCTCCTGCTGCATCCACCAGAAGGTGAACAGCGCCGTCACCAGCAGCCCGATGCTGATGATCAGCAGATACCGCAGAGTCCAGTAAGTAAGAATGGAGGTAGTCTTCTTCTTCCTGCTGCTGTTCTTCTTACTCTTCTTTATGTTGTCCATAATTGATAACCCGTTCCTCTCAGTGTGCGGATCTCGCCCTCGTCCTCCGGCCAGTGCGAGAGCGCCTGGCGCAGTCTTTTGATGGAGAGATCAACGGCCCGGTCGCTTCCCTCGTAATCCATCTCCCATACATGCTCCAGCAGCTGGTCACGGGTGCAGATCTGATTCGGCCGCTCGGCCAGGAACAAGAGCACCGACATGTCGCGCGGGCTAAGGCTGACCTCTGCCCCGTTCAGGAAGATGCTGCGGGCCGAGAAGTCGATGAACAGGCTGCCGTAGTGGCGCTTGCGGCTGCCGTCCGACCACTGCGAAGGGCGGCGCAGCACCGCCCGCACCCTTGCGACCACCTCCTCGGGGATGAAGGGCTTCGACATATAGTCATCCGCCCCGCCGTCCAGACCCGCCAGCCGGTCCTTGATCCCGTCGCGGGCGGTGAGCATGATGACCGGGCAGCTGCTCCGCTCACGGATGAGCTGCAGCAGCTCGAAGCCGTCCATCGCCGGTAGCATGATATCGAGCAGGACCAGCGAGGGAGGCGCCTCCCCGAAGGCGTCCAGGGCACTCCGGCCGTCTGCGGCCCGGGTGACGTGAAAGCCTGCTTTTCGCAGATAGGCACTAAGCACCCGCGCGATGGCTTCTTCATCCTCTACGATTAGTATCGATTGCATGAGCTTCAGTCCCTTAACTAAAATTACGACAATTCTAACACATATGCAGGCTAGTATGCTTTGACTTATTCCCGACATATTGCTTTGGTAGAATGGGAGCCAAGCCAATAGAGCAGAGATAAGAATATGGAATGGAGGAGATCGTATGAAGAAGAGGACAGTCGCTATAACCGCAGCCATTGTAATTATTGCAGGAGCCATCACCGCCTTCATCTTAGTGAACAACAGCCTTGGCAATAAGGTGGAGATTGAATCGGTGATTCCTGAGCAGGCGCAGGACAGCGGAGCCCAGAAGGAAGGAACGGCCAATGCGGCTGCCGCCGCTGCTGCTGTAACGCCGGAGCAGTTGAACGGAACCTGGAACATTGCAGAGCCGTCCAAGGTCTACTGGTCCGTAACCACATCCAAAGAAACGGTTAACTTCGTAGATCCTTCCGTGAAGGGCACCTGGAAGGTGAATCTGGAGGATGCCTCCGCGATGACCGGCGAAGGGTCGGTCGACATGAGCGCGCTTGATTCGGGAACCGCCCAGCGGGACGAGCATGTCAAGGGAGCAGACTTCCTGTCCGTGGCAGAGTTCCCGGAAGCCACCTTCACGGTGAAGTCCTTCTCGGAGCTGCCGAAGGAATGGACAGAAGGGACGGCGGTGCCGGTACAACTGCAGGGTACGCTGACTGTGAAGGGCATTGAGAAGGAAGTGACGTTCGACTCGCAGGCCGCATATAGCGGCGGAGAGCTTAAGCTGTCGGGTACGACTACCGTAACCTTCGAGGATTTCGGCCTCAGCAATCCGCATTCCATCGTGCTCAGTACCGAGAACAACCTTGAGGTGCGCCTGGAGCTAGAGCTTAAGAAATAACATAGAAGTTAGAGAGGACCCTCCCCGTCTGCCGTGGATTCGCGGCTGGCGGGGAGGGTTTTTGATGTAACTTGGGCTGTTGCGGCGGCGGGGGCTGTGGAGGATGTATGTGGAAAAGCGAACACATTGGGCTGGCGCGGGGTGTACGGCCGGAATGTAATCGAAAAACCGATTACATTGGGCTGGCGCGGGGCCTATGGCCGAAATGTAATCGAAAAACCGATTACATTGGGCTGGCGCAGGGCGTATGGCTGGAATGTAATCGAAAAACCGATTACATTGGGCTGGAGCGGGGTGTATGGCCGAAATGTAATCGAAAAACCGATTACATTGGGCTGGCGCGGAGTGTACGGCCGGAATGTAATCGAAAAACCGATTACATTGGGCTGGCGCGGGGTGTATGGCCGAAATGTAATCGAAAAACCGATTACATTGGGCTGTCGCAGGGCGTATGGCTGGAATGTAATCGAAAAACCGATTACATTGGGCTGGCGCAGGGCGTATGGCTGGAATGTAATCGAAAAACCGATTACATTGGGCTGTCGCAGGGCGTATGGCTGGAATGTAATCGAAAAACCGATTACATTGGGCTGGCGCGGGGCGGATGAGCGGAATGTAATCGAAAAACCGATTACATTGGGCCGGCGCAGGGCGTGTGGCCGAAATGTAATCGAAAAACCGATTACATTGGGCTGGCGCAGGGCGTATGGCTGGAATGTAATCGAAAAACCGATTACATTAAGCCGATGCTGGGCGGATGAGAGGAATGTAGACGATAAACCGAACACAATCGGTGCTGCTGCGGTGAGATGGACGTATGCTATCCATACAAGCGGTCGGTGAGAGAATGCTCTCAGAACTGGCGAATTCCCGCTGACGGTGCAAATTCCCGCCTCCAGGTTAAATATAAGAGATACATAATCATTCCACAGGACCATCAGGTAAGGAAGGGAGCTAAGATATATGGACCGAAAGGCCAAGACCATACTGCAAAAATCATTCTGGAGCGCGAGCGGCTGGAAGGGGACGTACGGGCCTTTTTCCGGTGAGGATTTCGACTATGCGAAGAGCAAGGGGGTTATGTTCGATCCCCTCACGATCACCCATGATGAGCTGGTGGAGAAGCTGCGGGTGCTGCACAGCAGAAGTGTGACCCGGGACAAGGTGGCGGCTGCCTTCCTGCATAGCCTGTCTACCCGGAAGGTTCATCTGCGGAGCGCCTTGTCCAGCTGGGCCTTGACCTCGGAGCTGGCTGCACATGCCTACGCCCAGCCGCCCGCTGAGCAGCCAAGGTATAGCAGTTGTGCTGCTTGTGATGCCAGGCACCTGATGTCTGATCAGCAGTACAACGGTGTGGATCTGAATGTGCTCAATTTCGAGCGGGTCAAATGGGGCGGCATCCGCCTTAATAAGCTGCTGTATTGCTGGCTCGATCTGGAGCTGTTTAGCAGGGAAGAGGAGGTGGAGGCTACTCCGCAGGATCTTCGTATTTTGCGGGATATGGCCGAAGCCGTGAAGCTATGCGGCAGCAAGGACGGTGCACGGAAGCTGGAGAAGCATTGGAAGGATATATTCCCCTCGAACCAGCATGAACGGGATGTGGTGATGGAGATCTGGGGCTACGCCGGTATTCTCGTGCCGCAGGAGGAGCCGCGCCAGGGGCGGGGCGGAGACAATGACTTCAACGCTGTAGCCAACTGGCGCGGGGAGGATGGTTATTCGGAGGAGCGCCTGAATTTGTTGTTCGGGCTATAATACATATCTGTATGGAGCTGGAGGGTTCCGGCGGGATGCGGACATGTACACAACAGGGAGATTTTGATAGAATCAGAGGGACCTGAGCTTCATTAAGAGGAGGAGATTACTATGGCAGAAGATAACGCTTACACGATAAAATGGGGCATTCTCAGCACAGGCTGGATCGCCCATCAGTTCGCCACAGATCTGGCCCACGCCAGCAATGGGGTGGCCTATGCAGTCGGCTCGCGCTCGCAGGAGAGCGCGGATAAATTCGCAGCCGATCACGGCATTCCTGTCGCATACGCCACCTACGAAGAGCTGGTTAACGATCCTGATGTGGACGCCATCTATATCGGCACACCGCATCCGTTCCACCGTGAGAACGCGCTGCTCGCGCTGCGTGCAGGCAAGGCTGTGCTATGCGAGAAGCCTTTTACCGTTAACAGTGCTGAACTGGAGGAAGTCGTGGCCTATGCCCGGGAGCATAAGCTGTTCCTCATGGAAGCGATGTGGAGCCGGTATATCCCGGCACATGTGAAGGTGAGGGAATGGCTGGCCGCCGGGCGCATCGGTGAGGTGAAGCTGGTGAAGGCGGACCTTGGGTTCCGTTCTGACTGGAAGCCGGAGGGGCGTCTGCTGAATCCGGCCCTTGGCGGCGGTGCGCTGCTGGATGTCGGCATCTATCCGGTCTCCTTCACCTCGATGGTTCTCGGACCTCATCCAGAGTCGATCGCCAGCACCGTTCATATCGGGGAGACCGGCGTGGATGAGCACTTCTCGCTGCTGCTGTCCTACGGGAATGGCGTATCTGCTTCACTCAATGCCGGCATCCGGCTGAATCTGGACGATGAAGCCTATATCTATGGAACGGAAGGCCGTATCGTGGTCAATGGCACCCTGGTTAATCCGAAATCGGCCGAGCTCTATGTGAACGGCGAATTGGCGGAGAGGTTCGAAGATGACCGCGCTTCAGTCGGGTACTGCTTCGAGGCGGAAGAGGTAGGCCGTTGTCTTCAGGCCGGACTTACCGAGAGCCCGGTGATGACGCTGGATGAATCCGTAGCCCTGATGAAGCTGCTGGATGAAGTCCGGGCGCAGTGGGGGCTGAAGTATCCCGGCGAATAAGTGCGGCCAGGAAGCTTCCGGGAAGGGGGAGACCAAGTGACATTGACGATGGACCGTTATCAGGGCTGCCTGCAGGGGCTGGCCGCCGGGGATGCGCTGGGCACAACTGTAGAATTCCAGGCACCCGGAACCTTCAAGCCAATGACAGATATTGTCGGCGGCGGGGTGTTCGCTCTGCAGCCGGGCCAGTGGACAGATGACACCTCGATGGCGCTCTGTCTTGCGGAGAGTCTGCTTGCCATGCAGGGCTTCGATCCGGCAGATCAAATGCAGCGTTATGTGAAATGGTACCGCGAAGGAGCACTTAGCAGCACCGGCAGATGCTTCGATATCGGCAACGCAACGCGCGAAGCGCTGCACCGGTATGAAGCAAGCGGGGAGGCGTACAGCGGTTCAGAGGACCCGTTTTCTGCCGGGAACGGCTCAATTATGCGTCTGGCTCCGGTGATGATGTACTACGCGGAGCAGCCCGCTGAGGCGATCCGCTATGCAGCCATGAGTTCAAGAACCACGCACGGGGCCGCCGAGTGTCTTGCTGCCTGCCGCCTGCTCGCGGCCTATATTCTCGCCGGGCTGCACGGCTGGAGTAAGCAGGAGATGCTGGCGCCGGATGCCTTCCGCGAATGGCTGGACGAGGATGCCCTTACGCCGCATATGCTGAATATCAAGCAAGGCTCCTACAAGCTGAAAGAGCCGCCGCAGATTCAAGGCTCGGGCTATGTTGTGGAGTCGCTGGAAGCAGCGCTGTGGGCATTCCACAAGTCGGACAGCTTTGCAGAGGGCGCGCTGCTTGCCGTGAATCTCGGCAATGACGCCGACACCACCGGTGCCATCTACGGCCAGATCGCAGGAGCCTACTATGGGCTCAGTGGCATCCCGGCGGGATGGAGCCGCAAGCTGGCGCTGCGTGAGCTGATCAGCGAGTATGCGGGGCGGCTGTTTATGGAGCGGGTGCGATAGACGGAGGTAGTTAAGCTGCACGTGGCAGGCGGGGCGCATGGGTTACAGGGCGCCCCGCCTGCCACGTGCAGGATGATGCGGAGTTTCGTGTGTGAACTATAGAAGTTGGTTCATTACGCTAACGCTGTAATGTGTGGGTCTGTGTTTGAAGGAGACATTCAGAGATAAGTGTATTCTGTACAATTAAAAGCCTTGAAATGGCAATCATTCCTCTCCTAACTGTAGTCTGTACAACTAAATTTGCCTGAGTGGGCGAGAACCCAGATATAAAGGGATTTTAGTTGTACGAACTACAGCTAAACGGCTATCCGACGGCACATCAGACGATTTAGTTGTACAGATTGCACTTAAGCTAATCGCTTGTACCTTAATGGAGGCATGAACGATGATATCAGGCAGATTCTGCACCCATCGACGACTTCTACGCTTGAATTGAAAGCGGCTGATTGTATTTCCTGCAATAGAAAACTCATCGTTGACCGTGCAATGAGATTCTATTGTATTTCATACAGCGGAATATTGCATATTGGGCGAAAGATGGCCTTTTTTCAACATTCAAATGTACCGAATACAATAGAATCTATTTCGATGCCATTTTAACCGCATTCCATTGTACAAAATACAGTTACTACTGTTCCAGCGCCTACAGAATACGAACGACTGTGTGGGAATGAGGCGCTAATTATCTTTTTCGGAACAAAGCCGTCCACAGAAAAGCTTCACCGAACAGCTTCTCACTCTGCTCCGTCTGGCATCCGGACAATCCCGGAAAAAAGGAATACCCTTCTCCTTATCCGCATAGAATCCATCCCGCCATGCCCCCTAGTCCCGGAAAATAGAGTCCAGTATCCTCAGCGTATCCTCATGGCTATAAATCGTTTCATCGCTCATTCTTCTCAAGGTCTCCCTTCCTATCATCATACGGCAAACCGAATATACACTATGAGACAATGCAGACAGTAACTCTCCTAAATTATGTTATAATATTCCGGAAATATGTTCTGTGCGGTTGGTTGCAGGGAGCGGAAATTCTATGAGGGGGAGGGAAGCGTGTGCTCTGGACGGCAAGTCTATCCAGTCTGCTGCTGAAGCCGGACAACCGGCAGCGGCATAGCGAATTACTTCAGGAAATTGGCAGCTATATCAGCACTCATATTCTGAATCACCCGCTGCTTACGGAAGATTGCGGGAATATCAGCATCCTGCTGGATGGATCAACGGCCTTGGGGATTGTGGACGACAGCTCGGATGTAGATCTGATTCTGGTCTGCCAGGATGAACGCTATGAGCCGATTACAAGCCGGTTCGAACAGGCCGGGCTGATCCCGGAGAGAAGCAGCTTGTTTGTCGATGTGCACCTGCCCAGCGGCAAAACAGGACATTACACCCTGCTCAAGTTATCGGAGCTGGAGCAGGCGCTGGGAATGGGACAACTGGACTGGTTGTGGAATGCATCGGTCTCCTGTCTTTATCAAGATCCGCTGGACCTGAAGGCGTTGTTCACGCAAGCGGTTCCGCTGCCCTCAGACCTTCTGCTGAGTCTGCGGAAGAAGACATACATAGACCTTCGGAGTGCTGCCAAAAGCCTGGATAATCCCGTGCGCCGGGGAGAGGCTTTTCCGATTCTTTTTCAGGCGGTGGAGGTGTTCAAGCAGGCCTTACGCTGTGCCATCACGGTGGAGGGTTACCCCTATCCGTATGATAAATGGCTTGTACAGGTAGCAGAGCAGCTTCCAGTGGGGAAAAGGGTGCTTGATTGCATGAAGGACTTCCGGCAATACCTATCAGAAGATCTGTCCTACGCGCCAATGTACCAGGAGGATAACAGCTTTGTGAAGATGGAGAAGCGGGTCCGCCGGGTGCTGCTGGAGGAATTCCGCCTACGCGGTGTAGATGAGCCTTGGCTGGTGGAATGGTGGAAGTATTTCGAGGAATGAATGGATAAGAAGTCACGCTGGCGCAGACAATCTATAGATGAAAGGGGCTCAACCCATGTCCAAGAGCTTTGAAGTCACACTCCAAAAAGTCGTCGATCACTCTTACTCTATTGAGATCGGTGAGCATTTGTTTGCCTCATTAGTCCGCGATTTGCGGCAGGGGCTGATAGAGGGAGCCAGTAAATATGCGATCATTACAGACTCTACGGTGGAGCCGTTATATGGCCGTCCTTTGCTGGAGCTGTTACGTCATGAGGGATTCCAAGTGGAATTGTTCTCCTTTCCGGCGGGCGAGAGCTCGAAGACCCGGGAGACGAAGGCAATGCTGGAGGACCAAATGCTAAGCCAGGCCTACGGCAGGGATTGCTGCATCATTGCGGTAGGCGGCGGAGCGGTGACGGATCTGGCGGGTTTTGTGGCAGGGACCTTTGGCCGGGGAGTGCCTAGTCTGAATTATGCTACCACCTTGCTGGCAGCAGCAGATGCCTCCGTTGGCGGCAAAACAGGCGTGAATACCCCTGTCGCCACCAACCTGATCGGCGTCTTTCACCAGCCCCGTAAAGTATACATAGATTTGGCCGCTTGGCGTACACTTCCGGCCCGTGAGTTCAGAAGCGGTCTGGCCGAGACCATCAAGCACGCTTGTATGAGTGATGAGGAGTTCTTCAGCTATCTGGAAGCGAACATGGACAGAATCATTACGGAAGAAGGGGAGCTGATCCTTTATGCCGGGGTGTGCGAGCAACTTGCGCTGACGAATTGCCGGATCAAATATGAAGTGGTAGAGCAGGACGAGCATGAAAGTAATCTGCGGCAGATTCTGAATCTGGGGCATACGGCAGGCCGGGCGCTTGAGGCGCTCAGCGGTTACCGGCTGCTGCATGGCGAGGCCATTGCAGTGGGGCTGGTCATCCAGGCGAAGCTGGGTGTGAAGTTTGGTTATATGACGGAGGAACAGGCTGCCCGTGTAGTGGCTTTGCTGAAGAAGGCGGGTCTGCCGACAGAGCTTCCAGAGTACATTTCAAACCGGGCGCTAGTGGACAAGATGTATACAGACAAAAAAGTACGCAATGGCCGCATTCGCTTCGTCTTCCAGGACGGCATCGGGCGGATGAAGCGTTTTGCCGGCGGTTCTTATTCTGTTCCGGTTGAAGAATCGGAAGTCATGGAGCTGCTAGAGGAGCTTCGCGCGAACCCGGCAACTTAAATGTTATATATTCTATCATAATATATATATTTCTTTTGTTTATGTTATATTATCTTCCGTATTTTTATTGACAAGTCTTTATTTTTATCTATAATGATGTATAAGCGGTGGGCAAAAAGGCGATATAGTTGCTTGTAAGTCACATTTCATAACACAATCTATTGCAGCAAAGGTGTGATCGCTAATGATCGCTTCCGCCGGACAATGGAAACAGGATATTCTACGGATTTACAACGAAATCAACAAGAAGCTGTTTAACGCCGGCGTCAAGCAGCAGAAGGTCGATTTTGTGGGGAACAAGATTATTATTTTATCCATTAATAGCCGGGTGCCCGTACTCAAGGTGCTGGATACCCATGATCCCGCGGCAAGCCGCCAGATGAATCTGGTGCTGCATGAAGTATTCAAAGGTGAGATCAAGCAGGCATTTCTGGATGAATTTCAAGTCAATATTAAGGCTGTTCTTAAAGATTATGATGTGGAGACCGAGTATTCCGGTACGATCATAATTTTGGAGAAGGACCTTGAGCATTATCTGAACGCTACGTTGGAACTCTGATCTTTCGGAGAGCCGGCCTGCCGTCAGTTTTCGGACATTTCCCTGCGGGGCTGTGTCCAAAGCTGGCGGCTTTTTGTTTATGGTCATTATTCTATTACTTCCTTAAGGAGCTGATTCTATGAAAACCAAAATTGAGATTGCCGGTGTCAGCAAGTGGTTCCGCCGTGACGGCCAGGAGATTATGGCCATGCAGGAGACGAATCTCTCCATAGAACAAGGCAGATTTGTCAGTATTATCGGTCCCAGCGGCTGCGGCAAGTCCACGTTGTTCAATATTATCGCGGGCCTGATTCCGCCCTCCACCGGCCGTGTGCTTGCAGACGGAGAGGATATCGTAGGAAAGACCGGATATGTCGGGTATATGCTGCAAAAGGATATGCTGCTTCCCTGGAGGACGATTCTGGACAACATTATTCTGGGCATGGAGATTCGCGGGGTGCCGCGCAAGGAAGCGGTAGCCCGGGCCAAGCCCTTGATGGACCGCTATGGACTGAAGGGCTTCGACGGACATTACCCGGCAGAGCTGTCCGGCGGGATGCGCCAGCGGGCAGCGCTGCTCCGTACGCTGCTGTATGAGCGGGATATTATTTTGCTGGACGAGCCCTTTGGCGCACTGGATGCCCAGACCCGGCTGACGATGCAGAACTGGCTGCTGGAGCTCTGGGAAGATTTCCGCAAGACAGTGTTATTCGTCACTCATGATATAGATGAAGCCATTTATCTGTCTGACGATATCTATGTTTTCTCCGGGCGGCCGGGAAGGATCATCTCCAAGATTTCTGTAGATATGCCGCGTCCCAGACACCAGGAGGATACGGTATCTGCTTCGTTCATGGAGCTGAAAGCCCACTTGCTGAATCTGCTGTCAAGCGGCGACCAGGAGCCTGCGACCTGTATCTCTTAGAACTCATAAACTGTTGAAGGAGAGGACAACCATGGAGAGTGTACAAAAGAAAGGCTATGTCATTCACAAGCTGGAGCCCGCCCCGATCTATTCAGTCAAGCCGGACAAAATGCAGAAAGAGCCCGTCATCATTGATGAAGAAGCCGCCAGACGCCAGATGCGGCGGGTCATCGGAATCGGGCGGCTGTCTGTGGCACTGCTGATCGTGCTCTGCTGGGAGCTGTTTACACGGATTGGCTGGATGGACTCGTATTATTGGAGCAGCCCGGTACGGATTATGAGCACTACCTGGACTCAGATGACAGAGGGGACGCTGCTGGAGGATATCGCCTATACCTCAAGCTCGACGATTCTCGGCTTCATTGGCGGAACGCTGATTGGCTCGTTGCTCGGTCTGTCCTTCTGGTGGTCCCGCAAATTTGCCGGCATCAGTGAACCGTTCCTGATCTTGCTCAACGCCATGCCGAAGCTGGCGCTTGCCCCGGTGCTGGTCATTCTGCTGGGCATCGGGTTCTTCTCGAAGGTGGCGTTAGCTTTTGCCATGACTGTGGTTGTGGCGGCCTTGTCGGCGCATAGCGGCGTGCAGAGTGTGGACAAGGACATGGAGAAGCTGATGTATTCGCTCGGGGCGAAGCGGCATCAGGTGTTCACCAAAGTGGTCATTCCCTGGGCAATGCCCTGGATGATCAGCAGCCTGCGGATTAATATTGCCCTCTCACTGGCCGGAGCCATTGTTGGTGAATTCATTGCTTCGAGCCATGGCATTGGCCGTATGGTCATCTACGCCGGTACTATTCTCGATATTAATCTGGTCTGGGTAGGCGTTGTAGTTCTGTCTGCACTGTCGATGGTCATGTATGCGGGAGTGGTGTTGCTGGAGAAGTGGTTGTCTAAGGGATATGGGATGAAGAAGGCTTAATATGCAGGCAATCATTTCAACAAGATAGAGGAGAGAAGCCAATGATGAATGTAACGAAAATGAAGCTGTCGGCCGTCCTGCTGGCCTCTGTAATTCTGCTGTCCGGCTGCGGCGGCAAAGGCAATGCTGAAGTTGAAGCAGCCGCTGCCGGAAACGTTACGGAGAAGCTGAAGAAGCTGGTTATCGCCGAGCCGCTGCACTATACGGGTTATTTGCCGCTGTACGTGGCGCAGCGTGAGGGGTATTTTGCGGAGGAGGGCCTGGAGGTGGAGATGCTTCAGGCTGCGGGCGGCACGCATGTCACCTCGGTGGTCAGCGGGGATGCCTGGGCGGTCATCGGCGGGCCGGAGTCCAATGCACTGGCGAATATCGGGAACTCAGACCCGATCGTCTCGGTCAGCAATGTGGTTAACCGGGCGAATGTCTATCTGATGGCCAAAAAAGGGACAGCCCCGGCAGGCAGCTCAGCTGAAGAATTGGCAGCCTTCCTGAAGGGCAAGAAATTGAATGCCGGACGGCATGGCGGTACGCCGAACCTGCTGACCCAGTATCTGCTGCTGGAGCTTGGACTTGATCCGCAGAAGGATGTGCGGCTACTGGAGCCGGCGGACGGCTCCACGGTGGTGGCGATGGTCCAGCAGGGGGCAGCGGATATTGCGAACGGCGCGGAGCCGCAGATCAGCGACGGGATGAGCAAGGGAGTGTGGGATGAACCTTTTTACAAGTTCCATGATCTGGGTGACTATGCTTACTCGGTGCTGAGTGTGAAGAAGTCTACCCTGGAGAAGGACCCGGAAACGGTACAGAAGGCGGTGAATGCTGTCGTCAAGGCGCTGAAGGTGATCCAGGAGGATAAAGAACTGGCGATGCGTGTCCTGAAGGCGGAATTCCCTACACTATCGGAGGCTGCTGCTCAGGCTGCGCTTGACCGGGCGTATGAGGATCAGCTCTGGAGCCCGGATGGAGTGATCTCGCAGGAGGCGCTGGATAAGGATATGGATGTGATGATCAAGACCGGTATCTACAAAGGCGAGTATACCTATGATGACCTGGTCGATATGCAATTTGTGAATCAAACAACAGCGAAATAAACAGAGGTCTTCAAAAATGAAAGAGGTGACGAAAATGGAGTTAACTGCCGATCTGATTATCCCCGATAAAACTGCGCTTATTATAGTAGATGTTCAGAATGATTATTGCCATGAGGAGGGCGCGCTGGCTTCAGGAGGCAATGATGTATCCGCTGTACGGGAGATGATGCCACAGTTGCACGGGCTGATTGCGGCGGCGAGAACGCAGGGCGTACCGGTCATATACATCCAGACCTTTCATGAAAAAGCGACGGATTCGCTGGTCTGGACGTCCCGCTCCGGGCGGGGCTCGCTCGGTGTCTGCCGCCGGGGAAGCTGGGGCGCTGAATTCTATGAGGTGTCCCCGCTTCCGGAGGAGATTATCGTGAATAAGCACCGGTACAGCGCTTTTATTAACACCCGGCTTGATTCTGTGCTGCGCGCACAGCGGATCGAAACCCTGATCATGACTGGCGTAAGCACCAATGTGTGCGTAGAGTCAACCGCAAGGGACGGCTTCATGCTGGATTATCAGATTGTGATGGTTCAGGACGCCTGTGCTTCGTATTCCCGGGCGGCGCATGACATGACGCTGGAAAATATGAAGGGATACTTCGGCGTGGTTGCTTCAGCCGCAGAGATTGAAGCGGGCTGGAAGATCTGGAACCAGCCTGTGCTGCAGCAGCTGTCGTGAGCCTCACGATGCCGTCACCGGAACGGGCCTTAAACCTCACGGCGGTTAAGGTGGTCATCTGTCTCGGGGCGTTCCTGTCCAATCTGTCCGCCGGGATGTTCAATATATCGCTGGTTGATATTTCCGCTGATTTGCAGATTCCCGTGGCCTCTGCACAGTGGGTGGTCAGTATCTATCTGCTGGTCATTTCAGTGCTGCTGCCTGTGATGGGGAGGCTGGGGGACAGATTCGGCCGCCGTAAGGTGCATAATCTGGGGCTGTTCGCCTTCGCAGCAGGGGCGCTGGGCTGTGCGCTGGCCTGGAATGAAGCCATGCTGCTGGGCTTCAGAGTCTTGCAGGGGGCCGGGGCTTCCATGTATCAGGCAACCAACATGGCCTTGATCGTCTCGCTCTTCCCGGCGGAGCAGCGGGGCCGGGCGCTGGGGCTGATGAGCACCTTCGTGGCTGCGGGTTCGATGGCAGGTCCGGCCTTAGGCGGCTTCCTGATTCAGTGGTTTGCCTGGGAGAGCAACTTCTGGCTGCTGGCCGTTGTTGCGGGAGCCGTGGGTGTGCTCGCGCATAGGCTGATTCCCCGGGATACAGAGACCGCCGGAGGCAGGATGAATCTGGCCGGAGCAGCCTGGATGGCTGTCTGTCTTACTTCGCTGATGGTGGCCTTCGATCTCGGCAGCCGCTCCTCGTTCCTGTCTGTATCCGTACTGCTGCTGCTCGCGGTCTCGGTAGGGTTGGCAGCGGGTTATACGGGATACGCCCGTTTCGCTCAGCGCATCTCTCCGCCTGCGGAGAACGGCTTCAGCCTGTTCACGGACCGGAGCTTTGCCGCCGGGATTGTGATTACGGTTATCACGTATATGGCCGCTTTTGCCGCACAGCTGGCGCTGCCTTCGCTGCTGCGCCTATCCGGAGCTGAGCCTGCGTGGGTGGGGCTGATCATGATCGGCTACCCGCTGGCGCTGGTGGTAACTGCCCCTGTCAGCGGGAGCATCGCGGACCGTAAAGGGCCGCTCGGCATTCTAACCGCCGGCCTGCTGCTGATGAGTGTCACGCTGCTGGCGCTGGGCCTGGGCCTGGGCTCTCCTGCTCTGAGAACAGGTGCAATGGTGCTGCCGGTGGTGCTGCTCGGCTGTGCCATGGGAATGATTACTTCGCCTAACACAAGCATCGTTATGGGTTTGGCGGCAAAATCGCAGCTTGGCCGGGTCAGCAGTCTACTGGCGTTATCCCGCAACATCGGCATGATGTTCGGAACGGCGGCCGGCGGTCTGATGATCAGTGGGGGGAACAGGCCGAACGGAAGCTATGTGGCGGTGTTCGTAGCCTGTGCAGCGGCAGTCGGTCTGTCCTCCGTCTGGCCGCTGTACTCCTTCCGGCACAGCAGCAAGCGCAAAGGTGCGGAGCATCTGCACATACCGTAATAGAGTTGAGTTTCAGGTGAGCTGAATCCCGCCCCCTTCATTCTGGGTAATATAGAGAAAGAGAGCTTAGGAGGGACGACGATATGGGCAATCCGTTGAAGGAATTCAAGAGCAGCATCGATGGGCTGAAGCAGTCACTGGACGGGGTAAAGCAATCCGTCGATGGACTGAAGGCTCCGGTCGATGAGCTCAAAGCGAATATGCAGGAGACGGTGGAGGCGGCGAAGCTGCGGAGTGACGGGGTGAAGTCGGAGCTTGGGCGGATGAAGCAGTCGGTCAAGGACACTCAGGAGGTGCTTGGCGAGGTTAAGGAGACGCTGAGCGCATCGGCGGAGGTGCTGTCTACCCGGAAGCGGTATCTCAGGCTGTTCAGCCGTAAGAAGGGACGTCAGATGGCTGCCAAGGCCCGCCGTTCGTGAACGATAATCACACATCTCCCGCGCCAAAAAGAAGACGCAAGCGTCAAGCGGCATCCGTGCCGTCCGACGCTTGCGTCTTTGTGTTCCGTTTTGGGATTTTCGGTTCATGCGGACTGGAGGGCCTTTATTTGGTCCGTTTACGCCATTCCAGTAACCTATCCGGACTCAGAGGACCTTAACTAACCTGTATCGACTCATTTTCAGCGTCAACGCGCCTTTTAACGGCCTCCCAGTCCGCGACGGGCAGAAAAGTTTTCTTATTGACCAAATAGCGTCCTCACAGTCCACCAAGCATTCAGCCGGGCCGCCATCAAGGTGCCATCAGGCTTAAGCTCTGCGCCGAATCGACCATAAACACAGGCACAGACTGTACCCCAAGCTCCGTCTCCACCTCTCCGAATTCATTCCCGAACTGGCCGCTGACTGCGGCGGGGCCGGTAAACAGCGGTACCTCGCCCTGGAGGAGCAGATCACGCCCATTTGCGCGTGCAACGGTTCTTCCGGCGGAGTCGATGATAATCTCGCAGGAGAACATCACCTTCTCATTGAGATGAAGCTCAAGCTGTGCCGCATCAATTGTAGTATAGGTGGCGGCGGACTCCTGATAGAGTTCCGAGAATTCATATGCCCCGTTCACCTGGCGGAAAATAGCGGTCCTGTCGGTAACACCATCGGCCAGATCCGTGTTCATTACGCGGATGGAGCCATCCTCCGCCATCAGCTCATAGCTGCTGCCTGTGAAGCTGAACAGCAGAGAGATTCCCTCCGGCCGGATGGTATAGCCTGTGAAGATGCTGCGTCCGTCAGTCTCACCGCTGTTAGCTACAACTACGGGTACTTCGGAGTAAGCAGACAACGCTTCATCAAAAGAAAGATCGCTCAGCATCCCCGAACCCTGGATCACCTCTCCGGTCCGGGTGGAGACCGTGCCGTCCCCGCTCATCTCGGCATAGACCAGCTTGCCGCCAGCATCTACTCCGGCTACTGCCACCTTGGCACCGTACTTGTCAGTGACGGAGGCCGTAAGGGAGTAGCTTCCCTGCACTTCGCCGCCCGGCAGCAGCCGGAGCGGCTCGGCCAGGTTCCAGGCAAGCGTTGCGGCAGCGGTCTCCCCGGAGGTGTCCTGCACTGGGGCCAGCTCCGCATAGAGCCTGATGGCATCCGCATACCGGCCGCCGCGCACATGGCGCGCGCCCTCGCGGAGCAGCCGGGCGATGCTGCTGTCGATCAGCTTCAGCACCTTGGAGCTGGTAATGCCGGCAGATGCCGCATAGCTGCGGTAGCGGGCGGCATGTCCGGCGAAGGCGGCGGTGTTGCCGCCGTCCAGATCCTTGTTCAGGATGAGCGAAGCGCTCTCCTGAACCTGCTCGCTAAGCCAGGGCGCTGTATAACTATGATTCTTATAAGCTTCTTCCATAGAGAGGGCGCTCTCCAGCATAGGCCCGAAGCTTCCGGCTGCGGCCAGAGCCTTGAGCCTCGCGGTATCATGGGCCTTGAAGCTCGCAGCCAGCAGCTTATCCTTGGCGGCGGTTCCCCCGTAATAGTCTGCCGGAATCTGAAGCAGGCTCCATTTTAGATTGTCCGTACTGCCGCTGTCCGTCCCCGAATCTGCCCCCTTAGAACCTGCGGCGAGTCCGGCCAGATACTCCTCCTTGAACTGCCGGAACCCGGCTGTCATCTTGTCTGAGAGACCTGAATCTGCCGAGAGCTGGCGATAATAGGCTTCATAGGGACTGCCCGGCGTCATATATTTGCTCTTCAGACTGAGCAGAGCGGCGTAGCTCTCCATCATCCCTGCGAAATCCTTCACAGTCAGCTGGTCCGCAAGCGTTAAGGACAGTCTGCTTAGACTGCTGCGGATACTGGTGATGGGAGCCAGCTCTGCCAGTCTTGCCGAAATTTCTTCTTCTTTATAAGAAATCGCGTGATTGGCCGCTGCTTGGCGGTACCGGTTCTCGGCAGCAATAAGCTCCCCGGCGGCGTACAATTTTCCGGCTTCTTGTACATCCTGGAGCTTATTCTTAATCCCCAGCGCCTTCTGTCCCAGCGGGAGCAGCATCAAAATACACAGAATAATCATAATATTCCGCAGGGTTATAGCCCGTATGATCGTCATATAATATAGCCCCTTTATAGATAGATAAGGATTAGAGCGGCAGTCGGCTTCTAACCTTATACTTCAGGGTCCCAGCGGTACTTAAGCTCACGGATCTCCTCCATCTTGACATCCAGGCCGTTCCACGGCTCATAGGGATTCGCGGCAATGAGTCTGGATAAGCGCAGGAACCGGTCTTTGGGCAGCTCCTGCACATAGCGGCCGATCATGCCGGAGTAGAGCAGCGCGTATCGCTTCATGCGGACCGCAGCACTGGCAACGGCGGTCATAATGACCAGCCCCTCATCCATTTCGAGAATCTGCACCTCATAATTCTTGACATAGCGCAGGGTGCGGTCTTTGATCAGCTCGGGACGGACCCTGGCGATCTCGCCGATATATTCAGCCAGCAGCGGCTCGAAGTCCTTCAGCAGCAGCTGCTCCAGCTCCAGCGTCATGTCCTTGCGCAGCTGGAAGCCGTGCAGCAGGGCGACACGCTGACGGGAGATCCGGTCTCCGCGCAGCAGCACGGAGATCTCGCGCAGCTTCTCATAAGCGAGCACATCATTCTCACGCAGCACCGTCACGGCTTCCTGGCGGTTCAGCTCCAGATCCTCCTTGATGCTATAGATATTACGGCCAAGCAGTTTGTTCAGCGCATACAGATTTTCGTTCTGCCGGACTTTCCGCTGCGTATAGTAGACCAGTCCGGCTAATACGAGGCCGCCTGCGCCGCACAGTACCATCTGCTGCAGATTCTGCCCGAAATAGATTCCGGCCAGGGTCAGCAGGAGGATAACGAGCAGCCGGGTCTGGACCTTGCGCCCGGCCTGGGACACTGCATACTTCTCCACCGGAGTCAGCGAGGCGCGGCCGCAGCGGGTGCAGCGTTCCTCGCCCAGCGCTGTGTAACGGTGACAGCGGCGGCAGATGCGCAGCTTCTCGAAGGCGTAACGGGGGGCCTTGAAGGGACGGAAGATGACGGGTTTCTTTTTACTCACGGGCCGTATCCCCTCCGTTCAATGCAGCCAGCAGGCGCTCGTCGATATCCTCACGGGTGAGCGGCTTCCGCTGGCGGGAAGCATATAGAATGATCTGAATCACAGCATAGAGAAACGTTATCCCGAGTATGGCGTATGTAATCATGGAACTCTTCCTTTCTGCTCTGGTTACGGTCTTTTAATCAAATATTCAGGATTGCGGCGTATACTTAGAATAGTCTATCCGGCTCAGGATGGCGATTGTTACTCGCGGAAGTGCCGGTCCAGCGGTCACTATGTTGAAGTTTACAAGGTTTAATTATATCATAATGGCATGCTATTGACAGAATTTAGCTATGCGTTACGGATCTGCCATATCCGCCTAATTTCACACAAGAGGAGCCCTATTTATGCTTCGTAACGAACGTAATTTCAGCAAGGCCAAGAATAGACTGCAGCGCATATTGCCTGTATTGCTCATGATTCTATGTATCACTCTGTCCCCATATGCTGCTTCGAGAGCCAGCGCGGCTTCGGCCGCACCCTCGCATATTGATGCTGTGCTGCTGATCGATGTCAGCAACTCGATGAACAAGAGCGACAAGAACAAGATTGCCAATGAAGCGATGAAGATGTTCATAGATATGCTGTCCACCCAAGGCGATAAGGTAGGCATTGTGGCCTACACCGATAAGGTGCAGCGCGAGAAGGCGCTGCTTGGCATCAAATCCGCCGGCGACAAGGAGGATCTGAAGAATTTCATCGATGGGCTTAGCCGCGGACCCTACACAGACCTGGCGGTCGGGATGGAAGAGGCGGTGAAGGTGCTGGAGAACGGCAGCGATCCCGGCCATGAGCCAATGATCGTCATGCTGGCCGACGGCAACAATGACCTCAACGAAGCCAGCGGCCGGAAGCAGTCCGATTCCGACAAGGAGCTGAAGGCGGCAGTAGAGGCTGCCAAGCAGAAGGGGTATCCCGTATATACCATAGGACTGAATGCGGACGGCAAGCTGAACAAGAATATTCTGGCCGGACTGTCCAACGAGACAGGCGGCAAGGCGTTCACCACAAATTCCGCGGATGATCTGCCGCAGATTCTCAGCGAGATTTTTGCCAGCCACTTGAAGCTGAAGGTGGTGCCGGTGCCGTCCATTACAGCAAACGGCGATTATCAGGAAGTTACGGTAAATGTGCCTAACGGCAGCGTGCTCGAAGCGAATATCTCAATCATGTCCTCGAAGCCGGTGACCGCGAAGCTCAGTAACCCTGCGGGGCAGGAAGTAGCGATTCCCTCCGATAAAGTGCTGTTATCCAAGTCTTCCAGCTATACGCTGATCAAGCTGCTGTCGCCGGAGGAGGGAGACTGGAAGCTCCAGGTTAAGGGAGTGCCGAAGGACAAGATCGATATTAACTTGGTATTCAACTACGATCTAGAGCTGAAGCTGGATGCCCTACCCTCCAAGTCTTACGGCAAAGGCGACACGGTGGATATCTCCTCGCATCTGTTCAGCAACGGGACAGAGGTAACGGAGAGCAGTCTGTACCAGGATATGAAGGCTGTGCTGCTGGCTACCGATAAGGACACCGGCCAGGTGCAGGAGATTCCGCTGGATAACTCGGGTGCCGAGTTCAAGGGTGCTTTTGAAATCAAGGATAATCATGAATACGAGCTGAAGGTCCGGGCCGAAGAGAGCAGCTTCTATCGGGAGAGCGATGTGCTGACCATCAATGCCAAGACCGGAACGGTAGCGACCACCCCGCCGTCAGCAGGCACTCCTGCGGGCGAAGAGCCTGCTGAGGAGAAGACCTCGAACACGCTGTACTATATCATCGGCGGCATTGTGCTGCTGCTGGCTGCTGCAGCCGCATTCTGGCTGCTGCGCAGTAAGGCGAACCGGGGGTTCGTCGGACAGATGGTGGTAGAGGTGCTGGACAACAACACAGGGGAGAAAACCTATCCGCAGTACAAGAAGCTCTCCGGCTTCCGCGGCAAATTCACACTTCACCAGCTGCTGCAGCTGGCCCCGGAGCTGAAGGAGAGCGAGAAGCTGGTCTTCACGCCGGGGACGAATGACCGCCTGCTGCTGCGCAGCGGCGAGGGCATTACTGTAGAACGCTCAGGGCGTGCTGCTGATACCTCGCGGGGCCTGGAGATGAAGAGCGGGGACCGGGTGACGGTCTCTCTGCAGACGGTAGACAAGACGATTTCTCTGGAATATTTGATCTGATAAGCAGGCTAAGTGTACGCTCCCGAAGCAATCATGCGAAGTGATTCGGGATGCGTAGGCTATCACAACTTTTGGGGGAGAACCTATGAAACCGGTAGTAAGAGAACATATTCAACAGCTGGATGTATCGCTTGGCGGAGGGATCGTCAGCGACAAGATCAGAGTGGATACCATCGACAACCCGATCCTCATTATCGGGCTTGGCGGCACGGGCATCGATGCCCTGCTGCGGCTCAAATACCAGATTAACCGCCGCTTCAAGCTGCCTGAAGATCCGTTGTCCAAGAAGAAGCGGGATAAGCCCGATAACGTGGAATTCCTGGCGTTCGAGACCAATGAACAGGACCGCGGCAAAAAATACAAGGGCATCGGCCTCGACCCGCAGAATGAATTCGTGCTGCTGGCCAATGCCGAGATCGGCGGACTGCTGCAGAACCGCAGCATCCTGGATTCTTACATTACAGACTGGCTGTCGCCGGAGCTGAGCATCACAGACGGCATGAACGGAGCCGCCGGGGTGCGCCAGGCCGGACGCCTGCTGCTGTTCACGAAAATCAACCAGGTGGTTGCCGCCATCGATAAGAAGATCAAGACGCTGTCTGTCGGCACCAGCAAGAAGCTCATGGTCTTCCTGCTTACCGGTCTGTCCGGCGGAACGGGCAGCGGGGCGTTCCTGGATATTGCCTATATCGTGCGCGGCATCATTGAACGTGACTACGGCGCAGCCGGGATAGACCGTGTCAATACGCTGGGCTATCTGTTCACACCGGACGTCAATCTGTCGAACAAGAGCCTCAGCGAGCATACGCGTGAGTATATCCGCAAGAACGGGTATGCCGCGCTCAAAGAGCTGGACTACTGGATGAACGTGGACAGCCGGGGCGAACGCTTCCGCCAGAAGTACGGCAATATTCTTAGCGTCAACTCGCCGCTGCCGCCGTTCAATCTCTGTCATCTCATCTCCGCAACCAATACGGAGGGCAAGCTGCTGGAGAATGCCTACGATTACTGCATGAACGTGACGGCTGAGAACATCACCAACTTCATGGCCAGTGAAGAGAAGGCCTCCGGCGAGGAATTCGCCATCCATGACTATATCAGCAACATCCGCACGAACATTGCCCAGATGAACAAGACTTATCCTGCCAACTATGAATACAACATTATCGGGGCATCCTCGGCCGTGCTGCCGATTGAGGAAATGACAACATACCTGGCCTACCGCCTTTTCGACAAAATGGACAAGATGTTCCATCACGCCCCGAATCAGGAGGATGTGGAGAAGATGGCGCGCAAGCTCGGCATCGATCTCGATACGATGATCAAGACGTTCGAGTCCCGTGTGCCGGAGCCGCTGCCGGGCTATCAGAACAGCGAGCGCCTCAGCCATGCGAATGTCGTCAAGAATCAGGTCGTCAGCATGGATACGGAGCTGGAGCAGAACTTCCTGGCCCGTGCGCGTGAGGAATATATCAAATCCAAGAAGCAGCTTCCGGGCGAGATTGCCGGACGGTTCGGCGAAGAGCTGGAGCGCATTTTCCTGCATCCTGAGCAGGGGCCGTTCTATGTGTCGCGGCTGCTCTACACCGAGAAGGGCTTCTGCATCCTGAAGCTGATCCAGTCTTATATTGAAGCGCTGCGCGAGAGTCTCTTGCGCCTGCCGCGTGATATTGAGACCGCACAGGAGAGTGCAGAGGATAAGCTGGGCGATGCGCGGAGCGCTTTTGTGTCCAAGGAGAAGAAGAAGAACGCCTATATTGAAGCCAAAATCAATGAATACTGGCTGCATGCCGATGTGGAGCGCACCGAGCAGATGATCCAGTTCTATGAGGATCTGTATGAGCTGCTGAATGAAGAGAACAGCCGGATCTACGGGGTGTTCACCGAGATTCTGACCGCGCTCAGCTCGATCTTCGAGAAGAACGGCGACATTCTGATTAACGGCGAAGAGCAGGCAGACCACAAGGGCAACAAAACCTACTATTGGAATATCGTTAACGTGCCGGATATCTCGGCGACCATCTCCAAAATCATGGACCAGAAAGACGGCGATGATCTGATCCGTGACTTCACACGCGAGATGCTGAAGCATTCCGGGCGCTGGGTAAGGGAGCAGGAGATTGATATTGTCCGCTCCATATCCGAGTTCCTCAGCGACAAGTTCGGGGATCTGATTACCCGTTCGATGGAGGACTTCCTGGTGATGAAATACGGGCGTGAGGAGCCGCTGGATAAGTTCGTGGAGCGGATTATTGCCGGACGTCTGGATGAGGATGCGGTGCCGATTTTCCACCTCAGCAACAGCTCCGGCAGTCTGCACTTCCCGTCCTGGGGCTTCGTCTCTGTGCCGGTGAAGGCGCCGGGGATTCTGAAGGGTGTGCGGAATTATCAGAATAATGCACTCGGCAAATCGCAGTTTACGATCAAGGAGAGCGAGGTCAAGAACCGGATTTTCTGGCTGAATACACGCAACGGGGTGCCGCTGTTCGTATATACGCCGCTGCGGGTGTACGAGGAGAACTACGAGCGGACCATTCTTGACAAGGAAGGCATCGGCCGCCATCTGGTGATGACCGACAAGGACAACTGGACCTATCTGCCTTCGCCGATCCCGGAGAAATCCTGGGGCGATACGTATGCGAATCCGCGGGTCCGTGAGTACAATGCCAGAGTGCGTGCGGATTTCGGCCGGGCGTTGGAGTCCGGTGTGATCATAGAGAAGGGTGTGGACGAGAACACCAGCAGCCGCTTCTCCGTGATCTTCACGAAGCCGCTGGATCTGGGCAAGCTGCTGGGCGCTTATGATCTGCAGCTGGATGCGCCGCGTCCGAATCTGGGTGAAGTGCGCAAGGCCGCTGAGGAGCTCAAAGCACTCCGCACAGGAGGTATTGAACGCGAAGCCGTGAAGGATATCTTCGGCAGCATTAATCTGGAGCTGGCCCAGGAGAACCTGATCCGTTCCCCGCAGCTCATTGCCCGTGTCCGTGAGGAGCTGGCGAAATACGATGCGCTGGCGGCCAAATCTGCGGAACTGGAAGCACTTGTACATCAGCATCTGGATGAGGACAAATGGCTGGACCAGTTCATCGAAGCGCTATACACCGATACGATTACCAAAAAAGGCGCGCTCTATGTCTATGACCGTGACGAGGACGAGGATGCCTGGGAGCCGTTCGCGAATCTGATGAAGGAACGCAGCTATGTGGAGTATGCCGTCTACCGCCATTTCCGTGAGCTGGATGAGAAAAGCCGCAGTCTCCTGCTCCGCAAGGCAGCGCGCCGGGCCGGAGAAATGACCGCCGCTGAAGATGTAACTCCGCTGCTGTATAAGCTGGAAGGGATGTATGTCTCGTTCCTGGAGGCGCGTGACACTCTGGAATATGAGCGGGTAGAGCATGCCAACGGAGATGAAATGTACGGCTTCTACAAGAGCCTGACCGGCAAGCTTGGCAGCATCCGCAGAAAGCTGAAGTAGGCCTATGATCAGAGATCAGGCCTTACAATATGCCGAGCAATACGCTGCCCAGGAGGAAGCACAGCATAATAAGGGGGATGGGCGCAGCAGTATCCATTACCCTGCGCTGTTCCTGTTCCTGGGCGATAAGGTGACCCCGGCCATCGGTCCGGTGCTGGAACGCTGCCAGCGTAAATGGGACAATGCAGGCGGCGTGATGGCACTGCATGCCGGTTCGCATAACGGCAGCGGCAGTACGCAGGAGAAGGAGGGGGTCAAGGGGCGGATCGGCAGCGGAAACAGCAGCGTCCATGAACGCGTGATGCACATGACCCTGCCGGATACGGCAGGGCGTGATCCGCGTACGGTCCGGCGTGAGCTATACCGTGAATTTCATGAGGATAGCCAGTATTTGGCCGGCATGAACCGGACGCTGCGTCAGTTAAGCAACAGCATAGCAGATTACGGGCGGCTGTATTCTTCTTTTGACGTCATCCATCTGTCTGTCATTACACGGGTCGATGACCCGCAGAATGTGCTGTTGCCGGAGATCGTGCTGCTGGCCCGCGCAATTCTCAGCCAGTCATTCAAATCGGTACAGATGGATCTGTATGCGCTGATTAACGAGCGGGAGCAGGGGGATAACTTCGGCTATTCCAGCTCGGTCGGGCTGGCTTGTCTGCGTGAGCTGGACGGGATGCAGGCGGCGGATTATGCCTTAAGCGCTCCGCTGCTGGTGACGGAGGAAGGGCTGTCCATTCCGGTGACGCATGGCCCTGCTCCGCTGTTCGATCTGGTCTATCTGCTCTCCGACAAGAACGAGCGCGGACTGATGTCCGTCCATGGCATGGACGACAATTACGAGATTATCGCCCACATCAGCCTGCTGAAGAACCGGGTCCGGCCTGCGGCCGATCAGGCCTCCGGGCACGGCGGCTACAATAATATGACGTTCAAAAGCGGCATCCGCGGCAGCACCGGCAGACAAGGCTACGCGTCTGCCGGCTTCTCGGCGGTGCGGCGGCCGAACCGCCAGATTGCGCTGGCGGTGCTGTACCATGCGCTGCATTATCTGTCCGGGCGGCTGCGTGCAGGCCATACCCGGAGTCTGAAGGAGCGGCAGGCGATGCTTGGCCTTGGAGCGGATACCCTGCGGGACCGCGCGGCGGAATTGCTGCCGGAGGCGTCTGCTCTTGCCGAAATGACCGGGCTGATGAGCCATGGACGCCCGTCCTATTCACAGCTGCGGATGCTCTCGCTGCGCGAAGCTGAGGAGCTGCTCTTCGGGGAAGGAGCGCAGGCTTACTTCCGCAGTAATTTTGCGGAGGTGTCCGTGAGAAGGGCGGCGGGCATCGATCCGGCCCGGGAGTGGGCCGGAGTACTGGCTGCCGGGGAAGCAGGAGCCTCCCCGGTCACCTTCTACCAGCTGGCGGAATGGACCAGTGAGAAGACAGGTGAGGGAGGCAGCGTCCTGCAGGCCTTGCGCCAGCATATGGGCGGACTACGTTCCGCCCTGCTCTCCGGTCAGGAGGAGCTGGAGCGGCTCTATGCGGAGAGCGTGGAGCGCCAGCCGTTCCAGCGGGTGCCGCTGCTGGACAAACGGACGGTGCGCAATTTCATTCATTACCTGTTCGAGTCCGTCTACGGTAAGAAGTATGAGCTTCTGCTGCTGGAGAGCGAGCTGGCCCTCTGTCTCCGCTATGACGCTGCACTGGAGCAGCTGCATGCAGACAGCAAGACCAAGGTTGCGAAGATGGAAGCGCTGGAGGAGGAGCTGCAGAGTGTCGCTCTGGCCAGCATCGGCCGCAGCAAGGAGACGGTAGATCAGAATATTATGGAGTACTACCGCACGGTGACGGATGAGGTCATGAAGGACATCGAGAACCGGCGCGGGGCCGGAATCTTCTTCAGCGAGCGGTTCCTGGGCAGCCTCTCCGGGCTGCTGGTGAACGGAGGCGGCCAGGCGGTGGCCGAGCGGCTGATCGAGCTGTGCCGCCGGGAGCTGCTTACGGCGGGGCCGTTCAACCTGCCGTTCGAAGAAGAGCTGCTGCGGCGGGCCAATGTTACAGCCGCTTACGAGAACCGGGACATCGTCTCCAAGGAGGAACTGTTCAAGCAGCTCTACCGCAGTCTGGAGGAGGAGGCGGCGATGAATGTCCGCCTGTTCGAGTACACGCAGGAGCACCGGCATGAGGAGAAGTACTTCTTCGGCGACAGCTCCTCCGAATTCTTGCGCTATGCCTTCAGTGCAGACGAGACCACCCGCATCTACCGGCTCGGCTTCGTCCATGAGCAGCGCCGCAGCGGCGTGGAGAAGCTGAATCTGATGGGAGGCTTCCACCTGGAGGACCTGCTCTACTACCGCAACGGTAAGGTCTATTACGAGACTTATGCCGGCAACGGATACCAGCTCCACGGTCTGGAAGAAGAGCAGCTGCCGGAGATGAGATGAGTGGCGACGGCATGAAATGAGTGGAGTGCTGTTGAGCGGAGACGAGACTAGATTAGATTAGATGAGTGCTATGACAAACTATTATTTATGGTCAGGCTGCTATAGCCGTTGGATCTATAGTCCACATGAGTTCGGCGGCTGACCATGTGCTGCTGAAAGTGGACCGGATGGCGGGAAAGAGAGGGATAAATCCCTTTAATGCTGCTGAAAGTGGACCGGATGGCGGAAAGAGAGGGATAAATCCCTTTAATGCTGCTGAAAGTGGGCCGAATGGAGGAAAGAGAGGGATAAATCCCTCTGATGCTGCTGAAAGTGGACCGGATGGCGGAAAGAGAGGGATAAATCCCTTTGGTGCTGCTGAAAGTAGGCCGGATGGCGGAAAGAGAGGGATAAATCCCTCTGGTGCTGCTGAAAGTGGGCCGGATGGCGGAAAGAGAGGGATAAATCCCTTTGGTGCTGGCGAGTGTCGGTAATAGTGCACCTGATTTCACCGAAAGTGTGCCGAACCACCAAATGAGGAGCACTAATGCACCTGATTTCTCACGAAAGTGTGCCGAACCACCAAATGAGGAGCACTAGTGCACCTGATTTCACCGAAAGTATGCCGAACTACCAAATGAGGAGCACTAGTGCACCTGATTACTGGGGGCGGCCGAAAATCCGAGGGTTCACCATAATAATGCCCAGGCTCCGGGTCTCGGACCTGGGTACGGGCCTACACTAACAGGCTTTGTAGGACAATTCTCATTCATTCTGCTGCCGGATGTGCAATAGAATGGAATGGGGAAGCGTGTGTTGATCAAGCTTTTCCCGGAAAGGATGAAATGCAATGCAGCGAAAAATCAATCTGCTCCTGCTGCTGTTCAGTCTGCTCGGCGCGGGTGTAGCGTTTGTGCTCGGTGAGCTGCTGCTGGACCGCAGGCCGTATGATTTACCTCAGATGGTGCTGGTCGGCATCTATTTTGCCATCTTGGCCTTATGTGTTGGAATAGGCGCTCTGGTCGCAGAGACGATCTCGCCGAGGCTGAACGGACAGTCCTGGAAGCTTCGTTATCTGGGCACCTCGTGGAAAATGTTCCCGCTCATGGTTGTGCTGCTGCTTGGTGTGGGCACGCTGACCGAGTTCGTGTACGAGCTGAACTTCGGCGGCAGCAAGCCGGTGAAGAATGTCGTCATGGTGATCGATGATTCCGGCAGCATGATGCAGAGCGATCCGTCAGACCGGCGTTACGCGGCGGCCAAGAATTTGGTGCAGCAGCTCAAAAAAGACAACAAAGTCGCCGTAGTCACCTTCAGCAATGAGGCTTCCGTCGTCCAGCCGCTGCTCCCGCTCTCCAAAGCGGCGAACCGCGAGAAGGTGATGGAGGTCATCAGCAGCCTGAAGACGACCGAAGGCGGAACGAATATCAGCGGCGCGCTGGCCGAAGCGATGAAGGTGATTCATGAAGACGGCGCGGACCGCGGGGCGATGGTTATTCTGTTATCCGACGGCGTCAGCCAGTTCAATACCGCAACGGAGCTGACAGACTATGTGGCGCGGGGAATTAAAGTAAATACAATCGGACTGGCTCTGGATGATCCGTCCGGCGCAAGTCTGCTCCAGAATATCGCCAGCGGCACCGGCGGACAGTATTATGATGTGGCCGATGCGAACCGGCTGGGCGATGTATTCCAGCAGATTTATGACCGTCTGGGCGACCGGACACTGCTGACCGAGCGCAGCGACCAGACGGCGGACAGCCCTTATTATGCTGTGGTGCGTGTGCTTGCATTGATGCTGCTCGGCACGGCGCTGGGTCTGGGCCTTGGCATTGTGTTCGATAACCGCCATCTGGCCCGGAGCTTCAGTATCGGGGGCGCGGCATCGGGACTTGTGGCGGGGCTGATTCTGGAATCCGGCCTGAACGGCGACACGCTCTGGGACCCTATGACCCGGCTGCTGGCGCTGCTCGTTCTAGCGGCTATTCTCACCTTGTTCACATATATCGTGCCTGTAGGGGAAGGGCGCCTGTCGCGCCGGGGAAGAGCTGCCGGAGCTGGTAATGCGCCTGCGGACAGTATTCATTCACCCCGCCGTAACCGCGGCAGTAAAGGGTTCTAAAGCAAGATGCAGGGAAAGGGGCAGGTTGCCATGAAGTACGCCGAGGCAGACGCTGGAGCGCCGGTGATTACCGAAGTTGTATCCAGAGTGGAGGACCGGTTCTGTACGCTGCGCTGGCGCTGGCCGGACGGTGTACAGGCAGTATATATTCATAAGGCCTCTGCGGAGGCACCGGACAGTCATGAGCATCCGCCTCCGGGCATGAAGCTCTACACGCGTGAAGAATACAAAGCGAATAACGGATACCGGGACCGGCTGGACGAGATCGGGATGGTGGCTTATACCATTTACGTGCGGCTTAGCGGGAATGGAGAGACGCTGCTGGTCCGCCAGCAGGATGGCGGTAACCGGGCGCTTGTCAGTGCAGGCAAAGCGAGGATCTACTACGCGGTCCAGCACAAAAAAGGGTTGTTCAGCAAGCTGAAAACCGTGCAGATGACGATTACTGCCGAGGTGCCGGTGCCGAAGGAAGTGCTCTGCTACGTTAAAAAGCGGGATGCGCATCCATCCTCCAAGGAGGACGGTGCAAGGTTCCCGTTCGTCCAGGACTTCGCTCCCGGGCGCAACCAGCTCCCGCCGATCGAGGTCGGCAAGGATGACTTCATCCGTATTTTTTTCACCGACGGGCCTAAATACGGGGCGTATTATGAGCTGGTTCCCGAGTGAGCGGGAGCAGCATACCGGGTGCTGACACAACCCTGAGGAGGATGAGAGATGTCTTTTTTTAGCCGTTTCATGAAGAAGAATCAGCCTGCAGCGAGGCCGCTGTATTACGATATTGTCTGCCCGTTCTGCTTCACGCGCTTTGAGCCGGAGGAAGTGGTGTTCCGGGCCATGCACAGCCGTGAGGATGATGAGAATTATGCGCTCGGTGAGGATGATCTGCTGAATAAATACCGGGAGCGCTTCGGCCTCGATACGGTGGATGATATGGAAGCGGTTCTGCATCCGGCGGATATCCCGGAGGAGTACCATCATTATACAGACAACGTGCTGACTGGGCTCACCGACCGCTATGGGGTGATGACCCGCAGACGGCTCTGTCCGTCCTGCCATAACGAGCTGCCTGTAACGGCCGGCAAGGTGCCTAGCAATATTATCTCGATTATCGGGGCTTCCCAGGTCGGGAAGTCTGTCTATATGACCTCGCTGATCCATACGCTCCAGCATACAACCGCAGGGCATTTCGACGCAGCCTGTATGCCGCTGAATGCCGAGATCAGCCGCAAATTCCGCACCCTGTATGAGGAGCCGCTGTTCGAGCGGGGGGATCTGCTGGCGTCTACCCAGAAGGAGAAGATGCAGGAGCCGTTTATTTTCCAGTTCGTGTTCAAGGACGAGTCCAAGCCCCCGCTGACGCTGGTGTTCTTCGATGTGGCCGGTGAAGGAATGGTCGATCAGGATTATCTGGGCCTGCACGGCCAGCATATCAAGAACTCCGCAGGGATTCTGTTCATGGTCGATCCGCTGCAGATCCGTTCGGTCCGGGAGAAGATCCGCATTAACTTCGGCGACCGCCCGGGAGAGTGGGTATCGCAGTATGATGAGCCGCGTGATGTGGTGCTGACCATGTTCGGTGATTTCATCGCCTATCAGGAGAAGAGCAAGACCGAGATTCCGACCGCAGTCGTCCTGGCCAAAAGCGATATGCTCCACTCCCTCAAGGATGAGGATGGCGACTATATCAAGTCGAACAGCAATGTGTTCAACAACTATGTGCACCGCAAAACGCTGAACCTGGACGAGTTCCACAACATCGACGGTGAAATCCGGCGCTTCATTGAGAAGGTGGACCGTCCGTTCAAGGATACGATGGATGTGTATTTTGCCAATACCGGGTATTTCGCCGTGTCTGCGCTGGGCAGCAATCCGGTCAATCAGAAGGTGGAGGGCGTAGTCAGTCCGATCCGGGTGGATGAGCCGTTCATCTGGCTGCTGCACAAGCTGAATTATATTGAGGGGAGCGACGGGCCGTGAACAGATTGTCAGGGTCCATGATCACCCAGCAGATGTATACCCGCGAGCGCCGTGGCGTATACCGGTCTACAGAGGGCTTCGATACGGTAGCGAAATCGGAGAGTCTCGACAATAATTTTGTCAAAAAAATTCTGCATCCCTTCTGCCTCTACGATGCCCCGGCTGAGCTTACGGCACGCGGCGAGAAGGATGAGGAGCTGTATCCTGCTGCGCTGCATCTGTTCCATACGGAGAGCAACGAGACAGTGATTGGAGAGAGCCGGTATCTGGCGGCGGATTTCACGGGGCAGCGGAGCGCTTTTTTTGCCCATAATTTCGTGGTGCCGCCTATCCGCTCCGAAGAGATTGTCGAGGGGTATGGGGACTGGCTGCATGCGGGATTTGCCCGGAGTTATGAAGGGGAGCCTGGCGGGACACTGCCTGAACTGGATTTGATTCCTGTGGCAACCCGTCCGCTGGACGAGCCGTCAGACCCGCGCAGCGTGTTGTCCGGTCTAGGCTTCACAGAAGAGCTGTTCAAAGCCCTGCTGCAGGCAGTGATGCTGTCCGTAGCCGGGAAGAAGAAAATCTATGTAGCGCTGGATGTACCCATCAGTGAGTTGTCGCAGCGTGCGGCCCGGCTGACGGAGGTCATCTTCGCTGCGCTGCCGTATGACTTCCGCCGCAGGCTGGGAGTGATCACGTATGCCAAGGAGCCGCAGAGCCGCAAATATATTCACCTGACCTTCGTGGAGAAGGGCTCTCTGCGTCCGGGTGACCGGAATATCGAGAAGGATTATATCTTCGATCTGGCAGGGGCAAGGTTCCTGAATACCGACTTCGGCGAGTCGCGGCAGATCTATGCCGATCTGGCCTGGAAGACGCTGGTGGAGAAGGGCGGAAGCCTTCGTGATTTCGCTAAGTTTGCCGACAGCCTGCTGCTCGGGGAGAGTGTGGACCGCAAGCTGTCGCTGGCGCTCTACAATGAGCTGGCGGTCTTTTATGAAATTGAGCAAGGCAACGAAGCCTTATATACAGATAACAAGAACGCTATACTTGGCGGCCTGCTGTCCTATCTGAAGCCGGAGGGGAAGCTGGACTCGCGGGTGCGGCTGAATGATATGTTCCTGGAGCGGTTCGACCGCGAATATGATCTGATCCGCAAGAAGGGGATTCCGTCAACGGAGATCCTGGAACAGTTCAAGGCGTATTACGCGCTGCCGGGCCATAATTACCGGGTGAAGATCGTCGATTACTTCATCAACGGGATGCTGAACTGCCAGTCCGGGGGCCGGGAGGATGTGCTGGCGGCGGCTTACGGGATTATTGAGAGCGATGCGGAGCTTAGTGAGGCGTTCTTCAAAAAAGTGTTGTCCCAATCTCTCTTCCGCAGAGCGCTGTTCGAGCCGTATCTGGAATCCCGGCTGGCAGCCGCTGCCGGAACGGCGGATATCCTCCGCCTCGTGGGCCACTTTGGCCGGAGTCTTCCGGAGGTGCTTCAGCAGGCAGCGGTACGGGATACCTTCAAGGAATATCTGCTGGAGAAGCTGCAGCGGGAATCCGATCCGGTAGCGGCGGTAACGGCTGTTCATGAAGCGGTCCAGCAGGCAGAGAAGCAGCGCCGCAGAGGCGGCGTATACCCGGAGGCCTTGTCCGTTATGGAGGAGCTCGGCACGGTTGCCGACCGCTTCCTGCTGAACCGGATCTCGCTGGACGAGCTGACGATGGAGCAGCTGCTGGAGATCTCGTTCCTGCGTTACCGGGATACGGCAGACTGGCAGCCGCCGCTCGATGCGATTGCGAAGCGCAAAGCGAATGCGCTGCGTGCAGCCTACCGCTGGTTCGGGGAGGAGTCGCCGGACGAGGAGATTTTTGCCGGACTGACGCCGCGTGAGCTGGACGATGTACAGCTGCTCGGCGCGCGGTGGCTGAAGGAAGCGCGGAGTCTTGAGCCGTTCGACCGGCTGCCGCTGGCCTTCTATCACAGCAGTGAACGTGAAGGCGGGCCGCTGGATTATGATGCGCTGCTGGATCTGGTGGTCCGCAAGGCGGGCAATGACAAGGAGACTGTGTACCGGTTCCTGGATTGGTCGCAGCATAGCTGGCTGTTCGCAAGCTCTGGCAAGAAGCTGTGGCCGAATTACAAGCGGGCCGTGCTGAGATACTTCCTGAAGAGCGACCGCGAGGCATTCAAGAACCGTGAATTCCGCAAAACCCATCTCGACACAGCAACGCCTGCTATGCAGACTGTCTACAATGAAGCCCGCGCCCAGCTGGCTTCGCCGCTGGCGCGGTGGGTCAGCCGCAGCCGATTTCAAATCCTGATCTCAGGGAGCATCCTCGGGATCATTCTGATTGCGGCGGTTATCCTGCTGAGTCAGCTTGGGGGACGCGGCAAGGATACAGCCGCGCCGGTGGCCAGCCCCAGCCCGCTTCCGGCAGTGACCGGAGGGGCCGCTGTAGCGGCCCCGGTCTCTGTCCGGCTTATCGGCGGAGATGCAGGGTCCGGCGTGGATAGTGGCGGAAATGCAGGAACTGGTGGGAGTAATGGCGGTGATGCAGGGAGCGGCGGGAACAGTGATGGAGGGGCAGGAAGCGGAGAAGCGGGAAAGAATAACGGCGTTAAGCTGGTGTTCAGCTTCACTGATGCGGCGGAATGCTCCGCCTTCAAGCCGGAGCGGATCAAGGTGGAGTCCGCCAGCGGCGTTACGGACTACGAGGTTAAGGCAACGGTTAGCAGTTGCCAGGTTGAAGCAGGCGCCGGAGCGGACGGCGGTGCGAGTGGTAAGGCAGGCGCCGGAGTAGACGGCGATGCGAAGGGTGAGGCAGGCGCTGGAATGGACGGCGCTGCGAAGGGTGAGGCAGGCGCCGGAGTAGACGGCGCTGCGAGCGGTGAAGCAGGAGCCGGAGTGGACGGCGGTGCGAGCGGTGAAGCAGGAGCCGGAGTGGACGGCGATGCGAGCGGTAAGGCAGGCGCTGGAGCGGACGGCGGTGCGAAGGGTGAGACAGGCGCTGGAGCGGACGGCGGTGCGGACAGTGAAGCCACCGCCTCTCCAGCGGCGGCGGGGACTCCTCCGTCACGCGTATACGAGGTGACGGTGGAGCTGGCAGCAGGCGCGAAGCTGGCGGCAGGTGATATGATCACCGCCGGAGGCTACACGCTGAAGCTGGCGGCAGATCCGGGCAGCGCCCCGGAGGTCCCAGCCACAGCCGCGCCTAGTGCGGAACCCTCTGCTTCCGCAAGCCCGGAAGCAGACACGGATGCAGAATAAAGCAGCGGCAACAAGCTGGCTGTTTACATTTTTTAACTAGTGCGATCGGGTAACATTACCTTCAGAGATAGGTGTACTCTGTACAACTAAAAACAGTGAAAAGAAGGGCAGACCTATCCTAACTGTATTCCATACAACTAAATTTGCCCGAATGGGCGAAAAGCCGGATACAGAAGCATTTTAGGTGCACGAAATACAGCTAAAAGTACATTTGGCGGTAAATCAGACGATTTAGTTGTACAGATTGCATTTAAGCATACAGTGTGCACCTTCGTCGGGGTACGGCAGACCCTCAGCAAGCGAGGGGGTTAAATTAAAGGCTAATTAGTTTAAACCTGATGATCGGCTAGCGGCTCATCCTACGTTACCTTAGCGTAGTGCATTTATTAGTGCTCCGGCAGGCTGGAATATATGGAATGTAGCAGATAGGTATGCTGGTGTCCGTAAGTAGCTAATCTATCGCACTTTGTACACTAGAATCAGGCATATTGGAGCTTATATGGCGTTCTGTTGTATTCGGTACATTAGATTTTGGAAATTCGGCCCGGCGGAGGGTTCTTTGCCACAATCGATTGTATGAAATGCAGCAGAATGCGTTATCGGCCGCTTTTACACCAATTCTAATGTACATAATACAATCGCCTGCTGCCGCTGTCTCCGCTAGTACCGCCAACGTCTTAATTAACCAGCAGAAGAACGACTCCATAGTCCTGAATAGTACGATGTGCCGGGGTAGCGGGCATGTGCTGTTCAGGATTTTTTGGTGCGGGCTGGCCTGGGCGAGGCCTTGGGGTGGCTGTGGCTGTAATAGAAATAGCTGGTCTATAGACATACAGGGGAATAGTAGCTATGATTGTTTCAGAATATTAAAAATTTAATAAGCTTTGGGAAAAGGTGCGGATGTCTAAGAGACCGTACGCTGTTGCCGGCAGATGCTGGCAGGGCTATGTCTAATAGAGGAATCTGCTTAAAAGGGAAGCCCGGTGCAAGTCCGGCGCGGTCCCGCCACTGTAAGTACGGAGCAACTCCTGAGGAGCCACTGTCTGTTAATGGGATGGGAAGGCGGGGGAAGCGGTGAAGTATGAGCCAGGAGACCTGCCTTTTTCGTTGTTGTTTCTATTCTTCGGGGGTAAGAATGTGGAAGCAGATGCTGATATTGGCGAGGGCTGTATATGCTGTATTGTATGTAATGCGGGAGAGCAATCGGCTCCTTCAGCCGCCCTGTATTGTATTCTTCCCCGGCCGCCCTGCACAGGGCGGTCTTTAGGTTGCCGCTCTATTTGCGTAAGGAAGCAGGATTCATCCATTCTATTTCAGGAAAGAGGTTAGTTATGAAGAACCACTCTCTATCATCCAGATTCACACGGCTGGGACTAGCTGTCATTATGCTGTTCGCACTGCTTGGAGCAGCCGTAGTCCCGTCAGGACAAGCTGCTGCTGCACAGGCAGGCGGGACTTCCGCACCCGCGGTATCCGCTCTGCCCGCAAGTGAAGCAGCCAGCGTAACCGCTGCGGTCTATGCTACTGCGGAGTTCATGCTGAATAACGGAGTCCAGTCGGACTGGCAGGCGATTGGCCTTGCGCAAGCGGGCTACAAGGTTCCAGCCGGCTATCTGAAGACGCTTGAGGGCAAGGTGGCTGAGGCTAAGGGTGTTTTTGCCAGAGCTACGGACTATGCCCGGATCACGCTGGCTGTTAAGGCACTGGGCGGCGACCCGGCGAATGTGTCAGGCTATAACCTGATCGAGAAGCTGTACAATAACGATAAAATTACGGGCCAGACGCTGAATAATCCGGTCTATGCACTGCTGGCTCTGGATTCCGGCAGCTATACGATCCCGGCCAATGCGAAATGGACACCGTCGAAGCTGCTGGCAGTGATTCTGGCGAAGCAGAACCCGGACGGCGGCTTCACCCTGACCACGGGTGCGAGTGATCCGGATATGACAGCGATGGTGCTGAACGCACTGGCTGGACACAAGCAGGAAGCAGCAGTGAATGCTGCTGGTCAGCGGGCGGCAGCCTGGCTGGCTAAGGCACAGGATAAGAACGGCGGATATGGCGACAGCAGCGAGAGTGTAGCTCAGGCCATCATCGGTCTGTCTGCCTTCGGCATTGATCCTGCAGGAGCAGATTATACGAAGGGTAATATCAATCTGGTCAGCAAGCTGCTGAGCTTCAGCGCAGAGGGCGGCGGATTCGCCCACACTGCAGGCGGCAGCTCCAATCCGCTCTCTACAGAGCAGGCGCTGGAGGCTTTGGTAGCGTACAAGCTGTTTGGAACAGGCGGTAAGCTCTTTGACTTTAGCGGCACACCAGTGAAGAATCCTCAGGTAAGTGTCTCCGTTACTGTTGAGGGTCCAAATGGAACCTTGGCTGAAGGCAGCGTATACGCTGGAAATGTGCTTACGGCACTGGACAAGACAGCAGCAGCCAAGCGCCTGGCCCTGGTCAATGAAGCAGGCAATTATGTGACGGGGATCGGCGGCGTGACTGCGGGTACGTTTGGCGGATATGATGGCTGGATGTATGTAGTCGCACGCGGCGGAGCATGGATCTATCCAAGTGTAGGTATGGGTGACTTCATGCTGGAGGAGAATGACCGCATTGTGGTCTATTATGGCGGGGACAACACGCAGGTGGTTGATGCCGTAACCGTGACTCCCGCACAGCCGCAGCCTGGACAAGATCTGAAGGTGCAGGTGAACCAGAAGCAATGGGTCTGGAATGAGGCGACCTTCACCTCCGATCCGGTAACCTCACCGGCAGCAGGCGTACAGGTAACCATCGGCGGCAAAACAGCAGTTACAGATGCTGCGGGTGTGGCTGTTGTGGCCGGAGGTCTGCCGGCGAATAAATATACCCTGACGGTTACGGGATATCTGAAGGATAAAACCCCGGCAATCGTCCGTCATACGGTCCCGGTAACCGTGGCTTCTGCTGCGGCGGACCGTCCGGCTTTTGCCGATGTGAAGTCGATCTCGCCTTGGGCGCTGGAGTCGGTATACACGGCGTATGACCGCAAGCTGATGAACGGTGTGAGTGAGAGCAGCTTGCTGTTTGCACCGAAAAAGAATATTACCCGTGCTGAATTTGCAGCGCTGCTGCTGCGGTTAACCGGGAACGAGCCGTCTGCGGCGTCTTCTGCTGGGGCCTTCAGTGATGTTAAGGCCGGTACATGGTATTATGGAACAGTGAACCGGGCGAAGGAGCTAGGAATCATTAGCGGTGTGACGGCCAAGACGTTTAAGCCGGACGGGCTGGTTACGCGCCAGGATATGGCTGTGATGATCGTTAGAGCTTTTAAGCTGGATTCGGCATCAGCCGGAGCAGGAGCAGGGGCCGGTACATTCAGCGACGAAGATAAAATTAGCGACTATGCATTGTCCGCTGTCCGTACGGTGACGGGACTTGGATATATGAGCGGAACCGGCGGCGCATTCGAGCCTTCCGCTGTCGTAACCCGTGAGATGGCTGCTGCTGTGGCGGTTAGATTGCCTTAGTTCTTAGTAAGAGCAGGGAGCAGACTGTATTGCAAGCTGGTACTGCACGTTGGGGCCGACGATAAGTGGATAAATGACATCTAATTTGGCCGGATTTGCTGTAGAGCGGGAGCTAGTTGGATAAACGACACTTATTCAGGCTTGAAGCTGCAGAAGGATGAGGTATGGGCAGAATTAGATGCCCTAATTCCAACTAAATTCTTTACAGGTGCGTAATCTGGATTATTAAGAGTAGAAAATCCAACTAACGCACTCATGCCGATGATCCGATGAGCCGTATAGGGTTGCCGAAGCGCTGAAAGGCTCGTTTGACGGACGGCTTTGCTTGGAATTCGTTTGGATATGTGTTGAAAAGTAAGCATAAGGTGTATGAAGGAACGGGGAACAGGCTGACTGCCCCCGTTCTTTTCCCTTTTTGTGGAGGTGTGCAGGTAATGTTCAATTTAGTCAAAAGAGGCCGGGGAAGGCTGGCTCCGCTGCTTCTCCTGCTGATGGTATTGCTGCTCCCCGGCTGCTCCTCAGCGCAGCCGGATCAGGCAGGCGGCGTCACGCAGCCGCCCGCCGGTACCCCGGCCGCGCAGACGCCGCGGCCTGGAGACGAAGCGGCTCCGCTGCCGGGAGCCGCTGAGGGCACTGCCGTACCTTCCGCCCCTGCGGAAGGTACGGCAGCTCCGGCGTCGCCAGCCGCAGCGGCGACGCAGCCTTCGGCGGGCGCAAGCGAGCCCGCCAAGCCCCCGGCGTCGCCAGCCGCAGCGGCGACGCAGCCTTCGGCGGGCGCAAGCGAGCCCGCCAAGTCCCCGGCGTCGCCAGGCGCAGCGGCGACGCAGCCTTCGGCGGGCGCGAGTGAGCCCGCCAAGCCGGCGGCCACCCCCAAGCCGCCGACCCCCAAGCCCGCGCCAGCGGCCACGGCTAAGCCGCCAGCCGCTACGCGCTCTCCGGCCGCCACGCCCAAGCCGGACAATGTGGTCACCCTCTCCATCACCGGAGATGAGGAGCATGGCGTGATTCTGGCCGCTGCCCAGTATGAGATCAAGAAGGGCGAGAGTGTGCTGGACCTGCTGAAGCGGATTACGCGGGAGCAAAAGATCCAGATGGAATATCAGGGCCGCGCAACATTTGCTTACGTGGAAGGTATAGATAATTTGTACGAGAATGATCACGGGTCAGAGAGCGGCTGGATGTACAAGGTCAATGGAGAATTTCCGTCCAAGGCTGCGGGCAGCTGGATCGTGGAGCCCGGGGATACCATCGAGTGGCTGTATACGCTTGATCTGGGCAAAGATCTGGGGGCCAAAGCGCCATGAGCAGCGGCTTCCGTTCCATGCATCCGGTAGTAGCCCTGCTGTATTATGCAGGGCTGCTGCTGTTCGCTCTGCTGGTCTTCCATCCGTTATTTCTGGCTACAGAGATAGCCGGACTGCTGGCGCTGCTGCTGTTGCAGGGACAAGGGCGGCTGCTGGTGCGCAGCTTGCCTTTTATGCTGCTGATGGCAGCTTCCGTGGCCTTGCTGAACCCGCTGTTCTCGCATAGAGGAGCGCATATTCTGTTCTACTGGCTGGATCAGCCTATTACACTGGAAGCTGTACTGTACGGACTGATGATGATGACTATGCTGCTTACTATTTTTATCTGGTTTATATCCTATAATTACACGGTGACTACAGATAAATTCATGTATCTGTTCGCGGCGGCTGCGCCTAGAACGGCGCTGCTGACGCTGATGGCGATCCGGTTCGTGCCGCTGTTCCAGCGGCGGCTGCGCCAGATTACACTGATCCAGCGTCTGCGCGGAATAGATACCGGTACGGGAAGCCTTAAGAAAAGAATGACGGACGGAATGACGCTGCTCAAAGTGCTGCTGACCTGGTCGCTGGAGGAAGCACTCCAGACAGGAGATTCCATGACAGCCCGCGGCTACGGCAGCACCAAACGCAGCACTTACACGATATACAAGGCCGATTTACAGGATAAGCTGGTGATGCTGCTGTTAACCGTTAGCGGTGTGGTTACGCTGCTGTTCTGGGTGCAGGGCTACGGCAAGCTGGAGATCTATCCCCGGATGAGACCAGCGGACTTCGGCTGGCAGGAGGCCGTCATGTACGGAAGCTTCTGCCTGTTCGTGCTGATTCCTGCGGGACTGGAAGGAAAGGAGAAATGGTTATGGAGATCCTCAAAGCACAGCAATTATCCTTCCGATACCCTGAAGAACACAGGGACACGCTCCATGAGCTATCGTTCGTCATAGAAGAGGGTGAATTTGTCGTGCTCTGCGGCCCGTCCGGCAGCGGCAAAACCACCCTGCTGCGCCATCTGAAGCGGGAGCTCGCCCCGGTGGGTTCATCCAGCGGAACCTTGACCTACAAAGGGCAGCCTCTGTCCGGGCTTCCGGCAGCGGTAGCCGCCGGGGAGATCGGGATGGTCTTCCAGAACCCGGATGCACAGATTGTGATGGATACGGTCTGGCATGAGCTGGCCTTCTCCATGGAGAACCTGGGGCTGCCGCCTGCTGTCATGCGGACCCGGCTGGCGGAGATCTGCGGCTTGTTCGGGCTGGAGCCGCTGCTCTACCGTCCGGTACATGAGCTGTCAGGCGGACAAAAGCAGCTCATGAACCTGGCCTCAGTGCTGCTGCTTCAGCCGAAGGTGCTGCTGCTGGATGAGCCAACCTCCCAGCTTGATCCTGTTGCTGCGCGGGAATTCATTATGGCGCTGCAGCGGCTGAACGAGGAAATGGCGGTCACAGTGATCATCAGCGAGCACAGGCTGGAGGAGGTGCTGCCGCTGGCCGATCGGGTGCTGATGCTGGAAGACGGCAAGCTGCTGGCCGATGCCGCCCCCCGCCTGTTCGCCCGGCAGACCGGCAGCGGAGCCTTGACCTCGGCTGGGCGCTACCTGCCAGCCGCCACACGCCTGTACTTGCCGCTCGCACCGGGAGCGGATTCGGCTGCGCCGGAGAATATTCCGCTGACCGTGCGTGAAGGCAGACGCTGGATACATTCTCTGATGACAGGAACGGAGGCTGGCGCTGAACTGGTTAATAACTTGAATAGGGAGGTAGGGATGACTCCCCTCGTTTCCCGCATACAATCTGTTCCAGAGGGGGATACACCTCCACCCCCCGCCGGAGTATCCGTGAAATCCCCGTCAGAGGAACTCCAAGCTGCCTTCGCCAAGACTATGCTCACCTGCCGCGAAGTGACCTTCCGGTATGAGAAGGAGGGCCGGGAGGTCCTGAGGAAGCTCTCGCTGACGCTTAAGCAGGGGGAGCTCCTGGCCGTCATGGGCGGAAACGGTGCGGGCAAGTCCACACTGCTGCATGTGCTGAACGGGCTGATGAAGCCGCAGCGCGGCAAGATAGAGCTGGCCAAGGGCATGACTACAGGTCTGCTGGCGCAGAATCCGCTGCTCTATTTCAGCTATGATACGGTAGCCGAGGAGCTGCAGCATATGGGCAGCTACGCCGGGTTATCGCCTGAAGCAGCAGCAAGCGAGATTGAGGCTTTGCTGGCGGTATTTCAGCTCCGGGAGGTGCTGCAGAGTCATCCGCATGACCTCAGCGGCGGGCAGCAGCAGCAGACCGCGCTTGCCATGATGCTGCTGATGAAACCGGATATTCTGCTGCTGGATGAGCCGACTAAGGGGCTTGATCCGGCCGCCAAAGACAGGCTGGCCGCCCTGCTTCAGCAATTGCGCGGGCAGGGGATCAGCATTCTCATCGTAACGCATGATGTAGAATTCGCGGCTAAGCATGCTTCGCGCTGCGCACTCCTGTTTGACGGGGGAATTACGGCAGAGGGCACACCGGCTGAGTTCTTCAGCAGCAATTACTTCTATACCACGGCAGTCAACCGGATAGTGCGGGACTGGCTGCCGCAGGCATTGACCATAGAGGATGTGATTCGCGCATGGCCCGCTTCCGCATTCCGCTGCTAATTGCCCTGGGACTCTTCACCGCCGGGCTTGCGCTTACCGCAGCCTTCACTGACCGGCATTATTTGCTGCTTAGCGTGGTGCTGCTGCTGGCTGCTCTCCTGCCGCTGTTCATCCGTCTGGAGCGCCGGCCGCGCAAGTCCCGTGAACTCGTGCTGCTGGCTGTGTTGTCCGCTATTGCAGCGGTCAGCCGGATTCCTTTTGCTGCGTTGCCGGGGGTAAAGCCTGTGTCGGCCGTTGTCATCCTCTCCGCTTATGTCTTCGGGGCAGAGGCGGGCTTCGTCATCGGAGCAGTCGCTGCCCTGGTCTCTAATATTTACTTCGGGCAGGGGCCCTGGACGCCATGGCAGATGTTTGCCTGGGGCATGACCGGACTTACAGCCGGTTGGCTGCGCAGGAGCTGGCTATTGCGCCGGAGAGCCGGGCTGCTGGTTTTTGGCTTCATCTGGGGGTTCCTGTTCGGCTGGATTATGAATATCTGGGTCCTTCTCAGTCTGCCGGATGCCTTAAGCTGGCGGCTGGTTGCCGTTACGTTTGCCGCAAGCTTTTACTTCGATCTGGCCCATGCCTTGTCGAATGTATTCTTCTTAGCGGTGCTGGCCGGAGGCTGGACCAAGGTGCTGCAGAGATTCCGCAAGAAATATGGCTTGCTTCAAGAGTGAATGGAATTATAATTAAGGGATATCGCTCTGTTAAAATGATATTTTTCTCCTTTATTCGACAAATTTCTTAGCAGGGCCATCAACAATTCGATGTTATTCTCCGATAATTAAGGTTACAGCTAGATATCGAGAAGGCGGGATAACAGGAAATGAGACATCTGAAGATTAAGCATAAAATGATTGTACTGATCGCAGTGGTTATCCTGCTGCTGATCGGGATCGGAACAACGGGTATCCTGACGACAGCCAGAATGGCTGAGAGGTCTGAAGAGACATACAGGCAGAACCTGCAGCCGATTTATTTCGTAACGGAGATCCGCGGGAATAACCGGGCGATTGAGTCTTTTCTGCTGGAGGATCTGATTACCACGGATGACGCGAAGAAGCAGGAGCTGAAGGCGAGAATTCAGGAGAATATCCAGACGAATAATGAGCTGATGGCCGAACTGAGGAAGATTGAATTCAACAATGACAAGATTGCAGCTTATGTGAACGAATATACCCTGCTGCTGCCGGATTACCGCTCACAGCGTGATAATATTATCCATCTGGCCGATAACGACCTTAACGATGAAGGATATCAGGTGTACACGGGCCGGACCTTTAATGAGCTGCGTGACAAAATGGTCCGGCTGCTTGAAGAGACAGCGACGTTATTCATTCAGGATGCGTCTGCCCATAATACACGGACGGCTGACAGTGCCAAGAGCTCTGTTACGTTAAGCAGCATTCTGATTGCGCTGGCCTTGCTGCTCAGTATTGTCCTGAGTGTGATCATTACCAGATTGATTACGAGACCGCTGAAGGAATTGCAGGGGCTGATGAAGCGTGCGGAAGAGGGGGATCTGACGGCCTCTGCCGCTTACCGGTCCAAGGATGAGATCGGCCAGATTAATACATCGTTCAATACCATGCTGGACGGGTTGAAAAATATGATGCGCGGCGTCTCGGAGAGCGCCGAGATTCTCTCGGCCTCCTCCCAGCAGATGAGCGCCAGTGCCGACCAGACCGCGCACGCCTCACAGATGATTGCTGAGACCTCAGGCGAGATCGCAGCCGGATTCGATGTGCAGGCGGAGAGCATTACCCTGACTACGCAGTCTGTGCGGACGATGTCCTATGAGATTGCCGAAGCCCGGTATAGCGGACAAGAAATGACCCGCCTGATGGAGCAGGCTGCCTCCTCCACGGAACGCGGTGTAGACGCAGTAGGGCAGATTCTGGCCCAGATGCGGGAGATTGACTCCAGTGTCTCGGCGAGCCGCCAGATTGTCGGCAACCTGGGCAGCCTGTCCGAAGAGATTAACACCATTATTACAACCATTAATGAGATTGCGACCCAGACCAATCTGTTGTCCCTGAATGCTTCCATCGAAGCCGCCCGGGCGGGCGAGCATGGCCGTGGCTTCGCTGTAGTTGCTGGTGAGATCCGCAAGCTGGCGGAAGCTACCGGAACAAGCTCGCTGCAGATTACAGAGATCATTAACCATATCCGTCAGCAGACCGCCAGTGCCGTAGAATCGATGGAGCAGGGCTCCGGGATTGTCTCTCACGGTGTAGCGCAGAGTGAAGTGGTATCCGAAGCCTTTACGGCGATCCAGACCTCCATTCAGGCTGCCAGTGAGCAGACAGAGCAGATTACAGAGGTCATCGGCCATGTCGCGCAGGAATCGGAGGAAGTGGCCAAATCCATGTCGACGGTGAATGAAATCTCGCGCAAAGGCGCCGCAGACGTTCAGGGCACCAGTGAAGCAAGCCTGGAGCAGCTGACTGCGATGGGAGAGATGTCCTCCTCTGCGCAGTATCTGGCTACCCTGGCCGAGGACCTGCAGAAGCATCTGGCCCGGTTCCGGCTGTAACGGTATAATAGACATCAGCCCGGCCCGATTCGGCCGAGGAACCCTGGAGATTCCCGGGCATCTTCGGCGGAGCCGGGCTTTTGAACGTATTAGTATTAACCCCAAGGAGGCGGTCTCTATAATGAACACCCGAACATGGAAGCTGGCGATAGTTCCAGCCTTGTTAATGACACTTGCAGCATGTAGCTCGAATCAGGCCAGTGCTCCGGCGGTTAGCCCCAGTCCACAGCCAACAGCGGCTCCTGTAGAAGCTTCTGCCCAGCCTACGGAAGGGCCAAAGGTTACACCGGCACCTGCTGAAGCTGCTGGGGTAACGGTAGGGGAAAGTAAACAGTATGAGAAAATAGCAATTTCCGACTGGAAGGACGATAGAACCGTTGTCGTGTCCAAGCAGAACGATAAGCTGGGGCCGATCAGCTCGGGAGAGCTGAAGGGTTCCTATCCGCAGAGCCTGTATTTCTTCCATCTGGATACCGGCGAATACGAATTGATTACAGAGAAGGCGAACATGATGCTGGGGGATGCCAAGCTGTCCGCCGATCAGTTGTTTCTGCTCTATAGTGAATTCTCCCTGGGTGATCCAGTCTACAATGTAATGGACCTGGGGTCCAAGAAGACGTTCACCATTAAGGGTGATACCATTGCTGGAGCAATGGGGGCCGATTGGGCGGATAAGGATACGGTAGTGGGTCCTGCATACAGCGGCGGTGCTTATACAGCGACGGCTACCTCAATGAAGATTGCCCCGGTGGAGGGACTAGGCGGGGAAGGTCTGATTGTTGTAAGACAAATCAAGGATAAGATCTATTACACCAGTAATTCGAAGGACTCCCTGCATAGCTTGGACCTGAATACTAAGGCGAAGGCTGACTTGAATATTCAGGGTACCAGCAGCGTAATCCCTTCACCTGACGAAGAACAAATGCTGATCCTGCAATATAAGGAGACGACCCAGTCGCTGCTGCTCAGCGGCACAGACGGTAAGAATCCGCGGATCCTGGTGGAAGGCACCGAGCTTGGGGCCGTCTCCTGGTCCCCGGATCAGCGGCTGATTGCCTATAGTGTAGCTCTTGAGGAGAATGGTACAACGAATCATACCTTATATGTCTACGATCTGTCTTCTGACAAGTCCGTCCAGATTGCGGAGAGCAACGGGACGATGACCACCTCATGGAGCCCCTCGGGCAAGCAGCTTGCGTATACAGAGCGGGATGACAGCGGGAGCAGCAGCAGTATAGTCCAGTTGAAGTATTAATCAAAAAAGCGGTCCGTACCGGTAAATCTACCGGATACGGACCGCTTTTTTTATAGATTGCTAGAAGGAGCATAACGCTCCTTTGCTTCTTACATACTAAGCATACCAGCCCCATACGAAGATGAACAGGGTGCCGAAGATGGTGACCAGAGCCACGAACATGGCGTATGCGATGTTGATATACAGTTCTTTTTTGGAATCGGCCGATTCTCCGATGTGCATGAACACAAACAGCTGCAAGGAGGCCTGGATCAGCGCTGTAACCAGCAGCACCACCATATTGGCACTGGAGGACAGGTCTCCGTAAATTACAATCAGTGCAGCGGCAGAGAGGACCAGAGAGGCTACATAACCCATCACATGCTTAATTGGGAATAGTTGCTTCATCATGTCACATCAGTCCTTTCAGGTAGACGAAGCTGAAGATAAAGATCCAGACCACGTCTAAGAAGTGCCAGAACAAGGAGAAGATGAACGTTTTGTTGGCGGTAGCGGGCGTAATGCCGCGCTTCCACAGCTGAATCATAATGCCAATTCCCCACAGCAGACCGAAGCTGACGTGAAGACCATGCGTTCCCAGCAGTATGAACAGACTGGAGAGGAAGCCGCTGGTCTGCAGGGTAGCTCCTTCATGTACATAAGTGAAGAACTCGTCGATTTCGATACCGACAAAAGCCAGACCCATCACCAGCGTAATCGCCATGAAGACCATCATGGCTTTCTTGTAGCCATGTCGCATGGCATGGACAGCCAGACCGATGGTGAAGGAGCTCGACAGCAGGAGGAAGGTCTCCATCAGCACTGGGCCGATCTCGAACAGCTCGCTGCCGCTCGGTCCGCTGGCATAGCGGTTAACCATTACGAAATATACAGTGAACAGCGTAGCGAAGAGAGGGATCTCGGCTCCGAGAAAGACCCAGAAGCCGAAGATCTTGTTACTGTTCTCTTCCGTTGAATATTCGAGCGGCTTGGACGCATCTATTTTCATACAGTCTCACCCCGCATCAGTTTCTTTTCTGTAGCTGCAATCTCTTCTACAGGAATATAGTAGCCCTGGTCCTTATCGAAGGACATGAAGGCCAGTACGACCAGAATTCCAATCCCTGAGACGATCGCCGGAATCCACATGCTGAAGACCAGGAAGAAGCCTAGGAAGAAGAAGACTACACCCAATATGAACGGTTTGCCGGTATTGCTTGGCATATGAATCTTGGTGTATTTAGTGTCTGTATACAATGGAATATTCTCATGCTTCGCAGACCATAGAGCATCGCGCGTCTCAACCTTAGGCACAACCGCAAAGTTGTAGAGCGGGATCGGGCTGTGTGTCGCCCATTCGAGCGTCCGGCCATCCCAAGGGTCGTTGGTCGTATCTCTCGGCATGTAGCGTGTACTCCAGTAGATATTGTAGACCAGGATCACGAAGCCGATGGCGAGCCCGACAGCCCCGACGAAGCTCAGCATATTGAGCGGACCGAAGCCTGATTCCTCAGAGTACGTATACATACGCCGCGTCATTCCCATGAGACCCAGGAAGAACAGCGGGAAGAAGGTTACGTTAAAGGAAATGATGATCCACCAGAAGGCATGCTTGCCCAGCCGTTCGTTCAGGCGGAAGCCGAACACTTTAGGGAACCAATAGTGGAACCCGGCGATGACGGCAAATACGGCACCCGGAATCAGGACGTAGTGGAAATGCGCCACCAGGAACATCGTATTGTGATACTGGTAATCGGCGCTGGCCATTGCCAGCATGACGCCCGTTACCCCGCCGATCGTAAAGATCGGGATAAAGGCGAGCGTATAGAGCATCGGTGTCGTGAAGGTAATCCTGCCCTTTCGCAGGGTGAATAGCCAGTTGAATATTTTGACCCCGGTTGGGACCGCTATGGCCATCGTTGTAATAGAGAAGAAGCTGTTGACCATGGCCCCTTGACCCATCGTATAGAAATGGTGCGCCCATACAAGGAAGGACAGGAGCGAGATGATCAGCATACTGAATACCATGGAGGTATATCCGTACAGGTTCTTCTTCGAGAAGGTGGCGATAATCTCACTGTATATCCCGAAGGCCGGCAGTATAACGATATAGACCTCCGGATGTCCCCAGACCCAGAACAGGTTGGCCCAGAGCATATCCATCCCGCCGTTGGCCATCGTGAAGAACTGGGAGCCGAAGAGGCGGTCGAACATCATCATCGCCAGCGCTACGGTAAGAACCGGGAAGGCGAAGACAATGATAACGTTGGTGATGAGTACGGACCAGGTGAACATCGGCATCTTCATCAGCGTCATGCCTGGTGCGCGCATTTTGAGAATCGTTACGATAAAGTTAACCCCGGTGATCAGCGTACCAATACCGGATATTTGCAGGGCCAGAGAGTAGTAGTTGTTCCCTACGGTCGGGCTGAATTCAAGACTCGCCAGCGGGAAGTAGGCTGACCAGCCCGCATCCGGCGAGCCGCCGATGACGAAGGAAATGTTCAGCAGCATGGCGCCCATGAAGAAGAGCCAGAAGCTGACGGCGTTCAGCCGCGGGAAGGCAACGTCCCGTGCGCCGATCTGCAGCGGAATGATTACGTTCATCAGACCGATGATAAAAGGCATGGCCATGAAGAGAATCATGATCAGACCATGGGTGGTGAAGACCTCATTGTAGTGCTGCGCATCGAGGAATTTCATTTCCGGCGCAGCCGTCTGCAGACGCATCATCATCGCATCTACACCGCCGCGGAACAGCATCAGCAGCGCCGCAAGGATGTACATGATCCCGATTTTTTTGTGGTCAACCGTGGTCAGCCATTCACGCCACAGATAGCCCCATTTCTTGAAATAGGTAAGCCCTACGAGAATCCCGATGGTTGCCAGTGCAATACTGATCATGGCTCCGTATATCAAGGGTTCGCCGTGAACCTTAAATTTGTCCAAATCCATTAGGGTAGCTCCTTTCAGTGTGTTGCATTAAGCTCTTCAGAGAGCTAGTGTCCTTCATGTGTGCTTTCATCCACAGGGGAGCTTGGCAGCGGCTGATCGACTTCCGGATCAGGCTTGCTGTCGAATTCCGTTCCGCTGGACGGCTCGGGAGACGGATGAATTTCCTTGTTATCCTGATGCTCCGGATTGCCGTTGTCCATATCCATCTCTTTGCCGCCGCCGCTCATATGATCTCCGTGATTTCCCGGAGGAGGGCTGAACTCCAGATGGGTGGAGGAATACGTTTTGCGTCCGAGGTAATCCGTGGCCAGCAGGCCTTTGAATTCTTCCTCAGTCAGCTTAGGTGCGGTTTCCTTCACTTCCTTCACCCAGTCCTCGTAACCCTTGTTACTAAGTACAAGCGCTTCGAATTCCATGTGGGCGAAGCCTTTACCGCTGAAGTTAGCATTCTTTCCGATATAAGAGCCTTCCGTATCAGCGGAGAGATGAAGCGTTGTCAGCATGTCGCTCATGGCGTACTTTTGACCGGCAAGCTGTGGAATCCAGAGACTGGTAATGGTGCCGAACGAGTACATTCTGAATTCTACCGCACGATGCACCGGCATATTCACGTAGTTGACCGTCTCGATCCCTTCCTCAGGGTAGCTGAAATGCCATTTCCAGTTGGACGAGGAAGCATAGATGACCAGAGGAGTCTGATCTTGATAGTCCGCAGCTACATTCTCCACTTCGTTAGTCGTCTTGACGGTAACAACGGACAAGAAGGCTACGATAATGATCGGGATAATGATCCAGATGGCCTCAAGTACCACATTGCCTTCTTCATGTTTAGGAATGTAGCCCTCATTACTCTTCTTCGCACGATATTTCACCAGTACAAAGATATACAGAATGTAGACAACAGCCAGAACCCCGAGCATAACAAGAATAGAGAGCACAATGGTGTCAGATAACGTCCTTGCAGACGGCCCCTTCGGGTTCAGAACAGCGATTGAGCTGCATCCCGGCAGGAGAAGGATCAGGCTTAGAAACAAAGCGTATAACGGTCCCTTTTTTTTCATATAGAACTCCTTCCTTCAATACTACTTTTCATTCGCCGTTCATTAACGGGAGTACATTGATCTGTATCTATAGTAAGAACTACTTACCCATAATGCAAAATACATATTTTGTATAAATATATAAAATAGACCTTAAAAATGGCGAACAAGTTAAATATGTGTGATCAAATTGTTACAACTCCCTAAGGGTATGATAAAGATCACTGTAGTGGCGCACTTTAGCTAATTTTAAGGTTGTTCAATTTTTGTTCAAAATTCCGATATTGTTATTAATTTTGTCACAATTATTCTGTGCCAAAAACCGCTGTTTTAACCGTGTAACGCCTGCTGTGACAGCATTCGACGAGAATTGCTTGCTTTCTGAAAATAATGGCGACCCCTCATTTATCATTGCATAAGAGTAACAAATTCTTAGCTTGCGGTTACAATCTCTCAAATTACGTTGAAAGTATATATGATAAAGTGATAGACAAATATACATAGATTGGAGACTGCTGCTGTGCGCATCAAGAAAATTCTGCTTTTATTCATGTCTTTATTCCTAATTATGGGGCTTGTGCAGGTCCCGGCTGACGCTAAAGGTGATAGCACTATTCTTAAACTCGGAGTCAACGATAAATTAAGCAAGGTTGAAGCTGTATCCGTAAAAGGCACCTATTATGTACCGCTGCGCGCGCTTGCGGATGAGCTGAAATGGACCCTTACCGGCCTGACGGACGGGATTCACGTAGCCGGCGGGACAGGTTCGCTGACCCTGCTGAGCAAGGACGGAGGTGCGGTGCTGAAGGATGGGACTGCCGTGCCTATGAGCACTTTCGTACAGGACGGCAAACTCATGGCTCCGCTGAAGCTCAGCGGGTACCTCGGGTATAGCATTTCCTATGCGGGAGATAAATATTTACTTCGTGTGAAGGACGGCTCGGCGCAGCTTACCGATGCAGCCTTCACCGATAAATATGCTGCAGAGCTGAAGCCTAAGGCTCCAGTGGCTCCGGTAACTCCAGTCACTCCGGTTCAGCCCACGGAGCCGGGCAAGCCTGGCCGGACCGTGTATCTGACCTTTGACGACGGCCCGTCAGCCACGACTGGCGACCTGCTGGACATCCTGCGTAAATATGACGTACAGGCAACCTTCTTCATGCTGGGGAACAACATGAACCAGCACCCCGCCCAGGTGAAGCGGACGGCGAAGGAAGGCCATGGCTTAGCGCTGCACGGCGTAACCCACCGCCAGGAGAAGTTCTATGCCTCCCCTTCAGCGGCGCTTGCCGAGATGTCAGGGGCCAATGCGACGCTGAAGAAGCTGACGGGAACCAGCACCACCTTGATCCGTACGCCTTACGGAAGTAAGCCCTATTTCACCAAGTCCTTCCGCGATAAAGTCCTGACTCAGGGCTATCATCTCTGGGACTGGAACGTGGATTCCTATGACTGGAAATACAAACAGAACAGCGACAGAATCTATAACACCGTGATGGATCAGGTGAATAAGCTGAAGGCGTCCAAGACCAATCCGGTGATTCTGATGCATGACCAGAAGGCTACACTCAAGGTGCTGCCGCGTATTCTGGAGAAGCTGAAGAAGGAAGGCTATACCTTCAAGCTCATTACGAAGGATATGGAGCCGCTCAATTTCTGGAAGGATAAACGCTGATTACTGCTTATAGCAACAGCAAAGAGCAAGCCCGGGAGACAATCTGTTCCCGCAGGCTTGCTCTTTTTTTGCGCTGAAACTAGACAAAGTAAAAGTTAATGATTGACATCATTCCTCAACTGTATTAATAATAGTAGTACAGTTAATACACTATGATACAGCAGCCGGAGTATCAGATGAAAGGAGGACTGTCATGTTCGAGTTGGATGTACGCAGCCGCAAGCCGATCTATGAGCAGCTGACCGACAAGGTGAAGGAGTTGATTATGCATGGTATTCTGCGGGCGGATGAACAGCTGCCTTCGGTGCGGGCGTTATCCTCGCAGCTTACCCTGAATCCCAATACGATCCAGAAGGCCTATAGGGAACTGGAGCGTGAGGGGTATATCTATTCACTGCAGGGCAAGGGCAACTTCGTAGCCGAGTTGCAGCAGGGCCAGAGTGAGCGCAAACGGGCAGAGCTGAAGGAGGAGCTGCTGCGGCTGATGGCAGAAGCAGTCTACCTTGGGTTCACGGAGACAGAGATCAGTTCCTTGTACCGCCAGGCGCTGGATATGAGAAGAGAGGAGAGCAGCCATGATTGAGATACGCGGTGTGAACAAGATTTTTCAGGAGGAAAAGGCTGTGAACGGCCTCTCGCTGACGGTACCCAAAGGGGCCATCTACGGATTGCTGGGATCGAACGGAGCAGGCAAAACCACGCTTCTTAAGATGCTTGCAGGCATCTATCGCCCGGATACAGGAAGTGTCAAGGTAGGCGGGCAGCCCGTCTATGAATCACCTGAGGTGAAGCGCAGTCTGTTCTTCATGCCGGACAGCCCTTATTTCTTCCCGCAGGCCACAATGAAGAGTATGGCGGAATTCTACCGCTCAATCTATACACAGTGGAGTCAAAAAAGGTATGAGGAGCTGGTTACAGTGTTCCGGCTCGATCCCCGGCGCAGGCTCAGCCGCTTCTCCAAAGGGATGCAACGGCAGGCCGCCTTCCTGCTGGCGCTTAGCTGCAAGCCGGATGCGCTGATTATGGACGAGCCGATCGACGGCCTGGACCCGGTGATGCGCCGCCAGATCAAGAATCTCCTGTTCCAGGAAGTCGCTGAACGCGAGCTTACCGTGCTGATCTCCTCGCATAATCTGCGGGAGATTGAGGATCTGTGCGACCATGTCGGCATTATGCATGAGGGAAGGATGCTTGTGGAGAAGGATCTGGATGATCTGAAGGCCGACACGCACAAGATTCAGGTCGCTTTCCGTGACGTACGTCATGCGGCGGCGCTGGAATCCAAGCTGCAGATTCTCCATCAGGAGCAGCGGGGAAGCGTCAGCCTATACATTGTAAAAGGGGAGCGGGAACGCATCAGCCAAGCTTTTCATGTCTATGACCCGTATGTGTATGACCAGCTTCCGCTGACGCTGGAGGAAATCTTTATCTATGAAATGGGGGATGCCGGTTATGACGCGCAGCCGATTATTCTGTAACAGCAGCATTATCCGCCAGAACCTGCGCCAGTATGGCTGGATCGGAATTTTGTATACACTGGTGCTATTGTTTCAGCTTCCACTGCAGATGTTCATGAACGGTGATCCTAATGCGGAGTCTGTGAAGCCTGATAACCTGTTCAATCTGGGGCCTGATATCGCACCCTTTTTGCTTGCTTTTCCGGTGATCGCCGGATTGTTCCTGTCCCGTTATCTGCAGTCCAAAGGCTCCTCCGATCTGATGCACAGCCTCCCGCTGCGCCGCTCGAATCTGCTGTCTTCCCATATGCTTAGCGGTCTGCTACTGCTGCTGCCTCCGGTGTGGGTCACTGCTGCGGTTACGGCTCTCGTCCGCCCCCTGAAGGGCAATATGTACATCTATCACGGAGCGGAGGTCTGGGAGTGGTGCCTGACCCTTACGGTGCTGACCCTGTTCCTGTTCGCGTTCACTATGTTTGTCGGGATATGTACGGGACAGACCATTCTGCAGGGTGTGGTGGTCTTCATTCTGCTGCTGCTGCCGTCGGCTCTTCTGGAATTTATCAATTTACATCTGAACCGTTATCTGTATGGTTACTTAAACGGGTCCGGACTGACAAGTCTTTCGAATAACGACTGGTCACCAATTCTGCGGATTATGGATATGTCCTATAAGACTTTCAGCCATACGGAGCTGTGGATATATGCCATTCTATCCGTTGTGTTCCTGGCGCTGTGCTTCGTTCTGTACCCTAAACGTCACAGTGAGAAGACCGGACATGCGGTAGCCTTCACTTACTTCGATCCGCTGTTCAAAGCGGGAGTGATGCTGTGCAGTATGCTTGTGGCTCTTGCCTATATTGGCGGCGACAAGCAGGGGGCAGGCTGGATTATCGGCAGCGTCCTGGCTGGAGGGCTGATCGGCTATCTTGCTGCAGAGATGGTACTCCGCAAAAGCTGGCATATTCTGACCCGCAGGCTGCCAATTGAATTCGCTGTGTACTTTGTGCTGCTGGGTCTGCTGCTCTATGTTCCTGTATCCGGCTTAACCGGATATGAGAACCGGGTTCCGGCGAGTGATAAGGTGGCTGCAGTATTCGCCGGAGGCAATTATGAGCAATTAACACAGCCGCCGCAGGGTGCTGAGAACTCAAAAGTCCTGGTCGATGATATCCGGTCCAAAGACCCTAAGTATATCGAAGCGGTAACCGCACTGCATCGGGCTGTCGTCACGGCGAGGCCGGAACAGCAGAAAAATGAGTGGAACAACGGCTACCTTTCACGGGTGAGCTTTACGCTGTCTTATCAGTTGAAGAACGGCAGGACGCTGCAGCGGACGTATTTCGTTCCGCGGACAGGCTTTGAGCCGGAGCTGAAGGCGGTTATGGAGCATGCGGATTATAAGCGCGAGCGCTATCAGGCGTTTCGCATGAATGAGAATGTGGAGAGCATCTGGCTCGGCAACCTGAACAAGGCGGTCACGATTTCCGACCCGCAGGAGGTTCAGGAGTTCAAGGATATTCTAACTCGGGAAATACTGAATATGTCCTACGAGGATCAGTTTTCGGATCAGCGGACACGGGCTTCTATCCGTGTTAGACTTAAGCCGGATCAATACGGAAACAGCGTCAATTATTACTATGACTGGTTCCCCTCCTATCAGGAGCTGGGGGCTTGGCTGGAACAGAAAGGCTATGCCGCAAAAATTAAAATTACTGCAGCGGATGTCGTATCCGCCGAGATGTTCAGGGATATTAATCACAGCCAGCTGACTTACGGGCTGAGAAATAATCCCGATACCCGCTTCGAATTAGCGCGCAAAGAGAAACGGTCGGTCACAGTCACTGACAAGGCGCTTATCAACGGCATTCTGGAGCAGCGGCGCAATTTCACCGGCGTGGAGGGAAGGGTTGTGGTAAGAATAGAGTATAAGGATGGAATGATTAATTACATTTCCCTGGAGGAGCAGGAGATGTCTCCTGCGCTCAAGGCGCTTCTTCCTAAATAGGTTTGTTATATTGCAGTAACCCGGCAATCCTGTTCCCCCCGTTAACGGATCTATATCCTGTGCGGGGGGATTTCTGTGTTGCAGCGTAAAGCCGGTGCGAGTGAGGTCCTCTGCTTCGGCTTCAGGTGTACCTGAGTCCAAAGCATGGGTATATTAGATTAGGGTCTGCAAAATAATGCGGCCAGTGTAAGGAGGAACGAACATGGAAGAGGTACGGGATCATCTGGATCACGGACTCCAGATTGTTTTCATCGGGTTCAACCCCAGCATCCGCTCCGGGGAGCTGGGGCATCATTATGCCAATCCGCGCAATAATTTCTGGCGCATCCTGCATAAGTCCGGGCTGACGCCGCGGTTATACGAGGCTTCCGAGGACGGGGAACTGCTGAAGCTGGGGTACGGGTTCACCAACATCGTCGCCCGCCCCACCGTAGGCGCTGAAGATATCACCCGGGAGGAGTACGCCAAGGGCCGCGAGCTTCTGCGGGCCAAGCTGGAGGAATACCGCCCGGAGATTGCCTGCTTTGTCGGCAAGGGCGTATATACAGAGTTCAGCCGCAGAACTACAGCCTCCTGGGGCTTCCAGGAAGGTATTGCTCCCGTGGTGGACGGAGTCCGCGAGTTCGTCGCCCCGTCATCCAGCGGTCTGGTCCGCATGCCGATGCCGGAGATCATCGGAATCTACTCGCAGCTGCGTGACTTCACGGAGGAGCAGGAGCCTTAAGGCCGTAGAAACGCGTCATATAGTTGCGTGGAATCGATGTATGCGAAAAACCGATTACAATCGGTACAGATGGGGGTGCGCGGGCCTGATGTATGCGGAAAACAGCATACATTTGCTGGCGCGCAGGCGTGTGTTCCGAATGTATGCGGAAAACAGCATACATTGTGCTGGTGCGCAGGCGTGTGTCCCGAATGTATGCGAAAAACAGCATACATTTGCTGGCGCGCAGGCGTGTGGCCTGAATGTATGCGAAAAACCTAACGCATGAGCTGACGCGAGGGCGAAAGGGTGTGTAGTATCGGGTTTGTGGTTTTAAATCGCATCCCGCTTAAACAGCGGAGAGGACGGAACGAATGCGGAAAAGCGATAGCGGTCGCCTTTGTCTCCGGATTTTTACCGATTAGGGAAATAAATAAAATCTGGAGACAACAGCGATTGTAGCAACGTTCCGTTCGCGGAGCGTCCACCCAAGTGCCCGCGTTGATCCTGCTCAAAAGTAAAAGGTTCTCCCATGTAATCAGGCAGGGCCCACGCTGATCCTGCTCGAAAAATTAAAAAGGCCGCCCCCATCAGCCATTTCATGACTTTTGGGAACAGCCCTTTTAATAAATAGCAGCCTGCCTACGTCTGGATCAGCAGCAGGATGATGGACGACAGGGAGAGGCAAACGCTGGCCAGATAGAGCACGCCGACCACCTGTCTCTGGTTCAGACCAGCCTTGAGCAGACGGTAATGAACCTGACTGGCGTCCGCCTGATAGATGGCTTGTCCCTTCAGGAAGCGTCTGATGACGACAAAAATATTGTCGAAGATCGGTACGCCCAGCGCGAGAATCGGAATGAACAGCGACAACACCGTGGCCTGCTTGAAGGCGCCGTCCAGCGCAATCACCGCCAGAATGAAGCCGAGGAAGGTGGCGCCGGCATCGCCCATGAAGATTTTGGCCGGAGCCTTGTTGAAGCGCAAGTACGCCAGCGTAACCCCGATCAGCGAAATTGCCATGTAGGCAGAAGTAGATTGGCCCATCGTGAGTGCGACGACGAACAGGGTAACTGCCGAGATCGCTGTAAGTCCGCCGGCCAGACCGTCCATGCCGTCCGAGAAATTAATGACCGTAGTGACGCCGAAGATCCAGATGATCGTCAGCAGGAACTGCAAAATGAACGGCAGTGAGATATAATCACCTGAGAACGGATTAATGAAGCCGGTAAACGCATTGCCGGAAAAGAACACCAGAACCGCGGCGGCAATCTGTACGATGAATTTGGGCAGGGCCGGGAAATCCTTGCCTTTGGTTTTGTACCAGTCATCGATGGTTCCTATAGTCAGCAGAAGCACACCGCCAATGAACAGGGCGAGCGTCTCCAGGGTGAATTCACGTGCGAAGAGCAGATATGTAATGAAAAAACCTACGAATATAGCGTAGCTTGCCGTTAGCGGGATAGGCTCCCTATGGATTTTGCGTTCAACATCTTCCCTCGGCCTGTCCACGAAATCCAGCCGGAAAGCCAGCCTGCCCAGAGGAGGAATCAGCAGATAAACGATAAAAAATGACACGAGAAAAGCTAAACCGTATAAAATGACAATCACCCCGTTGATTTTTTTAAGGCCTATCCCAAATTATATCGCAGAAGGATGTATGTTGTCGAACTACATAAGCGAGATGGAGGAAATGATGAAATACGAATGTATCTTATTTGATGCCGATGATACGCTGTTCGATTATGGAATGGCAGAGAGTCATGCCTTGATCCATGCCTTCGCCCACTTCGGGCTGCCGACGGGCGCGCAGGAGTATGCCGCCAGCTACCAGGAAATTAACCATGGACTGTGGAAGGAGCTTGAACAAGGGCAGATTACCGCTGCCGCCCTGCGGGTGGAACGGTTCAACCGGCTGTTCGCCGCCCATCAGCTCAGCCTGAAGCCGGATGAATTCAGTGAAGCATATTTGCGTTTTCTGGGGGAAGGCACCTTCCTGATTCAAGGGGCGGTAGAGATCTGCGGAGAGCTGGCGGGATGCAGGCTGGCTATTATCACTAATGGCTTCAAGCATGTACAGCAGGCGAGGATCAAGGGTTCTCCGCTAAGCGAGGTGTTCGAGGAGATTATCATCTCAGAGGAGGCCGGTTACCAGAAGCCGGAGACGGGGATTTTTGATTATGCTTTTGCTAAGCTTAAGCTGTCCGATAGACGCAAGGTGCTGATCGTCGGGGACTCCCTGACCTCGGATATCCGGGGCGGGAACAATTACGGCATCGATACATGCTGGTTCAATCCGCTGGGCAAGCCCGGTGATCCTGAGATCCTTCCTACCTATGAAATCGGCAGTCTGGACGAGCTGGTGGAGATTGTGAACCGCGCGTAAGCGGAATAAACGGCGGCAGGCAGGTTGAAAGTTTCGCTTCCGTGTTAAATATATAGGGATGCAAAGTTTCTACTTTTTTAACAACAACATACGGGAGAGGATATTATGAGAAAAAAATGGCTGATTGCCGCGGTGGTCACCGGCATGACGGTAACAGGCTCGGCAGGGGTGTATGCGGGCACCAAGCTGCAGCAGATTAAGGCTTATCTGAACCATAGCCTGGGTATTGTGGTGGATGGTAATCCTTTTTGGATGAAGGATGGCAATGGCAAAACCCTGACTCCGATCACCTACGAAGGTCTCACCTACCTGCCGGTCCAGTCGATCGCCACGGTGCTGAAGGTGCCTATCAATTATGACTCGGTTAACTATAAAGTGAGAATTGGTGCCGGCAGCGCGGATATTCCTGCGCCGACTCCTGCTCCGGGAACCTCTACCGGCGGGGTGAATACAACTCCTGCTCCAGTAGTGGAGGGAACGGCCAGACCGGTTAATCTGCCTAAGGATTTTCCGATTCCCCAGGACGCCCTGATTGCGATCACGCTGGATACAGATGCTAACGGCCAGAAGAAGGTGGCGTTCACGTATTCCACGCAGGAGACACTGGAGATCATGGGCTTCGTGTACAGTGAATATGCACGGATTAAAAATCTGGATAATGCCTCGGAGTCGGTATCAGCCAGCAATGTCAAAATTACGGGCAGACTCGGCGGGACAAGCCCTGTATCCATTACAGGTAAAGCCTCCACGGCCCGGCCGGGCTTCAACCTCTTCACGATCACCTGGTCGGAGAGCTGATCTGAGCCGGTAAGCCTAAGCTGTTATGCAGGCTTGGCCAACTCAAAAGAAACTCCGGCTTGTAAGTCAGCCGGAGTTTCTTCATGTGCAATTCGCCAAGGCTAATTCACCAAGGGAATATGATCAGACTTGCGGGCGGGTATCCAGCGGCTTCAGGTGGGCCTCAATCTGTTCGCGCTTTGCTTCCAGGAACGGAGGAAGGGCCAGCGCCTCGCCCAGATGCTCAACCTCTTCATCCGTCGCGAATCCCGGTCCGTCCGTTGCCAGCTCGAACAGAATACCATTCGGCTCCCGGAAATACAGGGAGCGGAAGTAGAAGCGGTCCACAAAACCTGAGTTCGGGAGCTGTACGCTGCGGATGCGTTCAATCCACTGCTTCAGCTCCTCTTCATTATCGACGCGGAAGGCTACATGATGCACGCCGCCCCGTCCCAGGCGCTCCTGCGGAAGATCGCTGCGTTCCTCCAGATGGATCTCCGTACCAGAGCCGCCTTCGCCAGTCTCGAACACGATAATATCCGGCTGGCCCGCGACTGGAGAAGGATAACTGCCTGCACGGCGGAAGCCGAGCAGGTCCTCCAGAATCAGGGCCGTATGCTCAGCAGTCTCGACGGTCAGATGTGCCGGTCCCAGCCCGACTATGGCATACTCGGCAGGTACCGGGCTCTTGGCCCAGGGCTTACCGCCGGGCATGCCCTCGTTATGCTCATCTGAGACGAGGATGAGGCGCTGGCCCTCATGGTCGGTGAAGGCCAGTGTCTTGCGGCCGCCGCGTTCGGTGATTTCTTCATGCTCTACGCCGAGCACCGTGAAGCGCTGTGTCCAGAAGAGCAGGGCATCATCTCCGGGAACGCGCAGGGAGAGCGCGGAGATGCTGTTGTTGCCATCACGGTTACGCCCGGCGTTAGGCAGCTCGAAGAAGGTAAGCTCCGTGCCGGGATTCCCGGTCTCATCCCCGTAGAACAGGTGGTAGACAGATACGTCATCCTGGTTGACGGTCTTCTTGATCAAGCGGAGCCCCAGCACTTCTGTATAGAATTTATAGTTTTCCGGCGCTTTGGCGGTAATGGCAGATACATGGTGAAGTCCTTTTAATGTTAAACTCATGGGAATACCTCCTGAAGTTTGGTTGTTATATAAGACACACTTAAGAGTTGAACTCGAAGCTAGGTCGTCACTGCGGTGAACATTTGGACTTTCGGCCGCTGTTGTATTAGGATTTCCTGATTAGAACCGCTCTTCGCGGTAGAAATCCAAATACAAAGGCGGTCGCTAACGCTCCTCCAGTTCCAAATTTCCCCTCCGCTTCTTTTTGCTTTTTGTTAATTTCTTTAGTGTTTCTTATATAACTTGGGTTGTTATATAAAAGCTGCAAATTACTTATTAATATTAAGTTACTATAATTTTAATAGTAAATGAGTAATTTTGCAAGATGTATTTCAGGGTGTATTTCAAGATGCATTTCAAGCTGGTATTTATTATTCAGGAAAGCGGGGTTAATCATGCACACCAGATCAAGTCTGATGAAGCAGCTGGAGAGGATGGGAATCGATCCGCAGGGGACACTGCTGGTCCATTCCTCGCTCAAAAGCATTGGTGAAGTGGAAGGGGGAGCGGATACCGTACTGGATGTTCTCTCAGAATATATGAAGGAGGGGCTGCTGGTTCTGCCCACTCATACCTGGTCTTATATCGACGGGCAGAATCCGCGCTTCTCTGTGCTGGAGTCGCCCGCCTGCGTAGGTATTCTGCCGGAGCTGTTCCGCAAGCGGCCGGGCGTGATCCGTTCCTGGCATCCCACACATTCGGTGGCGGCGCTGGGCAGGGAGGCGGCGGTGTTCACAGCCGGAGATGAGCGCTGGGATACGCCCTGTGCACGCGGGTCGGTCTATGGCAAGCTGCTGGACCGGGGAGCGGAGATTATGCTGCTCGGTGTGGATCTGCGGAGGAATACGTTCATTCACGGTATTGAAGAGTGGGTGGATATTCCCGGCCGGATGACGGACGGGCATGAGGCGCTCTATACCGTGACGCCGGAAGGAGAGGAGATTGCGGTGCCTTCGCGCAGACACTGCGGACTGTCTTGGTCGCAGCATTTCTGGAAGGTGGAATCCGTGCTGGAGGACGGCGGGGCGCTGCGCAGGGGCAGCTTCGGCGATGCGGCGGTTATGCTCTGCAGCACGGTGGAGACTACGCGTATCCTGAGTGATATGCTCAGGGAGAACCCGGATCTGTTCTCGGATAACGATCCGCTCTTCGGGGAGAATGCGCCTGAGGCGCTGCCGAAGACGAAACGGGGTCAACCTGTACAGGCAGTGCAGGAGCATACCAAGCGTTAACCCAGGCCGGATATTTACGGGTCTCTGGCAGGTTTCTATCAATGTATGGTATATTATTCTCACAAAAACATAGTAAGGAGATTGGAAATGACAAAAACTTTGATCTTTGGTCACAAAAACCCGGATACAGATACGATCTGCTCGGCCATTGCTTATGCGGCACTGAAGAAGGAACTGGGCTGGGATGCCGAGCCGGTCCGGCTTGGAGACATCAGCGGAGAGACTCAGTTCGCCCTCGACCACTTCGGGGTAGAAGCGCCGCGTCTGGTGGAGAACGTTGCTGCAGAAGCTGAACAAGTGATTCTGGTTGACCATAATGAACGCCAGCAAAGTGCGAATGATATCGATCAGGTCCGTGTGGTTGAGGTTATTGATCATCACCGGATTGCGAACTTCGAGACCGCCTATCCGCTGTATTACCGGGCTGAGCCAGTCGGCTGTACGGCTACCATTCTGAACAAGCTGTACAAAGAGAATGGCGTGGCCATTCCTAAGAACATCGCCGGTCTGATGCTGTCCGCTATCATTTCCGATTCCTTGCTGTTCAAATCGCCGACCTGCACGGAGCAGGATGTGGCTGCTGCGCGTGAACTGGCGGTCATTGCCGGAGTGGATGCCGAGAGCTATGGCCTGGACATGCTCAAAGCCGGTGCCGACCTGAGCGATAAGAGTATTGCCCAGCTGATCTCTCTGGATGCCAAGGAATTCAAAATGGGTGAATATAAGGTGGAGATTGCCCAGGTTAACGCTGTGGACGTGAATGATGTCCTGTCCAAACAGCCGGAGCTGGAAGCGGCGCTTACCGCGATTATTGACGACAAGGGACTGGATCTGTTCCTGTTCGTGGTTACCGATATCCTGAACAACGATTCCGTGGGTCTTGCCCTGGGCCGCGTAGCCGGCGCTGTGGAGCAGGCTTACAATGTGAAGCTGGATGATAACAAGGCTGTGCTGAAGGGTGTAGTGTCCCGTAAATCACAGATTGTACCGGTTCTTACCGAGACGATCGCCAAGCTGTAAATGCTGCTTCCGGGTGCACCCGGTGCAAGAAGGTTGTCCCGTGACCGGCTGTGCCTTTTCCTCAGGAAAAACGTACAGCCGGTTTTATTTTACAATTCACAGCAACTCCTTGCCGCCTGAAGGGTATAAACAGCATAGGACATTATAGAGGGGGACGGGAATAATGGGGAAGATGCGCAAGCTGGCGATTTCAACAATGTGCCTGATGATGGTCTCGGGGGGAGGCCTGCTGTATGCTGCTGCCGGCAAAACAGATCTCTCATTCTATGTGAATAATATGATGCTTAAGCAGCCTGCACTATCCTCGGATGGCGGGGTCTATGTGCCTGTGGAGCAGCTTTCGGAGAATATGCAGGCGATTGTATCCGTGGACGAGTCAGCAGGGACGGTCAAGCTCTACAAGCCTAATGTGAACACGGTGCTGCTGGATGAGCAGGGCAAGATTTTCGGCAAAGTCAGAATGGACACCAGCAATACCTTCTCTGCCCTGGTGCAGGTGGATGATCTCAAAACAGATATCTCCGATCTGAAAATCACCATTACAGACCCGGCAGGCAAGACGGATATTGTGGATAACCAGCCGATTACAGAGAAGAAGGACAGCTTCTGGTTCAAATCGGCAGCGTATAATTATAAGGTTACCGACAAGGGGAACTATATGATCCAGGTGTATTTCAAGGATGCTGCGTCCAAGAAATGGTTCATCGTTTCTGAACTGCAGATATCGACCACTTCATAATAACCACAGGAGGCGGTTCCATTGATTACAATCTATCCAGCTGCGTCTGCGCACCAGTTCGATCACGGCTGGCTGAAGGGCAGTCATGTCTTCTCCTTCGGGGATTTCTACGATCCGGACAACACGGCCTTTGGGCCGATGCGTGTCTGTAACGATGATACGATCGCTCCGGGAAAAGGCTTCGGCGCCCATCCGCACAGTGACATGGAGATTGTCTCGATTGTGCTGTCCGGCGTGCTTCGTCATGAGGACAACCTCGGTAATGTCGCGCAGACGTCCTTCGGCGGCATCCAGCGGATGTCGGCCGGGACCGGCGCGATTCATACGGAGCATAACCCTTCGGACAGTGAGCCGGTCCGCCTGCTTCAGCTGTGGTTCATGCCCCGGAACCGGGGGACAGCTCCCTCCTATGCAACCGGACGCTTCGATCCGGCCAAGCTTGAAGGACGCTTGCTTCCGGTAGTAGCGGCTGAAGCGTCGAAGGAGATTGTTGATATAGCCCAGGATATGACGATTTATCTGGGGAAGGCCGAGGCGGGAGGGCAACTGAATTTCCGGCAGGAGCCGGGGCGGCGCAGCTTTGTATATCTGGTAGAAGGGCAGCTTACCCTGAACGGGAATGATGTGCTGAAGCCGGGCGATTCGGCAAGAATCGAGGACACAGCGCAGCTGGAGCTGAAGGCGGATGAGCATATACTGGTCATGGTGATTGATCTGCCGTAATGAGCGGCGGGATTCAGACATGAAGGAGGAGCGCGAATGGCAGAACAGGAAAGAGTGCTGGTGAAGCATTCCGTAACCGGGCGCATGCTTGTGAACAGCATGGAGGGAGCCGGGTACACCTTCGATGAGCAGGGCGGGCTGACCTTGATCACCCTGACGAATGTGGCGGCAGATAAGGGCGCGGCGGTAGTGGAGCTGAAGGCGGAGCTTAATGTATTCCGCTTCGAGGAGCCTGCGGACGGGCCGGTCATCAAGCATTGGTACTACGTTGGAGATCAGCCTGTAACCTATGATGCGGACTCCGGGCGCTTAACGATAGCCGTGCAATCCGAAATCGAGTACCGGCCAGATCAATACTGGGCCTGATCCCTTCCAGACTCCACCCCATGTGCTTACAATAGGCGTGAGGTTCGGGGTCTGCTGCTTTGTGCGCATTTATGAAAAAAGATGAAAATGGGACAAATGAACTTGACAATACATTCCAGAACGACTAGCTTTGTTATGAAACGTAACATGTACATAAGAATAGACAGGAGAAATGAAGCGGATGGAATTGTTTGCGGCGATGGAGCGGGAGGATTACGAGGAAGTACTATTTTGTCAGGATAAGGCATCAGGGCTTAAGGCGATTATTGCGATTCACGACACCACGCTGGGACCGGCGCTGGGCGGAACGAGAATGTGGACTTATGCAACGGAGGAGGAGGCGCTTGTTGACGCTCTTCGTCTGGCTAAAGGCATGACGTATAAGAATGCGGTGGCCGGACTTAATCTGGGCGGCGGCAAGACGGTCATTATCGGTGATCCGCACACAGACAAGAACGAAGCGATGTTCCGCGCCTTCGGCAGATACATACAGGGCTTGAACGGCCGTTACATTACAGCAGAGGATGTAGGCACTACGGAAGAGGATATGGATATCATCCACCAGGAGACCGACTTCGTTACCGGAATATCGGCTTCCTACGGCTCGTCCGGCAACCCCTCACCGGCTACAGCCTTCGGGGTATATCAAGGCATGAAGGCCGCAGCGAAGGCTGCCTTCGGCAGTGATTCCCTGGCTGGCAGAACCGTCGCCGTGCAGGGGGTTGGCAATGTCTCCTTTACACTATGCAAGTATCTGCATGAAGAAGGCGCACGCCTGCTGGTTGCAGACATTCATAGAGAGGCAGTGAACCGGGCCGTGGAGGCTTACGGGGCAACCGCCGTAGACCCGGGCGAAATTATTGGAGCAGATTGTGATATCTATGCACCATGTGCGCTCGGTGCCACCATTAATGATGAGTCTCTGCCGCAGCTTAGAGCCAAGGTGATTGCAGGGGCTGCCAATAATCAGCTCAAGGAGCCGCGTCACGGGGATGCGCTGCACCAGATGGGGATTGTCTACGCACCGGACTATGTAATTAACGCCGGGGGCGTTATTAATATTGCCGATGAATTGAACGGTTACCACAAGGAGCGGGCGTACAAGCAGATCTCCCGAATCTATGACAGCATCACCCGTGTGCTGGAGATCTCCCGCCTGAAGGGGATTCCGGCTTATGCGGCTGCGGATCAGCTTGCAGAAGAACGGATATCCCTGCTGCGCAACAGCCGCAGCACCTTCCTGCGGAACGGGCAGCACGCCCTTAGCCGGAGATAAGCCCCCAGACGGGGCGGCTAATTTCGACTTTATTCTGCTTTTTATCCATTTCCCGTTAGAATTGTGAGAAATGTAGCAGTGCTCGCCATGGATAATAAGGAAAATAGAACCAGGAATAATTTGCATGAATGAAAGGCGGAGGCCCATGGGAGCACTTCATATGAATCCGGCAGCGATGAATTATGGAAGCAGGGAATCTTATTTTGACGGGAAGCTTATTGAGTACATTGGCTGGTGTCTGGTAGGCTGGCTGGTTACGGTCTGTACCTTCGGCATCTGCTATCCCTGGTCAGTAGTCATGCTCTACCGCTGGAAGGTCGAGCATACCGTGGTGGAGGGGCAGCGCCTGCGGTTCGACGGTACAGCCGTCAGTCTGTTCGGACAATGGATCAAATGGTTCCTGCTGACGCTGATTACGCTCGGAATCTACGGCTTCTGGGTGGTCATTAAACTGGAGCAGTGGAGAACGAAGCACACCCACTTCCAATAAGAAGCTGCATGCTTCAAGTATACTTAAGATGCGAAGAAGAGCCATTCTCCGGTTATGGGGGATGGCTCTTCTGTGTGGATTTTGGAGCAAGACTAGTTGAGCATCAGACCTATAGAAGTTAATGCAGTTCAACCATGCAGTGCTTTATGGCGTGTAGTTCCAAGTAGACATTCAGGGATAGTTGCAGAATGTACACTTAAAAACAGCGAAAAAGAAGGCTTGCCTCTTCTAGCTGTAATCTGTACAACTAAATCTGCCCCAACGGGTGGAAACTCGGGAAAGTGGGGATTTTAAGTGTACGAAATACAGCTAAACGTATACTGGGGAGCAAACCAGACGTTTTAGTTGTACAAAATACAATTAAGCCTATCGCCTATGACTGGTTACGGTACTCGGGGCGCTGCAACAAACTGCAGGTGCCGGAACGATAGCAACTGCAGTTTGTACATTAGAATGCTGTAAAAAAGCCTACAAAATTGATTCTATTGTATTCAGTACAATGGAATGTTGAAAAAAGGCCATTTTTCAGCTGAAACACAACATTCCACTGTATGAAATACAATAGAATCTTATTTTACGGTCGGCTATGCCTTTTCTATTGCAGGAAATACAATCAGCTACTTGAATGTAGGAGTTGAAGTCAGTAACGGGGTTCAGCCCTAGTGTTAAATCGATGTTCATGCTCAGATTTTAACACGCCTGAGGTCTATTCTTACAGTTCTAAATCTGATGCTTTACTAGTCTGTGCAACCTGCTTGCAGGCTGCTTATTGTACTTTTTGCGGCTCGGGATACGTAACCCCAAGGGTATCAACGGTGACCTTCTTCATGACCGGCGGCTGATCCGGACGGTCATTCTTGCCACGCGGCAGACTGACGATGGCCTGGACCGCATCCAGTCCTTCGGTAACCTTGCCGAAGGCGGCGTATTCGCCGTCAAGGCTTGGATAAGCAGCGGCCATAATGAAGAATTGGGAGCCGGCAGAGTTCATATCTTTACTTCTCGCCATGGACAGCACGCCCTCTGTATGCAGCAGATTGTTGGTGAAGCCGTTGTTATTGAATTCTCCCGCAATGCTGTAGTCCGGTCCGCCCATTCCTGTGCCATCCGGGTCTCCGCCCTGAATCATGAAGCCCGGAATGACCCGGTGGAAGATGGTTCCGTCATAGAAGCCCTTCTTGATCAATGAAATGAAGCTGTTGACCGTATTGGGGGCAACCTCGGGATACAGCTCAGCCTTAATGACGGCACCGTTATCCATCTCAATCGTAAGCACCGGATGACTGGCTGTGGCTGAAGGCACGCCTTCTGTAGCGGCGGCGCTCTCCTGTGGTGCTGCTGTAGCCTCACTGCCTGCTCCGGTACTGCTGTTACCATTGCCGGCGGCATTATTATTCACTGGCTTGTTGCCGCAGCCCGCCAGAATGACGAGTATCAGGCACATCACCGCAAGCAGGATGACGGGTTTTCTTGTGATAGACTTCACTTCAGTATCTCTCCTTTTGAATAATCTGGTGCATTCACCTCTGTATCATACCTTCTTTGTCCTGCTTCTGGCAAAGCCTGCTTCCGCGCCCTGCCGGATTCCGCTACTTTGGTGCGGGATGCTCCTTGGCGGAAGCAAGCGTCGTTCCTTCGGGAACCGGCAGCAGGGCGCTTTTGGAGATGCCGATGAGCTGGGAGCTGTAGATGCCGCTGTGCCCGGAGAACAGATAACTGATGATGCAGGCGATGAACATATAGACCGCTCCGCTGGAGCCGAACAGCTCGATGCCCATAATGAAGCAGGCAAGCGGTGTATTGGTGGCTCCACAGAAGACAGCGATGAAGCCAAGTGAAGCCAGAAAAGGCCCATATAGATGAAGAACTCCGGCCAGGCTGCTACCCAGAGAAGCTCCGATCGCGAACAGCGGCGTCACTTCGCCGCCCTGGAAGCCGGTCCCCAGGGTGAACGCGGTGAAAATCAGCTTCCATAGAAAAGCGAAGGGCGATACGCCGTCTTCGAAGGAGCTGCTTATCAGCGGAAGGCCGAGCCCCAGATAGTCCCGGGAACCGGCTATGTAGACCAGGGCAATAATGATCAGCCCGCCGGCGGCGCTTTTGAGCATAGGATTACGGATGATAGCGGTGAAGGTCCGCTTCAGATAATGGGTAAGCTCACTGAACAGCAGGCTGCACAGGCCGAAGAGGATGGAGGCGAATATAACCTTGACCAGCACCAGCGCATCCATAGCGGGGAAGACATCCACCTGATAGTGGATATGGTGAACGCCCCACAAGCGGGAGGCTACCAGATCACCGGTGAAGCTGGCGGCAAAACAGGGCAGCAGCGCCTTATGGCTGATCAGCCCGATGGCGATGACCTCCAGGCCGAATACCGTTCCGGCCAGCGGAGTGCCGAAGATGGAGCCGAAGCCGCCGCTGATGCCGCACATCAGCAGGATTCGGCGGTCCAGCGGACCGATTCTGAGCCAGCGTCCGAGTGCGTCGGCCAGACTGCCGCCCATCTGCACGGCCGTGCCTTCGCGTCCGGCCGAGCCGCCGAAGAGATGGGTAATCAGCGTCCCGCCAAGAACCAGCGGGGCCATGCGCAGCGGAATCGCTTCATTGCCCTGGCGGATCTGCTCCAGGATCAGATTGTTACCCTTCAGGCTGCTCTTGCCGTAACGCATATACATTCCGCTGACGAGCGCGCCTCCTACCGGAAGCAGGAAGAGCAGCCAGGCATGCTCCAGCCTTACCTGGGTGACCGCATTCAGACTGGCCAGGAACAAGGCCGAGGCGCTTCCTGCCAGCAGCCCGACCATTCCCCCCAGGATCACCCATTTGACGAATGTACTCCAGAGCGCAAGCTGGCTCTGGCGCGCTGCAAGTGCTGCCCACCGTTCATACTTCCTCTTCACTATGGCTAACGCCCCCCGACCCGAAATACATACTACCCTGAAATCAAAACAGACTCCTACCAGCGCAGTTAACCACTGGTAGGAGTCATTAGCCCCGAAGGGCGGTTATGGCGAACTCCATCGCCGCAATTGAATGAAACTATCGTATGCCGATTGTCTCCAAAAGTCAATATGAACCTGGACCTTGGGTGTACGCTCCGGCAGGGACGCTTAGCCGTATCTACTCGTCGCCGTTCGAGCCGTTCAGCACATCGGTTCCGGGCATAGCATCAGGGTCCGGGGAGGCCGGGTCAATGCTGCTGCCGGGAACCAGCTCATCCGCATCCGGGACATCCTCCAACGGAGCGGCTTCCTCCGCTTCTTCGGTCACCTCGTCCTCCGTATCCGCATAATCAATGACACTGCCGGTTAAGCCAGCCGCCCCGGCCGTGTATATAGCATCTGACTCCAGCAGCTCATCCCGCTGCGGACCCGGGGTGACAGAGGAAGGGGCAGGGCGGTCTGCGCGCGGTCCAAGCCCGGCGTCCGGTACATTCAGCCCGATATCGGCCGCTAGAATAGGGTCGCTCACTAGCTCCGGATCAGAGCCGTCATCCACTACACCGTCGAAATCGATTGGCGTGAAATGAGCAGGGTCATGACTGGCCAGTGCGGATTCCAGCGGGCGTCTCCCGGCGTCTGCGGTATCCTCACTGGGGCTTTGTTCAGTAATCGTGCCAAGCGGACGCAATTCTTCCAGCGGGATATCCTGCTCAGGGGAGATACCGCCCATTTTGGTATAGCGCTCATATGCAAAGTCGGCTTCCGTCTTATTGAATTCGTTACCCATCGTCAATCAGCTCCCTTTTCCCTTGTTGTAAGTCTTCTTCATCTTATAGTACAACTATACCCGTTTACACGGCGGCGAATCTGCCCGGCATCCAGGCTGCCCATCTGATTAATATATTCATTTCGCCGTCAGAATAACCGGAATAGATGAATTAACCGAGCCGGTTCGAGGTTATTTGCAGTCTGATGGCAGGTATTGTGCAAACGTTGTCGAAAATAAGAATCATATGGACTATATAAATACAACTAAGGATTCACTGAGGTGCCACAATGAAGTTAGCATCAACCAGAACAGCCGCAGTCTTTATTATGCTGCTGCTTGTCATAACCATCATTCCGGCGGGGATCGCCATAGAATGGGATGCACATACCGAAGCGGAAATTCCGGCCTGGGAGCTGAAGTGGGAAACGGCCGGGAATAGCGGCATAGAAGCTGTAATGGCAGGGCCAGCCGCCGGATGGACATGGGTGCGGGCCGGGGAGGCCAGGCCCCTTTCGCCACCTGGTACCGCTTCCGCCTGGATGCGGATCACCTTGCCCCCTGCGGGAGCAACTCCCGCTATTCTGATCAATAGAGTATTTGGCGACAACCTGAAAGCATATATAGACAACCGGCTAATCTACGATTCCAGCGGGGATGTGGAATATAGCGGCAACAAGGTGCTGATTCCATTACCGGCACAAGATAGTGCGAAGCCGCTCTATCTATGGAATGCGGGCAGCGGGGAGTTTGGAATCGAGGGGGACATAAGGGTCGGCAGCTATAATCAGCTGCTGTCCTTTTATGTGAAGCAGGATCTGGTGGACGTTGTACTCGGAGCCGCCATGATCTTCATGGCCGGAGCGTTATTGATCTGTCTGCTGTTCCTTAAGCCGGAATTCTTCCACAGCGGTTTCTTTCTGGCGCTTGTCATCCTGTCCTTTGGAGTGCTGCTGCTTACATACTCCCCGTTTCTGACGCTGATTCTAAGCCGGGGGGACCGTCTGAGGCAGATCAGCTTCGATTTGGCCCTGTTTACCATTATGCCGGCGTTCACGCTTTATTTTGAGCAGTTATTCGGACCGGGCAAGCGGAGACTCACTACCCGAGTGCGTAAATTTCAGCTGGCCTACTCCCTGTTCTGTACCGCAGCGCTTATTCTGAATGCCGCAGTGTCCTTCCGGCTGGACGCGCTCTACTCTGTTCTGACTATTAACGCAACCGGTGTACTAATGATTGCCCAGTTTATCTACCTGCTGTATCTGGCGCTTTCTTATGCCCGCAGAGGCAATTCAGATGCCATACTGTTCACTGGCGGCTTCTCTGTATTTGCCGTAGTCTCCTTGGCGGAGCTGCTGCATTACTTCATTTCATCGGAGAGATATCATCTGTACTGGTGGAAATGGGGCATGATGGTGTTCATTCTTTCCCTGATAGCTATTCTGGGGAGAAGGTTTGCAGGAAGCCATGAGAAGGCGCTGGAATACGCCAGGGAGCTGGAGAAATTCAATAATGAGCTGCAGCGTTCGGAGAAAATGGAGATTATCAGCGAGCTTGCCGCCTCTGTAGCCCATGAGGTGCGTAATCCGCTCCAGGTCACACGCGGGTTCCTGCAGATTCTGGGGGAACGCTCCGGCAATAAGGAGAAGGAATATCTGCAGATGGCTGTGGGGGAGCTGGACCGGGCCTCGGTGATCATTACTGATTTCCTGACCTTTGCGAAGCCGGGCGTGGATATCGTAGATGTATTCGAAGTCTCGGGGGAGCTGAAGCATGTGTCGGGAATCCTGATGCCGCTGGCTAATCTGCAGGGCGGTTCGATAGAGCTGCGTCTGCAGCAGGAGCTTCAAGTGACGGGCAGTCCGGCCAAATTCAAGCAGGCGTTCATTAATCTGATCAAGAACAGCATTGAATCACTGCAGGAGGAGGGGCAGATTGTCGTAACGGCCTGGAGGACAGGCAGCTCTGTAATCATCAGCGTGAAGGATAACGGCGAAGGAATGAAGGTCAGTGAGCTGGCCCGGCTGGGAGAGCCGTATTACTCCAATAAGACCAAGGGCACGGGGCTTGGCCTCATGGTCACTTTCCGTATTATTGAAGCGATGAACGGCACGATTAAGTTTAACAGCCGCAAGGGCGAAGGGACCGAGGTGCTTATTGAATTGCCGGCCTCCAGCATAAATTAGGAATTTTTTTTGTTTATTCCGTTTTTTTGAAGGGATGGGCATAGCATGGGGCGAAATATTAACACTAACAGAACTTTTCTTCTAAAACTTTCCTCTGAGGTGCTTGCATGTCTTTGATGGTCAAAAGTTTACATACAGCGTTAGTATTGTTTCTGCTTTGCTTAACCTGCGGAAGCCTCCTGGTATCCGCGCAAAGTGCTTCACCCGCCGGTGAGATCAGACATTGGCAGATGAAGTGGCAGGAGGGGACGGATGATGGCGGACTCCAGGCTCCGGTAACGGAAGACCAGGGGTGGATCGATGTGGAGGCGAAGGCCGAGATGCCGCGCAAGCCTTCCGGGGTATCCTCCGCCTGGACCAAGATTACTTTGCCCTCCTATCATTACGTGTCCCCCTCCGTCTATATTCAGACGATCTATGCGCTGCATGTGAAGGTGTATGTGGAGGACCGGCTGGTTTTTGAAGGGGACCGCGGCTTTATTATGGATAATTATTCCTTGCTTGTGCCCCTGGACATGCGGGATAACGGAAAGACGCTCTATATCTGGACGCAGACGCTCCAGGACCGGATTGGAATCAAAGAGCAGGTGATGCTCGGTGAGCACAGTATTCTAATCAAGGACTATATCAAGAACGGACTCATAGATGTGATTCTGGGCGGCGCTTTTATCTTCGTGGCGGCGGTGCTGTTTGTGTGCGCATTTTTCCTGAACAAGGAGTATTTCCCTGTGGCGGCTTCGCTGTCTATTGTTATCGCCTCTACCGGTGTGCTGTCTGTAACCTACTCTCCCTTCACGTATACCTTCTACAGCTATTTGGGCGGGCTCAGCGTATTTTTGTTCGATGTGGCGCTGTTGTCCCTGTTACCCGCACTGACCTTCCTGTTCGAGAAAATATTCGGCGCGGGCAAATACGGCATCATCCGCAGGTTCCGCAAATTCCAGACGGCCTATTCCTTATTCTGCTGTGTCCTCCTCATTATAAATGCACTCTCCGGGGGCCGGTATCTGCAATTCTACTACTTCATCTCCACCAACATTGTCGGCATTATTATGATTCTTCAATTCATTCTGCTGATCGGCTGCGTCATCGTGTTCTCCCTGAAGCGCAATAAGGATGCGATCATCTTCGCCTGCGGCTTCGGTACGGCTGCCCTTACCGGGGTGTTGGAGCTGTTGTGGTATTATTTCAAACGCGGAAATTATGATCTCTTCTACTGGAAATGGGCGCTGGTTGTGTTCATTCTCTCGCTGATTGTGATTCTGGGACGGCGGCTGGCGCAGAACCACAGCCAAGTGGTGAAATATTCGCAGGAGCTGGAGCTGTTCAACAACGAACTGCAGCGTTCGGAGAAAATGGAGATTATCAGCGAGCTGGCAGCGTCGGTAGCCCATGAGGTGCGTAATCCGCTCCAGGTGACCCGGGGGTTCCTCCAGCTGCTCAGCGAGAAGTCGAGCGGGGACGAGCAGAAATACCTGTCCATGGCGCTCAGTGAGCTGGACCGGGCGGCGAGTATTATCACCGATTTTCTGACCTTTGCCAAGCCGGAATTTGAACAGGTCTCCCTGCTCTATGTGAATGAAGAGTTCATGCATATCCAGAGCATCCTGTTGCCTTTATGCCATTTGAACGGGGGCAAAATGATTCTGGAGGTGGAAGACGGCCTGCGGGTCAAAGGGAATTCCTCGAAGTTCAAGCAAGCGATGATTAATATCATCAAGAACAGCATTGAATCCCTGGGGGAGGAAGGCACGATCCATTTGCTGGCCTACAGCCGGGGCGATAAGGTACATATTCATATTAAGGATAACGGGGCAGGTATGGAACCGGCTGTGCTTAGCCGTCTGGGCGAGCCATATTTCTCCTCCAATAAGACGAAGGGCACGGGGCTCGGGCTGATGGTTACCTTCCGTATTATTGAAGCGATGGAGGGCGAAATTCGTTTTATGAGCAAAAAAGGAGTTGGAACCGAGTCCATCACCATTCTGCCGCGTGCAGAAGGGCCGGACGATTCCAACTCCCGATAATAGGTTGACTTGAGTATGCTACCAGGTTCCCATTGGGGTGATACGTGTCTTCATTACATCGGAAGAAGGGCTTGGGGGAATGACCAGGTAGAATTCATTAGAGCCTTCCTCTACGGTCTTCAGTGTAATGTTGTCAGGAAGGTTGATGCCCAGCACTTCCTGGAGCGCTGCCTTCGGATCTGCAAGCAGTCTTTGTTTGAAAGCCGGATCTTCCCACGCCTTCTGAATCACCTGGTTCTTAAGAACTCCTACTGACAATACAATCACCCTTTCGAAATGGTTATAATTGCCTTTTTAGTATATCATAGGCCATTCTATAATTCTATTGCTATTTGCATAAATTATGAGAGATTCGAGTGCGAAGATAGCCAGTAATCCAGCCCCCCGCCCAGCAGCAATTGCTTCTGCGCTTCAATGGCTGCGGCGATCTGCTGCAGGTTCTGCACGAGCACGAGATGGAAGGACACCAGCAAGGGCAGCTGTAAGCTGGCCTCCTCCAGGATGAGCTGGTTGGCTTGGGCCGTTGCAGCATATCCGGTAAGTCCGCCTGCTACATAGAGGAAGTCCTTCACTGCTGATTCGGTCAGTGGTTCTTCTGCGGCTATCCCGGTACTGGAGCGTACCAGTGACAGCAGGCAGTTATAGCTGCTGTCCTCCAGATCCTGTTCCCAATCCTCGTAGTCATCAAGCAGCTGCAAGGTCAAGAGCACAGTGTGAATCATCTCTTCGGCCTCGGGAATGGAGGAGGACTGGCCGGAGAGCAGCAGCGCAGCCGTGCTGCTGAGCTTAAGCGGGCTGGCCTTATGGGAGATACGGATGCGGTCATTCAGGAAGTAATCGCTGCCGGCTTCCCCGCTTACGCTGTCTGCCCACTCGCTGATGTAACGGCTGAAGCAGGGCCAGAAGGGAGAGTCCGCCGGGAACAGCGGAAGGTAGGTAGCCAGAAACTCGACATAGAGCAGATTGGCAAGCGGCAGCGTTTGCGCAGCCGACGCCTCCGGGCTGTCCATCAGATCATCCTGGAGGAAGAAGTAGAGCATGAGGAAGATGTTACCTGCGGACATCCTGCGGGCCAGTTCGGGGTTCAGGCTGCACGGGTCCTGGAGCCAGAAGGGCAGCAGGTAACAGATGTAATTCTTGTGGCTGTCCGGGTGGAACACGTTGAACTGATTGAGATACGACAGGCCGCGGGCATTAAGCGGCTCTGGAAACGCAGAGATCACCCTGCGGCTCTCCTCAAAGACCACACGGAGCTCGTCCTCATAAGCATGAAGCCAATCCATAGGCTTATCTCCTGTCAATTATGTATTGTCTTACTAACAATAGGTAAAAAGTGGGTATGTGACCTGATTATAATCCTACGTCCGTCCTATTTCAATCAAAATTTGGAAAGTAGGTCCGGGGAGGGTAATCGGGCTATTCTACCCACGAAAATTAGTGCTGGCGGGGCAGAGAAATAACAGAAATAGACCATAGTGAGTATTACAGAAGGGGAGTGGGGTCATGGGAATCATCAGATTTGGACTGGTGGGCGGGGGATGGCGGGCAGAATTCTATCTGCGGATCGCCAAGGCCCTGCCTGAGCGCTTTGCTATTGCGGCCATGTACGTCCGCAATAAGGATAAAGCCGAAGAATTGAAGAGAATATGGGGAGTGGAAGTGTACACCTCGCTGGATCTATTTGTTGCAGCGGGCGGTTATTCCTTCGCAGTAATCTGCCTGAACCGCGAGGTCAGCAAAGGTAGCATCATTAGACTGGCTGCCGAAGGGGTTCCCGTCTTGGCCGAGACGCCTCCGGCGCTGGATCTGGAACAGCTTCTTCAGCTATGGAATGCGGTGGACCGTTCAGCCGTTATCCAGATCGCTGAGCAGTATATGTACCAGCCGATGCATGCAGCAAGAATCAGGCTAGTGCGTTCGGGACGACTCGGGAGAATCAGTCAGGCGCAGGTATCGGTGGCCCATGGCTATCACGGGATCAGCCTGATCCGCAAGCTGCTGGATGTCCGCTTCGAGAAGGCGGCTATCCGGGCTCAGAGCTTCGGTTCAGCTATTATGAAGGGGCCGCAGCGCAGCGGGCCTCCTCTTGCGGAGGAGCTGATTCAGACCGATCAGACACTGGCTACCCTGGATTTCGGGGACCGGCTGGGGGTCTATGATTTCACCCGTGACCAGTATTTCTCCTGGATCCGGGCCAGCAGGCTGCTCGTCCGGGGAGAGCGCGGTGAGATCATGAATGACGAGGTATCCTGGCTACAGAGCTATGACACTCCGGTCTACACTAAGCTGCGGCGGATAGATGCCGGTCATGGCGGCAATCTGGAAGGCCTGCATCTCCGGGGAATCATGGGGGAGGGGGAGTGGCTGTACCGCAATCCATTTATTCCTGCCCGGCTTACGGATGAGGAGATTGCTATCGCCGAGTGTCTGGATAGAATGTAGCAGCATGTAGAGGGCGGCCCTTCATTCTACAGTCTGGCAGAGGGCTGCCAGGACCAATACCTGGCCCTGCTCATGGAGCAGGCGGCGGCCAGCGGGGAGACGGTCCTGTCCGTTGCCCAGCCTTGGGCGGCGGAGTGACGTACAAAGAAACCTTTCCATGTTGGCGGAAAGGTTTCTTTTCTTGTTCATAGGATGCACGGTCATCACCTGTCTGAGGGGCTTCATAGCAGCATCACGGAAACGGTGAACTGACCCTATACACTTTGCCATTTATGTATTCATTTTCTTCGCTATCCGTAAAAAAGACGATATAAATAACATATGAGGATTTAATTCCCATGATAGGACTGGTTATAATGCAGGTACACCGCTCCAAGGTACAGCGGTTTACAGCCTGACATTTAAATGACTTCATGGAGGTGATTGGGTGAGGCAGGCGGCTTCATATAAATTACAGCACCTTGCACGTGAAAAATGAAAGGGCGTGTACAAGATATGAATTCACCGGATTCGGTTCAAGCTAGTGTAAGCGGCATATTTATAAGGGTTAACCAGGTTGGATACAGTCCGGCTGCGGCTAAAATAGCCATCGTATTATCAAGCACGGGCTTGAGCGGAGTTAGATATGATGTGTTCAATTCAAACAACACCTCGGTATTGAACGGAACCATTACCACAGCCAGTAAAGGGAGCTGGGGTGACGCGGGTGGTGCAAATTGTGCTTATTCCTATGCTATAGATTTCAGTGCACTAACTACTGCAGGAAGCGGATATTATATAAAAATCAACGCCTATAAGTCCCCGGTCTTCGCTATAAGCAATTCGGTTTACAGCAGTCTGGCCGATCTGTCCATGCAGTTCTTCAAAGTGCAGCGGTGTGGGAATACCAGTCCGCAGGATCATGGCGTATGCCATATGACGGGAATGAACTCATCCATTGACGGAAAGCCGGATGGTGCTTCCGGCACCAAGGACTTTACCGGGGGCTGGCATGATGCCTCGGATTATATCAAATTTCTGAGCACCATCGGACATGTTACGGATGTGATGCTAACGACTTATATCCACCATCCGGAAGCTTTTCCTGCTCCCGGAGGCGCGGCCGGAGCATTGACGGAAGCGAAGGTAGGTCTTGATTTCATTCTCAAGCTGTGGGACAACACCAACCAGATTCTGTATATGGAAGTAGCCGACGGCCTGGACCATGATGTCGAGAATGATGATCTGGATTCCCGCAGCAAAACCTGGCCGCAAAATGACAATACGATCTATGGCGCGGCGCGTCCGGTGCATCCATGCCCTGCCGGTACAGGCGCAAACTTGGCCGGAAAAGCTGCAGCTGCCTTAGCGCTAGGAGCTAAAATATGGGGGGATTCTGCCGGACCGGTCTATAATGCTGCATTAGCTGCCGGCTATTTGACTGCAGCCCAGCAGATCTACACCTGGGGTAAGACAAGGACGGGAATTGCCGGGGATGCGGACGGATTCTACGTGGATACGGACTATAAAGACGATATGGCCTGGGCGGCTGCCGAACTCTACCGGGCCACAGGTACCGCCGCCTATTTAACAGAAGCGAAATCGTTCTGTGACAGTGCGGGAGAATGGTACAACAAAAGTAACACAAGCCTCAACTGGTCCAGAGCCTATCACTGGGCAAACTATGAGGTCGCCTCCCTTGATCCGGCTTATAAGAATACTGCCGCAGGCCGGATGAATAATCATCTGAACCTGAAAAAGAATTATGCTGCCGGGCAATTCTGGAATACCAGCAGTGAACCCAAATGGGGTACGTATGAAGCCATGAGCAATAATGCGGTAGAAGCAATGATGTATCAGGAATTAACCGGAAATACCACATATGCGGTTCTGGCCCAGCAGCAGATTGATTTCATGCTGGGAAGGAATCCGTGGGGTGTTAGTAAGTTAAATGGTGCGGGTACAACCTGGTTTAAAAATCCCCGCCACCGTGTAACCACATTGAACCGTGTGAATAACCCGAATTACCAGCTCCGCGGAGCCTGGAGTGAGGGGTTTGAGACCAGCAGCCAGTACGCTGTAGACCAGCAGGACCCGCTGCTTGCCGGGCAGGAAGATCCGGGTATCGTGCAGTTCAATGACAACCGGATGATCTGGCATGATAACCGCAGAGATTATGCTACCAATGAGGTTACCATATCAGGCAATGCAGCGGGTATGGCGATGGTCGCCTTCATGGGAGGAGGCGCATCCTCAGGTGCACCAACCGACTATATTACAAATGGAGATGCCTATGTAAGAGACGGCACCTATGCGGCAACCAACTATGGAACAGCAGCAACAGTCGATGTAAAGGGAGATGCGGATGAGGGCTATAACCGGAAAGGGTTTGTAAGATTCGATCTTACCGGTCGTACGGGATCACCCGTTGCTTCTGCTCTACTGAAGATATACTGTAATGCCGTATCTGCGTCAACGCCTGTGAAGGTATACGGACTTACCGGCAGTGATGAATGGATAGAGTCGGGAACAGGAGGCATCACCTGGAACAATCAGCCGGGCAGTACAGGTGCAGTGCTGGTTGGAACAATTAATGTATCTACAGCCGGCTGGTACACTATCGATGCAGCGGGTTTTGTGAATAGCCAGCTCGGCGGCGATAAGAAAATGACCTTCAAGCTGCAGGTTGAGAACAATAACGGTGCAACGATAAGCTTCAACAGCAAAGAAAACACAGCCAATAAACCGGTTCTGACTGTGAGTTAGGCAGGTGATTAATAGGAACCACAGAGAATCCAGACTGGAACGGAAGGCTGCTGAGCTTAGATCAGCAGCCTTTTCTTTGCGTGCATATGGACCATCGAGGCAGAGGAAGCGGACCGCCTCAAGGCCCGTCTTCCGCAGCGGGCAGTCCTCCGCTGGCATGGCTTTTGCGGTATTCGCCGGGAGTAAGGCCGGAGGCGCGTTTGAACATACGGATGAAGGAATTGACATTCAGGTAGCCGACCTGGAGTGCGATCTCCTGAATGCGCAGGTCGAGGTTCATCAGCAGCTCCTTGGCATGGCTGATCCGCAGGTTGTTCAGATAGTCGCTGAAATTGATGCCTTGCTTCTCCTTGAAGAAGGTAGACAGATAGCCCGGACTCAGATTCAGCTTGTCTGCAACAAGATTCAGATTGATATTCTCTCCGTAGTGCTTATCCAGATAGTCCAGCATAAAAGCAAGTACGGGGTCCCTGGTCTCGGATTTCGCCCGCATGGCGGCAAGGATCGGCCGGACCATTGCGTGAAGCCATTCCTTATATTGCCCGGTGGAATAGAAGCTCTCGAAGTTCTCCTTAAGGGCTGGCTGAATCAGTACAGCCTCCTCCAACCCCAGCTTCATTACCGTCTTGCCCGCCTGCTCCACCGCTCCCGCGGCAAAGGCCCGGAAATCTTCGGCCGCAGCGTCCTTCTGGTTCAACTGCTCCAGCTGTCTGGCCAGCCATCCCAGCACCGCTTCCTCATTGCCTGACAGCAGAAGGCCCGACAGCTCCTCCCCATGGGTTACCTTGACATGAAAGGAACGGGCCGATGAAGCGCGCGGCTCCACGATAATCTGGGTTTCTTCGTTCAGCCTGCGTTCTTTAAGCAGTGAGGAGAGAATCCCGTAAGCACCGGTAATCGGAGTCTCTCCGGAGTAGACAGGACTTACCGCGATGGTCAAATAAAAGGCGGGCTCCACCTCCAGCAGCTCCTTCAGAGTCTGGAGTGTCTGAAGAATAGCGCTCTGCGGTCCGCATTGGAACAGCAGCAGCAGGAGCTGGTTCTGCTCCGGCTGCACAGCCACTATATCCCCTTCGCTGCCCAGGAACAGGTGCTGGATCAGCTGCCACAGCATCAGGGTATCCTTCTCCGGGCTCTGGGACGGCTGCTTGAAGCTGAGCTTGAACAGCACGGCTGCATACGGCCGGTCTTCCGCTTGGGCATCCTCCAGATCCAGCAGATTGGGGTTCAGGGGGATGTTCTTAATTTTATGGGAGTAGGCGTACTGGCGCACCAGCGAATTTTTATGCTCCAGATCGGTCTGAATGAATCGGTTGGTCTCCAGAATACGGCTCATGCGCTCCCCGATGATAGCGAATTCCTTCACGCTGCTTAGCTTACCCGCGCCTGTACCCGACTTGCGCTCCAGTGCTGCAATCAGCCGCTGCAGCGGCCGGTTAAGACGGTAACTGAAGAACAGCGAAAACAGAATACTGGTGAGCACGGCGGCAGTCAGCAGGGCGGCCAGCAGCAGCTGCATCTGGCGCATTCCGGAAGTCACTGCAGCGGCTGGTGTAACCTGGACATAAGTGAATCCGGTCTGCCCGCCTTTTTGATAGAAATAATATTGGTCTCCGACCTGCTCATGGTAGCTGATGCTCCCGGAGATGTCGCTTAATACCGGCCGGTCTGCCGAGGTGGAGAACAGCATGACGCCGTCTGCATCCAGAATATAGAACGGACTTGCGCTCCCATCCCCGTAAGCCGTGTGCAATTCGCGTGCATTCAGCATGACAATGCCATAGACCTCCTTATTGGGAAGAACCTGGGTGACCAGCGGCAGCAGCGACCCGAGCGGACGCGAGGAATTCATCGTACTCTCTCTAAAATTAGCTGCAGGCAGGACCCTCATGTACTGATTGCCCATCGTCTGCCGGCTCCAATAATCCGGCGGATACTCCTTGCTGGCATAATATTTGGAGAACATATCGTTCATACTGCTGGTGCCGTCCTTTTCAAAAACATAATCCGCTTCTTTGAAATAGAGAATGAAGTTCTCAATATGCAGGAACGGGTTGGAGTAGACGTTCGCCAGATCCGATTTGACCTCACGGACCACATCATAACGCCTGTTCTCGCGGACCTGGCTCAAGAGGCCCAGGTTGGCCGTCCATGTACGCGATCGGTTAAGGGTTAGAATGATGTTCTGTGTCAGCCGGAAATGATTCTCGTAGCTCAGGGCGGTCTGCTTGAGACCCAGCTCATTCTGGCGGACCATCTCCTGATAGACCTTCTTGCTCAGATATAGATGAGAGACAAGATTGAAAGAAGCCAGCAGCAGGATAACGCTGAGAAAGCTCAGCATTAGCTTCACGAACAAGGCGTTGAAAGCAAATTTAAAGTCTGTTCTTCTGCGCATGATGGTCCCCCTTGCTATGGACATTCTTTTTATACCATCATAGCTCCCGAAAGCTCACACGGACAATATGCACTTTCTTCTTTTTATACGCCGATTCTTAGAAAATCGCTAATCGGGCGATATGTATTATAACATGCTGATAGCGCTATCACGGATTTTATCCCTATAATTCAACCATAACTCCCGGCTTGAAAGGGGAAATAAGCCAACATCACTACAGTATTTAGGGGGGGATGCGTATGGGGCAAGCAAATGCACTGCCGGAGACAACCGCCGGGAGAAACCGGGAACGGCCGCAGCTGAGGGAACGGGTGATGAAGACCTGGAGAAGAAACAAATTATTATGGCTGCTGTTTCTTCCCTGTCTGCTGTATTATTTGATTTTCAAGTATCTGCCGATGTTCGGGCTGGTGATCACGTTTAAGGATTACAATCTGTTCAAGGGGATCTGGGCCAGCAACTGGGTGGGCTTCAAATATTACCGGATGTTTCTGGAGAACCCGGATTTCCTGCTGCTGATGAAGAATACCTTTCTGCTTGGATTATACCGGCTGGTATTCGGCTTTCCTGCCCCGATCCTGCTCGCGATTCTGCTGAATGAGGTAAGGAAGGCATCCTTCAAACGTCTCGTGCAGACGGTAAGCTATCTTCCGCATTTCATCTCCAATGTCATTGTTGCCAGTATGGTGATTATGTTTCTCTCGCCAACGGGAGGGCTGATCAATAATCTGCTCGGCGGCCTTGGCATCGGGCCTATTAACTTCATGAACGAGCCGGATTTCTTCCGTATCATTTATGTACTCTCCGAAATCTGGCAGCATATCGGCTGGGAGACCATCATCTATCTGGCTGCGCTAACCGCCATTGATCCCCAGCTGTACGAAGCGGCAGAAATGGACGGAGCAGGCAGACTGCGGCGGATCTGGCATATTACGCTGCCGGGTATCTCTCCCGCGATTGTCATTACACTCATTCTGAACATCGGGCAGGTGCTGGAGATAGGCTTCGAGAAGGTCTTCTTGATGCAGAATCCGGCGATTTACGAAACTGCGGATATTATCAGCACTTATGTATACAGAGTCGGTATGCAGCAAGGTAATTTCAGCTACGGTGCTTCCATAGACCTATTCATGGGGATGATCAGTCTGGTCTTCATCTATAGTGCCAACTGGATCAGCCGCCGCATAAGTGAAACCAGTCTATGGTAAAAAGAGGTGCTTAATATGAAATTCCGGATGAACCTGTTCAGTATAATCAATGGGATTGCGCTGCTGATGGTTGTGGTCGTTACGCTGTATCCGTTTGTACACATGCTGGCGGTGTCGCTCAGCAGTGATTCTAATGTCATCCAGAATAAAGTGTCCATCTGGCCTAAGGGCTTTAACCTTGACATGTATAAAGTGGTACTGGAGGACTCCAAGATCTGGGTAGCTTACAAGAACACGATCGTCTACACCGTTACGGGTACACTGATCTCCCTGCTCATCACCTCCACGGGAGCTTACGCCTTGTCGCGGAGTGATATGGCGCTGCGCAAAAGCTTGACCATGCTGATTGTGGTCACCATGTTCTTCAGCGGCGGGATGATTCCCACCTTCCTCGTGGTCCGCTCTCTGAATCTGGTCGATACCGTATGGGGAATGGTGCTGCCGGGTGCGGTGAGCACCTGGAATCTGATTCTGATGCGCACGTTCTTCGCGGGCATTCCGAAGGAGCTGGAGGAGTCGGGGCGTATGGACGGATTGAATGACATCGGTATCTTTGCCCGTATCATCGTGCCCTTGTCCAAAGCTTCATTTGCGACGATTGCGCTCTTCTATGCGGTGAGTATGTGGAATAATTTCCTCGGCCCGCTCTTGTATCTGCGCTCCTCGGAGCTGTTCCCGCTGCAGGTACTGCTGCGCAATCTGGTCCTTGCCGGCACCTCCAGCTCAGGAGATGTAACCGGTATTGGGGGGGATAATCAGATTGTTGAAGAATCGCTGAAATATGCGACGATTATGGTATCAACACTTCCGATTCTGGCCGTGTATCCGTTTATCCAGAAGTATTTCGTCCAAGGCGCAATGATTGGAGCCGTCAAAGGCTGACAACGAACAGTACAATTCATAGGAATGGGAGTGGCTTATTATGAGAAAATGGATGACTGCAAGTCTGCTTACCATGATGGCATCGCTGCTTCTGTCCGGCTGCAGCGGCAACAATAAGAATGCAGCCGTGCCGGAAGCTGCTGTGCAGGAGGGCAGTGAAGGTTCGGGAAGTCCGTCTGCATTGCCGGTCAAGACCTTCACGGCGCTGCTGGACAACAATGCTACGTTTCCTTATTCGGAGTCCTGGCCAGTCTGGAGCTGGCTGAAGGAGAAGACCGGTGTCACCCTGAAGGTGCAGACGCCTTCCGGGGAGCTTGAAGAAAGCCTCAATCTGGCGATTGCCTCCAAAAACCTGCCGGACATCCTATATATGCCGAACCGTAAGGAATCTAACAAATTCGGCCAGCAAGGCGCTCTGGTGGATATCAAGGAGTATATGGACAAGATGCCGAACCTGAGCAAGTGGATCCAGCAGTATCCTGATGAAGCTAAGGCGGCGTTGTCCGCAGACGGGAAGATGTATATGTTTCCGAACCAGGGCTTCGGAGAGACGAACCGCTTAGTCTGGATGTACCGGAAGGATATTTTTGACAAGGAAGGCTTGAAGGCGCCAACGACCTATAAGGAGCTTCATGAAGCTCTTCAGGTGCTGAAGGCGAAATACCCGGATAGCTTTCCGCTCTCCATCCGTTACGGGCAGAACCCCGATGAGCTGAATGCCAGCATGACGATAAACTTCGGGACCAGTGAGGGCGCATATTATAATTTTGATAACAGTGAGTGGCATTACGGGCCAACGGAGCCCGCTTATAAGGAAATGCTCGGCATGTGGAAAAGCTTCTATGATGAAGGGCTGATTCCTCCGGATTTCCTCTCGCTGCAGACAAAGCAGTGGCAGGATATGGTATCTACCAGCAAGTCTTTTGTCACCGTCGATTATATCAGCCGGATTGATTTCTTCAACAATGCGATGCAGAAAGACAACCCTGAATACAACATGCAGTTCCTGGCTCCACCCGCAGGTCTGGCGGGCGGCAAGCAGCTCAATCCATATTTTCACTATCTGGAGAGCGGTCTGACAGTGGCTTCGACCTCGAAGCAGATTGAAGACATCATGGCCTATATGGATTTCTTCTATACAGAGGATGGGCGTACACTTGCAAGCTGGGGCAAGGAGGGGGAGACCTATACCAAAGAAGGCGATACGATCAAGTTCAAGCCGGAATACAGCGATGTGACCGAAATGCGCAAGCAGACCGGGCTGCAGACCAGCGGCACGTATACCTGGATCGACTTTGATGCCCATCTGTCGCTGTTCTCCGATAACCTGAAGCATGCTTATGAAGAAGCGGCCAAGTATGACCCGTCTGCCATGCAGCCCCGCCCGGCCTTCACCGAGCAGGAGAATGAAGTGATCTCGCTTACCGGGGAAGCGATCAACAAGCACCGGGATGAGAGCTTCGCCAAATTCGTCACCGGCTCCAGAAATCTTGCCGAGTGGGATAAGTATGTGGAGGAAATGAACAATCTGGGCGTGGATAAGCTGGTAGGCGTATATAAGGAAGCTTACGACCGTATGCAGAATGTGCAGCTGAGCGGGGAATGAAGCTGCAAGATAAGGAGGAGAGTCATGTATAATTTACTGCCAGAACCGCAACAGATGAAGCTTGAGGACGGAAGCGCTTTTCAGATCAATGACGGAGTATGGCTGAGTCTGATGATGGAGCAGGAGGAGCCAAGGCTAGAGCGGCATTGCCGCCGTGCTTTTCCCGGGGCGAAGCTGGTCAGCTCCACAGAAGGCAGCGGCTATTCTCTGCTGCTGCACAGCGCGGCGGGAACGTCTGCTGGTGAGCGTCTGCAGAAAGGAGCGCTGGGAGGGGGCAGCGGTGAGAACGGCGTAGCGGGAGCCGGGCTAGTTGGAGTGCTGGAAGCGGAGCTTTCGCTGCTGGAAGACCGGAAGGAGAGTTATCTGCTGGAGGTGTCTGAGCATCGCGTTCGCATCCGGGCTACGGATGCCGCCGGGCTGTATTATGGGCTCCAGACCTTGCTGCAGCTGCGGAATCCGCAGGGAGAGTTATTAGCAGTCACCATTATGGACTGGCCGGATACCCGTTTGCGTGCGATGAACTATGACCTCCGCCAGACCTTCTCGAAGCCGGAGCTGCTGGTCCGTTATTTGGCTGATTTCTCCAACTACAAGATCAATGCGGTCCTGATCGAATACGAAGACAAGTTTCCGTTCCGGAAGTATCCGGAGCTGACGCACCCGCAGCATGCGCTGAATCCGGAGCAGCTGGAGGCGCTGCTGGGCGCTGCGAAGGAGCATTTTATCGAGATTATTCCGCTTCAGCAGAGCTTCGGGCATCTGGAATATGTGCTTCGGCACGACCGTTGGCGGCATCTCCGGGAGACCGAGTCTTCCACCGGAGAAATCTGCCCGTCCCGTCCGGAATCCTATCAGCTCATTACGGATTTGCTGGAGGAGATGATGGAGGCTCATCCGGACTCCCCTTATATTCATCTAGGCTGTGATGAAGTGTATAGCTTGTGTGAGTGTGCGCAATGCCGGGAAGCCTTCGGCGGAATCCGGGAGCGGGCGTTCATCGCCTTTCTGAACCGGCTGATTGAATTCACTTCAAGCCGGGGCAGAACGCCGGTATTCTGGCATGACATGCTGGATAAATGCCCGCCTGAGGAACTGGCAAAGCTGGACCCGCGCAGTGTAGCGATGATCTGGATCTATAACGGCCGCAATATTGAAGCGGAGGTCTCAGGGCTGGCGGACAAATTCCGGGCTCTCGGCATTGAAGTGATGGGTGCACCGGCGGTCCGCAGCTTCGACTCGGCAGAGCATCAGAATTATCCCGTGCTGGATAACCGGACGGATAATCTGCGGCAGTGGGCTGAAGCAGCCGGTCGTCTCCATCTTGATTGCGTGGTGGCTACGAACTGGACTGCCCCGTTCAGTCTGGGAGTCCCTTACGGAATCTTTGAAACGACCTGGTATCCCATGCTGCTTCATGCGGAGCTGGCCTGGAACCGGAAGGCGGATACGGAGACTTACATTGACCGCTTCCTGGAGCGGTTCCACGGCATTCCTGCCGGGAAGGCGCATGAGCTTCAGGGAAGGTACAGGCTGGAGGATTATTATAATCTGATCTGGAAGCTGGTTGATGAAGTCCGGCTCAACAAAGATGTTGCCGGACTGATTGCGGTAATGCATGATTTTGAAGAGGCTACAGATCGTTCGCGGGCTATCCATAAATACGTCTACCGCTGGGAGATGTATCCGGGGGATGAGGCGGAATGGCAGTCCCTGCTGAACAGTTACCGGCATAACCGCCATGGGCGGGAGGCGGTCCTCCCGCGCATGACAGCAGCGTTGGAACAGTATCAGTCTCCCGATATGGCCGCTCATTTTGTAAGCTCGCGTTTCTTCCTGCATGATTATCTGGAGCGGACCTTATACCATGTGATGGGGCTTCATTTGGATCACTCAGCAACCAGTTGATAGAACTCTTCAAGCAGAGTCAACAGGACAAGTCTCCAAGTTAACAGCGGGGCTTGTTTTTTTGGCATGGAATGATGACTCATTTTCCATTTGTCTAAACTTAGAAGCTTTACTCCACAGCCGCCCCACTCAGCTTGGCGGTAAGTGCGGTATATTCCCCGCGCAGGCGGACCAGCTTCGAGACACTGCGCTCCAGGCCGCCCGGCCGGTTGCGCCGGGTCCAGAGCTGGCGGTACTGGTGAAGCAGCAGATCCAGATCATGGATCAGCGCCTGAACCTGCGCTGCCTGGGGCTGCGAATCGGCTGCGGCGAGCTGCTGCTTGAGCCGGGTGAGCTGCACGGCATGCTTCACGAAGTGAATGCCGCTGCGCAGCTCCTGGATCACCAGCCCGGCATCGCTGCATTCCAGAACCGGCTGCTCAAGCCGGGCTTCAAGGCCGAGGATGTACTGCTCAAGCCTGTCAAGCTGCTCTACAGGCAGCTTCGTAGCCAGCTGCACATGCTCCAGATGGCTGCGCAGCAGCATAGACATCTCCGTGTCATTCGGGCGGACCGTGCCCGACTCCAGCTTATAGTAGTTCCCCAGATCTAGCAGCAATTGTCCGATGGTTCCTGAGCGGTCTTGGAAGACCGATGTGTTCAGATAATGCGCCACATCCACCTCCAGATTCCCGTCTACATTCCAGGCCAGTGCTGCCCCGTAGGCGAATCCGGCATAGCTGACCGGCAGATGCTGCCAGTGGCCGAAATCGCCCCAGTCGGTAATCAGGTAGCCGACAGCGCCGTTTCTCTTGCCATGCACCGCAGCGCTGCGCAGATTGGCGAGCATGTTGTCGGTCCTGCCGGTGAGCGAGTTCCAGGAACTGGTTCCCGGACAGACATAGAACGGGATGCCTGCTTCCTTGAATTTGCGGGTATCCGCTTCAAAAGGATGAGCCGCGCTGTACCCCCATTCCATGGCGATGATATCCTTCGGCAGCCGGGGGATCAGCCCGGGATGCTGGATGATGATATCGCCCCAGAACTGCATGGTTTTGCCGCGCTGCTTGACCAGTCCGTGAATCTTCTGCAGGAAGGAGAGATACAGCTCGCCTTTGCCGGAAGACTCCGCCAGTGCCTGGCTTGCGCCAAGTCCCAGTTCATAAGTCTCATCGCAGCCGACATTGAACATCTCTGAGCTGAAGTAGGGAAGGAGGTCGTCATACATCGTGCCCAGAAGCTGCAATACCTCAGGGTCCTCCGTATGGAAGGTGCCGGGATGCATGAACAATCCTTCCGGGTATAAATCGCTATCATACATCTGATCCGGGAGCATGAAGCCTTCGGGGATCTCTGCCAGATGGTTGAACTCCGGCCGGGTCAGCCAGCCTTCCATATGGCCGAAGCTGTTCTGGTTGGGCACCAGCTCAATATACCGCTCGCGGCAGTAGGCATCCAGCAGCAGGATTTCATCGCCGGTGAGCGGAGTTTCCAGCTCCCATACCTGCGGGAAGGATTCGTAAGCAAACGGAGCTCCTTCTATATATAGCTGCAGCTGATTCAGCTTGAGGTCCGCCATGAGATCAATGATCCGGTACAGGGTTTCCAGCTTGGGGATTTTGTTGCGGCTGATATCTAGCATCAGTCCTCTGGCGGCGAAGTCCGGCTGATCTTGAATATGCAGATAAGGCACAGTTCTGCCGAATTGCACAAGGAGCTGCTTCAGCGTCGCCGCTGCATAATAAGCGCCTTGCGGGGAACTGTAAGCGGCAATGAGACCTTTTTCGTTAATGTGCAGCTCGTAGGCTCCTTCTGCAAGCAGTGGGTTATAGCGGAAAGTGCAAGCCGGAACTGTGGCAGACCGCTGCCCTATGGACAGAGGCAGACTGAGACGGACCACCTCGGAAGCGGTCTGTTGAAGCCTGCGGGCTGCGGGAAGGGCAGACACCTGATCCTCACCGGCCAGCACAATGCTGCCCCGGGAAGGAAGGTGGAACTGTCCTGCGGATACCGTGATCTTCTGCGGTCGGGGAAAAAGCTGTAAGTGAACAACATCAGACATAGCGTGGACACCTCTTATTCATGTAGAATATGATCATCTTCATTATCAACATACCACTCCTGAACACATGGAGGAATGCAGTGTATGCCCAAGCTCATGGATTATATGATCAGCCCGTATCCAGTAAGAATTATTGATCCGAAGGTGGAGGCCGCCAGGCTGCGCCTGAAGTCGATTCGTGTCGGGCAAGCCGGCCATCTGCCGGGAAGAACGCTGTTTCGTTCGGGTGTCACCTTTGAACACTGGGCACTTGTATATATAGTCGCAGGAGGCGGAACTTATACGGAGAACGGAGGACCGGAGCAGCAGGTCCATGAGGGAAGCCTGTTTTTTTTCAGACCCGGTTATAGCTACAGCTTCGGACCGCCCCCAGGCGGGTATTGGGATGAATACTATATTAATTTCAGCGGAAGCCGTGTCACAGAATGGCTGGAAGCGGGAATGATTGCGAGTGGAGAGGTAACCCGGGGGGATAAGGCGGAAGGGCTGAAAGCGTCCTTTGAAAAGGTTCTGGCGTACATGGCCGGAGATGTTCCCGGTGATGCGGACCGGGCTGCGCTGCTGCTGGAGGAGATGCTGCTGGAATGCTCGCTGCAGCTCCAGGGCAGCCGCCGCCCGTGGCGGCAGGAAGCCATGCCGCTGATCCGGGAGGCGCTGAATGCCTGCATCTATGAGCAGCCGGATCTGCCGGGGATGGCCGAGCGCCTGCACCTGTCCATGTCTACACTCCGCCGCACAGTGCGGCGGAGCAGCGGGTACCCGCTGCATGAATATATCCACCGGCTGAAGATGGCCGAGGCCAAGCATTTGCTGCTGAATACCTCCCTGCAGGTGCAGGAGATAGCGGGAATGCTTCATTATAGGGATAGTTTTTATTTTTCAAGGCTATTCAAGAAATATATGGGCCTCTCCCCGCAGACCTGCCGGAATCATCTCTGACATAATAAACGACATAATTCTACTTTTTATCTTAAAAGAGTCTCGAAAAAATGTCGTTTTTTGCAGATTTTTGTTGACACGCAGAAAAAAACAGTGATATGCTCTAGATAATATTAGCAGTTCTAGAATAGTTCTTCTAGACTATGCCGGAGATGAGACTATTGAGAGAGTATTACTGCATCAGTTGCCGCAGTCTCCATAAGGTGGTAGGACCTAATCATACCTTGCGTATTTTGTCCACCGGGTATCATATCGTTGGCGAACAGCGCTATCAAATTTGTATATGTAATCATGCCAAGCTGGAGCAAGCTGTGACGGCGGCGACCGAATAGACTGTGCCGGGTGTACTCACCGGATAACCGAAGACTTCTCTTTTGAAGAGCCTGTCCCTTGAGGGAGAGGCTCTTTGTCATGCCTGGAGCTGAATTGGATAATTTTGCATACGCTATCATTTGAGAAGCTGGATAGAGATGGTTAATTTTTCATGAAAAAAGAATAATTATACCCATTTTATTTTCAAAGTAAACGCTATCATTAGAAATCGAAACTTGTTATTGTGATTTTTCTCATGTATGATGCTTTTAAACATAGCTTAGAATAAACTCGAATTTTCCACAAACTGGAGAATAGGGTGGTGGGATGAACATTAAATTAACAGTCGAAGACCGTACGATCGCCTTTTTCAGAATCTTTTCTTTGTCCCTCACATCGTTTATGTACCTCATGGTTTCTGCGGGGCCTTCCGTAATATACAAATCCCTACTAATCATTGTGCTATTCTTATTTGCCCAACTATTCCCGTACTATTACCGGAGGTTCCATGCAAGAGCCCGTACTCTAATGCTGATGGTCAGTATGGAGACGGCACTCATTGCGGTGTTGATGTTATTTACTGGAGGATACGATAGTCCTTTTAAGCTATATGTACTTAATCCGGTGTTGTTTGCGGCGGGTGCGCTCTCTTTGTATTGTGTCTGGAGTCTGATCCTGGGGTATATTGCCATGGTGGCGGTATCGGGCTACATGGAAGCCGGTTCTCCGGGTCTTACGATAGCTGAAATTATGCTTGCCAATGGTAACCTGTTTCTAGCCCTGGCTCTCGCGGTTATAGTTATGCAGATGGTTAAGGGGATAAAGCGGCAGCGGGAGGAAGCGAACGCGCGGACCAACGATACCATGGAGCATATCAAATCGCTTTATCACATCGTGGAAACATCAAGCCAGCATGACTTCATGAATATTGGCCAAGTCATTACCGACTATGTGGTCAAGCTTACTAAGCTGGAGAAGGCCCTGTTCTGGTTCGCCAAAAAAAGCGGTGAGCCTGCTCCGCAGAGCCGCCAGACGGGATGGCAGCATGAGGAGGAGCGCTTTCTGTTCATGGAGCTGGAGAAGCATGAGCATGAATGGAGGCTGCAGCGTGAACCGGTATTCAAGAGTATGCCGGGGATCGGCGACTTCCTGCTGATGCCGGTAAGAATGAGCACCCGGTTCGTCGGTATGATTGGCGTGAAGCTGGAAGCCTCGGAAGGGCTGGAGGGCCGCCGGTGGTATATCCAGCAACTGATGTTCCTGTCGGAGCTGAGTGCGATTATTCTTGAGCGCCACGAGCTGGGCGTGATCGAGAACCGGCTGATCATCACGAACGAGCAGAACCGGATCGCCGATGAGATGCACGACAGTGTCTCCCAGAGTCTTTTCGGCATCGTCTATGCGACCCATTCCCTGAAGCAGACGTGGCGCAAAATGTCTGAGCGGGAGCTGGAGGAGCAGATTGAGCTTATCCATGATTCAGCCACCAAGGTAGCCAAGGAGCTGCGGATTACCATCTACAGCCTCAGCTCGAAGAAGAGCGGCGGTCCGAGCTGGCTTGGGATGGTGCGCTCGCATCTGAAGAGCCTCTCCCGGCTTAATGATGTTGAGATTGAACTGAAAATAACGGGGGATGATTTCAGTCTCCCTTATCCTTACCACAAGGCACTCTTCCGGATTATCTCCGAAGCGACCGGCAACGCCATAAGACACGGTGCTGCCAGCCGGGTGGATGTAGAACTGTCGCTTAAGCCGAAATGGATTAGACTATCGATTGTCGACGATGGCATCGGTTTCGATGCAGATCTGATCTGGGCTGAATCCGAGGATCACTCAGGCGGACTGGGAATGAAGAATATGCAATATCTGGCACAGTCCCTTGGAGGCGATTTCCAGTTAACCAGCAGCGAGAACGCTGGAACCAGAATTTTAATCTCTATACCTGTCGGTGTGGCTGAACTGAAAAATGCATAAACTTTAGGCAGGAGGTCGTTCAAGTGAAAATCGTCATTGTTGATGATCACCCTTTGGTGAGAAGAGGATTGGCATCTGTGATATCGATGCAGTCCAATCTGCAGTTTGCCGGCGAAGCAACGAATGGCCAAGAAGCTCTTCTCGTGATTGAGGAGATACAGCCTGATCTTGTGCTGATTGATCTGAAGCTTGCCGATGAATCGGGCCTGGATATTATCAAGGAAGCCCGCGTGCGCGGATTCTCATGCAAGTTCATCCTGCTGACATCCTCAGCCAGCCGGGAAGATTTCCTGAAGGCGGAGGAAGTGCTGGTAGACGGTTATGTACTGAAGGAAGCTCTGCCTGAGGAATTGCTGTTTGCAATTCAACTGGTCCACAAGGGCAGGAAGTATTACGATCCCGGGCTGATGGAAGATAAGATGCGCATGAGCGGCAGCAGTCCGACGGATGAGCTTACACCCAAAGAGAAGGAAGTTCTGATTGAGCTGGGACAGGGGGCCTGCAACCGCGAGATTGCTTCACGCCTGTTCATCAGCGAATTCACCGTCAAGAAGCATGTCAGCCAGATTCTGGCGAAGCTGCAGGTGGCGGACCGGACGCAGGCGGCCTTATACGCCAATGCTGTCGGGCTTACCAAATATGAGATGTCATACGATTAATAATCATCCCTGTGAATGATCGGGGACGGAGCACGGACAATACTGTCCGTGTTTTTTTGCGTTCCGGGAAATCAAAGAAGGGGGGAAGATTATCGGTGCGGGCCGAATGTATGCGAAAAACAGCATACATCGGGCGGCTGTGAGGTCCACGGCCCGAATGTATGTGAAAAACAGCATACATTATGTTCGCAAGCAGGCACACGCCCTGAATGTATGTGAAAAACAGCATACATTATGTTCGCAAGCAGGCACACGCCCTGAATGTATGTGAAAAACAGCATACATTAGCTCGCAAGCAGGCACACGGCCCAAATGTATGCGAAAAACAGCATACATTGTGCTCGCGCGGAATGCTGACACGAAGGTGCACCGGCATCCTTCACCCGGCTGGGTGATTTTTGTGTTTGGGTAAGTAAACACCTGAAGGAGGCAAGGCTCACCGGGGGTGTTAGCATTTTCCATGGATATGGTACTAAAGTATACCATTCACCCCCTCTAGCGGACCAAACGGGGGTACTCGAAAGTGAAGTGTAAAGTGATGCGAGGGGGCATGTGATAAATCCTGCGCATTGATAGAATAAAAGCAAGACATCTGAAACTTTCATGATTGCTTTCAAAACGAACACAAGCGGAAGGAGGGTTACTGTGGAAAAGACGATTCTGGATTACATTAACCTGATAAAGAAAAAATTATGGTTAATCATGGTATTTGTACTGATCTCCTGCGCCACCACCTTCTACGTCAGTAAAAACTTCGTTGCACCCGTCTACTCCGCCTCTGGACAGCTACTGGTCAACAACGTTGTGAATGTCCCCGAGAGCAATAATCTCAACGCACTGAACTTCAGTCTTAACCTCATCGAGAGCTATAAGGAAATCATGAAGTCGCCAACCATTATGAAGAGTGTGATCGCGGAGCATCCCGAGTTCGGTCTGACGGCGGGCCAACTGGCTGCCAAGCTGCAGATCAAATCCTCGGAGAAAAGCCAGGTGATTAATCTGACCGTGGAGGATAAGGATTACGGCACCGCAGCTACGATTGTAAACGCGGTTTCGCAGACCTTCATCCGCAGCCTGCCGGCACTGATGAATCTGGATAATGTAACATTCCTGACTCCGGCTGATCCTGCAGCCCAGCCTCTGCCGGTCAACGGCGGGGTGACCATGAATATTCTGATCAGCTTCGTGGTGTCACTGATGGCAGCGGTCGGGATTATCCTGCTGATGGAGACGCTGAACAGTACGCTGAGAAACGAGAAGGAAGCGGAATTTGAGCTTGGCCTTCCGGTCATTGCCAGTATTCCGGCGATCCGCAAACGCGATTTCGGCAGTGCGGATAATGACAAGGCAAGAGTAGGGGAGGGCAAATATGTTACGGCTGAATAGAAGTCTTATTACAGATATGAACCCGTCCTCGCATGTCTCCGAATCCTTCCGTTCGCTGCGCACGTATATCCGCCAGCTCGGCTTGCTGAAGGGGCCCGGCGGACAGGTGCTGCTCTTCACCTCAGCGGAGAGCGGCGAAGGCAAGACCACGATTCTCTCCAATCTGGCTGTATCCTTCGTACAGGATGGCAAGAAGGTAGCGGTGGTGGATTGTAACCTGCGGAAGCCCGGCCTGCATAGCGTGTTCGATGTGGAAGGCAGCCAGGGGCTGGCAGCTTACTTGAGCGGCTACGAGGAAGCGAAGGACGTTCTGGTATACGGCAGCCTGGCGAATCTGGCGGTAATCCCTGCCGGAGTAAGTACGGTCAGTCCGCCGGATCTGCTCGGCAGCGAGAAGATGGCCGGACTGCTTACAGAGCTGAAAGCAAGCTTCGATCTGATTCTGCTGGATTCCCCGCAGGGGGTCGATTACAGCGATGCACGGATTCTGGCCCCGCTCTCGGACGGGGTGGTCATTGTCGCCAGACACGGCCGGACGAAGCGCGAAGCGCTCCGCAAGCTGAAAGGTCTCATGGAACAGACAGGTGTAAGGATTCTCGGAATAGCAATGAACCAGACCAAGTAGAACACCGAAGCGGCAATGTGAACGAAACTATTGGGAGGTATGTGTGATGAAAAAGGTAAAAAAGGTAATTATCCCGGCGGCCGGGTTAGGCACACGTTTCCTTCCGGCGACCAAGGCAATGCCCAAGGAAATGCTGCCTATTATCAACAAACCGACGATCCAGTATATCGTGGAGGAGGCCATTGCCTCCGGGATTGAAGACATCATCATTGTAACCGGTAAAGGCAAACGGGCGATTGAGGATCATTTCGACAATGCCTTCGAGCTTGAGTCCAGACTGCTGGAAGACGGTAAGCTGGAGCTGCTCAAAGAGGTGCAGCGGTCCTCCAAAGTGGAAATTCACTACATCCGGCAAAAGGAACCCAAGGGTCTAGGCCACGCCGTATGGTGTGCCAGACGGTTCATCGGCGATGAGCCGTTCGGCGTTATGCTCGGCGATGATATTGTAACCGGACAGGTCCCTTGCCTGAAGCAGCTGATCGACCAGTATGAAGAGACCCAGAATTCGGTGATCGGGGTACAGGTTATCCCGGATGAATTCACGAACCGCTACGGGATTATCGAGCCGGATATGCAGGACGGGAAGCTCTACCGGGTGAACAATTTCGTAGAGAAGCCTCCGCTTGGAACAGCGCCTTCCAATCTGGCAATCATGGGCCGCTATGTCTTTACCCCTAAGATCTTCAAGTATCTCGATCTTCAGGAGAAGGGCGCAGGCGGTGAGATTCAGCTGACGGATGCCATTCAGAAGCTGAACCAGAGCGAACGTGTCTACGCTTATAACTTCGACGGTACAAGATATGATGTCGGCGAACGGCTCGGCTATATTTTGACCACACTGGAATTTGCCTTAGAGAGCGAAGATCTGCGTTATCAGGTCATGGATGCTATGGCGGAATGGCTGAACAAAGCGGGACAGACCACGCTCAGCAGCTGAGACGGTTCCCCGAGAGCGAGCGACACAAGCCGGAGTCAAGAAGTAAGGCTGCATAAACCTTTACGAGAAATGAGGAGAGATGAGCATGCAAAAACTGCCGGAAGACTATGAGGCCGTCCTGCCGAAACTTTACATGCTGCATTCGGGTGAAGAAAGCAAGGGAATGGAATCCTATCTGGTCATGAAGCGGATCATCGACATCTTGTTCTCTGCCCTGGGGCTGCTGTTCCTGCTCCCGCTCTTCGCAGTGGTGGCTGTTCTGATTAAGCTGGAAGATCCGAAGGGCAAGGTGTTCTTCCGCCAAATGCGGGTCGGCAAGGACGAGAAGCTGTTCCCCATGTACAAGTTCAGATCCATGGTCTCTAATGCCGAGGAGCTGAAGGAGAGTCTCATGGCCTATAACGAAGTAAGCGGCGCGATGTTCAAGATCAAGAATGATCCCCGTATTACCCGGATTGGAAGATTCCTGCGCAAGACCAGTATTGATGAACTGCCGCAGCTCTGGAACGTGCTGATGGGGCATATGAGTCTGGTGGGTCCCCGTCCTCCGCTCGTTGAAGAGGTGGAGCAGTACACGGAATACGACAAGCAGCGGCTGATGGTAACCCCCGGCTGCACCGGCTACTGGCAGGTAAATGCCAGAAACAGCGTCGGCTTCGACGAGATGGTTCAGCTGGATCTCACGTATATCCACATGCGCAGCACGATGCTGGATCTGAAGATTATTGTCAAGACTGGCCTGATGCTGCTGGGTTCCAAAAATGCTTATTAAAAATATGGGAATTAGGTGATGCCGATGTTCGTACACGGAGATGGACCTGAGATTTCCATTATCATATGCACCTATAACCGGTCGGCGCTGCTGGTGAAGACTCTTCATTCGCTGCTGCCGCTGGAGAATTTGCACCAGGCCGAGATCATCGTCGTGGATAACCAGTCCACGGATGATACGGCGGCCGCCATTAAGGGGTTCATCGAAACCTATGGTGCGGATATGGATATCCGTTATCTGCTGGAGCCGGTTCAAGGGCTGTCAGCAGCCCGGAACACGGGAATTCTGGCTTCCAAATCGCAGCTCATCGCCTTCCTGGATGATGATGCGATCCCTTGCCGGACCTGGATTACAACCATTGTGAACACCTTTGCGGATAAGCCTGAGGTGATGGCTATGGGCGGCAGGATTGCTCCGATCTTCGAGAGCAAGCGCCCGGATTGGCTGATTAAGCCGTTCGAGCTTCCTTATACGATTGTCGATCTGGGGAGCCGGATCAAAGAGTATCCGAAGCGCCTTCACCCTTGCGGGGCCAACATGGCGATGCGCAAGCCGGTATTCGATATCAGCCTGTTCCCGCTGGAGCTGGGCCGCAAGGGCGATTCGCTGCTCTCGGGTGAAGAGACCTGGCTGTTCAGCCAGTTGCAGCAGGAAGGGCATTCGATTCTCTATCATCCCGAAATGGCCGTGGATCATTTCGTTCCGGCGAACCGGCTGACGGAGGACTGGATCATGAAGCGGTACTATAGCCAAGGCATATCAAACGCTATGAAGAGTGAAGGAATGAAAGGGCATCTGCTGCTCCTGGGCAAGACAGGTGCCAAAGTCATCTACATCCTGGCAGATTCCGTTCTTTCCCGCAGTAAGGGAAGGAAGCTGCTGAATAAATGCCGGCTGGAGAGTATTCGCGGAACTCTTCATATGATTCTTAACCGGAAGAGGGAATCCGCAGCGGGGTGAGGGGAGGTACGCGCGATGACCCATTTTGAGTGGGGCTCCAAAATCAATAGTCTGCCATATGGAATGCTCTATCTCGTAACCGCACTGTTCCTGGGAACAGCCGTCATCTTCCAGCCGGTCATCGCAGTAGCGGCCGTATTCTTCATTCTGCTGCTTGTTGCCTCCCTGTCACGCCCTGAACTGATCAGCTATTTCGTCCTGCTGACCACAGCGGTCTCGATTAACTTCCTGTACAGCGGGAGTATGTTCGGTATTGAGATCCTGTCGCTCTACAAGCTGGTTATTCTGATGCTGCTGGTGCCGTGTATCCTGGTCAATGGCCTCAGGTTCAAGCTCAGCCCACCCTTATGGGCGATGCTGGCCCTGATTCTGCTCACCTTCAGCTTCTCCATCTGGCTGCCGGAGATGAGCACATCGATTGCTATCAAAGCCTTCATCGGACTGTCTCTGCCCTTCGTGCTTCTGCTGATCAACTGGAAGAAGGAGGTCGCCGAGAAGCAGATTCGGATCATTACCCTGCTGCCGCTGGTCAGCATGCTGCTGGGCGTGGTGCTCCAGGCTGCGAATATACATTCACTGGTAGCCGTTGAGTTCACAGGCGCGGTACGGGTGCAGGGGGCGAACATACCACCTCACCTGGCGATGCTGGCCTTCATGGGAGTAGCGATCGCGTTCATCGAGATCAAGCGCAGTCCGCAGTATACCCGGTTCAATTACATCATGCTGGGGCTGAATTTCTTCATTCTGGTGATTACAGGCACGCGCGGGCCGATTCTCGCCCTGGTCCTGATGGTGCTCTATTACTTCTATGATATCTCCCGCGCTTTTCTGAAGGGCAAGAAGAAGTACCTGCTCCCGCTGCTGGGCTCACTGCTGATCATTACCTCGGCGGTGTACCTGCAGCTCGACAACCTCAAGAAGCGCTCCTTCGAACGGACGACCGAGACGGGAATTGACCTGTCGGGGCGGGCGGAGGCCTGGGAGTACTTCCTGAACAAGGCGGCGGATTCGCCGGTGGCAGGGCGGGGGCTTGGAGCCGTAACGGTGGCGAATGACGGAACGCTCTACGGAGGGTTCGTGGTTCCGCATAACGAATATATCCGCTTTTATTACGATGGGGGATACATCGGGGCCATCCTGCTGCTGCTGTCCTTGCTCGCTGTGTTTCTTATGGTATACAGAGTTCTTTTGCCGGCGGTCAAACCTTATTTCCTGCTCTTTATTGCAGCATTTCTGATCTATTCTTTCACGGATAACACGCTGTCGACGGTCCAATTTATCATTCCGTTCTGTTGGTACCTGAACTGCCTGTATCGATCTTCACAGCTGGCCGATTCCCCACAAAAAGAAGTGATACGATGAACCAAGTGAACATGTTCGATGTCAATTTCGATAACTATGATTTCATGGACCTGCTGGATTATATCGACAGAACCATTCAGGAGAGGAACCAGTCCTACATCCTGACCTGTAACGTCGACCATGTGATCAAGCTGCGCAAGGATAAAGAGTTCCGGGAAGTGTATTCCGAAGCAGGTGCCGTAGTCGCGGACGGGATGCCGATAATCTGGGCGTCCAAGATGCTCGGCAAGCCGCTGAAGCAAAAGGTGTCCGGCGCAGACCTGTTCAGCCGCCTGGGCAATGCGTTCGAGCAAAGGCAATACCGGTTGTTCTTCCTCGGTGCCGCCGAGGGTGTGGCGGAGCAGGCTACCAAGAATCTGAAGGCCGCCTTCCCGGGCATTAACGTAGTGGGCTGTTACTCTCCTTCCTACGGCTTCGAGCACAACGAAGAAGAGAACCGGCATATTATCCGGCTGCTGACCGAGAGCCAGCCCGATATCGTATTCGTAGGAGTAGGTGCACCGAAGCAGGAGAAGTGGATATACCGTCACTATACCTCCTACCAGGCGCCGGTCTCTATCGGCGTAGGTGCAACCTTCGACTTCCTGTCCGGCTCGGTGAAGCGGGCACCGGATTTCATGCAGAGAACCGGCATGGAGTGGCTATGGAGACTTAGCCAGGAGCCGGGCCGGTTATGGAAAAGATACCTTGTCGACGATGCCCAGTTCCTGGTGCTGCTGCTCAAGGAGCTGCGCAAACGGGGCAAGGTGAAGAACAGCAGTACGGATTGAAGAGTGCGGCGAAAGACGGGAGGCAGGGAATGAAGATGCTAAGCAGAGATGAGAATAGTCTGAATCTTCCATCGGCACAAGCCGTGAAGTCGGCTGTAATGATGACCTTGATCTGCGCTTCGGCGCTGGCCCTGCCGCTGGCGATCGGCTTCGCCAGTGCGAACCTGAGCGCGTCGAACAGCCTGCAGGGCATCATTCTGGCAGGCATCCTCTTTCCGGCCTTGCTGCTGGCCTTGCTGAATACACGGATGCTCATCCCGTACACGCTGCTGATCTGGGCGGTTGCCCCGGAGCTGCGGCGGATTGCAGACTGGTACGAAGGCGTGTATCATTCCGTCTCTCTGCTCAGTCTGGCCCCGCTGCTGACCGGAGCGACCTTAGCCATTCCGGTGCTGCGGGAAATTCACCGGATCCGCAAGTCCTCCACCCGGATTATTCTGCTGTTCTCCATCGCTCTGGCCTACGGCGCATTGATTGGTCTGGCGAAGAACGGCATCGGCTCGGTATACGATCTGGCGAATTACATCGTACCGCTGCTGCTGATTCCTTTCTTCGCGGTGACGCCGTTTAAGCCGAAGGATATCGACCGGCTGCTGTACGCTTTTGCCAACATAGCCGTACTGGTTGCGATCTACGGGATTGTGCAGTATTTGACCGTTCCCCCCTGGGACGCCTTCTGGATGCGGAATGCCGATATGATCTCAATCGGGACCCCCTATCCGCTGGAGATCCGGGTCTTCTCGACCCTGAACTCTCCGGGTCCGGCAGCAACCTTCCTGGTCTTCGCCCTGGTGCCGATGATTCTGGAGAAAAGATGGCAGGGTACTCTGCGCTGGCTCGGTGTTCTGCTCGTAGTAGTCTGCCTGCTGACTACGCTCGTCCGTTCCGCATGGCTGGTCCTGCTGGTGATGCTGCTGGTCTACATCGCTTCCTCTCCCTCCAAGGGCAAATGGAAGACGCTGCTGCAGCTTGCATTCGTGGCAGCCGCGCTGTTCTGGATCGTGCCGAAGCTCCCTGGAGCAGAGGGGCTGGTGGCCCGGATGGAGACCTTGACCTCCGTGCAGGAGGATCATTCCTACAATGAACGCCTCAGCCTCTGGACCAACATGCTGCCGATGGTGGCAGGCAATCCGGTAGGGCAGGGGATCGGCAGTGTAGGCCAGGGCACCAAGCTTGGAAACGGCGGAGAGCTGGGGGAATACGGCAATATGGATAACGGCTTCATCGCGCTGCTGCTGACCTTCGGTGTACTCGGCGCATTGTTCTTCTTCGGGGCACTCGGTGCGGTCATCAAGGAGATCGGCGCCAGAGTCACCCGCAGGAATGAACTTCAGCCTTACGCCAGACTGGCGCTGGCGGCGTGGATGGGGGCTGTAGCCAGCCTGATATCGGATAACGGCTTTCCCGGTCTTAAGGGGTATCTGATCTGGATGCTGATCGGACTTGGCCTCAGTGCCAAGGAGCTCACTCAAAGCAGAAAGAAGGGACTACCGCATGCAGCAGTCAAGCGCCAAATCACTACCCGCTAACCGGGTATGGTCCACCTTCCGGAGATTCACGAAGAGTAAGGACAATAGCTCGGCTGCTGTCAAAACGATGTTCGTCAGCGTGCTGATCCTGCTGGTCAATATGCTGACCGGTGTACTGACCGCCCGTTATCTCGGCCCGTCAGGCCGGGGGGAGCAGACAGCGATGGTGAACTGGTCGCAGTTCCTGGCCTTCAGCATGAGCTTCGGCATTCCCTCGGCGCTGATCTATAACGCCAAGAAGAATCCGGAGGAAGCCGGGGTGCTGTACCGGATCGCCCTGCTGATCGGCCTGACATTCGGAACCATCGCCATGACAGTCGGGATACTCGTGCTGCCTTACTGGCTGGGGTCCTTCAGTCATGAGGTAGTGGTCTTCGCCCAGTGGTCGATGATTCTCTGCCCGCTGATTGTGGTGTCGCAGATCAACAACGCGGCCTTCCAGTTCAGAGGGGATTACAAGACCTTCAACTGGATGCGGTACCTGGTGCCGCTGCTGACACTGGGAGCCATCGGGATTCTGATCCTGACCGGTTACATGAATCCTTATACAACTGCACTGGCTTATCTGGTTCCGTCGGCTCCGCTGTTCATCTGGATGACCATCCTGCTGCTGCGGACCTACAAGGTCAAGCTCCGGGATTCCTATCTTAATTTCAAAAGATTGTTCACCTATGGTCTGGGCTCCTACGGAAACGACCTGCTCGGACAATTCTCGGTATACATAGACCAGATCATCATTGCCGGATTACTGAGACCGGCAGATCTGGGGCTCTATGCGGTAGCGGTCAGCCTGTCGCGTATGGTGAACTTCTTCGCGAATTCGATCACGGTGGTGCTCTTCCCGAAGGCCTCCGAGATGTCGAAGGACGAAGCGGTTGCCCTTACGTTCAAGGCTTTCCGGATCAGTACTACCTGTACTCTGCTAGGCGCAGTGTTCCTGATGCTGGTAGCGCCCTTTGTCATCCCGCTGCTCTACGGCAAGGATTTCAATACCGCGCTTACCGTGTTCCGCCTGCTGCTGCTGGAAGTAACCATCAGCGGCGGGACGCTGATTCTAGCTCAGGTGTTCATGGCGCTGGGCAAGCCGAAGTTCGTATCCATCCTGCAGGGGGTCGGCCTGATCCTTGTGATTCCGCTGCTCTTCCTGCTGGTGCCGAAGTTCGGACTGTTCGGAGCCGGAGTGGCTATGCTCTCATCAGCTGTGCTGCGGTTCTTGTTCATTATTCTCAATATCAGGTACAACCTGAAGGTTAAGCTTCCTCGGCTGCTCATTAACGCCCAGGACCTTCAGTGGATGAAGACGACGATGAATTCGTATATTCGTAAGAAACCTATGGATGTGTAGAGGATGTCTAGGCAGTTAAGGGTTTGATTCAAGTGTTTTGCTTATGAATCAAATGGTTTGTATTTGTTTCAGCGAGCAGAGACACGATGCGAGCCCCTATCTGCTTAAAAAACCATGGGAAGGTGCTTGGAGGAACGTAGAGAAAATTTGGAGCTGTAGGAGCGAATGCGTCCGCCTTTGTGTTTGGATTTCTACCGCGAAAAGCGGTTCTAATCAGGAAATCTAAACACAACAGCGGCCGTAAGCCCAAACTTTTCTCGGAGCGACGACACACACCGGACCATCAGAAGGAGGATACCTATCATGGATTCAGTAACAAGCGTGCTTGGCGGCCGGGGAAGCTACCCGATCTCGGCGGTCATCATTGCCCAGGACGACGAAGTTCGGATATCCAAAGCCATTCAGTCCTGCCGGTTATTCGCCGATGAGGTGGTGGTAATCGACGGAGGAAGCACAGACGGGACCGTAGGGCTATCCGAGAGCCTGGGATGCCGGGTGTATGTCAACCCATGGCCCGGATATGCGAAGCAAAGGGAATTCGGAGTGGAACGTGCCATCCATGATTGGGTCTTCCTGATTGATACCGACGAAGTGGTCAGCGAGGAGCTGGCCCGGGATATCCTGGAGCGCAAGCCGGGACTGACCGATGCTACGGTGGCGTTCTCGCTGTACCGGATTGGCGACTTCCTCGGCAAATGGCTGGATAAAGGCGAGTATCTGGTGCGGCTGTATAACCGCAAGGAATACGGTATCCGCAACTCTCTGGTGCATGAGATGCCCGAGGTGTCCGAGGAACGGACGGTGAAGCTGAACGGAACGCTGTGGCATCAAGGCTTCCGCAGCATCAACGATCATGTCGCCCGGTTCAACAAATACACTGATCTGGAAGCAGAGAGTGCGTTCGCCAGCGGCAAGCCGTTCAAGCTGAGCCACCTGCTCCTGCGTCCGCCCGCACGGTTCCTGCAGAAGTATTTCCTGCATGGCCTGTTCAAAAAAGGCATCTCGGGCTTTGCGGTATCCGTCTTCTGGGTGATGTATGAATTCATGGTCGGCTTCAAGCATTACGAATTACACAGCGCAGGCAGGCTGGCCCGGCATAACGAAGCGGGTCAGGCCGAGCAGGAGAACAAGGGGGAGAGAAGCTATGTCGTACAATGACGGACTCAACATTATGACGACCGGCCTCAGCTGGCCCTCGTTACAGCCTGGAGGACTGAACACCTATTTCAAATCCGTGTGTGAGCAGCTCTCCTCACGGAACCGGGTGCATGCCCTGATCTGCAGCCAGGAAACGCCGGAGACGCAGAAGGAACTGATCATCCACAACGCCGGTGATCCGAAGGAGACGATCTGGAAGCGCAAGGATGCCTTCCAGCGCAAGGCGGCCTCCCTGATGGGAGATGGCAGCGGGCGGATTGATATCCTCTACACCCACTTCGCCCCTTACGGCATCGGGCCGGCGATTGAAGCGAAGAAGCGGGGCATTCCGGTCATTATGACCTTCCATGGCCCGTGGAACGAAGAGATGAAGATCGAAGGTCAAGGCATCAAGCATAAGGTCAAAACAACGATTGCCAAATCGATAGAACATAAGGCTTACAAGCTGGCGGACAAATTCATCGTCCTCAGCGAATACTTCCGTAACATGCTGCATGAACTGCACGGTGTGCCGCTGCATAAGATCACCGTCATTCCGGGAGCGGCCAATGTCGAGCGGTTCACACCCGCCCCCAATCGGCTGGCGGTCCGCCGGACGCTGAATCTGCCGGAAGGCGCAACAACGGTCCTGACCGTCCGCCGGCTGATGAACCGGATGGGGCTGCTGCAGCTGCTTGAAGCCTGGAAGCAGGTGGGAGAGCGGTTCCCGAATGCGATTCTGCTGATCGGGGGCAAGGGCCCGCTGCGCGGGGAGCTGGAAGAGCGGATCGCCGATTACGGGCTGGGCAACAAGGTCCGCCTGCTCGGCTACATTCCCGATCATGAGCTGGCCTCCTATTATCAGGCAGCCGACATGTTCGTCGTCCCTTCCCAGGCGCTGGAAGGCTTCGGCCTGATCACCGTTGAGGCCTTGGCCTCGGGACTGCCAGTGATGGCTACGCCGGTCGGTGGCAACAAGGAGATCCTCCAGGGCTTCCGGCCGGAGCTGCTGTTCAAGAGTGCAGCCAGCGAGGATATGGCGGAAGGCATGATTCATATGCTGAGCAACCGCAAGCTGCTGCCGGGCCGGGAGGAATGCCGGAATCATGTGCTGGAGAAGTACACCTGGCAGCATGTAGGCGACAAGATTGAATCTGTATTCCTCGAAACCTTGGGAAAGGGTGTGAGCGTAGGATGATCAAAGTCGCTTATATCGACCACACCGCCAAATGGAGCGGAGGAGAGGTCGCCCTGTTCAACATCCTCACCAACATTGGTGAGCAGATTGAGCCGCTGGTGATCCTGGCGGAGGAAGGCACGCTTGCCGAACGTCTGCGGGAGAAGGGCATTGATGTCCGCATTATCCCGCTGGATGAGAGCATCCGCAGCCGCGGCCGCAATGCCGTGAACCTCGGCGCTCCGGCGGCAGCGATGAAGCTGCTGGCTTATGGCCGCAAGCTTGCCCCGCTGCTGAAGGAAGAGAAGGTGGATTGTGTGCATACCAATTCATTGAAATCGGCCTTCTACGGAGCCGTCGCTGCCAAAAAAGCGGGCGTGCCGCTGATCTGGCACATCCGGGACCACATCGGGGCGCCTTATCTGAAGCCGGTTGTCGCCAAGGCGATCCGGCTGCTGTCACGCCTGCTGCCGAACGGGGTCATTGCCAATTCCCACTCCACGCTGAATGCGCTGGAGCTGCCGCGCTCGAAGAAGACGCTGGTCGTCTACTCGGCGTTCGCCAAGGCGATCGGCGAAGGGATCGGCAAGCGGGATCAGAAGGACTTCAACGTCCTGCTGGTCGGACGGCTTGCCCACTGGAAAGGCCAGCATATTGTGCTGGAAGCAGCCAAGGCCTTCAAGCAGGATAGCCGGGTGAAGTTTTGGCTGGCCGGCGACGCCCTATTCGGGGAAGAGGAATACAAGCAGGAATTAATTGCGCAGATGCAGCAGGGGGACATCACCAATGTCAGCCTTCTGGGTCATGTAGATGATATACAAGGACTCATGAACCAAGCGGATCTGTTGATCCATACGTCGATTACCCCTGAGCCGTTCGGCCAGGTCATCGTCGAAGGCATGGCAGCCGGACTGCCGGTGATTGCCTCCAATGAAGGCGGACCGGTGGAGATCGTGGTTCCTGGTGAGACAGGACTGCTGATCCAGCCGGGAGATGCTACTGTACTTGCAGACTCCATCACCTGGATGCTGAACCATCCCGAAGAGCGTAGACGGATGGCGGACAATGGAATGAGACGGGTGAAAGAGCATTTTGTCATCGAGAACACGGTCAAGGATATTGTCGCTTACTACAAAGGTCTGCTGGCAGTTACCTGACCTTCCCGCTCCATAATGCTTAAGGCTTGCATCATATCTGTCTCTAGCCATGCGTGTACTGCTTAATGATGCTGCTCCATAAAACTTTGAGGATGATTCACATGAAAATTGCGATAGCGCACGATTATTTAATCCAGATGGGCGGGGCGGAACGGGTGGTGGAGGTTTTTCATCACATGTACCCGGAGGCTCCGATCTTCACAACGGTTTTTAACGGAAGCCGCCTGACCGATAACCTCAAAGATGCCGATATCCGGGCCTCCTGGCTGCAGAAGATTCCGGGAGTGAAGCGTAACTTCAAAGGGGTGCTCCCGCTCTACCCCATGGCTGTCCGCGATTTGGACTTCAGCGGGTATGATATCGTTCTTAGCTCGAGCAGCGCTTTTATGAAAAGCATCCAGGTGCCCGAGTCCACCTTCCATCTGTGCTACTGTCATACGCCGATGCGTTTTGCCTGGGACTATGACACGTACATGGAGCGGCAATCGAATTCCGGGTTATTCAAAAGACTGCTCAAGGTGTATATGCAGCGGCTCAAGAACTGGGATCAGCGCACCTCCAAAAATGTGAACCAGTTCGTCGCCAACTCCTCAGTCGTGAAGACGCGGATTCAGAATTATTACCACCGGGATTCCGATGTGATTTTCCCGCCGATCAATACGGCCCGCTTCACCAGCTCTACGAGCATCGGCGATTATTATCTGATTGTCTCGCGGCTGGTCTCCTACAAGCGGATCGATCTGGCGGTGGAGGCGTTCAACCGTAACGGTCTCAAGCTGTATATTGTCGGGGACGGACCGGACAGGAAGCGTCTGGAAGGCATGGCCAAGGGGAACGTTTCGTTTCTGGGCCGGCTGGAGGATGAGGAAGTTACAGGGCTGATGTCCCAGTGCCGGGCGTTTGTTTTTCCGGGGGAAGAGGATTTCGGCATCACGCCGCTGGAGGCGAATGCCGCAGGAAGGCCGGTCATCGCCTATCAGGCTGGGGGAGCGCTCGACACGATTATTCCATACGTTAACGGCGTGTTTTTCCAGCATCAGGAAGTTGATGATTTGCTTAAGGCCATTGATGAGGTGGAGTCCTATGCGTGGGATATCGACCAGATTATGGGCCATGCACGCAAATTCGATGAGCAGGCGTTTATGGTTCAGTTCAAGCAGTATGTGGAACAGGCCTACGTCAATTTCCTAAAAGGAGGATGAAAGTATGAAACTCGCAGTGATTGGTACCGGCTATGTAGGACTTGTATCAGGCGTATGCTTTACCCTAAATGGAAATCATGTCATCTGTGTGGATAAGGATGAACAGAAGATCGAAAAGCTGAACCGGATGGAATCCCCTATCTATGAGCCGGGCATTGAAGCCCTGATCGAAATGAATCTGCGCGAGGGGCGGCTGAGCTTCTCGTCCGATCTTCAGGAGTCGGTCCGCCGCTCCGATATCGTCATTCTTGCCGTGGGTACACCTTCTCTGCCGGGCGGCGAAGCCGACCTGAGATATATCGAAGGAGCGGCTGCCGAGATTGCGCAGGCGATGGAGGGCTATAAGATCATTATGACCAAGTCGACCGTCCCTGTTGGAACCAATGAGCGCATCCGCCAGCTGATCTCCTCCCTCACGAATCATCCCTTCGATATCGTCTCTGCGCCTGAATTCCTCCGTGAAGGCTCTGCCATCCGCGACACGCTTCATCCCGACCGGATCGTAATCGGACTGGATAATCAGGCGCTTGAGCCGACCATGCGTGAGCTGCATAAGGGCTTCACAGAGAATGTATTCGTCACGGATATCCGCAGCGCAGAGATGATCAAATATGCTTCGAATGCTTTTCTGGCGACGAAGATCTCGTTCATTAATGAGATTGCCAACATTTGCGAAAAGGTAGGAGCGGATGTCACCGAAGTCGCAGGCGGCATGGGGATGGACCAGAGAATCGGTGCGACCTTCCTGCAGGCAGGTATCGGCTATGGCGGCTCCTGCTTCCCGAAGGATACCAATGCGCTGATCCAGATTGCCGGGAATGTGGATTATGAGTTCAAGTTGCTCAAATCCGTCGTTGAAGTCAATAAAGGCCAGCGCTTCATGATTATCTCCAAGCTCCATGAATCGCTCGGCAGCCTTCGCGGCGCGGTCATTGGCATCTGGGGGCTTGCCTTCAAGCCCAATACCGATGATGTCCGCGAAGCCCCGGCCCGTGAGATCGTCGAGGCGCTGGTCGCCGAGGGCGCCATCGTGAAGCTGTACGATCCCATCGCTGCCGAGAATTTCCGGCGCGAGTACGATCACCCGCAACTCCGCTGGTGCGGACTGGCCGAAGAGGCAGCCGAAGGCAGCGATGCTGTCTGCCTGCTGACCGACTGGAGCCAGTTCAAGGAGATCAACCTGCACCAGCTTGCCGGAACCATGCGCCGCCAGGTGCTGATCGACGGCCGCAATGTCTACACCAAAGAGCAAATCGAGGGCACCGGCCTCGAGTACATCTCCGTCGGCCGCCCGCAGATGGGCGGGCTTAGCGGATTCTCCGCCAGCGTGGCTGGCGCGGTCTAATCTCTCTGGCGGAGTGCGCCGGCAGTGGTCCGCACGGCGAATGAGAGGGATAAATCCCATTAAATGCGCCGAAAGCGGGCTGGACGGCGGAATGAGAGGGATAAATCCCCTTGAATGCGCCGAAAGCGGGCTGGACGGCGAAATGAGAGGGATAAATCCCATTGAATGCGCTGAAAGTGGGCTGAACGGCGGAATGAGAGGGATAAATCCCATTAAATGCGCTGAAAGTGGGCTGGAAGCGGAAATGAAGAGCACAAGTGCACCTGAATCCCGGGAATGTTAGCTGAACGAGCAAATGAAGAGCACAAATGCACCTGAATCCCGGGAAAGATGGCTAAATGAGTAAATGAAGAGCACAAGTGCACCTGAATCCCGGGAAAGATGGCTGAACGAGCAAATGAAGAGCACAAGTGCACCTGAATCCCGGGAATGTTAGCTGAACGAGCAAATGAAGAGCATAAGTACCCCTGATTTCCCGGATACGAGCCAAATGGAGCAACTGAGCAGCACTAGTGCCTAGTACTTAACTAACTAGCTTTGCCGCCGCGAACTTGTGCGCAAGCCCTTGGCACAAGAGTCTTGGATTCCGGTCTTGAATCTTGGTCTTGAATTCCAATGTCTTGAATTCTATTATCTTGGATTTTGTTGTCCTATACTCTTGTTCATTCCAGCCGCTAACTCAGCGGCGACGCCTTGGAACAAGCGGGACTTAAGAGTCTTTGAGCTTTTGAATCTTTCTCCGCTGGAACAGCTAGGCGGCAACCAGGGATTCACTGTCGTGAAGGCAGGCTGCCGGCAACCAGGATTTCAACTGCTGCTGCTGCAAGTATAGCGCGGCAGCCCCGGCCCCCTTGCCGCTACAACAAGCGGCAAGATCGGATCTTTAGCCGGGAGCTTCGCCTGCGGGCGAAGCGGATATAAAATCACAAGCCTGTTATGAAATGGAGCGGAGGGGAATTTTGGAGCTGTAGGAGCGTTAGCGTCCGCCTTTGTATTTGGATTTCTACCGCGAGAAGCGGTTTTAATCAAAAAATCCAAATACAACAGCGGCCGTAAGCCCAAAATTCCTTGCAGCGACCCTCATAACAGGCGGGATTTTAAATTACAATTCCAGCAACAAGAAATACCCAATAACAATACGATATGGAGGGTTCACTATGAAACTAGTACTTCTATCAGGCGGCTCCGGCAAGCGGCTCTGGCCGTTGTCCAATGATTCACGCTCCAAGCAATTTCTGAAGGTACTGGCAAGTCCGGCAGGTGAACCGGAATCAATGGTACAACGGGTATGGAGACAGCTGGAGGAGAACGGCATGGCCGGGTCCTCTTATCTGGCGACCGGACGCAGCCAGGTGGAGATGATCCAGAGCCAGCTCGGCAGCGGGGTGCCGATCATCGTGGAGCCGGAGCGGCGGGATACCTTCCCGGCTATTGCGCTGACGGCGGCCTACCTGTATTCCATCGCGGGGGTGTCCCCAAGCGAGACCGTGGCGATTCTGCCGGTGGACCCATACGTGGAATCCTCCTTTTTCGAAACGGTGCTGCAACTGGAGAACACCATGCTGGTGAGCGGGGCGAACCTGGCGCTGATGGGCGTAGTTCCCGAGCATGCTTCGGAGAAATACGGCTACATCATTCCAACGGGCGCAGATGCGGGAGCGAATGGTTACCTGCAAGTGAGCCACTTCCAGGAGAAGCCTGACCGTGTGCAGGCCGAGGAGCTAATCAGCCGGGGAGCGCTCTGGAACTGCGGAGTATTCGCCTTCCGTCTGGGCTACCTGCTGGATATCCTGCAGCGCAAAGGGCTGCCGCTGAATTACGAGGAGCTGCAGAAGCAGTATAAGCTGCTGTCCTCCATCAGCTTCGATTACGAAGTGGTAGAGAAAGAAGAGAACATCGTCGTGCAGCCGTACGCCGGATTCTGGAAGGACCTGGGTACCTGGAACACCCTGACCGAGGAAATGACCAGCAACCATGTCGGCAAAGGCTTCATCACCGCTGACTCCGAAGGCACCTGCCTCATTAACGAGCTGGATATTCCAATTACGGTCATCGGGGCGAAGGATCTGATTATCGCCGCCAGCCCGGACGGCATTCTGGTGACACACAAGGCCGAGAGTCCGCGGATCAAGGAAGTGCTGAAGACTTTTGAACAAAGACCGATGTACGAGGAACGCCGCTGGGGACACTACAAGGTGATCGATTATGTGAAATATGATGAAGGCAACGAGGTGCTGACCAAGCGGATTTTCATCAATGAGGGCAAAAATATCAGCTATCAGCTGCATCACAAACGCAGTGAAATCTGGACCTTCGTCAGCGGGGAAGCCAGCATTGTCATCAATGAGAAGATGCATACGGTGAAGGCGGGAGATGTGGTACGGATACCGGAAGGGACCAAGCATGCCATTCTTGCTCTTACCGATGTGGAGTTCATTGAGGTGCAGACGGGGTCTGAGCTGGTAGAGGAAGACAATATCCGTATTACTCTGGACTGGGAGGATATCGCTCTACATCAGTTCATTTCTTAGGTCTAACTTATCTATTTAACCAATTGTTACAATTTTAAATCAGGTATTGAGAACTATTTTTTAGACAAATTTTGTTTTTACTCTACATTAAATTTGCATATCGACGATACTTACGGTAAGAGGGATTGATCCTTCCAAAACGACAATGGCAAACCTAATCGAAAGATAGGGACGCAAAGCTATAGGGCCTTCGCAAGAGTGGCAGCCTGGCTACCGAAAGGAAGAGAATATTGTGAAAACTTACCGTAAGTCTCGTTTGCTCTGCGCTGTGCTGTCGCTGGCCGTGGTATTGTCTGCTGTACCCGTGGGACTGGGAATCGCCCCGTCCACTGTCAAGGCTGCTTCCTCTACAGGAGCGCCCGTGAACCCTAATGCCTCAGCCGAGGCGGTCAAGCTGCTGAACAATCTGTATGATATCTCGGGAAATGGAATTATTACAGGGCAGCATGACTATTTCGAGAGTCCGGATGAGCTGAGCAACAAGTTGAAGGGAACAAGCGGACAATACGCCGCACTGCATGGTTATGAGCTTGGAGCAATCGGTGGACAGAGTGAGAGCGGAGTAGCTGCACAACGCAAAAATATTGTCTGGAGTGCGACGAACTGGTCCAGAGCGGGCGGCATTGTCGCCATGACCTTCCACCAGAATCTGCCGGGTACCAAGTACGAATGGTCCAATGTGCAAAAGTCAATCAGCCAGGCACAGTTCAACAAATACGTAACCCCCGGCACCACGGAGTATAACGCGCTGATCACCGATCTGGATAAAGTAGCCGTCTCGCTTAAAAGCCTGCGGGATGCCAAGGTTCCCATCCTGTGGAGACCGTACCATGAAATGAACGGCGGCTGGTTCTGGTGGGGGAAGAAAGATAATTTCTCAGCTCTGTGGAATATTATGTATGACCGTTTCGTAAACGTTCATCAATTAAATAATCTGATTTGGGTATGGAACCCGAATGCGCCGAATGCCAACTCTGATCCCTATGCACGGACTTATCCGGGTGCGGACAGAGTGGATGTGCTGGCAGCGGATATATATAATAACGACTACTCGAATAAATATCATGATGATCTGACCAGCCTGGCTGGCGGCAAACCGATCGGCATCGGCGAGAACGGTGAAATGCCGAATATCTCGAAGCTGAAGCTGACCCAGCAGAATTACGTGTTCATGATGAACTGGGGCAAGATGCTCTATGAGAATAACAGCACGGCTACGATCAAGAATTTCATGAATGACAGCTACACACTGACCCGTGACCAATATAAGGCCTGGACTGCTCCAGTGGCGGCCCCTAAGCCAACCGCAACACCGACGCCTACAGCAACACCAGCGCCTACAGCAACACCAACGCCTATAGTAACACCGACGCCAACGCCAACACCGACAGCAACGCCAACCGTAACACCGGCACCAACCGTTGCGCCGATTCCGAAGCCGGTCCCAACCTCCGGTGATACGGAGAGCAAGCCTGCCCAGAACGGGTTGCTTGGAGAATACTTCAAGAACATGACGCTCTCGGGGACACCGGTTATGGTGCGTAACGATGAGGTAATCAGCTTCAATTGGCGTCAGAGTACTCCTAATACCACACTCGGCGTGGACTACTTCTCGATCCGTTGGACCGGCCAGATTAAGCCGGCTTACAGCGAGACCTATCAGTTCTATACTACATCGGATGACGGTATCCGCTTATGGGTGAACGGCACAGCAGTCATTGACAGCTGGGTCAAGCAGAGCGGAACTGCCCGCACAGGAAGCATAGCCTTGACTGCCGGGCAACTGTACGATATTAAGGTAGAGTATTATGAGAATGCAGGCGATGCGAATGTCCATCTGATGTGGCAGAGCCCCAGCCAGGTGAAGGGAACCGTACCTGCAAGTGCGCTTTTCTCCAGAGCAGGCAACACATCCATACCTGCTCCGGCTGCAACAGCAGTACCGACAACGTTACCAGCAGCGACAGTAGCGCCAGCACAGACAGCAACGCCGGCACCAGTAACGACACCAATGCCAACACCAGCACCAACACCAACACTGACGCCAGCACCGACACCAACGCCAACACCGGTGCCTACGCCGACAGCGGCTCCCGTTCCTTCTCCTACAGCAACACCGGTGGATCTGCCGGTAGAAGTTCCTGCTGCCAATGGACTGTACGCGGAATACTTCAATAACATGACGCTATCGGGCGAACCCGCTGTAGTGCGTACCGATGCTGTGCTTGATTTCAACTGGCGCCAAGGCTCGCCGGATGCCGCTCTCGGCATAGACTTCTTCTCTGTCCGCTGGAGCGGGAAGATGAAGCCGCTGTACACGGAGACTTATCAGATCTATACCCATTCCGATGACGGTATCCGCGTACGGGTGAACGGTGAGCTTGTGATTGACAGCTGGGTGAAGCAGAGCGGCACCGAACGCATGGGCAGCATCAGCCTGACCGCAGGCGAGCTGTATGATATTCAGGTAGAGTATTATGAGAATCAAGGGGATGCAAAAGCGCGGCTGATGTGGCAGAGTCCAAGCCAGGCCAAAGGAACCATTCCGGCAAGCGCGCTGTTTCTCCCTTCCGCTTCGTAAGCTCATAAGGTCCGCAGCTGTGTTCAACATTGGCGCTGTTACTGGTTAAGACGTTACAATTATAAATCCTGCAAGCCACTCTTAATGGCCCTGCTTACCAGCAGGGCTACTAAGCTATAGACGACCATCCGGGAAGCGTAACCGCTCCGGGGTCTGCCGAAGCGGTGTGGCTGGAGAAAGGAGATTACATTGAACACTAACCGTAAGTACAGGCTATTTACAACTGTTTTTCCTCTTATCCTTATCCTTTCATTGCTTCCATGGGGGGAAGGGCGCAGTCTTCCGGCAGATGCCAAGGTTACCACACTGGCCGCCCCTGCCGCCGCTCCCATTAAGCCCATTAATCCTTCGGCCTCCAAGGAGGCTTCCGCACTGCTAAGCTATCTCCACGATCTCAGCGGCAAGGGCATGATATCCGGCCAGCATGATTATCTGGAGAGCCCCGATGAATTCAATAATAAGCTCCGCACCACAACCGGCCGCTATGCCGTTCTGCATGGCTATGAGCTGGGAGCCATAGGTAACCAGTCCAAGGCGACCATTGCCAAGCAGCGTCAGGCTGTCGTGGACAGCGCCATCCGGTGGCATAAGGGCGGCGGCATTGTCGCCATGACCTTCCATCAGAATCTGCCGGGAACTGCGCCGGTATGGACCAATGTGCAGAAGCCGCTTAGCCAGAATCAATTCAAGCAGTACGTCACTCCCGGAACGCCGCAGTATAAGGCTCTGATTGCCGAGCTGGATGAAGTGGCCGAGTATCTGGGTGAGCTGCGGGATGCCGGAGTTCCGGTGTTATGGCGGCCCTATCATGAGATGAACGGCGGCTGGTTCTGGTGGGGGCAGAAGGATGACTTTGTGAAGCTCTGGGACCTGGTCTATGACCGCATGGTGAATACGCATAAGCTGAACAATCTGCTGTGGGTGTGGAATCCGAATGCCCCCAACAAGTCGTCTGAGCCGTATGCCGCCTATTTTCCCGGCACCGCCAAGGTGGATATTCTGGCCGCCGACATTTATGACAATGATTTCAAGCAGTCTTATTATGACAGCCTCCTGAAGCTTGCGGACGGCAAACCGATAGGCATCGGGGAGAGCGGAGAGCTGCCAGACCCTGTCATCATGTCTCAAAAACAAAGCAAATGGGTATATACGATGACATGGGGCAAGATGCTGGTGGAGAATAACCCGACCGTGAAAATTCAAAGCTTCATGAACCATAAATATACGGTCTCGCGGGAGGATTACAAGCTCGCAGCGGGTGCCAAAACCCATGCGGCGGCTGTAAGCTCAAGGAACGGCCTGAGAGGCCAGTATTATGGCAATATGGACCTGTCCGGCACACCGCTGCTTACCCGTAACGACAGTACCATTCAGTTCAACTGGCATGGGAATTCACCGGCATCCGGCCTTCCCAAGGATTCATTCTCGGTACGCTGGACCGGGACCCTTAAGCCTCTCTACAGTGAAAAGTATACGTTCACCGCTTCTTCGGATGACGGCATCCGCGTATGGATCGGCGGCAAGCTCCTGATCGACAGCTGGAAGAACCAGAGCAGTGCGAGCAAGGAGGGCAGCATCACGCTCTCTGCGGGTACCCCCTATGCTATCAAGGTAGAGTATTACGAGAACCGCGGGGATGCCAGCGTCAGTCTGATGTGGAGAAGCCAGAGCCAGAAGCAGATGATTATTCCCCAGAGTGCGCTGACGCTTCCTTAAGGAAGCCGCGCAGAGGAAGAAGCGTGACGTTAGCCCGGTGCAGCACAGAATTCCGGAAGAAAGCGAGGACAAGGGAATGAGGACTAGAGTTCAAAAGAAACCCAGTAAATATCTCCACAGGCTACTAAAATTTGCAGCACTGATCATCTTGATTCTGTTGTCCGTCTCTGTCTTCGGAGATTACGGGACCAGGGACGGTGAAGCAGATGTGGATCTGTCTTCATTGTCGGCGGCCAAGGATGCCGGTCCTGAGATGCCGGAAGGAACTGTTCTATGGAAGCTTGGCAAGCATGACGGCTCTGCCGGTGAGTTCAAGGCGGCAGGGTCAAGCGGGGTGAAGAAGTCGCTCAGCATAGCCTCAACCACTGCCAGGTCGGCAGAGCTGAAGTCACTGCCCTCCGGCCTGCACGGGGAGACCAACCCGGAGCTGCGGATTCAGTATGAGCTGGATAAGATCCCGGAGCACGGGGTCTTATTTCGCGTGAGCATTATCGATGCTTACAAATCCGTTCCCCAGATGAGCGTGTTCTCCAACCGTCAGCTCTCAGGCATTATTCAGATCGCCGGGATTGCCGGAACAGGCAGCAAATACGACTTCCGCAAAACCTATGAGCTGTACATTCCCAAAGAGCAGCTCATCAGCGGCACCAACGAGCTGGCGCTGCGGACGGCCAGGGGAATCTATTCCTCAGAGGCTGAGGATAAGTACAACTGGTGGACCTGGGATAATCTGAGTCTGGAGGCGCTGAAGTCTCCGATTAAGGAGCCGATTCACGGCAGCTATACGCTGACGGGGACGGTGGTGAATAACAAGCAGTTTTATTTTGACGAGGGGGCGGTTACGCATCTGCCCTATATTATGAAGTGGCTGGGCGTAGCCTATAGCGGCAATATCATGCGGACCAGCTGTGCCAGCGATGTGGGCCGCTCGTGTGAGAATATGGAGGAGTATTACAAGGTTCTGAAGGATTACAATATGCAGGCCGTAGCGCTCTATCTGTACACAGGCGATATCAAGCTGAAGGCGGACGGATCGCTGCCCGAGGATGCCGAGAAGAAGCTGACGGAATATTTCCAGAAGTACAGCCCGTACTTCCAGTATTACGAGGTGGATAACGAACCGGGTCTGTTCAACCGTTCCAAAGCGGTCAATCTGGCCATAGCCGGGTGGCTGAACAGCAAGGGTAAGACGATCGCACCGCATCTGCAGACGGTTGCACCCGGATGGGCCTACTGGCCGGGCTACAGCGAAGACTCGTGCGGCAATCAGAAGGGGCCGGTGAAGCAGTGCGGAGACCCCGACGGCTGGGAACGCGATCCGAAGCAGCGCGATGAGCTTGAAGCGGTAACGGATCTGACGAATGGCCATTCTTATGGGGATTCCTATATTTTCGGACAGGGCGGGAGCTTCACGGAGAACCTGAAGACCTTCGGGGGCTCGCTAGACGGCCTTAGCAAAAAAATGCTCGCCACCGAGTTCGGCACCTCGGACTCCCATGTGGACGCGTATCAATATGGGGCCAAGGAGCGGACTTCAGCGGTGTTCGACCGGATTATGCGGGCACATATCGGCTATGCCGAGATGTTCGTGCAGCATGCCGCCTTCTTTAAGAATTTCAGCCTGTTCAAATACGGCTTCAATCTGGAGGATCATGATCCGGCGGCTACAGAGATCTACTACACCAAGGAAGGCGAAGAATCCCGCGTCAGTATCATGCGCAGGCTGGATCTGGCTTATGCTACACACGGCGCTCCGCTGACCTACCAGATCAGCAATAAGGAGGAGCTGAAGGATAAGCTGGTCTACGTAAGAGCAGTGGACACCTCCACGCTTGAGCCGCTGGCGGGCAGCAAGGCGACATCCAACAAGGTGCTGGTGAACTTCGTCAATTTCGAGAAGACGGAGCAGACCGTTAAGGTCAAGGTCACTATGCCGAAGAAAACGGAGTACGAAGGAGAACGGTTCGGCAAGGGCGATACTTATGAGGAGGCCCGCAGCTATGTAACCGGCAGAGCAGCTTCGCCGGAGCTGGAATTCACGGAGACGCTGGCTCCGGGAGAAGGCGTGCAGTACATTCTGGAGCCTTCCTCCGAGGTGGCGGATACGGCGCCTCAGGGCCTGAAGGCGACTGCTGTCAAGGGATTATCGATGCATCTGAACTGGCTGGAAGCCCCCGGAGCAAGCTATGAAGTGCTCCGGGCGGACGGCCCGGACGAGAAGCTGAAGGTCATCGCTACAGCAGTGAAGGGAACGGAGTACAACGACAGCAAGCTGAAGGAAGGCACACTTTATACTTATGCTGTAAGAGTGTCCGGCTCTGGTGTGATATCAGAGAAGACACAGATTACAGCAACCGGACTTGTCCCGCTGGACCGGGCAGGCTGGAAGGTGACGTCCAGTGTGAGTAAGGAGGCTTCCAATCCGGCAGGTGCCATTGACGGAGACCGGCGGACCCGCTGGGATACGGTCAAGCATCAGGCTTCGGGGGAGTACTTCCAGATTGATCTGGGCGCAGAACATACGGTAGAAGCTATAGATATGGATTACCCTTTATCGCCATATGATTATCCGCGCGGCTACACTGTCCACGTATCGGAGGATGCCAAGAGCTGGAGACAGGTCGCAGCGGGCAAAGGCCAGCTGGAGAAGACCAAGATTACGTTTGCTCCGGTCAAGACCCGGCATATCAAGATTACCCAGACAGGCTCCGGCGGCAACTACTGGTCCATTCAGGAGCTGCAGGTGTATTCAAGAGAATGAAGGACGGCATAATAACCTCCGTGGAATTCAGCCCACCGGGGTTTTTTTCTATCTAACGAATCATACACATACTATAAAATACATGGGGCTAAGGCGAATACTCGTTCCCGGGAAAGGTGTGAACCGGTTCATGACTCATCTTGCAGATCAAATCATCCTGCTGCTGGCGGCTTTGCTGCTGATCGCCGTGCTCTCCACCAAATTCTCCACCCGTTTTGGCATGCCTGCCCTGGTCCTGTTTATTGCAGCCGGCATGGTGCTCAGCCATTTTATTTATTTCAACAATGCTTCGCTCACGCAGATTGCCGGCATTTTTGCCCTGGTGGTGATTCTGTTTGAGGGCGGGATGCAGACGAGCATGAAGGATATTCGCCCGATTCTGAAGCCGGCGTTGTCGCTGGCTACACTCGGAGTGCTGCTGACTGCGGTGATCGTTGGTTTTTTTGCCAAATTTATACTCGGGGTGCCCTGGGCGGAGAGCTTCCTGTTCGGGGCCATTGTCGGCTCCACAGATGCGGCGGCGGTATTCTCCGTGCTGGGCGGCAAAAATATCGACAAACGGCTGACCTCGACGCTTGAAGCCGAATCCGGCAGCAATGATCCGATGGCTGTATTCCTTACCGTGTCGCTGATTGAATGGGTACAGCATCCGGATACCGCAGTCTGGAGCCTGGTGCTGTCGTTCTTCTGGGAGATGGGGGTAGGGCTGCTGGTCGGGATCATCCTCGGCAAGCTGGCAGTGTATCTGATTAACCGGATTAATCTGGACTCCACCGGGCTGTATCCGGTCATGGCGGTAGGCTTCGCAGTTCTGACTTACGGGGTCTCGGCTATGGTGCACAGCAGTGGACTGCTTGCCGTCTATGTCATGGGGCTGGTGCTGGGGAATTCCGAGCTGATGTACCACCGTACCATTATGAATTTCAGTCATGGCTTTGCCTGGATGATGCAGATTGCCATGTTCATTCTGCTCGGGATGCTGGTCTTCCCGCAGGAGCTGGCGGCTGTGGCCTGGCAGGGGCTGCTGCTGTCAGTGATTCTGATGGCCCTGGCAAGGCCGCTCGGCGTATTTCTTAGCCTGCTCGTGTCCCGGTTCTCCTTCCGTGAAAAGACACTGATCTCCTGGGCCGGGCTCCGGGGAGCCGTCCCGATTGTCCTGGCGACCTACCCGCTGCTCGCGGGGCTGCCGCATGGCAGGCTGTTCTTCAATGTCGTATTCTTCGTTGTCCTGACCTCGGCAGTGATTCAGGGAACAACCATTTCACCCCTGGCCTCGCGGCTGAGGCTGGTGGGCCGGGAGCATGCGTCCCAGCCATCCTTGATGGAGCTTGTTGCGCTAGGGAAGACCGATTCCGAATTCAATCATATCGGAATCGACCGGCAGATGGCGATATCCGGCATGCAGATTGCAGAGATCGGCCTGCCGGATGATATTCTGTTCACGGCCATTATACGGAACAAGAGCATCGTGACACCGCATGGCAGCACGGTGATTGAGCCCGGAGATACGGTATATGTGCTTAGCCCCAAGAGCAAACGGGAGGAGATGCGCACCATCTTCCGCAGCGGCCTGGGGCGGGCGGCAGAGGCGGATATCCCTACGGTATAAGGGACATCCTACGGGAGGATGGAAGCTTCTCTTCCGGTTCAGGTGATTTATGTCAATCCATGTGCTTTTGCAGAATTGTGATTCAAATTATAGGATAGCCTCCCGGAGGAGTGCTAGAATGTGCAGTACATCAAGGATGCAGGACATTAGATTGCAATACGGCAAAAAGTATGTTAAATTGTATATAGATTTAGAACGAGTCTAAATACAATAGTTTGTAGATTACACATTCCGGGAGGTTATTTAAATGAGTACACAAGTTAACAGCCACACTGCACTGCATGCTGTTCTGAACCGTCAGACCGCGAACTGGACGTTGCTGGGAGTGAAGCTGCATCACTACCACTGGTATGTCAGCGGAACCCAATTCTTCACACTGCATGAGAAATTCGAAGAGCTGTACAATGAAGCTGCGGGTTATGTGGATGAGCTGGCTGAGCGGCTGCTCGCGATCGGCGGACGTCCTGCTTCTACGATGGCAGAGTACCTGAAGCTCTCCAGCCTGAAGGAAGCTGCCGGCGGTGAGAGCGCCAAGGAAATGGTGGCACAGCTGGTTCAAGACTTCGCTGCCGTAGCTGAAGAGCTGAAGCAGGGCATTACTAGCGCAGAGGAGGTCAGCGACCAGCCTACCGCCGATCTGCTGATCGGAATCCGGACAAGTGTAGAGAAGACATCCTGGATGCTGAACGCTTACCTGGCGTAACTCCGGCATAAGACATATAGAAGAGCGCCCGCATGTATAACGCGGGCGCTCTTTGCTTACTTAATAAATACACCGCCGAAGGGCAGCGCCTCCCGCAGGAAGCGCTTGATAATGCCGTCTTCATTATTGTCGCGCTCGAAGCGTCTGCTCTGGCGGCCGGCCTGGAACAGCACAGGCCCGTGGCCGGTCATCTTCCAGTGATAGCTCATATGCTGGCTGGCGAGATGGTTGCCGTACACCGTCAGCTCAAGCTTGGCATTCTCGGGATAAGCGATAATGCTCCCGGCATCGACATACAGCGGATCGAAGGGATGCAGCTCGGCTTCGCAGACCGTGCCCTCCGTCAGAATGCCGATGCTGCCGCGGCCGGAGAATTTGACCTTGACGATATCCCGGGTGATCAGCATGTTCTTCATGCTCAGCACTCTCGTCTGCATCGTGACACCCTTGCTGTAGAAGAAGAGATGCCTGAAGTCGTAGAGCAGATCGCTCTTGCTGTCGAGCTGGATGGTCTTGACCCGGTAGCCGGGCGGCAGCGCGGCTGTGAACCGGCAAGGGCCGGTCAGATCCGCCCGGATCAGCTTGCGCTTGCGGTACATGCCCTTCACATCCATGAACCGGTCGGCCCGTCCCGCCGAAGGGCCCTGGTAGGCAATAATCTGCTGCGGATGCAGCACATGGACCTCCTCGTTCTCCTGAACGGTAAAAGCAACCGCCTGTCCGCTGCCGCTGTCGCCTTCATCCTGAATGTCAATGTTCATTCTTCATCCTCCTTAACGCAGCCGGTCGCTTCTTCTGGAGCGGTGCCGCATCGTGAAGCGCAGCACCCGGATCAGCAGGAAGTAGCCCAGCAGAAGAGCAATCCCGGAGATGACCGTCACCTTGATCCGGTTGAAGTAGTTCTCTCTCGCCGTGCGGTCATTCTTCAGCTCGTCCACGACCTGGCTGAGCTGGCGGTTCTGCTCCTGCAGGGCAGCATTCTGGGACTGATACGTCTGCATTTGCTGCAGGCTGTCCGTCAGCTGGTCCTTGGCTTCACCGAGATCCTCCTTCGTCTGCTGAAGCTCTTCTGCAGTCTTCTGGTAACTCTCCTGCAGCTTGGTGACTTCTCCGGGAAGCTCCGAGAAGCTCTGTATTCCATTGTATATATCATTCAGATAATTGGCCTTGGCCTCGGGGGCAGGCCAAGTGAGAGTAAGGCCAAGCATAAGCAGGGAAGAACCCAGCAGCCTCAGCATCACTCCTGTTACCCGTCTTTTCATAAGCTGATCACCACCTGTTAGAGCTAATTGTCCTCCTATTTTATCATAGCTGCTTGCTGTTTGAACAACCCGGGCGGCTGTAGGCATAATTACCCTTTGTGTCTATGGAGAGAACCAAGAGGTAATACAGCGTTAAGGCAGGGATGGTTTCCATAATATTGAGTGTAACTGCAAATTAACGTATACTGTGAACGGAAAGGGGCTGTATTCAATGAATAGATGGCTCAAAACACTGTTGTTCCTGGCGGGCTCCGCCCTGTTGACCCGGTTTATTCCGTTCTCCTCCTTATTCCGTAATCTGGATACCATGTTCCATGAATTCGGCCACGCGCTGATGACTCTGCTGCTCTCCGGCAATGTGCTGCGCATTGAGCTGTATTCTGATCACAGCGGTGTGACCTATTCGGCGATTGCTGCCGGAGGCAAGGCGATCCTGGTGTCGCTGGCGGGTTATCCTCTGGCATCACTGTTCGCGTTGATGCTCTTCTATTTCTATAGTAGAGATAAGCGGGAATGGGGGCTTGTTCTGACCAGCCTGGTCGCGCTGATTATGCTTGTGCTGTATGTACGGGGCGGCTTCGGGATGATCTGGCTCAGCGGCTTCATTCTGCTGAATGCTGCGATGCTGTTCCTCTGGCCGAAGGTCAGCAAGGTGTATTATCTGTTTCTTGCGTTCCTGACCCTGGAGGAGTCTGTGATGGGGACCTTATTCCTGGTCTATGCTTCCGTCGTGACGCCTTCCCGGGCAGGGGACGCGGCGAATCTGGCCCGATTGACCATTTTACCGGCCCCTGTGTGGTCACTCCTGTTCTTCCTCTTCGCATTGCTGTGTGCAACCTGGGCCCTTGGGCTGTTCTTCCGGCATGAGAAGGCGGGCAGACGGGTCCGATTGATGTAATGCGTAAAACTTTGTTCGTCATAATTTGACAAAAGAATAGACTTTCATAAAGAGGCAATCACCTTTTGGGGTAGGTTGGCTCTTTTTTTGTCGATATTATAGGACCGAACATACATTCCATGACAAGGAGTTGTCCGCCAATATTGGTACATTAATAGAAGACCCAAATTAAGAAAGAGGTGGAAATATGCAAGCAAGTATTCAGACGATGTTTACATGGAGCCAGGAGCGTATTTTGGCAGGCGGTGCCAAGAAAATAGTGCTGCTCGTGGAGTGGAAGGGAGCGCTACAAGGGGAGGATTCCCGCAAGAAGAGCCGCAAGGTGGTTGCCCGGGATATTGAGCTGCGTGTCTGGCTCGAAAGTCATGTCAAGGTAACAGGATGTTACGGCTGTAGTGCAGAAGAAGGAGAGGGGAGGTCACTGCTCCTGAAGCTTGGCAAAATCCATTCCGGGCAGCGCAGGTACATCGCCCTGGAATTCATGATGGCGGGTATGCCTGCAGGTATACATGAAGCCCTCTGGCTGCAATGGCAATACAAGCAGCCTACGGTGGAGCGTATCCGCGAGCTGCCGCTCAAGAAGCTGGGAATCGAATATTCCCATCATACCGGCCTGCTGGGAGCCAGCTCCTGCTTCCATGTGGAGAAGCATCTGGCGCTGTTGCAGACAGAGGCGCTAATCGCGGAAGCCCAGGAGGCCCGGATGAGGAACAAGCCGGAGGTGCCCGCAGTTATTCTTCGCAGGCAGGCCGATCATCTACTCCTGATGGCTGCCCGTTCCGGGGATATGCAGCTGCTCAGAGAAGCGGAAGCGCTGTATAAAAGACTGGAGGCGGAGAATCTGCCGCTCAGCAGGATAGGAATGAGATAATTGCAGGGAAACTGCGTAGATAGAATAGGAATTACCCATACATAGGGCTCAAATATAGAATCACACTCGGCGGAGCAGATAAAGAAATGCGTAATATCTAAATGTGGTAACATAGTAAAATAGTTCTATTATATTTTCTTATCTCGGTTATTACATCCTTGGTTATAGATATATATAACTAGTTTATTTAAAAATAATGGGTCTATTTTACCATAAGTCAAGGAGAACTGAATATGACAGACCGATTGATCCGGCTGATGCGCATCATTACGCTAGTTCAAGCCAAACCGGGAATTCTGGCCCGTGAGCTGGCGGAACGATGCGGCAACAGCGAGAGAACGATTTATCGGGATATGGATGCGCTCAGTGCCATGCATATCCCCATTACTCATATGGGACACGGCAAGGGGTATGCTTTTATCGGTAATTTCGCGCTGTACCCCTTGGATTGGTCAGAAGAGGAAGAAGAGGCTTTTTCACAGTTGCGCAGTATTATGGCGGAGATCAAACCTTTGCTGCCCCCGAGCTTTGAAGACGCATACGAGAAAGTGATGGCTGCAGACTATAAGCAAAAGGCAGAAAGGGAAGAAACAATGGAGCGTACGAAAAAGGAAGCCGGACCAAACTGGACGGAAAGCAGCAGATCTCAGGGAGACCAGCCCCTCTTTCTGACCGACATTCTGGATGCCGTAATGAAGCAGAGAAGCATACAGGCCGACTATAGTGAGAATGCCTACGAAGAAAAAGGTATCCGGATTGATCCCTATTGCCTGGTCCCGCTAGAGAATCGTTTTCACCTGATTGGTTTCTGTCACCGCTTCGGGATCATCCGCACCTTTCATATTAACGGCTTCTCCAGTGTCAATCCGCTGGACAGGTGGTTCTCCAAAGATCAGTTCGATCTGCAGTCCTTCATGGAGCAGAAGTGGTCCCTGGAACAGGACAGCCTGCAGGTTGAATTCAGAGTCAAATTCTCGCAGCGGATGATGGAACGGCTGAAGCAGGAGGAGATGTTTGTGAAGCCGAGCAGGGTGGACCGCCAGAACCGCAGCCTGCATTTCAAGGTCGCTGTGGAGCAGGACATCGGCTTCGTCCATTGGATTATGAAATACAAGGAAGAGGCTGAGATTATGGAGCCGCTGTACTACCGGGATGTGCTGAAGCATCAGCTGGAGAAGTGGCTGTCGCTATATAAATAACGATAGGTATATTTTCCCCACACTTTTATGCTCTGATATATTCATACAAAATTCATAGGGTTAGTTATATGCATAAATTTTCCTTGCCTAGATAGGACATCCATAGTAAAGTTATACATTAAATAACAGTAATATGTATTTAAAGTAAATTACTTTACTTATTGTGTTAGGTAATAGTTAATATATCTAACTTTTTAAATAGTTTTCCTGACTAGGCATTTGACCTTCGTTCAATTTTTAACAGAAAAGAGGGAGAGACTTGATCCAGCCGATTCTGAGCATTGAGAACCTGCATACCCACTTTTTTACCGACCGGGGTGAGGTCCCGGCAGTGGATGGTGTCGATCTCTACATTAATCCGGGCGAAGTTCTGGGTGTCGTAGGAGAATCAGGCTGCGGCAAAAGCGTCACCTCCCTGTCTATCCTGAAGCTGGTCCCAAGCCCTCCAGGGAGAATTGTAGACGGGCGCATCCTGCTGAAGGGACGCGATATTGTTCCGCTGAAGGAGAAGGATATGCGGAAGATCCGGGGGGATTCGGTCTCGATGATCTTTCAGGAGCCGATGACCTCGCTGAATCCCTTATTCACGGTTGGACAGCAGATTATGGAGACGGTACGCCTGCACCGTGGTCTCTCCAGGAAGGAGGCCAGGGAGCTTGCTGTCGGTATGCTGCGCAAGGTTGGAATTCCCCGGCCGGAAGCGATCATCGATGAGTACCCGCATCAGCTGTCGGGAGGCATGCGCCAGCGTGTCATGATTGCCATGTCGATCTCCTGCAGCCCGGAGCTGCTGATTGCCGATGAGCCGACAACGGCGCTTGATGTCACCATTCAGGCCCAGATTCTGGAGCTGATCCGCCAGTTGAATGAGGAGCAGGGCACTGCCGTTATGCTGATTACCCATGATCTTGGCGTAGTAGCCGAGATGTGCCACCGTGTGGCTGTGATGTATGCCGGCAAGGTGGTGGAGGAAGGCAGTGTGCATGATATTTTCAAAAATCCGCTGCATCCGTATACGAGAGGACTGATTGCCTCCGTCCCCCGGATGGATGAAGCTAAGGAACGTCTCTACTCCATTCCGGGCAATGTGCCGATTCTCAGCACAGAGATGCAGGGCTGCCGGTTCGCACCGCGCTGCCCGGAGGTCATGGAGCTCTGCATGCAGAGCCTTCCGGCGCTGACACGGCAAGAGGAGCAGCACAGCTGCAGATGCTGGCTGCATGACAGTCCACAGGAGGATGCGGTATGAGTGAGAGCCTGCTTGAGGTCAAGGGACTCCGGAAGTATTATCCGCTGAACAAGAGCTTCTTCAGCCGGGAACGAGGCAGTGTGAAGGCTGTAGATGATATCTCCTTCGCGGTGAGCAAGGGGGAGACCTTCGGTCTGGTAGGGGAGAGCGGCTGCGGCAAATCGACCACCGGCCGCGCGCTACTCCGGCTGATTGAGCCGACAGCGGGCGAGATCTGGTTCGAAGGGCAGGAGCTTACGAAGCTATCTGCGGAAGAGATGCGGCGGCAGCGCCGGGAGATGCAGATTGTCTTCCAGGACCCGTTCTCCTCCCTGGACCCGCGCCATACTGTGCAGCGTATTCTCGAAGAGCCGATGATTGTACACGGCACTTGCGATGCCAGGCAGCGCAAGGCAGAGGTGGAGCGGCTGGCGGATGTAGTCGGGTTGTCCAGGGCGCATCTGCAGCGTTACCCTCACCAGTTCTCCGGCGGACAACGCCAACGGATCGGCATTGCCAGAGCACTGGCACTCCATCCGAAGCTGATTATTGCGGATGAGCCTGTCTCTGCGCTGGATGTATCGATCCAGTCCCAGGTCATTAACCTGATGCAGGATTTGCAGCGGGAATTCGGCTTAACTTACATATTTATCGCCCATGATCTCAGTGTGGTGAAGCATATCTGCGACCGGGTAGCGGTAATGTACCTGGGGCGGATTGTCGAAATTACGGACAAGCATAAGCTCTATGCCCGGCCGCAGCATCCTTATACGCAGGCTCTGCTGTCTGCGGTTCCTGAACCTGATCCCGATATCCGCAAGGAACGGATCATTCTGCAGGGGGAGGTACCAAGTCCTGCTAATGCGCCAATCGGATGTGCGTTTAACACGCGTTGTCCGCGCGTGATGGAGCGGTGCCGGGTGATCAGACCTCCGCTGATAGAGACAGAAGCCGGACACTTCACAGCCTGCCATCTCTATGATGAAGAAGCCAATACACCGCTTTCCTGATCTGCTTGCATCGTAGAGCCATACACAGAAGAACCTTGGTTTATAGCTGTGCTACCTGCACCGCTCTATATAAACACTTTGATATTTCAATGAAAGAAGGGAGCTTTCTGGAGATGAACAAATGGGGTAATTTCGCATTGGTACTGATGCTTGGCGCGGGGCTCGCGCTCAGCGGCTGCGGCGGAGGGAACAACACAGGCAACACGGGAAATACCGGAGGGAATACGGCGGCAACAAATGCTCCGGCAAGCTCACCTGAGACCTCCGGGACAGCGCAGGATACCCTGATTCTGGGGCGCGGGGGCGACTCGGCTTCCCTGGACCCGGCGATTGTGACGGACGGGGAGTCGCTGAAGATTGCGCATCAGGTCTTCGATTCGCTGCTCGAGTATAAGCCGGGTACCTCTGAAGTCCAGGCCTCACTTGCCGATAGCTGGGAAGTAACGCCGGACGGGCTGAGCTACACCTTCAAGCTGCATCCCGGCGTGAAGTTTCATGACGGAACCGATTTCAACGCCGAGGCAGTCGTGTTCAATTTCCAGCGCTGGAGTGATCCGGCCAGTGAATACAAATTCGAAGGTGATTCTTTCGATTACTATGACTCCATGTTCGGTCCGGACGGTTCACGGGTGATCAAGGAAGTGAAGGCGGTGGACGAGTCAACGGTTCAATTTGTACTGAACCAGCCGCAGGCGCCGTTCCTGCAGAATATCGCCATGACCACCTTCGGGATTGCCAGTCCTGCTGCGGTCAAGGAGAAGAAGGAGAATTTCAAGAATGAGCCGGTAGGGACAGGCCCGTTCGTGTTCAAGGAGTGGAAGCGCAATGATTCCATCACCCTGGACAAGAATACCGCCTACTGGAAAGAAGGGCTTCCCAAGCTGAACAAGGTCATCGTGCGCTCGATCCCGGACAACTCAGCCCGCTTCACGGCGCTGCAAAACGGGGAAATCGATCTGATGGAAGATCTCAGCCCGGATGACTTGTCCACGCTGGAGAGTAACAGTGCGCTGACCAAGATTGAGCGTCCGCCGTTCAATGTGTCGTACCTCGGCTTCAACTTCAAGAAGAAGCCGTTCGACAATGTGAAGGTCAGACAGGCGCTCAGCCATGCAGTCAACAAGCAGGAGATTATCGATGCATTCTTCGCCGGCCAGGCCCAGGCTGCGGTCAATCCTATGCCGCCTTCCCTGTGGGGCTATAACGACAGTGTGAAGGATTATGAGTATGATCTGGACAAAGCTAAAGCGTTGCTGGCCGAAGCGGGTTATCCTGACGGACTGCCTGACCCGGTGACCCTGTACGCGATGCCTGTATCCCGTCCTTATATGCCTGACGGCAAGAAGGTAGCCGAAGCGATTCAAGCAGAATGGGAGAAGATCGGGGTCAAGACCGTCATCGAGTCCCCGGAATGGGCCACTTATCTCGATGACACCAAGGCCGGGGAGAAGGACGATATCTTCATGCTTGGCTGGACCGGCGACAACGGCGACCCGGACAACTTCCTGTACACCCTGCTGGATAAGGATGCTATTCCCGGCAATAACCGTGCCTTTTATGTGAATGAAGAATTGCATACACTTCTGACCGGTGCCCAGAAGGAGACGGATCAGGACAAGCGCTCCGAGCTGTACAAGCAGGCGCAGGAGATGATCAAAGCCGATGCACCGTGGATTCCGCTGGTTCATACCACACCGCTGCTGGCCGGAAAGGCCAACCTGAAGGGCTTCGTTCCCGGACCGACAGGGACAGAGTATTACAGTGAGATTTATTTTGAATAAATACACCTTTGGAAGGTGAACGGAATTGAACTCTTACCTCATAAAACGTGTGATGGTGCTGTTCCCGGTTCTGATCGGCATGACCCTGATCGTCTTCTCCATCATCCATGCCATTCCGGGTGATCCGGCCGAGACGATTCTCGGCCAGAAGGCAACGGAGCAATCCAAGCAGGCGCTGCGTAACCAGCTTGGTCTCGACAAGCCCTGGCTGCAGCAATATTTTAACTACATGGGTGATTTGGTCCGGGGCGACCTGGGGACTTCGATCCGCACCAAAACGCCGATTGCCAAGGAAATCGTACCGTATCTGGCGGCTACGCTGGAGCTGACGGCTGCCAGTATGCTTTTCGCAACCTTCGTCGGAGTCAACGCCGGTATCCTTAGCGCCTGGAGACAGAACTCCTGGTTCGATTACACGGCTATGATCATCGCGCTCATTGGGGTATCGATGCCGATCTTCTGGCTGGGGCTGATGGAGCAGCTGCTCTTCGCGCTGAAGCTGCACTGGCTGCCGTCCATCGGCAGGATGGACCAGCGCAATCCGGTGGAGACGATAACCAACCTGTACGTGCTGGATACAATTCTGGCCGGGCGGTGGGACCAGCTGTGGACGGTCATTAAGCATCTCATTCTGCCGAGTATTGCGCTTGGCACGATACCGATGGCGATCATTGCCCGGATGACCCGCTCCAGTATGCTGGAGGTGATGAATTCCGATTATATCCGTACAGCCAAGGCTAAGGGTATGTCGCAGTTCCTCGTGGTCTATAAGCATGCGCTGAAGAATGCGCTCATTCCGGTGCTGACGGTAATCGGCCTGCAGACGGGGGCGCTGCTCGGAGGGGCGGTGCTGACCGAGACGATTTTTGCTTGGCCCGGGGTAGGGCGTTATATCTTTGAAGCGATCAGCTCGCGGGATTATCCTGTGATTCAGACGGGGATTCTGATTATTGCCTTTATCTTTGTGCTCATCAATCTGCTGGTGGATCTGCTGTATGCCGCTATCGATCCGCGCATCAATTACAAGTGAGGGGGAGCAGCTATGGGACAGGCAGCACTACAGGCTTCACCTCCTAAGGCTCCGGCGGATCAGGCCTCCGGCCCCTGGCGCGATGCGTGGAAGGCCTTCCGCAAGAACAAGACAGCCATGGCCGGGCTTGGCATTATCCTGTTCTTCGTACTGATTGCGCTGCTCGCGCCGTGGATCGCCCCGTATGATTTCAAAGCCCAGCAATTGGTGAACCGCCTGAAGCCGCCGTCGGCGGAGCATTGGTTCGGTACGGATGATCTGGGGCGGGATCTGTTCACCCGGGTGATCTACGGGGCACGGATTTCACTCTGGGTGGGATTCTTCTCCGTAATCGGCTCGATCATTGTCGGCACCGCGCTGGGCATCCTCGCCGGGTACTACGGCAAATGGATGGATATGATCATCTCCCGTCTGTTTGACATTTTGCTGGCCTTTCCGAGTATTCTGCTGGCTATCGCGATTGTAGCTATTCTGGGACCCTCCTTGCAGAATGCGCTCTACGCGATTGCCATCGTCAACATTCCGACCTATGGCCGGCTGGTCCGGGCCAAGGTGCTGAGCCTGAAGTCCGAGGAGTATATTACGGCGGCCAGGGCCATCGGGATGAAGAACGGGCGGATTCTGTTCAGCCACATCCTGCCGAACAGTCTGACGCCGATCATTGTCCAAGGCACCCTTGGCGTCGCGACAGCTATCATTGAAGCCGCTGCCCTGGGCTTCCTTGGACTGGGCGCTCAGCCGCCGGACCCGGAATGGGGCAAGATGCTCTCCGATTCCAGACAATTCATCCAAAAAGCTCCCTGGACCGTCATCTTCCCGGGTCTGTCCATCATGTTGACCGTCCTCGGCTTCAATCTGATGGGCGACGGCCTGCGGGATGTGCTGGACCCGCGGATGAAGAGTTGAATTTGAATAGAAGGTATTCGCAAGTGTTGTCCCAAGCCATATCAATGGCTGCTTGGGACAGCTCTTTCTTTTAACAGAAGGTGGTTTACTGTTGGAAGGCGCGAGCATGCTTCACCTGTTAGGATGATGTTGTTCAAATATAGTTAGTTGTAGAATGTACACTTAAAAACAGCGAAAAGGCATAGCTTCATCTTCTAACTGTATTCTGTACAACTAAATCTGCCTAATTAGCTGATAACCGGGAGAAGGCTGCCTTTTAAATGAACGAAATACAACTAAACGTGGAAAGGGTTATGAATAGGACATTTTAGTTGTACAAAGTGCAATTAAGCCAAACCACCTCCTATCCTCGGGTCAGGGCTATTTTCAAATTTCATTAACTTTTTCTAAAAATAACCTTGTGAATTTTCGAACAATATCCAGATCACTTCGTAATGTAGGTTGAAAGGGCGGCGGGGAACAGATGATGACCGACAAACAGCTCGTTGAAGGATGCAAGGCCGGTCAACAAGCGCATCTTGAGCTCCTCATTGTCAGGTATAGGGATGATTTATACCGGTTCTGCCGCCATCTTACCTTGAACCGGCAGGATGCGGAGGACCTGTTCCAGGAGGTATGGGTACGTGTGCTCCGCAAGCTGGAGAAGTATGATGCCGAGCGTCCCTTTAAGCCTTGGCTGTTCCAGGTGGCATTCAACATGTACCGCGACCGCTATCGGAAGTGGAAAAGCGTGTATGCCCTTTGGACCTGGTTGTCCTCGGATGCGGAGCTTATTCAAATTAGAGACCCAGCTTCACTGGCAGAAGAGGAGCTGCTGCGGCATGAGGAGCACCGGTTCCTGGAGGAATGCCTGCGCAGTCTGCCCGAACGTTATCTTGCCCCTCTCGTGCTGTATTACTATGAGGAGTTCAGCTATGAGGGCATTGCGGAGGTGCTGGGAGTTCCCCTCGGAACCGTCAAATCCCGATTGAATCAGGGCAAGAAGCTGCTGCACAATTTAATGAGGGAGATGAACTAAATGAAGGAGTCCGGAGACAAAGACCAGCTGCTGACGGAATATTTCAATCTACCGCTCACGCCATCCCCAGAGCTTGTCTCTAATACGATTCAGCGGATACAAGGGCGCAGGACAATGGGCACACTTTCCATTTTAATGGCCCTGCAATGGCTGGTATTCATGGTGCTGGGACTGTACTTCCTGGCCGGTCCGGCTGCCCTGCAATGGAAGATCAGCATGGGGCTGCTGTTCATCCTGTCTCCAATGATCGCCGGAACATTGCTGTTGTACAGTACTATGGGAGGCGGGAGAGGGTCTTATGAAAGTTCACTTAACCGTTGAGAAATTTGTTTTTTGGGCGCTTACGGCAACCATCCTGTTAAGCTGTATTGCGCTGGGGTATGCCATAAGCCCCTATATGGGCGAGTTTTTGGAGGAGAATCTGACCTGGCTTATCGTGATAAGCCTGCTGGCCCTGCTGTTCCTGGGGCTGAATGTGCTGATCGCGGTATTCATTTATAAAGATGCCTCGCGGCGGCGGATGAATGCCTGGCTCTGGGTGACTGCGGTCATCTATATTCCTAATTTCATCGGTCTGATCCTTTATCTCCTGGCAAGGAAACAGCATCACATTCACATAGCATCTAATGCAGGCAATAAGGGTTTCCATTGTCCGCACTGCGGCCATTTAATCTAAACCAGGGAGTGTTAAGTATATGAAGAATAAATGGATGACACTGGGGATCTTGATCATCATGGCGTCGGTGCTGCTGACTTCCTGCGACAAGAGAATAATGTACGCCGGGTCCAGCACGAAGAGCAAAATAAGCGGCTCCTACAAGTTTTTTACGGGCACAGAGGAGAAGAAGCTGAGTATGAAAAGCGGCGAAACGCTCAGTATAGATTACGATTCCAAGGTGGAGAAGGGCCAGCTGACCATGAAGTTATACGGGCCGGATAATGAGGTGCTTACTGAACTGGCAACCAATGAATCCGGTACCGAGAAGGTGGAAGCCGGGAAGGACGGGAAATACCGGATTGAAATCAAGGGTGAAGATGCCAAGGGAAGCTTCAAGGTTGCTTTCAAGGTCAAATAACTGGAACTGGTGAGAAATTTATTGCGAATAGCCTTAGAACAGGCCTCTTCCCTATACATAGGGCGGGGTTTTTTGGCATGGATAAGAGGGGAATCCCTGATTTTAATACTAATTATAACTAAACATATACAAACATAATCAAATATATTGTATAATTCGATTTGACTTGCTAGAATATGTTCAAATATACGAAATAGCGATTGGGAGGTATGGAGTGTGCTGAAGAAGTGGTTAGCGGGATTATTGGTGCTGCTTATGGTGGCGGGAGTGTCGGCGGGTTCAGCAGGAGATGTTGAGGCGGCAATGAAAAAGACGGAGATTATTGTCTCCGCAGCAGCGAGTCTGCAGGATAGTCTGGACAAGATTGCTGTACAGTATGAGCAGCAGCATCCTGAGATTAAGCTAGTGTTCAATTACGGCGCTTCAGGTACGCTACAGAAGCAGATTGAGCAGGGGGCGCCGGCTGACTTGTTCTTCTCGGCAGGCGATAAGCAGATGAACGCACTGGTGGATAAAGGGCTGATTGCAGACCACAAGGCGCTGCTGAAGAATCAATTGGTCGTCGTTGTGCCTTCCGATTCGAACACGAAGCTTACAACCATTACTGACCTTACCGCTCCAGCCTTCAAAAAGGTAGCCGTAGGCCAGCCGGAATCGGTACCGGCCGGACAATACGCTCAGCAGTCCTTGACCGCGAAGAAGGTATGGGATACGCTGCAAGGCAAGCTGGTCTTCGCCAAGGATGTCCGACAGGTGCTGTCCTATGTGGAGACAGGCAATGCGGATGCCGGGTTCGTCTACAAGACGGATGCGCTTACCTCGAAGAAAGTGAAGATTGCCCTGACCGTTGGCGGCCATGTACATAAGGCGATTAACTATCCGGCGGGCATGGTTAAGGATTCGAAGCATCAGGCCGAGGCCAAAGCGTTCTATAGCTATGTGCAGACCGCTGCTGCCAGCTCTGTCTTTACCAGCTACGGCTTTCAATTGGCTAAATAACTAACTACCATTAGATGGGGTGAAGAGATGGAGATCAATTGGCCCGACTTTTTCGCCCCGGTCTGGTTATCAATCAAGATTGCGGTATTGACCAGTATCATCGTGTTCCTGTTGGCCATGCTGGCAGCCAGGAAGATGGCGGGGCGCAGGTTCTTCGGACATAATCTGGTAGAGACCGTGTTGCTGCTGCCGCTGGTGCTGCCGCCAACCGTGGTCGGCTTCGTCCTGCTGATGGTCCTCGGGCGGCGCAGCTGGATCGGCAGGCTGTATGAACAGTTCACGGAGCAGACGATTCTGTTCACCTGGGGGGCGGCAGTCATTGCCGCTGTTGTGGTTGCTTTTCCGCTGGTATACCGCACGGTTAAAGCGGGCTTCGAGGGCGTGGAGAAGGATCTGGAGGATGCCGCGCGGGCGCAGGGAGCCAGCGAGCTTCAGGTGCTGCGTTATGTGACCCTGCCGTTGGCCGGGCGTTCGCTGGCTGCCGGTTATGTCCTCGGCTTCGCCCGCGGGCTGGGCGAGTTCGGGGCAACGATTATGGTGGCGGGCAATATCCCGGGCCGTACCCAGACCGTGCCTACTGCGATCTATGTAGCGGTGGATGGCGGCAATATGACGCTGGCCTGGATGTGGGTCGGCTCGATCATCGTGATTTCCATGCTTATGCTGATGTTCGTGAACCGCCGTACCTGACGGATGATTACAGGTTAACAAGAGCAACCCCCGTCCTCACCGGGTTTCCGGTGAAGGCGGGGGTTGTTCGGTAAACCGGACACAATTGGCTGGAGCGGACGGCATATGGACCCAATGTAATCGAAAAACCGACCATAATGGGACGGAAGACGGCGCGTAAGCCAAATGTAATCGAAAAACCGACTACAATGGGACGGAAGGCGGCGCGTAGGCCAAATGTAATCGAAAAACCGACCACAATAGGACCGGGGGCGGCGCGCAGGCCAAATGTAATCGAAAAACCGACTACAATGGGACCGGGAGCGGCCCGTAGGCCAAATGTAATCGAAAAACCGACCACAATAGGACCGGGAGCGGCCCGTAAGCCAAATGTAATCGAAAAACCGACTACAATGGGACGGAAGGCGGCGCGTAGGCCAAATGTAATCGAAAAACGGAACACAATCGGCCAGCCGATGGCCCCATAGTCTAATTTATATGCTGTGAGTCCCCTGCCGGCGGTAATCGGAGGGCGAGACGCCGGTCTCCTTCTTGAAGATCCGGTTGAAGGACCGGTAATTCTCGAACCCGATGGATTCGGAGATTTCGAAGGTCTTGTGGTCGGTGGTGAGCAGCAGCAGCTTGGCCTGTTCGATCCGCAGGCGGGTCAGGTATTGGACAAAGCTCTCACCGACGGCCTTCTTGAACATGGAGCTGAAGTAGGGCACGCTGTAATTGATCGAAGCGGCCAGCTCCTCCAGCTTGTAGGGATAGCTGAGATCTTCGCGCATCTGTTGAATGATCCGTGTGATGGAGGCATCGATCTTCCGGCCGCCCTCCTGAAGCTGCTGAAGCTTGCGGAAATGATCGCAGGTGATCTCATGTACAGCGTTGAAGGTCTGGCACAGCTCGATTTGTACACGCAGCTCCGCTTCGAGATCCGCCCCGCCTTCTGCCCCAATAACGTTATGGCTCATATCCAGGAAGACTCGCAGATACAGGGACTTGATCTGCTCCGGGTCCCAGGCTTGCTCCATGGCCTGACGGTATAGGGACAGCCGCTCCTGCTCCAGGGCTGCCGTGCTGAGATGCGGCTCCAGCAGCGCTTGCTTCAGCACCTTGCTCCAGAAGCGGCTCTGCGGCTCGGGAATCCGCTGGAAGCTGGAGAGCTGCCCCCACTCCCCAATGCCGATAAGCTCATTGCTGCGGTAAAAGAACGGATACGGCGCCGAAGCCAGCCGCTTCAGCGCCTCCGGCCGCTCCTCCAGTCCCTGTTCGAAGCTGCACAGCAGGGCGATGCAGCTCATCCGGAGATTCGCAGCCAGGGACTCCAGCACCTGCTCCAGAAAGCGGGGTCTCCCCTCCTTCAAGCTGTCGGTATACAGGGCAAGGAACCGCCCTTTGTCGAGGGCGATCACCTTATGCGCGCCTATACTGCCGAGCAGCTCCTTCAGCACGTTCACCCCGGCGAATTGCCACAGCTTCAGCTCCTCCAGCTGGTCGATCGGGAAGCGCAGGGAGTTGCGGTCCAGCTCCACCAGCAGGGTCATGAAGCCCTGGCCGTGAAGCGGAAGCTGCGAGTCCGCAAGACTGCGCAGCCACTTGGCTTCCGCCGCCGGGCTGCGCAGCATTTCCAGGAACAGGCTCTGCTCGATCTCCACCTCGCTCAGGCGGACCTGCTGCTCCAGCTGCATATAATTGTCTCTCGTCTCGCCGCGTGAATCCGCCAGGACCGCCAGCTCCTCCATCGTCCGGGTCAGCAGGCCCGGATCGGAGAGGCAGTCATCCTTAATCAGATAGGAGGCTGCCTTCAGATGAATGGCCTGCTGGGCATAGTGGAAGTCCTGATGGCAGGTCAGGATAATGATCTGCGGCGCACGTACCCCGCTCCGTTCAATCTCGCGCAGCATCTCCAGGCCGTTCATGCCCGGCATCGTAATGTCGGTGACGATCAGCTCCGGCTTATGCTTCAGGAACAGCTCCAGCCCGTCCCGGCCATCCTCGGCTTCACCGACAAGGGTGAACAGGTCTGCGCGCTCCTCAATGAAATGCCGGAAGACGGTTCTTGCCGGAATCTCGTCTTCCACAAGGACAACCCTATAGTGATTCATGATGTTCCTCCTTAATCAGAACGTTCCCGGATGGCAGCAGCATGCGGATGGTCAAGCCTTCACCCGGAGCGCTTGTGAGCAGGATCTGTGTCTCCGCCCCGAACAGCAGCTTCATGCGCATCCATACATTCTGCAGTCCGATGTTCTCGGCAGACTCTTCCTGCTGGAGATGGAGCTGCAGCTTCCTCAGGTCAGCCTCTTCCAGACCGGTTCCGTCGTCCTCCACTTGTACAATAATATGGCTTCCGCCGGGACTTCTGTATACGCGCACACGGATATGGCCTTCCGGTGCCTTGCGCGGGAGAATGCCGTGGAACACGGAGTTCTCAATCAGCGGCTGCAGACCCAGCTTCGGAATCATCATGCCCCGCAGCGGCTCTTCAATCTCAGTCTCCAGATGAATCTGGCATTTGTAGCGCATATTCAACAGCCCGGTATAATCCGCCAGATAATCAAGCTCCTGCTGGAGCTGCACCGTCTGCTCGAAATTCTCCATCGAATACCGCAGCAAGGCCACCAGCCGTCCCATCAGGGAGTTGATCTTCTCATAATCCTTCATCATGGCGAACATACGGATCGTATTGAGGGTATTGTACATGAAATGGGGATTGATCTGCGATTGCAGCGCCCGGATCTCCAGCTTGCGCTTCAGATCCTCCGAATCATGCAGGTCTGCCAGCAGATCCTGTATGCGGACAGCCATGGTATTGAGCATCCGGCCCAGATCCCCGATTTCATTATTGGCGAAATGGGTGACCCTGGCCTCGAAATTCCCTTTTTTCAGAGCATCGACCTGCCGCTTCACAGCCTGTAGAGGCCGGTAGAGCTGATACCCGAAGCCGACCACACAGAGCGCCCCCAGACAGACCAGTATCAGCAGAAAATAAGTGACCGTCCGGCGGATAATCTCGGCGCTGGCTGTAAGCTCCTTGGACGGAATCTCCGAGAGTACGATCCACTTGTCGTAGGTGGAGGTCTGCTTGACAGAGACTATCGAGGAGCCTGCCGCGAACTGATCCGGGCGCTTCAGCTCCTTCCAGCGCTTCAGAATCTCCTGCACCCGCTGCGTATCCTCCTGCTTCTCCAGCTTGCTGGTCGTGGCAATGGTCAGGCCGTCTTCTGTCAGCAGTGAGATGGAGCCCTCGCTCCCAAGCTGAATATTCTCGATCTGCTGCTGGTATTGGCTGTTATTCATGGAGATCAGCAGCACGCCCTTGAGGTCCTTATATAAATCGAAGGGAACGCGTGAGATATAATAGGTGGACGATTGAAGAATAGCCAGCTCAGGCAGCGAGTGCTTGTCCAGAAAAAGATTCGGCCGTCCCGAAGCCAGATACGCTTCAATCAGCGGCCCGTATGGAGACTCCTCCAGCATGGCCGGGGCTTCTGTGGAGGAGAGGACTTCTCCTGTAACGGCGGAATAGACCTGCAGACCCTCCACATTCCCGATGATGGCGGAGGCGCCGCTGAGCACGGAGATCAGATCCTTTTTGCGGACCACCTCTTCAAAATATTGGGCCGAAGGCGAGACCAGCGCACTCTGAATGGACGAGATCCGCGAGTATTGCTCGCTCAGTTCCCGCAGCCGGGTCATGGTTAATTCAATCCGGTCCACGACCTGATTGACGAGCTGGGCATTCAGGCGGTTCACCTGCTGCTCCACCGTCGTGCTGGATACGCTTACAGAGATGAAGGACAGCACAATGAGCGGAACCACCGAGATGGCGAACATGACCACAATCATCTTAATATAGAAGCTCCGCCGCAAAAAGCTGAAAAAGGGTGAATTCATAGAGTCACATCCGTTAAGGGTTTTGGACTACGGATACCGGGCAGGCTATCCTAAACAGATTATAGTACATTGGCGAACATGGAGATACCTGCGGACCGGCAAATCTTAAAAATGGTGACACTTTGGCTGGAATCCGGCATGTTCTTAAGCTCGGGTGTCTTCTATAATCCAAAGTGTAAGCACGATGTAAACGCAATCAATACAAGCAAATGGGGGATGACAATGAATATCACAAGAAAGCTTGTACCGCTTGCAGCTTCAGCGGCGTTGATGGTAACTGCACTGGCGGGCTGCGGCGGCGGCAATAATTCTGCGGCAGGCAGCACAGCGGCACCGGAAGGCAGTACACTAAGCGGTGCGGCTAGCAAGCCGGCCAGCATCAAGGCCATGACCATTCTGTTCGGCAATCCGCCGGAGATGACGAACAACAAGGCGCTGGAGGATCTGGAGAAGCGCGGCAATGTAGATCTGAACGTAACCTTCGTGCCATCCGAAGCCTATACGGACAAGCTCTCTGTGGCGGTATCGGCCGGAGATTCCTATGACCTGCTGCTGATGGATGGCGGCAAGGACGATAAATTCAACAACCTGGTGAAGATGGGCGCTTTTCATGACCTGACGCCTTACCTTGCGAAGACCAAGAATATCAGCCAGATTGATGAGGTGGTCTGGAACGGAGCCAAGATTGACGGCAAATCGTACGGGATTCCCCGGCCGCGCGGCCTTTACGGCGGAGGTGAAGCCAATATTCTGATCCGCAAGGACTGGCTGGATAAATATAATCTGCCGGTTCCGAAGACCATGGATGAGCTGACGAATGCGCTTGCGGTGTTCAAGGAGAAGGACCCGGCAGGCGGCGGCAAAACCATTCCGTTCACGATCTACGGTTCTGACGGTGTGAATAGCCCCGGGCCGTTCTCGGGTGTCCTCCCGATCCAGTATGCCTTTGGCATTCCTAATGTCTGGAAGCTGGAAGGTGACAACGTGGTCCGTGATTTCCAGACGCCTGAATACAAGGCATTCCTGGAGTGGCTGAGAGATTCGTGGAGCAAGGGCCTGATCGACAAGGATGCGCCGGTACTGAAGAACCAGGGGCAGGCGCGGAGTAAGTTCCTTGCGGGCACAGCGGGTGCTTTTGTCGGGAATGTCAGTGATATTGTAGAGACCAACGTCGAGAAGCTGAAGCAGACGGACCCGAAGGCTGAAATCGCGATTGTCGATGTGCTTGAAGGCGCGAACGGACAGAAGGGCGCTTCTGTACTCTCCGGGTACTACGGACTGTGGGCGGTTCCTAGCTCCGTGCCGGAGGATAAGGTGCAGCAGATTGTAGACTTCCTTGACTTCACGGCTTCCGAAGAGAATGTAGCGTTCTCCAAAGCGGGAGTCACCGGCATCCATTCCAGCGATTTCAAGAATGGGGTTGCGGTGCAGACCGAGGAGCAGAAGAAGCAGTATGAGCTGGATAAGCCGAACAATTTCATCCTGGAGAACCGTGCAGATCCATATGTATACGCCAACTCCAAGGAGACGGACATCCTGGCGCTGCAAAAGGCGACACTCGATACGATCAGCAAGATCGGGGTGGAGAATCCGTTCCTCAGCTACAACTCACAGTACGCCAGCAAGAATCCGGACAGCTATAAGAAAATGAGTGCGGTCATGACGAAGTATGTGCTGGGCGAGGGAGCCTGGGAGGATGTGCAGAAGGAGATTGATACCTGGACTAAGGGTCCGGGCGAGCAGATCACCAAGGAACTGCTGGACCAGTATAAAGCAGAGCATTCCACGAAGTAATACAACAACACTATAAACAGAGGCAAAGGAGGGGGCTTCCCCTTTCTTTTGCCCATTTGGATAAGGAGGTTTAGCCTGTGCAGAGAGCTTTACGACCGAAACGGTTTCATCAGCTATGGCCCTTTTACTTACTGGCAGCACCGGGTATTCTCTACTTTCTCACCTTTCATTACATCCCTATGACAGGACTCATATTAGCCTTCAAGGAATACAGCCCGTTCAAGGGTATGATGGACAGTCCCTGGGTAGGGCTGGATAATTTCAGACAGTTTTTCGGAACCTCCGATTTCTATATGTTGCTGAAAAATACGCTGCTGATCAGTCTGCTGAATCTGATCATTTATTTTCCCTTCACGATCTTCCTGTCGCTGCTCCTGAATGAAGTGCGGCTCAAGGTGTTCAAGCGTGTCTCGCAGACCATCGTGTATCTGCCCCATTTTCTCTCCTGGGTCGTGATTTACGGGATTACGATTTCCTTCTTCGGGCCTTCGGGCGTCATTAACCATTACCTCGGCCAGTGGTTCGACGGCAGCGCCAACTTCCTGGTTAGCAATGAATGGTTCCGGCCGCTGGTCATCTTCCAGTCCATCTGGAAGGATGCGGGCTGGGGCACGATTATCTTCCTGGCGGCACTGGCGGGAATTAACCCTGAGCAGTATGAAGCAGCGAAAGTGGATGGAGCAAGCCGCCTGCAGAGCATCTGGCATATTACGCTCCCCGGCATCAAGGGGACTATCGTGATTCTGCTGCTGCTCCGTCTGGGCTCCTCCATGGACTCCAACTTCATGCAGATCTTCCTGATGACCAACAGCCTGAACCTGGATGTCTCCAATGTCTTCGATCTGTTCGTCTACCATGTCGGTCTGGAGCAATTCAATTACAGCTTCGCGATTACGGTAGGCATGTTCAAATCCGTTGCCAGTCTGATCCTGGTCCTCGGGGCCAATTATGCGGCCAAGCTGCTTGGTGAGGAAGGCATATTCTAGAACAAGAACAGGAGTGGAGAGGTTATGAAGCTTAAGGCAACCTGGTTTGACACCATTATTGTAGTCATTATTTGCTTAATCAGCTTGCTGGTTATTCTGCCTTTTCTATATATTATCGCGGTCTCATTCAGTCCGCCGGGAGATTCGATGGCCGGGAATTTCTTCATCTGGCCCAAGCACTGGACACTGGATGCCTATAGCTATCTGCTGAATGCGAATACGTTCCTGACCTCCGTCAAGAACTCTGTCATTATCACGGCGATGGGAACGGTGCTCAGCCTGTTCGTCTCCATTACACTGGCCTATGCCCTGTCGAAGAAATTTCTGCCCGGACGCCGGATTATGCTGCTGGTTATTTTCTTCACGATGATCTTCCATGGGGGCATGATTCCGAACTATCTGGTCGTCAAAAATCTGGGTCTGATCGATTCCTACTGGGCAGTAGTGCTTCCGGCAGCCTCCAGTGCCTTCAATATTATGGTCATCCGCTCCTTCTTCCAGAGCCTGCCCGAGAGTCTGGACGAAGCAGCCAGAATTGACGGGGCCGGGGAATTCAGAATTCTCTACTCGATCGTGCTGCCGCTGTCCAAGCCGATTATCGCCACCTTCACGCTGTTCTTCATGGTGCAGTTCTGGAATGAGTTCTTCTCGGCGGTCATCTATCTGAATGATACCTCGCGCTGGCCGATTCAACCGCTCCTGCGGCAGATGGTGGCAATCAGCGCCTCCAATATCTCGGCAGAGGCAGCGGTAGATGCTTCGCTTGCAGCCAATCTTGGACCCAATGTCCAGAATGCAGCCATTCTGCTGGCGATGCTGCCTATAGTCATAGTGTACCCGTTCCTGCAGAAGTATTTTGCCAAGGGTGCCATGCTTGGTTCAATTAAGGAATAGACTTTAGGCGGAGAGAGCCGCGAATATAAAGGTGATGATAGAATTGACTATGCGATATAAAGATCTGCGCCACAATCCCGCATACACGAAGCCGCAGCTAACGGCCGGGGAATTCTTAAGCACGATGCTGGACTTGAACAGACCGGAGCTTGCAGAGGTAGCTGCGAAGCTGGACTTAGGCGATGTCCCTGGTGCACGGGATGCTTATTTAGAAGTCATTGCAGCGGGTAACAACGGGAGATATTACTTTGAGGTGAAGGATGTTCCCAAGCTTCGAGCGTACGCCGCCAGCCATTACAGCGGGGAGGAAGAGGCACAGCAGGATATTGCCGAGGCGGACCGGATTGTGGAGGGGGATATTCCCCTGTTCAAAGGGAAAAGAGTGCTCTTCCGGCACGGAAGCTATGACTGGAACAGCTGGCTGTTCGACAGCTCGCAGTATCAGCTCCATCTGACCCGGTTCGTCTACGTGAAGCGCCTGTCCAGAGCCTATGCGCTGACCGGGGATGACAAATACGCCAGATGCTTCAATGATATGATCAGCCATTTCATTGACGACAACCCTATGCCGGTGGATGGTACCTTCCGGGCGGAGCATTCGACCTGGGACCCCCTCTCCGCCGGTGTGCGGATGTTCATGCTGCCGGAAGCCTTCATTACCTTCTTCAGCTCCCCGGCCTTCGAGCCAGAGGTGAAGCTGAAGCTGATTCAGTCCTTCCAGCAGCACGGGGATTACGTCCGTAAATATCATGCCAGCGGCGGCAACCATGTCTGTATGCAGCTCCGGGGGCTGACTCAGACGGCGCTGCTGCTGCCGGAGCTGAAGGATTCCGCCGCATGGCTGGAATACGCTGGTCGTAAGCTGCCGGGCTATATCCTTGAGAACGTCTACCCCGACGGGGTACAGTTCGAGGGCAGCCCGAATTACCACCTGATCGTCATGCGTGAGCTGTATGAGCTGGTGGTTCTGTATCAGAAGCTCGGCATCGATGCCGGAGAATACCGGGAGACGCTGGAGAAGATGTATGTCGTTACGATGCATCTGCTGGCCCCGGACGGGCAGCTGGTCAAGTTCGGCGATACCGATGTTCAGGTCGTCAGCGAGCTGCGTGGTGTCATGAGCCTGGGCGCTTACCTGTATCAGCGGGGAGACTTCAAAGCGCTGGGGCATGAGCGGCTGCCGTTCTCCCTGCTGTGGAGAATCGGGCCGGAGGCTGCAGCGGAGTATGATCAGCTGAAGGCCGTCGAGCCGGCGGAGACGGCAGCCTGCTTCCCGGCAGGCGGTTATGTGACCTCGCGCCAGGGCTGGAGCCCTAACGACATGTACATGGCGATGCGTGCAGGCGTCGGGATCGGCGGGCATGCGCATTCCGATGCGCTCAGCCTGGTGCTCTACGCCGGAGGACGCGAGCTGCTGGCGGATTCGGGTATGGGCTTGTTCGAGTGGAACAAGGAACGAAAATATACAGTCTCGACCCGTGCCCATAACACTGTGGTTGTCGACGGGCAGGACCAGCATGTCCGCAGCTTCCACTGGAATACACCGCCTACGGCGAGCTGCAGAATCTGGGATACCCAGTTCAATGAAGCATATGACTACACCTTTGCGAGCCAGTACGGATATACCCGGTACGAAGATCCGGTGGTTCACTCCCGTAAGGTACTGTTCGTCAAGAACAGCTATTGGCTGATCGTGGATCTGTTCGAAGCCAAAGGGCAGCACCGCTATGAGCAGTACTTCCACCTGCCGCCGGGTGCAGCGGCCTACGATGCTCTCAGCGGGGACGTTGTCTCCCAACTGGAGGGGGCTAATCTGCTGCTGAAGCCGCTGCCCTCCGGGCTGGCCGACGACCGGCTGACGCTGGAGCAGGGCCTGATCTTCAAGCAAGGTCACTACCATGAGAGTACGGTCATGAAGCGTTCCCTTACCCTAACCGGCAGTGCAGCCATCGTCACTCTGGCGGTTCCGTTCGGGGCAGCGAAGCCGCAGATGCATGCAGAACGGCTGCCTGTGCGGCAGCATGGGGAACTGCTCTCGGTGCAGGAGGCCACCGCGCTGCGTATCGTCATGGATGACCGGGTGGATGACATCTGCCTCTATCATAAGAGTGTCGATGTCACCAGCTACCTTGACCATACCGGCAATATTATCTCTGAAGCGCTGCTGCCCCGTAAGACGGAGCCGAAAGGCATTGCGTTTGCCGGAGGCAGCTATAACCGGGATGTTATTGTCATTAGTGGTCTCAGAGAATAGCAGAGCAGAAATAAGCAACGCCCATCCTGAACCGGGGATGGGCGTTGCTCAGTTGTTCAATATATTGCATCTCTCTTCCGGGGATAGCTTGGGGCAAGTGCTGCAATACTCTCCGGCATCAGGCCCGATTCTGATCCGGTAGGCCAGGCAGCAATGCCTGCGCAGATAGAATGAACGGCCACGGAGCTTCGGATGCTCATACCGCCGGAACCGCATGGATAATTCATCCGGCTTCTCCGGCTGAAGCAGGGTATTATAATCCTGGCCGATGATCCGGCCCCGATCCTCTGAGTCCCAGATTCCCTTGTCCGTATGCAGCTGTCCATACAGGTTATGCAAATTATGTGCAATCAGCGACCACATGATTTTCTCCTTGGCCCCCGTATAACCTGATACAGCCTGGAGCACCTGCCGTAAATGTGCCAGCAGGCGATCTATATAGCCGGAAAGGCAGGCTTGACGAACTTCCGAAGGGTTATCAGGCCATTTGTCCGTGGCTGCCGTCTCCGCTTCATACTGCATCATTCCTGCATCCGTTAGCCTGAACCGTAAAGCGCCGGGCAGCAGAGAGAGCGGGGTATCGAAGAGAGTGATGGAGGCGGCCAGTCCCATGATCAACACCGAGTACCTTTTGGCAAACAAAGTTCCGACCACAATTCCTCCAGGCTCCCCAAGCTGGAGTGATTGCTGCCCGATAATTAACGGGAGCTTCGCCTCGTCCAATAGATCTTCTGTACTGTATGGAAAAGAATTATTCCTGTTCTTCGCGACAGTCACGGCAAAATGCTGCTGCATGAAATCTTGTATCCACTGGCTGCTAAAAGGTATAACCTCACTCATTGCTCCAGCCATGCCATGATTTCATCAATAATTTCACCCCGGCCGATCACTCCCCAGCCCTTAAAGAGCCAGAAGGAATCGGTCTCATGAACCTTTCCTCCCTGTACAGCAGGGATGTTCTTCCAGAGTGCGCTGGCCTGCATGTTGTCCAGGAAATCGCGGGCATTGGAATCCACCTCAAGGACGATAAAGTCTGCCCCCAGCTCCGGTATTTTCTCCAAAGATAGATCTGCTCTCTGCTCTGACGGTGTAAGTGCGGCGGGTTCAAATCCGAGATCCTGGTAAAGGAGTGCATTGGTTGGATGACCTTGTTGTGCGTACACCTGGAGCGTCTTCTCACGTACACGGAGGTAGGCAAGTTTTTTGTTGTCCAGCGCTTTGATTTTCTCACTGGCCTGGACCGTTTTCTGTTCCAGTTCGGCAATTTTTTCCTTCGCCACATCCGTCTTGTCATACATCTCGGCAATGGTTAGCAGATCCTTGGTCCAAAAGGAAGTATCGTCGCCATAATCAAGCCATTCATTTCCAAGAACGATGGTAGGGGCGATTTTGTTCAGTTGCTCATACTTATTCTCGGCCGTCCGGCTCTCAATAAGAATCACATCCGGATCAAGCAAGGTAATGGCCTCAAGGTTGGGATTATCCGCCGAACCTACAGTTTGTACCCCCTGCAGCTTGTCAGCCATATAGGGAAGATACTCTCCTCCGTACCGGACCTCGGTGTTCACACCGGAGGGCTTCTCTCCGATAGTCAACAGATGATCTATGTACTCTGCCGAGAGAACAACGATTTTTTCGATTTTGGCCGGAATCACAGCTTCTCCCTTAAGGTGGGTAATCGTGCGTGTGCCCGGTTCTGCAGCCGCCTGATCCCTGGTTTGGGAAGCGGCGGGACTCTGTTCTCCGGAGGCCGGTTGTCCCGCTGTATTGCTGCAAGCGGCCAGTATCAGCAGCAGAACGGCAAGGAGCATGACCTGGATGGATTTCATTCGATTCATTTATTTCTAGTCTCCTTTGTCTAATAGATAATAATAATCATTATCATTATGATAGGAGATCGATACATACTTTTCAATGGATTATAACCCTGTGTTGCCGTGGATAATTCTATCGTCCCGCCTGCCAATCCGGGATGCAACATAGGACATGGCCCACTTTCTGCCTGAGGGTCCAAGTGTTTTGAACAACAGATCTCCGGCATCGAATACCCGGGAGTGCTTCACTGCATCCAGTGAAGACCATTCTCTGGATGAGAGCAGTGCTTCCAGCCGTTGTCTCGATTCCAAGGTAGGGTCCGCAGCCAAAAAGATGGTTCCCGGGTTATACCGGGGAAGCTCATGAATCTCAAAATCCACTGCTCCTGTCTGCTCAGGGGTTGAGAGGGGCGGGCGTAGTCCAAGATCTTGGTATAGGAGAGTTCCTGTCTGATTGGAGGCACCGTACAGGCGGTAGAATTCAGAGCTGACTCTGATAAAAGAAACCGTGGGCAGTACATTCTGTGCTTCCAGCCGTGATCTAAGGAGGCGCTTCTGCTCTGCGTAGCGGTTCATCCAGTCGTCAGCCTGCTGCTCTCTGCCCAGAATACGGGACAACCGGGACAACTGCTGCTCCACATTATCGGTATGCTCAAGGACAACCGTGGGTGCGATGGACTCCAGCAACTCGCCTGGTAACAGGCGGTCGCTCCCGATAATCAGATCAGGCCTCACCCGTGCCAGCTCCTCATAATTCAACCGGGAACCGTTCAGGCGGACAATTTCCTGCTCCAGCACACCCGGGTGGGGGAGGCTATAATTTCTTGACACCCGTTCCCGGTAAGACAGCGCAGCCACTGGCGTCAGTCCAAGTGTCATCAGGTAATCATCCAGACCATAGTAGAGAACAGCAATACGGATATGATTGTTTTTGAGGTAGCTGGCCGGTGCCACGCCTTCCGATTTTTTGAACACCCGGCTGAAATAATGCTCGTCCTTATAGCCCACTTCCTTGGCGATCTGCTTGACACGTTCGGAAGAGAAGAGCAGCTGCTTAGCCCTTTTTATCCGTTCCTCCAGCAAATAGGCCATAGGTGTCTTTTCTGTAAGCTGCTTGAACGCTCTGATAAAATGATTGGTGCTTAAGCCTGCCATTAGAGCCAGTTGCCCAACTTTAAGCTCTTGGTTGTAGTTGTTCTTCATGTGGGCGAGCACAGTATCCATCCCTACAGCCTTGCCCTGCACCATTCGCTTACTTGGTTGAAGCAGCAACGCGAGCAGCCGCTGCAGCCGGTATTTGGCGTGCATGATATCCTCCGGATTACGGGTACGGTGAAAGGAGGTCATTTGCCGGCTGATCTCTGCAGCCCGTGGATGGCCGGGTGCTTTAAGCTTCCCGTTAACCGGAAATACCGGAGGATGGAGCTCCTGGTGCCTGTGATCCTTACGAAGCTGTATACAGGAGAAGAAAATGATCATATAACGCAGCGGTTCTGCCGTCAGCGCTTTGCCTTCCACTGAAGTTTCGGGCAACAACAAAAAGAGGTCTCCTTTATTCGCCGTAAGCAGCCCCCCATTTAGGATAATCTGCCCCTTACCTTCTGTTACATAACACAGGGCATGGTGGTGAAGGGTCCTTCGGGGCAAAGCTTCCCCTTCTGCAAATCTTCCGTAATAGCTGTGTACGCTTGAAAAAAACAAGCGCTCCAGCCTGAATGCTGCCTGCGGTATTGTGGATAACATACGTTCCTCCTCTGGTTTCAAGTCTCGTAAATAATATTGCCTGTCTCGCTCAGGTCATAGCTGTGAATCGAGCTTAGCTCACTGCGGAAGGCCTCCGAGCGCAGAATATCCAGAATGGCGTTAATCCAGGCTTCATTCTCCGGCTTCTTCACCATGACCAGATCGTAGCGCTCCCGGATCAGCGGAATGAAGTCGATGCCGTCAATGATTCTGGCGGCTTTCTCGGTGCCGATGCCCACATCCGCTCCGCCTCTCGCCACCAGGCTGGCTACTGCCAGATGGCTGTTCTCTTCATTAATGTATCCGTTCAAGCGGGAGGTCGGAATTCCATGCAGGCGCAGCTGTTCATCCAGCAGCACCCGGGCACCGGAGCCGCGCTCACGGTTGATCAGCGTTAGCCCGTCCTGCCGGAGGTCCCCCCAACTGCGGATGCCCAGCGGATTGCCCTTTTGCACATAGAAGCCTGCGCTGCGCGTTAGCAGATGCACTACAATATAGGAGAAGCCTACGAGCAGCTTGCGGATATAGGGCAGGTTATATTCGCCGCTATCGCCGTCCAGCAGATGGGTACTGACAATATCTGATTCGCCCTGATACATGGCAATGAGGCTGTCCAGACTGCCCGCATAGGAACGGAGCGGGCGGGTGGAGGGCAGGGTCCGCTCCAGATGGGTCGCCAGAATATCAAGTGACATATCCTGCCCGGTAATGACTACATGTACACCGCTGCTCTTCATGCTGTGCGGCGGCGGGGAGGCGAAGGCCTGGTAAGGCGCGGCGAACGGGGGGCCCGTCTGCTGCGACGGCTGCGCCTGAGGCAATGCAGCTTCAGTCAGCCCGCCCCCGGGCAGCGGATGCGCAGAAGGCCCGCTGTTGCGGGAATTCTGCTTGTACCTCTCCAGATCAGAGAGGTCAACCCGCATCTGCTTGCCGACACGGTAAGAGGGCAGCTCGCCCTTTTTAATGAGATCATAGACCTTGAGCTTGGAGATTTTGAGCAGCCGGGCGATTTCCTCGGTTGTATAGGAAGTATTCTCGGTCATGTATTGTACCCTCCTGGGGGATGGACTGCGGCAGATTCACAAATAGCCATATTAGGATAGCCTTATTATGCTCAAGACTACCTTATTTTGTGAACCTGTGCAATCCGGGCAGGCCCCCTAATAGGTCATATGCCGGTCTGTCTTCGCCTGCTGCACATCGGATAACTCAATCAGCTCCGAGACGGTAACAAACCTGAAGCCTTGCTTCTTCAGCTCAGGCAGAATAATCTTCAGTGCTTCCTTCGTCTGCGAGGGCCCGTGGACATGGTCGTGGAACAGGACAATATCGCCGCTCTTGGCATTGCGGATCACCCGGCTTGAGATGTTCCAGACGCCGGGGCGGTTCCAGTCGCGGGTGTCCTGATGCCAGGACCACAGCACGGGCTTCAGGCCCATGCTGTTGGACACATCGATCAGTGTCTCGTCATACATGCCGCCCGGCGGTCTGAACAGGCTGCTGTGTCTGCCGGATATCTTCATAATTTCCTTCTCCGTCAGCGCAAGCTCCTCCTGAATCTGCTCCCCGGAGACCGGCCTTTTGAAATAGACATGGTTGTAGGTATGGTTCGCCAGCTCATGTCCTTCATTAATCACGCGTCTGGCGACATCGGGATAAGCGGCGATCCGTTTGCCAATCGCAAAAAACGTGCATTTCGCTTGATACTCATGCAGCACCTCCAGAATGCCGTCCGTCTCCAGGGGGTCCGGGCCGTCATCGAAGGTCAGCGCAATCACCTTCTGGCTGGTGCGCACTTCCCAGATCATATCGCCGCGCTCCTCATAGTAGTAGCGGTTTTTTGCCTTGTTCGGACTGCCCAGCGCCAGATCGGAAGGGCTGTGCATCAGCGCCAGTGCGGCAAGAACTGCGGCGGTCAATCGGGTGGCTGTTCTCATGGCTCTCAGATTCACTCCACACTTGTTTTTATAGGCGGTTCCTGCTGCTTAAGTCTTAGAATGCTCTATCCCCCTTGGTTGCTATGCATTTATAGCAGCCCGCAGGGCGATTTGCATTTTAGAGTGAAAGTTCCGGCGGAAATGACTTATAATAAATTACTAAATACAGATCAAGGAATAGGGGCAGCGGAGATGACACTGATTGAACAAAGAGAGCATAGACAATATCCGGAAATCACGAAGCTGGAGACCTCCAGAGCCGCATATGAACGCGACTATTCGCGTCTGATCCATTCGCCGACCTTCCGGCGGCTGCAGGGCAAATCGCAGGTGTTCGGGGCCGGAACCGGGGATTACTACCGGACGCGCCTGACCCACTCGCTGGAGGTGGCGCAGATTGCCCGCGAAGCGGCCAAGAGTCTGCTGCGTGCTTACCCGGAAGTAGAGACAGGAGCCGCGGAGAATCCGGGCCTGGTCATTGATCCCGAGGTAGTGGAATGTGCGGCAATCGCCCATGACTTCGGCCATCCCCCATTTGGGCATAAGGGAGAAGAGGTGCTGGACAATCTGCTGGAGAAGCTGGTTACCCGCAAGACGGTAGAGGCAGTGGCCAAGTCAGGCGCAGGTCCGGTTCAGCAGCAGACGATACATGAGAGCATGAAGCGCAAATTTGAGCATTTTGAAGGCAACGCCCATAACTTCCGCCTGATCATGTTCCTGGAGAAGCGCGAGAATATCGACGGTCTGAACCTCTCGGACGCGGTGCTGCTGGGCATTAACAAATATCCTTTTCCCGGGACGGTGCTGAAGAAGGGGATGTATCTGCATGAATGGGAGTATATCCATGAGATCCGCACCCAGTGGGGAATTCCGGCCGGCAAAAAGACGCTGGAAGCGCAGCTGATGGACCTGTGTGACGATATTGCTTATTCGGCGCATGATCTGGAGGACGGCATCAAGGCCGGTAAGATTGAGGTACATGAGCATTTCCTGCATGACGACTATATTCAGCGGCTGATTGTGGAGAAGATCACTACGCTTGAGGATGCGTTCTGGTCCGGCTGGAACAAGTCGGCGATCCGCTTCAAGGTGGAGGAGGTGCTGAGTTCATTCCTGCGGATCTGGAAGGAGAAGATGCCTACCTGTGAGAATGACTATTCCCGCACCCGCCGTGAAGTCAAGGCCTATTGGGTCAGTACCTTTGTCGCCAGCCTCGGCGTGATCGGGGACGGGGACTGGAAGAAGGTTACCTTCATTAAGGAAGGCAGGGAGGATGAGGACATGCTGCGGACCGTCAGTGTGCTCAAAAGCTTCGCCTGGGTAACGATGATCCGCGATTTGCGCGTACAGCGTCTGCAGAAACGGAGCGAGTGGATACTGCGGCGGCTGTGGGAGGCGTTCCTTGATCCCGAGACGTCCCGGAGTATTATCCCTTCGGACTGGCTGCAGCGGTTCGAGAAGGATCAGAAGTCGGCCAAGCCGATCTGGACCTGGGAGCATATGGTGACCGATTACATCGCCGGAATGACCGACGCTTTTGCCGAGAAAATCTACAATGAGCTGTACGGGCTGAAGGTCGGTTCGATTTACGATCTGGATTAGACTTATCCTATATAGTAGAAACTTTACCTGTCCGCCGTCTGGGCTGGCAGGTAAAACCTTACATCGAGAGAAACATGTTAATTTTTAACCGTCTGCTGCCGACATAGTACATATAACCTATTTTTTTTTGCTTTTTTTATGAAAATAAATGTAATCAGATGGAAATTGGTGGAATCATCCAGAATAATTTCAAGGGGGCACACAGGTGTGGGGATAGGTCAGCGACTGAAGGATTGGTTAGGAAAAGGGAGGAATGAAGCGGGCAAGAAGCAGCAGGCGAAGCTGTCCAGCGGCCGAAAAAGCATCGGCTTCAAGATCGCTTCCGGTTATGCGGCTCTGGCTGTATTCGTTCTGATCAGCGGCGGGGTATCGCTCTATCAAATGAACGGTATGCAGAAGAACACCGGGAAAGTCATTAATCACATCATTCCCGAGCTGAACAAAATTCACAATGTCAACTATCTGACAGAGCATGTTATGGCACTCAGCCTGCAGCATATCCTGAGCACTGACAGCGCGGACAAAAACGCCCTTGCGGAAGAGCGGTCCAAATTCATCGGCAAAGTAGCGGATACTTTTAAGGAATATAAAGCCAATCTGAAAGGAGATCAGGAGCTGAAGCAATTACAGTCGCTCGTCGGAAAATGGGGCGAGTTCCTGACCGTCAACAATCAGGCGATTCTGCTCAGCAGCTCCAATGACGAGAAATTGGCCCTTGAGGTATCGCAGAAGGGGATTGACGCTTTTAATTCCATGCAGGTGGATTTGGATGCGCTGGTAGCGCACAGCCAGAAGGATGCAGAGAATGAGGGGGAAATATCTACAAGTATTTTCAATACCGCCGGGAGAATGAATATTGCGACTGTGTTGATTGTCCTTGTCGTTATCGGTGTGGTTAATATGGTTATCCGCAGAACGATCATCAATCCGCTGAAGAGGGTAACTTCGCAGCTGCAGCAGATCTCAAGCGGGGATCTGACGGCGGAAGAGACGATGATCCGCAACAAGGACGAGATTGGCCTGCTGGCCAAGACGGTGAATGAAACGAACCGCACGCTGCTGGAAATGGTCAGCCGGATCAGAGATGTATCAAGGATCATTGGGGAGCAGGGCGATGTGTTAATGCATACCATTGCGGATACGAAGGAAGGCAGCAGCCAGATCGCGCTGACGATGGAAGAGCTGGCCACAGCGTCCGGAAGCCAGGCCGAAGCAGCGGTGGATGCCTCCAAGGCGGTGGAGGAGCTGAATACGTTAATTGAGAATTTTGCCGGCAGAGGTACCGATCTCTCCAATCATTCAGAGCAGGTACGGCAAAAGGGTGAAAAGGGCCGGGCGCTCATGGAAAGCTCCGTGGCGCAGATGAACGAGATTGCCGATGCGGTCTCGCAGTCCATGGATACCGTAGAAGAGCTGAACCGCAAGAATGAAGGCATCTTCCATCTGGTAGGCTCCATCCGGAGCATCTCGGAGCAGACCCATCTGCTGGCGATCAATGCCGCCATTGAAGCCGCACGGGCCGGAGACAGCGGACGCGGCTTCGCGGTTGTCGCACAGGAGGTGCGGAAGCTGTCAGAGGATGTGCAGCGGACGGTCTCCGAGATTACAGAGATTACGCAGGGCATCCAGCTCGACTCCAGAACCATGGTAGAGCAGCTGCGCGGCGGAGTAGCCAAGACGGAGCAAGGCAGCCGGCAGATTGTCGAGACCGGTGATGCGCTGGCTGAGATCAACGGCTCGGTCCGCATGATGGCGGTGACTATCGACGAGATGAGCCAGGATCTGCAGCAAATGACCGGTGCCAGCGAGACCATGAACGAGTTCAGCCAGCATATCTCGGCACTCTCCCAGCAAGCGGCGGCCGGTGTTGAAGAGACCTCTGCTTCTGCGCATGAGCAGCTCAGCTCAACCACCGCTGTGGCTAACGGCATCGCGGAGCTGAAGCTGCTGCTTACGGAGCTCCGGGAGTCGGTGACCCGCTTTAAAGTGTGAGGGGGATAGATTGAAGCTGCGAAATTTCGGGGATTAGGGATACGCCGTGACTGCAGAGAATGTTTGGACTTACGGCCGCTGTTGTTCCCGGATTTCTTGGATTGAACCGCAGTAGCGGTTGAAATCCGGTAACAAAGGCGGACGCTGTCGCTCCTACAGTTCCAAACTTCTCTTCCGCCACTGCTCCCTAATGGGTGAATTTCAAGTTCAATCTATTTAGTGATGGAAGTAAATAAAGAGCCTCTGCTTAGTTTGCAGAGGCTCTTTGTTTTGCGTGAATGCGTGAATTCGTAAATCGCTGAAGCACTGAATGAACTGAATTGCTGAAATTAGTTGAAAGAGTTGAACGAGCTGAGCATGTATCGACATGTGGGTGCTGGTGATGCTAATGCTGCTGGTGGTTCTGCTGATGCTGCTGGTGCTGCTGGTGCTGCTAACGCTGCTGCTGATTTTGGTGCTAATGTTGGTGTTGTGTTGTGTTGGTGCTGGTGCTGGTGCTGGTGCTGGTGCTAAAGAGCTCGCTTAGAATCCTGCACAATTTGCAACATTTACCTGATCTATATGAGGTGAATGAGAGATTGTTGCACAAATGTCAGCAATTCCTCTCCAGTTGGCAGATGAACGGGACAATTCCTGCATTTCATGCAACATTCCGCTCGAATAGCCCAAATTGGCGGTACACAAGTTGCAATATGTGCAGGCGTGTTGATTACCCATATTATGGGATGACAAAAACACCTAAATGTTCTTTACGCCTGAGCAGATTAAACTGAACCTGCCACTCCAGCGGAAGATTAAATATACGCCAGTGCTGCATAAATTCCCAAAGAGTCAGCTCAGCAAAGACCGGTACCTTCGGGTGAATTTCATCAAAAATGTATTTCAAAAGCACATACGTGGCAAGGGCTACAAACAATTGGCTATATACTGCATTTTCGGTGGTTCCAAATAGACAAGGGACATTCAAATGCTGTTTCACCCAGCGGAAAAAGACTTCAATTTCCCAGCGTGCTTTGTACATTTCAGCAATCACATGAGCGGACTCTTTTCTCAAATCGGTCACAATTCGTACCACTTCACCCCGGTCATTTTCAAATTCAACGACGCGGTGGCGCTGGGCGGATTGGTGTTTGCCTTGACCAATATAACAGGTGATATCGCGTACAATTTTGGTGTCTCCCTCCGCCGGTCGCTGAAGCTTTCGCGGCATCACCAAATGGAGATTGTCTTTCAGACGAATCACAAAGGACTGACCTTGCTGCACATATTGATCCAATCGACCGATTTTTCCATACGCCCGATCCTGAACTAAAAGGTAGTCCTTATCGGCCAAAACTTCTCCAAATGGAGCGTCATTGCGCCTGGCAATCGATTCGACCACATTCACGGGTGAATGCTGTCCATGTGAAAGAGCGACATGCAGCTTGATGCCTCCTCTGAATTTTTTATACGGAGCCCAAGACATGCGGGAGTTTGCCGCCGTAACCGTCGTAGAGTCAATCAGTAGAAGATCTTTAGGCAGATTTAGGTGCCGACGGGTTTGCCGATTACATTTCTGGACGAGCAGTTGAAACAAACGCTTGAAGATATCGTAAGGCACTTCACCGGCTTTGCCCGAAAGGGTGGAGTAATGAACCTTGGGCAAATCGTAGTTCGAGCCCACCCGAGCACTTTGACGAAAGCCATCCCATTGGTGGTAGCAGGCTTGGATAAAGTAATCGAACAACACACCCACGGTCATTTTGGTTCCGGTATCCTCGTAGTCCTTGGTTTGCCCGGTCACCCTTTGGACTTCTTCTGAAGTTAATACTTGTTTGAACACGGCCAAGAATGGGGTATTATTATTCATGAGGTCGCCTCATTTCGGTTTGGTTTGGTCGTACTTACCATTACCCGAAATGGCGGCCTTTTTTGTCCCTTTTTTTGGGAAATCAACACGCTTACAATATGTGCAACATTTGGCGGCAAGGGACCGTTAGAACTCTAAACTGTGAGTCTGCGAGGTAACAAAATTCCATTACTCAACCAACCCGCTAGCTTGCTAACCCACCGACGCACCAAGCTACGGCCTGCCCGCCGACCCACTAGCCCGCCGACCCGCCAAGCTACGGCCTGCCAACCCCCTAGCTCTCCAACCCGCCAGCTGAGCCGCGAAAGCAACCTAATACTGGCGGCTATAATCCACCAGGTTGCGCGAAGGCTTGCCGGATTCCAGGTAGGCCTTCATGTTCTCCACGAAGATGTCGACCACCCGGTCGGCATAGCGGTCGGTTACCCCGGCACAGTGAGGGGTGATGATGACCTGCTCCATGCCCCAGAGCGGGTGGTCCTCCGGCAGCGGCTCGGTCTCGAAGACATCGAGGCCCGCACCGGCCAGTTGGCCGCTGTTCAGTGCAGCGATCAGGTCATCCGTATGCGTGGTCACTCCACGGCCGATATTAATATAATATGCCCCCTGCTTGCAGGCGGAGAAGACCTCAGCATCGAACAGCCCGCGCGTTTCGTCGGTGAGCGGCAGCGTGTTGACCACGAAGTCCGCCTCGCGGACGGCGTTCTTCAGCTCCCCGGTGGTGAAGATCTGGTCGAAGCCGTCCACCGGTCGCCCGGAGCGGCTGACTCCGATCGTCTTCATCCGGAAGGCTTGGGCGATTCTGGCAGTCTCGCTGCCGATGGCGCCGGTTCCGGCGATAACAATCGTCTTGCCGGTCAGCTCGCTCTCCTGTCCGTCCGAGTGCCAGCGGCGGTTCTGCTGGTTACGGATGGCTGTGTGCATATTCCGCGTGAACATCAGCATGAAGCTGAGGATGACAGCAGTAATCGGTTCCGCATGCACGCCGCTGGCGTTCGTCAGCTGAATTTCGCGTTCCTTCAGGGCTTCCAGCGGAAGCTTCTCTACTCCGGCGGACCAGGCTTGTACCCAGCGGAGCGGCGAGCCCTGGCGCAGCACGGTCTCCCGGATGCCTTTGCCCCAGCCGATAATAATCTCTGCGCCGGAGAGCAGCTCCAGATCAGGGTTCCTGGAATCTCCAAGGGTAAGGGTGTACTCTGGTGCAGCGGTGCGGATCAGCTCCTGTTGAGCAGAGGACAGCTGCTGCATACAAACGATGGATTTAGTCATGATGGTTCCCTCCTGTTCTACATTTCAGTAGAGAAATAGACGATAAGTATAGATAAGCATAACAAATCTGTCTGGAAAGGTGAAATTCGCATGAGCCAATTGGACCCGGAGCAAGAAGTGGAGCGCCTGTTCGTTGCGGTGCCGCTGCCTGATACGCTGCTTGAATATCTGAAGAATGAGTCTGCCCGTGTGTCGTCCGCACTTAAATTTGCCAGATGGACACATTTCAAAGATTTCCATATTACGCTTCAATTTCTTGGAGATACCCCCAGGGAAAATATTCCACCCCTATATGAGGCACTCCGGAAGGTTGCGCGTTCAAGTAAAGGCTTTCAATTAAAGCTCGGCGAATGGGGCACCTTCGGTCTTCCAGACTCGCCAAGAGTGCTCTGGACCGGGGTTTCCGGCGAATTGGAGCCGCTGAAGGAGCTGCAGCACAAGGTGGTTTCTGCGACCCTTCCCCTAGGCTACACTCCAGAGATGCGAACGTACAATCCCCATTTGACTGTAGCCCGCAAATATCGCGGAGAAGATCCGTTTACGCTGGAGCGGCTGGAAAATTTACGGATGGTGACCCCGCCTGCGGATCAATTACTTCCAGACATAGGCTGGACGGTAGATGCTTTTGTGGTGTATGCTACCAGGATGCATGCCATTCCTATGTATGAAATGACTGGAAAATTTTCATTTTTCTCAACATAAATCGACAAGAAAGTTTTCAAAGCTTCCATTTTCGGTTACATACAATAGGAATGTGCCGTAAAATAGGAGGTAAAACATGTTGATTTTCAAACAGAGCCGCTATATTGCGCTGCTGGTTGGTGTAATCCTAGTGTCTTTCTCAGCGATAAGTTTGATGAACCCCGAAGGAACTGCTGCTACCGGGGAGAATGTAATAGAAATGGGTAAGCTTAAGTCTGCAAGCCATCAATCGGTAGAGCAGCTTCTTCCGCAAGCCGCATCCGTCCTGCACAGGACAAGCCATTCAGCCGAAAATAGTACACCCATGCTATACACCACAGCTGCCAAACCGGTTCATACCTGGACCCGCACGGTGAGTGCAGGATGGTTAAGTCCCGAGAAGCTGCAGCGCAAGGACGCTGTCAAGCCTGCTTCTATTGTGACTAAGCCTAAGGTAACTGTGGTGAAAGCATCGCCGCCAGTGGCGCAAGCGCCCAAGATCGCGGCAACGGGGACGAAGAGTGTTAAACCAAGCAAGGCTGTAACTCAGCAACATCCCCCCGCAACATTGTTCTTCTCCCGGACCAAGCTACTACCCAAGGAGCAGCAAGCTGAAGCTACCTGGAGCTACGCCGTATCCGGAGAAGACCTGCATCTGCTGCAAAAAATCGTCATGGCAGAGGCAGAAGGCGAACCGTACAAGGGCAAGGTGGCAGTTGCCAACGTTGTTCTAAACCGGCTGCGGTCAGCCAATTTTCCCGACACAATCAGAGAAGTCATCTATCAGAAAAGGCAGTTCAGTCCTGTGGCCAACGGGCGTCTTAAACGCGTGAAGCCAAATGCGGACAGTATTAAGGCTGTAAACGCAGCACTTATGGGGGTCAAAGAGGTTACGGATGATACCTATTTCTTCCTGTCGCTGACGCTGGCGCAGGATCTGACCGTGCATCATTCACGGACACTCGCCAAGACCATCGGCAATCATACCTTTTATAAATAAAAGACCCGCTACACATCAGACGCTATACGTCTATTCTCTTACGGCCATATGTAATGCAAAAACCTCCAGCCCGCAGGATCTATGGGCTGGAGGTTCTTTGTGTTAGGGAATCAGGATAAGGGTTTAAGGTGTGACATAGACGGCTTCTTCGCTCCGTACCTTGGGCGGAGGGGCGCTCCACGCCTCAGAGAAGACCGCTTCCGCAGCTGGCTTGCCCAGCATCTTAAGAATGGTGGCGGCGCAGTGCTGCGGCTGCTGGAGGTCCGGAGAGGCCTTGCGCTTCTGAGGTCCTCCGAATCCGGCATATTCGCTCAGGAGCATGGAGAACCATTTGTCCACGACGCCCGGATTCAGCATCTCGGCCAGCCCCAGCTCGACGAAATACTGACTGTTCTTCTCTTCCTGGCCGGGGATGGCGTTATAGAACAGCATTGGAATGCCTTTGGCCTGACCTTCAGTGCAGGTCATTCCGCCAGGCTTCGTGATCAGCAGATCCGAGGCATCCATCAGCTTGTTAATCTCACTGCTGTAACCGAGAATCCTTACATTGGGATGGTTCAGCAGGGGGTTGGCCTTCATTTTGGCTATAGCCTTGTCGTTGCTGCCCATACAGAAGATCAGCTGGATCTCATTGATCCGGGCGGTGAGCGAGTTCATAATATCCTTGCCGAACATCAGGCCCCAGCCGCCGCCCATAATCAGCGCAGTCGGGATGTCGGCCAGCCCCAGCTCTTTGCGCAGCTTAGTCTTCCCCTGGGACTCCCAGAATTTCGGATGCACGGGAATCCCGGTCACCGTCACCAGCTCGGAGGGGACGCCGCGCCCCGTAAGAATGGATTTGACCCTTGAGGTCGATACCAGATATCGGTTGGCTTCCGCATTTACCCAGCTGCCGTGGGCATCATAATCTGTAATCAGCGTATAGAACGGTACATCAAGACCCTGGTGCTTCAGCCTGGAGATGACCGCAGCGGGAATCGGATGCGTGCAGATAATCAGATCCGGCCGCAGCTGTTCAATGACCTGAGAGGCATGCGTATAAAAAATCCGGTGAAGGGCCAGCTTGGTCAACCGGTTCAGTGATTTATGATATTGGGTCTTATACATCATGCCGACCAGCTTCGGCTGGCTGCTGACAGTTTTGCGGTAAGCGGAAAGAATCCAAGGAGCGACCGTAGGATTCAGGAATTTTCCGAGCTCGAAGACCCGGCACTGAACATCGGGGTTCAGCAGTCGTATTCCTTCAGCCAGAGCATAGGCTGCCCCTGTATGGCCCGTGCCGAAGCCTTCCGAAAACAGCAGTACTCTTTTCTTTCGCATAAGTTCACCTGCAACTTTCCATTATAGATAGGTTTGTTAGATAGCTTCATTAGTCCGTCTGCGGTTACTCGCGTAGATGCTTCTCCTAATATTATACTAGGGATTCTGCTTCTTTTCTCACATTATACAAATAAGACGTAAATAGAAAGTTAAAACACTGCAATAAAATAAAAAAATTTAGCAAAAGTATTGCAAAGGCATAGGCAAAGTGATAAAGTTGGTCTTGACCGAGTGACCGGATCAGTAAATTGGTCAGATCGGAAGTGGCAGACGATCCTTCAGGAAAGGGAGTGTATGAATGGCTGTGGTAGATCGAAGGCAGCAGGTGCTGCAGGCGGCGACGAAGTCTTTTTCATTATTCGGGTATAAGGCAACAACGATGGACCAGGTCGCCAAGATTGCCAATGTCGGCAAAGGGACGATTTACACCTTTTTTACGAACAAGGAACAGTTATTTGATGAAATCCTGCGGGACGTCATCATCGAGATGAAAATGATCGCCGAGCGGGAGATTAGGCGCGATAAGCCGTTTTTTGATAATCTGCACCGTGTGCTGGATGCCCTGCTGGAATTTCGAAGCGAACACGAGCTATTCATCAAGCTGTCTCAGGAGAGTCTGGACTTCGGAACGCCGCAGGCTGGTGAAGGACTCGACAAGATCGAGAGTGTGGTGCTTGAATATCTGGAACGGGAGGTGGAGCAGGCCATTCGTCAAGGGGAAATCAAACCCTGCGATCCCCAGATTGTGTCGGTGGTAATGTTCAGGCTATATATCGCGCTTACTGCTGAGCTGAGCAAGGTACATGTGCCGTTGACCAAAGAACAGATCAAGCATTATTTTCATCTGTTTTTGGCAGAAGGGCTGTCGCAGTAGAAGTTAAGTCCGGTATAGGGATGGCGTTTCACACTGCTGCGCTTTCCCTGATTGGGACCGGGCGGGCTGAGGCGGATGGTGCTGAGTTGGATCGTACTGAACAGGATAGACCCATTTTTTTTGCCTTTGATTGACCAAGTGGGGAAAACAGTCATTTGGTGTTACTGTAATATTCACGAAACTATCATTTCACAGCATGTCACCGTATTTTTCAAGAGAGAGCATATGATCATAAGGAGAGAACCAGAATGAAATCTTTATCCGTGTTTATGAAGGATCTTGGCGCGGTATTCAAGAATCCCAAGATGCGTATTTCCATGTTCGCCATTCTATTTATTCCTGTTCTGTACAGCGGATTGTTCCTGAAGGCATTCTGGGACCCTTACGGTAAAATGAACGAGCTTCCGGTAGCGGTTGTCAATCAGGATAAGGGTGCTGATTATGAAGGCACCAAGCTGACCGCCGGAGAGGATCTGGTCACGGAGCTGAAGAAGACGGACGGATTCAAGTGGAACTTCGTCAGCCGGGAGCAGGCGGAAGCCGGACTTGCGGATAATACCTATTATATGGCGATTGTGGTTCCGGAAGACTTCTCGGCCAAGGCAACTACACTGCTGGATGCAGATCCGCAGCCGGCCAAGATCATCTACGAGCCGAATGAAGGCTACAACTTCCTGGCAGGCCAGATTGGCGGCACGGCAGTGAAGGATATTAAGAGCAAGGTATCCGCCAAGATTACCGAAGCTTATACCAGTTCTGTATTTGATAAAATCACCAAAATCGCAAACGGTCTGGGCGAAGCCGGAGACGGTGCGACCAAGATCGCAGACGGCGCCACCAAGCTGGATGATGGCGCTCTGAAGCTGAAGGACAATCTGGTTGTCCTCACCGAAGGCACCGGCAAGCTGCTGGATGGTGTAGCGCCGCTTACGCAGGGCGTGAGTGATCTGAATAACGGTGCAGCCGCACTAAAAACCGGCAGCAGCACGCTGGCCGGAGGACTGCAGCAGTTATCCGCAGCGCATAAGCAGCTGCAGGAGGGTGTAACGCAGTCGGCAGCGGGCAGCAAGCAGCTGAATGCAGGGCTGCAGAAGACAGCAGCCGGAACGGCTTCGCTACAGGCCGGAACACAGTCGGCTGTAACCGGCACCGAGAAGCTGCAGACAGGTACGAAGGCTGTGGTGGACGGCAGCGCGAAGCTTGCGGCCGGATTAAGCTCCTCCGCCGAGGGCAGTGCGAAGCTTGAAGCCGGACTTACGGCTTCGAAGGACGGCAGTGCCAAGACAGCAGCCGGAGCCAAGGCTGTAGCTGACGGTCTGCAGGCGCTGGCGAAGTCGAATCCTCAGCTGGCGGCAAGCCCTGAGGTGCAGAAGCTGCTGGCAGCAAGCGCAGCAGTAGCTGCGGGCACGGCGCAGCTGGACCAGGGCCAGCAGCAGCTCCTTGACGGAGCTGCGGCCCTGAACAGCGGCCAGGAGCAGCTGCTGCAGGGAGCCAATCAGCTGCACAGCGGTTCACAGCAGCTGGATGCAGGTGTAGGCCAGCTGCATGACGGAGCGCAGAAGCTCTACGCAGGCAGTTCACAGCTGCTGGATGGCCAGAATCAGCTGGCAGCCGGAGCAGCTGCACTGGAGAACGGCGGCACGAAGCTGACAGCAGGCATGAAGCAGTTCGGCGCGAAGCTGGACGAAGCTGCAGCGGGCGGTGCGAAGCTGGCAGACGGCGGCCGGGCGCTTGAAGCCGGCACTACGAAGCTGCTGGCCGGAGCAGGCAAGCTGGGCAGCGGCCTTAGCTCGGTAGCCGATGGCTCGAAGAAGCTGAGTGACGGAGCAGGGCAGCTGAAGGATGGCCTGGATGAGCTGAAGACAGGCTCCGGTGAGCTGGCAAGCAAGCTGGGCGATGCGGCTTCACAGACCAAATCGGTGAACAAGACCGATGGGCTGGTATCCATGTTCGCCCAGCCGGTACAGATCGAAGAAGTGAAGGTGAACAAGGTGCCTAACTACGGCACCGGATTCGCTCCTTACTTCCTGTCCCTCGGATTGTTCGTAGGTGCTCTGATCTGTACGATTGTTATCCCTATGCGTGATTCCGAAGTCATTGGCGCCAGCCGGTTCAACCGGTTCATGAGCCGTACCCTTACGTTCTCCATGATGAGTGTGCTTCAGGCTCTGCTGGCTGTCCTGATTGTCTTGTATGGTCTGGGACTTGAAGTACAGAATGTACCTTTGTTCTACGCCTTCTCGTTCATTACCAGCCTGGCCTTCATGTGGATGATTCAAGCGATTGTTACCTGGCTGGATCAGCCGGGCCGCTTCGTAGTCATTCTGATTCTGATCTTCCAGTTGACTACAAGCGCAGGAACCTTCCCGCTGGAGCTGATTCCTAACTGGATGAAGTTCTTCAATCCGCTGCTGCCGATGACTTACAGTGTCAAAGGCTTCAAGGCAGTAATCTCTACGGGAGACTTCGGCTCCATGTGGGCCGATGCAGGAACGCTTGGTGCTTATGGAATAATATTCCTGGCGCTTACCTTCACCTACTTCATGACCCGTGACCGCGGCAATGAAGCGGTGCTGAAAAGTGAACAAGTTTTGACTGTATAAATCAACAATATTCTCTGTAAAACATACGAACCAAAAGCGCCCCCTCGGGGGCGCTTTTGGTTTATTCATAAATATAAATAGCTAAAGGAAGTGCCGTTTTCAGGGCGGGAAAATGATTGGAACGCTTTCAATGCATAAGCGCTTATTCGTCATTTATGCATAATTATGCATCATGCGGATTTTTTACGCTTTTATTCGCTAAAGCTGCACTGTAAAAGTATTTGTTAATCAAGCTCATAAAAAAGTTTAAATTGCGCTCATGTCAGCTCGATGATAAAATAATAACACCAATTCTGCCTGAATAATTATTAAGATTTTCCGCTGAAAAATTTTCCTGGAATTCCGTCTACTTTATAATAGAGAGGTTGCATGTGATGAGACACACTGAACTGCCCGGCAAACAGGGCCTGTATGATCCCCAGTTCGAAAAAGACGCTTGCGGCATGGGATTTGTCGCGCATATAAAAGGCAAGCCGTCCCATGATATTGTCAGCAATGCGCTGACTATGCTCTTCAATATGGAGCATCGGGGAGGCCAGGGAAGCGAGCCGAACTCTGGAGACGGAGCCGGTATTATGCTGCAGATTCCCCACCGTTTCTTCGCCGGCGAAGCTGCGAAGCTGGGCTTTGAGCTTCCGGAGCCGGGCCATTATGGCGTGGGCATGATCTTTCTGTCTCATAACGAGGAGATCCGCGCCCGCCACGAGGCGCTCCTGAGCGAGATTATCGCGGAAGAGGGTCAGCAGGTACTCGGTTACCGCGATGTCCCGACCTTTGACGAAATGCTCGGCAAGACGGCTAAGGCGGCTAAGCCTTATGTACGCCAGGTATTTATCGGCCGCTCGGAGGGAATCAAGGATGACCTGTCCTTCGAACGCAAGCTGTATGTGATCCGCAAACGGGCAGAGCTGGCGATCCGCTACGGCGGGGCAGAAGAGGGCGAATCCTTCTATGTGCCGAGTCTTTCCTGTAAGAAGATCGTATACAAAGGCATGCTCACTACCGTACAGGTCGGACAATTCTATCTCGACCTCCAGGAGGAGACGCTGGAATCAGCGATTGCGCTGGTCCACTCCCGCTTCAGCACCAACACCTTTCCGAGCTGGGAACGTGCCCACCCTTACCGCTTCATGATCCACAACGGTGAAATTAACACCCTTCGCGGCAATGTGAACTGGATGCATGCCCGCCAGTCGCTGTTCAAGAGCGAGAAGTTCGGAGAAGACATCAGCAAAGTTAAGCCGGTGGTAAATCCGGACGGCTCCGATACGGCCATGTTCGATAATACCTTTGAATTCCTCTACCTGAGCGGACGTTCCCTGCCCCACGTGGCGATGATGATGGTTCCTGAGCCTTGGAGCAATCATGACAGCATGGACGAGAAGAAGAAAGCCTTCTATGAATACCACAGCACCCTGATGGAACCGTGGGACGGGCCTGCCGCAATGGGCTTTACCGACGGTGTACAGATCGGGGCCATCCTCGACCGTAACGGCCTGCGTCCTGCGCGTTACTATGTTACCAAAGATGATCTGATTATTCTCTCCTCTGAAGCGGGTGTCCTCGACATTCCGGCAGAAGATGTTCTATACAAAGACCGGCTGAGACCGGGTCGCATGCTGCTCGTGGATACGAAGCAGGGCCGGATTATCTCGGACGAAGAGGTCAAGGCCGAGATCGCCTCCGAGCAGCCTTATCAAGAGTGGCTGGATGAGCATCTGATCGGTCTCGATCAGCTCCCGGATGCACCGGAGCTGCCGAATCCGAAGCATGATAATGTGCAGCAGCTGCAGCAGTCCTTCGGCTATACCTTCGAGGATCTGCGCAAGGTGCTGGAGCCTATGGCCTCCACAGGCGCCGAAGCTGTCGGCTCCATGGGTTACGATTCGCCGCTGGCCGTGTTATCAGACCGTCCACAGCGCCTGTACAATTACTTTAAGCAGATGTTCGCCCAGGTCACCAACCCGCCGATTGACGCCATCCGTGAAGAACTGGTAACGTCCACAGCGACTACGATCGGACCTGAACGCAACCTGCTGAAGGCAGAACCGGAGAGCTGCCGGCAGATCTCGCTGGATTCTCCAATTCTCTCGAACGAGGATTTCGCCAAAATCCGTCATGTCCGCCGTGCGGGCTTCAAGTCGATGTCCATTCCGATTCTCTTCCCGGCAGAGCTGGGGGCAGAGGGGCTGCGAATCGCGCTTGACCGGATGAATGAGGCGGCAGACCGCGTCATGGGCAAGGGCCATAATATCCTTATTCTGTCCGACCGGGGTGTAGACCGTGAGAATGCGGCAATTCCGGCGCTCCTGGCAGTCTCCAGCCTGCATCACCATCTAATCCGCTCCGGAACCCGTACCAAGGTCAGCATCCTGCTGGAATCCGGCGAACCGCGTGAAGTTCATCATTATGCGCTTCTGCTGGGTTATGGTGTAAGTGCGGTCAATCCTTACCTGGCCTTCGAGAGTCTCGATGACATGATCAGCCAAGGCCTGCTCCGCGGAATCTCGCATGAGAAGGCTGTGAAGAACTATATCAAGGCAGCTACGAAGAGCGTGGTCAAAATTCTGTCCAAAATGGGAATCTCCACGATTCAGTCCTATCGCGGGGCACAGATTTTTGAAGCAGTCGGGCTGAATTCCGAGTTCGTAGACCGTTACTTCACCTGGACGCCTTCGCGAATCGGCGGAATTGGCCTGGAGGAAGTGGCGCAAGAGGCGCTTGCCAGCCATTACCGCGCGTTCACCGACAAAGACGGCAACGATATGGTGCTGGATTCCGGCGGTGAATACCAGTGGCGCAGTGACGGGGAAGAGCATCTGTTCAACCCGCAGACCATTCATCTGCTTCAGCACTCCGTGCGCAGCGGTGATTATGAGATGTATAAGAAGTATGCAGCGCTCGTTCAGGGCGAAAGCGAGAAGCACCAGACGCTGCGCTCGATGCTGCAGTTCAAGAGCGTAGGTGCTCCGGTATCGCTGGACGAGGTAGAATCGGCTGAATCGATCATGAAACGCTTCAAGACCGGTGCCATGTCCTTCGGCTCGATCAGCAAGGAAGCACATGAGACGCTGGCTATTGCCATGAACCGTATCGGCGGCAAGAGCAACACCGGGGAAGGCGGAGAAGATCCGGCGCGCTTCCTTACGGACGCTAACGGCGATTCCCGCCGCAGTGCGATCAAGCAGGTGGCTTCGGGACGGTTCGGCGTTACCTCCAACTATCTGGTGAACGCCGACGAGATTCAGATCAAGATGGCGCAGGGCGCCAAGCCGGGTGAAGGCGGACAGCTTCCGGGCCGCAAGGTCTACCCTTGGGTTGCGGAGGTCCGCGGTTCAACGGCAGGCGTGGGACTGATCTCGCCGCCGCCGCATCACGATATCTATTCGATTGAGGATCTGGCAGAGTTGATCTATGATCTGAAGAATGCCAATCCGCGTGCCAGTATTAACGTGAAGCTCGTCTCTGAGGTTGGCGTGGGCACTATTGCCGCAGGTGTGGCGAAGGGCCGCGCTGATATTATCCTGATCAGTGGTTACGACGGCGGTACCGGCGCTTCGCCGATGAACTCCATCCGTCATGCCGGACTGCCTTGGGAGCTCGGCCTGGCGGAGACCCACCAGACGCTGATGCTGAACAATCTTCGCGACCGTGTCGTGCTGGAGACAGACGGCAAGATGCTCAGCGGGCGAGATCTCGCGGTAGCCGTTCTGCTGGGTGCTGAAGAATACGGCTTCGCTACTGCACCTCTGGTAGCCGTAGGCTGTATCATGATGCGTGTATGCCAGATGGACACCTGTCCGGTGGGCGTAGCGACCCAGAACCCTGAGCTTCGCAAGAACTTCATGGGTGATCCGCAGCATGTGGTGAACTTCATGACCTTCGTGGCACAGGATCTGCGTGAGATTATGGCCGAGCTGGGCTTCCGGACGATTGAAGAGATGGTCGGCCGTACCGATTGCCTGGATGCGGTTAAGGCATCTACACACTGGAAGAAGAAGGGCGTCGATCTGAGCAGCCTGCTGCACATTCCGGCCATGCCGGAAGGCAGTACACGCTTCCGCAGCAAGTTCCAGAACCACGGTCTGGAAGAGACCCTGGATATGACCCATCTGCTGGATATTGCTGCACCGGCGCTGGAATCCGGCACGGCAGTGGAAGCTTCCCTGCCGATCACGAACGTGAACCGTGCCGTGGGTACGATTCTCGGCAGTGAGCTGACGCGCAAATACGGCGCAGCCGGTCTACCGGACGATACAATTCGGCTGCATTTCACCGGATCGGCGGGACAGAGTCTGGGCGCCTTCGTGCCGAAGGGCATCACTATTACCGTTGAAGGCGACTCGAATGACTATGTCGGCAAAGGGCTGTCCGGCGGCAAGCTGATTATCCGGCCTTCGCGCAAGGCTACCTTCGCGGCAGAAGAGAATATCATCATCGGAAATACGGCGCTGTATGGAGCGACCGGCGGCGAAGCTTATGTGAGCGGCATTGCCGGCGAACGGTTCGCTGTCCGCAACTCCGGGGCGAATGTAGTCGTTGAAGGCGTGGGCGACCACGGCTGCGAATACATGACCGGCGGCCGTGTGGTTGTACTGGGTACAACAGGCCGTAACTTTGCAGCAGGGATGTCGGGCGGTATCGCTTATGTATACGACCCTGACAACACCTTCATCAAACGCTGTAACCTGGAGATGGTGCTGCTGGAGCGTGTAGAGGAAGCGGACGAAATCGCTGAGCTGCATGCTATGATCAGCCGTCATACCCAGCATACAGACAGTAATGCGGGCCGGGCAATTCTGGATTCATGGGATGAGGCCCTGCCGAGATTTGCCCGTGTCATTCCGAAGGATTACAAACGGATGCTGGAGCAGATCCGCAAGGTGGAGAGCAGCGGTTTGACCGGTGAAGCTGCACTGATGGCTGCTTTTGAAGCGAATATGCGTGAGCTTGCACGTGTTGGCGGTTAAGGTTTTACATTTCATAAGTGATGTGATTTGGCATTGACGGAGCATGTCGCTAATCAGGAGGCCACCTCTTTCCGTATGAGAAAGGGGTGGCCTCTTATGTTTTTCTTACAGGAAATTATGGTATCGTCTGAAGGTGATAAAGTATACATAGAATTGTGGAGGATACATGCTCCTTCATTTATCCGCAGGATGCTGGCGCTAGGGTGCTCGGGCCAATGTATGTGAAAAGCAGTATACATTGTGCTGACGAGAGGGTGAACGGAGCAAATGTATGCGAAAAACAGCATACATTGTGCTGGCGCGAGGGTGGACGGAGCAAATGTATGTGAAAAGCAGTATACATTGTGCTGATGCGAGGGTGAACGGGGGAAATGTATGTCAAAAACAGTATACATTGTGCTGACGCGAGGGTGGACGGAGCAAATGTATGCGAAAAACAGTACACATTCGGTACACGGGGCCCATGCTGGTCCAATGTAATCGGTTTTCCGATTACATTTCGCCCTCGCGCCCCGCGCTGCTCCAATGTAATCGGTTTTCCGATTACATTCCGCTCATACGCCCCGCGCTGGTCCAATGTAATCGGTTTTCCGATTACATACCGCCCTCGCGCCCCGTGCTGGTCCAATGTAATCGGTTTTCCGATTACATTTCGCCCTCGCGCCCCGTGCTGGTCCAATGTAATCGGTATTTCGATTACATTTCGCCCTCGCGCCCCGCGCTGGTCCAATGTAATCGGTTTTCCGATTACATTTCGCCCTCGCGCCTCGGGCTGGTCCAATGTAATCGGTATTTCGATTACATTTCGCCCTCGCGCCCCGCGCTGGTCCAATGTAATCGGTTTTCCGATTACATACCGCCCTCGCGCCCCGCGCTGGCCGATTATTGTGCTCTCACGAGGAGGATGGCCCGAATGTATGCCAAATACAGCATGCATGGCGCTATCCCGTTCATCCGGTAGGATAATTTCGTTTCAAATATAAGAATGTATATGTTTCACGCTACACATTATCCTTCTATTGCTCACCGAAACGATACCGTCCTTTAAAAGGACGGCAAAGCCGTCTCCACTTGCTTTCTATCCTTTCCCTGCATATCTTCCCTAATTTCAGGGAAAAGGGAAGGTGTGGTAAAATATATAAATGGTTGAAACAGGTTTTGGATTTAACAATAAAGTGTAAGTAACGAAGGTCCAAACATTTCCCGCAGTTACGATGGACACTTTAATTTTAATCTATACCCGTTTCACACCAAACCGACGAAAGGAAGTGAAGTTATGCCGAATACGGCAGAAGTGGTGAAGCCTGTAGCCAGCCTGATGGGGGTTACCAAAAAGATAGGCTCCAAAACGCTGATCAGCGACTTGACACTCGATATTCCACCCGGGCAAATCTTCGGATTCCTTGGGCCGAACGGAGCCGGTAAAACCACTACCATCCGTATGATGGTAGGACTGATCTCCATTAGCCGCGGGGATATCCTGATATGCGGCCGAAGCATCAAAGACCATTTTGAAGAGGCCATAGCCAACGTGGGGGCCATCGTAGAGAATCCTGAAATGTACAAGTTCCTAACCGGATACCAGAATCTTCGCCAGTACGCCCGCATGGTGCCCGGCGTGACCAAAGAGCGCATTAATGAAGTAGTGGAGCTGGTTGGCCTCAGCCAGCGGATTAATGACCGGGTCAAGACCTATTCCTTAGGGATGCGCCAGCGGCTCGGGGTGGCCCAGGCTCTGCTGCACCGGCCGAAGCTGCTGATTCTGGACGAGCCGACCAACGGACTGGACCCGCAGGGTATCCGCGAGCTGCGTGATTATCTGCGCAAGCTGTGTCAGAGCGAGGGGACAACCGTGTTTGTCTCCAGTCACCTTTTGTCCGAGATGGAGCTGATGTGCGATAGTGTGGCGATTATCCAGAACGGCCGCCTGATCGATGTGAAGCAGCTTAAGGCTGTCGGAGATGCAGCGGTACCGGTGAGCCAGACGTTCTTCGAGGTGGATAACCCTGAGGCTGCACTGGCTCAGATCGGCCAAGGTGTAATCATGGAAGGCGGAATTGCTGTGGATGCGGTGCGGGAGGAGATTGCCGAGCTGAATGCCAAGCTGGTAGCTGCCGGGATTAAGGTCTACAGCATCAAGGCGATGTCCCGTTCGCTTGAAGATCAATTCTTGGAAATTACAGGAGGTGAAGGCATTGGGTGAGTTCGCTTCTCTCATACATAATGAGAATATCAAAATATTCAGACGTCTGCGGACATGGATTATGCTGGTTCTTCTGGCACTGATGAGCGCGCTGTTTCCGGCGCTAATTCATTTCACCACGAACGGGAGTAATGTAGTCGGGCTATGGGACAGCTTCCGGACCACCGTAACCATCGCATTTTTCCTGAATACCATCTTCACAGCTCTGGTAGCTGCCGACTCCGTGGCGGGCGAATTCACCTGGGGAACGATTAAGCTGCTGCTGATCCGCCCATGGAGCCGCTCCAAGATTCTGCTCTCGAAATATATTTCGCTGGTTATCTTCAGCCTTGTCAGCACGGGAGTGCTAATCTTATTCGGCTATGGCTCCGCCTTCATTTTCTCTTCCGGGGCTGCAGGAATTACGGGGGACATGGTGATGGGCTGGGGGCAAGGGGAATATGTCTTCATGCTGATTCTGTGCAGCTACATTGAATTGTTCCTGACAGCAGCCATTGCCTTCATGATCTCCAGCGTATTCCGTTCCAGCGGCCTTGCGATTGTGCTGTCGCTGTCGATCATGTTCACCAAGGATATCTTTATCGCCATCTTCAACCCCGACCGGTATGAGTGGGCGAACTATCTGATTTTTGCCCATATGAATCTTAGCAATTATCTGGTGTCGGATACCGGTCCCGGGGGAGCGACGCTGGGGTTCGCGATTGCCGTCCTGGCTGTGTATTATGTTGTATTCATGGCGGTATCCTGGATTGTGTTCCGTAAAAGGGATGTAGCAGCGTAAGGCGCAAACTGGGGCTGGTCAATGCAGGCGTACAGGCTGAGCGCTTACGGCTCATGCACCCTCCAGCTTACTCTGCTTGCTCTCTCTGCGCTTGCCTGCAGTCTTCTTGGCAGTGACCGTATGCAGCCCGCCCGCTGTCTCAGGGGCGGGCTGTTCGGTCATGGCCACAGCTCCGTTCAGCAGGCTGCCTTCCGCAATGCTCAGAGAACCGGCGGCAATGTTACCATGCAGCTGTCCCGTTCCGGTGAGTATGAGCTTCCGCTGGGCGGTTACGTCTCCATAGACCTTTCCGGCGATAATGATCTCCTGCGCCTCGATGCTGGAGTGGACGGTGCCTTGCTCACCAACCGTCACAGTACCCTCACATAGAATCTCCCCGCTGAAATTCCCTTCAATCCGCAGGTTCGTATCGCAATGCACTTTCCCCTCAAGCGTGCCGCCATGTCCGATCAGCGAATCGGTTGACCTCAGCGAAGCACCCGGTTGACGTCTGTTCCACATTCCCGCATTCCTCCTTATAATCTTGAATCTATAAAGGCTTCACATAATTGAGCGGATTCACCGGCTTGTTCTGCTTCACGACCTGAAAATGCAGATGGGGTCCCGTGCTGCGCCCGGTGCTGCCCAGCATGCCGATCTGCTCCCCTTTGCCGACCCGCTCGCCGGGGGAGACCGTCATTTGGTTCAAATGCATGTACCAGGTCTCCAGTCCATTGTCATGCTTGATGATGATGTATTTGCCCCGGGCTCCCATTTGTTCTGCGGAGGTAACCACGCCGCCCAGTGCCGCGTATACCGCATCTCCGATATTTCCCGCAATATCAATCCCGGAATGATAAGCAGAGACGCCCTTAAAAGGATCAGAGCGGTAACCGAAGCTGGAGGTGATGACCTTCGAGCCGGTAGGCCACATCACGGCCCGTGCCAGCCGGGCTTGCTTCTCCTGGGCTTGTTTGGCCTGAAACTCCGCTCTTGTCTTGTGTGCCTTCTCAGCCTGTGTAATCGTGCTTGAGATACTGCCAATCATCTCATCCATGATGCTGCGGATCTCCTCGAAGTCGTCCTTTGTCTCCTCAACCAGCCGCTGCGGATCATTCTCGTAGACGGCGACATATTCACCGCCGACCTGCGGATTCGCAGGCAGGCTCAGTGCTGTAGCAGCAGCCCTGATCCGGAAGCTGACGGCAGGCGATACGGCGGCAGAGAGAGCTTCCGGCTGTTCCCGGATGAACGGGCCGGCGCTTAACCGGCTGATCTTGCCATAGCTTCCGGCGGCTGCGGTTCCTGCTCCGGTATCAGGCAAGTCCGCCACTACCGGCTGGCTGCCTATGACGGAAGCTGCGGAGGTTGATATATCCGCGCTGTAGGTCTTGGAGCCAGCATCTTCAGTGCGGGTAGCCTTACTAGAACTGCTACCGGCAGCGGAAGAGGTGGTCTCCTTGTTGATTAGTGACTGCAGCTGCTCTTCCAGCTCTGTGACACTCTTCAGCTTGTCTTTAATGCTCTCCGCTTCCTCCGAGAGCTCGCTTACCTGGCCGCGCAGCTGCTGCAATGCCTGATCCTTATCGGCAACCTTCAGCTCCATGCGGATATTGGTCAGCGATAAGGCGGCCGCTTCGGCCTCCAGCTCTGCGATGGACCGGGAGGCATGGATATGCATGGAGGTGACCAGACTGGAGAGGGACAGCGCGGCTGCGGCAGGCAGCGCCAGAGCGAAGGGCTTCGACATCTGCAGCTGCTTCACAGGCCGTCCGGCCTCACGCATAACGAGCAGCGTAATCTTTTCCTGACTTGGCTGACTCTTCATAACGTCTCCTTACTGCGGCCATAGCAGCCGCTGGGTATGAACTGACTGATACAATCTGTCGGGGTGCAGGGGGCTTATCCGATTCGTCCTACTACTCTATGTATTCCATAACTAAGGTGAACATGACAACGGTTTACTTGAATAAAGAAGGAGAGTTAAGGCAAAACCTGTAGTAAGCGCAGGCTTCTGCCGCCGCAGATTTCTCATGAAAGTTAGCAGGCGCCGTCTATGCCCGCAGAGATAGTAATAGTTCATTCAGTTGATCAGGAGGCCCGGAATGAGGATATTTGCCGTGATCTTATGTCTTTTTATTGTGCAGCTTGCCATTATTACCGCTTCCGAATTCCGCCGTCCGCAGCGGGCGCTTGCCTGGATATGTATTACCTTCTGTTGCCCGCCGCTGGGTCTGCTGTTCTACTATTTCCTGGGGCGCGATTACTGGCAGAGCCGCAAGCTCGTGAACCGGTGCGTCTCCCTGCTGCGGGAAATCCGTATTCATATTGCCGGCAAGATTCATCAGGTCAAGCAGGTGGAGGATACCGGCAACCCCGGATTTGAACACCGCTCTGAGCTGCTGCACCTGTTCTCTGAACTGGCGGACAGTCCGGTTACAAGCCGCAACCGGTGTGAAGTGCTGTCCAGCGCACAGGCAGCGTATAAGTCCATGCTGGAGGCGATGGAAGGAGCGCAGGAGCACATCCACATGGAATTTTATATTTTCCGGGAGGACGGGATCGGCAAGCAGTTCCAGGAGCTGATGATCCGCAAGGTACGCCAGGGGGTGAGGGTGCGCCTGCTGTGCGATGGCCTGGGAAGCCATAAACTAAGCCGGGGCTTTGTGAATACACTGAAGAACGCGGGGGTGCAGGTTTATTTTTTTCTGCCGCCGCTGACTGCACTGCCGGACCGCCGGTTCAACTACCGTAATCACCGGAAGATCCTGGTGGTGGACGGACTGACCGGATTCACCGGAGGCATGAACATCGGCGATGATTACCTGGGCAAAGATCCGAAAATGGGCTACTGGCGGGATACGCATCTGCGTCTCGAAGGGGATGCCGTCTATCAGCTGCAGTATGTATTTCTAAAGGACTGGCGGCTGGCGGCCGGTGATGCTCTTAGCCATCCGCGATTCTTTCCGGATCATGACTGTAGCGGAAGGGAAGCCGTGCAGATTGTCGCCAGCGGCCCCGATGCGGCCATAGATGCGACCCAGGAGATGTATTTTGCTTCCATCTGTGCCGCTAGACAACGTATCTGGATGACCTCGCCATATTTCATCCCCGACCCCGCGATATGCAGGGCGCTGAAGAATGCAGTTCTTAGCGGTTTGGACGTGAGGATCATTATCCCGTCGAAGCCGGATAACAAGCTGGTCTATTATGCCACGCTGTCGTATCTGGAGAATCTGCAGGACGCCGGCGTGAAGTTTTACCGCTATACCAGAGGGTTCATGCATGCCAAGGTCATGATTATCGACAGCCTGCTGGCCACCGTCGGCAGTGCCAATCTGGACATGCGCAGCTTCTATTCCAACTTCGAGCTGACGGCGGTGCTGTTCCGTCCGGAGACTATTACAGAGCTGGCTGAGGACTTCAGCAGAGATCTGAAGCAGAGTGAATTCATTGATCCGAAAAAATTCCGGGAGCGCAGCCGTAATGTCAAACGCATAGAAAGTCTGTGTCAGCTCTTATCTCCGCTATTATGACAGAAAAGATGGCCGAATCATCGATTATCGAAGGTTATATCAATTTACATGCGTTATTTGACTTTCCTTTATGATATAATGGAAATATAAGAAGAACAGGGGAGAAGGCACGACTGTACGTTCGCTTTCGTAAGCTTCTTAGATATACTATTTATAGGGGGAGTTCTATGACTGTAAGCCAACATATCTTTACGAGTGAAGAACAGAAGAAGACGCAGAAGTCTGGAGTGTTCAAGACGGCAAGACTGGCCCAGCGGATTGTGATGATTGTCATCGGAGCGGCCATGATGTCTGTTGCCCTTGAAATTTTTCTTGTTCCCAATAAGTTGATTGATGGCGGAATCACCGGTATTTCCATTATGTTGTCCCATATTTTCAATATACCGCTCGGTATTCTATTGACCCTGCTTAACCTGCCGTTCCTGGTTATCGGGTATAAGCAGATCGGGAAGACATTTGCCTTATCTACTCTATTTGCTGTAATTGTAATGTCCATCGGTACCCAGTTGCTCCATCCTGTTCATCCCATTACGGTTGAGCCGCTGCTCGCAGCAGTATTCGGAGGGGTAATCCTCGGCGTTGGGGTCGGGCTCGTTGTCCGTTATGGCGGATCGCTCGATGGTACTGAGATTGTAGCCATTCTGGTATCCAAGAGGCTTCCGTTCTCTGTAGGGGAAGTCGTTATGTTCTTCAACCTGTTCATTCTGTCCGGCGCAGGCTTTGTGTTCGGCTGGAATAATGCGATGTTCTCGCTTATTGCGTATTACATTGCTTTCAAACTGATTGATATTACACTTGAAGGTCTGGACCAGTCCAAGTCGGTATGGATTATCAGTGATAAATTCCGTGATATCGGCGAAGCTCTGACGGAGCGTCTGGGACGCGGAGTGACTTATCTTGATGGTGAGGGCGGATTCTCCGGCGATAACAAGAAGGTGATTTTTGTTGTCATTACCCGTCTGGAAGAAGCGAAGCTGAAGTCTATCGTAGAAGATTGGGATTCTGACGCGTTCATCGCGATCGGCAATATCCATGATGTTAAGGGCGGCCGCTTCAAGAAAAAAGCAATTCATTAGCATTAGCGTAACCGGTTCAGCCGGAACGCTTCGAAGGAAGGTATATTTACGAACGACAGAGTAACCCATACGGCGGTCCTGACTTGTTGCCCCGTATGCCCATATATAATAATACCTTCCGTCCTGATTCTGGACGCCAGATAAGCCCGCAGCCTGAGAATGGCATTTGCGGGCTTATTGCTGTCCTGAGGGCAGCTTGGCAATAATCGCTTCGACCGGCTGGGGAGGAACCTTGGCAATCAGATCTCCTAACCGGCTGAGACGCTCCTCTATATTCAGCAGGTTGAAATCTGTAGGCTTGACGCCCCGTTCAACCTCCTCCCACAGGAGGGGAGTGGAGACAGTAGCCAGCGGCCGGGCGCGCGGGGTGTAAGGGGCAGCGAGCGTTTTGCCGCCGTAATGCTGGAGATAATCGAAGTATATTTTGTCCCCGCGATGCTTCTTCAGGCGCTCCAGGGTGAAGAGATCGGGCCGCTTCTCGGTAACATAACGGCCTACGAAATGCCCGATCCGGCGCAGCTCATCGAAGGTCACCCCCGGCTTAACCGGAACAATGATCTGCACTCCCGTGGCTCCCGAGGTTTTGGGAACGGAGTCCAGTCCGAGCGATCTCAGCACCTCCCCTACCACAGCAGCAGCTTCCATAATCCGCGGTTCGACCTCAAGCGAAGGGTCCAGATCAATCATCCATTCACAGGGCAGAATACTGCCGGCATAATGGAGGGAGGGATGGAATTCGAGCGCAGCCAGATTGCCCAGCCAGAGCAGCTCCGGCAGGCCCTGCAGCACAATGTAGGTGATATCATCCTGCACCGCCGTACGGACGAATTCCGGCAGCGGTTCCGGGGCGTTCTTCTGATAAAAGGACATCCCGGGAACGCCATGGGGATAGCGGATCACCGTGAGCAGCCGGTCCTTGCAATAGCGCAGCAGGTAAGGCGAGAGGGCCGCCAGCTTTTGCAGATAGATCTGCTTGGTGATGCCCATCTCGGGCCAGAGCGGTTTGTCGGGATTGGTGATGCTGATTTGCTGTCCGTCTACGGTAATGGTTCCTTTAGCGGCCGCTGGCATGGCACATCCCTCCTTAGGCTTGTCTATGTCTGCGTAGTATTTGCCGCGCTGCCGGTTTTCAGTCGGGATTCCGGTCCGGGATAAGGGCAGTTCACACTTTTTTTGCGCAAAATGTCCCTATTGGCCGGGGCCGGTGCTTATAAGAGTGTTAGCTAAAAGAGAGGAGCGTTTTACGATTTTGGATGAAATGGAACACCTCGTTGTTCAGGTGCAAAACGGCGACGTGGAGCAGTACGGGCGGATCGTTGAGGCTGTTCAGCAGCCGGTGTACCGTTATTGCAGCCGTCTGCTAGGCAGCGGGGCAGAGGCGGAGGATGCCGTGCAGGAGATTCTGGTCAAAGCCTATCAAAATATCGGCCAGTATCGCCCGCTGGTCAGCTTCTCTTCATGGCTGTATAAAATCGCTTATCACCATTGCCTGGCGGTTATCCGCCAGCGCCAGCGGCAGAGCCGGGTGAGGCTGCTGCTGCAGCCGCAGAAATACGCGGAAAGCCCGGAGCAGCAGATGGACCGCTTCCTGTTCGATGAACCGCTCGCTGTAGCGCTTGCCCGGCTGAAGGCGGAGGAGCGGAACCTGCTGGTGCTGAGGATTTTTGAAGAGCAGAGCTTTGCCGAAATCGCCGTGATTCTGGGCAAAAATCAGGATGCGGTCAAAAAAAGATACCGGCGTACAATCGTTAAGCTCACCAGCCTGCTACAGGAGCAAAGAGAGGGGGAGGCAACACCATGGACGAGCACTTCACTGCTGAAGAAAAAAGGATAAGACGAATGGGCGCGGGCGAGGCTCCGGGCAGCATTGATGTCAAGTCATCCGTTATGGAGCGGGTACTTGCTATCCATGCACAGCGGCTTACGTCCGAGGGCGGCGGAAATTCACCGGGGCAAGCGTTGCCAGGAACGGTTACGCAGGCGCCTGTGATGATCAGGCAGCCACTACCTTCGCTGCGTCCTGCAGCACAGCGGGGCAGAAGGCTGGCCGCCGGACTCTGCGCAGTTGCGCTGCTGGGGCTGGCTGGGTTCAGCGTGCTCCGCAATATGACGGACCAGGAAACTACGGGGAAGGCGCTGCAGCCGGACTTTGCGGTCATCCGGCAGACGGAAGGGCAGCCACTGGCCCTTAAGGACAGCAGCGGCAGAATTGTGGCACAGGTGAAGAAGGCAGAACTGAAGGTCTACACACCGCCCTACATTGGCTCTAGCTCTGCCCGGGAACGTTTCTTTAAGCTAAGGGAGCAATATGAACAACAGGCGCAAGCAGATTTACAGCCGGGGGAGACAGCAGCTTATTATGTCAATGACAGTGAATTGATTGCATTGATGAACGGGCTGGGTTATGGGAAACCGTTATTTTTCACTAGCAGAACGGTTACCTATACCAACTACGCGCAGCTGTCAGCCGCCCGGGAGCAAACGGGCAAGTGGAGCTTTGCACTGCCGCCTGAGCGAATAGGCGGGTTACAGTTTGCCGGGGGCCGGCTGTTCGCCAAAACCCCCTCTGCGTTTGAGCCGGAGTATAGGCTGACACTGGAGGCATTGAAGGCCAAAACGGAAGCTGCTCCGGACGGGAATCCGCTGGCTGCAACTTTATGGCCCTTGGAGAAGCTCGCAAGCGCCGAGGTGATCTATCAGGATGGCAGCCAGCAGCTGAAGCTTCAGTTATTCTGGAATAACGCAGCAACCACCGGTCCTTCGCAAATTCACGTATCCCCCGGCCAAACGGCTGAACTATGGACCTACGAGGATAAGGAGCTGCTATTCATTCCGGGGACAAGCGCTGGAGAAGAGAACGGAAGTTCAGTAAGCAGATTGTATTGGTATGATAACGCCTACGGAGGGCTTGCTTTGATTACGGACCCGCCGGATAAGCGGCTGACCCGGGAGCAATGGGAGAGCATTGCCGCCGGTATGGTGCAGCGGTGAGGGGAACTGAGCGGGCATCAGGGCGTTAAAATAAAGGTGTTCCAGAAGCCGCAAAGGCTGAGGGACATCTTTTTTGTATGCGAAAAACCGAACACAATGATGTCCCTTTTTGGAGTCCGGCGGCATTATAGAAGTGCTGCAGCAACAACACATCCACTGCCGGAAGCCTTACTCCCCAATAGGCAGCTAGAACCCCCTCTGGCTTAAAGAACAAGAATGGGCGGGCAGTTCGACCTGAGCCTGAATCACAGGCTGGCGGAAGGTGCCGGAGGGATTCCATTCCAGAAAATGCAGCTTAAACACCAGCTCAGGCTTAATCCAAACGGAGCCTGAGCTTCGCTGCGGAAGGTCGGCAAACGGCATATGCTCTGTGACAAGTCCCGGAATTCGTCCGGTCAGTGTCCGCCAGTCCTGGACGGTCATTCTGCCTGCCCCGGCATGTCCGATATAATGTAGCCTGCCGGCATCATCATACAGGCCGAACAGCAGCGCATTGACGATTCCGTCCCGGAAGGTGACGCCCCCGGCGACAGCGGTGACATCGGAGATGATCTTGAGCTTCTGCCAGCGCTTGTCCTTGCCGCCCGGCGCATAGGTGCTATCGAGATCCTTGCAGACGATCCCCTCCAGACTCCCCTGCCGCGCGGCAGTAAGCAGTTGTGCAGGGTCCGGGTAGCTCGGCACCTGCTGCACATGGGGATGGGGCAGCAGCATCTCCTTCAGCAGCTCCTGCCGCCGGGACAGTGGTTCGTCCAGCAGCCAGATGCCATCACAATACAGCATATCAAAAACCATATATAGCACCGGAACCTGCGGCTGCACTGCCCGGATCGCCGCCTCATTCTTCAGGCTGTCCCGCCGCATGACCTCATGGAAGGAGGGCTTGCCGCCGCTGAGTGCAATGATCTCGCCATCCAGAATGAAGGAGCCGGCCCGGCAATAGCTCCCTGGTCCGGCCAGCTCAGGATATTGGAGCGTGCGCCGGTTGCCCCGGCGGTTAATCAGTTCGGCCTGGCGCCCATCGTAATAGGAGATCATCCGCACGCCGTCCCATTTGATCTGGGCGATCCACTGGTCCCCATCCGGAAGCACAGAGGCCAGTAAGGGCTCAAACGGAATGACGGGCTTAAGCTGAAGGGAACTGTCGAGTCTGGCAACGGGCGCAGACGCCCGGCCTCTAGGCACCGGTGCCCTTGCTCTTCGCGCTCCGGCGCTTCGGCTTCGGGGCGATCACCGGAATCGGTCCGGTGGCTTCATCTACGACCGGAGCGGCGGGTGTATCGGTTGAAGTCCCGGCGGCAGTAGCCTTGGCCGGACGTTTCTTCGTACCGGCGGCTGTCCGCGGCTTGGCCCCGCTGCCTCCCTTGGCGGGTCCGGGATCGGAAGGAATATGCTGCACAGCCTCGATACTGGCCTGCAGGGCGGCCATCAGATCGATAACATTGTTCTCCTGGCGGGCCGGAGCAATATGGAACTCTTCGCCTGCAATCTTATGTGTAATCAGATCAAGCATCCGCTGGCGGTAATCATCCGTATATTTGGCAGGCTCGAACGGGGTGGACAGCTGTGAGATCAGCAGCTTGGCCATGTCCAGCTCCTTGTCGTTCACGCTGCCCGGCTCCGGCAGGCCGGGAACCTGCGATACCGGACGGACCTCGTCCGGGTAATAGATCGTCTCAATCGCCAGACAGTCCGCCAGGACGCGGATGGCGGCCAGACTGCTTTTGGAGCGGATGGAGATCTTGGCAATACCGATCTTCCCGGTCTGACGCATCGCCTCCATCAGCAAACGGTAAGCATTGGCACCTGCCTGGTCTGGTGACAGATAATAGGTCTTCTGGAAATAAATCGGGTCAATCTCCGTCAAATCCACGAAATCCAGTATGGTGATGCTCTTGCTGCTCTCCTCGCTTAGCTGATCCAGCTCCTCCTTGTCGAACAGGACAAATTTTCCCTTCTCATATTCGTACCCCTTGCCGATCTCCTCCCAGGTGACCTCCTTGTCACAGACAGGACATTTACGTACATAAGACAGCGGACTGCCGCATTCTTTGTGGATGTAGCGCAGCGAGATGTCTTTATCCTCCGTAGCGGAGAACATCTTGACCGGAACATGCACAAGCCCGAAGCTGATGGGTCCTTTCCAAACGGTATGCATGAGAATCGCCTCCTGATGGGATGTGTTATGGCTTAGTATGGAACGGGATGGCTTTTTCTAGCCGGATGCATGTTTTGAGAGTCATGGGAAAAAATAAATGCTGCTCAGTTTGCACGACTCATTGCGAGAAGAGGAGGCATTATGAAGAAGGAGCAGTATCACTGGAGCGATGCCTTATCGAAGCAGGATATTCCGGCAGAGGCGGTCAATTGGGACAATATTATTGCCGACCCGGAAGCTGCCGGTCTGGACGAGGATGCAGGACTGCTGGATGCCAGTGCAACCATCGGGGAGCTTCCGGCGGAAGATGACGAGGAATAAGGAGGCAAGAAGAGAATGGATATAACACGTGCGAAGGATATTTACGCTTCCAAGGACAAGATCGCTGTGCATCTTGACGGTGAGCCGGTCTGGATTGAGCATGTAGATTCGGATAACGGTATGGCAACGGTTCAGGTAGGCTCCCGGCCGACGAATACACAGACTGTTGGTGTTGAGCGGCTGGAGGAGCAGGGGAAGTAGCGGGTCAGTACAATAAGTCTGGCAGGTATCTAGGCGAAATACTAATTGGAGCAGGCGTTCTCTTGGCGGTGATACCATCGCAGGAGTCTCCTGCTTTTTTTGTGGCCTGACCTCCTACACACGTTATGCTCAGGGCCAAGCGTGGAGCGCGAATGAGGTGTATGAGTGCACCCTGAATTCGTGGAAAGTGAGCGTGGGGCGGCTTACGGATACATGAAGCGAGGAATGGCGGACTGTAGTGCTCTTAATGGATTAGATCTCCTCATTTTGTGGATTCAAACGGACTCAGAGGCCGTTAAGTAACCTATTCGGTGTAACATTTGGCTCAAAATTCGAAGTTAACGGCACCTGAGTCCGCAACAAGCAGCAAAATGATATTTTAAGCCAAATAGCGGCTTCTGTGTCCGCTTAACTCCCAGCAGTCCACTTATCTGCCACCATGCTCATTCGTCACCTCACACATCGTCTTCTCGCTCATCCGCCACCATGCTCATCTGCACACACACCCTGCACTCCCCTCACCTGTCACCTCTTCAAGTCACCTTCCCTCACAGCTTCAACTGGCAACGGCCCCATAATTATAGCTGACACAGATATTGACGCCGGGAGTGGTGAGCCCCTATATTTGGGAGAAGAATTTTGACGAAAAGAGATGATGGAAGTGCGTCCGATATTGCTGGGTGTGTGCTCGGCGCTGTTTTTTGCGGTGACGTTTGTGCTGAACCGGAGGATGGAGCTTGCGGGAGGAAGCTGGGCGTGGAGCGCCTCGCTGCGGTACTTGTTCACGCTCCCGCTGCTGCTGGCGATTGTGGCCGGAAGAGGGAGGCTGAAGCCGCTGCTGGCTGCGATGAGAGAACGGCCCGGAGCCTGGCTGCTGTGGGGCACTGTCGGGTTCGGCCTGTTCTACGCGCCCATCTGCTTCGCCGCTGCCTATGCACCGGGCTGGCTGACAGCAGGAACGTGGCAGATCACAATTATCTCCGGTTCGCTGCTGGCTCCGTTCTTCGGAGAATGGGTTAGCGGACCGGGAGGACGAGTATACATAAGAGGTAAAATCCCGCTGCGCGGGCTGCTCCTCTCCCTGATTATTCTCGCCGGAGTAGCGCTGCTGCAAGTGGAGCAGGCGCGGCAGCTTGCCCCTTCCCAGGTCCTGCTGGGCATTGTCCCGGTCCTTATCGCTTCCTTCGCCTATCCGCTCGGCAACCGTAAGATGATGGAGCTGTGCGGCGGCCAACTGGATGTATTCCAGCGGATTCTTGGTATGACGCTTGCCAGCCTGCCCTTCTGGCTGGCTGTCTCTCTGTATGGTATGGCAGATACAGGCCTGCCCTCCTCCCCGCAAATAGGACAATCAGTCATTGTTGCACTCAGTTCGGGAGTTGTGGCTACGGTGCTGTTTTTCCGGGCTACCGATCTGGTCCGGGGCAGCATGAGCAGTCTGGCAGCCGTGGAAGCGACCCAGTCACTTGAGGTGCTGTTCGCCTTGCTGGGGGAGATGCTCTTACTGGACTCGCCGCTGCCATCCCTCCTGTCATGGGCGGGGATTGCGGTCATTATTGGTGGTATGATGCTGCATAGCCTGTTCTCCCGGCATCCGGGGAAGCCTGCGGCGGCTCCGGCGTTCTCAACGGACTGACAGGCTGTTGCGGTGCAAGTAGCATACCGATATAATTAAAAGTATTGTTAACTGTTAAGGGATCTTCATAAAGGTGGTAGTTGCAGCTTTGGATAATAATACACAAACGGTGTTCACAACCCGTTCATTCAGCCTTCAGGATACGGAGGCACTTGCCGCCGCCATTGCTGCCGCGTCATCGGCGGGGATGGTTATCGGACTTGACGGGGATCTAGGTGCAGGCAAAACAGCGTTCTCGCAGTGCTATGCACGCCACTTGGGTGTGGAAGGTATTGTGAATAGTCCTACTTTTACCATTATCAAAGAGTATGAAGGACGTCTGCCGCTGTATCATATGGATGTATACCGGATATCGCTGCAGGAAGCGGACGAGCTGGGACTGGAAGAGTATTTCTACGGTCAGGGTGTGAGTCTGGTGGAATGGAGCGGAATCATTACTGAACTGATGCCGCCGCGGCATCTCCATATAGAGCTGAAGACCGCCGGCCCGGAGGAACGGGAGATTACGGTGACCGGAATCGGAGAGCCTTACGGCGAAGTGTGCCGGATGCTGATCCAGAAGTGGGGTAAAGAAACATGACGAACTCGAATAATGAGCCGCGCAAGCGGTTTTTGGCGCTGGATACATCAACGGCAGTTCTGGGAGTGGCCGTGACTGGCGGCGGGGAGCTGTTGCATGAGATTAACGCTTCCGGGGAGCGGAACCATTCGGTTCATCTGCTGCCTATTATTGAGCAGGCACTTCAGGCGTCTGCCACTACAGCCGACAGAATCGGCGGAATCTCGGTCGGGATCGGCCCGGGCTCCTATACCGGAACACGGATTGCTGTGACTGCAGCCAAGACGCTGGCCTGGGCCTGGAACGTACCGGTTACCGGTGTATCCAGCCTGCATGCGCTGGCCTGGGGCGGATACCATGCGGCTTCTGCGCTGCAAGAGCAAGACGCTATAACTTTTGCGCCCGGCACGGCAGGAACAGACTGGATCATTCCGCTGATCGATGCCCGGCGGGGACAGGCATACACCGCTGTATTCGCGGCGGACGGGGACAAGCCGCCCCGGCGGCTGGCGCCGGATGCAATCCGGCTGATGGCCGACTGGGTGCAGGAGCTGGCGGTACGGCTGAAGGAAGCCGCAGCTGAGGGCAATCTGCCGGACACACTGTGGTTCGTAGGGGAGACGGCGCTGCACGGAAGTGCGGACATGCTGGCTCCGCTGATGGAAGCAGCCAACGTCCAGGCATTGCCTTATGAGCTGGAAGGACGCTGGACCGGATTTCTGGCGGAAGCGGGTCTCTACGAAGAGAGCGGAGATGTGCATACGCTGATTCCCAATTATACGCAGTTGTCGGAGGCGGAGGCGAATCTGCGCCGCAGCAGCGAAGGGAGCCTGAATACACGATGATCGAACCGGAACGTAGACCGGCTCAGGGGACTGAGCTTGTTTTTCGCCTGATGCGGCTGGAGGATGTGCCTGCGATTCTTGTGATTGAACGGGAGGCCTTCACCATGCCTTGGACAGAGGAAGCCTTCCGCAACGAGCTGACCCACAATCATTTTGCTAAATATATGGTAATGGAGCTGGCAGGGCATATTATCGGCTACGCGGGAATGTGGGCGATTGTCGATGAGGCGCATGTCACCAATATTGCACTGCTGGAGGCCTACCGGGGACGTAAATGGGGCGAGCGGCTGCTGGACGAGCTGATGAAGACGGCGGCTTATCTCGGCATGCAGTCGATCACGCTTGAAGTACGGGTCTCCAATGAGGTGGCCCAGAATTTATACCGCAAAAAAGGCTTCAAGCCTGCCGGTACCCGTAAGGGTTATTATTCGGACAACCGCGAGGATGCGCTCATCATGTGGGCCGATCTGCCGGAGTACGGGGAGCAAGCTGTAACGGAAGGAAGCGTGGACTTGAAATGAAGACAGACACGGGCGCAAGGGAGCCTGTATTGATTCTGGCGATTGAAACCAGCTGTGACGAGACGTCTGTAGCTGTAGTGAAGGACGGCTGTGAGGTGTTGTCCAACATCATCTCCAGCCAGATTGAGACCCACCGGGCATTCGGAGGTGTGGTGCCTGAAGTGGCCTCCCGCAAGCATGTCGAGGTGATTACGCTGGTCATTGAAGAGGCTTTAAGCGCGGCAGGCGTACGTCCGCAGGAGCTGACGGCAGTGGCGGTAACGCAGGGTCCGGGACTGGTGGGGGCGCTGCTGGTTGGAGTCGTGGCTGCCAAAAGCCTGGCGCTGGCCTGGGGCAAGCCGCTCATCGGCACACATCATATTGCCGGTCATATCTATGCCAACCGGCTGGTCAAGGAATTGAAGTATCCGGGTATGACGCTGGTGGTGTCAGGGGGGCATACAGAGCTGGTGCATATGGAGCGGGAAGGAAGCTTCCGGATCATCGGGCGCACCCGTGACGATGCCGTCGGCGAAGCGTACGACAAAGTGGCGCGGGCCCTGGGCTTCCCTTATCCGGGAGGGCCGCATGTGGACAAGCTGGCGCATGAAGCGGAGGAAGCCTTCGCTCTGCCGCGTGTGTGGCTGGAGCCGGGCTCGTATGACTTTAGCTTCAGCGGACTGAAGTCCGCGGTGCTGAACGCGGTGAATCAGAGCAAGATGAAGGGGCTTATGCCGGATGTCGCGGCTATTGCGCGCGGCTTCCAGGAATCCGTAGTTGAAGTGCTGGTCGAGAAGGCGATCCGTGCCGTCCGTGAATACCACGCGGAGCAGCTTCTGCTCTGCGGAGGGGTAGCGGCGAACAAGGGGCTGCGCGAAGCCCTGATCCGGCGCTGCGGAACAGAAGGGATTGAGCTGATTATCCCTCCACCCGTGTATTGTACGGATAATGCGGCGATGATTGGTGCCGCAGCTTATGTGAAATGGAGACATGAAGGCGGAATTCCACTGGATATGGTAGCTGATCCCGGTTATTCGCTGGAGAAATGGTCGGTATCTGCCTATTGACTTTTGCAGAAGCCGCCGGGTATAATCAGTTCAATTCAATCATCTTATATTTGAACAAACGCAAGGATCGGAAGCAGTAAGGTCACTCCGGGATAAGAGAGCTGCGGGAAGGTGCGACGCAGTCGATGGAGACCTGAACTCGTCCGGGAGCGGAGCGGTGGAAGCAGGGAGCTCTTTGAACAGGAGCGCTGGCCGGTACAGGATGTATCCGGCAACCTTAGGTACACCGTTACGGTTAACCTCCGTGAGAGGGTGGTCAGTCAAGGCTGGACGGAGTGGTAACATTCCGGGAACCTTGCAGACATGGAGTGGGTATCGCAGAACAGCTGGAAGATTAGCGGGTTCGGATATCAACAAGAGTGGTACCGCGACAGTGAACAGCCTGTCGTCTCTTGAATGAGACGGCAGGCTTTTTTTGTGCACATTTTGTGAGAAGGTTATAGGAATGACACGCAAGGATCGGGAGCAGTAGACGGCCAAGGTGAACAGAGAGCTGCGGGGAGGTGCGACGCAGACACCGGAGGCCGGCGAATCTCGCCCGTGAGCGGAGCGGCGGAAAGAGCTACAGGTACGCTGCTACGGATGTCCCCGTTACCGGACTATTCAGATCTTTAGAGCTTCCGTTAATCGGGGCTGCGAGTCTGATACTAAGCTGGACGCAGCCAGGACTTCTGACATCAGGGAGCCTATGCGTCAAAAAGAGTGGTACCGCGGAGGGCTGACCCCCCGTCTCTTTATAAGAGACGGGGGGTCTTTGTGCTTTTTAGGAGGCAGCCCTCCATGATATAAACCTAATTTGAGGAGGAATTACGATGATTATTCCGGTAAAGAAACGTATTCAGATTTTTGACACGACGCTGCGCGATGGGGAGCAGGCCCCGGGAGCCAGTCTTACCCCTGAGCAAAAGATTATTCTGGCCGGCAAGCTGGCGGACCTGGGAGTGGATGTCATGGAGCCGGGATTCCCTGTATCCAGCCCGGGGGATTTCGCTGCGGTGGAGACGATCTCCCGCAACATTCAGGGCGTGGAGATCTGCGGCTTCGCACGTGCAGTCAAGGGGGATATCGATGCTGCTGTACGGGCCACCCGGGATGCCGCGCGGCGGCGGATTCATCTGTTCATCTCCTCCTCCGACATCCACCTGCGCCATCAGCTGCGCATGAGCCGCCCTGAGGTTGTAGCAGTTGCCAGAGAGATGACCGCTTATGCCCGCCAGTTCTGCGATGTGGTAGAGTTCACTGCAATGGATGCTGCACGGACGGGCATCGACGATCTGATTGAGATGGTCGAAGCGGTGATTGAAGAGGGCGCTTCGATTATCAATCTGCCGGACACGGTAGGCTATGCGCTGCCGCAGGAATACGGGGAGATGTTCCGCCGTGTGCGGCTTGGAGCCCGGGGCGGCGACAAGGTCATCTACAGCGCCCACTGCCACAACGATCTGGGCCTCGCCGTAGCGAACAGCCTGGCGGCGATTGAAGGCGGCGCTACGCAGATTGAGGTTACGGTCAACGGAGTAGGTGAGCGGACCGGCAACTGTGCGCTGGAGGAGCTGGTCATGGCTCTGGAGACACGCAGAGACGCTATCGGCGCGGAGACCGGAATCGTGCTGGATAAGCTGTATGATACCTCGCGGATCATCAGCGGGGCGATGCATTTCCCGATTGCCTTCAACAAGCCGGTGGTCGGGCGTAATGCCTTCCAGCATGAATCCGGCATCCATCAGGACGGTCTGCTGAAGGACCGCAGCACCTACGAGATTATGGACCCGGAGCGGCTGGGCATCCCGCGCAGCATGATTATCCTCGGCAAGCATTCCGGCAGGCATGCGCTGAAGGACCGCGCCGCGAAGTACGGCATTGCCCTGGACTCGGCGGACCTGGACGCGCTCTACGCATCCTTCAAGGAGACGGCTGACCGCCAGAAGGCCGTCAGCGATGATGAGCTGCTGCGGATGGTCAGCAGCACCACAGGACAGCAGGCGCAGGTCTATGCGCTCGGCGAGGTCCAGGTCCTGGCCGGCAGCGCGCCGCGCCGCGTGGCTGCAGTGACGGTGCGCCATCTGCAGAGCGGCGCAGAGACGACCCAGACCAGCACCGGAGACGGTCCGCTGGAAGCAATCATTGCCGCTATAGGGCAAGGGATTGCCGAGGATATCCGCTTCGACGGGCTGGAGCTGCATTCCCTCGGCAGCGGCGGGAATGCCCAGGCCGAGGCCGCCGTCATGGTGGAGTGGAAGGACACCAAGTTCCGGGGCACGGCCATCCATCACGATATCGTGATGGCCGCAGGCATTGCTTACATCGCCGCCTGCAATGCGGCGCTGCTGTCGGAATCAGCGGTGCCCTCTCCCGGCTCGGCGGTGAACAGCTAGAGGCTAGAGACCAGAGACTAGAAACCAGAAACCAGAAACCAGGGACTAGAGCGATGTTGTCTCGCAGATTCAACGCTTCTCAAGGATGGACGCCTTTGCCATGTCACCGACATCGGCAGAGGCGTATTTGCTGTCCAGGGCTGGCAGGGCGGCGTATGGCCAAATGTATACGAAAAACCGAACACATTATATGCCGCGACGGCTGACGGGCGCATTGTAGTCGAAAAACCGACCACAATGCGCCGGATGAGGGTGCGCGAGCCAAATGTAGTCGGAAAACCGATCACAATGCGCCGGGTGAGGGTGCGCGAGCCAAATGTAATCGAAAAACCGACCACAATGCGCCGGATGAGGGTGCGCGAGCCAAATGTAGTCGGAAAACCGATCACAATGCGCCGGGTGAGGGTGCGCGAGCCAAATGTAATCGAAAAACCGACCACAATGCGCCGGATGAGGGTGCGCGAGCCAAATGTAGTCGGAAAACCGATCACAATGCGCCGGGTGAGGGTGCGCGAGCGAAATGTAGTCGGAAAACCGACCACAATGCGCCGGGTGAGGGTGCGCGAGCGAAATGTAATCGAAAAACCGACCACATTCGGCGTTGCGTGGGAGCGTGGGCCGGATGGCGGGCAAGTGGGCATTCATATCGCCTAAACCTAACATGATTTTTGCCCCGTGCGGCATTTGTCAACCTGTGGACAACGTTATCCACATATTCCGCACGAGTTGTGTAAAAACCGTGTAAAATCAGCAATAACGCCTTTTTTGCGAGCACCATAAACAAGAGGTTATGCTATGAAACAAAATTGTGAGAATTGTGGATAATGTGGATAATTCGGTGGATAAAAAGTCCTTGACAAGCAAAGTAGCCATTTTACGCATGAAAAAAGCCCCGAAGGGCTAATTTTAGATGATAGTTATGCACGGAAACTGTGGATGAGGCTGTGGATAACCAGATTTGAACAAATTGGAAACTGTTAAAATTTTTTTTGATGCGCCTTAACATTATTCCTCAGCCAGTTTCTCCCATTCGCTAAATAAATCTCCCAGCTCGCGTTTTTTGTCCTTAAGCTCACTTTCATGCTCCTGAAGCGCCATATAATCCTGATACACCTCAGGTTTAGTCATTTCATGTTCAATTCCCGAAATGGCTTCCTCCAGCTTCGCGATTTTCTCTTCCAGTTCGGAGATGCGGCGCAGGCGGTTCCGTTCCTCACGTTTAGCCTGCTTGTCCGCCTCATAGGAGAGGGAGCTGCCTTTCTCGGCGGATATCGCTTCAATGTCGGCACTCCTGGAGGACTTGGCGGCGGCAAGCTCGGCTTCCTCTTCGGCAATCGCTTTGAGCTCGAGCTTTTTCTCAATATAGTCGTCATAATTGCCCAAATACTGATCAATTCCGTCGGGGTGCAGCTCAAGTACCCGTTCAGCCATCTTGTTAAGGAAATAACGGTCATGGGAAATGAACAGCAGGGTGCCTTCAAAATCGATCAGGGCCGATTCGAGCACCTCGCGGCTGACGAGATCCAGATGGTTGGTAGGCTCATCGAGAATCAGCATATTGGCTCCGCGCAGCATCAGCTTGGACAGGGCCACCCGGGCCTTCTCACCGCCGCTCAGCGCAGCTACCTTCTTAAGTACATCCTCGCCGCTGAACAGGAAGTTGCCGAGAATCGTACGGATTCTGGCCTCCTCCAGCATCGGATATTCACTCCACAGCTCCTCCAGCACCGTATTGCGCGGATTCAGCCGGGTCTGCTCCTGGTCGTAGTAGGCGATCTTCACCTTGGTTCCCCAGTTCACGGTTCCGCGGGAAGGCTCGCGGGTGCCGGTCATGCATTGCAGCAGTGTAGACTTCCCGATCCCGTTCGGTCCGATCAGCGCCGCTGTCTCGCCGCGCCGCAGCTCGAAGGAGGCATTGCGGAAGAGCGGTGCAGCCTCAGGACTGAAAGAGACTGCGACCTCCCGGACTTGCAGCACTTCCTTGCCGGACATGAAGTCAGGCTCGAAGGAGAAGCTGGCCTTCTTCAGGTCGCCCAGCGGCTTGTCGATACGCTCCATCTTGTCGAGGGCCTTGCGGCGGCTCTGTGCCCGCTTGGTGGTGGAGGCCCGGACAATGTTGCGCTGCACGAAATCCTCCATCCGTGAAATTTCGTCCTGCTGCTTCTCATACTGCTTCATACGAATCTCGTATTCCGCAGCCTTCAGCTCCATATAGCGACTGTAGTTGCCTGTGTATCTGCGCGATTGGTGCCGCTCGATCTCCACGATGGTCGTCACCAGGCGGTCAAGGAAATACCGGTCATGGGATACGACCAGGATGCCGCCGGCGTAACCGCGCAGATAATCCTCCAGCCAGGTGAGGGTCTCGATGTCCAGATGGTTAGTCGGCTCATCGAGCATGAGCAGATCAGGCGCTTGAAGCAGGATGCGGGCCAGTGCCAGACGTGTCTTCTGGCCTCCGCTTAAGGTAGAGATTGGAGTATCCGGTGCGAACTCCCCGAAGCCCATCCCGTGCAGCACGCTGCGGATACGCGTATTGATCTCATAGCCGCCGTGATCCTTGAACCAGTCAGAGCGTCTGGCATAGCGCTCCAGCAGATCCTCATAACGCTTCGGATCTTCGGCAAGTGCCGGATCGGCGATGTCCGTCTCCAGCTGCCGCAGCTCGGCCTCTGCCTCCAGCAGCGGCGCAAATACCGCGAGCATCTCTTCCTGTATGGTGTTATCCGACTGCAGGCCGCTGTTCTGGGCCAGATAGCCAATCGTAGTCTCTTTAGACTTATGAATTTGTCCGCTGTCATAAGACATCTCACCCGCGAGAATCTGCAGAAAGGTCGATTTGCCTGCCCCGTTGACGCCAACCAGCCCGACTCTCTCCCTCTCGTTCACCATTAGGCTAATGCCGTCCAGCACGCTTTGTATACCGTATGATTTCGTAATTCCTGTCGCTTGAAGAAGCATTCTGATGAAACCTCCGCCCTTGCAAATTGGCCTCGGCGGCTTGCGCCCAGGCGATCGTCTAATCTTATTCTCCAGTTTACATGAAAAAGGTGGGGCGTGCGAGGTCCATTCTGCTAACAAGGGTAATGAATCAACCTTGGCGAACCGGTGAGAAGAGTGGTAAACTGAGCTTACAAACTATGATAAGCTAGGAACAAGTGAAGGAGGAGGCTGCCTATGCAGGAGCACAGCATGCAGCTTGCCGGGCGGAAGCACGAGCTTCGCACCGGGAATACCGCGCTCCGCGATGCCTTGCCCCTGGAGCAGCGGGAGCTGTTATCCGCCCGGGTGTGCGCCCATGCCTGGAGCTGGTTCTCGCAGGAAGGCGCAGCTTCACTGCTTGCGTATGCGCCGTTTCGCTCCGAGCTGGACTGCCGTCCGCTTCTTGCGGCGGCATGGGCGGAAGGGCATGAGGTGCTGCTTCCCCGCGTCAACCGGGAGAGCGGTGACTTAAGCCTTCACCAGGTAAGCTCCTGGGATGAGCTTGTCCCCGGAACCTACGGGATCATGGAGCCGCCGGCCGGGAGTGCTGCTCTTGCCGGCCCCCTCGCGCAAGCAGGACGGAGAAGCGGCTGGCCGGAAGTTATCTTCGTGCCAGGACTGGCCTTTGACCGGCGGGGCGGACGCCTCGGCTACGGACGAGGATATTATGACCGCCTGCACACCGCATTGGAGACAGGGGGCCCCGGTAAGGCTGCCAAGCCTATGTGGATTGGTCTGGCCTACGGCCTCCAGCTGGTACCGGAAGTACCGCTTGAGGAGCATGATGCCTTAATGGATCTGCTGATTACGGAGAACGGCATCTGGGATTGCCGGAAGGAGAGGGCTACATGGAATTAACTCATTTCAACGAGCAGGGCAGAGCCCGCATGGTGGATGTGAGCGACAAGGAAGTTACCAGGCGGACAGCGGCAGCCAGAAGCCAGGTGCATATGGCCCCGGAGACGCTGGACGCCATTAAGGCGGGAACGATCCGCAAGGGCGATGTGCTTGCGGTAGCTCAGGTTGCAGGAATCATGGCGGCGAAGCAGACCGCAAGCTGGATTCCCATGTGCCACCCGCTGCCGCTTACCGGAGTGGATATCCGCTTCATGGATAACAACAAAGATGAACTATATATAGAAGCAACCGTCAGCACTACCGGTAAGACCGGGGTGGAGATGGAGGCGCTCACTGCTGTATCGGCAGCGGCGCTGACCGTATATGATATGTGCAAGGCGCTGCAGAAGGACATGATTATCGGACCTACGATGCTGGTGTCCAAGAGCGGCGGCAAGAATGGGGATTACGCGCTGGAAGCAGAATAGAGCAGAAGCAGGGAATGATACAGCCGAAGGCGCAGCGGCAGCTGCTTCAGCAGCCGGATATACATAGTACATAGAGAGGGAGGGACAACCTATGGCGTGGAAAACAGCAATCCTGACGGCCAGCGATAAAGGGGCCAGGGGCGAACGGGAAGACACGAGCGCCCAGGTGATTCGGGAGCTGGTGGAGGAGGAGCTGGGCGGCGAGATCATTGAATACCGGATCGTGCCTGATGAGCAGGATGAGATTATTGCTGCACTGATTGAGCTTACGGATTATTTCCAGGCGGATCTGGTGCTGACAACCGGCGGAACCGATCTGGCCATCCGCGATGTTACGCCGGAGGCGACGCGGCGGGTCATTGAACGCGAAGTGCCCGGACTCTCCGAGGCGATGCGCAGTACGGTGATGCAGAAGAACCGCGCAGCTATGCTGTTCCGGGGAATCTGCGGCATCCGTGGAAGAACTCTGATTGTCAATCTGCCCGGTACCCCGAAGGGGGTACATGAGAATCTGGCGGCGATTATGGATCAGCTTCCGGAGGCTCTGTTAATGGTTACGGGACAATATCGCCAGTAATCGGACTTTGCTCTATTCACTTTTGTCTAAATCGTTCAGGATACACAATGGATGTGTGATATAAGTTATGGTATTATTATTTTATCGTTAACTATTGTCATGAACGGACAGAAGGATGGGAGGAAACCGGTATGTTAGGTGGTATTGGCACACCCGGAATTATCTTGTTGGTTATCTTGGCATTGCTGCTCTTCGGTCCCAATAAGCTTCCTGAGCTGGGGCGGGCAGTCGGACGTACCTTCCGTGAATTCAAGGACGGTGCACGGGAGATTGTGAACGAGCCGGAAGCGGCCAAGCGGGGCGATACAGTTGCTCCTGCGGCGGCGCAGACGGCTGCAGCAGAACTTCCGCAGGACCGCCGTCTGCCGGAATAATTTTAAGGTTCCCACGCAGGGGCGTCTTTCCCAGGTCTGCTTTTAGACCGGGGCGGCGCCCTTTTTTTGAAATAGAATTTATATGTTTCACGATATAACTTATCTATTGCTAATATGTCAATCCGGGTGGTGTCAGTCATGTCTCTGGAAGAGGAAGAAATGTCCCTCGTCGATCATCTGACGGAGCTGCGCAGACGTCTTATCTACGTGCTGATCGTGTTCGTAGCAGGACTTGTGCTCGGCTTATTCGTCGCCAAGCCAATCTATCTGTACCTGATCAGCGCCGATGCTGCGCAAGGCTTCGTCCTGCATGCGTTCTCCTTCTGGGATGGAATCGGGATGTATATGAAGATCGCTATGGCGGTCTCGCTGGTCTTCTCCGTGCCGTTTATCGCCTTCCAGCTATGGGCGTTCATCAGCCCCGGCCTGCGGCCTGTGGAGCGGAGCGCTGCCCTGCGTTATGTGCCTTATGTGTTTGTGTTGTTTATTGCCGGCATTGCTTTTGCCTATTACATAGTGTTCCCTATGGCCTTATCCTTCACCATCTCGATTACGCGGAATATGGGGCTTGAGGAGACCTACGGCATCGCCGAATACTTCGATTTCCTGTTCAGTCTGGTGATTCCGCTGGCCCTGCTCTTCGAGCTGCCGCTGATTGTCATGTTCCTGACCAAGCTCAGGGTGCTGAACCCGCTGCGTCTGCGCAAGATGCGCCGTTATGCCTATTTCGCGCTTGTGTTCATTGCTGTGGTCATTACACCGCCTGATTTCATCTCGGACTTTCTGGTGACGATTCCGCTGCTGGTGCTGTATGAATTCAGTGTGTTTCTGTCCGCATTCGTCTACCGCAGGCAGTTGGCTGAGGACGCTAAGCGGGAGGCGCGGTATGTGAAGGCAGATTAGTGGGAGGGGGGCATAATATGCCCCTTGCTGGATAGAATGTAGGAGAGTGCGGGCCGGACAAGCGCTGAAACCATAATTTTGGCAAAAACAAATACGATTTTGTGTAAAAGGACTTGAAATCCGTCTTCAAGTTGAGTATCATAAAAATTGTTGTTAGCACTACAGAGGGTTGAGTGCTAACGCTGCTGAAAAACCGGGATTGGCCGGAGCAACATTCCGTAAGGGATGCTGATGGCGCAGATCCCCGCAGCTCTATCTATGTTTTCAAAGCAAAACACATAATTTCAAAGGAGGCTATTTTTTCATGATTAAACCACTAGGTGAACGCGTATTGGTAGAACCAAGCGAGCAACAGGAAACCACTTCTTTCGGGATCGTGCTTCCGGACTCTTCCAAAGAGAAGCCGCAAGAAGGTACTATTATCGCTGTAGGCAGCGGAGCTTTGAAAGACGGAGTCCGTGTAGCGCTGGAAGTGAAAGAAGGCGACCGTGTGCTTTTCTCGAAATATGCCGGAACTGAAATCAAATACGAAGGCAAAGAATATCTGATTATGAAAGAAAGCGACATTCACGCTATTCTTGACTAGTCTTAAGCGTCGCTCATAAGTCAGATTTAGAGTACTTATACACAAGCTAAGATTACGTTCACAATAATATTAGGAGGTTAACTATACAATGGCAAAAGAAATTAAGTTCAGTGAAGATGCTCGCCGTGCAATGCTGCGCGGGGTTGATGCTTTGGCAAATGCAGTAAAGGTTACACTGGGTCCAAAAGGCCGTAACGTGGTGCTGGAGAAGAAATTCGGCAGCCCGCTGATCACCAATGACGGTGTGACTATCGCCAAGGAAATCGAACTGGAAGATGCCTTCGAGAACATGGGCGCACAGCTCGTTAAAGAAGTAGCTACCAAGACTAACGATGTAGCGGGTGACGGTACTACAACTGCAACGGTTCTGGCTCAGGCTATGATCCGCGAAGGTCTGAAGAACGTAACTGCAGGCGCTAACCCGATGGTTATGCGTAAAGGGATCGACAAAGCAGTGAAGGCTGCTGTCGCTGAACTGCAGAATATCGCTAAGCCGATTGTGGATTCCCAAGCGATCGCACAAGTAGCTGCAATCTCCGCTGCTGACGAAGAAGTGGGCCAACTGATTGCTGAAGCTATGGAAAAAGTCGGCAAAGACGGCGTTATCACCGTTGAAGAATCCCGCGGATTCCTGACAGAGCTTGAAGTGGTTGAAGGTATGCAGTTCGACCGTGGTTACATTTCCCCGTACATGATCACGGATACGGACAAAATGGAAGCCGTTCTGGAGAACCCGTACATCCTGATTACAGACAAGAAAATCAGCAGCACGCAAGAAATTCTTCCACTCTTGGAGAAGATCGTTCAACAGGCGCGTCCGCTGGTAATCATCGCTGAAGACATCGAAGGCGAAGCTCAGGCGATGCTGATTGTGAACAAGCTGCGCGGAACGTTCAATGCTGTAGCGGTTAAAGCTCCTGGGTTCGGCGACCGCCGTGAAGCTATGCTGCAGGATATCGCTGCTCTGACAGGCGGCCAAGTGATCACTGAGAAGCTTGGACTGGATCTGAAAAGCACTTCCATTGAGCAACTGGGTAACGCCCGTCAAGTGCGCGTAACCAAAGAAAACACTACAATTGTAGACGGAAGCGGCGACAAGGCGGACATCAATGCACGCGTTAGCCAAATCCGTTCCCAGCTGGAAGAAACCACTTCCGAGTTCGACAAAGAAAAACTGCAGGAGCGTCTGGCAAAATTGGCTGGCGGCGTAGCCGTTGTCAAAGTCGGTGCTGCTACTGAAACTGAACTGAAAGAGCGCAAGCTCCGCATCGAAGATGCCCTGAACGCAACCCGCGCTGCGGTTGAAGAAGGTATCGTATCCGGTGGGGGTACAGCTCTTGTGAACGTATATGCTGCTGTAGCTGCTGTTGTAGCTGAAGGCGACGAAAGAACTGGTGTGAACCTCGTGCTGCGCGCACTGGAAGAACCTGTCCGCACCATCGCTGCTAACGCAGGCCAGGAAGGCTCCGTTATCGTGGACCGCCTGAAAAAAGAAGCTATCGGCATCGGCTACAACGCTGCTACCGATGAGTGGGTAAACATGTTCGAAGCAGGGATCGTTGACCCTGCCAAGGTAACCCGTTATGCGCTGCAGAACGCAGCATCCGTAGCGGCTATGTTCCTGACCACTGAAGCGGTTATCGCTGACAAGCCAGAACCAGCCGCTGCTGGTGGCGGAATGCCAGATATGGGCGGCATGGGCGGTATGGGCGGCATGATGTAATAAGGGTGACAAACCCTTATGCATTAAGGGTTTCCTGAGAAGGAAACACCGTTTGACCACATGATGCAAAAATAAGAGGCTTCCTATGAGTTCATTGAACTTGTGGGAAGCCTCTTTTTCATAGCTCAAATCTTTTAATATTCTTCAATCTAATTCCTGATCTAAAAGAGGTTTTACTAAACGACGCACTTCGTCTGTTGAAGTGGTTTCCATTAATTGGTCTTTTAGTTCGTCTGCGCCTCTAAATCCACGAACATAGATTTTGAAATAACGAAGAAGTGGTCTAAATGAACGTGGCAAGGTTTCTGTTGAATATTTATCGTGAAGATCCAACTGTAAAAGAAGTAAACTGAGAAAATCCTTCGCGCTATGTTCTTTAGAGTCTTTCTCGAAAGCAAATGGATTAGTGAAAATGCCGCGGCCAATCATGATACCATCAACGCCGTATTGTTCAACTATTTTTAATCCTGTTGCGCGGTCCGGAATATCTCCATTAATGGTTAACAGCGTATTTGGGGCAATTTCATCGCGCAATTTTTTTATTTCAGGAATTAGTTCCCAGTGTGCAGCTACTTTACTCTTCTCTTTTTTGGTACGAAGGTGAATGGACAGATTCGCAATATCTTGTTTCAATATATGTCCTAACCAATCGCGCCACTCATCAATTTTAGAGTAACCTAATCTTGTTTTAACACTAACCGGCAATCCACCTGCTTTTGCTGCTTGAATAATTTCTGCTGCAACTTCAGGATGGCGTATTAATCCGGCCCCTTTTCCACTGGCTGCGGCGTTTTGTGCTGGGCATCCCATGTTTATATCGATACCACGAAAACCAAGTTTTTTCATATCAATACTCATCTGTTCAAAAAGTGCAGGTTTATTGCCCCAAATATGAGCGACAATCGGTTGCTCATCAGCTGTGAACATTAACCGGCCACCTACATTTTCTTTTCCAACAGGGTGACAATAATTTTCTGCACTTGTGAATTCCGTGAAAAATACGTCAGGTTTTGCAGCTTCACTAATGACGTGACGAAATACAATATCTGTGACGTCTTCCATTGGAGCTAATATAAAAAACGGTTTCGGTAAATCCAGCCAAAAGTTTGGTTCGTTACTCATATTATCTTCTCCTGTTGCAACATATAAAAACGATATAGTCTATAGCAAAGTCTTTTACCCATCATACATAGTATCATTATTTTTCGTTTGATGCACAATGGTGTGAACGACGGACACATTTGTGGTGTCTGCCAAAGTCGAGCGGCAAGCGCGAACTTAAAGATTTCTTTAACTTTCACACAGGGGTTAATCCGCCATGTAGAATTGTAGCTTAATAGGATTAATCAATTGAAGGGCCGGAACATGATGACAAAAATCAGAGGTTTTATCATTTTTTTAATCTTTCTTCTTGCAATAACTCCATCAACAGCAGCGGCACAAAGCTCCAGCTATGCAGAAGCGCTTAACCGCTTGGGATTGTTCAGTGGAACGGAGAATGGGTATGAGCTGTCGCGGGTGCCCACCAGAGCAGAAGCCCTTGTAATGATGCTGCGTCTGTGGGGGAAGGAGAAAGAGGTCCTGAAAAGCACCTACAAAAGTCCATTTACTGATACAGGGTGGGAAGGCCGCTACGTGTCGTATGCCTATACCAAGGGTGTAGTTAATGGAATAGATGAGTTTCGTTTTGGCGGTAACCGGCCCGTCTCGCTTAACCAGTATTGTTCAATGGTTTTAAGGGTGTTGGGATATTCAGAAACAAAGGGCGACTTCACTTATGGAACTGCGGTTTCTTTCGCCTCAATAGTTCTAGGATTAGACCTTACCCAAGAACGCGAATTCAACCGGGGAACGCTTGCAAAAATAAGCAGTTATGTTCTAAACACAAGACCCAAAAACCAGCTTGCCACGCTAGGTCAAACCCTTAGTACAGCAAATATTTTCACCACGCAAGCTTTAAACGAGGCAAGGGCACTTTGGGAGCAGGATAAAAGGTTGAATGGAACGACGATTTTAATCTATGCAGTAGGTTCTGACCTTGAATCACAGCAAGGCCGGCTAACCGATGACTTGGAAGAAATTTTGCGTGGTCAACCCAACCAAAATACGAAGATCCTGCTGCAAACAGGCGGAACGCTTAAATATCACAACAAATATATGACCGATGGAGCATCCGAACGCTTTGAAGTTAGTCGTGGACAGCTGCAAAAGCACGAAAGCCGCATCCAAACCGCCGCATCAGACCCTAGAACACTGAGGGATTTTCTTGTTTGGGGCAAAGCCGTTGCACCAAGTGAACGTTATATCCTGATTCTATGGGACCATGGGTATGGAACAATGGGCGGATTTGGCGCAGACGAGCTAAATGAACGAAAAACGATGAAGGTCTCGGAGCTTTCCCAAGCGATCGGTTCATCAGATATGTATTTCGACTTAATCGTCTTTGATGCCTGTCTTATGGGCACCGTTGAAACTGCCTATGCGCTTAGAGATCAGGGCAAATATCTCATAGCTTCTGAAGATTCAACCCCCGCAGCAGGCTTGTACTATACCACATGGATAGGTGCGCTAGAGCGAAACCCGCAGATCAGCACTGAAAGGATAGGACGTTTAATTTTAGACTCCTTTACCCTTCATTCAGGGATGGAAGCTAAGATGCAAACCACCCTATCAATGCTGAAGCTGTCTCAGGCGGAATCCTTGGTTAAGGCCATAGGAAATGCAAAATTTGATCGCTCACTATCAGACCTTGCAAACCACTCAGAGCTATTAGGCAAAAACGACGGGATATTCGATCAATATGATCTTATAGAGCTTATAGGCCAATCTTCAGAAGTCACTGCCGCCGCCCAAGCACTTGCCTTCGAAGTAAGAAATTCAGCAGGTTATAAAAACCGCAACGGTGTGGCTTTATATGTTCCTAGCAGAAAAATTGCACGCACACATGAAATGAAAGAAGAACTACAGGCTATGGGTCTAAGTTCAAAGTATATAGAAACGATTTTCTAACGAGGAGGTATTTTATGAAGAAGATTTTAAGCTTGATGCTGGTATTTTCGCTTCTCGCATCAGTAGCGCCTGTGTATGCGAATGTAGCAACAGAGTACAATTATGTGTTTGGTGTGAAAACAGGAGGCAACGAGAACGGCGGAACCGGCGATGATATTTATATGGGCGTAAGTACATATGAATCTGGAGTAAACTCTGATCAAGCAACAAATTTTGGCGGCGCTGCCGCTTGGTCTGATACACAACATACATTTAAATTGCAAAATACTCCACCGTGGAGAATGAACGAGCTCGTTTTTTGGCTGGTGGGCAGTGATGACTGGTACGGTGAGTCGGTAGTTCTGTGGCTTCCTCAAATTGGCGGAAACATAAATCCAACACAGACGAAGACCATTCCAATATACTCATGGACAAAAGACCAGGGTAGACTGTATCGTGACATTTCGGACGTAACCAAAAGAAAATTCACCGATATGGGTGACGTTGATAAGCATGGAGGAGAGTTCTATCTGGATGCGAATTCGTCAGGCTCTGAACGTGCAGAGTGGGACAACTATGTCAGAGATCAATATGGTCACTATGACATTATGCAATATGAGGATGCTCCTGTTGTCAGCTATAGCGTTTCGGACGACGCTGTGGGCAGGGATTGGCTGACATTCCAGGAACCGACAAAAACAAAAACGTTTGAGCTCAATATTGACCGCAAGAAGCTTCACGATCAGATGGTTGCCAAGGACAAAGCAGAGATTTCACTGACCTATAGAGTGGCGCTGCTTGCCCAGTCTACCAATGCTGAGAGCCTCGGGGGAACTTTTGCCCATACAAGCTCAGGAAATCCGGAAGTGAAAACCTATTTAACAACAAAGATAGGGCAAGCGGACTACTATTATAAAGATGTAACTTATACGTTCTATCGTAGCATATATAACCTCGGCAACCCCGATATCACTCAAACGGTTACCTATTCACCGAGCCAGGACAATCTGTATCTCAACCGTAAATTCACAGATGTTAATATCACGGTTGAAGCGGTGTCCATTCATAAAAAAACCATGACGCAAGAAATTAAAACGGAGCTGATCACCAACCTCCAAGCCACGCCTTCGTTATATATCGGGAACAACACGACAACACCGCTTGCCAGCCTAACCATGACCAAACTGGAGGGCGATGACGGCAAACCAAACGGCAAGCTTCAGTTCACTGGACAAGTCCGGCTGGATGTTAGCGCAGTGGAAAGCGAGGGTATAAGGCTTCAGCTTGACAACGTATCTACCCATCTAACGAAAAAAGGCCGGGCTCAGGCCTATTATTTAGAGAATCCAACTCCAGAATCACCGGCATCACAAAGTTTTTATTTTTCAACTCATAAAGTGGACACCAAAACCCCAACTGTAAGAGTGACCGACCAAACTGGAAATGACCTGGCGGGGGCAGATTCCATTCAAGGCAACATCAAAAAGCTGCATGGATTTTATATGGTTGCCAGCGAAACCCTCTATCCGGACGGAAATGTCGCCCACAGCGAGTCGAATCAAAACTATTTGAATTATGAGCTGTACAAGAAAACCGGTGATTCCTATGAACCGGCCGCGACAAGAATAACAAACTTTGACGGTACAGGAAACAGAGCAAAAGTTACCGCACCTATTAACACCCAGGTTATCAATGGCGTTAGCATAAAGCTAAGTCCAATTGTTCCAACGGAAGGCGAATTCAAGCTCCGGCTGTATGGATGGGATCAAGCCGACAATCCGCTGGGCGGAGAGGCCGGATTTGCAGAAATTGAGAATATCAAAATCGATAATCTGGCTCCACGGGTGACCGTAACCGAAACGGTACATCCGCAAGATGCACAGCTTCGCAAAAGAAATGACTATAGCTTTGAAATGAACGACCTTGAGCAAAGCAATAACGGCTGGTCAAGAACATATTATACCTTTATGAACGGGATCACAGCGCCACCTGACACGCCAATCCATCAAATTAAAGCTGCCTCCGCAGAAATGGCTTCAACGCAAGGCACATGGGCATTCGTAGACTCAGAGGGTGATAGCACAACTGCCATGCTATCTATTCCAAAAGGGGACAACTTTGAGGGAACTCTCTATTATTTCACAGTAGACTCACTGGGGAACGATTCTAGAAACGAGCAAGCCTCCAGATACTATAAAAAGCCTGTGAGTATTTTCAATGGAAATGTTGCTGACACACTGATTACGGAGGATTCCAGTCTTCCAAAGCCGCATTTTGACCTTAGCTTTGACGTAAGCAATCCAAACCTTGAAACGAGTTACCGGTGGATTTCTGATCCTGGCAATGACAACAGCTTTACACAAAAATTCAGAGTATACGAATCAAGCGATGATGTTGGTGCAGCTGAAAAAACGAATCTTAGCGGAACCAAAGTGCTGATGGACGGGAAATATATCCTTGAATATCGGGTGAAAAATAAACAGTCTGGTAACACTGCCGAATTCTCACAAGTATACACGTATGACGCCTATCCTCCAGAGATTAAATTTACCGTAGGAAGTCAGCACAATCTCTTTAAATCATCCCATCAGTTTAACGTGAAAGTGACAGACCGCAGTGAAATTGCCAGTGCATATTACTATGTATCCAAGCCGGACTCCGAGATCAGAATGGAGGGTATGCCGAACTATCCGCTGACACTGACACTGGACAGTGACAATATAGCACAGGTTAATCAGACCTTGACGTTAACAGGACTTCCATCAGGTGCGTACAGCATTGTTGTTGTGGCACAAGATCCGCATGGCAGAGTAAGCAAAAAGGTTTCCCCCTACTTTGGCATGAGGTCAGAAGCTGCGATCATTGACACATTGAACTTTACGGAGCCAAAGACTGTAAACGGAATGGGTACAACAACGGATGGAACCTATAGTATCTATGCTGTGTTGAATGAACCGCATGCAGCATGGACTTCTGATAGCGCATTGAAATATCAAAACCCGGTATATTATGCAACAACGGACGGCATGCCAACAGATAACGGCGTTTTAGTTCCTGAGTTCACAGCGAGCAACAATTCCGGCGGGAATTATGCATTTACACTCGACACACCGGTTCCGCTTCAAGAAGGTGTCAACACCATCTACGTCCAGTTTGGACTCATCAATGCTCCTGCGGACGACAGACCGGAGTTTTTAACAGAAGCGAGACCGCTCACCATTCTGTATGATAGCCAGGCACCAACCTTTGAATTGCCGGACTATAGCACCATTCAGCCAACCAACGCATCCGTGACAGCAACAATCATCGCAAGTGATGCTGGTACAGGGATTAGCAAACTGACCGTTGCACCAGAGGATGCAGACAAAATCACGGTTTCTCCATATACAGACGGTGCATTCACAGTAACGGTAAGCGAAAATATATCAACAAACCTGACCCTGTCTGACGAGCTTGGAAATCATGTTCTGGTTCCTATTTCCGTATCTAACATTGACCGGGCAGCTCCATCTGCGCTTGCTTCAAGTAGCATCGTGACCAAAGGAGCAAGACAAGATGGTGAGATTACAGTTGATGTCTCGGACAAGAACGATACAACCGTTTCCTTCGCGCTTATTCAAGACCCGGCAGACAACCATATTCTAACCGAAGCGGACTATGCTTTGTTTCAATCAAGCCAATCTGTGGAAATGCAGAGTAGTCCGGTCATCATTAATGGCGAAGGCAACAAACAGAAAACCTACAAAATTGACTTGAAGGGGCTTAGCGGAAGCTATGCCATTGGGGTCAAAGCCGCCGACACCGCAGGAAATGTGACTGAAAAAGTGTTCTTTGACGCAAAACTGGACCTGGTTGACGCGGCGGCGGCCATTGTAAGTGTCAGCGCAAACCCTAGAACCACAAAAACCACCGCAACGGTCAGCGTTTATTTTAATGTTCCAGTAACCGTAATGCCAAACGCACCTGTAGATGGAGACGTTGTGGGTGATATGGCAAGGTCGAACCTTCTGTATACAGGACTTTTAACAACCTCCGCTAACTATGTAATGGACTATGAGGTTGTTATCCAAAACAATAATAAAATCAGCCTCTATATTCAGGACGAGGTTGGAAGGGATAGCGTTCTAGAATTCACACCTGAGGTTGAATTTGTTACAGGCTTTGATACTAAAGGTTATGTAGAGAAAAATGGTCAAACGATCCAAAACGGCGGGTTCATATCCTTTAACCAAGGGGACAAGCTGTATTATATTGTAGTTCCAAATCCAAATTATGCCGGACAATATTTCTTTGTTGAACATGCTGTGTTATCTGGATTAGAACTCAATACAGAGCTAAGTGTTCCGGACCCTTCATTTACAGAAGAAGGAAGAACAGCTTATTCAAAGCTTGTATTTGAAGCGCTAAGAGACGGCAAAACAACAAAATCAGCTTATTTCGAGTCATACACGGCAGAAGGCATGGAAGCTGACCGGATGGAAGATGAATATGTTGCCATTACAGTGGTTGACGAAACTGCACCAGCTGCAAAAGTAGGCTATTCGATCACGGATTCTACCAACCAGAATGTTACCGCAACACTTTCTGTATATGACCCGGAAAGCGGGATTTTAAAACTTGAACGTTCGTATGACGGCATAAGCTTCAGCCCTATTGACTCTGTTGTTTCGCATACCGAAACCTTCGAGCAGAATGCAACGGTATATTTCAAAGTGACTAACAAAGCCGGAATAGCAACAGTACTGCCGGTCACAGTCTCGAATATTGATAAAACGCCAATTACGCAAGACACACACTACAAGGTTGAATACAGCTACGAGAACTATCTTGGGAACTGGGTTCCAATCACAGAAGGAAAAGCCTATAGAAGGGTTATGGCAACGCTCAAGTTTACCGGAGGCGGAAAAACGCTTGCGATGACAAACAACAACGCAGCCTTCTCAAGGACTCTAACGGAGGATAATCACACATTCACATTTGAATTTAAGGATCTTTCGGGCAACACAGGTTCTCATACGGTTAGCTATAACCATTACGACAATACGATTGGACAAACATCCTATGTGTTATCGAATACGGCCAAGACCAACAAAAATATCTTTGCAACGATCACTTTAACGGATGATTCAGGTGAAATCGCCTTTGCAGAGGTGAAGAAGGGCGATGTGGTCTATCCCTTCAAAGGGGAGCCGCTTGAGAATGAATATGTCGTAGAACTGGACAGCTCAGGAATTTACAATGTGACCGCCTATGACTACGCTGGAAACCGTTGGACGACGCCAATCACCGTCTCAAACATTAACAAAGTAGTGCCAACTGCAATCGCAAAAACGTACAGTACGCCACCAACCACCATTACTGCACAAAGCGTGAATGTGGAGTTGACACAGTTCAGTAAGGAGTTCAAAACGATAACAGTCACCGGTGTAGAACCTGCCGGAAGCCTAACTGCCAACGATATCGTACATATCCCCGGCACAAAAGCTGTCCGCTTTAGAAAAAATGGTACAGTGTCCATGTTCTTTGTTGACGATTATGGCAATGAAGGCCAGGAAGTAATTACCGTATCCAATATTGTGTCCACACCGCCGCAAATCAAAGCCACAGCCACATTAGCTGAAGATAAGCTGAGCGTGAATGTAACCTTTGACCAAATCCGTGACAGTGATGGCGTTCCGCTGGACATTCTTAGGAAACTAACAGACCTTACCGTTTCTTATCGTGGATATGAACATGTACTTCTGACTGAAGTGAAGGACGAAGCCGGTGATGTCCTGTCCTATAAAGAGGCAGTAATCAACGTTAAAACTAACGGGGAGCACGTCTTTCAAATTAGGGACCAAACAGGCATCACGCAAAAAATTCTCGTAACGGTTGAAGGAATTGAAGTAGGAGGCCCAAGGGTTAAGGAAGTCCGCTGGACATACAAATATCTCGAACAGAACCAAAGTGGCGAGTGGGTGGAAAAGGATCATCAAAACAAGATTGTTGTTGGTGTTGACACCTCTGGACAAGAAGAAGGATATGTTGTGGGAACCGACAAGAACCCGGCAACGAACCAGAATGTGAATGTCACAGTAATCACAGATAAAGATGCTAAATTCGTGGGCGGGAACGATCCGTGGGAACAAGAGAAGTCCATGAACTATAGAGACAATGGACTTTACAATTTTAACCTTGAAGGAAGAACAGGGACCTATACCTCGTATGGTGTTGACATTGGTCTAATCGACAAAACACCCCCTGTGCTAAAACTTAAAAATGGGGAAGAGCTCATCTTCATCGAAGGCATGACGCCTAAAAAAGATGCCTCCATTGCCTATGACAAGTCCAAGCTTCTGGACTTCGAAGCATCGGATATGGTTGCGGGTAAAAAGGTGGACCTGACGAACCGGGTCACCATAAGCTATGGATCAGGCGGACGGGTGTTTAACCCTGACAACATCTCGGCCAATGAATTTGTCCGCTCGAACCCGTACTATATCGACTATACGGTAAGAGATGATGCAGGGAATCAGACCACTATTCGCCGGACCGTTCGCCTGGTAGGTCTTTATGACACCATAGCCCTTGTGAACGGCGTGATGCCAGACAGCTCAAATGCTGCGTCCGTTCTTGGAAACAAGGTTGAAATTTCATTGAAGAATTTCTCCGGGATCTCGTATGCACGTTATGAAAAAGGGGTCTTAACACAAGGTCAGATGAAAACAAAAGGAACGGTCCTGCGGGAGAAAAGCGGAGTGTATACCCTCGATAATGTTACGAGCGGTTGGTACACCGTATATATCCAAACGGATAAACGCGACTATTTCAACATTCATGTATATGTCTCAAATCAAGGAGGGAAATAGGCAATGACGTTCTATAGAACAATGAAACGCAGCATAGCTGCAGCTATTATTCTATCCATGCTTTTCACCTTTGCAAGTTTCCCTGTTCATGCTGACGCCAGTAATGCGGATTATTCCATTGCGAACGAATTTATGAAATATTCAATTAATTCAAAAACGGGTGGCTTCTCCATCGAAACCATTGACGGTCATCCGCAAAAAGCGTTTGATAACAATCTTCCGCTTCTGTATAAGGAAGATGCGGCAAGGAGCAACGGAACATCCTTCACAACCGTTCGTATCGACGGAAAGGATTTTATTTTCGGTCAGGAATACGGCTGGTTCGGAATCGATACCAAGCTTCATGAACCTGTCGTTTCAGAGCAAAACAGGCTTTTAACCATTGCATGGGACATTAAGGGCTATACCATCACACAAAAGGTGTCCATTTCAATCGACCCTAACAATTCAAGGACGGGTAACATTGGTATCTCATATGATGTGAAAAATAACAATGCCACGGCCGGAACGGTGGGGATTCGGCTTCTTCTGGACAACGCGCTGGGTTCAGAGATCGACGCACCTTATGTGCTGGTTGACCCGTCGCAGCCGACAATCGTTGAAACCGAATATAGCGGTGACAACCTTCCGCAGCAAATCAGATATGTTGATTCCCTGTCGGCCTCGAACAAGACGGCTTATGCCCTCTTGTCCGGCTGGAGCGGCAACAAGGATGTCAACGTTGATAAAGTGATTGTCGGACACTGGATTAATCTTGCAAACACCAGATACGAGTACACACCAAACCCCAGTGTTGACTTTACTAATTATTCCAACCGGTACTTGGTTCCTGACACGGCAACGGCCTATTATTGGAATGAAAAATCCATTGAGCCGGGTCAAGTCAGAATTTCTGAAATGCTCTATGGGATCGGCAGCTTTGCTGAACAAACCCAAAAGGAGCATGTGTCTATAGGAATCCAAACCGAAAATGTATTGCTGGCAAACGACAAAAAAGGGTATGAGAACAATGGTGTTTTTAAAGCAAATGTAACCATCGACAATAGTGTCTCCGGAGCAAGAGAGCTTATAGAACCCTTTGTAAAGCTTAGTCTCGAAGAGGGGCTTGTGTTTGCAGCCACGAAGACACGGGAATACACGGTGAAGATTTCGGGCGGTCTTAACATTGGAACGGTGTTCAATATTCCGGATGTTGACATTATTGCAGAGACACAGTCTATGATCACGTCAAAACGGCTGGTCGTTTCGCTAAACGCCACAGAAATTATTGATGCTAATACCAATAAAGTGGTTGACTACAGTGCCAACACAAACATTTTGATTCCTGCAGTGGAAGGAAAGCTCCCGGAGGTTTCAATGAAGCATGTTTTCCCGGCGGCCGTTTATTATGAAGGCGACAAAAACCTTACCGTTTCTGGCGATATGAAGGTGTTGTCAGGGGCCCTCTCGGGAAGTGACGGATGGAGTCTGTACCTTGTTTCATCCTCAAGCGGTGAGGCTGCTCTGATTGACAAAAGAAAAATAAGCTTTATTGATGAAGGCCAAACACTTGCGTTCTCAACGAATCAGACGTTGGCGGTTGGAAAGTATGACATTGAATTCAGATTTACAAATCAACAGCTGATCGATGCCTTCGGTACCAAAATTAAAGCAGCCACTACAGTGGACGTTACCAGTAATTTAGCGGATAAAAGTGCAAGCTATGGTATTGTTTCGCTGGTCCGGTTCACAGATGCTGCAAACCACAGACAGTTATATGACTATATCAGTTTTACAAACGAAGATGTAATGAAGAAATTTATAGCCGGCGGCGTGAGCAAAGACGGCATTCTTCACAAAGGAATAGCCTTTAAAGAAGACGAAACAGAAATTCTGTTGACCCTTCGCGGAAAAATCAGACTTATGGATACAGGGACGGAAAAATATTACTCTGCCAGCTCGGCAGATGGCGACATTACCATCAACAGCATCTTGACCTATGACAGCACCGAAGCCCTTAAGATGACCGTTGACAGCAAGGGGGCCAAGCTGGAAGGCGATGGTACCGTCAAAGTGATCAACTCGATTAATATTTGGCATAATAAGTGGCATTTTGAAGCCAGCAATGGAACCAAATATACGCTGAACCGGGAGGCTGTTGCCGGGAAGACTGCTGAGGCCTTTGAACTTCAGCTCGGAGATGCCGGTTATATGCTGCAAAATATTGCAGGTTTTTTAATCAATATTAAATACGGTGTGATGACCCGGGACGATGATGATTTCGGAATTAGCTTTGGCGGAAGAATTTCAATGCCTTTAAAAGCTGCTGATCCATCGAAGGGTGAGGAGCATTATGATTATAAAGGCTCGCTCACAGCGGACGTTCAAGATGTTCTCTATGGAAGTAAAGACAGCGAGATTGGTTTTGTTGGCATTAACACAACACTCTCAGTAGCTCTGCCCAAAGATATATTAGGCCCGTTAGTAGGAAACGAAGCCGGTGTTAAAGCGGATATCACCATTAACACCATTGAAGATATTTATAGTATTGATGCCGGTGTTTCTGTTACCATGCTGGAAGTAGAAGGGTCATTGGCCCTCAAAAAGGTGCCTATTAACTCCGTGCCCAAAATGATGCTGGACAAGCTCACCTTCTTTTTGGCGCCATCCACAATGAAGGTTCCCGTGGTTGCACCTTATGTATTTATCACAGGCCTTGGCGGAGGAATCTCAAACCTTGCAGACACCGTTGCCGGAGAACCGGCAGGCGAACTTCCACCCCTTACCATCCATCTTCAAACAAGGCTATTAATTAATGCCATTATTGTAGGTGACTTTAAGCTGGATGCGAAGCTATCCGGTCTTGCCATAGAAGGCAGCGGCCACTTGGAGAAAGATGAAGAGGGAAGGCTGCTTAATATTCAAGCGGGAATGAATGTTCAATGGATCTCGCCGTTTCAGCTTAATGCCTTCGGCAGCATCAGTATTCATGCCGGAGCCATTCGTGGCGGGATCACGATTAAAATTACGGAAGATTATTTTTATGGTTATGTGTATGCAGGGCTGTTCATTCCAGACTCCATCCCGCTGCTCGGGGGCAAGGAGATCGCAGGCGTTGAGGCAGCCGTCTCCTCTGACTTTGTGGGTGCAAACTTTAAGGTCATTGGGGTGAAGCTGGGCTTTATCTATTATTGGAACGGTGACCTAAGCTTTGGCGGGTCCATCGACCTCTCTTCAAGAGGAGACGCCGTTCACTATGTTCACTCGGAAGCGCTGGACGAGAGCGGCAACCTTGTGCCTACCACCATGATCTATGGAACGAATATGAGAAGACTGAGTACGGAGGCCGTCGCTAAGACAAGGGCCGGGAATGGGGTTACCAAAGAGATTAACCCGGCAACAAAGGATGCACTTCTCTTTGAAATTCCACTTCGCGGTTTGATAAAGCCTTCTGCCTCAGAAATCAATGTCACCAATCCAAATGGCAAAAGATTGACCATGGTTGAAGACGATAACAAGGGCAACGGAAACTATCTTGTTCAATCTTTAGACGGCACGAATTATTTGTACATTTCAGTCACTGACCCCTCTCTGATTGTTGGGGGGAACTGGTCCGTTTCAGTTTCAACACCTGATGTTTATATTGACAACTTTGCAGTAAACAGTGTTGACTATATGCCCGAGCTGACAGGAGTTAGTGCTTCTACCAGCACCAATACAAGCCGTGAGCTTAACGTTTCCTGGACTACGGACAAGCAGGGCCAATATTCGGGTGCACTTAATGTCTATGTCACGAAGGACCCGTCCGTCATGAAAGCCATCGAATCTTCTAACATTCAAGATACTTCATCATTAATTAGTATCGGTAACCTGGAGTTAGATGAAATTGAATCAGGTTCTCATGTATTCACGCTTCCTGAGTCCTTCCCTGAAGGGAAATATCATGTGGTTGCCATGCTTGTGAACCATCAAGGCGGAATGAGCAAGGAAATCACTGCTTCAACCTTCACTTTTACCAATCCATTGCTCCCTCAAAACCCTAAATCTGTGTCTGCGGTCTACAGCGGTGACGGATATGTGAAGGTTAGCATAACGGGAAGTGACGACACTGCAACACATTATCTTGTGGCGATCCAAGACGAGGATGGGGATGAGGTCGAGAATTCCTTTGGTCAATTTAAAGTGGGCAGTGAGATCCTTCTCAAACCATTAGAAAGCCAAACCAACCGGCCTCTATTACAGGAAGGCAAGACTTATTTTGTTAAAGTGCAGGCGGTTAGAATTGTGGAGTCTGCTCTTACACAGGCGGAATATTACCGTTCAACCGAATTGGCATCATCGCCAGGCTTTGTTATGCCTTCAACGGATAAGCCTCAGCTTGTAAGCGTTGAGACAAACATTGACAGATCACAGGAGCTCTATTACTTAAACACTAACCAATTCAAGGCGACGTACACCTTCGACAGACCTGTGAAAATGACCTTAAATCTTAACACCGAAGATAAAAACACGCCTCAAGAATTTAAGAAGGTCTGGTCATTTGAAGAAAATCTTGAAGACGGCCAGCAGCTGGTTGACTTCATAGCGGTTGCTGAAAACCGTGACACCCTCCAAGGCAGCAGGTCATCAGGGGCTATTGGATTTACTGTTGATACAAAAGCACCTGCGTTACTCCTTGATGAAGATGTTCAAACCAGCCTTGACGGGGAAAACGTTGATAACACTGTCAGCAATCAGGTTGTTTTTGTTGGCGCAGACTCAAGCTACAGCTTCCGTGGTCTAACAGATCCATCCGCAACATTAACGTTAGACGGCACTTCAGACGGAATTGTTATCAGTCCGGACGGAACCTTCGTTGTCAATCGCAAGGCCTCAAGCGAGGACCCGAACCAAACCCTGATGCTTACAGCGGTTGATGATGCCGGTAACGAAACGGTTGTTCCAGTGTATCTTGTGAATCGTGTTCTGTCAGAGTATGAAGGCATCAAGCTAATCTCTGACCTGGAGGGCTCCGAGGATCAGCCTGATTCGATTGAGCTTGGCATAGGCGGGGCAACGGCGCTTTCGGTTAAAGCTCTCCGCACAGTTGACGGTACCGTTCTAAAGGCAGAAGACGTTGTGTGGGACGTTCTGTATAATCAGAACATCGTCAGACTCTCGCAAGACGGGACCATTGAAGCATTAGCTCCAGGCGAAACTGCCATCAAGGTTAGTTATAGACTGTCTGCCTTTGAAGGCCAGGACGGGAAGACGGTCTATAAAGAACTGTCAGACGTTATCAAAATCAAAGTAAAAGATTATGGTTACCGTTATGAAGTTCGTCAGACACAAGGGTTCTCGTTGTACAACATATACACTGAAATGAACATGGGCAAGGCAACGGTTGTGATTGGAGGCAACAAACAAACTCTGTTATATGACAATCTTAAGAAAGCATATATTGGTGCTTCAAAGGAGCTTGTCACAGGCGAGCAATTAACAGCCAAGCTTGGTTTTGAACCAACGGTGAAATCTCCTGTTCTTCTGCGTGGAGACACCGATGGCAGTGGTGCTATTGATAAAGTCGACGTTTTGGCAACATTGAATGCTATTTTAGACAATGTTTACAACGGTTTTAGTTCTGTAGAAAATTGGATGAGAGCTGATACAAACGGTAACGGCATTGTAGATATTGTAGATGCGCAGCTCACACTAATGGAGGCACTTAAAAGATGATCAAATACTTAAAAATCATTTTGTGCATCATGCTTCTAGGGGCTGCCCTACCCTCATATGCCTATGGCGCAAATGATGCTGCAGACCTTAGTTATCGTGTGGACATCACAGTAACGGACAGCTCAGGTTCCTTAAAATCATCATTTGAAGTTGGAGAAAAAATATTTGTTAAGCTAAGTCTTTCCTATACGGGTGCCGGAAGGGCGCCTGTATATGGCTTTCAAGGAAAGCTGCAGTTTGATTCTTATGTACTGGAAAATACCGGTGTGAATGTGGAAAAGGACATTTCAATGAAATATTCCGATGGTGCCATCAACTATGTCTATCTGGATATGACCGCCAAGGGAAAAGAGGATTCCATACTGAAAAATATTGGAACGGCTGTATTTCAAGCTAAGAACAGCGGCACGTTCAGCATCTCTTCAAGCGGCTTCATTCTAACGAACAAAGATGCGACACACCGGTACATTGAACCGGTTGAAGATGTGCAAATTATTGTGGGCGATGGAGTAAAGGACCCCTCAAAATCTCTATTATATGAAAACATTGTTGCTGCAAAAGCTTTACTTGCTTCAGTTACTATTGCGGATAATCCCAAAAACATCTACTATCCGGATCATTGGTATCCGACAAAATCCGCTCAAAAACTGAGAGAGGTGATTGCCGGGGCTGAGGCTGTTTTTAATAACAAGGATGCGCTGGCGTCGGAAATCACTGAAGCTATTGAAAAGCTTAGCATGGGTGTTTCCGATTTCGAGAACTCCAAAATTGTCGGCCCGAAACGTTGGGCTGCTCCGGCCGACAATACAACAGTCAATAACACCGCAGTTGATCTCTACTATTCCGTTAAAGCTTCTGTTAAAGGCGGAAATGGCAAAATTGCCGAGGGCTTTGAAGCTCAGACCATTCGTGCCACAACCTCTGCAACCATCAGAATGATTCCGGATGAAGGGTTTGAGACCGAATATATCTTTGTCAACGGTGACAAATTTATAGGCCATGACATTTACACCATTCCAGAGGTTAGCCGTGACACCATTGTGGTTGTAACCTTTGCTAAGAAAACTCCTTTTACAGATATAGCACATGACGATTGGTTCTATCCTTCTGTAAGGTATGTGTACAACAAAGGACTATTCACGGGAACCTCTGAAACGGAATTCTCACCCTCCGGGAAGATGAGCCGTGCCATGCTGGCCACTGTAATCTATCGTATGGAGAATAAACCGGATGTTACATTTGTGAGTGTATTCTCTGATGTTCTAAGTGGCCGCTGGTATTCAAATCCGGTGATTTGGGCCAATCAAAAGAACATTGTTAACGGGTATGATAAGGGTAAATTCGCTCCCAATGAGGCCATCACCCGTGAGCAAATTGCTGTTATGCTGCATAGATACGCAAAGGTTAAAGGTGTTGGCCTTCAAGCTAAAAATTCAAGCCTGAGCTTCAAAGATGCCAATCAAATTTCAGGCTATGCCAAAGAGTCCGTTGCTTGGGCTGTGTCCAAGGGCATTATGAAGGGCAACACGGATTTAACTATCAATCCTTCGGGTCTTGCTACCCGAGCGGAGGTTGCCACGATGCTCGAAAGGTTTAATGAGCTGAATTGAAATTTAAATGAATACAAACGAATACAAACGAATACAAACCAAGCTGACTTAGAGTTTTTCTTTGTCAGTTTGGTTTTCTTTATGTGAACTTTAATGAAACTGCGGGGGCGCCGGGTCCTCCGTTTTTTTTGCTGCACAACCCAATCAGAATGGCTATTGCTAGAGTAGATTAGCTTGAGGGTGATTCTGTTAGAGTGGCGGCAATGGACTGCGCCAAAAATGTGGACAGGGGTAAAGGCGCGAATCCGTTCCGATTACATTAGGAAATGGGGGGATACAGATGGATTTCAGTGCATTGACTGGCCTTTTCGTGGATAACAACGGTTCGGTCGTGCTGAATGTTCTGTTATCTACTGCCTTGATCTGGAGTGTTAAGCAAATTGCGAATAAAGAGAAAGTGATTCAGAATTATCAGAAACGGGATGAGGAGAATGAGAAGCAGCTTAGCGAATATAACCGTACGCTCGTGAAGCTGCTGATCGAGAGAGGAACCGCAGAGAAAAAACCTAATGATGAGGGGGTCGTCAACAAGTGAAGCTCCTCGATATCTTTCGCAAGCACGAGCTGAAGCCCAGCCGGGTCAAACGGGAAATTGAGACCCTGGGCCAAATTCAGGAGGCGTATGAATCCAATGATCTAGAGAGGCTTATTGATCTGCACCGTACCGGCTTAGGCAGAAGGGGAGATGATCTGCATGGACATTATTGACTTGATCCTGATTACACTGGAAATGATAGCCTTGATCGCTTTTACCGCGTATGTTATCCGTTACAGCAGGTATTTTATGGGACGAGGCCCCTTGCGTACGTATAATTTATATCTCCGCAGTGTGTGGATAACTTACGGGGCGGTAGCGCTGCTATGTCTCAATCTGCTCTGGGGCAGGCTGAACATTATTCTCGGGCTGAACCTGTCCGGCAGCTTATCCGATATCCTGCGGGAGTATGTGCTGGTGCTGACCCTGGTAATGCTTGTATTCGCAGGCTTGATGCACAAAGAGTTATGGGACAGCAACCATAGGCACAAGCCCCGCCGTGAGCGCAAGAAACTGAAGTAGTAGGCCCCACTGCGCATCATTCCCCCTCGTACACTAGTCCTCCGCCACGTTCATCTCTCTCAATATGAAAAAGCACCAGCTCCAGCTGAAACAGCTGGCTCTAACCATCGCCCTGTCCGTTTTGGAGAAGCGGGATATTCAGATATAATAGGGGAAAAGCATGCAGGGAGGCGGTCTGTTTGACTTCGAATGATACGCTGCAGCTGGCGACCTTCGCCGGCGGCTGCTTCTGGTGTATGGTCAAGCCGTTCGACGAGCTGCCGGGCATCGTCTCGGTAGTGTCAGGTTATACAGGCGGGCACACGGAGAATCCGACTTATGAAGAGGTAGGGTCGGAAGCTACCGGGCACCGGGAGGCGGTGCAGATTGTCTATGATCCGGAGCTGTTCCCGTATGAACGGCTGCTGGAGATCTATTGGCAGCTGATCGATCCGACGGATGACGGTGGGCAGTTCATGGACCGGGGGCATTCTTACGCTCCGGCGATCTTCGTTCACAATGAAGAGCAGCGGAAGCTGGCGGAGCTGTCGAAGGAGAGGCTGAAGGCCAGCAAGCGCTTCAAGGCGCCGATTGTGACGCCCATCCTGCCGGCTGCGCCGTTCTATCCGGCGGAAGCGGAGCATCAGCAGTATTACCGGACCCATCCGCTGGATTATAAGCTGTATCAGAAGGGCTCGGGCCGTGACGACTTCACAGCGCTGCACTGGAACAGCCGTGAGGATAAGAAGCGGCTGCGGGGGCAGCTTACAGAGCTGCAATATGAGGTCACCCAGAACAAAGGCGCGGAGCCTGCCTTCCAGAATGCGTATTGGGACCTCTTCGAGGAAGGCCTCTATACGGATGTGATCAGCGGTGATCCGCTGTTCAGCTCGGCAGACAAATTCGACTCCGGGACAGGCTGGCCCAGCTTCACGGGTCCGGTGGAAGAGGGGATGATCCGGCGGGAAGCCGATTACAGCGGCGGACAGGTGCGGACCGTGCTGCGCAGCAGGTTAAGCGGAGCTTATCTGGGGTATTTAACCTTTGACGGCCCGGAGCCGGCGAAGCAGCATTATCATATCTATTCTGCCTCCCTTCAGTTCGTCCCCAAGGCAGAGCTTGAAGACAGAGGGCTGGGTCGGTATGTGAGACTCTGAAGCTATGGGTCTATTTATAGCTGCCTTGAGCATATGCTGAATCTATAGTCCTGTCCACAAAAGGGGTTGAAGATTTGGCGGGTGCACTTTTAGGCAGCTTTTTGTCTGCCATGGCAACGGTGCTGGGCGTTATTCCTATTCTGTTCGTAAGGCGGCTGTCCGAGCTGTGGAAGGATGTGCTGGTGGCCTTCACGGCCGGGATCATGGTCTCTGCAAGCACCTTCGGGCTGATGCCGCAGGCAATCAGAGAATCGGGTATTACTGCACTGACACTGGGGCTGATTACCGGCGTATTGCTGCTCGATCTGATCGAGAGTCATATTCCGCATATCGATGTGGAGAATAAGCCCGGCCTCAGCAATCTGGATTCCAAAGCGCTGCTCGTCATGATTGCGCTGTTCATTCATAACATCCCCGAAGGGCTTAGCACAGGCTTCAGCTATGCCAGCGAGCAGACAAGCCTCGGCCCGATGGTGGCGATTGCGATTGGCGCGCAGAATATGCCGGAAGGGCTGATTCTGGCAATCTTCCTCATGAATGCCCGCGCCAGCCGGCGTAAGGCGTTGACGATAGCAGCGTTGACCGGTCTGATGGAGATGGTGTCGGCTGTGATCGGATATTTTACTGCCAGCTATGTACAGAATGTGGTTGGATACGGACTGGCGTTCGCTGCCGGAGCGATGCTCTTCATCGTGTATAAGGAGCTGATCCCGGAGAGCCATGGCCACGGCTTTGAACGGCCCTCGACGTATTCGTTTATCTTCGGGCTGCTGGCGATGGTCTATATTACGCAGTTTTTTGGCTAGACTGCTTCAGCGGCAGTGTCATTTGCATCTGCCTGCCGCAGCCGCTATACTATAACGCAATCCCCGGTTCCTATGGAGAAGGAGTGGTGACACGATGGTTAGACTGGAATGGGAAGCTGTATTATCCTTCGTATTATTGATTGCTTCATACCTGTGCTTATACGCGGCTATTCAGAAGCGGACGAATTTCGCCCGCTACAGCATGACGGTTCTCCTGATAGCCAGCGGAGCGCCGCTGGCCGTGATGCTGATTCTGGAGAGCAGAAGGGAAGCGCTGGATGCCAATATCGGGCTGGGCATGGCGTTCCTGCTGACCTGGCTCATTACCGCAGTGGTATTTGTAGCTGCATTGATTACGTGGATAGTTAAGGCAAGGAATCGCGCTCATAGGTAGACAATAAGAAGCTAAGCAAAAAATAAGAAGCTGTCCAGAGACTGTAATGCCTACAGTTTCCGTACAGCTTCTTCTGTTAGCCGTAAGGCCGCTCTACACGTGTAGAGTATACCGTCCTGCCTTGCTGGAATCCCGTACAGCTTCAAGCTCCAGTGTAGAGAGCGGCTGCGAGCGGGCAGCCGCCATATTCTGCCGCAGCTGCTCCAGGCTGCTGGCCCCCGGGATTACGGCGGCTACCGCCGGATCGGCCAGCGGATATTGCAGCGCGGTCTGCGTCAGCGTCCGGGTAAGGGTGGTCTGGCTCATCAGCTGCTCATGCAGGGACGTGAGCTCGGCCTCCGTATAGTTCAGGTATGCCCGCTGTGCCTTGCTGCGGCCATGATCGGTCAGAATGCCGCTAGCCAGCGGCCCCCGCGCAATCAGGCTGATGCCCGCGCGGCCCAGCAGCGGAAGAATGCTGTCCTCCGGGCGTCTGTCGAGAATGCTATACTGGCTCATCACGCTGACGATGCCGGAGCGCTGCACATATTCCCGGATAACATTCGGCCGGATGGAGGAGATGCCGTAATGCCGGATAACCCCTTCCCGCTTCAGTTCCTCGAAGGCTTCAATCGTCTCTTCGATATCATCCTCCAGCGTTCCTCCGTGCAGCTGATACAGGTCAATATAATCGGTCTGCAGCCTGCGCAGGCTCTCCTTCACAGCGGAGCGGATATAGGCCTTGGAGGCATCCCAGCTCCAGCCTTCCTTGCCGGGAATTCTGCGGTTGCCCACCTTGGTCGCCAGGATCACATCGGCGCGGCGGTGCCGGATGGCCTGACCGACAATCTCCTCATTGCGGCCCTCATCGTAGAGGTCGGCGGTATCCAGGAAGTTGATTCCGCGTTCGAGCGCTTCGTGGATAATGGCGGTGGCCTGCGCTTCCTCTGTCCCCAGCGACATGCAGCCAAGCCCCATGGCACTTACATGTAAATCGGATTTCCCCAATCGGTTAGTCTTCATCGGATGTCCTTTCGTTACGCAGTGATAGTTATTGATGGTTATGAATGAGTTCATTATAGCATTCAGGCACACCGTAAGCACTCGGGCGGGACCGCTTCAAGGTTCAATGGGTACAGCATCAGGTTTAAATTAGTGAAAACCATTTTTTGCAGCGCCCCGAGTAGCGTACCCACTCATAGGCGATAGGCTTAATTGTATTTTGTACAACTAAAACGCCTGGTTTGCTCCCCAGTATACGTTTAGCTGTATTTCGTACACTTAAAATCCCCGCTTTCCCGAGTTTCCACCCGTTGGGGCAGATTTAGTTGTACAGATTACAGCTATAAGGGGCAAGCCTTCTTTTTCGCTTTTTTTAAGTGTACATTCTGCAACTATCCCTGAATGTCTACTTGGAACTACACGCCATAAAGCACTGATTAGTTGAAGCTCTCCCGCCAACCCAATGTTCTATTGCACCAAATAACCAACTGATTGTATTTCCTGCAATGGAAACCTCATATTTTGCTGTGAAATGGGATTCTACTGTATTTCGTACAGCAGAAAGTTGCATTTCAGGTGAAAAATAGCCATTGCTCGAGATTCAACTGTACAGAATACAATAGAGCCTAGGTGATAGCCGTTTTTACAGCATTCTATGGTACAAAATGCAATTGCTATTGTTCTAGCTAGTACAGCATCAGGTGTTTAGCTACAGGAATGAAGCATTCGCGTGATAAGGTCTGATCATTGTCATATTCACAAGATTAGCTCTGATGATGTACTAGTTAGGGAGATCTGCACAAAAAAAGAACCCTGCACCACCGCGAGCGGTGGGCAGGGTTGCCGTCATAATCTGTGCTCTGTGATCTGTAGGTTCGGCAGGTGCAGTATCCGCCCCGGCTTATCCGCGCAGAATTGTCTCAATCTGCTCCAGCTCTTCCGCGCTTAGCTCAGGCGCATTCAGTGAAGCTACGGCATCCTCGATCTGGCTGATCTTGCTTGCCCCGATCAGTGCAGAGGTCACCTTGCCGCCGCGCAGAACCCACGATAAGGCGAGCTGGGACATCTTCTGTCCGCGTGCCGCCGCAATCTCGTTCAGCTTGCCAACCTTGGCAAGCACCTCAGGCGTGAGCTCCTTCTCCGAGAGGAAGACACTCGGACCGGCTGCGCGGGAATCAGCTGCGATGCCGTTCAGGTAGCGGTCAGTCAGAATCCCCTTTTGCAGCGGGGAGAAGGCAATGGTGCCGATGCCCTCTTCCTCCAGCACATCCTGCAGGCCGTCCTCAATCCAGCGCGACATCATTGAATAGTTCGGCTGATGGATCAGGCACGGCGTGCCTAGGCGGCGGAGAATCTGCGCGGCTTCACGCGCTTCCTCCGGTCTGTAGTTCGAGATGCCGACGTACAGCGCCTTGCCCTGGCGTACCAGCAGGTCGAGGGCAGACATGGTTTCTTCCAGCGGCGTATTCGGATCTGGACGGTGGTGGTAGTAGATGTCTACATAATCCAGCCCCATCCGCTTCAGGCTCTGATCCAGACTGGAGACGAGATACTTCTTGGAGCCCCATTCACCGTAAGGGCCGGGCCACATATAGTATCCTGCTTTGCTGGAGATGATCAATTCATCGCGGTAAGGGGCAAGATCCTTCTTCAGCATCTGCCCGAAGCTCTCTTCGGCAGAGCCGGCGGGCGGACCGTAGTTATTAGCGAGGTCGAAGTGGGTGATTCCTAAGTCAAACGCCCGGCGGACCATAGCGCGGCCGTTCTCGAAGACATCATTGCCTCCGAAATTATGCCACAGCCCGAGGGAGATGGCCGGCAGCAGCAGGCCGCTGCGTCCGGTGCGGTTATATTTCATCTTGTCATAACGTTCAGGATTGGCGATATACATATTGGATTCCTCCTAAATTTAAGTTGTGCGGGACTTCATACCTCCCTAATTGTAGCGGATAAACGCTTTCAATCGTATGTCAGCATGGATGATTTTTATAGCACAATGTCCGTATCTGCATGGCGGAGCCGGTATTCTTTGGGCGAGCAGCCCTTCACCTTCTTGAACATCCGGGAGAACAGCAAAGCATCCTGATACCCCACCGATTGCGAGATCTCCCCGATGGTGCAGCCGGTCTCCGTCAGCAGCTCGCAGGCCTTGGACATGCGGAATTGGAGCAGATATTGCTGCGGCGGCAAGCCGACCGTCCGCTTGAACAGCGCCGACATATATTTGCGGTCCAGCTTCAGGGAAGCGGACAGGCTCTCCATCGTCACATTCTCGGCGTAATGGGCTTGAAGGTAATGCAGGCACTGCTCGACATAGACACTTCTGCTGCGCGGAGCCGGGCTGTCGGCAGCCGGGACCGTGCGCAGCAGCAGGGAGAAGAACTCATAGAGCATCACCTTCAGCGGCAGGTCCAGCAGCGCTCCGCTGCTCCCCGTCTTAGATAACCTGGCAGACAGCGAGGGCATCAGCTCCTGATCCATCGGGAACACCGGCTGCTCCGGGGTAAGCGAAGTTCGTGACAACAGATAGGCCGCCTCCTCCCCGGTAAAAGCAATCCAGGAATACAGCCAAGGATCATCCTGATCTGCGGCATAATGTGTTACCACATGCGGATAAGTGAGGAAAGCCTGCCCTGCGTTCAATGTATGGGTGGCTTCACCTACGGTTACCGTGCCGGTTCCGGCGTGTATGAAATGGATTTTGTACAGGCTGCGCACCCCGGGTCCGAACGAATGACCGGGTGCGCACTGCTCCTGGCCCCAGTAATGCAGATATAAGTCAGGATTGGCCCGGTGAGGGCGATGGGCGTTATATTTGAATACAGTCATGCTTGCAGCCTCATTTCCTAAAAGGATGATGGCACTCCTAATGAACATATACCTCTAGTATACCTCAGAAGGAGGAGGACCGGACAACCGCAAATAGTCCCAGCCCGGGGAGGGGAGGGACTGAGAGTATGAGGCTGAAGGCAGACTGGCTGGTGCTGCTGGGAATCAGGCTTCCATTTTGAGCATAACCAGCTCTTCTACCGGCTGTCCGTTCACCAGATGCTCCTCCACGATACGGGCCACATCCTCCGTTGTTACATTGTAATACCAGATCCCGTCCGGATACACGATGACAAAAGGGCCGTTGCCACATAGGCCGAGACAGCTGGTTTTGTTGATTTTGACCGTCTTGTTGATCCCCTGCTCCACCAGCTGCTCCTTGAATTCCTGCATGACATCCTCTACATCCTGGTTATTGCAGTGCTCACTGCAGCAGAAGAGCAGATGCTTCTTAAGTACCTTCAGACGCATATTCATCGCGGTTTCCCCCTGGATTCTATAAGAGTAGCTTACCTGTTATACGAGGAGTATAGTCCCTTTTGGCGGTGATGTAAGGAGATTAGAGCATTGTTCCCAAAGGCTTAATAACTGCCATGAACCGGAGAATTCAGTGTAATCTAAGCTGACCTCAACCCACTGAATTTGTGGGAAATGTGTCCGGCGGGCAAATTCCTGTTTCATAAATTTTTTTGCGGAACCCGGCTCAAGATTGAAAGTTACCAGTTTCGCGGAGAAGGGTTTGGTTAAGTAAGGGATGTGAAAGTAAAGAGAGAGTTAAACCATTAACAACCTAAATCAGCTACCAGGAGGGAATCGTTATGAATAAGAAAATTGTAGGTGTGTTCCATACCGAGCATGAAGCATCACGGGCCATTGAAGACTTGAAGGCGCACGGCTTTCTGACAGAGGATATCTCAGTGATAGCAAGAAATAAACGTGATGTGGAAGCGATCAATGATGAGACGGGGACCAAGGTGCCGGAGGGCTTGGCTACCGGCGCAGCAACAGGCGGCTTGCTCGGCGGTGTGACCGGACTGCTCGCAGGCATCGGCGCGCTGGCAATCCCGGGAATCGGGCCGATTATCGCAGCGGGGCCGATTGCAGCCACCCTGACAGGAGTAGCCGTAGGAGCAGGAACGGGCGGTCTGGTCGGCGGTCTGATCGGGCTGGGGATTCCGGAGGATGAAGCCGCCAGCTATGACAACTATGTGGACGAAGGCCGCATTCTGGTTATGGTAGATGCAGATATTGCGCGCGAAAAGGATGTCTACACTGTATTCCGCAACCATAATTCGGCGAACGCTGACCATTATATGAGGGATACCGGTCCTGCGGGTACGGCTGCTGATATGAATGCTCCACGGGACTCCGTGACAGACGCAGTGGATGCGGCGTTCAATGGCTCAGGTCTGGAAGGCCGGCATGATACGGGGCTGGATACGATGAATTCGGCCACCGAGCATGATCTCCCGGAGCGAAGCGCAGTGGAGGATATGAAGCGGCCGGGCATGACAGGGGATCTGTATTCCGGCACGCGTAACGGTATCGACAAGATGCCGGATCATACCGCGGAACGCAGGCTCCAGGATGAGGAGGATCGGCTGGCACAGGAAGCCGCCAGGCACGAGGGGGCACGGCCTGGCAGCCTTGTTGATGAGAAGGCGAAGGATGACAGCGAGCTGCTCAGAAACCACGGGCGCACCCGTTAAGCGGCGAATGAACAGCGGATGACGCATGAGCTTAGGATGATGAACGGCACATAAGATGACCACAGACAAGGGTTTCCCGAAGTCCCGCCGGACTTTAGGGAGGCCCTTGTTTTGCGGTGCGGATCCAAACCTATTAACACTGTACATGATATAACATGAAATGATGTTTTCGCCCATAATTAGACACCAAAGTATTTTATAACAATATTTGGTATGTTAAGCTTGTAGTAGGAAATATATGGAGTAAACGAACATATTGTTAGTATATTTTCTTTTATTACATAATTTTGTATTTTTGTTTTATTAATATTGAAAGGAGGTGAGAAGAACTATGTCAAATATTAGGCCGCCGAATGAGAAAAAAAGGTTCCTATATACCCCCATATCTTGACCCTGAGAAAGTTTTGGACTGGGTGGATATCTAAGAACCTATGTAGCATTGTACATTCTAACTTTATCTGTGTAAACTCAAAAAATGAATAAGGAGAGATTCATAAATGTTCAAAAAACATACATTAACTTCAATAGCAATAGTAGGAGTACTTACCTTAACTTCCTTAACACCAGCCATGGCTGCGAGTGTCAATGGAGCAACAAGCGGTTCAGTGAAATTAACCAATGCAATGATTACTCCGTTCGCAAGTACAAGTGTGGGTGGAGGAACCTGGAACTACGGAACTGAAAAAGTCGGAAATCAAAAACATGTATGGTCACTCTATGACCATTCAGAGTTGTCGCATAAAGCTTCGACTAAATTAGGAAGTGAATCTCATACAAGTGGTTGGAAATATGCAAAAACCACAGCTAAATCCGAGATCTATGGTAACAAAAGCAGCACAGGATATGCATACTGGGATGTCTATAAAAAATAATAAAAGTCATCATTAAAATGATGTGATATTCCACTTTTGAAGTGGAGTATCACACCTTTTTCTTATAAGGAGATTGTTGAACTTGAAAAAAATATCCTTACTATTTCTGGTAGCAGCTTTTTTGTTTTCTTATTATACTGCATATCTTCAAACGGATTATGAAGAATTTGAGAAGGTTAAGAATATAGAACAAACCGTTGGCAAAGAATTTGTAATTCCGAATTTACCCGGATTTGCAAGTCCTGAAGAGGTTTACCCGATATTAGCTTCAGCAGCAGAGGCTTCCAAAGTGAATATTTTACGAGCCGGTATTAATTATAAAGAGAACGATGAAGTAGAAATTTTTAAATATATACTGCTAACAACCAGCACAGATCTTTTTAATCATTTTAAGCTTAAACAGGGAAGATATCTAACAATAGCAGACACCAAACAAACTAATTTCTATTTATCCACAGTGAATTTAGAAGGTAGTCATCAAATTGGTCAAATCAGAGATTTCGGAGATAACAACAGAATCAGCATAAAGCCGTTGCAATCATCTTATGAAATTTTTCCTGTTCAAGGAGCATACTATGCAGAAGCAGCTGACGACAAAGTTTTTAATGATTTTATAAACCTCTTTGCGGATAAAGCGAATAAGTATTTTAACAAAAATGATATTATTTTTACTGCTAATGATTTTGTAAAAGATTCAAATGATGATGAAGTACGCAGTGTTACTTTTCCCTGGATTACCATTTTAACTTATTTAAGCTATGCAATTTATGGAGTTGCAGTGGTTTTACTTATCTATTACTTGTTCAATGAGTCCAGAAGAATAGGAATACTGAAAATGCATGGCATCTCAAATGTTCGTTTGTGGTATATTCTGGTGGGAAAACTTATAACATTTGTATTTATATTTTCTGTTGCAATTTCACTGCTTCTAGCCCTACTAGTAAACAATACAACTTACATATTTATATACACAGTGATGTTTAACCAGTTTAAAGTTTATGTCCTACTGATCATCCTTTCACTAATTTCATATTTGTATATTATGAGAATTAAGATAATTAGTATCATTAAACATTACAAATACACGAATCATATATTTGTGTTGAATATGCTTATTAAGGTTGGTTGCTCCATCCTTTTGGTCTTGATAGGACTTTCAACATGGTCGGAATATACATCTATTAATGATAAGCAGCATGAATTAAAGAATTGGGAGCATAGTAAGGACTACGGTGTACTTTATCTGGTAAACAACGGCTACGACGGAGATAGAATATTTGGAAGTGATTCCTTATTTGAATTAACTTCGCATGATGAGCTTTATTTTATGCTGAATAAGATGGGGGCAATATTAATAGAAACACAAAGTTATGAGGAAGATCAACTTCTTTTAGACAGAAATTGGAAAGGGATACGCTCTATAAAGGCAAACAATAACTACCTGCAAGAGTTTCCAGTCTTTGATATCGATCATAAGGCTGTACAAATCTCTGAGGATACGAGTGATTGGGTATTGTTGGTGCCTGAAAAATACCGGGACAAGGAAAAAGAAATATTAAGTTTCTTTCGAAATATGAGAAAAAACAATATGGAAAATGATCAGGGGTTTTATAAAAAAGAAATTCCTAATCGTCTAAAAAATCAAAAAATTGATATCAAGTGGATTAACAATAATCAAAAGATATTTAGTTTTAATCCGAAAGTATTTCCTTCTGAGAATAATGTTATAGTTGATCCAATTATTGAGGTTGTAACAGAGTACAATAGTGTGCTCACAGACAGAGATACCATATTAGGCCGGGGGCCGGGAGATCCTTTAAAAATAAAACTGATGAATAGAGATCCGCTGTTAACGTATAAAATGCTGGAGCCTAAGTTTAAAGAATTGAAAGTGGACGATAATTTAAAACACCTGGTTACGATTGATCAATATATTTTAGAGGAAATTTACCAAAAGGAAATTGCAATGAAGGAAAGCCTCCTTACTATTGTGGGACTGGTGTCAGGTTTCATCTTGCTTACAACTCAGAATATTATAATTTATTTCAACAAAAACCAGCATAAGCTTATAGTCCGAAGATTATTTGGTACAGGTTTTTTCAGAACTTATAAGGAATACGTAATTTTATTCTCACTCGTATGGATAGTTCAAATAGTGATTTGTAGTGGTATGAATAGAGGAATTGAGCCTAGAATGCTAATAGTAGCAGCTATTTTGCTATTGTTCGATTTTATAGCTTCCTCCATAGCAATTTTGCTCATAGAAAAGAAAAACAAAGTGAAGGTTTTAAAGGGGGGGAATTAAATATATGAATACTATATGTGAACTTGTTGATATATGTAAAAAGTATAACAATCATACAGTCATAGATAATATAAATATGACCGTCTCAAAAGGAGAGATGGTTGCTATTACAGGGAGAAGCGGTTCGGGTAAGACTACCCTATTGAATATCCTCGGATTACTTGAAAAGCCTGATAGCGGTAAGATTAAATTGTTTGACGAGAAAGATCAGAGAATCGGTCCCCTCCGTAGAAATAGGCTTCTCCGGACAAAAATTTCGTATCTGTTTCAAAATTATGCATTAATTGATAATGAAACAGTTGAGTATAACTTGGAAATACCACTTATGTATTCTAATGTAGGAAAGAAAGAAAAGCGAAAAATGAAAATGGCTGTACTGGAGCGGATGGGTCTAGAAATTTCACTTAAACAAAAAATACATGAACTTTCGGGTGGAGAGCAGCAAAGGGTTGCTATCGCAAGAATTCTATTAAAACCTTCTGAAATGATATTAGCTGATGAACCTACAGGCTCGTTGGATGCGGAGAATAGGAATGAGATCATGAGGATTCTAAAAGAGCTCAATGACGAAGGAAAAACGATTATAATCGTTACCCATGATCAATATGTTACTGAAGTATGCAGTAGAATTATAAAGCTTGAGTGATGAGGTGAAGCCCGTGAAGATAACAGAACAGCCTGTATCCCTTTAAGTCGGGGTGCAGGCTGTTTGTGTTTGGGGAGAAGCGCAGCAGTTACTCCTGAACCAAGGGTTCAACGCCTGCTTTTGGCAGAACGGGTATTACCGGTTTAGGCTTGAAGAACAGCTGCTTCAGTGCGCCGGCATTCACAAGGATGGTTCCGAATATAATCGTGAACACGCCAAGCAGCGTTACCCAGGTGACTGCTTCGTTATAGAACAGGAAGCCTACCCCAACGGCAATCGGCGGCGAGATGTACAGCCAGGTGGACGGAAAAACCGGATTCGTCTTGGAGACGAGCCAATAGAACAGCGTATGTCCGACCATGGAGCCGACAACGGTCAGGTAGAGCAGGGAACCTGCGGTTTTAAATGACAACAGGAAGGACGGGTGCAGCGGCTCAGTGAACAGGGAGATGATGAACAGCAGCGCTCCGCCGTACATCATCTGGGCAGCGTTCAGAGCCACGGGGGACTCGCCGGAGAAGGTGGTGATTACTTTTTTGGAATAGATTGCCCCCGCCGCGTAGCAGAGTTCCCCAATCAGCACCACCACACAGCCGATCAGCCACAGCGGGGTAACGTCAGCCGCCAGGCTGGGCAGCACCAGCAGCAGGACTCCGGTGAACCCGATGATACAGCCGAGCAGGGAGTAGGCGGGAGCTTTTTGGCGCAGGAAAACCGTCTGCATCAGCAGAATCATCATCGGTCCGGTGGCTGATAATACGGCAGCAAGCCCGGAGGATACATATTGTTCCGCCCAGTAGAGCGCGGCGAAGGTGCCGAAGGTCAGGGCTGCTCCTGTGAGCAGCATTTCCTTGCGCAGCAGCAGGGAGAAGCGGGCTTTGCCTCTAAGAACCATGAACAGGAACAGCACCGCACCCGCCACGAAAAAACGCAGACCCGCAGAGAAGAAGGGCGGCGCTCCGGCGTCTACGCCGATTTTGATGGCCAGGAAGGTAGTACCGAAGATCAGACATACAAGTGAATAAGCTAACAGAATCATGGTTCAGTTCCCCTTTGCGGTGGTAATGTGCCACCCTCGTACAAGATTTCAGTTAATCATAGCCTCATAGGCACAGAACAGATTGGAGATAGTAGAACAGTTGCGGGAGGGAATGCTGTACAATAAGGGCAAAGAGAAGTTAGCGGCTGGGCGTGCGCGGATATGTAGAAGTCGGCAAGCGTCAGAGGGAGCTGTGTCGAGTGAATATTGAGAATTGGAACGGCGGCGACCCCGGTACATGTTGCAGAAAGGCGGTAGGTTGATGAAAAAAATAGCGGGTGCCAGGCAGAATAATCCCTTATTCCGCCAAGTCTATGAGTTCATGCTGAACCGGATGGAGCGGGGGGAGTGGAGGGCCGATGATAAACTGCCTTCGATCCGGCTGCTGGCGGAGGAGCTGGGGGTTCACCGGCTGACCGTGTTCAAGGCTTACCGGGCGCTGACCGAGAGCGGCAAGCTGTATGTCAAAGACAAATCCGGTTATTATGTGGCCCCGGGCAGCAGGCTGAACCCTCCGCCGGACGAAGGCTCGGCAGTGCCTGGATATATGGTCAGGAGCCCGATGTCCGATATTCAGCGGCTGCCGGTCACGTACCAGTTCTCCCAAGCGTTGATTGATCCGGGCCTGCTGCCGAACCTGTTCCTGTCCGATTATGTCAAAAAAGTCTTCGATCTCTACCCGAAGGTCATGGGCACCTACTCCACAGTGGAAGGGGATGAAGAGCTGCGTGTTACGCTGAGCAGCCATTTCGAGGAGCGGTATAAGCTCCAGTTGTCGGCCCGCGAGCTGCTGATTACTTCAGGCGCACAACAGGCCATCAATCTGATTGCCGGGATCATGCTTGGTCCGATGGATGTTGTGCTGGTGGAGCGGCCTACGTATAGTGTGGCGCTGGATATTTTTCGGCGGGCAGGGGCGCGGCTGGTAGCTGTGGATATCTCGCCGCAGGGCTATGATCTGGCGGCGGTTGAGGAGCTGATGCGTAAGAATAAGCCGCGGATGTTCTACATCAACCCAACCCATCATAACCCGACGGGGTATACAATTCCGGCGAAGCAGCGCAAGCTGCTGGTGGAGCTTGCGGAGCGCTACCGCTGCCTGCTCGTGGAGGATGATCCGTTCCGTGACATGTACTTTGGGGAAGAGCCGCCCCCGCCGTTCTTCGCCTATGATACGGAGGGCTGGGTGATGTATATTAGCAGCTTCAGCAAATATGTGGCCCCCGGCCTACGGATCTGTGCGGTGGCCTGCCGTTATCCGTTCATGGAGCGGCTGATCGCCGCCAAGTCCTTGGCGGATAACGGGACGCCGCTGCTGAATCAGAAGATTTTCCTGCATTATTACACCTCGCCGCGCTTACAGCAGCATCTCGGCAAGCTGCGGATTGCCCTTCAGGTGCACAAGGAGATTATGGAGGAGGAGCTCGCGGCCACCGGCTGGGAATGGACAACTCCGCAAGGCGGGCTTAATCTGTGGGTCAAGCTGCCGGACAGTATTCCGGTAGCTAAGCTGCTGGCCCGTTGCCTGGAGCAATCCATCTCCTTCGTTCCCGGTGAGCTCTGCGATCCGCTGGGGGAGATGAAGTCCTGGCTGCGTCTCAGCTACTCGTTCGCCAGTGAAGCCTTGCTGCGCGAGGGGATGCAGCGGCTCACCGCCATTGCGCGGGAGATTGAGGCGGGGGAATAGATGGCGGGCGTGTGTAACCTTTCTCTGGAAATTTCCGTCTGAGGGTTATAAGGAGCGTGATATTGATGGTAACGAGAAGGAAAATGCGGGGCGCCTGTCTGATGACTCTCTGTACGCTGATTGTCTTCATGACGCTGCTGACTGTGCGCCCGCAGGTAACCTATGCCTGTTCTTGTGCAGTGTCTCCTTCACCGCTGGAAGCAATGGAGAAGAGTGCAGCTGTTTTTGAAGGAACAGTAGTTTCGATTAAAGAGAAATTTAAAATTATGCAGTCAAGCGCTGATCCGGTGCAGGTAACCTTTCAAGTGGGAGCCCGGTGGAAGGGTGAATTGGGGGAGAAGGTTACTGTAACTACGGCATCATCGGGGGCGAGCTGCGGCTTCGAGTTCACCAAGGGGGAACGCTACATCGTGTATGCAGGCGGAGAGGAAGCTGTGGGTGAGGAAGGAACAGCTAAGCTTACAGTCAGCTTGTGCAGCCGGACCGCATTGTTCTCTGGTGCCGAGGAGGACCTGAATGAGCTAGGCGCTGGAATGTCAGGGGGCTCGCCCACGGAGCCGCCCGGGATCGCTGATGATCAAGGGGCGGCCTCTGGTAATAACCCAACAACTGAAAATAATCCAACGACCGTGCCTGAAACAAACTCTGTATCTTGGCTGATTTACGCTGGAGCAGGTATCGGTATAGTAGTCCTTGGAGCCGTCGCAGTGATTCTCCTGCGCCGCCAATCTAACTCGCGCAAATAATCCGGAGTACTTGCAGTAACTCCTGATTGAAGCGAACGCGGGCCCGCGATGAGCATAGGAAGGGCAGAAGTGCACCTGAATTCAGCATACGCGCGCGAAAGGAGCGAATGAGGAGCACTAGTGCACCTGAATGCAGCGGATGCGCGCGAAAGGAGCGAATGAGGAGCACTAGTGCCCCTGAATGCAGCGGATGCGGGCGAAAGGAGCGAATGGGGTGCACTAGTGCCCCTGAATGCAGCGGATGCGGGCGAAAGGAGCGAATGAGGAGCGCTAGTGCACCTGAATGCAGCAGATGCGCGCGAAACGAGCGAATGAGGAGCATTAGTGCACCTGAATGCAGCGGATGCGCGCTAAACGAGCAAATGAGGAGCACTAGTGCGCTTGAATTCCCCGGATGCGGGCAAAAGGAGCGAATGAGGAGCATTAGTGCACCTGAATTCAGCATACGCGCACGAAACGAGCGAAGGAGGTGCACCAGTGCACCTGAATGCAGCAGACTCGCGCTAAATAAACAAAGGAGGGGCATTAATGCCCCTCCTTATTCGTTATGCTCCTATTCCATCAGAGCCGATAAAGCCGATGCTCTGTGAGCCAGCTGATCAGCTCTTCCATGCACTGCTCCGGTCTGTGCTCCGCTGTGTGCAGCGTCAGCTCCGGGTCAGCCGGGGCTTCATAAGGATCGGAGATCCCGGTGAAGGCCGGGAGCTCACCGGAGCGGGCCTTGGCGTACAGCCCTTTGACATCCCGCGCTTCGCAGACGGGAAGCGGGCAGTCCACATAGACCTCGACGAAGCCCGGCAATTCCTGCCGGGCATAGCTGCGCATCTCAGCATAAGGACTGATTACCGAGACCACGGTAATCACGCCATGCCGGTTCAGCATCCCGGCGAGGTAGACCGCCCGGCGGATGTTCTCGAACCGGTCCTCGCGGCTGAAGCCGAGTCCACGGCCCAGGCTGCGCCGCAGTTCATCGCCGTCCAGCCATTCCACTGCCTGGCCCTGCTCCCGGAGCCGGTCTGTGAGCAGCGCGGCAAGCGTAGACTTGCCCGCCCCGGACAGACCTGTAAGCCATATCGTTAATCCGGCAGAGGGCTTGTGTGCTTGTAGCTTACCCGTAGTCATTACTCTGTCCTCCCTGCGCCGTAAGGAATCCGCTCCAGCAGGCCGGAGCCGTAGATCTGCTCCAGGCCCAGCTCCGGCATATGAATATAGCCGATGTAGCAGTCGCAGACCTTCATGCGGCAGCTACGCTGGGCCGCCAGCCCTTCCAGTCCGTCGCGGTAGAGGTTGCCGATGACCGCACGGTCCTTGTAGCAGCGCTTCACCAGGCCGGGGCCCTGCACGTAGAATACGCTGCTTCCGGCATTACAGCTGGCGCCGAGGCTGTCGTAGTCCATCGCATTAATCTGGAAATGCGGGTCTATCCCGCTCAGGAAGCTTATATCCTCCGCTGTATAATAATCCCGCTTGTCCTTGTAGGCATTCACCCACAGATAGACGTCCTCCGGCAGGGCCGCACGCAGCGAGGCGATAGCCGGGAAGGCACTATGAACCCCCACACTGCCTACGCTAAAAGGAATCCCCCGGGCGTATACACTCATGCACTGCGCCAAGAACCGCTCCTCACTGACCTGACCCGGATGATAGGTTGCCCAGAAGGCTGCCTTGGCCGGGTTCAGTTCAGCGGTGAAATCAAGCCGGGCGGACAGATTAGTCTGGATGGCGACCTTGTCCACATGCTCCAGATGGGACAAGGTAATCAGCGCCTCCCGGTACCAGCGGTGCGTCAAGCCTTCGCCATACGGATTGAAAAAGATAGACAGGCGATGGCCTGCGGCCCCCTGCTCCGCTACCCAGCGGACAAAGGTCTCAAGACCGGCGCGGTCTTTGGCGAGGGTGGCGGCGCTGTCTTTGGTTTTGCCGAAGGGGCAGTACGGACAGTCATAGTTACAGGAGGAGAGGGAGCCCCGGTAGTAGAGGACTGCCTTCATGGCAGGATGAACTCCTGCATCTGCTCGCGGATCTCACCGGAGATGAACCAGTCACCGATGGAATCGGAGTAGCCCAGTCCATCTGGAGTCAGCCGCAGAATGCCCTCATCATCCGTGGCGAACCCGCTCTGTACCAAGAGGCCAAGCTCGGGGTGATCCTCCCATAGCGTATTCCCGAAGCGCTGGTTATAGTCGGCAATCGTCAGCCCTTCGCTGTGCAGGATGGCTTTTAGAATGAACCGCCGTTTCTGTTCGGCGAGGCTCAGCACGATGCCATAATCGGCTGTATCATAACGCTCTGCTGCAACATAATCCGCAATGATGCTCTCCGTGGCCTTGCGGCTGACGCCATAGCGGGAGGCATAATGAACATTCCGGGTATAGGAACGCGCGCCGCAGCCGAGGCCGACCATCCCTTCCTCCTGGCAACTGTAGTCGAGAATATTCTTGCCGGTCCCGGCGTCCTCCTTGGCGAATCTGCGCATCGAGAATTGCCGGTAGCCACGCTCTGCCAGTACTGCACGTGCTGCTTCATAGCATTCGTGGCGGATATCCAACTGGTTCACCAGGTCGCCCGGCTTCACAATCGTATGCTCACGGGTGTAGAGCGGATAGAGGAAGATTTCCTCCGGCTCATGCAGCAGCGCCTGGTTCAGCGAATAGAGCCAAGAGTCCACCGTCTGCCCCGGGAGTCCGTAGATCAGATCCAGATTGAGAATGGGAAAATCAAACTGCCCCAGCAGCTCCAGCGCACGGTACACCACCTCGGGGTCCTGCGGGCGGTAGATCGCAGCCGACTCGGCGGCCACGAAGCTCTGGATGCCCATACTGACACGGTCCACGGTATGCTCCTTCAGAATCGTCAGCTTCTCCTCCGTCAGCGTTTCGGGTGAGGTCTCCACGGAGATAGAGGTGGTTCTAAGATCAACCCCCATGATATCCGTTGCAATCCTGAACAGCCGGTTCAGCTGCGAGGGTGCCAGAAGACTGGGCGTTCCGCCGCCGATGGCGAAGCGCGCGTAAGGTTTGTGCTTGGTGAAGACCGCCCACTCCCTCGCCTGCCGCTCCAGTGCGTCAACGTATTCGGCGTGCACATTCGCTCTTTTATCAGGCAGCGTGAACAGATTGCAGAAGCCGCAGCGTGCGCCGCAGAAGGGAACATGCATATATAAGAAGAAGCTCTCCGCAGGCTCATCCCTCCACAGCTCCTCTAACGAAACAGGCGGATCAAGCTCGCGGTAAGCAGTTTTGTGCGGATAGGAATAGAGATAATTGCGGTAGGGATGGGCTGTGATCTGCTCCGTCCATTGCTGAAGCTCCCCAGCGGAGAAGGGAGGCTGTCCGTCTTGGTTCATATGATGAAGAGATTGCCGGATGGACGTCATACGTTCTCCTTCCTTGTGCGGGATCGAATTTCAGTTCAATGCTTATAAAATAAATTCCCGGTACGGAACATTCCATACCGTGTCATGCGCCAGCCGGTGGCCTTGGTAGCCGTCCTCTCCGTAAGCCGTACCGTGATCGGAAAAAGCCAGACAGAACACCGGATTGCCCCGCTTACGGAACGCATCGAACAGACGCCCCAGCTCCCCGTCGGCATAACGCAGCGCTGCGCGCTGGCTGTCCACCGAATCCTTGCGCGCACCCGGCAGGAACATATGGTTCGGGCCATGGATCGCCGAGACATTCATGAACAGGAACAGCCGCTGGTCCTGCGGGGTGTTGCCGAGCAGCTTGAGCGCATGGTTCACCTGATGCTCCGTCGAGCGCGGGTTCGTGACCCCGAAGGTCATCCGCCAGTAGCTCTGCTGGAAATAACCGGGGAGGACGCGGGCGAGGGGCACTTTTTTACTGAAAAAGATTACGCCCCCGATACACACCGTCTGATAACCCGCCGCTGCCAGCCCCGACACCATATCCGGTGTATCGAACAGCCAGGTATGGGGGTGGGTCTTCAGCCCGGTATTCCTGGAATGGAACAGCCGCACATGCTCAGCCTTATTTGTGTTCGCCGGAGTGGGCAGGAAGCCGCCAAAGAAAGCGTGATGGGCCGCATACGTGAAGCTGCCGGGGGTATGCCGCTTCTCCCAGGAGCCGCTGCCGCACAGATTGGGGCAATTCGCCTCCTCCAGCACAGCCGCATCGTAGCGAAGAGTATCGAGTGTGATCATTAAGATATCGTGGGTGCCGACGATGGTATTCATATCGGTCATGGGGCCGGATTCCTCCTAAGACAGCTGCTTCATTTCCCATTCGTAGGTGCTGCAGCCTTGGTATTCAACATCGTACAACAAGTCGCCAAAAGGATTCACATCCGCTGTATACATCCGCCCGGAGCTTCCCGCCAGCACATCGATGCCCGCGATAGAGCAGCGTGGAAAAGCGGCCAGCGAAGCCTCCGCTGTCCGGCGTACTTCTGCCTGCTGCGCCTCGCTCAGCCCGGCTTCCGCCGGAGTCATCCGCCGGCTGCGCAGATGCAGATTCGTAATCGGTGTGGAGCTGACTCTGGCGACAGCGTGGCAGGCTTCTCCAGCGACAACCAGCTGGCGGATATCGAAGGAATGCCCGTCCTTGCCGGGCTTCGGAATCCACTGCTCGGCATAGGCGCCGTGGCGGTAGAGCCAGTTAATGATTCCTGCAAGGCGGGCGGAATCGGTATAACGCTGCAGCTTGCCGGAATTATAATACACCGGGGGACGGGTGATATAACTCTCGACTCCGATGGTGGTAACCGCCGACTCAGCTCCTGTTGCCGGGTTCAGCTGATAAGCAATCACGCCGGAAGCAGCGGAGCCGCTGGCCAGCTTGATGAACACGCGGTGCATCCGCTCCGACAGCATCATCTGGCGCAGGGATGCGTAATCCACGGGGACTTGTCCGCCGCTGCCGCGAAGCGGCCGGGGAACAGGGACGCCGGACTCCGCGAGAATCTGCTGGGTCCGGCGCTTGTCCGTCATGGCTGCGATCTCCGCCGGATCGTTGGTCCAGCGTGAGGCGGGCAGGAGCTGCCCGGCCTCCTGCCGGAGCCGCGCCAGCAGGCGGCAGTATCCGCGGAACCACTGGGACGGGTGATGCAGCACGCCGGGCAGGTCCTTCAGGGCTGAGGCCGCTTTGAAGCTGAGCGGCCTCAGGTCCGGCTGCTGCCCGAACGGGTGCAGCGAGTCGTCTTGGTCCGGCGCATCCGGTGCGCCCAGCGCGATAAGCGCGCGCTCCAGCGCGAAGCTGCCGCCGGGGGACTCCAGCCGCAGCAGTGGCGGGGACGCTGCGGATGCCGATGCAGCGTGCCCGCTGAAGCTGCCGCTCGGAGAATCCGGCAGCAGGCGCTGCGCTTCCGCTGCGGACCCCTGCGCGGGTTGCCCGCCGCTCCGGCGGTCCGTTGTAGCCGGCTGTGCCGGAACCGGCCTCCCGTTCAGCGCTGGCGGTTCCGGCATTGCGCTACGGAGCAGCCGGCTCACCTGTTCCGGCAGTCCGGCTGCCTGCTGCTGCACAGCCTGCTCCAGCAGATCAGCCAGCGGCTGGCCCTCCAGCAGCCCGGCGTAGGGAATCAGGAGCGCCGGGGGCATCCCGAGACGCGAGCGCGCCTGCTGGATACCGGCCGAGCGCCGGTCGCCGGGCTGGCAGAAGACAATCAGCGGTGCGGCGGGCTGCATTATTCTGTGATCGACGGATAACGCCAGTCATCATCGTCATCGGCCTGCTGCTGGTCGCTGACATCCACCGGCAATCCGCTGTTCTTCAGGCGCAGCATCATCTCGTCAGACATGTAGTGATGGCTCAGGTTGAGCAGCTTCAGTCCCTTCACCCGCTCGCTGGCGAGCAGCGCCTCAGCGCCAGTGTCGCTAAGCGTACCCAGTGACATATCGAGGGTATGGAGCTGGTCCAGAATCGGTGCATCCACCAGGGCGGCGGCAATTTCGTCCTGAATCTCACTGTTTTTGAGTCCGAGATAGGTAAGCTTAGGGAACTTTCCAGGCTCGATCAGCGGCAGGAGATCCTCCAGTCCGCCGTCGAAGCCGTAATTGTCTACACCAAGGTATAATTCCAGCTTGCGCAGATTCGGCAGGCGGGAAGCGGCAATGTCCGCCAGCACGGCCTTACTGAGTCCGCCGGTAATAATAATGAGTTCTTCGAGCTTGTCATGCTGCAGTTGGCTCAGACGCAGATCGGTACCGCCTTGTGCAGTCAGGGATTGCAGCTCAGGATAAGCGGACAGCAGCGGCGAGAGATCGGTCTGGTTAATCCACGAGATTTCACATTCCTCATAGCTCATATCCCCGATGAACAGCTTACGCAGTGCCGGGAAGCTGGCGCTGTGCTTCACCAGAGCCTGAACGGCTTCCTCCGAGGTGTTCTCGTAGGCTTGACCCCAGTCGCCAATCGTAAGGCTGGTCAGGCCGGCGGCTTCAGGACTTCCGCTTAAGTGTTCAATCTCCGTCTCCATCCGCTTGCCTTCTTCAAATGCATCATAATCAATACTGAGCTTCACTGCTGTCATGAACAATCCCTCCCGGAAAATAGTAGCTTCCAAATCACCCTAACATGTAGTGAGAGGGAGAGTCAAATGGCAGAGGAACAGGTGCACCTATTTCCCCGTTAACGCCCGTAACCACGGGGTTGTACAGGTCAAATGTAATCGAAAAACCGATCACATTTAGCGTGGCGGTGGCGTGTGGTCCCAATGTAGTCGAAAAACCGACCACATTTGGCCTGGCGAAGGCGCGCGGCCCCAATGTGGTCGAAAAACCGACCACATTGGGCCTGGCGGTGGCGTGTGGTCCCAATGTGGTCGAAAAACCGACCACATTCGGCCTGGCGGTGGCGTGTGGTCCGAATGTAGTCGAAAAACCGATCACATTCGGCCTGGCGGTGGCGTGTGGTCCCAATGTGGTCGAAAAACCGACCACATTTGGCATGGCGGTGGCGCGCGGTCCCAATGTAATCGAAAAACCGATCACATTTGGCACGGCGGTGACCCCCGCCGCGAAGGATGCGCCCAGAGCGCAAAAAAGCACTATCCGCCCGTCCGGGGGAATAGTGCTCTGCAGGATTTACACCCAGCCGAACAGCCGGGCTGCCGAAGCCACCGCGAAGGTTACGCCGATAGCGATAGCGAGCGGGATTACAGCGGAGAGCACGGCCCATTTCAGGCTTTTGGTCTCCTTGTAGATGTTCACGAGTGTGGTGCCGCAAGGATAGTGGAGCAGGGAGAAGAGCATCATATTCAGCGCCGTCAGCCAGGTCCAGCCGTGGCTCAGGAAGATGTCCTTAATGCTGCCGAGACCTTCGATATCGACCATGGCCCCGGAGGACATGTAGCCCATCAGCAGGATAGGCAGCACAATTTCATTGGCGGGCAGGCCGAGGATGAAGGCCATAATAATGAAGCCGTCCATGCCGAGCAGCTGCGCGAACGGATCGAAGAACGCAGCCATATGATTCAGCACACTCTCCCCGCCGACAAATACATTGCCGAGAATCCAGGTGATGATCCCTGCCGGAGCGGCCACGATAATGGCGCGGGTCAGCACATTGAGGGACTTTTCCTTGGAGGAGCGGACAATGGTCTTCCAGATCTGCGGGCGGCGGTAGGGCGGCAGCTCCAGGGTGTAGTGGGTAGGCACACCGCGCAGCGCGGTTTTGGACATGATCCACGATACGCTCAGGGTGACGATAATTCCCACCAGTACGATGCCCATCAGCACCAGCGCCGTCGAGAAGGTACGCAGTGCCCCGGTGGTTGCCGCCCCGACCATGAACATGGAGGAGAGCAGAATAAGCGTAGGCCAGCGGCCGTTGCAAGGGACGAAGTTGTTGGTCAGAATGGCCAGCATCCGTTCACGGGGCGATTCAATAATGCGGGTGGACAGAATAGCGGCAGCGTTGCAGCCGAAGCCCATCGACATTGTCAAGGCCTGCTTGCCATGTCCCCCGGATTTCTTGAACAAGCGGTCCATATTAAAAGCGACTCGCGGCAGATAGCCGAAATTCTCCAGCAGCGCGAACACCGGGAAAAAAATCATCATAGGCGGCAGCATGACGCTGATGACCCATGAGGTGCCTCGGTACAGCCCCAGCACAAGGACGCCGTGCAGCCAGGCCGGGGCATGAACAGCCTCGAAACCGGCGGTCAGATAGCCTTCGATCCAGCTGAAGAGGGAGGCAATCCAGCCGGAAGGGTAGTTGGCTCCGGCAATGGTAATCCAGAATACCAGGCCAAGGCCGGCCAGCATAATGGGGAAACCCCAGATTTTTGAGGTGACGATATTATCCAGCTTGTAGGTGCTGCCCAGCTTCTTCTTGTCGTGATAGGTAACAGCATCGCTGCAGATTCCGGCCGATACCCCGTAGATTCCGCTGACGATCTCGTCACGGACCGCTCCTTTGTCTGCCAGCTTTTTCGCGGTAGCGAGCAGGGAATCAAGCGGGTCTTGGCCGTTAATGGCATGCGGTGACTCCATGGCGGGCCACCTCCTTCGCTACAGATATACCCTTGCGTCCCATATGGGCTTTGAGGGAAGCCAGCAGGCTGTGGTCACCGTCCAGCAGACGCAGGGCAATCCAGCGTGCCGGATATCTGGCGCCGACCGTCTGTTCCACCATCGGGATCAGCTCGGCAATGCCCCGCTCAATCTCATCGTTGTAGGTGATCTTCAGCGGCTCAGCCTTGAATTCACCGGTCGCTACGCGTGCGATCTGATCCAGCAGCGCTTCAATACCGATCCCGTTGCGGGCTGAGATGGCCGTGACAGGCACCCCGAGCCGCTCCGCAATCCGCTTCAGATTAATATCAATGCCCAGCCTCTTGGCTTCATCGATCAGATTGATGCAGACTACGGCGCGTCCCGTAATCTCCAGCACCTGCAGGGCCAGATTGAGGTTGCGCTCCAGCGACGTTGCATCCAGAACCACCAGCGTGACATCCGGCTCCTCGAAAATAATATAGTCCCGGGCCGCTTCTTCATCGGCGGAATTGGAGTAGAGCGAATAGGTGCCGGGAAGGTCAACGGCCCGGTAAGTATGCTCCTTGTGGGTGAACCGCCCTTCGGCGGTGACTACGGTTTTGCCGGCCCAGTTGCCGGTATGCTGGCGCATCCCGGTCAGCAGGTTGAACAGCGTGCTTTTGCCCGTATTGGGATTGCCTGCAAAAGCAACGGTATATTCGCTCATCCTTCTCCGCCTCCAATCAATTCGCCATAAATGAGGGAACTCTCTTCCCGGCGCAGGGCAATGGTAGTATTGCTGATCCGGTAAGCCGTAGGGTCTCCAAGCGGACTGCGCCGCAGCACTTCTACACTATTCCCGGCGACAAATCCGAGATCAAGCAGTCTTCTCCGCAGCACGCCCTGGACCTCGATGCCGCTGATCCGCAGCGTGCTGCCGTTCGTAGCTTCAGACAATGGAATTACGGATCCAGCCATAAGCTCTCCCACTTTCGTATGAATAATGAATGAATAGTTATAGTTATCCTTAAGTATGAAATATGCACTTGTATAGTATATTGTGCAGGGCACAGAATATTGCATCCTGCCACAAGATTAGTATACGTAAATAAATTTGTCCTTGCAACAATAATGTTTCCCTAGGGAAAGATAAATACAGCAAGATTTATCAAAAGTATTTCCGGTGTCTGCTATATACTTTGAGTTGTGGAGGGGGTGAGAGTCATGCACTATCAGTTGATTCACAAAAGCATCGAATTTATTGAGCAGCATTTGGAAGAGGATTTGGATTTGGAGAAGGTGGCTAAGGCAGCAGGGTTATCCAAATATCATTTTCACCGGATTTTTCGCAAATACGTGAACAAAAATGTCCATGAATATATCCGGGCCCGCCGTCTCAGTCAAGCAGCCAATCTCCTGCTGTATTCCGAGACACGAATTCTTGAGATTGCGCTGCAGTACGGCTTTGAGAGCCAGGAGGCTTTTACAAGAGCCTTCAAGGAAATCTATGATTTGCCGCCTGCACAGTACAGATCGCAGGTGAGACTATTGATTCAAGAAAGAGAGGTATATACAATGTCAGAGATTACAGGCTGGTATATTACAGGTACCCACCAGGAGAAATATAAGGTCGAGATCGATCTCCGCGTCTGCTATAAGACAAGTCCCTCCATGCATCTTCGTTCCAGCGGGGAAGCTGCGCAGGACGACAATGGTTTTGGAACCTTGATGCAGCAGTTTCAGGCAAGAGAATATCGGGGGAGACGGATGCGCTTCTCCGGGTTCGTTAGAACGGAGGAGGTCACCGGCTGGAGCGGCCTGTGGATGAGAGTGGATGATAATAAGCAGAATATGTTAGCTTTTGACAACATGCAGAACCGGAGCATACAGGGAACCACGGAATGGAACCACTATGCTTGCGTCATGGATATTCCGTCCGAAGCCGATGTGATCAATATCGGAATTCTGCTGAGCGGAAGCGGACAGGTATGGCTGGGGGAATGTGAATTCGAGGAAGTAGGCAAGGAGGTTCCCGTAACGGATGGCTCTACAGGTGCGGAGAACCTTCCGTCCGGGCCGCAGAATCTGAAGTTCGACCAGCAGCCGGAGCACTCTGCTTCAAGCTGAACGCTGTAACCGGCCCCGCACCCAGATCGACAGGGCCAGCAGCAGCGGAATGGCGACCTGGAAGAGCGGGTCAAGCTTCAGGCTCGGCCCCAGGCCGACGGCGATATGCTGGGTGTAATCCCGCTCCAGGAATGAGGAGCCGTAGATGACTGCCCCCACAGGGAAGACCCACCATTTCGCCGGTTTGCCGGTCAGCTCTGTAAGAGCTTTTACGGAACAGAAGTAGAAGAGCATCATCTTGATCAGCAGCCCCAGGAAGAGCTGGATCGTGACCAGAATATCAAGCCGCTCGACAAATTTGAGATTAGACAGCACCCGGACGGTTTTGAGAAAAGGCAGCTGGCTCACTCCCGCGATCGCCGGGCCGAGGACGGCCACATTCAGCGCGTTCATGAAGATCAGGAATGCGCTGATGAGCAGATAGGCGTTCACGGTGTATTTTACAGGCACACCGGGCTTCTCCCATAGCGTCCACAGCATCAGAAAAACAATCATCTGCCCGAAAGGAAACGAGACGATCTCCGGCAGCGCCGCTTGCAGAACCGGCATTACCCCGCCCTCCATCACAGGTGCCAGGCGGCCCAAATCAATCGCCCCCATGATGCTCAGCATCAGAACGAGCAGGAAATAGAAGAACAGCATGACCGGCAGCAGCACCTCAGGCAGCCTGAAGACAACCTCCGCCCCCTTCCAGATCGCATATAGGGCCAGCAGCACGAACACCAGCATCGTAATGGCCATCGGGGTTCTCGGCAGCATGGTCATCGCCGTCAGCTCGCCGAGGTCGCGGACATTGCGCATGGACTGATAGGCGAAGTACAGGCTGTAGACCGCGCCGATGAACGCTCCTGGAGCTGTGCCGAAATGAGCCTTGAGCATTCCGATCAGATCTGTGCCCGGAGACCGGTGCTGAATCCACATCAGCACAAGGAGCAGGGCGAAGCCCGCCGCTGAACCTGCACACATCGCCAGCCAGGAATCCTGCTTGGCGGTGCCCCCAAGCAGGAACAGCGGCGTGCTGCCGATTTCAAACAGCATAATCATGAACGCAATCTGCAGGGAAGAGACCTGTTCTTTGTTCACCATGATTGCATCTTTAGCCTCCTAACCAATAGATAATGGCTCTGCCGACAGGCTGGAAGAACGCCGTATACAGGCTGCCCAGCGATACATGAGGGGTATTGGTAATTCCGCATAGATTAAGATACGCCCCGTACCCCATAATGCAGCCAAGTAAGAGCCGTCTCCGGCGGCGCTCTTCTCCGCGTAGCTTCGTCCACCCCCAACCATAGGCAAGCGCATAGAGTATAAGAGTAATAGCTATTTTCATAGATATGCTCCCTTACTTCTGCTGAACAGACTTGAATGATTTATTACTGAGTCCGGTCCGTTCTATCTCGATAGAGACCTGCGGGCGGATCTCAATCTCCTGAAAGACGCTGTCCCAGCTCTTCTCCTTCTCAATCTGCTTCCAGCGCTTCGGATCGCTCCGGTGCACTCTCACAGCAAATCCGGTGACGTCTGCCCCCAGCTGCTTGACCTCCGCCCAGGCGTTATTCATTAGCTCCAGCACCCGCTGCTCCAGCGAGGCCTCCATTTCACTGATCGCCTTGCGGTCGTTCAGGTCCATGACACTGCCAAGCTCCGTCAGCACACCGCTGCCCTTGACGTTAACCTCCATCACATAATGATCCTTGTCCCAGACAGGGTGGACGGTGGTGGACGAATTCTGCAGGATGAATGAAGCATCCAGCTTGTCGCTTGCCCCCGGCCGGGAGGGGAAGGCGATGGTGGCAGAATCAACGTTATCGGTCAGAAAAGAAAGCCCGAACGCCTGCTTCTGGCTAAGCCAGCCCGCGAACGTGTCTCCTTTAATAACGCCCAGCCTTCCCAGCGCCAGCCGCGAGGGCAGATCTGTTACCGCTGTCTCACTGGTCTCATCCATCGTCCGGGAGCCGGTTAACAGTATCTCCGGCAACACCGCGCTTTTGGACTCGGAGGACAGCGCCATCGCCAGCTCATACAGCCGGGTTCCCGGATAGTAGGACAAGAGCCTTGATTCCTGTTCGATCATAAGCTGGATGCCGGCGCCCTGATTCTTGGTCATTTGCATCAGCTGATCCAGAATCATCCCGGCATCTCCCTGGGAGATGAACACAAATACCGTTTCTCTGGCATCCTGCTTGCGCAGGAACATATCAATCAGCTGATTGATCCCGTGTCTGGCCAGGCTCTCGCCGATGACGGTGATTCTGGAGTGGGAGAAGAACATCTCCCGCGTACTGGTCAGATTCGTTCGTTCAATGGCTTCCATGATCGTCCGCCCCTTGACGGTGAAGGTGAGGAATGGCGGCGAGCTTGTGCTGCCTCCTCCGCTGCCGCCCATCCCGCTGGCGCCGGAGGAAGGATTGATGACCTGGTACGTGGCCTTCCACTGATTGTCCTCCCAGTCATAGGCTGAGCCGGAGGTAATGCCCAGTTCGTTAAGCTCCCGGTCATCCCAGCAGCCGGAGAGTAGAACGGATAGAAGCGGGAGGCAGAGCAGGAGGCGCAGCAGAGTGCCCGGTTTGTTCATGTGTCCCATCCTTTCCGCTTGGAGCGCGACTTCTGCACCTTATTCAGCAAGACCGCGCCCAGCGGAACCAGCACGTTGAACAGGCAGAAGACCACGAACCGGCCTTCCTGATTGTAGTTGTTCAGCTTGGCTGAGCTTTGCCAGGAGAACAGGCATTCCAGGGCAATAATCAGACCTAGAGCTCCAATGAAGGGCCGGCTGCTGCTGACCCGGAACGTCTGCTTGAAGCACTCCACTGTCACGAACAGGAAGATCGCAAATTTCAGATAGATCGACAGCACCCAGTAAGAGATGAAGAGAATATCCAGCTTCTCTATGAACCGGCCGATCCGGAGGATGCTGATGGTAGCGAAGCCGGGGTAGGCACTCAGCTTAATGAATTCCGGGCCAAATACCATCAGGGCGGTGATCAGAATGAACATCATCAGGATTGCAACGAACAGCAGGCCTGTCCAGCCGATAATCTTGGCTCTCTGCGGATATTGCAGATAAGGGGCCAGAAACAGCAGCACCGCCACTTCAGACATCCATGCAGTCGGTGTCAGGCTCGCCAGGGTGATCTCAGCCAGACTATGGTCGAACATAGGCAGCAGATGATGCACGTTCAGGTCGTTGTACAGCCCTAGCAGATACAGCGGTACGAAGAACAGATAGAGCAGAATAACCAGACTGTTCACTCTGGCGATAGCTTCAATGCCCTGCCTTACCATATAGATGGTGATGAAAAGAATCAGAATGACAAGCACCGTGATCGGAGTATTGATCAGGACGTTGTCTTTAAGGAAATTAACGAATTCACGCAGAATGGTTGCCGTGGTGTCCAGGTAGAACTGGAGCATCAGCAGTCCGAGAATCACGGACACTACCGGAGAGCTTTTCTCCCCGACCCACTCCAGAAAAGGAGCACCGTTGCTGCTCTGAATTACCGCCCCGACAATCCACGCTATTAGCAGCCCCGCCACGGTAGACAGGATAATCGCTAGCGGAGCGTCCTGCTCTGCATAGGAGCTGATAATGATAGGAAGCACGACGGTAGCTGTCGGCAGTATGGTATTGACGACAAGCATGACGGCCTGGGTGGTGCCGATTTTTCCATTCATGCTGGACCCTCTCCCTGCGGCTTGGGCTGTGCCGGTGATGGATTAGCGGCATTTTCAACGGGCTGCGGCTTCTGGTTAGGGGCTTGTCTGCGGGTCTCCTTGCCCAGATTGGTCTTGGGACGCATATTCATGCTCCACAGCGGAACGCGGATGAAGATATCCTTCAGATAACGGGGAATCATCGGCGCTACCGGAGACAGATAGGGAACTCCGAAGGAGCGCAGGCCTGCCATATGAATCAGCAGCACCATCAGGAAGGACATAATGCCGAACAGGCCGAGCGAGGCAGCGATGAACATCATCACGAAGCGGATCAGCCGGATGGAGTTGGCGATGGCCAGTGACGGAATTACGAAGTTCGAGATGGCGGTAAAAGAAACCACAATGACCATTGCCGCCGAGACCAGCCCGGCCTGAACGGCAGCCTGCCCCAGCACTAGCGCACCGACGATAGAAATAGCCGGCCCGATGGTGCGGGGCATACGTACCCCCGCTTCACGCAGGACGTCGAAGGTCAGCTCCATCAGCAGTGCCTCTGCGAAGGCGGGGAGCGGAACGCCTTCCCGCTGGGCAGCCAGACTGATCAGCAGCGTGGTCGGCAGCATCTCCTGGTGAAAGGTAGTAACGGCAATATAAAGTGCAGGCAGCAGCATAGAGACGAAGAACGCACCGTAGCGGATCAGCCGCAGAAAGGAGGAAATATCATACCGCTGGTAGTAATCCTCGCTGGATTGAAAAAAGTTGAAGAAGGTGGACGGGGCCAGCAGCGCAAAGGGAGTGCCGTCAATGACAATCCCCACCTGGCCTTCCAGAATGCCCCCGGCCATGGCGTCGGGACGTTCGGTATTCTGAATGGTGGGAAAAGGCGTCAGTCCGCCGTCCTGTATGAATTCTTCAATATAATTGCTCTCCAGAATGGCGTCGGTATTGATGGCGTTCAGCCGGCGGCGGATTTCGGTCAGCACCTGTTCACTGGCGAGGCCCTTCAGATAGACGAGGGCAATTCTGGTCCCGGTACGTTGGCCGACGGTATATTCCTCAATCCGCAGATCAGCAGTTTTCAGGCGGCGGCGCAGCATGGAGGTCCCGGTACGCAGGCTCTCGGTGAAGCCTTCCTTGGGCCCGCGGATCACCCCCTGGGAGGTCGGCTCATTAATGCTTCTTTTCTCCCAGCCGGAGGTGTCGGCGGCCAGTGCGACCTGAAGCCCCTCGAACAGAATCAGGGTATAGCCGTCAAAAAGCAGGGGCAGCAGCACCTCCAGGGTCCGGGCCTCCTTCACTCCCCCAACCGGCAGAATGTGCTCCTTTATCAGATCGAAGGCAGCTTCTGTGGTCATCTGATCTCCGTTCAGCGTGCTGTTCTCCATTAAGGACTGGAGGACCGCCTGATTGACGGTATCGGCGTTGACCAGACCGTCAATATAAATGAAGGCAAGGGTAAGTGGAGGCTTGGCTTCACTCTTATAATGGCGGATGACAATATCGGAGCTGCTGCCGATCCGGCGGCTGAACTCCTGCAAATTCTCCTCAAGGGAGAGCTTCAGCGGAAGCGGTGCAGGCACGGAGGTTTCTACAGGATCATTGGTAGTCTGGCGGCTCTTCTTCGTTTGCTGAGGCATCTCGGGGGGCTCCTTTATGCTGAAATCTGGATGTGCTCCCTGTATTATCCCCCGCTGGCGGATTCCTTATTCTGCCTGATTACAGACTGAACTGAGCCCGCTTGAGGAGCCGCTGGAATCCAAAAAAAGAAACTGCCCTTAGGAATGGCGGCTTCTCAGCATTCCATAAAGGCAGTTTTATAAACACACTTTAGATTTGAACTCTAAGCTGGGTACATTATTTAGTCTGGACGACCAGCGCATTGCTGATCAGGCGTCCCGGAGTCGTCAAGTACTTGCCGTTATAGTACAGGCCGCTGGAGGCACCGCCATCGAGGTTCATTGCCTGGTAGGCTCCGGCCTGCTTCATAATTTCCGCCAGCTGGGGGATGGTTGCCCCGCCGGAGGTCAGCAGAATCAGCTTATGGTCGCGGGTGATGCCCAGTGCGCTGCGGGAGCCTCCGCCGGTCAGGATTTTGGGGTCCCGGAAGCCCTCGGCTGCCACATTCAGCGCGACCTTCCCGTTGACCAGCAGCCGTGGTCCAGCCTGAAGTGCGCCGTGAACGGAGCCGGCATCGAAGCGGGCTTTGAATTCACTGCCCGGAATCAGCTCAGCCAGCATATTGCGGTCGTAAGCGAATACTGCCCGTTTGTCTCCGGGGCTGTTCTTCAGCATCTTGCCGCCGCTGATGATGTAGCCGTAAGGAGCCTTGAAGGCGCCGTCAGTATAGGCGGCGAAGAATGTGCCGTTGATCGCTGCGGCGGCATTGCTGCGCTTGGCGATGCTGGCAAGGGCTTCCGTCTTGCCGACGGTATTCCCGGCCAGAACGGCATCCAGCTTCACTGAAGGATGCAGCAGGGAGACCGTGACTGTCTGGACGCTGAAGGAGCGGCCGCCGACCTTGTAGGTATGATGTCCGCTGACTACAGCGGGCGAGCCGCTCTTGATCAGGCTGCCGTTCTGTACAGGCAGGGTGGCTGTCTCAGCGGTGCCTGTATCAGCCCCGCTTGTCAGCGTAAGCGACCCGGCCTCCTTGTTCCACTGGAGCTGTATGCCAAGTGTCTGGCTTACAAGAGATAAGGGGACGTAGGTAGTCCCGTTCTCACTGAAGGGCCGCACACTGGAGGTAACGGGCTTACCGTTGACTGAAGCCCCGGGCTTGCCTGGAGTGAAGGTAATGGAATTCCCGCCGCGTGACATCTGAATCTGGCCGCCGGAAGCGGTAAGCACAGACTGGATACCGGCGAAGCCGTTCAGGAAGCGGAGCGGGATGAAGGAGTGATTCTCCTTGTCCACATAAACGGCAAGCTTGGCCTGCGGCGCCGCAGCGGCACCGGTTTGCATGGCTGGAAGAAGGACAGCCAGCAGACAGAAAGCGGTAAAGAGGGTGAGCATTTTTTTCATGATACACAAAATCTCCTTTGGGTTATAGCAGGTTGATCTGCAGGTTAGGATGATTCTGGAACAGGCCCCAGAATGCAGCACTTGAGCTACCATCATATAATCGTCTTCCGTTACCGTCAATGGAGCATGCATCCAGCAGCGGGTTAGTTTATAATGGGATCACATTAGAATATCTGCATATAAGGGTGGTAGCGATCATGACAAGAATAGGCTTAATCCGGCACGGCAGCACACGCTGGAATCAGGAGGGCCGGGTACAGGGCCACACGGATAATCCTCTGGACGAGGAAGGCTTCCGGCAGGCCGGCGTGCTTGCGGAGCGGCTAAGCGGTGAAGCGTGGGACTATATCTATTCAAGCGATTTGCAGCGGGCCAGACAGACGGCGGAGACCATCGCCGGGAGGCTGGGCATCCCGCTGGCCGGTCTCCTTCCGGACATCCGGGAGATGAACGGCGGATTAATTGAAGGAACCACAGAGAGTGAGCGGATCGAGCGCTTCGGCAGCCAGTGGAAGACGATGGATCTGAAGCTGGAGAGTACGGAGCTGGCCCGTAAGCGGGGAGTCCGGGCGATTGAAGAGCTTGCTGCCCGCCATCCCGGCAGCAATGTGCTGGTAGTCAGCCACGGGGCTATTCTGCGGAGTACGCTGGCCGGACTTGTGCCTTCCCTGGATGTGAGCGTGCTGCTGAAGAACACCTCTATCACCTGCCTGGTCAAAGAGAATGACAGCTGGAGCTGTGAATTGTACAACAGCGCGGAGCATATGGACGGATAGGACGGGATATTTCCGAGCATTTCATTACAATAAAGCGCCGGTCCTGCCGATAATATGCTTAGTGCTGATCCGGTGGGGGTATTAATGTCCAGCATCCCCTGCGGGAGTTGTTCAGAATATGTTCAGTCGGATCCTGTACAGTAGCGCTTGAAAGCGATAAAACCAACAATTCATTGATAGGCTGAAGGAGGGCGTAAGACTAGTGGAAGAGGCCCGCAATTATATGCTGACGATTCTATCCATACTTATAGGGGTCCTGACCGTATATAGCACGCTCAGATTGACAAAGGATTTCTCCAGACAACCGCAAAGAACCCGGGCGGTCCGCTCGAGTCTTGTGGTGCTGGTAATTAGTGCCGGGCTTGGCGGCATGCATCTGCTGGGCAGAAGAGCCTTAACCGGCTTCACTACAGAAGGCAGAAGCCTGCTGATCTCTTTGTTCCTGTACATGCTGACACTTGCCGGTATACTATATCTGTTCCTGCGGGTGCGCATGATCCTTGGGGAGCGTGACCAGCTCAAGGAGTTGGCATACCGGGATACGCTGACCGGCCTGCTGAACAAGAACGGAATGGATCATTTCTGGGATCACTGCAAATTGAGCGAGCAGCTGTCGGTGTTATATCTGGACCTGAACCGGTTCAAATCGATTAACGATACCCTCGGCCATCATACAGGGGATCTTTTACTGGAGGCCGTAGGAACCAGCCTGCAGCAATTTACCTGCAAAGGCAAGCGGCATATTTTCCGGGTGGGCGGAGATGAATTCGTCATTATCGCCAAACGCTGCAGCCGTAAGGAGTCAGAGCAGCTTGCCCTTAAGGTTCTGGAGCGCATCACCCGGACCTATAAGCTGGAGAGCCATGAATTATTCGTGTCCGCCAGTGTAGGCGTGACAATTAGCCAGGGCCGGATTGACCCGAAGCAGCTGCTTCAGGAGGCGGATTCGGCTATGTACAGTGCCAAGCAGCTGGGAAGCGGGCGTTATGCCGTATACAAGCAGGAGAGCCGTATTCCTTCCGTGAAGCTGGTCAGCAGCTCAAGAGCGCAATAAATATTTCGTTCAACAGGCGAAAAACAGCATACATTGCTGCACGCAGGTAATCTCATTCACCCGCAAGGGTGATTTTCTTCAAAATATAAGAATTTATATGTTGCACACGATAAATTATCCTTCTATTTCTCGCTGAAACGGTACCGTCCTTTAAAAGGACGGTACCGTTTCCACTTGTAATAGCGGCTGCGCCATCCTATATGGACAGCGCAGCCGTGTTATATCAGTCAGACGCCTCTGGCAGCCAGCAGCCCGGCCAGAACATCAGGGTGATCGGTAATGATCCCCGCCACCTCAGCATCGATTAATGCCTGCATCCGCTCGGGATCATTAACCGTCCACGGATGATAGACAATGCCTTTCTCCGCTGCGGCATTCACGAACTCCGGCAGTACCGAGGAATGATGGGCATGCAGCGCATCTGCCTGCAATGTGGCTGCGTAATTCCAAGGACGGTACAGCCCCTCTCCGTAGAGAATACCCGTACGGATCTCCGGTGCCAGCGACTTGCAGTATGCCAGGGAATAATGGTTGAAGCTGGAGATCACCACCCGCTCACTCATGCCCTGCTCCCTTACAGCGGCGATGACCTTCTCTTCCATGCCGGGATAGAGGAAGGTCCCGTTCTTCAGCTCGATATTAAGAATCGTCTCCCGGCCCTGCAGCAGATCCAGCAGCTCGTCCAGTGTCGGAATCCTTTCTCCTGCGAACTCAGGGCTAAACCAGGAGCCTGCATCTACCTCCAGTACTTCACGTAGCGTCTTATCCTTCACATAACCGCTGCCTGAAGTGGTGCGGTTAAGACTCTCATCATGGATCACTACCACTGCCCCGTCACTGGTCATCTGTACGTCTGTCTCAATGCCGGTTGCACCAAGCTCAAGACCCTTGCGGAAGGCTGCCATTGTGTTCTCCGGGGCGGCTGCGGATGCGCCGCGATGCGCGAAATTAATGATGTTCATGTCGAGTAGTTCCCTCCATCTCTATGATGTAATGCAGCCCGGAGTGTCCGGGCCCCTTATAGTATATTCCACATCACGTCAGGAAACCCTGTCCCCTGCTCTATAAAGGACGGGTTTCTTGAATTTTACCGTGGTACGTCCGGAAGGAATCGCTTAGAATAGACAGCAACTATACTACCTACAGAAAGAAGCGATAAAGCTTGAAGTTTTGTCTGGAATGCGGAAGCCGCTTGGTAATGAAGGAATGCAATGGAGAAGGTAAGGTACCCTACTGTGATTCATGCGCCGTCTTCAGATTCCCTGTGTTCAGCACAGCGATGAGTACAGCCGTACTGAACCGGGAACTGGACAGAATCCTGCTCATCCAGCAGTATAAGCGCAAGGATTACATTCTGCTCGCCGGGTATGTGAACAAGGGAGAGAACGCCGAAGCGGCTCTGGTCCGTGAAGTGAAGGAAGAAGCGGGGCTTGAGGTCATAGCTTATGAATATATGCGCAGCCAGTATTTCGCCCCGTCCAATACGTTAATGCTCAATTACATCAGTGTGGCTGACACGGAGGACCTGAGTGCCATGAGCGACGAGCTGGACCACGCAGCCTGGTTCACACTGGATGAAGCTGCGGACGCTATATTACCGGGCAGCCTCGCGGAGAGCTTCCTGCTCACCATCATTGATAAGCTGAGACAGGGGCGGGCTCTGGAGGATTTTACAGCGGCTGTCCGGTAATTGCGAATGCTGAATGGTTACGGCTTCCCTTCGGGCACAACCCGCTTCGTAAGCTTTGGCAAGTGAACTATTAATAGATATGCGGGAAGAGATCAGGTATGTATGACTTCAATCGGGGTACTGGTGGAATTCACAGGTGTTCCTGAAACTGCGTTGATCCAGGCCGCGTACAGACGTCCAAGACCTACAAGCAGCAGCGGCAGAATCAGCAGCAGTACAAATCCGGTTCCGCATAGAATCCACGAGCGTTCATCTGAGGTTGTGCCGGACAGGAAGAAGAAGAACTCCGGGTCCAGCATATTCAGATCATAGGAGAATACCGATGAACTGATTCGCTGGGCCACAGGTGACAAAAGAGCACTGAAGGCCACCGCAGGCAGAACCAGTGCCAGTGTGAAGCCCAGAATACCTGCAGGCAGCTGCAGAACGCTATACAGAATTCCCCGGTACGACTCGCCTTGGCGGAGCTGCTGCCCTAATGTCCGCAGCCCCGCCCAGCGGAAGGCGGGAGCATAATCCGCCATAACAGCGGGCTGCCCGGTTCCGCTTAGGCTGTTGCCGCTGGACCAGGCTTCAACGATCTTATGTTCTCTGGACATCATGCTGCGGCACCAGGTTAAGGTCAGGGCCAGCAGCGGCAGCCCCACCCATACAATAATCAAGGGCAGGCTTGCACATAGACCTGTAACAGCAATTACGAAGGCGATGATTCCTTTGGGCAGAGAGAGGATCAGCATTTTCCACGCGTGTATACTTTGTCTTATCATTCAGGGCGCTCCATTCCGGATTTCCAAATTTCAACTTCTTCAGTATAGAGGCTTCATCCAGAGAACACACTCTCCAAAAGGCGGGAAAAATCCTGGTCGCAGGTCCAGTACTGACATAGTCAGGAATCTTCCTGTTATTTACAATGTTTATCTTTATACTAAGGGTAGAGCGGTTTATAAGGATTACGACTAAGAAGGGGAGTGTAGCAAATTATGCTGTTAGAGGTTATAGCTACTACAGTAAGTGATGCAGTCATAGCGGAGCGTTATGGTGCCGACCGGATTGAACTGATTACGGGAATCCTTGAAGGCGGATTAACGCCCAGTCTGGGACTGATCGAAGCGGTCCGGGAGAAGGTCAGTATTCCAGTGAGAGTGATGGTCAGGCCGCACGCCCGCTCCTTCGTGTATGACGCATCCGATGCAGAGACCATGCTGCGCGATATCCGGCATATAGGCGGGATAGGCGGGCTGTCTTTGGTTATGGGCATGCTCCGCCAGGACCGGACAATAGATGAAGAGCTGCTGAACCGGCTGCTGGAGCGGGCAGGGGGGATGGAGGTTACCTTCCACCGTGCGTTTGACGAGGTGCAGGACCAGCTTGAAGCCCTTGAGGTCCTGAAGCGGTATCCGCAGATTACCGATATCCTGACCTCCGGCGGGACTGCTGCGGCCAATACACCCGGCGGTATGGTAAGGCTCGCCGTATTGGAAAGGCTGTCTGCCGGTTCTTCGCTCTCCATCCTGGCAGGCAGCGGTCTGAACGCCGCTGATCTGAAGGATTTCGTTACAAGGACCGGCGTCCGCCGGGTACACTTCGGATCGGCGGTCCGGGAGGACGGCGATCCGCTGAAGCCCATTGACCTGGAGCGGCTCGAAGCCATCCGGGCGCTTCTCAAGCCCTATTAGAGCCCCAGCAGTCTGGGCAGCAGCGTCAGCAGCCGCTCCCGGGTCAGCGCATCGCCGGAATTCCATTTGGCTCCATCCAGCATATAGGCATGGCCCTGCTCCACGGCAGGCAGACTGCTCCAGAGCTCCGTCTGGAGCAGCTGCTCCATGGCCTCCCGGGAGTCCTCCCGCTCTGGAATCAGCATGAAGACACGGTCCCCTGCGTAGCTGTGGAGCATCGCCGGGTCCACTTCGCGGAACCCAAGATCCTTGTCCAGAATGTCCTTGATCTCCGCTGTCGGCTGCAGGCCGCCAGGGGCATACAAGGCCGTGGACAAGCCGGTCATTCCCATGGCGTATAGATGGTTGCCATGGTCATAGAACAGCGCTGAAGCCGTTTCACCCGCCCGCAGCCCTCCGGCGTAGAGACGCTGCCACATGGCGGCGTTCTTGGCATGGTAGGCTTGCAGCCAGACCTCAGCTTCGCGCTGCTTCCCGAGCCACTCTCCAAGAATCCTCAGCCGCTGTTCCAGCGGTGCGAAGGAATCGAAGGTGAGTGACGGGGCGATGCCGGATACCCCCCGGTAGACCTGTTCATCCGGGCTTGCGAGGATAATCAGGTCAGGCCGGATGGACCGGGTCAGCTGCGGGTCCAGCGGAAATCCGACATTGGCTAAGCGCTTGACCCGGTGGCTATAGACACTGCCCCGGGCGAACGCTTCGTCACCGCCGACAGGCTTCACCCCCAGCGCCAGCACATCCCCCAGTGTCTCTCCGTGGTAGACAACACGCTTCGGACGCTCCGGGATGTCCACCGAATGTCCGGTCCAGTCCGTGACGGTAATCCGGCGCTGCTGCGACCGGGCATATTGCCCGGGAGTCATTCCCGTCTTCTGCCGGAAGCGGCGGCTGAAGTAGTATTCGTCGGAGAATCCGACCAGCCGGGCAATCTCGCGCAGCGGCTCGGCGGCTTCAAGCAGATAAGTCTTCGAGTGCCCAATACGCACATCGGTCAGATAATCGAGCGGGCGCTGGCCGGTCAGCTTCTGGAAGATCGGAGTGTATTGCCACGGGGAGACACCGGCCAGCTCCGCGAGCTGCTTCACTGTGATGCTCTCCCTGTAATGCTGCTGCATGAAGTGTATCGTGCTCTCCACCGATTGCGCCGGACTTGGCAGCTGGCGGGTGGAGTAGTTCTGTTCAAGCAGCAGGAGCAGCAGCTCTTGGAATTGGAGCTGTTGTCTGAGATGCTGGAGCTCATCCCTGCCGTTATGATGCGCAAGCAGCTCTTCCGCCAGCCGGATCACTCTGGTGAAGGGGTGGACAATCAGCTCTTTTTGCCCCGGAAGCAGTTCAGCTACGTAGAACGCAGGGGAATCACCTGTAGTAACAGCGGCAAAAGTCAGCACATAATAATAAAGCGTCAGCTCCCGGTTCTCCAGACTGTATGAGGTTCCGGGAGGCAGCAGACAGCACTTGTCCGCATGCACAGAGAGTGAGGTCTGCTCCGTGATTCCGAGTTCACCGCGCCCGCCCGTAAACAGCAGGAGCGTATGCTGCTCCGCTGTCTGCACAGCCGATATAGTGTCAGCGCTCTGCATCACCAGCTCAATGCTCCTGAATTGAAACAGCAGGGAGCGGAGAGGGGCGGACGGGAGAGCAGTCAGGTGGTCGTGGTCAGGCTCGCGCAAGGCAGGCACTCCTTTCAGGCCAAATAGAATTGAATTATATTGAGAACGATTATCAATAAACAATATTGTATATAAAATAAAGCAGCTTATCAACAGGCGTTGATAAGCTGCTTTTCAGTCTGTCTGCCCTGGAATTATTGCTTGCCCAGCATGGTAGGAATCTCGCCGAGCAGCCACTCTCTGGTGGTAGCATCACTGGAGGTCTTCATGATGTCCTGTGTGTAGACGTAGCCGTTCTTAACGGCAGGCAGGCTGTTCCACACCGCGCTCTTCAGCAGATTGCCGGTCGATTGCTTGGCTTCTTCTGCTACCGGAGTCAGCAGGAAGATGCGGTCTCCGGCGTATTCCCGTAGCACTTCCAGCGAGATTTCCTGGAAGCCCATATCGGCATCCAGCACCTTTTGAATCGCCGGGGTAGGCTTGAAGCCTTGCTCTCCGTACAGTACCTGCGAGAGGCCCGTCGTTGCCATAACAAACAGCCGGTCCCCCGGATAATAAGTGAAGACCGAAGCGGTCTCGCCGTCCTTCATCCCCGAAGCCTTAAGCTGGGCCCACATCGCATCCTCCTTCGCTTGATACTGGGCCAGCCAGGCCTCCGCTTCCTGCTTCTTGCCTAAAATATCTCCAATATCCAGCATCCGCTCCTTCAGGGGGGCGAAGGTATCGAAGATAATCGTTGGAGCAATTTTGGACAGAGCCTCATAATCTGCTTCCTCAATGCCGGCATAGATAATCAGGTCGGGCTGAAGCTCAATCGTCTTCTCCAGGTTAATGGGGAATCCTACATCTTCCACTCCAGTGAGCTTGTCCTCGAATACCTGGCCTTCACCCATGGAGAGCGGATAGCCGATGGCTTGTACACCAAGTGCCAGCAGATCGCCATACGTTTCTCCGGAATAGATAATCCGCTGCGGATTCACTGGAATCTCTGCTGTATGGCCTTTGTAATCCGTGTGTGAACGGGTGGTAGCGGCAGGTTCAGCAGTGGCTTGCGCGGCAGGTGCGGTGGTTGCTGCACTGCTCCCCTGATTATTCTTATCGCTGCTGCAGGCGAGCAGTAAAGTGCCCATCAGGAAGAGCATGCCCAGGATAGCGAAGGGTTGTCGAGTCTTGTTCATTGTATGTATGCCTCCCAAAGGTATTGTGATTACCAATAATGATAATCATTATCGTTTAGACCATCATAAATTATAGCCAGTTGTTACTCAATGGACAAAACACGAGACAGGAATTGAATTTGTACAATATTTTTTTGCCTGTTTTGTTAATAACATATTGATAATATCAAGAGGTTCTGCTATGATGTTGTTAATAACAATTTAATAATAACAATTAATTAATAACTGAGTTCACCTTTGCTCAACAGATGACTCAGAATACAACCCCTAGGAGGTAATGACCATGTTTGGATTCCGGTTCGTGAAATTTCAGCCCAGTGATTATGTGCTCAAGGTGAAGAATGGCAAGGTAGTGCGTGAAGGGGTCGGGCTTTCTTTTCATTATTATGCGCCGACAACCTCGGTGGTTGTGGTGCCTGTCTCCTCGATCGATGTTCCATTCATGTTCGAGGAAATTACGGCGGACTATCAGACGGTAACCGTCCAGGGGCAGCTGACCTACCGGATTGTCGATTACCGCAAGACCACCCAGATCCTCAACTACACCTATAATCTCAAAAAGAACACCTATCTCTCCGACGATCCGCACAAGCTGGCCCAGCGGGTGATTAATATCGCCAAGGTCCTGACCAAGAAGCAGCTCGGGCAGCTCCCGCTGAAGGAGGCTATCCAGTCGAGTGAACGTCTGGCCAAGCTGATTACCCATGAAATCGGCCAGAGTGCGGAGATTGAGAAGCTGGGCATTGAGCTGATGGGCCTGTCCATTCTGGCGATTGTACCAAATAAGGAGACGCTGCGGGCCTTGGAAGCGCAGGCCAGGGAGGAAATGCTCCGTAATGCGGATAACGCGCTATATGAGCGGCGCAATGCTTCGATTGAGCAGGAGCGGCGGGTGAAGGAGAATGAGCTGAATACGGAGATCGCCGTTCAGACGAAGAAGAGACAGATGCGTGAGGCGCTGCTTGATTCTGACCGGTCAGCGAAGCAGAAGCAGAACGAGATGAAGGAAGAGCAGCTGATTTTTGATACGGAGCTGGAGGAGAAGAAGCAGGCGCTGATTGAGCTGGCCATAGCGAATAAGAGAGCCGAAGCAGATGCCAAGGCTTACGAGCTGACGGCGGTAATGAATTCGCTGCAAAATGTATCGCCTAACGTCCTGCAGGCGCTGACGAATGTCGGCATGAACCCGGATAAGCTGATCGCCATCGCCTTCCAGGAGCTGGCGGAGAATGCCGGGAAGATCGGCCAGCTTAACATTACGCCGGATCTGCTGCAAGGAATCATGGCCGGCTCGGCAGGAGGCGGAGCCGGAGCAGACAGAGGAGGTAACGGACGATGAGCAGCCGGGGATCGGAGAACAAAATCATACTGATCAAGCGCAAGACACGACTGGAGGAGCTGGTGGTCCGCTACAATACAATCCAGCAGGCCCAGTTCTATATTGAACGGCTGGGAGCCGATTTCAGCGACTACTTAAGCGAGGATTTCCAATACCGCAAAGCGGTGGAGACCGCAGTGACCGAGCTCAGCGCCATCGGCCGGCTCCAGGTGCTGGAGCGGCAGCATGTGCCGAATTTCATCTTCGGGGCTGAGGATACCGTAGTGGTCCTGGGCCAGGACGGTCTGGTCGCCAATACGCTGAAATACCTTCAGGAGCAGCCGCTGATCGGAGTGAATCCTGATCCGCTGCGCTGGGATGGCGTGCTGCTGCCCTTCAGAGTCAAGGAGGTGCGGCAAGTAGTGAGTGAGGTGCTGCGCGCCCAGCGCCAGGTCCGTGAGGTTACCCTTGCCAAGGTGGAGCTGAATGACGGGCAGAGCCTGTACGGGGTGAACGATCTGTTCATCGGCCGCCGGACCCATGTCTCGGCCCGGTATCAGCTGGAGCTGAACGGGCAGCTGGAGCAGCAGTCCTCCAGCGGTATCATTGTCTCGACCGGCCTGGGCTCCACGGGCTGGCTCAAGAGTGTGCTGGCCGGAGCCGCAGGTATCGTCAGCCGTGCCGCACAAATGCAGCATGCAGAGGCTGAACGGACAGCCCGGGTATCTGCGGAGATTGCCGCAGTCAGCGCGGGCAGCGGGCTGGCCTGGAATCATCCTGAGCTGTATTTCACTGTGCGGGAGCCTTTTCCAAGCCGGACGACTTCAGCAGAGCTGGTATTCGGGAGAATCAGCAGCAGTCTGCCGCTGCGCATTACGTCGCAGATGCCAGAGGATGGCGTGATCTTCAGCGATGGCGTAGAGAGCGATTATCTGGAGTTCAACTCCGGGGTGGAAGCGACGGTTGGGCTCGCGGAGAAGACCGGCAGGCTGGTAGTCTAGACGAGGCGCAGACCGTTCATGGCGGGGCGGGTACGCCAAAAGGGTTCTCTCAGCTTCCGCTGCTGCGGTCTGAGAGAACCCTTTTTAGCATACAAAACAGCCCTTCAAGCGAAGCTGCCTATGCTCCCCGCTCTTCCTACTGGAAGCTTCGTCCCTGGTTCATTGGAGCGTTATAGGAGGAGCCTGCGGACATCGGTGTCTGCATTGGCGTATGCATCGGCTGGTGGTTGATCCCCGCGTTGATCGGGCTATGCAGTGAGTTCACCGGCTGGCTGTTTGTAGTGAAGGATGGGCTGAAGGAGGAGTTATACCCTCCCATTCCTGTATTGTGGCTCTGACCCATTGGCTGACTCTGTCCCATAGAATGCATTAGTCCCATCTGGTTCCCGGAAATGAAGCTTGGAATGCTTGTATGGGTATTGAAGCCGGAAGTCTGCGGGAACTGCTCCATCGATCTGACCGACTGCGAGATCTGCTCCAGCTGCTGCATTGCGGTCTGATGGCCCTGCAGCGCCTGCTGGATCATCTGAATGGCCTTGCTGTTATGCTGGCTAAGCTCCTGGAGCTTGGCGGCATCCTGCTGCTCCTGCTGGAGAAGCTGCTGGTAATTCTGCGTTCCCTGCTGGGTCTGTGCCATCAGCTGCTGAACGATTTGCTCGCATTCCCGGATCTGTGCAGATGAGTTGGTATTCAAAATTGTTGGCCTCCTTGAGATGGGTGTTATGGTCATGCGGGCTTATTATCTCTGATGGGGCTGGCGAATATTCACGCTTCTGTTGCAAGGGAGGCGCTTCCGCCAAGAACGGTTACAATATTGCAAACGTTGCGTCACTCCGGGCGGGACGAGTTGATAAGAATAGGTACAGGCTGCTCTGCAACTATTGCGGCAAATGAACGTCTATGTAGAAAGACAATCCAGAATCATCCATAACCTGGAGGTGGGGCAACTATGAGTCAGCGTGAACAGGCAAGCCGGATTCAAACGTATTTTCCCAAAAGCATCGCACTTACACTGGTATTCGTAATGCTTTTGACCGCATGCTTCACAGGATCGGCCGCTGCGGCATCGTCTTCCTCAGATCTGATCATTGTGAACAAAAAAACGAACAAACTGGCCTATTACAGTGATGGCAAGCTGGTGAAGATTTTTCCGGTCGCTACCGGTAAAACGAAAAGCCTGACGCCTGAAGGCAGCTTCAAGATGGTGGTCAAAATCAAAAACAGACCCTACTACAAGGATAAGATTCCCGGAGGCGATCCGGCCAATCCGCTGGGGGACCGTTGGCTGGGGCTGGAGGTAAATGACACTTACGGCACGACCTACGCCATTCACGGCAACAACAATGAATCCTCAATCGGTAAATATGTCAGCGCCGGATGCATCCGCATGCATAATGACGATATTCATTGGCTGTATCCGAAGATTAAGAAGAATACCCGGGTAATCATTACAACCTCCGGGCTTGAGATGGCGGGCATTGCCGAGAAGAACGGCTACCGTCTGGGATCTACGATGATTGCGGGAGCTTTTGTCAAGGGCGGGGAGAAGCTGCCGGTGAAGAATTCCTTCCTGCTGGAGGATGCACGGGTGTACATTCCACTGAGTGAATCCGTGAAGCTGCTGGGCGGAAGTCTGATGCAGGAGGCGGGAACCGGAGCGCTCATCATCACAATAGGCAAGAATACAGCAGTTCACAAGCCGCTTAGCACGAAGGCAAAAGTGAACGGCAAAACGGTGGAGATGCTAGCCTCCAAAAGTATAGACGGGCGCCTGTATATTCCATTGGGCAGCTTAACGCCGCTGTTCGGCCTGCCGTTCAGCTGGAATGCTAAAGAGGGAGTAGTGAAGCTATAAAGTAGCAGGGCGCTGCGCAAGGCCAGATGATCCAACCAACATGCCGCCGTATACTGCGGCTCCAGAAGCCAGCCGATCGATTATTGATGGGCTGGCTTCAATGTTTCACCAGGTGGAGTAGAGTGACAGGATACATAGAGAATAGTAATATGAGAGAGATTTGTTATATTCTTGATCTGCCAGGGGAGGGACTGAGGATTAGAGTACGTATTATAGGCGGCTGCGGGAGCGGGAAGACGTATATCGCCCGGAAATTAGCTCAAAGTTACGGAATTCCGTGCTATGAAACGGATAATTTTGTCTGGGATCGCAGGGACAACACCAAGAACTCCCCGGAGGTACGGGATGCCAAGCTCGCGGAAGCTATGGATGCGGAGTCGTGGATCATAGAGGGCGTGCATTACCAATGGGGAACCGAAAGCTTCCGGCAAGCGGATCTGATTTTTCTGATTCGGCCTAAGGCTTATGTACAGGATGCCCGGGTCATCAGCAGGTTCATGAAGACCAGGCTGGGGCTGGAGCAGGGGAATTATAAGCAGTCGTTCAAGTATCTCCGGGTGATGCTGCTGGAATGGAACCGCGGCTTCCGGAGGGAGAGTATTCCTGCGATCATGGCATTAACCGAACAGTATCAAGCTAAGCGGATCATCGTGCAGCAGAATCGTGAGATTTTGCAGCATGTGGGCAGGTATGTGCGGGGGAAGAGTGTGCTGGGAGCGAGTGATTAATGGGATTGTATGGGAGGCCCGAGTTGTGCGGCCGGGGTTATGGATATGAGTGAGAGACTACTTTTGCGTGAGGGGTGAAAGTATGGAGCCGTGGATCGAGGAAGAACTTAATTTATACGATTTTGTAGGCTTTTGGAAAAGAGTGCTGATTAATTTCATCGATTTCCTGATTCTTATGTTTCCAACCTACTTGCTGGAGCGGATTTCAGTTTCTGCTGCAGAATCGGCAGGGTCAGCGTTCCCGCTTTTTATACAGTTTATACTGCTTATGGCGTTCAATGTATTTATGGTTGTCCAATACGGAGGCACGCCGGGCAGGCTTCTTTTGAGGGCAAGAATCGTTGATGAGAATGGAAGATATCCGGTGCTCAAGCAGGCTTTGATCAGGGATAGTTTTATTATTGTTAACAGCTTCCTGGCAGTGATTGTAGGTCTGAATTCAGAGGCGTTATCCGCCATACCAAGCAGTCTCGTGAACTGGAGTCCGCTTGCGGCGGATTTGAATGCTTTTATTGGCTGGGTCGTGGTGTTGGATTGCCTATTCATCGTATTTACCCCACGCAAGCGGGCGCTGCATGATCTGATGGCCCGAACGTATGTGGTGAACAAAACAGCGCTGGACCGTGATCAGACAGGAAAATTCATAGCATAAGGCAATGTGTATAATACCTGGATCAGGAGGCCTGCACCTGCAACCTTTGTTACAGCCCCTGCGTCATAGGGTACAGTTTAGACACAAGAGGATGTTTCCAACAACGAAGGAGATGGCAGCATGACTACATCAATTAGAACAATCACAGGTATTCTTATCATTGGTGCGATGCTAAGTCTTACAGCCTGTAATTCCGGCAAAACGAATACATCGTCAAGCAATACGGCTGCGGCTACAGCGACTGTGCAGACAGGGGATAATGCTTCATCTGCAGCAGAAGGTGCGCAGGTAAGCGGATCTAGTACAGATGACGGCGCTGCTGCGGGTGCAGAGCCTGTAACTGCTGACCCTGAAGCCGCTGCCGGAGCTGCATCAGAGTCTACGGTCACTGAAGCCGCAGGGGCTGAAGCAGATACCGTAGCTCCCGCCACTCCGCAGGAACGCAGCAAGCAGCTGAAGGAGCTGCTGGAGCTTGCTAAGCAGGGCAAGGTGCCCGGCGTCGAATATGCTGCACACACCGGACTTATTGATGAGGTGGAAGCCGCATGGGGAGAGCCGGATCTCAAGGAATCGGCAGGCAAAGGGATCTATTCCACCTATTCGGGCAAGCAGGTGGTAATCGGCTTCAATAAGGGCAGCAAGATTTTCGATGTGCGCTCCAGCGCCCCGGACCTGCGTAACCTGACACTGGAACAGATTGAAGAGGTGCTCGGGAAGCCGGATGCCACCACCGTGAATGGGGAGCATAACATCTATATTTATCAGGCCAACAAGCAGTATCAGCTCAAATTCATCATCCCGGAATCCACAGGAACGGTAGATCATATCTCGGTGTTCTCGGAGCAGGATTCTATTAATAATATGGCAGGCTAGTCAGCTCAGAGCATCTTAGAGCAACTATGATATCCCCTTGCAGCGGCAACTGCAGGGGGATTTTTCGGTTTACAGGCATGTAATCGGAAAACCGATTACAATGGGACCGAAGGCGGCGCGCAGGGCAAATGTAATCGAAAAACCGATCACAATGGGACTGAAGGCGGCGCGCAGGGCAAATGTAATCGGAAAACCGATCACAATGGGACCGAAGGCGGCGCGCAGGCCAAATGTAATCGAAAAACCGATTACAATGGGACCGAAGGCGGCGCGTAGGCCAAATGTAATCGAAAAACCGATTACAATGGGACCGAAGTCGGCGCGCAGGCCAAATGTAATCGAAAAACCGATTACAATGGGACCGAAGGCGGCGCGTAGGCCAAATGTAATCGAAAAACCGATTACAATGGGACCGAGGGACGGCGCGCAGGCCAAATGTAATCGAAAAACCGCTGGCGCGTGAGCCACGCCGCCTTAACCAGTTGCGAGTACTTAAATAATGTCAACGCATGATGTATACTTTCTCTTATGAAAGAAATCAGAAGAAATGAGGCACGGCCATGCATCTGGAACTGATCGCAAGTGAATATAAGGTATCCGCCGGAGGATTAACGGTAGAGCTGCTGCCCAAGGAGTTCGCACTACTGCAGTTTCTGTACCGCAACCGGGGGCGGACCTTCAGCCGCGAGCAGCTGCTGGATAAAGTGTGGCCGATGGAGTATCCGGTGGAGCGGACGGTGGACGATCATATCTACAGGCTGCGTAAGAAGCTGAGGCCGTTAGGCGGGATCGACATTAAGACGATCCGCGGCTTCGGCTACAGTCTGACAATTCCAGGGAGTCTTGCGGGTGTAGCGGTGAATCCGGCAACTCATGATTCTGGGCTGCGGGATACCATGCGTGAGGTCTTCTCGAAATTCCATGTGTACGGCCAGGGCAAATCGATGCTCACTCTGGCCCGCCAGCAGGACATCCTTGGCTATGAGCTGGACCCGCATTATGCGATGGTGGTTCATTTCGTGCAGGGAGATCTGGAGTGGCTGATTCATACGGACGAGATTCCGCTGAAGGACCGGCTCTTTTACCTCAATCTGTTCTACTTCTTCACTGGCAATCCCAAGGAGAAGGTGGAATACGCCGAGCGCCTCATAGAGCGGAATCTGCTGAACGCCCCTGAACAGCTGGAGCTGGAGATTCTGACGATGCTGGACTTGTACACCCTTGCCGGGTTGCCGGAGCTAGCGCTGGAACGCCTGAAACGAACCTACCAGGTCATCGCTGAACCCGGCTTCGAGAATTTCATACCTGTTACGATGATTACCGAGTTGTTCGTCCGTCTGGTGGCGGGTGCCGGTGAGGAAGAACTGGAACGGCTGGATGAAGCAGTAGGCCGAGTGCTGCGGGATAAGCCTTTTTTGCGCGAGATTGGCAGTTATAAGGTGGTAAAAGGTCTCTGGTCGCTGCGGCGTGAACAATGGGCGGAAGGGGATAAGCTGATTCAGGAGGGGCTGCAGGTGATGGAGATGTCCGGCTTCGTTCCGCTGCGGCTCTATTCGATCTACCGGATTCACCATTTCTGCCGCATGTTCCTGGCGGGAAGCTCCTTGGACCGCAAATATGAGGAACTGTTCACTACAGGCCTTGAAGTTTGCGGCCTGCCCCGGCTGGAGCAGGCGCTTGAGGAACTGCTGCTGGGGCTGCCGGAAGCCCTCTGATATTTCTCTGACAATCCTCCGTTATCTTAGGATCATAGATGGATCATCTAAGATCACAGGTAACCTGGAGGAATGTCAGATGGAGATTTCAACTAAGCAGGGAACAAGCCTGCTGCACAACAAAACGTATATGCGGGTCTACACGGCGTTCGCCACTGCCAGCTTCGGCGACTGGTTCGATGCGCTGGCCATTCAAGTACTGGTCGGCTACCGCTGGCAGGCCAGTCCGCTGATGCTGGCGCTCATACCGGTAGCGCTGGCGCTGCCGAGCATTCTGCTCGGCTCGGTTGCCGGCGCGGCCGCCGACCGGATGAACAAGCTGAAGCTGATGCGTACCTGCGACCTGCTGACCGCGCTTTTGACCCTACTGGTGCTGTTCGCGCCGAGTATGGTCTGGCTGCTGCCGCTGCTGGCCCTGCGCTCCGCGCTGTCCACGCTGAATATGCCGGCCCAGCAGTCCCTGACCCGCAGTCTCGTGAGAGAAGACCAGCTGCTGCAAGCCTCATCTCTCAACGGACTGGTCAACCAGGGCTCCAAAATCGCAGGTCCCTTGCTCGGAGGTCTGGCCCTCGCCTTCCTTACGCCGCAGTGGTGCATCCTACTGAATGCCTTGCTGCGCGGCTGCTCTTATCTGTTGTTGTTGTCTATCAAATATAACCGCACTGATGAAGCAGACAGTAAGGAGTCTGAAGCGCATGAAGGCAAGATTCCGCTTCTCACAATGTGGCGGGAAGGCTGGGGCTTTCTGCTGCGCAGCCGGCTGCTGCTGACCGCGATGTTATTCGGACTCGCCGGTGCACTGGTCATTCAGGTGGTTGATTTTCAGTTCACCAGTCTGTTTCGGATCTTCGCCCCGGAGCGGGAAGCGCTGCTGGGCTGGATGGTTGCCGCTACGGGAGCAGGAGCCGTGCTGATCATTCTGGTTCTGAACAAGCTGAAATCCGAAGACGGGTATGGCTGGAAGCTGGGCCTCGGGTATGTGCTGATTGGCGGGGCGATTGCGGCGCTGGGTCTGCTTCAGCCGGGGGCGTCAATTCTGTGGGTGCTGCTCATCGGCTTTGTGCTGGGGATCGGCAACGGCATGTTTATGGTGACGTTCAATTATTGTCTGCAAAAAGAAACCCCGCCGCACATGATAGGCCGAATCTTCGGGATCCAGAATACCGTACTCAGCGCGGTGCTGATTGTAGCGCCTCTCCTGGGCGGTTTGCTGGTACAGTATGCGGGTCCGGCCCGTATATTTGTCAACATTGGCTTGCTGCAGGTGCTCCTGGGTCTGACAGGTGTGGTGTTTGGCCGGCAGCTCTGGCCGGTGGCGGGGTCTAAAGCGGAAGCCGCTCATCCGACAGCAGAGAGTAGCTAAGAAGGTTGATAGATCACTAATGTCTGTATGGACGAACAGGAGGAGCTTATGACTACTTATATCTACATGGTGAGGCACGGGGATTCGCTGCGGACCGGGGTGGATGAATGGACGCGCGGCCTGTCGCCCAAGGGGGAGGAGGATGCCCAGCGGGTCACGGAATGCCTGAAGGATGAAGGCATAGATGCCCTGTACAGCAGCCCGTATATCCGGGCGGTTAATACAATTGCGGATTTGGCGGATAAGCTGGAGCAGGAAATCATTCTGATCGATGATCTGCGGGAAAAGGTCTGGATGGAGGGCAACCAGCAGCTAACCGACGATGACCTGTATCTTGAGCTCCAGAAGATGTACACCGATCCGGATTACGCCCTGCCGGGCGGGGAATCAAACCGGGAGTGCCAGGCACGTGCAGTGAAGGCGCTGCAGGACATTCTGCGGACCCATGCTGGGAAAAAAGTGGCCATCGGAACCCATGGTATGGTGATGTCCTTGATGATGGGCCATTTCTCCACGGGATATGGTCTGGACTTCCTGATGCAGACAACGAAGCCGGATATCTATGTCATGGAGTTCAAAGAAGATGAAGTACTGGTCCGGCGGATGCTTGTGTAAGTAACATGATAGTCATTACGCTAAAAGGTAACAATCGCCCAATAAATTCAAGAAGGCAGCCGACCAAAGTGGTGGCTGCCTATTTAGCTTTTTTTGATCAGCTAGTCGCAAATGGATAATCCGGAATTTCCCTCTTAAAATCATGCGCGCGCCTAACAGCGTCTTCTTGCTCTGCTATAGAGACATCTTCAAAGACCGGGTTCGAAGCGAACATTCGGGGATAGTTGTATTCTATACATTTAAAAACAGTCAAAGGGAAGGATTTCCTCTTCTAGCTGTAGTTTGTACAACTAAATTTGCCCGAGTGGGCGAGATCCCGGATAATGAGGCATTTTATATGTATGAAATACAACTAAACGGTTATTCGGCGGTAAATCAAACGATTTAGTTGTACTAAATACACTTAAGCATTTCGCCTGCACCCTAATCAGTTCTGATGCTGTACTTAAGTAGAGTGGCTAGCCCTATAGCCCATAGAATCGTTTTGTGTTGGCCGTCAGCAGGGCCTGGGCCTCTGGAACGGAATATCCATGCAGCGCCCCCCAGGCGGCAGCAACGTCATGGACCATAGCCGGATGGGTGGTGCGCCCGGCGAACGGTCCTTCAAATGGCCAGGGGCCGTCCGTCTCCGCCATGACCAGCTCCGGCGGATAGCGGCGTGCCAGCTCCTGAATCTCCGGTTCGTAGAGGATATCGGGAGTGAAGGAAATGTAGTAACCGCAGCTAATCATCCGGTCAACAGTAGCAGCGGGGCCCTTGAACCAGTGGAAATGGGCCTGCGCAAGGCCATGCTGCTCCAGCAGATCGCATACGGTCCATGCATCCTCATAGACGGCATGCAGTACTACAGGCTTGCCCAAACGTGCAGCCAGTCCAAGAAGTCTGTCCAGAAGCTGAATGTAGGGTGCCATATCCCAAGCTTCGCCACGCTCCACAGCTTCTGCCCGGGAGTAGTAGGGAAGACCGATTTCACCAATAGCGACCATATTGCCCGCATGGGTTGTAATCCAATCCAGTAGTGTATTTAGCTCTTGTTCCGCAGGCAGAGGCTGCTCGGGATGGAAGCCGTAAGCCGGCTTCACCAGACCGGGATACCTGGCTGCGAGCTCCCGGGTACGCTTGCTGGAGGCGAGATTCATGGAGACCGCGATCAGGGCCTTAATGCCCTGCTCCGGCAGTCCCTCCAGCAGCGAGGACACTGCGTGATCCTCATATTGGTCAAGATGAATATGGGCATCAATCATTGGCAAGTCTCTCCTTCCGGCAGCGGATTATTTCTCCACAATGGCTTCACCCCGCTCATGCGGCTCAAAAGCAATAGACCCCAGCTCCATCCCCGTCTTGCCTGACTTATACTCCAGCTTCAGGGTACCGACACTCTCGGTCATGCCGACCATTAGGCTGGTATCCGCAAGCAGCTTGTTATTCTCAACTTTGTAGTAAGTCACTGCGCCAATGGCCGCTTTGCTGCCGAAATACTTCAGGCCGTCCTCAGCACGGTCCGGGAGTCTCAGCGTCAGTTTGGAGGGCGCGGATCCTGTAAGCTCAAGCTTCAGCAGGACATCGTCCTTATCGAGCGAAATACTGGAGGATACTACAGCAGAAGCCGCCTTGTCCGCAGCAGGCACGGAGAGCTCCTTCCCCTGCTCCGGCTTCACGACATGAACCTCCTGTGCAACCAGCGAGGTTCCGGTTCCCAGAGTGAACACAACCGTAGCCTCCGGTTTGCCGTCCGAATCTACATCGGCATAGAAGAGCTGAGGCGGGTGCGAATAGTCTCTGGGTACGGTCCAGTTGAAGTGTTGCTTCTTGCCGTTAACCTCAAGGATGAAGCCTTTGTAGGTATTGCCGTCCTTCAAGGCAGCATAAAGCTTCACCTTGCTGTTATTGCCGGCAACGGCAAGAGGCTCTGCGGGAACCCTGACCGTGGTGCTCAGATCGCCTGGGGTAACAGTGACCCGGCTTCCGCCAGGCTTGAGCTCCGTGACAGCTCCTGTAAGGGAATCCAGCGTAGCTGCTGCGATATATACACGCCCCGCCTTCAGCAGTACGGGCGCATCCAGCGTTTCATTAGCGCCTCCATCCGTTTGCATGGAAGCGCTGCCGGGCGTAAGAATCGTCTTGTCCCAGCTTGTGGACAGAGTAAGCTGCTTGAGGGTGTTGTTCCATTGCAGCTGCATCGGATAGAACTCCAGCAGCGTGCGGGCCGGAACATACAAGATGCCGCCGGAATGGAAGGGCGCAGCATAGGGCAGAACGGCTTGTCCGTCCACAACAAGGGATAGAGGGGCAGCAGCAGAATGGGCAATATCTATGGATGAACCCGCCGCATGGCCTGCGAGGAGCAGGGCAATAGCGGCAGCGGTAATTAATTTTTTCATAAGATAACCTCCGGAGTCTGGAAATTCCAATCTCTTGTATTATAAATGAAAAACGCCGCCTGCGGGTCACGTTCTGTTAACAAAGATAAGACAAGCCTGTTACAGCCCTAGCTCATACAGCCCATACTGCCCATACTGTATTGTGCCTATCCGCCTGCAACTTGCCATCCCTTATATAGTAGTCTTGCAGGAACCTCAAGCTTGTAGCGCCTGAAGGGCAAGCGACACCAGGGATCTGACGGAGGCCTCGCTCAGTTCTCCCCCGGTCAGCAGCAGCCGGTAAAAAATAGGGCCGTAGACCAAGTCGATACAACTCCCGATATCGAGTCCCTGCTTCAGTTCCCCCTGGGCAATCCCCCGTTCAAACAGCTTCCGGGCTTCCTCGCGGCGCGGGCCGAAATATCTGCTCCGGTATGCCTCCGCCAGTCCGGTATCGGATTGCCCTTCACCAATCAGCTCCGTAATGACTTTACCTTCCCGGCTGGTGAGGAACTGCGCGAGCGTCCCCGCATGAATCAGAATATCCTCCTTGGCGGAACCGGTATCCGGGATCGGAAGTCTCGCATTAGCAGCATACAGATATCCGTCCATCACCACCGCCGCTTTATTCGGCCACCATTTATAGATCGTTGCCTTACTGACCTGGGCCTGCTCCGCAATCTTCTCCACGGTAACTGCGCCGAAGCCGGTCTTCAGCAATAATTCATATGAAGCGTTCAGAATAGCGTTCTTGGCCTCGGTATTGCGCGGGCGGCCTCTTTTTTTCTCCATGATGATTCCTCCTGACAGTGCTGGTTCAACTATAATTGGAGTATAGCATAAAATCGCCTATTTACAATACTGAACGTTTAGTATATTATTTGCTCATAACTAATTAGTGTACTTAGCGTTCAGTATTTAAAAATTGGAAGGTGGCGCTTCAAATGAAAGCTGGAATTCCTGCGCAACAACAATCAGTATCCCCTGTTACTAAAAAGGCTGTTCCCGGCTGGATCACATTTCTGCTGGCTGTCTCCTGCGGACTGATCGTGGCGAATCTCTATTATACCCAGACGCTGGTTGGGCCCATCGGGCAGGCCATTCATCTGTCCGCTGGAGCGACAGGGCTAATCGTTACCCTGACGCAGATCGGTTACGTAGCCGGACTGCTGTTCATTGTCCCGCTCAGTGATATTATAGAGAACCGCCGGCTGACTGTGATGTCGCTGATTCTGGTTGTGGCCGCCCTGGTGCTATCCGTCCTGGCACCGAATGCACCGCTGTTCCTGGCCGCCTCCCTGCTGATCGGGCTGGGCTCGGTAGCGGCGCAGGTCCTGGTGCCGTATGCCTCCTATCTGGCGACGGAGGAAGATCGCGGCCGCGTCGTCGGCAATGTGATGAGCGGCCTCTTGCTGGGCATTATGTTCGCCCGCCCGGTTGCCAGCTTCATGGCAGGACTCTGGGGCTGGCAGTCCATCTTCATAGTCTCGGCTGTCGTAACTGCACTGCTGACGCTGCTGCTAGCCCGTGTCCTGCCCGCCCGGAAGCCCGCTCCCGGCTTGAGATACGGACAATTGCTCCGCTCTCTGGGCACATTGCTCATGCATACGCCAGTTCTGCGGCGCCGCGCTTTATACCAGGCCAGCCTGTTCGGTGCCTTCAGTCTGTTCTGGACGACAGTTCCCTTGTATCTGTCCAGCGAGTATCACCTGTCCCAGCAAGGAATCGCCCTGTTTGCCCTGGCTGGTGTGGGCGGAGCCGTAGCCGCGCCGATTGCGGGCAGATTGGCTGACAAAGGCTGGACCCGGTTATTGACCGGTCTAGGCATTTCACTGGCCGTTCTCTCCTTTATCCTGGCCTATCTGCTGCGGGATACCTCCAATCTTACACTAGGCCTGCTGGTGCTGACGGCCATTCTGCTCGATATGAGCGTGTCTGGTAATCTGGTGCTGGGGCAGCGGGCGATCTATTCACTGGGCAATGAGACCCGGGGGCGGCTGAACGGCTTGTTCATGGCGATTTTCTTCATTGGAGGCGCCGTGGGATCATCACTCGGGGGCTGGGCGTATGCTTACGGCGGCTGGAGTCTGACCACCCTAATCGGGCTGGCACTGCCAGTGCTGGCGCTGATCTACTTTTTGACCGAGAAGAAGCAGCACGCTTGAGAAAAGCAGACATGGCGTTCAGCAATAATCCGCATAGCCAGTAATTCCTAAAAAAACTACAGTAGGCAGAGGAGCTAGATCCTCTGTCTTTTTTTCGAAATATAAGAATGTATAGGTTTCACGCTATACATTATCCTTCTATTTCTCGCCGAAACAGTACCGTCCTATAAAAGGACGGCAAAGCCGTTTCCACTTGTCTGCATATGTAATGGATTCGATAGATAGAGCGTATTAGCTCATGTAAATTACTTGGCCAAGTAAATTCAGCCTGGAAGGGAGGGCTTAAGGAATGCAAGAGCGCGCATTGCTGCCTTTGATACATGACAGGGTTCCTGCTCATATAGAGACAGAGCTGGAGTTTGCAGAGGTTTTTGAAGCCTATTATAAACGGATATTCAACTATATCGCCTACCGGGTGAGCTGCCGTTATACCGCCGAGGATCTGGCCAGCCAGGTATTCGAGAAGACGCTATCCAAGCTGCCCGCCTACTCCCCGGAGAAAGCGCCGCTGGAAGTGTGGCTGTTCGCCATTGCCCGCAACGTAGTGAATGATTATTACCGGAGCCGCGCGCGTCAGCGCTTCTTCTCCCTGGACAGTATCCGGGAGCTGGTGTCGGGCAAAAAAGAGCCGGAGAAGCTCATCCTCGGCAGAGAGCGCAGCGATAGGCTACAGGTGGCGCTGGACACGCTCAGCCCGAAGGAACGTAACCTCATCGCTCTGAAATTCGGGGCGGATCTGAAGAATACGGAGATTGCCCGGATTACCGGAATCTCGGAGAGCAATGTCGGAGTCATTCTCTATCGCAGCATGCGAAAACTGAAATCTGAAATAGGGAGTGTGGAAGAGCTATGAATGACAAGAAGAGCGCCGCACAGGCAGATGAACTTGAGCTTCAGGAGCTGGGGGACTATCTGGCCCGCCAGGACTTCTCACGGGAGTCCGATCCGGCGGAGGTTCTCCGCCAGGTGAAGAGCCGCTCCATTCAGAAACAACAGGAGGATGATAGAATGAAGAACAAACAACGGGTCAGACGTCCGGTGATGATTGCAGCTTCCCTGCTGGTAGCTGCCGTGGTGAGTATATCCTTCGTCAGACCCTCGCTCGCACAGGAAATGCTGGAGCGTGTGCTGAATTCAGTCTATCTGGGACATATTGAGGTCGCTCAGATGGACGGGAGCCACCCTAAGGAGTTCCCGGACGCATGGAAGGGCAAGATATTTGACCAAGAGGGTAAGCCCGTCACCTCATTTAACCCCATGCCGGAAGCCATCTTCAATGCAGCCGGGGAGGCCATCGTCAATTTCGACGGGGATAAGCTGATTACCCTGAGCGAGCAGGAGCAGCTTGACAAGGAAGCGTCAGAGCAGAAATTTATCGTCAAGGAGGCAGCGAAGCTGGATCAATACGCTCTCTTCAAGGTGAAGCTGCCGGAATACCTGCCAGAGGGCTTTGCCTTTGAACGCGGGGAGTTCTATAAGGACGAGACGGGCGTAAGCGGGCAGATTGTTGAACTGTTCTTCGCTAGCAAAGATAAGGATAAGCGAATCTGGATGCAACTGCGCCTTGCTAATGAGGAGAATGCCTTTTCAATGGCAACTGACGATAAGGTGGAGCAGGTGAAGATCAAGGGGACGGATGCGGTTCTGGTCAGTGACAGAAGCCTGGACTGGGAAGCGAACGGCGTGATGTACGGCCTCAGCACCCGTGGCCTTGACCGGGCTGAGGTTCTGAAGATCGCAGAGTCGATTAACTGGTAAGCCGCTGAGGAGCGGATAAGGGAACAGGTACGAGGCATAGACAGGCATAGGAAGAATCAGAGCATCAGACTGCAACCCCCGAGCATGGGGGATCGCGGGCTGGTGCCTTTTTGTAATAGCGTTTCTACTATATAGAAGGAAATAAGAGGAACCATACATAGATTGTTAGATTCCCGGGTGGCGGGAGCGGATTCGCGGCTGGAATAACACTTCTCTTCATGCTTGTCATGCCCGTCTGCATATTGAGGCCAAGTCCTTCATAGACATGTACTAATCAATGCATTCAAAACAGGTTAAGGGGATGATGTCATGCGCCGGATAACATGGGTACTCGCGATCATTATGAGCGTGGCCTTAGTATTGGCGGGGTGCGGGAAGAAGGATGCCGCCTCTGTAGTCAAGGATCTGAATCAAGTGTCTGACAAGCTGGAGAGCAAGCAGGGAGCTTATCAGGGCTCAGGCACGATGACCTTGTACACCGGGGAGCAGCCGCAGGATTACAAGGTGGAGGTATGGTATAAGAATCCTTCGTATTACCGGATCAGCCTGTCGAATGTCCAGAAGGATGTGAAGCAGATTGTGCTGCGCAATGATGAGGGCGTATTCGTCCTGACCCCAAGCCTTGGCAAAAGCTTCCGCTTCCAGAGCGACTGGCCGGACAGCCAGGGTCAGGTCTATCTGTACCAGACACTGCTGAAGGGTATTGTCAACGATAATAACCGGCAGTTCGTGGAGGACGGGGATAATTATGTGTTCGAGGTCGCTGCCAACTATCAGAGCAGTGCGCTGGTCCGCCAGAAGATCTGGCTGAACAAAAAGACCTATGAGCCGAAGCAGGTGCAGGTATCGGATTCTGAAGCCAAGGTTGTGGTGAACGTGACCTTCGACAGCTTCAAGTTCGATCCGGAATTCACAGCAGATTCCTTCGATATGCAGAAGAATATGGCGGCCGGCAGCCCTTCCGAGAACACGATGGCGGAAGTGGACCAAGAGGGCAATCCGGTGGTCTCTGAAGACGGCGAACAGGCTGGTGAGCCGGTTGCGGCCGAGATGGGCGACTTCGGGATCATTGAGCCGGCTTACATTCCGGCCGGTGTGAAGCTGAAGGACACGAACAAAATTGAAGGCAGCAAGGACCATGCGGTGCTGATCCGTTATGACGGCGTCTACCAGTATACGATTATGGAAGCCCGTCCGCTGGACCGTGCGGTGTCGCTGGCTCCCGGAACATTGGTCGATCTGGGCTTTACGGCAGGCCTTCTTAGCGGGGATGAGCAACAGACGCTGACCTGGATGAGCGAGGGTGTTGAGTACCGGATTACAAGCGCAAATCTGCCAGTTACAGAAATGATGCAAATAGCCGCTTCTATGGAGGAACAATCGGGTAAATAAAAATCAGTGGGCGGATACTGCGCAAGGTGGGAATCATTCCTCTACCCGCGGTATCCGTTTTTTGTCTACATCTGCCCACATTGACAGCGGCCTTCACGAGCATTACCATTGGCAGTAAGACTTCTGATCTGTGCGAATAAGGCAGAGATGTTTTACTACAATGTAAGAAGGTGACCTGAAGTGAAGGCAAGCTATCGGCCGACAGCAGCCGAGATTAACCTGGATGATTTGCGTGCCAACTACGAAGCTTTTCGCGGCGTATTGCCGCAGGAGACCAAGTTCATGGGATGCGTCAAAGCAAATGCGTATGGACATGGAGCAGTGGAAGTGACGCGGGAGCTGGAGCGGCTTGGAGCGGACTACGTCAGTGTTGCTTTTCTGGATGAGGCATTGGAGCTGCGTCAGGCGGGAATACTACTTCCTATCCTGGTGCTGGGCTATACTTCACCGGAAGGCATTGCCGTAGCCTGGGAGAACAATATTACCGTTACACTGTTCACACCGGAGGTACTGGAAGCGGTTAGCACCCTTCCTGTAGAGAAGGAGCACCGGCTGAAGGTACACATCAAGATTGACAGCGGAATGGGCAGACTGGGATTATTGCCGGAGGATGCGCCCGCATTCATCGCTAAGGTGCATTCGGTGGCACAGGCGGAGCTTGAAGGCATGTTCACCCATTTTGCCAGAGCAGACGAACGCAACAAAAGCTATACACTAATGCAGCACCGACGTTTCATGAGCGTGGCGGAAGCGCTTCGGGACATGGACATTACCATCCCGATCATACATACGGGCAATAGCGCTACGGCCATTGATACACCTCTACTATCCATTAACATGGTGCGTGTAGGCATAAGCTTGTACGGATTCTACCCCTCGGCTGAGGTGAACCGTGAGCTGGTGGCTCTACACCCGGTAATGACGCTGAAGACGCAGGCTGTATATGTCAAAACCCTGCCGCCTGACTCAGGCATCAGCTACGGCACCCGGTACTTCACGGCAGACGATGAGATCATCGCTACGCTCCCCGTGGGGTATGCTGACGGATATTCCCGCATGCTAACAGGCAAAGCGGAGGTGCTAATACGCGGACGCCGCGTTCCTGTCGTCGGAACCATCTGCATGGACCAGTGTATGGTATCACTGAAATCTTTCGCTCTAGAAGCGGAACAAATCAAAGCAGGCGAAGAGGTTGTACTCATCGGCCGCCAGGGCACCGAGTCGATCACGGCAGATGAACTGGCGCTCCATTTAGGGACGATCCACTACGAAGTAATCTGTATGCTGGCTCACCGTGTACCGCGCGTGTATGTACGCGAAGGTACGCTACTAAGCCTCGTCAATCCCTTGCTGCAAGCCTAATACCCTGACCAGATACCTAGTACAGGAACTGAATATAAGGAACGTACCGTATAGAGCTTGTGACTTATAGTCTATACGAACCGCCATTTCTAGTTTATAATGGGATGCAGCATACTTGATATACTGGCGGCATATATTCCTTGTATAAAATTCCTTGTATATTGTAACACTGGAACACAAGGGCAGAAGGTTTGTGGGGGTGGAAGAGAAGGTGGCCAATTTGCAGAACACCAAAAGAATCATGATCAGCTTGCCCGATCATCTCTTGCAGGAAGTAGATGGGATCGTTCAACTGGAGAACTCTAACCGTAGTGAATTGATCAGGCAGGCCATGAAGCTGTACTTGAGCGATCGGAGGAAACGCACCATCCGCGAGTCCATGCAGCGGGGCTATATGGAAATGGCTAAGATTAATTTGACCATGGCATGCGAGGCCTTTCTCGCTGAGGAAGATGCAGACAGTACTCTTGGCCGCTTAGTAAGCGGGGTGTAACTATTGATTGTTAAACGCGGCGACGTTTTTTTTGCCGACCTTTCACCGGTTGTGGGTTCTGAGCAAGGTGGAGTAAGGCCGGTACTGATTATTCAGAACGATATTGGCAATCGTTTTAGCCCGACTGTGATTGTGGCAGCTATCACTGCCCAGATCCAGAAGGCCAAGCTGCCGACGCATGTGGAGATTGATGCAGCTGCTCATGGCTTTGACCGGGATTCCGTGATTCTGCTGGAGCAGGTTCGTACCATTGACAAGCAACGCTTAACGGATAAAATCACCCACCTGGACGATGAGACCATGAAGCTGGTGGATGATTCGCTGCAAATCAGCCTCGGGCTGATTGATTTCTGAACCCTACGGGGATATAACATCAATCATCGTAACAAAAGGCAGGCCGGAGCAACTTCGGTGCTGCCTTTTTTGATATACCCGAGGATAGATGAGCATGGATGATGGGGGTTGTGTGAGGGCATAATTGCGTGCTATAATTGGACCGATCGGTCGGTCTAGAGGAGGGATAACCATTAAGGGACGTTCAGATGGAGAAGAAACGAAGAGCCGGATTCTGGAGCATGCCTCCAGTTTATTTGCGCAAAAGGGCTACGGCGCTGTAAGCATGAACGAGGTCTGCACAGCCGCGAAGGTCAGCAAGGGCAGTCTGTATCACCATTTTCCGGGCAAGGATGAATTGTTCCTGTACGTGGTGGAGGTGGATACCCAGAATTGGCTCAATGAGTGGGAGGAGCTGCAGAGCGGGATTAGCGGAACGGAGGCCCGCCTATACGCGCTGGGGGATCACTATGCAAAAGATATCCAGAATCCGCTGATTCATGCCCTGGAGGAATACGGCAGATCCCATACGCTCTCGGAGGAGATCAGCGAGCGCCTTTCACATATTTTCGAATCGGTAACAGACGCCTGCCGTGTGCTGCTGCAGGAGGGGATGGATTCCGGTTACTTGATCCGTGGTGACCTGGATAAGTATGTGATCACGCTTAGCGCTATGCTGGAGGGGATCAGCCGGGTCCATGAGATCACAGGCCGGACCGATACCCCGGAGACGATCAGGGCATACTACCGTGCGGGAATTCAGATCCTGCTTCAGGGGATAGGGTCCGGGAAGATGGAGCAATGAATAGAGATAATTGATGAATTAGAACTAGAGCATATAGCAAGGCTCTGGGATATACGGAGGGAAACACCATGTCATTACTGTTAAAAAACCGGGGAGCGATGCTGCTCCTGATGATGAATATCTTTTTGGCGTTCACGGGGATTGGTCTGGTTGTGCCTATTATGCCTACCTATATGAACGAGCTGGGCATCGGCGGGAGTGTGGTCGGACTGCTGGTGGCAGCCTTCTCGCTGACACAGCTGCTGGTCTCGCCCTTCGCCGGAAGACTGTCGGATAAGATGGGCCGCAAAAAAATCATTGTCGGCGGGCTGGCCGTATTCGCCTTCTCGGAGCTTCTGTTCGGTCTGGCTAATGCCTCCTGGGTGCTGTTCGTATCCAGAATGCTTGGCGGTATCGGTGCCGCGATGATCATGCCTGCGGTTATGGCTTATGTGGCAGACACCACTACCTCGGAGGAGCGGGCCAAGGGCATGGGCTTCATCAACGCAGCCATTACCACCGGCTTCATCATCGGGCCGGGAATCGGCGGCTATCTTGCGGAGCTGGGCATTCGCGTCCCTTTCTTCGTCGCTGCGGGAGCGGCCGCCATCGTTGCGGTTATTACCCTGCTGGTTCTGCCGGAATCGCGTTCAGCGGAGCTGCGGGAAGAAGCAAGAACGATGGAAGGTAATAATGATAGTCTAATCATGCAGCTCATGCGCTCGTATCGCGAGCCTTATTTTTTCGGATTAATTATTGTATTCGTGCTGTCCTTCGGTCTGGCCAATTATGAGACGGTATTCGGACTGTTCGTAGATCATAAATTCGCGTTCACCCCTAAGGATATTGCGTTTGTCCTGACATTCGGCTCCATTGCCGGGGCGGTGGTGCAGATTACCGCATTCAGCTGGATTCTGAACAAATTCGGGGAGAGCCGGGTCATTTCCGTGTGCCTGCTGATTGCGGGCCTGTCGATTCTCCTGACACTGTTCGTGCATGGCTTCGTAGCGATTGTTTCTGTGACCTTTGTTGTTTTTCTGGCTATGGATATTCTTCGCCCGGCTGTCGGCACCCAGCTCTCCAAGATGGCAGATGATTCGCAGCAGGGCCTGGTGATGGGGATGAATTCTGCTTATACGAGCCTTGGCAACATTGCCGGCCCGATTGTGGCGGGGGTTCTGTTCGACCTGGATATCAATTTTCCTTATGCGGTGGCTGCGCTGGTCTTGTTCATCAGCTTCATGTTGTCGGTTGGCTATGCCCGGCGGAGAAGAAGCAAGCAGGTTACTGCGGTGCGCTAGTATCCGGAGCATGAATAGAATAACGGACTTATGATTATGATTGCGGCTGTGCTATCCCGGTGGGGACGGTGCAGCCGCTTCTTCTTGTGTACGGGGTAAACTTTGGTCCTGCGGCAAACTGTGATAGTATTTCAGTAGAGAGCTATGAACTCAGACTGTGTATAGAAAGAGGGATCTACTTGAGCGTTGATACGAATCAGGCGGCGAAGGCGGCGGAAGATGCCGCTGCCCGTCAGGAGCAGGAACTGATACTTGCAGCGATTGCGAAGGAGCTGAGCATCAGTCTGAAGCAGGTAAGAACTACGGTGGGGCTGCTCGATGAGGGCAACACCATTCCGTTCATCGCCAGATACCGCAAGGAAATGACCGGGGAGCTGGACGAGAATGTCCTCCGCGATGTCGAAGAACGTCTCGGATATCTGCGTAACCTCGGTGACCGCAAGAAGGATGTGATCCGCAGCATCGAGGAGCAGGGCAAGCTTACGCCTGAGCTGCAGGCGAGCATCATGAAGGCGGTGAAGCTGCAGGAAGTGGAGGATCTGTACCGTCCGTTCAAGCAGAAGCGCAAGACGCGGGCCAGTGTCGCCAAGGAACGTGGACTTGAACCGCTGGCGGATTGGGTGATGGAGCAGAGACGCCAAGGGGTTCCGCTGGAAGAGGCTGCGAAGTATATCGATGCGGACCGGGGTGTGGAGAGTGCCGAGCTGGCGCTGCAAGGGGCGATGGATATCATTGCCGAGAATATTGCCGATGATCCGGCGATCCGTTCCTGGGTACGCCAGTATACAGCGAGTCAGGGGATTCTGGTCTCTGAGGCCAAGGATGCCCAGCAGGAAAGTGTATACGAGAATTATTATGCGTACCGGGAGCCTGTGCACCGGATCCCGCCGCACCGTATTCTCGCAATCAACCGCGGGGAGCGGGAGAATATCCTCAAGGTCGGTATCGAGGTGGTGCCGGACAAGATCCATGCATTCATCATCCGTAAGCTGGTGAAGGGACCTTCGCCGGTCAAGGAGCTGCTGGAAGCGGTGACCGAGGATGCCTACAAGCGGCTGATTGCCCCTTCTGTTGAGCGCGAGGTGCGCGGAGAGATGACAGAGAAGGGGGAGACGCAGGCGATCTCCATCTTCTCGGGCAATCTGCGCAGCCTGCTGCTGCAGCCGCCGGTGAAGGGACGCCATGTTCTGGGCGTCGACCCGGCCTACCGCACCGGCTGCAAGCTGGCCGTCGTGGACGATACCGGCAAGCTGCTGGAGATAGCGGTCACGTATCCGACGCCGCCGAACAACAAGAAGCGTGAGGCGGCGGCCAAGTTCAAGGAGCTGATCGCCAAATATGGCATCCAGCTCATCGTGATCGGCAACGGCACCGGCTCGCGGGAGACGGAGCAGTTCACGGCCGAGGTGATTGCCGAGGTCGGCGACCCTGACCTGGCCTACCTGATCGTTAACGAGGCAGGGGCCAGTGTGTATTCGGCCTCCAAGCTGGCGCAGGAGGAGTTCCCGGATCTGGATGTGGCGGAGCGCAGCGCCGCCTCCATCGCCCGCCGCGTGCAGGACCCGCTCGCGGAGCTGGTCAAGATCGACCCGAAGGCCATCGGTGTCGGGCAGTACCAGCACGATGTGTCGCAGAAGCATCTCGAAGAGAGCCTGAGGGGCGTCGTGGAGTCGGCGGTTAACCATGTCGGCGTCGACGTGAATACCGCTTCGGCCTCGCTGCTCTCCTATGTGGCAGGAGTGAATACGACGATTGCCAAGAATATTGTGAAGTTCCGCGAGGAGAACGGCAAGTTCACTACGCGCAAGGCACTGCAGAAGGTGCCGCGCCTGGGCGCGAAATCCTACGAGCAGTGCATCGGGTTCCTGCGTATCCCCGGAGGGGACAATACGCTGGACCGCACGCCGATCCACCCGGAATCCTACGCGGTGGTGGACCGGTTGTTCCGCGAGCTGGGGCTGGATGTGAAGCAGCTCGGCAGCAAGGAGGTTGCAGAGCAGCTAAGTGCTCTGGATGCGGAGGAACTGGCGGTGAAGCTTGCGGTGGGCGTGCCCACGCTGCGTGACATCATGGAGAGTCTTCAGCGTCCGGGCCGCGACCCCCGCGAGGAGCTGCCGCTGCCCATCTTCCGCAAGGATGTGCTGAAGATGGAAGACCTGTTGCCCGGCATGGAGATGCAGGGCACGGTGCGCAACGTAATCGACTTCGGCGCCTTCGTTGACATCGGGATCAAGAACGACGGGCTGGTCCATATCTCCCAGCTTAGCGGCAGCTATGTGAAGCATCCGATGGACGTGGTCTCCGTCGGTGACAATGTCACCGTATGGGTGCTGGGCGTGGATGTGAAGAAGGGCCGCGTCAGCCTGACGATGCGCCAGCCGCGTGAGGCTGCGGGCAGCGGGGAATAGAGGAAGAGGACGTTATGGACTCAGAGGGCCTTATTTTGCTGAAATCGGCGTTTTGCGGATCGTTTGCGGACTCAGGAGCCGTTAATACAGGCTTCGGAGCCTGTAATTAGGAGTGACAGCCTCATTAACGTCTTCTGAGTCCGTTTAGGCCGACAAAAGAGGCATTTCATTGCCAATAACGGCATCCTGGTCCGCAAAGACCGGAGGCTCAAAAACAAGCTGTGCTTTCCTTCATCAGGATGGCACAGTTTTTTTGCGAAATGGAGCTTATGAATTTGAGCTGGAGATTCACCTCGGCAGTATAAAACAACTATAGTCATTCAAGAACGGAAGCCCCATGACCGGCAGTGGTATGATGGACAGAAACAGAAGGTGGCGGATGGGAATTGAGCAACAGAGTGATCCGGCAGTTTGAAGAGAGGGATATGGCGGCGCTTGGCGCGATGTACGAGCAGGTGTCGGCGCAGGAGGATGTGCTGTTCTGGTGGGTGGGGGATGCGGATAATTGGGAGAATGTCTTCTGTGCTTTTGAAGGGGAGCAGATGGTGGCCAAGGGCCAGCTGCAGCTCTTTAATGTGGTGCCACCGGGACGCGCGGCAGAGAGTAAACATAAGATGTTCGTGAATTTGAAGACATGGCCCGGACGGGAAAAGGATATGGAGCTGCGGGACAGTGTCTACGCCCTTCTGCTGGAACGGGCACAGGTGCTGAAGCGTACGCTGCCCCCGGAATATGGAACGATCCTGTGCACAGGCAATTATGCGGCGGAGGAGAGCAGCCATGCTTATTTCGCAGAGCATCTTGGTTACCTGCCGGATAGCTGCTTGTATACACTTCAGCGCGACCTTCGTGAACCTATCCATGCGGTGGAACTGGAGGAGGGTCTTGAATTAACTAGTTCGCCTATGGATTCACCGGAGCAGCGGGCAGCTTATCTGGAGCTGGAGGCAGAGATCTGGCCGGAGACCCCGCTCGGAATGGAGCGTCTGCTGGAATATCAGGAGCATCCGCTCTGGACATGGATGGTTGTGCGGGATGCAGGCCGGGTGGCGGGCAGTCTGATGGTCTGGCAGGAAGAGGAGCTTGGCATCATTGAGGATGTATTTGTCTGCAAGCCCTGGAGAAGAAGAGGCATTGCCAAGGCGCTGCTGAATCATGCGTTAATGTATCTTCAGGAGAAGGGTCTGGAGCAGGCGCATCTGGTCGCATTGACCACGAATGATTCTGCACTATCCCTGTACCATTCAGCCGGTTTCCAGACTGGGCGTCAGGAGATCCGATACGCTAAGGAGCTGGGCTAACGAACGACTCCCAGATTCATACACACTGTGAAAATCACATATCACAAAAAGCGCACCAGCCAAATATCCGGCGGTGCGCTCTTTGTGGTGATCTAGTTAGGTGGAGGCTGTTACTTTATGACTCTGGAAGCAGCAGAGGTTGCCGAGCCTGGTACAGCTTGGGCAACTGCGGTATAGCCTTCGGGCAGATAGGTGACGGCGGTGCCTGCCGAGATGACCTGCGGGTTCATGGACCCGGGCTTCGGTGAGGTTACCTTGAAGTAGATCACTGCGGTCCGGTCAGCGCCGAACTCAATCCGCTCAATGACCAGGCCATATCCCGGGTTCGGCAGATTGGATACGGTCACCGTAGCTTTGTTGACACCGGCAGCGGCTTTATCCAGTGTAACAGCGGCATCGTATGTGCCGGACGGAGCCGCGATGTTCTCATCCATCATAATCACTTCCTTCACGAATTTGGCCGCATCGTAGACCAGGACGGCAGCTTCTGCACGGGTAACCGCCTCGTTCGGACGGAAGGTGTTGTTCTTCTCCAGCGTGACCAGTCCGGTGTTAATCAGAATCTGCAGGCTGTTCATCTCTGAGGCGGACAGCTTGCCGCCGTCCGTAATGTTGGCATACATCTCCGTATACGCGAAATCTCCTTTGTTCTGTAGCGCTTGAAGCAGCAATTGTGCGAACTGGACCCGTGTCATCACAGCATTAGGATCAATAGACCGCTCCAGCGGCAAGCCGCTTTCTTTGGCCTCCAGGAAGGCGGAGGCATACCATGCCTTATTACTAACCTTGTCAAAATAATCGCCGGCTGTCTTGCCGGAGGTGTCCTGCGCCGAGAGCTTCAGGCCGCTCACAATGAGCTGGAGCCCTTGCGCATAAGTCAGTTTGGCCTTCGGGGCGAACTTGTCGCTGGTCACTCCGTTAAGGATGCCCTCCTGATGAAGTGCATTGATTTTGGCTTCCGCAGCGTGGCCCTTCAGATCTGAGAAAGCGGAAGCCGGTGCCCCGATCGCTAAGGTTGCCGCCAGAATGCTGCAGGCCAGCGAGATTTTGGCCGTGCGCATCCGGGTTAATGTATTCTTCATTGTACATCACCTCGTATCCTCTTAGATGGGATTCAGGAGCAAAAGGTTGCAGCCCATCACTCCATAGATGGAATTATTATTCTCTAACCCCGCAGCGGTGATTCGCCGGAGGTCCAAACAATTCATCATGTGTCAATTTTCACCTACCGAAAGTCGAATCTTCGCCTGAATTCAGCTCCTCTTGCAGCTAAAAAGGTCAATATACGATGATTAAAAGGTAATATACGGTGAGACAGGGTGCGGAAGAAAAATTATAATAATGATAACGCTTTCGTGAAAAAGAGGGGGGTAATCAAATGAGAAAAAAGAGTATTCTGTCCTTGGTCTTGGCAGGTTGTCTGGCCGGACTATCACTCGCAGGCTGCAGCAGTAAAGGGAACAGCCCGGATGCGGGAAATGACAGCAGCAACACGCCGGAGGGGAAGACGAAGCTGAAGGCGATTATCGTGAAGCATTCACTGACCAAAGATGTCATGCAAATGAAATGGCTCGCTGAAATAGAAGAGAAGGCGAATGTCGAAATTGAATGGCAGCAAATCTCTGCGGACTGGGATCAGAAGAAAAGCGCCCTGTTTGCCAGCGGTGAAATTCCGGATTTGCTGTTCAATGCGACCTCTAACTCCGATTTTGTACAATTCAACGGGTTGTTCGAGGATCTGGGCCCGCTGATTGAGCAGGACGCTCCTAATATTCAAAAGATGTTCAACGAGCACCCGGAATTGAAAACGCTTGCTACACAGATCGACGGGAAGCTCTACGGCACTCCGCGTTATAAGGGCATCTGGCCCGGCTCCACCGCCTCGATGTTCATTAACAAAACCTGGCTCGACAATCTCGGCCTTCAGGTCCCTACGACCTGGGATGAGCTGGAGACTGTGCTGCTTGCCTTCCGCGAGGGAGACCCGAATCAGAACGGGGACAAGACGGATGAGATTCCAATGGACTTCAACCCGATCGGCTGGGATTTCACACCGAAGCTGCTGCTGGGCAGCCTTGGGCTGCCTCTGTCCAACGGGGCGAGCGACGGCTACTTCACCGAAGGGGCGCAGGTTAAGAATTTCTATGTAGATGAACGGTTCAAGACACTCATGCAATTCCTGCAGAAGCTGTACAGCCAGAACCTGATCAGCAAGGAAGTGGTCACGCAGGATTACTCCAAATACCAGTCCGTTGCCCGCGGGAATGGATCTACGGCCAAAGTCGGATTCACCTGGGGCTGGGAGACAGGAGACCGCTTCGGCAATGAGCTGAAGGATCAATATGTTACCCTGCCGCAGCTGAAGCAGCATGCAGATTCTACGAATGAGCTGTACTGGAGCAATGACTACTACTACCAGAATTACGGCTCTAATGCGGTGTCGGTCAGTGCCCGCTCCAAGAATAAGGAAGCTGCGATGCGGTTCATTGATGCTTTTTATGAGCCGGTTGTCAGCTTGCAGGTACTGTTCGGCGGGATGAATGACACGGATAAGGGAATCAAGGATAACGGGGATGGCACGTATGCGATTCTTCCTCCGGCGGATGCATCCCTCGACCCGGGCTCATGGAAATGGACGAATTCGTTCGCCGATAACGGCCCGATGTACATTGCCGATGCACTGAAGGACAAGGTGACGCTTGGGTCCGATATGCAGAATGTGCTGAAGGAGAAGGCCGTCTATGATGAGCTGCTGAATAAGGCGGACGAGAAGAGCAATGTCTATCCGCAGAACTTCATGAAGTACAGCACGGAGGACACCAACACCCTGGCAATGAATCAGGCGAACGTCAATAATATCACGGATCAAAAGTGGGCGAACTGGCTGACCACCAAGGTTGATATTGAGAAGGAGTGGGCTGCGTATGTCGCCTCCGTCAATAGCTCCGGCCTGGAGCAGAATCTGCAAATCCGCCAAAAGGCTTATGACGAATACCTCTCGACCTTGAAATAGTGGACTTGAATGGAAGGGGCGCTCCCAAATGAAACCAGCACAGACCACGGTGCCGCATCAGACGCTGCGGGGGAACGGATGGCTGCGTAAGCATGCAGGGCATGCTCAGCTATGGCTGATGGTGCTTCCTGCGGTCATATATATCGCCATTTTCTGCTATGGTCCGATGTACGGCATCCAGCTTGCTTTTCGTGAATTTGATTTCAGCAAAGGACTGACGGGCGGGGAATGGGCCGGGCTCAAATATTTCGAGCAGTATTTCAACAGCCCGATGTTCTGGCCTACGCTGCGAAATACGTTTATCATTGCGTTTTTCTCCATCCTGCTGGGCTTCCCGATGCCGATTCTGCTGGCGCTGGTGGTTAACTCGATCCGCAGCAACAGACGCAAGCGTATCCTGCAGACTACGGTGTATATGCCTTACTTCATTTCTACTGTTGTTCTGGTTGCGTTACTGCAGATTATGCTGTCTCCTACCACCGGGCTGATCGACGGCTTCCTGAAGGCCTTGCACCTGATCCCTGCGGATACGAATCTCATAGGTGACCCTGGCGCCTTCGTTCCGGTGTATGTCATCTCTGCCATCTGGCAGGCCTGCGGCTGGAACAGCATTATCTTCATCGCCGCCCTGTCCTCGGTGGATGCACAGCAGTATGACGCCGCCCGGATTGACGGGGCTAACCGCTGGCAGACCGTCTGGCACGTGGAGATTCCGGCCATCCTGCCGACCATTATTATTTTATTGATTATGAATATGGGCAGCATACTCAGTGTAGGCTTCGAGAAGACTTTTCTTATGCAAAATAGTCTCAACAAGCCCGTCTCGGAGGTCATCTCCACGTATGTCTTCAATGTGGGCGTGAAATCCAACCAGTTCAGCTTCGGTTCAGCGGTCGGACTATTCAATACCCTGATCAACTTCACGTTCCTGATGCTGGCGAATGCACTGGCCAAAAAAACTTCAAAAATCAGTCTGATGTAAGGAGGAAATGGGATGTCAAACAGTCAAGCCGCTCATTCGCAAACGATCAGGCATTCGGGCGGCATCGCAGACAGGCTGTACACGCTGGTGGTTGCGGTCATAAGCATCGCAGCGTTTATCATGGTCGCGTACCCGCTGTATTTCATCATCATAGCTTCCGTCAGCAACTCCACCATGGTGAATCAGGGACAGGTTATTCTATGGCCTAAGGACATTAACCTGTATGGCTATGAGCAGATATTCAAGGACACCCGGATCTGGCAGGGGTATAAAAATACGATTATTTACACGGTGCTGGGTACGCTGCTCAATCTGCTGGTCACGCTCCCTGCGGCGTATGCCTTGTCCCAGCGGAAATTCCGGGCACGCAGGTTCATTATGCCGCTGTTTGTGATCACGATGTATTTTGGCGGGGGCATGATTCCTACCTATCTGCTGATCCGTGACCTGAATCTGTTGAATACGCCCTGGGTAATGATTGTGAACGGTGCCATTAGTGTATACAATCTGATTATTACAAGAACCTTCTTCGAGACCGCTATCCCGGAGGAGCTGCACGAAGCGGCTACCCTGGATGGCTGCTCGCACTTCCGTTATTTCATCTCGGTGGTGGTTCCGCTGTCCAAGGCAGTGATCTCCGTCATCACGCTCTATTATGTGGTGGGTCACTGGAACGACTTCTTCAACGCCTTGCTCTATATCAATACGGATAGCTTACAGCCGCTGCAGATCGTCCTGCGCAATATTTTGTTATCCAATCAGGCGTTCGCGGGCGGAGCCGGATCAGGTGCCGGGGCCGGTGCGGGCAGCTATGCCCAGCAGTTCGCGGATCAGATCAAATATGCAGTCATTATCGTATCGACGGTGCCGGTGCTGATTATCTATCCGTTTATCCAGAAGTACTTCGAGAAGGGCGTAATGATCGGTGCGGTGAAGGGCTGAGCGTATAGCTGACGCTGCGGGCAGCATCCGGTGGGCCGGGAGGGAGGGAACCTCAGTGAAAAAAAGTCTTGAACTGCTCGATTCCATCGGCGAACCTGTATCTCAAGATATGAAGGAAAAGCTTATTCATGGCAGCAGACAATTCCGCATGAGTGTGCATGTAACCAAGGTACCTTCCATGAATAATCTGGTGCTGTATTCCCACTGGCATGAAGAGCTGGAGCTGCTGTTCATGATCAAGGGCACGGCCAAGTTCCATGTGGGGCAGGAGAAGCTGGTCGTCCAGAGCGGAGAGGCGGTCTTCATTCAGCCTAATATGCTGCATTCGGCGATCCGGGTGGATCAGGAGGAGATTATGTTCTGCGCGGTGCTGGTGCATTTCAATTTCCTCTCGAGCCTGGAGAATGACCAGATTCAGCAGCAGTATATCTTCCCGCTCTTCCTCGACAACCGGCGTTATCCGCTGCTGATCGGGCGGGAGCTGGAGGAGAAGCTGCGGCTGATTCCACTGCTGGAGGAGGTGCGGGATCTCTATCAGCAGGAGACGCACGGCTATGAGATGCTAATTAAGGCCAGGCTGTTCGAGGTGCTGTACCGGCTGGAAAAGTATGCGGCTGAGCATCCGCAGGCAGGACTGCCCGGGCAGTCCCGGGGCGGCAACAGCTCGATGCTGGCCAAAAAAACGCTGGCCTACGTCCAGCAGAACTACAATAAACGGATCACGCTCTCCGACATGGCGCAGCAGGTCAACATGAGCCCATCTTACTTTTGCCGGTTCATGAAGAAGCAGTTCGATCTGTCCCCGATGGACTTCCTGAACGAATACCGGATCTCGGAGGCGGTCAGCCTGCTGGAGACCACAGATAAGAAGATCATGGAGATCTCCGGCATGACCGGCTTCAGCAACGTGAACCGGTTCACGGAGATGTTCAAGAAAACCTACGGCTGCCGCCCGATGGATTACCGGAACAGGCTGCGGCAGAGTAAATAGCTTGGACTAGAAGAAAAAGCAGCCCCTATCGCAGGGACTGCTTTTCTTTGTGCTGTGGCTTGTGAACCGGAAGAGAGTCCGTGTTACTTGGCTGCCTCAGATGGCTCAAGCCAGCGCGAACCCATTACAGGCTCAGCCGTTGCAGTGTAGCCTGCGGGCAGGTATGTGGATACCGAGCCTTTGGTGATCACTTGCGGATACATTTTATCCGGGTCAGGCAGGGTTACCTTGAAGTAGATTACCGCCTTAGTGGCGCTGGTGAACTCGATACGCTCTACCGCGAGACCGTAGCCGGGGTTCGGCAGATTGTCAACGGTGATGGTGGCTTTGTTAACGCCTTCAGCGACTTTGTCCAGGACTACATCAGAGACGTAATTGTTAGCCGGAACCGGCTCCGGCTCAGAAGGCTCATTGCCCGGATTGTTCGGCGTAATCACCCGGTCGGCGAATTCAGCGGCATCATGGATCATGACCGCAGCTTCAGCGCGGGTAATCGCATCGGACGGACGGAATTTTCCGTTATCCAGTGTGAGCACCTTCGTGTTCAGCAGCACCTGCAGGCTGTAATTAACCTCTGGAGTAAGTTTATCGCCATCCTCGATCATGAAGAACATCTTGGTCACCGGGAAATTGCCCTTGCTCTGCAAGGCTTGGGTCAATAAATGGGCGAATTCTGCACGGGTCATCGGTGCATTCGGGTTGATATCCTTTGCCAGTGTCAGGCCGCTCTGCTTCGCAAGGGCGAAGGAGGAGGCGTACCAGGCATTATCTTTTACATTGTCAAAAAGCTGGCTGGCCTTAGTACTGCTGTCGGAACCGGCTTTCGGTGCAAGCGCCAATCCTTTTACCAGGAACTGTACGGCTTGCGCATTCGTCACTTTGGCATTGGGAGCAAACAGGTCGTTCGTAATTCCGTTAATTACACCAGCGCTATGCAGTGTATTGATCTTGGTTTCGGCTGAATTTCCCTTGAGGTCCGAAAAGGCAAATGCGGACGCTCCGAACGATAAGCTGGCAGCCAGGATTCCGCACGCGATGCTCATTTTTTTTGCGTGCTTCGTTAGATTAGTTGGTTTCATTGTGCATCACCTCTATATACTCAGATGGTTCTTTACGGCGAAAGGTTGCAGTTGTCCGGAAAATAATACGAAAAAACTTAGGACAACGGGGTAAACCGGGTGGTCCACAGGTACAATTTATTTTGCGGATCGGTAAATCCTCTTTTATTCTGATCCAGGGCTGCGATTCTCTTCATCTCTTCGTCCGACAAGGAGAAATCAAACAGCTCCAGATTCTGTTTCAGCCTTGCAGGAGTAACGGACTTCGGAATTACAGCGATATCCCGCTCAAGGTTCCATCTCAGGATGACTTGCGCCGCAGTTTTATCATATTTGGCTGCCATTTCGGTGAGTACAGGGTGGGCAAGCATCTCCGAGTTACCGTGTCCAAAAGGGCTCCACGCGACATGCTGGATACCGTGCCCCCTCATATAATCATGAAGCGACCCTTGCTGGAGCAGCGGGTTCGTCTGAATTTGATTCACTGCGGGGACAATCGTCCCCTGCTTCATGACCTTGTCCAGATGTTCCGGCTCAAAATTGGATACCCCGATCGCCCGGATCTTGCCCTCCTTGTATAAAGACTCCAGGATGTGCCAGCTTTCCAGATAGTGCTTGGCGGGCCAGTGGATCAGGTAGAGGTCAACATAATCCGTTTGGAGTTTTTGAAGACTGGCTTCAAAGGCTTTACGGGTCTTTCGCCCCAGGTCCGTGCTCCATACTTTGGTCGTAATAAAGAGCTCGCTTCGAGGTACACCCGATTTCTGAATAGCCCTGGCTATCAGCTCCTCGTTGCGGTAAGCTGCTGCCGTATCCAGATGCCGGTACCCGTTCTGAAGCGCCCATACTAGAGCGTCTTCATTATTGTCTTTGATGTTATACACACCCAGACCCACCTTCGGCATCTGGACTCCGTTATTCAAAATGAAATGTTCCATTTAGCATCTTCCTTTCTTTTTGAGTTCGTATAACCAGCCCTCTTGGTCAACGATTATAGCATAAGAAGGCAACTAATCATCATTGGGAAAGAAAATCGAGACGGATGCACTTCGTAGGATTTTGACGGGATGCTCTTTTCCGCTGTCGCACTCCATATAATAATCAGGCTTGCATTCCCAAATATGAACCCATATAATTAAACCGAACAGTCGGTTTTTTTGTAGGAGGGATGAAATGAGTACACCAAAAGGTTCAGTAAAGCGGAGTATGATCCTAGACCAGGCGTTGGAGCTTTTTGTGCAGAAGGGATATGCCGCCACCTCGATGGAGGATATCGTCAAGCACACCGGGGTCAGCAAGGGCAGCATTTATTACCATTTTTCCAGCAAAGATGATTTGTTTGTGAGTATGGTCGAAAAAATCAACCGCGAATGGGTGGAGGAGTGGTCTGAGATTCGCCGCCAATTTCCGGAGGTTGGAAGCAGACTAATGGGAGCAAGCTTGCATTTTGTGAACAGCTTCCAGAGTCCTCTGACGAAGGTGGCTGAAGAGTTCTCCATGAATATGCAGGAGGGTTACCAGGAGATACATCAGCGGCTGATTGAGATCTCAATGGTGCAGATTGAAGTATTTACCGAGATCTTCCGGGAGGGGATGGAGCAGCAGGTTTTTACTATGGCGGACTCGAGCCGGCTGGCTGTGTTATTCACCAGTATGTTAAGCGGCTTGACGCTGTATCCCCAAGTGTTCCCCAAAGACGGGATGCACCAGCATACGCAAGAAGCGGTGGCTCTGTTATTAGAGGGAATTAAGAAGAAATGAATGAAGCGCAGCCTGTTCGAGTCGTTGAACCGCAGTTCTCGGGCAGGCCCGCTTCATTTGAGAATTATTAAACCGAACGGTCAGTTTTATCGAAAAAGGAGGTAATACGATGAAAGAATTGTTGCGAAATCGGGTATTCCTGCTGGTAATGGCCTCAGATGTGCTGCAGCAGGTGGGGATTTGGGTGCGGAATATGGCTTTGCTCTATTATGTGGTGCAGCAGACGCAGGGTGACCCGGTGGCTGTGTCCTTGCTTACGGTGGTGGAATACGCGCCGATTTTCTTATTTTCCCTGGTGGGCGGTGTGCTGGCTGACCGCTGGCGCCCTAAGCGCACCATGATCTGGGGCGATGTTCTAAGCTTTCTCTCCATTGTGCCAATTTTATTTGTGGTGGCATGGGGATACTGGCAGGCGGTTTTTATTGTGGCGATGATCTCCGCGATTGTGTCGCAGTTCTCCCAGCCATCCTCGGCCAAATTGCTTAAAACCCATGTTCCTGAACAAGAGCTGACGGCTGCCATGGCGATGACCCAGATGGTCAGCTCGCTGTTTATCATTCTGGGTCCCATCCTCGGCACCTTTGTTTACTACACCTTCGGAGTTATGGTTTCCTTGAGCAGCCTGCTGGTAATCTTTGCGCTTTCCGCTTGTTTTTTGCTCTTCCTGCCGGATTCACCGCGCTCCATGGAAAGGTTGTCAGTGCAGGCTGTGGTCAACGATTTACGCGGCGGACTGCTCTACCTGCGGGAACATGCCAACTTGAAAGTGTTGATGGTCATGTTTGGCGTCCTTGCTCTGGGAGCCGGTCTGACCGCTCCGCTTGACATCTTTCTGGTTACGGAGCGGCTGGGATTGGCAGAAGCAGACTTGCAGTGGTTTACCGCCTTGTCCGGCTTGGGCCTCCTGATCGGGGCAATAATCGCCGCCAGCCTGTCCGGTCGCCTTAAGGGCAAAGGGGTGGTTTTCGCCGGTTTGATTTTACTCGGGGCGGGGACAATGATTGAAGTATGGTCGGTCTGGCCCATTCTAACAGGCGGGATGCGGCTGATTACCGGTCTGTTCCTGGCTTTGACGCAGACTGTAATTGGCACGTATATGCTGACTTTGGTTCGGGCTGAATATATCGGACGGATTAATGGCCTCATCACTCCAATTTTTACCGGGTGCACGCTGATCGGGACAGGACTTTCTGGTATGCTGGTGGCGCAAAGCTCGCTTATCTTTGTCTATATGCTATCTGGTTTGATTTTGATGCTGGCGGCCTTGGTAGCGCTTCGTCTACGCTTCGACAACCCTGCAGCTAAACAGGCAGAGGGGGGAGAAACAGCGGGGAAGTAATGCAGATAGAGGGTTGTCCGTAAAACAGAGGACCGTAGCGAAAATGCGCGGCCCTTTTTTGTTCATTTTTCAAGTAAGAAGCTATGATATTTTTCCTTTTATATCCCAAAAAATACTATATTATAGAAAATGTAATCTTTGTGAAACCGGTAGTATTTGAGAAGAATGGGATTGGAGAGAAGTTCATGCGTGTTGCGCTGGTGTGTTGTGCAGATTCCACAGAGCCTTGTGAGGATTGCAGGTTTAAGAATGTTCATTCCTTTTTTGCACAGGTGTACGGTTGTAAGGTATTGCATTTCAAGGAGCTTGATGCGCTGGTCGATATTGTGAAGGAGGGCCTCCGGCTCGATGGTGTAATCATTAGCACCCCTGACTTCAACCCGGGATTCATTCATAAGATGCAGTATCTGCAGCAGATGCATACGCTGAGAATATTCTTCATTGTGGAGGAGATCAGCGCTCACGGCAACCCTGTCCCCTTTCCTTCCAATCATATCTACATCAGCAGCTTCGAGCGCTACGGCTTCCAGGAGGAATTGTTCAGCCGGTTGCGCTGCTGGTTCGACGAAGGACTGGACCCTTATACACATCGCACCAGACAAATCAAGGATATCGCCCTTCATCTACACTCCAAATCCCTGAAGGTCGGAGAATTCGTCATTGAGCTTACCTGTAAAGAATTCGAACTCCTGGACCTGCTGCTGGAATGCCAAGGCCAGTACATCCCCACCGAGCAGATTCTGCACCAGCTGTGGGACAGGTATACATCCCCTGAGATTGTAAGGCAGTACGTATACAAGCTGAGGCACAAAATCGAGATCATCTCCGGACGAAGCGACGTCATCCTGTTTCGCCGGGGGATCGGATATTCGGTGAACCCATTGATCTGACAGAGTTCTGTCAGGTCTTTTTTTTGTGCCCCGGGAAACACATAGATTGCACTCTTCCGTATCCTCCCATAAATCAACAATAACTGTAAATTAACGCAAGCTTAACAGCCGGGTTATGTCTCCTTCCGGGCTTAGGCGTTACGATGTCATTAATACGAATGGGGAGGCATATGGAGTGGCAACGATTCAGAACAGTATCTGGATTCACGCAGACCGGATCACCGTATTTGAGCGGACGAATGATATTGCGCACTGGACAGATTTATTCACGGAATATAAGGAAACGAGGGTGCTGGAGCAAGGGGAGGCCTACATCCGGTTTGAGCTGACGACACATCCCGAGGGGAACCGCCCTTCACGCACATGGGAATCAGAACGCTGGCTGGATCGGCCGAACTTCCGGATTACGGCCAGACGCCTTGCGCCGCTGCTGCCGTTCAAGCATATGAATCTCGAATGGCTCTATGAGGAGCAGGACGAAGGGACGTATATGACCTGGATTCAGGAATTCGAGGTAGATCCGGCAAGCGGGCTGACCGGGGAGCAGGTGGAAGCGCATCTGAACCGCACGACCAAGGAACAGATGGCAGCGATCAAGCACAATATCGAGAAGCAAACGGTTCGGAGCTGAGGGCTTACATGGAGAATGTGACAAGAAAAAGAGTCGTGATCACCGGCATGGGGCTGCTTACCCCGCTGGGGAATACGCCGGAGCAGTTCTGGAGGAACAGCCTGCAGGGCAAGGTGGGATATGACCGTTTGCAGGGCTATGAGCATATGGCGCTCAAAAGCCGCGTTACCGGCACCATACCGCAGTTCGAGCATTTGGGCCGGACGGCTGATGAAGCGCAGCGGGCAGGCATGGGGCGGCCGGGTATTCTGGCGGTCAACGCCGCGATAAGGGCGGTTGCCGATGCGGGGCTTGTGTTCACGAAGGAGCTGCGGGAGCGTTCCGGGGTCTGCATCGCCAATGCGATTGCCGACACCCCGTTCTCGGAGCAGACCTTCCTGCGGATGACGGAGGGCGGGCAGGGACCGATTGATCATGGACTCTGTCAGGAGGATTTGTACCGCAAAGGCATGTTCTCTTATATTGCCTTCGAAGTGGCGCATGAGTTCGGGCTTCAGGGAGAGGCACTGGTCATGTCCACAGGCTGCACGGGCGGCATTGATGCTGTCGGATATGGCTATGAGTCGATTATAGCCGGGGAACATGACGTCATGATCTGCGGCGCAGCGGAAGCACCGGTCAGCTCGATGACTATTTCCTCCTTCGATGCCATCGGTGCGTTAACCTCCAAGTTCAACGATGATCCGCAGCGGGCTTCGAGACCTTTTGAGAAGAACCGCAGCGGCTTCGTTCTCAGCGAAGGCTGTGCTGTTGTGGTGCTGGAGGAGCTTGAGCATGCGCTCCGGCGGATGGCGCCGATCTATGGGGAGGTGACCGGATTCGCCAGTACGAATAACGCTTTTCATATGACCGATCTGCCGCAGGACGGAGATGCGCTCAGTCTGACGATGAACGAGGCGCTGGGCAACGCGGGCCTGACAGCGGAGGACATTCAATATATCAACGCACATGGAAGCTCGACTCCGCAGAATGATGCTTTTGAGACCGCGGCTTATAAAAGAACGTTCGGAGAGCTCGCCTACTCCATCCCGATCAGCTCCACGAAATCGATGGTAGGCCATCCGCTCTCGGCAGCGAGTGCCATTGAGATTGTACACTGCCTGCTGGCCTTGAACGAGGGCTATATCCCGCCAACCGCTAACCTGGACGAGCCGGACCCGGCCTGTGATTTGAATTATGTGCCGAAAGAGGCGATCCAGCGCGACCTGTACCATATTCTGACCAATGCCAGCGGATTCTCCGGGATTCACTCCGCGATGATTCTGGCCGCGAACGAATACAGCAACCGGGCAGGCAAGCTTCAGACTGAACAATGGATGTGCAGCCTATGAAGAATACAGTATTCGTAACTGGAGTAGGGATGGTGGGGCCGTGCGGGAATAGTGCCGGGACCTTCTGGGAAGGACTCCTGAGCGGCCGTAATTATATGACTCCGCTCCAGCTTGAGGGTACGACTGGTACCGCGCCTCCCTTCGCTGGACAAGTCCGCGGGATGGAGCCGGAGCGGGTCATCTCGAAGCGTCTGCTCAAGAAATGCTCCCGCTTCTCTGTCATGTCGATTCTGGCTGCGAAGGATGCCATGGATGATGCGCACTGGGAGCTTGATCAGATGAGCCGCGAGCGGATCGGTATCTTCGTCGGCAACAACTCGGGCGGCTGGGAGAGTGCGCGCAATGGCCTGCGTGTCCTCCATACCGAGGGGGCACCCTTCATTGACCCGAATCTGGCGAGCAACTGGTTCCCGGCGGCGGCACAAGGGCATATGTCCCTGGCCTTCGATATCAGGGGCTACAGCAAGACGGTGATCGCCGACCGGAGCAGCGGGCTGCTCGCCATTGCGTATGCGGCCAGAGCCATCCGCAGCGGGATCATCGATGCGGCGATTGTGGGCGGAGCCGAGACGCCGCTTGATCCGTGGGCGCTGTCCTTCTATAACACGGAGGGGCTGCTGAATCTGAGTGCGGACCGCCCGCAGACGGCATACCGGCCGTTCGTGGAGGGACGCAGCGGACTGGCCCTGGCTGAAGGAGCCGCATTCCTCTGCCTCGAATCAGAGCGCAGCCTTCAGAAGCGCGAGGCGTCCCGCCGGGTACGGGCGAGCATCCAGGGCTTCGGCTTCACGAATGACGGCCAGGCCGCCGCCCCGCCTGAGGAAAGTATAGCGCAGTGTGCCAGGGCGATCCGGCTGGCGATCGGACATTCGGAGACGCAGCCGGAGAGAATCGGCTATCTGTCGCTGGATGGGGCCGCCTCCGCCCGCGAAGACGGAATTGAATGCTCGGCCATTCAGGAGGTGTTCGGCAGTAGCACAGAAGCCAAGTGGGCGGGCTGCCCCAAGACCGTCTTCGGCAACACGATTGGAGCGGCAGGGGCGTTCGATGTCGCACTGAGCGTGCTGGCTATGAATCACGGGGAGCTGCCCGGCCTTCCGTATCTGGCAGAATCCGTTCAGGACAATGGCTTGAACTTCGTGCCGGGGATCAGCCGCCGGACCGCTGTGGAGTCTTCGCTGATTCTGTCCAGAGGGAGGGGGGGTGTCTCTTCGGCACTGGTTGTGAACAAGGAAGAGCTGTGAACCGTGAATTGTAAAGCAAGAAGCGTAAGGCCCATTAACTCTAAAGGAAGGGTGTATCTATTGGTATTCGAGAAGGTAAAAGCAATCATTGAGGATATTGGCATTGAGGATGAGATTATCGAATCATCGCGGCTCTATGACGATTTGGCCCTGGATTCAACAGAGCTGGCGCTGGTCTCTACAGCACTTGCGAAGGCGTTTGGCATCTTCATTGAGAGTAGGGTGCTTAAGACTTATTCTGTAGCCCAAGTGATCGAAGCCGTTGCCTTGAAGGCATGATCAGAGGGATCGGCATGGATCTGGTCAGTATCAGCTTCGTGGAGCAGATGCTGGCCAAGTGCGGTGAACTCTTCATCCAGCAGTACTATTCAATGGAAGAAAGGGAACTGTTCGCCTGTAAAAAAAGACATGCGGAACAGTTCCTGGCCGGCAGATTCGCCGCCAAAGAAGCGCTGCTGAAGGCCTTCGGCACCGGAATGAACTGTGAGCTGGACTGGAATGAGCTGGAGTTCCTCAACCTTCCCAGCGGCCAGCCCTATCTGGTCCGCAGCCGAAGACTGGAGTCTTATATACAGCAGCAGGAGAGCATCCACGTAAGCATTAGTCATCACGGTGATTATGCTGCTGCATTCATCATTATTGAGAGCAGTCAATGACTGTGAGGAGGACGAATCACATGAGCAACAACAAAATATTCACACTTTTGGCCATCAACATTCTGCTTGTATTCTCTATTATGGTCAGCATCTTCCCGATCGCACCCCTGATCAGCAGTGATCTCGGCATGACCTCCGGTGAGATTGGAACCATAGCGGGCATTGCCTCGCTGGTGATGACCTTTCTGTCCATTCCGTCCGGCGTGTTCGCAGACCGGTACGGGCGGAAGAAGATTATTATCGCCTCCATGGCATTATCGGCAGTGGCTGTATTTATGGTGGCTGCATCCCACGGAGTCCTGCTGTTCACGGCGGGGTGGCTGCTGTTCGGCTTCGCCAGAGGGTTCGTGTCCACGCCGATCTTCGCGGTGGTGATGGATGTGTGCAAGCCCGAGGAACGGGGCAGAGCAATGGGTATTGTGTCCGGGGCGATTGGCGCCGGGTCGGTGCTGGGGTATGTGGTGAGCGGGCTGCTGAGCAATTATTTCGGCTGGCATACCTCCTTCGCGGTGCTGGCTTCCCTGCTGCTGCTGTCCACGCTGGTTACTACGCTGCTGCTGCGGGAGACCGGAGTCAAGAATACAAGCCGGAGCATCGGGCAAGCCTTCAAAAGCTCCTTCAAATGGCTGGGCGTCCGCGAAATTCTGCTGGCAGGCATTGTGGGAACCCTGTGCTTCATGGTGGGTGTCTTCACTACCTTCCTGGTGCCGTTCGCGGCTAAGGAACAGGATATCTCCCTGGTGCTGCTCAGCTTGCTGTTCATTCCGTATGAAGCGGTAGCCTCGTTCGGGGCGGTCTTCATCGGATGGATCTCGGATAAGGTAGGCAGACATGCGCCCCTGATCTGGGCCCAGTCGATCTGCGTGGGAGCGCTCGTGCTGCTGTATGCACTGGACTTCAACCCCTGGCTGCTGACCTTCGGCTATGCCCTGATCGGGCTTACGGAAGGGCCGATTATTACCCTGGTCAACACGATTATTACGGATAAGGTCATTAAGATTAATCCGATGGAGATGGGCGCGGCCTTAGGAACCTTCCGGACCCTTCAGGGAGTCGGGATTGCGCTGGGGTCCACGCTTGGCGGATTCTTCTACAGCCGGATTGGAACGCATCCCAGCTATCTGGTGGCCGCCGGGCTGATGGTGCTGACGATTCTGATCTCGCTGAGTCTGGGCAAAAAGGAAGAAGCAGGTGTCACCGAATATAAATCTGCGGGATAAGGGGGTGCAGTATGAATCAGGTCTACACGAGAACAGTGGTCCATATGGATGAAGTGCCGGTGGTTCATTCCAGAGGAGGACAGATGCGCGTGCTGGCGAGTCCGGCGACTGTCGGGTCCACCCAGCTGATCATGGGCCATGTCCTGCTCCAGCCGGGAGAAGAGATTAAGGAGCATCTCCATGATTACGGCGAAGAGAATGTCTATGTCGTCCGGGGACGGGGAACGGCGTTCATCGAGGATATTCCGCATGCCATCCGGGAGAATAGCCTGTTCATTGCGCGGAGGGGTGAGCGGCACCGGGTAGTCAATGAGGGTCCGGGCGAGCTGGAGCTGGTCTTCGCTACAGCGCCGCTGGCCCCGAGGCCGGAGATTGGGCACAGAGAGGTCTGACCTCCCTTCTAGGCAATACCAATTCTAAGCAAAGTGGTGAGAAGACAAACGTGAAGAGTGAGCTTGTGATTGTAGATACCCATGCCCATTTCGCCGTCAAGGAGAATAAGAGCCGGGAGCTTAGTCTGGCCGCGGCCGGGACCATCCCGGATTACAAGAAGCAGAAGGGCTTCGATGACCTGCAATATTTGAAGAAAATGGTGGGCGCTGACGGAAACGGCTTCGTGGACGAGAACAATATGCTGGAGGATTACCTCGCCTGTATGGACGAAAACCAGATTGCCATGAGCTGGGTCCATCAGCTGAGCTTCGAGGATGTCTACGGCTATGAGGTGCTGTCCAATGAGAAAATCGCCGAGGCGGTCCGCGCCCACCCCGACAAGCTGCGCGGCTTCGCCAGCGTCAATCCCTATAAGGGGAAGGAAGCGCTGGCGGAGCTGGATTATGCCATTAAGACGCTGGGCATGCAGGGCTTCAAGCTGAACCCCAATGATTACGGCGGCTTCGTCCTGAATGACCGGGATTTGCTGTATCCGCTGTATGAGCGGTGCAGCGAGCTGGGCGTTCCGGTAAGCGTGCATACCGGGATTACGCCGGGCAGTATTTTTCGTATGAAGCATAATTACCCGATTCTGCTCGATGATGTGGCTGTGGATTTTCCCGACCTGACCCTGATTGTGGAGCATATGGGCCATCCCTGGAATGACCTGTGCTATTACATGGTCGGCCGACACGACAATATGTATGTGACGATCACGGCGGTAGCCAATATTCTGATTCACAATAACCCGAAGGTATTCCGGATGGAGCTGGCCAAGATGATCTCGGTCTGCGGCAGCCACAAGATCCTCTGGGGCTCGGACTGGACGGTTACTCCGAACATCGCCGAGGTGCTGAATTACATGCAAAAGGTAGTGATCCCGCTGCCCATGAAGCTGATGATGGGGGTGAAGGAGATCAAGCGGGAGGATGTCCAGAACATCCTGGGACGCAACGCACTCAGAATTATAAAGTAGGTGAGAACTTTGGCAGTTCAGTTCATTGATTTAAGCGTGCCTATGGAGCAGAATCCGGGCGAACTGGCCCCGTACGGGTTCGAGCAGACCGGCCATCAGGAGGGGGCGGACCGCTTCGCCCGCCAATTCGACGGGAGCCGGAAGGACTTCCCGGGCGAAGAGTTCCTGAACATGGAGATGATCACCGCGTCCACCCATACCGGAACCCACTTCGATGCCCCCCTGCACTTCGGCTCCAAGAGTGAGGGAGAGCCTGCAGCATCCATTGACGAGGTGCCGCTGGAGTGGTGCTTCGGCGACGGGGTGGTACTGGATTTCACCCATATCCAGGCGGGTGAGGCTATTGAGAAGCGGGATATTGAGCAGGCGCTTGAGCGGATCGGTTACCAGCTGAAGCCGCTGGATATTGTACTGATCCGGACAGGTGCGGACCGGCACTGGGGAACCCCCCGGTATCTTACGGATTATCCGGGCATGAGCAGGGAGGCTACGGCGTTCCTGACCGGTCAAGGTATCAGACTGATGGGCATCGACAGCTACGGGTTCGACCGTCCGTTCAAGCATATGATCAGTGATTATAAGCGGACCGGGGATAACGCCTATCTGTTCCCCGCTCACTTCTGGGGCAGAGAACAGACATATTGTCACATGGAACGGCTGGCGAATCTGGACCGGATTCCGGTACCGTACGGGTTCAAGGTGGCATGCTTTCCGATCAAGATCAGGCAGGCCGGTGCGTCCTGGGTACGGGCAGTAGCGATTATCGAGTAGCGCATTTCAGTGCAAGTGAAACGAATCACATATTAGATGAGGAGGAATTAGGGATGAATTATGAGTTTGAGCTTAAGGTTACGGGCGTTAAGGGGCATTGCCGGGCAGGACATAAGGAAGGGGATATCATGAAGGTCTCCCCGCTGAACGCAGGCAATCTCTGCGGAACGGCCTTTCATGCGGTCTTCCCGATGCTGCTGGCGCTGAACATGGATGCGAAGCTGCCGTGGGACCCGGAGGGCAATATTGTACACTCGGCTTGCCCGGATATGCGCAACCAGATGACTATGGAAATCCGCCGCATCCCGGTGGAGCCGTCCGGAGATTCTCCATATGCAGGCCGGATGCTGCAATCCAAATGAAGGGAGACCGCTCCATATGAATAATGCGAAGTCATACGTTGAAATGTTCAAGGAGAGAGATTCGATCTGCGTCTCGCATTATCCGGTGCCTGTCTCACAGCACACAGAGCCTGAGGTCCGGTCGCTGATGGAGCTGGAACAGGTGAATACCAAGGATACGCCGGTAGCGCTGTATCTGCATATTCCCTTTTGCGATGCGACCTGCTCGTTCTGCCCCTTCAACCGTTATCTGAAGCGGCAGGATCAGGTGGACCGCTACCTGGCTGCTGTCCGGCAGGAGATGGACAGCTATGCAGCTACGCCGTTTGGCAGCAGTGTTACGGTCTCCTCCATTAATCTGGGCGGCGGGACACCCTCCTGCCTGTCCTCGGAGGAGCTGACCGGACTCCTGCAATACATGAAGCAGTCCTTCCGCGTGGAAGAGGAGGCCATGATCTTCATCGAAGGCAACCCCCGTAATTTCACGGCGGACAAGCTGGAGACCTTGGCTTTGCAGGGCCTCAACCGGATCAGCGTGGGCGTGCAGACCTTCCAGGAGGAGCTTGCCGAGGTACTGGGACTGTATCACAGTGTCGAGGATTCGTTCGCATTAGTGAAGAATGCGCGTAACAGCGGTATTGAGAATGTCGGCATTGATCTGATGTACAATCTGCCGGGCCAGACGCTGGATCAGTGGCGGGCGGATATTCTCACCTCCATCGAGCAGGAGATTGACCATATCTGTGTGATTTCCTTCTGTGTGGTGCCGCATACGCAGATCGCCTCGCGTATAGCGGACGGGAAGATTCCGGGCATCGGGGATGTCTACCGGGAGATTGAGCTGTATACCATCGCCAAGGAGATGCTGCTGGAAGCCGGGTATGAGCAGTACAGCGTGATTGATTTCGCCAAGCCGGGCAAGACGGACCGGCACGCCACCCTGTACTTCTCGGAGCAGGCGCATATGATCGGCATTGGCGCGGCTGCTTTTGGCATCATTAACGGCTACATGTATATCAACAGCGGCAATCTGAATGAATATATGACCCGCGTGCAGGACGGGCTGCTGCCGGTCAATTGCGGGGAGAAGGCCGACGAGCGGGAGCTGGCGCACGGGGCCATGGCCAAGGGGCTGCGGATGCTGTCCGTGAACCGTGCCGGGTTCGTGAAGATGTTCGGGCAGGAGCCGGTGCAGCTGTTCCCGGAGACGATAGAGCGTCTGGTGCAGGACGGGCTGCTGATTCAGGATGCGGAAGGGATTCGGCTGACTGAGGACGGCATTATATGGGGCAACAATGTGAGTAAGCAATTTTTCTCCGCCAAATATGCGGATTACGGGCTTCAACACCGGATGAAGCTGGCCAAGGGACGCCCGGTGCAATCGGTACAATCGGTTCAATCATAAGGAGGGTATAGCTGATGAGCGATATGTTGATGAGAGTTAATCCGCAGGTAGGGGCCGCTTTTGATAGCATGTGCAAGTCGATTGAGGATACGGGGACGCTTGAGCCTAAGGTGCGGGAATTGATCCGGCTGGCTTGCGTAGTTACAGACCGTTCTACCTATGGCATCCGGCTGCATGCACTGAAGGCTTATGAGCTGGGTGCGAGCGCGGAGGAAGTGACAGAGACCGTGATGAATTGTCTGCCGGTGGCAGGGATTGAGGCTGTCTCCTCCGGTCTCGCTGCGGCATTGTCGGCTGTGGAAGCCAAGCGGGGTGTTCATCATGGCAGTTAAGACCACAACCAACGAATCCTTCTACAACGTCTATCCCCATAGAGATCCAATCTGTGTGTCCCACTATCCCAATCCTGTGACCGAGGTTACCCCGGCTGATATTTACGGAACAATGGGCCTTGGTGACCAGCCTCCGGCGCATAATGTCGGCGCAGTCTATGTCCATGTTCCCTTCTGTGCTTCCGTCTGTATCTTCTGTCCCTTCAACAAGATGGCCTATCAGGAAAAGCAGGTCGAGCAGTACATGGAGGCCGTCAAGGCCGAAATCGGCATCTATGCCTCTTCCCCGTATGGTTCGCAGTCCACGATCAGTGCGGTGACGTTCGGGGGCGGAACGCCTTCGGCTCTGTCTGCCGGGCGGATGGTTGAGATGCTGAAGAGCGTTCAGGAGAATTACCGGGTGACGCCGGATGCACAGATCTCATTCGAGGGCAGTCCGGCAACCTTGACGCTGGAGAAAATGCAGGCCATCCGTGCCCAGGGGGCGAACCGGATCAGCATCGGTATCCAGACCTTCAATGACAAGATGGGGCAGCATCTGCGGATGAGCCATGATTCCCGGCGGGCCTTCGAGGTGCTGGAGGAAGCGAAGGAGGCGGGCTTCGGGAACATCGGCATTGATCTGATGTACAACCTGCCTGAGCAGACCATGGAGGAATGGCTGGAGGATGTCCGTACGGCTGTACGTCTGGGCATTGACCATATCACGGTATTCTCTCTGTGTGTAGTACCCTTTACGGCACTGTTCAAAATGATTAAGGAAGGCAAGATTCCGCCAACCGGCAGTGTCGAGCTGGAAGTGGATATGTACCTGGAAGCCAAGCGGCTGCTGCAGGAAGAGGGTTATGTCCAGTACAGCGTGTGGGATTTCGCCAAGCCGGGGTTCGAGGACCGGCATGTCCTCTTGTACTATACCCAGCAGAAGGATCTGTTCGCGCACGGCCCGGCCGCCTTCGGTTATGTCAACAAGCTGATGTATATCAACCAGGGGGATATTCAGGAGTACAGCAACCGGCTCCAGCAGCAGTTCTTGTCCGTCTTCATTGCCAGTCAGGCGGATGATCTGGAAGCGATGCACGGGATGATGGCCAAGGGCCTGCGGATGCTGTCCGTGAAGCGGAAGGATTTCACCGGCATGTTCGGATTCCAGCCGGAGGAGGTCTTCGGTACGACGATCGATGAGCTGGTAGCCAAAGGCCTGCTGGAAACGGATGAGCATGAGATCCGCCTGTCCGCGAGAGGTATTGTCTGGGGCAACAACGTCTGTAAGGAATTCTTCTCGGAAGCGAACCAGCAGACCTTCGAGAGCCGTGTGAAGCTGGCACGCGGACAAAAGCCGGCTGAGGCTGCCGGAGAGGAGCTGAAGGGATGAAGCTGTCTGTCGGCACGAACTTTGATGACCGGTTGCCTATCCTGCTGAAGGATTCGCATGTGGATGTTTTCTACGGCAAGCTGTCCTCTGATCTGGTGGGCGGCGGAAGACCAACCTTTGCACTGCCTACCATAGACCGGGCGAGGGTGGAGGAGCATGTGAAGCTCCTGCATGCCTACGGGTTCAAGTTCAATTATCTGCTGAACGCTACCTGTCTGGATAACCTGGAGACGACGAAGGATTTCCATTACCGCCTGCGCGAGCTGCTGGAATGGATCGGCACGCTGCAGCCGGAATATGTGACGGTATCGCTCCCGATGCTGATTGACATGGTGCGCACCGCGCTGCCGGATGTGAAGATCAGCCTGTCTACCTTTGCCAATGTGAATACGCTCAGACAAGCCCAATATTTCGAGGAAAAAGGCGTCAGCGAGATTACCCTGCCCGAGAGCCGGAACCGTGACTTCGCTTTCCTGGAGAGCCTGCGCAAGAATACCCGCTGCGACTATCAGCTCATTGCAACCAATGACTGTATGCTGGATTGCCCGATGCGCCATAATCATGCGAATTTTCAGAGCCACGCCTCGCAGTGCAACCATGTGACCGAAGGCTTCGCGCTGGATTATTATATGCTGCGCTGTACGGAGCGTAAGCTCCAGCACCCGGAGGAGCTGCTGAAGTCGCAGTGGATTCGCCCGGAGGACATGTATATCTATGAAGAGCTGGGCTATCACAAGTTCAAGCTGACCGAGCGGATGAAGACCACGGAGAAGATTGCGGCTACTGCGCAGTCTTACTCCGGGCGGAAGTATCAGGGCAACCTGCTCAGCCTGCTCAATTCGCGGATGGCGGAGGCCGACTTCGAAATGCCGAACTTCTCGAAGAACATCAAGGAGGATTTCGCACCGTCCGACAAAATGAGACAGGTCTACCGCCTGCTGTTCAGCTTCCAGGCCAGCATCGACAACGAGAGTCTGGAAGGCTTCCTGGAGGGCTTCCGCTCGAAGCGCTGCGACCGGATGGACTGTGACAAGTGTGGCTACTGTGCCGAATGGGCCAGCCGGACCGTCTCCATGGCGAAGCCCGGGAATGAGGCGCTGAAGGAATTCGAGCAGCTGTTCGCGGCGCTCGCTTCGGGAAGCTTCTTCGAGTCAGCGCCAGGAGCGAAGGCGGTCTGGAGCGCGGAGGGCGAGAGTCTCCTGGGCGCGGTCATTGGGCGCAAGCCTGAGTTCATCCGCGATATGGCCGGTCCTGAGATCCGTAAGAAGTCCGAGGAGCTGGCGGCTGCCCGGGGAAGTGCCCAGGTCTTACGGCAGGATGTCGCCAAGGCCAATGTACTGTGCACCCCGGCAGATTTCCGGATGTTCGCGCTTAGCGATCTGCGGGCGCTGGGCTTCGATACGGCTGAGCTGGACTTAGAGGAGGCAGCCGGATGAAGAAGATCATCGGGCTTGCCGGGTCTATGAAGAAGCATCACAGCTCCAGCGAATATCTGCTCTCTGTTGCGCTTGAAGCCGCAGCGGAGCAGGGGGTGCAGACGGAGCTGCTGCGGCTGAATGATTACAACATTCTGCCCTGTGACGGCTGCGGCAACTGCATGAACGGCAAGCACTGCCACCTGCTGAAGGACCCGGAGGATCAATTGACAGAGCTGTACGACAAGCTGAAGGAGGCGGACGGGTTCGTCTTCGCCTCCCCGGTCTATGCGCTCTCGCTTCCGGCCGTCTGGAAGAACTGGATCGACCGCTGCGAGCCGTGCAGCGACGAGGATCTGGACTTCGAGTACTACAATTATGACCGGGTAGCCGGAGTGAAGGGTAAGGCGTTCAAGGGCAAGGTAGCCGGACAGATTGTTGTCGCAGCGGGACCCGGGCATGAATGGGCGCTGGCCTCGCTGATGCCCTGCTTCACGGCGATCAAGCTGTCGATGATTGCCAGCGCGGGCATCAGCCTGATTGAATATGACGGCCAGCCGGGTATCCGCAAGCGCTCCTGGAGCAAGCCGATTGAAGAAGCGGAAGAGGCGAAGATGATGGCCCGGGCGGTCGGGATGCGGGTGGCCTCCTCCTTGGGCTTCTCTTACTTCGACCTTCCCGGGCAGTCGGGGGCAGGGCAAGGACAGGGAAGCGGGGGGCAGGACCCTATGGAGCAGAGCCAGGAACGCGGGGTGCAGGCTGAAGTCTGGTCTGCCTTCACTGTGCAGGACGTCCGGGATGAGGAGGTTACGCTCGGTGAACTGGCTTCGATTCAGCCGCGCATCTTCGTTATCGGCGATCAGCAGGCCAGCCTCCGCTGCGGGCCGCTGCTGGAACAGCTGGAGCAGCAGTTCGGCGGGAGCGCAGACTGTGCGCTGATTGCAAGAGTGGGGCAGCTGCCCCACTTCATCACGCATGAATTCGTGAAGGAGAAGACAAGCCAGACCGTTCCCGGCTTCACGCTCTACTATGACTGGGAGGATAAGCTGGCCTCAAGCTGCACCCTGGAGCCCGGACAGCCGGCCATTCTGGTAGGCAGAAGCCCCGGGGAGTGGCGGTTGTTTGCAGTCGATGAAGCAGACGGCCGGGATATAGACCGGGTCGTGGACTATCTGGAGGAAGCTGTCGTATGAGCGGCCTGGCCGGGAAGTTCAAGGGAGGATACACACTACATGCTGAAGACTAAGGGGATACCTTTACATTACAGTATTCAGGGCGCCGGGGAGGCTGTGCTGTGTCTGCACGGCAACCGGGACTCTTCGCTCGTCTTCGGGGACCTGGCCCGGGCGCTGGAGCCTCATTACCAGGTGCTTCGGGCGGACTTGCGCGCACACGGCCAATCGGAATACGCCGGTCCGGCCTTCACCCTGGAGGACATGGTTGATGATATTCTCAGGCTGCTGGATGAGCAGGGGCTGAAGCAGGTCTCGATCATCGGGCATTCCCTGGGCAGCACGCTTGCGCTGCTGCTGTCCGCCCGTGAGCCGGACCGGGTGAAGAAGCTGGTGCTGATGGGGGCCGCCGCCACCTTCGCGGTTCCGTTCAAGCGGCCGGAGCACGGGGAAGAGATTACGCCGGAGGCTGTGCGACAGACGAATGCGGCGGCGGTTCCGTATTTTTTCACCGAGGGGCATGAAGCGGTTCAGCATCAGATTCTGGAGGGCTGGTCCCGGCTGCCTGCCGCGACCCACCGTCTGATGATTCAGATCAAGCATCCCGATCTCCGGCCGCTCCTTCAGGGAATCCGGCAGAGAACGCTGATTATTAGCGGGGAGGCGGACCGGATTACGCCGCTGCACAAGGCGCTGGAGCTGAACCGGTATTTGCCGGACTCCCGGATGCATTCGGTTCCAGGCGCTGGACACTTTATGTTTCTTGAGGCGGGCGAAGACGTAGCTGCTGCCGCGCTCACTTTTCTTAAGGGGGAGTGAGCATGGGCAGAGTGCTGCTGATCTCGGCGAATACGGAGAAGCGGCCCCCTGTATTCCCGCTGGGTCTTAGCTATATTCACGCCAGTCTGGTCGCTTCCGGCTGGGAGGCAGGCATGCTGGACATGACCCAGCTGGAGTACACCCGGGAGGCCGTTACGAATTACCTTAACGCCTATGCGCCTGATTACATCGGCTTGTCGATCCGTAACCTCGATAATTGCTGCATGCAGTATCCCCGGAGTTTCGTGGATCAGGTCTGCTTAATGGTGGATTGGGTGCGGGAATGGAACAGCAGGGCTGGTATCATTCTGGGCGGTGCGGGCTTCTCGCTACTGCCCAGGCAGTGGCTGCAGGAGACGGGAGCCGATTACGGCATTGTCGGTGACGGCTGTGACAGTATCGTGGAGCTGCTTAACCAGCTGGAAGCGGGGCAGGTGCCGTCCGCAGTAAGCGGGCTCATGTTCAGGACAAGGGCCGGGGAATGGAATTACTGGTCGCCGTATGCGCCTGAACAGCTGGATCAGGAGTATTTTCCCAGCCGCAGCGGGTTTCTGCACAGCTATGATGTGGAGCGTAGGGTCCGCCATAATGTATTGACCAAAAGGGGCTGTGCGCTAAGCTGCACCTATTGCGCTTACCCGTCACTGGAGGGCCGGGCCGTCCGTCTGCGGTCGCCGAAGGGGGTTGCCGATGAAATTGAGCAGATGGTGGTTCAGTATGATATCGGCTCTTTTGATTTCGTGGACAGTGTGTTCAACTATCCGCTGGAGCATGCCGAAGAGATCTGCCGGGAGCTGATCGGGCGGACGCTTCCGTTGTCCTGGGGCTGCTTCCTGAATCCGAGGTTCTTCACGGCAGAGTTCGCAGGTCTGCTTAAGCAGGCCGGGTGTACAGAGGTGGAGTTCGGCATTGATTCAGGCAGCGATATCTGCCTCAGGTCGTTCAAGAAGAACTTCCGGCAGGCCGAGATCCGGACAGTGGTCCAGCTCTGCCGCGACCAGGAGCTGGACTTCAGCTTCTGCCTGCTGATCGGGGGACCGGAGGAGACGCCGGAGACCCTGCACGAGACGCTGGATCTGATGGAGGAGCTATCGGTGCAGCGCATCTTCGGCTTGTTCGGCATCCGTATTCTGCCGTCCACTGATATGTACAGCTATGTCGGTTCCCCTGAGCCGGATGATCTGCTCCATCCGAAGTTCTTCATGTCTCCGCAGCTGAGTCTGGAGCAGGCGAACAGCATCTGTGCGCCGTACCGGGAGCGTAACCCGGACTGGATGTTCATATGAAAGAGGAAGAGCGGGTGGAGTGAAGCATGAGAATACTGGTGGTGTCTACGAATACACTGCTGAAGCCGCTGCCAGTTCTTCCGGTTGGGGCGGGAATGGTCTATTCGGCTCTGACCGCTGCCGGATTCAGGACACGCTTTCTGGATCTGGCCTTTATGGCTGAGCCGCTGGAGGCACTCCGCGAGGAGCTGCGGGTTACCGGAGCGGATCTGATCTGCCTCTCGGTACGCAACATCGACAACCAGGTGATCCAGCAGCCGGAGAGCTATCTCTCTTTCTTACAGCAAATCATGCAGGTATGCCGTACCTGCAGTTCGGCCAAGGTACTGCTTGGCGGGGCTGCCATGCTGGTCATGCCGGGCGAGCTGGTGAAGGAGCTGGGGGCGGATTACGGCATCAAGGGGAGCGGGGGCGAAGCGGAAGCGGTGCGGCTGGCCCGTGAGATCGAGCGGGGGCAGGCCCCGGAGACAGGTACGGTACGTAATGCAGATCCCGCCTATCATCCGGTGTACAGCCGTATTCCGCCGAAGCCGCTGTTCGCTCCGCAGTATTTTATCCCGAACCCCCGGATCAAAAAAGCCTCGATGGGCTATCAGGCCTCCAGAGGCTGCAGCCGGCACTGCATCTATTGCTCGGAGGGCTACATGAATGCCGGCGCCTGCCGGATTCCTGCGGAGCAGTTCAGCGAAGATATGAAGATCCTGGAGAATGACTATCAGGTGCATAATATTACTTTTGTAGACGGTGTGTTCAATCATGATGTGGAGGAGACGATGGAGTTCTGCCGGCTGATCGGCCGCACCAGCCCCTTGCTGGAATGGAGCTGCGCCCTGACTCCGGCCCATATTACCGGGGACCTGATCCGCTTGCTGAAGGAGACCGGCTGCCGCTTCGTAGACATCGGTGCCGACTCGGGTTCGCGGCAGATGCTCCGGCGGATGGGCAAGCAGTTCACCCCGGAGCAGCTTGTTGAACTGGGACACCTGCTGGAGCAATATCGTCTTCCTTATTCGGTATCGCTGCTGTTCGGCGGGCCTGGGGAGAATGCGGAGACGGTGCAGGAGACGGTGCAGCTGGTCAATCAGATGAATCCGGTCTATATTCTGGCCAGCCAAGGCATCCGTGTCTACCCTCACACCGCACTCTACAATATCGCTCTACAGGAGCAGGTGATCCGGGCTGAGGATAACTTGCTTTTTCCGGCCTATTACCAGTCTAAGGACTACAGCGCTGACTTGCTCACCGATGCTCTGTCTGCATCACGCCACATCTATAAGGATATGCTTATGAATTCAATTGGAGGAAGGACTTGATAGAATGAACAAGCCAGTGTACCCGTTCCGGGAGATCGGGATAGGGCATTATCCCATGGGGAACACTCCGGTGTCGCCAGAGGACAGCGCACGGCTGCCGTCTCTGATGAACTTGAATCAAGCCGCAGCAAGCTCCAAGCTGGTCTATGTACATATTCCCTTCTGCGATTCCATCTGCCCGTTCTGCCCGTACCCCAAGGCGTTCAACGAGCAGGGAGCCCGCAAGGATTATCTGGCTGCGCTGTTCCGCGAGCTGGAGATGTACGGGATGACGCCGCAGATCCGCAATTGCTCAGTGGAGGCGCTATATATCGGCGGCGGGACGCCAAGCGTGCTGGACGAGGAAGAGATCACCGCATTATTCGAGCAGCTACAGGCTACACTGCCTATGCAGAGAGTTGAAGAGATTACGTTCGAGGGTAACCCTGCTTCCTTCACCGCCGCCAAGCTTAAGCTGCTCCATGCGCTTGGGGTGAACCGGATCAGTCTCGGGGTGCAGACGTTCAACGATGAGCTGGGCAGACGCCTCGGGCTGCTTCAGACCGGTGAGGATTCCCTGCGCAGTATTCAGGATTCCAGAGAGGCGGGCATTGCGAACGTCAGCCTGGACCTGATGTACAATCTGCCGGGCCAGACGATGGAGGAATGGCTTGCGGATCTGGCGAAGGTAGTGGAGCTGGAGATCGGTCATGTCACGTTATTTCCGCTGAAGATCATTCCCGGCTTCGGTCTGGCGAAGCGCATTGCCAGCGGTGAGCTTCCGGCCTGCGGCGGACTTGAGCTGGAGCAGCAGATGTATATAGAGGCTTGCCGTTATCTGGAGTCGCAGGGCTATTCGGTGGAATCCACGTATGATTTCGTCCGGCCGGGAGGCCATCATGTGTATAGCCGCAAGCATTTTGACGATTACCTGGACCTGCTCTCTGTGGGGCTGGGGGCGTTCGGCGATGTGGGCGGCTATGCCTACCAGAATGTGAAATTACTCCCTGAATATGTGAAAAAGATTACATCCGGCGACCTCCCTATTGCTTTAGGCTACGAAGTGAAGGCAGAGGATCTGCCTAACCAGTTCCTGGCGATGGGCCTACGCCGTACAGCGGTTGACCGCCAGCAGTTCCGCCGCAAATTCGGAGTTTACCCGGAGGAGCATTTCCCCGAGCTGTTCGACAAGTTCGTGAAGGAAGGGCTGGTGGAGATCCGCGAGGACACGATTGCGCTCACGCGTTTCCACGGGTTGTTCTGGGGCAACAATGTATGTAAGGAGTTCTGCGAGGAGCAGATCAAGATGGCTTTTCCAAAATAATGGAGGGGTACTGAAATGAACAGTAAAGTGAGTAAAAATGTCTTCTACGGCGATCTTCAGGAGGCCGGGAAGTATGCGGAGCTGGAGCAGCGTCTGCTCGGCGAGTCGAATCTGCCGGGGCCGCGGGCGAATCTGGGGGCGGCTTCCACCTTCGCGGATGCTTTCGCGTCGGATTGGGTGGCCAGTGAAGCCTGGGAGCTGCTTGTGCAGTGGACGGGCAAGACAGAGGCGGAAGCTCCTACAGATGATCCCCGCGAGTTCCTGCCGTTCTGCGCGCTCCAGGCGATGGGCAGCTATTACCGCTATGCGGAGCCTGCCCGTCAGCAGATCATTCTGGAGCGCTGCCGGGCGGCGATGAACGATGCACGCTGGCGGATGCGCGAGGCGGCAGCGATGGCGCTGCAGCGCATCGGGGAGCAGGACTTCGGCGTGCTCCGCGCACTGTTCGACGACATGAAAGGCACGGCTAACGCGCTGGAGCAGCGGGCCTTCGTCGCTGCCCTGGCCCACCCGCCGATGCTGAAGGAGCAGGCCAATGTCCTGTATGCACTGGAGCTGTCCGAGGAGATCCTGGACGGCATTGCCGCCGGACAGACCCGCTACGGCGCGGAAGAATTCCGCGTTCTCTCCAAGGGTCTGGAATACGCAGTTAGCGTCTTCGTGGAACGCGCCCCCGAAGCCGGCTTCCGCATGCTCGCCAAGTTCGCTGTAACCGATGATAAGCGCATGCAAAAGATCGTAAAATCCAACCTCGGCAAAGCCCGCCTGGCCAAAAAATTCAGCCAGGATGTGGAGCGCATTCAGGTGTTGATGAATGCTTAATGGGGGGCGAGGGGTGAGTGATGCGGCCTCGTGGTGGATTGGAGGTGCAGCGTATTGCTCCTGGGAAATATGCCCGTAGAGAGAGCGAACCCGCCTGGTCACCCGAGTCTGCTCCTCCGCGGACCTGAGGGCCGTTATTTTCAAAGAATGGTTACTTCTTTGCCGGTTTGCGGACTGTGGTGCGCTTATTGTCTCACTGCGAGGCGTTTTCAGGCGGCATATCCATCAATAACGGCCCTGTAGTCCGCGAATGCTGGAAAAGTTGGATTTTTCGCGGAATAAGGGCCTCTGAGTCCACTACGAAAGTGGGAGAGAGCACCATGCTGGTGGTCTAGTCAAGTAAAGGGAACAGAGATAGCCGGCCTGCATACTGAAGTATGCGGTCCGGCTTATTTGCAGTGTGTTGAAATACCCCGGCCGATACCATGTGGAGACAATTTAGGATTATGCAGAATATGGCCGAAGAGGTACAATAGAAACAAAAAGTCGGTGCGAATGCCAAGCTCTCATGAAATCGTAGGGGGTTTCGCACCTCAGAATTTGTCGAAACTCTCAGGAATCGAGGGAGTTCTTGAAAAGTCAAGGGTGGACAGATACCTTTTCGAGATTGGAACAAAGGGATATATAGTGTATGTATACGGGAAAAGCATAGGTTGTGCTGTTTTCCGCTGTCGCACTCTATGTGAGTGCGTGGATTGAAATTATATCTTTTAATGATTGTGGAAATTTTGATTTTGTCGCACTCTACGTGAGTGCGTGGATTGAAATGCATTAGATCTTTGCGTCAATACATTTGCGTCATTGTCGCACTCTACGTGAGTGCGTGGATTGAAATTTAATCGCATAACGCACGAAATAATATGAACTGGCGTCGACTCTACGTGAGTGCGTGGATTGAAATGATGGACCACGACCGGCAGTTGAAAGATTTATACGTCGCACTCTACGTGAGTGCGTGGATTGAAATTTGTAACTATCCATAACGTACTTGCCGTCGCCGCTATCGTCGCACTCTACGTGAGTGCGTGGATTGAAATCTCAGCTCAAATAGCGCAGGAATACAGACGGGAACGGTCGCACTCTACGTGAGTGCGTGGATTGAAATTTGAGACGCCTGTGCGGAGCCGGCGGGAAATTTCTGTCGCACTCTATGTGAGTGCGTGGATTGAAGTAATTGTAGCATCTGATTTATACTGTGTGGTCAACGTCGCACTCTATGTGAGTGCGTGGATTGAAGTGGACAGTGATGGGATGGAGAACGACTCCACCAGCGGGTCGCACTCTATGTGAGTGCGTGGATTGAAATCTCCAGGTCAGACAAAAATGCATCCGCATTATGTGGTCGCACTCCGTGTGAGTGCGTGGATTGAAATGCACCAAAAAGGCCGACCGCTATGCGACCGACCAAGGGTATCTTAAACCACTCCTACCCTGATACGCCTGCATTGTGTTGCCCGGAATTTTCCAATGCCGCAGTAAGCCGCGGCAAGGCTATCCCTAACCTTTTCGCTTCCCGTACAACTTCAAGTATCGCAAAACCTGCTTTACTATTGTTGTATTCCATGAAAAGCCGTGCTAAGCTGCCCTTCGCAAAAATAACCTTGTTAAAAAGGATGCCGAGAAGTGCGGGCGGAGTCTTGGTTAACAGTAGAGTGATCATATCCATTTTTGCGCCTCTTGCTTTCAGTACAGGGATAATCTCCCTCATATTCCTGCCAACATTTGCGAAGGAGTCGCTATGATCCAAGATTGCCGGAAAGCTTCCCCGTCTCAATACCTCGGTCTCCATAGCGGCATTCATGGCAAAGTGATTCCATAGCCAGCTTTGCATATCCTTGATCCAGTTAATTTTAAAATGGGCACTTTCAAATAGCGCTTTGACCAGGTTGTTAATAGGTTCAGTGCCTGCCCGTGGCTGTTCCAGAAACAGCATTTTTAAAAAGCCGCCTCTAAGCCTGTTGTCCTCAATGCCACCGCCGCCTCCCGGGAACCCAAAGACCACATTGTCCATAGACAGGGGGGAGATCGAAGAATTCAAATCCTGCCAAAGGTTATTGAAGATGAGGACAGGCGTGCTCCCAGCAGTAGTCGATATTAGTTGTGTTGCTGCCGGAAGCTGCTCCGTGTTGACACTCACAATAATGAGATCATAATTTGGTCGAATCTCTTCGTGTAATTTGACGTTCCAGCTTTCTTGGATGAGCTGCTTCCCTTTTCGTGCGTCCCACATTTCAAGCTCAATGCTGCTGCCTAAGGTTTCCTTTCTCCCTTTTCTAACGTAGAACTCCACTGTATGTCCTGCCTGTTCAAAAGCCCAAGCATATTGGGTCGATATGACACCTCTGCCGAAGAATAAAATTCTCATATTAGCCTCCTGAGCTTATATATTAATCTTTGTTGATAATCCAACAACGTGTTGTATAATTTATTGTATAGAAGCTCTACAGGACCATCAACCATCAGATTTTTAAGATCTGTCGTGTAATCGATGTACGGAAACTGGAGGCAAATAATGAAAAAGCAACCTGAACTTACGGATAAAACAAGGCAAACCTTTATCAATGTATTCTGTGATTTATATAGCCAGAAACCAATCGAAAAAATAACCATCCAAGAGATCGCTAAGCGATCAGGATATAACCGCAGTACCTTTTATCAATATTTTACGGATATCTATGAGTTGTTGGATTACGTGGAAGAGCGTGTTTTTAGATCCATTAAAGAGGAAATGGCAAGCAGAGAGTTCTCCACACATACCTTCCAAGATGCACTTCAATGCCTGGAGAATGCAGAGGAAATTTCAATCCTGAAAGCCCTCTTGGGCGACTATGGTTCTGTTCATTTTATTGAACGGCTGAAAAGAGAAATTCCCTTGGAGAGATTGATTGTGGACCTTCCGGCAGATGAAGCTTTAGCACCGTATATCATTGAGTTTTACATATCCACACTAATGTCGATGTTTCGCCTTTGGATACGGAATGACAAAGATCTGTCGTCGGAAGAATTGGTCAAGCTGGTAGATACCCTGTTTACAAACGGAATTGGGACTACGGTGATTCCTTAATATGTTAAGATACAACAATGATATAATGAGGGGGATTGTCCTACGGTAAAAACTCAGATCAGACAGCTAACCGTCCAAGACCGGCCTTTTTTATATTGGCATGTGGGTGGTTCCCGCCTCACGTTAAATATTTCACCCAAGGAAGATAAAACCACAAAAATCACGCTCATTTTCGCAGTCACTCCACCTGAAGAGGATCGTCACACCTCCTGGGAGTTTTATGATATTTCAGCATACAAAAACAACTCCCAAACCACCATTCATCTGGGCAAACCGAGACATATTTCCGAGCTTATTCTTTACATACAACGGGAAAAACCTGAGTTGTGGCTCACAGGAAAGCAGCATACGATAGAGAATGCTTGGGAACTGCTGCAAGCCATGGGTTACTCGAACCTGGAGCCCGTTTGGGTTAAGCGGTGGTAGAACCTGATTCGGTTTTCTCTGCGATAAGATAGGCTGAAAAAACGTAGAGGATGGGATGCCATGAAAGCGTTAAAATCGATGTACTATCAATTTATTAGGGAACCGCTGTGGTTTAAAGTGTTAATATCTTTGACTTTACTTGCTTCTATTCTCTTTAGCAGTTCAATGTTTTCGGATTATGCCTATTCTAATATAATTGCCAAGTTAGCGGCCGCAATCTTTTTTTGCTCATACGGAATCAAAATGCGCAGGAACCGTCAAATTTCTGTTATTTTCTTTGCGCTAACTGTTTTGAGTATTATTCTTGTACTTATGCAATTTTCAGAACTAAACTAAACCAACAATTAAAACAATACCGAGAAGCCATTTCGTAACATGAATTCACAACTCTTGTCTTAATGGGGGGCCGCATTATGAATTTTTGGCCGATGAAATTCATTTCAGTTCTAATTTGTTTTGCATTGACGGTATGCGGATGTGCTGGCTTGAAAAGCAATGGAACGGAGCATGTTAGGGCAAGCGATTTCATTATTCCCTTGAACGTTAGCGAAATGTTGAAGCGTCCAGAGACTGGGGTTATTAAATATTTTCAAAACCGTCGTGAAGATTTTGAAATTCTAGGCAGTTATCTGTTAGAGAATGAAAAAGTGTTCCAGACTCGGCCTGTCATACTTCAACAAGATTATTCCATCGAGAACATCCAAGACCCTGAAATTCAAGAAATCGCTCAAACATTGTTTCAAGAAGGTATTGTAAAAAGGATATCCTCCTTAAATGATGCCCCTAGTAAAAGTATTGACTTTTTGTTTGATGCCGAAGACAACTTGTATCAACAAGGCATAACCTACCTCAGCCTACCAGAGATGGCCAAAGGGGATCCTTCGAAATTCAGCTATGTGAATGACTATAAGAATCTGGGCGGCGGCTGGTACTATTATGTCTTCCACTATGACAAACTTAAAAATGAAGATGAATTTCGGAATCTAGCTTGGGCCCAAATCTCAGAAAAGGAAAGAAGCACTTTAACCACGCCGAAAGAGAAAGCCATAGTGATCCTAGAGTCTGGAAAAAACGTTGGCTATTGGATTGATGACAGAAAGTCAGAGGTTGTTGTATCCGTTCAACTTGATACGGAAATGAACGGCCCACTGGGACCGATTACAATGTTTTTTGATCCAATGACCAAAGATTTGATCGGGGGCAATCTGCGTTTTTAATAGGCAAGAAATTAACTGTTCTGCTTGCAAAAGAAGAATGGCACTATTAAGACGTTATAGAGAGAAGATTCCGGTTACGCACGAAGATAAAGAGAGGACGATCCGAACATGAATGTGGAAGTGTATACGTTAAATGCGTTTGCGAAAGGGGGGCGTGGCGGTAATCCGGCAGGCGTTGTCTTGGAGGATGGCCTTTCTCTGGATGCTGCCCAAATGCAGCTCATAGCGAAGAAGTTGGGATTTTCGGAGACGGCCTTTATGGAAAAATCCCTGCTTGCGGATTACAAAATCCGCTATTTCACCCCGGCCAGTGAAGTTAATCTGTGCGGACATGCCACGATTGCTGCGTTTGGGCTAATGCATTCGCTGGGTTTGTCAAAGGAAGGGACCTCCTATTCAATTGAAACCAAGGCAGGGATTCTGGAAGTCGATATTAGCTCCGAGGGTCTTGTTTATTTGTCACAGGCTTTACCACAATTTCTTCAAAAGATATCCTGTGAGGAAATCGCCCCATCTTTGGGGATGGATGCCGGGGATCTGAAAACCGGGTTACCCATCCAGATTGTTTCAACGGGCCTGCGGGACATTATGATCCCGATCCGCAGCAGGGAGCTCTTGCATGAGGTTGAGCCAAATTTTGATGCCATAACCGCCATCAGCGAAAAATATGATGTAGTTGGATATCATCTGTTCACGATGGATACTCCAGACGATGCTGCTGCGGAATGCCGGAATTTTGCGCCGCTGTACGATATTCCCGAGGAGAGCGCGACAGGAACATCCAACGGTGCCCTGCTCAGCTATTTGTACCAACATGGTCAACGATCTTTGCGGGAAGTAGAGAAAGTCATCTTCAGGCAAGGGTATTCGATGGATTGTCCTTCTGAAATCAGGGCAGGACTGCGCCTAAGCGAGAGCGGTGAAATCAATCAGGTTCGGGTTGGCGGTGCAGTAGCTGGCATTGAACGAAGACATATCATGATATAAGCGGAATCAAGCCACCGTTCCATAGGGGACAAGAAATGAAGCTCTCAGACAAAACAAGTACATACCATTTGAAGACATCCATTTGGTTGCTAACCAGCGAAGTGATTAAGCTAACTGGCAGGATAGTTGAAGCGATTTAATGTGACTATATGTGAGGGCTGCAGGTTGAGCGAGACAATCACAGATTCTCAATCAATAATAAATGGATAGCAGCAATAATTCCCAGCGGATAGATGATGAAACGAGAGAATGTATTCTTAAATTCGTTGCGGGAGTGCTTTTCGAAAAAAAAGTGCAGGATCGCATGGATCATGAAAAAGATATCTAGCACCCAAAACGTAATCGTCTGATATTGGCTGAAAAGTAAAGCGAGTATGATGGTGTACAGGGGGAGATGGATAAAGGTGAACACTTTATAGGCTTTTGCATCATCCATATCTTGTAGAACAAGAAAAAGTTTCCATTCCGAACGTCGAATGGCATCCATTTCATGCAGCAGAAATAAAGACAAGTTAAACAAGAATAGCAACAACAATAAATCAGGCATATCAAACCTCCTAAAATTGTACAACAAATGTTTTATACAGCTCAATGAATATACACATTAAAATGTTAATACGTAAAGCTGTTGGAAATGTAACAAGAAAAGTTATATCTGTCTCACTTGAATCCGTTGTCGATAATGAACAAGGTGTTTGCCGAAGATATAATATGAAAAAAATTCCACCCAGAGGAGGAGACGTTACTTAGCGTCACACACCAATCATGCGAGTCAATCGATTACTCTCCATGCTGCTGATCATCTCCGGTCAAGGTACGGTAACGGGCAAGGAGCTTGCCGAGCATTTCGAGGTATCCTTGCGGACAATCTACCGGGACATCGAGAAAATAAGCGAAGCCGGCATACCGGTTGCATCGACCAGCGGCAAGGGCGGAGGATACTATATTATGGACAGCTATAATGTAAGCAACCTCTTTCTTAATGGGGACGAAGCTCATACGTTTGTAGCTGTAATGAAGAATTTACACGGCTTGTTTGGCCGGAACGAAGCTTTTAATGACATCCTGCTAAAAGTCGAACATACCTATAAGCGGGAGCCGGGTAAGGATAAACTGACTCTGAATTTGTCCCATTTCAGCATGGAGCAGGAGATTAAAGCGTTCCTCGGGATCATAAGCGAGGCCATCACGGAGAACAGGCTGCTGGTGTTTGACTACATCAACAGGGATATGGAATACCTGGAGCGGACGGTTGAGCCGGGCTGGATCGACTTTCGACACGGCCATTGGTATGTGATCGGCTTCTGCCGGGTCAGGAACGACTACCGCAGATTCAAGCTTGTGCGGATCAGACAATTGGAGCTGGGGCTGCCTTTTGCAAAAAGAGATGTGCCCGAAGCACGGATTGCCGAGGTGATTGAGCACAATTATTCGCAGGCGGGCATACAGGTTGTGTTGAGATTCACTTCGCGAATCGGCGCGCAGCTTACCGAGTATTTTGAGAAAGAGAAGATTAGCCGGGGGGGAGATGGCAGCTATCTCGTCACGGATACTTTTCCTCATGAGGAGGGCCTGCTGAAATTCATTCTAAGCTTCGGCAAGGAGTGTGAGCTGCTGGAGCCTCGTGGATTACGGGCAGAGCTGCAGCAATATATGCAAAATATGCTTTTCTCCTATAATGACTGACCCCCTGGTGTCAGTCATTGTGTTTTATAGTAGGGATATCGGCGTAGAAATGAATACATATGGAGGTAACGAAGCATGAGTACTCACTACTATTTCAGTTGGTTTAATGATGTTTTGCCAGAGAAGCTGGTTGAGTGGCTGCAGGAGGATCTACAAGACAGACAATCGCTTGTTATGATTAGCGCTCAACCCTCTGATTATGAAGACGGGCAGATTAACTTTGAGGATATAACGGAATGGACATGGCTCCATCAGGCTAATCTTATGTTTAAGGAGAATCATTTCATCGATTACCGCATGCCGAAGGATGAGGCCCGGCAATGGATTCAGAACGCCTCGGTCATTTTTTTATGCGGGGGAGACCCGGTTCAGCAGCACAAATTTTTGGCGGAATATGAATTAACGGATGTAATTAAGAACAGCAATGCCGTTATCTTGGGGGCCAGCGCCGGTGCGTTGAACATGTCTGCCAAATGGGTAACCTCGCGTAACGCCGCCCATACCGTTGAAATAGATAAGATTCAGAATGGGTTGGGCTTAGATCCGTTTGCTTATGAATCTCATTCGAAACGCGACTACGCCTCGTTCGTTCAAGGCTACCTGTTCCCCTTGTCTGAGGAGATAGATGTATATGCGGCAGAACAGGAGAGCGCGATGCGTGTAAAAGACGGCAAAATCGAAATCATGGGTCCGGTATATTGTATATCCCGCTCGAAGATTCAGAAAATAAGCGTATGACCACGGAGTAGTAACCGATTGCGTTAATATATTGGTTCTTCCTATGAACATAATCGATTTTATATATTAGACCAATAAGAGATAACGACCTATGATGTGTTTATCTTAACGAAGGGGAATGATCTGATGTCTATATATGATTTTCAGGTAACCAAGATTGGCGGGGAGACCATTGATTTATCAGTATACCTCGGAAAAGTACTCCTTATTGTAAACACAGCCAGTAAGTGTAGTTACTCTCGCCAATTCGCTGATCTTCAAAAGCTTTATGACAATCATAGGGAGCAGGGCTTTGAAATCCTCGGTTTTCCTTGTAACCAATTTAATGAGAAAGAGCCAGGGAGCAACTCAGAAGTGCAGGAATACTGTACGGGCCACTTTGGAGTGACATTTCCGTTATTTGAGAAGGTGGAGGTTAGGGGGCAGAACCCGCATCCATTATTTGAGTTTTTAACGAATCAAGCGCCGTTTCAAGGCTTCGATACCCAGACTGTGAACGGTCAATGGATGCAGAATTTCCTGCAAAAAAAGTATCCTGACCTATACGCAGGGCATGGGATCAAGTGGAATTTCACAAAATTTCTGATCGGCCGGAACGGACAAGTACAGGGTAGATACGAAACAACGGCAGAGCCATTTGAAATACAGTCAGCGATTGAAGCATTGCTAGACTGATGGTTGCTCCTTACCTCATAGGGTAGTATAATCTTCCAAATATGAGGAGTGAGGAGACTAAAAAATGACTGAACAAACAGTAGACAGCAGAATAGCAACATTAGGAATCGTTCTTCCCCATGCAAGCGAACCAGCAGCTAAGTATGCAAACTTCGTAAAAGTAAACGGGTTATTGTATGTTTCAGGTAAGGGCCCTGCTGGAACACCTAAGGGGAAGTTAGGTCAAGAGTATACAACGGCAGAAGGTTATCAGTTTGCACGGCAGACTGGGATTGAAATTTTGGCTGTACTAAAAGCAGCTTTAGGTACACTGGATAAAGTGAAACGAGTGGTTAAAATTCAGGGCTTTGTTAATGCCGCCGCTCATTTTGAAGAACATCATAAAGTGTTAAATGGTTGTTCTGATCTTATGCTGGATGTTTTCGGGGAAAAAGGTATCCATGCACGATCAGTGTTTGGAGCTGTTTCGGTCAGAGACAACCTTCCAATCATCATTGATTCAATATTTGAGGTTGAAGAATAAAGGAGAAGCCAGGAGGAAACCTTGGAATGGACTTTCGGTTAAGACTTGATGGTGCTTTAGATGAAATCTATGAACCTCTATGGAAGTTACAGATTCAGCTCACCGATGGAGAAAAAGCACTGCTCCGAAGCAAAAAGGTACGGCGGCTTCATTACATTCGGCATGGCGGAGCTTCTTTCATTAATACCCACCATACCTACAGCCGCTTACAGCATACGTTAGGTGTGTTCGCGCTTATAGCACATTTTGAGCCGGATAATCATACGTTGCGGGCGGCTGCATTACTGCATGATATCGGACATGCGCCTTTCAGTCATACGTTAGAATCCCTTCCGGGCGTGGATCATCATGAATGGACGCGGGAGGCCGTATTTTCAGAGGAGATCGTTGACATCCTAGCCCGTGCGAATATTCGTACAACAGAGGTTATGGACTATATAGATGGATCAAAACGTAGCCTCTTGAGGAACAAGGACGGAATTCTTCATGCAGATCATCTAGACTCCTGGATCAGAAGTGCATTTATCGGCGGTTATCTGACGATTTCGACTGATGAACTTTTAGAAGCGATGAGCTATAGAAATGAAAATCTCCAGTTCACACTCGAAGCTGGCAAGCAGGTCACCGGGCTCATATGGGAAGAAGCTCGTTTGCAAACTTCCCCTGCTAACATCGGCGTAAACGCGATCATGAGGAAATTGGCTGGAAGCTTAGTACATAAGGGTGGATTTGAAGCAGCGAAGCTGCGAATCATGACGGATACGCATATCGAGCAGTTGCTTTGTAGTGATCCAGACACACGGGAAGAGTATGAGCAGTTGCTTATGGAATCATGGCGAATTCGCGTGTCGCGGGAAAAGCCTGCTTTTCCAGTGGAAACGGCAGTATTGAGTAAGCTCTATCTCGCAATGCCGCTCATCCAAGGTGTTGTGATCACTGAATATTCGCAAGACTGCCTCGCCACGATCAATCAGCTTACAGAGTTGCTAGGCACCTACTACGTTTGGTGGGAGTGTTAATATATGATGAATCCAGAGAATTTAACTTGCAAAGCATGTGGAAGTACCACCTTTGTAAAAGGTGAAGTGAATGCAGTGGATGCTAGAGTGATGCCGATTGGTAAAACCTTTTCCTTTGGCTCCCCGGTTATCTATACATTTTGTAAAAAGTGCGGAGAGGTAGCCTCCATTCGAATTAAAAATCCGGATAAATTTTGAACATAACATTTCGTAATCAAATTTAATGAGGGGGGAATTTATATTGATATTCTTTAAATTAAAGCCCCTATTTAAATTAACTGCTCTGGTTCTTACTGTCTTTGGCTGCTACGCGCTTATTATGAGATTATTTTTCTAATGATGGACTTATCTTCAATAAAAGTCGAAAGAATTGTGGACGAGTGCCTTATCGATAACATTCCATCTATCAGAGTTTTGGAGAAATTGAATTTTACACGAACCGGAATAGAGAACGGAATGATTATGTGGGAATTACTAAATATACACTAATATATCGTCATGCAGAATGACTTGCGATGGATTAAAATAGAAAAGAGAGTCGGTGCGAATGTCAAGCTCCCATGAAATTCCCGGGAGTTTCGCACCTCAGAATTTGTCCAAAGTCTATAAATATGAGGGTAGTCTTGATAAGTCAAGGGTGTCTTATATCTTTTCAAGAATAGACTTAGGAGCCAGATAGTGAATTAATACGGGAAAGCATGGTTTATGCTTTTTTTCGTTGTCGCACTCTACGTGAGTGCGTGGATTAAAATTTCGTGGTTATGCTCTGTTTCCTAGCTTTAAGCGTCGCACTTTACGCGTGAGTGCGTGGATTGAAGTATCTAACGAGGTGATGTCCATGAGAGGTTTTGTAATCGTTGTTTTGATTTTAGTTGTGGCTTTGGATTCTTCAGGAAGAAGAGGTGAACCCGCTTGACCCTTCAAGCTGTATTTGTGGATCGCGATGGAACCATGGGAGGGAATGGTCATTTCATTCACCCTCGGGATTTTGAATTATTTCCATACTCACTAGAAGCATTGCAATTATTCAAAAAACATGAAATCCCAATCATCGCCCTAACGAACCAACACAACATATCTAAAGGACTTGCTACAGAATTAGACTTTAGGAATGAATTTGACAGTTACGGATTCTACTCCGCCTACATATGTCCTCATGAGCCTGAAGACGGCTGTGTATGCCACAAACCGCAACCTGGGATGCTTCTGCAAGCGGCAACCGATCATGGATTAGATTTAACCCGGTGTGCAGTGATTGGCGATGTGGGTTCGACTGATATGCTTGCAGCCGCAGCAGTGGGGGCCAGAAGAATTCTGGTAGAGACGGGCTGGGGGATGCAGTCTTTGAATAAATACCGTCACCTGTGGTATGAGCAAGCAGCACCAGATTATATTGCGATGGACCTTCTGGATGCGGCAAAATGGTTAGTTAGCACAATAAAGCGGACAACGCCTGAGTAGGGCATTGTTGTCCGCTTTGTTTCTCTAGATGTATATGTGTAGTTAAGCTGGATTATTGCACGATTTCCCGGTTAAACTCCTTTAGGCGGATCAAAGGCTTTTTCCTCTGAGTTCCTTTTCTTGTGGTGGTATGTCCTTGTTCGTCTGTTCTCCGCTCTATAAATTGCCCGGTCAGATAGTTAATGTCATCCTCGTCCGCTTGCTCCATGGTGGTTGATCCTGTGAAGTAGCTTCCGCTTGTCGCTCCAATCAAAAACCAATCCTTATCCTGGTAGCGGAATCTATATTTGTTATACCATCTCCAGTTGCTCCCTCCATAATCGCTAACCAGGAGAGATCCCCTATTAATAGTAATGCTCTCAAAAGGATCGCCCCAAACTCCGCCCTCATCCGCCCGCAAAATGACATTTTCGGCGATGATGGATAGGGTATACGTATTATTTTTGCCGCCAAATGCGATTAAGAGTGACCGTGGAGACGCTTCGTCCTTAACCGTATCCTTCTCAATGACCGTTGCGAGATCTGAGATCCCATCTTTATTCAAATCTCCTTTGGCGATAGCCTTCTCTCCCAGGACAGGCTCTAGAATGTGCCAACCTGCCGGAATTAGTGCATTGATGTTATTTGCTTTGGCCGCTGGTTTTGGGGTAGGGTTTGGTGCTGCTTTTACCTCCGCAGTTTGAATTTGATAAAGAGCGTTACACCCCACTATGTAGCTTAAAAGTGCAACAATACCTACGGACCTTACTATTAGTTTTTTCATCGAGTCAGATTCACTTCCTCTTCATGTGTTTCTGCTTAGTACGTGTACCTACACTAGTATAGCGAATGGATTGATGAACATGTAACACCTTGCACACAACAAAAAAACTACAATATTGAGAGATTTATAGTTATGCAGAATTACTTGCGATGAATTAAAATAGAAAAGAGAGTCGGTGCGAATGCCAAGCTCCCATGAAATCCCCGGGGGTTTCGCACCTCAGAATTTGTCGAATTCCTGAAAGATTGAGAGTGCTAGTTGAATGTCAAGGTGTGATTCATACTCTTCTGATATAATATTAAGGGAAAAGAAGTGAAACGATGTGTGAAAGGCATTGGTTATACTCTTTTCCGCTGTCGCACTCTACATGAGTGCGTGGATTGAAATCCTAACCACAGCCAAGATGCGTACAGCGATCACTCGTCGCACTCTACAGAGTGCGTGGATTGAAATTCAACCATGAGTATATTCAAGGCAGCTTACCATAAGTCGCACTCTACATGAGTGCGTGGATTGAAATAGTAACGACAGAGACGAACCGATTGAAATCCTCCGCGTCGCACTCTACATGAGTGCGTGGATTGAAATAAATCAATTGAATTATAACCGATGTGAGTTGCGGTCGCACTCTACATGAGTGCGTGGATTGAAATCCATTCGATGACCGATTGCTTCAACTGTTGAAGTCGCACTCTACATGAGTGCGTGGATTAAAATCCATTTGCTTCTATGTTTTGCTGTAGATTGGTTATATTGTCGCACTCTACATGAGTGCGTGGATTGAAATCTTCGGGAGTTGCCCATGAGATCCGGCTGCGTGTGTCGCACTCTACATGAGTGCGTGGATTGAAATACCTACAGCAAATGATCGTATCCCGGTTATCATTGTCGCACTCTACATGAGTGCGTGGATTGAAATTTCCTCGGCCGGATTGGTTAAGAATCCCGGTTCGAGTCGCACTCTACATGAGTGCGTGGATTGAAATAGCGGACACCTCCCTGTACTTCGCGTCTTTGTAGTCGCACTCTACATGAGTGCGTGGATTGAAATAGTTCCGCGAACGTCAGCTGATTGACCCCCTCCCCGTCGCACTCTACATGAGTGCGTGGATTGAAATAGTTTCATGAATATACTTAAAGGTAGGTTAGGTGTCGCACTCTACATGAGTGCGTGGATTGAAATTCACCAACGGCCTGCATTATTGTGATTGCGCTCCGTCGCACTCTACATGAGTGCGTGGATTGAAATGGAAACTGGGAGAGGTAGGCCGCCGCAAGCTGGGTGTCGCACTCTACATGAGTGCGTGGATTGAAATTATGGGTAACACTCCTTTATCGAATGGCTCCTATGGGTCGCACTCTACACGAGTGCGTGAATTGTAGACCTAACGTGTGCCCGTACAACTCTATCGTCGCACTTTAGATAAGCTCTTCACGTCTGTTAAATATATCCCCCTTTTTTTAATGATAAAGGAGGCCCCCTACCGTGCAACAATACATTGTAATCAAAGCTCATACATCTACTTATCCTGATCCAATCATCCTGCAAAAAGGTCAAGAAGTTTGGTATGGCAGGGAGGATACTCAATTTCCTAATTGGATTTTTTGTAGATCAGTGTCCACTAGCAAAGAGGGATGGGTGCCGAAGCAGATTTTAACTTCTCCAGATAGCCATGATATTGCAAAAGTGATCGAAGATTATTCCGCTCATGAACTGACAGTTACTCAAGGAGATATACTGTGGGGGTTAAAGCACTTAAACGATTGGACTTACTGTAAAACGGATAATAACGAATACGGTTGGGTCCCAGCTTTTTGTTTATCTGACTTACACGAATCTGGTTAGCTCCATCTTATAAATAAAAGCACTGAATATCTGCGCAGCCGCAGGACTCAGTGCTTTTTTAATCCTATCCTATTCCTTCCGGCGTACCTCAAATAATTCGTTAGGGCTGACTTCAAAATAGAGGCATAGCTTCATGATTAATTCTGCTGATATTTTCTTTTTATCCATGTTGGTGTTATGCACTAATTCCATAATGGTTGTTCTTCGGTGTCCGATTTCATTAGACAATTTTAGTACTGAGATATTGTGTGCCTTTAAAATTTTGTCGAGTTTACAGTGCAGTGTATATTTATCAAATTCCATGGGGACCTCCTAATAATAATGATTGCACTTTCATAGTGCATGATGTATATTATTGATATAGAAGTTGAACTTTAAACGTGCAGTTTTTGGAGGTAATCAAATGGAGGTTGCTCTATGTCCAAACGTCGCCCTCGCAAACTCAATACTCAAGCTATTCTGGACATATCCCGGAAAAACTTGGTGTGGCCAGAGCTAAATGGATTACCGGATACGATCCACTACTATCATTTGACTGATGCGCTGGGACGTAAATGGCAGACAATTGGTTGTCATGTTACGGATGCGATTAAGGTTTTTAAAATGGGAGCGTATCCTCCCTGGACAATTATTATTGAAAAGGCACCTGATACGTCTGACCTAACAGCTCGAGAATTGGTAGCGATTATTAACTGTGATGACAAAGCGTTAGTTAATGACATGCAAATTATTTTAAATACACCAGTAAGATGCAATCAGTTTATAAATACGATTGTTAACGTTAATCATTATAGCATTTTTACAGTGTTATATGATCTGAAAAATGAGTATCTACTAAATGATCCAATGCCTACTCCAGACTTTGAAAGTATGTATAAAATAAACCCGATCGAAGCCTTATCCCGATTGTACTTGGAAAATGTAGATACATTGGATTATTGGGATTGGGTGCAAGCTGGAGGTTCCGCTGAGCTGGCTGTTGAATTCAGAAAAGAACAACCCTCTTTAACATTTATTCAATCTATTGAACAGGCTGAACGGGTCAATGAAGCTAGATAAAATACTAGGAGTGAGCAAAATCGTTTTGCAGATTATAAGCTGTCGGGTAAAATAAGGGATAAGGCTGGTGCGAATGCCATGCTTCCATGAAATCCCCGGGAGATTCGCACCTCAGAATTTGTCGAAACTCTAACATTTAAAGAGTGTGCTTGGAAAGTCAAGAGTGGGCTGATACTTTTTCTAGAATAGAGTTTGGAGGAAGATAGTGAATTAATACGGAAAAAGCATAGGTTATGCTGTTTTCCGCTGTCGCACTCTATACGAGTGTGTGGATTGAAATGAACCGATGATCTCTACCTTATGAGGGTAGCGTGTCGCACTCTATACGAGTGCGTGGATTGAAATACCAGCAGGAACCCAATGTGCAAACCAGCCATATGTCGCACTCTATACGAGTGCGTGGATTGAAATGTTTTGAATTATTTATGAGTAGAGAGGAATTTGAGTCGCACTCTATACGAGTGCGTGGATTGAAATCGAACGCAAGCCGGTGCTAATCAGCTCTGAAAAAAGGTCGCACTCTATACGAGTGCGTGGATTGAAATTGCTCTGTGCTGTTTTCATCCTCATTCTCCTCTGTGTCGCACTCTATACGAGTGCGTGGATTGAAATTTCATCTGTGGTCGCAATACCGGAAAAGTCCCGTCGCACTCTATACGAGTGCGTGGATTGAAATTTGAAGCCTCGGAAGTGATTCCCCGTCTTCCGCAGTCGCACTCTATACGAGTGCGTGGATTGAAATTTTGCATGCTTGGATGTCCTCGTACAAGTGGGAGTCGCACTCTATACGAGTGCGTGGATTGAAATAGATATTGCTAAGCTGCCTACTGTGTCGTATAGCGTCGCACTCTATACGAGTGCGTGGATTGAAATTAGAGAGGTGGTAGGGTCGGTGCTGTAGTACGGGAGTGCACTCCATACGAGTGCATGGATTGAAATTGCGTACACTTTATATATGAGAGGCGAGTCCAGTTGCTACGACCCGTCCCCCTACCTAAAAAATCATCTGATAACGCTGATAATTCCTACAGATTTCTTCAAAGTCAGAGGAATGGAGCAGATGCCGGTGTAAGACTGTTGTTCCATCGGAGAATGACTCTACATAAGTAGAAGAGCTTGAATTGGGGCGCAGAGCAGGGATTTGATGAGTGTGAAGGATGCCTTCTTTTACAGCAAGAAATAGTAAGACGTCCTTACTGAAGTAAGAAATGGGTGGGGAAATCGGCGTACCCAGGTTAAGGGTTTTGTGTGCTTCCTGAACCATCCGATCCTTAATGTTCATTATACCGAGATCACTTGAGGCGATAGCTAGGTTTGACAACTGCGTAGGATAGTGTGAGAGCAAGGCGAAGCATAATGCTAGGACCGAGACTTCCCCTGCATTCTTTTTGGTAACCATGGTTTGCGTTTCGCGGGTAAAGAAGCCTTGCTCATAGTATTGTTCAATCCAATCATCCGGATAATCCTCTGCCCCCAAACCCTTGTACATGTTAAAAAACCGTTGGGAGTGTTCATTCGGCGCTGCCAATCGAAATAACTCCATCAGCTTTTTGTCGCTGTAACCTAGCATAGGCAAGTAGTCATCCACCTCATCGACGATAAAGTAAGGTTTGGGAAGAGAAGCAATGTATGCGGATTTTCCCGAATGATGAGCATACTCGGCATGAACCCAGCCTGGGATAAGAACAAGATCATAGCGATTGAAGATGAAAGAGGAGGGGAGTACGTCTCTATGTTGATAGAAAAATTGAATATTCCCCGTATCCAAAATCAATATTTTTATTTGATTAGCTGTACGTACTAATTGTTCAAGGTCGCTGTAATTACCCATTCAAATGCTCCTTTAGTTCCTTTTGCACAGCGCTGTATTTCCCGGCCCATTTCTCCACCACGCGCAGATTCTCCTGGTACAACTCCACATCAGGGTGCGCCTCAATTTGTTCCCGTATAGCAACTATAATCGGGTTCAGATTAATAATTAGTGAGGGTTTCATTAAGGAATCATCCAGTGCATATTCATGAAAAATCGCTGACCACTCTTCCATTGACCAATGCTTATCAAAGTACAGTCTGATTTGTTGCTGGAGCGACTCATTCCGGTTTTTTTTGGCAATCTGATAGAGTTGAATCAGTACGGCCTTGTAGGGTGCCTTGAAGGATTTCATGCAATGGGCCGCATTAACCAGGAAATCATCATGCCTCAGGGAGAGATAGTAATCATACAAATCATGTCGTCCAAAAATCATCTGGCTGGCAAAATAATCGGCTTTTCGCTCATTTAAATCAAATTCGATCGTAATCTCGTAGTCCTCCAGATGGCTACCCATTTCCTCATGCTCCGTTAAATGATAAATTTCATGCCAGTAGATAAAGTATTGATAAAGCCTGGGCTGCGCAGTGTTTATGACCGGGACGGTTAGACCACTAGAGAACTTTCGGATAGCGCCCCCCCAATTCTCATCCGGGATCGGGAGTTCAATCAAATTGTATTCTTTCAGGATTTCATAGGCCTGCTCTTCCAGGGGAAGGGATCTCCATTTAATTAGGCGTTTGTCAATATAAGCGATATGCTCCTCGACTTGCCGTTCAATCTTCAGATTGAGTTCCACTGTCTCATCTAAGTTTTTGCTCGTAATCCGCACGTTCCAACCCCCTCAACGTAAATACAAAGAATAAATATCCAAAATGTTATCCAAGCCATCTAAAAGCTCCCTAACCATCGGGTCCTTCGCTGAACCATCACCATGATCGGAGTAAGCATAGGCTGGGGGAGTGGACGGCAGAGAGATGCGCGATGTGATAAAGTAGTCTTCCGGCAAATCAAAGGCGTGATTGATCTTTTCAATTTGCGAGTTGTATTGCTTAGGGCTGGGGCTTTCGCCTTTAATGATTTGATCGATGGTTGGGCGGGAGATCCCTGTCTGTTTCGACAAAGAGAGTTTAGAGAACCCTTTCAGCCGCAAAAAGTTCAGCACATTCTTAGCAATTGTCTCCCGGTGCTCGAAATAATTGATGGTCATGTTATACACCTCACTTTGTGTAAGATACGTTGTATTATATTTTGTATTATAAAGGAATTGAAAATGATTGTAAAAATTTTTTTTACAAAATGTAAATTTATAAATTAGTATTGGTGGGAAGCTGGAAGAATATACTGGGATCTTGAAAAGAACAGGATGAGGTAATCAAAGTGGGAGCGAGTTGAAGAAATTATTATTTTGCAGAATATGAGCTGTGGAGTAATATGGAATAAAGAGCTGGTGCGAATGCCAAGCTCCCATGAAATCCCTGGGAGATTCGCATCTCGGAATTTATCGGAAGTTTATAAATATGAGGGTAGTCTTTAGAAGTCAAGGATGGTAGTATAATCTTTCCAAGAATAGATTAGGGGAACAGTTAGTGAATTTATATGAGAAAAGCATGGGGTACGCTTTTTCCGTTGTCGCACTCTACATGAGTACGTGGATTGAAATACTACTGCTGCGGTTGCAGTGCTCACCTTGGCAGCATAGTCGCACTCTATGTGAGTGCGTGGATTGAAATATGTTGTGTTTTCGCATGTACTTTGTTAAAGTTCCGTCACACTCTACGTGGGTACGTGGATTGAAATATCGTGCATCCAATCCGGTTTCCATGGAGCCTTGGGTCGCGCTCTACGTGAGTGCATGGATTAACCATAATACTCACACAAAAGAAGCTAGTTCCAGACTACTCTGGACTAGCTTCTTTTTTAATAATATTTAACCACAAGTTTCAATCCACGCATCCTTGGGGAGCGACTAAGCACTTTATTTATATTATATGGAGTACTTGCAGGATGCAATACATGGAGGATGGTATATTTCGGATCATATTGGATTTTTTTGTATACAAATCATCAGAGATAAGTTAAAATATAAACAATATTTAATTTTTAAACACAAGAAAGTTAATATGAGGTGAATAATGTACTACGCGCACAGTACAGATTCTGCAGATAAAAGTGAGTGGCAGCTATTATTGAATCATCTAACTGAAGTGGCCCAATTAACAGCTAAATTTGCTAGTCGATTTGGAATGGAGAAATGGGGTTACATAGCCGGATATCTTCATGATCTTGGGAAATATTCTGATGAATTTCAAAGTAGGCTTAAGGGATCAAGTAGAAGAGTGGATCATTCCACAGCAGGAGCAAGAGAAATCATTGAGGCTGGTTCTAATCAACGCTTGGCTGTAATCTTATCCTACATCATTGCTGGTCATCATAGCGGCTTGCCAGACTATGGGACAATTTCTGGAGCGGATTCTTGCCTTGCGCGCAGACTGGTAAAAGATTTGGATGATTATAGTGCAGCATTTCGTGAGATCAAAATTCCTGAACTGCCAACACAGTTTTCGTTGCAGCCGGGAATATCATCATCTTTTCAGTTGTCTTTTCTTACTCGAATGCTTTTTTCTTGCCTGGTCGATGCAGATACTTTGAACACAGAACGCTTCTTAAATCCGGATCAAGCGGATAAGAGAGGAGTGGTTGCCAATTTCCCTGTTTTACTTAAGCGCTTTCAGGATTTTATGGCGAAGCGATTCTCTAAACCTAGTAGTCAAATTGATTATTTGCGCACCGAAATATTCAATGAGTGTATGGGCATAGCCTCACAGCCCCGGGGCCTATTCTCATTAACCTTACCTACCGGCAGTGGTAAAACGTTGATCTCGCTGGGCTTTGCTTTGGGACATGCAGTGCAGCATAAGGAATTGGAGCGAATCATATACGCAATTCCTCATACCAACATAATCGAGCAAAACGCTGCTATTTTTGGTGATGTATTAGGGGAAGAGGTTGTGCTGGAGCATCATTCCAATGTTCACCATGACACGGATGAGTCGGAAGAATTATTAGAAGAAGAGAAGGAAGTGCGCAGGCTCCGTGATACGAGAAGGCTTTCTGAAGAGAATTGGGACATGCCTGTTATCGTGACGACAAATGTGCAGTTTTTTGAATCCCTGTTTTCTCACAAACGTTCCCAGACCCGCAAGCTGCATAATCTTACGAACAGCGTTATCGTGCTGGATGAGGCACAGATGATGAATGGAGCTTTTTTCAAACCTTGTATGTACGCACTGGAGGAGCTTGTTCGGAATTATGGGTGTACTGTGATTATGTGTACTGCAACACAACCGCCAGCTTCGGAAACATTGAATCACCCCCGTATGAAGCGGCAAATTGATGTTAAAGAAATTGTGACTCACCCGGAATTACGCTTCAGACAATTTGAACGTGTAAAAGTATTCAGCCGTGGAATTGTAAGTCTTGACGGCTTAGCTGAAGAATTGAATGGTCTGCGTCAGGCATTGTGTATTGTTAATACCCGTAAGACTGCCCGTGAGCTATTTAAGTCTTTGCAGCGCCTACATTCCAAATCCGCTAATACACTTGAGGGATTGTATCACTTAAGTGCGAGAATGTGTCCTAGACACAGAATGGATATATTAAACGTGGTTCGTCAACGCCTTGAGTCTGATCAGCCTTGCCTCTTAATCAGTACGCAATTAATTGAAGCAGGAGTGGATGTAGATTTCCCGGAGGTTTACCGTGAGTTAGCTGGACTTGATTCAATTGCTCAGGCGGCTGGACGATGTAACCGGAATGGGAAATTGTCTCATGGTAAAGTACATGTTTTTGAACTGGAGCGGGGGCTACCTGCGGGTTGGATGAGTTTAACGGGCAATATAGCTAGAACTATTCTTAAAGATAGTTTGGAGGAAGGGCTTGATCCGCTATCCGTCTCAGCAGTTGAGCGGTATTTTGCCGAACTTTCTTATTTTCAACACATCGGGAACAAAGACTCTACGGACGGCAAGGAGATTATTGCCAAGATTGAAAGAAACGGCAGACAGCTCGCCTTTCCTTTTGCTGAGATCGGCCGGGAATTCCGGATGATTGATGAGCAGATGGAGCCGGTCATCATTCCCTACAAGACTGAAGAGGAAATGCTTGTAGAGGATAATAACACTGCATTCTCGATTCTGCTTAAGCGTCTTCGCCATGCTCCTCAATTAAGTAGAGAGCTTGTGAGGAAACTTCAGCCTTATACGGTTCAACTATATGAACGGGAATATGAGGCTTTTAAGCAAGCGGGAGAACTTACAGAGATTAGCCCGGGCATCAGAATGCTAGAACGTCCTGAATTATGGTACAGCCAGCAGACGGGAGTCAAGCCTTACTCTGCTTAATGAGCAAGAAAGCTACCTTAATAGCTAACGGAGGTGAACATATGGGATACGGTATTAAGCTCCATGTTTGGGGGGACTATGCATGTTTTACGCGCCCGGAAATGAAGGCTGAGCGAGTCAGTTATGATGTCATCACTCCTTCTGCAGCTCGAGGTATTCTCGAGAGCCTTCACTGGAAGCCGGCCATCCGGTGGGTGGTCGATCGTATTCATGTACTGAACGAAATTAAATTTGAATCCATTCGCCGCAATGAGACAGAATCTAAACTATCTGCTGCTATTGTTAAGTCAGCTATGAACGGCAAAACAAGCAATGTTCGTCAGAATGTGACGGAGGAACGGCAACAGCGGATGACCTTAATGCTAAAGCAGGTCGGATATATTATAGAGGCACACTTTGAGATGACCTCAAAAGCGGGAGCTATGGACACTCCACAAAAGCATTATAATATTTTTCTCCGCCGTGCGCGTTTAGGACAAGTGTTTCAACAACCCTACTTAGGTTGTCGGGAGTTTCCTGCCAATTTTCAATTAATTGAGAGCGGACAAGCCGCGCCTATTTCTTATTATGCCGGGGCTGGAGAACGAGATTTGCAGTGGATGCTCTGGGATCTCGATTACGAAGCTAGTATGGAGGCAAAATTTTTCCGTGCTGTAATGAATGCGGGAATTATTGACGTACCGGATTTGAGTAAAGGAGGGAAATAAGATGATCACCCAGTCTCTTTATGAGCGTTATCTAAAGCTCTCTCAAGATCCGGCTTCAGGTATGGCTCCACCTGGTTTCAGCACGGACAAGATCTCTTTTGTGCTGGAGCTTGCTACAGACGGCCGACCGCTGCGTATTTTGGATATCCGTGATAATCGTGGCAAAAGGCCTTTGTCCATTTCGATGGATGTACCGGAGCATGGAGCACGTTCAAGCGGGGTGAAGCCTTACTTTTTATCGGATAAAGCAGAATATATTTTTGGTCTGATTGAAAAAAACGGAGTTCTTTCCACATCGCTCAAGAAATTTGAGGCCAGCCGCGTGTTGCACCGTTCTCTGCTCGATGGTTGTGTTTCACCTGATGGCCTTGCAGTCTTGAATTTTTTTGAACGTTGGAATCCTGAAGAGCCTGAAGGTGATGAATTTTTTCAACTGAGTCTGAACAAAGCGCTATCTGGAACAGATAATAACTTTATCTTTAGGCTGCAAGGAAGCGATCCCTTCGTTCACCAGACAGCTGAAATGATAAGTATCTGGACCCATTCTCGAAGAGAAGACAAGGAGGGAGCCGTCTATGGAACCTGTCTCATCTCCGGTGAAGCGAACCGTCCCATTGCCCGTACTCATGAGATCAAGATCAAAGGGGTTGCAGATGCTCAATCCGTTGGAGCTAATTTGGTTTCTTTTAATTTTCCTGCACTCCTATCCTATGGTAAAGAACAAAGTTATAACGCACCAGTGAGCGAGGAAGCGGCAGCAGGATATGCTAAAGCATTAAACCATCTGCTTGCCTCTAGGGAGAATCGGCTGCGGGGCGTAGGTGATATGACAGTTGTCTTCTGGGCGGACCGTCAGCCAGGGCAAGGAAAGGAGTGGGCTGCTCAAGAGGAAATGTTCGGAAGTTTTTTTGATAACGAACCGGAGGAACAACTGGAGGAGGATTCTCAGGGTACTGAACAGCTAAAGGATATAATGCTTCGTGTTCGCAGCGGTATAGAAGTGTCAGAAGATATGTTGCCTGCTCCACAGGCACTGTTTACTGTACTGGGGCTATCGCCGAATGTTGCCCGTCTGGCTGTTCGTTATTTCTGGCAGGGTACTTTTGATTCTCTATTTGTACGATTGTCACAGCATTCCGCAGACATGGCTATGAGTCGTCCTGGGGACAAGTCTCCTGTGCTGCCAAGCCTTTATCGGGTTATGCGGGAAACGGTCCACGCAAATATGGATTCAGGCAAAATAAAAAAGGCAACCGCTGCAATGGCTGGTGCATGGTTTCGTTCTGTACTTCAAGGCAGCGCCTATCCATATTCAGTATTTGCAGCAATTATCGGTCGTATTAGGGTGGACGGAAGAATATCACCTTATGGTGAATCGGCGGGAAGTGCATGGGTTCGGGCATCAGTCATCAAGGCGTATTTGCAGCGTTATGCACGGATCAATAACAATGATGTGCTGAAAGGAGCACTGACGATGGAGCTTAACGAGAATAGTGAGACACAAACCGTAGCCTATAGACTTGGCAGATTATTCGCGGTTCTGGAACGGGCGCAGATCGAAGCCTCAGGGGGGTACGGCAAATTAAATACGACGATTAAAGATCGGTACTTTTCCTCTGCTTCTACTACCCCATTGGCGGTTTTTCCGAACCTAATCCGTTTGGCGCAGGCGCACATCTCTAATCCAAAGGCAAAGTTCGGAAAGTTTAGAGACCGGGATATCGGTGAGGTATTATCCGGCGTTCCTAAATTTCCAACCCATTTGAATCTTGAAGAGCAAGGCTTGTTTATTCTTGGATACTATCATCAGGCGCAGCATACTGCCAGTAAAATAAGCGGGACTGGCACTAATTCGGAAACGGATGCCCCTACTCCAAATAACAAGGATAAGAAAGGTGAGGATGAACAATGAGTACCCCTATTAACCGCCATGAGTTTACGATCTTTTTTGATGTTAAGAATGGCAATCCGAACGGAGATCCTGATGCTGGTAATATGCCGAGAATTGATCCGGAAACAGGGCATGGAATCGTAACAGATGTATGTCTTAAACGCAAAATCCGCAACTATGTAGAGGTAACAAAAAATGGGCAAGAAGGCCATAATATTTATGTGTCTGAGGGCGCGGTGCTCAATGAACAACATCGTCAAGCCTATCGGGCGTTGCGCGAAGAGGATACAGATAAATTGAAAGAGTTGAAACCTGCGGATAAAGCAGAAAGCTATAAACTTACCCGCTGGATGTGTGATAACTTTTTTGACGTTCGCACGTTTGGGGCGGTTATGACTACTAAGATTAACTGCGGACAGGTTCGTGGTCCTGTACAGTTTACTTTTGCAAGAAGTATTGACCCCGTATTCTCTCAAGAGCTAACCATAACCCGCCAGGCTGTTACTCAAGAGGGAACTGATAAGGAGCGGGAGATGGGGCGCAAGCATATCATCCCCTACGGACTTTATAGAATGGATGGTTACATCTCGGGGCATTTGGCTCAACAGACGAACTTTACTTCGGATGACCTGGAATTGTTGTGGGTTGCGATTGAGAACATGTTCGAATATGATCGCTCTGCCGCCCGTGGACAGATGGCACTTCGCAAATTGATTATTTTTGAACATAGTTCTGTCTTAGGTAATGCGCCTGCTCACAAGCTGTTTGAACGTATTCATGCTGAAAGTGTTCCTGGAGTGCCAGCGAGAGATTATAAGGATTACCATATCACTATTGATCGTTCCGAGTTGCCTGAAGGGGTAAATATGATTGAGAGATAGAATTATTGGACAAAGAGGGTCTCATGCTTAAGTATTGCTGCTTGCCCGCCATTTGCATAATGATCTGTATGAGTCTTCGGAAATAGGTTTAGGAAGTGTTAGTGCTAATCAAGTATGATGTAAGTACAACCACGAGTACAGGTCAGAGCAGGCTGCGGCGGGTAGCTAAGGTCTGCCAGAATTACGGGCAGCGTGTTCAGAGCTCAGTGTTCGAGTGCATAGTGGAAGCAGCGCAATTTACTGAGCTGAAGTTGAAGCTGAAGGACATTATTGATCAGAAGGAAGATAGTCTCAGATTCTATCAACTGGGAAAAAACTATAAAAACAAGGTTGAACATGTGGGGATTAAGGAATCCTTTGACCTTGAAGGCCCGTTGATCCTGTAGTGCGAATGTGAGGCTCACATGAAATCCCTGGGAGATTCGCACCACGGTTTTAGAAAATTATGTTAATATATTGATGGGTTTATGTTTGAAAGTAATTAAATACATGAATTTTCATCTATAAGGAGGAGTTGTTTCCTTTTTTTGATGTAAAATCGCTGTCGCTCCTAGTGCGGGAGCGTGGATTGAAATTTGTTAATCAGCATCAAGACGAATTTATCGGCCATGTCGCTCCTCATGCAGGAAGGTGGATTGAAATTGGTTGGTGAGCCCCCGGATCTGCTTTTGCAGTTGTCGCTCCTCGTGCAGGATCGTGGATTAAAATGCTGATACATACTGGGGTGACTTGAACTTTGACGGTCGCTCCTCATGCAGGAGCGTGGATTGAAATAAAGCAGAGCAAGCAAAAAAGATCCAGCAACAAGTCGCTCCTCATACAGGAGTGTGGATTGAAATCGGATGAAGCCTGGCTTCGCGATCGCGCGCCGCTGTCGCTCCTCATGTTGGAGTGTGCATTATCACAGGCATGGTCTGTCCCCTCCATATGTACAAACATGAATTGAAATCGCACAAAGAATAATCACCCACATACCAACACCTGCCCCCGATATCCAACCCAACTTCTCCCCTAAACATCTCCCGTACATATCCCACAAGTGAGTATCCGACCCGGACACTGGCGTGTTAAAATAGGAGAAATGTGTACATCCTAGTGAATTTAATCGGGGGGCAACAGGTGAGAGCGTGGAGATTGAGAGATTACATGGGCCCTTCGGAGACTTCTGCGCACCGGCAGGCGAAGTGGGTCAAGCGGTTTCTGTATACGTACTGGCTGGTGATTGTTCTGCATTTTCTAGCCCAGCTTGGGTCTTTCATCTGTTTGCCGTATCCCATGGGGGCGCATGAATTCTATTATGAGGTGCTGCTGTATCCGACGGTGCTGATGAGTGCGGTGGTCGGGTTGACGCAGCTGGTGGATGTTGCGGCACCGAAGTATTCCTTCGTGCTGCTGTTTGTGGCGGGGACGATTATCGCGATGATGATTATTCACCTGAATATGGACATCCGGATTATCGGGGCGTTGATGCTGCTGCCGATTATGGCGTCGGCGATCTTTTTTCGGCTGGATCTGACCTTGTTTACGTCTGCCCTCCAGGGGGCCGCATTCTTCATTCTGTATCGCTGGGATTACTGGTTCAAGTATTATCTGACGGATTTCGATCTGATTGCGATCCCGCTCTTCCTGCTGGTCGGCACACTGGTCGCGGGGATTATTATCATTAACGGGCGTGAGCTGGCGAGCGATCTGGAAGCTACCTTAACGGCCAAGCAGGATCTGATGATCGAGAACGCGGTGATCCGCAAGCTGTCGAGCACCGATGCGTTGACGGGGCTGTATAACCATATTTCTTTTCACGAATTCTATGAAAAAGCGCTGGAATACGGCAGCCAGGGCGCCCCGTTCCATCTTGCGCTGGTGGATATCGATAATTTCAAGCAAATTAACGATAAATATGGACACCGTACGGGGGATCTGGTGCTGGCCCGGGTCGCGCAGATCATCAAGGACCATCTCTCTGCGGCAGATATTGCTGCCCGCTACGGCGGCGAGGAGTTTGCGGTATTGCTGTTCGAGAAGAGCTTCGAGGAGGCTTATGAGCTAATCGATTGGATACGTCACCGGCTGTCGGAGACGCTCCATGAAGAGATGGAGAACCGGGCGGTGACCGTCAGCATTGGCCTCAAGAGCTATGCCGAAGGCACCACCAAAGAAACGCTCTTCGAAGAAGTTGATAATCTCCTCTATACGGCCAAGCACTCCGGCAAAAATACTACGCTGACGCAGCGGAACGCTGTGTAGTCAAATTTGTCTCAACTGGTAACTTGCTTACGCTGCCGATGATTCATCCGCCGTCGGTAACACGCTTACTCCTTCGAAGCTTCACCCTCCGCTGCTTTTTTGCGTGCCCGGAACCGCCGCACCTTCATCAGATTCCCGCACAGCTTGTCGTCACAGTACCGCTTCGAGCGGTTGCGGGTATCGTCGTAATAGACCCAGAGACAGTCAGGATTCCCGCAAATGCGGAAGCGGGAGGGTTCCTTCTCCAGCAGCGCAGCCGCAAAAGAGGCGGCAATCTCCGCCATAATCTGCCCCCAGTCCGCACGCTGCGGCTGGAGGGAGATCTCTGCGTCACCTGCGGGCGTCCAGACCACACGGCGCACAACCGGCCCGTTGCCCATGTACGTATTTAACTGCGCAATCAGTTCTGTAGACGGAGACTCTCCCGCGACCAGCCGCTGCAGCTCGTCCCACAACAAGCCGCGCAGTTCTTTCAGTTGCTCCAGCTCCTCCGGGAGGAGAGGGCCGGCCGCCGGCAGTTTCTGCTCCTCCAGCCAATTCTCCACCCATTCCGGCTCGTCCAGCCGGTCCTGGTCTGTGCTCCGGTCACTAGTCCGCCAATTCCGCCAATAGCTGTTCATGAAATCTACCCACAGCAAGCTTCATCTGTCCCTTCGCATGATCTTTCCCTTGATTGTAACAGTTAAAAATAAGTTATGCTAGTTACTTGATACACTCCGGCAAATATGTTAAAGTGCTCGTGTAACTGTTATTATGGTTGTTTAGTCGTTACCAAATCATTGACACCCACAAATTACAGGAGGAATTCAAATGGAAAACAAAATCAGCGATGTTCTATTGGAGAATTGGGATTATGTAATGGATGTAGAGGATTGGCAACCGCCGCTGAGTGCTGCGCTTGAAGGTGTGAACAGTGAGCAGGCCCTCTGGAAGCCGGAGGGAGCGGCGGGCAATTCGATCTGGGAGAACGTTAACCATCTGACGTATTATAAGGAGCGTCTGCTGCGTAAGCTTAAGGGGATGGAGAAATTTCCTGATCTGGAGAGCAATGACGCCACGTTCACTGTAACAGGAAGCGGGGAAGAGGACTGGAAGCAGGCGGTAGACAAGCTGAAGTCCATTCATGCCTCACTGCGCGAGATTATTGTAGCTCTGGAGGAAGGCGCTTATGAATGGGGCGGCTCCGGACATGCGCCGGGCGAAGAGGTAATGAGCCTGATTCTGCATGATGCCTATCATACGGGACAGATTGTACTGGTCCGCAAGCTGCAAGGCTCCTGGCCAAGCACCCGCCGTTTCGATTAAGGCGACAGCCATATTTTACAAGAAGTCTGCGCCCTTACACCTCTGTTTCAGCTCCAAATCCCCGGGTTAATGGAAGACATGCAAGTACAACCCGAGAGGAGAGATTGAAGATGGAGCCGAATTACAAGGACAGAAGCGTAGAGTTTGAACGGACAGAGGTGCAGCGGAAGTCGGATTCCAGTCTGGTCGCCTCCACTTTTATTAAATATGCAGCCTACATTATTATCACCTTCGGAGTTCTGTTTTTCCTGGTGAAATACGTATTCCCGATGTTCAAATAATCCGGCAGCCCCGTGCAGGCTTGGACGGATTCACGCCAAAAAGCCACGATACCTCTCAGGGGATCGCGGCTTTTTTGAATTCAACCGGTTATACGTTCTTCTGGATCATCTCGTGGGGATCGGCGGTATTCCGGTAAAAGAACCAGCATTCATTCAGCAGTCTAATCTGACGGCAGTCCTTCTTGAAATAGGCCTTCATAAGCTGTTGGCGAAGCCATTGTGGCAAGGGTACCCCTCCTCTGCATGCTTCCTGTGTATAGATAGCATATGGGGGAATTCGCCCAAAGGTGCACGGTTAGTTTCAGATAGCCAAGCCGAATTTCACATGGACGTTCGGAAACGGAGTTACTGCACCCGTTCTTCTTCCTCTTCATACCATTGTTCAAGCTGGGCCTGGAGCGCCCGGATTTCGGTCAGTAGTGAGATCAGCGGGTAATGCTCCTCCTTAATAGAGGCAAAAGCCTGCTCCAGCCGGTTAATATACGCCAGCCCCGACTCCAGGTGATGCTCTTCGCGCAGCAGCTCCAGCGCCTCGCATTCGGCCACCGCCCGCGGCAGTCCGGGCACATTCTCGGCGGTCAGCTTGTCGATTTCTTTGTTCAGGCGAAGATTGAGGGCGCTTAGCTGGTAAGCATATTCCTCCGGCATCTCCACGAATAGCAGTTCCTGCTCCTGCTGCATAATTACGTAACGCATTCTCGGCATCTTTCATTCTCCCTCCGAACTTGTCTTCCTTCTTGACAGTGTAGCCCATGGGCAAGTTACAATTCAAGTAGAGATCTGATTTCCTTGAGGAGAGGACCGTGAAGGACCGTTATGACAAGTATGAGCAACGAAGAGCTGCAGCTGTGGATTGAGCAGGTGTCGCTGAACAGCTTCGGCGTGCCTTTCCGGCATACGGCGAGCTTTAACAGCAGACTTACGACAACCGGCGGACGGTATTTTACCAAGAGCCATAATATAGAGATTAACCCCCAGCAGCTGGCGATGTACGGACGGGAGGAGACGGAGCGAATCATCAAGCACGAGCTCTGCCACTACCATCTGCATCTGGCGAAGCGGGGGTACATGCACCGGGATGCCGATTTCAAAACGCTGCTGGCCCGCGTCGGCGGCAGCCGGTATTGTCAGACCCTGCCGGGAGCCAAGGCCCGCAAGCCGCAGCCTTACCGGTATAAGCTGGTATGCATCACCTGTGCCACTGAATATCTGCGTAAGCGCCGGGCTGATCCCGGGCGGTACCGCTGCGGTAAATGCTCCGGCAAGCTGAAGCTAATTGCGCTAGAGGCGGGCGCGGGTCCGGCTACTTAATTTTTGATAACCAGACCTAGTAGTCCGGCAAAAGAAGCCGCCTGCTCCGCAGAGATGATGCAGCCCTCCAGATCCTGGAGATCCACCAGAAGGCCGGTGAACTCGCAGTCGCTCAGGTCAACGCCCTTCAGCTTGCATCCTGCCAGCGTGGCCTGCTCCAGATTACATTCCGAGAAATACAGGTCTTTCAGGGTGGACTGGTAATAATCCGCGCTGACCAGCGAGCTGCGCTCGAAGGAAGCCCCTTTGAAGTTGGCGAAACGGAAGACCGCGAATTCCCCGATACATCCGGTGATGGATACATTTTGAAATCGTGCTCTGGTGAAGTCTGTGCCGATCAAGCGGCAATCCCTGAATTCGGTCCGGTGTATGAAGGCGTCGCTGAAATCCACATTGGACAGGTCGCAATGATCGAAGATCACATCGGTAAGCTCGATGCGCTCCAGCGAGGATTCGGTGATGGTGACGTTTTTGAAAATGGTTTTATCGAAGGCTACCCGCGTAGCCTCCTGATATTCAATGAGCGCCCCTTCAATGAGGCAGCGGCTAAATTCGTCTTTGGAAGCAAGGGTGTGAATGTCCTGCGGCGTAAGTAGCCCGGGATCTGGGATTCTGGGTGGTTCTATCTTGTTATTCATGTCGGCCTCCTTGGCATTTCCTATCCTTATTTGTCTCTATTTAATCTGGCCCATGTCCAGGTTGACCCGGTAATTCCCATACTTCAGTAATTCGTCCAAAAAAGCGTTCAGCGCGTCCTGATCCACAGTGCGGACCCTCATCCAATAACAGCCTTCCCCGCTGATGCGGTACAGCTCAGTGACACTCTCATGGGTCTTCGCAAAAGCCTGAAAAGGCGGATGATCCTTGTTGCTGCTGAGAAAAACCGTTATAAAGGCATGAATGCTCTGACCCATCCGCAGCGGGTTATAACGGATGGTGTAGCCTTCAATGATGCCAAGCTCCCGCATTCTGCGGACACGTGCGCCTACCGCCTGGCCGGTCAGATGGACCATCGCCCCGATATCCTTATGGCTTAATGTGGAATCTTCGATCAGGAGCTGAAGGATGCGGTAATCGGTGTTGTCGAAGAGATAAGGGGACATATTCGTGATTTCCTTTCCGGCTGAAAGCAGAACGTAAGAATCTCTTTCGCGGCACAATGTCTTCTGTTCTTGCGCTGATCTATACTTATTGTATCAGAATTTGATCTTAAGGAAGAGATCCGGGAAGAGGTGCATATGATGAAAATAAAGCTGATCCGCCACGCCACCCTATGGCTGGAATACGGCGGTACGACGTTTCTGATCGATCCCATGCTGAGTGCGCAGGGTGTGAATCCGCCGATTATGAATTCGGGCGATGAACGCCGGAATCCCCTGGTATCCCTGCCCGGTCCGGTTCAGCAGTGGCTGGAGCCGGATGCTGTGCTGATCACACATCTTCATCAGGATCACTGGGATGCAGCAGCGGCAGAAGCACTGTCCAAGGCACTGCCGGTGTATTGCCAGGAAGGTGATGGGGAGCGAATTGCTGCCCAGGGCTTTGGGCGTGTTACAGAAATTATGGATACCGGCTCTGTGTCCGTCGGCGGTGTGACCCTGACACGTACAGGCGGGCATCACGGGACAGGGGAGATAGGAGAATTAATGGGCAAGGTCTCCGGCTTCGTCTTCCGGGCGGAGGGCGAACCTGTGCTGTACCTGGCGGGAGATACCATCTGGTGCGAAGAGGTTCAGCAGGTGATAGCCGGGGAAGTGCCGGAGGTGATTATTGTCAACGCCGGAGGCGCCAGCTTCCTCAGCGGTGGCCCCATTACTATGAATGAACAGGATATTGTGGAGGTGTGTCATGCTACTCCGGCTGCTTCGGTCATTGCTGTGCATATGGATACGATTAACCACTGCCATGTGACGAGGGAGCTATTGAAGCAACGCCTTGAACAGGAAGGCTTGTCCGGCCGTGTTGCGGTACCGCTGGACGGTGAGTGGATCTGATGCAGGAGAGTCAGGCGGGATGTGGAGTAATTGTAAACGATCTCATAATCTCTCTTTCCCCGCTTGACTAACCTGTAGAATCATGATAAATTAATCCTTGTTCATGTTAATGTTCCCTGATAGCTCAGTTGGTAGAGCACTCGACTGTTAATCGAGTTGTCACAGGTTCGAGTCCTGTTCGGGGAGCCATTACTTGGAGAGATACCCAAGTGGCTATAAGGGGACCCTCTGCTAAGGGGTTAGACTGCGTAAGCGGTGCGAGGGTTCGAATCCCTCTCTCTCCGTTTTGATTAAACTTCCCTGCTAGGGATGAGAACCCTCGGTGGTTCGTTGGAGCATAAGCTTCGTTAGGGTTGCTTCGCAATCTTTCGCGCAGCGAGAGTATCCCTCTCTCTCCGTTCTTCAATTAACACATAAGGAGCTCATATTGAGCTCCTTTTTTGCGTTCACCCAGCGGGAGTAGCTGAATCTCTGGATGATACGATCTCCCTGTCTGATGTCGTAATTCCATATAATCGATGTCGCATTTATCTACTAAAAATCCTGCTTATTATATGATACTTTATAGGTGATGTCAGAATAATGTATATGGAGGTGCAGGTGAGTGAGCATTAGGATTGGCAAGATTAGCTTTTGGCATGTACATGCCTGGGATTATACGAAGCAGGCTCAGGAGCATGGCGATACGGAAATTGCTGCGGTATGGGACGAGGATGCGGAGCGGGGCAGGAAGGCGGCAGAGAGCTTGAATGTCCCGTTCTATGATTCTTTGGATGACATGCTTGCCCGGAAGGATATAGATGCCGTTATTGTCGATGCGCCAACCCAGATGCACCGGGAGGTCATGATTGCGGCGGCCAGAGCAGGTAAGCATATCTTCACCGAAAAGGTTGTAGCTGCAACGCTGAGTGAGGTTAACGAAATCCTCTCAGAGGTCGAGACTCATGGAGTGAAGCTAACCGTATCCCTGCCGCGGCTGAATGACGGTTATACGTTATCGGTTCAAGACATTCTAAGCCAGGGACTACTAGGGGAGATTACGTATGTCAGAGTCCGCTTATCGCATAACGGTGCAACGGCCAACTGGCTTCCCGAGCATTTCTATAGCCTGGAGCAATGCCAGGGCGGGGCTTTGATTGATCTGGGATGTCATCCCATGTACCTGACCAGGTTGTTTCTGGGTCAAGAGGTGACCGGAGTAAGTGCGAGCTTCGGATATGTGACGGGCAAGGAAGTGGAAGACAACGCAGTAGCGATGCTCTATACCGATTCGGGAGCGATCGGTGTGGTGGAAGCCGGCTTCGTGAACAGCTACTCCCCGTTTACCATAGAAGTGCATGGAACGGAAGGAACTATACTCTATGGAACGCCTGAAGCGAAGCTGCTCGTCAGAAGTACTAAGGCGGCAGATCAAGGAGCTTCCTGGAACGATACGCCTGTGCTTGCTAACCGGGACAGCGCTTTCCAGCAATGGGTCGCCCACATCCAGAACAACACACTTGCTTCTGACAATATTCAAGCGGCAACCGAGCTTACCCGGTTAATGGAGGCGGCGAATCTCTCGGCGAAGGCAGGACGGGTGTTCCGGTTAGCCGAACTGAAATCTTAATCACTTATCCGGGTACAGAGCGCAGCTTAAGCAGGAGGTTAACATGAGCCCTTTTCCCTTCGAGATTATGTTTGAGAAGATGGATCTGCTGGAAAGACTGGATATTTCCATCCTGTGGGGACATTATGAAATTTCTGTTCTCCGGTTTCATTTGACCTCTTTTCCGCCGGGGAAGGTCATTGATTTCCATAACCATGCTGAATTTGAATTTCATTTCATCCCGCGGGGCAAGGGAACGGTCATTCTTGGGGATCAGCAGTATCCTTTATCGGAGGGAATGCTCTATTTGACCGGACCGGGAGTGATGCACCGTCAGGAAGCGGATGCGGAAGAGTCGATGGAGGAGTTATGTCTGCATGTCAACATTACGGAGAAGCAGAGAGACGATGCAGACCCATGGGAGGTTGCGGAAGCGGAAGAATGCGTGGAGAAGCTGAGGAGGCTGCCGCTGATCCCTGCGCAGGATTATCACAGGGCGATGAAGTGTTTTCTGGAAGCCTATGAGGCCTGTGACGGCAAGCTTGCGGGATATTACACCTCTATCAAGCATCTCGTGATCAGTATCCTGCTGAAGGTAACCAGAGCATATGATGCAGGCGGGATGGGAGCTGCGGCACCCGTACGGGATATGGTGACCTACCGCTATCAATATGCCGTTCAATACATGGAAGCGAATTATTCAGCAGCCGTGACGCTGGAGAATGTTGCCGAGAAGCTGAATATCAGTCCGAGGCAGCTACAGCGGATATTTAAGCAGGTTGATCCGGATCACACCTTCAGCCGGATTCTTGAAGACATCCGGTTGCAGGCGGTGTGCAGCAAGCTTGAAGCCAGCAACCTGTCGATCGAACACATCGCGGAGTCTGAGGGGTTCACCAATGCAACCTATCTGCATTCGGTATTCCGCAAGCGGCTGGGCATGACCCCGGCTGCTTACCGCAAGGCCCGAAAAATACTTGAACAGTGAGGATGAGATGGCTATGAGCAAAGTGTATCGTGTTGGCGTGATCGGCTGTGGAGGAATTGCGAACGGGAAGCATCTGCCTGCCTTAAGCAGACAGGATAAGGTTGAAGTGGTGGCCTTTTGCGATATTATCAAGGAACGGGCTGAAGCGGCTGCTGAACAATACGGCAGTGCGGATGCGGCTGTCTATACGGATTACCAGGAATTATTGAAGGATGCTTCCATTGATATTGTTCATGTGCTTACTCCCAATGATGCGCATGCGGAAATATCCATTGCGGGCTTGGAAGCGGGCAAGCATGTGATGTGTGAGAAGCCCATGGCCAAAACAGCAGCCGACGCCAATCGTATGGCTGAAGCAGCGAAACGTACAGGGAAGAAGCTGACTATAGGGTATGACAACCGGTTCCGGCAAGACAGCTTGTATCTGAAAAAAGTCTGTGAATCAGGCGAGCTCGGTCATATCTATTATGCGAAAGCACATGCTATCCGGCGCAGAGCAGTCCCTACCTGGGGGGTCTTCCTGGATGAGGAGAAGCAGGGGGGCGGCCCGCTGATTGATATTGGAACCCATGCGCTGGATCTGACGCTCTGGATGATGGACAACTACAAACCGAAGGTTGTGCTGGGGACCAAATACCACGAGCTCTCCCAGAAAGAAGACGCTGCCAACGCCTGGGGGCCCTGGGACCCGAAGAAATTCACCGTGGAAGACTCTGCGTTCGGGATGATTGTAATGGAGAACGGCGCAACGATTACGCTGGAAGCAAGCTGGGCGCTGAATTCGCTTGACGTGGATGAAGCCAAGTGCAGCTTGAGCGGAACCGAGGCGGGTGCGGACATGAAAGATGGTCTCCGGATTAACGGGGAGAAGCACAGCAAGCTATACACGAATAAAATTGAGCTAGGTGCCGGGGGAGTAGCCTTCTATGACGGCAAAGAGGAGAAATCTACGGATATCGAATTAAGAAAGTGGATCGAAGCGATCGAACAGGATAAAGATCCGGTCGTGACTCCTGAACAGGCCTATGTAGTCTCCCGGATTCTGGAGGCCATCTATGAATCGGCCCAGACGGGTAAGGCGGTATATTTAGACTAGGCGATCATTGTTAGGTCAGATCTCAAATTTCGTAAAAGCTTCAAATGTTAAAAAAGCAGCGATTCTCTTATAGGAGAATTGCTGCTTTCTGTTTTTGGTCCCTTGATGTTTGGAGGGTTTCTTTTTTGTGTTAAAAAATCTGTTTTCGCATCCCGCTTAAACAGCGGAGCGGACGGAACGATTGTGGAAAAGCGGCAGCGGTCGCCTTTGTGTCCGGATTTTCACCGCTAAGGGGAATGAAAAAAATCTGGACACAACAGCGATTGTAACAACGTTCCGTTTGCGGAGCGTCCACCCAAGTGCTAACGTTGATCCTGCTCAAAAAAGCCAGCTGTCTCGTATTTGCCGAATTTCCATTTACAATCTGACATCTAGCGTAGATCTTCTGTAGAAGAACCACGCTGCAATCACAAGTGTAACAGCCACCAGTATCCCCGACTCACCTGTCCAGAGATAGGCATTCTTCCCGCTGGTGAACCGGTCGAAAGCGTCCTGAATGATAGCATTCCATGAAGCGTGGAGCAGAACTGCCGGCCATAGGCTCCCCGTGCTTAAGCGCAATAGACTAATAATGATGTTGAATGAGCTGATGGTTACCATGAACAATACGACCGATAAGGCCAGAGAAGGGCCTGAATAGTAGCTGCCGATTAGAATCGCCGGGATATGCCACACGCCCCAGATCAGACCGCCCGTGATTATAGGTCTGGGTACGCGGGCCTCTATGAGCCGGGTCAGCATGTAGCCTCTCCACCCTAATTCCTCGCCTGCACTGCTGATGATTCCCATCGCGGTCCCGATGGACATTTGAATAAGGATTGCCCCGGCCAGCGAACCTGCAACATTGCCATTGTGTCCGGTATACTCTGCCAGTCCTGTGATCCAGGCGGTCCCGTAGGCCACCAGGCCAACCGCCACCGGCAACAACAAGATGAATGGAATCGTCCTGAGCGTGCGCCGTCCCCCGAATCTCAGGGAGATATCCGCGAAGCCCTCACGCAGCAGGATACGGGTGAGTATAGAGGAGATCCCGGGCGCCCACATCAGCAGCAAGCCATACACAGGCGTTACAGTAAGAGCCAGTATGTAACTAATAGCCGTAAGAGGAATGAGTAACAGGAAGAATACTAACAAGCTTCTCCTGGCAGATTGGACGGTCTCCTTTTTTTCAATGGTGCTCATTTCAATTTCACTCCTTTGAATGTGTGTAATGCTTGGTAGAGTATAGCAACGAACGGAAATGCGAGGAACAATCTGGAGCCTAGCAGCCCCTTGGGACCTTGGCCCAGTCATCAATGAGACTGTAGATGTAGGGAGACTATTCTACCCTTCAGCCTGACCTCCACCTCCATACACTGCCGGTTCAATCCGTTACCCCTTTAATTAATTGAAGGAATGATGCTGTAAAGAGACAAATGTTATATTAATTCCGCAGAAAAAAAGTATTGTATAAGAAAAGGAAACAACTTCTAAAACGTTCCTGCTTGAAAATCCTCTGTTTTTCTCCTGTTTTCTGTGCATTTTTCGTAAACCTACAATAACCTACTGAATCCTACATATATCATGTTATGTAATATAACACCAACTATTGAATTTTGTATTAATTCCCACAATTATTAGTGACGATTCTCTGACCATGTGTTAATATAAATGACATCATAATCCAAGAAAAGAGAAGCAGCACAGAGAAAGGGGTATACAAGATGAACATGGGGAGAAGGGGATGGCGATGGAGTACTTCATTCAGCAACTAATAAACGGAATATCCGTAGGCAGCATTTACGCTCTGATCGCCCTTGGTTACACAATGGTGTACGGTATCATCAAGCTGATTAATTTTGCGCATGGCGATGTATTCATGGTAGGGTCGTTCATCGGTCTGTACAGTGCCAAATACCTGGCGAATGCCGGATTGCCGCCTATCGTTGTACTGCTCTTGTCGCTGATGATCTCGATGACGATCAGTGCACTGCTAGGTATCAGCATTGAACGTCTGGCGTATAAGCCACTTCGTAAATCCACACGGATCGCGGCGCTGATTACAGCGATTGGCGTATCCTTCCTGCTCGAATATACGGGGGTGCTGATCCTTGGGCCGCAGGCCAAGGGCTTCCCGGATATTATGGATAAGAAGCAGTATCACCTGTTTGGTTCCTCCATTCAGGTCGAGTCCAATCAGATCATGATTCTGCTAACAACGATAATTCTTATGCTGGTGCTGCAATATATCGTCAGGTACACCCGAACGGGCAAAGCCATGCGGGCCGTATCCTTCGATGTTGAAGCGGCGCGGCTGATGGGCATCAACGTAGACCGCACCATTTCCGCCACCTTCGCCATCGGTTCGGCGCTTGCCGCTGCAGCGGGCGTGATTTTCGGCATGACGTACAATTCGGTTGATCCTCTCATGGGCGTAATGCCCGGGCTGAAGGCTTTTGTCGCGGCAGTGCTTGGAGGGATTGGCAGTATACCGGGTGCGCTTGTTGGCGGATTGCTGCTGGGAACCGTGGAGACAGAGATTTCTTCCCTCGGGTTCTCGTCCTGGCGTGACGGCGTAGCCTTTGCGGTACTGATTCTAATCCTTATCTTCAAACCATCCGGGCTGTTCGGCAAGAATGTCCGGGAGAAAGTGTAGGGGGAAGCTGCCGTGAAAAAAATAAATAAAAAATTCTGGCTGGGCATTCTTATTGCCCTTGCGTTCTATGGAATCGTAAAAGTTCTTCTAACAACAGAAATCCTTAGTGATGTGAATCAGTCTATGCTGCTGCTCATCGGGGTTAATATCATGCTGGCCGTGTCGCTGAACCTGATTACCGGGATTACCGGGCAGTTCTCGATTGGTCATGCCGGATTCATGTCGGTGGGCGCGTATACCTCGGCGATTCTTACCCTTGACTACAATGTGCCGTTCATTCCGGCGATTCTTGCGGGCGGACTGCTGGCAGCGGTATTCGGTGTATTAATCGGGATGCCTACGCTCCGGCTTAACGGGGACTATCTGGCTATTGCGACGCTGGGGTTCGGTGAGATTATCCGCATCATTATGCTGAATACGGAATATGTCGGCGGAGCTTCAGGGCTTAGCGGGATTCCGGCCAAGACCACCTGGACCATGCTCTTCTTCTTCACTCTGCTCTCAGTCGTCCTGATTAATAACTTCATTAGATCTACTCACGGCCGGGCCTGTATTGCGATCCGCGAGAATGAGATTGCCGCTGAGGCGATGGGGATTAATACAACACGCTACAAAATCATCGCCTTCACCATCGGTGCGCTGTTTGCCGGTATGGCGGGCGGCCTGTCGGCCCATACGTTCTATGTCATTACGCCGGGCAGCTTCAACTTCCTGAAGTCTTTTGAAATCATCGTCATGGTGGTTCTTGGGGGGCTGGGCAGTACGGCAGGCTCTATCGTAGGTGCGGTGTTCGTTACCCTGCTGTACACCTACTTACGTGAATTCCCGGAATGGCGCATGATTATCTACTCCATCGTGCTCATTCTGATGATGATCTTCCGTCCAAGCGGCCTGCTTGGCGTAAGCAAGTTCTCATTCTTCAAGTTCAGCAAAAAGGAGGCGAAGGCAAATGACGCAATCGAGAGCAGCGGTACTCCTTGATGTGAAAGCGGCCAGCCGGGCCTTCGGCGGACTGAAGGCGGTCAGCGAGGTCTCCCTTCATATTGATAAAGGCGAGCTGATCGGCCTGATCGGACCCAACGGTGCCGGTAAAACGACACTGTTCAACCTGTTGACCGGAGTGTACCCGCCATCGTCGGGCAGCATTCTTTTGAACAATGAGTCTATCGGCGGGATGAAGCCCTACAAGATCAATCATAAAGGCGCTGCGCGTACGTTCCAGAACATCCGCCTGTTTACGGCTATGACCGTGCTGGAGAACGTTAAGATTGCCTTCCATCAGCATGCGAAGCACTCGTTGTTCTCTTCGATGCTACGTCTGCCGAAGCATTTCCGGGGCGAAGAGGAGATTACCCGGAAGGCGATGGATATTCTCTCCATCTTCAATTTGGCTGACCAGAGTGACGAGGTGGCGAGCAACCTGAGCTATGGGAATCAGCGGCGTCTGGAGATTGCCCGGGCGCTTGCGGCCGGACCCAAGCTGCTGCTGCTTGATGAGCCGGCAGCCGGGATGAACCCGAATGAGACGCGTGATCTGATGAATCTGATTGCCTGGATCCGGGAGGAATTCGACCTGACCATTCTGCTGATCGAGCATGATATGTCACTTGTTATGGGGGTCTGCAGCCGCATCTACGTTCTGGACCGCGGAATCCTTATCGCTGACGGAACGCCGGCGGAGATCCGCAACAATCCGAAGGTCATCGAAGCGTATCTGGGACAGGAGGCGTAGCGCCATGCTTACAGTACAGGGAATCAACGTATATTACGGAGCAATTCATGCCTTGAAGGATCTGAGCATCACCGTGAAGCAGGGGGAGATTGTGACCTTGATCGGTGCCAATGGTGCCGGCAAGTCTACGCTGCTCAAGACGCTCTCGGGGCTGCTGAAGCCAAAGACAGGAAGTATTGAATTCCTCAATAAATCGATAACGAATCAAAGCGTGCAGGCGATTGTCAAAGCAGGGCTGATCCATTGTCCCGAAGGACGGCGTGTATTCGCCAATATGTCCGTCGAGGAGAATCTCGAATTAGGCGCTTATCTGCAGGATGGAAGCAGCCTGGCTGCGGACTTCGAGCATGTCTACCGTACCTTCCCGCGTCTCCTGGAGCGCAAAAAGCAGCAAGCCGGAACGCTGTCAGGCGGGGAGCAGCAGATGCTGGCGATGGGGCGCGCCCTGATGGGCCACCCGAAGCTGCTGCTGCTGGATGAGCCGTCGATGGGGCTGGCGCCGCTGCTGGTCCAGGATATTTTCAAGATTATCAAGGAAGTCAACGATGCCGGAACCACTGTCCTGCTGGTCGAGCAGAATGCGCACCAGGCGCTCAAAATCGCCGACCGTGCCTATGTACTGGAGACAGGCCGGGTAGTGCTTGAAGGGGATGCCAAGGAAATGGCCGATTCCGATGAGATCAAAATGGCTTATCTCGGGCACTAGCAGGCTATCCATACTACAGCAGCATCACAGAAACAACATATATAAACTAAATAATCAGGAGGCTGGGAGAAACTATGAAGAAACTTGGGGCCATTATCTTGTCGACAGTATTGACTGCGGTATTAGCATCCGGCTGCGGCAACAACACAGAGAACAGCGGTAACTCTGCAAGCGGCGGCAACACGGCCGGAGGCACCATCAAAATCGGGGCTGACCTTGAGCTCACAGGCGGTCAGGCTTCTTTCGGCGACTCCGCATCCAAGGGCGCAAAGCTGGCGGTTGACCAGATCAACGCCGCAGGCGGTGTACTCGGCAAGCAGCTGGAGCTGGTCGTTGCAGACAATGCATCGAAGTCTGAAGAAGCTACCCAGGCGGCACAGAAGCTGATCACCAATGACAAGGTCGTGACCATCATCGGCGCCTCCACTTCGACCAACACGCTGGGGATTGTTCCGGTAGCTACGGAGAAAAAGATTCCGCTTGTCTCGGTAGGAGCTACCAATCCGAAGGTTACTGTGGATGAGCGCAGCGGCAATGTGAATGAATTCGTGTTCCGCGCGGCGTTCATCGATCCGTTCCAGGGGGAGGTAATGGCTAACTTTGCACTTGATTCCCTGAAGGCTAAGACGGCTGTCATCTATACCGATACTTCGTCCGACTATTCTAAGGGTCTGCAGAAGTTCTTCGAAGAGACCTTCAAGGCCAAAGGCGGCGAGGTGCTGAGCCAAGAGTCTTACCAGCAGAAGGATTCGGACTTCAAAGCAGTTCTGACCCGGATCAAAGCAGCGAACCCGGATGTCATCTACCTGCCTGGTTATTATGAAGAAGTAGGTAAAATTGTGAAGCAGGCCCGTGAGATGGGCATCACCGTTCCGTTCCTCGGCGGCGATGGCTGGGATTCCCCGCAGCTGGCGGAAATCGCCGGTGCCAAAGCGCTGGAGAACACGTTCATGTCCAATCACTACTCACCTGAAGATACAGCTCCTGAAGTAACCAGCTTCGTAGACGCCTACAAGGCGGCTAACGGCGGAGCGGTTCCCGATGGTATGGCGGCCCTGGGCTATGATGCCTTGAAGCTGGTAGCTGATGCGATTACCCGTGCGGGTGAAGCTGATCCGGCCAAGATTACAGAAGCACTGGCAGCGACTAAGGATCTGCAGCTCGCTACAGGCAAAATCACCCTGAACGACAAGCATGACCCGGTCAAAGCAGCAGTTGTCCTGAAATTCGTGGACGGGAAGCAAACCTTTGAGACCAAGGTTAATCCTTAAGCGGCGAAATTGCATATACTGAGGTGAAGGGAACGGGGAGCCGGTCCGCAGGAGGCCAGGGAGCCTCTTGCCTCACCTTAACCGTGAAGAGGAAGGCCCCGAATGGGAGCCTTTCTTTTCGCATCTTACAGGGATACAATATTGACTATAATAGAACAACTTTGAGGGGGAATCGGCATGATTATTGGCGTACCCGCAGAAATCAAGAATAACGAGAACCGCGTCGCCATCACCCCGGCCGGGGTGGAAGCGCTCCGGAAGGCAGGTCATGAAGTGTATATTCAAGCTTCTGCTGGAGCGGGCAGCGGCATGGGTGACAAGGAGTACTCAGATAAAGGTGCAGTGATACTCGATACGGCTGCTGAGGTCTGGAGCAAGGCGGAGATGATTATCAAAGTGAAGGAGCCGCTGCCGGAGGAGTACGGTTATTTCCGCAAAGGGCTGATCCTCTTCACCTATCTGCACTTGGCACCTGAAGCAGAGCTGACCAAAGCACTGGTAGATAGCGGTGTGACCGCTGTGGGCTATGAGACGATTCAGCTTGAAGACGGCTCGCTGCCGCTGCTGATTCCGATGAGTGAGGTCGCCGGACGCATGGCGGTCCAGATCGGTGCCGGACTGCTGGAGAAGCCGCATGGCGGCAAAGGCGTTCTGCTGGGCGGTGTGCCTGGCGTACAGCCGGGAGAGGTCGTCATTGTCGGCGGCGGCATCGTTGGCACCAATGCGGCCAAGATCGCGCTGGGCATGGGGGCGCGCGTCACCGTGCTGGATCTGAATGCGGGCCGTCTGCGCGCGCTGGATGATATTTTTGGCGGACGGCTGGTGACCGTGATGTCGGATTCCTATCATTTGGAGCAGGCTGTGCGCCGGGCGGATCTGCTGATCGGAGCGGTGCTGATTCCCGGTGCCCGTGCCCCGAAGCTGGTTACAGAGGACATGGTGAAGCAGATGGAGGAAGGCTCTGTTATCGTAGATGTTGCGATTGACCAGGGCGGGTCGATCGAGACCATTGACCGGATCACCACCCATGAGAACCCGACCTATGTGAAGCACGGCGTGGTCCATTACGCTGTAGCTAATATGCCTGGAGCAGTCGCCCGGACCTCGACACTGGCGCTGACCAATGTCACGATTCCCTACGCGCTACAGATTGCCAATCTGGGCATCCGCGAGGCTGCGGTGAAGAACGCGGCGCTTGCGCGCGGCCTGAATGTGGTAGCTGGACAGGTGACCAATGCTGCGGTGGCGAAGAGTCTGGGGTATGAATATGCGGATGGAATCCAGGTGCTGGCTGCGGGCGGGGAGAAGTGATCTATAGAGGGGAGAAGCAGATGTTGTACACTGTAGTTCTCCCCGTATTTTTCAGGAAAGTTGACCTTCGAAAAAAGGCTTGTCAAATTGCTTAAGGTTTGATATACTCATTTTTGTTGTCACAAAGAAAAACTTAAAATTTGGCTCGTTGGTCAAGGGGTTAAGACACCTCCCTTTCACGGAGGTAACATGGGTTCGAATCCCATACGAGTCACCAAATTCTTCTATGGATTATGGGATGAGAATTCCCTGGGTTCGTTGAAGCATAGGCTTCGTAAGGAATACTTCGCAATCTCGTAACGGAGTGGAGAGTATCCCATACGAGTCACCAATATGCGGTAGTGGTGGAATGGCAGACACGCTATCTTGAGGGGGTAGTGGGTGTATACCCGTGGAGGTTCGAGTCCTCTCTACCGCATAACATGGAATGAGCAGAGACCTTTGATGATTCGAGGGTCTCTGTTTTAGTTTTCGTCTATGCGAAAACCCGAATACAATGGTGCTGCTGCGCCGAAGGATGGTTCCCCTGCCCCACAGCCAGTAACATTTATAGAGAAATCCTGCAAGAATTGCAACAATACTGATCCATAGAGACGGTCTATGCTGAAATCATGCACGAAATGCAACAAATCCAGTGCTAACTTGCTCTCTGCACCGGAAATTGTGCAAATAATGCAACATTGTGCTTCAGCCAGTCATAGATATAGAGGAATCCTGCAAAAAGTGCAACAATTCTCCATACAAGCGGCCGGTGAGAGAAGGCAGGCAGCCTGTATGGCACAATGCGTAACAGTATGCGATTTTAAATGAAGAGTGGAGTTCTATCGTATAATCCTATCAATCTTGGAGACAATACTAGTAAACGCCTTATTGGGAGGTAGTCTACGGTAATGAATTACTCTGAGATCTATGATCTTCACCTTCAATTGTTAAAAGCTTATTCTGCTCATAACAACGGAGAGTACTCGGCCTATCAAAGGGAGATCGATTACTACACGAATCAGCTGCGTTTGGCGGAAGATATGGTGCAGCGGATTTTTGTGCTGAACCAGTTAGTCAAGATTCGTGAGAAAGAGCGGGACGGTCTGATCAGTTGGTGCTCTGACACATATTTTAATCAAAAGCAAGATTATAGCGGCTCACAGGATGGAGTTATGAGATAACCCGCCTGTGAGTTTTTTATTTTCCTGCCGAAGCGGCTGTCCGTCAGGGAAGCCTTTCCATTGACAGCGCCTCCATGTTCCGTTATACCTGCATATATATCAGGATTCGACAGGGACGGGGGGATTTCTACAGTGAATTCATTAATTTCAGTCATGCTCGTAGATGATGAGCCGCTTGCACTGGAGCATGTGTACCACTCGGTTCCGTGGGAGGAGAACGGCTTCCGGGTGGTCGCCCAGGCGACCAGCGGGCGCATGGCACTGCGGAAATTCGAGGAGCTGCAGCCGCAGATTGTGATTACCGACATCTCCATGTCCCCTATGGACGGGCTGGAGCTGGGACGTCATGTGGTTCAGCTTGCTCCCAGGACCCGGCTGATCTTTCTCACCGCTTACCGTGACTTTGACTATGCCCGGCAAGCGCTGGAGCTGCGAGCGGCCCATTATCTGCTTAAGCATGAGATCAGCCGTAACCGTCTGCTGGAACAGTTAAAGCTGCTGAAGGAAGGTCTGGCAGCGGAGGCCGCTGAGGAAGAAGGGCACGGACATGCGCTCCATATCCTGCTTAAGGATATGTTAGCAGGCAAGTATCAGGCTCCTGCAGGAAATCAGGAATCCCGGCTGCACCGTCTCGTGGCAGATTATCAGCAGGGTCAGCCCGGACTGCTGTATTTCGAGCTGGAGGCCGCATTGAAGCTGGACGGCAGCCGGAGTAATGCACGCAGTACCACTGCCCTGGTATGGAAGAATATCGAAGAAGAGATCCGCCGTCAGACAACGGACTTGGAGGAGCTTCAACTTCTGGAGATGGATGAAGGCGGATACATCGTGCTGCTGAAGTTATCCTCTTCCAGCAGTCTGCTGCTCCAGCATTATAACTTGCGGCAGCTCGCGGCCCAAGTTCTGCTCTGCCTGGAGTCTTACTATCGGGGGGACCTTCCCAGAGTGATCCTCTCCGCAGGCAATGGTGCAGAATTGCCGTACCGCCGGTATGCGGCGATGAGACAGGCATATGATTTTTCCGTATTTCTGCCGCCGGGCGGTGTATTTCTGCTGGAGCAGGCTGCTTCTGCCGGAGAAGCTACCGGTATTGCCCAAGAGGTCAGAGCATACCTGTTATCCCCGGAACGCGGTCTGCTGGAACGGCTGAAGACCGGTCTGGACCACATCGCAACCCAGGCCTACTTGGGAGATTTGCGCGCCGTCATGAGTGAGATTCATGACGCATGCCGTAAGGACGGAAGCCCCAGCCCTGATCAAGTGCTGGGTACAGACGCGCGGCAAGTAGTTAACAGCTTGTACCGGATTCTTGAAGAATGCTTGCAGCAGCCGCAGAGTCCGAAGCGGTATTCCCGCTGGGTCAACAAAGCGATGGAGTATGTTGCCGGGAATTACGCTGATCCCGATCTGTCCCTGGAGACGGTCGCAGGCCATCTGCAGATCAGCAGCATCCATCTGCGGACAACCTTCAAGCGGGAGACCGGCCAGTCGCTGCTCGACTACACGACGGAATATCGGATCGGGCTGGCGAAGCAGCTCCTGCAGACCGGTGAGTACAAGATCTACGAGGTATCGGAGAAGGTAGGGTACAAAACCAGCCAATACTTCAGCCAGGTCTTCAAAAAAACCACAGGTATACAGCCCAAGGATTTCCTGCAACAGAGGGGCAGGGAATAGCTATGCGAAAAATTAAGAATAAAATTCTCGGCAGCGTGATTCTGATCGTTACGCTGTCGGTAACGGCCATCAGTGCTCTGGCGTATGAGCAGTTCTCTTCGATTCTCGAAGCGCAGGCCCTGCGTGAAGATACCATCCATCTGGAGCAGACCACGAATCAGATGAACCACCTGATTGACGATGTGCAGAAATATGCCGCCAATATGGTCAACGATGAGCTGCTTCAGCAGTTTGCTGCAAGGTTGAAGTATTCCTCTACGTATGACGAGCTTAGTGCATACCGCGATGTGGTCACTCAGCTAACCAAATTCAATGTACTGCGGGACTACCTTGAGAGCTCGGCCATCGTCCGCTCGGACGGTAAGATTTTCTGGTCCTCCCTGTATATTGACCCGTATTTTGAACGGCTGCTGCAAGAGGATTGGTATCAGGATGCTTTGAAGAACAATAGCAAAAGCGGGTTCACAGCCCCCCACATCATCCAGGACCCTGACAGCAAAAAAATCGTCAGCTTCTTTATCCGTTTTGATCCCCAGTATGGCGGAGTACTGCTTCTGAATATTGATTATGCAGCTTTTGAGAGTCTGTTCCAGTACTTGGGCCAGTCCTTCGACCAGGTAGCCTGGATCGGCCCGGGTCAATCATTGCTCTATCAGCGAGGCACCGCTACAGAGCTGCCTGCCCACACGCTGAGCGCAGACAGCCCGGGCATTCAAGTTGTTAAGCATGATAAGGGGTATTATCTGGCCAGCGCTTTTGAGAAATCGGACTGGTCTGTCTCCACGTTTACCTCCAACGAACGGTTCTATGAATGGGTGGGTTATATTGTCCGCTACTGGGCCATCTTCCTCGCCTTGTGTCTGGTGCTCTGCTTCCTGTTGTTCCTTCCCATCATCTCGAGTATTATCCGGCCGATCCTGCAGATGACCAAAGCGATGAAGCAGGTGTCTATGGGCAACTATAATGTTCAGCTCTCGTTCCGCAGCAATGATGAGCTGTCTGTGCTGAAGAATGGGTTTGAGACGATGCTTGGGGATATTGAGCGGCAGATGAGCGAAAGGGTAGAGCAGGAGCGCTGGAAACGTAAAATGACGGCCGAGCTGCTGTTCGCCCAGATCAACCCCCATTTTATCTACAATACTCTAAATACGGTTGTGTATCTGGCCCGCAAAAAGAATTACCCGGCTATTGAAGAAATGGTTGAATCCTTCATTGGCATTCTGCATGATGCCGTCAATATCGGTGATACCAGTCTGTATATCACGGTGGAGCAGGAGATGAACATTATCAATCACTTCGTAACGATTCAGAAGTACCGGTATGCAGACCGGTTCGAGGTAGTCTGGAGCGTAGAAGAGGAAGCGAAGGGTGACTATATTCCGAAAAGCCTGATCCAGCCGCTGGTGGAAAATGCTATTTTTCATGGATTCTCAGAGAAAGAGACTGTAGGCCATATAGAGATCATTATCCGCAAGCGCAGCGGAAGGCTGCTGGTCTCGGTCAGAGATGACGGCTGCGGCATGAGCCAGGAGAAGGCCCGGTCTATTATGAATGGAACCCTGCCGCCCGCACGCCTTCCTTCAGGGGCTATGAAGCAGATTGGATTATGGAATATCCGGGAACGAATCGAGTATTTGTACGGACAGGAAGGCCGCCTCGTCATCCGGTCAAGTGAGCAGGGTGGCACCAAGGTGTCTGTTCTCCTGCCAATCCGGCAGCAACCGTCCGAGTGAAAAGCACTATCATTATTTATACAAAATCATCAGATCGTCTAATTGTTGGGTGATCCCTTCAAGCTTATAGTTCTACTATACAGACGGACGGAAGACATTACAGGAACCGCCCGCTGTCACAACAGATGCAAGGGGGATCTTAATTTGCACAATCTATTCAGTAAAAAAGCATCGGTTATAGCGCTTGTTCTAACGTTATGCTTCACCTTAGTGCTGGCCGGCTGCGGCAATGGCAACAACAACGCTTCCGGTGACTCCAGCGGCGCAAGCCCTGCAAACACCTCAAGTGATCCTGCGAATGCTTCCGGTAAATTGACCGTATGGGGCTGGGACAAGGCCTGGTTCGAAGGCACCGGAGCGAAGTTCAACGAGAAGTTCCCGAATATCAAGCTGGAATTCGTCGAAGTCTCGGCGGGGGATTATCTGAAAAAAATCCAGACCTCCATCGCTGCCGGCTCGGGACTGCCGGATATTATCTGGGGAGAAGCGGCCTTCCGCGGCGCTCTCTATGAGCTTAACGTACTGCAAAGCTTGTCCGAAGAGCCCTACAATTTCGATACCTCCAATCTGCTCGACTTCGAGCTTCCGCTGCTGACGAACAGCAAGGGAGAGCTTGTCGGTCTGGAGCAATCCGGCTCGCCTGGAGCACTGGCTTACAAGCGTGATCTGGCTAAAGAATACTTCGGGACAGATGATCCTGATGCATTGACTGCAATGTTCCCTGATTGGGATACCTTCATTGCCAAGGGCAAAGAAGTCTATGAGAAGAGCGGCGGTAAGACATTCATGCTGGGAAGCCTGATGGATGCGTATACTATCCTCTCCAACCAGGGTACAACCGCAGTTGTAGACGGAACCAAGGTGAATACTCAAGAGCTGCTTAGGATCTTCACTCAGCTGCAGTCCATCCGCGACAATAACGCAGAGGGCAAGCTGGCAATGTGGTCACCCACCTGGAATGCTTCGTATTCGCAGGACAACGTAATCTTTTATCCGTCGGCGAACTGGTCGCCAGAATTTGTAATCAAGCCTAACGACAAGGCCAGTAATGGCCGCTGGGGTCTGATGGTGCCTCCGGAAGGCGGATATCCATACGGCGGTACTACTATCGGTATTTGGAAGGACAGCAAGAATAAAGATGCAGCCTGGGCGTATCTTAACTGGCTGTTAGGCACGGACGAAGGCGCTGAAGCCAACTTCGCCGTCTCCGATTACATTTTGCCGCTGAAATCCTTCTTCAAGGATACCTCCAAGCTGTCTTCCGGGGCAGATGAATATTTCGGCGGGCAGGATCTCGGCAAGTTCTGGGTAGAGAAGGTATTCCCGAACATGAAGTCCAAAGCGGTGACCAAATACGACCAGGATATCTATAGCTCCTCTGAGCTGGTGCTGCAGGTTATGGCGCAGGATAACAGCTTCGATGCCAAGCAGGCCCTGGATAAGTGGGAAGAGCAGCTGAAGAAGAACCACCCTGAGCTGACATTTGAATAATGATGCAGAAATCTAAAGGAATCAGCAGTAAAAATAAATGGCCGTATCTGTTCATCACGCCTTATTTCTTATCCTACTCCGTACTGAGCTTGTTCCCAATCCTCTTCACTCTATATATCAGTCTTACGGACTGGGATTTGTACGGCAACCGGAACTTCATCGGATTCAGCAACTACACGCAGTTATTTTTCCATGATGCCTTCTTCTGGAAATCCCTGCTCAATGTCATGATCTTCATGGCGGTATACCTTCCGGCCCTTGTCCTTATGGGCATGCTGGTAGCCAGCCTCATCGAGAGCAAGCTGATCCGCCGCAAAACCTTGTTCCGGCTCAGCGTGTTCAGTGCCTATATGACGACCCCGGTCGCTGTCGGGATTATCTTCTCCCTGTTGTTCGACTGGCAGGGCGGATTCTTCAATAATATGCTGATGGAGCTGGGCCTTATTCAGGAGAAGATCAATTGGCTGGGCTCGGCCAGCTCCTCCCGCTGGGTAGTCATTCTGATGGTCTTCTGGAAAAACCTCGGGTATTTCGTCATGTTCTACACGGCGGGGATGGCCAGTATTGATACTTCCATCTATGAGGCCGCAGTCATTGACGGAGCCTCTTCCAAAGATGTGTTCACGCGCATTACGATTCCGCTGCTGAAGCCGATCAACCTGTTCCTGATTATTACCTCTATTATCAGCGGCCTGCAGCTGGTGGAAGAACCGATGCTGCTGTTCAGCGGCTGGGCTTCCGGCTCCAGTATGGTAGGGGGGCCAGACGGGTCCACCTTCACACCGATCTGGTACATGTTCGATGCTTCCTTCAACGGCAGTGCGTTCAAGTATGGTAAAGGGGCAGCGATCGCTTACGGCACCTTCCTGTTCATCGCCTTGTTCTCAGTAGTTGGCATGAAATGGATCAACAGGGACGGTGACGACAAATGAGAGCGAAGAAATTTTTTACCGTATTGCTGCTTAGCCTGATCGCGATCGCGTTCCTGTTCCCGTTCTATATGATGATTGTGATGGGAACCTACTATTCCGAGGACCTGTTCAAGCAGCTTCCGATTCTGCCCAGCGGCTATCTGCTGGAGAATCTGCAGACGATCATGTCCGCCAGCTTCCTGCGGAATTATTGGAACAGCTTCTATGTTGCTGTGTTGTTCACCCTGGTGACGGTTGGGGTGGCCTCGATTACCGGGTTTGCTTTTGCCAAATATGAATTCAAGGGTAAAAATGCGCTGTACGGCTTCATTCTGCTGACGATGATGATTCCCGGACACCTGGGCCTGATTGCTTATGTCATGGAGATGAAGTGGTTCCACCTGAACAACACCCATGCGCCGCTGATTCTGGCCGGACTGAATAATGCCTTCGGCGTATTCTTCATGACCCAGTTCATCCGCTCCTCCGTCCCGACAGAGGTTATTGAGAGCGCGCGGATCGACGGCTGCTCGGAACCGGCTATTCTCACAAGAATTGTTGTTCCGTTCCTCATGCCGGCCATCAGCACCCTGGGGCTGATCTCCTTCCTCGGGTCCTGGAACGGTTATCTGCTGCCGCTGGTCACGATCAACAAGCCGGAGCTGTACACGCTGCCGCTGGGCATTGCCAATCTGTCCACCGTCTTCCGCACGGATTATTCAGCCAGTATCTTGGGTCTGACCCTCGGTACGCTTCCGCTGATTATTCTCTTCCTGTTCGGCTCGAAGACCCTGGTCAGAGGACTTACCGGCGGAGCGGTTAAAGGTTGAACACAATGAATCGGTAATCAATCGGAAATAACAGGAAAGAAACCTCTCTTGTGGTGAAATGGAGTACACTCAGCCATTTCACCGGAGAGGTTTTTTTGTGTATGAATAGAGTGCGCGGGAAAAGAAGGATTTTGCCAGGATAAGGTAGAATAACAGTAGCTACAAGAAGAATAATTGCCGGTCGGCCCACACATGGAGAACTGCTGCACCAACTGGAACTAAGATGGCGGCAGATTCAATAATTCAGCGACTTGACGGCGGTATCTGTCTGCCTTGCGTGTACCGTGAATCAGGTTGGACAGCCGATAGGGTGGGATGTCATGTAATTCACAGAATTTCTTCTGATCCAAGTGCAGTTCTGCCAGACGCTGCTTAATGGCCCAGCCGTAGGCAGTAATAGGGCGTTTGCTGTTCAGATTGCTCACCTCGTATCGACTATCCAGCCGGTATGATATAAAATAGGTAAAGATATAATAATAGTTAATTATATACTTTTTTACGTCATTTTTCAATAAAAAATAACGTTTTTACGTATTATATTTTTTGGGGGAGGCAGTTGACTGATGCAATCCATTTATGAACGTATTGAATTATTGATTAAACGGCAAGGAATTACGAAGAAATCCTTCTGTGCACAGCTCGGAATCAGCACCGGCAATATGGGAGACTGGAAGCGTGGCAAATCTACGCCTGGCACACATAAGCTGATTGAGATTGCTGCATTTTTTCATGTAAGCTTAGATTGGCTGATCCTGGGCAAACAGCCCCAGACGATTCAGGAAAGCGGCGAGGATTATTTTTTTGGCCAAATGCGGCAATTGAATTGCCAAACGGAGGAGCTGCTGCCGGAGGAAAAGAACTTTATTAAGGAATATCTGGCCTTTACCAAGTATCGTAAGGATAAGGATAAGGACAAGGATCAGGATACGAAAGGCGAAAATTCTTAAGCTGGTACCTTTACTTTTGAGCGCAACCGATTTATAATATTGAATGTTGGCCTCAAACAATGCTTCAACGTTAGACACACCGCGCGGTAGTGGTGGAATGGCAGACACGCTATCTTGAGGGGGTAGTGGGTGTATACCCGTGGAGGTTCGAGTCCTCTCTACCGCATATTTTTCATAAAAGCCGAGATCCTTGATCATTCAAGGGTTTCGGCTTTTTTTGAACTCAAAAACACCCTTCGCACGGAACTAATCCGGGCATGAAGGGTGTTTTTGTTGAATCCGCTCTAGCGCAGCAGCTTCTCGATATCCTCTTCGATCTGATCCGGTGTTGTCTGCGGGGCGAACCGCTTCAGCACACGGCCTTCCTGGTCCACCAGAAACTTGGTGAAGTTCCATTTGATGCTCTTCGAGCCGAGTACTCCTGGTGCCTCTTTGGACAGATACTTGAACAGGGGATGGGCGTCGGCGCCTTTGACGTTGATTTTCTCGTACATCGGGAAGGATACACCGTAATTGATCTCGCAGAACTCGGCAATATCCTCGCTCTCACCCGGCTCCTGTCCGGCAAACTGGTTGCTGGGGAAGCCCAGAATCTCAAAACCGCGGTCTTTGAATTTATCGTACACTTCCTGGAGACCCTTATATTGCGGGGTGAGTCCGCACTTGCTGGCTGTATTCACGACGAGCAGAACCTTGCCTTTGTACTTGGAGAGTGATTCTTCCTGGCCCCTCAGAGTGTTGGCTTCAAAATCATGGACATTCATGAATGATTCCTCCCGAACATTGATTTATCACAATTTAATTGTACACTATTCACCGCCGGAAGCAAGTTTTAAAAGGTAATAATGTGCCTGATCGTTTCAAAAATGTGAGGTTGTTTAAGTTAAGGATAAGTGTTCTTACAAAATTTGTGTTGAAAAAGGAGAAGATTAAAGATGAGTACAGTGAAACTGAAACCCCTATATACTGCTACAGCCAAGGTTCGCGGAGGCCGTGAAGGTTCGGTGGAATCGTCCGACGGAGCGCTGAAGCATGATCTCAAAATTCCGAAGGAGCTTGGAGGTCCTGGCGGTGCAGGGACAAATCCGGAGCAGCTGTTCGCGGCAGGTTATGGTGCGTGCTATGAGAGTGCCCTTGCTAATATTGCCCGTAAAGAAGGCGTAAAGCTGCAGGATGTCGAGATTACCTCGAATGTGCTGATCGGCAAGGACGAGAGCGACGGAGGCTTCAAGCTGGCCGTGAAGCTGGATGTGAAGCTGCAGGGTATTGAGCGCTCTGTGGCAGAGGATCTGGCTAAGAAAGCCCATGATTTCTGCCCGTACTCCAAGGCGACCCGGGGGAATATTGAGGTTGAACTGAACGTTCTGTAGAGATAGATAGCAATGTTCGATTGAATAGCATGCTTATCTGAAAGACCAGACATTGGATGTCTGGTCTTTCATTATGTTGAGCGCAGAACCACGGGTAGGAATGGACAAAGCTGGGAATAATGGCTAAATAGAGTCTGAGAAGGCCGGAAGTGTGGTAAATAGCGTGCAGGAGCCTGTACTTTGGTTGACATCACCCCGGAAATTCTTTAATATGTCTAAGTATCTGTTAATGTCGCGCGTGTTATTAACTACCAAAAATTTAAATAATGGGTGATGAGATGTCTTACAAACCGAGTATTACGAATGTGACCAAAGCCAGCAGCAATGATAAGGAAGGATTGTACGAGTTCATTATCAAGCTTGCTGACGGAACGGAGTGCCGCGCGTTCTACAACCGTTTTCCGGAATGGAAAATGACGAACATCAGCCGCCTGCTCAAGACTCCTTGTCCGGTATGCCGCAAAGATTTCATCTGCAAATGCATGGAATCCTTCACTGCTGATTTCGAAGAGCAAATGACCGGGGACGAATGGATCAACAAGGCTATTGCTGAATAATTAGACGAACGGACGTTGTAGGCGCGGGAGCTATCCCGCGTTTTTTGTTTTTTTTTCAAAAGGGGACAGGAATGTTACACTATGCTTAAGAGGAAGGGGGCGGTGATGTGGCTGAGGAGCATGGGGAAATGCAGGGCCAATCTATTGTGCTGATCGATGGGGTGTGTCATCTGTGCCAGGGAGTCGTCCGGTTCATTATTCCGCGTGATCCCAAGGCGCACTTCAAATTCGCCTCCTTGCAGAGTGAAGCGGCCCGGGAACTGCTTAAGGCAGGCGGTCTGCCTGAGCAGCAATTAGACACTGTGGTGCTGATCGAGGACGGCAAGTATTATACGAAATCGGCTGCAGTGCTGCGGATTGCCCGCAGACTCCGGTTCCCGTGGCCCGCCGCCTATGTGTTCATCCTGATTCCGGGGCCGCTGCGTAATGCTATGTACAGGATTGTAGCCAGGAACCGCTACCGCTGGTTCGGCCGGGATGAGCAGTGTCTGCTGCCGACACCGGATATGAAGCGCAGATTTCTGTAGCCGGTAAGGGGGATTCTGAGGGATTCTCTCAAATAGTGGTGAAAAAGATATTGCTGACTTCTTATATATATGCTACTATAGCAGTAAATTACAGGAACAGTAACGGAAGCACCGTTCAATGACCGTATTCACGGTTATTGGCGGTGCTTTTTTGCTGTTCTTTTTCCCATGTATTTAAGAGAGGAGGAGGAGTTCATGACGGCAAGAATCGTGCTTGCAGTCCGGGAGAGCCAGTATATTGAACCGCTGCTTCATTACCTTCACCATAGCGAATATGGAGAGATGCTGCGGATTACGGCTTTCAGCAGACTGGACGCTTTTATGGAATTTATGACAGGTGACGAGCTGCCGGATGCGGTTGCCGGTGACCCGTCCTTCATTGAAGCCTGGCTGGTGGAAGGGAGAAGTACGGTTCCCTGGGCTGTCTTAAGTGAAGGCGGAGAATTGCCGAATGGCCGGGACCTGGCTGGGGGAAGGCATATTGCCAAGTATCAGGCACTGCCGTCGCTGCTGGAAGCGATTCTCCAGCTGAGTGATCTGAAGCGGGTCCGGACAGCAGCTCTGCCTAAGGAAGCAACGCTGCTGCTCGGGATCGTCTCGGCCAGCGGCGGCAGCGGCAAAACCACGGTAGCGTTGAACATGGCGAAGCAGCTTGGAGCGGTGGGCCTGTCCGTATTCTATCTGAACCTGGAGAGTGTGGACAGCAGCGGCTTCATCCTGCGTATGCCGGGGAGTCATGCTCCCGGTCTGGAGCGGCTCTTGTATGAGCTGAAGGCCGGAGGGCCAGAGAATAAGAGGGGGAGAGGGCAGCCGAAATGGACTGATTATGCGTTCAGACATGACAGTCTGCGGTGTGATGCCTTCCGGCCTGTGGAGAACTTCAAGGAGATGCTCCAGATGTCCCGGCAGGACACGCTGGATCTACTGGAGGGGCTGGCCGGAGCCGGAAGCTATGATGTGGTTATTGTAGACACCGGCGCTATTGAGGAAGAGCGGGCCCAGGCAGTTCTGAACAGATGCGGTGTCCTGCTGTGGGTGCTGAAGAATGAACAGGCCGGTATCCGCAAGACCGAACGCTGGCTGGATTATATTGCAAGTCCGCACTCCGGCATGCAGCCGGAGCTGGTGAACAGGAGCCGATTCGTCATGAACGGCTGCACCGGAGCGGAGAATGAAGGGCCGCTATCCGCTGTACTCCGGCTGGATGCTGTACTTCCGTATATTCCATCCTGGGGGTTACAGCATTATGGAGAACTCTGTCTAAGCTCTCCCCAATTCATCGACGGAATTCAGCAGCTCTCCAGAGCTATAGTAGAGCCTGCATTGCCTGGGGTGTTCACCGGGATTCCTGTATGAATGAAGAGATGTTCCGCGCTCTGCGCAGCGACATCCGGGCAGGGCTGGATGTGACCTCGGTCATCGGGAATGATGAGCTGGCTGCTTATATCGAACGGATCATTCTGGAGCGGGAACAATTACGCCTCCTGACTGCCCAGGAGAAGCACGAGCTGGTGAAGAAGCTGTTCGATTCCTTCCGGGGGCTGGATATTCTCCAGCCGCTGGTGGATAATCCGGCGATCACCGAGATTATGATCAACAGCCACGAGGAGATCTTTATTGAGGAAGAGGGGATGATCCGCAGGCTGCCGCTGGCTTTTGAATCGGGGAGCAGGCTGGAGGATATCATTCAGATTATTGTCTCTGGCGTCAACCGTGTGGTTAATGAATCGTCGCCGATTGTGGATGCACGGCTCCAGGACGGCTCGCGTGTCAATATCGTACTGCCGCCTGCCGCGCTGAAGGGTCCGGCTATGACCATCCGCAAATTCCCGGAGACCCCGATGACGATGGCGGAGCTGGTGCGGCGTGAAGCGCTCTCGGAGGAAGCGGCTGAGCTGCTGCGGATTCTGGTTGCTGCCAAATACAATATTTTCATCAGCGGGGGTACAGGCTCGGGTAAAACAACCTTTCTGAATGCCCTGTCGCAGTTCATCCCGCCGCAGGAGCGTGTCATTACGGTGGAGGATTCGGCAGAGCTACAGATCGTTACGGTTCCGAATCTGGTCTCCCTGGAGACCCGGAATGCTAACACAGAGGGGCGGGGTGAGATCACGATCCGTGATCTGATCCGCACTTCGCTGCGGATGCGCCCGAACCGTATTGTCGTCGGCGAGGTGCGGGGAGCGGAGTGTCTGGATATGCTACAGGCGATGAACACCGGCCATGACGGGAGCTTGTCAACGGGGCATTCGAACAGTGCGCTGGACATGCTCAGCCGCCTGGAGACCATGGTGCTTAGCGCTGCTGATCTGCCGGTAACCGTCGTCCGTCAGCAGATCAGCTCAGCGATCAATATATTCGTGCATCTGTCGCGGCTGCGTGACCGTTCACGCCGGGTGATGGAGATCAGTGAAGTTGCTGGTATCCGCAGCGGTGAAGTCATCCTGAATCCTCTATATGAATTTCGGGAATCAGGCGAACAGGATGGCCGGGTGCAGGGGAGGCTTGAGGTGTGCGGCAACCCTCTTCTGCATACAGACAAGCTGCGGATGGCCGGAATCCTTTATTATCCGCTCAAGCAGTATGAGAGTAGAAGCTCTGCTGAGGAGGAGAATGTACCTTGAACGTCATGAAGAAGAGAGACCGGCATCCCCCTGTAAGGCAGAACAAAGGGTTCATGAAGAGGACACCGCCCGTACTGCCGGTTAGCGCATCTCAAGGGGGAGAGCAGATACTGTTGCCGGATTATACCGTATACGAGTTGACCTCCCTGCAAAGAATGCTGGTCATTCTGGGTGCCGGAGTCCTGTTGTTCGGTATTGGTTACCTGTTCTATCACCGGCTGCTCCTGGCGGCACTGCTTGTCCCCGGAAGCGCCTATGGGCCGCGGCTGCTGCGCGAATATCTGCTGCAGCGCCGCCGTGCTGCACTGAATCTGCAATTCAAGCAAATGCTATTCTCGCTCTCTTCGTCGCTCTCCGCCGGACGTTCGGTGGAGAATGCCTTCCGTGAGGCCGTGCAGGACCTGCGGATGCTTGACCCGGAGGGCGCAAGTGACATGATCTCCGAGCTGAATATTATCTGTGCCCGGATGGAGAACGGGGAGCCGATTGAAGATGCGCTGTATGAATTCAGCAAAAGAGCAGGAATGGAGGATGTGGAGCGCTTCGCAGATGTGTTCATGGTCTGCAAGCGTACCGGCGGGGATCTGGTTGAGATCGTACGTCGCACCTCATCCATCATCGGCGAGAAGCTGGATATCCAGCAGGATATAGCCGTCAGTATCGCCCAGAAGAAATTCGAGGCGAAGGCGCTGCTGGTCTCTCCGCTGATGATGGTGATGTTCATGAGTCTGAGCGCCGGAGACTATATGCAGCCTATGTATACTGGTGCAGGAATTGCGGTGTCCACACTGGCGCTGATTGCACTATTCCTCTGTTACCTCTGGACCAACAAGATCATGGATATTCCGCTGTGAGGGAGGGTGAGTGAAGGGGATGTCATTGATCTGCGGTGCGATTCTGCTTCTGCTCGCAGCGGGCTGGCTCATTCTGAGGATGAGCTGCGGCAGCCGCTACGCCGCACTGCGGGAGCTGCCTATGGAAGGCCTGCGGCTGCGGCGGCTGGGTGAGCCTCTATTGTTAGTAGTCGAGAAGGGAAGAATCGCCAGTTATCTCCCGTCCGTGATGTTCAGGATACAACGTTCGCTGCAGCGGATCTATGGTATGCGCTACAGTGCAGAACGGACCTTACTGTTCATGGGGGAGATGCTTAGCTACAGCTGGCTGCTTGCCGCAGGCGGAAGTGCACTGACAAGCTTTACAGGAGAGCAGGCGGGAATCATCCTCGGAGGGCTCTTGGCAGTTGCACTCCCGGTGGCGATGGTTAGCGATCTGCACAAAAAGGTGCGTGTACGGGAGCAGAATATTATGCTGGAGCTTCCTGAGCTGCTGAACAGTATTGTTCTGCTGGTCGGCGCAGGTGAGACCGTTCAGCGGGCGATTGTCCGCTGTGTGAACAGCCGTCATGGGGATAGCACCCATCCGCTCTACGCTGAATTAATGAAGATGACAGCTGAATGGGACGGCGGTTACTCCTTCCAGCAGGCGTTCGAGAACTTCAGTAAGCGCTGTGCTGTACAGGAGGTCTCCATCTTCACAACTACAGTGCTGCTTAATTACCGCAGAGGCGGGGCCGACTTTGTTCTGTCACTGCGGGATCTGTCACGGATGCTCTGGGAGAAGCGCAAGGCGATCAGCCGCACACGCGGCGAACAGGCATCGTCGAAGCTGGTTTTTCCGATGGTGGTTATCTTCTTGATTGTGATTGTGCTGGTGGGAACACCAGCGATTATGATGTTAAAAATGTAGGAGGTAGAGGTGTATGTTAACACAGATGGCAGAAGGAGCAAAAAGCTTTTGGAGAGATGAAGAGGGGCTGGGGACGCTGGAGATGATCCTGATCATTGCTGTCCTGATTGCGGTCGTTTTGGTATTCCGTGAGGAGATTGTGAAGGTGGTTAAGGATCTGATCGGTACTGCCGGAGATAAGAGCCAGGAAGTCTTTGAGTGATTCCGCTACGGGAGGATGAGGGGAGCTTCACTATCGAGGCTTCGCTTCTGCTGCCGATTCTTATGGGGATTACGATGGTGCTGCTGTTCTTCTCCCTGCACAGCTATCAGAAGTCGATGCTGCTGCAGATTGCCTCAGCTACTGCGGAGCGGGCTGCTTATAACTGGGAGAATAGTAACCGGGAGGTAAGCGGAGAATTCCAGACTGGAAATGTTGATCCGCTGTACTGGAGAATCGGTGAGGATGGACTGTTGGCTTCGCTATTTGGTTCAGGAGCAGACAATGGCAGTACGGCTATTACGCTGCCTGGTAATGCTGAGGAAGGAGGGCCCCTGCCGGTAGTGAAGCTGCGCCGGGCATCACAGATGGTGCCTGCCGGATTACAGGGAGAAATGAGCTATGTCTACGGATTAACTGGCCGCAGGATCAGTACGGAGCTGAAGAAAGTGCTACATCTGCCTGTTCTGGACAATCTGCTAGCCGATAGAGCCGCACCTGAGGTATATGCCCGCTCCTACGTTACGGAGCCTGTTGAATTCATAAGAACAGTGGATCTTATGCGTTATTACGGGTCGAAGTTCAAAGAGCATTCCTCCGCCGGCAAGGAGGGCAGCGGCATGGAGAAGAAGCAGGCAGCCCTTATGCTTGATAAGCTGCATTAAGGATGGCTGGTGATGGAACAGCTTGGGCCGGGTTGTTCAAGAATAAGGTTAAGGGGAAGTTCGGATGCATATTTTCAGTCACAGCAGGTTCTTAAGAAAGTATCCCGGCCTGAGCCGCTGCTTGTATCGCGGATTTATATTAAGATGTCTTCGTTCAGCGGAAGGTTCGGTATCGGTCTTTCTTATTATGGTGCTGGCGTTTGTGTTTCTGTTTAATGCTGTGCTGATCGATTACGCACGGATGGCGGCGGTGAATGTGCAGGAGGAACGTCTGGCGAGAGCCGCTATACGCTCTGTAATGTCGGCATATGACATTGAGCTGCGCGAGAACTACGGCTTATTCGCCTTCGGCGGCGGGGACGGCAATCAGCTGCTATCGAAGGTGCTTAACGACAATCTGTACGAGAGCGGACGGGGGGATGCATTTAACCTGCTGCCCGTGATGGTGGATTCCTCTTCGCTGGACTGGAGCCGCCCGCTGGGCACCTATGAGGTCTTCCGGCGGCAGATTATTGAAGAGATGAAATACAAAGCGCCGGTTGATTTCGCCCTGGAGCTGGCAGGCAAGCTTAAGCCGTTATCGGCGGCGATGACTGAGGCTTCACGGACAACAGAGATACTGGGTGATTTACAGCCTTTATATGATCAGCGTGAGGAAGCGCTGGATCTCATGCTGAAGAAGCGCAAGGAAGCTGCTGACAGTGCACAGAACCTGCAGAAGCTGCTGATGAGTCCTCCTGGTGACAGTATTCCCGCGCGTTCGCTTGCATCCTTGGCCGCAAGCTCCGATATCCCGGCGATGTACGGGGATTATGTGAACAAGTATTATGACGATTATTACCGTCCCCCCAAGACATGGCCAAAGTACACGGCAGTGCTATCACAGTATCAGGTTCAGATTGGCGAAATAACAGGCAAGATACCAGTAGTTCTGGCTGACTTCCAGGAGAGAAATGGCCGTCTTCTGGATGAAGCAGAGGCTGCACTGGAGCAGGTGAATGCGCTAAACCTGCAGATGAAGAGTGTCATTGATCAGGCGGAGGCGGATGCCAGCACTGCGGGGGATGATCCTGCCCATAACTGGGACATTCCGGACACGGCCGGAGAGCTTAGCTCAGAGCCTCTTAAGAAGCTGAGAGCACAGGTGGAGGGACTTATCCTTCCTCCAGCTGAGCTTAGCGGGCTGGGGAATAACATCGGGGTACAGCGAAGTACCGCGCTTCCCTTGGAACTGCTGGTCTCCGGCTTGCCGGCTATATTAAGTACAGCATCCGGGCTGTATGCCGACTATTCTCTTATGAGCGCAGGGGTTCTTAATGCTTCCAGAGCTGTTCACGGCTATATAAGCAGCTACGGGCAACACGGAACTGTTATAACGCAGGAAGCGGAACAGATTGAGAGCCGCCGCACTGCTGACAGCCAGCGCAAGCAGATAGAAGGGCAGGCCAAGAAGAAGCTTGGCGATGCCATGAAGCTGCTGGATCAGATCCGCGCGCTGGGAAGCAGCGCACAGGAAGCGATGGAGCAGTATGGTAGTCTGCGTCAATACTACCAGCAAAATGTGGCCTTTAACGAAGGTCTGGAACAGGAGCCGGGGGCTGCTGTGAATACTGGCGATCAATACGCTGCAGGCAAGTCGTCCATGAAAGATATGGATGGGATATATGCTGCTATGGGCAGTGTGTTGGCAGGAGCCAGAGACCGGCTGTACCAGACGGAGTACTCTGCGATGTATTTCCGGCATTTCGATCTGTCTGCGCTAACCTCACTGGCCTTCGGGTCTGCTGAAGGATTCGGTGAGCAGCTGGGAGAGCAGCTGAAGCCGCAGGCGCAAGAGCTGGAATATATTTTGTACGGATTCTATAATCCTGCAGGCAATGTGGCAGCCGCTTATGGCGAGATCTTTGCTCTGCGGCTGGCTGTGCGGACGATGGAAGGCCTGATTGAGAAATCTGGTATGGGAAATCCGCTTGTCGTTCTGGCCGCTGGACTGCTGTACGGCATTGAGCAGGCTATCCAGGATATGATACAGCTCTGCACCAAGGGGGAGATTCCCTTATCCAAATACATGACCGCACAGCTCAGCTATCGTGACTATCTTCGGCTGTTCCTGCTGTTGCATGGGGGAGGGGAAGAACAGTTGTCCCGGATGCTTGCGCTGATCCGCCTGAATACCGGCATCAATCCGGTAGAGAAATATACATATGCCTCTGCCGGGATCACGATGGGGATGCAGCTTTGGTTTCTGCCGGGTGTAGTGAAGCTGGTGAATTACAGTGCCGGACTGCCAGGGGATGTACGGGGGAAAGTGTATTTCAGACAAGCAGCGGCTGACTTTTCTTACTGAGGGGGAGGGTAGAATGAAGCGGTGGCTGAGGAAATCGCCGGATCCTAAGGATGAAGGCAGCATGGTTGTGGAGGCGGCACTGATTCTGCCTGTGTTCCTGCTATTTGTCCTGTTCCTCATCTTCATTATCCAAATGACCTTGTATTCAACAGCGCTGCAGAGTACGGCTTCTGACACTGTCAAAATAATCTCAACTCATATATATCCGGCAGCTCTGGCCATGCAGCAGCAGGAGGGGGAAGGTGGAGAGGAAGCCGGAGAAGCAGGTGAGGCTGAGCACTCAGATGATGCGGACTTCTCCAGCATCTGGAGCATACCGCGGCTGTCGATAACGGAGTGGAGTGAGGACTACGTGGAGAAGCTTCCGCAGACTATGGAATCCTGGGTCAAGGCTGTCATCCGGGAGGGAGAAGGGCCGCTGCAGAAGGTGCAGGCGGGAGCATCCGAGGCTGCACTGGATCTGGTGCTTAAGCCGATGCTCCGGCCATATCTATCTTCGGACTGGCTTGAATATAGCAGAATTCATGTATCGAATGTCACTGTACCTGATCTGAGGCAAGGAACACATCCGTATTTCGGTATGGTAGTCAGCTATGAGCTGCCCATGAGAGTCCCGTTCCTGAATGAAAAAATCGTGCTGGAGGCCAGCGCAGTTGAACGCTTATGGGTCGGCAACACCGATTCTACCGGGGAAGAAAACACGGCTGAACCTGCTGAGGAGGCCGGAACCATTGTGATCCTGGAGAAGCCGAATCCGGGAGTAGCGAATCACCAGGGCATCATCAAGGTGAAGGTGCCTCCCGGGTCATCGGCCAATCTGTCGATCTTTTACAAGAGCGGCCAGAGTACTGCCAAGTATCTGGGCTGGAAGCAGGCAGATGAGCAAGGGTACATCGAATGGGAATGGAAGATCGGCGTGAATACTACGCCGGGCACCTGGCCCTTTGTGGTTAGTCTGGCTGATGGAGCTACACTTCAGGCGACTTTTACAGTGGTGAACAAATAAAAGAGTAGAGAAAAGGGGAAGGCAGATGACGGAATGGGCGCTATGGGGCTGCCTGCCGTTCCTGACAGCGGCATTATTCACAGATATACGCTGGATGAGAATTCCTAACTGGATTACACTGCCCGCGCTGATTGGCGGACTGCTCCTGCAGTGGATTATCAATGGCTGGCAGGGGCTGCTGTTTTCACTTTGCGGCAGCGGAGCAGGCTTCCTGCTCCTGCTGATTATGTATTTTACCGGGGCGGTGGGGGCTGGTGATGTGAAGCTCTTTGCGGCTATCGGTGCTTGGACGGGAGTGCTTTTCTCGCTTCAGGTCATTGTCTATTCGGTGCTCCTGGGGGCAGTCGTAGGCTGGATTATCATTCTCTACAAAAGGGAGACAGGGCGTAGGCTGCGCAGCATGATTAGCAGAACAGCCGGGTTCCTGCTGCTCCGCAATATGAGTCTGGCTAAGGGCCGGGAGGGGGAGTTACTCCGGTTTCCCTTTATGCTGGCCGTGTTTCCGGGCTTCATTTGTGCTTATATTTATTTCTGACTTGGAGCTTATCGTTGACGCTTAGGAGGTGAAGAGACTTGTATGGACTGGAACGGGATTTCATCCAGCAGGACGGAATAACGATGCTGCTGGGCAGATCCGGGGGGCTGAGCGCAGGAGAGCTGAATATGGTGCAGGCCCGGATGCTGATGACCAGCGGGATACCGCATCATTTACGCTTGCTGCTTAGAGAGATAGATCTGCAGGTCACACTGGAATACTCGGTGGCAAGACGTAAAATGCTTGGAGCTCTGCTTAAAAGCGGGAAGCTGAGCATGACGGAATTCTTCGGGCTGATGCTGCAGATCGCTGCCGGGATGGAGGAGGGGCAGCTGTATATGCTGCGTACAGAGCAGTATGCGCTCCATGAGGACTTTATCTTTATCGAAGGTACGCTCAGCAGCGGCAAGGTCTTCCTGACCTATATTCCGCTGGAACTCACAGATCCCGCACCGAAGCCGGGAGAAGCCTTGAAATCGCTGATCATGGTCTTCATGGGAGCCATTAAGGAGTTATCAGGTGACGGGATTCAGCGGCTGCTGAAATATTGCGGGGAAGAAGCTTTTAGTCCGGCGGGGCTGAAGGAGCTGCTCGCAGAAATGCTGACGGAGGTTACACCCCATAACGCCAATATTGAAGGAGCGGAGCCTGCACATCTAAGTCCTATGGCTGGCCTAGGCACTTCTACCGCTGTACCAGGAACGAGGATAGATTGGGCGCAGTCTACGGCTCGCAGGCTGGAGGACCCGGGCAGGGAAAGGTCCGCAGCCGCATCGTTTTCCCATGTACATGGAGATAAGGAGGCGCGGCCTTCCGGTTCGATGCTTAATCCCACGCCTTGGATGAGCGGTACGCCACAGCTGAAGCTGGGGGAGGGATTATCAGGGGTTCAGACAGCAATGGATGCAACAGTTGGACCTGTTCAGGCTGAGGGCAAGCAGAGTCCTTACAGGACATATATATTGCTGGGGGCATTATTAGGTGATGCGTTACTATGGAAGTTTCTCTATCTTAATGCCCCCCGGACACCATGGCTGGCAGTTTGTGCTGCGGTGACTCTGATACTTGCGGCAGTGTGCTGGCTGGTATGGAGTGGAAGGCTGGCTTGGGGCGAAGCTGAGGAAGAGATGGATACTCTGGAGGAGGGGGCAGAGGATTATAATAGTATAGCCCGGAACCGTAAGCTGAGAAGCGATCTGGAGTGGGATTTCGGCAGGAATCCGGTAGATCAGCATCGTCCTCCTGCCCCGGTCTACACTCCTCAGCAACAAGAAGCAACTGTGGGAGTCAACGGCTTCACAGCTACACCGGCTGACAGACAACAGGCTCCGCCGGGGAAAGCCGCCAGCAGTCCGCAGAAGAAGGAAGCGGCGATGGCTACAGCGCTGCTGACCCGGGAACCCGTTCAGGCTACAGGCAGCAGTCTTCCTCAGGCCGGAAGGACAGTACCTTATCTGGAAAGAAGCGACCCGGATGACGTTGGAGCTATTGAGAGAATTGAGCTGAACCGGCCCAGCTTCATTATTGGACGCTCCTCTGAAGTGGCCCAGTACATTGAGAAATCGGAGGGTGCTTCACGGGTTCATGCTGAAATCTCCAGAGCCTCAGGAGGATACATTCTGAAGGATCTGGATTCCAGGAACGGGACGCTGCTTGCAGGCGAAGCTATGGTTCCCTACAAAGAATACCCGCTGACCGAAGGCACCGTGTTCACCATTGTTAAGGGTACCTACACCTTTCGCACAGCTTAGCAGAGACAGATGGGATGAATAGAAGGGTGCGTTTCCAGCAGCCTACTGATTTTTCAGTTGCTCCAATGCAGGCTGTAGCGTGGGATAGTTGAAGGTGAAGCCGTGGTTAATTGCTTTGGAAGGAAGCACACGCTGGCCTTCCAGCAGAATCTCTGACAGCTCGCCAACAGCGGTTTTTAGCAGAAATGCCGGAATCGGGAACCAATGCGGACGATGGTAGACTTTGCCGATCATCCGTCCGAACTGTTCATTGGTGACCGGCTGTGGAGCGGTGGCATTAACGGGACCCTCAATCTCAGGCTGAAGGATGCAAAATTCGATTAGGCGCACAATGTCTGTAAGGTGAATCCAGGACATCCACTGCTTGCCGGTGCCGATTTTGCCGCCGAAGCCAAGCGAGTAAGGCAGCTTCATTTTGGGAAAAGCACCGCTCTCATTGCCAAGCACAATCCCTGTGCGCAGCTTGACCAGACGGATACCGGCATAGGCTTCATCTGCAGCCTCCTCCCAGGTCTTGACCACCTCGGAAGGGAAATCGATCACCCGGGTCTCGGAAGCTTCGTTATAGGTATCCTGCACAGATGTACCATAAATGGCGACGGCTGAGGACTGGACGATCACGTTTGGCTTATGCTGGAGTGAATTTAGCAGCTTCCCGGCAGCGGCAACGGTTTCAAGACGCGATTCAATAATCGCCTGCTTCCCCTTAGAGGTCCAGCGCTGGCTTAGCGATGCTCCGGCAAGATTAATCAGCGCATCTGCGCCTTCTGCCGCTTCAGGATGGGCTGCCAGGCTGTCCCAGGTGAGATAGCTAAGCCCCGGATGATCCAGCTTGTTCTCGGGGTTCTTGCGCCCGACACTGATGATCTGATGTCCGCTGTGCAGCCAATATCCGGTAAGCTCGCTGCCAATGAATCCGCTGCCTCCGCAAATGATATATTTCATAGGGATTGCTCCTATTCTGGACGCCTGTGGCGGCGTGAGTAGATAAATTCATTTGACCAGGTGCTTGTAAGGCGCATAATCAATACCGTTCTTCTCCAGGAAGGTGATCAGGAACCTGTTGTCACGCCGGGGCGTGGCAATAATGTACCCTTGGATACAGTGCTCACGGGTAACCTCCGTTGCATGGCTCTCTACAGCCAGCTTGCCGATCTCGGCAGCGATAGAATGCTTGGCAATGTCGCGGAATGGACTAGGCACCGGCTGTACAAGCTGGTCCAGAAAAGACTTCATCTCGTCGCTCCACAGCGGACGGCTGCGTTCCACCCAGTAGTTCTGCCAGTCCAGCTTGGATTTGCCGTCAGCCTTGGGCAGCACCTTCAGAAATTTGCGGAACATAAAATAGCCGCCGATACACATGCTGCCCAGCAGTAAAAAAGTCCAAAATGCGATGGAGTTCATAAACCAGTTGCTTGGAGATGTGGACAATAAGCTTGAGGGTAAATGGAAATGCATGAATACACCGCCTTTGACAATGATGATTGTCACTTTCCTTTTGCTCCTCTTGAGTATAGCGTATTTCCTTAGGTTTGCGAAGCGGAAGCGGTCTTTCAGGGCTTGCCTAGATTTATTCTCCCGATCACGGTAGAATAAGGGTTAATTCGTGAAGGAAAGAGGGAAATTAAGCATGCTGAAAATAGGTTCACATGTGTCCTGCGCGGACAAGGGTCTCCTGAGCGCGGCCAATGAAGCAAATGAGTACGGATCTACCTCGTTTATGATATATACGGGAGCGCCGCAAAATACGCGCCGGAAGCCGATTGAATCGATGTTCCCCGAGGAAGGCAAGCAGAAGATGCGGGAGAATGGCGTCGGAGAGATTGTGGTTCACGCCCCTTACATTATTAACCTGGGCTCCTATAAGGAGAATACCTACCAGCTGGCAGTAGATTTCCTGCAGGAGGAGATCCGCCGGACCCATGCGCTTGAGGTCAAGCATATTGTCCTGCATCCGGGTGCATTCACTGATAAGGATGCTGATTATGGCATCCAGCGCATTGCAGACGGCCTGAATGAGGTGCTGGGCGGTACGAATGAGACCGATGTGCATATCGCACTGGAGACGATGGCTGGTAAAGGCACAGAGATCGGCCGCACCTTCGAGGAGCTTGCCTCCATTATAGATAAGGTCGAATTTAATCAGCGGCTATCGATCTGTCTTGACACCTGTCACATTCATGATGCCGGATATGACATCGTGAACGATCTGGATGGGGTGCTGAAGAAGTTCGATGATACCATCGGCTTGGAGCGGCTCGGCGTGATCCATCTTAATGACAGCAAGAACCCGCGCGGAGCGGGCAAAGACCGTCATACACCGATTGGCTCCGGCTACCTGGGATTCGAGACGATCAACAATGTAGTCCAGCATGAAGCACTCGCAGGTCTGCCGTTTATTCTGGAGACACCCTGGATCGGTAAGGATGCCAAGAAGCTCCGCCCCATGTATGAAGTAGAAATCGCCCTGCTGCGCGGCAATGTTGCTGAACGCTTCGGAGCGGAATTCCTGCAGGAGCTGGAAGAGCTGCATGCCTTTTTTGCCAAGCAGGAGCTGGATTCCCGCCGTTATGTGCTGGATGTGTGGGAGCTGCTCAAGAATGACGCCAAGGCCAAAAAAGCAGATCCCCGTGAACCGCTGGAGCGTCTCTATGATCAAGTCATAGCTGCCGGATTATTCCCTCAGCTTAGTGAGGAAGCTGTTAATCACCGGCTGATCGCCTGGCTTGCAGGCAAACAGCTGCTCGTGAAGGCATAGACCCGCATAGATAACGCAAGCAGATGAGAGGATGAACCGAGAACTATGGAATTACATGTGAAGAGAGAGCATTCAACAGGCAGACCCTACCCGGAGCGGGCGCGTATGCTCATATCTTGTCCTGACGGACCTGGGATTGTAGCGGCGGTATCGCATTTTTTGTATCAGCATGGCGCGAACATTGTGCAGTCGGACCAATATACGATGGACCCGGACGGCGGAATGTTCTTCATGAGAGTAGAGTTTGATCTGCCTAAGCTGGATGAGCGGCTGGAAGAGGTACGTAACATCTTCGGCGGTGTTGCCGAACGCTTCAAGATGAACTGGCAGATTTTCAAGGTAAGCCATAAGAAGCGGCTGGCGATCTTCGTCTCCAAGGAGGACCATTGTCTGGTGGAGCTGCTCTGGCAGTGGCAGGCGGGTGACCTGGATGCAGATATCGCGCTTGTGGTCAGCAACCACACTGATATGCAGGGTTATGTGGAATCTTTCGGCATTCCGTTCCATCACATTCCGGTTACCGCAGAGACGAAGGCTGAAGCTGAAGCGCGTCAACTGGAGGTTATCGGTGAAGATATCGATGTCATTATACTGGCCCGGTACATGCAGATTATTTCCCCTTCATTCATCGAGCATTACCGGCACCGGATCATCAATATCCATCATTCGTTCCTGCCTGCCTTCGTCGGTGGTAAGCCGTACGCCCAGGCCTATCAGCGCGGAGTCAAGATCATCGGGGCGACTGCCCATTACGTGACCGAGGAGCTGGACGGCGGGCCGATTATCGAGCAGGACGTTCAGCGGGTCAGCCACAGTGATGATGTGAATGAGCTGAAGCGCATTGGACGTACCATTGAGCGGGTCGTTCTGGCCCGTGCGGTCAAATGGCATATTGAGGACAGAATCCTCGTGCATCACAATAAAACAGTAGTATTTAATTAATCAGCTAATCTTGCCTTAACCATTACAACCACTCCGGTAAAAGTCAGCATCCTGCGTAACGCAGGGGATATGGAACATCGTTCTGGCCTGGCTTTTACCGGCATTCATCTTCAGCGGGAGCTTCCCGCAGCCTCAGGCTTCACAACCTCACAAGGATAATCTAATACACTTCTCAACCACTAAGGTAAAAAAGCATTTTACCGGCATTTTGGACACATGCGCCAAAGTGTATTTTGCTATGTGCAGAAATCACATTCAAAGGGGGTAAAGGGCTTGTCAACAAAACGCGGACGTCTATTAAAACGCAATTATTTCTTCGCCGGACTCATCCTGCTCACCGGCTTCGGCGGACTGCTCGGCTATGATCTGTATTTCAAGCCTTATGTACTGTCACAGACCGTCGTCAAAATCAAGGTGGAAGGCGGGGGCTTCCTGCCGAAGAACCATGAGCTGACAGCGGAGAATCTCTATCTGGATTCCGTACAGACCAAAGACATCCCGGCAGGGGTCGTCCGTAGTCTGGAGCAGGTGGAACAGAAGATTACGAATGTTAATCTGACGGATGGCAGCATTCTGACCGAGTCGCTGGTGGATGTAAGCGAACTGGAGCCACAGCAGGACGAGGGGATTTTCCCGATTCCCAAAGACACGATCTATGCCATCAACGGTTCACTCCGCAGCAGGGATAAGGTAGATATCTATCTGGTCGAAGGAGACTTACCCGCAAAAGAACGCAGAGGATACAGTCCGGCTGCATCTGCATCTGTAACTGCTACTGGAGTAGGGCAGACCTCAGACGCTTCTTCGCTGCCGGAAGCAGAGGTTCCGCCGGAAATCCCTGCGCGCAAAGTATTCTTAAGTGGAGTGACTGTAAACTACGTGCGTACGGAAGATAACAACGATGTACTCGACTCGGAGAATGGCAATAACAATAACCGTTTTACTTCAACCGGGAAGGTGGCAGCCCCGGAGCTGAAGCTGAAGAAGAGCGACGGTGAGCTGCTGGGAGCTTATCTCGAGCAGGGCAAGAAGCTATGGATTGTCCGGGTGGAGTAGAAGAGCAGACAGAAAGGAGGAGGAATAAACTTGAGAATATTCAGTCTGGGCATAGATCAGCTGACGATTAATGAGATTAAGCTGGCAGGATTCACCGTTATTGCCCAAAGTGTGCTGCCTGAGCCTGAGCATGCCGGAGGGCATCTGTTAATGGTAACGAGCGAGCAGGTGCCGGTAGCGGAATTAAGAGAGCTGAGAGGGCGGTATCCGGACTCTTCGATTTTATATATCTATTTGCAAAAAGGGGTGCGGGGTTACCAGGCCATACATATGCAGTGTGAGAGTCTGGGCATATTCTTCATGCCTCCGCGCTGCACCTCAGCGGCAATCATCGATAAGCTGCGCTATATGCTTGAAGATGAGCACAAGGAGAGCGGTAATCTGGTAGGCTTCTTCGGCTCGGGGCCAGGGATTGGCTGCACGAGCATTGCCAAGCTGTTCGCCAGGAGGATTGCCGCTTCAGGGCTGCGGGTGATTATGCTCGGTCTCGACCTGTACGATCCGGGCTATGACCGGAAGGCAGCGGTTAGTCTGGACAGGCTGCGGCCGCGAATTACCGGTAAAATGCTGCATGATGAGGACTTCAGCGCGCTGGTGAAGCAGGAAGGCTATGCCTATCTGCCCGGGAACTTCGATTATCTAAGCGCCCAGGATTATCAGGAGGAGGAAATCGAATATCTGCTAGCGAGAGCAAGTGAAAGTGCTGATGTGGTGATCGCGGATTTCGGTTCGATTCCCGAGAGTGCTGCGTGGTATGTGGGAATGCAAAAGTCGGTGCTGCGTATGATCGTTACACACCCGCGGCATGAACACAGGCTGCAGCCCCTGATGGAGCTGGCTGGACATATGGACCTACATCCGCAGGACTTCCAGTGGATTATCAACCGCAGCAATGTGGAGGAGTTAACTTCACCGAAGAGCCTGGCGCTGCGTTTTGGCAGCGAGCTTTTGCTGGAGCTACCGTATTATCCATCTTTTCCGGAGAGTCTGCCGCTGGGCAAAAAAGAGCTTCAGCAAGTGGACGATAAGGTCCACGCATTGCTTGTATCACTGGGCCTCGCCCAGGAAACCCGCAAGAGGGGGAGATTTCAATGATGAACAACAAGGATGACAGCTTGCCGTTACAGCAGAGGCGGGTGCTGTCCGGATGGGCTCCGCTGGACCCTGAGCAGGGCAGGCGGCAGGAACAACAAGATGAGAGCTTACAGGCGGTGCCTGGACTCGCGGACGAAACGCAGAGCAGACGGCTATTCTCACTGAAGCAGAGCGTACTGCGTACCAGCAAGCCCGGTAAAGAGGACTTTTACAGCTTCCTGCACACCATGAAAAGTGAAATGAACGCCGGGCTGGAGCGTGAGGACGACGGCTATTTCGAACTGAATGCGAAGGCGCTGGTTGGTGATCCGCAGGCGGTCAGCTTTTTCATGAACGAGATTGAGAAATACCTGCGCCGGACCCCGTTTACCGGAAAAGTGCCGGAGGCTTACCGCACAGCCGCTGAAGCGCTGTTTCATGAATGGAAGGGCTTCGGCCCCGCCTACCGCTGGTTCACAGACCGAGCCTATAGCGAATCCACCGGACTGCAGATGATCGGGCGGCAAATTTTTTATAACCATCAAGGCAGGTTCGTGGCGTATCCCTATGAGATGCCTTCGCTGGACCGGGTGGAGCAGCTTAAGCGTTCTCTTCTCAAAAGTGATCCGGGCAAGAAGCTTAACAAGGATAATCCTTCTGTTGAATTCAAAATGGATGATCCTCTCTGGCCCGGCCGGTTCATTCGTCTAGCCATCTGGGTCTCCCCGCGGGTATGGGAGGGCTTCACTACTATCTCACTGCGGCGGCAGGTCGTTGAATTTCTGGATCTGGATGATCAGGCTGGCACGGAATGTATTCCTGCGGAAGCGATTGATCTGATTCGTGCGCTTACCGGGACATTCCGCAACACGATTATCGCGGGTGCCGTAGGCTCGGGTAAAACCACTTTTGCCAATACGATTGTCGGCGAGCAGCTGCTCGGCTCTTCCTCCTGTATGGGCGTCGTGATGATCGAGAAGCATCCGGAGTCGATTTTACCGTATCAGATCAAAGGCCACCGGATCATTCCCATTCAGGCGTCTAATGAAGAATTAATGGAGGTAGGAGTGGAATCGCTGCGGCATGACCCGAACATTTTGTACATGACGGAAATGCGTTATAACGAGTGGGAATTCTATCTGTGGAGCGGGGAGAAGGGGTATGACGGCATTACGGGTACCTTTCATACCGTAGATTCGGAGGATATTCCTTATCAGGGGGCGTTTGCTGTATCTACACGGATCGGTGGCAGCCTGAAGGGACATTTAATCTCGGCGCTGAAATCCTGTGAGCTGGTATTCATTCTGGAGAGCGTCCCGGATGGGAAGAAACGGCTTGCGCGTATCTCCGAGGTCTTTTATGAAGAGGCCAGTAATTCAGTCTTCGCCAATGATCTGATGCGCTGGGAACCGGAGCAGGCGGGCTGGACCTATAATGACAAGCTGACCCAGGCGCTGATCGATAAGATGAAGAAGAAGAATGCCAGAGCAGCACGGATGCTGCTGCAGGAGCTTGGACATCTCGCTGCGCAGAAGCCGATGACTGACCCGCTGAAGGAAAGTCTGAAGTCCAAAATCGTTTTGAACGAATGAGAGGAGGGAGAGCCTGTGGGGCTGCTGTTCTATATCATCCAGTTTGTGCTTCACCTGCTTGTTGCAGGCGGACTTTGGCTGCTGGTCAAGCCGCTGATTGAGCGGCATCTATGGCAGTGGGGTCAGAAGCTGGATCTGCGGATGAACCTGCGGATGAGCTTGTTCGGCCACAAGGTCAGCAGCGCGAAGAGGAAAATGTGGCTGTACCGCCATCTGGATGATCTGCTGTATTTTGCCCATAAGCGATACGAGCCGGGCATCAGTGTGCTGCGCTTCGTCACCCGTTCGGGGATGCTGTTCCTCGGGGTATTCCTATCGAGTCTGCTGACTCTTAAAGAGCTGCCGGGGCAGATGAGCTTCAGCAATCCTTTTCTGGAAGGCATGGTGTTGAATGACGGCGCACCTGTGGCGAATGCCTGGCGGCTTCCGCTGTTTCTGGCGGTGCTCTCCGCCTGTATTCCTTATCTGCGAATGAGATATAGCTATGCCCAGCGCAAGGTGCGGGGGAGCTACGATCTGCTCGATGTGATCAAAATCGCCACCAAATTCACGCATTTGTCTGCGGATTCCATTTTGTCCAAGACCAGTGACTTGCTGCCGGTGGAGAATGTGTTGAAGACGCCCTTGAGGCTGCTGGGGGCAGCGTTCGCCGGCTATAGCAATGAGCGGGAGCTGAACGAGGAAGCTGGGCGTTTTGCCGGAGCGATTGGCACGACGTTTGCCGTAGAATTCGTATCGGACCTGCTCTATTGCGAGAAGGAGGGCACCCGTTATCTCAAAAGCTCGCTCATGACGCTTAACCGCTCAATGGAGCTGCAACGGGAGACTATTCTGACAGTAAAGGCCAGCAGCAGGGATGCGATCAGCCTGGGGCTGTACGGTAATCTGATTGTGCTGGTGTCTTCTGTGGGAACGTTCATGTACATGCTGAAGCCGGATGTGTATTTCAAATTGCAGTTCGAGACAACGATTGGACTTTCATTTATGATGGTGATCCTGACGGGCCTATTCATCTCGTTCATGATCAGTACCATCCTCGCCAGACCCAGACTGGACTACCATTAAGGTGATGAATGATGGATAGATTACTACTTTTGATAGCTGTAACAGGTATTGTGTATCTTGCCTTACTGGTCTTTGTCAGCAGCAGTAGCCGTCAGGAACGGTATGTGCTCCGTCTGGGCCAGCAGTGGAAGGCTTTCGGGGAACGTGTGCACAATGAGCGGCTGCAGCAATTGCTGGGCCAGAGCGGACTCTCTATATCCGCAGCCAAAATCACCCTGTTCCGATATTCGGCGGCTTTCCTCTATCTGCTGGCCCAGGTAACGGGAGACTTCTTACGTTCAGAGCCAATGTCAATATACGATCCTCTGATTGCTCTGCTGATTCTCGTGTTTACCAGTCCGCAGCGGGCGCTGCCGTTTGGCTGGCTGCTGAGCTGGCTGCATCAGAAGACACTGATCCAAAAAGACGGAGAGCTGATCTCCTTCATCCGTCTCTATGAGAATAACCGTCTGCGCAAGCGGGGGTATGTGGAATTTGGCGCCTTCTGCGCCGGGACGGCCAACCATTTCAGTTACATCCGCCAGGATCTGTATGAGCTGTCAGAGCGGGCGGTGGATGAGGGGACGGAGCGGGCCATTGAATGGTTTTGCAGCAAATTCCCGGAGAACCACATGTTTATCAACGATATCCGTTCGATTCTGCTTGCGACAGAAGGGATGGATGATGACCATGAAGCGGCGAAGTATCTGCAGGAGCAGGGCAAAATTATTACCAAAATCTCAAGTGACCAATATCTGAAGAAGTGGTCCTTTATCGGGGACATTTCCACGATCATCAATGTCATTCCGTCGATCGCCATCTTTCTGATGATTGTGTCGCTGGCGATGCAGTACATTATGCTGATCAAAGGGAATTTTAACGGCGTAGGGATGTTCCAATGATCAATATAGGCAGGCTGGCAGCAAGAAAATAAACGAAGTGAAATTTTTGTTATATTCAAGAATCATTTTAAAATATACAATCAAAAGGGAGATATTAACAATGAAAAAAGACGCTATTTCTACCGGGTTATTTATCGCTATCGGATTTCTGTGTGTGGCTATCGTAATTGCCGTATTGATTCCTGTGGTACGGGACGTAATCGATAAAGCAGATGACAACAGACCTGATATCCCGGCGGTTAGTATGATTCAGCCCGCAGTTTCTGTGGAAACGGCAGTAACGTATACGATCGCCAGTCCGTTGGTTTAACAGAGATGAAGAAGGACTCGATTTCCGTCGCGCTATTTCTGGCTATTGGCTTTGTGATTGCCGGGATTTTTATCGCTGGGGCTACAAGCATGATCGGCGGCAGCCAGGATGATATTATCACTCATGTCAAAGCTGTCGAGAAGTATTAAAAGGAGGCGCTGCGTTTGAAGGCAACCGTCCTCCGGGCCTTGTTCATGTGGCTGGTGTTGTTCATTATCCTGCAGCCGATTTTTACGTACATTGATTATCTGCTCGATCTGCAGGTCAAGGCCAACACCTCTTATATTACGCAAAAGGCAGCGACAGAAGGGATGGTCACTGCCTCCATGAAGGCTGAGGTCATTTCGAATCTGAAAGCTGTAGGATTTCCCGAAGGTTCGATTAAGATAACCAGCGGAACAGAAGTGATCCTTGAACGCAAACAGCGGATTGATGTGTACGTAACCGCACCGCGGGTGAACTTGTTCCCCTACAATTTCTCCGGCGTATCCCAGCCAACACAGTACTATGGACATGGCTCAATCATGAGTGAATATCTCGATTAATTAAGGGATGAAGCTAACCTATGGATTATATTATCAAGCTGGCCTTTGTCCTGTTGATCTTTATTTATTCCTGGTTTTTTCAGATTCAGAATCAGGAATGGGACCAGGTGCGCAGCATGCTTAAGGATGCCAACAATATGGCCGTCCATGACGCATCACAGGAGTTGAACGAAGCAGCGAAGGCCCAAGGCCGTCTGGTCATTGACCCCGCTGAGGCTTATGCCACCTTCCGCCACACCCTGCAGAGTAATCTGGGACTGGATGACGGCTTATCCCCCTTGGCGGGGAGCCGGCTTCAGGCTCAAGTGAAGATCGTCAAGTTCGACATCGTGGATGAATCTACGGGCGATACTTTTCCGCTGCTCTATGAGGACAGTACTTACGGTATCACCAAATACATACAAGGTCCTTCGGTTATTGCCGTGATTCAAACGCAGCATCCGGTGCTGATCTCCAGAAGCAAGGTTCAAGAGGCCATTACAGTGCCGGCGGTTCAGGAATATAAGCTGAATCGATGAACTATCCGGCAGGGTAATCCTGCACCGAGGCGAGCCTTAGCAGGTCGTACAAACTACTAAAGGAGAGATTCAGATGAAAAAGATAATGATGAAAACAATGTTAGCAACTGCACTGTTAGCAGGTTCGATTTCAGGCCAAGTAGGATCTGCACATGCGACAGCTGCAAAACCGACGGCAGCACCTATTATGAGGGACAACCTGTCTAAGTATGGATTGGTGAAGGATGTGGAGCTGCCGGTGACAGTTACGGCTGGGGGGCTTAGTTATACGTTGGAGAAGATTATGATCTTTGATGCGAAGTCGAAGGATGCTCAGGCACTGGCTAAGAAGTATGACTATGCCATTAATGATGCTCAGTATTTTGTATGGACAAAGATTACCGTTGAGAATAAGAGCGGGAATCTTGTTCAACAAAATGTTAAAGACTTAAGTGAAAAATGGGCTCTTAATTTTGGTGACCTCTCAAAAGGAGAAGCTTTCGCTGCTATGCCTAAGGCTAGTTACTATAAACCAAATAGCAAAGAAGCATTGTGGGATTGGAGTTTGAAGCCAGGAGAAAAACTCAATACTTACCAAGGATATCTATATACTGGAGAAATTAATTACTTTAAGATTCGATTAATAAATAAAAATAAAACTGCTAACGCTGTATATGTTGTGGAACCTAGAGGAAATTGAAGATGAGAAAAAAGAAACTATGGATTCCGGCTCTTATTGTCATTACTTGCTTGGTACTAATGCCTAATGTGATCTATTCTGCAGACACTGGTACCAAGCAGGGCAGTGTTAGTGTACCGGTCACGACAGGCTTAACTGGTTCGAATAATAGTGCTAAAACGTTCTATCTCGATCTGCCAAGTGGGGTCGCTGCTACTGCGATTAAGGCCGGTACACTCAAATACAATGGTAACAATAGTATTGTAGGAGCATTAACGGTTGAAAATGGTAAGATAAAGGTTATCCTGAAGGGTACTGTGAAGGACGAAATATTTCCAGTAACAGGAACCTCTGGCGGTTTTGAAGATCCATTTAAGAGCACACCTGGTAACTCTATCTGGCGATATGCAGACGGCCGACGTTGGCAAATTAACGACTACAAAGATGATAAGGGCATTAACGAAAGCTATAACAGAAATGCTACAGATTACTCCATGCCTTCAAACGATCCGCCTAAAACGATTGTTTCCACGAAATCAGATCCAGTAAGTCCGAACCAAGCAACCTGGTACCGGAATGCTATGAATCAAGTACCGTTTAGCAGTGTCATACAATCAAGTATTAAACTCGATCCAAAAGATCTTATTGGCTACAAAGGCACAACTGCAGTAAAAAATGGTCGGTTTGTTGTTACGTACCAAGTACCTTCCGCTCAACAAAGACCGGAACAAGTGTCTGATAACTTTCCTAAAGGGCAATGGGTAGAAGGCAGGCTCTATTATGTAACACTTCCATATTTTTTTACCGCCGAAGCCAAGGTCACATCCTACAGCTACGCCGGAACGGTCACCTTCGATTACTCCCCACCTGACCAAGCTACGCTGAACGGAACGGCCACCCTAGAGAAGCCAAGCCCGAATCCAATCAAATTGGACGGCAGCAAGGTCGATGTGAAAATCAGCGTTAAAGGCGAGTTGCTGGGTTACGAAAATTCTTCTAACATCGAGGAATGGGTATTCTATGCCCGTGAAAAGGATGGGTCAGCTAAGGCTGACATGAAGAAAGAATTCGGTAAAATGCTCACCGCATCGAAAAGCTTTGACTTCCAGATCCCGGCCAGCCGGGTGACCGGTGACAGCTTCAAGCAGGATTACGCGCTGACAGTGATTATTCGGTTCAAGAATCCGGTGGTTACCAAGTCGGGTTCGATAACCTCCCTGGAACAGAAAATGGAAGTCTCGGCCGGGGTGTATAAGAAGGACACCCCCATTACCTACCCATCCATACCGGGCACACCGAGCAAGCCGGAAGGCAAGCCGCCTATTGCCCGCATCAGTGCACCCAAGTACGTCAAGGCTGGTTCAGACATGATGGTCTATGGGGGAGCTTCTTCCGACCCGGACGGTTACATCACCGACTATGCCTGGGGAACTCCTGGAGCAGAGGGCGGGATTGAAAATACAGCCAGAGGCTATGTATGGTACACACGGGATAAGGTTGGACAGACATTCCCCATAATGCTTACCGTTGTCGATAATGACGGGCTGATCGGGAGCACCAGCACCGAGGTAACGGTCATTGAGCCAACCCCATCCGCAAGTCTGGAGATTACCGGGGCGCTGAAGCAGAACCGTAAAACCACGCTCACCAATAGCAGCCAAAGCCCGAACCGGTTCCCGATCATTAAGTCCAAGACCCAGGTCACGATCAGCGCCGTCAGCGGCGGAACCAGTGCGGACATAAGGTACAGCGGCAGTCTGGCCGAGCTGGAGAGCAAGGACGTACTATTCCGGAAGCCGGGCAAATACAAAGCGACCATTCACGTAGAGAATACAGCCGGCTATGGTGCAGATGGTGAAATCACGTTCGATATTGTACCCGATGAAGTACCAAGTGTGTATTTTGACATTCCCCAAAAAATGTATCGCGACCCGGAGAAGGGGAACAAAGCAATCCTACAAATTATGGACAGATCCTTCTCAACAGACAAGGACGACCTGAACCGTCGAATCTGGGAGTACCGCTATGACTCCAATAATGACGGGCGGTTTACCGATGAGAAATGGGAGATCTTCAATAATGGAAATGAGATTAATCCTAAGCTGGAGTTGACTCAGGTAGGGAGATATGAAATCCGGCTGACGGTCTTTGAAGAGTTTGGCCAGCCGACCATTGAGGATTACGTGACGGAAGCGGACCGGCGCTCTGCAGATTCGTATACCGATCCCATCAAGCAAGCATTGGTGGAGCGGACGATAGAGATCGATAACCGCGCGCCGGAAGTCGATTGGGATTTGTAAGGGGGAGACACGCAGACCATGAAGAGGATTCATTTTTTCAAAAGAAGCATCATATTACTTATGACCTATCTGCTGCTGATTCCCGCACTTCCGCAGCCTGCAGTCGAAATGACAGGGGTTGTTAGTACAGTGCAGGCTGCAGAGGACAATTTCATTTACTACCGGGATATTATCTTTGAAGCCGGGAGAGGGGGACATGCCAATCAACAAGATAGGGTTGTTATCGACTTCCCTGCGATGAAGGTGACCAATCTTAAATTTAATAAAACGACCAAAAGAATGACTTATGATATTGCTCCAGGATCCAATTTACATGTCACCTATACAACGGGGAGATCTGACGGTGGCGGATATACTGAGCCCATGGAAATCGAAATGTGTAGTTCCATTTATACCAAAGAGGCGTACCAGTATGAATTAAACAGAAATGCTTATAACGATGATAATAACTGGGGCTGTAATGATCCTAGAACACCTGACTATTATGGTATGTATTATAACTGGTCAGCAGATTGGGGAAAGTTACACACCAATGCTGTAGCCTCTCCGGGATTTTACATGCCTGCAGTTCTCGATTTAGATATGTCCAACCTACGGAACTTAATGGCGAACACCTATCCTAATGAATATGCACAAGGATATAACTATTATCAGCCAAGTGATTATACTCCAGGACTGGATAAAGATCCAGAAATGTTCCGCATTCGAGTGTTGGCTTGGACAAAAACCTATTGGTGGTCGCCGTACATGACTAGAGTAGCTCAATTGATACCCAATTATGCCCCTAGCCTGTCGGTAGGAACAGCAAATGGAATTACCCTGGTTAATGCTCCGGGCCTCAGCGGAATCAACATAGAGGGGTATGTCAGCGATCCAGATAACGAGGACGTTACCGTCACGGCTGAGATCCCTGGTGTCTTCTACAAGAAGACGGTGGTCCCTCAAGCCAAGATGTCCAAACCATTCAATATCCCGCTGGATGTGCTGCAAGACTCGATACCGCCGGGAACCTACACCATGAACATCACGGCCTCCGACCCGTCGGGGATGACCGCGAAGGCGGCGCTTACGATCAATGTCAGACAGCAGATGAGGAACAAGTCCTTTGTCCTGGTCAATACCCCTGTAGAAACCAGAACGAAATTCTTTGACTCGGAATGGGACCCTAAACGGGAAGAGCGGTACAGATTTGATCATGACCCCTACTTCTTTGACAATTCGATGGGGATCATTTGGGATTCCGGATTATGGCGAAGTTCATCCTACACGACCTTCCCGTTTAGCGGTTCCTACGTGGCCACGTTCCAGGGGCGTGACAATCCCAAGGATGACGACCGGTTCGATGTGTACCGGAAATGGAGCCGGAATAACCTGTCTTCGATGACCTTCCATGTACACCGGAAGCCGATTGCTTTGTTCAGTGCCAGGCTGTCAGGCGGATGGCTGCAGATCACGGATAGCTCCTACGATTTGGATCATGTCACCGCCTCCAATAAAGGGATCATGGATTGGCAATGGCAATACAAGAAGACAGAAGGGCAAGTCTGGACGGATGGATATCCGCCGGCACAGCTGCCGACCAATGACCAGTATGATATCCGGCTAAGAGTGCGGGACATCGATGGAGAGAACGGGGTTGGCGTCTGGAGTGACTGGTCACAGCAAACGGTGGGTGCGGCCGGCAATCTGCCGCCGGTAGCGCTGTTTACCGTAGAGCCCAACATCGTATCGTACCGCAAAGTTACCACCATCACTGATAAGTCCTTCGACCCGGATAATGATCCACTCGATGTGTATAACTGGACGGTGATCAAAGATGGCTGGCAACAGGTATGGAGTCATTCGGGCGGGGCGGCGGTGCCGCCGAATATCGCTGCCTTTGGCGTGGGGACGTATCAGTTAACCCTTCAGGTCCATGATAACCGCGGGCTATGGTCGCAGCCCTACAGCCAAACGGTACAAGTCCTGAATCACCCGCCAGCAGCTGCCTTCAATATGCCGGTGGAAGTGTACCGGGATACGGTCATTACGATGGAGAATATGACACCAGACCCGGATGAGGATGGGGATTGGCTAAGCTATGCCTGGAATGCCCGGATCAATAGCAGCCCGTACTATTATGCCGGAGGTAACCGAAACCAGGTGATCACCATCCGGGATCTGATCGCGCGTAGTGGCATTGCACCACAACAAGCTATTTCAGATGGCTGGGAAATGCGCCTGACAGCTTCAGACGGGTCGCTTTCCTCTAATGCGACACGGACGTTCAAAGTCCTCAACCATGTCCCTACGGCTGCCATCAACGGGCCAGGGGCGGTGTATCAGTTCGATACGAAGCAGTTCACATCATCTGATAATGATGGAGATCCATCGGATATCGCCAGTCTTCAATATTTTTGGAAGGTGACAGACAGCGACAGCACCACCAAATTATATAAGACGCCGAGCATCGAAATCAGCTTCCCGGAACCGGGGATATATACCCTGGAGCATTGGGCGGTGGACCAGATCGGAGCGAAGTCCAACATCGACACGCTAAAAGTGAATGTAATCAAAAACGAAGCCCCGTCCATGACAATTACTTCTCCTCCAGGTACAGTCGCGAGCCCAACGGTCCTGGATGCAGAAAAGCAGGGGGACCCGTTGATTCAGTGGACCTACTCCGATCCGGAGAATGATCCGCAGGAAAAGTACATGCTTGAATTTTTTACCAAAGAAGGGTTATTGGAGAAAACGGTAGAGAATACAGATGGCAGCGGAGCAATCCGTCAGTATCAAGTGCCCAACCCAACATTCAATCGCTTCGAGTACTTCACTGTATTGGGGCGGGCGTATTCCAAAGGTTCCTGGTCCGAGGTGTCAAATGAGAAATCGTTCATCATCGACAATCCGCCCCAGCCGGGATTCACCCTCATTACGGATACCGGAAAGGATGCGGCGAAGGTACCGATCTACCGGACGGATGTGCTGAACATTCAAAGCACAGCAACAGATGCAGATATTCCGAAAGGAGACACCATAAGTCATCAGTATTTCTTGAAACCGGCGGCTGGTGTAGAGGGGCTTGTGAGCACAGAAGGCGATTTTAACAAAAAGTTTACTACAAACGGTACCTTTACGTATCGGCAGCTTGTTACGGACTCTCTGGGACTGTTCAGAGAGCTGTCCCATAGCATTACCGTGTTGAACCGGTTGCCCAAGGTCTCAATTACCTATCCGACAAGTGACAGCCCCAACAAGCCTACCATTGCCAGCACGCTGACACCAATCATCAAGTGGGATTATCAGGATGAGGACGGGGATCAGCAGCAGCGCTTCCGGGTGCGGATAATTAATCTAGCCACTGGTGCGGTCAAGGTGCAGTCGGGTGACCAGGGTTCAAGTTCAAAACAATGGAAGGTACCGGATGGAGCCTTAGCAGAGTACGAAAAATATGCTGTAGAAGTTGAGGTCTTCGATGGATTTGATTGGAGTGTTGTGTCCGCAAGAAAGTACTTTATGGTTAACCTGCTTAGCATCAAGGGGGCTGTCCGTCATACAGAGGAGTGGAATGGCAACCGTCAGGCGTACAATATGAAGCAGAGCGGCTCGCCTGAAAGTCCGCGGGGGTATAGTGTCTATTGGGCTGGCGAGAAATTTGTGCTGCAGGGGACAGCTACCGGACTGCCGGATACCGTGCAAGTCACAATGACTGGAGGATACACGGCTGCGCTGAGTCCGACCGGGAGTGACAAGACCTTATGGACGGGTGAGCTGGCCGACCCATCGTTCGAACAGCTGCCGGATGGTCCGGTTACTTTTACCTTTACCGCAACCAATGAGTATCAGACCAAGGTGGATACAGTGGCGGTAACGATTCTCGGAGATTGGACAAAATATTATCAGAGCCATCGTGTAAAATAACGCGGGACGCAATCCTTAAGCCTTATGCGCTTGGTTTTACTTGGCATCAAGCGGGCGGAGGGTGATCGTTCAGACGATTCCCTCGGTCCGTTCTTCATGCAGCCGCAGTCTTGGAGCTGCAAAATCTGCCGGATTAGTAGCTTGGGGGTTATGTAGACTGGAACCTCGGAGGGCCGCAGAATGACTCCGGTGCATATAGCAGGAGAGTTTGCCGCTGAATATTTTGTGAGCGCATAGAGATAAAGCGAAATCCTCCGGAGTTACGAAGCAGGAGGGCTTGGCTACCGGATGAACAGTAGTTTCCTCCAATACAGAGGCGACGAACTGGGAGCAGAAAAAGGCGTTCTCCCGGTCAATCCGGACGTGTAGCAGTACACCGACCAGACCGAGCAGATGATATTTATAACGCTCCTGATTCTGCATCATGCCCTGGACATGATTATACATGGTATTATATTCGTCTTCACTGACTCTGAGCTGGTAGATGGCACAGTCTGCACTGCTGTAGAACGGGTGAATGAAGTTCTCATGAATAAGTCCGGCGATGAACGGGTTGTACACTTTTTTCCGGCCGAAGCTGTAGACCTCACGCAGCTCACTGTCAAAGGCAATCGAGGCATGGTTCAGCTCTGCTTTGGTGAACCATTTAATAATTCCGCTGAAGGCCGTGCCTGTTCCGGTGAGCACAATATAAATATCTCTGTTTGCAGTCATCTTCTGAATTCCTTTCTGCTGGAAGTTATGGATAATCCGGCTAAAATTCCGTTGAGGTACCTCCATCTTACTGTATAAACCCGCTTTGTAAAACAAACTTTAGTCTTAATTAGAAACTAGACTTAAGGCTAAGTTTCTGGATTCCCCTCCGTATCTCCAAAAAGAACCTCCTGAAGCACCGTGAATCTGGCACATGCGTGCATAGACCCGGCAGAAGCCGCTAAATATAAGCTGCGGCAAAAACAATTGGAAATGCTTCCACTTCCGTGATACAATAATAGTCAAAATGACATTCTTGATTCGAGGAGGATTATTGTAATGACTGAACAAGCAAAAGATCAAGCCATTCATAAAGCAGAAAACTCAACGGTGGACAACCTGGCCATCACTACAATCCGTACACTTGCCATTGATGCCATTGAAAAGGCAAACTCCGGACATCCGGGTATGCCGATGGGCTCCGCACCTATGGGATACCAATTGTTCGCCAAGACGATGAATCATAACCCGGACCACCCGACTTGGGTCAACCGTGACCGCTTCGTGTTGTCTGCCGGACATGGCTCCATGCTCCTCTACAGCCTGCTGCACCTCAGCGGCTATGATCTGCCTATGGAAGAATTGAAGCAGTTCCGCCAATGGGGCAGCTTAACTCCGGGACATCCGGAAGTCGGCCACACGGCCGGTGTAGATGCAACAACCGGACCGCTTGGACAAGGTATCGGTATGGCTGTAGGTATGGCAATGGCTGAAGCGCAGCTGGGTGCCACTTACAATAAAGATGAACATAACGTGATTGACCATTATACGTACGCCATCTGCGGTGACGGCGATTTGATGGAAGGGATCTCTTCAGAGTCTGCTTCACTTGCCGGACACCTGAAGCTGGGCAAGCTGATTGTAATGTACGATTCGAATGATATCTCCCTGGACGGCAAGCTGAACCTTGCATTCTCCGAGAATGTTGCTAAGCGTTTTGAAGCTTACGGCTGGCAGGTCCTGCGCGTAGAAGACGGTAACGATCTTCCTGCACTGGCTAAGGCTCTTGAAGAGGCTCAAGCAGACAGCAGCAAGCCTACGCTGATCGAAGTGAAGACGGTCATCGGCTACGGCAGCCCGAACAAGCAAGGTAAAGGCGGCCACGGCGGTACCCACGGCTCTCCGCTGGGTGCTGATGAAACGAAGCTGACGAAGGAATACTACAAATGGGTATATGAAGAAGATTTCTATGTACCGGATGAAGTCCGTGCCAGCTTCGCTGAAGTGAAGGCCAAAGGAATCGCCGCTAACAAAGCATGGGATGAGAAATTTGCAGCCTACAAAAAAGCATACCCTGAGCTTGCTGCACAGCTCGAAACTGCACTGAACGGTGAGCTTCCTGCAGGCTGGGATGCTAATCTGCCATTCTACAAAGCAGAAGACAAAGCTGTATCTACCCGTGTGGCTTCCGGTAATGCACTGAACGGCTTGACTGGCGGTATCCCGCAGCTGGTTGGGGGTTCTGCCGACCTGGAGAGCTCGACCATGACGCACTTGAACGGTCTGTCCCAATTCACCTCCGAATCCTATGACGGCCGTAATATCTACTTCGGCGTACGTGAATTCGGAATGGCTGCAGCTATGAACGGGATTGCACTGCACACCGGTCTTAAGGTATTCGGCGGTACGTTCTTCGTCTTCACAGATTACTTGCGTCCGGCTGTCCGTCTGGCTTCCATCATGAAGCTGCCGGTAACCTATGTGCTTACCCATGACAGTATCGCTGTCGGGGAAGACGGTCCTACCCATGAGCCGATTGAACAGCTTGCTTCCCTGCGTATCATTCCGGGTCTTACGGTCATTCGTCCGGCTGATGCCAACGAAACCTCTGCGGCTTGGGCATACGCTATGGAGAATACCGCCAATCCGGTAGCACTGGTCCTGACCCGTCAGAACCTGCCGATCCTGGCTGGAACCGTAGACGGTGTACGCGATAACATCAAACGCGGCGGGTATGTGGTCTCCGATTCCAAGAACGGCACTCCACAGGCACAGATCATTGCTACAGGCTCTGAAGTACAGCTGGCGGTTAAGGCTCAGGCTGCGCTTGCCGAAGAAGGCATTGATGTTCGTGTCATCAGCTTGCCGAGCTGGGATCTGTTCGAGAAGCAGGATAAAGCATACCGCGATTCCGTTATCCTGCCTGAAGTGAAAGCCCGTCTGGCTATCGAAATGGCGCAAACCTTCGGCTGGGAACGTTATACAGGCGATCAGGGCGACATTCTGGGAATCACTACCTTTGGCGCTTCCGCCCCTGGCGACACCGTAATCAGAGAATATGGCTTCACTGTAGAAAATGTAGTCAGCCGCGTAAAAGCGCTGCTATAATAGAAGGATCTAACAAGTGTTGAACAAAGGGGAGAATAAGCATATGAGTCAGTTCACCAACGCGACAATTCAAAAAGCAGCCAATATTTATTACGACGGAAAAGTGACCAGCCGTACAGTTACACTGGAAGACGGCACTAAGGTGACACTCGGCATTATGCTGCCTGGCGTATACGAATTCGGCACCGATGGCCCCGAGACGATGGAGATTCTCTCCGGCAAGCTCAAGGTGCTGCTTCCCGGCACTGAAGTGTGGAAGGACATTGACGGAGCGGAAACCTTCCATGTTCCCGGCAACTCCAAGTTTGCCCTGGAAGTATTCGCTTTAACTGATTATTGCTGTTCTTACCCGATTGTGTAAAAGAAAGTGGCAGAAAAAAAGCACCCCTGGAAGATTCATGGTCCCGGGGTGCTTTTTTTGTATTGTCAGCTTCAGCGGAGCTTAGCTCCCCGTGCTTTTGTAATGCCTCACGCCTATGCGCCATACCAGCAGAGACATTCCGAGGAAGGCAGCTCCAGAGGGAAGCGAGAGGAAGCCCAGCCAGCGGGGATAATTCCAGCCGCAGACGGTGGCCGCCGGATAGAAGCTGATGAACAGCATTGGGAGCACAAAGCTGAACACGGATTTTAGCATTCGCGGCAAATAGGGCTCTGGGCAGCGGGTAATCTGGTAGCTGGCGTTGGTCAGCAGAAAGATCCAGTCCAGCCCTTTAATCGTGAAAAAAGCAAGACCTGAGGTTAGCACGAACACTCCGCAGTACATCAGACAGCCTCCGGCCAGCGCCATCGCCAGAATGCCGAGTCTGCCGGGCGTCAAGGGAACGCCGAGCTGTCCCAGCGCCCAGCCCGCAGCACAGATCCCTGTAAACGGCCGGACCAGCCGGTGCAGATGGAATCTGGAAGCGGCGACCTGCACGAACAGGGACCGCGGGCGGAGCAGCAGCCGGTCGAAATCACCGGAGCGCAGCAGATGCCACGGGAAATAATCAAAGCCGCGGCATACGCTCTCGGCAAGTCCGAAGGAAGCCACCGCCAGCGAGTACACCAGAATGATATGGGCGACGGTCCATTCGCCGATATTGCCAAAGCGGGAGAACAGCAGGACGGTGGCTATGGGATCGGAGATCACCACAGTAAGCACCTGAATCAGCATCAGCCACCAGCCCTTGTATTCCATGCCGGACAGGAGATGCATCCGCAAGTATTTGCAATAAATTTTACCTTCAGCAAGCATACGGTACTCTCACCCTCCCTGGACGATAATGCTGTGCAATCTGCGTTTCATGATCATCCGGCCCGCCAAGATAAAGATAAGGCTCCAGAGGAGCTGTAAGCCGATACCGGGCAGTGCGGCGGCAGGAGCTACGCTACCTATATATAGCTGCAGAGGGATGTCGGCGAATCCGCCAAACGTCTGCAGGTACAGGAAGGTCTGCATGAAATCAGGCCACAGCCGCAGGGGGAGGTAGGTGCCGGACAATATGCCGCTTAGCAGTAGAAGCATATAGGTCGGTCCGTCCCCCCAAGTGATATTCAGCCGGATCGCAGTTACAAGCATAGCGAAGGCCGAGCACAGCACAAACGCCATAACCGCCGACAGAAGGAAATAGAATAGTGCAGGCAATGAGGCGGGGCCCCCTAGGGCATATCCGGCAGGCATCAGTAGCCCGGCGAGTACGGTGGCCAGCCCCCTGATCCAACTGGTGCCGAGCTTGCCGGCCGAGCTTTTGACAAACCAGTGGGTGTACAGGTTCATGGGCCGGCACAGCTCGATGCCGACGTCACCGTTGTTGATTTTGCCCATAATTTCGCTGTCGATGTTCATACTCTGGAGTACAAACAGCCCCTGAGCTAACCAAACATAGGATATGGCCTGAGGAAGGCTGAGTCCGTTATTGTTCCAGGAGCCATTGTCGCTGTATGTATAGAACACGGTGAACAGCACACATTCTATAAGCGCCCAGAACACACCGACCATCGTGCCAGATATGGCGGACACCCGGTACTGGAGCCCTTCTGCCATGCGGATTCGGAAGAGGGAGCTGCAGGCCCGCCATGTATTTCTAAAATTCATTGTGCACCTCCTGATAGGCTTAACCCAAAGCTAAGTCATTGTACATAGCCGCAATCATCGCATCCGTGTTCACTTTCATGACGACCTCCGGCGCATATTTCTGCTGCAGACCTGAGAGCTGCCCGTCATAGAGCAGTTGACCGTGCCCGATCACCATGACTCGCTGGCATAATGCCTCAATATCGTCCATATCGTGTGTGGTCAGCAGCATCGTAATCCCGTACTTACGGTTCTCTTCCTTCAGAAAATTGCGCAGCGCGAGCTTGGATACCGCATCAAGTCCGATGGTTGGCTCATCCAGAAAGAGAAGCTTCGGCCGGTGCAGCAGCGCTGCTACCAGCTCACAGCGCATCCGCTGTCCGAGCGAAAGCTGTCTCACCGGGGTCCTTAAGAGGGCCTCCACACCAAGTGTTGCCGATAGCTCGGATAATCTTAAGCGGTAGTCGCCTGGAGGGATAGCATAAATATCCTTCAGCACATCAAAAGAGTCTGCCACCGGAACATCCCACCATAACTGTGAGCGCTGGCCAAACACGACGCCGATCCGGGATACATGCTCTATGCGGTGCTTCCATGGAATCTTGCCCAAGATGGTGCATTCTCCGCTGTCGGGTGTCAGAATGCCGCTCATTACCTTGACGGAGGTGGATTTGCCGGCGCCGTTCGGGCCAATGTAACCTACCAGTTCACCCTCTTCAATATCAAAGCTGATGCCGCCGAGCGCGTCCACATGGGTAACATTCCGCATAAAAGCGCCTCTCAGCAGCCCCCATTTTCCTTCGGGCCGTTTGTACACCCTGAAGCTTTTGCGGATATCTCTCAGTCTAATTTGCATGTCAGTCGCCTCCTTCGCGCAGAAGATCATATCATCAGTGGAGGAGAGGGGGACAGCCGCACCGGGGGCCTTCTTGATCCTTGCTGCCAGTCTGACGGGGGGAGAATCATTTGTTTTCTTCATTTTCCATAAAAATGCTTGTTATGTTGACATTTCTGTGCTATATTAATTTTATAGTTAACGCAAGGAAAACGTATGTTTTTTTGTATATGTACTGTAAAATAAACTTCTCGTACCGGTGATGAAATCACCGGTATTTTTGCGTTCTCACTCCTGACAAGAAGGCCGTGCTCGCATAGTAAAAGGGCGCAGCCGATACTGCCTGGCTGCGCCCTGCTTCTGCATTCTTTTATGTTCAGTTCAAAGGGGTTCTACTCTGTGTCCGCTGGACCGCCGCCGATCTTCCGGCCGATCCAGTCCTCGTAGGATTTGACCACAGCGGACAGGTCCTCGTCGCCATAGCCGTGGTTGAAGCCTGCCTGGAACATGCTCTTGGCTACGCCAAGCATAGGGGAAGGGACGCCGGTGGAATCACTGAGCGAGGACGCCAGCTTTAGATCCTTGAGCATCAGGGCAAGGGAGAACTGGTTGCTGAAGTCGTTATCAATGATCTTCTGGCCCTTCAGCTCGGCCTGTTTGCTGCCTGCTGATCCGTTCTTCACCAGCTCCAGGAACTTATCTGCGGGTACCCCGGACTTCACCGCAATGGAGAAGCCCTCGGCGAGCGCGACATTGTGAATGCCGACCATGGCATTGTGAGCCAGCTTGGCTACAGCGCCGCTGCCGTTAGCACCCATATGCAGCAGCAGACGGCCCATGGAGTCGAAGAGATCCCGGTGCTTCTCAATCACTTCGGCATGTCCGCCGACCATGAAGACCAGTGTTCCGTCGATGGCTGCCGGCTTGCTGCCGGTTACAGGGGCATCCAGGAAGCTGCCGCCCCGTGCTTCAACTTCAGCAGCGATCTCTTTTGCAAGGCCGGGGGAGATGGTGCTGGAATCAATTACGGTTGTTCCCGGCTGAAGGGTGGCGAGAATGCCATGGTCACCGTAGAAGACTTCACGGATCGAATCATCGTTGCTGATCATGGTGATAATAACATCCTTGCCTTCCGCTGCTGCCTGAGGTGTGACGGCTATCTTCGCACCTTCCTGTTCCAAAGGTTTGCATTTCTCTGCTGTACGGTTGTACACCGTAACCTCAAAGCCGCTTCGCAGCAGGTTCGACGCCATAGGTGCTCCCATTGTTCCGAGTCCGATAAAGCCGATGTGCTTCATTTCAATTCCACCTTTGCTTTCCTGAGATCATATTATAGAAACTAAGTTTGCCTTCATTCTATCAGAAGGTTACGGCCTGTTCCACAGAACAGGTCTGCTTGTCTGCTTAGTAACCGCTTTCAGTTATTTTTCATAAACAGGGCTCCAAAGCCGGGGATATGCCTTAAGACCTTGCCAGTCAAGGCAAATTAAAGTATTCTAGATTATAATGTTGCAACACACGGTGTCAAATCTAAAGAGATAAACAGGAGGCTACCATTACCGATGTCCAAGAAGATTAATTTTGACTACACCAAAGCCCTTTCCTTCTTCAGCCAGACCGAGATCGACTACTTCGCCGCTCCGGTGAAGCTGGCCCACGAACAATTGCATAACAAGAGCGGAGCCGGCTCCGATTACCTGGGCTGGATTGATCTCCCTACAGCGTATGACAAGGAAGAGTTCGCCCGCATTCAGCAGGCCGCCAAGAAGATTCAGAGTGATTCCGAAGTGCTGATCGTGATTGGTATCGGCGGCTCTTATCTGGGGGCACGCGCAGCTATTGAGGCGCTGTCGCATTCCTTCTACAATAACCTGTCCAAGGACAAGCGCAAGACACCGGAGGTTTATTTTGCCGGTAATAACATCAGCTCTACCTACATCACGCATCTGCTTGATCTGGTAGAAGGCAAAGAATTCTCCGTGAACGTAATCTCCAAATCTGGTACAACTACCGAGCCGGCTATTGCCTTCCGTATCTTCCGTGCAGCACTGGAGAAGAAATACGGCAAGGAAGAAGCACGCAAACGGATCTACGCTACAACAGACAAGGAGAAGGGCGCACTCAAGAAGCTGGCTAACGAAGAAGGCTATGAGTCGTTCATCATCCCTGATGATGTAGGCGGACGTTATTCCGTACTGACACCGGTAGGCCTTCTGCCTATCGCCGTAGCGGGAATTAACATTGAAGAAATGATGCAAGGGGCCGCAGCCGCAGCCGATGAGTTCAACAACCCCGATGTGGCTACGAACCAGAGCTATCAATATGCTGCAGTACGTAACGCGCTCTACCGCAAAGGCAAAACAACGGAAATCCTCGTGAACTACGAGCCGTCCCTGCACTTTGTCTCTGAATGGTGGAAGCAGCTGTACGGCGAAAGCGAAGGCAAGGACTTCAAGGGAATCTATCCGTCTTCGGTGGACTTCTCGACTGACCTGCACTCCATGGGCCAATTCATTCAGGAGGGTAACCGCAACATCTTCGAGACGGTTATTCAAGTGGAGAAGGTACAGCACCATGTAACGATCGAGAATGATCCGGACGATCTGGACGGCCTCAACTTCCTGACTGGCCAGACCATGGACTTCGTGAACAAGAAGGCGTTCCAGGGAACTATGCTGGCGCATACCGACGGACAGGTGCCGAACCTGATCGTTACCATTCCTGACCAGACGCCGTATACTTTCGGCTATCTGGTGTACTTCTTCGAGAAGGCTTGCGGGATCAGCGGATACCTGCTGGGTGTGAATCCGTTCGACCAGCCGGGTGTTGAAGCCTACAAGAAGAACATGTTCGCACTGCTGGGCAAACCAGGCTACGAGAAAGAAAAGGCAGAGCTGGAAGCAAGACTTACCGAATAGTCCCACTCTAACCGCAGATCATTCAACCTAATGTAAGTCATCAGGGAGCAGTCCATAGGTAACCACTACCAGGGCTGCTCCTAATATATATCAAGTCATCACATGTAGAGTAAGGAATGGACAACAATGCTGGAACAATACCGGACGGTACGTACCCCCGGCTCGCGGGAGGTCGTAATCCGTAAATCACGCTTTATCGGGCATGTTATGCCGGTGGAGAACGAGGAAGAAGCTGTGCAATTTATCGATTCGATCAAGAAGCAGCACTGGAATGCTACGCATAACTGTTCTGCTTATATGATCGGAGAGAGGGATGAGATCCAGAGACAGTCGGATGACGGGGAACCGAGTGGAACGGCCGGGAAACCGATTTTGGAAGTAATCCGCAGCCAACAGGTGAAGAATGTCGCTATTGTAGTTACCCGTTATTTCGGAGGCATTATGCTGGGTGCAGGCGGGCTGATCCGGGCCTATACCGATGGCGCTGTACTGGCGCTTGCGGCCGGAGAGGTCATTACACGTGTGCTGAGGCGGGAGGTATTCGTGGAAATCGAGTACACTTGGCTGGGCAAGGTGGAGAATGCACTGCGGGGCCGGAATATTCAGACCGGAGAGACTTTGTTTACGGATAAAGTTACACTGCTGTGTCTTCCGCGCAATGATGAAGGTGACGCATTTATCGCATGGATAACCGATCTTACGGAGGGGCAATCCCTGATTACGGAAGGGCGGCGGCTTTACTACAGCGAAGGGGAATAGATTATGGCAAGAAGAGCAGTGGAACAGGAGTTGTCGAGAGAAAGAATTCTGGAGGCGGCGAGGCATCTATTCATCACCAAAGGGTACCGTGCCATTTCGATGCGCAGCATTGGCCAGCACCTGGGTTACAGCCACGGCTCCCTATATTACCATTTCAAAGAGAAGGCCGAACTTTTCTACGCCATTGTAGTTGAGGATTTCAATCATGTGGCTTCGCTTCTGAATCAAGCCATGACCACTCCGCCTGAAGAGGGAATGACCCGGGTGGAGCAGCTGATTATGGAGTTCATCCGGTTCGGGCTGAACCATCCGTATCAGTATGAGATCATGTTCATGATCCGCGACGAAGAGCTACTGGCTTATTGCCGGGCAGAACAGGGCCGATGTTTCGAGTTATTTGCAAGCATTGTCCGCCGTCATATGAAGGAAGAGGGATATGTATCGGAGGATTGGCAGAACGTGCCGTTGACCTTATTCTTATCTGCTCACGGATTCATTTCGTATTATATTCAGGATAAAGTGTTGTTCGAGGATGTGAAGCAAGCTGCCCTGACACATGTCAAGGTATTAAGCCGCAGTTTATAAAAAGCTGTTTTTTTTAACAGCTCGTACTTTAGAGCGTTGCATTGGTATAACTTTGCATGGTGAAAGTGTTACAGGAACTATAAATTGTATAGAGAGCAGCTTCGCGGTTCATGCGCAGCTGCTCTTCTACAAGGACAGGCAGTGCTAGCCTTCCATAATTTTGAGGTGGCACTGGCGTTGCCTTGGACCATCGAACTCGCAAAAATAGATGCCCTGCCAGCGGCCCAGCAGCACAGCTCCTTCATGAATTATAAGGGTCTGCGAAGGACCGGCCGTAATAGATTTCAGGTGGGAAGCAGTATTGCCCTCCGCATGGCGGTATTTAGGATGCTCCCAGGGATAGACCTCATCCAGACGCATCAGCACATCACGTTTCACATCAGGATCGGCGTTCTCGTTAATCGCAATCCCTGCGGTGGTGTGCGGGCAATAGACAATCAGCAGTCCGTTAAGTACTCCGCTATTCTTCACATAAGCCTGAACCTCGCGGGTAATATCCCGCATTTCATCCCGTTTGCTGGTGGTGATCTCCATAGTATGCAGCATCATGAACAGCCCCTCTCTGATTTGGATGCAACGAGTGCTACTTATACTTTAACCCAAAAACTAACAAAGTAATTGACGGCAGCAAGCGGTATTTGGTAAAGTAGGAATAACTTTAAACCAAGTATATTAATAGGAATAATCAAACCTTAAAGTTGAGTATACCGACCGGTTATCCGGAGGTGGGAGGTTGACCATTGAATTCGCTGATCAGGCACAAGGGCTGGACCTGGGGATTTAGATCAACAGTTGTACTGTATTTCGTCATTCTGATCGTACTGCCGATCCTCGGGGTCTATTACAATTCATTCTCATCCGGGCTGGGAAGCTTCACTGAAAGCGTGAGCGATCCGATTGCCTGGAAGTCGGTCCTGTTAACACTCAAGCTGGCGGTCATTGCGGCTCTTACTAATGTGCTGCTGGGCACGATGATCGCCTGGGTCCTTATCCGTTATAAGTTCCGGGGCAGGGCGCTGCTGAACAGCCTTGTCGATCTCCCCTTTGCCCTGCCTACTGCGGTGGGCGGACTGATGATTCTGCTGCTGCTGGGTCCGGGAAGCCTGATCGGGGGCCTTGCGGAATCACTGGGCTTCACAATTGTTTTTCACCAGCCTGCGATTGTGATTGCGATGGTCTTCGTCACATTCCCCTTCGTCATCCGGGCGGTGCAACCGCTGCTGGAGGAGCTGGACGCTTCGGAAGAAGAGGCGGCCTATACGATGGGGGCGAAGCCGAGCAGAGTCTTCCTCCAGGTCATCTTGCCGTCTATGGCACCTGGGATGATAGGCGGCGGGATGCTGGCCTTCTCGCGTGCGCTTGCTGAATTCGGTGCGGTTGTCCTCGTGGCAGGCAATATTCCGGGGCGCACGCTAGTGTCTTCTGTTTATATTTTCGGAGAGGTCGAAAGTGATAATCCGGCGGGAGCCGCTGCGGTGTCGATCATTCTGTTGACCTTATCCTTCCTGATCCTCTGGCTGATCAGCCTCATACAGATGCGGGGGAGAAGATCATGAGAAGATTGTGGATTGGACTGACCTACCTCGTGTTCTTCGTCCTGATCGCAGCTCCGCTTGGCAGGATGACAATGGGGGCCTTCAGCGAAGGCTGGAGCGGCTTCTGGAACGCCCTGACCCGGCCCGAGGCGCTACATGCGCTGCTGATGACCGGATACGTGGTGGTCGTTGTGACGCTGCTGAATACGCTGTTTGGGATCATGACGGCCCTGTATCTGGTACGGGCGAACTGGCTGGGCCAGCGCCTCAAAAGCCTGCTGAACAGCATCGTGGATCTGCCTTATGCGGTATCGCCGGTGATCGGCGGGCTGATGATCGTTCTGCTGCTCGGGCCGGACAGTGCGCTGGGTGCGTTGTTTGAGCAAATCGGAGTGAAGATTGTGTATGCTTTTCCGGGAATGGTGATTGCTACGCTGTTCGTGACGTTCCCGCTAATGGTGCGTGAGGTGATGCCGGTACTGCAAGAGATCGGGTCCCAGCAGGAAGAGGCCGCGTCCACACTCGGCGCATATGGCTGGACGACCTTCTGGAAGGTGACCTGGCCTTCTATCCGCTGGGCGGTCATCTATGGAGTGATTCTGACGGTGGCCCGCTCGCTGGGTGAGTTCGGTGCAGTGCTCGTCGTCTCAGGCAATATTATGAACCGGACCCAGACGGCTACCACACTGGTCTATCAGGATGTCGAGAATTTCAATGTTACGGCTGCGGGCGGGATAGCACTGGTGCTGGCCGCATTCTCCGCAGGACTGCTGCTGCTTATGGAATGGAGCAAGAGAAGAAAGGGAGGGCACTAATTATGCATGTAGAGGTCCGGGGACTCGATAAGCATTTTGGCGATTTTCATGCGGTGAAGGATGTCCATTTCGGCATTACCAAAGGCCATCTGATCGGGCTGCTCGGCCCAAGCGGCGGCGGCAAAACCTCGATCCTGCGGATGCTGGCGGGCCTTGAGACGCCGGACAGCGGCGAGATTATTTTCCACGGCAAGGCGGTGAACCATCTTCCGCCGCAGGAGCGTGAGATCGGCTTCGTCTTCCAGAATTATGCGCTGTTCAAGCATATGACGGTGTTCGAGAATATCGCCTTCGGCCTGAAAGTGAAGAAAGCCAGTAAGGCTGTCATCCGTGACCGTGTCACCGAGCTGGTGGAGCTTACCGGACTGAAGGGCTTCGAGAACCGGTATCCGCATCAGCTGTCCGGGGGGCAGCGCCAGCGGGTGGCTTTTGCCCGGGCGCTGGCCCCTGAGCCGCAGCTGCTGCTGCTGGATGAGCCGTTCGCCGCGATTGATGCGAAGATCCGCCAGGAGCTCCGTTCCTGGCTGCGGGAGCTGATTGAACGCGTCGGGATCACCTCGATCTTCGTCACCCACGATCAGGATGAGGCGATTGAAGTAGCGGATGAGATAATGATCATTAACCAGGGCCGTCTGGAGCAGAAGGGTACGCCTTGGGATATCTATAAAGAGCCGAAGACACCGTTCGTGGCCACCTTTATCGGGGAATCTACGCTGATCGAGAGTGCTTCCGAGCTAAAGGGCTTCGAGGGCGCAGGTGACGGTAAGCCGACCAAGGCGCTGATCCGTCCCGAGTACATTGAGGTAGGCCATCTGCATGAATTCAAAATGGCTTCCGCTACGGAGCAGGGTACGGTCAAGCATCTGCATTTTCGCGGAAGTGAATGGCTCGTGGAGGTTGAGGTAAAGGGACATAAGCTGGTCACCTACCGCTCCCTGGAAAAAGAAACGCTGACTCCGGGCCAGGAAATATCCGTGCTGGTACACCGTGCTTACCTGTTTAATGAGGAGCGGAGCTGGATTCAGGAGAATGGACTTAAGAAAGATCCGATGCCTGTATTTATCTAAAAAATAAATGATGTGGGATGTGTCGCCGGTATGAGGCTTATCAGAAGGAGCAGACAACTGCACGGATGGCTGACGGTCTTGCTGCTGGTGGTGTTCACCCTGACCGCATCGGGCTGCGGGAATGAGCAGCCGGATGCAGGAGAGGCAGGTGCACCGCCGCAGGGAGATCTAACGCTTGTGGTGGGTGCCTACAGCGTGGTGAAGGATGCCATGGGCGAGATTCTCCCCAGGTTCGCGGAGAAGTGGAAGGCGGATACCGGTCAAACGATCGTATTCCAGCAGTCCTATGAGGCTTCCGGAACCCAGGCGCGGGCGATCGCCGGCGGCTTCGAGGCGGATGTCACGCTGCTTGCCATGGAAGGCGATGTCGGGAAGCTGGTCAAGGCGGGTCTTGTGGAGAAGGACTGGAAGCAGCGCGGCGGCGAGGCGGGCATGGTGACACGGTCGGTTGTGGCCCTGGGAACGCGGGAGGGCAATCCGAAGGGAATTCATGATTTTGCCGATCTGGCGAAGCCGGGGGTGAAGGTGCTTTACCCTAATCCGAAGACCTCCGGCGGTGCCCAGTGGGACATCAACGCGATCTACGGGGCCGGCCTGAAGCGTTCTGAGGAGCAGGAGGGGGCGAAGGACCCTGCGGCTGCCAAGGCCTTCCTGGAGAGCATACACAGGAACGTCGAATCTCTGGATAAAAGCGGGCGGGCATCCATGGCTGCCTTCGAGTACGGGGTGGGCGATGTGATCGTCACTTATGAGAATGAGCTGCTGGCGCGGATTGCAGAGGGTGTGAAGTATGAGGTGGTCATTCCCCGGAATACGATCCTGATCGAGAATCCTGCGGCTGTGGTGGATAAATACGCGGATAAGCATGGTACCCGTGCGGCCGCAGAAGCGCTGGTCGATTATCTGACAACCCCGCAGGCGCAGGAGATCTTCGCCAAGTTCGGCTTCCGTCCCGTGAACCAGCAGGTCTATGCGGCACATGAGAGCCAGTATCCGGTTCCTGCCGGCCTGTTCGATATCAGCTACCTTGGCGGCTGGGAGGAAGTCCGCACCACGTTATACTCCAAGCGGGGCATATGGTATCAGGTGCTGGCCGGGATCTAGGCGGGTAGATGAGGCGGAAGAGGATTAGAAGACATTTGCTCAGTGTGGAGTGCGAAGGAGTAAAGGAGCTGTTCTCCGGCCTGATGAGGCTGGAGGACGGCTTTTTGCCGTTCTTATAGGCCAGTATGCAAAGGACCCGCTGCTGTTCTATAATAAACTGACGGATATTCGAGAAAAAAGACGATGAGGTGGGCAGGCATATGGATACATTAGTGTTCCTTGGAACAGGGGATGCCATGGGCGTACCCCGCGTCTATTGTGATTGTGAGACCTGCACGGAGGCAAGAACCACCGGGCGCAATAACCGCCTGCGTTCTTCTGTGCTTATAGATAACGGCAGCGGCTTCCTGGCGATTGACTGCGGACCGGACTGGCGGCGGCAGATGGAGCTGCAGGGGCACCGCACCATGAAGCGTCTGCTCGTGACACATGCGCATTTCGATCATATCGGCGGGCTGCCGGAGTGGGCGGACAGCTGCCGCTGGATGAGCTTCCGGGGAGAGCTGTACGCTCCGGCGGAGGTCATTCCCGTCATCCAGCGGCAATACCCGTGGCTTACTGGGCATATCGACATGATCCCGTGCGATGACGGCATTACGCTGGATGGCTGGCAGATTAGCACATGGCGGGTGAACCATGGCAAGAATGGTTACTCCTATGCCTACAGGCTGGAGAAGGAGGAATATGTCTGGGTGTACTGCCCGGACTCGATCTCTCTGACCACGGAGGAAACCAGGCAGATGCATGGAGCGGACCTGCTGGTGCTGGGAACCAGCTTTTATTACGAGGCAGCTGAGTTGTCTACCCGCTCTGTGTACGATATGACCGAAGCTGCCGACCTGCTGGAGACCGTTCAGCCGCGCCGTGCGGTCTACACACATATGTCGCATGATATCAATCTGGACAAGGATTATATTCTGCCGGAGAAGGTTACGCTGGCCGTTACGGGGATGAGGCTTCCGCTATGCCGGGAGGAGTCCTGAACAGGGGACGGGCAGTATGAGACAACAAATAGGAGCTTTCCGGAGAGTCAGAATGTACTGACTTTTTGGAAAGCTCCTTCTTGTTGTTTAGGAAATTATGATTTTCTTTTGTTGGGATGGGTTCAATGCTCCACACAGCCAGCAACAGTTATTGAGAATCCTGCAGAAATTGCAACAATACTGTCTCATAGAAGCGGTCAAAGCCTGAAATCCTGCACAGAATGCAACAAATCCCGCGCTAACTTGCTCTCCACACCGGAATTTGTGCAAATTATGCAACATTGTGCTTCAGCCAGTAATAGGTATAGAGGAATCCTGCAAAAAGTGCAACAATGCTGCTCCTCACAAGCAGCCGGTGTGAGTAGGCGTCAGTATCCTTCACCCGTTAGGGTGAATTTGTGCTTTGCATGGTCACTCATCGGATTTACTTAACGCAGCTGGTTGCCCGCAAAATAATCACCCTGTGCGATTTCGGCCAGCAGCCCGCGCTCCTGCGGGTTCCAGCCGAAGCGCTCACGGGTTAGCGCTGAAGACACGGGATTGTCGGCCGAGACAAACGGGCCCAGCCAGCCGTAAAAAGAGCTGGCTTCAGCCGCTTCGATCCGCTTGGCGGGCAGATTCACCTGCTGCGCTATCGCTTCCGCAATCTGCCTGAAGGGCACACCTTCTTCCCCAGCCGCATGGAACCGCGTGCCTGCCGGAGCCTGCTCGGCAGCCAGCTTGAACAGGCGCGCCGCATCCAACCGGTGTACGGCGGGCCAGCGGTTGGCGCCTTGCCCGATATAAGCGGCCGCGCCTTTGGATCTTGCACTGCGGATCAGGCTCGGCAGCAGGCCGCCCCGGTCGCCCGTGCCATAGACGATTGGCGGCAGACGCACCAGCGACGCACGGACGCCTGACCCGGCCAGCGCGAGCAATGCGTTCTCCGACGCCAGACGTCCTCCTCCGATGGAGGAGGCATCTCCCCGGTCATCCTCGGCCGCCAGCCTGCCGGGAGTGAGCGTCATGGTCGGCATCGCGATCACAAGTCCGCCGGAGCGCCCCGACAGCGAGGCTCCAAAAGCTTCGATGGCGCGCAGTTCCGTTTCTACCGCTGCCTCCATGAAACGGGCCGGCGTACGGGCCGGACTTCCGCCCAGCATAATCTTCAGCTTCATCTTCAGGCTGGCATGGGAGAACTTATGATAAAAGGCCGTATGGATAACCGCGTCCGCTTCAGCCGCTTCCCGGCGCAACAGGTCTGTGTTCTCGACAGAGCCCCGGACGGCTCTCGTTCCTGAGGCCTCCAGCCGCTGGGCCGCTTCCTTCGAGCGTACCAGCCCGGCCACTTCATGTCCGCCCTCCAACAGCTCCCGGACCACTGCTGATCCGATAAAGCCGCTTGCTCCCGTAACAAAAATACGAATTTCGGTCTCCTCCTTATGGAATCAAGCCTTGTTCAGGCTGCTTGTTCCGCGATGATTTCCGCTTCGCCGCCCGGCGTGTTCGGATAAGATCAGTATAGACGGATCACAGCACGAACATTTGACCGTTCCGCTTGAATATTTGCCTGATTCAACGGAAGGAGTACTCTTATTCAACTTGTGGCAGAATGGGCTTCCCCGATTGGGTTCAGGAAATGCGGCCCGACTTCCATTTGGCAATATCCCGGCTCGGCGGATTGCCGAAGAAGCGGCTGTAATCCCGGCTGAACTGGGAGTCGCTGATATATCCGACCAGTTGGCACGCCGTGGTGATATCCCGTCCGCCGGACAGCATGAGCCGCCGCGCTTCCTGCAGCCGTAGCGCCTTCTGGTATTGGAGCGGGCTCATCGAGGTCACCGACTTGAAATATTCACGGAACGAGGATTCGCTGAGATGGACCATGCTTGCCAGCTCGGCAATTTTTAGCGATTCCGCGAAGTGGCTGCGCAGCCAGTCGATCGCTTTGGCGACGCGCTGGACATCCGATCCGGCCAGCACGGACTCGGCCACATACACGCCAATTGGACTGCGCAGCAGCCGGACAAAAATCTCATCCGCTGCCATGGAGGCCAGCAGACCGTTATCGCCGGGCTCGTCCAGACACGCGACCAGCCGGGCCACCGCGCCGATTAAGGCAGGTTCGCCTTCCAGCACATAGCTTGCGCTGCGCTTGCCGGTTTTTGGCAGACCGTTCGGATAAACCTTAGGGATAAGCGCAGCGATTTTGTGCGGATCAAGATAGACGCCGACGCCGAGGAACGGTTCCGAAGCGCTGGCCTGAATTGTCTGCATGCGGATGGGCACCGCTACGGGAGCAACCAGAATGCGCGATCCGCTGTATTCGGAAGTGGATTCGCCGATCTTGATCATTTTGGTGCCCTGCGCCGCAATCCCTAACGTGGGCCACTGCATTGTGTACAGGTAATCAGACGGTTCTGTTCTGGAGTAGCGGTTGAAATACAATCCTTGAATCGGTGTCTCGGCTGTCCCGTCATGTGTAACATGAGCCTCAATCAGACGGGCCAATCTAAGCGTTTCCAGCCTTGTTTGCTCTTCTGCTGATTCTTCCATATGTGTTTTGGCCATGACCATTCATTCATCCTCTCTCCATCAACCATCCATGCTTTGTGCAAGTATACAATACTCTCCCTCATATTTCCCCCAAGTGATCACCAATCATCCGCAATGATTTGCTCATAACCCCCGCAGTGCCTTTTGAAGCTACAGCGTTCATTTTATTGGAAATTTTTTTCATTTTCAGTCTCTGGACCGATCCGGGAATCCGCCCTCCGCCGCTGGGTCCCTTTGCCAGGGGGCTAGTAAACTATAGGCATTGGAGCCGAAGAGAGTGGGCCCATTACGAGCCCGCCTTCCAGTTTTATGTATATGATGCGTATTTTTCTTTATTTTCAAAAAGGGAAGGAGGTACTATACTATAACGATGCGTAGTGGATTAGAGGGAAAAACTGTTAGTGCGATAATCCAATTAATCGATCATCGTGGAGGTTTAAGAATATGAGTAATGATTTTATTCCGATTATGCTGGATATTTCAGAGAGCTTTGAGACAGAGCGGCTGCTTGTCCGTGCTTTGCGGCCTGGAGATGGCAAGGAAATAAATGAAGCCATCCGGGAGAGTCTGGATGAGCTGAAGCCGTGGATGCCCTTTGCCCAGAGTATGCCGACTGTGGAGGAAACTGAGCAATACGTCCGTGAATCGCAAGTAGCCTATCTGAAGCGTACCACCCTGAACATGGAGATTTTCCGCCAGGAGGACGGCAGATTCGTGGGCAACATAGGTCTGCATCATGTGGATTGGGATTGCCGCCGATTCGAAATAGGCTACTGGATCAGAAGCTCATGCTCAGGCAATGGATACATTACGGAAGCGGTGAACGGAATTACAGATTTTGCAATCAGAGAACTTGGAGCAAGCCGGATTGAAATCCGTTGCTGCGCCCTTAACCGGAGAAGCGCCGCCGTAGCGGAGCGTGCTGGATTTATACTGGATGGCATTCTCCGCAAAAGCACCCGTGAGTCGGACGGGGAACTCCATGACTGCAAGGTATATGCCAAGGTGCAGGGTGCGGAATTCTAAAGGGGAGCTGATGATGTGAAGAAGAAAGGTGCTTTTGCCAGATTAAGTACATATATGCTAAGACATAAGCTGATCTATGCTGTACTGCTCTTAGTGACGTTATTTAGTATTGTGCTGGATCTGACCATGGCCTGGTTCCTGGCCCGGATTACGGATGCGGCAGTCCGGCTGGATGTGGAGGCGTTCACGGGGCTGGCCTGGTTCGGGGCTATATTCTTGCTCGTAACCGGAATTGTTAACTACCTGAGTGCGTATCTCAAAACCAATGTATCGGCCAAAATCAGAAATGAGCTGCGTCAGGACATGATGGGGCATACGCTGGCCTTGCCGCAGTCTTATTTCGACCGCAATCATTCCGGTGATTTGTTGTCCCGGTTCACGAATGACAATCAATCGGTCGGAGAAGCCTGCGGGCAGGTGATGCTGGATCTGCTGCGCAACCCGCTGCTGGCGATAGCCTCCTTCGGTTATCTGCTCTATATTAACTGGCTGCTGGCGCTGATCTGCCTGTCCATCGGGCCGCTGCTGTTCCTGACCGGTAAAATCTTCGGCAATGCGATGCGCATCAACAGTGTGCGGGTGCAGGAAAGTATGAGCCGGACTACGGCTTTTCTGAACGATATTCTGGGCAGCAGCATGGTGTTCAAGGCATTCTCCATGGAGCGCAGGCTGCAGAAGCAATATGTTGGCTACAGTGAAGATATTGCCTCAGGAGAGAAAAAGAAAGCGAGAATCGAAGGGGCAACCGGAGCGATCTCCTCCTTGCTGGGGAATCTGACCTTCCTGCTGGCTCTGGTGATTGCCGGGTGGTTCGTGGCGAATGGACGGCTTGAGGTCGGGGCGATGATTGCCTTCATTCAGCTGATGAATTATCTGGTTGGGCCGTTCTCGTCTCTGCCGGGCCTGGTCGCTTCCATGCAGCAGTCGCTGGGTGTGGCGGAGCGGATCTTCGAGGTGATGGATGCGCCTGCTGAGGTTGAGGTGCTGCCTGAGGTCCGGGCGGATCTGCCGGGGTTCGGGGAGCTTCGGCTCGCAGAGGTATCATTTAGCTATCCGGGCAGTGAGAAGCAGAGCCTTAACAAGGTCAGTCTGGAGCTAACATGCGGACAACAAATGGCCGTAGTAGGTCCGAGCGGCGGCGGGAAATCTACCCTGTTCAAGCTGCTGCTTGGTTTCTATCAGACGGATGCGGGTGAGGCTGCGATCAACGGCCGTCCGATCAGCGGAATACCGCTGGCAGAGCTGCGCAGCTACTTTGCCTATGTGCCTCAGGAGTCGGGCCTATATTCCGGGAGCATCCGGGACAATATCGAGAGCGGCAAGCCCGGTGCGTCAGACGAGGAGATTGTTGAGGCGCTGCGGCAGGCGAATGCGTACGAGTTCGTGACGGAGCTGCCGGAAGGCATACACACGGACATTGGCGAGCATGGCTCCCGGTTGTCCGGCGGTCAGAGGCAGCGGCTGTCCATTGCCAGAGCGATGCTTAAGGATGCACCGATTCTGCTGCTGGATGAAGCTACGGCTGCCCTCGACAATGAGTCGGAGCGAATGGTCCAGCAGGCGATCCGTAAGCTGATGAAGGATAAGACAACGCTTGTGATCGCCCACCGGCTCTCAACCATACAGAATGCCGATGTCATCCTGGTAATGGAGAACGGGGAGATTGTGGAGCGGGGCGGACATGAGGAGCTGCTTGCCTCGGAGGGGCGGTACTCGGATCTGTATCATTCACAGCTTGAGCAGGAGAACACGGAGGAGCTGATTCCTACCGCTTCTTATTAGAGATCGTTCATGGCTTCAATCACCTGCTCGAAGGCTGTAAGTCTTCTGGATAAAAGCGTTTGTTGCGGACTGCCCGGCTTAGCTTTGGTATAACTCTGTTTAACCGAGACGATTAATCCGTTAATCACTTCGCGGGCCTCCGCACAATCAGCGGGAGTATAGGAATGAGGTTTGAGCTGCCAGGCCTTGTCCAGAACGGCTAACCCGATGTTAACGGCACGGAGCCGTTTTGCGACAAGGGTAGTGCTGGCACCGCTCTGTGTCATTTGGGTTAATGCAGCTTCGAGCTTACGGATGGTTGATTGCATAGATTGCAGGGATTCCAGTTGTCCGGCAGGAGATACTTCTTGCATGGAGGATCATCCTTTCTGCTTAAAGAATAAATAGGGTGGCGTAGCCGCAGGTTCGATTTCAGAATCTCCGGGACGCCGCCCTTTTTGGTGTACAATTCTCTGCAATGCTCCGAGATTATGCTTCCTGGTTCACCCCAAGAATGAACTTATCAATGGCGTATTTCACGCCGTCCTCATTGTTGCTAAGTGTAACGAAATCAGCGATTTCCTTCAGCGCAGGAATGGCATTCGCCATTGCCACACCGAGACCCGCAGCTTCAAGCATCTCATGATCATTCCAGGAATCGCCGACAGCCATCGTCTCGGACAGCTCGCAGCCAAAGTGTGCAGCCAGGAATTCCAGGGCCAGACCCTTGGTGCCTTCATGATGCATAATCTCCAGGAAATGCGGCTTGGACTTCGTGATGTGAACCGAATCGCCGAGCAGGCTGCGCAGGATCGGGGACAGCTCATCGAGGAAGTCGGGATCGTCGATAATGAGCATTTTTGGTGTTTTTTGCGGAACCAGCTTGGCTTCCCAGTCCGGCTCGATATAGTACTGCGTTCCGTTCAGAGTCGAATAGTCAATCAGCTTCTGGTTCTCTTCCCGGGCGTACAGCTTGTCGTCAATATAAGTCTGCAGGTGCAGATCATGCTCTACACAATATTGGAAAAGCTTGCGCACCGCGTCCTGCGGCACATAACGCTCATACAGGACCTCTTCATCGAGCAGGTTCTTCACCAGCGCTCCCTGATAGGTGATGATCGGCACGTTCAGACCGGTCTGGCGGGCAATCGCCTGGGCGGAAGCATAGGCGCGTCCGGTAGCTAGGGTGACTACCACGCCAGCAGCTACAGCCTGCTCCAGTGCGGTCTGCGTGGCCGGGGTCACTTCCTTATCGTCGTTAATCAGGGTGTCGTCAATATCGATGGCAATCAATTTGTACATTTGGGTTCTCTCCTAAGCGTGGTTAGTAGTCCGGCTGTCCGCTGAATCCTCTATAGGAAGGGTAGCGGAAGCACGGCTCTCTGTCTGTAGCAATGGAACTTATTAACGTGAAGTCTGGCAAAAGGGTCCGCGGACTCCGGCTCAGCCCTCCGCCTGCGTCCCGGACGGCGCGGGGCTGAGCTCCGCCAGCAGCATAGCGGCCAGAATGCAGCCGCAGCCGAGCAGCGCGGATACGCCCAGCGTCTCTCCGCCGAAGAGCAGGCCGGTGACGGCAGCGAACACCGGCTCCATGGCATAGATGATCGCCACCCTGGACGGGGTGGTGTATTTCTGGCAAGCCGTCTGAATCCAGAAGGCGAAGGCGCTGGTCGGGCCGATGGAGATCAGCATAGCAGAGAGCACCTCCGGCTGGCGGAGCAGCTCTCCGCTATGCAGCAGCGGGCCGCTTCCATCCACGAGCAGGGAGGCGGCGATGCTGAGCAGGCCTACGAAGCCGAGCTGAAGCGCCGCCAGCGGCAGGGCCGGATAACGCGGTGCGTATCTGCCGGTATACGCGATCTGCAGCGCAAAAGCCACGGCGCAGAGCAGAATCAGGCCATCGCCCTTATTCAGGGAGAAGGCAGGGCCGGTAAAGGTCAGCAGATACAAGCCCCCCGCTGCAAGCCCGGCGCTCACCCAGGTATATCTGGAGATGGCCGTCTTCAGCAGTGCCAGAGACAGGAACGGGACCAGCACCACCGACAGCCCGGTGATAAATCCCGTGTTGGAGGTGGTGGTGTACAGCAGCCCCACGGTCTGGAAGCCGTAGCCAAGGAACAGGAAGAGGCCCAGCAGCAGGGCATGCATCACCATGCGCAAGCTCAGCTTACGCCATTCCTGGCGGTAGAAGACAGCGGTAATCAAGGCCAGCAGCACGGCGGCACCTGTAAACCGGATGCTGTTAAAGGCAAGCGGCGGCAGCACCCGTACGGCGGACTGCACGATCAGAAACGTGCATCCCCACATCATCGCCACCAGTAGCAGACTTAGATCGGCGATTCGGGAGCGATTCACAGGGTTCATCCTTTCAGGGCCAGTTGAGTTGTCCAAATTGTATCCTAAAACAGGGGGCAGGACAAGCCGAAACTCTGCGGCATCCTTGGCCCCGTGGGCGTGAAGAGCCTGGAAACTACATATAAGCTGGACAAAAAAGGAAAGCCTTGGTATACTTCGGTAACCGCACACCTGTTCTTATTTCGGGACATCCAGAAGCATTTATACTTTCATCTAAGGAGCGGATTCACCATGATGGGCAAATCCCATTTAGTTATCAGCACCGGGGTTACCCTGTCCGCCATGAGCCTGCTAGGGCATGCTATTACCCTTCCGGCTGTTGCCGTCGCTGTGGTCAGCTCGCTGCTGCCCGATATCGACGAGCCGAATTCCATGCTGGTACGCAAGGCCGTGCCGGAGTTTTTGCTGCGTATTCTGCAGGTAGCGCTGATCGGAGCGGGCATTTATCTTTATTTTGCCGGGATAGCGGAGCCGCCCTGGAATATCGCACTGGCGCTGCTGGTGGGCAGCGTATCCTTCCTGCCCAGCCGCAGGCTGCGGCATCTGGTGATGCTGCTGATTGCGCTGGCCTTGTTTGCTTTTGCCGATGCCTATGATCCATGGAACTATATCGCCGCCTGTGTGCTGGTCGTAGCTTCCATAGTTCCTCACCGGGGAATCACGCATACGCTATATGCCGTTGCCGGATGGGGCGCGCTGCTGTACTTCGTCTCCCTTGACATGAATGACGGCGGCAGTCTGTGGATTGCCGGGAGCCTGTCCTACGGACTGCATCTCCTCGCCGACTCCCTGACCCAGCGCGGGATCACGCCGCTGCCTCCGATTCCCTTCAAGCTGCGGCTGAAGCTGATGAGCACCGGCACGAAGAAGGGCAACGCGGTGGAGAAAGTATGCGTGATGCTTACGCTGGCGCTGGTGTTGTATGTGTTCGTGCTTGTATAGCAGCGAACCCGGCAAGCATACGGAGGCAAAGAACCCCACTAGCTCTGCGCAGGATGCGGCAGGTTAGCGGGGTTCTTTTTAAAATATAAAATTCGACTTGCTATAAAGCTATTCCTCAAGAAACACAAGTCCGATGAAATCCTCCGGCTCAATACGGCCGAAGTAATGCTTCAGATCGAGATCAGCCAGCGCCTGGCGGACCTCGGCTTCCTCATAACGCTTGCCGCGCAGCGCATTCTCCACATCTGCCACATCGCCGACGCCGAAGAAGTCGCCGTAGATTTTGATCTCCCGGATGACCGAATCTTCAATATCCATGCGGATATCCACGAGCCCTGCCGGGAATTTGCGGGTGTGCTTCACGTTGCTCTTCGGCGACAGACCGTAGTTCCAGTCCCAATTCTGGTAATGCTCCTTGGAGATTTCATTGATCCGCACCCAGTCGTCCATGGTCAGCTTGTACTGCGGAACCTCGGAGGCTTCCATGCCGAAGATTGAGCGCAGCAGGCCCTCACGGAATTGTTCAATCGTCATGTCAGGATTGCCCAGCAGCTCCTTGATATTGGCGACCCGGCTGCGCACGGACTTGGTGCTCTTCGACTTGAACTTCTCGGGATTCACGTTCAGGGAAGCCTGGACATCATCCAGATTCAGATCGAACATCAGGGTGCCGTGGCTGAACATGCGTCCGCGGGTGGAGAACTGGGCGTTGCCGGAGATTTTCTGCTCCCCGACCTGAAGATCATTGCGTCCGCTCAGCTCGGCGTTCACGCCCATAGATTGCAGATAGTCGATGACCGGCTGGGTGAATTTCAGGAAGTTATGGAAGGACTGGCCGTCATCCTTGGTAATGAAGCTGAAGTTGAGGTTGCCGAGATCATGATACACCGCGCCGCCGCCGGACAACCGCCGAACGACCTGGATATTGTGCTCCTTCACGTACTCCTGGTTGATCTCCTCGATCGTATTCTGATGCTTGCCAATAATGATTGACGGGCTGTTGATATAGAAGAGCAGGTAGCTCTCGTCCATCGGCAGGTTTTTGAGCGCAAACTCCTCAATGGCGAGATTGATCGATGCGTCTGTAATTCCGGTATTATCGATAAAAAGCATTCGTGATTCCTCCGCGTGACCATAGTAAACTGCTGTACTTATTCTAAACTAAAAGAGAGATTTCTTCAAAAGAGGAGTGAACGGCGGGGGAGGGGCTATTGGCGGATAGGATGAGGGAATAGGGTTAACTGGCGCGTGTGGCGGATAGAAACGATTGATGAGTGCGTGTGCAGCATGAACAGGTGCGGCATGTATAGAAAGTTTACGGGTTCAAGACCGGATGCATAGGCAATATGACGTTGACGTACTTCCGCCCTTAGGCCAATAATTGGGAGACAGATGTAACGTAAAGGGAGTGTACCTATGCTTGAAAAATACGGCCACGGCGGTGATCTCCTGACTGCCGCCGAGTTATACGGGGGCAGCAGCGGCGGATTCCTGGATTTCAGCGCTAACATTAACCCGCTGGGGCCGCCGCCGGGCGTGCTGGCGCAGCTGCGGGATGCGGGCGCAGCGGTCACCGCATACCCCGATCCGGGCCACCGCAAGCTCAAGGCGCTGCTGGCGGAGGAGCTGGGTCTCGGCACGGAGTGGATTACCGTGGCGAACGGGGCGGCAGAGTCGATGGCACTGCTGCTGCTGGCGGTGGCTCCGCGCCGGGTGGGCATCGTGGAGCCGTGCTTCTCCGAGTACCGCCAGCTCGCGGAGCAGTTCGGCGCGGAGGTCTTGTCCGTTCAGGGGACCAGCCGGATGGATTACCGGGCTGCCGTGGACAGCGTCTCCGACCTGCTGGAGCAGGTCGATCTGCTGTTCCTCGGCCAGCCGAATAATCCGAATGGCGTCCAGTATCCGCTGGACGAGCTGCGGCAGCTCGCGCAGCAGGCAGAGGCCTGCGGGACGGTACTGGCGGTGGATGAAGCGTTCATCGACTTCATCCCGGAGGCGGACCGGCAATCTCTGCTGCCGGAGCTGGGGGCTTATCGTCATACGGTGCTGGTGCGCTCGATGACGAAGTTCTTTGCCATTCCGGGGCTGCGGCTGGGCTTCACTGCCGCGCATCCGGCGCTTGCCGCAGCCATGACCGGCAAGCAGGTGACCTGGAGCGTGAACGGCCTGGCGCTGCTGGCCGGGGAAGCTTGCCTGCGCTGCGGAGACGGCTACAGGCAGGAGACGCGTGCGCTGATCGCAGCTGAGCGGCAGCGGCTGCGGGAGGGCTTGCTTGAGCTCGGCTGCGGCGTGCCGCCGGGCCAAGCGAACTTCCTGCTGCTGCGGCTGCCCGCTCCGTGGAGCGCGCAGGAGATGCAGCAGCGCTTGGGTGCGGGCGGCATCCTCGTCCGCAGCTGCGCGATGTACCCCGGCCTTGAGCCGGGACACATCCGCGTCGCGGTCAAGGGCCGCGCGGACAACGACCGTCTGCTGCGGCAGATGGGGGAGCTGCTGCGGGCGGGGATGTGAGACATCCGCACTCAGGAGATTTTGAGAGTCATTAATGAATGGAGTCGATGATACGTGGATGAGATCGAGGTTAGTTTGCCTTTTAATCTTGAAGCTGGAGTGAAGACGTACCGCAGTAAGGTGTGGCCCGGGCTGACGCTGGAATGGCGGGAGGGCCATCTGCTGCTGGAATTGCCGGCTGAAGCGGACGGTATATCAAGTGCTGTATATGGCGGAGGCATGGGACGTCTGAAGCGTGCGGTGAACCAATACGTCAGCCGGGACTACGAGTGCAGCAATCCGGTGCAGGATCTTGAAAACAAGCTTCAGGAGTGGGGCTACCCGCTGGAAGGCTGCGCCGGGCTAATGACGGCCGTTCCGCTGGAGCACGCTGCTGTTGCCGAGGAGGATACGGGATCAGCGGGCATATTCTGCTGCGTAACAGCGGCGGCGGGCAACGCGGCCCGGGCCGGGTCGGTGCGCAGTGTGCTGGCGGCCTACCGTCCAGGCACGATCAATATTATGCTCGGCATCGACGGCTGGCTGTCACAGTCGGCCATGGTCAATGCTGTAATGACGGCCACGGAAGCGAAGGCTGCGGCGCTGGCAGACCTCGGAATCACGGATTCCGAGAATGGGCTTAGTGCAACGGGAACCACTACGGATGCCATTGTGATTGCGGTGAGCGGAAGCCGCCGCTATGCTGCGGAGCATGTGTATGCCGGAACGGCGACTGACCTCGGCGGAGCCATCGGCAGACTGGTGTACAGCGCGGTGACGGAGAGCCTGCGCTCAGTGGAAGCAGCGAAATCCATGAGTAGAGCAGAGGCGGAAGCATCGCAGGCTGCGCGAGGAGTAGACGCGGAGTCGTTACGAGCTGAGCACGGGGTACACGCGGAAGAATCGCAGGCTGCGCGAGAAGTAGACGCGGAAGTGTCACATGTTGAGCACGGAGTAAACGCGGAAGCGTTACAGGCATCACATTCTCCACTGCCCCGTGTCTCTCAGAGTGGCGGCCGGGAATGACGAACACGGACTGCTATACAGAGCGGCGGGGTGAGCCAAGGTGAAGCTTGCTATCATCCTGCTCTCTGCTTATATTGTGGACCGGGTGGTTGGTGATCCGCGCAGCCTGCCCCATCCGGTTATTTACATAGGGAAGGTCATTAGTGCTCTGGAGCGGGGGATTCGCCGCTTCGCCGCAGCTCCCAGTGCTCTGAAGCGTGCCGGTATTCTTCTTCCGCTGCTGGTGGCGGGCGGCGCTTGGGCGCTGACCGCGCTGCTTGTTATGCTGCTCGCCCGCCTGTCTCCCTGGCTTGCCGGGCTTGCCGAAGTCTGGCTGATCTCGACCACCATCGCCTCCAAGGGATTGAAGGATGCAGGCATGGCCGTATACGCCGAGCTGCGTTCAAGAGATATTCCCGCCGCCCGCCGGGCGCTGGGGATGATCGTGGGCCGGGATACGGCTCATCTGGACAGCCCGGAGATTGTGCGCGGTACGGTGGAGACGGTTGCGGAGAATATCGTCGATGCGATCATCTCGCCGCTGTTCTTCGCTCTGCTGGGCGGGGCGCCGCTGGCCATGGCTTACCGTGCGGTGAACACGCTGGATTCCATGGTCGGCTACAAGAACGATAAATACCGCGACCTTGGCTGGGCATCGGCCCGCTTGGACGATGTCGCCAACTACATACCGGCGCGGTTGACCGCGCTGCTCTTAACCTTATGTGCTGCGCTCCTGCGGCTGGACTGGCGGAGATGCTGGCGCACCGTGCGCCGGGATGCCCGCCTTCATCCCAGTCCGAACAGCGGCTACCCGGAATCGGCAGTTGCCGGGGCCCTCGGTATCCGGCTGGGCGGCGAGAATGTATACCATGGCATCGTCTCCTTCCGCGCGTACATGGGTGATCCGCTGCGGACGATGGAGCCGGAGGATATTATTGTGACCTCGCGGATGATGATGTGGTCATCCGCAATATTTGTCTGCATCTGTGCAGCCGTTGCCCTGCTATGGCACGGGATCGGGGGCTAAAGCGGAATGGAGAGAGTTCAAGCAGGAGGGGCGGGGGATTCTTCTCCGGTTGACCAGAATGCGGAGGAAGCTCAAAGGTTGCAGGGGATACAGTCGCTTCTGACCCAGCCTGCGCAGCCGGAGCTTGAGGTGGTGTTAGTCCGCCATGGCTATACGCAGTGGAATCAGGAACGGCGTTATCTGGGGAGGACCGATGTGCCGCTTGTGCCGTGGGAGGCGGAGCGGTTGAAGGAGCTCCGGACACAGCCGCCGCTCAGCGGGGAATTCCGCCGTGTCTATTGCAGCGACCTGTGCCGGTGCAGAGAGACTCTGGCAGCCTTGGTTCCGCACCTGATGCCGCAGGCCATCTATGATTCCCGGCTGCGGGAGATGGACTTCGGGGCGTGGGAAGGCTGCACGTATGAGCAACTTAAGGATCATGCGCTGTACCGGAGCTGGATTGACAACCCCGGGTCGGCCACGCCGCCGGGAGGGGAGGCGTGGGAGGAATTCGCCGCCCGGGTTGATCATTTCTGGACGCAGCTTCAGTGGGAGGCGCAGGCTCCCGAAGTATCTCGTATATTACTGGTGACCCACGGCGGTGTCATCCGGCAACTGCTGGCGCAGATCATCGAAGACATGACCTTCTATACCGCTGTAGCACCAGTTCCAGGTGAGGTTACGGTCCTGCGCCTCCGGAGAGAAGGAGAAAGCTGGAGGATGGTAGAGCAGGAATGCTAATGTGTGATTGCACTATGTACATCAGATTGATCCAAAAAACGTGCCAAAACCCGTTCTGCTGTATTTCCTGCAACAGAATATCAGCAATTGCCCCCATAATAGGCAAAATCCAAATTTCTGATGTACATAATGCAACTGAACACGAAATAGGGCCAATATACTTTAATCTGACTGTACAAAATACAATAGAACCCTCACGGGGGCAACCGAATGGCGTCTTGAGCTCTCCCACAGAACCACGCCCGGAAGAAAATCCCGGGGCGGTGGTTCTTTTTTTACGGCAGCGACTGTGCCATGATAGCTATGGAGGCGATCACAGGATGTTTAAGGATTTCAAGCTCATTGCCGGGCGTCCGGTATCGATCCAGGTGAAGGATTACATGAAGCATCTCATCATCAAAAGCGCGCTCCAAGGCGGGCAGAAGCTGCCCTCCACACGTGAGCTGAGCACCTTGCTGAAGGTCAGCCGGAACTCGGTGATCTCGGCTTATGAGGGGCTGGAAGACGATGGCTTCGCCTATACCGTACAGGGCCAGGGCAGTTACGTCGCACAGGGCGCAGCAGCGGGGCAGCGTGAACCGGAAGCGGCAACCTGGAGCATGGACTGGACAGAGCGGCTCAGCAGCCAGGCGCTGCTCGCGGAGGAGCTGGACATTATGAAGCGGGGGATACGCGCGGAGAAGGGTACGATTTCTTTTACCAGCATCGCCCCGGATGAGCGTCTCTTCGATCTGGACCATGTGCGTAGAGCGTTCCTGGAGCGTATGTCCGTAGAGGGCAACGTTCTGCTGAATTATGGATATGCCAAAGGCTACAAGCCGTTAATAGACCATCTCAAACAATATATGGAGCATAAAGGCGTGGATCTGCGCGGCAAGGATCTGCTGATTACGAACGGGTTCACGGAGGGCTTCGACCTGGTGCTGTCGGCTCTCGGCAAGCGTCACGGCACAGTGATCTGCGAGAATCCGACGCATCATACGGCGATCAAGAATCTGAAGCTGCACGGCTTTGGAATTCATGGGGTCACGATGGAGCGGGATGGCATTCACCTCGGGGAGCTGAAGCAGGCGCTGGAGAAGCAGCAATACGACTGTGCTTATCTGGTTCCCTCCTACCATAATCCCACCGGCATCGTCATGTCACCCGAGAAAAGACAAAGGCTAATGAAGCTGATGCAGGACTACAACGTGCCGGTGATTGAGGACGGGTTCAACGAGGAGCTGCGGTATTCCGGCGCCCATGTGGCTCCGTTAATTGCGGCGGCGGGCGGCGGGAACGGCGTGGTGTATCTCGGCAGCTTTTCCAAGGTTCTGTTCCCCGGGCTGCGGGTGGGCTGGGTGCTGGCGGATCAGGAGCTGATCTATTATCTGGAGAGCGTCAAGCGGGCGCGGACCATTCATACCTCGACGCTGGACCAGTCCATACTGTATCAATATCTGCTGGGCGGCAATCTGGAGAAGTATCTCAAAAAAGCCCGGCTGGAGTATAAACGCAAATACGAGCTGACCCTGGCCTGCTGTAAGGAGCATATTCCATATGCCACCTTGTCGGGTGATGGGGGGCTGCATCTGTTCGTAACGTTCGCGGAAGGCTTCAACACAAGGGAGTTGCTGGCGGCTTGCCATGCGCAGGGGGTTATTTTTACGGCGGGAGACATCTTCTTCACCGACGGTGCAGGGCAGAACACGCTGCGGCTGGGCTTCTCCAGGGTGGCGGATGAGGATATCGTGAGGGGCATTGCAATCATCGGGAAGACAGCACGGAAAATTATGGGAGAATGAGGTGAGGATATGCTTAGAGTAGGGGTTATTATGGGCGGGGTGTCGTCCGAATATGAGGTATCGCTGAAGACCGGCAGGGAGATGCTGAAGGCGCTTGATCCGGCAAAATACACAGCGGTTCCGGTACACATTACCTCGCGCAAAGAGCTGCTGGAACGGGTAGCGGGACTGGACTTCGCTCTGCTTGCCCTGCATGGGGCCTACGGGGAAGATGGTACGGTGCAGGGAGCCCTGGAGACGCTCGGAATTCCGTATTCCGGGAGCGGGGTGCTCGCAAGCAGCTTATGTATGGATAAAGGGCTGGCCAAGACGGTCATCCGCAGCAAAAGCATCCCTACACCCGATTGGCTGCGCTGGGACAGCATGGATGAATATGCCCCGGAAGCCGTGCAGCGGCTCGGTTATCCGGTGATGGTGAAGCCGAATTCCGGCGGGTCCAGCATCGGCATGACCAAGGTGAATCATCCGCAGGAGCTGGCGGGCGCGGTAGAGAAGGCTTTTGCCTGCGCTGAAGGAGGCTCTGTGCTCATTGAACACTATATCCCGGGACAGGAGATTACCTGCTCTATCTTGGGGGGAGAAATGCTGCCGGTCATCGGCATCCAATCGCTGGGTGCGGACTGGTTCGATTATGAGGCCAAATACGAGCGTGGCGGCGCGGAGGAGCGGATCATCCGGTTGCCGGATGCGTTGCAGGAACAGGTGCAGACGGCGGCGTTAACCAGCTACCGGGCGCTCAAATGCGCAGTGTATGCACGGGTGGATATGCTGTTGAAGGATGGCATCCCTTATGTGCTGGAGGTGAATACCCTGCCCGGAATGACGGCAACCAGTCTGTTGCCCCAGAGTGCAGCGGCAGCCGGGATGGACTTCAGCAGCCTGTTGGATGAGATTATTACCAGATCACTGCGGGAGCGCGGGGGGCTGCAAGATGCATCTGGAGAGGGAGCGCGGATGGATATGGATGCTGGAATGAAGCAGATGGGGCAGGTTAAGGAGGCGCAGCAAGCCAATCATACTCATCAAACCCCTCAAGCGCAGACTGTAGAATATGGAGGTGTCAGGCTATGAACACGATCAGAAGGGACAATGCCGTCCTGCCTGCGGATAGAAGCAACAGCCCTCAGCACAGTCTTATCATTAATCCGCGGTTACAAGAGATTCCGCCTTCGGGCATCCGGGCTTTTTTTGATCTCGCTGCGGGTAACAACGATATTATCTCATTGGGAGTAGGCGAGCCGGACTTCGCAACACCCGCGCAGGTTCGGGCTGCCTGCATCCGTGCGCTGGATCGCGGGGAGACGGGGTACACCTCTAACAGCGGACTGCCGGAGCTGCGGGAGGAGATTGCGGGCTATATGCAGACCGGCTTCGGATTGCGTTACGATCCTGCGGATGAAATCTTGGTTACGGTGGGCAGTAGTGAAGCGGTGGATCTGGCGCTGCGGGCCTTCATGGCTCCCGGGGATGAGATTCTGATTCCTTCTCCGGGTTATGTTGCTTACGCGCCTATCGCCTACCTGAACGGCGGGACGCTGGCACCGGTGGAGACGAAGGTTGAGGAAGGGTTTAAGCTCACTGCCGAAGCGCTGCGTAAGGCGGTAACGCCGCGTACGAAGCTGCTGATGGTGAATTTTCCAAGCAATCCTACGGGGGCGGTTATGACTTATGAAGACTGGCTGCCTGTGGCTGAAGTGGTGAAGGAGCTGGGCCTGATCGTCATTTCCGATGAGATCTATGCCGAGCTGACCTACGACAGCAAGCATGTGAGCATCGCTTCCCTGCCCGGGATGCAGGAGCGGACGGTGGTGATCAGCGGGTTCTCGAAGGCTTTTGCCATGACGGGCTGGCGGGTGGGTTATGCCTGCGGGAACCGTGAGCTGCTCTCGGCCATGCTCAAAATCCATCAATACACCGCCATGTGCGCCCCTGTACCGGGACAGATTGCTGCTGCCGAAGCCCTGCGCAGTGCGTTGCCGGATATGGAACGGATGAAGGCATGCTTCAAAGAACGACGCTCGCTGCTGGTGGAGGGCCTGCGGTCCGCCGGATTGTCCTGCCATATGCCGCAGGGGGCCTTCTATGCCTTCGCTTCGATCAGCCACACCGGGATCGGGTCAGAAGAGTTCGCGATGCGCCTGCTTCAGGAGGCAGGGGTTGCCGTGGTGCCGGGCCATGTGTTCGGAGCCGGAGGGGAAGGCTATATCCGCTGCTCCTACGCCGCTTCTACGGCGAAGCTGACCGAAGCGCTGGAGCGGCTCGAAGATTTCATGAGGGTGACAATGCTGCATAGTGTTGAAGGTAAAAATGTAATTGTAAGATGATTTCATATCACCTATAATCCTTAAAGGAAGAAATAGGGATATTGTAACAGCATTCCGGCCCGCCGCCGGATCAGGAAGCCCCCTTCTTCATTTGGAGGGGGGCTTTTGGGCTTGTATTAGGGGGAGGTTGGGGGGCCAGTGGAAGCTGGATGGTGCTGGAAGTTGTCGGGCGGAGAGACGGTTGGCAGGTAACTAGGTAATTATGGCGGGATGTAAGCTGGCAGGAGAGAGCAAAGTAGGCGGGGGAGCAAAGAGAGGGAGAAATCCCTTTGATTGTGGTGGAAAGTAGGCTGGTGAAGGAGATGGGAGGAGGAAATCCCTTTGATCCTACAGTGCTGAGGTGCATAAGTGCACCTGAATTTGCTGAAATGGGGCTAGGCGGTCAAATGAGGTGCACAAGTGCACCTGCTTTCGGCGAAATGGGGCCAGGCGGTCGAATGAGGGGTATTAGTGCACCTGATTCCAGCGAAATGGGGCTAGGCGGTCAAATGAGGGGTATTAGTGCACTTGATTTCGGCTAACTTGACCTGCCAGACGCCGCACCACTTCACCACTCCACCACCCCGCACACCCGCACCCTGCAACTTTTACAGTGCATGCTCATACACTTCACCACCTCCATGGCAGCAATTGGACTAAATTTTCCTTCTCATACAGGCTTATACTCTTCAGTGCGCTAATGAGCGGCATGACCTGCAATACTTGCGAATTTAAACTTCAACGAGTGTTACACAACTTCAACGTAACCTGATCAGCAGACACAGATGTATTCTTGCAGCGGGAGTCCGCTTCCGCACTATCTAATAGGAGGCATTATTAATGATCTCAGCCATTCAAGAAGTAACCGGACGGATCGCCCCGCCTGACGAAAAAGCTACGCTGCGCGCGGTACTCCGCCTGAACAGTCTGACCAAGCCGCCCGGAAGCCTCGGGCGGCTGGAGGCGCTGGCTGTCCGGCTGGCCGGAATCTCCAAAGTAGAGCAGCCCTGTTACAGCAAACGAACGGTAGTGGTTATGGCCGCAGACCATGGGGTCTGCTGTGAAGGCGTCAGTGCTTTTCCGCAGGAGGTCACCATGCAGATGGCCTATAACTTCCTCAGCGGCGGGGCGGCTGTGAATGTGCTGGCCCGCCAAGGCGGTGCAGAGGTGCAGTTCGTGGACATCGGGATTAACGGCGATATCGGGCACCCGCAGCTGATTAACCGTAAGGTCCGCCGGGGCACAGACAATATGGCAGCAGGCCCGGCGATGAGCCGGGAGGATGCGCTGCGCGCGATTCTGGCCGGAGTTCATGTGGCGCAGGAGGCGGTGAAGAACGGAACGGAGATTTTTATTACCGGGGAGATGGGCATCGGGAATACGACAGCCAGTGCGGCGGTCTTGTGCGCACTCGAAGGCATTCCGGCAGAGACGGCGGCTGGACGGGGGACAGGCATTAACGATGAGCGGCTCCAGCACAAAATCTCGGTAATCGAACGTGCCCTCCAGGTGAATAACCCCGACCCTGCAGATCCGGTTGATGTGCTCGCTAAGGTCGGGGGGCTTGAGATTGCCGGGCTGGCCGGGCTGATTCTCGGAGCGGCGGCCCTGCGGATTCCGGTCATTCTGGACGGCTTCATCTCCGGGGCGGCAGCCCTGATCGCCCGGGCACTGGCGCCGGAATCCACAGCGTACATGATCGCTTCCCATGTCTCTGGGGAGCAGGGGCACAAGCTGATGCTGGACCGCCTCGGTCTGGAAGCGCTGATTGATATGGGCCTGCGGCTGGGCGAAGGCACCGGGGGCGCGCTGTGTCTGCATTTCATCGAAGCGGTCTGCCGGATTATGCGTGAGATGGCAACCTTCGAGAGTGCGGGCGTCTCCGGATCGGAGAGCGTATGAGCATTCTGGTCACAGGCGGGGCACGCAGCGGCAAAAGCGGCTTCGCCGAGCGTCTGACCCGCAAGCTGGCTGACTCGCGGCAGGCGGTCTATGTGGCAACCGGACAGGCTTTTGATGCGGAGATGGAAGCGCGGATTGCGTTGCACCGGCAGCAGCGGCAGGCGGACGCGGACGGCTTCCAGTGGGAGACACTGGAGGAGCCGCTTAAGCTCGCAGCGCTGCTGGAGCAGCTCTCCGGCAGCGGCCAGACTGTGCTGGTGGACTGTCTCACGCTCTGGCTGTCGAATCAGCTGCTGGCTGTGGAGGAGAAGAGCGACAGGCAGGAATTAGCAGAGGCTGCAATTGCCGGACTGGAGCAAGCCGTCTCCGGCTTCGAGGGCACGCTGATCCTTGTTACCAATGAGGTCGGCGGCGGCATTGTGCCGGAGTATCCGCTGGGCCGGCTGTACCGTGATCTGGCCGGAAGGATGAACGCCCGGCTTGCTGCCCGGTGCGGGCAGGTATTTCTTGTTACCGCCGGAATCCCGGTTGAGCTGAGAAGCCGGGAGTATCTTCTGTGAGTGCGCGGGGAAATGCCGCGGCCGCGTTTCAGTTCCTGACGCGGTTTCCGGTCCGCAGCCGGGAAGACTTCTCGCCGGAGCTGCTGCGCGCGAGCGTGGTCTATTATCCGCTCGTCGGGGCAGCCATCGGCCTTAGCACCGCACTCGGCGCCGCCGCAGCAGGCTGGCTGCTGCCGGCTTGGCCTGCCGCTGTCGTCACCCTCATCCTGTGGGTGGGGCTGACCGGCGGGCTGCATTTGGACGGCTGGATGGACAGCGCCGATGCGCTGCTCAGCTACCGCTCCAGGGAGCGGATGCTGGAGATCATGAAGGACAGCCGTGTCGGCGCTATGGGCGTGCTGGCCTGCGTGCTGCTCCTGCTGCTGAAGGCCTCGCTGCTGGCGGCATGGCTCGAAGGCGGCAGCTTCAGCCTGCTGCCGCTGCTCCTGCTGCCGCCGGTCTGGGGCCGCTGGTACATGGTGCGGGCGATGGCCCGCTATCCTCTGGCCCGCGGCAATGAAGGGCTGGCCGCCACCTTCGGCGGGCTGCCTGCCCGGCAGGAGCGGCGCGCGGGCCTGAGCGCCGCACTGCTGACGGTGGCCGCTGCCGCTGCGCCTCTGGCGCTGGGCGCGGGCAGCGGGGCCTGGCCGCTGCTGGCGGCTGCAGCCATCCTGGCACCGCTGGCGGCTGCGGCCTGCGGCCGGCTCGCGGCGCGGCGGATTGGCAGCCGGCTCGGCGGGCTCACCGGCGACGTCTACGGCGCGCTGGGCGAGCTGCTGGAGACGGTGGTCCTGCTTGTGCTGGTGCTGGTCCAGCACAACTTACCTTAGCGGGCTGCGCGGCAACTGCCCGCGTCCGTCTGAATGATGCGCCGTACCTACGCAGCAATTATGCGCCGCTTCGCGCCGCGCCCGTAGCGAACAATCAGTGATACATGTATTCTGTGCAACTAAAAATAGTGAAACGGCAGGCTGTCTTCTTCTAACTGTAGTCTATACAACTAAATTAGCCTGAATGGACGAAAATCTAGATATAGAGGCGGTTTAATTGCACGAAATGCAGCTAACCGGAGATTCGGCGGCAGACAAGGCGATTTAGTTGTACAAATTGCAATTCCGCCATGGGCTCCGATGTATGCGGAAAACTGAATACAATGTACCAGCGGCGAGGGGACGGATCGAATATATACGGAAAACTGAATACAATGGGTGCAATGGGTGCTGCGCTGAGGGATGGGAGCAATGCTCCACAGCTAGTAACATTTTTAGAGAAATCTTGCAAGAAGTGCAACAATGCTGCCCAATAGAAGCGGCTTATGCACAAATCCTGCACGAAATGCAACAAATCCAGCGTTAACATACTCTAACCACCGTAATTTGTGCAAATTAAACAACATTGTGCTTCTGCCAGTAACATTTATAGATAAATCCTGCAAAATGTGCAACAATGCTCTCCATCTCCATACAAGCGGCCGGTGAGAGAGAAAACCTTCAAAATTAGCCGGAGTTAGGTGGAGCACGGATTGGAAAGAGAGAAGACTTAAGAGAGTGTGCGAAAAACTGAACATAATGGGCAGGCGTAGAGGGATGTGGACTGGATGCTCCACATCCCCTAAAGAAGTTGGAGTCCTCCCCCACAAAAATGTAGACTGAACAGAGGAGGAAGATGAACATGGAAGATACAGCCGCACACACAAGCGCAGCCCGGGCAGCGGAAGCCGGGCTGCGGCGGCCCGGCGCCGTGCTGATGATCCAGGGGACGGCCTCCGATGTCGGCAAAAGCCTGGTCACCGCCGCCATCGGGCGGATTATGACCCGGGACGGCTACCGGACGGCCCCGTTCAAGTCGCAGAATATGGCGCTGAATTCCTATGTCACAGCGGACGGCAAGGAAATCGGCCGTGCCCAGGGGATGCAGGCGGAAGCCTTCGGTATTACGGCTACCAGCGATATGAATCCGATTCTGCTGAAGCCCTCCGGGGAGATGAGTGCGCAGATTGTCGTGCATGGGGTGCCGCATGCCGCCCTCAGCGCGAGGGAATACCGCGAGAAGTTCCTTCCCGAAGCTAAGGACACCGTAATGGATGCGCTCGGGAGGCTGCGGGAGGCTTATGATATTGTGCTGATGGAAGGTGCGGGCAGTCCGGCGGAGATCAATCTTAAGAGCCGGGATATCGTCAATATGAATCTGGCCGGCTGGGCAGATGCGCCCGTGCTGCTGGTCGCCGACATTGACCGGGGCGGCGTCTTCGCCTTCATCGTCGGCACCCTGGAGCTGCTGGAGCCGCATGAACGCGCCCGGGTCAAGGGCTTCATCATCAATAAATTCCGCGGGGATGTCTCTCTGTTACAGCCCGGACTGGACTGGCTGGAGGAGCGGACAGGCATTCCGGTGCTGGGAGTGCTGCCGTTCCTGCCGCAGCTGCGGATTGAGGCAGAGGATTCCGTAGCACTGGAAGGAACGTCCCGCCGCCAGCGGGAGGAGTCCGCGAAAGAGCTTGATATCGCGGTCATCCGTTATCCGCGGATCTCCAACTTCACCGACTTCGATCCGCTGGAGGAGGAGCCGGATGCTGCCGTACGTTATGTGCAGTCGGCAGATGAGCTTGGAACACCGGATGTCATTATCCTGCCGGGCACGAAGAATACCGCTGCTGACCTGCACTATCTGCGCGAGCAGGGTTTCCCTGCTGCAATCGAGCGTGCGCTGGAGCGGGGAACGCAACAGCTTGCCGGAATCTGCGGCGGGTATCAGATGCTGGGCTTGAAGCTGCTAGATCCCCATGCCGTAGAGAGTGCGGAGCCGGGAGAGAGCGAGGGGCTGGGCTATCTGCCGCTCTCGACAGCTTTTCTCCAGCACAAGACTACGGTGCGGGTGAGCGGCGGAATGGCTGCGGATCACCCCCTGCGGTTAAGCACCACAGCCACTGGTGTAACACCGGAAGCATTGCCTGTTGCCGGGTATGAGATACATATGGGAACAACCACGAACCACGATCCGTCTTCTGTACTCAGCCTGTTTACGCTGGCCGGACCGGAAGGACAGGCTGTGCCGGAGGGTTGGGGAACCCGGGATGGTAAAGTCTGGGGCAGCTATCTGCACGGGCTGTTCCATAACGATGCCCTGCGCCGGAGCTGGCTGAACGGACTGCGTAGCTCCAAGGGACTGGCACCGCTAAGCGCCACCTTCTCGGCGGCTGCACTTCGTGAGCAGGAATTCGACCGGCTGGCAGATGCCGTAGCGTCCCATTTGAATATGGCTGCGGTATATGCAATCATGGGCCTGCCGGGAGGGGGAGAATAGCGATGCTGCTTGCCGTGCTGCTGTTTGTCGTAGCTGGTCTCGCCGAGATCGGCGGCGGATACCTCGTCTGGCTCTGGCTGCGGGAATCGCGCCCGTTATGGTACGGATTAACAGGCTCGGTTATCCTGATCGCCTATGGCATCATCCCGACCCTGCAGAAGTTCCCTTCGTTTGGCCGGGTATACGCCGCTTATGGCGGAGTATTCATCGTGCTGGCTGTACTATGGGGCTGGCTGGTGGACCGCAAGACGCCGGATCTCTACGACTGGGTCGGAGCGGGCATCTGCGTCATCGGGGTATCCGTCATTTTATGGGCGCCAAGGCACTGAGCAACAACCGTCCCTTTTCCAAGAAAAAAGCAGTTCCACAGGCCGCATCGCCTCGGGAACTGCTTTTTATACTTTTTGAGACACCTAGTCAAGCAGCAGCTCCAGAGGTAGCAGGATTCCTGGCAATCCAGCAGTCCCACGCTCCCTCTATCTCCACGTAACTGTTGTCTCAGCCCCTCAAATCTTAAACTGCTGAGCGGCCTTCTGCAGCTTCACGGCCTGCTGGTAGAGGTGCTCGACGGTCAGCGCGTGGCCTTCCAGCTCTTCATGCTGGCGTGCCGAGTTGCCGGCAAGCGTGTCTGCATTCTGCTGCGACTTGGCGGTAATCTGCGCCGTTTCTTCTACAGAGGCACTGACTTCCTCGGTGCCTGCTGAGATCTGCTGGGTTGCGGCAGAGACGGACTGGATGCTGTGATTGATGCTCTGAATGAGGATCAGCAGGTGGTTGAAGGCATTGCCGGCTTCGACTACCTTGTTCATCCCGGAGGCCACTTCAGCGTTGACATGATTCATTTCAGATACGGACTGGTTCATATCCTCCTGCAGACTCAGCAGGAATTCGCGGATCTGCTCATTGGATTCCTTGGACTGCTCGGACAGCTTGCGCACTTCACCGGCCACCACAGCGAATCCGCGGCCATGCTCCCCGGCACGGGCAGCCTCAATGGAAGCATTCAGCGACAGCATCTGAATCTGCTTGGTAATCTCGGTAATGCCCTGCACGACCTCACCGATCATCAGCGAGCGTTCGTTCATCAAGCGGAACTGCTCCAGCGACTGTTCGGAGGCCTGCTCTACCTGGCGCATCTGCTCCACTGCACTCTGGGCAATATCATTGCCGCTCTGGGCTTCGGTGGAAGCCTCGCTGATCTGCTCAGTGACCTCTCCAGCGGCGGAGGCAATATGCTGGATGCCCATATTGATCTCATCCATCGCGCGGGAGTTATCCATCGCGCTGCTGGCAATCATGGTACTGCCCTTGCCGATCTCCTCCACAGAGGCCGCTGAATGTTCAGCCATCTCATTAAGGATCTGGACACGCGTCTTCAGATCATTGGAATCGGCCACTACGGTCCCGGAGGTATCCAGCACATGTCCGATCATCTCCTTCAGGCGTTCACTCATGATGCGGAAGCTCTCGGAGAGCTGTCCGACTTCATCGGTACCCTTAAGCGTGAGCGCTTCGGTGAAGTCGCCGCTTGCCAGCTTGTTGCTGTAGGCAGCAAGCTTAGTGATCGGGCGGGTAATTCTGCGGCTCATGAAGCCAGCGGCAGTGACGCCTACCACCAGCGCCAGCAGGGTGATTCCTGCGCTTGTCCACAGGATGCTGCTCATTTTGTCTTGGACGAAGTCCATATCTGCGCTTGCGGCTACAATCATGGTTGTTCCGGGAACACCGACATAGGCACTTTTATGTATACCGTGGCTATCACTATAAATTTCACTAAGCCCTGTCTTTCCTTTGGAGGCCTGCTCCATGGCAGGGGATACTTCGATGGCTTCATCCGGCTGGAGCTTGGCGCCATGATCTGCAGTCAGGACAGTGGCCTGGCCATCCTTCAGATTGATGAGGAAAAGGGTATCCACATCCAGCTTTTTACGCTTGTCCTCCAGATAGAATTCGACATTGGTCCTGGCCTGCTCGTTCTTGTTCAGGGTCTGCTGCGCACTGGTTGCATTCAGGTTCTTATAGGTATCCTGGGCGGCGGCAGTCAGAGACTTGTCGATCTGCGGAATGACATAGCTGTTAATGGTGCCGATAGATATAATGTAGAAGCTGATACTCAACGTAAGAGAAGTGAGTAACAAAACGACAAACAGCAACAGCGTAAATTTGCGACTAATTGATTTTTTGAAGCCAAACATGGCATTCGCTCCTTTTTACGTGAAATGCATCTTAATCTCCATATTCTATAGAATTAACCTCCGGTTGAATAGTGAAAATTTGCAATATGCTGCATTATTTTCAGAAATAACTGAATATTTAATGACTCTATCACCAATTCGCCAAAAAGATGCAACGAAATGCCGTTTTTCTGAAAATTTAAAATTTCATAGCATGTTAGCTTTGTATGTGATAGAGTAGTAATGTTTTGTTTCATGACTACTGCGATCCGCGGTTCGTAACCATCCCGCGTAACCAAAACTAGGAGGAATACCAGGCATTATGTTTAATTTGTTGTGGGGCGTTTGTTTTGTCGTCGTTAATTTTGGTTTTTTTCTGCTGTGCTACCGCTTATTCGGTAAAAAAGGGCTCTACGCCTGGGTCGGCATGGCGACCGTAGTCGCTAATATCCAGGTTGCCAAGACCATTGCGATGCCGTTCGATATTGTGATGACGCTGGGCAATACGATGTATGTCACGCTCTATATGACCAGTGACCTGCTCAATGAGCGGTACGGCCGGGCTGAAGCGCGGAGCGCTGTGTGGTTCGGCTTTTTCACGCTGCTGATGACGACCGTCATTATGCAGATGGTGCTGGTGTTCAAGCCGCAGGAGACGGACATTGCCCAATCCGCGCTGCAGACGATATTCGGCCTGATGCCGAGACTAGCGCTGGGCAGTCTGACCGCTTATTTTATCAGCCAGTTCCTGGATGTACGGCTCTACGCCTGGATACGAAAATATTACGGCAGCTCTAAGCAGCTATGGATCCGCTCGAACGGCAGCACGATGATCAGCTCCTTTGTTGATACGCTGATCTTCTGCACGATTGCTTTTGCCGGAACCTATGACATGAAGGTGTGGACCGAGATTCTGCTGACCACCTACCTGTCCAAGTTCATCCTCACGGCCGCCGGCACGCCGGTGCTCTATCTGGGCCGTTCCTTCAAATTTGCCGAAGAAGAGCAGAAGCCTGTTAGCCGGGACTAAGCCTCCAGATGATTAAAGCCCCAGCCCCCGAAGATCCGGGAGCTGGGGCTTTTGTGTGCCGTGATGTATAGTGGGCTCGCGCGCTAAGTTTGAGGCTTCCTGAACGCTCAGCAGAATTACAGGTTAAGTACTGTCCATTCTTTGGGGAAGCGGGTCAGCGTCTGCGGACCTTCGGCGGTGACCCGCACATCGTCCTCAATGCGCACGCCGCCGAGACCCGGCACATAAATTCCCGGCTCTACGGTGAAGACGTTGCCGTTCTGGATGATATCCGTATTCAGCCCGTGCAGCGAAGGGTATTCATGGGTGTCCATGCCCAGTCCGTGTCCGACACGGTGCATGAAGTACTCCCCGTAACCTGCGGCTTCAATCACATCACGTGCCGCCTTGTCGACAGAACCGAAGGACGCTCCGGCCACGGAGGCGGCAATGCCCGCTTCATTGGCAGCAAGCACAGCATTGTATATATCACGCAGTCTGCTGTCCACTTCGCCTACCGCGAAGGTGCGGGTAATATCGGAAGCGTAGCCTCCGGCATACACACCGAGGTCGAACATAAGCAGATCGCCCGGCTGAATAAGGCGTTCGCCCGGTACACCGTGCGGGAGGGCCGTTTTCGGACCGGACAGCACCATCGTGTCGAAGGAGGGGCCGGAGGCACCGACTTTTTTCATCAGATACTCCAGCTCCGCTACCAGTTCAATCTCGCTGACTCCGGCTTTGACATGCGCCAGACCCTGACGGAGAACTTCCTCCACCAGCTCGGCGGCATGCTGCATGATGCGCACTTCCTCCGGGGTCTTGACCGCGCGCATCGCCCGTAGCAGATGGCCGATATCCTGGTAGGAACCGGCGGCGACCGCTTCTGTGAGGAGTTCATACCGGCTGACGGAGAAGTGTTCCTTCTCGATGCCGATGCTGCCCGGACTAACACTGCCGAAGCGTGACTTCAGCAGAGCGTACGGGTTGTCCGTGTCGCTGTGTGTCAGAATCGTCTTCACCGAGGAGGCGGCATGCGCGGCTTCGGCGTCCAGCGCCGGAACGATCAGCACCGGGTTCTCGCCCCGGATCAGCAGCAGGCCCAGAAAACGTTCATGCGGGTTGCTGGCAAAGCCCGTCAAATAGTACACATGCTTGGGATCGGTTACGAGCAGGGCATCCAGCTTACCGGCTGCCATGTCCTGCTCCAGTTGTTGCAGAGCTGCATTCATTTCATTAGTTCCCCTTTCGTCTACACGCTTGAACAGCAATGTTCCTATTATAATTCATACAAATGGATGCTGCACCTCCCGTTATCGCTGCCGCCTCAGTCGTTTGAGGAAGAGAAGCACAGGGTAATAGTTGCCACAATCAGGATCTGATAATACCTGAAGGAGGTTAAGGAATATGACTAGAGCCAAAATAAGGCTGCTCTCCCGTACCTGTCTGCTGCGTGTAACACTGGTCTTGCTGATGACGTTGCTGTCAGCCTGCACTTCCGCTGCACAGGAGGATAAGCTGGAGGAGAATGGAGCAGAAGGCAGTCCGCAGGTTAATGCGCAGCCTGACGAAGCTCAGGGTGCATCCCCGGACTTTCCCTATACTGCCCAGACGCTGGCCAGCGGGCTGGAGGTTCCCTGGGAGATGGCATTTGCACCGGACGGACGGATTTTTATTACGGAGCGTACCGGCAGCCTGCGTGTCATGGAGAACGGCAAGCTGCGCGATGCTCCGCTGCTGAAGCTCTCTGATTCTTTTGTCGGCAAGGGAGAAGGCGGGCTCTTGGGCCTCGCGCTTGATGCTGATTTTGAGCAGAATGGACGGGCATATGTCTATCACACATACCGCACCGAAGAGGGCGGGACGGCGAACCGGGTGCTGCGGATCGTAGTTGGAAGCAGCACAGCTGAGATCGACCGCGTCCTGCTGGATAACATACCGGGCGATACGAATCATAACGGCGGACGGATCAAGATCGGGCCGGACGGGAATTTGTACATCACCACAGGTGACCGCTATGAACCGGAGCTGGCGCAGGACAAGAATAGTCTGGGCGGCAAAATCCTGCGGATTATGCCTAGCGGCTCTATCCCCGAAGACAACCCGTGGCCCGGATCGCCGGTCTACAGCATGGGCCACCGCAATGCCCAGGGTCTGGCCTGGCAGCCGGAGAGCGGGGCGCTCTACAGCTCCGAGCATGGCCAGTCCAGTCACGATGAGCTGAACCTTATCGAGGCCGGAGCCAATTATGGCTGGCCGCTGATCGAAGGCGATGAGACCGAACACAGCCAGCCCAAGCTTGTGACTCCGCTGGTTCACAGCGGGAAGGAGACCTGGGCTCCGTCAGGAATGACCTTCATTACGCAAGGGCCCTGGGCAGGTAAGCTGCTGGTTGCCAATCTGGCGGGACAGCAGCTCCTAAAGGTATCGCTGGCTCCTGCGGGCGGAACGCCTTCAATGACCAGCCTGTTCAAGGACAAGTACGGGCGAATCCGTAATGTGGCGGAAGGGCCGGATGGTACCCTGTACCTTATGACCAACAACCGCGACGGCAGAGGCGACCCGCAGGCGCAGGATGATCAGCTGATTGCGCTCCGGCCGGACTGGAAGTGAAGAATTGGCGGGTCTTTGACTATGTTAACCCTCGGAAATGATGTAACATGAGCTTATCGCATATACTCGGAGATGGAGTAAGGTTAGGCCGGTGCTTGAGCTGTACCGGCCGGCGAGGAAGGGGAGGATGTCCATGCAAGGCAAAACCGTGCTGGTCACCGGTGCAAACTCCGGGATGGGGCTGGCTACAACCGTGGAAATGGCCCGCAGGGGAGCAACTGTCATTATGGCCTGCCGCAGCCTTAAGCGGGGGGAAGAGGCTCTTGCCGAAGCGGTGCGGCAGAGCGGCTCCAGCCAGATCCGGCTGATGCTGTGCGATCTTGCTTCCTTCGATAGCATTCGCGCTTTTGCCGGGGAGTTCACTGCCGAATATCCTGTGCTGGATGTTCTGATCAATAATGCGGGGGTGGTCGCGCTGAAGCGTGAGCTGACAGCAGACGGCTACGAGCTGGATCTGGGCGTGAATCATCTGGGGCACTTCCTGCTGACCCGCTTGCTGCTGGATAATCTCAAGGCTGCTGAACAGGGCCGGATTGTGGTTGTAGCTTCAGGAGCATATAAGCTCGGTAAGCTGTATCTGGAGGATCATACATTATCCCGCGGCTTCAATCCGGCGAAGGCGTATGCCCGCTCCAAGCTGGCGAATATTCTGTTCACCCGTAAGCTGGCTTCGCGCCTGAAGGACACCCGGGTTACTGTGAATTGTCTGCATCCGGGCGCGGTGGGAACGAGTATCGGGGTGAACCGGGAGACCGGCTTCGGGCGCGGAGTGCTGAAGCTGCTGTCCCGCTTTTTCCTGACGCCTGAGCAGGGGGCGGATACGGCCATCCTGCTGGCGACTGCGCCGGAGCTGGATGGGGTAAGCGGGCAATATTATTACCGCCGCAAGATCAAGGAACTGACGCCACGGGCGGAGGATGCTGAAGCGGCCGCACGATTATGGAAATGGAGTCTGGAGCAGACCGGGCTTGAATAATGCTGTTTCAGTGAGGTTGCTTCAGCTTTACTGAAACTGTAGAACTGCTGCGTAATAAGACCGGCTTGGAGTATAATCACTGTAACGGATGTTTATACCACAACTAGGGGGATACTTTGGATGGATTGGCAGGCTTACAGCATAGAGGATGCAGTAATTGAGGATTTGGAAGACATTGTGGAGATTTATAATTCGACAGTTGCCGGAAGAGTGGTAACTGCGGATCTTGAACCGGTAAGCGTAGAGGAGCGGGTGGGGTGGTTCCATGAGCATAACAGCCATCACCGGCCGCTGTGGGTACTGAGACAGGGGGGCGAGATCGCCGCCTGGTTCAGCTTCCAGTCGTTCTACGGACGCCCGGCTTATAATGGAACAGCAGAGATTAGTGTCTATGTAAATGAGAAATTCCGTGGCAGCGGTGCGGGAAGCATTCTGCTGGCCAAGGCGGTGGAGGAATGTCCGCGCCTTGGGCTGCAGAATCTGGTCGGGTTCGTCTTCGGCCATAATGAGCCCAGCCTCGCCCTGCTGCGGAAGTTCGAATTCAAAGAATGGGGTCTTTTGCCGGGAGTCGCGGTGCTTGACGGCATCCCGCGCGATCTGGTCATCATCGGCCGCAAGCTGTAAATATATAAATCGACAGGCGTTATTGAGGTTGCGGAGGAGCGCTTAAGGCGGAACGGCATTCCTCTTCCGTAATCCATGATTCCGACCAGACCTGGAGATCGCGGATGACGGATTCCAGCGCCCGGCCTTTGCCTGTAAGCGAATACTGGATGCGGACGGGGGTCTCAGGGAATACCTCGCGCAGCACGATGCCTTCCTGCTCCAGCTCCTTCAGCCGTTCCGACAGCAGCCGGCCGCTGACAGGCAGCGAGGACTCGATTTCCCCGAAGCGCTGGGGGCCCTGCAAAAGCTGATAGATGATTAAGCCCGTCCAGCGTCTGCCGATAATATCCATGCTTTTTTGTAATCTTGGACATAACTCTGTGGATTTCATTAGGCTCACCTCTTACTGTACATTATAAACGAAAAGCCCTGTGCCTAAAACAAATTTGAACGAAAAGCACGGCTTGAAAGGATGATTTCTCTTGGCTAAAAAGAAGAAAAATACCCCGGCTCCGCGTCCTGCGCAGGCGGATGCTCCCGCAACCCTTAAAGACATGCTCAGCCGCGAGGTGCTGGATAAGCTGAAGGCGCAGTCCGATGCGCTGAAGGCTGAAGAGCAAGGTAAGAAGGACGCGGCTCTGAAGGCGGCGGAAGACAAGCGCAAGGCGGAGCAGAAGCGGCTGGAGAATGATTTCGGCCATCTGCTGGAGAACAGCAATCAGGACTGGTCCAAATTTAAATAAAATAAATCTTTACCAGAAAAAGGGTTGACAATCTGCTGCAATGCCATATATTATTGGGTTTATCATTTAGAGAAGGGAGGCTGACGGGTCATGATTGGAACAAATGAACGGAACAGACAGCAGGATCACATGACAACCGCATATGTACGATCTGATCTCATCGCCTTCGTCCGGAAGACATAATGCGCAGGGTATTGCTGCTGATGTCTGAACTGAATACGGGTGTGCTTTGAACGGGTGCAAGCTTCAACGGGAAGCTGTACCTTGCACGCCGGGAGCCGCATGATCAGTACTGGTCTGCGGCTCTTTTTTGTGTACCTGGAAACTCGAAATTCACTGAACCCCCTATGGAACCGAACCAGAAACCCAACCTGAGAGGAAATGAAAATAGACATGAATAGCATGAAGCAACAAGCGGAAGAGATGTCCCGCTATAAACACGAGGTGGCCCTTCCGGGCGGCGATCTCAAAATCTACGCCAGTGAGCAATTATTCGGCACACTGGATTACAAGGTCTTGGAGATGGCTAACAATAATCTGCAGATTCCCGGCATCGAATATATGAGCTACACGCCCGATGTGCATGTAGGCGTCGGAACCTGCATCGGCACTACCGCCGTCTGGGATGCCGAATCCGGTTACGTCTCGCCGTCCATTGTCGGCAGCGATATCGGCTGCGGGATGCGAGTGCATCTGACCAACCTGCATATGGAGGATCTGCGTGAAGTGAAGCTGCGCCGCAAGCTGGTCCGCGCTATTGAGAAGTATCTGCCGATGGAGGCCCAGCAGCGCGGCCATTACAGTGATATCCGGCTGGAGAATGTTGTGCGTAAAGGGCTGCACGGCCTGCCGAATAAATATATCCCGGACAGCTACACGCCGAAGAAGTCAAGTGCGCTATCCCACGTTGAGATCAGCAAGCTGGGCTTCGACGAGGAGATTCTGAATGAGCTGCCGGACATGGCCTGGCACCGGGGCCACCGCCAGCTCGGGACCCTTGGCGGCGGCAACCATTTCGTCGAGATTCAGGCGATTGAGATCGCGGAGGAGCAGCGGGAGGTGGCGGAAGCCTGGGGGCTTCAGGACGGGCAGATTGCTGTCATGATCCACTCCGGCTCACGGGCCTGGGGCGGCATGGTCAATCAGTTCTGTACCCCGGCCTTCGCCAAGGTCATGGGCCAGCTGGGGCTGGGCAGCGCTGATCCGCGCCTGATCTATGCGCCTCTGGCGCATCCGCAGGCTCAGCGTTACGTCAATCTGATGTATTCGGCACTGAACTATGCGGTCGTGAACCGCCATTTAATTGCTTATGGGGTCCGCGAGGGCTTCCGTGACGTCTTCGGCACGAAGTGCGAATTGCGCACTCTCTACGATCTGATGCACAATTACGCCTGGGAAGAGAAGACTTCCTCAGGCAGCAAGTTCGTACACCGTAAGGGGGCTACCCGCGCTCTGCCGGCAGAGCATGCGGATAATCCGCGTCCTTATGCAGCGACCGGACATCCGGCGCTGATTCCCGGCTCGATGGGCACCGCTTCCTATATCATGGTCGGCCAGCCCGGAGGGGAAGAGAATTATTATTCCATCTGCCATGGTGCAGGACGTATCCGCTCCCGCTCGGCCACGAAGCGGCTGGTGAGTGTCCAGGAATTCTCCCGGTCGATGAAGGTGGGAACGGAAGACGAGATTGTCGTGAACCAGCATTCCCTGGAATCTATCATTGACGAATCCCCCCAAGCCTATAAGAATGTAGATGAGATCATAGAAAGCGTTACGGGCGCCGGCCTGGCTGCCGTGGTGGCCAAATGCAAGCCGCTCGCAGCGATAAAGGGGACGAAATAAGGATGGAGCAGGAGAACAAGAAACCGGCTGTAATCTATGAATATGATGAAGAGAGAGCCGGCATTATCAAAGGCTATGATGTGTACGCCCGTCTGGTGGACGGCATCCTTGAAGCCCTCTACACCCGCTACGGTGTCCGTTACGAGCTGTATGCCAGCGATGATCCCAACAGTGAGTACTGGAAGCTGCTGGAGAACGATGTGCAGAGCGGGAATGCCGGAGTGGAGCATGTGGCGCGGATTTTTGACCGCCTGGAGGACCGGACCTTCGTGTTCGATGATGAGAAGGAGCAGCCGGAGTATCATATCCATCTGTCGGTCCGTAATAATGTGCTCGCTTATCCGGCGATGGGCATTGCGCTGGCGCGGGTTCCGGTGTTTCAGGAGAACGGGATTAACTTTCAGGATTATGTATTTGCCGCATCGGATCAGCAATTGCAGTTCTTCCTTGGTAATGTGCGCAAGCGTCAGCGGGAGCAGAATATCAACAAGGTGACGGTGTTCACCGACCGGCGCAACGGAATTTCCCGGGAGGATGAGCCGATTACGCGTGCGGTTAGGCGCGAAGAGGTGATTTTGGACGCTGCGATCAAAAAAGAGATCTACCGCTCGCTCGACCAGTTCTTCGACAGCGACCGCAGCTTCTATGTCACCTACGATATCCCGTACAAGCGGGGGATTCTGCTCTACGGGCATCCGGGCAACGGCAAGACCACCCTGGTCAAATCCATTGCCGGAAGCGTGCCGGGACCGGTGCTCTATTGGCAGATTACGGAGTATACGAGCAGCGAATCGGTGAATGAGGTGTTCGAGGCTGCGGCCCGGCTGGCGCCGATGGTGCTGGTGATTGAGGATATCGACTCCATGCCGCAGGAGGTGCGCTCCTTCTTCCTGAACACGCTGGACGGGGCCACCTCCAAGGAGGGGATCTTCCTGATCGGTACGACCAATTATCCGGATAAAATCGACCCGGGTCTCATGAACCGCGCCGGGCGCTTCGACCGGGCCTATGAGATCAAGATGCCAAGCGAGGCGCTGCGCCTTGAATATCTGCAGCTGCGCGGCTTCTCCGCCTTCGCAGGTGAGGAAGGCACGGCCACCGCTGCGCGTCTGACCGGGGATTTCTCCCTGACCCAGCTCGGCGAGCTGTATGTCAGTGCCGCACTGGAATGGCATGAGAACGGCACGGCAGATGTGGAGCTTCTTGTGCGCGGCATGCGCGGCGAGCTGGACAAGGGCCGCAAACGGGAATGGATGAAGGATGCTTCGTCCAGCATCGGTTTTTATTGAACCGCCGGGGAACGGGGCAGAATAGCAAGTAGCTGAGGGGGCCGGGAGGCTCCCTTTGTGCTGAATTTGGGCTCCTCCGCCGTTGCTGGCTGCTAGCCTTCGGTGTTTACAAATTAGAGGTTTCGGGGTCATCTGGGGAGTTATGCGGACACAGAGGACGTTATTTGGCGAAAAAGACGCCTTTTCTGCTCGTATCGGACTCAGGAGCCCCTATATTGTATTGTGGAGCGTAAACGGAGGCCGGAGAGGGGACTTAACGACATCTGAGTCCGCCAGGCATGCGAAATGCTGTGTTCCGGCCAAATAAGGGATCTCCAGTCCGCAACGGGAGTGGCGGGGTTCGCTCCCCCGCACCATCGCACCCCGCACCATCGCACCTCGGCCCATTGCACCCTAGCGGATCCCGCACCACCGCCCCTCCGGGGAAGAAGGATTTTGCTTGCGAACAAAATGGATGATTTCAGGAAATTTCGTACAGAGGTGTAACTTTTCGCATTCTCATACGTGGATGGAGTAAGGGGGGAGGAGATGGAGCCGAATTCGCTGGATGAACTATATGAACAATATGTTAACGACATCTACCGTTATCTGCGCTCCCTCTGCGAGGACCATCATGCGGCCGAAGATTTGATGCAGGATACCTTTTACCGGGCGTATCTGTATCTGGAGGATTGCCGGGAGGAACGGGTGAAGCCGTGGCTGTTCCGGGTCGCGTATAATGCATTCGTGGATTATACGCGCAAGGAGAAGCGGAGTGTGGCGAAGGAAGGCGCTTATTTCAGCAGCCTGCCCCACCCGGAGACAACGGAGGGCACTCTGCTGAAGCAGGAACGCTGGGAGGAAGCGGCGCGGGCACTTAGCCTGTTGCCGGAGGGGCAGCGCCATGCCCTGCTGCTGCACGATGTGCACGGGCTGAGCTATAAGGAAGCCGCTGACATTATGGAGGTGGGCTTGTCCCAATACAAGATACTCGTATTCCGCGCCAGGCAGAAGCTGCGTGAGGCGGATCGGAGGAGGAATGAGCATGAGTGAGGAATTCAAAGAGAAGCTGCGCCAATATAGCGAGGGCACCCTACCGGAGGAAGAGCGTGAGGAGCTCGAGAGCGAGCTTGTGAAGCTTGAGGCGTATCAGCAGTATCTGGAGGAGCAGATGGAACGGGAGGAGCAGGACGGGCAGGCTACCGGGAGTTGGACCAAGACGGATGCGCAAGGAAGCGCAGCTCCAGGGTTCAAAAAGGCGAAGAAGAAGCGAAGAGAGAAGTCCGTTATTCGCCGGGGCAAATGGAAGGCGCGGATTAACAATACACTTACTGTATTTTCGGCGTTCCTGATCTTTACGGTCATTAGCAGCATTATCACAATAGTCTTCTACAACACCGGAGACCGCGGCGACACTTACCGTGATGTGGTAGAATCAGCGATTGCCGTTACCCGCCCTAACACCACGGTGCGCCTTTCATCGGATGCGCATTATTTTTTCCGGCTGGAGTTATCCGGGAATCTGCTGAAGCAGGTGGGCAGCGAGAGCATTCAGGTGGGCAGCTATACCCAGGATCTCCATCTGGGCCTGGCCAATATTGGTGAGTTTAATTGGACGGATGAGCGGAATGGGTCTGGAAAAGTGTTCTATTATCCGTCTGAGGAGGGCGGCGCCGTTGGAGGGGATGATAATGACCAGTGGAAGAGGCTGGCGAAGCTTCCTGAAGGTACGGTTGCTGAGGCGTTTCTGTCACTCGGCCATTTATATACCACAGATGAACTCCTGAAGCAGTTGGAGCCGCTGAACCTTCAGCCTGTCTGGTTCGGTGCCGATACCGGACCTTCAACGAGGAATGACGATGTGGTTGTATATCCGCTTGGCTTTCCCTATCAGCCCATGTGGCACAAGGACGATATGAAGACAACCCAAGTTACCAAGGAAAAAACAGGCTGGTTCAGCTCCGTATCAAGCTACAGCAGTGTATCGCCTTCTGTTGAAGAATACGGGAGCGGTGCGCTGCGGGATGCCAACTTTATCAAGACCCTTAAGCTGCTGCAGCAGCATCAGACACTCGCAGGCAGAGCGGTGTATATCAACCAGTTAGACACCTCCGTGGCCTATCTGGAGCAGAACGGAGTGAAGCTCTATGGAGCCGTTGTCACCGGACCGGTCAAGGAGCTGCTGAAGCTGCGCGAGGCTTCATGGGTAAGCCACCTCCAGGTAGGGGAAGTACGGCTTTGGAACTGGAGGGAGTGAGGACTACAATAGGAGATTGGGCAGGAGCCGCCGTGTACTGCAAGGTTCGCGTATGCAGAAGAAAAGCCGCCTAGCCGGCCAAGGGGAAGCCGGGCCTCCCGCTTGCATTCCCTCTTTAGGGCATCGTACAATGAAAGAACGTAAACCTGGGCTTTGAACATGAAATGGCTGAGAGTCGCAGTTTACAGCGCTTCTCGGCCATTTGCGGTTTGGAATGCCGGTTAGGGTGACAATAGGAACAGGGAGTGGATGCAGATGAAGATTGGAGTGGTCTCGGATACACATCTCTCAAGCCGGGCCAAAGGGCTGCCGTCCGTGCTTATAGAAGAATTCCGTCAGGTGGATATCATTCTGCATTTGGGTGACTGGGTGTCGCCGGAGATTTACGATATGCTCGCCGAGCTTGCTCCGGTAGAGGGGATTGCCGGGAACAACGATGGCTATGAGATTATTGAGCGGTTCGGCGAGAGCAAGATCCTTACGCTTGAAGGCATGCGCATCGGAATGATTCACGGACACGCTCCGTATTCCCGCAAGGGTACGGATGGTAATGCGCTGCTCGCTTTTGAAGGCCAGGACGTAGATTGCATCCTCTTCGGGCATTCCCATCAGCCGCTGATGCGCCGGGAGAACGGGATTCTGCTGTTCAACCCCGGATCGCCAACGGACAAACGCCGGGAGAAGCAGTATTCCTTCGGCCTGATGGATATTGAAGATGGTAAAATCACGGCCCGTCATGTCTTTTACGATTCCAGGGAATAAGGGGGCGCAGCTATGCTGAATTTTCGGTTTGAACGGGCGGGTCTTGAGGATGTGGAGGAGCTTGCGCCGGTATTTGATGAATATCGCAGCTTCTACGGCCAAGCCTCGGACCTGGAAGCTGCCCGGGAGTTCCTGACGGCAAGGCTGCAACATGAGGAATCGGTTGTCTTCATGGCCGTTGCCGGTGAGGGAGAGGACAGACGGATCTATGGGCTGGCGCAGCTGTATCCCTCGTTCTCTTCCATCACGGTTCAGCCCGTATGGATTCTGAACGATCTGTTCGTGACGCAGGAGCAGCGCGGGCAAGGATTGGGTTCGCTACTGCTTGAAGGCGTGAAGGGATACGCGCAGGGAACAGGTGCGAAGGGGCTGACGCTGTCTACCATGATCACCAATACAGATGCACAGCGACTATACGAAGCCCAAGGTTATGAGCGGGACGAGAGCTTTTATACTTATCATTTATATTTCTGAAGATATAGTTAGGAGACTTATAGTGGTGGAGACAAGCAGTAAGCTGGCTGTGTTTTTTGATCTGGATGATACGCTGTATGACCATCTGGTCCCGTTCAGGGAAGCCGTTCGTGAGGTACTGGCACCTGATGAGGGCAAGCTGGATTACGCGGAGCTGTTCTATACTGTACGGCATCACAGTGACCTGCTGTGGCCGAAGTATCTGCGCGGGGAAATGGAGCTGGAGGAGACGCGGGTGCTGCGGCTGGAGCTGGCTTTTGCCGAGTACGGGTTGCCGCTCAACCGGGAGCAGGCGGTGCAGATACAGGCCTCCTATATTGCCCGCCAGTACACGATTGAGATGATTGAAGGCGTAGCGGAGCAACTGCAGCGCTTCATTAGCCAGGGCCATCCGGTAGGCATTATCACCAACGGCCCGCAGGAGCACCAGATGGGCAAGCTGCGCGGGCTGGGCATCGACCGGATCATTCCCCCGGAGATGATCTTCATCTCGGATGCAGTCGGTCTGGCGAAGCCGGACCCGGCTATCTTCGCTCATGTCAACAGGGTGACGGGAACGGCACCGGAGAACAGCCTTTATGTGGGCGATACCTGGGCCAACGATGTGGTCGGCGCGCTTACAGCAGGCTGGCAGGTGTGCTGGTACAATCCGCGCGGGCGGAAGCCGGGCACGGCTCATGCGCCGAGCTATATTTTCACGAATTATAAGGAGTTCAGCGAGCTGCCGCTGGTATGATATTCATACAGAAAAGGTGCCCTCCGTGAGTGGAAGGCACCTTGTTTTGTATTTTACCTGGAAGCTACTTAGCCGCATCAGCACTAAGCTCTGCTAATTAGCGAAGCTATAAGTCGAATCGGTCAGATTCAGCCGTTTCTTCAGCTCAGAGGTGGCATAGATCTTGTTGTCGTCTGTAATGAAGAAGGCCTCCACCTTCTCCGGCAGTGCCTCAAGATACTTCATGCCGTCTTCAAGGCCCATCAGGAACACACCGGTAGACAGTGCATCCGCATCGGTTGCATTCGGACTCATAATGGTGATGCTCTTCAATCCGTTCTGGGAAGGGAAGCCTGTACGCGGATCGAGGATATGGTGGTAACGCACCCCGTCCTGCATGAAGAAGCGCTCATACACCCCGGAAGCATCAATGACCTCATCGGTAATCTTAATCGTGCCCAGCTGGGTGCCCCGGCTCTGATCGGGGTCCTGCAGGCCGATATTCCACTGGGAGCCGTTTGGCTTGTTGCCAAGGGCGATAATGCTGCTGCCGCCGAGATTGATCATCGCGCTGTTCAGGCCCTGAGCCTTGAGATAGTCGGCGATCCGGTCAGCCGCATAGCCTTTGCCGATTCCGCCCATGTCCAGCACCATACCCTCTTTGGCCAGCTTGACCGTCTTCGCAGCCTCATCGACAATTACATCCTTGTAATTGACCAGACTCCGGGCCTTGTCGATCGCCGCCTGGTCAGGCACATGCTCCCCGCCTTCGCCGATCGCCCATAGATCCACAAGCGGGCCAACCGTCGGATCATACAGCCCGTCCATTTCCTCAGCATATTTGAGGGAGAGCTTCACGATATCCAGCGTTTCATCAGACACAGCTACGGCTTCTTTGCCGGCGGCTTGATTCACCGCGTACAATTCCCCGTTCGTCTTGGTGCGGCTGAACTCAATATCCATCCGTTCCAGCATAGCCTGAATGTCATCCATATTCTTCTGTTCCACCGTATCGCCGAACACCTTGATAGTGACGACCGTATCATAAATATAAAACGTCTGCTCCAGGGATTTCGTATCGCCGTCTTTGGAGGCAGTAGCGCCAGGGGTTCCGGTAGCAGTAGGGCTGTCTTCACTCTTGTTGCCCATTGTAAGCCAGATTACCACAGCCGCAGCGATAACAACGACTAGAGCGGCCAGAATGACAACGGTTTTTTTGTTCTTAGCTGTTTTTTTGATTTCAGACATATTCCACCATCCATACAATTAGTTTCGTGGTTGCATCTTTACTATCATACCCCAGAAAGAACGGCAATGGATACTCATTTGGTGACATTTTGTGCAGAAGAGCAGCTTGCCGGGTGCCGAATCCGGTGATATTTTGATGAAAATATTGTCTTCTTCCCGGTGGCGTGGTAAATTGGGTGATAATTAATGACCGGAAATAAATTCTAGTCAATATGTATTCTAGAGAATGGAGTGTTACCCATGTCCATTGACCGTAAAGCATTAATCCTGCAGGCAGCCACCCTGTCCTTTGTTCAATTTGGCTATAAGGCTACGACGATGGATCAGGTATCCAGAATTGCCAATGTGGGCAAAGGCACGATCTATACCTTTTTCAAAACCAAGGAAGAACTGTTCGAGGAAATTCTGGACAAGGCCACCTCCGAATTAACATCGGTGCTGAACCGTGTGGCTGCGCAGCAAACTTCCTTCGTGCATAAGCTGCTTAATCTGCTGGACTCCATTCTGGAATTCCGCCTGGACCATGAGCTGTTCGTCAAGCTGGCCCAGGAGGTACGGGATATCGGTACGGCCCAGGCGCTCGAAGGAGTGAAGCGGATGGAGGGCTACGCGCTGGACTTCCTGCAGCAGCAGATCGGGGAGGCCATCGGGAGCGGAGAAGTGAAGCCTTGCGATGCCAATGTGGCGGCGTTTATGATTCTGCGGATGTATCTGGCGCTGACCACGGAATGGAACAAATCCCATGAGCCGCTGGATCAGGACAAGATCAAAGAGCATATGATTCTGTTCATCTCCACCGGAATGCTGCAATAGAGGCAAACTAGCGAATTGTTGTAATGACTAAACAGAGCTTCAGATTGTACGTTGAGCTGTTCCGGCACCCCGGGCTATAATGAAAGCGTTAATGAAGACGATTATGGCGCAGCTGAAGTCTAGAGCTGGCATGGCGGCGGGGGACTGCTGTCCTGTTCCAGATGGATGAGAGCGCCTTCAGACAAAGTGAGGCTGATGGTTATGGAAGAGTATAACAGCGGTATCGGGCTTGGCGGGCAGGAGGGTCCGGCGGCACCCCAAGATCCAGTGGAGCGCCGTAACGGCTTCTTCGTCATGTTCGAGACGGCGGTTGAGGCAACCGCCCGGGCGGAGGGCAAGCCCTCGCAGGAGGTCTATCTGGAAGGCAATTATCTGATCGATAAGGCCAAATACATAGGCGGGGTCACGGATGAGCAGATGCTGGCGATGCTTAGAGACTGGAGCGGCTTCCGCAAGCTGGTGCACAGCATTGGAGTGTCCGTGAAGACGGCGGAAGAAGGGGCAGCAGTCACTTTTCTTATGCAGAATTGGGGCAGAACCAGCAAGTATGAGACCGGCACGCAGCTGCGGGTCCCCTGCCCGGGCGATGGAACGGAAATCCTAGTGAAGCTGGAGGAGCATGAGTGGTCTGAGGAGGATGTGGCTCCCGGCAAATATGCCTTTGAATTCAACAACGAGGGGGAACTGGCGACAGCGAGCATCGTTCTCTACCTGAATGACGGGTACACGGCGCCTGAGCTGACAGCGGAACCTTCCGTAGACTTCGATTCATCTGCTTACCGCGCGATGATTGCGAAGTCTCTGCTGTATGCGGGCAATAACCGGCGGCTGAAGCGGGCTATGGACAAGGCTGCTAGCGGCGAAGATGTGACGATTGCTTATATTGGCGGGTCCATCACACAGGGGGCCGGAGCTAAGCCCATTCATACAGAATGCTATGCCTATCAGTCGTACTTGAGATTTAAGGAGCTATTCGGCAAGGAGGGTGGAGAGAATATTCATTTCATCAAGGCCGGGGTTGGCGGGACGCCCTCTGAGCTTGGGATGATCCGCTATGAGCGGGATGTGCTGAGGGATGGTACAGCCGCTCCCGACATCGTAGTGGTGGAATTTGCCGTGAATGATGAAGGGGACGAGACGAAGGGCAACTGCTTCGAGAGTCTTTGTCTCAAAATTCTGTCTGCGCCGAACCAGCCTGCCGTCATTCTGCTGTTCAGTGTCTTCGTGAATGACTGGAACCTGCAGGACCGCCTCTCCCCGGTAGGCAGACGCTATAATCTCCCTATGGTTAGTGTCAAAGATGCAGTAACAGAGCAGTTCCGGCTGAGCAAGGCCGAAGGAAATATCATCTCCAAACGGCAATTCTTCTACGATATCTATCACCCCACGAATGATGGGCACCGCGTAATGGCGGACTCCCTGGGCTACCTTTTCTCCGAAACTGCCCGGGCGGGAATGGATGAAGAAGAGCAGGTTACTCTGGCGGGACCGCCTGTGCTCGGCAATGATTTTGCCCATGTCCGGCTGCTGGACCGTATAAGTGATCTGGGCAGCGCAGGTACTGCGATTGCTATTGAAGCTGGCGGCTTCCACGGCACGGATGAGGAGCTGCAGCAGGTGGAGCTGGATGCCAACCCGTTCGGCACCCCGCAATTCCCGCATAACTGGATGCACACGGCTGCGTCTGGTGAGGATCGCTTCAGGCTGACAATTACCAGCAAGAATCTGATCCTGGTCTTCAAGGATTCGGGCAGCCCGGATGTAGGCAAGGCGGAGGTCTATGTGGACGGCAAGCTGGTTCTGACGGCAGATCCGCATGTGAATAGCTGGACGCACTGCAACGCTGTGATTCTATACAACAATGAGCAGAGCGAGGAGCATGTGGTGGAGATCTGGATGGCACCGGAGGATCAGGACAAGAGCTTCACCATCCTGGGCTTTGGCTATACGGCTTAAGAATCGAGCGGGTAGAAAAGGGTGTCACCGTGGCAGCACGAAGCTGCTTCCGGTGACACCCTTTTTGTACCGTTCATGAACAGGACGGCGTTTCAGCTTGTGGCTCAGGACTTCTGGGTAGCGCGGAATTCTGTGCTTAGTCAAGCATGAATTCCCTGTATTTATTCTTGCGGGGATTAAGCACGAACAGAATGCCGCTGGTGTAGCCTGAGACGGCATTGAAATTCCGTTTCAGGGTAGCTTTTGCCGTCAGATAGGTCAGTGTCCAGAGCAGCGCCGCATAATTCTTCACGGGTGCTTTGCGCAGATTCAGCAGATAATAATGATTGACTGCTGTCGCCCGGGCGACCCGGCCTGCCTTGTCGCGCGAGCTGGGCGATTCATGGTGCATGATTTTCAGCTCCGGGTTAATCACCAGCTTGCCGTATCTGCTTGCCAGATGGCACATATAGATATCGTCCGCCACCGCGTAGCTGGTCATCCAGGGGTACGGCTTCATGTCCTGCAGCGCTGAGCTGCGGAAGGACATGTTGCAGCCATGGAAGAAATCCGTCTCAAAAATATTCTCCGTCTCCCCCCACAGCAGCAGAGAACCGGCCAGTGTACTGGCCGACAGTCTGCCTGGCGAAGCCGACATTTGGCAGGTCAGCCGGCCAAGCAGCTTGCCTGATTTACTGCTGGAGAGACCCTTGGCGATTCCGCCTACCCCGACAATGGACGGATCTGAGGCGTAGGTATCGAGCATCCGGCGGATATAGAGCGGATCGTCCAGCTCCGCATCGTCATCGAAGCTGAGCAGAATCTCCCCGTCGATAAGACCCAGGGCCTCGTAGCGGGAGAGCCAGACGCCGGGCTTGGTTTTGCGGTAATAACGCAGGCTGGCATCTGGAAGACGCCCGAGCACCTCACGGAAATCATCCAGCACCCGCTCTTCGATCTCACCGTCGTCCACGATCAGCAGTTCGATGGAGACATTCTCCAGCCCGGTCTGGGCACCGATGGATTCAATGCAGAGAGTCAGATCGCTGATCCGGTTACGAGTGGGGATGACTATAGACAGGTCATGCATGCCGCTGACTCCTTTCGGGACGCCATAGACCGTCCGCTTTGAATTAGTTGCTCTAATTTTACCTGCCCGGCCGGGCATACGTATATACCTCTTTCGTTTACTTTTCTCAAGGAAGCCAGCAGGGAAGAGAGTGTACGGGACATTCAATGGGAAGGGGCCGTTCAGAAAGTTTGTTTGTAATTTTCGGTTTTTAACTATATAATAGTAAGTAAATTGCAATACCAATAACATTACCATTCAGGAGGAATTCCCATGAGAATAGATATATGGTCTGATTATGCCTGCCCGTTCTGCTATATCGGCAAAAGACGGCTGGAGCACGCGCTGAGCCAATTCCCCGGCCGTGACCAAGTGGAGGTCGTGTTCCGCAGCTTCCAGCTGGACCCGAATGCACGCACCGATGAGACGAGAGATATCCATGAGCTGCTGGCCGGCAAATACGGCATGACCCGTGACAAGGCCAAGGAGATGAACGCACAGCTGGCCGAGCAGGCGCAGGGTGTAGGTCTGGAGTTCAATTTCGATACGATTCAGTCCACGAATACCTTTGACGCTCACCGCTTGAGCCACTATGCCGCTACTCAGGGCAAGGCTCCGCAGATGACCGAACGGCTGCTGCGTGCTTATTTCACCGATTCACTGAATGTGGGTGACCGTAAAGTGCTGGCTGAGCTGGCTGCGGAGGCTGGACTGGATCAGGCTGAAGTGGCTGCAGTACTCGACAGTGAGGCTTACGGCGACCGGGTCGAGGCTGACATTGAAGCTGCCCGGCAGCTGAACATCACCGGCGTTCCGTTCTTCGTCTTCAATAATAAGTACGCCGTATCCGGTGCGCAGCCGGGTCCGGTCTTTACTGAAGTGCTGGACACGGTATGGGCGGAGGAACAGAAGGGTCCAGAGCTTCAGGTGGTCGGCCAGCCGAAGTCCGGGGCTGCACCGTCTGCTGACGGCTGCGATGACGGTTCTTGCAGCATCTGATTACGATCAGGTGCAAGCTTGAGTTAACTGTAGCACCATGCTGTGCCTGGACGAACGATTCTGGTTACGGACTACAGTTCCGCTAATTGCGACAAAAGGCCATTTGGAGCGGCGTGGCGGACTGGCAAGTCTGCAACAAATGGACGCACCAAACCCCCGCCGCATGAAATTCCTGCAGCGGGGGTTTTTGTTCCTTACAAAGACCACTGGCCTGGAGCGGGAAACCGAATCATTCCGTTACCGGAACGAGGTCACCAGACTGGAGAACAGTGTGCGGACATCGTTCTGGTACGCATTGATCGGCTCCACCGGACGGTTCAGGCCGAACAGGGTGTAGACAGCGATGCGGGCGGCACGGACTGAATATTCTTCCGTGAAAACGATATCGTCCGGGATCTCGCAGTATTGGCCGATAAAGGCCAGGTTGGTTGAGCCTTCAGGCACCACCTGCGGCCGGTCGCTGTTCAGGCGCGGCATGAACTGGGAGGTGATATACGGCATCATGCAAGGAATACAGTTGGCGGTAGCCATGATCTCTTCCTTATGCGCCTCGAAGTGCAGATGTCCGATCAGCTCCTCCATAATCTCCTCGCCGGTACAGTCGCACATTTTTTTGTGTACATAATCGCCCACCTTGTCAGGGTAGAGGCCATATCCCCAGAAGACCCTGACATGCTCCGGCTGGTTGCGGAAATGCGGCTGAAAGGCCAGCACGACAGACATCAGCCAGCTGGAATCCTTGAAGGTGACCAGTGCGCCGGTTCCGGCCCGGTTGCGGGTGAACTTCTCCATAAGGTCGAAGAACTTCGAGTCCTGGAAGGTCACCGTGAAGGATTCCCATTTGGATTCATCCACATGATCGTTGAAGGAGGAGGGATTGCCGAGACCCGGCTTCTTCGCGGCGATATTCTCCCACAGCTTCCACGAGCTGCCCTTACCGTTCAGCCCGGGAGCAGAGGTCATTGATCCGAGGCTTGCGCCTTCGGTCATCGAGCCGTTAGTCACAATGACGCGGTCGTCTTCATGAACCTGGATCGTGTCCTCCACGCCATCGCGGATGACCTTCATCCCGGTCACTGTGATGCCGTCGCTTTCTTTGAATTCCAGATCAGTGACCGTACATTTCAAGTTGAAATCTACGCCCAGCGGCTCCAGATATTGATGCAGCGGCAGAATAATGGAATCATATTGGTTATATGGGGTGCGGGTTACGCCTTCAAGCGTTTGAATTCTCGGGAATTCGTGCATGAAGCGGAGCATATAACGCTTGAACTCAACCGCACTATGCCAAGGCTGGAAAGCAAAGGTCGTTGCCCACATGTACCAGAAGTTCGTCGTGAAGAAATGCGGCCCGAACCAGTCGTTAATCCGCAAGGTGCCCATGGCTGATTCCGGGGTAATGACCAGCTTGCCCAGGGCCAGGCGGTCTGCCATATCGAAGCCCATGGAGGTGACATCCTGAACCTCACCCTTGCTGTTGATTAGCCGGGCCTGGCCGCGGGTCGGATTGGATTCGTCGAATTGAATGATTTCTTCCCGCAGCGTCAGCCCCGGCTGGTCAATGGACGGAATGGTATTTAATAGCTCCCACAGATTCTCATAGGTCTCATCGTTCAGCATCCGGCCGCCGCGAATGACATATCCATGCTCTGCATCGCCGGCTCCGTCATTGCTGCCGCCAAGGATCTTCATTTCTTCAATAATGTGAATGTTCTGTCCGGGAAAACCGCAGTCTCTAACCAGATAGGCTGCACCCGCAAGGGAAGCAATGCCACCGCCTACGAAATATACCTGCTCGTTACCGTACTCTTTTTTCACTGATTACCGCCTCCATAGGTTTGCTTGAATACTGGACCTGAACCGAGTGTAATCCAGTCCCGCCCTGGAGGGTATCATCAAAGCACTTGATCTGTATAAAATTTGGACATATGGAACAAAGTGTAACATTTTTGAGCAGAAAAAAAGCCGCAGCCCTAAGGTTACGACACAATGTTCTCATATTTATGCAGCGCCTTCAGAAAGTTCCCTTCAATCAGGACGCTCAGCTTCCCGATCATCTGCTCCGGCTGCTCCTTCATCCCGTCCTGCATCCATTGAATGACCAGTCCGGTGAAGGCCAGTGTGTAAAAGTTAGCGATGAACTGCTTATCCGGCGTTCCGACATCCAGTCCGGCGGCCAGCTCGTTGATGACGCCCATGACGAGATCATTCGTCACCTCATACAGATAAGCATCCAGATGCGTCCGTCCGAGGGAGTCCAGCGTATTGCAGCAGAACGCCTTATTATTCTCAATATAGCAGAATATCCGGTAGAATCCGTCTGTCCACGTGCTGTAGCTGCGGTACTCGGCAATGCTCTCGACAGCCTCCGTCCTGTAGATCCAGCCCAGCAGATCATAGATATCCTGAAAATGATAATAAAAGGTCTGCCGGTTCACGCCGCAATCCTCGACCAGATGCCGAACGGAGATTTTGTTCAGCGGATGATGGGCCATCAGGTCTTTGAGCGAGCGGGCGAGCGCATTTTTGGTGAGCAGGGAATTGGACATAAGGGTCATCAGCTCCTAACAGGAATCAGCGTGTGCGCCAATAGTGTATCAGCAGCCGGCCGCCCTCGGCGATCAGACCCAGAGCGAAGCCGCCTGCTGTAAACAGGCCGAAGGAAAGAAAGCCCGCAAGATCCTCGAAGCCCGACATCTCACGGTAAGTGTACAGGTACATCAGGAAGAGCCCCGCCACAGTTCCAGCGGTTGAGAAGATCCACACAAGCTGCGCACCCAACCAGCCGAACCCGTTGACTATACCGGAGATGACAAGGGCAAGGATGGCCCAGCGTAGGGCAAGAATAAAGTTGAAAGGCTCACCTAACCACATATACCGGTGCAGAATCAGCAATAGCCACAGCAGCAGCGCGTAACCGGCAGACCATACCAGCCAGCGGCCCGTCCGGGCAGGAGGCAGGAAATTCATTATCAGCTCACCCCATGTATAGCGTTATACCTCTTCCAGTTCCTCTGCGCTCTGCAGCATGAACTTCAGGAGGTTCGGAAGGTCTTCCATTTGCTCCTCGGTAATTTGCCGTTTGAATTGCAGTTCAACACAGTTATTGTACGTATCGTCCGTCTGTCCATAGCGGAAGCTGAGCGATTGCACAGGCTGGAATTCGGGTCCCCAGATTCGGGTCAGAATCTCTTCAATCGCCGGGCACTGCACATTCACATCTTCTATCTCCATATAAAAGCGTAAGAAAAGACTGCACCCCGGATCGCTGCCCGGTGTCTCCAGAATCTCATCGCTGAGGTCCTTCACTGTGGATTGCAGCAGAATCTCGGACGTTACGTTAAAGCCTTCGGTCAGCTTGAACGCAAGGCTGAATTCACGCGACATCAGCGCGAGATTGAGAGAATCGGACCGGTCTGTTACAACCAGAACCCCATCCAGATTATCGTAGTCGTAGATCTGGTTCTCCAGAGCGATTTTGATATTGTCAAAAACAGTAGGGTGGAACAAGAGCAGCACCTTCTATTCGTTTCTCTATATTATATTATGATCTGCTGCCGGCACGCACAGCTTAGGAATTAGTTCGTAGGTGCCGGTGCCGTGTATTTCAGAAAAGTCTTCGGAATCGCGCTCTCAAACGTCAGGATTTCGCCTGTGGTCGGATGAACGAACGAGAGCACTCGGGCATGCAGGCCGAGACGGCCGACCGCCTTGGTCTCTGCGCCGTACTTCTTGTCCCCGGCAATCGGATGGCCGATGTCGGCCATGTGGACACGGATCTGATTCTTCCGTCCGGTCTCCAGATGCACCTCCAGCAGGGAGAAGTGGCGGTTCGCCTGGATCAGCTTATAGCGGGTTACGGCATGCAGCCCGTCTCCCTCATGCGGACTGGAGTACATCTTCAGCGTGGAGGTCTCCTTCAGCCAGGAGCTGATCGTGCCTTCGGATTTCTTAACGGCACCTTCCACCAGAGCCACGTAGGAGCGTTCCTTGACGGTCTCCTTCCAGCTGTTCTGAAGGGACTGCTGAATCGCCTCGCTGCGGGCAAACATCATGACACCCGAGGTATCACGGTCCAGCCGGTGCACGACATAGACGCGGTTCTTTGGGTTGCTCAGGCGGACATGCTCCATCAGCTGGCGGTAAGCCGTCAGTTCATTATCTTCTCCGGTTGCGATGGACAGGAGCCCCGCATCCTTCTGAATCACGATAATATCGTCATCCTCATGGACAATGGTCAGCCCGAGCAGCTCCTTGGCTTCGGCAGGCTTCTCCTGGTCAATCGTCACGGTCTGTCCGGGATGGAGCTGATGGTTGTGCTTCGTCACCGGCTTGCCGTTCACAGCAACCTGCCCGCGGGAGAGCATGGATTTGATCGAGTTGCGCCCCTTGTTCGTAATCGTCTTCAGCAGCCAAGCAAGCAGCTCCGCAGGCTCCGCTACCGTATAGGATTTGGGTGCAGCTGCCGGCTTGGCAGGGGCCCCGGATCTTGCTCCCTGTTTATGGTTAGAGGTTCTGTTCCCCTGATTTCTGGTTCTTCTTGTATTCATGACCGCATTCTCCGTCCTTTAATAGGTTACTCCTCAATATACCATGGGCCGTGAAGAAATACTACGGAAGGGAAGCGGGCAGCTAGATATAGAGGAGCAGGCCGATACAGATCATCAGGGAGAGCAGGATATAGCTCCAGGCTATGACCTTTGCGTACTTTTTCTCCCGGAGCCAGCCCCGGTTACTGTAAATTCGTATATCCACAACCAGCAGGAGCATGGCCGAGAACAACAGCATCCCGGCTAGACTTCCCAGCAATCGGATCATACGCTTCCTCCTCCATAGGCGGTTACCTGCACAGGCTGGTACTTAATCATGCTTGAGGCCTACTCTGCGGATATGCAGGGTCAGTCTGATATCTACACCAACACTGCTGTACAGGCTCTCCCAGTCGTTTTTGCCGCGGATATGCTCCCTCCAGTAGGCGGGATGATGGCTTCTGATCTGTTCGCCCATGCCAAAAATATCAGAGTGGTCCTGCTGGGTCTGCTTCACCAGTCCGGTCAGCACCGTCTGAATCTGCTGCTCGAACTCCCGCTCGATCTCATGCAGCTTCTGTGGGGAATTGACGGGAACATCGCTGCTGTAATGCTCGTCCAAATCCCCCTCCAGGAAGATCTCATAGGACAAACAGGGCTTGCCGTCCTTGATATAGCTCCGGGTCCGGGTGAAGCGTTCATTGATCTTGGTCATGACAATCCCGAGCTCCTGCGTAGGGAGCAGAGTGGAATAGCCGCCGGGGTCCATCCCTTGCATCGCCATGAACCCGCCGATTTCTATAGGGGCAGTCTTGCCCGCCATCTTGCCGCCGCTGAAATAAGCCAGCCCTTTAATCAGAATATTGTCCCTGTTGCGCAGTGCGACATAAGGCAGATAGGCGCTTTGTCCCCACTTGGAGTCCGCTGACCAGAAGGTGCCGATATAGTCGCGGGGGAACTTGCCGGAAGAGACCGATTTCTCCATCATGGACAAAATATAGAGCGTAGGCACGCGCTGCAGCGGCGGATTCACATCCATAAATGCCGAAGCACGGCCCTCGGAGACGAGCAGCCAGGTTCTGCGCCGGATTTCCGGGTTGCGCCGCAGATAATCATTCAGCTCGGCAAGGCTGCCCCGGGCAATCTCCTCGCTGATGATGATGATCCGCAGGTGAACCAGATAACGCGGGTCGGCAATCTGCTGCTGCAGATTATTCATGGCGTCATCGAGCGAGATGCCGCGCACGCTGACTACCCAGACAGGACTGGTCTTGCCTTCCCCTGCGCTGCCGCCGGTACCGGGGCCCAGCGGGACTCTGCCCGGGACGGCAATCTGAGCGGTGACACTGATCATCTCCGTAGGCAGAGAGTTATCATGGATGTGAGTCACCCGGTCTTCTTTTTGCGTATCGTCTGCAGGGATCTTGTCAATGGATAAGCCGAGAACCAGCGCGCGGTCCTCAATCTCCACCTGATCCCAGCATCCGCTGAGCAGCGGGGCGGCTATAGTGAGCAGCAGGAGCAGGGCGAGCGTGCGCGGAAGCTGTATTTTCATGAGGTCACCTTCTTCTTGTGGCGTCTGAGCAGATAGACCGTCCATAACAGCAGAGGATAGCCGAACATCAGCATCATGCCGGCATTGCCGAGGTGAAGGGCCCACCGGTAAGATTCGAACACATTGGAGGGCAGCATGGCCAGGATGAACATCACCGGCAGCAGGACCGTGGAGGCCATCCGCTGATCGCGGAATCGCAGCAGCTTGTGCAGCAGATAGGCAGAGATGTAATAAGTAGTGTAGATCGTCGTGTAGACAGAGATGACCCAGATAATAATGAAGATAGCATCCAGCCGCTCCAGGAATCCTTCGCCAAAGGCCGCCGAACGGGCCATCTCCAGAGTAGGGTAGATCAGCAGCTTGGTCTCCTCGGCACCGAATATCCCTACAGAGGCAATGACGATCAGGACGTAGATTGCACCCGACAGGAAGATGGCCCAGGCCCCCGCACGGACGGCATGCCCAGGCTTCTCCATGAATGGAATCAGCAGCACGATGACGAAGGAGCTTTGGAACAGATAGGTGGCCTCCCGCGCCCCTTTCCAGAACTGGAGGCTGGGAGCCATCAGGACAGGCTGCAGATTGAGCATCTCCACATTTTTGAGCGAGAGCAGAATGGTGACCAGAATAGAGCCGACAATCAGCGGCAGATAGAAGAAGTGAATATAGGAGAACTTCACAACGTTGCGCCTGGAGGACAGCAGACTGATGAGCAGCATCAGGAAGATGGTTGCTTCGATCGGTGTTTTTTTGTACAGCACGGTTGTGGCGACATCCCCGAACTGGCGTACAGTGAGGCCGGTGAGTACAATGAACAGCAGCATAATCACCACAGTGAAAATAGCAGCAAGCGGGCGTCCGATCAGGCGGCGGCTGAACACAAACAGGGTCTCCTGCGGAAACCGCTGGCACAGGGAGGCCAGCAGCCAGTAGCTGATGAAGGAGAAAAGTACGCCGCAGAATGCAACAAGCGGAGCGCTGCTGTTGCCTGCTTCGGTCATATAGCGCGGGAAGCTGAGGATGCCCACTCCGATAATGGTGCTGCTGATCACGGCTGCTGCGCGCAGACTCGTAATCTGGCGCGGATTATTCATCGGTCTCATCTCCCTGCCTGAGAATCTGATCAATCTCTGCGGCTGGCACGCTGCGGGGCAGTCTGTCCGTATCCCGGGCATGCAGGAAGCTGGGGCGGCGGCGCATCCACCAGAGCGGCACCCGCACCAGCGTATCCTTCAGATCACGCCACTTGCCGGGAATGTAGGGGGACATATAGGGAACTCCGAAGGACTCCAGGTAGAGCAGATGGTTCAGAATCAGAATCGTACCTGTCATCACGCCGTAGAGGCCGAACATGCCCGCCAGAAGGATCAGCGGAAACCGCAGCATCCGCAGGGCGATTGCCGCATTATAGGCCGGAGTGGCGAACGAGCCGATGGTCGTCAGAGCCACAATGACAACAGTGATCGGACTCGCAAGTCCCGCGCCAACTGCCGCCTGTCCGATGACGAGGACACCTACAATAGATAATGCCCCGCCGATCATCTGCGGCAGGCGGATCGTCGCTTCCCGCAGCACCTCCATAGATACCTCCATGATCAGCACCTCCAGAACAGCCGGAAACGGCACACCCGCCCGGCCGCCCGAGATTGCCACAGCGAAATCTGTAGGCAGCAGCTCGGGGTTGTACGAGATGACAGACACATATAACGCCGGGAAAAACAGCGAGCAGGCCAAAGCAATCAGCCGGATGATCCGGATCAGGCTGCCCATAATGAAGCGTTCCGTATAGTCATCCACCGTCTGGAAGAACTGGTTGAAGAGGGCGGGAACAATCAGGGCAAACGGGGAGCCATCCACAAGAATGGCGACCCGTCCTTCCAGAAGGGCGGCCACAGTTTTGTCCGGCCGCTCAGTGCTCTGAACCTGAGGGAAGGGGGATAGCGGCTGGTCTTCGATGAACTGCTCGATGTATCCGGCATCAAGGATGCCGTCCGTATGAATCAGCGAGATTCTGCGCATGACTTCAGCCACCAGAGCGCTGTCTGTGACGCTGTCTATATAGCATAGAGCCACCCTTGACTGGGTACGCTCCCCGAGCGGACTGATCTCAATCCGGAAGTCTGTGCTCTGCAGCCGGTAGCGCAGCAGGGAGAGGTTGTTCTCCAGCTTCTCCACATAGCCTTCACGGGGCCCGCGGATGACCTGCTCCGTCTGCGGCTGCTCGACCCCGCGCATCTCAATCTGGCGCATCTCCATGCGGAGCGCCTCGGGAACCCCGTCAATCAGCAGAATCAGTTCGCCCTTCACGGCTGCTTGGGGGAGTGCGGACAGATCGGCAGTCGTGGTGCCTTGAGTGACCTGAACGGCTGTACTCCAGATGTAATGAATCATTCCGCCCGCATTCTCCAGGACCTCAGGCCGGCCTGGAGGCGGGGTCATTAACGGTTTCAATACATGCTCGCGCACCTGCTCCATATTCACGAGTGAGGAGAAGAAGAGCATGGCGGCAGGATAAGCCCCGAAGAGCAGGAAGTCGCGTACGACCAGGTCGCCGTTCTCCCCGAGCCTGGCCTGAAGCTCCGGCAGATCGGTCTTCAGCTCTCCTGTCAGCCTGCTGCCGCTGGCCGGCTTCGGCTCTGGAGGAGAAGACTGTTGCTTATCTATGTAGGAGGCATATTTATCTTTCCAATCTTGCAAACGGGCGACCTCCTTCATGGGGCAGATGGATGAATCTATCTAAAGTGTTGCTTGATCGTAAGATTTTTATGTAATTTCTATGTGTAAGGCCCGGAAGGAGTGCTATGATATCTGCTTCAGGCGGTTGCTTGGCAGCCGGTTGCCCGGTAAACTAAAAGGTAGAAAGCCTTAAGGAGTATGAAGAGATATGGAGATGCAAGGATCATTAATGGAGCAGGCCCAGGCCGAGCTGCAAAAATATTACGGTTATCCCGATTTCCGGGACGGCCAGAAAAAAATTGTGAACAATCTGCTGGAAGGCCGCGATACGCTGGGCATTCTGCCTACCGGAGGCGGTAAGTCCATCTGTTATCAGGTTCCGGCGCTGCTGCAGCGGGGGCTTACCCTGGTCGTCTCACCGCTGATCTCCCTGATGAAGGATCAGGTGGATGCTCTGACGACCGCAGGGATTCCCGCTGCTTATATCAACAGCACCCTGAGCGGCAAGGAAGTGAATGAGCGCATCCGCGCGGCCCGCCGCGGCGATTTGAAGCTGCTCTATGTAGCTCCCGAGCGTCTGGAGCTGGACTGGTTCCGCCTGGAGATGGCCGGACTGAATATCTCCTGCGTGGCTGTCGATGAGGCACACTGCGTCTCGCAGTGGGGCCATGACTTCCGCACCAGTTATCTGGCAGTGTCCCCGTTCGTGGAGCAGCTGCCGCAGCGTCCGATTCTGGCGGCCTTCACCGCTACGGCTACCCCGGAGGTCATGGAGGATATGGTCCGGCTGCTGCGCCTGCGCGAGCCGGGCGTCTTCATGACCGGACTTGGCCGCGACAACCTGGCGATGTCCGTGCTGCGCGGAGAGAACAAGCGCGAGTTCGTGCTGGATTACGCGGCTCAGCATGCCCATCAGCCGGGTATCGTGTATGCCGCCACCCGCAAGGAGGTGGATGATCTCTATCAGCGCCTCCAGGCCGCAGGCATCACCGCCGGGCGCTATCATGCCGGAATGAACGATCAGGAGCGGGCGGACAGCCAGGAAGGCTTCCTCTATGACGATATCCGTGTCATGGTCGCCACGAATGCCTTCGGGATGGGGATCGACAAGTCTAACGTGCGTTATGTCATCCATTACAATATGCCGAAGAACATGGAGGCCTATGTTCAAGAGGCGGGCCGTGCCGGGCGTGACGGGGAGCCGAGCGATTGTATCCTGCTGTTCAGTGCGCAGGATATCATGACCCAGAAATTCCTGATTGAGCAGAACCCGCAGGACCCGGAACGCAAAGCCAACGAATACCGCAAGCTCCAGCAGATGATTGAATACTGCTACACTACCCGCTGCCTGCGCAGTGCACAGCTAGACTATTTCGGCGAGAGCCATGACGATGATCACTGCGGGATCTGCAGCTCCTGTACCGACGAGCGTGAGCTGGTCGATATCACGGTTGAAGCGCAGAAGATCTTCTCCTGCATCCACCGGATGCGTGAGCGTTACGGCGTGGCGCTGGTCTCATCCGTACTGAAGGGCTCGCGTAACCAGAAGGTGCTGCAATACGGCTTCGAGAAGCTGCCGACCCACGGCGCTATGTCCAGCCGCAGCGAGAAGGAGATTACCGAGATCATCAATATGCTGATCTCGGAAGGATATCTGGCCTTGTCCGAAGGCCAGTATCCGGTGGTCCGGCTGCAGCCGCTGGCAGCCGAGGTGCTGCGCGGCCAGCGCCAGGTGCATCAGCGCGTGGCCCGCACGCTGGTCACGTCCGGCACGCGGGACCGCAGCCGTTCGCGCGACACTTCGCCGTCTGCGGTCAACGAGACGGTGTTCGAGCAGCTGCGCCTGATCCGCCGCGAGCTGGCGGGGCGCGAGCATGTGCCGTCGTACATCATTTTCAATGATGCAACGCTGCGCGAGATGAGCGTGGTCTGTCCGCAGACGGAAGCGGAGATGCTGAGGGTGAAGGGTGTCGGGGAAGTGAAGTACCGGAAGTACGGCAAGGCCTTCCTGGAGTTTTTTCAAAATGACATGTAAAGAAGGTTATAAGGCATGAGAATCATCCTGGCCACATTAAATGCCAAATATATTCACACGTCGCTTGCGATCCGGCTGCTGAAGGCGTATAGCGAGCATGAGTTCAAGGATATCCTTTTGGCGGAATATACCATCAAAGATCCCGCGATGAACATCGTGTCTGACCTTTTTCAGAAGCAGCCGGATGTGATTGGCTTCTCCTGTTACATCTGGAACATCGAGGAGACCATCAAGCTGGTCGGTATTCTCAAGCAGGTCATGCCGGAGGTCAAGATTGTGCTGGGCGGGCCGGAGGTATCCTATGAGCCGCTCTACTGGATGAAGCGGGAGGCCGGAGTGGACTTTGTCGTGAACGGTGACGGGGAAGAGACCTTCCACCATCTGCTGCAGGAGATCCGGGATGAACATAAGTACCATTTCGTATACGGTGCGGCTTACCGCAAGGGCGAAGAGCTGATCGTTAACCCTCCCCGTCCCAAAAGCGATCTTAACACCCTGCCGACCCCGCACCGCTTCGCGGAGGATCTGCCGGAGCTGAGCAAGCGGATTGTGTATTTTGAGACGAGCCGGGGCTGTCCCTTCAACTGCCAATTCTGCCTGTCCAGCATTGAGGTGGGCGTGCGTTATTATGATATCGAACGGGTGAAGTCTGATCTGCTCTATCTGATTGAGGGCGGAGCCAAGGTGATCAAGTTCCTGGACCGCACGTTCAATATCAACCGCAATTATGCGATGGAGATGTTCCAGTTCCTGATCGACAACCATCAGGGCTGCGTGTTCCAGTTCGAGATTACCGCCGATATTATGCGTCCCGAGGTGCTGGATTTCCTGGCGCAGAACGCCCCTCCGGGCGTCTTCCGCTTCGAGATCGGCGTCCAGTCCACGAATGACGAGACGAATGAGCTGGTCAAGCGCCGCCAGAACTTCACCAAGCTGTCGCGCACTGTGATGAAGATCAAGGCCAGCGGCAACATCGACCAGCATCTCGATCTGATCGCCGGATTGCCAATGGAGGATTACGACACCTTCCGCAAGACCTTCAATGACGTCTTTGCCATGGAGCCGGAGGAGCTGCAATTAGGGTTCCTCAAAATGCTGCGCGGCACCGGGCTGCGCGCCCAGGCAGCCAAATATGACTACACGTACATGGAGCATGCGCCGTACGAGATTCTCAGCAGCCATGTCATGCCGTTCGCCGATATCATCCGGCTCAAGCGTCTGGAGGATGTGCTGGAGAAGTACTGGAACAGCCAGCGGCTGGCTCATTCGGTCAAGTACCTGATCCGCCATGTGTTCCCGTCCCCGTTCGACTTCTTCCAGGAGTTCGGCGACTATTGGGAAGAGCGGGGCTGGCAGAAGATCGGGCATCAGCTGGAGGATCTGTTCACCCGGCTGCATGACTTCCTGACGGACCGGGGCACGGCCTCCATGGATATTGTCACCGGCCTGATGAAGCTGGACTACTTCCTCGCCCACAAGTACAAGCCCCGCAAGATCTGGTGGGAGGATGTGCTTGATAAAGCGGAGTGGGCGAAGCACCTGAAGCAGATCGCCAGTCAGCCGGAGCTGATCTCGGCCAAGCTGGCGGAGGCCGGGCTTAGCGAGCGGGAGCTCCAGAAGTTCATCGTGCTCGACGAGCTGCCATTCCGGCTCGATCCGGTGCTGGAATCGATCAGCGGGCTGCGCTATGACGGGGAGCTTGGCGCTGAGGCAGGGGCACAGCCTGAGGCTGGTGCCGATGCCGGAGACGGCCGGGAGCTTCGTGGAGTAGCGGCTGAAGGAGAATCGGCGGAGCTTGCGGTAGCAGTGGCTGAGGCCGAGGCTGGGGCGGTCCATAACGATCCGCATCCTGGGGCAAGCGAAGGCCGCACGCTGCTGATCGTCCTGTACCAGCAGGATGAGAGCCAGCGGGCGCAGTATTACGCTCTGCCTTTGTAGGGACGATCGCTGAGTGGGTGCCTGGTCCAAATGTAATCGAAAAACCGACCACATTCGGCGTTGCGTGGGCGCGTGGTCCAAATGTAATCGAAAAACCGACCACATTCGGCGCTGCGTGGGCACGTGGACCAAATGTAATCGAAAAACCGATCACATTTGGTGGCCACAAATCAACATGAGCAAGAGTACGTTACCTATGGGGGGCATACCGTTGAGTCAGGAGCAGCACATATCATTGTTTAGGTACGGTGACGAGCAAGGGGAGCAATTCAGGGACCAGTTACTTGGCTTTCAGCTTCCGGCGGAGCAGTTGCAGTTCACCGGAATGCCGGAGGAGACGCTTCAGGATATCAAGGAGGATGCCGGTAAGGAGGGAGTGGTTATTGCTCATGGAGAAAGGGCGGTGGGCTTCTTCATCCTCCATACCGGTGAAGGCATATCCGATTTCTTTCCAGACTATGGCGATGCAGTTCTGCTGCGCGCTTTCCTGATGGACTACGCCAGCCAGGGCCGTGGGTTCGCTATAGCAGCGATGTTGCAGCTGCCGGATTTTGTCCGCCGCCACTACCCTGAAGCCCGGCAGATTGTGCTTGCTGTGAATGAACGCAATACCGCCGCCAGTCAGCTATATCTCCGCACCGGATTTCAGGATCACGGCCTGCGGCGGAGCGGAAGCAAGGGGACACAACTTATTTTGCAATATGCGCTGCCTTCCGGGAGTGTTGGGGGTTTGGTCGATGGATAGTAGCAATGAAATGCATAACCGTCTTACAGAGCTATTCACCCGCGATACTCTGCTAATGGATATTTTCAAACGTGCCCAAGGATTGGCCCCATTCCCTTATTACATTGGCGCAGGCTGCCTGGTACAAACGGTGTGGAACGAACTGACCGGGCGGACGCCAGGGTATGGAATCAGTGACATCGATATTATCTACTACGATACATCGGATTTGAGCTATGCTGCCGAGGATGAGGTGATTAAGAAGGGCAAGGAGATTTTTGAGGGGATAGCAATTCCGGTTGATCTCAAAAATCAGGCTAGGGTCCATCTGTGGTACCCCCAGAAGTTCGGTGTGGAGATCAGCCCCTACCTCTCCCTGGAAGCTGCAATCGACAGCTGGCCGACTACAGTAACCTCACTGGGAGCAAAACTTGAGCTGAACGGTGAATGGAAGATTTATGCTCCATTTGGTCTGGTGGATTTGTTTCAACTGGTTCTGCGGCCCAACAAAGCGCTGATCACCGAAGAGGTATACCGTACCAAAACGCAGAAATGGAAGCGTAAATGGCCGGAGCTTACGGTGGTCCCTTGGTCTTTCACAACACCTAATTGTATTTACACATCCTAAGTGTTACGATCAGTCATAAGATGCAAATAAAGGAGCCTACACCTTATCATGTGGATTACTCTGTAAGGATTAATTAACCGGAAGAATGCCAGCAATAGTGCAGAACACTATGCTATTAGGCATGTCTTTCTTTAATCTTTCAGGGTATGCAGGGTAAGCTTGGTTCATAGACCGGCTTCTGCGGATACCTTAGGGTATCCTTTTTTGTTGCCGGGACACCGCATCTCTATGGCTCCTTGCCTGCTTATCCTCCTAAATCATGAATGGGGGAACTACTATATGTATCCAAAACTGATTTTAATCGAGGGCTTACCCGGCTTCGGAAAATCCACTACGGCACAGCTGGTTTATGACATTCTTACGGAGACGGGCATTAGAGCTCAGCTATTCCTGGAGGGGAATCTGGATCATCCGGCGGATTATGACGGCGTCGCTTGTCTTGCGGAAGCAGAGTACGATGAGCTGCTGGGGATGTGGGCCGATTCAAGGCATATATTAAGTCCGCGGACTACTGTTCATGACAGCCATTACCTGGTGGAATACCGCAAAATCATAGATGAACACGGGCCCCTTATTCCAAAGGAAGCGCTGGATTGGCTTAACCGGAACGATGTGTATGAATTGCCGCTCGCGCAGAACAGGGAGCTGATTACAGCAAGATGGAGACAGTTCGCTGAGAAGGCCTTGCAGGGGGCGGACACGTATGTGTTTGATTGCTGCTTTATCCAGAACCCGGTAACTGTGGGGATGATCAAGCATGGTGCAGCTGAGGAAGACATTGTAAGCTACACGTTGGAGCTGGAGGCCATTACGGCCGGATTGAATCCGCTGCTGATGTATATTGATCAGGACGATCTGGAGCTTTCTTTCCGCAAAGCTGTCCGCGACAGGCCCCTGGAGTGGTCAGAGGGGTTCATTGAATATTACACCAAACAGGGGTATGGCTTTAAACAGGGGCACCAGGGCTTAGACGGAACTCTGAGGGTGCTTGAGGCCAGACTGAAATTGGAGAAAATCATATATAACCGCATAAACATGCACAAGATCAAAGTCAATAATTCTTCGTATGATCTTCCGGCGTATAAGCAAGATTTAGCGGGGAGACTGGCAGGATATTTAGAGCGTGAATGACGGGTCTTTGCAGAGTTACTGTTAATAGCTGCGGAATACCTGATATGATCATTAGGGTGTTGGCGCGGAAAGTGGGGCCTAAGAAGAAGCCTGGAAATCCTGCATAAATTACAACATTCGCTGCTTCTGGAGCGTCAATATGGCGAAATCCTGTACAAAGTGCAACAACTGGTGCTCCAAAGAGTGTTAATTTGTTGAAAATAATGCCTAAAGTGCAACAATTGCTACTGAGACGGTGCCGATAGGGTGGAGATCCTGCAAAAATTACAACAATTGCTGCAATCGTGACAATTGCTGCTGCCGGATCAGCGGCATACCTTACGTTACAGCTAAGAGGAGAATTTTAACTTACTGTTACGGCAAAATAATCGAAAGAGAGGCACTCCGTCCGGGCGGAGTGCCTCTCTTTTTGTAACGTACCTGCGGATCACAGTGCAGTGGCGACATAGGTCTGCACTGTGCTACACCACCGTAAGCATCAGACCAACGTCAGCACCAGACCAGTACGTGTGTCTGCATCAATAGGCTAATCCGCCGTAGGCTGAAGCCGCATGGATTCGGCAGGCAGGTGGCGGGCGAGCCAGTCCAGCACATCGGCCGTGACCTCGTCCCGGTTGACCTCGTTCAGCATCTCATGCCGGCCTCCCGGATAGAGCTTGCATTCTACATCCTGAAGCCCCTGCTTCCGGTATAACTCAGCCAGACGCATCACCCCTTGACCGTTCATCCCCACAGGGTCCTTCTCGCCCGCGAACAGATAGACCGGCTTGTCGCTGCATAAGTGCTGAAGAGTAGACCTGGTATGAAGCTCACGCAGCATATGGAAGAAATCACGGAAGAAGCGGGTAGTGCAAATCGCCCCGCAGTAGGGGTCGGCAATGAAGTGATCGACCTCTTCAGGGTCGCTGCTGAGCCAGTCAAAAGCCGTCCGGACCGGAGAAAAGGAGCGGTTATATGCGCCAAACACAATTCCGTTCAGCAGCACGCTGCGGTGATGGTCTCCCTGTAGTCTTAACTGCATTGCGGAGAGGGACTCCGCCAGCCGCAGCATGCCCCTGGGACCATTGGTGCCGCTGAGGATGAAGCCGCTGTAGATCTCATTATCCTCCTCGCACATCAGCTTCTGAGCCAGAAATGAGCCCATGCTGTGCGCGAACAGGAAGATAGGCTTATGCTTATGCCGGGAGCAGGCAAGGTCTGCAAGCTGAAGGAGATTGCGCCGCATCCAGTAGAAGCCGTTCTCCCCGCTGTCACCGAGCAGGTTGACTCTGCCGGCGGTAAGCCCATGCCCCCGGTGGTCATTGGCATACACGGCATAACCGGCTGCGGTGAGCGCCGAAGCGAACCGGGCATACCGCGCAGCCGTCTCACACATACCGTGAGCAATCTGCACAATCCCCCGGATCTCCGTTCCCGCGTCCGGCAGCCATTCATAGACATGAATTTTGACATCTAAGGGATCAGTCATGGAAAAAGTGTTCTCAGTCATCGCCTGTCCTCCTGAAAGTGAAATTCAGCATTCCTAGCGTAAAGAGTACCTGGTGCTACCCTGATCCAAGTGAGATACAGTCCGGCTGCTTAAGGCAGATAAGAGCGCAGTACGGTAGATTGTCCTTCAATGCTGTAAGCGCCCAGGCTGGAAGGGAGCAGGTAACATTCGCCAGCCGCATAAGGCTGGGAGCCGCCGTCCCAGATCAGGTGGCCGCTGCCCTCGCAGATCACCAGGATGGTGAAGCTGTCAACGGTGGTGGCGAGCTGCCATTCGCCGGAGACGATTCCTTTTTCCACAATAAAATAAGGAGAGGAGGCGATTCTAAGCCATTCTCCGGCCACAGCACCATTTGTCTTCATCGAAGTCGCGCCTGCTCCCTCATAGGCGGTAACATTCAGGGAATCCTCGATATGCAGCTCGCGCGGCTTCCCGTCCAGACCCGGACGGTCGTAATCGTAAATCCGGTATGTAGTGTCAGAGTTCTGCTGGATCTCCGCCACAACGACACCTGCGCACAAGGCATGTACAGTCCCGGCAGGGATATAGAAGGAGTCACCGGCAGCTACAGTCACTTCCTGCAGGCTGTCCATAACCGTTCCGTTCTCCAGCGCGTCCTTCAGCATCTCGCGGGTGACGCCTTCCTTCAGGCCGTAGATGATTTTGGCGCCTGGCTTGGCGTCCAGCACGTACCACATTTCTGTTTTGCCAAGCTCGCCCTTGGGCAGGCCGGCATAATCATCCGTAGGGTGCACCTGCACGGAGAGGTTGTCATTGCAATCCAGCAGCTTGATCAGCAGCGGGAATCTTCCGCCTTCTTCCGTGATGCCCTTGCTGCCGAACCACTCGTGCCCGAACTGCTCACGGATGGCATCCAGGCCTTGTCCGGCCAGCTCGCCGTTGACTACAGAGGAGGTGCCGTTCGGATGATCGGCAATCATCCAGCCTTCACCGATGTGGCCTTCCGGCAGATCCAGGCCGAATTTCTCCAGCGCCCGGCCTCCCCAGACACGTTCTTTGAATTCCGGCTGAAATTTCAGAGGATATGGTTTCGTCATTACAACATCTTCCTTCCTGATAATAGAATGATCCTTCGATTGAAGGTGTGAACAAGTGGCGGCTGCCATTATCTGTGCTCAGCTTCTTCTCTTCTCTACAGCTACAACATACGGGGCAGACCCGCGCTGAAGCTGCCGGTACACGATGGTCTGCGCGTCCTGCTGGGCCAGTCCGGCAGCCCAGGCTTCGACAGCGGCGGCTTCGCGGCCGCCGCCTTCGTGGCCGGGATACAGCACGGCCGTGATGATCCCGCCCGGGCGGAGCAGCGCAAGCGCCGCCTCCAGCGCGGCCAGCGTGCTTCCCGGCTCGGTGATGATGGTCTTGTCGGCATCGCCTGCGGGCAGATAGCCGAGGTTGAACATCACCGCCGATACCGTTCCGCGCCAAGCGGGCGGAACGGCTTCAGCCATGGCTGCATGGCTCTGCTGCAGCAGCGTCACGGGAGCCAGCGCAGCAGGCGCTTCCTCCCGGGCCAGCCGCAGGCGCTCGCCGGCAAGAGCCAGCGCCTGCGGCTGAATGTCGAACCCGTACACCCCGCCGCGCGGCCCGGCCGCCTTGGCGAGGAACAAAGTGTCGGCACCGGTCCCCACGGTGGCGTCGATAGCCAGTCCCCCCGGCGAGAGCCGCTCAGCGGTCAGCTTATGGGCGAAGCTAAGGACAGACAGGAAGCCCATCAGCCCTTCCTCCAGTACTTACCCTGCCAGGTGTCCCTGGCAACCAGTTCCTGGTCAATGGCATTCAGCACTTCCCACTTCTTGAGGCTCCACATCGGGCCGATCAGGGCATCGCGCGGGGCATCGCCGGTCAGGCGGTGGACGATCATGTCCGGCGGCAGAATTTCCAGCGAGTCGGCAATGAGCTTCACATATTCATCCTGCTCCAGGAACCGCAGCAGCCCGGCTTCATACTGCTTCACCATCGGCGTTTTGCGCATGAGGTGAAGCAGGTGGATTTTGATCCCCTGAACCCCCATATTCGCTACAGCAGCTACAGTCTCCAGCATCATCTCATGCGTTTCCTGCGGAAGCCCGTGAATGATATGGGTACACACCCGGATGCCGTGACGGCGGAGCTTCGCAACAGCTTCAGTATAGCAGGCGGTATCATGCGCGCGGTTAATCAGATCCGAAGTGGACTGATGAATGGTCTGAAGCCCCATTTCCACCCATAGATAGGTGCGCTGGTTCAGCTCTGCGAGATACTCCACTACATCATCCGGCAGGCAGTCGGGGCGGGTGGCAATGGCGAGGCCGACAACCCCGGGCTGCTGCAAAATGACTTCATAATATTCCCTTAGCTCCTCGACAGGAGCATACGTATTGGTATAGGCCTGGAAATAGCCGATATATTTGGCATTCGGCCATTTCTGATGCTGGCGGTCGCGGATATGGTTGAACTGGGTGACCAGATCATCCCGGCGGCTTCCGGCGAAATCGCCTGACCCTCTGGCACTGCAGAACGTACAGCCTCCTTTGGCGATGGAACCGTCACGGTTCGGACAGGTGAAGCCCGCATCGAGCATGACCTTGAACACCTTGGTATCCATCTGCCCGCGCATTTCGTAGTTCCAGGTATGGAACCGTTTATCCCCCCACAGAAGCGGAGAGGAGGCTTGTTGAAGATTAGACATGTGCAGCTCCTTTCATTAACCTTCCCATTGTATCAAAAATCCGTGATGAACGTAACAATCCCTTCCGGAATTCCGCCGAAAAAAAACAGAAAATAGGCTGTGAATTCGCGCGAAACGGCTTGAAAATGCTTACACATTATGTTATATTTAAAGTGTTAAAAAAGACGCTGCATCAACCACAATCACATGCTTTGAATTCATAATTTCGTGTCGTCCGGTCCATACTAAACCTTAGAGGTGATAACGATGAATTCTCCAACGGTATTTGCTGATAATAAAGGTTCGATTGATGTGCAGCTGACTCCCGATGAAGCTCTCGCCCTGACCGGCGTAGAATTTAACGGCAACCACAAGATCAAGACAGAAGCGCAGCGGAAGATCCGCAATGCGTTTGAGAAGACCTTCGAGTTCGATAAATAAATTGCAGTCCGCTGAACGGCGGGCCGGTATGACAGATACAACACGCACGGAACTTTCGACCAGTCCAACAAGGGCGGGATGGAGGTTCCTTTTCTTTTGCTGAAATCCCTTTACTTTTGCCGGTAAGTTCGGCACAATATTGCAAGTAGCATTTATCCTATTCACAGATAAGGCAATAAAGAGATAAGCGGAGGAGTACCTATGCGTTTACGCGGAAGAAAAGGAATACGTGAAAGTCTTGAGGAGCAGACCGATCTGGTCATCCTGGAACCACGCAGCCTGAAGGGGCGCTGGTCTGAATTGTTCGGCAATGATCATCCGATTCATGTGGAATTCGGAATGGGCAAGGGGCAGTTTATCAGTCAAATGAGCTTCAAATACCCGGAGATTAATTTCATCGGCGTGGATATGTATGACGAGCTGGTGCGGCGCGCAGCCGAGAAGGCCCGGAATGTATGGGAGCCGGCAGGTGAAGAGACACCGCCCAACGTGAGAGTGGCCCTGGCCAATATCGATTACGCGGAGGAAGTGTTCGCTCCAGGGGAGCTGGAACGGATCTATCTCAACTTCAGTGATCCCTGGCCGAAAAGCAAGCATGCCCGCCGCCGTCTGACCCATCCGCGTTTTCTTGATAAATACCGCGGACTGCTCAGTCCGCTGGGCGAGATCCATTTGAAGACGGATTCCCGCAGCCTGTTTGAATTCTCGCTTAATGCATTTGCGGACTATGGCCTGCAGATGAAGAATATTTCGCTTGACCTGCATGAGGGCGGCGTGATCAACGAAGAGCATGTAATGACCGAATACGAGACCAAGTTCTATGGACGGGGCGTGAACATTCACCGCTGCGAGGCAATTGTCGGAGATGAGGCGCTGAAGCAATATCAGGCCATCCGTCTGGACAAGTACCGCCTCTAGGCTGCATTACCGGCAATTACAGCAAAAGGCAGTCCGGTTCATTCATACCGGACTGCCTTTTGCGTTCTAACCTGGTTCTCTACTGTCCATGTTCTGTGCGCGGTTTATCCAGCATATCAATAATGCTTTGGGCGCTTTGCAGCGGATTGTACCTGGAGATGGCCTCCAGATGGGCCTTGCGCGCCGCACGGACATTTCCGTAATCATTCAGCAGCCGCTCCATCCACCGGTCAACTACATCGAGGGAGCTGATCGGCTCCCCCAGGCCGGCGGCAGTGAAGTACCGGCAGTTCTCTTCTTCCTGGCCCGGCAGCGGAGAGTGGAAGAGCATCGGAATGCCCTTGGCCAAGCCTTCGCTGCAGGTCATGCCGCCCGGCTTGGTGACCAGCAGGTCGGACACCTCCATCAGCTTGTCAATCTCCCGGGTGAAGCCCAGCAGCCGGATGTTGGGATGTCTGAACCGCAGGTCTTGCTTCATCTCCTGCAGCAGCTTGTCATTCTGGCCGAGGCAGAACACAATCTGCACCTTGTCCCGCCATCCGGCCAGAGCCGCATTCACTACTTCGTCATTCATCATGCCCCAGCCGCCGCCCATAACCATGACCGTCGGAATACCAAGCAGCTTGAACTGCTCTTGAATGTCTTCCCGGCCGTGCTGCTCCCAGAAGCTCGGGTGGACAGGGATGCCGGTTACCCGGATCTTGAAGGCGGCAACGCCCCGGCGGCGCAGCTTTGCCTTGACCTCAGGGGTGGATACCAGATAGCGGTCCACCTGCGGGCTGATCCAGCTGGCATGGGCGTCATAATCCGTAATGACCGTAATCAGCGGAGCCTTCAGCGACGGGTGAAGCCGCTTCAGGCGTGAGATAACAGCACCGGGAATGAAATGGGTACAGACGATAATGTCCGGCTTCAGCTGCTTTACAATATTTTGGGCATGCGTATAAAACAAGCGGTGCAGGGCAAGTGTGGTAAGACGATTGAATGATTTCTGGTGACGGTACACATAGCCCATCAGCCGGGGCTGGGAGGTGACCGTCTTGCGGTATGCCGAGACAATGAGCGGGGCCACCTTGGGATTCAGGAAGCTCCCCAGCTCCAGCACCTTGGTCTGCACCTCCGGAGACAGCTTCCGCAGGCTGCTCGACAGCGCATATGCAGCCTGGGTATGCCCGGCACCGAAGCCCTCTGACAGCAATAATATTCTTTTTTTGCGCAATGTATAGTTCACCTGTTCCCTAGAGGTATTGACCGGCCGGCGCCCCTTAGGCATCATATCCAGAGGGCAAGCGTACCGGCTGCGACTCCAGACCCAATGACCGCTCCTGCGAGGACATCAGATGGATAATGCAGCCCGAGGTAGATCCGGGAGAAGCCGACTGTGCAGGCCAGAGGAAGCAGGACCGCAGTCAGGACAGGAAAGGCTATCATATAAGGAACCGTTGAGGCGAAGATAGCGGTCGTATGGCCTGAAGGAAAAGAATGATCCTTAAGCGGATTGCGGAACGTATTGGTGTCCGGCAGGGCCAGATAGGGCCGCAGGCGCGGGTAGAGCTTTTTGGCGATAGCGACGGGCACATGGCTTATCGCCAGCGCGGCCAGTGCCTGAAGTCCTGTAGTTCTCCATGGCTGCGGGCACACTGCCCAGACCAGGAGATTGATGCCGATCGCGCTTGTTGCACCTCCGAGATGAGTGAGGTAGAAGAGCCAGAAGTTCAGAAACGGATTGTGCATCCGTCCGTTAATCCATTGAAACACCCGCTGCTCCAGGAGATGCAGTTTCTTGAATAAAGGTCTCATATCATGTCCCTCCGATAGTCCGGCTAAAAGAGTTCTGGCGCAGCTTAAGCAGCAGATTTCACGGCCTGAAGCTGTCTTTATCATACTTTTTTAAGGTAGCCCGTTCAAGAAAAAGCTCGGGTCCGCTCGAAAAATGTCTCTTTTGACTTGTGAGCCCCAAAGCGACTACAATGATTCAAGCAGGAAGATCGCGTTTATAAGGTAACAGAGAAATAAGGAGCCAGCCAGTACACTGGAATCCATATTCATATCTTGTGAAACGGGACCATACAAATTCGGAATCCTGCCCGGAACTAAGGGGAAATTCTTGTCTACAGTAAGGGATGCAACAAAAGGGTCAGATAGAACGTTAGCAAGTTAGAGAGAGAGAAAGAGAAAAAACATCAAGATTTGGAAAAAGGGGGCATCTAAAGATCATGACAGACGCATTGTTTGTTACGCTCCAAGTGATCTTGGCGGCAATCGCAGTTTATCAGTTCGGATTTTCGCTGTTTGGACTGCGCAAGAAGAAGAACAAGGTTAGGCATGCGCCGCAAAAGTCATTTGCCGTACTGGTCGCCGCACACAACGAGGAAGAAGTGGTTGGCGCTCTGATGGAAAACCTGAAGCAGCTTAATTATCCCCAGGAACTGTACGATGTATTTGTCATCTGTGACAACTGTACGGATAATACCGCTGCGATCGTGCGGGAGCACGGCATGAATGCCTGTGTGCGTACCAACAGCAACCTGCGCGGTAAAGGCTATGCCATCGAGTGGATGCTGAAGGAGCTGTGGGCGCTGCCCCGCCAGTACGACGCTGTAGTCATGTTCGATGCCGACAACCTCGCACATACAGAGTTCCTGACAGAGATGAACAACGATCTGTGTTCAGGCGGACGGGTCATTCAAGGCTACATTGATACGAAGAACCCGGAGGATTCCTGGATCACGGCTGCTTACGGCGTATCCTACTGGTACATCAACCGGCTGTGGCAGCTGTCGCGCCATAATCTGAAGATGGCCAACTTCCTCGGCGGAACAGGCATGTGCTTCGAGACGAACCTGCTGAAGGAAATGGGCTGGGGCGCAACCAGTCTGGTTGAGGATTTGGAATTCACCATGCGCAGCGCCTCCAAGGGCGTATATCCAAGATTTAATTATGATGCCAAAGTATTCGATGAGAAGCCGCTTACCTTCAAGGCTTCCTCCAGACAGCGTCTGCGCTGGATGCAGGGTCACTTCACCGTAGCCCGCCGTTACTTCTTCCCGCTGCTGTGGCAGGGGATCAAGGAACGCAGCCTGACGAAGTTTGACCTGGCTCTGTACGGAGCGAACGTATACATTGTGTTGCTGACGTTCCTGATGACTGCCGTAATGTTTGTGGATAATGCTGTGTTCGACGGTCCGCATATTGCGAATATTTACGGACATCTGCCGCTGTGGCTCGGGTACTTTGCCGTAGGTGCCAATATTCTGACCTTCCTGCTGGCCATGGCGCTGGAGCGGGTGAAGTTCAAGAAGGTCTATCTGTACCTGCTGGTGTTCCCGGTCTATCTGCTCTCGTGGTATCCCATTACGTTCTATGCGTTCTTCACGCAGAACAACAAGCAGTGGAGTCATACCAAGCATACGCGCGTAGTCCGGCTGGAGGAAGTGCAGAGCAAGCAGGTTTCATAATCCGCACTGTAAATTAATAATTTCAGAAGGTGTTGACACCTTCGGTCTGATGATGTATAGTATTCAAGTGTGCAAAACATAGGGATTGCAAGCAGAAGCACCGGCTTCTCACCTGACTGGCTAACAGCCTGCTGGTTTTGATCTCAATGCTTTATGAATGGTTACAATTCATGAACGTTGATCAAACGGGGTGTCGGGGAATTACCGGCATCCCTTTTTTATGGAGAACCGTAATATATTATCTGAAAATTATTCGGAGGTGGAGGATTATCAGTAAGGAACATATGATCAATGATGAAATTCGTGCCAAAGAGGTTCGGCTGGTCGGAGCAGAGGGTGAACAAATCGGGATCAAGCCGATCCGCGAGGCGTTACAAATGGCGATCGATCTTAATCTGGATTTAGTCAACGTAGCACCGCAGGCGAAGCCGCCGGTATGCCGCATCATGGATTACGGCAAGTTCCGTTATGAAACGCAGAAGAAAGAGAAGGAAGCCCGCAAGAACCAGAAGATCGTGGATCTCAAGGAAGTCTGGTTCCGTGCAAACATTGAGGAACATGATTATCAGACCAAGTTCCGCAATGTAATCAAGTTCCTGGGCGAAGGCGATAAAGTGAAGTGCTCCGTCCGTTTCCGCGGCCGTGAGATTACCCACGCTAGTATCGGCCAGAAGATCCTGGAGCGCGTGAAGAGCGAAGTAGAAGAGATTGCTGTTGTAGAGCGCCAGCCTAAGCTGGAAGGCCGCAGCATGATTATGATTCTGGCTCCGAAGCCCCAATAATCCTGGAGTCACTTGCATAGCAATTTGGCGCCGCATAATATTCAAGGAGGAAACACCATGCCTAAAATGAAAACACATAGCAGCCTGAAAGGCCGCTTCAAGATCACTGGAACTGGTAAAGTATTGCGTTACAAAGCTCACAAGAACCACTTGCTGTCCCACAAATCGAAACGTGCAAAACGCGTATTGAACGGCAATCCGGTAATGGCCCCTGGGGATGTAAGACGTTTGAAACAAGGACTCGCTAACTTGAAATAGTTAATCACACATTTTTGGGAGGTTTATTAATATGGCAAGAGTTAAAGGCGGATTTGTAGTTCGTCGTAGACATAAAAAAGTATTGAAGCTGGCAAAGGGTTACTTCGGTTCCAAGCACCGCATTTTCAAAACAGCTAAAGAGCAAGTAATGAAATCGATGGTTTACGCTTACCGTGACCGTCGTCAGACGAAACGTAACTTCCGCAGACTGTGGATCGTTCGTATCAACGCTGCAGCCCGTTTGAACGGTCTGTCTTACAGCAAGCTTGTATACGGCCTGAAATTGGCTGGTGTAGAAGTGAACCGTAAGATGCTGGCTGATCTGGCAGTGAATGATCTGAACGCCTTCAACTCCCTGGCTGTTGTTGCCAAAGAGAAGATCAACGCGTAAGACGATATAAACCGAAAAGCACCGCCTGCGGGTTCTCCCGTGTGACGGTGCTTTTTTTGCGCGGTGGGAACCTCCGGATGGACGGCTATTCCCAGTATTTCGTTGTGCTAAGCAGCGAAGCGAGTTTCTTGCTGCTGGAGCGTCTCAGCTTGCGCAGCGCAGACCGCTCGTCAGCAGACTGGCAGATCAGCTTCTCTTCGTCGGTCTGGGCCACGATGGCCGGAACAGGAGCTGTAGTGCCGTCTTCATTCATGGCTACGAAGGTCAGGAAGGAAGTTGCGGCAACGGCGCGTTCGCCTGTGTATAGATTCTCGGAGATAATCTTGACGAATACCTCAATGCTGGTGCGGCCCGTCCAGGAGACAAAGGATTCGAAGCAGACGGAATCCGTCGGCCGGATCGGCAGGAGGAAGTCGACAGAGTCAGCGGATGCCGTTACCACGTTGACCCGGCAGTGGCGCATGGCCGAGATGGAGGCCACTTCATCAATGGTGCTCATCAGCTTGCCGCCGAACAGGGTCTTGTGATTGTTCACATCATTCGGGAAGACACGGCCGGTTTTGAATACGCGGGATTCGTGACAGTATTTGAAGTCGGGTGCAGCTTGTGGTGTGTGTTCTTGTTCCATTTTCAGTAACTCCCTTTGCGTACAAGATGTAATCATACATGATAATAGAAAAGCTTTCCCTGTGCAATAATAATGTTAATGCACTTGGAGCCATAAGCTACATTTTGAGGTTTTCTAACATATATCAGACATAAAGATAACAGCTTGTGTCAAGGTAAGCGATTTCTTGTTGAAAAATGCAAATTATTATTGACCTGAGGTCATTAATAGACTGGATTTTAGCTTTTTTTGCAGGTATAATTTGTACTAATGGTATGTCCAAAGCAGAACACAGAAGACATCCAATTTACTAAGGGGGATTACTTTCGATGAAGAAGTTTTACCAACTATCATTGGTTATGGTTATGGCCTTCACTGTCATTCTGGCAGGTTGCGGTAACAATAACAGCGCTAATTCCGGCTCCAACGCTGGAACAGCAACTACTGCACCAACCGACGCAGCTGCCACAGAAGCACCAGCACCAACAGAGGCTCCTAAGGCTGTCAAGCTTGGTCTCGTAACTGACGTAGGCGGAGTTAACGATAAGTCCTTTAACCAGTCTTCCTGGGAAGCACTGGAGGCTATGGAGAAGGAATTCGGCGCTGAGATCAAATACCTGCAGAGTAAATCCAATGCAGACTATGAGCCTAACCTTAACCAGTTCGTTAAAGGTGGCTATGATCTGACTTGGGGAATCGGCTTCGACCTTGGCGATGCCGTACTGAAGGTTGCCAAAGAGAACCCGAATGCTAACCTGGCGATCATCGACAGTGTAGTGGACGCTCCTAACGTTGAATCTGTAACCTTTGCCGAGAACGAAGGCTCCTTCCTGGTGGGGGTTGTTGCTGGTATGACAACTAAAACCAACAAAGTAGGTTTCATCGGCGGTATGGAAAGCCCGGTTATCAAACGTTTCGAAGTGGGCTTCAAAGCCGGCGTAGAAGCGGTTAACCCTAACGCAACAGTAAAGATCACTTATGCAGGCGCTTATGACAAGCCGGATACCGGTAAGTCCTTGGCAGCAACATTGTATAATGATGGCAACGACATTATCTTCCCTGCTGCAGGCGCAACAGGCAACGGTGTATTCAACGAAGCGAAATCCCGCAACAAAGCCGGCGGCAGCAAAGTATGGGTTATCGGCGTTGACAAAGACCAGTCTCTGGAATTTGGCGATGATGTAACGCTGACTTCCATGATCAAACGTGTGGACGAAGCAGTTAAGAAGGTTTCCCAGCAGGTTGTTGACGGAACATTCAAAGGCGGCACTACAACCGTTCTTAGTCTGAAAGACAACGGCGTAGGCCTTCCTGAAACATCCAAAGCTAACGTTAGCGCTGATATTCTGGCTAAGGTTGACGAATACAGTAAACAAATCATCGATGGAACAATTGTTGTTCCTTCTGAGTAATCCATTGCATCACCTTTACCCGATTTAACATAACGACGAAGCAGGGCCGGTTCAAGTACTGGCCTTGTTCTCTGTCAGCATCTGTTATAGACAATCACAACTGTACCGTCCTGTCTGGGGCGGTACAGCCGTGTCTTAAAGGCAATATTATATATATTCTGTGATGAGGGTGATTCCATGAGTGCTGCGGCTCCTGTCGTAGAGTTGAAGCAAATCACAAAACGCTTTCCCGGTATCGTTGCGAACGACTCTATTAGTCTGACGCTGGAAAAGGGGGAGATTCATGCGCTGCTGGGCGAGAACGGGGCAGGCAAATCGACCTTGATGAATATCGTATTCGGACTGTACCAGCCCGATGAAGGCAGCATCGAAATCGACGGGAAACCGGTTATTATTGATAACCCCAATAAAGCTATTGAGCTTGGCATTGGGATGGTTCACCAGCATTTCAAGCTTGTTGATCCTTTTACGGTCACCGAGAATATTGTTCTGGGTATGGAACCGAAGAAAGGTCTTAAAATTGACTATAAATCCGCTGCGGAGCAGGTTCGTAAGCTATCTGAGCAGTACGGGCTACAAGTCAATCCAAATGCCAAAATTCATGACATTTCGGTAGGCATGCAGCAACGGGTAGAAATTATGAAAACCCTGTACCGCGGAGCGGATATACTTATATTCGACGAGCCTACCGCTGTACTTACGCCGCAGGAGATTACAGAACTGATGGCGATTATGAAGCGGCTCGTTGCAGAAGGTAAATCCATTATTCTGATCACACATAAGCTGAAAGAAATCATGCAGATTTCCGACCGTGTCACCATTATCCGGCGTGGTAAGGTAATTGATACGGTGAAGACCGCCGAGACCAATCCTAACGAGCTGGCTGAGAAGATGGTCGGACGCGGGGTAACCTTCAAAGTGGACAAGCAGCCGCCGCATATTGGCGAGAGCATTCTAAAGCTGTCTAATGTCAGCAGCAAGAGCAAGGATGGCGTGCCTGTGCTGAACGGCCTGAGCTTCGAGGTTAAGGCGGGGGAGATTCTCGGAATCGCCGGAGTGGACGGTAACGGCCAGAGTGAGCTGATTCAGGCCATTACCGGACTGCGCAAGATTGACTCAGGTTCGATCCAGGTCTCCGGCAAGGAGATTGCCAATCTGTCACCGCGCAAGGTATCTGAAATGAATGTCTCCCATATTCCGGAGGACCGTCACAAGCATGGTCTAGTGCTGGACTTCACTGTGAGCGAGAACATGGTTCTGGAGACGTATTATAAGAGTCCATATAACCAGAACGGGTTCTTGAACACAGATGTGATTAACAAGCATGCCGAAGATCTGGTCAGACAATTCGATGTGCGCACACCTTCCATAGAGAACAAAGCCCGCTCCTTATCCGGCGGTAATCAACAAAAAGCGATTATTGCGCGGGAAATAGACAAGAATCCGACTCTCCTTATTGCCGCACAGCCAACACGCGGTCTGGATGTCGGGGCGATTGAATTTGTGCAGAAGCAGCTCATTGCCCAGCGGGATCAAGGCAAGGCAGTATTGCTGATTTCTTTTGAATTGGATGAAATTATGAATGTATCTGACCGGATTGCCGTTATTTATGAAGGACAGATTGTCGGAGAAGTATTCCCGCAGGACACGAATGACCAGGAACTGGGTCTGATGATGGCGGGCAGTTTGAAGCGGGGAGGTCATGCGGATGTCTAGACTCCGGAAAATATTCGCAACAGACAGCTATATCGTTCCGCTTGTAGCGATTCTGATGGGCTTCCTGGTGGGTGCTATTGTCATGCTCTTTGGCGGTTACGATCCTATCGCAGCCTACTCTGCGCTGTTCAAGCGCGTGTTCGGCAGCCCGTATGATTTCGGTGAGGCGATCCGCGAGATGACTCCGCTCATGCTGACGGGTCTGGCTGTAGCCTTTGCCTTCCGCTCAGGGATGTTTAACATTGGTGCGGACGGGCAGGTAATGATTGGAATGACGGCTGCATCTGTTGTCGGCATTAAGCTTGGCGGGGTATTGCCGGGCTTCCTGTTAGTCCCGCTTGCAGTCATTGCAGCCGCTGTGTGCGGCGGGCTATGGGCTGGTATTGCCGGATATCTGAAGGCCAAGCGCGGAATTAATGAAGTTATCACAACGATCATGTTGAACTGGATTGCGCTCTTCCTGTCAAATTATATTGTCCGGACGTTCCTGCTTCTGCAAGGGCAGAACCGGTCGGAGGATAATCCGGCTTCTCTATCCATGACCTTCCTCTTCTCCACCTTTGATAATGCCCGTCTGCACTGGGGAACCGTGATTGCCCTGGCAGCAGCTACCTTCTTCTATGTCTATCTGTGGAAGACCAAGCAGGGTTACGAGATGCGCGCAGTAGGCTTGAACCCGCATGCTGCCGAATATGCAGGAATGAATGTTGGACGTAACGTTGTTAAGGCTATGTTCATCAGCGGCGTGTTCGCAGGCCTCGCAGGCGCTGGTGAAGTGCTTGGCGTCTTCCATTATCAATCCGTATTTGCAGCTTCACCTGGTTATGGATTTGACGGTATCGCTGTTGCCCTGCTTGGACTGACCCATCCGCTGGGTGTCATTCTCGCTGCCATTCTATACGGCACGCTGACATACGGTTCGGCAGGCATGAGCTTCGGTGCGGATGTGCCTCCGGAGCTGATCCGTATTGTAATCGGTTCGATCATATTCTTCATTGCTGCGCAAGGCATTGTACGCTGGGTGCTCAAACCGTTTTACTTCAAGCGCAAGAAAGAGAAGGTGTTATAGATGGACTTCGTAGTCTTAGGCCAATTGCTCAATACGACGCTTGTTTTTTCCACCGCGCTAATATTTGCCTCCCTCGGCGGCATCTTCTCTGAACGATCCGGCGTCGTGAACATCGGACTTGAAGGCTTAATGATGTTTGGTGCCTTTGCAGCTGCTGTAGGTGGCTACTATGCTCAAGATGCAGGCATGGGCGAATGGGCCCCTTGGGTCGGTGTGCTTTGTGCCATGGCTGTAGGAGTAATCGGTTCACTGATCCATGCGGTGGCTGCGATTACCTTCAAGGCTGATCAGACGATAAGCGGTACGGTTATTAACTTCCTGGCTGCAGGCAGCACACTGTACATGGTTAAGCTGTTCTTTGAAGGATCAGGCGAAACTCCGCTGATCGACGGATTCAGTAAAGTGGCGATTCCCGGGCTCTCCAAGATTCCGGTCATCGGAGAAGGGATATTTAACTCCTATCCCACCACTTATCTGGCGATTATCTTAGTCATTGTTATTTATTTCATCCTGTTCAAAACTCCGTTTGGACTCCGTCTGCGCGCAGTCGGTGAACATCCGAGTGCGGCTGATACCTTGGGTGTCAATGTCAACAAGATGAGATATATCGGCGTCATGCTGAGCGGACTGCTGGCAGGTATCGGCGGAGCTACCATTACCTTGACTACTACAGGTACGTTTGCGCACAATACGATCTCGGGACAAGGCTTCATTGCCATTGCTGCGATGATCTTCGGGAAGTGGAATCCGCTCGGTGCCTTCGGTGCTGCGGTATTCTTCGGCTTCTCTCAGGCGATCCGCAACTATGTCCAGCTGTTTGAATGGTCCAAGAACATTCCGCAGGAGTTCATCTTCATGATTCCTTATGTGTTAACCATTATCGTACTGGTGAGTGCAGTGGGCCGTTCCTCGGCACCCAAGGCGCTTGGTGAACCTTACGACCCAAGCAAACGTTAAGGCTATCGGTATACCATTCCTAGTGCTTAACACAACAGAGCGCATTTCCGGATTTCCGGGAATGCGCTTTTTTGATAGATAAGAATTTATATGTTTTGGGGTCCCCGCAAAGTACCTGAGTCATCACCTACGCTAAAGCCCCGCTTTGTGGGGGGATTTTGTAATCAATGCAGGCAGCAGCTACGGATACTTCAGCCCGGAGGCGGGCGGATGTACAGGCAAATACCGGGTGAGGCGAATAGACTGTTAAGAAACAACTACAGGAGGGATATTATGGCACACCCGGTTACGAAGCAACAAGTGATCAAGCTGATTGGCAAACATATCGTGGCGGTTAAAAAAGACGGTTCCAAAGTGACGGGCAAGCTGGTCCGCATCTCAGGCAACCGGCTGATTCTACAGCGTATCAGTGGTAAAAAAGTACAAACCAAGGCACTGATTCCGCTCGTGTTGTTTGATTTGCTGGCCATTGGTACGGCTCCTTACGGTTATGGCGGAGGCTACGGGTATGGCGGTGCTCCTTACGGGGGCGGTTATGGTTATGGCCATGGTCCTGTTCCCGGCCCTTATGGCGGCTACGGCCCAGGTCCTGGTTATGGAATACCGCCGATTGGATTCTTTTAAGCTATAGAGCTTGCCTGCTCCATCAGCGGAACTGTTTTTCAAGCTCATAACAGTAATTTTGCGGTTGATAACGGGCTACGCTGTAGCCCAGTTTTTCATAAAAGTTCAGACCGGCGGTATTTCCGGTATCTACAGAGACCTTTGCTCTGTGGCATGCACGGGATAGTGCAAACCGCTCCGCCCTGTCCATAAGCATATTTCCGTATCGCTTACGCCTTGCGTCCGGGGCAATGGCGAGCATATCAATGTATAATAAATCGCCATGCAGCAGAAAATGCACGAACCCCAGCGGATCACTGTCGTAGTCGGGACAAGCAACAAGTGTGACTCCCTGTCCCAGGCGGCGGGGCAGATCCTTCCTGACCTGATTAATGATTGTCTGCGGAAGATGGGATAACGGGACAAGCTGCTTTTCAATCAAGTCATAAATAATCGTGTCATCCTGCCTGGGTCTGCGGTAACGAATCATAAATATTGCCCCCTTTCCACGCATTGTCGTACATCATATGCCCCAGGCGGTGTGGGCGTTCCGGCAACAATAGAACAAGATTTTATGAAGAATTTAAGGTATAACCCGCAGATGGGTATTGACTAACCGTGTGAGGAATCATATAATGTGTCTAAACATTTAACGAGCATACATGTATCGGCAATGATGAGGACGAAGTTTTAAGGGCTCTTTTGTTCAGAGAGTGAGAGGAATTGCTGCAACCTCCACCAGAATCCCTTATATACGAGCTCACCTCGGAGCTGTTTCCCTGAAAGGTCCACCAGCAGGAGCGGTGGAATTATTAGGGGGAATCGTTTGGTCCGCGTTAGGGACTTCAGGTTACGAAGATTTGGGCCCTGCCTACATCGATGGATTTTTGTATCCTGATAAGGCATATCATCGTGAGATGTTATGCAAACATGGGTGGTACCACGGAAGCTAAACCTTTCGTCCCTCACGCGCTTATTCTGCGCGTGGGAGGCGAAAGGTTTTTTTGTTGAAACAGGAAGGATTCAGACCTGTTCGCTAATATTAAAGGTTGGATACTGACGTCCTGTCATTTGAATAATGCATGTGAACCAACGAAGGGAGGAATACTGATGAGCGCGCAATTACCGGAAGAAGTGCGGTCGATAGAGCAGTTACGTGAGAAATGGAAGAATCCTGAGGTGGTATCGGGGTCTGAGATCCTGCTTCGCAGCCTGGTACTTGAAGGTGTAGATACGGTATTCGGATATCCGGGCGGGGCTGTACTTTATATCTATGATGCGCTTTATGGCTTCGAGGATTTCAAACACATTCTGACACGCCACGAGCAGGGAGCGATCCATGCGGCTGACGGGTATGCAAGAGCGAGCGGTAAGCCTGGCGTATGTATTGCGACTTCAGGTCCGGGAGCAACCAATCTGGTAACCGGAATTGCTACGGCCTTTATGGACTCCGTTCCGCTGGTGGTGATCACCGGGAACGTATTCTCCAGCCTGATCGGTACAGATGCTTTCCAGGAAGCAGATATTACGGGGATCACGATGCCGATTACGAAGCACAGCTATCTGGTACGGGATGTTGAAGATCTGCCGCGTATTATTCATGAAGCCTTTCATATTGCGAATACGGGCCGTAAGGGTCCGGTACTGATTGATATTCCGAAGGATGTATCGGCGGCCAAGACCTTGTTCACGCCGGTTCAGCAGCAGGGAGTTAACCTTCGCGGCTACAATCCGCGCACGGTTCCTAACAAGCTTCAGCTGGATAAGCTGGTGAAGGCCATCGCTGTTGCAGAGCGTCCGATCATCATTGCAGGCGGCGGGGTTATCTACTCCGGAGCGCATGAGGCGATGTATGAATTCGTGAAGCGTACGGAGATTCCGATTACGACTACCTTGCTGGGTCTGGGATGTTATCCGAGCGGTGAAGATTTATGGATGGGCATGCCGGGAATGCACGGCACCTATACGGCCAACAATGCCATTCAGCAATGCGATCTGCTGATTAACATCGGCGCCCGGTTCGACGACCGTGTAACCGGCAAGCTGGACGGCTTCGCTCCGAAAGCGAAGATCGTGCATATCGATATTGATCCGGCCGAGATCGGCAAGAATGTAGCAACCGATATCCCGATTGTGGGCGATGTGAAGACGGTTCTGGAAATGCTGAACCCGGATGTGAAGCGTGCCTCCCAGGCTGATGCCTGGAGAACGCAGATTGCCCAGTGGAAGCTGGACCAGCCTTACCGCTACAAGGATTCGGAGACAGAGCTGAAGCCGCAATGGGTCATCCAGATGATCAATGACACCACTAACGGCGAAGCTATTGTAACTACGGATGTAGGTCAGCACCAGATGTGGGCTGCACAATATTACAAGTTCAACCATCCGCGCTCCTGGATTACTTCAGGCGGCCTTGGAACAATGGGCTTCGGCTTCCCTTCGGCAATCGGGGCGCAGATGGCCCATCCGCAGCGGCTGGTTGTCTCCATTAATGGTGACGGCGGGATGCAGATGTGCTCCCAGGAGCTGGCGATCTGTGCGATTCATAATATCCCGGTCAAAATTGTGGTTATTAACAATCAGGTGCTCGGAATGGTCCGCCAATGGCAGAACCTGATCTATGAGAAGCGTTACAGCTATACCGATCTGGCGGGAAGTCCGGATTTTGTAAAGCTGGCTGAAGCTTACGGGGTGAAGGGCCTGCGTGCAACGAACAAGGAAGAAGCCGGCGCTGCCTGGAAAGAAGCCATGGAAACACCTGGACCCGTCCTGGTAGAATTCGTTGTTCCAAAGGATGAGAATGTATATCCGATGGTAACTCAAGGCTCTACCATTGATCAAATGCTGATGGGGGATGAATAACAGTGATGAGACATACGATTGCTGTGCTTGTAAATGACCAGCCTGGGGTGCTGCAGCGGGTATCCGGATTATTCGGCCGCCGCGGCTTCAATATTGAGAGTATTACGGTAGGACAATCCGAAGAGGTCGGATTGTCCCGGATGGTAATTGTAACACTGGGTGACCAGCATACCCTGGAGCAGATTGAGAAGCAGCTGTACAAGCTGATCGATGTAATCAAGGTGGTTGATCTGGGCGCAAAACCAATGGTGGCCCGGGAGCTGGCGCTGATTAAGGTGAAGGCAGAGCCGTCAGAACGGCCGGAGATTATGGGTGTAGTCGAAACCTTCCGTGCTTCTGTAGTAGATATTGGTTCAACCAGCCTGCTTGTACAGGTCGTTGGGGATACTACCAAGATTGATGCCATGATCGAGCTGCTGAAGCCATATGGCATCAAGGAGCTGTCTCGAACCGGCGTAACAGCAATGATTCGCGGGAATGCCTGATCGTCACATTTTACAGCTTTAACGAATTGCTGCTTGCGTGCATTAATTTATTAAGATTAGCTTAGAGTTGCCCGCGAAAGAGCGGGGGCTTGAGGAGCGCGTCATTATATAGTAAGACTAATAAGCAACGTGTTCTTGAAGCACCCGCTCTTTACGATGGGTCCCAAATTAAAGGAGGATTTTGACATGGCAGTTACAACGTACTATGAACAGGATGCAGAGCTTAGCGTATTGAAGGGAAAGACAATTGCAGTAATCGGGTACGGTAGCCAAGGACATGCCCAGGCACAGAACCTGCGTGACAGTGGTCTTCAGGTGGTTATCGGTCTGCGTGAAGGCAAATCATTTGATACTGCCAAGAATGACGGCTTTGAAGTATTGTCTGTAGCAGAAGCGGTATCCCGTGCAGATGTGGTGCAAATCCTCATGCCGGACGAAACTCAGGCATCTGTATATAAGAACGATATCGAACCGAACCTTAAGAACGGCGCTGCTCTGATGTTCTCCCACGGTTTCAACGTGCATTTCGGACAAATCGTAGCTCCTAAGGATGCTGATGTGCTGTTGGTAGCTCCTAAATCCCCGGGACACATGGTACGCCGTACTTATGTTGAAGGCTTCGGAGTTCCCGGCCTGATCGCTATTGAACAGGATGCAACCGGCAATGCCAAGGCAATTGGTCTGGCGTATGCCAAAGGCATCGGCTGTACCCGTGCCGGAGTCATCGAAACCTCCTTCCGTGAAGAGACAGAAACGGATCTGTTCGGTGAACAGGCTGTTCTCTGCGGCGGTGTGTCCGAACTGATCAAGGCTGGTTTCGAGACATTGACTGAAGCCGGATATGCGCCTGAGATGGCTTACTTCGAGTGCTTGCATGAGCTGAAGCTGATCGTTGACATGGTATATGAAGGCGGATTGTCCAGCATGCGCGATTCCATCAGTAACACTGCGGAATACGGTGACTATGTAACTGGACCACGCATCATTACAAGCGAAACCAAGAAAGCCATGAAAGAAGTGCTGGCTGACATTCAACAGGGTAAATTCGCCCGCGACTTTATTCTTGAGAACCAATCCGGCCGTGCCTTCCTGACAGCTACCCGCCGCAATGAAGCCGCTCATCCGGTAGAAGTAGTCGGCAGCCAGCTGCGTGAAATGATGCACTGGATTAAGAAATAGGTCATATACTTACAATTACAATGAACCATAGGTGATTCTCAGATGCGGCCGTAATTTTTGCGGGCCGCATTTGAGGGTTTATGGACAATCTTCAGGAGGTGCTCAGCATGCGGAAAATTCATGTGTTCGACACGACACTGCGTGACGGAGAGCAGTCGCCGGGTGTGAACCTCAATACACGTGAGAAGGTAGAAATCGCTTACCAGCTGGAGAAGCTGGGAATTGACCGGATGGAGGCAGGCTTTCCAGCCGCTTCGCCGGGAGATCTGGCTGCGGTGAACGCAGTGGCCAGAGCGGTCAAGAACGTCACCGTAATCGGTCTGTCCCGTTCCAGAGAGAGCGATATTGATGCGGTCAAGGAAGCGCTGCAGGGGGCACAGGACCCATGCATTCATATTTTCCTGGCTACATCGCCGATACACCGTCAGCATAAGCTGCGCATGGAGAAGTCACAGGTGCTGGAAACGGCACAATCGGCGATCCGCTATGCCAAGAAGTATTTTCCCAAGCTGGAATTCTCCCTGGAGGACGCCGGCCGTACCGAGCGTGATTTCATGGCTGAAATGGTATCCATGGCGATCCGCGAGGGTGCGAATGTGGTGAATATCCCAGATACGGTCGGTTACCTGAATCCGGCGGAATACGGTGCCATCTTCAAATTCCTGAAGGATACGGTGCCGGATATCGAGCGGGTACAGCTTAGCGCCCATTGTCATAATGATCTGGGGATGGCTACTGCCAATACGCTGGCTGCCATTCAGAATGGCGCAGACCAGATTGAGGGTACGATCAACGGGATCGGGGAGCGTGCCGGTAATACAGCGATTGAAGAGGTGGCTCTGGCGCTTGAGACCCGCAGTGAGTATTTCGGCGCCAAGACCTCCCTGGTCCTATCCGAAATCTCCCGTACCAGCCGTCTCGTCAGCAAGCTGACAGGGATGGTTGTGCCGGGGAACAAGGCGATTGTCGGCGCAAATGCCTTCGCCCATGAATCCGGGATTCATCAGGATGGCATGCTGAAGGAGAAGACGACCTACGAGATTATGACACCGGAAACCATCGGCCTCAAAGAAAGCAAGCTGGTGCTCGGCAAGCATTCGGGCCGTCACGCTTTCCGCGATAAGCTGAGTGATCTGGGCTATGACATTTCTGAGGAAGAGGTCAATGCGGCTTTTGCCAAGTTCAAGGATCTCGCAGATAAGAAAAAGGAAGTCTCGGACGAGGATATCCTTGCGCTTCTGGAAGAGAAGCTGATCGATACGCCGGAGACCTTCAGCTTGCAGACAATTTATGTCACATATGGCAATGAGGCTACTCCAACCGCCAAGGTGATTATTCACGGCCAGGACCCGCAGCCGATTGTGGCGGTTGCCGAAGGCAACGGATCGGTAGACGCGATCTACAATGCTATTGACCAGGCTACAGGGGAAGAAGTCACACTTGGCGATTATTCGATCAAAGCCGTCAGCAGAGGGAAGGATGCTCAGGGTGAGGTACATGTAGTGCTCTCTCAAGGTGAGGTGGCTGCACAGGGCCGCGGACTTAGCACCGATATTCTGGAAGCGAGTGCCAGAGCCTACCTGGATGCACTGAACAAGCTGATTGAGAAGCGCAAGACCTACACCAAGCGGGAGCATGCCAATCTTTAATTCAACTATTTAAAAGAAGCTTCACTGGACCAGTTCATTTTGTCCGGGGAGGCTTCTTTTTTTGTTCAAAAATCTGTTGAAATTTTTTTGCGCTGTCTATTCCGGGGTAGAATCCAGCTGGGGAGGATTTGAAACAACCTTTTACATAAAAAGAATGAACAAGATGAGTCGGAAAAATGAAAAATAGTTCATAATTCAGGGCGGATTCCTCATTTTCAGCGTTTGAACCCACTTTTTTGTCGATAAAAATATTTTATTTTTAAGTTATCTATGATTTATCTCATAATCTGTTCAGAAATTGTTCAGAGGCGGCAAGTAAAGTTACGGAAGTACAGTACAAGCGAAATCGAAGGCCCACATACATATTAGTGACAGGGGGACGATCGGGAAGAAGCAGGCTGGAACGAGTAATTGCGACGCTGGAGCAATCATTTTGCAGAAAGAGAGAGAGGTTATAGTGATATGAAGAAAAAGACGATAGGCGCCTGGTTGGTTGTTGTAATGCTGATTACACAGTTTGCCAACGGTTTCGGGTTCATGACGAAGGTTAAGGCGGATGGGACGGATAATATCATCACCAGTGTTACGATGGCTGTGTATGAGAATGGCACACAGGTCACGGATAGTGTGTATAAGCTTGATTCGGAGGTTAAAGTCGGGCTGACCTTCAAGCTTCCGGTAACGGACCCTGAGACTGGAGCGCATGGCTACAAGGGTGGAGATACGTTCGTGTATCAGTTGCCTTCCCAGTTAGCAATCGATAAAAATTACTCGGGAAAATTGTTCTACGACGGAGTGGAGTCGGGCAGTATCGGAGACTACACAGTAGGTACAGATAACAAAGTGGTGCTTACATTCAATAGTGAAATCGAAGGCTTATTTGATGTAGGCGGTACTTTCAATGTGACGTCCAAACTTAGCTCTACCAAAGTCACAGGAACCACGACTCAGGAGCTGTTATTCCCGATCGCCGGGAACCTGAATAATACGATTGTGATTAAAGTCCATCCTAAGGGCGGCACCAGCATTACCAAGGACGGAATTCCACAGCCGCAAAAATACAATCCGTCCAGTATTCTGTGGACCGTTGATGTGAATACGGTGCAGGACGAAGTATACAAAGCAGTCGTTACTGACCCTATTCAGGCAGGCTTGGAGCTGGATACAAGTTCAATCAAAGTTTATAAGCTTACGCTTGATGTTCAGGGTAAAGTGACTCATCAAGCGGAGATCAATTCGGATCAATATGATTCTTCAGGAAGCACAGTAAGCAACTTGAACCTGAAGTTCAACAATACGATTACTGAGGCGTATCGGGTGAAATTCTCCACCAAGATTACAAATACATCTGTTAAAAAATTCACCAATACCGCTACACTTACGGGTGAAGGACTCACTAAGAATTCTTCTAAGACGGTTGATATTGTGCGCGGAGTTCCGCTGAAGAAGATTGCGGGAAATTTTGATCCTACCGATGAGACCATTCCTTGGGAGATTCAGTTCAACTATAATGAACAAACCCTTACATCCGCGAATGCGGTATTAATGGATTATTTCAACGACACCCAGGTACTGGTTGAAGATTCATTTGTCGTATACAAAATTCAATTGGATCAGGACGGGAAAGAAGTAGGAAGCGGTACTCCAATTGTTAAGGGAATCGACTACACACTATCCCCTCCTTTGACAGACAAAACGGGTAAAACGGGATTCAAACTACAATTCAGTAATGATATCAATTCTGCATATAAAATTAAATATAAAACAAAGGTTAAAGACCGTGTATATGGTGCCGAACAAATCTTTAACACGGTTACCAGAGATACGTATAAAGGGGAAGCTAATCAATATACAACCCAGCGTATTTTAAACAAGCAAGGTGTAAAAGAGAGCGAAGATGTCGATTATCTCAATAAAACGGTAAAATGGACCGTTAATGTCAATGAAGACAAAAGAACCATGACCAACCTGATTCTGACGGATACTTTCGGCAATGCGGGACTGAAGCTTATCGGTAAACCAAGTATTAGTCCGAGCCCTGGAGTAGAAGGTGTCGATTATATTATCACCAATATTGGTGATGGAGATTTCAAATCGGGCGATGGATTCAAAATTGAATTTAAAAACCCGATTAAAGAAGCTTACACGATTACTTACACCACAAAGTTTGATTTTTATAAGCTGGATACTGACAAGAAAGAATTCAGTAACACAGCTTCTATTACATGGCTTGAAAATAAAACGAATAAACCGCTAACATCGACACAAACTTTTAATCCGCGGGATGAAGTCAAAAACAACGGTAAGAAGACAGGTTCATACGATGTAAATACCAAACAGCTTACCTGGACAGTTGGTGCCAACTATAATAAGCGGGTATTGGCTGCAGGAGCTACGCTGGTGGATACGATTCCTACAGGCCAGAAAACTACTAGCGTAACTGCAGTAGTCTATAAATTTGATTATAATGCAACTGGAAACCCTGTTAGAGGCGCTGTGATAGACGCTTCGAAATACGTACTGAACGTCACAGACAAGCAACTCACAGTGGAATTCAAAGACCAGGTTGACTATGCCTTCTATGTGGTCTTTAGCACAGAATTCATTGGAAGTGATGTCAATAAAGAACAGGTTAAGAATACAGCCACCTTGTACGATAAAGACGACAAGGCTGTATCGGAGCCCCTGGAAGTCACAGTAACAATTCCTAAAGGCGGAGAATATGTAGCCAAAGGTTTTACACGGGATACGAATGATCAGACCCTTATGAACTGGAAAGTGGTTATCAACGCCAACCAGTCCGTTGTTAAAAACGTTAAACTGGTGGATAATCCTAGCACGAATCAGGTGCTGCTGCCGGACAGCTTCCATCTCTACGTGACTACAGTGAATCAGAGCGGGGAAGCAGCAGATCCTGCGTCTGAGAATGAATTGAAGAAGGATGTTGATTACACCCTTACCTTCAAAACCGGCACAGATGGTAAAGAAAGCTTCGAGCTTGTCTTCCTGAACCCGAACCCGATCAGCAAGCCTTACATTCTGGCTTATCAGTCCGTTGTGACTGAGGCAGGAGATAATGTACAGCTGAAAAACGCCATCTCATTTAGCGGTGACGGTGTAGAACAGATTACAAAACCTATTACATCTGGGGACAGTATTAAAATTGTAGACACATCCGGTACAGGTAGTGGTGTTACTGGCTCATTAATTGTTACTAAAACCAATCAGGCCGGCGATGAAAAGCTTAAAGGCGCTGAGTTCGCACTCTCACGGGTGATTGGAACTGAACTGAAGGAGACTCAAAAACAGACTTCTGCAGCAGACGGAACCCTGACTTTCACAAATCTTAAGGCTGGTAAATATGTACTAAAAGAAACTAAAGCTCCGGCAGGCTATTCGCTGGACAGCTCAGAGATTAAGGTGACAATCAATTCGTCTACGGCCGTACAGCTAACCGTCAAGAATGATTTCTTCGGTTCACTCAAGCTGACCAAGTTGGATGTGAATGATTCCTCCAAGAAGCTGGAAGGCGCAGTATTCGAACTGTACGACTCCAAGAACGCACTGGTGGGAACGAAAACAACCGATGCGAATGGTGAGCTGAAATTCACTAAGCTTAAGGGCGGGGAGTATAGCCTGAAGGAGAAAGCCGCTCCTGCCGGTTATATCCTGGATACCAAAGTCATTAATGTTACCATTGATCCATCACAAGAGAAAACTGTTACAGTAACTAACGCACTGATTCCTGCCGAAGTCTTCGGTTCACTGAAGATCACGAAGGTTGCGCAGGAGGACGCTAACAAGAAGCTTAAAGACGCAGAGTTCGGACTGTATGATTCCGCCAAGAAGCTGGTGGCAAGCGGTAAAACAGACGCAGACGGCGTATTGGAATTCAAATCGCTGAAGCTCGGAACATACACACTGAAGGAGCTTGCTGCTCCGGCTGGTTATGTGCTGGATGCAACAGAGCACAGCGTAACCATTGATTCAGGCGTACAAAAAGTACTTTCACCAATCACGAATAAACTAATTCCAGTGGAAGTCCTCGGTTCGCTCAAAGTGACGAAGGTTGCTGGTGAGGATACGAACAAGAAGCTGGAAGGTGCAGAGTTCGGACTGTATGATTCCGCTAAGAAATTAGTGGCAAGTGGTAAAACAGACGCTAACGGCGTATTGGAATTCAAATCGCTGAAGCTGGGAACATACACACTGAAGGAGCTTGCTGCTCCGGCTGGTTATGTGCTGGATGCAACAGAGTATACCGTAACCATTGATTCAGGTTTACAGAAGGTATTGGCCCCAATCACGAACAAACTGATTCCTGTTGAAATCCTCGGCTCGCTCAAAGTAACGAAGGTTGCTGGGGAGGATACGAACAAAAAGCTTGCAGGAGCAGAGTTCGGACTGTATGATTCCGCCAAGAAATTGGTGGTAAGCGGAAAAACAGATGCAAATGGTGAACTGGTATTCACATCTCTGAAGCTGGGGAATTATATTCTGAAGGAACTTACAGCTCCGGAAGGTTATGTTCTGAGCACAACAGAGCATTCTGTAACGATTGATTCCGGCGTGCAAAAGGTGCTGTTACCAATTACTAACCAAAAAATAACGACACCGCCGACAGAACAACCAGCGACACCAACACCAACGCCGGTGACACCAACAGCAACACCGACGCCAGTTACAGTACCAACATCAACACCAGTACCAACATCACCGCCGGTGTACTACACACCGACACCTGAACCATCCAGCATTCCTGGAGTTATCGGTACACCAACGCCGACACCATCGGTAACGCCAGCGCCAACAGGGACTCCGGCTGCTTCAAGTACACCTGGGGTTACAACAGGACCTGTAGTTACACCGGCAGTTACGCCAGCAGCAACACCGGCCCAGCCTGGAACGGTTAGCACTCCAACGCCGCAAGCCACACAGGTGACTACGATTGAGGAAGTGCCTATCGACGGCGAGATCCCGCTGGGAGGTATTCCTAGCATCGGCGAAGAGCCGGCGCATGGTACGGTAACTATTACACCGGATGGCAAATGGACGTATACTCCTGATCCAGGCTACACCGGCAAGGATAAATTCACGATTGTCGTAACAGATGAAGACGGCAATGAGGAAGAGATTACAATTGAAGTTGGCGTCGATGAAGTGCCTAAGGGCACGGTTACAGAACCAACTGACAAAGGCAACAACAGCGGACTTCCCGGCAAGCTTCCACAGACCGGAGAAGAAAGTCCTCTCCCGCTGTATCTGACTGGCGGCGGATTGATTATTCTGGGAGCTGTACTGGCCAGAAGATTCAATGCCCGCAAGAAGATGTAGGAAAGTACAACTCATCAAGCATTAACAAGCTAATATGGCAGTATACAGAAAGACACCCGCAGCCTGCTGCGGGTGTCTTTCCTTTTAGAAATATAAAGGCGCTGAAATAAAACCATCCTTACAAAGGACAGCATAGCCGTTTCTATTGACGAAGGATCACATGCTTCTGAGGTTAAGATGCTTCCATTCCTCATACCAGCGCTTAATACTCGCGGGCGGCTTCACGCCGAGTTCCCGCTTCAGTAAATCCGTCAGAATATGATATTGTTCCTCTACCGCTGAACGCTCCCCAATGCTGTCGTAGACCTTCATCAGCCCGAGATGCCCCTGTTCAAAATAAGGCTGGAGCTGCACCACTCTCTGGTACACAGTCACCGCTTCCGGTATCCGTCCGCTGCTGACATAGAATTCGGCGATATTCATTGCGTGATGCAGCCAGATGGTCCGCAGACGCTGCCGTTCCCCTTCCGCCCAGAGGTAATCGTAATCGTTCAGATAGTCGCCCGAATAGAAATCGAACAACCGCTGATGCTCCTCATAGTTGTCCTTATTGATGGCATCTTGAGTCAGAATGCCCTTCTCCCATTCGTAGCTGTCTATCAGCAGGCTGCCGGTCTCCAGGGTGTAGCCTTCTCCTCCGCTGGCATTGCTGATCTGCAGATCGATTCCGGCCTGCTTCAGGCATTGCCGAACCTGATAAATCGTTGTATAAAGATGAGTGGAGGCCTTCTTGAGATTGAAATCGGGCCATAGCAGATCGGTTAGGGTATCTTTGCTTACGAACCGGTTGCGGTTATGAAATAAATAAGCAAATAATTCCTGTGCCTTGGAGGTGCGCCAGCGGATATTGGGCAGCGGCTGGCCGCTGCGTTCGAATCTTAAAGACTGGAAGCTGCGGATCATGACGGTCTGATCAGGCTTGCGGGCATCCTCCTGCGCCTGGCTGACACGCTCCTCCAGCCGCTCGATGGTCTTCAGCAGACGGCCCCGCTGTACAGGCTTAAGAACATAATCAAGCGCATACAGCTCGAACGCCTCGATGGCGTAGCTGTTATGGGCAGTCACAAATACGATGCTTGCCTGCGGGCACAGCCTTTGCATGGCCTCCGCAGCCTGGACGCCATTCATCTCAGGCATATCAATGTCGAGGAAAATCACATCAGGGCGTAGCAGCGGCACTGCATTAACCGCCTCGGAGGGATCTGTAAATATAGCGATTACATTTATAGTTGTCAGTTCCTCCAGCATCATTTTCAGCTTCATAAGAGCAAGCCGTTCATCATCTACCAGCAAGGCCTGAATCATGTCTATCCCACCACTTCATTAAGGAATGTTGTCTTGTCATAGGCTGTTTAAGGATAATTCGACAAGGATGCGGGTTATCCTCCCTCTAAGCTTGCACTTGAGGCTGATTTTGAATAGAAATGCTGCTATTCTAAAATAATTTAAAAAACTATGCAGGGGAACCTTAAAGCCAGACGTCTAACGTAATGTAGTTGAAGGAGGGAAGAAAGACTTGGAAGAGACGGAGTGGATCAGTGCTGTGCTAAGCGGGGAGCATCAGGCCTTCGGGAATCTGGTGACCCGTTATCAAGGCATGGTATATAGCGTATGCATCAAAATTACAGGAGAAGCCGAGTCTGCCAAGGATATGGCTCAGGAAGTCTTCATCAAAGCCTATAAAGCCCTTCCCACCTTCAGAGGACAATCTTCCTTCTCCACCTGGCTGTACCGGATTGCTTACCGCACCTGTCTGGACTGGAAACGGGCCAATGACCGGGAATGGCGGCACCGGAGTGCAGCAGATTACACAGAGAATGACTGGGTGACTTCACAGACACCTGAACAGGCAGTGCTTCGCAAGGAGGCTTCCCGGGAGCTGGGTGAGAATCTGAATAGTCTGGCGGAACCGTACCGGTCGGTTGTGCAGCTGTACTATTTTCAGCGCCACTCCTATCAGGAGATCGCGGAGCAAAAAGGAATTTCGGTTAAAACGGTTGAATCGCAGCTCTATCGGGCCAGACAGATGATGCGCAAAAGCGGGGAGGAATGGCGATGAATTGTTCAACAGTAAAAGAGTGGATGCCGCATTATATAGATGGACAGTTGTCACCTGAGGCCCAGCAGGCGATCTATCTGCATACCCAGACCTGTCCCGGCTGCGCGGAATGGCTGGAGGAGGCGCGGGAGCTTGCGGCGATGTGGAGCGAGATGGAAGCCGGGCTGGATCTTAACGGGCAGGAGCCCGTGTTGCCGCATGACTTCCCTGATTTGACCAGGGATGTTATGGCAAGGATCGGCCAGTTGGAGAATGGACGCAGAGAACGGATCGTGAAACCAACCATGTCCAGACGGCGTACGGCCCGGGGAACCTCCTGGATGCATTACGGCGTGGCGGTCGGTCTGACGTTTCTCCTGCTGCAGCTTGGCGTATTTGAGAATTTGGCCTATGGCATCACTGAAATCAACGGGCATATGTCCACATCGGTCAGCTCCTGGTTCGGCCCGCAAGGTAACAATAAATAAATCCATAGCGGCTTCGCCGGTTATCTAATTTATTTCGACAAAACTTTTGGGAGGGTAACATATGATTAAGAAAAGACGCTGGCTCACGTTTCTCCTGGCTATGGTTCCAGGACTGGGCCACATGTATCTGGGCTTTAAAAAAATGGGCCTGGAGTATATGATTGGAGCATCGCTCTGTATTATATTCATTCCGTCCATGCCCGCCGTGTTTCCATTCGCGCTTGCTGCGCTCTGGTTCTATCAATTATTCGATGCGCTGCAAAAGGCGGCTTGGATGAAGGTGTCGGCTGCCGAGCATGAGCGGATGATGTTCCATCCGGATAGCTTTGGAGCGCCCTGGTCGATGGGGATGTCTGCGCCCCCGATGTACCCGCATGATGACGTGAATCCGGTGTGGGTCGGTATAGGGTGTGTTATCGCGGGCATCCTGCTGCTGCTCATCACTGCATTTCCCTCTCTGTGGGAGATGCTGAGCGATATGAACATCGGAGCGATTCTGCTGTCACTTGCCCTGATCGGGTATGGATTCAGAATGCTGAAGAATAATTCAAAAGTATAGTGAAATGGGGAATTGAAGGATGGGGAGATGGAAAATCGGCAGCTTTACCGCCGCAATAGGGTGCATAATAGTAGGAGTTATTGTAGTCATGGCTCAATATGGTGTAATCACGTACGATGTGCTGGGTTATATCTGGCCGGCCCTGCTTATCCTGTTCGGCCTGGAGATGCTGCTTAGGCTCTTCATTAAATCTGATGTCAAAAGCCGCGTAAGCGGCTGGGCCATTCTGCTGATCATTGTGCTTATCGCGGCAAGCGGGGCACAGACGGTGCTGGCCGGAGGATCGCTGAGCAGTATCTTCGGCAATACCAAGCTGGTGCCGGTGAATGGGAAGGTAGAAGTGCAACAGGATATTAAGAATGTGCGGATTGATCTGCCCCAAGGCAAGGTTAAGCTCCAGGGTGTGGATGGGAACACGCTGACGTATGAAGGAAAGCTGGAGCTGCCGGGCAATACAGACAATGAAGCGGCAAGTGCTCTGGAGCGTAAATGGAAGGTGACGACCGAGGGCGACACGCTTGTGATGGAGCTGGAGGGAGATTCAGGCTGGCTCTCCAATATCCAGATCGGCTTTAATAACAATGCGCCATATCTGAATGTCGGCATTCCGCAGAATCTGGCCGCTCAGGTAGAGACCAGTGACGGTTCCATCGAAGCCGGGGGACTGGCCGCAGGCATTAATGTGGATACGAGCAACGGAACGATGGATATCCATGATGTCTCCGGAGGTGTGAAGGCTCATAGCAGCAACGGCACGCTGACGGTAAAGAATGTACAGGGCGGAGCAGACCTGGTTAGCTCGAACGGTGCGATTACGCTGGGGAATATTGACGGCGCGGTGTCGGCCAGTAGCAGCAACGGCAAGATTACAGTCAATTCGGCAATCACAGGTGCATGGGAGCTGAAATCGAGCAACGGCAAGATTGTCTTGGGTCTTCCGGCGGTAACGGATGCCAAGATTACGGCAGATACCACTAACGGATCGCTTAAAGGCAACGTGGACTGGGGCGGCGGCGATGAGGACCATGGAACGGCTGTACTTGGAAAAGGCACCCATGAGGTCACCTTGTCCACGAGCAATGGTTCTATAACAGTGGATACGGCGCAATAAAGGACATAGAAGCATAAAGAGCTGTTCACCGGATACGTTATGCCGGTGAACAGCTCTTTATTGTAAGAGAAGAAATGATATCGGGAGGTTATGCGGGCTGCAGCCAGTTAGTCCTGATTACCATGCATAAGCCTTCGGAGCCGCACCGCCGGGTCCGGGGAAAATCTCGTCCAGACGCTTCAGCACGGATTCGTCCAGGACGACCTCCAGGCTGCGCAGCGCGCTCTCGAACTGCTCCAGCGTACGCGGTCCGATGATTGGCGCTGTTACGGCAGGGTTGGCCAGCAGCCAGGCCAGAGCGATATTATCCTGCGGCTCGCCCAGCTCCAGACTCAGCTCCGCAAAGGCTTCAAGCTGCTTCTTGTGCTGCTCCACACGCTCCGCGTTGCCGCCGCTGCGGCTGCCCTCGATCTTCTTCAGCGCATTGCGTCCCAGCAGCCCTCCGTCAAGCGGACTCCACGGAATAATGCCGAGGCCCAGATGCTGCGCGGCGGGCAGAACCTCAAGCTCCGGCAGACGGCAGGTCAGGCTGTATTTATGCTGCTCGGATACCAGTCCAAGGAACCCGCGGGCCTTCGCTTCCTGCTGGGCAACGGCAATATCCCAGCCGGCGAAGTTGCTGGAGCCGGTGTAGCCGATCTTGCCTTGGCTGACTGCAAGCTCAAAGGCGCCCCACAGCTCGTCCCAGGACACGTTACGGTCGATATGGTGCATCTGGTAGAGTTCGATGTGATCGGTCTGCAGACGCTGCAGGGAGCCCTCCAGATGGCGGCGGATAATGTAGGAGGAGAGGCCGCCTTCATCATTGGGTCCATCCAGCTTGTCACTCATCGCCCCGTAGACCTTGGTCGCCAGGACAACCTTCTCACGGCGTCCGCCGCCCTGCTTGAACCAGCGGCCGATAATAGTCTCGGTCAGACCCGAGTTCTCACCCCATCCGTACACATTGGCGGTATCAAAAAACTGGACTCCCGCATCCAGCGCCGCATCCATAATCCGGAAGGCTTCCTTCTCGTCGGTGATGGGACCGAAGTTCATCGTTCCCAGACAGAGGCGGCTTACCTTCATACCAGACTTGCCAAGCTTCGCGTATTGCATCTTAAGATCACTCCTCTTCCATATGATTAGAGATCCGATAATTTCACCTGCCCATTAATTGTAATCAATTGGCGGGACAAGGGCAAATTAGGGATATGTCTCACTTATAGGCTATATCTATGAACGTGATAGAATCTATATCTTTGTCCTTTGTCCTTCGTTATGATACAACAATATACAGAAGAACTATGTCTGCGACCAGCAGGACTACCTAAGGAGTGACAGGAATGAGCGAGGTCAAAAAAATCGCCGTAATTGCCGGGGACGGTATCGGACCTGAAGTTGTGGCGGAAGCGGAAAAGGTATTGAAAAGAACGGAAGAGCTGTTCGGGTATACATTTGAAACAGAGCATGCCCTGTTCGGCGGAATCGCCATTGATGAACGCGGAACTCCGCTGCCTGAGGATACGCTTGCAATCTGCCGCAGCGCCGATGCTGTATTGCTTGGAGCCGTAGGCGGACCGAAATGGGATAACAATCCGAAGGAGCTGCGTCCGGAGACCGGACTGCTCGGTATCCGCAAGGCGCTTGGCCTATTCTCCAATCTGCGTCCGGCGGTGGTCTTCGATTGTCTGAAGGATGCTTCGACGCTGAAGCCGGAGGTTCTGGAAGGCACAGACCTGATGGTCGTGCGTGAACTGACAGGCGGGATCTACTTCGGGGACAAGCTGCGCCGTCAAGGTGAGCATGGGGAAGAAGCGGTAGATACTTGTGTCTACAACGTCACTGAAGTGGAGCGGATCGTACGCCAGGCGTTCGAGATTGCCGGGAAGCGCCGGGGCAAGCTGGCGAGTGTCGACAAAGCCAACGTCCTGGAGACCTCCCGTCTGTGGCGTGAAGTGGTGAACAGACTGGCACCGGAATATCCGCAGGTTGAAGTTGAGCATGTGCTGGTGGATAACTGTGCGATGCAGCTGCTGCGCCGTCCTTCGAGCTTCGATGTCATCGTGACCGAGAATATGTTCGGTGATATCCTGAGCGATGAAGCAGCGATGCTGACAGGCTCCATTGGTATGCTGGCCTCCGCTTCACTGGGAGAAGGCAGCTACGGCCTCTATGAGCCGGTTCACGGCTCCGCGCCTGATATTGCCGGACAGGGGCTGGCGAACCCGATCGCTACGATCCTGTCGCTTGCACTGATGTTCCGCATGACCTTCGGCTACGAGAATGCAGCCGCTGCCATTGAAGCCGCAGTTGCGGAGGTACTGGATGCCGGTCACCGGACGAGCGATATCGCAGTGGATAAGAGCAAGGCGATCAGCACCACAGAGATGGGTGACCTGATTGTAGCCGCTATCCGCACAGCCTAGTTCTACCACATGTATCCCTTTTGACGCAGAACAAGTGGAAACGGCTTTGCCGTCCTTTTAAGGACGGTACCGTTTCAGCGAGAAATAGAAGGAGAACGTATAGCGTGAGACCTATACGTTCTTCTATTTTGAAGAAAAACTTCACAAAATGTTGCTTATTTATAATTATTATAAAAAAGTAATCAATGTAATATTGACTTTGATTTTGTACGATGATAACATTTGGTCTGTACCCGTAAGAATGTAACCATCCAATAAAATCAAGAAAAGCATATTGCATCCGGCAACGGTCCGGTAGCTGTTTTTCTTACATAATCAAAAGGAGGATTTAAGCAATGGCAGAACGTTTGGTAGGTAAACCCGCTCCTGATTTCTTCATGGAGACAGTAACAGGCGACGGTAAGGATTTCGGTAAGGTAAGCTTGTCCGACTATCGCGGCAAATGGCTTGTATTCTTCTTCTATCCGCTTGATTTCACCTTCGTATGTCCAACTGAAATTACAGCCCTGAGTGATGCTGCTGCTGATTTCGCAGAGCTTGATACAGAAATTCTAGGTGTGAGCATCGACTCCATCCATAGCCACAAGGCTTGGTTGTCTACACCTAAGGATATGAACGGTCTTGGCCAGATCAACTTCCCACTGGCTTCTGATATCACGAAGAAGGTTGCCAGCGATTATGGCGTCCTGATTGAAGAAGAAGGCATTGCGCTGCGCGGACTGTTCATCATCGATCCTGAAGGTGAACTGAAGTATCAGGTTGTTAACCATAACGATGTAGGCCGCAGCGTTGAAGAGACATTGCGTGTGCTGCAGGCTCTCCAATCCGGCGGGCTGTGCGCTATGAACTGGAAGCCAGGCGACAAGAACCTGTAAGCTTCAAGGCCTCATGAGCCGCGATCTTTGATATACTAAGAGGACCTCCTTGCGGGAAGATTTATTCCCTTCAAGGAGGTTTTTTGCAAAAAGATAAGAATGTATATGCTGAAACGGTACCGTCCTTTAAAAGGACGGCAAAGCCGTTTCCACTTGAGATATGGACAGACGTTTGAAAATGGGCATAAAGGTTAATATATAGCTTGTAAGGAGAGGAATCTCTCCCGCTGTTTTGTAATATACTAATAGGAAATCAACGACAACACTCAAGGAGGGTGAACAAAAATGAGCTTTTGCTGTGGAGCGAGTATGGTTGGAACGAAGGGAACCCTAAAGCATTATCGCACGCAAGTCCATAATGTTCCCCTGCTTTTTTGTCCGGTATGCCACCGGGTAGAGGTACATTACAAAGTCGAGAATGAATATGAAATTCTGGCGGAATATGCTCATGGCGACGGCGTCACGGATGTGGATTTCCAGGATTATGTGATGGAGGAAGAGGAAGCGATCTTCGAGAACGTCATCAATATGGAGAGCGAGGACCCGCTCGCGATCATACGCAGCCAGATCGATATGTCGCTGGACTTGCTGGCGGTTGCCAAACAGATCGGCGACTCCAAATGGGAACGTGAGCTGAAGAAGCGTCTGGCTGTCATGAGCCAGCGGCGTCACCGGCTCCAGCAGAAGGCTTGATATCTGTCTGGATCTGCCACCATCATGTTATAAATCAGTGAGCTCCCGCCGCCTGGCGGGGGCTCTTTTCAATGTATTTGCAGGAAATAAATCATTCCCCTCCTACTTAAATGTGTCTTTAGAATCATTTTAGGAATATTTTTGCCATTCGACAGATTCTCTGATTGCGTTGTCTTCTTCTCTTGGATATGATTGGAATATAGTTGAAACGGTTGGATAATACAATACGATTTTCGAATGTTCTGGCGGCTTCGTCATATACTCAGATACATAGTAATTTGATGTCGCTTAAGCGTCTTCGTCAATTGCAGTAAAAGGGGGAACTTCGTATCGTGATAAGCCAATATCAGGAAAGCTTGCTATTATCGGCAAGAACGTTTCAAACTGGTCCGATGGATACCACATTTGAGGATGTGCTGGAGCACATCGACAGCGGGATTCTGCTTTTTGATGATGAGGGTGTGCTGACTTTCGTCAACAAGCAGATGTACGGCATTCTGGAGCTTAACCGTCACTCTCTTCTGGGCTGCACCTTGCATCATCTGTTATCCCATATTCAGCTCAGCCGCTTCAAGAAGAAGCAGGTGCTCAGGAGTTACCGTGAAATGGTGCTCAAAGGTAAGCCAAGCTATGAATTCGTGGATGAATATGGACGGTACTGGCGCGCAACCCTGTCCAGCGGAGAGGAGATGAAGGGCAGCTACCTGTTCACATTCAAAGAGATCTCCGACTACAAGCTGATTGAACAGACGGCCTACCAGAACGACAGCCTGGCCATGCTGGGCCGGTTATCGGCCTCCATTGCCCACGAGATCCGCAATCCCCTGACAGCTATCCGGGGGTTCATACAATTGCTTCATCCCCATCTGCATCTGCTCGGCAAAGAAGAATATGCGAAGATTATATTAGCGGAGATTGACCGTGCCAATGACATTATTCATGAATTTCTGACTTCCTCCAAGCCTTCTGTGCCGCAGATCAGCATGATTCGTGTCTCTGCCTTGCTGAAGGAAGTGGTCCTGCTGACAGAGAGCGAGGCGCTGATGAAGGGCTGCCAGATCAACTTGCAGGTGCTCCAGGAGGACCTGGTCATCTCAGGGGATATTAAGCAAATGAAGCAGGTTGTGCTGAATATGATCAGAAATGCGATGGAAGCGATCTCGGAGCGGGTGGATGATTCTGTAGGCCGGATTGAGGTAGGCGCACGTAAAGAAGGAACAGAGGTGCGCATCTTCATCTCTGACAACGGCAAAGGAATGGATATCTGCACACTTGACAGACTATTCAATCCGTTCTTCACCACGAAGGAGAATGGGACGGGACTCGGACTTTCCGTCAGTGACCGGATCATCAAGAATCATGGCGGCTGCATCTCGGTCAGCAGCCGGCTGAATGAAGGAACCCGGTTCGTCATTTCGCTTCCGCTTACTCATTAATGCTATCTTAAGCCCGTTGTTCTCGGTGGAGGGCCTACGGGTTATAATCAATATGCAAGGGCTGATTCCTGCAATGCACGAACAAGTGCGGGAGATCAGCCTTATCTGCGTTAGTGGTGTATTTGTTAATAGTGTAGGGCAACCAGGATGCGGAGGGATGGAGCTTGATCTTTGAATGGAGCAGTGATGCCGGTGAAGCTTCGCCGCAAGGAGATGCTGTATGTCTAATCATCTCAGAGGCACAGGCACAGGGAGAGGGACTTCCGGCGGATTGGGCCACGAGAGTCCGCCTATTGTCCACAGCGGGCCTGTTCAGCGGCAAGCAGGGGCAAGTGTATATCCTGCCCGTAATGGAGCGGCCTGAGCAGCCTGTGGTCATTCTGGCCGGAGGCGGAAAGGGCCAGATGGGGATGCACGAGCTGCGGCAGCTGATGGCGCAGACTGCCAAGGCGGCTTACAGGCTGAAGGCCGCTGCGCTGGTTGTGCAGATACCGGCGGTACCGGGCGGGCTGAGCGGGGCGCTGAAGGCGGAGCAGGCCGGCCAGGCCATCGCGGAAGGGCTGGTTCTGGGATCGTACCGCAGAAGACAATATAAGCTGGACCAGGCAGCCTATGCGGGTATAGATACGGTACATCTGCGTACGGAAGGCAAGAGCGAGGCAGCAGAAAAGGAAGCCTGGAGACAGGGCATCAAGCGGGGGAAGGCTTTCGGGGAGGCTGCCAACCTTGCCCGTGAGCTGACCAACCGTCCGGGGAATCTGCTGACTCCTTCGGGGCTTGCAGTGGCTGCTATAGAAATCGCTGAACGGCACGGGCTTCCGGCTGAAGTGCTGGATGAACGGGAGCTTGCGCTTAAGGGAATGGGCGGCTTGCTTGCAGTCGGCAGCGGCAGTGTGAATCCTCCCCGCATGATTGTTATCCGCTATCAGGGGACGAATCAATGGAAGAACGCAGTGGGCTTGGTCGGCAAAGGAATCACTTTCGATACCGGGGGCATCTCCCTGAAACGGGCACAAGGCATGGAGAGCATGTTCAGTGACATGGCCGGGGCCGCAGCCGTTCTGGCGGTTATGGATGCGCTGGGGCATTTGCGTCCCAAGGTCAATGTGGTCATGCTGATTCCGGCGGCAGAGAATATGCCGGCCGCGAATGCTTTTAAACCGGGCGATATCATTACTACCCTCAGTGGAAGAACGGTCGAAATCATCAATACGGATGCGGAGGGGCGGATCATTCTGGGAGATGCGCTTACCTATGCCCGGGAATGGGGCGCACAGCGGATCATTGACGTAGCCACGCTGACAGGAGCTGTGGTGTCGATTCTGGGAGATGTGGCTACAGGGGCAGTAACGAATGATCAAGCATTCCTGGAAGAGCTTCTGGCAGCCTCAAGGCTGTCAGGGGAGCACATCTGGCCGTTGCCTGTCTATCCTGAATTCCGGGAGATGCTGACAAGCGAGGTTGCGGATCTCCGCAATGCTGCCGGACGATATGGAGCTGCCAGCACGGCGGGACTGTTCATTGGGGAATTTGCCGGGGGATTGCCGTGGGTGCATCTGGATATTGCAGGGACTGCCTTTCTGTCTGCGGAACGGGGAGTGAATCCTAAGGGCGCCACGGGTGTGATGGTCCGCACGTTGCTGGAATATCTGCTTAACTCGGCGGCTGAACCGGATTACCGCTCCCCTGAAGCCTAACCCGAATCGTCCTAATAGACAAAGAGCCACAGATTCTCAGTTTCCTGAGACCTGCGGCTCTTTGTTCATTTGGAATCCTGCTTCTCATAACTGCGGGGATAGCAGCCTATTTACGGGCCTTCATCTGGGCAGTCAGGGATTGGACGCCATTCATAATCTTATCCCGTGTATTCTTATTCTTCAGCAAGTAGGCGGCTCCCAAGGCTACCGTTGTAAACAAAGTCTTCTTGGTGTTCATGGTGATTCCTCCTTGGCAATAGTCTGGTTGTTAAAAGCTTATAACTAACATACCCGCATGCCAAGGTTTCTAAACGAAAGAATATGAAGTCTGTATCCGCTAGAACTGCATCCTAGCGCTTGCTGCCCAGTGAAGCACTGCCGCAGGACAGAGGTGAATCCATCGCTGCTGCGGGACAGGTCTTGCCCTTGTCACAGCCCGCACAGGCCCCCTGCTTGCCCTTCTGCACATGGCGGTAGATCATCCAGCCGGAATACCCGAATATTAGCGCCACAATCACAATATTAACGATCATTGCTGTCATCGCTTCCTCTCTTAATAACTTGGACTTGCTGCGGGGCTACGACCATCCGAGCAAACGTCCTCCTTGATAGATCACCAGTGATACCGTATAGGCCAATACTAGAGAGTAACCCATGGAAAAGAATGTCCATTTCCAGGACGCAGTCTCTTTCTTGATAACGCCGACAGTGGCCAGGCAAGGAATGTAGAGCAGGATAAAGGCCATGAAGCTGATCGAGCTAAGCGGTGTAAAGACTGAAGCAATCTGGCCTTCCAGCCCTGCTGCATCCGGGGCATGGTAGATGATGTTCATGGTGGAGACCACAACCTCTTTGGCGAGGAAGCCGGGCACCAGAGTAGATCCCGCCTGCCATGTTCCGAAGCCGAGCGGCTGCAGCAGCGGGGCAATGAAGCCGCCGAATTTGGCCAGGAAGGAGTGGTCCATGTCCACATTGAGGCCGCCAGGACCAGCGTAGGACATCAGCCAGATCAGGACCGAGCCGGCCAGGATGATGGTCCCTGCTTTGCGCAGGAAGCCCTTGCCCTTCTCCCAGGTGCTGCGGCTCAGTGTCTTGAGCTGCGGCATCCGGTAGGGAGGCAGCTCGATAATGAAGATAGACGTCTCATTCTTGAACAGATGCTTGGAGAAGAACTTACACAGAATCAGGGCGAATACAACACCCATCACATACATAGAGAGCACAGCTGTGGCCTGCTGGGCAGGGAAGAAGACCGCTGCGAACAGCAGATAGACCGGAAGCCGGGCAGAACAGGACATCAGCGGCATGAGCAGTGTCGTCAGCAGCCGGTCCTTGGGCTGTTCAATGCTCCTTGCAGCCATAATCGCAGGTACGTTGCAGCCGAAGCCGATAATGAACGGAATGAAGGCTTTGCCATTCAGTCCCATCCGTTCCATCGTGCTGTCCATCAGCAGGCAGACACGGGCCATATACCCGGAATCCTCCAGGAAGGAGATCATCAGGAACAGGATGAATATCTGTGGAACAAATACGAGCACGCCGCCCACACCGCCGATGAGACCATCAACGATCAGTGCGTGCGTGAATTCCGAAGCCCCGATGGCCCCCAGCAGCGAATTCGTCCAATCGCTGAGCTGACCGCCGATGAAGCCATCCAGGAGATCTGACAACGGTCCGCCAATCCAGTCAAAGGTAGTTTTGAACATCGCATACATAAACAGGACGAACAGGGGCAGTCCGAGAAAACGGTGGGTAAGGATGGAATCCAGACGTTCGGTCAGATTATGCGGTTTTTGCAGGGTGGAGTCTATAGCTTCAGCGCACACCTTGCGGATGTAGTCCATGCGGACCGAGCGAATCCACTGGGGAAGAGTGAGTGCAAGCTTCTCCTGCTGCAGCCGGGTCTGAGCGGTGTCTGCAATCAGCAGCAAGCCGGAAATATCCGTCCGCTTCTTAAGCAGCTCCAGGATTACGGGGTTCTGCTCCAGCAGCTGGAGAGCAACCCAGCGGAGATTAGGCAGACCAGAGATCTTGTGCAAATGTGTAACAATGGAGGCTATGGCTTCTTCAGCGAGTTCGCCATAATTCAACTGGAAGGTAACAGGCGGGATATGGGAAGGCTGCTCCAGCACGCTAAGCACCTGACCGGTTCCTTTGCCTGTCCGGGCAATCAGCGGCAGCACGGGAATACCGAGCTGTTCCGTAAGAATGTCGGGGTTCACCTGAATGCCGCGCGCCTTGGCGACATCGGTCATATTCAGTCCGAGGATCGTCGGCTTGCCATACTCCAGCAACTGCAGGGTAAGCAGCAGGTTCCGTTCCAGCTGCGAGGCATCGACAATATTGATAAGTGCTTCAGGGCTTTCTTCGATCAGATATTGTGCGGCTACGCCCTCATCACGCGAGAGGGGGTGAAGGGAGTAGATTCCCGGCAGATCGATGAGCTTCCCGGCTCCGTTCTTCAGACTGCCGATTTTTTTCTCAACCGTAACGCCTGCCCAGTTCCCCACATATTCATAGGAGGAAGTCAGGGTATTGAACAGCGAGGTTTTCCCGGTGTTGGGGTTCCCCACAAGTGCGATAGAGCTCATGAGACCTTCACCTCTATCATAGATGCTTCCTTCCGCCGGATAGCAAATAGCTGACCGTTGCATTCAAGCGTAATCGGACCCATGAACGGCCCTTTGCCCTTGAGACGGATCATTACACCCTCAGATACTCCCAGATCTGCTAGCCGGCGGCGCAAGATAGGGTTCATGCCTTCGATTCTTTGAATGGAGCCGGTAGAGCCTGGTTGCAAACGCAGCAAGGAGCAGGATGTTAGAGCCATTGTTATCCCTCCGAAAGAGACTGATAATCAATCTCAATGATTTCTTGTAATGTAGCATTTTACTGCCATTTATTCTGTGATTAATGTCATTGTTTCTGTTCGCGAAAATCGATATGAAGATTACTGAAATTTTCTTTACAATATCTTCTTCATTAAAGTATGATTGAACGATAATATAAGCATAGTACTAAAGAGATACCCCGAAGGGAGAACAGATTGTGAAGACTAATCATAGTAAAATTGTCGATTGTACCATCCGTGATGGGGGATTGGTAAATAACTGGGATTTCAGTATTGAATTTGTTCAGAAATTATATGCCGGACTGAATGAAGCCGGTGTTGATTATATGGAAATCGGATATAAGAACTCGCCGAAGCTGCTCAAAGGGGCAGAGGGTGCAGGCCCTTGGCGCTTTTTGAATGATGACTTCCTGCGCAAGGTCATTCCGCAAAAGGGGCATACGAAGCTGTCGGCTCTGGTCGATATCGGCCGTGTGGACGAGAACGATATTCTGCCACGCAGCGAGAGCATGCTCGATCTGATCCGTGTGGCTTGTTACAGCAAGGATGTAGACAAGGCCCTTCAGCTGGTGCAGACATTCCATGACCTGGGCTATGAGACGACCATTAATATTATGGCCCTGTCCAATGTGATGGAGAATGAGCTGCTGGAAGCCTTCGAGCAGATCCGTGAGAGCGTAGTTGATGTAGTCTATATCGTGGATTCCTACGGCAGCCTGGATCATAATGACTTTCATTACCTGGTAGAGAAGTTCAAGACGCATCTGCCGGAGAAGCGGCTCGGTGTGCATACCCACAACAATCTTCAATTGGCCTTCTCCAATACGCTAATTGCAGCCGAGAAGGGGGTAGAGCTGCTGGATGCTTCCTGTTATGGAATGGGCCGCGCCGCAGGCAACTGTCCTACAGAGCTGCTGGTTACCCATCTGAAGAATACGAATTATACGCTCCGGCCTGTTCTGGATATCGTTGAGAACCTGATGATCCCTCTGCGGGAGAAGGAAGAGTGGGGCTATATCATTCCGTATATGATTACAGGAACGCTGGACGAGCATCCCCGCTCGGCAATGGCGCTGCGATCTTCGGCCGATAAAGATAAGGCGGTTGACTTCTACGACACACTGACAACACCCGAGGTTAATTTCGGGGACAAATAACCGTCTGGAAGGAGAAAGCACTGGCCTCTGTTTGTAGGCAGGTGCTTTTTTTCTGCCGAAGCGGCTTCCTTGCAATATTAGTAGGTGAACAATGTAACTTTACGGAGCTGTCTGGCCGATATTTATACATAGGACATCATACACATCCATCTGACTTTATAGATATTATTTTTAGACGCGAGGGACTTATGAGACAAGAAGAGAGAAAGACGATTCATGCGGCTATTCTGGGGGCTGTGCTATTCCTTCTGATCCAGATTTTTCGTACACCGCTGGGCCGAATCGAGGACAAGGATTTACTGATGGCCTTTTACCTTATTTTGGGCTGCTGTACTGTCGCGTTCGGTTTTGCGATTTTTGCCCAGGGCTGGCTGCTGTTCGCCAATAGTTTATCTAAGGCCAGGCTGTACACCTCTGCATTGTTCCTGGGGGTGAGCATTTTTGATTTCCTGCATGTACTCGGGTTTGTAGGTATTCCCGGAATCACCTCGTATATCAGCCCGGAGCAGGCCTTATGGCTCCTGACGTTCTCCCGGCTGGCCAGTGCACTGGGGATTATGCTTATTTTCAGCAGAGAAGACCAGCTTGTAGGAAACGGCGTCAAGGGGAAGGTGTTCAGGAATGCTTTTGTGGTGATTCTGCTGTCTTTGGCTGTGTTTGGTCTCGGCAACCTGATTGTCTCCGGGCTGGCGGACGAACCATGGGCAGAAACGGCAAGAGACCTGATGAATATGGCGATACTGTTCGTCTATTTGCTTGGAGCTGCGATTATTATCTATCCTGGCAAAAGTGAGAAGTCGGCTTCTCTGCTGATTATTATCCGTTCCCTTGTGTTCTTCTCGTTGGCCCAGGTCTTCTTCATGAATCTGTTCAGTGTCGGAGAATTGGATTATCTCTTCGGGATGCTCAGCAGCGCAGCGGCCTATTATCTTCTGCTGACCGGGGTCTACAGATTGACGATTGAGGAGCCATTTCAGGAGAACCAGCAGGCGGAAGCGCGGATTAATTATCTGGCGTACCACGATGAGCTGACAGGTCTTCCGAACAGACGCCGCCTGATGCAGCGCATGGAAGAGGTGGTGCTCCAGAGTGAGCAGGACAAAAGCCGCGGCTTCGCCGGGCTGGTCATTATGAACATCAACCATTTCAAGAATATCAATGACTCTCTTGGCCATTATGCAGGAGATCTGCTGCTGCAGCTGGTCGCCCGGCGGATCGGGGATGAGGTTAGAGTCAATGAAGAGCTCTTTAGTATGGGAGCGGACGAGTTTGCTTTTCTGATGACGGAGCGGACGGGTCTGGAGAATTGTCTGGTCCGGGCGGGTGAGCTGCTGCGCCTGTTCGAGACACCGGTAGGCCTGGAGTCGGGCGAATACCATATCTCGCTGAGTCTGGGGGTAAGCATCTATCCCGGGGATGGAGATACGGCAGAGCAGTTGATACAGAATGCAGACACAGCGGTGCACAATGCCAAGGAGCAGGGGGTGGAGATCCGCCGCTATATTCCGGCTATGCAGATGAAGGCGAAGGAACGTCTCAAGCTGGAGAACGATCTGCGCCGGGCGCTGGAGCGGGGGGAGTTCTATCTGGTCTATCAGCCCCAGGTACTGCTTGAGACAGAAGAGATTGTCGGCATGGAGGCGCTGCTGCGCTGGAACCATCCCAAACGCGGCTTGGTCTCTCCGGTGGATTTCATTCCTATCGCTGAAGAGAGCGGGCTAATTGTCCCCATTGGGGAATGGGTGCTTAAGACGGCCTGTATGCAGAATAAAATGTGGCAGGATGCCGGCTATCATCCGATTTGCGTGTCCATTAACCTCTCGATGCGCCAGTTCCTGCAGCCCAATCTGGCCGGCAAAATTGATGCCATCCTGAAGGATATCGGTCTAGATCCCTGCTATGTGGATTTGGAGATTACCGAAAGTATGACCCTGGACAAGGAGACCGCCTTCGACCAGCTGAACCGCCTCAAAAGACTTGGCGTATGCATCAGCATCGATGATTTCGGCACAGGCTACAGCTCGCTGCATTATCTGAAGAATATGCCGATTGACCGCTTGAAGATCGACCGTTCCTTCGTATCCGATGTCATGGAGGACAGCAACAATGCCGCGATTGTCTCTACGATTACCTCGATGGCCCACCATTTGAAGCTCAAGGTCACCGCCGAAGGCGTAGAGAACAAGGAGCAGCTGCACTTTCTGCGCCAGCAGCATTGCCATGAGGCCCAGGGGTATCTGTTCAGCAAGCCGGTGAAGGCGGCCGAATTCGAACAGTCCTTCCTGAAGCCTCTGCTGGAAATGCCATCGTGACCTAACCTCCGTTATCTGAATGTAATAGGGTTGCAATTTATTCGCAGTGATGCTACAATGTTTCTTGTACTCAATTCGAGTTGCGGGTGTAGTTCAATGGTAGAACTTCAGCCTTCCAAGCTGATAGCGTGGGTTCGATTCCCATCACCCGCTCCATATTTAACTTCCGAAATCCTTGTCCGCAAGGGTTTTTTTGTTATTTCGGAGTTGTTGCAGGGAACTAGAATGTGTGGATAATGCTGATCAGGGAGGATAGGGTACAGGGAAGAAGACGTAGTGGCAGGACGTGAGGGAGTACCTAGTGATAGAAGATACGTGAGTACATAGGGACGGAACAGAACTTAGGGACAGAACATAAGGGATAGTACATATTGGCAGAACAATTACTAAATCTGTTGAAAGTAGGGTGCGGCTTCATTCAAAGGTAAAAGTCCCTCTAATTCGGCTTGAATTGGGCGATAGGTGAAAATGAGAGGGATAAATCCCTCTGATACGGCTGAAAGTTGGCTAAACGGGAAAATGAGAGGGATAAATCCCACTGATGCATCTGAAAGTCAGTTACACGTGAAAATCAAGGGGATAAATCCCACTGATTCCGCCAGCTGTGGCCATACGAGAAATTAGATGGCTGGATTGCAAAGGTGAGTAGTAGCACAAAGACTGCATACGCTCCAGCATATAAAACTTAGACGAAAGTTGAGGGTAAGCAGAAATGAGGAGCATTAGTGCACCCGAATTCGCCGAAAGTTGAGGGTAAGCAGAAATGAGGAGCATTAGTGCACCTGAATTCGCCGAAAGTTGAGGGTAAGCAGAAATGAGGAGCATTAGTGCACCTGAATTCGCCGAAAGTTGACGGTAAGCAGAAATGAGGAGCACAAGTGCACCCGAATTCCCCGGATAATACGTAAGAAAAGTCAAAATGAACCCAGCGAGGTTACCTTAAAAGCTGAATAAGTAGCACAGGTGTCACAAGTCACACCGGCTACACCAGCCACAGCTAATTCATCTGTTGAAAAAGGCAGGCCCCCGATCCTTCAGGGGCCTGCCTTTGCTGATAAATGTGTCCCGATGACAGGTAAGCCGTCTGCCTTGGATGTTAGACGGTCTTCAGGAACTCGACCAGGGTCAGCAGGCCTTTGTCGAAGTTCTCCAGGTTGAAGTGCTCGTCCGGAGCGTGCAGGTTCTCGTCATCGAGTCCGAAGCCCATCAGGACGACCGGTGCCTTCAGTATGCGGGCGAAGCTCTCCATGATCGGGATGGAGCCGCCGTCTTTGGTGAAGAGGGCGCGGGTGCCGTAGACCTTGCCGTAAGCATCGGCAGCGGTCTGGAGGATCGGGTGCGACGGATCGATGTTGAAGGCACGCGCCTTCTCCATCTGCTTCACCTGAACCTTGGCGCCGCTCTGGATATGGGCCTTCAGATGGGCTTCAACGGCATCCAGGATATGCTGCGGGTCCTGGTCGCCGACCAGGCGGCAGGTAATTTTGGCATGGGCTTCCTTCGGGATGACTGTCTTGCTGCCTTCGCCTTGGAAGCCTCCGTATACGCCGTTTAGCTCCAGCGTTGGACGCGCGCCGACCCGTTCCACGAAGGTGTAGCCTTCTTCGCCATACAATTGATCCAGGCCGAGGGCGGTCCGGATTTTGTCTTCATCCACGCCTTGCTTGGCGAATTCTTCGCGCAGCAGTGGGGACAGGGCAGGTACGCCTTCGTAGAAGCCTTCTACAGATACGCGGCCCTTGTCATCGTGAAGGGTGCTCAGCAGCGAGACCAGCGCATGCAGCGCATTGGGAACGCCGCCGCCGTACGAGCCGGAGTGCAGGTCAGTCAAGGCGGTGTTCACTGTGACCTCCATAGAGCAGAGACCACGGAGTCCGGTGCAGATGGCCGGGCGTCCGCGTTCCAGCAGAGAGGTATCCGAGACGAGAACGGCATCTGCCGCAAGCTTGTCCTGATTGGCTTCTAGGAATGGCGGCAGGTTGACACTGCCAATCTCTTCTTCCCCTTCGATGCAGAGCTTGATGTTGACCGGCAGAGTGCCCTCTTGCTTCAGGATCGCCTCGATGGCTTTGATATGCATGAATACCTGGCCCTTGTCGTCTGTAGCGCCCCGCGCATACAGCTTGCCGTCACGGATCTCCGGTTCAAACGGAGGCGTAGTCCACAGGTTCAGCGGGTCAACCGGCTGTACATCATAATGGCCGTAGACCAGAATGGTCGGCTTGCCGGGAGCGTGAAGGTAGTCTGCATAGATCACCGGATGACCGGCAGTAGGGTGCAGCTCGATATTCTCAAGGCCTGCACGCTTCAAGGTCTCTACCAGCCAGCCGGCTGCGGTATTGATATCTTCCTTGTGGCTGGACAGGGCTGAAATGCTGGGGATCGCCAGCCATTGCTTGAGTTCGGTGAGCTGGGCTTCGCGCTCAGCCTGAAAGTAAGTTTCATATGACATTGTGGTTATGTACCTCCTTGGAATTCGCTGCTTAATACCACAGCTACCCGTATTATGCGGCAACATGCATAACGGAGGGTCTCTGCGGCTCAGGTTCGGCAGTGTAATGCATTCATTATACTGGAGATATCCCGATGGATCAAAAAAGGATTGTCCCAGCCCTTCATCAGAGGTTGACCAGAGCTGCGTAGCCGGGGATACAGTTCCTTGCAGGCTGTTGATTACTGGCAGTAACCGTGATAGACTTACTTAGTTTAAGCAAAGGAACCGCCGGGAGCGGCGGAAGCGACAGGAGCGAAATTGTAGTGTCAATGAATATACCTGCAAGTGTTGAACCGATATATATTTATACGTATGCCCATTCACCGGATGAGACCTCGCTGTGCGGGATGGAGCTGCGCTGCCTGTTCGGCCGGGAGATCCCTCCGGCTATATTTGCAAGCGGGGTAGAGGTGGATGTCAGCCGCAGTCCTTTTATCAAAGAGCGGATTGATGTGATGTACGAAGGGGATACGCTCCCGGAGATCTACAAGCAGACGGAGCAGGTAGAGGTTACGGGGCGGAGCTTCAAGGTTATTTTTGTGAAGACTAATGATCTGGCTCCTGAACATAAAATCGAATACAGTGAGCGCAGAGTGATTGAGCGGGAAATCGGCCTGCGGATTGAGGGAGAGGCGGATGTGAACCATCCGGAGCTGGTGTACGGGATTGTAACGCTCGGCGGACGCTGGTACTTCGGCCCTTATCATAAGAACAATGCCACCTGGTTCCAGCAGATGCACAAGCCCCGCAGCTACTCCATAGCGCTCAGTACACGGGTAGCCCGGGCGGCGGTCAATATGGCGGTTCCGCGCATACCCGGTGTGAAGCTGATCGATCCCTGCTGCGGAATTGGCACAGTTATGGTGGAAGCTCTGTCGATGGGAATTGATGTCGTCGGCCGTGATATTAACCCGCTCATTGCTGCTGGTGCACGGACGAATATCGCCCATTTCGGCTTCGAGAGTGAGGTCACGCTTGGAGATATTGCAGACATTGAGGAGCATTATGATGTAGCTATCGTGGATATGCCCTATAACCTGTATTCCCGGATTACCCCCGAAGAGCAGTTTGCGATTCTGAGCCATACGCGGCGGATTGCGGATAGAGTGGTCATTGTAGCGATTGAGGCGGTGGATGAGATGATTGCTGCGGCCGGTTTTACGATTGTAGACCGTTGTGTGGCGCGAAAAGGTGCGTTCTCCCGTCATCTGATGCTGTGCGAGTAGAGCGCCTTGAATTAAGGGCGTAACTAAATCCGAGTGAAGGCGGTGTGCTTATGGAACCGAAATGGTTAACCTGGGCCAAAGAAATTCAAGGGATTGCCCAGACAGGACTGACGTATGCCAAGGATGTATATGATATTGAGCGTTATCAGGCGCTGCGGGAGCTGAGCGTGGATATCCTGGCGAACTATACGTATGAGAGCAAGGAGCGTATCCGGCTCTCCTTCGCGGGCGAAGGCGGGTATAGCACACCTAAGGTGGATATCCGGGGAGTGATTTTTCAGGAGGATAAAATTCTGCTCGTACACGAGAAGCTCGACGGAAAATGGGCACTGCCCGGAGGGTGGGCGGATATCGGCCTGTCACCAAGCGAGGTAGCGGTGAAGGAGATCGCTGAGGAATCCGGCTACCAGGCGGAAGCGGTCCGTCTGCTTGCCGTGCTGGATAAGAAGTTCCATCAGCATCCCCCGGAGCCGTACCATGTCTACAAAATGTTCATCCTCTGCAGAATTACCGGCGGGGAAGCGGCGGGTGGTGTGGAGACGAGCGGTGCGGGTTTTTTTGCCGAGGATGCATTGCCCGAATTGTCTGAAGAGCGCAATACGGCGGAGCAGCTGCACACCCTTTTCCAATATTTACACCATCCCGAAAAAGAAGTAATATTGGACTAAAGGACTGCATATAATAGATAACCAAGAGTGTATATAAGTTTTATGAATACATTTTTTGGTTAATATTATTTATGTAAGCCTTTACAGTGATCATCCGCTGAGCCTTTATATCTAAAAAATTTATCGAAAACATCTCTTTTTGGGCCTGGCGGTCTACATTTTTTCCTCTGCTTTGACGATAAGAATTTTAGGAGGGGATCGCATGGAACAAGAAGAGCTAAGACTTCCGCTTGCGCAGGAGGGGATGACCCGGCCTACAGAGGGCAATATTGCCACGGGCCTGGTGTGGGGTGTCCTGATCAGTATTCCCTTATGGATCTCGTTGATCGGCTGGATGATGGGCATCTGGAATTTCTAAGACCCGTCTGCAGAAGCTATATTCCACTACTAACTTACACATATACAATGAAGGCTGCCTCTTCGAAGTGAAGAAGCAGCCTTTTTATGCTGAAATTACAAGTCGTTGTTGATATGCACCAGCTGGAAGGTCTCGCAGACCACCCGCATATCCGGGTTGAAGGGCTTGCCCTCACGCTCCAGCTCCCTGGTGAAGTACACCTCATGCTCGTAGCGCCAGGATTCGAGGCTGCGGTCATCTTCTCCTTCGGAGTAGGCAAATTCAGCGGTTACCTCAGCGAACGGAACGACCTCCACCTTCGTTGTTTCGATGATCGCACGCTGCTGCCCCTGACTGTCCAGCAGGACGGATAACCCGCCTGTAAAAGGCATGGCCAGCCCCTGTGCTTCAATCAGCTCGTAATTCTGCGCGGTTCCTGTCTTGATTCCGCTCAGAACCAGATCCAGCAGCTCATCTGCCAGCCGGGGATTGTCGCCGAATGCCCAGGCGCTGTCGAATTTGTCTGCCGCTTCCGGATGCTTCACCAGATAACTATCCCAATATTTTGCAATTTCCGGGGTTAATGTCATTACGGTCACCTCTACCTTAGATTTGTAAGTGTATATTCATTTATCGTGAAGCCAAGCCGATTCCAGTTGGGCGAGGACAGGAGAGCAGTGCAGATCAGTCCGCTTCGCTTAACCAGCCGCTATACAGGTCATCAAGCTTCTGCTGTGCAGCATCTCTCATTCCTTGCAGCCCGGCCAGCTTCTCTGCATTGCTCGACAGCTGCGGGTCCAGCATCTCGGCATCGATAAGAGCAAGCTGCGCTTCCGCTGCGGCAATGTCCTGCTCCCACGAAGCCGCCGGACGCGGCTTGCGGTTCGGACTGGCAGGGCCGGAGGGGGATGCTTCTGCCCGCCCGCTTGCCGTGCGGGTCTTGCTAATGCCGCCCCCGGAAGATTCCGGCTGCTTGACCTCCTGCCGCTGGGCGGCTTCGGTCTGCTTTTCCTTATAGTATTCGTAGTTGCCCGGGAAGGAGGAGAAGCGTCCGCCGTCAATATGCCAGAGCTTGCCGAAGCAGCGGTTGATGAAATAACGGTCATGGGATACCGCCAGCACGGTGCCGGGGAATTCCTCCAACGCTTCCTCCAGCGCCTCGCGGGAATCGATATCCAGATGGTTGGTCGGCTCATCCAGAATGAGCAGATTCGGCCTCTTGTGCATCAGGATCGCGAAGCGCAGCCGGGTCCATTCTCCTCCTGAGAGATTGGTGATGCTTTTGAAGACATCGCTGCCGTAGAAGAGGAAGCGGGCCAGCTGGCCGCGGGCTTCGCCTTCTTCAAGTCCGGCCTCCTCGCGGAAATACCGCAGCACGGAGTGGCCGCCCTCCTCCGGCACAGCTTCCTGGGCAAGATAACCAACGACAGCTCTGGAAGCGAGCGTACAGCTCCCGCTGTCCGGTGTCTCCTGGCCAAGGATAATCTTCAGCAGGGTGCTTTTGCCGGCTCCGTTGCCGCCGATCAGTGCCGTGGTCTCGCCGTATCTCAGAATATCGCTGGCGGCCGAGAAAAGCCTGCGCTCCCCGTAAGACTTGCTGATCCGGTCCAGGATGACGACCTGGTTGCCGGTCCGGTCCTCCTGCTGGAGCTGCAGATCCATGGACTTGCGCTCCAGGATCGGGCGTTTGACCTTGACCATCCGGTCCAGCGCCTTCTGCATGGACGCCGCACGGCGGTGGAAGGAAGGGTTCGGCGGATTGGAGCGGTTGCCCCATTCAATCAGCCGTTTGATACTCTCCTGCATCTGCTTGATCTTCTTCTGCTGCTCCTGATAGTCAGCGAATTGCTGAAGCAGCCTGGCTTCCTTCTCTACCTGATAGCCGCTGTAGTTCGTATGGAAGGTGAAAGCCTCCCCGTCTTCAATCTCGATGACCTTCTTCACCACGGCATCCAGGAAGTAACGGTCATGGGAGATCGCCAGTACCGTGCCGTCATAGCTCTGCAGGAATTGCTCCAGCCACTCAATAGCCTCCATGTCCAGATGGTTGGTCGGCTCATCGAGCAGCAGGATGTCGGGACGGCGCAGCAGCAGCTCGGCCAGCCCCACCTTGGTCTTCTCCCCGCCGGAGAGGGAGGAGAAGCGGCGGTCGTATTGCTCCGTTCCAATCCCCAGCCCTGAGGCTACACGCTGGATCGAGGCTTCCAGCTCATAGCCGCCTGCGGCCTCGAACTTCTCCTGAAGGGTACCGTATTCCTTAAGCAGCCGGTTCCAGGCCTGCTCGTCTTCGCCCGCACCGGAGGAAGACATCTCCTGCTCCAGCTCCCGCAGGCGGCGCTGCCAGCCGAGCTGCTCCGCGAAGCTGCGCTGAAGTACGGCATAGACCGTGTCGCTCTCGTTCACCTCCTGAATCTGGGCAAGCAGGCCGATGACGCTGCCCCGGCGGATGGAGAGCTGCCCTTGGTCCGGGCGTTCCTCCCCGCTCAGCAGGTGGAAGAGGGTGGTTTTGCCGCAGCCGTTGCGGCCGATCAGACCGATTTTTTCGCCTTGGCGGATATCGAAGGTGACATCGCCCAGGACGAGCTGGGCACCGTGGTATTTTTGGATATTTTGGCATGAGATAATCATCGTTAGGCTCCTTTTATTAGAATGCCCTCTGCTCCGCCGCTTCTGTTAATCCGAATCCTCCGGTCAAAAGCACATAAAAAGGCCGCAGGGAAATTTCCCTGCGGCCTGAGAATTCTTCGGGTTAAGACATCCGTTGAAGTGTAGGCGAGAAAGGCATTTCACAATGTTGTAGTGTTATTAAGTTCGTGTAAATGGACAGACTTCTCCCGTTGTCCGATTTCACATGAACGATGCCAGACATGATATTAATCAGCCGGCTGCTAACACTGTTGGTCACATTGCGATCCATTCTCCTACACCTCCTTTGTGATAAATGTAAAGCTAGTGTAACCAAAAATCCCGGAATAAGCAAGGGAGAATTGTTCCCGCAGAGACATAAATGCATGGTTCTGCAAGTAGTATGGAGTGTGGCAAAGGGGCGTTGCCCTTATAACGGCTGCGGGAAAAGAGGAGAGCTATGGCGATTTTTAACGGATTGCTGGGCAATGCGACCCAGGTCGAGCTGGGAGAGGTGCAGCGGGAATACGGACGGATTCTGGCTCCGGATGAAAAGATTGAGCGCGCTTATAAGCTGGTCCGGGACATGTTTATTTTCACAGACAAGCGGCTGATTCTTGTAGACAAGCAGGGGATGACCGGCAAGAAAACCGAATACCACTCTGTTCCTTACAAAAGCATCACCCATTACTCTGTCGAGACGGCGGGGCATTTCGACCTGGATGCGGAGCTGTGCCTGTATATCTCTGGCGCGGGGCTGCCGCTGAAGAAAACCTTCAACAAATCCGTCGATATCTATGAGGTGCAGGCTGTGCTGTCGCAATATATTCTGAAGTGAGGGGGGAGCACAGACAGGGCGTACTATGGCTGTAGCCTGCTGCAGCTCCATCTAACAGACGGATAGAAGAGATGCCAGGTCTTGGCAGATTCCATCCGGAAATTTGTGCATGGCTCACAAAATAAGCGGCAGCAAATGTACGGTCCTGCGCAAACCGTTGACAGAGGTTCCTGGCCTGCTGTTAAATGACACTAACTTAATTAAGCGGCAGGGAAGGGAGGCGGAGGTGGAACATGAGCAGAGGACCAGTGACCGGAACGAAAACGATGGTGGTCAGCCCGCACTATCTGGCCTCGGCAGCGGGCGCGCAAGTTCTGGCTAAAGGCGGCAACGCCTATGATGCGGCCGTTGCAGTCAGCGCGGCGCTGGCTGTGGTCTACCCGCATATGACCGGGCTCGGCGGCGACGCCTTCTGGCTGTGCTACAGCGTCGGTGAAGGGCGCGTGCGGGCCTACAACGGCAGCGGACGCTCGGGCTACGCCGTCCGCCGGGACTGCTATGCCGGGGAGGAGGCCATTCCCCGGCGGGGTGTGCGCAGCGCCATTACGGTGCCCGGAATGGCGGATAGCTGGGAGGCCGTCCAGCGGGAGTATGGACGGCTGACCCTGGCCGAGGTGCTGGAGCCGGCTATCGGCTACAGCGCCGGGGGCTTTCCGCTGTCGCCGGATCAGCATGGCGGCAGCGTTCTGGCTGGAGCTGCGCTCTCGCCTGAAGCGGCGGCTGTGTATCTTCCCGGCGGCCGGATACCGGCGGCGGGAGAGCGGTTTGTGCAGCGGCAGCTGGCCGGGACGCTGCGGGCGCTTACGGCGGGAGGCCGGGATGCTTTTTATAAAGGGAGCATTGCGGAAGAGATCAGTGATTACATGCAGGCTTCCGGCGGGTACCTGACCCGCGATGATTTCGCGGACCACCAGGGGAGCTGGGAGGAGCCGCTCCAGACTGAATACCATGGGCATACCGTCTATCAGGTTCCGCCGAACTCGCAGGGCTTCACAGCGCTGATGGCGCTTAATATCCTGGAGCATTATAACTTTGCGGAGATCAGGCACGGCTCCTATGAGTATTATCATCTGCTGGTGGAGGCGCTGAAGCTGAGCTTCCGTGACCGCGACCAGGTGCTCACCGATCCGTCCTTCAGCAGCATTCCGCTGGACCGCCTGCTGAGTAAGCCTTATGCGGCACAACTCGCGGCGGCGATTTCTCCCCGTAAGTCGCTTGCTCTCAGCAGCGAACCTGTTGGAAGGGATACAGCTTACGCGGCGGTGGTGGATGAAGAGGGGAATGCAGTCTCGTTCATCCAGAGTCTGTATTTCGAATTCGGGTCGGGGGTGGCGGCCGGGAATACGGGAATTCTGCTCCAGAACCGCGGGTCCTTCTTCTCGCTCGATCCTGCCCATGTCAATACGCTGGAGCCGCACAAGCGCACCTTCCACACGCTGATGCCGGCGATGGCCTGCCGGGACGGGAAGCCGGCTTATCTCTATGGCACACAGGGCGGTGAAGGACAGCCGCAGACGCAGACCCTGCTGCTCACGCGCATGCTTCACTATGGGATGGACCCGCAGACTGCGGTGAGTGAACCGCGCTTCGTCTGGGGCAGAACCTGGGGGGAGCCGACTCAGGAGCTGCGGATCGAGAACCGGGTGGCGGAAGCGGTGCGGACGGAGCTGGCGGAGGCGGGGCATCTGGTCCGTGAGGCACAGAGCTATGACGGGGTGATGGGGCACGCCCATGCGATCTCGATTGACGGTAACGGCTACCGCAGCGGGGGGGCGGACCCTCGCTCTGATGGAGCGGCTATCGGGTGGTAGAGGGATTGAATGGGTGACGGGAGTAAGGAAATAAGGAAACTGGAAGACAGGAAGACAGGAAGACTAATAGAGCATCAGATTTCAGCTTGTGAAAATTACTTTAACTATTCGCTTTAACTAATCGCTTGCTAACTAAACATTTGCTGAATTTTTGCCGCGCCCCGATCAGGGTGCAAGGGGGAGGCTTAATTGCAGTCTGTACAACTAATTCCTCGAATGTGCCGCCGAATCTCCGTTTAGCTGTATTTCGTACAATTAAAATGCCGCTGTACTTGGAGTTTCGCCCATTAGGGCAGATTTAGTTGCACAGAGTACATTTAGAAGAGCAAAACCTTTCATTTCACTGTATTTAGATGTACAGAATACAACTATCGCCGAATGCTCGGCTTAAACGAAGCTTCATCCCTTGCCTGCTCTGCTAGAAGAGAAGAAGGCAGAGTGATTAGGGAGGCAGGGTGTGATTAACCGGGGTTGTCCGGGAGGGAAAGGGTGGAGCAGCATGATTCTTGATAATCGGCACGGCGCATTCCGGGTCCCGGAGCTGGAGATTCCCGGCAGCGGGCACGGGGCATTGCACGGTCTGACCTTCACGGTAAAAGATGTCTTCGCAGTGGCCGGGCACCGCTCTTCCGCCGGTAACCCGGACTGGCTCCGCAGCCATGGACCTGCGGACTCTCATTCAGCTGCGGTACGCAGGCTGCTGGAAGCTGGAGCTACGCTGCGGGGGGCGGCCCATACGGATGAGCTGATGTACAGCCTGGGCGGAGAGAACTATCATTACGGTACGCCGGTGAATCCGCACGGGGAGAACCGGATTCCCGGCGGCTCGTCCAGCGGGTCGGCGGTGGCTGTGGCCTCGGGGAGTGTGGATTTTGCCCTCGGGACGGATACAGGCGGCTCTGTCCGGGTTCCATCCGCTTATTGCGGCGTCTTCGGCTTTCGTCCGACACACGGCGCGGTGTCACTGGAGGGTGTCATTCCGCTGGCCCCGGCTTTTGATACGGTGGGCTGGATTGCTGGAAGCACGGAGCTGCTGCTGAAGGCGGGGCGCGTTCTGCTCGGGTCTGCGGACAGCGGTGGTGGTGCTCAGGGCAGAGAGAGTGGGAAGAAGGCGGGCGTTCAGCTTAGGTCTGCGAACTGCGGTGGTGATGCCCAAGGAGGAGAGAGGAGGAAGAAGGAAGAGGGCGTTCTACTCGGGTCTGTGGGCAGCAGCGGCGATGCCTGTGACGGCGAGAATAGGAAGAGGACGGGCGTTCAGCTCAGGTCTGCGAACAGCGGTGGTGATGCCCAGAGCGGAGAGAGTAGGAAGAAGGAGGAGGGCGTTCTACTCGGGTCTGTGGACAGGGGAGATATTGCCCAGGGCATGGAGAATAGTATGGAGCAGAGCGAGAGAGGGGTGGTTGATGAGTCTGCTGGTGATCTTCGAATGTCCCGGATGTTCATCCCGCCAGAAGGCTGGGCGCTTGTGGAGCAGGACAGTGCAGACTACCTGAGGCGGGGGCTGGACAAGCTTCAAGCAGGCGCTTCGCTACAAGCTGCTGAAGCCGTGGTTGCCCCTGAAGGCTTGAAGACCTGGATGGACGCCTTCCGTGAGCTGCAGGGTGCCGAGATCTGGGCAACCCATGGGGAGTGGATCGGGCGGGAGCAGCCGGTCTTCGGGCCGGACATTGCCGCCCGGTTCGCTTGGGCGGCGGGGCTGGCCGGGGCGGATCACAGCCCGGCCGCTATGCTGCGCAGCCGGATCACTCAGCGGCTGCGGGTGCTGCTCGGGAAGGACGGCTGTCTCGTCCTTCCGACCGTGCCGGGTCCGGCCCCGCTGCGCGGCGCCGGACCCGGGCAGCTGGAGCGGAGCCGCAGCAGCGCCATGATGCTCAGCTGCCTGGCTGGACTGGCCGGGCTGCCGCAGGTTACGCTGCCGGTGCCCGGCCCCGGCGGACTGCCGCTGGGACTGTCCGTCATCGGCGGGCACGGACAGGATCTCCGACTCCTGTCATGGATACAGGAGGTATGGAAGTAGGAAGTCATAGCCCTGGTTCTCAGAACGAAGAGAACCAGGGCTATTTGCTGATTGCTCAGTGTATGCGGAAAACAGCATCCAATTGTAATCGGAAAACCGATTACATCGGGCGGCGCGATGGCTGACGGAGCGAATGTAATCGGAAAACCGATTACATCGGGCGGCACGATGGCTGACGGAGCGAATGTAATCGGAAAACCGATTACATTGGGTGGCGCGAGGGCTGACGGAGCGAATGTAATCGGAAAACCGATTACATCGGGCGGTGCGAGGACTGACGGGGCGAATGTAATCGGAAAACCGATTACATTGGGCGGTGCGAGGGCTGACGGTGCGAAATGTAATCGGAAAACCGATTACATCGGGCGGCGCGAGGGCTGACGGTGCGAATGTAATCGGAAAACCGATTACATTGGGCGGTGCGAGGGCTGACGGAGCGAATGTAATCGGAAAACCGATTACATCGGGCGGCGCGAGGACTGACGGGGCGAATGTAATCGGAAAACCGATTACATCGGGCGGCGCGATGGCTGACGGTGCGAATGTAATCGGAAAACCGATTACATCGGGCGGCGTGATGGCTGACGGGGCGAATGTAATCGGAAAACCGATTACATTGGACGGTGCGATGGCTGACGGTGCGAATGTAATCGGAAAACCGATTACATCGGGCGGCGCGATGGCTGACGGTGCGAATGTAATCGGAAAACCGATTACATCGGGCGGCGCGATGGCTGACGGGGCGAATGTAATCAGAAAACCGATTACATCGGGCGGTGCGAGGGCTGACGGGGCGATTGCAATGGGCCGGTGCGGGGGTGAGTTGACCGAATGTGTGCGAAAAACAGCATACAATGGGCAGGTGGCGGGTGAGCGCACCGAATGTGTGCGAAAAACAGCATACATTGGCCGGTGAGGAGATGAGTAGGCCGTATGCAGCTCCAAGGGACCGAATGAGGTTCGATGCTGCTGAATGTTACTTATTAGTAATATTACATAACACAAAAAAGCCCAATTCTAACTTTTCTCTTTCCAACAGCGGTCATTTTATCTATAATGTTACATAAAGTAACATATGACTCGAATAAACCTATTATGAAGGTAGAGAAGGAGGGGTGGCTATGCATCTTACGGTGGAAGAAGCGTTGTCCATTTATCCTTTATCCGAAGCGAAGCTGATTGCCGGGTCCAAGGGGAAGCACAGGATTGTGAAATCGATCAATGTCATGGATGCTCCCGATATCTCGGACTGGATCAAGGAAGGGGAAATGCTGCTGACCACAGCCTATCTGATCAAGGACAGCCCGGAGGATGCCTCGGCACTGCTGCAGATGCTGAACCGGCGCGGGTCAGCGGGGCTGGGCATAAAGCTGGGCCGGTTCTGGGAGGCTGTGCCGCCGCCCTTGATTGCGGAGGCGGAGCAGCTGAATTTTCCGCTGATCGAGCTGCCGTTCCAGTTCACCTTCTCCGACCAGATGAACGGCTTGTTCCGCGCGGAGCTGTCGCGCAGCGTGGGCACTCTGCAGAGCATGATGGAGAAGCAGCGGCTGCTGATGCGTCTTGCCTTGCGTTCCGGGCGCAGCCGTCCGCTGCTGGACACCGTCTCTGAGATCATCGGTTATCCGCTGGCTGTAATCAGTAGCCGCGGAACGGTAGTATTCAATAACTCGGGGTACACCGAAAGTGAGCTGCTGGAAGGCTGGCCCTGGCAGCCCCGCAATCAGCGCTTCCGGCTCAGCACGGGCACAGGCTACCGGATTCCGCTGCTGCAAGCGGGAAAATGCCTGGGTTACCTACATTATTGCGATATTGATCCTTTGTTGCTGCCCGTGGAGGAAAGTCTGTTCGTCCAGGGGGCAGAGCTGATTTCTTATCATATGCATACCGGACTGGAGGATTATTTCGAGCAGGCCGGACACCGGGAATTCAGCGGGCTGCTGCGGCGGTTCCTGAAGGACGGGCTGAAATACGCTGAGCTGGCACAGGCATCGCTCCGGCTGGAGATTACGCTGCTCCAGTCCCCGTTTCAACTGCTGCTTACCGATGTCGCTGCTGCGGGAGAAGCCCGGCAGGCAGAGCTGCTGCGGCTGAAGGAGGAGTATTCGGAGCATCCGGTGCTGAGTGGCCTGCAGGCGGTCCACTTCCTGGTGGAGGAGGGACTGGTGTCGCTGTATCCGGCCGGGCCGCATCAGCCGGAGGAGTTCCGGGCGCTGATTCAGGAATGCTTCGACAGCCTGAAGTTCGATAAAGGGTATTATCCGCAGGCGGCTGTCAGCAGCGTGAAGCTGAAGCCGGAGGGGCTGAAGGAAGCTTTTGCCGAGATTAAGGAATGCATGGGCATGGCCCGGCAATGGGACGCACACGGAAATGTGGTGCATTACCGCCAGCTGGAGCTTGATCTGCTGCTGAGCAAGATTCCGGCGGAGACCATGGAGCGTTACTATAACGGCAGCCTGCGGGGGCTGCTTAGCCGGGAGCCTGAATATGTTAAGGAGATGCTCCACACGCTGGAGGTCTACCTGGAGAATGACGGCCATGTGAGCGAGACGGCCAAGAAGCTGTTCATTCACCGCAATACGGCCACTTACCGGATTGAGAAGCTCAGTGAGCTGCTGGATGTCGATTTCAAAAAAATCAATGATCTCATGAAGCTGAAGCTGGTATTCCTGTTCCGCAGAATGCTGGAGCGCGAATAACAGCCGTCCATCAGCAGATTGCCCAAAAAAAGGAGTGGAGAACAATGAAGGTGGCCGGAATTTTTTTGGCGGCAGGCCGCAATAATGGAGCAGGGGCCTCTGAAGATTCTCTGAACAGGGCGGGCGCAGGTTCAGCTGGTGCGGTGATGCTCAGCGAGCTGGAGACCTGCGGGCTTGTGCCGCTGGTTGTGGTGGTTCGCGCGGATGATCCTTTGGGCTGGCTGCCGCCGGCCGGGAAGGCGGAGAATATGCGGCGGATTGAGACTTGCCTGACGGCCCATCTGGGCCTGTCCTTCTCCCTGCGCTGCGGCTTGAATGCTGTAGCTTCGCTTCAGCCGGATGCGGTGGTCATTGCGGCGGCAGATCAGCCGTTTGTGGCAGCGGCTCAGATCCGCCGGTTCATCCAAGCGTATGAGCAGCACCCGGAGCTTGATTATGTCACCAGTGCGCAAGAAGGATTGCTGATGCCGCCTACTCTGTTCTCAAGCACGCTGTTCGGCGGACTTCAAGAGCTGGACGAGGAGGAGGGCATAGCTGCCATTATGCGGACCAAGGAATATAAGGGGCTCATCCTGCCGCAAGAGCCTGTTCAGGCGTTCGCAGAGACCGGGCTGCCGGAGAGCTTCGGACAGTACCACAGAGAATGGAGCGTGCGGAGCGGGAATAGGCAGTGAATTAGCTATTTTAAAAGAAATGTAAGGTAATATCACATAATTTAAGTTTAATTTGAGATGACTTCGTGCATGAAGCACAAAAGCGGCCCCTCTTCTTATCCGCACACACAAAGCTATGTCATATAAATTTACGTATGTGCTGCGCCTCAGTATAGTAGAGATACATTAATGGCTGTAGCCATTAGGAGAGATATCCTGGAGGAGGAGAAATATGAAACAAAGGGGTCAGGTATTCAAATTCAGCATCATTATGATGTTCCTGCTGGCGGTGGTTCTGACGGGGTGCGCGAAGAATAATACGGCGTCTAATACGGGTGCGGCAGCAACGGCAGAGGCTTCGGCGGCAAGCACACCGGCAGGGGGCGAGGCCGCGGCAACCACAGAGCCGGCAGCGAAAAAGCCGACGGTTGCTTTTGTCTATATCGGGCCTCCGGGTGACGGCGGGTATACGTATCAGCATGATCAGGGCCGCCTGTATATGGAGAAGGAGCTTGGGATCAAGGCCGATTTCGTTGAGAATGTACCGGAAAGCGCCGATGCCGAGCGGATCATCACAGAGCTTGCACAGAACCATGACATCGTGTTCACCACGAGCTTCGGCTATATGGATTTCACTTTGAATGTGGCTGGCAAATTCCCTAACGTGAAGTTCCTGCACGCCTCCGGCTACAAGACCGCCGATAACATGGGGACTTACTTCGGCAAAAACTACCAGGCAAGCTATCTGTCGGGGATCGCGGCAGGCAAAATGACAAAGAAAAACCATCTCGGCTATGTGGGAGCCTTCCCGATCAGCGAGGTGATCTATAATCTGAACGCCTTCACGCTGGGCGCGCAGAGCGTCAACCCGGCGGTTAAGGTGGATGTGGTCTGGACGAATACCTGGTATGACCCTGCCACGGAACGTCAGGCGGCCATCAGCCTGCTCGACAAAGGTGCGGATGTCCTGCTGGCGTATCAGGATTCACCGGCTACCCTTCAGGCTGCGGCGGAACGGGGAGCTTTTGCCGGAGGAAATGACTCGGATATGAGCAAGTATGCACCGGACAACTATTTAACCAACCCTGTATGGAACTGGGGTCCTTATTATGTAAAAGCTGTACAGTCTGTGATGGACGGAACCTGGAAAAGCGAGCAGTATTCCGGCGATATGGCCGACGGCATGGTGGAGCTGGCGCCATTCGGTAACAAGGTTCCCGAGGATGTGAAGAAGCTGGTGGAGGACGCCAAGGCCAAGATTATCAGCGGCGAGCTGGAGGTCTTCACCGGACCGATCTCGGACAACAAGGGCAATGTAACTGTTAAGGACGGCCAGAAGCTGACCCTTGAAGAGGTGCTTGGCATGAACTGGCTGGTCAAGGGTGTCGAGGGCACGATTCCGCAGTAACAGCTGCTATAACACATCTTCATACAGCACAGCCTTACGGGTGGGGCGGGTTCCGGATACCGGAGCCTTCCCCACCTGTACTATAACTACCCTGAAAGGAGCGTAGTACTATGCAGGACCCTTCGGTTGAAATGCGCGGGATAGTGAAGACATTCGGTGCTGTAACGGCCAGCGATCAAGTTGATTTTTCGGCAAATGCGGGGGAGATTCACGCGCTGCTCGGGGAGAACGGGGCAGGGAAAAGCACAGTCATGAGTATGCTGTCGGGAGTGTACCGGGCGGACGCCGGGGAGATTCTCATTCATGGCAAACCGGCCAGAATCCGTTCCCCGAAGGATGCGGCACTGCTCGGTGTAGGCATGGTCTTTCAGAACTTCAGACTGGTGCAGAGCCTTACAGCAGCGGAGAATATCGTGCTTGGCGAAAAGTCGTCTTTCTGGCGCGGCAGCAGATGGATGAAGCGTAAGCATGAAGAGATAGAGGCGCTTGGAGAACGCTTTGGCTTGAAATTTCCCGTCGACCGGCCGATCTGGCAGCTGTCTGTCGGCGAGCAGCAGCGCGTTGAGATTGTCAAGACGCTGTACCGGGGGGCAGACATCATCATTCTGGATGAGCCAACCTCGGTGCTGACGCCGGGGGAGGCGAAGCAGCTGTTCGAGACGCTTCAGGTGATGAAGCAGGCGGGTAAGACGGTGATCATGACTACGCATAAAATGAAGGAGGTCATGGCCTCCTCGGACCGGATCTCCGTGATGCGCAAGGGTAAAATGATTGCTTCGCTGATGACGGGCGAGACGGATGAGCTGGAGCTGGCCCGGCTGATGGTGGGCCGGGAGGTTACGATCAGCCGTCAGGAGCGCGAGGCGACGGCCGGAGAGCCGCTGCTGATCGTCCGCGATCTGGAGGTGGCTGCGGATCATGGCCGCAAGGCGCTGGATGCCCTGTCGCTTACGGTTCATGAAGGCGAAATTGTGGGTGTGGCCGGCGTTGCGGGCAACGGGCAGAAGGAGCTGGCTGAGGTATTGACGGGGCTTAGAACATGGAGGACGGGCGAGATCCGGTTCGACGGCAGTCCTGTAAGAACAGCTTCGGTAAGAGGAGCGATCGATTCGGGCATCTCGCATGTGCCGGAGAACCGGATGAAGAGCGGTCTGGCCGGACGGCTGGGGTCCGTTGACAACCTGCTGTTCAAGTCTTACCGCAGCGGAGAGCATTCCCGGTTCGGCTTCCTGAAGGCGGCGAGGAACCGCTCCTGGTCGCAGGAGCTGGTCCGCCGCTTCAATGTGAAGACGCCGGAGCTGGATACTCCCGTGCAGCAATTGTCCGGCGGGAACCAGCAGAAGCTGCTGTTCGCCCGTGAGGTCAGCCACCGTCCGAAGCTGATGGTGGCCGTGCATCCGACGCAAGGGCTGGATGTCGGTGCGGCGGCAGGGGTGCATGAGCTGCTGATGGAGCTGCGCAGCTCGGGCAGCGGGGTGCTGCTGATCTCCGAGGATCTGGATGAGCTGCTGCAGTTATCCGACCGTATTCTGGTGATCTATGACGGTTCGATTATAGGCGAGAGCGATCATGAGCAGGCGGACCGGGAACAAATCGGTCTGATGATGGCCGGTATCCGGAGCAGGGAGGGAAGCGCCGTATGAGTCCGAAGCCTGGAAATGAATCTGCAACGCTTACGCCGATGGCGGGGCGTAGCGGGAGGTGGTACTCCCTCAGGCTGGAATATGATTCAAGCCGTACCCGTTCACCGTGGTGGACGCCTATCCTGTCCGTTGTTCTGGCGCTCTTGCTCTGTGCCGTATTCATTGCTGCTAATGGAATGAGCCCGCTGGTCGTCTATGAGAAAATGTTTCGGGGAGCCTTCGGCACCTCCTACGGCTTCACAGAAACCATGGTCAAGGCTATTCCGCTGCTGCTCTGCGGGCTAGGCATTGCAGTAGCTTACCGGATCTCCGTGTGGAATATCGGGGCGGAGGGCCAACTGACGGTAGGCGCTATGGCGGCTACTGCGGTAACGATCTATTTCCCCGGCCTGTCTTCCTTCTGGTCTATTACGCTGATGCTGGTCTTCGGTACAGCGGCCGGAGCCTTGTGGGGCCTGATGACGGCGGTGCCGCGAACCCATTTCGGTGTCAATGAGCTGATTACCTCGCTGATGCTGAACTACGTGGCCCTGCTGGCTCTGGATTATGTAGTGTTCGGCCCCTGGAAGGACCCGAAGGGCTTCAACTTCCCGGGTTCGCCGATGTTCACGGCCGCCCAGTCCCTGCCGGTGCTTGGCAGCACCCGGCTGCATATCGGGCTGATCTTCGGCCTTGTGGCCGTGCTGATCTATTATCTGATGATCCGGTTCACCCGCTGGGGCTATGAGCTGCGTCTGATTGGTGCCAATCCCACGGCGGCCCGTTATGCGGGCATTCATATCAAAAAGCATATTATCATCGTCATGCTGATCAGCGGCGGTCTTGCCGGGATTGCCGGCATGGCTGAAGTGTCGGGGGTTACGCATAAGCTGATGCAGGGGATCTCTCCGGGCTATGGCTATACAGCGATCATCGTAGCCTGGCTTGCCAAGCTGAACCCGCTGGGTCTGATTGTGACTTCGGTTCTGTTCGGCGGCCTGATTGTAGGCGGCTATAGTGTTCAGACGATCGGACTGCCTTCGTCCATATCGGAAATGCTGCAGGGCGCGATCCTGTTCTTCCTGATTGCCGGCGATATGATTCACCGGTTCCGCATCCGCCGGAGCGCGTAACAGCATTCTCGTACAGGAGGGAGTTCACTCATGGATTTCACTACACAGTTATTAATCGCCGCCATCTCCGCCGGAACACCGCTGCTGCTGGCTACGCTGGGAGGCATTCTGACCGAACGGGCCGGTATTATCCAGCTTGGCGCGGAGGGGCTGATGCTGATGGGGGCAGTGACAACTTGCATCGTCTACATCCGCAGCGGGAATCTGATTCTTGCGCTGCTCGCGGCGGTAGCCATTACCGCTCTTCTGGGTATGGTTCATTCGTTCTTATGTGTCACCCTGAGGGCGAATCAGACGATGTCGGGCCTGGCGATGACGCTGTTCGGCAGCGGACTTAGCGCCTATCTCGGCAAGTCCATCAGCGGGATTCCGCTTCCGGGCACTTCACCGAAGCTGGATATCGAAGCGCTGAAGGCGGTTCCGGTGCTCGGGGATATTTTCGGCCGGATGGATTACCTGACCTGGTTCAGTCTGTTGCTCGTCCTTGTGTTGCATCTGCTGATTCACCATACCTCGTGGGGGCTGCATTTGCGGGCAGTCGGTGACAATCCGGCTACTGCGGACGTCATGGGCATTCGTGTGCAGCTGATCCGTTACTGCTATGTTACTGCCGGAGCGGCGCTGATTGGTCTGGCCGGTGCGGATATGGTGCTGGCCTATGCACCGACCTGGAATGAGGGGCTGACCGCCGGGCGGGGCTGGATCGCCGTGGGTCTGGTGATTTTCGCCAGATGGAATCCGCTGCGCGCTCTCTTCTGCGCCTACTTCTTCGGAGCGCTTGATTCGCTGGGCTTCCGTATTCAGCTGCTGGGGAGTGCGGTGCCGTCCTATTTTCTGAAAATGATTCCTTACGTCGTAACCATTCTCGTATTAATGTATCTGGGATACCGTAACCGCAACAAGCCCTCCGGTACGCCGGAATCGCTGGGAACGCCTTATATCCGGGAACAGCGGTTCTAGGCCGGAAGGGCGCAGGCAGCAATATGCAAATTAGAGGGATGGAGGCTGGCCTATGACTATACCGGCGGACCGGTTGACTCTGGAGCAGATGAACTCGATGGCAAAAACAGACTTTGTGGAGCAGCTCGGCGGCATCTTCGAGCATTCCCCTTGGGTAGCAGAGGAGGTGTACAGCAGGCGTCCGTTCGATTCAGTGCAGGAGCTGCATGCTACCATGCTGGAGATAGCGCGGCATTCGGAGCCGGACCGGGTGCTGGCACTGCTGAGGGCTCACCCGGATCTGGCGACAAGACTTGCAGTCAGTCCGCTCTCGGCGGCTGAGCAGCAGGGGGCCGGACTGGACCGGCTGACACCGGAGGAATTCGCGCAGCTTACCGGGTTGAACGCCGCCTATACAGCGAAATTCCGCTTTCCCTTCATCTTCGCTGTGCGGGGCAAAACTAAAGAAGAGATTCTTAGCGCTATCCGTGAGCGGGTCGGCCGTTCGCTTGAGGAGGAGCAGGAACAGGCGCTGCTGGAGATTGGTGCGATTACTCGTTTTCGGCTGGAGGATCTGCTGGGGGCGGAATAGAGGCAGGGCACTGCATATTATAGGAGGAAGGTGACGCAAATGTCTGGAATGAACGGACGGCTGACAACTCATGTGCTGGATTTGTCACAGGGCAGGCCTGCTGCGGGCCTGTCGCTTCAGCTCTGGTGGCTGAGTACCGGAGGGCCTGTGCTGCTGCGTGAGGCGGTCACGAATGAGGATGGCAGGCTGGACGCTCCGCTGCTGGCGGGAGAAGAAATGCAGGCCGGAAGCTATGAGCTGCTGTTTATGGCCGGTGATTATTTCCGGGGCGTTCAGGCTGGTGCCGGAGAACCGGAGGCTGAGGAGGAGGAGGGAGCAGGCGCTGTAATCCCGTTCCTGGACCAGATTCCGATCCGCTTCAATATGCCGGACCCGTCCGCCCATTACCATGTACCGCTGCTGGTTGCACCTGGAGGATACAGCACTTATCGCGGAAGTTAACGCGGCAGTTAAGTGTACCGCTGCACGCTGCATCTAATCTTAAGCCAATAGACCGGAGGTGGGCCTATCATGAAGGAAGAAGGTTATGAGCTTATCATCAGGAACGGACAGGTGGTCCTGCCCGGAGAAGTCCGCAGGCTTGAGATCGGGGTGAAGGATGGCAAAATCGCTGCACTGGGCGAAGTCTTACCGGCATCCTCCGGGACCAGAATTCTGGATGCGGCAGGACAATATGTGCTGCCCGGCATGATCGACATGCATGTTCACTTCAATGAGCCTGCGTTCGGTCACTGGGAGGGCTTCCGCAGCGGGTCGGCTGCTCTTGCGGCCGGCGGCTGCACCTGTTATGCGGATATGCCGCTGAACGGGAATCCGCCGACAGTGAATCTGGAGGCGCTCCGGCTGAAGGCGGAGGCCGCAGCGGGGAACTCGGCGGTGGATTATGTGCTATGGGGCGGACTGGTGCCCGGGAATCTGGAAGAGCTGGAGGGACTGGCGGCAGCGGGCGTTACCGGGTTCAAGGCGTTCATCTCGAATCCCGGCGGTGAAGGCGAGGGCCGGTTCCGTGAGGTGGACGATGATACCCTGTATCAGGGGATGCTCCGGATCGCCGCAACCGGCGGGATTCTCGCCCTGCATGCGGAGAGTGAAGCGATGACCTCGGCGCTGGGTGCGGCTGCCCTCCGTGCGGGCCGCAGCGGTGCGCGTGATTTTGCCGCTTCGCGTCCGCCGGAAGCGGAGCTGGAGGCTGTAGCCAGGGCGCTGCTGTACAGTGAGCGGACCGGCTGCAAGCTGCATTTGGTCCATATCAGCACAGCGGCAGCCCTGGAGCTGATTCATGAGGCCAAGCTGCGCGGTCTGGATGTTACCGCAGAGACCTGTCCTCATTATCTCATCCTGGATGAAGACAGCATGGAGACTCTCGGGGCGCTGGCGAAATGCGCTCCGCCCCTGCGCAGCAGCAGTGAACGGGACCGGCTGTGGACGGCGCTGGCTGCGGGCCGGGTGGATCTGGTCGCCTCCGATCACTCCCCCTGTCCGCCTGAATTGAAGCTGGCGCCCGGGCTGTCCTTCATGGAAGCCTGGGGCGGAATATCGGGAGCGCAGAGCAGTCTGGAATTGATGTTCCATGAAGGTGTTCATGTACGAGGCCTGCCGGTTACGCAGATCTCGGCGCTGCTCTCCGGGCTTCCTGCCCGGCGGTTCGGGCTGGACGGGCGCAAGGGCTCCATCACGCCGGGGCTGGATGCCGATCTGGTGCTGCTTGATCCAGATGCAGCTTATACCCTGCGTGCAGAGGATCTGTTGTACCGCCACCGGCATAGCCCTTATGTCGGAATGACCTTATCCTGCAAGGTAACGGCAACGATCTGCCGGGGCAATATGGTCTATACTGCCGCGGAAGGCGTTATTGCCGGCAGCGGAGGAGAATGGCTGCGGATCAGGCACAGCCAGCCGGGGCTATGAAGCCGCCGGTCCCGCAGGTCCCGGCCGGAGAGATGCTGAAGCTGCTGGACGAACTCGCAGCCTACAGCGCTCCGGGTCCTGGAGTTACCCGGCTGCTGTATACGCCGGAGTGGCAAGGGGTTCAGCAGTTTTTGCAGGAGAGAATGGCCGGACTCGGGCTTGAGGTCAGGATGGATCAGGTGGGGAATGTCTATGGCACACTGGCCGGTTCTCAGGTCAGCGACAAGGTCATCCTGACCGGCTCGCATATTGACACGGTGGTGAACGGCGGGCGGTATGACGGTGCTTATGGTGTAGCGGCAGCTGTAACTGCGCTGCACTATCTTCTGGAGACCTTCGGTCCGCCGCTGCGGACGCTTGCGGTGGTATCCTTCTGCGAGGAAGAGGGCAGCCGCTTTCCGCTGACGTTCTGGGGCTCGGGGAATGTGACCGGGCTGTATAGCGGGAAGGAATGTACAGACTGCGCAGATGCGGATGGGATCACGCTGGGGGCAGCGATGGCGGCCTGCGGCCTGGCAGGGGATGAAGGGTTGGCCGCTGAAGCTGCGGCGGGTCTGGAGCGAAGCTTCTGGCGCAATAATAGTCCTGTGCGCAGTGATATTGCCGCTTATGTCGAGCTGCATATTGAACAGGGGATTATTCTGGAACGGATGTCCCGGAGAATCGGGGTCGTGCAGGCTATCGCCGGACAGCGGCGGTATCTTGTCAAGGTCGGCGGGACGGCCAATCATGCAGGGACTACGCCGATGGGGTTAAGACAGGATGCACTCGCCGGGAGTGCGGAGATGCTGCTGGCGCTGGAGCGCTCCGCTCTGGCGGAGGGTGATCCGCTGGTAGCCACAACGGGGCGGCTAGAGGTCTATCCGGGTACATCCAATGTGATTCCCGGCGAAGTGCAGTTCACGCTGGATATCCGGCATAGCGAAGCCGGGGTGCTGGAGCGCTTCTGCGGAGCGGTCCTGGCGGAGTTCAATGAGCTTGGACGCAGGCGCGGCCTGACGCTTGAGGTACAGCCGCTGCTGGAGACAGCCCCGGCACACATGGACCAAGAACTGCGCGCGGCTCTTGAAGAGATCTGTCTCCGGCAGGAGAAGCCTTACCTGAGCATGGTCAGCGGTGCGGGGCATGACGCCCAGCTGTTCGCCCCGCGCTGCCCGGCTGCGATGATCTTCGTGCCGAGCCGGGGCGGGATCAGCCATTCGCCCGGGGAATATACCTCCCCGGAGGATCTCACTGCTGGACTGGAAGTACTGACGGCCATATTATATAGATTAGCTTATGAATAAGAGGCGCTGTTCACCACAGCGACGACCAAGCTTCGGGTTGTAATTCTAATTGTGTTATAAATAGCGGGATCTGATCACTTGAAAGCCTGGAGGGGGAGAGAATCATGAAGCGGTACGAAGATTTGTCGCCGTCCTTGCGGTGCATTATGACCCCCGGCCCCGTGGAGGTTGATCCGCGTGTGCTGCGGGCGATGTCTTATCCGGTGCTGGGACAATTCGATCCTGAATTCACAGAGATCATGAATGAGACGATGGAGATGCTGCGTGAGCTGTTCGCCACCAGGAATCAGTGGGCGTATCCGGTAGACGGGACTTCGCGTTCCGGGATTGAGGCGGTGATGGTCAGCCTGATTGCGCCGGGGGACCGGGTGCTGGTTCCGGTCTTTGGCCGTTTCGGTCATTTGCTCCATGAGATTGCTGAACGCTGCGGGGCTGAGGTACTCACGATAGAACAGACTTGGGGCCGTGTCTTTCCGCCGGAGGAGATAATTGAGGCTATACGGCGCTTCAAGCCGGATGTGGTGGCGATGGTTCACGGTGAGACCTCTACAGGCCGTGTGCAGCCGCTGGACGGGATCGGGCGGGCCTGCCGGGAGCAGGATGCGCTGCTGATTGTGGACGCGGTGGCGACGATCGGCGGGGTGCCGGTAGAGACAGATGCCTGGATGCTGGATGCCGTGGTCGGCGGAACGCAGAAATGCCTGTCCATCCCCTCTGGTATGGCCCCGGTGACGTACAATGACCGGGCCGAGGCCAAGCTGCTGAAGCGCAAGCAGGTAGAGCGTGGACTTAGAACTGACGCCGCTGCTGTCAGCGAGCTGCCCGTAGTGCGCAGTAATTACCTCGACCTTAGTATGCTTCAGGATTACTGGAGTCCCCGGCGGCTCAATCACCATACGGAGATGACCTCCATGCTATACGCTCTGCGTGAAGGTCTGCGGCTGGTCCTGGAGGAAGGGCTGGAAGCGCGGCATGCCCGGCACAGGTTCCATGAGCAAGCCCTTACTGCCGGACTGTCAGCTATGGGGCTGGAGCTGTACGGGGAGGCGGAGAGCAAGCTGACAGTAGTCACCTGTGTGCTCATTCCGGCGGGCATAGACGGGGAATCCGTCCGTGCTATGCTGCTGCAGCATTTTGGCATTGAGATTGCCAGCTCCTTCGGGCCGTTACAAGGCCAGATCTGGCGGATCGGTACCATGGGCTTCAGCTGCCGGGAGAATAATGTGCTGCGTCTGCTTGGCGCGCTGGAGGCCGTGCTTATCCGCCACGGGTACGCGGTACCTGCCGGACAGGGCGTTCAGGCGGCACTTGACGTATATGATTCAAAAGTAAGATAATCATACAATGCGATTTGTTTAAGTGACGGCTTGCGCCCCGGAAGGGGTGTCAGGGCCGTTTTTTCTAAAAAGATAAGAGTAAATAACAAAATTATATAAATTGAACTTAAGTATTTAAGTTAAGGGGAAAGTGGCGGAGGGGAATTTTGGAACTGGAGGAGCGGTAGCGACCGCCTCCCTCCTTATGATTCAGTTTTCTTACGCTAGCTCGCTAATTCGCAGGATTTCATTCGTTATGAATATGAATGCAGTAACGAAGCAGAGCAGGTGGGGGTTGAGGTGGCGGTACGGGCATAACCAAATAAGGGGACATAAGACAATTCCCATTAAATCCCTTTATCTGCATGCTCCATCTTTAACCTTGTGGTTTACCCTCCCATGTCTCAACGGGTCGATGCCCTTACATTCCTTCGTTACACCTATCAAGGAGATGGAGTCCGTCAGTGCTTTGTCCACGGGTCTGAGCCCTTTAGGCGGTCGTAACGGTACTCATGCTTCATGATGAATCCTGCGAATGAGCCAATTGGCAAGTGGATACTTTCGGTCTTAGGCTGCGGAGTTTACCTTGCACACATCATAGTCAGAACCATTCTTGGACATCGCTACAAGCATGCGTGCGAGCTTCCCGCACAGCTTCATGATGGACTTCATGCCAGTCATGTGTTTCACTCGTTTGTTATGCTGATGCAGCGCTCGAAATTCCGGATTGACGGAGACCATCTGAAACACGGCGATAAAGAGGATTTTTCGCAGTCCAGGTCGCCCTCGCTTCGTAATTTTCACTTGACCTTTGTAGATGCCTGAGCTGTTCTCCGACAGATGTAAACCGGCTAATCGAAGTAATTGGTTGCCGTGGGCAAAGCGGCTGAAGTCACCTGCTTCACTGTATAACGCCGCCAAGGTAATGTCATGGATCCCTTTAATCGACCGCAAGCTCTTCGTGGCGGGAATGGTTTGAAGGATGTGATGAATCTTCTCCTTCAGTAGCTCCATTTGGTCGTGAAATAACTGTAGTTGCTGTAAAAGCATCGATAGACTCAGTTTAGCTTCTTTGACCGACTCTGGGCTGCCTACCGTTCGTTGTGCCGCGTGGAGGAGAGCGACGGCGACCTTGTGGCTACCGGCACGTTTTAAACGCTTCTTCCACCCTACAATGACCTCTTGAACCGTCAAGGTGCAAAGATCGGAAGGGTGAGCAAATTCGGCTAACGTTGCCAGAGCGGTCTTCGAAGTGATGTCTTTAAAGACCTGCTGGAACTCAGGGAAGTAGATGTCCGTCCAGCGGTAGATTTGGTTGACTATACTGGAAGCTTGTTTGGAAATGTAGTCTCTGGTGGTGACCAGTTGCCGAAGCGCCTGAAACGGTCCCGTGTGCAGGTATAGGTCGCTGTAGTAGCCATTCTTGACCATGTCGGCAATCACTAAGGCATCCTTAACGTCATTTTTCGTTGGGGAGTTGTCCCGGTTTTCTTTATTGCGTTTCACCTGAAAAGGGTTGACGAGAACGAGTTCGAGTTGCTTCTCTTGAAGCCAGAGCGCCAAATTGAACCAGTAGTGACCGGTGGGCTCCACACCGAGAATGACATCGGTTTTGTGAAATTGGATCTTTAGAGCCTGCATCCACTGAAACAGCTTTTCAAACCCTTCCTGATCATTGGAAAAGGAAAGATAGGCTCCACGTTCGATGCCACGGTAGTCGGTGGCACGAGCGACATGAGTGAATTTGGCGATGTCGATCCCAACAATAAGATGATGAGGGGTAATACGTTCAATTCGTTGATTTTGTTGGGCTGATTGTTTAAACTTCATAGTAAGAGCACCTTCCTTATAGATGATTGGTTGTCGTCGTGGACACCATTTATCATAAGGAGGTGCTCGTTAAATTTCAAAGCCCAAATTTAAGGGGATACAGGAATGCTTTGTCTGCGGATTTCAACCGTTAAAAACGGGATAAATCAAGAAATCTGCAGACAACAGCGGCCGGAAGTCCAAAACTTCTCTGGAGTCACGACTCATCCCAAAACATCAAAGTCATTAGTTCAATTTATATAACAACCGGAAGGGAGTGCACATGATGACTTATACACGAAAACCATTGGCCGACTGCGTGCCTGAGCTGGTAGCTACAGCCCGGGGAGATGAGAAGGCTACACTGGTAATTACAGGCGGCAAGCTGGTCAATGTCTGCTCCGGTGAGATTCTGGACGGCATGTCCGTCGCTGTACAGGGCGGGCGCATTGCTTACGTCGGCAAGGACGTCTCCCATACGATTGGGGAGAGAACGCAGGTTATTGATGCGGCGGGCAGATACATTGCTCCCGGCTTGATTGACGGACACTGCCATATCGAGAGCACTCAATTGACGGTGACTGAATTCGCTCGCGCAGTGCTGCCGCTGGGGACGACCGGAGGCTTCTTCGACGCCCATGAGATAGCCAATGTATTCGGGCTTAAGGGAATTAAGCTGATGCTGGACGAGATGCGGGGAACACCGCTGGCTGCCTATATGCAGGTGGCTTCCTGTGTCCCTTCTGCGGGCGCAGAATTTGAGACAACCGGCGCGTCCATCGGACCGGAGGAAGTAGCGGAAGCCTACACCTGGGGTGAGGATGTGATCGCACTCGGCGAAGTCATGAACTTCCCGGGTGTAGTCTACGGCGATGAGAAGATGATCGGAGAGATCCAGGCCACGCTGCGTGCAGGACGGTATGTTGACGGGCATTTCACCTGGCCGGCGAGTGACTGGAGACTTCCGGTCTATGCCGCAGCAGGGGTGACTGGGGATCATGAGTGTGTGACAGTGGAAGATGTGATCGAACGCGTGCGTCTGGGGATGTATGCCAAAATGCGCCGCGGCTCTGCCTGGCATGATGTCGCCAAAACCATCACGGCGCATACCGAGCACGGGCTGGACCCGCGCCGGATGATGCTGGTGACGGATGACCGCAGCTCCGAATCGCTGCGCGATGAGGGGCATATGGATTTTGTCGTACGCCATGCGATCTCCCAGGGGGTGAAGCCGGTCACGGCTTTTCAGATGGCAACGATCAACACCGCCGAGCGCTTCGGCGTATCCCGCGATATCGGCTCCATCACGCCTGGCTCCTGCGCGGATATCATTCTGCTGGACGGTAATCTGGCCGATGTTCATGTGGTCATGACGATTGCTGCTGGCGTTGTTGTGGCTGAGAACGGAAGCATGACGGCTGAGCTGAGTCCTTACACCTACCCGGATGAAGTACTGGCCTCTGTGCATCTGCAGCAGCCTCCGGTTCCCGCAGACTTCGTGATTCACGCGCCCATTGCGGAAGGTGTTCTGGCCACGCGGGTTATCCAGGTCATTGAGAATCATGTGGAGACCGGCGAGCTGATCATGAGTCTGCCAGTGGCTGGATCGGAGCTGGTTGTGCAAGACGGCCTGTGCAAAATCGCTGTTCTGGAGCGGCACAAGGGAACGGGCAACAAATCCGTCGGGGTTGTGCAGGGCATCGGCTTCCGCGAGCCTGCGGCTATAGCGATGACTGTAGCTCATGACAGCCATAATGTGCTGGTCATCGGCAATGATGATGGACTGATGGCGCAGGCGGCTGCTGCCGTGGCGGATGCTCAAGGCGGTGTTGCGGTGATTACCGCTGCCGGGACCACGTTGTTCCCATTGGCGATTGCCGGACTGATGTCCGCAGAGCCGTTTGAGATTGCCGCCGCACAGTCCGCTGCCATCAGCAAAGCACTATATGATGCAGGCTGTACGCTGAACTATGCTTTTATGACCCTGTCTCTGCTGGCTCTGGCGGTTATCCCCGCACTGCGGATCTCTGATAAAGGCCTGGTGCGGATTTCTCCTGAAGAGGGAATTCAGCTGGTACCGTTGTTCGTCAGCTAAGGCAGCGGGATATCCTGCCGGAGAAGATATACTAGTAATCTAATCTTGAGCCATTCAGTCTTTCACAGACTGGGTGGCTTTTTGTTTGTTGTTTAGGAAATTAGAGTTCCTGTCTATTGTGGATGAGCTGTGCAACAATGCTATCCATACAATCGGTCGGTGAGAGAAAACGCTTAGAATTGGCAAGAGATAGGCGGAGCACCGCCAGGAAAGGAAGAGACAACATTGGATTCCACGTATAGTTCACCTAAACTCGCCGGAGGTGGGCGAACGTAGATGGAGAGCAGCAGTGCACTTGTATTAGGGTTTGATACTCCCACTTTTAAACAGCGGAGCGTGCTCCTAAGCGTCGCCGTAATTCATACTCCATATCCTGCACCACTTTGTCCTTCGTCTGTGGCCATAAAATAGACAATAATTAACCGATTTTTAGTAGCGTGAAACAGAAAATTTTAAGTTTTTATTGAAAAGCATTAACAATAGGGGCGGAAAAGACGATAATACTTTTAAATTAGTTAAAATTATTGTCGAATCAGCAAAATTCAGCATATACAGATAGTCCAAACATGAGGAACGGGGTGCATGAGAATGATGAGATTAGAAACACAGGACATCTTGAATATCACCAGGAAGCAAATTGCCGGTATTTTTAAAATGGAGCCGGTTGAACTGAAATTTGTCAATGATTATCAGGGTGAGCAATACCTGCTGACCAACGATAAGCTGCATCTCAGCAACCAGCATTATTGGGCAAAGGTCATGGATTGTGTGTTCGAGAACCATGTCAGACCTGTTCTGATGTGTGAGGTGCTCTACTTCCTGCGCAATGAGTTTCTGGAAAGTGACATTAAGCTGATGTTCTCCTATGATTTTGCGGAGGGCTCGGAGGGGGAAGCAGCGGCTTCGGCAGAGATCAGCTTCAAGGATTCGCCGGATCTGCAGCCTGATGAGATTGCCGAATTGATTGATTTTGCGCTGACTTTGCAGGATAAGCAGTGGTTCGAGGAACTGACTGCCAAATATAAACAGCTCACGGTTCAGTAATCGTACTATTTAAAATAAAACGCCCGGCTCACAGGATGATGGCATCCCTGAGACCGGGCGTTTGTGTTGTCTTCATTCGGCGGAAGACAGCCAGCCCTGGGCGGAGCAGTCTACCCGTTCTGCGAGGAAGCTGATCCATTCTTTCGTGTCGTTCAGACAAGGGGCCACCTCCAGCATCTCAGCGTTCCCGCCGCCCATGGCGAAGAGCTCCCGGCCTTCTACGGCCAACTCATGCAGCGTTTCGAGGCAGTCCGTGACAAGTCCGGGTGAGAAAATCAGCGGCCGCCGGATTCCGCGTCCGTGAAGCTCCTTCAGCGTATCCGCAGTCGACGGACCGACCCAGGTCTCCGGCCCGAAACGGGACTGGAAGGAGAGCTGCCACCGTTCCGGGGTCCAGCCCATCGCTTCTGCGAGCAGACGGCCTGTCTCCTGGCACTGCTGCGGATAGGGATCTCCGGTCTCGGCATATCGGCGGGGAATGCCATGGAAGGACAGGACATAATAATCCGGCTCTTCACTCATTGCGCGGATCTGCCGCCGCAATAAGGATTGCATCGCTGCAATGTAGCCGGGGGCATCATGGTAGGCTTCTACGAACCGCAGCGCCGGAACGAAGCGTTTGGATACCTGCCCGTAGCGGCTATGCCGTCCCAGAGCGGCGAAGCTTGCAGCTTCATAGACGGAAGCTGTTGTTGTTGAGGAATACTGGGGAAATAACGGAAGAACGATGATACGGGTCACTCCCGAAGCTTCCAGCCTGTGAAAGGCTTCGGCCATACCGGGTGTGCTGTAAGCAAGCCCCAGCTCGACTTGATAGCTGCTGCCCAGCAGGGTCTGGAGCGCAGCCTGCTGTGCTCTGGAGTGGACGAGCAGAGGCGAGCCTTCTTCCATCCAGATCTCCTGATAGAGCTTCGCGGACCGGCGCGGACGGGTGCGCAGAATAATGCCGCGCAGCAGCGGCTGCCAGAGCAGCGGATGATAATCAATAATTCTGCGGTCAGACAAAAATCGCTTGAGATAGGGGCGGACCGCCTTGGCGCTCGGGGCGTCAGGGGTTCCGATCTGAGCAAGAATAACGCCTATACACGACTGATTCATCAGCAGCTGTTACTCCCTTCCATGAACATGACATCGTTTTAAAATATCATATTCAAGCCCAATCGCACAATATAATATATCTCACGGTTATCATATGGAGGAGGATATGGGAGATTATGAGAGGTGGAAGAAGTATATATTTTGTGTTCTTGCAAAAAAGTGATGTTTCTTATAGGGTATGTGATTTTCTACACAGAGAAAAGAGTTTCAATTTTGTTACCATCAAGCCAGAAATATTCACCAGCAGCTTGAAGTCCACTTATGTGAATTAATTCACTGCAATATGTGAATTGTTTCACCTTTTGAAAGATTGTATATATAGATGAATCTTTTCTTACACGGGCTGGGCCGAGCAGGAATGAAGGAAGGAGTTGGAGACGTTCAGGAAGAGTTGGCTGCTCTTCGTAATCAGAAGGAAATGATACGGAACACAACGGTTTGAAAACGCTACATACTACTGGGGAATAATAAAGGAGAATACGCATTTGAAAAAATTAATTTCTTTGACTGTAAGCGCAGCCTTGCTGCTCGCGCCATTAGCCTACACGATTAACGCACCTGCCTTGAACCTGAAGGTGGATGCGGTTTCAGCAGCCTCGGAAGAAGCGCCGGCAGCGACTGCTAAACCAGCTCCGAAGGCCACAGCCAAACCGGCAGCCACTCCGAAGGCAACAGCCAAACCGGCGGCAACTCCGAAGGCCACAGCCAAACCGGCAGCCACTCCGAAGGCCACAGCCAAACCGGCGGCCACCCCGAAAGCCACAGCTAAACCGGCAGCCACTCCTAAGGCGACAGCTGCACCGGCAGCGACGGCTAAAGCAACTGCTAAGCCGGCAGCGACCAATGCACCGGCAGCAACCGCCAAGGCAACTGCTAAGCCGGCAGCAACAGCAGCACCAGTTACTGTGCACAAGGATGTATATCAGGATGGAGTATATGTAGCCTATGGCGATGCGTATTCCAAAGGTACAGAGGGTGCAAAGGTAACGATTAAGGACGGCAAGATCGCCGATATCGAGCTGCTCAGAACCAGCCCGAAGATCATCGACCGCAATGCCCGTGAGAATTACAGCGGTGTGTGGGCAGCCTACGGTCTGATGAAAGACAGATTGATGGGCAAAACCAGAGACGGCGCGGCTGCGGTTGACGCTGTATCCGGTGCAACCCGTACCAGCAACGGCTGGAAGCTGTCTGTAGACAGAGCTTTTGAGCGATCGCTTGCGCACCAAGCGGCTGATGCCACTTATTTTGACGGAGTCCACATGGGCGTAGATCCTGAGGCCAAATACGCAGTGTTTGCTACCTATGAAGCAAACAAGCTGACTGCGGTGAAATTGTATCCGCTGAGCGCTACCGGAGATTTCGTGGATGAGAAGACATATACGGCTGAACAGACCGCAGCGATTGCAGCAATCACTCCTGCACTGCTTGCCAAAGGTGCTGGAGCGCAGCCGGTAGCCGGCTTCGAGGCCGAGACCAAAGCCGCAGTGAACGCCTTCTGGGATGCCGAACAGAATGCCAGCATCAACAACAAGGCTGCTTATGTTGACGGATTCTACTCTTCCTACGGTACAGCAAGAAGTGTAGGCGTAGAGAGAGCGGATGTTGTGATCCGTAACGGCAAGCTGGTGGATGTGAAGCTGTTCAGACTTGGCAGCAACCTGATCGACAGAGGGGCAACCGCCTATGCCGAGGTTGTGAAGGCTAATGCTCCGATGACAGCCAAATTGCTGGCTAACGGCTCTTATATCGCTAACTATAATGAGAAGGTAGACGGGATCTCCGGAGCTACCGAGAGCAGCCACGGCTGGAATCAGGCGGTAGAGCGGGCCTTCGAGAAAGCCTTGAAGACTCCGGGTGAAGGTCAAAGCTTCGATGGTAAATTTGCCGGTGTGGATAATCAGTCCAAGGTTATGCTGCTGGTTGATATCGATGCGGATCAGGTAACGGGCATCAAGCTGAGCCTGTTCGGCGCAGATGGCAAGCTGATTGCAGATGACAAGCGTACTGAAGAACAGAAATCACTGGTCGACAAGCTGACCGCAGGACTGCTCGCAAGCGGCGTGCAGGCTCCTGATATCGCCGGACAGGAAGCCCTGTCGGCTGCTGCGAAGGCAGCGCTGGCTGATGCTTTGACCAATGCTTCCAAAGTACAAGGCACTTATAAAGACGGCACCTTCACCGCTTATGGTGATGCTTATGACAAAGGCACTAACAAAGCAGACGTTACACTGCGTAACGGCAAGATCGTTAATGTGGCTCTGTCCCGTGTAGGCATGAACATGGTGGATCTGGGCAAAGCCGCTTATGCCGAGGTGCAAAAAGCAATTCCGGTGCTGACCGCAAGCTTCCTGGCCGCAGGCACAAGAGAAGGCGCTCAGGATGTGGATGCGGTATCCGGCGCTACGAGCAGCAGCAATGCGCTGAAGGCAGCCGTTGACAGAGCTTATGGTAAAGCGGAAATTACGGAAACGGATAAGGCCGCGTATTTCGACGGGATTTTCATCGGTGCAAGTGTGGATAAGACTGTAAATGTTATGGTTACTACTAAGTATAATGTTCCAGTAACTATGGCTGTGTACTACCTGGATGATAAAGGTAAAGTAAGATATAATCTGACGGATGATGAGCTGCTGGTGAAATATGAGATCGAGAATACCTCGAACGGCAAAGGACTGCATAAGTACGGGTACCGTGCAGCAGCCTTCGGAGCGAATGATGCCCAAAAAGCCATCTCCGCCAAAGCGGTAGAAGCGATCAAAGCTGCGCTTGAATCCGCCGGCAAATAACTGAATCCATTCACTAAGGGTTGTCTTTGGCCATACAAATGGCCGGGACAGCCCTTTTTTCAGGTGCGGACATAAATAGAAATGCCGATCGTATAGTAATTTAAAGGGATTTGGGAAGGGAGTGTCAAACCTCTAATATACACAATAATATACCCAGCAGGCCCAGGCCTGTAAGTCATAGGAGGCTTCACAATGACATTAATCAAACAGCTAGCCCCGCAGGATGAATTCACCGGCTTCTATCTGCTTAGAGAACTGGTGCTGAAACAGACGAACGGGACTCCTCCCAAGGATTACTTCGATATTGTACTAGGTGATGCCAGCGGCCAGATTTCGGCCAAATACTGGGACGTCAGCGTGACGGATAAGGAGACTTTTTTCCCGATGGCGCTGGTGAAGGTCCGGGGGATGGCTCATACGTACCGCGAGAAGCTCCAGGTCAAAATCACCAAGCTCAGACTGGTCAATGAATCCGACGGGGTATCGCTGACCGACTTCATCCGCTCGGCCCCGGTGCGTCCTGTGGACCTGGTCCATACGATTAAGAACGAGATGGCGAGTATTGCCGATCCGGAGATTGCAGCGATTGTGAACTTCTGTGTAGGGAAGGTTGAGGAGAAGCTGATGCATTATCCGGCGGCCAAGACCCATCATCATGCCTATTTCGCCGGGCTTGCTTATCACATGGTCCGTATGCTGGAGATTGGGGATTTCCTGTGTAAGCAGCGTCCGTTCCTGAATCCTGATCTGATGAGAGCGGGCATTATCCTCCATGATATCGCCAAGCCGGAAGAGATGATCTCGCAGTACGGCATTGTGTCGGATTACAGTGTGCACGGAAAGCTGATTGGACATATCTCGATGGCTTCAAGCTGGATTACAGAAGCGGCCATCCGCACCGGCATTGATCTGGAATCCGAGAAGGTCATGGCACTTCAGCATCTGGTATTATCCCATCATAATCTGGGAGAGTGGGGAAGCCCGGTCCAGCCCCAGACGGCTGAAGCGGTTGCCCTGCATCATATCGATGCGATGGATGCCAAGCTGCAAATGGTGGAGGACGCCCTTGATACCACTCCGGAGACGGAGGAATGGACGCCGTTCATTAGAGGACTGGAGAATAAGGCCGTCTACCGGCTGAAGATATAACGATTGAGACCCTTGTTTCTCTGAAAATAGAGCAATCCCCCCATCCCGTAGTTGCGGTTTGGGGGGATTGCTTTGTTTAGGATCAGGACGCAGAACGTATGCGAAAAACCGAACACATTTGGCGCTGCGATGGGAAATAAACCAGATGTTCAGGTAGACACCAGCATCATTCACCCGTTAGGTGGTTATGCTCAGGACCTTCAGCCTCCGCTGCTGCGGCGGACTCCGCCTGTGCCTTCGCGGCGCTGTTCGCCTCAAGACCATAATGGCTGCCTAGGGCGGAAAGGCCGCCCGGCAGCGACTCTCCCACAGCAGCAAATCTCCATTTGTCCTTATAACGGTAGAACTCGCCGATAACAACGGACATGCCTGGCATAATGTTCCGGCCAAAGGGGAATACGGCTAGTCTGACTCCCGTCTTGGAATCGATCAGTGATACGGAAGCGTTCCAGACCGGGCCCGGATTCCGGTCACCACTGAACTCTGCAACCGTGAAGGTCAGCGCAATCCGCGTGATGGCTGCAGGCAGGCTGGTCAGCTGAAGATACAGATGTCCCATGTGCGCAGCGGGCTTAGAGCAGAAGACGGAGCCGCTAGGGTCTTCCATATTCCCAGAGAAGATAAGCTCCCGCTCTTGCTCACAGCGTCCGCTCTCCCGGAGCAGGAAGGCAGCGGTCTCCGGCTGGCTTGCTTCCGGGTGCGAAGCCGGTGCATCCCACTCTACAGCAGCAAGGAGTCTGGAGGCGCTGAGCTTATCCCCGATATCGACTCGCTGCCCCTGCACCAATATGGGGGCAGCCGCAGCTCCAGTGGCAGGCGATGCTTCCTCCGGAAGCTTACCGGGCGATTCCGCTGGCGCTTCACCTGGCAACTGCCCGGCTATCCTTCCGCCCACCGGCAATCCTCGGTTAACATCGACCGCAGGACTGGCCGCTGCTTTCTTCCCGGCGGCTGGCTTCTTGGCAGCCTTCTTGGGCGCTGCCTTGAACGGCGTATACCCGCCGTCATACATCGTCCCGGGCTTGTAGCCCTGGCTGCCGGCCAACAGCAGCGGATCGAACTGCTGCCACTGTTCCATCAATTTTAGGAGAATCAGTGCCGAAGCTCTGGCGTCCTCCAAGGCATCATGGTGCTTTAGCCGGATGCCGAAATGCGCCGAGATGACATTCAGCTTATGGGAGGGGAGGTCTTGGAGCATTTTTTTGCCGAGCAGGTAGGTACATAAATATTGAAAGCCGGGATAGTCAAGGGATGCGTCATCCAGGCAATAACGCAGCACACTCATATCGAAGGCGGCATTATGCGCGATCACAATCTCACCCTGCAGCAGCGGCTCCACCGTGGGCCATAGCTCGGCGAAGGTAGGCTGGCCTCTGACCATCGAGGGCGTAATGCCATGAATGGCAATATTCATCCCGTCGAACCGCTGCCGCGGATCAATCAGCCAGTTATGTTCCGCTGTAACGATGCCATCCCGGACTTGAACAAGCCCCAGGGCACAGGCGCTGGAGCGGCCGGAGTTGGCAGTCTCAAAGTCTATCGCAGTAAAGTCCATCAGGTAAAGCCCCTATCTATCATCTAATACCTTTCATATTATAGGAGCAATGCTGGAAATACAATCTGTTCAGGTTGTGCAAGACTGCCTCGATGGGGTATACCTTATCTATGAACTTCTGGAATAGACTGCTATGAAGAGGAGATGAAGGACTTGCAGCTGTCAAAAGGTCAAAAGGTCGAACTCACCAAAGGAAGAGAGGCTCACGAGATATCCATCCAGCTCCGCTGGAACACGCAGCATAGCGGAGTGGGCGTCGATGCGGCAGCCTTTCTGTTGTCGGATCAGAACCGGTGTGAACGGGATGAGGATTTTATATTTTACGGGAATCCGGTGTCGAGGGAGGGGGGAGTAGCGCATTCTGCGGAGGGGGAGAACGGGGCGGACCTGTCCATTTCGTTATCGAGAATACCTCAGCATTATGCCCGCATTGCGGTAACCTTGACGATCTATGAGGGCGAGCAGCGCAACCACCGGATGAAGGATCTGTCCGGCTTGCAGCTAACGCTGACAGACCGCAGGACTGGGGAAGAACTGTACCGCTTCGAGTATGGGGCGGATCTGTCAGAGGAGACAGCCGTCGTAGCCGGGGAGCTGTACCGCCATCAGGGAGAGTGGAAGTTCAGCGCCATTGGCAGCGGGTATAATGGAGGACTTGCAGCCTTGTGCCGAAGCTACGGGCTTGAGGTGGAACAGGAGTCCGGGAACGAAGCCGCAGCGGCGGCTGAGGTATTGGAGCGAACACCTGAAGTGGTGGAGCAGACATCTGAGCTAGTGGAGCAAACACCTGAGGTGGTGAATAAGACCCCGGAGGTAATCCGTCAGCCCGAGGCGGGGCCTCCGGTGAATGTGTTGTCTTCGATTAATCTGCGCAAAAAGATTGTGGAGCTCACCCTGGTCAAAAAACAGCTCACCGGTGTAACCGCAAGAGTGGGTATCGTGCTGGACATCACCGGCTCCATGCGCAGCCTCTATGCCAGAGGGGTGGTGCAAGAGGTGGTAGAACGTATCCTCGCGGTTGCCAGCAAGTTCGATGATAACGGCTCCCTGGATGTGTGGGTCTATGATACGGAATTCAGCAGACTTCCGCCGGTTACCGAGCAGGAGCTTGGCAGCTATGTCTTCACTCATATTATGAACAACGATTCAATTCATAAGTTCGGGCGCAATAACGAACCGCCGGTGATGAATGATGTTATTGAAAAATACACCAAGGAGGAGCCGGACACGACTCCTGTGTTCATTATCTTCATCAATGACGGCGGTGTGGTCAAACTGACCCGCAAAGTTATTATGGCTGCCTCCTCGCTTCCGGTCTTCTGGCAGTTTGTCGGCATCGGCGACTCCGACTTCGAGGTGCTGAAGCAGCTCGACACGATGAGCGGCAGACTGGTGGATAACGCCAGCTTCATCCATCTGGACCGGATTGAAGACGTATCCGATGAGGAGCTGTATGACCAGCTGCTGAATGAATTCCCGCAGTGGCTGAAGGCCGCGAAGGCGAAGAGTATTCTGTAGCATTCGCAGGGAAGCGTGGAACAACCGCTCAGTAGCAGCAATCACATGGAGCCGTGGTGCCCCGCTCAGTAGCAGCATTCATATTGAGTCGTGGTGCCCCGCTCTGAAGCGGCAATCACAATAAGCTGTAGTGCCACCGTACAGTAGCAGTAGCAGCATTCACATTGGGCCGTGCTGTTCCGGTCTGTGAGGGCATCCATATCGGGCTATGTTTGCTCCCTTACTGGGGCCGGATAGCACTGCAACGCGAGGAATGTTGCATGTTTTGCAGCTTTGATTCCCGGATACTTAGGCGTCCAAGGGGATTGTTGCAACAAATGCAGGAATTGCCCCGTTATGCCGCCCGGAGGAGGAGAAATGCTGACGTTTAGACAACAATTTCGAATTTTGGTGCGGATGGGGAGAGGATTGTTGTCTTTTGGGCAGGATTTTTGCAATTTCCCGGCTCAAGTTGCCCCCGCCCCAAACGTAGCCCTACACTGCTGCGCTGAATCACCGTTATAAGCCGTAATAAGCTCTACTAAGCCGTAACAAATCGATAAGCCCTAATAAGCCCCTAATGTGCCGTAACAAAAGCACAGCTTAGCCCGTTATCCTGGCCGTAGAAGCTGGTTCCGCGTGTGGACCGGCGGAGACCGGCAGCTCCAGGCGGTAGCCTTTGACCAGAGTATCCCCGTTCTTCAAATCCGTTTCATAAGCCCTCTTGAAGCCAAGTCCCTCGTACAATCTAATCGCAGAGGCCATCATATCCGAAGTATGAAGATTTAAGCTGGCTTCCCCTAGCGCAACAGCCCTTTCTGCGGCTTCACGGATCAGAAGTCTGGCCACCCCGCGTCCCCGGACCGCCGGAGATACAGCCAGCAGACGGATGATGGGTGTATGGATGCCAAGCTCCGGCCTGCCGTAAGCAGCCTCTGAGGAGGTGAACAGCAGCACGCTCCCTACAATTTGTCCGTCCAGCTCCGCTACAATCCGGGAGACGGGTGCATCGCCATGAACGGAGCCGAGAATAGAATCCCGGTACTCCGCCCAGAACGGTTCGGGCAGCACGGCTGCATATTCGCTGTAAGCTTCGAGCAAGACCCCGGCAATGGCTTCACGGTCGGAAGCTGCGGCTTCACGGATTACAAGTTCTGCTGAGTGATTCATCTGGTGCCTCCTGTCCGGTAATGGTGTTTTGTTATTATAATCTATAAATCCGATAAGTATAAGAGGGATTTAATGATTTTGATTAATGGATAGAAAAGTTCTATCTGTAATTGTGATCAATGTAATGGTTAAGGCCGTATGTTACACAATAAGTCTGTTGACAAAAAAAGGGCCGGTGACTAAGATATAAACAAATTCTATAGGAAAGTGCAGCCCTAATTCATTGTTAGTCGATTGGAATAGTAAAAATTATAAAATGCGGAGGGGGACTACGCTTGAATATCGAGAACATTGAGGCTTTTGTCTACATTAACCACTACGGAAGCTTCAACAAAGCGGCAGATGTGCTCTATATCTCGCAGCCGACAGTGACGGCCCGTATCCAGTCACTGGAACGGGAGCTGGACTGCAAAGTATTCGACCGGCTGGGCAAGCAGATTAACCTGACGGATAAAGGCCGCCAGTTCCTCCCCTATGCGCAGCAAATTCTGCAGGTCTATCAGAACGGCAGGCATCAGCTTCAATCCAAAGGCCAAATCCCCGGCGAACTGAGGATCGGCAGCACCGTATCGGTCTCCAATTATCTGATGCCCCGTCTGCTGCTGCATTTGAAGCGGCGGTATCCCCACATCCGTATGAAGCTGACGACTGCTCCTACGGAAGTATTGATTGAGAAGCTGAAGGCGAAGGAGATCGATCTCGCTTTTATCCGCAAGGTAGTGAATCCGGCCATCCAGTCGTTCCCCTTCTGTGAAGACCCGATCTCGCTGTATGTGTATGCCGGTCATCCGCTGGCCCGCAAGGGCCGCGCTTCGATCCGGGAGATCTCTGAGCAGACCCTCGTATTCTTCGAATGCGGCTCGCTGGACTGGATGCGTCTGCACCGGGTATTCGAGAGCATGGAGCGTCCGCCGGGCATTGTCTATCAGGTGGATAACCTGGAGACCGCCAAGAAGCTGGTGCTGAAGCAAGCGGGAATCTGCTTCCTTCCAGCCTTGAGTGTGCAGGATGAGGTAGAGGCGGGAACGCTGGTAAGGGTGGATATCACGGAGACCGAAGGCATCTCCCTGCGGACCAGCCTGATCTCACTGAACGGGGAGAACGCGGAGTTCCTGGACACCCTGCTGGAGCTGGGGACGGGGACGTTGAGTAAGCTGAATTGACTTCTTGAATAACCATATTAAGAAACTCTATTAGCGCATGGCAGCGTGCAGTGATAAAGTTAATTGCATATAATCACCACTAAACAGATAGGGATTATCTAAATTGAAAAGGGGTTTGAGAGATGAACAAGACCATTTCGTTCGCATCCACACTTGTACTAACACTGCTGATCGCTGGCTGCGGCACCAATAACAGCGCAAATAACGGCAAGGTAGCGGAGGCAGCATCTCCGAATAGTCCGGAGTCCACGGCTGCTGCCGCCGATCCGGCTAAGGTGACCAAGATCGTGGTCGGCACAGGCACCGCTTTTCCCAATGTCTGCTTCATCGATGAGAACGGCAAGCTGACCGGCTTCGATGTAGAGCTGCTGAAGGAGATTGACAAGCGCCTGCCGGAGTATGAGTTTGAATTCCAGACGATGGACTTCAGCAATCTGCTGCTGAGCCTTGAGACGAAGAAGATTGACCTGGTGGCCCATGTCATGGAGAAGAACCCGGAGCGGGAGCAAAAGTACGCTTTTAACAAGGAAGCTTATGCCCACTGGAGAAACCGCATTGTTGTAGCCAAAGGCAATGATTCCATCCAGACACTGGATGACTTGAAAGGTAAGAAGGTGCTGACCGGCGCGACCAGCGCACAAGCGCAAATTCTTGAGAACTATAACAAGGAGCACGGTGCGGATTCAATCCAAATTGTCTATCAGAACGGTGCCGCCAATGATACGGTCAGCCAGATTGATTCAGGAAGGGTGGATGCTACACTTGCTGCGGATTTCGTATTGCCGATCATCGACCCGCAGAGCAAGCTGCAGGCGGTGGGTCCCGAGCTGTCCTCCGCTGATATTCTGTATGTGCTGCGCAAGGATGATGCCCCTTCGCAGAAGCTGTCGGATGCCATTGACAGTGTGGTCAAGGAGCTTAAGACAGACGGCACCCTTGGCAAAATAAGCACACAGTGGCTGGGGGCGGACGTCACCACCTCATCGGTTCAATAATGCGCAGGCCCATACAGCGGAAAGGAGGTGCAGGATGGGTGCACCGTTTGATCTAGGTTTTGTCTTCTCGTTCCTGCCCAAGCTGCTGACTACGCTGAGCACCACGCTCCTTATCGTAGCCTGTTCGCTGCTCGCAGGAATGGTTGTCGGATTTATCATTGCGCTTCCCCGCCTGTATAAGGTGCCGGTCCTGAAGACCTGCGCTGAGGTGTACATCTCTTTTTTCCGGGGGACGCCCATTCTGATTCAATTATTCCTATTCTATTACGGTCTGCCTGAAGTGCTGAAGCTGGTGAATCTGGATATGACGCGGACTCCGGTGCTGGTGTTCGTGATTCTGACTTACGGTCTGCATACCGGGGCCTTCATGTCGGAGATGATTCGCGCCTCGGTAACGGCTGTTGATAAAGGCCAGGTGGAAGCGGCTTACGCTACGGGGATGACCTCTTACCAGGCTTTTACCCGTATTGTGCTGCCTCAGGCGCTGGGAATTGCGATTCCCGTCTTCTCGAACCTGGTCATCGCGCTGCTGAAGGATACTTCGCTGGCGTTCACGCTGGGAGTGATGGAGATGACGGGCAAGGCTCAGACCCTGGGCAGCGCGACCCAGCATTTCATTGAGACGTATATTGCACTTGCTCTTATCTATCTTGTGATCAGCTTGTGCATTGAGAAGCTGCTGCTGGTGGCGGAGCGCCGGTTACTCCGGCATGAAGCTCAGGACAGCCCGGCGAAGAAGCGGTTCACTCTGCAGCGAAAAGCATCCTACCGCACAATCGTTGCGGATATGGGAGCGGGTAAAGGAGGCGGCACGTTATGAAGCTGGACCCATCGTTTATCTGGACGGCCTTCCTGCAGATTCTGGGAGCCATTCCTACGACGCTGTATATCACGGTTGTGTCGGTGCTGGCAGGCTTCGTGATCGGTACGGTTGTGGCCCTGATCCGGATTTATAGAGTCCCCGGGCTGTATCCGCTGGCCGCAGGGTATGTCACATTCATCCGCGGCACCCCGATGCTGACGCATCTGCTGCTGATCTATTTCGGGCTGCCGATGATCATCGACGGGCTTGCTGCACAGTTCGGCTGGAGCTTCCGCTCGGTATCGATACCGATGATCGGCTTCGCCTATATTTCTTTCTCCATTACAGCGGGGGCCTATATGTCTGAGGTGGTGCGCTCCGGTCTGCTGGCGGTGGATCGCGGTCAGCTCGAAGCGGCCCATTCCATCGGGATGAGCACTCCGCAGGCGTTGCGGCGGATTGTGTTCCCTCAGGCGCTGGCGGCGAGCCTGCCGAATCTGTCGAATTCCGTGATCGGGATGCTGCACGGGTCTACGCTGGCTTTTACCGTATCGGTGGTGGATATCAATGCCCAGGCGCAGATTGTCGCTTCAACCAACTGGAAGTTCTTCGAGGCCTACCTTGCGGCGGCGCTGATCTTCTGGGGACTGACGTTCCTCATTGAGCGGGCAACGGCCCTGATTGAGAAAAGGATAAATCTATATAACCGGGGGGGAGTCGCATGATTAAGCTGTCACAGCTATCGAAGTCGTTCGGGCGCCATCAGGTGCTGAACCAGATTGATCTGGAGGTGTCCAAGGGGGAGGTAGTGGTTATTCTCGGCCCCAGCGGCTCCGGCAAAACAACCCTGCTGCGCTGCGTGAATGTGCTGGAGAAGCCCAGCGGCGGCGAAATCTCGATCGGGGACTTCAAGCTGGACTTCCGGCATGCCCGCAAGAAGGATATCCACCAGCTCCGGCAAAAGACGGCCATGGTCTTCCAGCAGTACAATCTGTTCCGGCACAAAACCGCGCTGGAGAATGTGATGGAGGGTCTCTTGATCGTCAAGAAGCTGCCGAAGGAGGCAGCGAGAGAGAAGAGCATCGCCCTGCTGGAGAAGGTAGGCCTCGGCACCAAGCTGGATGCCTATCCGAGCCAGCTCTCCGGCGGCCAGCAGCAGCGGGTCGGCATTGCCCGGGCGCTCGCACTGGAGCCGGAGGTCATTCTCTTCGATGAACCGACCTCGGCACTGGACCCGGAGCTGGTAGGCGAAGTGCTTGCGGTGATCCGCAAGATCGCCAAGGAAGGCATCACGATGATTGTGGTGACGCATGAAATGGGATTTGCCCGCGATGTGGCGAATCATGTGGTATTTATGGACGGCGGAGTGATTGTCGAGGAGGGCACACCCACGGAAGTATTCAACCATCCGCGTGAAGAACGAACGAAGCAGTTCCTGAAGCGGATTACGCCGGAGCTGAACTATTCCATCTAGGAGGCATATCTATGGCAATTACAATCAGCGTACTCGACCAAAGCCCGATCTATCCGGGGGAGACACCGGAAGAGGCTTTTGCACATACGATCAGGCTGGCGCAGCTATCGGAACGCCTCGGCTTCCGCCGCTTCTGGGTATCCGAGCATCATGATTCCGAGCAGGTAGCCGGGTCTTCTCCCGAGGTACTGATCTCGCACCTGCTGGCCAGGACGGAGCGTATCCGCATCGGCTCCGGCGGAATTATGCTTCAGCATTACAGCCCCTATAAGGTGGCTGAGAACTTCAACGTGCTGGCTTCGCTGGCTCCGGGACGGGTGGACTTAGGGGTAGGACGCGCTCCCGGAGGTCTGCCGCGCAGCACACAGGCCTTGCAGCAGGGAGGCGTGGAAGCCGCTTCATTAACGGACAAAATCACGGAGCTGGACAAATATGTGCATAACCGGCTGGAGGCGGAGCATCCGCTGCACGGATTGAAGGCAGGCCCGCTCCCCGGCATTCCGCCGGAGCTGCATGTACTTGGCGCCAGTGTCGCCAGTGCCGAGATCGCAGCCAGCCTGGGCTTGCCATATGTGTTCTCCCTGTTCATCGGCGGCGATCAGGCTGTTGCTCTAGAGGCGGTGCAGGCTTACCGCAGCGGCTTCAATAGACGCGGCGGGCAGGAGCCGCAGGTGATTATTGCGCTGGCTGTCATCGTGGCCGAGACGGAAGAGGAGGCCAAGGAATTGGCTGGAGCGCATAAGCTGATCCGCATCCGTTTTGCCAGCGGCAAGATCCTGACGCTGGCCAGCCGGGAGCAGGCCGAGGAGTTCACCCGCCAGAGTGAGGAAGCGTACACGCTGGAGGAGCGGGAGCCTGAGATTACCAAGGGGACGAAGGAGACGGTACGTGAGCAGCTGCTGGCGTTGGCCGAAGCTTCCGGGGTGGATGAGTTCATCATCACTACGAATATACAGCCATTCGAGAAGCGGCAGCGTTCCTTCGAGCTGCTGAGTGAGGCGCTCACCGGGGCTATTGCAGGGGCTTCATTATGACCAGTACAGCGGCAGAATCCGCTGCCCGTGAAGTGCATTCCCTGGCGTTCAAGGAGCGGCTGGTTGAAATCAGGCGTCATCTGCACCGGCACCCGGAGCTGTCAGGGGAAGAGGTTGAGACTACCGCATACATCACATCGCTGCTGAAGCAGGCGGGGGTGAAGATTACAGATTCCGGGCTGAAGACCGGGGTCATTGCCGAAGTCGGCGGTCAGCGGGGCGGGCCGGTGATTGCGCTGCGGGCTGACATAGATGCTTTGCCGATCCAGGAAGAGACCGGGCTGCCCTATGCTTCGCTGTATCCGGGCAGAATGCATGCCTGCGGGCATGACTTCCATACGGCAGCGCTGCTTGGAGCTGTGTATCAGCTCAAGGAGCAGGAAAGCGCCTTGAGCGGAACGGTTCGCTTCCTGTTCCAGCCTGCCGAGGAGAAGGCGAAGGGAGCGCAGCAGATCATCGCAGCTGGAGGGCTGGATCAGGTCCGTGCCGTGATCGGAATGCACAATAAGCCGGATCTGCCGGTAGGGACCCTTGGCATTAAGGCCGGTCCGCTGATGGCGGCCGCAGACGGCTTCGCTGTCAGTATCCGGGGCTTCGGCTCCCATGCAGCCGTGCCGGAGGCCGGGATCGATCCCATTGTAGCTGCCTCGCATATTGTAACGGCGCTGCAATCCATTGTCAGCCGGAATGTGAGCAGCCTGGGCAGCGCTGTAATCAGCGTCACGCAGATCCACAGCGGCAATTCGTGGAACATCATCCCGGACACGGCGGTGCTCGAAGGAACGATCCGTTCCTTCGATGGAGCTGTGCGCAGTAAGGTGCTGAAGCGGTTCGAAGAGGTGGTCACGGGTGTGGCCGCTGCGCTTGGAGCCGAAGCCAGCGTGCGCTGGATTGGCGGACCGCCGCCGGTCATCAACGATGCGCTGCTGGCCCGGCTTGGGGAAGAAACGGCAGCGAAGCTGGGCTATACCGCTGTACAGCCGGTGCCGTCACCAGCCGGGGAGGACTTCGCCTTCTATCGGCAGGAGGTTCCCGGATTGTTTGTCTTCACCGGCACGGCCGGAAGCCGGGAATGGCACCATCCTGCCTTCGAGCTGGATGAAGCGGCGCTGCCGGTAGGCGCCGGATTCTTCAGCGGTCTGGCCGTCCGTGTGCTTGAATATCTCGCGGTGGAAAGGGGTGCAGATCATAGCGGAGCGTTCTGATTATGAAGTTATTATTGTCGGCGCCGGCTCCATGGGAATGAGCGCCGGCTACCATCTGGCCCGGCGCGGTGTGAAGACACTGCTGATCGATGCCTTCGATCCGCCGCATACGGAAGGAAGCCATCACGGGGAGACCCGGCTGATCCGGCATGCCTACAGCGGAGATCCAGCCTATATTGATCTGGCGCTCCGTGCCCAGGTGCTGTGGGAAGAGGCCGAAGCGGAGAGCGGGTCGGAGCTACTTGTTCCTTCGGGTGTGCTCAATCTGGCGGACAGCCGTGTGTATTCCTTCGCCGGACGCCATGCGGAAGCGCAGAAGCGGAAGGTGCGGACCGAACAGCTGGATGCGGCGGAAATCCGCCGCCGCTGGCCAGCCCTGAACCTCCCGGAATCCTTCGAGGCGATGTATGAGCCGGATGCCGGTTACCTCTATAGTGAGCGGTGCATTACCGCTTACCGGCAGCTTGCGCTGGCTCACGGTGCGGAGCTGCTGACGAATACACCCGTGCTGAAGGTGACGGCCCGCGAAGGCAGTGTCACGGTCCATACGAAGAATGGCGATTACCATGGAGCGGCTGCTGTTCTTAGTGCCGGGGCCTGGTTCAGTTCATTGTCGCCCTTCGTCAACTTGCCGATTAAAGCGGTACGCAAGGTAGTAGGCTGGTTTGGGAGTACGCCGGATTTCGATGCCGGGAGATTCCCCGGCTTCACGCTCGGTTCAGAGGATGGCGGGTTCTACGGCTTCCCAAGTATCGGCGGGGCAGGACTTAAGATTGGCCGTCATGACACAGGCGAAGAATGGAGGCCCGGTGAACCGTTGGCACCCTTCGGCAGCCTGGAGAGTGATGAAGGCGACCTTCGCCGTGTGCTCGAAGCTTATATGCCCGGCGCAGCCGGGAAGCTGCTTAAGGGCTCTGTCTGTAAATATGAGCATACGCCGGATGAGGATTTCATTATTGACCGCCATCCGGTCTATAGCAATGTGCTGCTGGCCGGAGGCTTCTCGGGCCATGGCTTCAAATTCTCCAGCGCGGTTGGCGAGATTCTCGCGGATCTGGCTGCCGGGGGACATACCGGGCAGAATATAGCTCCATTTGCATTGTCGCGCTTCAATAGCAGTGCATCCGATTTGAAATCATAGAGGGTGTGCGATGATATCTGGAGGACCGAGGAAGTGGAGCGTCCCCCCTTCATATGGCTAGGCGTAACGGACACTCATTCGGGGATAGTTGTAGAATGTACACTTAAAAACAGCGAAAAGGCGTACATGTATCGTATAACTGTAGTCTGTACAACTAAATATGCCCGAATGGTTGAATATCAGAAGCAAATGGATTTTTAGTTGTACGAACTACATTTAAACAGATAACGGGTTGTAAATTAGACGTTTTAGATGTACAAAGTGCAATTAAACATAGTGGCTTGAACAACGGTAATCAAAACCTATACTGGAGGGAATCGCAATGAGCAGTGTGGAGCTAACGGGCTACTTGAATACACATGAGCAATTGGTGCGGGCGATAGAGGGGCTATCAGAAGAGCAATTAAGGTGGAAGGCGGAGCCGACAAGCTGGAGCGTGACCGAGGTACTGGCCCATCTGGCGGATCACAGCATTGTGGTCTCCTTCCGCATCCGCGATATTCTGGCGGATACGAAGGTTCAGCTCCCGGCGTTCAATCAGGATGCGTGGGTCAGCGGACAGCATAGTAATCAGGGGAAGGCCGCAGACAGCCTGGAGCTGTTCCGCAGCTTGCTGCATTATAACAGTCTGCTGCTGGGAAGGCTGAGTCCCGCAGAATGGGAGAAAAGCGGGATTAACTTCAAAGGCGAGCCGGTGCGGATTACCGATATTGTCCGCAGCTTCACTGCCCATGTGCAGAATCATCTGGCCCAGATTGAACGGGTAAAGCAGGGAGTACAGGCTAATCAAGCTGCTCAAGCTTCACAACATGCGGCTCTATAAGGATAGTTCTTGAGGAATCAAGCGGACTGAATACCAATTTGAGGAGGAATGAACATGACGAAATCAAGACAGTTGAAGCTGGGAGCTCTATTGCACGGAGTGGGAGGAAGCACCTCCATGTGGCGCCATCCCGATGCGAAGCCCGATGCCAGTGTGAACTTCGAGCTATACAAGGAGTGGGTACGCAAGGCAGAAGAAGGCAAGCTGGACCTGATCTTCATTGCAGACGGTCTGTTCATCAATGAGAAGTCCATTCCTCATTTCCTGAACCGTTTCGAGCCGCTGACCATTCTTAGTGCATTGGCGGGGGTCAGCAGCCGGATTGGTCTGGTAGGTACTTTATCTACCTCTTACAGTGAACCGTTCACGGTGGCCCGGCAATTCGGCTCACTGGATGTCATCAGCGGCGGACGGGCCGGCTGGAATGTGGTGACTTCTCCGCTCGAAGGCTCCGCGCTCAATTACAGCAAGCAGGAGCATCCGGACCATGGCAAACGGTACCGTATTGCCGCCGAATACCTGGAGGTGGCACGCGGGCTGTGGGATTCCTGGGAGGATGATGCGTTTGTCCGCAATAAGGACACGGGCGTCTTCTTTGATCCGCAGAAAATGCATACGCTCGATCACCAGGGTGAATTCTTCTCGGTGAAGGGACCGCTCAATATCGCCCGCTCGAAGCAGGGGCAGCCGGTTATTTTCCAGGCAGGTTCCTCCGAAGTCGGCAAGGATTATGCCTCCAGCGTGGCGGATGCCATCTTCACGGGTCATGACTCGCTGGAGTCCGCGCAGGAATTCTATAAGGATGTGAAAAGCCGGGTGGCCTCCTTCGGGCGCAATCCCGATGAAGTGCTGATCTTCCCGGGCATCGCACCGATTCTCGGGGCCACCCCGGAGGAAGCGGAGCGCAAATATCAGGAGGTGGCCGGACTGGTGACGATTGAGAATGCGCTGAACTATCTGGGCCGCTTCTTCGAGCATCATGATTTCTCGCAGTATCCGCTGGATGAGCCGTTCCCGGATGTCGGTGATCTGGGCCGAAACAGCTTCCAGAGCGGCACGGACAAAATCAAAAAGGATGCCAGAGAGCAGGGCCTGACTCTGCGGCAGGTTGCCCTGCAATCGGCAACGCCGCGCAGCAGCTTCATCGGGACGCCGGAGCAGGTGGCTGATCAGCTTCAGGCCTGGTTCGAGGGCGGGGCAGCCGACGGCTTCATGCTGGCTGCTGCTGTACCGAACGGACTGGAGGAATTCGTGGATCAGGTGGTTCCGATTCTGCAGGAGCGCGGGCTGTTCCGCACCGAGTACGAAAGTGATACCCTGCGGGGCAACCTCGGCTTGCCGGTTCCGGAGAACCGTTACACGAAGGTCTCTGAACCGGCCGGGCAGCAGTGATTCTTAGACAAAGAAACAAGTTCTTGGCGCTCTTTCCAGCCAAGAACTTGCTCCCGCTTATAGTGAATTTATTTGAACTCTCCCGTAACCGGCATCGCAGGATCGTAAGGGATAATAATGGAGCCCTTAAGAATCCGTTCATCCCAAGGCCGTGTTGGACATGTTGTATTGAGCGGAGTAAGTTCATAGACGAAATTGCCTACCGGGAACTGTTGGTACAGGCATAGCTTGACTAAGGATTTACCGGATGGTAATGCTCCTGAAGATGCGCTGTCAGGGGAAAGCCCCATGGAGTCAGAAGCCGGCGAATGGCATACATACATCGTAATATAAGCCAAGTCCACGGTGATTTGTTGATAATAGTGCCTGCCGCTCCAATCCTGGAACAAGGCGCAGCCGGTTAATGTATTTCGTTTGCCTTGAATGACCCGCTGAACATAAACCCAGAGATTTCCCACATTGGTGTTGGTCCAAATATACACCCAGGTGTTTGTACACAAGGTTTCAGGAGTCGGGGGAATCGGGATGAACGGCGGGGTGGGATTTGACTGCGGCGGCAGGCCAATAGTCTCTAAATTGCAGGTTTGCGGGGACAGCATTTGATTTTCCAACAGAATCGCTCCTTGGCATTGAAATAAGTTATAGAATATATCTATGCGAATGCCTAGGTGAAGTTACAAATAATGGTAAAAAATATATCTCTTCTAGGTCGATGCAATTTAGGACATCCTTGAAAGGGGATACAATTTAAAATAGCAATAGCACAGAAAAAGGTTGTTCCTTCTGCCAATATGGCGTTAGGAGCAACCTTTTTGGATTCAGGAAGAACGGTTATGCGCCCCTGTTCAGGTAATTGCCCGTACGGTTTGTCTTTCCACAATGGAGTGGGCACAGATTAGACTCTCCGCAGGCTCCCCCGTTTCAATCATGCCGATCAGCTTCTCGGAAGCGAGCATTCCAATGTCATACAGCGGCTGGCGAACGGTAGTCAAGGGCGGATTGACCATCCGGGCTAACCGGAGATCGTCGTATCCCATGATGGAGATATCTTCAGGGACATTCATTCCATGCTTCGTAACGACCGAAAGGGCACCAATCGCCATTTCGTCACTGGCCGCGAAGACAGCAGTAATCTCAGGCGTTCTCCGTAATAAGGCTTCCATGGCTCTGCAGCCGCTGTCGTATGAAAAGTCTCCATACACGAGGTAACGGCTATCAAAGACGATGCCTTGTGCTTCCAGCGCTTTGCGGTATCCTTCGACCCGTGGAGTTCCGGCGATGGGATCGCCCTTGGTTCCGCTGATCATGCCGATGCTGCGGTGGCCTTTGGTGATCAGATAATGGACAGCGTCATAGGCCGCCTGATAATCATCGACCTTCACATAAGGTACATTGGCATAATCCGTCTGGGAAGAGACCAACACTACTGGAACCTTCATGCTTTCCAGCATGTCGTAATACTCTTGCTTGAGCACTTCACTGGAAAAAATAATCCCGTCCACCTGCTTCTCGCGCAGAAGCTGCAGATACTTCAGCGTACGTTTGCCGTCCTGATCGGTATTACAGACCATCACACTGTAATTGCGGTCATGGACGAATTCGCCGATTCCGTGGAGCAGATCGGAGGAGAAGGTGCTCGACACATCAGGAAATAATACGCCGATGGTCTGGGTGCGCTTGTTAATCAGTCCGCGGGCGATAGCGTTCGGCTGATATTGCAGCTCTTTGATGGTCTGATCGACCTTTTGTTTCGTTTGATCTGAATATCCGCCTAAGTTATGCAGAACCCGTGAGACGGTGGCAATGGATACGTTCGCCTTTTGGGCAACATCTTTAATTGTGGGATTCATGGACTCTCCTGCCTGCTGCTTAGCAGTAAACGTTTACTGAAAATATAAGGCCTTGCTTTTTCTTTGTCAATTGAAATTAATATTCCGGGGGAATTAAGCGTTGACAAGGAAAAATAAACAGGATACCTTTAGGTGAAAGTTTACGTTGACGTATGAAATCACACTTAAAGAGCTGGACTTTACACATTTGAGTAAACGTTTACTCAAACATATCAGCATACTGAGGTAACTCAATCTTAAGTTCTGTTGTAGAAAGGATGCATGATGAAAAACAGGAAGAACTCGCTGGGCGCAAGACTGATTCAACTGTCTGCTGCAATAACGATTCCGCTCCTCTCCGTTCTTTTTGCCGGGGGATATTATGCCAAGGGAATTGTACTCGATCAGGTATCCAGATCCTATCAGAATCTGGTTAACTCCAATCTTAAGATGATGGAGAGAAGCCTGGAGGACATTACGATTAATCTGGTCGATATTGTCGATCATGATGTGAATTTCCTTCAATTGAATCAGCCGGGGCTGACAGAGTCTGAATATTATTTTGCCCGTATGGGGATTATGCAGAGAAATCAGGCCTATCAGGCCTATTACCATAGCGTGGACATGTTCTATCTGTACTCCGGCGTTAATGATACCTTAACCCTATCCAATGTATTAGGAACGACAGAGGAGGATATGGACCAGATACGGGGGTGGATTACGGCACAGGTTCAACATGAAGAACATCTGGAAACGCTTCAGTACAAATGGTCAATCGTTAACATTGCCGGAGATTATTATTTAAACCGGACCGTCAGCAATAATCTGGGCCATACCGCTTGTATCGGCGCGCTGATCCAGATCGACTCCATGCGCTCACCGCTGGGCAATCTCAACCTGCAATCGGGCGGTGATGTGCTGATTGTGGATAATGAAGGGAATATCTTAACAAGTCCTTCAGCATCCATGGGCTACGACTTCAAGCTGCCGGGTGAGAAAATGAATCTGAATTCTTCCTTTTCGTTTACCCATGATGGCCTGAAGTGGTTTGTGGTGTCCAGCCAGTCCTCCGCACTGGGAATCAACCTGTCTGTGGTCATTCCCGCCTCCGAGCTGCTCCAGGGACTCAATGCCTTCCAGATGATTATTAATGTGCTGCCCTTTATTATTTTGCTCATTTTACTGGTCTACTTATATTATTTCCGCCGTATGGTCATCCGCCCGATTCTGGATTTGCTCAGCGGCATCCATCGAATCCGCAACGGCGCCATGGAAACCAAGCTTCCCGATTCGAACCTGGTGGAGTTTCAGGCGCTGAATCAGGCATTTAATAGCATGGTTGTGGAAATCCAGGATCTGAAAATTGATGTCTATGAGGAACGGATTCATGCGCAGAAGGCAGAAATGAAGCATTTGCAAATGCAGATTAATCCGCATTTCTTCCTGAATACGCTCAATATTATTTTTCAGCTTGCTGATCTGAAGCGTTTCGAATTGGTCAAAAAGACAGTACGGCATCTGGTGCAGTATTTCCGCTTTATGCTTCAGGTCAAGGATAACCGCATTACTTTGGGACAAGAGCTTGAACATCTCCGCAATTACCTGGAAATTCAAAAGATGCGCTACCAGCAGTCGTTTGAGTTTCAGATCACGATTGCCGAAGAGCTTAGCCGCGCCTCCATACCGTCCTTGATCGTACAGCCCTTTGTAGAAAATGCCATGCTTCACGGCATGAGTCTGAAGGCAGAGATCTTTCATCTGGAGATTTCGGCGGGTCTCTCAGAAGAAGCGGCCGATACCATGATTATTGAAGTCTCGGATAACGGAAAAGGCAGCAGTGCAGAGAAGCTGCAGGAGCTGAATTCGCCAGAGTACAACCCGGCCACAGATGAAGGGCATATCGGGATCTGGAATGTGAAGCAAAGGCTGGCGATGATCTATCAAGGGAGAGCCGGAATTCACTTCAGCGGCAATCAGCCGTCCGGATTCCGTGTGCGGCTTAGCCTGCCTATTGAATATACAGAAGGAGAACGTTGAGCCATGCGATTATTGATTGTAGATGATGAACAATTCGCGGTGGAGGGGCTGCTCTACTGCTGCGACTGGAAGGCGTATGGGATTGAAGAGGTCTTGACGGCGAACAGGGCCGACAAGGCCAGGGAGCTGCTGAATGATCAGAGAATAGAATTGCTGATTTGCGATATTGAGATGCCGGATGAAGACGGACTTTCACTGGTTGGCTGGGTGAGAGAGCACTCTCCCTGGACGGAATCGATATTTCTGACCTGTCATTCCGAATTCTCCTATGCCAGGAAAGCCGTTAACCTCGGGAGCTTTGATTACTTGCTGAAGCCTGTTGACACAGAGGAGCTGTTGTCAGCTGTATCGGGGATGATGGCGGCCATCCGTGAGAAGGAAGAGTATGAGTCCTACAACCAGATGTATCATAAGTATCTGAATCTGTGGCAGCAGGAGAAGCCGAAGCGGGTAGAGCGCTTCTGGCAGAATTTGTTGTCCCGCAGCATCCTGTCGTTCGGGGATTTCTTTGACCGGGAGCTGGCGGGTGCGGGGGTAGGGTTAAATCCTGACGATCAGGTGCTCCCGGTTCTGATCAGTATTGAGGAGTGGTCCAAACCGCTCAGCCCGCGTGATCAGGAAATCATGGAATATGCGGTGAAGAAAGCGGCGGAGGAATGTTTTACAGAAGAGCTTCCGGGGGAGGCCATCACCGATAAGAGCGGGGTTTTGTTCATTCTGCTGTATGCCGGAGGTGTGGAGGGAGAACCTGCGGCTAAGAAGATTAGCCTTCAGCAGCTCACGGCCATAGGTAAACGTTTTATCCAAGCTTGCCGTGAGTTGTTCAACAGCATTGTAACCTGCTATGTCGGCTCGTTCAAACCCCTTCAGGAGCTGCCGGGAATGTGTGAAAGTCTAAAGACTATGGAGCGTGACAATATCTCCCGGACCCAATCCGTGCTCGTATACTTACCGCAGGACCAGATGCTGTCCGCCAATTCTAATTCGGAGGATATCCTGCTGGATGATCTGATCTCTTATATGCTGAACGGCAAACGTGAGTCCGCTGTGCAGTTCATTCATCATCTGACAGCGAAGCTGGAAGCCAATCCTTGCTTTCAGGGAAGACATCTGGATGCCCTGCATCAGGATACCCTGCAGATTATCTACCACTTCCTCCAAGTAAGAGGAATCAATGCGGGAAGCATCGCCCTGTTTCCAGACTGGACAACCGCCCGGATCCGGGGACTGCTTCAATACAGGCATTGGGCTGAAGGAATCGTATCGGCGGTCATGGAAGCGGAATTCGAGCGGCAGGAGAAAGGCGGTGTGATTGAGCGTTCCATCCGCTACATCCAGCAGCATGTGGAGGAGGAGATCTCCAGGGCCAGTGTCGCTGACTATGTGGGCTTGAACCCGGCTTATCTCTCCAGGCTGTTCAAGAAAGAGACCGGCCAGAATCTTATTGATTTCCTGATTTCGGTGAAGATGAACCGCACCCGCGAGCTTCTGGACACCACGGATATGCCGGTCAGCGCGATCGCGCAGCAGGTGGGCTACAGCAATTTTTCACATTTCACCAAAATGTTCCGCAAGCAGTTCGACGTCAATCCCCAGGAATACCGCAATGTCACAAAACGAATAGATTAAGGTTATAAAAACGGCAGAGCAGCTGCAGGCCACTCCTTATAATGAAGCCATAACCCAATAAGAAGGTGTGGAACTATGGCTTCGGAAATCAACTCAAAATGGAAAAGCATATGGAAGTACAGGGCCTTGGTCGTGCTGGCACTGCCTGGTGTGCTGCTGATGCTGATCAATAACTACCTGCCCATGTTCGGTATTTTCCTGGCCTTCAAGGACCTGAATTATACGGCAGGAATCTGGGGCAGCAAATGGATCGGACTGGACAACTTCAAGTTTCTGTTTGCTTCGAACGACGCTTGGCTGATCATCAGGAATACCTTGCTGTACAACCTTAGCTTCCTGATCATCAATACGATACTCGCTGTGATGCTGGCCCTTCTCCTTAACGAGGTCAAGAATAAGCTTGCCTCCAAGTTCTTTCAGAGCACAGTAATCCTGCCCAATTTCATCTCCATGGTCATTGTCGGCTATATCGTGTATGGATTTCTGAATCCGGAGCTGGGATTTATTAATAAATTCATTCTGGAGCCCTTCGGAATTGATCCTAGAAACTGGTATGCGGAAGCAGAGCATTGGCCTTATATCCTGACCCTTGTCAACACCTGGAAGGGTGTGGGGTACTCGGCCGTTGTCTATCTGGCAGCCATTGTCGGGATCGACTCTGAATATTATGAAGCGGCCGTCATTGACGGGGCCACACGCTGGAAGCAAATGACGAAAATTACGATTCCACTGATTGCGCCGATCATTATCATCATGACACTGCTGGCGATCGGCCGGATTTTCAACGCTGACTTCGGTCTGTTCTATCAGGCAACCATGGCCTCCGGTATGATCAAAGAGACTACGGATGTTATCGATACCTATGTATACAGGGCGTTAATGGTTACCGGTGATACGGGACTCGCCTCCTCGGCAGGGCTGCTGCAATCGGTGGTTGGCTTTACACTTGTCATTACCGTCAATCTGGCCGTCCGTAAATTCAGCAAAGAAAATGCTTTGTTCTAGAAGGAGAACATCATGGAGAAAAAACGAACGAATCCCTTTATCCTTATTGTCCTGTCCTTGTTCAGCCTTGCCTGCCTGATCCCGTTCTGGCTTATATTTATGATCTCGGTCGCCGACGAAGACTGGGTAACGGCGAATGGATACAGCTTCTGGCCCGGTAAATTCAGTCTTGTCGCTTATCAGTATTTATTGGAAGATGCCGGGAAAATATTGCGGGCCTACGGTGTCTCTGCTTCGGTAACACTGATTGGAGTTGTCGTCAGTCTGTTTGTGACTTCGGCCATGGCCTATGCATTATCGCGGAAAGAGTTTCCGCTCAGGGGTGCTTTAAGCTTCTACATCCTGATCACGATGCTGTTCTCCGGCGGCTTGCTGCCCTGGTATCTGGTCTACACCCGGTTCCTGCATGTTCAGGATACGCTGATGGCGCTTATCATTCCGGGTCTGATCGGCGGCTTCAACGTGATCATCATGCGGACCTTCTTCACGAACAGCATACCGCCTTCCCTGATTGATTCCTCTCAGATCGACGGGGCAGGTGAATTCCGGACCTACTTCAGCATTATTCTGCCGCTGTCCTTGCCTGTAATGGCCACAATCGGGTTGTTCACCACCGTATCCTACTGGAACGACTGGTTTACAAGCCTGGTCTTCATCCAGAATGAGAAGCTGTTCTCGCTGCAATATCTGTTGACCAAAACCTTAATGAACGCTTCGTTCCTGCAGACGATTGCCAATAAGGCTTACAGCTCAACCGCACAGGTCACAACGCCGCTTGAATCCATCCGGATGGCGATGGCGATGATTGCAATCGGACCGCTGGTGCTGGTATTCCCTTTCCTGCAGAAGTATTTCGTCAAAGGCCTTACCGTAGGCGCTGTGAAAGGCTGATCCCAGTATAATGCTGGATTAGTATAAGCAAGTTCAGAATGATGAGGAAGAATACAGAAGGATTCCAGGGAGGTCTACTATTTATGAAGTGGTTGAAAAAGAGTTCTGTTGTATTGACATCGCTTGTGCTGACTTCAGCCCTAGTAATCGGCTGCGGCCGGAATAATGCTGCCAATTCACCGGCGGGCACAGCCCAGCCGGGAGGCACTGCCAGCTCCGAATTGAAGCCTTACGAAGTGGTCATGGTATTCCCCGATGCGCCGCAAAACGATAATCAGCGGGTACAGGATGCGATGAATGATTATCTGGCACAGACCTATCCGGACATGAACATGACGGTCAAGCTGAATCCCATCGACTGGGGCGCCTGGAGTGATAAAACGAACCTGATGATGGCCTCCGGCGACAAAATGGACCTGCTGTTTACAGCGGATTGGCTCGGACTCCAGCAGCAGGTGACCAAAGGGGGCTTGCTGCCGCTGGATGATCTGCTCGCTAAATACGGCCCGGACATCGAAGCTGTGGAGAAGGACTATCACGGGCCGGCTAAGCGCGGCGGCAAGCTGTACGGTATTCATACCCACCAGGAGCTGGGCGGTGCGCAAGGGGTTTATTTAAATAAAGAGCTTGTAGACAAGTACAACTTCGATCTGACTGCACTGAAGTCCGGTAAAGTCGAGGATCTGGAGCCCATGCTTCAGACCATCAAGGAGAACGAACCGGGGATTACGCCTCTGGTGGCACCGAGCTTTCCTCTCGAAGCGTACTATTCATCCACGAATCTGGATTCTATTGTGAGTATTGCAGCGATTAACACCGTGGGAACAGCGGCAGATGATTATACCGTCATCAATTCCTACACGACTCCGCGGTATCTGGAGCTTGCCAAGCTTACCAACAAGTGGTACAAGGCAGGATACATTAACAAGGATGCACTGACACCTGGTCTGGACGCCTGGAAGAAGATTCAAGCGGGTAAGGGCTTCGCCTTTGTCTCAGACATGGATATTATCGCGGATATGGAGATCGGCACAGCAGCCGTATCACCCAATGGTTCGATTAAAGCGGGCCGTGAGATGCTGCAAATTCCGCTTAATATTGACCGTTTGCAGACAGGGAAGATGACAGCAACCATGTATGCGATTGCAAAAAGCTCTGGCGATCCGGAACGTGCCATGATGCTGCTTAACCTGTTCTACAAGGACAAGGAATTGCTGACCCTGTTCAACTTCGGGATTGAAGGCACCCATTATGTGCTCCAAGACGGGCAAATTGCGCTGCCGGAAGGCAAAACGACAGATAATGTCGGCTACTACCATGATATTATGTGGCAGCTCGGCAATCAAATGCTCAACTATACTCGTGTAGGCGAAGATCCGAATAAATATAAGAACTACGAGAAGTTCAACGAACTGGTGTCCTCTAATCCTTCCCGGATCTTCGGATTTGTCTTCGATCCGGAGCCGGTAAAAAATGAATTGATCTCGATCGACAACGCCAACAAAACCTTTGTTGACGGTCTGAAGTCCGGTCAGCTCGATCCGGAGGAGTCTCTGCCTAAAATGCTGGACAAACAAAAAGCGGCGGGAGCAGACAAAGTACTCGCGGAAGTGCAAAAGCAGCTGGATGCCTGGCTGGCTGAAACAGGCAAGAAATAAGCGAAATGACTAAGCTCAATCTACATGGAATGGAGTATTCATATGGACAATGGCGTATTAACGCATATAGATATATATCCGGATCAGGCCCAGTACAAAACCGGTCAATCTGGCAGTATCATCATTGAAGTGGAGACCCGGGAGAAGGCGGTTCTGCAGCTGGTTGTCAGCTTCTACAAGCTGGAGCAGCAGGTTGCTGAAGCAACGTTTAGCATCAGCACGGAACCAGGCGTGAGACAGAGCGTACCCGTTCCCTTGTTCACTGAAGCTACGGAGTGGGCGGGTTACGGGGTTAAGGCTACAGTTCTGTGCAATGAAGCTGTAGTGTCAACCGCTTATACCTCATACGATATTGCCGATCACTGGAGCCGGGCGCCGAGGTATGGATTTTTAAGCGATTTCCGGAGTGAAGAATCCGGAGACACGCGTGACGTTGACAGCATGAACAAGTTCCACTTGAATGTCATACAGTTCTATGACTGGATGTACCGCCATGATGAGCTGGTTCCGGCAGAGGATGAATTTACCGATCCGATGGGCCGGACGATGTCCTATAAGGTGGTCCGTGAAAAAGTCGCAGCCGTACACGATAAAGGGATGGCTGCCATGGCCTATGGAGCGGTATATGCAAGTCTTAAGGACTTCCTGCAGGCGCGTCCGGAATGGGGATTGTACAACCGCCAGGGAGATCCGTTTCACTTAATAGATATGTTCTATATTATGGATATTACACCGGATTCGCCTTGGACCGATCATATTGTTGAACAATTCCGTCAGGCCGTACAGGCCGGATTCGACGGAATTCATATGGACCAATACGGCTTTCCCAAGAAAGCCATACGCCGGATCGCAGGAAAAGAAGAGCTGGTCGATTTGGCGGAATGTTATCCGGCTCTGATTAACCGGACCCAGGCGGCTGTGAAGGAAATCAAGGCAGAGGCCGGGGTTATTTTCAATAATGTGGGTAATTACCCTATAAATAAGACGGCCTCATCGGATCAGGAGGCACTTTATATTGAAGTCTGGCCGCCGGTAGTCCGGTTGCGGGAGCTCAAAGGGCTGATTGATCATGCGCGCTCCCTGGACCCGCATAAGCCGGTGATCCTCTCCGCCTATCTGCCCTCCTTCTACCCGGAAGCCGGACATGACAAGGAATGGGCGGAGAACGGGGCGCTGCTGACGATGGCCTCCATATTCGCCAGCGGGGGATATCACCTCTTGCTGGGTGAGGATCATGGAATGCTGACTATGCCCTACTATCCCGATTATGCAGTGATGCGGCCTGAATTTGCCATTGAGGTCAGACGCTACTATGATTTCATCGTGCGTTTTGGTGTGCTGATCCATGATGCGCAATTAGAAGATGTGTCTTATACCTATACCGCCGGGGTCAATACCGAGATTACGTTCGAGGGCAATGTCCCTTTTGCACCGAACGGAGATATTGACTCGGTCTGGACGATCATTAAGCGCAAGCCGGGCTATCAGATCGTGCAGCTGATTAATCTTGCCGGGCTTGAAGATGATTATTGGGAGCATGGCAAGAAACAGCGGCCTGAAGCTCAAAATGATGTGGTGTGCACATTGCTGATCGAGCAGCCGATTGAATGCATTTATACGGCCAGCCCGGATAATCAGGCCCAGGAAGTGATTGTTCTGGATTACGAGGTAGTTCCTCACGGGCAAGGACTTGCGGCCAGATTCACTTTGCCGTCCATGCGGATCTGGTCCATGGTTGTAGTTAAATTTAGCTTACAGGAGTGAATGGCTTGAATAATACGAAATGGTGGCAGACAGCTGTAATATATCAGATCTATCCCCGAAGCTTTCAGGACAGCGACGGGGATGGAATCGGCGATCTCCGGGGGATTATCAGCAGGCTGGACTATCTGGAGCAGCTTGGCATTACCGCAATCTGGCTAAGCCCCGTATACAAGTCACCCAATGACGATAACGGCTATGATATCAGCGATTACCAGGATATTATGAACGAATTCGGAACGATGGATGACATGGATGAGTTAATCGAGCAAGCCAAGCAGCGCAATATCCGGATGATAATGGACCTGGTCGTCAACCATACCTCGGATGAGCACCCGTGGTTCATTGAAGCCCGCAAAGGAAAGGATAACCCGTACCGTGACTACTATATCTGGCGTGATCCGGTTAATGGCGGCGTTCCCAACTCCCTGCGTTCCACCTTCAGCGGATCGGCCTGGGAGCTTGACGAAGCAAGCGGGCAGTATTATCTGCATTTGTTCAGCCGCCGGCAGCCGGATCTGAACTGGGAGAACCCCAAGGTCCGTCAAGAGGTATGGGACATGATGAATTTCTGGCTGGATAAGGGCGTCGGCGGATTCCGCATGGATGTCATTGATCTGGTCGGCAAAATCCCCGATCAGGAGATCACAGGAAATGGTCCGAAGCTGCATGAATATCTGCAGGAGATGAACCGGGAGACCTTCGGAGCGCATGATGTTCTGACGGTGGGAGAGACCTGGGGGGCGACTCCGGAAGTAGCCAAGCTCTACTCCAATCCGGACCGGAAGGAGCTGTCGATGGTGTTCCAGTTCGAACACATCGGTCTGGATCAGCAGGCCGGAGGAGAGAAGTGGGATCTCAAGCCCCTGGATGTAAGCGAATTGAAGCAGGTGCTGGCGAAATGGCAGACCGAGCTGGGGAACGAGGGCTGGAACAGTCTGTTCTGGAACAATCATGATTTGCCGAGAATTGTATCGCGCTGGGGCAATGACAGGCAGTACCGTGTGCAGAGCGCCAAAATGTTCGCTATTCTCCTGCATTTGATGAAGGGTACGCCTTACATTTATCAGGGCGAGGAGCTTGGAATGACCAATTACCCGATTCAGGACATCAGCGAAGCGCAGGATATTGAGGCGATCAATATGTATCATGAACGGATCGGGCAAGGATATGCCAGGGAAGCTATCATTCAGTCCATTAATGCGAAGGGAAGAGATAACGCCCGGACCCCGATGCAGTGGGATGCTACGCGTAACGGAGGATTTACAACCGGAGAGCCATGGCTGCCTGTACATCCGAATTATGAGGAAATTAATATGGAGGCAAGTCTGAAGGACCCGGATTCGGTGTTCCATTGCTACCGTAAGCTGATTGAACTGCGGAAGCACAACCCGATTGTGGTATGGGGCGAGTTCGAACTGGTGACCGGCGTGCCGGATCAAGTGTTCATGTACTTCCGCCGCTATGAAGGACAGACCTGGCTGGTAACGGCCAACTTCAGCGGGGAGCCCACCACACTGGAATTACCGGAGCTGGGTCACGCCGGATTCATTATCGGCAACTATTCCAGAGATGATGTGGATTTCAAGCAGCTGCAATTACGGCCTTATGAAGCTTTTGCTGTCATACTTGCTTAAGCTAACCTGTCTAGGCCTATTTGGAACAAAGTTCATTGCATCAAAAGGATGCCACCCTGGTAAAAAGGGTGGCATCCTTTTTGTTATTGCTGAGCTTACACCGTCAGCTTATTTGCGGTTGCGGAGACGTTCAAGCTCTGCTTTAACTGCGCTATTAAGCGGGGATTCAGGAGCTGCTGCGGCTGCAGCCAGCCCGGATTGCTCGGCCAGTGCTTCCTGCATGGCGATCTTGTCCTCCATCCGTTCGAAGCCGCGGGCAGCGGCACCGGCATTCAGCACCTGGCCGCTGTATCCGGCCGGGAAGCTTGAAGCGCTGGCTTGGGCAGACTGCTTGATCTCCGCAGCTTTGCGGGCACGTTCAGCCAGCTCGGCTCTTTTGGCTTTGAGGCGCGTATGTTCTTCCTTAACACCGGCAAGCTGTACCTCCAGCGAGGCAAGCGCTGCCTGCGTCTCTTGAAGTCCGGCGGTGCATTCCTGTCCGCTCTCCGTGTAGCGGAGCTTAGCCATTACCGCCAGGCGGGCAGCAGGTTCATTGCCCTCGCTCATGAACTGGACTGCTTCCGCTTCACTGCGCTCTGCGAGCACCTTGTATTCGTAGATCCGGCGCTCCAGCACACTGGCTGCTGCCTTGAGTTCACGCTGTTTGCCTTCGGCATTAGCGATCTTATCCTCCAGGTCCCGCAGGTATTGCCCGGTCAGCAGGATTGGATCTTCCAGTTTGTTCAGTCCTTCGTGAATAGCAGCCTTGGTTAATGTTGTGATTCTTTGGAATATGCTCATAATCATGATCTCCTTTATATGTGGGTTGGTTAAGGTATGACGCAAGAATTTAATAGAAGGAATTAGTAGTTGAAGCCGTCATCGAATCCGCCGTAGGATTCCTGGGGAACAATTAGGCTGCCGATGATATACAGAAAGACTACAGTGCCGAAGCTGAATATCGTAGCGATAGCAACAATCAATCTTACGAGGGTCGCATCCACGCCCAAGTAGCGTGCCAGCCCTCCACATAAGCCGGTGAGTTTCTTGTCTGTTACGGAGCGGGTTAATTTTTTTGTCATAATATATCTTCCTCTCATATTAGATGACCGCCGGTGTGGCGTGTTCATTTCCGTTGTCTATGTATGTATTGTACGTAATTATTCATCCTGGCAAAACGGCCTGCAGACTGTTCTTGATTCCCGACCTTAGTCGGGGATGGGGACCGCAATAGGACGGGGAGAGGCCGGGAAAACACTTTAGATGCGCGCAGCCGTGCGGATTTTACACAATGGGGTGCTGAGGTTCATCCGGGGTTAACACTGGAGGATTAGACTGAACTCTAGCGCAGCCTAACTAACATACGGGAGGACTAGCCCCATGGGAATTCACAAGTATTTCCGGTCACTGAATGAGCTGGAGCGCATCATCCGCTGCCCGGGCAAATTCAAATTCGAGGAGCATAGCGTAGCGGCCCATTCCTGGAAGGTCGTGCAATATGCGAAGACGCTGGCCGACATTGAAGAGAAGCACGGCGCGGTGATCGACTGGAAGAAGCTGTACGAGATTACGAGCAGCCATGATTACGGAGAGATTTTTATCGGGGATATCAAAACGCCAGTGAAGCACTCCTCACTCCAGCTCAGATCACTGATCCAGCAGGTGGAGGAGGGCATGATCGACAACTTCATCAAGGAGCATATCCCGGACGAATTCAAAAGCATCTTCTACCAGCAACTGCGCGAGGGCAAGGATGAGTCGCTGGAGGGACTGATTCTGGAGGTTGCGGATAAGATGGATCAGGTGTATGAGGCCTTCGCCGAGCTGCAAAGAGGGAACACGGAGAAGGAATTTGTGGTCATGTACCGCAATGCGCTGATCAAGATCAAGCATATTGACCTCAAGTGCGTAGATTACTTCCTGGCAGAGATTCTGCCGGACATGGTGAACGAGGAGACGTTGTCTCCGATTGATATCAGACAAATTACGGAAGAGGCGCTGGCTCTGTAGATGAGCTGTGGCTCTTTTTTTGATGCCAGACAGCCGATCCGTTAAATGCAATATGCAGCACAATGGTCAGCCCTAGCGACTCCGTCACCTGCGCGAACAGCCCGAAGAAGATCCCTCCGCTCAGCGCGAACAGCATAAACCGGATACTCTCGCGGTTCAGCCGGTAATACTGCAAATGGGAGACGGCGAACAGGAACGCAGTAAGGAGAATAGCGCCGCTGACATCGATGATTCCCGTGGCATGGAGTTGCCCAAGACCCGGATGCTGCGCCAGAATGGGCAGAACCAGTCCCCGGAAGGCAATCTCTTCAAAGATCGGGAAGCACAGCACGAAGTTGACAGTATTATATGTGCCCATTGGATTATAGCCGGAGGACCGGGAGATGATCAGGTTCACAAGCAGAATGATAAGGAACAGCGGAAGCACTCTCATCACTTGATGCGGCATGCCAAATGTATAGCTGCCACTCCAGAGAACGCTTCCGGCAATCATCGCGGCTCCCCAATAATAGATTGTATACCGCACCTGTGTTTTAGCGATCAGCCCGAGAACCCGCTCGATGATCCGGTAGGAAAAAGACAGCAGTACAGCAATAACGCATAACTTCAGTAATAGCATGAATGTTAATCCTCCTGAGATGGTGAAAGTGTTTGTAGTCATTCTGATCTTTGCTGCTTTGAACGGCTTGCTTATGTACGTCCTTCATCCCATGAATAATCTGCTGCTGATTTCGCTGGCTGCTGCGGGACTGCTCGTTACATACTACTTGTCTTCAAAAGCGGACAGGAAGCGCTTACCCTTCCGTCCCTGGATCTTATTGATCCACGTTTTGCTTGGCGTTAGCTTCTACCTGCTGTTCGGTATGCTGCTGATGAGCAAGCTGATCTTTACCTATAACCTTAACATGACGAATCAGTTTGATATACTCTTTTTTGTCTATGGCCAGGATCGGCCGGTGGTGTATGGGGTGCTACTGATTATGGCTGTATTGTATTTCGTAATCGGGAAGCTGATGCTGCGGCCTCTATATAGCTGGTGCGCGGTGAATTACTACCTGCCTGCGAGAATGAACATTAAGCTGGTTGGAGGAGAGCTTCTAAGCGGAGTGTATATTCTGCGGGACACTGATAGAAGATTCCTGACAGCGAGCGACAGCCTGAACCCGGGACCGGAGGACAGACTCTACAGGATCAACCGGGAGCGGATAGAGGTTATGGAGCGGGACTCTGAATGAAGTCGCGGTAGTAGCCGTTCGAGTATAATAGAAGAAACATAGAGTTTAGATGGGACAGGAGGAGCCGGATGGGACAGACAAGGGAACAATTTAGCTGGGTAGGCAGTAATGAGATGTATTTGGATCAACCCACTACATGTGCATATAAGAGTATGGTTATTGGCCGGTACGGAGGAAACACTGCGGCAGGTGCCGGTAAAAATGAAGATGGGGTATATGTATTAAGCAAGCCGGGCGGGGGCTGGGAGTTCGCGATGCTCCTGGATGCGCACAATACTGCAGAAAGTGCTGAACTGCTGGTTCGCACGATCAACGGTGAGGCAGGTGGAATCATCAGACTGCTGGCGCTGCCGGTCCAGCAGGCGTTCCGGGCGCTGGAGTCTTTTTTGCTGGCGATTTTCCAGTCTGAGGCATTTCTCAGCCAGTGTAGGCAGGTAACAGGGGAGACCGCATGCCTGATCTGTGTCCGGATGGAGAATTATCTCTGGTGGTTCTCGGTGGGGGATAATTCGCTCTATCTGCTGCATCCCGAGCTGGCGGCACGCGGGCAATATCTGTTGAACCAACGCAATTATTACGAGTGGATCGGCTTCGTCAACACCTTCGCCCAGCCTGTGGCCTGTTACTCCTCCGGCATCCGCGAGCTGCGGCAGGGCCGCAACATCATCGTGATGACCACGGATGGTCTGCTGGAGGTGGGGGAAAGACTGCTGGAGGACCCGCGCAGGCTGTATGAAGCTTTTACGGGCAGAGAGGATCTGGAGGAATGTGTGGCGGGAGTAATGGCGGGGGTGCATGAACAGCTTGGGCGGGATAGCGCAACGGTGGTTGCATGGAGTCTTGATAATTTGCGAGCGGGTGCGATGCCGAGTGATTGAGGGTTATTTTCGTTTTGCAACACTTGGATGAGGCCGAGAAGAACCTGTGCCAAGAGTTTTCTGTGGATGGGCTGGCACAGGACATTCGGCATGAGCCGGATAAGTTTGCCCATTTTCTAAAGTGATGTCTACTATATAATGTAGTAAAGAACAACTTAGATACAAAGCAGGTGATGAAGATGGATTTTACATTAGAAGATATCAAGGATATCTGCGGGGATACCTTTTATAAGCGCGGACGATCTTATTATAATTCGGGGCGGGTAAGCAAGCTGGTTTTGGATGCGGAGAATAACCGCTATACCGCCCAGGTAAAGGGAAGCAGAGCGTATCGCGTGCAGATCGACTTTTATTATAACTTGAATGGAGAGCCAGAAGCCCACTGTACTTGTCCCGCCTATGAGAACTATGACTGCTGTAAGCATGTGGCGGCAACACTCATGGCCATACACGCACTGCAGATCAAGAAACCGGCAGGTAGCGAAGTGCAGAAGCCGGGCTCTGCCTCCGTTGCCTCCAAAAGCAAAGATAAACGCAAATATAACCAGATGGATCTGTTGATTTCCTCACTTGCCGGGATGAAACCTGCTATGAATAGAGAGAAAGCTCCTCTGTTTGAGCATGAAGAACAATTGCAGTTTGAGTTCATCTTAAGCACGCTGTACCAGCAGCCCAGAGGATTTACGCTTGAAATGCGGGTGGGCTATAAACACCGGTATGTCGTGACGAAACTGGGACAATTCCTTGAGCATCTGGAGCAGCGGAAGCCGCTGTATTTCACCAGCAAGTTCACATTTGATGCGGAGCAGCAGCAGATAGGCGCTGCCGACCGGGAATTCCTGGAGGTCATGCTTTTACTCAAAAACTCTGAGAAATTACTCAAACCCAGCCCGAACAGCTATTATAGCCCCCCTGAGACTGACGGGAGAACGCTGAAGGTCACTCCGCTGGCCTGGGACAAGCTTAAGCCGCTTCTGCCAGAAGTGAATATTACCCTAAGAAGTGTGGGGCACCCGGAGGTTCCTGCTGTTCTTGCGGGCCAAGTCCCGCCGCTTGAATTCTCGATCGGCCAAGGAAAGAAGAAGGATTATGTTCTGACGGCTGCGAATATGGATAAACTTACCTTGCTTGAGGACTATTCTACTCTAATTATGGATGGGCTGATCTATGATGTGGACAGAGCAGCGCTCCGTACAATTGCACTGCTGCAGCAGCAGTTCACGGCCTCCAGCGACATTGCAGTGGCTCCCGGACAAATCGAAGCGGTCGTGCAGCAGGTGCTGCCAGCCTTAAGAAAGCTGGGGAAAGTAAGTGTGGAACAGGCAGTAAGCGAGCGAATTGTGGAGCCTGAACTGCAGGCTAAGCTGTATCTGGATTATGCGGACGGCACCTTAACGTTTCGGCTGGAATTTCATTATGAGGAGATTGTGATCAATCCGCTGGAAGAGAATAGCGTGGATGAAGCGCGCAAGCAGAAAATCCTGATCCGAAATATGCAGCGGGAAAATAAGATCGTTGATATTCTGGACAACTCTCCGCTTAGACGGGAACGGGAGCACTGGGTTTCCGTAAGTGAACCGGTCATCTATGAGGCGTTATATGAGCTTGTGCCGGTTTTGGAAGAGGTTGCCGAGCTGTTTGTCACCCCGGCTGTTCAGAGACTTGTGCTGGAGCGTAAAGCTTACCCCAAAGTGAAAGCGGAGCTGAGCGAAGGTCTGGATTGGTTGGATATCTCTTTTGAGCTGGAAGGCTTGAATGAGGAGGATACTGTTCGGGTCATGCAGGCGATTGTGGAGAAAAGGAAGTATGTCCGCCTGCGCAGCGGGGCTTTTCTGCCCATTGCCGTAGACAGCTTCAGCGAATTCGGCACCGTTGCCGAACGGCTGAATCTTAGGCAAAAGGATCTTAAACACTCGGTAATCCGCCTGCCCTCCGTACAAGCTCTTCAGCTTCCAGAGCGGGGCCATGGCTTCAAGCATACGAAGTGGGGCAAGTCGCTCCGGGAATTCCTGGACCAGCTGCGGGAACCGGACAGTCTGGAATTCGAGCTGCCCGCTGAGCTGAAGCCGGTTCTCCGGGATTATCAGGCCAGAGGCTTCCAGTGGATGAAGACGTTGTCGAAGTTCAGGTTCGGCGGAATTCTGGCAGATGATATGGGCCTCGGCAAGACCATTCAGAGCATTGCTTATATCTGCTCCGAGCTGGCTGAGATGCCGCCTAAGGTACAGGGGAGAGCTCCGGTGCTGATACTGTGTCCGGCTTCCTTAACGTATAACTGGAGCCATGAGTTCGCCCGGTTTGCACCAGCAGTCAACGTACTGGTGGCGGCAGGTCAGAAAGAGGAGCGCAGTGGACTGCTGGAGAGCAAGGCCATGGAAGAAGCAGATGTGATTATTACCTCTTACCCTCTTCTCCGCAGGGATATTGAGCTGTATTCCGGCACAACCTTTCATGTGCTAATTCTGGATGAAGCCCAGGCGATCAAAAATTCAGCCTCCCAAACGGCCCAAGCGGTTAAATCGCTTAAGGCTGCACGGAAATTCGCTCTGACGGGCACACCGATTGAGAATTCGGTGGATGAGCTGGAAGCTATTTTCAGCACAGTCTTCCCGGCGCTGTTCACCGGACGATTGACCTTCAAGGAGCTGCCCGCCGGACGAATCGCCAGCATCGTGTCTCCCTTTATTCTGCGGCGGCTCAAAAAAGAGGTTCTGGAGGAGCTGCCAGACCGCATTGATACTGTACAGCACACAGAGCTGCTGGACGAGCAGAAACAGGTATATCTCGCATACTTATCGAGGCTCCGTGACGATACCGAACAGGATCTGCTTGCGGACGGATTCCACAAGAGCCGGATGAAGATTCTGGCCGGAATCACCCGCCTGCGGCAAATCTGCTGCCATCCGTCGCTGTTCCTTGAGAATTATACGGGCGGCTCCGGCAAGCTGGAGCAATTGCTGGAGGTTGTGCAGGAATGCCGTGATTCCGGCCGCAGAATGCTGGTGTTCTCGCAATTCTCCAGTATGTTAGCACTGATCCGGCAGCGCCTGGAAGAAGCGGGAGTCCAGCCCTTGTATCTGGACGGCTCGACGCCGGGCAAGGAGCGGGTGGAATTGTGCAGGCTTTTCAACGAAGGTGAAGGGGAAGTGTTCCTGATCTCGCTTAAGGCGGGAGGAACGGGGCTGAATCTGACTGGAGCGGACACGGTGATTCTATATGATCTGTGGTGGAATCCGGCAGTCGAGGAGCAAGCCATCGGCCGTGCACACCGGATGGGGCAACGGAATGTGGTCCAGGTGATCCGGCTGATCACCGAAGGTTCCATCGAGGAGAAGATGCTGGAACTGCAGCAACGCAAGAAAGGTCTCATCGAAGAGATCATCGAAGCTGGCGAGAACAAGACGACCCGGCTGTCGGAAGAGGATATCCGCGAGTTGCTGCGGGTGTAGGAGGCATCAGTTTGTACTGTAAAAGAACAATAATTGGTTTTGTAATTGTGAAGGAAGCTCAAGCGGATAAGCTTGAGCTTTTTGTATGAAATGAACTGGGTAAATATTCTTATTTTGGAGGGAAGTTAAATAAATTGTCGAACTCTATCCTATAGTGAAAATAGTCTACGAGGAGGAAAGAGTATGAAACTGCATAGTTTGAAAATAGAAGGATTCAGAAGGCATTTGGAAACAGAGGTGTTATTTTCGGACGCAACATTCTTGATAGGTGAAAACAACATTGGAAAAAGCTCCATACTAAATGCTTTGAATATTCTACTCAATGATGTTAAAAAACTAACTGAAGATGATTTTTTTGCTCTGCGAGAAGAAGGGCTTACTACCAATACCCGTGGCGTGGATACCATTACATTATTAGCTGAGTTCCGTGAGATACCAGCAGAAGCAGGGGGATGGGTTGGATTTAAAGGTCGTATACTCAGTTTCATTAATGACGACGGTGAGCAAGATTATAGAATTATTTATAGGAAGACATTTAAACCCAATACTGACTGTATTATTGAGATGCGCGAGCAATCAAAAACAATAAAGGCTGAGTTTCAACAATGCCTGACAATTCAAAATTATATTGATGCAGGACTAGACACATCAAGAATAACAGAGCGAATCGCACATATAGTTACAACAAAAAAACTAACTCAAAAAGAGCTTGAACCTATAAAAGAATTGGAGGACTTATATGATTTCGATGACCAAAATGAAGTTTGGTTTACTAATCCAGGTGGGATACCTGCAAACGTACTAACAAAGCTACCCAAATTCTTACTTATACCTGCTCAAGATAAAATAGATGAGTTATCTGGAGCGTCCGGTGCGTTGAATACTACGTTGACTCATTTGTTTAATGACGTCAGGGAAGCTTCTGCTAATTTTAGACAGGCACAATTATATCTAGATTTGTTGGCTGCAGAGCTAAATCCGGAAGATGAAGAAAGTGAATTTGGGCAAATGATGCTGGAACTTAATAAAACTGTTAGCGATGTATTTCCGAATACTGGCCTTAAGGCAATTACAAATTTAGCCGAAGCTGATAAAGTTATAAAACCTCAATTTAAAATTTCGATGTTTAGCAACATTACAACGGCAGTAAATATGCAAGGGACTGGAATTATACGATCAGCAGTGTTTGCTTTATTAAGATACAGAAATATAAGGGAGAATGGACGGGGGGCAGGTCAAAGTAGACCTTTGTTAATTGGCTTTGAAGAGCCAGAGATATATTTGCACCCAAATGCAGCTAAACAAATGAGAGAAACAATCTATGAATTAGCCAGTGCACCTAATAATCAAATTGTTTGTACGACTCACTCACCCTATATGATTGATCTAAGTAAAAAACCTCTGCAAATTCTAAACTGTCTCTCACGAATTAACTCAACGCATAACATGGGGTTACGAGAGGTAAGTGTAGAAAGACTTAAGTGTACTTCCTTCAATACCAGTGAAGAGTTCAAAAAGCTTCAAAATGAAGATAAGATTTACGTTAAAATGCTGCTGAAAATTGATGACTATATTTCAAGAGTATTCTTCTCCAAAAACGTTTTAATCGTGGAAGGAGATACAGAGGATATAGTCCTTAGAGAAACTATCAATCGGATGCCACCTGTTGTAAAGAAAGACATTGAATGTAATTGGCAGATTGTAAAGGCAAGAGGAAAGGCAGCTATAATCTCTCTTGTAAAATATCTTAGGGCAATGGGAATTAATCCAATTGTTATCCACGATAAAGATGAAGGGGTTCCGCGAGCAGAGGTATTTAATGATCCGATTTTAGCAGCTGTCGGAGTAGAAGAGAATCGAATCATGTTGACAAATTGTATTGAGGATATTCTTGGTTATCCAGCCCCCTCAAATGAAAAGCCGTATAAAGCTTACAAACATATTACTGAAAGTTGGACAGAGGATTGGGAGTCAGTCTCAAGTCATTGGAAACTAATCATTGAAGATGTTTTTAAAGATTCATTTAGCCTTATAACACCCACTAATAGGCAAGTTGCTGTTGAGATGGCTGCAGCAACAACGGAAAATCCACAACAACCTTAAAATGGGGTTGAAGTCAGCTCCAGGTCAATGATATACACTGCTAATATAAGTAAGGAAGGAGTGGCTCTCAATTGATTTTTAGTATTATATCAGAGTACCATAAGCAGTCCCTGTTGGATAAACATCATAGGTTCTTATCGTGGGAGCATTGCTATAAATTTTTTAAAAACAATCATAAACTTTTCAAAGAAGAAAAAGTAATGGATCATGCTTCTCTGCACTTGGCTTTTTATCTGGCCAGTTGGGGTATGCTTAGAGGAGGAACATTTCTACTTCAGAAAGACTACAAGGTTCATGAATATCTTTTGGAAAAAGTATTTATGGACGATAAGTACAAAGAGTATTACGCTCCTGAGTTTCGTAATACTCTTTCGCATCAATATTATGATGGAATCGATATGCTAATAGAAGATGTAAGGGATGCCTATTCATATAATGTTAGACCGATAGGTGGCAGAAAGGATATTATCTCTGTTAGTGATACACTTGCTTCAAAAATATTATTAGGACTCTTTGGTGTTGTTCCTGCCTATGATCGTTTTTTTGTAAGTGCAATGAAGCTGCATGGATTTAATAATACATCGTTTAACCAGGAATCACTTATTACTTTAGTTGATTTCTATTTAGATAATGAAATTGAGTTTTTAAAATGTAAGGACATGTTTACAAGTGGGAATAGTGAATATACGCCTATGAAATTAGTCGATATGTACTTTTGGCAAGTTGGCTATATGATGAGTGAGCCCAATAGATTCCCTCAACATGAGCTGGATATGATTATGGCATTTGCGGAAGAAAAATCTGCTGTCTATAACAGTCGAAGAAAAGGTCCTTCATTTACGGAGAAAGCAGAACCAATAAGAAAGAGAGGGCTTACTGATGAAATAAGGCATTACATATTCGAGGCTACTGTGGGGGCAACGAAACGAGGTTTAGCTTATATTGATTTGACATCAGGTGATATACATAAGGATTTGCAGTTATCGAATAGGATGCCTTCAGTTTGCAATGCAATGCTAAGTATTGAGGACGTAGAGATCGAAATTCTTAATGATACCCCCAGTGGGAAAAGTTCAACAAAAAAGGTTCGTTATTGGCTACAAGAATGGAACAAACTTAATTAATTTACAGTGGATCCTTGAGCTAAAAGACCCTAAGAGTAGAATGTGGGCTAATGTCCATAAATTAAAGAAAAGTTTAATATATTTATTTAAAGTTGTTTGTACGTACCCAGATTTCCTTATAAGAATGAAACAGTTAGTATTGTATAGTCCAGAAACAGCTGTTCAGATAAAGGATTTTTAATAATGATAATAAATATGTGTTCATATCTGTTTATGTTTTTTATGCTGAAAACCGCTTCCATAGATGACCTAACTGTAATATAATATTGGAACAATGTGGATATGATAATAATATGTTGGAGGTTGAAGAAAGTGGAGTTATTTGAAGATGATTTCAAAGAAAATGATTTGCTCGAGAGTGAATTTAAAGATATAAATATTACTGATTTGTTAAACACTAAAATAAGCTATAAGACAAAAAATATGGATATTGAGAGCATTCTAAATAGTCTTAAGCGAGGCGATTATTTATTGCCAAAATACCAAAGGAAATTTGTTTGGGACAGATCTCAAGTATCTAATCTAATATTATCTTTAATTAAAAATATTCCAATTCCACCACTATACTTATATCATCAAGCAGAAACAGGGAAATATGTGATTCTTGATGGGCAACAAAGAATTACGTCTATTTTTATGTATTATAGAAATATATTTTACAAAAAAACAAATGAAAGAATAAAAATAGATTTTGCAGATATCTCATACATAGTAGATGAAATAGATGAATTAGGGGAGCTTTTAACTGGTAATAGCGATGAGCATGATAAAACACAAATAGAAAACATCTCAACTAAAAGAAAAAAATTATATAAGGAAATTGAGGAAAAGTATAATCTTGTAAAATCTGAATTTAAACTGACGACTGAATCTGAAACAAAAGATATAACCTTTGAGAATTTTGACGAAAAGGCGAAGCGAATTCTTCGTAGGAAGGATATTGAAACTGTATTTGTACAATGTGATGATGATAATTCAAATAAGGTTTATTCAGACATCTTTAAGTTACTCAATAGTGCTGGTAAAGAGTTAAGTAGCCAGGAGATAAGAAATGGTGTGTATTATGATAATAGTTTATATGATTATATAAATGAATTTAATGAAAAAAATCAATTGTGGAGAAGAATATATGGGGGAAATAGTTTGATTTTTAAAGATTTTGAATATCTACTTAGATTTTTATCTTTAAATTATTATTCTGAAATCAAAAGTACTAAGTTTAGCATTAATTATAAAAAAACATTTTCTTATTCGAATATTATTGATGATTTTTCAGCTATGTTCAACAGCAAACCGTTAAAAAATAGTTCGCAGCAACAAAGTGAGGAAGAAGTGAATAAAATCATGAACTATAATGCGCAAATTAAGGCGAATGCAAAAGAGCAATTAATGAAACTGGAGAAATTTTTCGGTATATTTTACGATGATTTTAAAGATGAGCAACCTAATGGGAAAATTAGTCTTCTCATTCTTGAAGCTGTATTCCTATCATTCTCAAAATTGGGTTTACTTGATTCTGGGTTAAAACTTGACTTTGTATCTTTTTTTAATACATTGAATCAAACGGACTTTAAAATTTCTAAGTCTACTTCAAACCGGGGGACAATCGAAAAAAGAATTAATAAAGCCATAAATATTATTAGAAAGGAATTTCCAAAAAAATGAGAGTGAAGGACGTGAAAAGAAAATTAATTGCTGATATAAATGAGGGGAGAAAAATTTTTAAATACAACCATTTGATAATTGTTGGAGAAAATAATTCAGGGAAATCAAAAATGTTGCGAGATTTGATGAAGGAAATCGGTAAAAAATCCATTTATTTTATAGATTCAACTAATAGAACTATTCCAAATAAAAGGACTGAAATAAGGAAGAGTTTTGGAGATCTGAAAATTGATGAATTATTAAGTACGCGATTAAAGGAAGAAAACTTTAATAGTAGAGATATTTTCACGGACCTTGACGGGAATGAATTAGTTTTAAATGAATTATTTGTTAATTTTGATAAATATAAATTATTGTTTAATGAAATTTTAAAAATTGAAATTGCAAAGTTAACCGAAGAAACGCAACTTAGTGATATTACACAAAATGAAGAGTTTATTACTTTTAATGGAGATAAATTGGATGTTATTTCAAATGGTATTCAAGCAATGGCTCGGATAACTATGGAAGTTGAATTTGCACATTGTTCAAAATGTGAAATGATTTTTATTGATGAAATTAATATGAACTTAGATCATAAGAATTCCTGGATTTTCATTGAAAGCTTAAAAGCTAAATATCCAGAGGCGAAATTTATTATAACTTGTCATTCACCATATACATTATTAGGGATTAGTGATTTTGATATATTAAAAATTAATAAATTGTATAAGGACATAGATGATAATTTAATAGAAATATTTGATAGTAATGATTTGGATAATACGGAAATAATTGATAGGAAAATTTTTAGGGGGGAAAGAAAACGTGACGAAAAGGATATCATATTATCAAATTGCACTAAATTGGTGATACTTGGAGAGGAACTTCATGATGATCAAGTAACTGCATTAAAATCTTTGAATGGTCTTAGTATAAGACAAGAAGTTATATTAAATTATATTAAAGAAAGAAGTGGGAAATTATGAATCTTCAATTTCCGACATCCTTCCAAGTTTGCTATCCTAAAGAGAATAAAAACTATTATAACACAAGTAAGACAAGAGATAGTTTTGAACGGTTATTACTTGATGCATGCGAAGAGTATTGTATGTACTGTGGGAAAAGTCTAGTGGTTGATGGAAAGATTGAATTTAACATTGAGCATTCTTTAGAAAAAACATATCAAACACAAGCTATTGAGTTCTTAAAACACTGTAAATATAACCTTTCAATTACCTGTGCTTCGTGTAACCAGATTTATAAAAAGAGAATGATAGAATCGCTTCCGGAGAAAGTATTAGAAATTACAATTGATTGTAAATCTAAGTCATGTACTAACTTTTGTTCTGAGTATAGACATTATTATAATTATTATATAACGCTTAATAAAATAATATTACAACCATATGGTATAGTTAACAAGCAATCTGAAAATTTGAATATTGAATATAGCTTGCTAAAACATATATTTAAACCTTCGGATAACTTCCTTGATGAAACAAGCGATCATCAAGACTTAGAATTTATCAGGGAGCATATATCGAGATTTCATTTAAATAGAGAAATGTTTACTGATTCCGTCCTAAAAATATGTGAAAAAATATGTAAAACCATTGGTACATTTGGGTTGGAGATATCTGTTGATTCTGTAATGGAATTAATCGAAATTGATAAACCTGAACATATAATAGGTGGTAGATTTATTGAATTTTTAAAAGATAAGTTTAAAGATGGCACTCGTAGTCTTTTAAGTTTCTGTACAATGCTCATACTTATAGAATATATATAGGCTTCTAGTCTCTTTTAGAGCAATAAGAATCTGTACCAGTACAAAGGGTAAAGTATTTCCTCCGTACTTCTTACAAAAAATCAGAGAACCAGTACCAATTTCTTTCGTACATGCACTTCTAGGCACCTACCCACATACAATAAAAGGACCATGAACCCGTTGTTCTCCTAACTGATCGGTTTCATTGTACATGTGCGGGAGGTGTCGCCAAGTTGCCTGGAATCATAAGCACGATTGCGCTGCTGATCAAAGAACTGACGCTGCTGGTATCTTACGTAAGGAACAACGCTTTTCCCCAGCCTCTATCGGAGCAGGATGAGAGCAAATACTTAGGCATGATGGCCGAGGGAGATGCCAAGGCACGGAACCTGCTGATCGAGCATAACCTGCGGCTGGTTGCCCATATAGTGAAGAAATTCGACAACACCGGCGAAGACATGGAGGACCTGATCTCCATCGGCACCATCGGCCTGATCAAGGCCATTGAGAGCTACCGCCCGAACAAGGGCACGAAGCTGGCTACTTTTGCGGCAAGATGTATCGAGAATGAAATCCTGATGCACTTACGTTCGCTGAAAAAAACACGTAAAGACGTATCCCTCCACGATCCGATCGGAACGGATAAGGAAGGCAACGAGATCACCCTGATCGATATCCTCGGCTCTGAAGCCGATGATGTCATTAAAGAGGTCGATCTGAAGATTGAGAAGAGCAAGATCTATCGGAATCTGGATATCCTGGATGACCGGGAGAAGGAAGTCGTGGTCGGCCGCTTCGGCCTGGACACCGGCGGAGAAGAGCGGACGCAGCGGGAGATTGCGAAGGAGCTGGGGATCTCGCGGAGTTATGTGTCGCGGATAGAGAAGAGAGCGCTGATGAAGCTGTATCATGAGTTTTATAAGGTGAAGCGGTGAACTCATAATCAATTTCTAAAGCAACTTGTCTGCGGATGAGTTGCTTTTTGTTTTACGAATATATCGTCCTGGAGATACCCCTTCGGACTTCGTGAATTGTTTGGTGAATGAATATATATCCCCGTAACCAAGACTGACGGCTACGTGTTTGATGGGAAGTCCAGACAGCAGCATCATTTTTGCCTGTCTCATTAAATGTTCAGTATGGTATCGCTTAGGGGAAATTCCCGTAGTCTCTTTAAACAATTTCCGAAAGTTCTCGTAGCCCATATTCACGGCAGATGCCACTTCCTGAATATCAAAGTGAATATCATTGGAGGCACTAATCAGCTCGCAGGCTTTTGTTATTTTACTTTCATTTTCATTGCTATGAGCATTTTGAATGCTGCTGTGTAATCGGATAATCAAATCCTGAGACTTCATTAGCAGGGAGGGAAGACTTTCATCTGTTGCACTTTTCAAGGCTTTCAGCAAGGAAACAAAATCAAAGAAAAAATCATTCGTATGCTGTGTCGATTGAACTTCCCTATCGGAATTAATAATGCCAAGTGTCTGTAAGTATGAATAGACAGGATACCCGATACTGATATAAAACTCGATCCAATTCCCATCTGGTTCAATTGCAGTAGAGTGCAAACGTTCAGGTAGACGTTGAACCAAATCGCCTGCTTGCATAGGAGTAACAGTACCGTCCGCAGAAATAAACGTTCCACTGCCTTGCAATACTACAAAACAGCTGTAATATCCTATCTTGAAATCATATTGAGAACGCTCTGCTGATCTTTTGCGCATAAAGCCGCAAGATAAAATACCCTGATTAAAATCTTTGCCGATACACCGGTAGATTACATCATTTTCATCAATGTCTTCAAAATTCATGTATTCACACTCCTGCCAAAATGGATAAATGAAATACCATACTCAACATTTAATACAATGGATTTTCCTTATATTATAGGGTTATCTACATTGAAAGATCAACCAATTAGAACAATCGATGGGAGTGTTATTTAAGCCTATGAAGCTAAGCAGAGATTTGGAAAATCAATATGTTACTCAAAAAAACCGTTATCCCATGCATGAGCCCTACGGAGTATACGAAACCGTTGAACAGGCTTTAAGCGGAGACCGGAGAAAGTCTAAATACGTAAAAAGCCTGAATGGAATATGGAAGTTTAAATGCTTTGGATCTCCCGATGAAGTAACGGATGAATTCTATAGTCCTGAACATGATGTTTCCGATTGGGATCATATTCCGGTTCCTTCCCATTGGGAGCTTTCGGGGTATGGAAAACCTGTATACACCAATATGTTGTATCCCTTTGTTCAAAAAGGGGAGGGTTCACATCATGAGATTCAACTCAAGCCTAATGAATACATTTTGAATCCGCCTCATGTGCCGGAGAGTAATCTTACCGGTTGTTACGTCCTAACGTTTGAAATTGACGAACATTTTTACGAAAGGGATATATTTATTGATTTTGGAGGTGTAGAATCGTGTTTTTATCTTTGGTTAAACGGCAAGCTGGTTGGTTATTCTCAGGACAGCAAGCTTAACGCTTCTTTTGAGATCACGGATTACATTCAAAAGGGACAAAACCGTATAGCTGTTCAGGTGATGCGGTTTGGAGCCGGTACTTATCTGGAGGATCAGGATTACTGGCATCTCTCGGGAATCTACCGGGATGTTCTCATTTATGCAAAACCACGTATGCGCATTCATGATTATAAGATCGAAACCCTCTTTTCAGGGAATTACAACAATGCCGAATTAAAAGTGACGGTTGTACCTAATAATCAAGCGAATCGTTATGGTGAAGCCCATGTGCGGTTGTCCCTGTATGATAGAGATCAGCAATTGGTGACTGCGTTTGAAACGCCAAAGTTTGCGGACTTTGCATTCTACCTGCAAGAAAAATATGTAGCAAAGGTTACGAAAGCCATTTCAAATCCTCACTTGTGGAGCGACGAGAATCCGTATCTCTATAAATTGGTGTTAGAAATGATTGATTGTTCTGGAAATGTGGTTGATATTGAGAGCGCGAATGTCGGCTTCCGTGAAGTGAAGATCGATCGCAAAGGGGTCCTGAGAATTAATGGGAAGCGTCTCATTATACGGGGAACCAATCTTCACGCCTTTTGTCCTGAAACGGGACGAGTCGTAACAACAGAATATATGCGTGAGCAAATCAAGGTCATGAAATCGCTGAATATCAATGCGGTAAGAACAAGTCACTATCCCCATGCAATTGAATGGTATGACCTGTGTGATGAACTGGGCATTTACCTGGTGGATGAAGCGAATATTGAAACACACGGTCTTGGCGGTCAATTAAGCGCATCCCCCGAATGGACAAATGCGTATATGGAACGGGCTACACGGATGGTTCTGAGAGATAAAAATCATCCATCCATTATTCTCTGGTCTCTGGGTAATGAATCCGGTTATGGAGCGAATCATGCTGCGATGTACGGCTGGATTAAGGAGTATGACAAAACAAGGTATGTTCAGTATGAGTCTCTGAGTCCTCCGGCAAATATCTCCGATATTGTGGCGCCTATGTATCCTCAGAAAGATTGGATCTTGGATGTCATGGCTGATAGCGAAGATTTGCGTCCTTTTATTATGTGTGAATATGCGTATGCGAAAAGTAACAGTAACGGAAACTTTAAGGAATTTTGGGATCTCGTTCATAAATTCCCGCGGTTTCAAGGAGGATTTATTTGGGATTTTCAGGATAAAGCGCTGGTTAAGCAGGATAAAGACGGAAATAAAAAGTATGTCTATGGCGGGGCATTCCATGAAGAAGTTACGGATCCTGCTCCTGATATGTGCCTGAATGGTATTGTTTTCCCTGATCTAACGCTCAAGCCGGCTGCGAATGAAATAAAAAATGTACAATCTCCTATCCAAATCGATTACATGCCTGGGAATAATGGCTTTCGAATTTATAATCATTACACGCATCGGGATTTAAGCCATTTGAATATGGTTTGGGAGCTGGTTTGCGATGGAAAGGTGACTGAAAGCGGTAGTTTGCCTAGATATCACACAGCACCCGGATCCGTTGATAAGCTGCAAGCGCCATACGATTCGTCTAAAGTCTCCGGGGAAGCTTTTCTGAATCTCTATGCTTATTTGGACGAGGACACCTTTTATTCTAATAAGGGAGCCTGTATTTATGCATGCCAGATAGAGATTAAAGATTCTATTAATAAAGTGCATACCGGAGATATAGAAAAGGATAGCTTGAAGTATGATGAAACGGCAAATGAAATTCATATCTATAATGAAAATACAATGGTTCTTTTTTCGAAAGAAACCGCAGAGTTCATCTCTGTAAAATACAATAACAAGCATTATTTCACGGGAGGAACAAATAACTTCTATCGCCCTCCGACAGGCATTGATGCAGGTATTCATCTCGAATCGTCCAATTATGCAGATGAATGGAAAGCGCTCGGTCTCCATTCCAATCAAAAAGAAATCAAGAATATCCGGGTATTTGCAGCTCCAGCTGCTGTTATCATTCAAGTTCATTGTCTCTATCATGGATGCATTGAAACAAAAACCAATTATACCGTTGGCGGCAAAGGTATAGAAATCACCAATACAGTTGTGAACAATGCCAAGGTCGACACCCTCCCGAGAATTGGGCTAAGCTTTAAGTTCTCAGATGCGTGGAAGAAGTTGAAATGGTATGGTCGCGGGCCATGGGAAAACTACGCGGATCGTAAATCTGCTGCATTCGTTGGAGTATATGAGAGCACTGTAGAACAGCAGCACGTACCCTATATCTTACCGGTAGAATGCGGTGGTAAGGAGGATGTCCGGTATTTATATTTGTCATCCGAAGAACAAGCAGTAAAAGTATCGGCAGCGGGACATTTCCATTTTGATATTCATGGACACAGTATTGAGCAATATGACAATGCCGCCTATGAAGACGAGCTGGGACATTCAGATTCTGTTTATCTTCATATTGATTACAAACATGCAGGTCTTGGCGGAGATACCGGCTGGACCAAAAATATTCACGATCCATATCAAATTAAGAAAGGTATTTATGTGTATACGGTAACTATAGAAATTATTTCTTAAGAAAAACGCATCCGCTGCAAACTTCAGATGATATCCTTTCGTTTATATGCCGAAATTATTTGAAAAAGATGAGCAACTGGAGATGCCGACAATGATAAGTGAGGGGCAAATGGTTAGAGAATATTGTACAGGAAAGATCAAGAATATGACTGAGCAGGACTTCATCCATGAATAAGACAAAGGCCATCCTTTTTAGGATGGCCTTTCCTTTACACTTTTAACTCCTCTTACTTCCCACTCTCCAGCAACCTCGCCACCATAGTAGCGAACTCTGCCCGGGTAATGTCTTTTGCAGGCTTAAACGTACTGTCTTCGTATCCGGTAATAATTTTATTCGATGCGAGTGCATCAATAGAGTTATAATACCAGGCCTCTTTGTTAACATCTTTGAATGAGGTGGTTCCGGTACCTGTCAGCTTGAAGGCTCTGGTGATTAGTGTTGCTAGTTCACTGCGGCTAATCTTGGCATTGGGGCGGAAGGTGCCGTCGCTGTAACCGTTCATCAGGCCGGCACTGGCTGCTGCGCCGATATACTTATTGGCCCAATGTGCCCCAGATACATCGGTGAAGCTGCTTGCTTGTCCTTCAAGTCCCATGTGCGTTGTAATGACCTTAATGGTCTCGGCACGGGTCAGGCCTGAATTCGGACGGAAGGTTCCATCTTCATAACCTGTTAGTAATCCTTTGGAAATCAGCAGGTCAATGCTTGCTTTTGCCCAATGATTCAGTGTATCTGTGAAGCTGACCACTTCCGGCGCAGGTGTTGGTGCTGTTGTTTCTGCTGGTGCTGGTGTAGCTGTAGGAGCCGGTGTAGCTGTAGGTGATGGCGTTGGTGTTGCCGGTGGAGTTACGGTACCTCCTCCAGGACTTGGATTGCTTGGTTCATTGTCTACTGGATCAGGATCAGTAGGGGTTGGAACATATGGGAGTGCTGGTGCAAAAGCGGTAAGCAGTCTGGCTTGACTTTGCTGCTCAAGCGCATAGCCCATGCCCAGAACCTTGGCATCGTCCCACGCTCTGCCCACAAGCTGCATCGAGATCGAATATCCGCTGTCGTTCGTTCCCACAGGAACCACTACCGTAGGGAGACCGACATTAGACGTTAATACGCCTGTGCCCCGGTCCGAGCTTAATTGAGAGGCTGATGCGTCATTGTTGTAGACGTCACTGATGAAGCCTGCATACACAATGGCATCCACGCCATTCTCGTCCATCCAGCCTTTGATAACTTCTTTATAGTCCGTTCTATACTTGATGTAATCTTGTACAGCCTGTTCCGTCATCCGCGTAGGTGCAGTGTAACCTCTCTGATTATAGATAAGCACCTTATCTGAAGCGAGTACACTTGCTCCGTCCTCGTAAGGGAAGGCTTTGTGAAGCTCAATGTAGCGCGCCCAGCCTTCAGTAGAACCGTTAATGCCCTGAGGGCGGGTAGGGGCTGCTGGCATTTTTGACATTTCAACCATTTCCGCTCCCGCAGCTTGCAGTTCTGAGAACTTATTCTTTACGGCTAGTCCGGTATCATCATCCGCATAACTGGAGACAAAGGATTCGGGGATGAATCCGATTTTCTTTCCTTTCAATGCCCCGGCATCCAGTGATTCCTTCCAGTTCTCCGGACGTTTATGATCGGCATCAGCAGTTACGGTGAAAATATCCTGCGGGTCCGTACCCGTTGTAGCATTCAGCATAATGGCCAGGTCTGTTACGGTTTTGGCGATGGGCCCCGCATAATCCTGTCCCCAAGTGAGCGGAAGCACACCTGTCGTACTTGCCATGCCGTCTGTCCCGCGGAAGCTCTTTAAGCTGGCGCCTGTCGTAGGTGCATAGAGAGATACCCCTGTCTGCGAGCCCATGGCTGCCGCTGCAAAATCAGCTGCTACCGATACGGCCGAACCGCCACTGGAGCCAAAAGAGGTTTTGGACGGATAGAGCGCATTCCATGTCTGCATCCAGCCGCTTTCACTGAAGCTTCCGCTGTTGGCGAACTCCGAAGTGTTGACTTTACCAATAATGACCGCGCCGGCTTCCCGCAGCTTATTCACCTGGAAGGCATCCGATTCCGGCCGCCAGCCTTCTAGTGCTTTACTGCCGCCTGTTGTAGGCATGTCCTTGGTGTCGTAGATGTCTTTGATCGCAATCGGAATTCCCAGCAGATCGCCTGAGGCGCCTTGTGCACGGGCATTATCAGCCGCTTTGGCCTGGGCCAGCGCAGTTTCGGATACATGCAGGAAGGCATGGAAGCCAAGTTGCCCCATATCGTATGCCTTGATTCGATCCAAATACGCTTGAGTAATTTGTACAGAAGTCGTTGTACCACTAATCATATCCTGCTGCATCTGTGCAATGGATTTATTCACAACATCGTAAGGGGAGGAGGTGATGAAGCTTTGCGCTGCAGGAGCCTCTGGAATGAACAGGTTATCTCCAGTATTAATTCCCTCTATGCCTGAGATATCCCAGTTGCTGATAGAGCGGATCTGTGCAGGGGTTAAGCCGGATACATCCAGCTGCTGATGGAGTCCATTAAGCGTGGCAACCAGATTGTTCAGCCCGGCTTCACCAGCTTCTCCAACTTGTACAAAATTCACCAGGGATTTCGACTGGCCCGGTTCAAGATTCAAGGTATTAATGAAGCCATAGAAATTCGCCTCATTACCGGACTTGGCCAGAGGTGTGGTGAATGGATTCTGCTGCTGATTCCCAAGAGCCGTTAATCCATTATTAAATGGATGTGGAGACCCGACTGCAACACCTAGAGGTTTATTGTTTCTGGCACTGCTATCGACCACAATCCATGAATCGTCTGTCGTCACCTCAAGATCATTGGAGTAGGTTGTCTTGACCACTGAAGCATTAGCCGCTGTGCCATAGCCTAAGGAGCCGCCGAAGGATACATCTACTTTTACAGCCATATCATTCTTATTGGTAAAAGTATCAAAGAATCTAGTCCGATTATTGATAGTGTCCACATACACATCACGGGTGACGGTGACATTTCCGAGATTAACAGATTGAGAGGAAGTGAATCTATTAACGCCATCGTATTTGAGGTCGAACCCGCGCATCATTTGTCCATTCATTAGGGAGGCGGAAGGTGAGGATACTTTAACAAAGATATTACCGAATCCCTGCACTTGTGTAGTACCGACGGTACGCAAGCTTCCTGTGTCCAAGCTGGGTGCAAAAGCATCGTGAATCTCCCATACTGTGCCACTAGAAGAAGTAACCCTCGTTAACGCATCTGCCGTTTGAAAAGGAATGACTCCTGAAGCAATGACAGATAATGCAATGGAAGTAGCTATAACTTGCCTCTTAGTTCTACGCAGACGTTTCAACTTACTCATGTAGGCAATCTCCCTTTCCTCTATGTATATTATTAATTGTGTTAAGAAATATAACATTGCATATTAATTCAGTCAATGAATAATATGAAATTGAACTATTTTTAGAGATTTTAACAAAGGGAGAGTACTGTATTTATTAAAAAGTGTATAAAAAATAATATAAAGGTGTTTTACATAACATTTAATGTTATGTATATGGTAGTTATCCTGGTTAGTTTTTTCATAACCCTGCTTTTCTGCTGATAGATTATGGAATGTGCTACAATTCACCCATCCTGATCGTTACAGGGGCTGTGGGCGGCTTTTCTCATTGTTTTTACAATCCAATTCTATTACCCGGCAGTTTTGGAAAAGCGTGTGGATCGCGTGGAGTCCTTTTTACGCAGCCAGAAAAACAATCCTGCGCTGTACATTCAGTATGTTCTTGCGAACAGGCTTGAGGATGAAGCGAGAACGGTTATTGATCAGCTGATGAGCAAGCATAAAAGCCGGCAACAGGGAGCTTGCGGTTAAGTATGCCAGGGAAGCGGTAGAGGCTTCGAGGGGCGTCCAGCGTTATGTGTTATATAAGGAGTACGAACGAACGTTACCGCAAGCGGTTGAAGTATAGTTTGAAAAAGCGGGTATCATCCTCATTCAAGGATGATACCCGCTTCTGTTAGTTAGGATGCCAGTCTTACTGTCCCAAACAAAGCCTGATCAGATCATCGACATGCGCGGTGGCCAGACATTCCACGGTGTCGGCGGCGCCGTAATAGATTTTCACTTCGCCGTCGTCCTCCAGGATCATGCCGCCGGGGAAGATGACGTCGTTGCGGAAGCCTCCGTCTGTTTCGTAGGGGGCTTCCGGGGCAAGCAGCGGCGAAGCGCTCATCCCGAGAATTTTCTTCGGATTGTTCAGGTCAAGCAGCATAATACCTGCCGTATACCGCTTCTTCCAGGACGGCTCCCAGCCGTTCTTCCCTCTGGCGGGATCAACATCCACCGCATGGAAGGTGGTCAGCCAGCCCTTATCTGTCTTCACGGGCGGTGCTGCCGGACCGATCTTGTCATTGGCGAACGGGACCTGCTCCACCGCCAGCAACAGATCCGACCGTCCCCAGTAGATGAGATCCGGCGACTCCGCGATCCAGGTGTCGAACCGGTCCTTGCCTCCGCGGCTATATACGGTGAACGGCCGTTCCAATCGCACATAGTTGCCGTTGATCTTCTCCGGGAACAGCACCATGTTCCGCAGGTCCGGCGTGGACAAGCTCAAGATTTCAAAGGATTCGAAGTCATCCGTTACGGCGATCCCTCCCCGGATACCGTGCCGAGTATCTACAGCGAAGCACATGTAGCAGCGGCCGCCAATTACCGTCAGGCGCGGATCATATGCACGCACGAACTCTTCATCGTTTAGCTTGAACACTGGCTTCGGCCCGGCCGTCCAGTGAACGCCATCTTCACTGAACGCGATACCAAGATCCGTTGTATGAGACGGCTCAAGGGTCTGCTGCTCAAGGGAGCCATAGTCATTGCGGAATACCATCACATACCGGCCGCCGAACTTCACCACTCCCGCATTGAACACAAGTGCGGTAGGGTAAGGGACCCGAGCCGCATCCAGTACCGGGTTGGCCGGATGACGGCGGATGAGCGGGCTGGATGCCAAAGCTCCTATGACGGGTGTACTTGCCTGATTCATCGTTTGAATATCCTCCTTATGAGTAAGAACTGTATTCTAAACAATATGTCCATGGGGGGCGAACGGATAGTCGATTGTAATTCGCCCGGCCTGGCAGTCGCCAACGCCGCTGTACAGATCGGCCTTGCCGTCGCCCCGCATCACGATCCCCGAAGAGAAGACGCAGTCCGTCAAATAGGGTAACTTGGCAGGTCCGGGCGGGTAGCAGGAACGGCTTCCGATCAGATGCAGGTCATGGGATTCCCGGGTCACGGGATCGAAGACGAAGGCCATGTTCAAATATACCTTGATTTCCTGCCCATTCTCATCCTTATGCGAATAACAGATATGGCCGATGATTCCGATTTTGCCGCTGCTCAGCAGGTAAGCCTGATTGACGCCTCCCCATTCGCCTGCTCCGAAGATACCATCAATGTAAGGTGCATTCTCAATGACTTCAGCAGTCAAATCCTCCAGCTTGTCAATCACCGTGAAGCCGATCATGGATTCGCTGCCATATTGGCCCTTCACCTCGTGGCCCCGTGGACGCGAGAAGACGCCAATTCTGCCGTCCGCCAGAGCAACAAGACGGATATCCTTCATTTTGTTAGGACCGGTAGTGAAGTAGTACAAATCGTGGAGGTCCGTCCCCCGGTAAAAGTAACCGAAAAATGTGCTATATTTGCCGCTTTGATATTGCACATGGGTCCCGCCTAGTACGAGTTCATCTCCTATTTCGCTGATAAACGGGTCCTCCAGCGTGTAGATCATGCTGTTCTCCACCAGGGTCCATTCATCCTGGCCTGTCTGCTCGAACAGCCGGACCCAGGAGCGGGCCCATTCCTCCCGGCGTTCTACCCGGCCGAACAAGTAGCGCTTGCCATCCCGTTCAAAAGGAATCGAAATATTATAGACATCGAATCCGTCCACGTTATTAAATACCAGAGTTGTGCTGTCATAGATGGTTTTGGTTGCTTCAAATTCTAGTTTTTGCTGGTGCAGGCTCAAAATTTTCCCACTCCTTTATTCTATATAGATTGAACTAAAAAATTAAGTTAAAGAAAAAGTGGCGGAGGGGAATTTTGGAACTGGAGGAGCGGTAGCGTCCGCCTTTGTCTACGGATTTCAACCGTTAACAACGGTATAAAATCATGAAATCTGTAGACAACAGCGGCCGGAAGTCCAAAACTTCTCTGGAGCCACGGCTAATTCCCAAACATAAAAACATTAGTTCAATTTATATAGCAGCTCGTTTTATTGCTGAGAAGCTTGATATTCCTTGAACTGCTTCTGGTATTCGGCAACGACCTTGTCCAGACCTGCTTTCTTCATTTTATCCAGAGCCTCGGGGAATGCCTTGTCGTAATCCAGAACACCCATATAGATCGGAGTGATGCTGGCGGAAGCTTCCGAGAGAATATTGGTATACTCGGTTCTTACATTCGTCGGGTCAAAAATAAAGTTGGCTGCAATACTGTTGACCGCACTCGGATTAGGCTCGAATAAGACCTTGTTATTCTCAGGAATACTGCTCTCCGGGTCAAAGCGCATAAAGTTCACATTCCCGTTCTGCGAATCAGAGCCCCTGTATCTTGGATTATTATTGTTATTCGGGTCTCTGATCGGCTTTAGGCCTTTGTCACCATCTTTGGTGTAGTGCTCACCCTCGATGCCGTATTGAACGAGATCGTAGTTATCCTGGCTGGCTAGCATCCAATCCATGAATTTAACGGCAGCCTCCGGGTGCTTGCTGTTCGCCGGTACGGCATTTCCGTTCTTGAAGGAGAGGGGACGTAGATACTCTTTCTCCGGGTTAAACCATACCACTCCGATATCGTCCACTGTAGCTGCCGGGTTGTATTTCTGGAGCCCGTTCAGGCTTCCGCCGGTTCCCAGGCGTACGAACCATTCTCCGCTGTCGAGCTGGGCATCTACCTGTTCCTGCTTCATGACCAGGATGTCAGGATTCGTAATTCCCTTGGTGTACAGCTCGTGCATGAAGGCAGCATCCTTCTTGAATTCGTCAGTTTCAATCCAGGATTTGACCTCTCCGTTCTGGTTGACATAGAAGAACTTATCCTTAACGGTGAACGGGAAGGTGTCATAGGTCCGGTGCAGGATGGAGGTATGCAGATTGATCGGGTCAAAATCGGCCCGGGTGCCTAAGTAAGGCTTGTTCTTTCCCTTCCAGTTCTTCATCACCGTCTCCCAGGCGCTAATCAATTCAGCCGGAGTTTTAGGCTCCTGCAAATTATTTTCGCGGAGAATATCGCGGCGGATATTAAACTGGCCTTCGCTCGCCATTTCAACCCAGTAGGAGGGGACGATATAATATTTCCCGCCGATGGTTGCCCCGCTAAAGATATCCTCCGGAATATACTTTTTCAGGTTGGCTCCATACTTCTCAATCTCATCCGAGATATCTGCCAGTGCGCCCCGGGTATAGTAGTTGGAGAACGGAGTACGGTCCTGCATGACATGGAACAGATCGAAATCATCGCCGGTGGACAGCATCAGGTTCAGCTTCTGGTCCCAGGCATCCCAGGGGATGAAGATTTTCTCTACGGCAACTCCGACACCGTCTGCAGCCAGCTTCTCATTGACCTTCTGGAACACCTTTTGGTAATCCTTGGGCTCAGTGCCGGGAACCACGTATTTGATCTTGACGACCTCAGAGCCATTAGCATTCTCTGCATTCGGGGATGAAGCATTGCTTGCTCCATTTGCGGCAGGGCTGGCATTATCGGCTTTGCCGCACCCAACCAGGGTGGACAGGGCAAGCACCACAGCTAACAGGGTTGCATAGGATTTTCTCATGAATAATACGGACCTCCTCTTATGATGTCTTCTATATGTTAACCCCTAAGGGATGACATCAGCCTTTCACTGAACCGATCACGAGCCCTTTCACGAAGTATTTCTGTAAGTAAGGATAGAGGAAAACAATCGGCCCGATGGTTACGATGGCTGTCGCCATCTTGACCGACTCCGAGGGAAGCGTAACATCGCTTGTTCCCGCCAGCATGGCCATATCGTTCAGCATACTGATCTCCGATTGCATCTGCAGCAGCATGAATTGCAGCGGGTACAAATCCTTCGTGTCAATCAGCATGATCGCATTCCACCAGTTGTTCCAATAATCCAGTCCATAGAAGAGGGCAATCGTCGCCAATACCGGTTTACATAACGGAAGATAGATCTTAAAAGCAATGACAATATCACTGGCTCCGTCTATGGTGGCTGATTCCCGCAGCGAGTCAGGAATACCGTTCATGAAATTGCGCACCAGGAAGAGATTGAACGGGCTGAACAGCAGTGACGGAATAATCAGAGCGAGAATATTATCGGTTAATCCGAGCGCACGGTTCATCAGATACCAGGGCACAATGCCGGCTGAGAAAATCATGGTGATAAAAAAGTAAAGGGCCAGCAGATTGCGGTGCCTCACATTTTTGTTCGCCAGCGTGTAGCCTGCCATAGAAGTAATCAGCAGGGCCAGCGTGGTACCGGCGAGAGTGACAAAGATCGAAATGCCGTAGCTCTGAATGACCTGGGAACCGCTGGTAAAGATCAGCTTATAGGCATACAGAGAGAATTTCTCCGGAAACAGGCTATAGCCGTTCTTAAGAATAGCATCCTCATCCGTGATGGAGATCATCAGCACGAGCAGCATCGGAAGCAGGCACAGTGCCGAATAGACCGCAGTCAGCGTGTACATGACCGTCCTGCTGATTGAGATTCTTTTCATTAATACTCCTCCTCCTTCCTGGATTTAATATAATGCGCCATCTTTGAAGTACTTGCGGGTAATGGCATTGGTACCAAAGACAAGGATAAATCCGATCACCGACTGGAACAGCCCCACGGCCATGGCTTCGGAAGGGTCGCCGATCTGGCGCAAGGAACGGAATACATACGTATCAATAATATCTGTGGTCGAATACAGGGTACCGTTGTCCCCGATGAGCGCATAGATCATCCCGAAATCGCCGTACATAATTTTGCCGACCGAGAGCATCGTCAGAATAATAACCGTTGGCATCATTAGCGGAAGCGTGATCCGAAAGCACATCTGCAGGCGGCCCGCCCCGTCAATTTCTGCTGCTTCATACAACGTCTCATCGATGCCGGTAATGGTCGCCAGGTAGATGATGGCACTCATGCCGGCGCCCTTCCAGACATGCATGATGGTCAGAATCGCCGGCCAGGACTGGGCTTCGGTATACCAGTTCACGGAGGTCATTCCGAATTGGTTCAGGATTCTATTGATCACGCCCATATCCATCGAGAAAAGCGCATACAGCACATAGCTGATGACGATCCATGAGATGAAATTCGGGAATAACATCAGCGACTGGCTGATCTTCACAAACAGCTTCTTGCGCAGCTCGTTCAGCACCAGTGAAATGGCCAGCGCCATCAGCGTGCCGAAAACAATAAACAGTAAGTTGAGGTAAATGGTATTAAAGGTAACTGTAAGCGCTTTATTGGAACGGAAGAAAAACTCAAAGTTTTTGAAGCCCACCCATTCGCTATGGAAGATTCCCTTTGTATAATTAAAGCGCTGGAAAGCAATAACCATATAAGGATAAGTCAGATAGCCGAAAATAAACGTGTATGCCATGGCCGGCAAAACCAACAAATAGGATGTGCCATTTCTGCGGATGTCTGACAGTATGCTGAGCCCTCGACGCCGTTTTTTCTTCAATTCCTGTTCCCCCCTATTTGTTTGTTATAGATGACGGTTGCCTTGATTTCAGCTTAGCCATAGCCGCAGTAAGAGTCTATTTTAAAAGATAGCAAACGCTTTCAAATTCGCTCTTAAGGCTTTCAAAAAAACGGAATGGCTTTCATTTTCCCCTGATTCAGTACCTTTTCAGCCGGAAATGTACTATATTTAGAAATGATACCGAGCAGCATGGGGGGAATACAGCATGCGGGCAACCATCAAGCGGCTTGTTCGATACAAGGCCTTTCAAAAACTCACCATTTCATATTTCCTTCTCGTGCTTTTAACCGTAAGCCTGCTGTCCAGTGTACTCTTCTCCCTGTTCTCCCGAAGCGCCATCAAGGAGATCGAACGCAATTCCCGGGCCATGTTATCCCAGATCACATACGCTTCGGATGTCGTCTATAATCAGGTCATGACAATCGGAAATACACTGCTGATTCAACCGGAGATCCTGTCCTTTCTGGATGAGAAGGTGGAGAACAAGGTAAGCAATTATCATATTTATCAGCAGATCGAACAAATTGCCAATCTGAACCCGTATATCCACAGTATCGGAATCCACCGGCCTTCTACAGGAACAACAATCGATACAGCCGGGCTTCCCTTCGACGCATCGCTCACCGCTCTCAGTGCGAAGCAGTATATGGAGTTCAATCCGCGCAGCCTGAAGGTTGCGGGCCGGAATAACGGCAGGCCCTTACAGTTCCTGACCTTCTTGCTGTACCCGAATTTCGCATACCAGACCGCAGGCAATCCGCTGATCTATATCAATGTAGAGGAGCAGTCGATTCTGACGACCATCCGCAAGATCGGCAAAGCGGACGCGGCTAATAATGTCTTCGTGATCAATAATGAAGGTAAAGTATTATCTCATACCGATTCCAATCTGTTCCTGGATGATTTATCCGGGGATGAGTATGTGCGGACCCTATTAATCGAGAACCAACCGGAGAACAGCTTCACCACAATGATCGGAAACGAAAAGAATCTGGTCACTTATGTGAAATCAGAGGGACTGGACTGGTATTTTGTAAGCGTTTCACCGTATTCTGAGCTCATCACTGACATTGACAGGCTACGGAGTATTACGCTGCTGGTCACAGCCGGTATTGTGCTTGCTGGTTTGTTGATCTCTATCCTGTTGACCTCGAACATGAATAGGCCCTTATCGGCGCTGCTTGAAAAAGTAATGCCTAACCCGGCTAATCCCGCACGCGGCTTGGCGCTTATAGATGAGTACAAGATGATGAACGAGGTGTTCCAATCCTATCATGAACGTGAGAAATCGATGCAGTTCGTCATCAGCCGCTCTTCCCGGACCGTCCGTGAGCATTATCTGCATGCCTTGCTGCGTGGTCATTCCCTGGAGGACTCGGCCTCCAGCGAGATGATTAAGGAGATCGGCGAGGAGGTTGCGGGACCGTTCTTCGGCGTGCTGGTGTTCAAGATCAATGAGTTTGAACCGGTAGGGGAGAGGGGAGAGGGGAAACAGCAGTCCTTGCTGCGCTTCGCACTAGGGAATATTGCCAAAGAGCTGCTGGAGCATATCGGCCCCTGTGATGTTCTCATTATGGGAGGAAGTGAAGCCGTTGCCATCCTTCAATACACGAAAAATCAGCTGCCGGAGGAGTTGAAGCCTGCCTTGCGTAATGTTCAGAGCTTCCTGAACCGTTACTTCAAGGTGACTGTATCGGTAGGTGTAGGAGATATCTCCTTTGGCAAGGGGAATATTCCGTCCTCGTACACTTCAGCCCAGCAGTACGTGAAATACCGCTTAATCTATGGAAAGGAAGCGATTCTGGATGCAGCAGCGACACGGCACCATGTGTTAACGGCCTTAAGCTATCCCGCCGCCTGCGAGAAGAAGCTGATTGATGCCGTGCAGCAGGGGAAGCCGGAGCCTATTGTTAGCGCAATCGGAGAATTTATAGATACCATATCCGGCGGTTCCGTTCATCAGGTCATCACCTTCAGCAGTCAGCTCATGTTGTCTTTGCATAAAGCTTTTGACTATTTACAGCATGTGCCGGATTCCAATTTTAATGATTACCTGCAGGCCGTAACCGAGATTGAAGGGGCTGAGGATCTGACGGAGATCCGTAACCTGTTTGGCCGCTATTGCAGCACAATATGCACTTTAATTGAAGAGAAAAATCACTGGCTGAATGCGCAGAAGCATAATATTCTCATTGAAAAAGTGCAGAATTATGTCCATGAGCATTATGCAGAGCCTAACATCTCCCTCGACCTGGTCTCCAAAATCGCCGGCCTGTCCCCCAGCTATCTGGGCAAGCTGTTCAAAGGAGCAACCGGGCAATCCTTCAGTGAATACCTGAACAACATCCGGCTGGACAAAGCGAAGGAGCTGCTTGCTTCCACGCCTGACACGGCGGCCAAGATCAGTGAAGCGGTCGGGATCTACAACATCACTTACTTCTCCACCCTGTTCAAGAAAAAATACGGGCTGACCCCTTCGGCCTTCCGTGAGCAGGAGGCGATGAAGAGCGCCGCAGATGATGATGAGTGATCATTTCCCGCTTAAACAGCGGAGTGGACGGAACGATTGTGGAAAAGCGGCAGCGGTCGCCTTTATCCCCGGATTTTCACCGCTAAGGAGAATCAATAAAATCTGGGGATAACAGCGATTGGAACAACGGTCCGTTCGCGGAGCGTCCATCGAAGAGCTCACGTTGATCCTGCTCCGCAATAAAAAGCTGTCCCAAGTAGCCATTTCATGGCCTTTGGGTACAGCTCTTTTCTTCATATGATGTGAGATGATCCGGCCCTCTTATGGCTGCTCTGCATATCTCCACCAGGCAAAGGTCCCGGCGATTCCGATGATCCCGGTATAGGCAAGAATGATGATACTGCTTAGCTGCAGCGAACCGGTGCTTTGGAATACCGACGGGATGGTCCATGGGAAGTAGGGTGCAAATCCGAAGGAGCTGAGCACATTGGACAGAATGACGATGATCAGGATGAGCCCCAGAGGAGCCAGGTAGCCCTTGGTTACATTAGCCAAAAGAATGCTTGGTGCGGTTACAAAGATGTACAACAGTGAGGTAATGAGGAACTTAAGAAACAAGCTCCAAATGAAAGCGGCGGACCCGCCTGTAACGCCCAGGATGGCTCCTACAGCAAGACCTACTGCGAACATATAGATGGAAAGTAACAGGCACCATGCTAAAATGACCAGGAATTTGGATAATACAATTTTCGCCCGGGAAATGGGCTTGGCCAGTAAATCCTTGATCGTCCGATCTGAAAACTCCCGTCCGAATACCCATGCCGCCACAAAGGTGTATCCGATCAGTCCCAGCGGGGCAAGCGTCTCCAGCAATCCGGTTAAATACGCTTCCCAGGTAACACCGCCGGCGGCACTGGATAATACATTTCCAACGCCCATCATGATGGGCCCGAAGCCCAAAACCAGGAACATGATCCAGAACACATTCGAGCGGATAATCTTGCGGAGCTCACAATGTAACACCGATAGAATATTCATTATCTAATCCCCCTGTTAACCCCGATAGTGCGGAGAAAATAGCCTTCCAGATCCTCTGTAACTACCCGGAGGGATGTCGGCGGCTGATTGGATTGAACCAGCAGTTCGGCCAGCCGTTCAGGATGATCTGCCGCATGTTCATTGGTGAGTCTGATATAGCCGTCCGGGGTATCCTCGAAGGCATAGCCATGCTCCTCCAGCACCTTCTTTAAGGCAGGCTTGTTCCGGCCGTTAACGACCAGGCTTTTCTCTAAGGACTGCTCCAGCTTGTCCATTGCGACTTCTTGCACCAGCTGACCGCCGTGAATAATTCCAATCCGTGTGGACACCTTCGAGAGCTCCTCTAACAGATGGCTGGATATGAACACCGTGATGCCGAAATTGTGCGCCAGATTATATAACATATTTCGTATCTCAGCTACGCCTGCTGGATCAAGGCCGTTGATCGGCTCGTCCAGGATTAGAATTTCCGGATTGTGAATCATCGCTTTCGCAAGCCCCAGGCGCTGTTTATTTCCGAGTGAGAGATGTTTTGCTTTTTTCTTTTGGTGCGGCGTAAGCCCCAGTTTGTAGATTACCTGAGATACGGCATCCTTGTCCGGCATCCCTTGCATGCGTCTTGCGATCTCAAGATTCTCTGTTACAGTCAGATCTGGATAAAAGGTAGCCTCTTCCAAATATCCGACGTTGCTCCATAATTTAGAGTTTCCGGCATCGACCTTTTCACCTAACATATAGAGCTTGCCGGAAGTAGGCTTGATCATCGCCAGCAGCATCTTGATCGTTGTTGTCTTCCCGGCGCCATTCAGTCCCAGGAATCCGAAGATCTCGCCCCGGCTGACCTCCAGCGAAAGATTATTTAATACGGAATAGTCGCCAAACCTTTTGTGCACTCCGTCAATTTGGATAGCGGGCGTGCTGCCGATTCTTTTCTTGGATAAAATACTCATTCTTCCCCAGACCTCCTACTTGTAAAGCCAGTGTTTGTTGTGTTCTGCTACAACCTATTGTCACATCCAAACATGAAGCTTCTTTAAAGGAAAAATAAATAGATCTGAAGAGAATATAAAAAACTATAAAGGAAGGCTGAATCTGATCCCGAGACCGCCATATTCGGAGGAGAAGGCCACAATCTCGCCCCCGTGATGCTCAATAATCGATTTACAGCTGGCCAGTCCCAGTCCAAGCCCGCCCTTGCGGATCTGCCGCGACGGGTCCACCGTGAAGAATTTGAGGAACAGCGAAGACATATCCTGATCCGGCACGCCAATGCCATTATCCTCTATTTGAAAATAGGCATGATGCTCCCGCAGATATCCGGTCATATAGACCTTCAGCTTAGGCTTCCCTCCATATCTTACGGCGTTGCTGAAGAGGTTGCCGAACACCCGGCGGAGCATCGGTTCATTAACCGTCAGCCATATGCTGTCCGTGAAGGAATGGCGGCAAGCCAGTTCAATATCAAGTCCCGCCAGCTCATACTCATATTCAAAAGCAATGTCTACAAACAACTCTGTCGCTTTCACTGGTGTAGCGCTCATGGACTCGAGCTCCATTTTTTCTTTGGTGAAACTGGAGAAATCATTGAGGAGTTCAACCATAAAGGCTGACTTCCGCTGAATCAATTCATAAAATTCCTGCTTTTCAGCATCAGGTAAGTCCCCATGTGTAGCCAGCAGCTCAGTGAAGCCGTTAATCGAGGTCAGGGGTGTCTTCAAATCGTGGGCGATGGCGGCAATCATATCGGTCTGTTCTCTGTGGGCAAGCTGAAGCCTGTGCTCCATTTTATTGAAGTGCTTATACAGCTCTCCAATCTCGTCCTTACGCTTCAAAGCCAGCGGAGGCAGGGGGTGGACGACGTTGACTTCCTCCAGCCGGGCATTCAGACGCCGGATAGGCTTCTCAATATAATAATGAATATAGATGATCAGAATGGAAAATATGCAGCCGGCGATGACGAAGATGGGCAGAAGTAATACTACATAGGGTGAGTCCAGCAAAGTGGTACGTATGGGGGAATATACGGCGAAGACAAACTTCAAGTACAAACCAATAGAGAACATCAGAATCAGCAGCATTAGCAGGAATAACAGGGGAAGCTTTATTTTCAGTTTCATCCTATTGCTCTCTTTCTGTGTATTTATAGCCTATGCCCCAGATGGTTTTAATGAAGTTATGCTCAAGACCCAGCTTCTTGCGGATATTTTTGATATGAACCGTTACGGTATTGATCTCTCCGTATTCGTCTCCCCACACGTTCTCATAGATCTGCTCACGGCTGAGTACCTGGTTGGGGTGACGCATCAGGACAGACAGAATTTGAAATTCCTTCGCGGATAAGTCGAGCTTCCGGCTATAGAGGAAGGCTTCATACGTTTTATCATTCAAAAGGAGCGGAGCATCGGCCTTTTCTTTAGCGGGACTAAGCTCGCCCCACTCTTTGTGCAGCCTGTCCACCTTGCGGAAATGAGCCTTGATTCGGGAAGCCAGCTCCTGAATACTGAATGGCTTGGTCATGTAATCGTCTGCGCCGATTTCCAGACCGACAATTTTATCAATGTCCTGATCCCGCGCACTTAATAACAGAATCGGAACATTATAAGACGACCGGATCGTTCGGCAGACATCCAGTCCGCTCATATCAGGCATGACGATATCGAGAACAATGAAATCAATAGGGTGATCCTCCACCGCAGACAAGGCTTCTCGCCCGGAACTGGCCGTAATTACAGCGAATTGCTCATACCTTAGGGTCTTGCTGATGAGCTTCACGATTTCTTGATCATCATCGACAACTAATATTGTTTTTGACATTTGACTACCTCCCGGGCACTAACCGTTCTGAGGTTAATCATAATTGCTGGATAGTGTTGTTGCAATCCTCAGCAGGTCTCTTAATTGGAGAGATTAGGTCCGGTGTATGTTCATAAATAATAGTCTTTCCTGTTAAGGCAATATCATCATTTGCGCCGGGTAATTCCCAGTCAGGGAAAGAAACCTTAACTTCCATTGTTGTCTCGTTATCTTGAATAAAAACAATGTTCTCAGAAAATGTCCCCCACTCTGAACATCCGAGGAAGGAGAGAGAAGAAAGTGATGAAAAATGAGGGAGAGAGATTTGCTGACCTAGACAAGAAATATGATCATCTAATTCTTTGTGTAAAGATGGAATATTATATTTCTCGTTGATTGTATTAGGAAAATAATCATTTAGATTAGGTACCATTATTTCCGGATAAGAAATGGGTGAAATTTAATTTATTATTATTAGAACTGTACATAGGATCAATACAGATCAAAGTTCGATCTTCTTCCGAATAGCCAATGACCAGTATGAAATGACCACGGTCCTCTTTTTGATAGCCGTCAACCCATGGAATCCAAAATGTACTCATATAAATACCAACCGGGTAATTCTAGCCCCCAAGCGCTGGTGTACATTAGTTCTTAGTCTCTCCCCCAAAACGAAGAAACACTCACTATTAGGTCTTGTGTACATGTTTTCTTAGGATCATAAACAGGCATTATTTCAAGTAACATAAATTACCCCTTTCATTTAAAATGGGTAGAGAATTAAGAGAAATACATAAAATGTGAAGTAAAACGTTAATTTATTTATTGAGAATATAATTTTATGTATGTGACTGAAGTGAACTTAATCACTATTAGATTCATTATTAGGGATTTTATTACAATCTGGTTACGATGATTGCGCTTTCTAAAAATTAAACTTATACTTTCTTAAAGCCTGTGCCAAAGAGGTGAACTTAAAGCGAATTCTCAATGTTATGCGAATTGAAATTTCAGTATGAAGTCGATTACTTAACAGATTAAGATGGAGGTGTTATTTATGAATGTATACACATTGCCTGTATGCATACCGCAGGTTTATGGATTTCTACATCATGCACATAAGCTCTCTATAGTGCTGGAGAATGAAAAGAACTTACCTTGGTTTTATAGCAATTATCTCCAGTTATACACAGCCGAATACTCAAATGAATTTAAACTGGACTTTTACTCTTTTGATGGGAAATATCCCCGTCATCCCGGAATCAATGAGAACTGGTACGAAAAAGAATTTTTTTTAGACATGCATTTTAATATAGTTCCATTTATTATAAATTGTATAAAAAATGGACGTTATGTTGAAATTTTAATGGATGAATACTATTTGTCCTGCAAACCATCCTATCAAATTTCTCATTTCACACATCAGAGTTTAATTTATGGATTTGATAAAGAAGAAGAATGTTTTTTAATTCTGGGTTTTAATCGTTCGGGGAATTTTAGCAGAATTCAGGCGTCCTTTGAAGAGATTGAAAAGGCATTTCACAATTCCAGTATAGGTGGAGTTGGTTTTTTTGACTGCACTACTTCACTTGATTATTCCAATTCTGATCCTTCACTTAATCTTGCAGTCATAAAAACTTATATAAGCGACTTTATTCATTCTACTAATTCTTTTTTAACATACAATCCCCCAGGGGCTACTTATGGATTAGGTATATACAAAGAATTATGCAACCGATTAACTCTAGTAGAATCCTTCAGAGAAGATATCAGACCGATACATATTATACTCGAACATAAAAGTTGTATGGTTAACAGATTGCGTTATCTGCAAAAAGAAGGGATTTTTACTGATGCTTCTTATTTAATTGATGGATTTTCCGGTCTTGTTAAGGATGTAAGTAGAATAAAACAAGTACAACTAAAATATGTTTTATCAAAAAAACAACAGTTGATAAATTATGTAATACAAGAAATCCTTACTATTATGGAGCGGGAAGAGGAGCTTTTGCATAACTTTTTAAAGAAATTGGATTAGTTGCCCTCCAGACAACCTAGCTCTTATTTTGCTCACATCCTGCGTTTTTTTGTTAAAGCTATCTATTTCGGCGTAAACTGTCGGGATAGATTTTTTTTGATTTAAATTTAAAAAGGAAAAAAGACACTATCATAAAATATAGCATGGTCTTATGTGATTATACATGATGGTCATCACAATTTTTTATATTATTAGGATAAAATATCAATTATGTTACAATGGTTGTGCTTTCATGAATTCGAACGTATACTTTCATTATTGTACGAAAATAGGTATTTTATAGAAGAATATATAAAATATTTGGTTGTAATACTATTTTTGATGATCTAAGGGAGTGCGAAGAAAATTGTATAAGAAGAAGGCATTTATTTTTCCGGGACAAGGTTCACACTACGCTGGGATGGGACAGACGTTCTACAACGACTTTCATTCTGTACAGATATTGGTTGAGGAAGCCGGTGATCTGCTTGGCCTTAATATAAAGGATGTGTTACTTCATTATACAATAGATGAATTGGAACAATCGGAGTTGGTACAGACTGCAATAGTAATAGTAGGTTATTGTTCGTTTAAGGTTTTAACGGAGGAGTACGGCATCTATCCCGATTTACTGGCCGGACATAGTCTGGGGGAATTATCGGCACTCGCCTGCTCTGGTGCGATAACGTATAAAGATACTTTAGCATTGACCCGAAAAAGGGAAAAAATTATGAATATGATTGGTGCCGGGCAAGGGGGCATGATAGCAGTTATGGGAATTGACGCTGATTCGGCCGACAAAATATGTAAAAGCATATCAAGTCATCTCGGATATGTTGCTGTTTCAAATTACAACTCGGATGAGCAAGTGACGATTTCAGGAACGGAACAAGCTTTGAAAGAACTGATATCTCAACTAAACAATCAGGGAGTCAGAATATTACCGGTTCCAGTTCCCGGACCCTATCACAGCAGATTAATGGAATCTTCGCTCCCCTTCATGAAAGATGAATTGAATAAATGTGATTTTTCCCCTCTTGAGTATCCCGTCATTTCCAGCATTACAGGAACCCTATACAGATCAGAAAAAGAAATTTATGAGCGTTTGGCAATTCAATTAACCAACCCCGTTCGCTGGACACAAGTGTTGGCCTGTTTTGCTGAGGGTGGGATAAAAGAATTGATTGAAATTGGTCCTCAGTCAGTCCTGCGCAATCTCTCAATGACTAATTGTATTGACTTGACTGTTCTGGCAATGGAAAACCGTCGTGACTTTCAAGAAATTCTTCGCAGGTTTTCAAAGGTACGCGAGCTTGAAGCAGTAAACTCCGTTAGTCGTAATCAACTTCTGAATGATTGTCTGAAAGAAGCGTTGTGCGCTCCTAATTATAATGATGATGAAAAGGAGTTTGAACAGGGGTTCCTGAAACCTTACAGAAAAATACTATCGAATTCAAGAAATTCAGAAAAATTGGGAGGAGTGCCAGGATATAAAGAAATGAAAGAAGCTTTAGACATGCTTCATCAAGCTTTAATCATAAAAAAAGTGGCGGATTCTGAACGTCGTGAAATCATGCAAGATGTGCTCTATGTAAACGGGTTGTTTGACGTTTATCCTGATTATCTGAAAATGCAGGTATAAGGAGGTATGAATATGGAGAGTTCGAAGGATATAGCAGTAATAGGGATAGGTGTTAGGTTTCCCCAAGCGGAAAATCCAAAAGAGTTTTGGGAGTGTTTGCGCAACGGAGTGGATTGCGTAGGTTCCCTGCCTGAGGGTAGACGCCAGGATGTAGAGGAATACGTCAAGGCGGTGTATCACGAAGATGAAATCCCTCACTATCGTGAAGCAGCGTACTTGGAACGAATTGATACGTTTGACTATGAGTTTTTTAAAATATCGCCTAAAGAGGCAGCTTTGATGGATCCACATCAGAGGTTGATGCTTGAGACGGCGTTTCAGGCTGTTAACAATTCCGGCTATGCTCAAAAGATAAGGGGGACCCGTACAGGCGTATTTATTGGATTTCCAACGGAATTTTCTGCTGTTATGTATCAGCATTTAATTATGAAACTGAATCCAGAAGAAGCAGATAACTCCTTTTCAGGTAATTTGCCTGCGGTTATCGCGGGGCGCATTTCCTATTTCTTTGATCTCAAGGGACCTTCTCTGCTAGTAGACACCTCTTGTTCATCCTCCTTGGCAGCTGTACATATGGCTTGCAACAGTCTGAACAGCGGTGACAGTGAGTTAGCCCTGGTCGGTGGAATCAATTTATTTATTATGCCAACAGAAAATAAAGTGGTTAAAAATATAGGTATTATTGCTCCAGACGGGCGCACAAAGTCTTTCGATGAGGACTGCGACGGGGTAGGGCAAGGTGAGGGAGTAGGCGTTTTAATATTAAAGCCGCTGTCCCGGGCCCTGGATGATCATGACTATATCCATGCCGTTATTAAAGGCAGTGCAGTGAACCAGGACGGCAAATCTATTGGAATTACTGCCCCTAGCGCAGGTGCTCAAGGACAAGTGCTGATGCAGGCCTGGAAAAATGCTGGAATTGATCCATCATCCATAAGCTACATTGAAACGCATGGAACAGCAACAAAACTCGGTGATCCAACCGAAATTCAGGGAATACGTAAAGCTTTTTCCAATTACACTTCACATAAGCAATTCTGCGGAGTTGGATCAGTGAAAACCAATATCGGGCACACGATCGGCGCAGCTGGGGTAGCGGGTATGATAAAGGCGATCCTCTCACTTAAACAGCGTCAAATTCCGCCCAGTCTTAATCTTATAAAGCCTAACAGGAAAATTAAATTTGAAGATTCACCGGTTTACATTAATCACAGACTCCGCCACTGGACCGTAAGTCCCCGTAGGTGCGGAGTAAGCTCTTTTGGAATCAGCGGAACAAATGCCCATGTCGTATTGGAAGAAGCCCCTGAGTTATACAGGGAGAAATATTTAAGACCGGACTGTAGCATTTTCACTTTATCCGCTAATGGACGGGAACAGATATTAGAGCTTGTAGACCTCATGACGTCCTATCTTAAAGGAGAACGCTCTGACTCACTGGCAGATATCTGTTATACCTCTGCTGTTTGCAGACTTCATTTGAAATACCGCATAGCCATAATAGTGCAGGATGCAGGTGAATTAATAGCTAAACTGGATAATTTAAGACTTAATCCAGAGACGCCGCAGCCCAGTGTGTGGACCAACCTTGGAAATTGCATATCGGTTAATGAGATAGCAACGAAATCAACGACCGATGATTTGCCTGTTATTTGTAGGCGTTATGTTCAAGGTGAGGATATCCCCTGGGAGGCTTATTATGCAGACTTACCAGTATACAAGGTTCCTCTTCCCGATTATCCCTTCAAAAAAACACGCTGCTGGATTCAGAGTGATCCACGTGTACTAGCCTACAAAAAGCGGAATTCCGCTGAAAAGATGTATCGAACGGTTTGGAGTGCCGAACCGCTCCTCTTATCAACGGTACCATGGAACGGCAAGCGAGTAATCCTTCTTACAGATCGCTCAGTTGCGGGAACTTCGATGGCGGACCTTCTGCGGCATCAGGGCAACAACGTACTAGAGATCGAGATAGGCTCCTCCTATGTTCCTTTAGACAAGGACCGTATAAAGGTTCCCGCAAGTGAAGAGGATTTCGAGCGGCTGCATCCTCATTTGGAAATGTTTATGCCGGAGAAAATTATACATATGACGACAGCTTTCAGAGATAGAGATCCTGACACTCTTGCGCAATTGGAATTGAATTTAGAAGAAGGTGCCTACAGCCTGTTATATCTAGTCAAAACACTTCAGAAGCTTAAATCACCTGTTGGAGTCGAGCTTGTTATTGTGACCTCAGGTACTGCCCGCATTGAAGCAGATGATCTTGTCCAACCGCATAATGCAGCCTTGGCAGCTCTAGGTAAAACTGTAAAATGGGAAAATCCGCAGATAAATTGCCGAAGTGTTGATGTTGGTCGGGGTATTACAATCGATGAGCTAATGGCAGAAATCCAATATCCGGGCAGCCCATACGCAGTGGCTCTCAGGGAGAGACGGCGATATGTTGAAACGATCGAAGCGGTCTCTGCGGATTCCATTGAACTTCGGTCAGGACCAGTACTTCGTAAGGGCGGTACTTATGTGATTACGGGAGGTATTGGACGTATCGGCAGCCGTCTGGCAGAGACATTGTCTGGACATGAGAGAATCAATTTAGTGCTACTCAGCCGTTCCAGCTTCCCCCCGAAAGAACAATGGGAGAACATTCTTAACAGGTCCGGTGAATTGGAAGACGGTATTGGAGAAATCCTTCTTAAACTTTTGAGGATTGAGCGTAGTGGTTCCTACGTGGATGTGCGTTCTTGTGATATTAGCGATCCGGATCAAGTGAACGCTACATTCCAGAGTATACGGCGAGATTGCGGAATTATCGACGGCCTGATTCATCTGGCTGTATCTGATGAAACCTGTAGCTTGGCCGAACTAACGAAGAAAGCGATGAATCGTTCGACCAGAGCAAAGGTTCATGGTACATGGATTCTGGACCAGGAGACACGTGAGGATAATTTATCCTTCTTTATTCTGTTTTCATCGGTGATGACATTAGTATCGGGAGCCGGGAATGGGACCTATACGTTATCGAATGCCTACATGGATGCTTATGCCGAATACAGGAACAACAAATTTCCTGGTTCGATGGCAATCAACTGGCCGGAGTGGGAAGGTATTGGTCTCGCTGAGGATAAGCAAACCGATGAAGAACGTTCCATTTTCAAAAAGATTTCTTCAGAAAAAGGTCTGGAGATGTTCTCCAGGATAATGGAGCTGAAGGCGGAGCGTCTTATCCCGGGAGAACTTAACGTAAATAGTCCAATCTTTCAGTTGTTGGATTACATGCCTTTTCAATTATCTGGCGATTTGGTCTCACAGCTCAAACACTATAGAAAAACTAAGCCTTCCGCCAACCACCTGCCCATTGAGAAGAATAGCGGTTTACCGCAGCGGCAGGTATCAGCCGGGAGTATGGATATAAGCCGCACAACTGTTCCTGTTCAGACAGCGGATTCTTTACAGGTCCGTACTTTACAGGCGAGCGAAGCTTGCGCTTTAACAGGAAGAGCATCAGGTATGTATACACATTATGAACAGCAGCTGGCAATGGTATGGCGTGATATGTTTGGTTATGAAACGATTAATGTTACCGACAATTTTTTTGAAATAGGCGGGGACTCAATTTTTGCTTTCAGGCTTGCAGCAATTCTCTTAGATAAGGGAGTAAATGTGGATGCGGAAGATATCTTGCGCTATCAATCCATTGAATCTATTGCCAAGATTATGGAGAGCAAGGTTGAAGAGGGGGCTGTCCCTACATGATGGATCATGATGAGTATTTTATGCGATTGGCAATTGAGACTGCCCGTCATGGGATCGAACGTTTTGAATTTCCGTTTGGTTGTTGTATAGCCCAGGACAGCTATCGTTATGTAGTTACCGGAAATCATTGCTTTACTTCCGCCGATCCAACTGCTCATGCAGAGATTACTGCAATACGTGAATGGAGTCGGTTATACGGTGCAATCAGCTTGAAAGAAACAGTCATTTATTCAACTAGCGAACCATGCCTGATGTGCCTTGGAGCCATAAATTGGGCACGCATCCCGCGGATTGTATACGGAACCTCGCTGCACAGCTGTATCCATCACGGATTTGCAGAAGCAGATATTAACTCTGCTGCTTTGCTGAATACCTTTTTGCATTCTGTTTCTATGGAAGGGGGGGTACTGGAGCAAGCGTGTGAGCAACTATTTGGATCGTGGGAAAAAAAGAAGAGGTTGACAGCCTTATTCTCTAAACAGCCATCTAAGCTAAGTACGACGTAAAGGAAGGAGAGGCAATGAAGAAAATCGGAGTATATGAAATCTTCTCTTCCATCCAAGGAGAAGGGATTTTGCAGGGGATTCCTTCTGTTCTGATTCGCCTAGTCGGTTGTAATCTGGACTGTTCCTGGTGCGACACCCAGAGCTTTCTGAAAGGAGGAAGAGGGACTTACTACAAGCTGGAGCAAATAGTTGATGCACTTGATAGCTACTGCTGCAAAAATGTTGTTATCACCGGAGGAGAGCCCTTTATTCATCAAGAACTTCCTATACTCACCCGTGAATTACATGAGCGCGGATATCATATTACGATCGAAACGAATGCGACACTATACCAGGAGGTAGTCTGCGACCTCATAAGCATGAGTCCCAAGTTGTCTAATTCCGTTGTTACAGATCCCGACACGAAGAGCAACAAGATTGATATTGGAGTTATACGTAAGTTCATTTCCAATTTTGACTACCAGATTAAATTCGTTGTCAACGATCAGGAAGATATGGAAGAGGTTAGTTCTATTCTGAAAGAGATCGGAGATTATGATCCTTTTCGGGTGATGATTATGCCTATGGCAGCTACCTTGAAGGATCTGCAGCTAGTGCAGAAAAAAGTGCTCAAATTGTGCATTGATTATAACATGAGATACGCGAACCGTCTTCAGCTGCAAATCTGGGACAATCAAAGTGAGGTTTTAAACTAAAAGGGAGGCTATAGAATGAAAGGACCACTGAGTTTAAAAGAACGTATGGATGATTTTTGGGTGTATCCGAAATTATCGAAAGTGAATGATAAACGCGAGTACAGAGATGATTTTTTTCAATTCCTGCAACAACCTTCTTTAGATAGTAAAGCAGCACTTAACTTGTATATACACATTCCATTCTGTGATTCTGCCTGTATTTTTTGTCCTTATTATAAAGTTCACGGTAGTAAAAATCTGGAAATCAAAATATCAGAGTACATCGACACTCTTATCGCTGAAATGAAGCACTATGCCTCAACTCCATATTTCTATGGGAAAAAGATTGATTCCGTTCATTTTGGTGGGGGCAACCCGCTGCTTATGCAACCTGCAGATTTTGAACGGATCATTCTGGCTGTTAAAACATATTTTCAGATGGATTTTAAGGAAAATTGGTCAGTTGAAGGATCGATCAATTGTGTGAGAAGCGTCGATCAAATTCGCCAAATGATGGATTTAGGAATTAACAGGATTAGCTTCGGTATTCAGACATTTAAAGAAGATATTCGTAAGGATATGAATATGAGAGTGACTCTGGATGATATTTACCGTGGGGTAGACATCCTGAACTCTGCTGGTCTGACTGATTATTGCATCGATATGATGTACAATATGCCGAATCAATCAATTGATGATGTCATAGAAGATCTGGAGAAAGTGACAGCTTTGAATCCCTATCATATTGATATTTACAATATGGCTGTCTTTCCAAACACTTATCTTGACCGTCAGATCAAGAAAGGTGCCTATCGAATTAAACCATCCAACCCGAACCAGCTTACAGCCTTCCGTGAGGCCCATAAGTGGCTGAAAGAGCATGGATACCAGCAGATAACGACCAATACCTATTCCTTGCGTCAAAAGGAAACACATATTGGCGACCGCCTATACTTAACTAATAACAATGTACTTGGAATCGGAGTATCTTCAAGAGGTTATTTAGACGGTTATGTCTACAAGAATGTGTGTGATATGAAGCAATATACGGAACAAGTGAGTCAGGGTTTATTTCCTGCCAATCTGGCACACAAGCTGACTGAAGAAGAACACAATGACCGGACAATGGTCTTTTTCCCGATCACTTTGGCGATCAGCAAAGCTTCCATCCCCAATTATGCCTTCTATGAAGAAAAGATAAATACCGTTATCGGTATGGGACTTGCCGAATGGACAGGCGACACTCTAAAGCTGACAGAGGAAGGCATCGTATGGGCCGGCAATATAGCGGCACATTTTATTAGTGAGGAACGATGGAACACGTACATGAGTTCATTTTTCCAGTCTGTTCGAGACAAGACGAACTTCTACAACGAAGATGATACAGGGATGAAGGTTGTGGAACTGGAGGTTTAGTTCATGTTGTACTCGAGTCTTCAACAAGCAAAGAATAAATACTCAGAGCGGTGTGCAGTAGTCTGTAACGGACACCATATGAGCTATGCTGAACTCTTGAAAGAAGTTGACTATGCCTCGGAGCGGTTTGGCGAACTGGGACTTGGGGGCGGTCAAACAGCCGCTTTGGTTTTGAGCAACTCACTGGAGTTCATCATCTGTCTGTACGCGTTGTCTAGCAGGCATGTATGTGTGTTGTTAATAAATCCGCAGAATGACGTAGAGAAAATATGCGAAAACCTGCAAATGACTCACTTGGATATTGTAATTATGGAGAATCACGTTTACGACAACCTTAAGGATACGGGCGCATCTTTTCCTTTCCAAGTTATTTTGCGTGAACATCTTTCCGGGTATTGTCGTCCCGGTGCATCAAAGCTTATGAACAGGGACGATAATCTGTATCAATCCAGAAACGAACATGCTCCGGTTGTTATCCAATGTTCTTCGGGGACTACAGGGTTGCCTAAAATGGCCATCCGGACGAACCGCAACCTGTCAGTGGATACGGATAACATTATCTCGACATTTGCTTATACAGAGGAAGATGTTGTCTACTGCGCAGTTCCGGTATGCCATGGATACGGGTTGACCATGGGGTTGTTAGCTCCACTTAAGGCAGGAGCTCAAATATGGCTGGAACGCTGGTTCATGCCGAACCGTCTAATCAGCGACTTATCCAAGACAAGGCTGTCTGTATTTCTGGGAACGCCAGAGTACTATGATATTCTGAACCGCCGTCAATACAGCGAAAGAAACATCAACTTAAGTGAAGTCCGGCTGCTGTTGTGCTCCGGCTCTCCTTTACAAAAAGAGACCGGGTTATCGTTCCACACACGGTATGGACGCTGGATTCAGCAGTTGTACGGAATGATGGAAGTGAGCACGATGTCCTGTAATTTGGCTGCGGATGAAAACAATGTAACAAGTGTAGGACTGGCAGTGAATAATGTCTTGATCAGGCTCGGTGCAGGAGGGGAGATTGAGGTTTTCAGCGAGACGATCTCCGAGAGCTACGTTGGAGACCGAAAGATAACTCCAGCAGAGAAACACGGATGGTTCAGGACTGGTGACCGGGGATATCTCGATGAGACAGGACGGCTGTATATCCAGGAGCGTATCAAGGCTTCGGAGCAATTTGCAGAAATGGAGGCGAACCTATGAAAGTGACTATCGGTAAAGAGTTTTTATTTGAAGCAGCACATCAGTTGCCGCAGAGAGAAGAGTACGGCGCTTGCCAGAACCTGCACGGGCACCGTTACGAATTGACTGTGGAAGTAAGGGGAGAAGTAAATGAACTGGGGTGGGTTTGCAATTTTAAGGAAATAAAATCTATTGTTAAAAATAATGTAATCGAACTGTATGATCATGCATATTTGAACGATCATTTCGACTTACCGACAGTTGAAGTCATGGCTGTACATATTTTCAAGGTGTTGTCTGAGAAATTACGAGACAAACCGTACGACTTGAACCGAATCTTATTATACGAGACTCAGGACAGTTATGCGGAAATTAGAGCATAACTCGAATTAACAATTCTAACAATCATTTAAGGGGAGAAAAACGTTATGGGGAAACCGGAATTTCAAATATCGGAGCGGGAACTGCGGCTTTTCATTATGGATAAAATCAGCGAGGAAAGCACAGATTTAGATGCATTTGATGAGAATACCGAGCTTGTCGACAGTAAAATTATTTCATCAATCTCTTTGATTAATCTGCTTGCAGGAATAGAGGAATATCTGGGTCAAGAGGTTGTTACCAATGAATTCGGCATAGAAGATTTTACATCAGTGAATAAGATCATCCAATCTGTCAGATCCTCCTTGCAGTGGCCGGATCAATCTCTATGAACGCCAGTTCATTTATGGAGTCAGAGTTTGTCTTTCCTAAGGAGTTTGAGTATTACTGCTTTAAAAATTGCTATTGGAATCTTTTGAAATATTATGGTGTTGAAAGTCCCGAGTTATTTCTGGATTGCGGAATCGAATGGCTATTTACTGAAGATGGATCGGATAAATATGGCTACTCATTCAGCACGGGAGATTTTTTCTCCAGCTTTCTGCCTTCTTGGGCTGGGCAAGCACATTTCCACTCTAATTCAGATAACAAGTATCAATGTGAGGAAATTTGGGAGTCCAATCGTCTGAAGTTAATGGCAGGAGTACCTTTAATTGCTGGAGTTGATGTATTCGAACTGGATTATACTCCCTTCTATCACAAAAAGCATTCCTATCACTCCTTACTACTGACTGGGTATGAGGAAAGGACAGAACAGTATCAGTTAATTGATTGGTACCCTCCCTGGTTCTTTAAGGGAGAACGTACGCAAGCTTTACTTGACCCGGCAAGGTCCTCAGCGAATCAAGCAGACGGAATTCTGAGCGGGAATCCTATCGATTATCTCTGGGTAGAGGTAGAGAGAGAGGGATGGACAGCGGCCAAGAAACATCAAATTGATGAAGCGTTATCTTTGTGTCTAGATCAGTTTTACAGCAGCCCTGAAGAAAGAGGTAATGCGCAGAGAGGCGTTTACGCTCTCCACGCATTGTTGGAGACAATTGAGAAAATGATGGAAGAAACCAAGGGACAAAAGGAGTTTATGGAAGACCTGCATGGTAAATTATTTTTTACAGCACCGCGAAAATCCTTTCTGAAGTTTTATCTGAAATCAGCAGCCCGAGAGTGGCCATCATCCAAATTGTATGGTTGTATCAAGTGCTTGGAGGATACAATCACGGAGTGGAAGAAGCTCTCCTCCATCGTGATTAAGGCATCACTCTCGGAAAGAACCGAACTATTTCAGCAGGTGATCGATTTATTGAGACGTCAGATCTCTCTGGAGAAAAATTTCTACTATGAACTGTATAGCGTAAGCAAAAGTCTAAAGGTGGAAGGATTTCCGATATGGATATAAAACGAGTTGCGGTTATTGGCGCCGGTATCATGGGCAGAGGAGTGGCGGAGGTATTGGCGGCAGCAGGGATCTCAGTCGTTCTGATTGACCGGAAAGATGATGTACTGCGGCAATCCAGAGACCAGCTCCAGGATGATCTGCGGATCCGGGCACTTATTCGCCAATCAGAAATAACGGCTCAGGAGCCTGAGGCGATCATGGAACGCATAGAATGGACAACCCGTTTAGATGTTCTGACCCAGGTCGATTATATTGTGGAAAATGTCCCCGAAGTGACACACGTGAAGAAGGAACTGTATCAACAGATAGCTCCGTATCTTCCAGAATCGTGCGTTATAGCTGTTAACACATCCTGTGTTTCCATTACTGAACTGGCTGCCGGATTACACCGGCCGGAACGGGTTATTGGTGTGCATTTTATGAATCCAGTGCCGTTGATCCCTGCTGTTGAAATTATTCGGGGTTATCATACGTCAGCAGATACTCTGAATATAACCACCTCCTTAATGGAGAGACTTGGAAAACAATCAATCGTAGTAAATGATTTACCTGGTTTTGTATCTAATCGGATATCCCATCTGATGATGAATGAAGCCGTGTTTGTTGTTCAGGATCAGGTAGCAACTGCCTGGGAAGTCGATGAAATATTTAAAAAATGTTATGGACATAAAATGGGACCCCTGGAAACAGCCGACTTAATCGGCCTTGATACAGTAAAAAATTCCCTGGACGTTTTATACAAAAGTTACCAGGATTCTAAATTCCGTTGCTGTCCGCTTTTAAAGAAAATGGTAGACGCAGGCCTTCTGGGGCGGAAGACGGGACAAGGATTTTATCAATACACTTAAACCTATTTAAGAATTTAAGAATGGGAGAGGAATAACCGATGGATGATGTGCAATTGAAAATTGAGCATTTTCTGCTTCGCATGTTCCGTGTCAAACAGATCGGTCTGCATGATGATATCTTTGCGCTGGGTTCAATGAATTCCTTATTTGCGATGCAATTAATTCTTTTTCTTGAGAAGGAGTTTCAAATTCGGATTGAAAGCAAGGATATGGATTTGAACCAGTTTAAGACACTGGGAACTATTATTGAGCTGGTAGAAAGAAAACGTCTTATTCTTAAATCTTCTGGAGAATAAAGGAGGCATTTATGGGGACATTTGGAGTTCAGGAGGCTTTGCGTAAAGAAGAGTTTAGACGTTTTACCGAGTTAGAGGTATTCCCGCTTGCAGACAAGATTGACCGGGATGAACAGATGCCGAGGGAATTAATTCGTAAGTTGGGCGAGTCGGGATATCTGGGAGCCTTTCTGCCAAAACGGTATGGAGGGCATGAAATGAGTATGTCTGATGTGGGATGTTTGAACGAAGAATTGGGGAGAGGCTGTTCTTCAACACGGGGAATTTTGACAGTGCAAGGTATGGTTGAAATAGCCATAGACCGCTGGGGAACACCAGAGCAGCGACAGGAATGGCTGCCGGAGTTGGCACAAGGTTTGGCCATTGGCGCGTTTGCCCTTTCTGAACAAGGAGCCGGGACAGATGCCAAGAGTATTGAAACTGCTGCCGTTGTCCAAGATGGCGTATATATTCTGAATGGTCATAAAAAATGGATTACAATGGGACAACTGGCCGATGTGTTCATTGTGTTTGCCAATTATAACGAGAAGGTAACAGCCTTCTTGATGCCAAGGGATACTCCCGGCTTGACAGTCCGGCCGATCGACGGAATGTTGGGTCTAAAAGGATCCATGCTGGCTGAACTACAACTGAACAATTGCCGGATACCGCTGGAGAACATGATAGGGTCTGAGGGAACGGGATTGACCAATGTTGCGATGTCCTGTTTGGATTACGGACGTTATACGGTAGCCTGTGGTTGCGTCGGACTTGCGCAAGCCTGTCTGGATGAATCGCTGCTCTACGCCCGTAAAAGAAAACAGTTTGGGAACTCGCTAAGAAATCACCAGCTTATTCAAAAAATGATAACTGAGATGGTAGTAGGTGTTCAAGCGGCCAGAGTATTGTGCACAAATGCAGGGCGCCTGAAGGATGAGGGAGATCCCGAATCCATCATGGAGACTTGGAATGCAAAGTACTTTGCTTCCAAGGTGGCCGTTAAATCGGCCGCTGATGCTTTACAAATTCAAGGTGCTGTCGGGTTCAGTGCGAATAGTCCTGCACAAAGACATTATCGGGATTCAAAAGTTTACGAGATTATTGAGGGTACCTCCCAAATTCACGAGTTAATGATCGCTACGAACGCTTTCCGGAGAATGTAAAATTTCGGAGCAGCTATGGGAAGGGGGAATTAAACGGTGGGCAAAAATATAAAATGTGTGGTCTGGGATTTGGATAATACATTATGGAATGGTGTGCTTAGCGAAGGGGACCCTGTTGAGCCGGATAATGCCGCCTTGGAATTGATACGGGAGCTTGACAGAAGGGGGATTCTCCAATCCATTAGCAGTAAAAATGATTATGACAAAGCGATGCAGAAACTGGATGAGTTTGGCCTAAGGCATTTCTTCCTTTATCCCCAGATACATTGGAATCCTAAGTCGGAAGCGGTGCAGGCTATCATCAACCGGTTAAACATTTCGGAGGATACAGTTGCCTTTATTGACGATCAACCCTTTGAGCGTGATGAAGTAGCGGCTCATCTTCCGGATGTGATGACAATAGATGCTGCTTTTATTAGCAGAATTCCTGATTTTCCAGAAATGAATCCTAAGTTTATTACGGAAGACTCTCTCCGCCGTAGGGAAATGTACATGCAAGATCAACAGAGGAACGAGAGCGAACAGGAGTTCACGGGGACCAAAGAAGAATTTCTTGCCGGGCTGGGCATGGTGATGTCCATTTCTGAGGCAGAGCTAGAGGACCTGCAGCGTGCGGAGGAACTGACAGTCCGGACACATCAATTGAACTCGACGGGTATTACATACGATTTAGAAGAGCTTGACAGTCTCAGGAGATCACCGAACCATCTTCTTCTAATAGCGAATCTTGAAGATCGTTACGGGGATTATGGAAAAATCGGACTTATGCTGGTGGAATGTGGTCCAGAAGAATGGACAATCAAGTTGCTGCTCATGTCCTGCCGGGTCATCTCCAGAGGGGTGGGAACCGTAATGCTTAGTTATATCCAAAAGGAAGCAGAATCATCAGGGGTAAGGCTGCTGGCTGAGTTCCTGCCGAATGAACGAAACCGTATGATGTATGCGACCTATAAATTCGCAGGATTCACCGAATTGCCCGGTAATTGCGGTGGGGATGTCCTTGTGCTGGAGCATGACGCAGATAACCGGGCTGTTTACCCTAAGTATATGACAATCCATACAGGTAACGAAGGGCGACAAAAAAGGAGAGAGAGGCTAGCGAATGGGAAAATTTAAGGATGTCTGCATTCCAGAGCGTACCGAAGCTAATACGGAGGAGATCTCTAAGTATATTCGAAAAATTATAAGCTTAATCGGAGAGGATCCCGACCGGGAAGGCCTGCTGGATACACCGAAGAGAGTAGCCAAAATGTATAATGAAATTTTCAAGGGTTATTCCACAGATTGTGCGGAACTCTTGTCGGCCACCTTTAACGAAAACTACGACGAGCTGGTCGCTCTTAGCCATATTAAGTATTTCAGCATGTGCGAGCATCATATGGTTCCCTTTTACGGACAGGTCCACATTGGTTACATTGCAAATAATAAAATCGTTGGTCTGAGTAAGCTGGCGCGATTGGTTGATGCACTATCAAGCAAGCTGCAGGTTCAAGAACGGTTGACAACAGAAATAGCTGATATGATTGAGCGGCATTTAAAGCCTCTTGGTGTAATGGTGATTGTGGAAGGTGAGCATCTTTGTATGTGTGCCAGAGGCGTCAAGAAACCAGGGGTAGTAACTACTACCTCCGTCAGCCGGGGCGTGTTCAAAACTGATTCCGACCGCAAAAACGAATTCCTGCATTATATCAGACGAGATTAACCGCGTTCTATAGACTTTAGTACTATAAAGGAGCTTTATGATGGTTTTGAAGAAAAAAAAGTATACCTTACTCGACTCCATTTCTATTGCATATAAAGCAAACCCGGTTATTGTACTTTGCATTTTGCTGTTTGCTGGAGCTAACGGTTTTGTTCCATTTCTACTCATTCTTATGAATTCGAGTTTTATCAATTCCGCGATTGATTATGTGAATCAGAAATCATCCTTTAGTGATGTGTTAGGGCCGCTAATTACAATTTTTCTTTTAATCGGTTATGTTCAGATGTACGCTGTAATCTCTCAAATTCTGTTTTCCAGAGTCACGATCAGCCTTAGAGAAAGCTTTAATACGGCAATCATTCAAAAACAACTGTCGATTAAGTACGAACATATTGAAAATGAAGAAACAAATGAATTATTGAACCGTATCGTTAAAAATCCCGGATTTTACTCCATTAATGAAGTATTCAGGCATCTTGTGGATCTAATTGGAATTCTGATCAATTTTGTTGCCGTAGGCTGGCTGGTATTTGAACTGAAATGGTGGCTTGGTGCGGTTCTGTTTCTGGTATGCATTCCGCTTGTTCTGATCTCTTACGTCTCACAGCAAAAAATTTATACTATTCTGCGATCCACCAGCGATCTGGACCGGAAATCAGGATACATCGAATTTGACGTCCTCCGCGGCCGTGATTTAGCTGCAGAGCGCAGACTGTTTGGCTTCACAAGCTATTTCAACGAAAAATTCGAGCAATACTTTACCGGTGCCATCAATTTATCGAAGAAAGTTAAATTTAAATGGCTGGCATTAAACAAAGTTTCTGTCATGTTTATTATTATCACCTGTGTGAGTTTTGCCGTTATGCTGTTGACGCCTTTAAAGAATAACGAAATTACTCTGGGCTTTTTCATTTCACTTGTAACAGCAATCTTTCAGCTACAGGAGAAAATGGCTAACCAAATGTCGGAAATTATCGGATTTTTATCAAAGGACAATGAATATATGAAGGATCTCAACCGCTTTGTCCAGCTCGAAGACGAAGAGGAAAATATAACTGGCTCCCAAGAAAAGAACATCCCTATTCTACGGGTGCAGACAATTGAATTTAAGAATGTGTACTTTAAATACCCGGGGACGTCCAATTATATTCTGAAAGGATTATCTTTTACTATACAGAGCGGGATGCATTATGCAGTGGTGGGTAAGAATGGTTCCGGCAAAAGCACGATTACAAAATTATTATTAGGTCTGTACACACCTGATCAAGGAGAAATTCTTATTAACGGAATCAATATTAGGCATATTCAGTCCCAAACACTCCATATGCTTTTTTCCGTCGTATACCAGGATTTTGCTAAGTATTCTGTAACTGTCGGCGAGAACATTGCAGTGGGCGATACCCGCCAATTTACCGGTAAAGAGAAGTTGGAGGCAGCTAAAATCATTGAAATTGCCGATTATGTAAGATTAAAAGAAAATGTGGAGCAACTTCCGCAACAGTTTGATACCCCTCTGGGAAAAATTTTACCAAACGGAATTGACCTCTCAGGTGGGCAGTGGCAAAAAATTGCATTGGCCCGTTCGCTGATGAAGAAAGACACCGTGCGAATTTTGGATGAACCGACGGCGGCGCTTGATCCGCTGGAAGAAAGTAATTTGTACACACATTATTCAAGAATATCATCAGAGGATACGACCATCTTTATTTCACATCGCCTTGGCTCTACTAAACTTGCAGACATAATCCTGGTTATTGATGACGGACGGGTAGCGGAATGCGGATGCCATGAGGATTTAATGCAGAGTAGAGGGATTTACAATGATATGTTTAATTCACAAAAGGAATGGTACTATGAAGCCTAAATCCATGTCTTTTCCGAAAATTTTAAAGAGAACCTTATCTTATGGATTTCAGAAGCTACCCGGATACTTTGTTTATTACATCTTAATTTCTTTATGTCTGGCTGCGCTGAATTTCCTGTCTATTGATATTATCAAACGAATGTTCGATACGGTTTCGCTTGCATTCTCTGCAGGAGTATGGGAGGGAACCATATCTATCATTTTGTTGGGAGGCCTGGTATTAGTATTATTCCAGTTCATTAGTGGTTATCACAGTTTTCTGAATGAAGACTATTTTCTTCAATTTATTAGCAAAATTCTAAAAGATATGAATGCCAAAGCAGGCAGGCTTGAGCTTATAGAATTCGAATCGATAGAGCTGTATGAAAAAATAAGTTTGGCAATCGGGGGCGTTCATCATGCCATTAAATCAACTATCCTGCTGCTAAACGGTGTGATTTTTCACCTGGTATTCTTTATAAGTATCAGCGTCTATTTCTTTTCGATCAAGCCTATTCTTGTTCTGCTGTGTTTCTTATTTTTCATTCCTAAATTTATCTCCCAACTGATTAAAGGGTCCAATTTATACAAGCTGCAGGAGGATCTTGTACAGACTACAAGGGAGATGGAATATTATCAAAAATGTCTTACCGATAAGGAGTACTACAAGGAAACGAAAACCTTGGAAGCAAGACCGTATTTTTTTAGCTTATATCAATCTAAACTTCGAGAATGTAATCAGAAGGAATGGAAAGCTAATTTAAAAATTGGCATGATCGATCTGCTGCTCAGTTTCATTACATATTTGGGCTATATAGGTTCTTTTGTTTTAATTACGTATTTCCTTCTAAAAGGAGAGTTATCCATCGGGATATTTGCCGCTGTGTACTATTCTTTGAACAAGTTGATGAATAGTATGAGTGACATGATGGAGTTGTTTGGTAGTATCTATCAAAATGCCAACCTTGCCGGTAAGCTCTATGATTATTTAGAAATTCCAGAGAATCCGACGGAAACGGTAGAGCTCCCCCCATTGGAAAAAATTACGTTGCGTGATGTTTCATTTACGTATCCCTATAGAAACAAAGAATCACTAAAAAATATTAATTTGGAAATATATAAAGGTTCTAAACTGGCGATTGTCGGTGCCAATGGATCGGGGAAAACCACTCTGGTCAAAATTATTACAGGGTTATTTCAAACCTCCGGGGGGGAGATTTTTTACAACGATATTAATCTGTCTGGTAAGCAGAAAAATCTATACAGCAAAATATCGGCTGTTTTTCAGAATTTCGGTAAATATAAGCTGACATTAAGAGAGAATGTCATCCTTAGTGAGATTGAAAAACCATATGATGTCGAATATCTAAATACCACGCTAGATAAGTCAGGATTCAACAGAAATAAAGACGGGCTGACAGAGGGTATTGAGACGATGATGTGTCGCTCTTTCGGAGGAATAGATCTATCCGGAGGAGAGTGGCAGCGCTTGGCTATTGCAAGAGGACTATATAAAACGAATGATCTCATCGTACTGGATGAGCCTACTTCAGCGATCGACCCCATCGAGGAAACAAATGTGTATAAGCGTTTTAATGAAATATCAAAGGACAAAACAACGATTTTCGTTACTCACCGTCTGGCTTCAGTCAAATCGGCAGATAGAATTATTGTAATGGATTCAGGAGCTATTCTAGAAGAAGGGAGTCACGAACAACTCATGGCACTCAAAGGTAAATATCATGAAATGTATATGTCCCAAGCCGAATGGTATGTTCGCTAAGAAACATTTCTAACACCCTTAAAAATGTTTTGTGATAAGGAGGTAAAGATGGAGATTATAGAAATTTCTAAGGAAGAATTAAAGTCATTTTTAGTCACCTATCAAGGTTTGCATCCAAACAAGCCTAAGGCTGACAGATCAGAGATTATTCAATTTATTAAGAGAGTGGGGTGTATTCAATACGACCCTTTAAACATGGTTGGGCACAACCCGGATCTTATGCTCCAATCACGCTTTTACAATTACGACCCATCCATTTTAAATCGACTTCTTTATGAAACAAGAGATGTGATTGACGGATGGGATAAGATGATGGCGATATATTTAACGGAGGATTGGCCGTACTTTAGAAGAATGCGAGTTAAAAAGCGTGAGGAGATCGAAGGGATTCTGACATATAGAAATTCAAGTAGTGCTCTTCAGTATGTAGAAGAAGTAAAGGAACACATTGTAAATAAAGGTCCAATTTCTCCTGCCTTTATAGACTTTGGCCGCGCTGAGAAAGGACGATGGGGCCATGGAAAACTGTCAAGTGCTACGATGGATTACATGTGGAACGTAGGGATTTTGTCGGTGAAGGAAAAGAAAAATACTCAAAAAATATATGATCTTACTGAAAATTTACTTCCTTCTCATGTTTTAGAACAAAAAGATCCTTTTGTGGATGATTACTCCTTTTATAAATGGTACTTTAAAAGAAGAATTGGGAGTCTGGGAGCCTATTGGCTTCGTAACGGAGGAGGGTGGCTAGGACACTTTGTATCAGATAAAAAACTTCGAATTCATGTACTAAATGAATTGTTTGAAGATGGCGAATTAGTTCAACTTAAGATTAAGGGCTCGAAGGAGATTTTCTATATGCGCTCTGAGGACAAAGAAGTTTTGAATCAGATGAGTATGGAGATCCCTGTCTCCAAAGCGCTCTTTCTAGCCCCTTTAGATAATCTTTTGTGGGATAGAAAGCTGATTAAAGATATTTTTGATTTTGAGTACAGTTGGGAAGTGTACAAGCCGGTATCCAGCCGAAAGTATGGTTACTATGTGCTGCCGGTACTTGTGGGCAACCAATTAGTGGCGAGATTTGAACCTGAGAAACATCGTGCTAACGAACCACTTAATGTAAAGAATTGGTGGTGGGAGGATGGAATCACGATAACGGGCCAATTAATTGACGCGGTGTTTGAAGGAATAAACGACTTTTGCTCCTATCTTAAAGCGGACGGTTTATCGCCAAAATCAACTGAGAGAATTACAACCAGTAGACTGAAAGGTATTGATGGGAAGAATACAGATAACAATGTTAATTATGTAGCAAAGGGTTGACGTCCATGTATAATGATCGTTACGACTTAGATACCGGCACTCTCATCCCATACATCCAAATGTTTCAAGAGAGTCTTCAAAAAAATAGGACGAAAACTGCTCTTCTCTACGGCGAAGATGAAATAACATACGAAGAACTGGACCTGCGATCAAGCCGGGTGGCTGCATATTTGAGTCACAATGCTGTTACTAGCCGGAGTATCGTTGGACTCTTTATGAAAAGAACTTTAGACCTACCTATTACACTTCTAGGCATAATGAAGACGGGGGCTTCGTTCCTCCCGCTCGATCCTGACTATCCCCAGCAGCGAATTCGTCATATTATTGAAGATAGTGGCTGTCAACTGATAATTGTAAATCAAGCGCTCAAAACTAGCCTGGATTACTATGGACATACTGTAGTTGCCTATGAGGAAATCCACCAGTATGAAGAAATCGGCTATCAGCTGCCAACAGTGAGTATGGTGGCGGCAGCGTATTTATTGTACACGTCTGGATCGACTGGTTTACCTAAAGGGACGGTTATAAACCAGCAAGCGTTAGCTTCGTTTGTTTACGGAGTTACTAAAGAAATTCAATTCTCACAAGCCCAGACGATGCTCTTTCTAACTACAATCTCATTTGATATTTCATTGTTAGAGTTGTTAATTCCACTTTTATATGGTATGAAGATCGTCATCGCTGATGAGAGGGGACAACGAAATCCATACCTATTGAAGAAAATTATCACTGAGAAGGATATAGACATGCTTCAAATGACTCCATCTGCTATGCAACTGCTAATTAATTATGATAAAGAACTAGATTGTCTGCGGCGGGTAAGCCATGTACTGCTTGGTGGAGAAGCACTTCCGTCACCGGTACTCGAGCATATACGAAACTACACAGACGTTAACATTTATAATCTTTATGGCCCTACAGAAACAACAATTTGGTGTATGGTTTCAGATTTAACGAACCAAGATACTGTTACTATCGGAATTCCGTTTCATAGTGTAAAGGTATACGTGCTTGACTCGGCAATGAATGAGGTAGAGCCTGGGGGAGTAGGAGAGTTATATATTGGAGGTCCTCAAGTGGCTGGGGGATATTGGAATAGTCCAGAACATACGACAGAGAAGTTTAAGAATTATTCGAATATTGAAGCAGGAATAATCTTTAAAACTGGTGATTTAGTACGACTTTCTGAGGTAGGAAAATTCGAATTTATGGGTAGAAATGATCACCTGGTAAAAATTCGTGGATTCAGAATCGAACCCGGTGAGGTTGAAGCTGTACTCTTGCGGCAAGAAGGAATTACTCACGCAACTGTGGTGCCAAGAATGGGTAAAAACGGAAATTTGTATTTAAGCGGATATTATGTATCGGATGAATGGGTGGACAAACAGACGCTGGTTGATAGTCTAAGAAACGTTCTACCCAGTTATATGATACCGGAACAGTTGACTCAGCTGGAGCAGCTGCCCTACACTCCGAATTTCAAAGTTGATCGAAAATATTTAGCTAGCTTAGATTTTAATGCTTGCAGATATAATAAAGTAATATCCGATCAGGGAGTGTGAAAAATGGTTTCTATTGAACAAAAAGTGAGAGAAATTATTACAAGTCATGTAGACGTTTCAGTTGATATGGATAAGGTTCATAGCAATTGCTATCTTAATACGATTGGAGTGAATTCTATAAACTTTATCCGCTCAGTGCTTGATTTGGAAACAGAATACTCCATAGAGTTTGATATTGATATGCTAGGGTTTGATAGCTTTGAGACATTTGGCAATCTTGTAAAGTATGTTGAACGAAAGGTTAGCTGATGTATTCAGCGGAGAGATGAGACAAGCAAAGCTATACTTTGGAGTATGAACATGTTAATCGGGATGAAGCATCTATGAATTAAAGGTTAATAGTTCTATATTTATCCCCGCCCCCCAATGAAGGTAAAAACTTCATTGGGGGGTTTGCTATGGTTTGTATAGAAAATTTGAATCAAAGTGATAAAATTTTTTAATATATTTACATTTATTAGGATAGAAGTGTATGATGCAAATGTATTTATTTTACTTTTTATAGAAAAATCTATGAGAATATGCCTTGGGAGGTGATAGGTTTGATCTACGACAATGTGCTGCAATTAATTGGGAACACGCCTATTGTTAAACTGAATTATCTTCCGGACCCGTATGGGGCGCAGGTATTCATCAAGCTGGAGGGGCTTAATCCCGGCGGCAGCATGAAGGACCGCACGGCGCTCTACATTATCAGCCAAGCGGAGGCAGCGGGACTACTGAAGCCCGGCGGCACGATTGTCGAATCCTCCTCCGGGAATCTGGCCATCGGGCTGGCGCTTGTGGCACGGCAAAAGGGGTACAAGCTGATCTGTGTGGTCGATCCCAAGATCAGTCTGGTCAATCTCAGTATTATCCAGGCCTATGGTGCGGAGACGGTAATGGTTGATCAGGCTGATGAGTATGGCAACTATCTTAGAGCCCGCCTGGACAAGGTACAGGATCTCGTCAAGCAACTGGGAGCATTCTGGCCTAATCAGTATAATAACCCGAGTAATCCTGAGGCACACAGACAAACGACCGCGCTTGAAATCTATGAGGCGTTCGGTAATGAGCTGCAGTGGGCGGTGATACCGGCAGGGACCTGCGGTCTCATTACCGGGTGCAGCCTGGGGCTGAAAGAACATATCCCGCACATAAAGATTATGGCTGTTGATGCTGCCGGCTCGGTTACCTTCGGGCAGCCGCCAGGTGTCAGACATCAGATTGGCATTGGTTCCGCTATAGTACCGGGCAATGTGCGAAGAGAGCTGTATGACGAGATTACGCATGTCTCGGATGCAGAGGCCTTCTCCACCACCCGCAGGCTGGTTAAGGAAGAGGGGCTGCTGGTCGGCGGCTCCGCAGGAGCAGCGGTGTTCGCGGCCCTTAAGCTTGCGCGACGTCTGCCCAGCAGGGACAAAGTGCTTACGATTCTTCCAGATCGCGGAGACCGGTACTACAATACTATTTTTTCGGATGAATGGCTGGAGCAGATTGGAATTGAACTGGGGAAGGACCCTGTGAAAATATGATCGGAGGTGCTGGAGATTACCGTTTCCACACGTAATGAGGTTATCGACCGTGCTGTCAGACAGACCCGAAGGCAGCTCGACAAGCTTGCTTCTATGCCATCCTCCGGTGAGATTAGGCTTCCTTATGTTACGAACAACGGAAGATATATGCTGGAGGATAAGTGGTCTTCAGGATTATTCATTGGACTTCTCTACCGGCTCTATCAGTTGACTGGCGATACTCTTTATATTGAGGAAGCTGACCGCTGGATGGGCGGGATTGAGCCTTATAAGAATCAGGGGGATTATCAGGACATTGGCTTCCTGTTCTATTATTCTTATGCGCTCGGGTACGATCTGACCGGTAAGGAAGCATACAGAATGATTGCGCTTGAAGCTGCGGACAGCCTCTTTGATTCGCGTCTCCCGGGCGGTTATCTGGAATGCAATTGGCTGCCCGAGGGGAAGCACTATGCAGGCGTTGACAGTATGATGAACATCCGGTTGTGGCTATGGGCCTACCGGATAACCGGTGAGGAGCGCTATCGCGCCGCTGCCATCGGATCAGCACAGATTACAAGTGCTGCGCTGATGAGGGAAGACGGCTTCACTTACGAATATATGAGAATGAACTCACTTACGGGAGCCCCGGAGCAGCCCTACAACAAGAACGCCAAATTCAGCTCAGCATCGGTGTGGGCCAGAGGCCACACATGGGCACTCTATGGAGCAGTTCAAATGTATGTGCTGGGCCATGAAGAGGAGTGGAGGACAAAGGTTGAGCAGCTCTCCGCCTTCTACTTAGCCCATGTCTGTTCGGATGGTGTTCCGGCCTGGGATCTGATGCTGTCCCATCAGGAGACGGCTATGAGGGATGCTTCCGCTGCTGCGATCGCTTGCTCTGCATTCTACCAGTTTGCCGCAGCCTTAAGCCCTAATGATCCTTTGCACCAGCAGTTCCGGCAAGAAGCAGAGAGGGTGCTCGATATTCTGATTTCTGCGGAGTATGCGCCCCCGGGTCCGGAGCATGAAGGACTGCTGGTGCACGCCAGCACGCCTCTGCATGTCGTTCAAGCCGCAGGCGAATCCCAGATCTGGGGCGATTATTTTCTGCTGGAGGCTCTATATTACTCATTGGAGGTCGGTTCTTAATGAATGTCAGTGCCGGATCGATAGAATCTAGCGATATTAAAATTGTCATCGAAGAAGGCCACGCTGCAATGCAATGCATGAATATGGTGCCGGAGCTTACGGACCGCCAAGTCTATGAATATGTTGTTCCCATTCTGAAGCAGTATGGCTTGGCGGATCTGTCCCCCCAGATCTGGTTCAATGGAGCCAATGAGTGGGTCATCCGCAGCCGCTGCGAAGCCTTGACATGCATGCTGAACGCTGACTTAGAGCGGGAGGAGGTTACGGGATGAATCAGGCTGCTGAACCCTTAGTCTATTTCTATGTTCCGGGATACAAACCGAATTACATAGAGTACGCTATGACCTTCTATCCTATGAATATTATCTTCTGCCTCGAAGACGGTACGCCGGAGGATAAGAAGCTGGAAGCAAGATACGTAGTCAAGAATGCCCTTCAGGAATTCAGTGACTCGGAGCATACACTTATTGTCCGCGTGAATAGTGTTCATACCTCTCACTGGGAGCAGGATCTGGAGGAGCTTGTGCCAGAGCGCCCTGCCCGAATCCGGCTGCCCATGGTCCGGACGGCGGAGGATTTACGGCAAGTGGAACGCAAGGTGCAGGATATTATACACAAGCGCAGCTTAAACTATTCTCCCAGCTATGAAGTCATGATTGAATGCTGCGAGGCTATATTCAATATCGGAGAGATTCACCAGGCCAGCCGGAATATTTATGCGTTTACCTTTGGAGGAACAGATTATTTCAATGATTGTGTGGCTAAGGGGCTTGTGGACCCGGCCCTGGAGGTCCGGAAGGCCAAGCAGAAGCTGGGGGAATACTGCCGCAGTGTGGGCCTTCAATGCTTTGACACCACTTACATGGCTTTTCGTGATATGGAGGGGTTCCGCGAGGATTGTCTGCTCTCCAGGGAATACGGCTTCACGGGGCGTTCTGTAATCCATCCGGACCAGGTGGCCGTTGTCCAAGAGATATACGGAATTTCAATAGCGTAGGAGGCTGTTATGTTCACAACATACCGATTGGAATTGCCAGAGCCTGTGACTCTGAATAAGCTGCAAATCCCTGTTTTCACCCATATGTTCCTGCAACATGTATCAGCCCATAAGGTGCAGGTCGATCCGATTCAAGGGAAGCGCATCAGCGTCACTTATTTATCGTCTTATCCCAGGGAGCAGATCGAGCGGGAGGTCGCTAGTTTCCTGGAGCGTTTCACCCCGGAGCATGATGAGGCATCTGCATCATCCGCTGAAGTGCAGGAGCCTGGGCTAAATGTGGTGGAGCTGCATGAGCCGCCGCTAGAGCGGCTGTGCTCCTGCTGCACACCGGGCAATCAGCGGAATGTCTCGGATGATCTGCTGGAGCAGAGGTGGCTGACTTTATTGAAGAATCAGGAGCTGGCCTACCATCGCCCGATCATCCGTCTGCTGGAGTATTTTGACCAGAGTTATGTGGATTATGTCGGCCGGAGGATCGGGGATTGTCAGGAGCGGCAGTATTCAGTCTTGTTGCCGGCTTCCTTCGCCGAGAAGATGAATTACTTCCATAGTGCGCCAATGCATCTGCTACTGGCTACCCACCTCAGCCATGACCAGGACAAAATGATATCCTTCGCGGAGGACGTCTCAGCCAATAACGGCAAGCTTCCCCAGGACTGCGGACCTTATCTGGAGACGCCTCCCTATATTCTGCAATCCGCACCGTGCTATAAAGTCTATATGGAGATGGAGGATCAGGTGTTTGAGGATAATACCGCTTTTGTACTCAAAGGCCAGTCCTTCCGCAATGAGGGGAAACGTGTATATCTGCTTGAACGGTTATTGAATTTCACTATGCGTGAATTCGTATTTCTGGGTACTCCCGAATATGTTACCCGGATGCGTGACTTGACATTAGGGTGGACCATCGAGTGGATGGAAGAGGTAGGGCTGAAAGGCGGGTGTGCCTTAGCCAATGATCCTTTTTTTTTGCCGGGTAAGGTGAAACAGAATTTCAAAGTGCCGAAGCATGTCAAATATGAGGTTCGTGCGGATATTCCGTATAAGAACGATACGATTTCGATTGCTTCCTATGACACGCACGGTGATTTTTTTGCGAAGACCTTTAACTTCGGGCTTAAGGATCATTCCGAGACATGGTCGGGCTGCATCGGGCTTGGCCTGGAACGGGTGGTCTGGAGCTTCCTTCAGCAGTACGGTCTACAGAGTGAACACTGGCCTGCGGCCATCCCGGAGAGCGTAAAGTGACAGCTTCGCAACAGGATACATCCTATTCGCTGGCAGAGGCGATGACCTATAGTGTTCTGGCAGAGGCTGTAAGCTGGCCTTCTCCCGGACTGGTCTCCGCCGTCAGCACGGGTTGTCACGGGGATATGGATATCTACACTTTTCTGAGAAGCGCACTCCGCATTCAGCCATATTACCAGGCAGCAGCCCGCTTGGGCATAGAAGAATCCGCGGACAGAACCGGAACGGAAGATCTGTTCAGGATGCTCCAGAAGCTCGGGCGGCGTGCCGAAGCTGGCATGCTGAGAGCTACCGGGGGAGTGAATACCCACAAGGGAACGATCTTTCTGGGACTGATTCTATGTGCGGCTGCGGGAATGACCAGCCAAGGGCCATCCGGCGGCGCAGAACCACGGGACATCTGCCGGCTGGCCGGAGGGATCGCCGGGAGTCCGCTTCGTAAGCAGCTTACGGACATCCTGAAGGAGACACAGGTTACAAGTACAGGCGGACGCGCGTACAAGGAATGGCGTATCAGAGGTATTCGCGGTGAAGTGATCGACGGATTTCCTTCCATTCTGCAGCAGGGCCTGCCTTCCTTCCGTTCTGCGCTTGATCAGGGGGCGGATATGCGAACGGCGGTTATTCATTGCTTGTTCTCACTGATGTCTGTGGTTCAGGATACAACGCTTCTGAACCGTGACTTTGACAAGGCACGGATCAGTTATACGCAAGCGTGTGCGCTGGAGGCTCTGGACCGGGGGAGTCTGTTCACCTCTGAGGGCAGGGCCTATATCCGCAATATGGAGCAGGATTTCCAGCTTCGTTCCTTGTCGCCCGGGGGATCAGCCGATCTTCTGGCCATGACGGTTGCCCTGCACTTGTGGGACGAGCATCGAAGGGGGGAAGTGTGTGGAGAACCATTCCGCTATGTCTGCCATTCTTCGTGACCGTGAGCGCCTCCCTGAGCTTAGAGAGGCGAGGGTTCCGGCGGCAGGTTCGCTGATACAGATCATGATGAATATTCCCGGACCATGCAAGAAGCTGGATTGCACCTATGAATTGTTCGAGCTCTGTATCGGGGCTTTGCAGGAGGAGCTGGCTTCAGCAGCTTGTGCGGTGCTGTCCTTGGAGCGGATCGACTTAGATGTTGGTCCCGTAGCCTATATGCAGGTATCCTGGGAAGCTAGAGCATTGAAACGGTTCTGTTTATTATTCGAACAGGGACATCCGCTGAGCGCTTATTGGGATATGGATATTTACAGTCCCTCGGGAAGAGCGGTGGGCAGGAGGGAGATCGGGGCCCCGCCGCGCTCCTGTTATCTGTGCAGCCAATCTGCCAAAGTGTGCGGATCACAGCGGCGCCATTCCCCGGAGGAATTAATAGGCCGCATGACCGCTGATTTGACAGCCTACAGACAGGCGCAGATGGGTGTGCCAGTTGAAAGGAGGGCAGGGACATGAACCTTTTCCGAAAGCTAAAGGTGCCCCGGCCGATATTCTCCATTTGTCTGAACACACTGGTTACCCATCTTGGCTTCTACGCTATGACGGCGATATTAACGGTCTATCTGTCTCAGGTCAAAGGGCTGCCGCTTTCGGTTACCGCTGTAGTTACCATGATCTTCACTGTGTCTTACCGCAGTGCGAGATTCCTTACCGGACCCTTGCTGGACAACATGGACCCGTTCAAATGCATGTGGTTCGGCTGCCTGCTAACAGGAGTCTCCATCGCTATGGTGGATTTCTGGCAGTCTCCGGTGTTGATTACTATACAGCTTATCCTTGCAGGGATCGGCTACTCTGTCAGAGGTTTATCCTCCAAGGCCTCTTTATCCTTCGTGGGGAGTAAGGATGGCAATGCCTTGTTTTATTTTGCGAATTCCAATATGTATACGAACGGTGCAGCCATTGCCGGGCCCTTAATCGGCTCCTTTCTTCTGACAAGCTCCTTGAAGAGCTTCACGTTGTCCTTCGTTGGAGGGTTTTATATTGTGGGTGCCATCCTGCTCAGTATCTTCCCGCCCGGGTGCAATCTGCAGGACCGGGAACGGAAGCCGGTAAGCTTCTGGAAAGGATATCAGACCGTTCTGCTCGATAAAAGCTTCCGTAAGGTGCTGCTGTTCAATATGATCGGCTGCTTTTTCTTCACCCAATTGTTCAATTCCTTTCCTTATTTAATCGGCACTTATTATAACGCACCGGAAAGGCTGGGGAGTCTGCTGATGCTGAACGGAATCCTTGTGGTACTTCTGCAGATTCCCGTCGGGCGCTGGATGAATACCGCGTTGTCCGGCCAGCGTGAGGGATACCGGCTGATGCTGGCGTTTCTGCTATTCAGCATTTCTTTCTCAATGAATGCGATAATCGGTTCGATCTGGGGCTACTACGTATTCGTTGCGTTGTTCACCCTTGCTGAAATGTTATTCATCCCCACAATAGATGCGTATGTCTCTAACGCTGCCCGCCCGGATCTGCGTATTACGTATTTCAGTGTCATCGGATTGTCCACAGCCCTTGGAGAAGGAATCGGTGTATATACCGGGCTGCAATTCATACATATGTGGAGCATATACGGAAAGCTGTCCTATTTCTGGTTGTCTCTAGCTCTTCTGTCTGGGCTGTCCCTTGTACTATACGTAATGCTAAACCGGTCACCTGTTCATCACAAGGAGGAGGAGAAACTATGGCGGTATTAATTCTGAATCAGAGGAGACGGGCCTTCGCTCCTTATCTGACCTGGCTGGAGGATCTGGATGAAGAAGTATACCTGTATACTTCGCCGGCATATGGTGAGATAACGGAACCCTTTGCCCTTGTGCAGGTGTTCGACAACTGGGTGAGCAATGACCGGGTAGAGATCGATGCGTTACGATTGTATGAGGAACATCCTTACCGTCTGATCATAGCTCTCGATGAGAGTGATCTCATTCGTGCAGCCCGGCTGCGTGAACGGCTGCACCTGCCTGGTCAACAGCTGGAGAGTGCAGTGGCTTACAGGGATAAGGCCGTGATGAAAAGCTTAGTAAGCCCGCAGGTATCCTGCCCGGCATTCCGCAGACTGGCTTCACCGCTTCACTTGTATGATTTTGTGCTGGAACACGGCTTGCCGGTTGTGGTTAAACCGGTGGACGGCATGGGCTCCATGAATACGGACATCATACGGACCCAGGAGCAATTGAACGGTGTATGGGAACGCGGCCTCAGCAGCGGCTTAATGGTTGAAGCCTACGTAGAGGGAGAAATGTATGAGATCGATGGGCTCATGATGGGCCAGGAGATCCGTTTCGCTTCTGTGGGCAAATATTCCTGCAAGCCGCTGGAGATTCTCCGGCAGGATTGCTTCGTGGAATTGCTTAGCCCCGGCTGCGCGGTGTATGAGCGGCTGGTTCATGAAGTTCAGCAGGTCATTGAAGCCTTGCCCTCACCGGGAGTCTCAACCTTTCATTGTGAAATGTTCCATACCCCGGAGGATGAATGGGTATTCTGTGAAATTGCCAGCCGGACCGCAGGCGGGCGGATCAGTGAGTCGGTCAGCGTCATGTATGACGTTGATCTGAACCGGGAGTGGGTCCGGGGGCAATGCGGACTGCCGCTGAAGCTGCCGGTGCCAAGGCCGTCACAGGTAGCGGGGGTATATCTAATGCCGAAACGTCCGGGAACGGTAGAGACCATTCCGCAGACGCTGCCCTTTGAATGGGTGAAGGAATATGTTCCCCGCGTCAGAGCAGGCGAACAGCTGGACGCGGCTCATTCCAGCGTGGATGCCGTGATGACCGTAATCATCGCCGGCGAGAATTCGGCATCGCTGCAAGCCCGGCTGTCACAGCTGCTGCGGTATCTGGAGCAAGAAGTGCAAATTCTGCCCGCCTACAAGGAGGATACAACCCATGAAGCACCTGTTATTAGTGGAAAGCAATGAGTCTATCGCAGGTATCCAGGCCTGCAAGGAGATGGGGTACACCGTAACGCTGCTGACCCAGAATATTCAGCATTACCTGAAGGGCCAGCCGCTGGAGTCCCATCCGCTCCGGTTGGTAGATTACATTCATGAAGTGGACACCTTTAATGAAGAAGCAGTGGTTGACTTTGTCAAAGCGTACCATCAAGCGAACCCTTTGACCGGAGTGATGTCTTTTGCGGAATTCTACGTGGTTCAGGCAACAGCTGCGGCGCATGCGATTGGTGTGCCGACCATGCAGCCGCTGGCGGCCAAGAATGCCCGGAATAAATATAAATCCAGAGAAATCTGCGTTCAGAGCGGCGTTCCGGTTCCCCGTTCACTGCTCGCAGGCAGTGTGGAGGAAGCTTGCAGACATGCCCATTCCATGGGTTATCCCTGTATCGTAAAGCCGTGTGACGGGGCTATGAGTATTGGGGTGGTCTTTGTCAACAATGAGCGAGAGCTGCGCCAGGCTTACGAGAGCTATGTGAACAACAGGAATTTTGGGCGTAATCTCTATGGAAGTACGGATGTGCTCATTGAGGAATATGCAGCCGGGCCTCTGGTCAGTGTGGAGATGGTCACTTATCAGGGGCAGGATCACCTGATCGGGATTACGGACCGCCGTCTGGTTGGATTTCCCTATTTTGTAGAGACTGGCGCCAGCTTTCCGGTTCGGCTAAGCCATGAGGCGGAGATTGTGGAGGTGGTCCGCCGGGGACTGCATGCGCTTGGGGTTGACTTTGGCCCCACACATACAGAGGTTGCGCTCACTCCTGAAGGTCCCAAGATTATTGAATTCAATCCGCGGATGGTAGGCGGGCCTGTTCCGGAGATGATTAAATACGCAACCGGCATTGACCTGCCGCGTGAAGTGCTTCGTATGCATATGGGGGAGGCACCGGAGTTGACGCCGAGCGTCTCACGCGGTGCTGCTTCAAGGGAATTCTGTTCGCCGGTTGACGGCAGGCTGATCGAGGTTACGGGGCTTAAGGAATTAGAGGGGCGTGCGGACATTCTGCGATCGCATTTCATTGCTGCCGGGCGCGAGGTGTCCTTTCCGAGATCTAATTTTGACTGGATTGGCAGAGTGATGGTTGGAGGGGACGATGCAGAGCAGGCTGAGCAGAAGTGCAGTGAAATCCAGAATACGATCGGCTTGCATATTGCAGCCAGACCTATAAGCTGAGGAGGCCTTGAGCATGTTATATCTGAATACCACAAACCTGGAGCAGATGAATCTTCCCTGGGCACTGTGCATGGATACGATACGGAGTACTGTCCAAGTGATGGCAGCGCACGAATTCTCCCAGCCGATTAAACCTTATCTGCTCTTTGATAAAGATCCAAGCAGCCGGATTATTGCCATGCCCGCTTATGTGGGCGGAGAGATCGGGATGGCAGGCATCAAGTGGATCGCCAGTTTTCCCGGTAACCATGGCAGGCAGCTTCCCCGTGCCCACTCGGTTACGATACTGAATGATTCCGGCAGCGGGAAGCCGGTGGCTATCATCAACAGTCCGCTTATCTCCGGGATTCGCACAGCTTCAGTCAGTGGACTGATGATCCGGGAATACGAGAAGGTACACCCTTTTGCGAGTAAAATTATTGCCGGTATTGTAGGGTTCGGACCGATCGGTCAGCTCCATCTGTCGATGCTGAATCAGCTGCTCGGGGACCGGCTGGAGGAGGTTCGGATCTTTGATCAGAATCCGGGTGCTCTGGATCATATCCCGGAAGAGCTTGGGACAAGGGTGCGTCCCGTGGATTCCTGGGAGGAAGCCTACGAAGGGGCTGATCTGTTCATCACCTGTACAATTTCCAGCTCCGGTTATATTGAGCGTAAGCCCAAAGACCAGAGTCTGCTGCTGAACGTGTCACTGCGCGATTTCACCCCGGCTATCTTAAGCTACACCTCTGCCATTATTGTCGATGACTGGGATGAAGTGTGCCGTGCGAATACGGATATTGAACATATGCATCATCAAAGAGGGCTGCGGAAGGAGGACACGGCGTCCATCGTCGAGGTGGTCTGCGGCAACGCGCTGGCGAAATTCCCGAAGGAGGAAGCGGTCATGTTCAATCCGATGGGAATGGCTGCCTTTGATATTGCCATAGGGTCACTATATTATCGTGAAGCGCTGAATCGCGGTTATGGTAAGGAGTTAGAGGAGTAGGGGGCAGGATCAGCATATAAAATAACCGGGCCGGATAAGAGATACTCTTGTCCGGCCCGGCTGTGTACTGCCTCGTCACAAGGCTACGGATTCTTGCGGTTCTTCTTATCTTCCGGGTCTGGTGCAAGGCCGGGAGCCGCTACCTCCGGGTCATTCCCCAGCACGGCGCCTACGAGCTCATCCAGCTTGTCTGTTTCTGATTGACCGTCCGCCGGACTGGATTCGCCCTCCGGGATCGGGTGGACACCTGCGGTGCGTCCGTCAAGCGGAGCTTTTGTATCATCCTTCATCTGTATGTCTCCCTTCTAAGTGCAGGTTCTGTCTTAGGATGTGTCTGCGATAACCGTTCTATGTAACGATAACCGCTGCGGGGGCTGATGAAACCATGCGGCTGGTTAGGATTGGTGTACCATTTCCATACTCTTTTCCAGGGCGTTCTTATAATAGTGGCATTTATGCTCTATGACTTCCATTGTTCTTCGTAACTCCTCCATCTGCGCTTCTACGGAAGCCTTCCGCTCCAGGAACATGTCGTATCGGCGCTGCAAGGTGGAATCTCCTTCGGAGCACCATTCAATGAAATGCTTGATTTCTTTGATGGGCATCCCGGAGGCTTTCAGGCATTCAATAATCCGCAGAGCCTCCATATCGGAGGGCTTGAATACGCGTTTGCCGCTGGGAGTTCTCTCGATAGAAGGGAGGAGGCCCTCTTTGTCATAGTAACGCAGGGTATGCGGGGTCATGTTGAAATGCGCTGCGGCTTCGCTTATGGAATAGGTCTTCATCATCGTTCTCCTGTCCTGGATATTTCGGGCTTGACTTAGAGTTAACTTTAAGGAATATCATAGGCTTTGTAAAGCTTAAGGAATGATGTCTACTATTCTATTGAAAAGAGGTCTCACTATGATACAAGTTAACGCACGCGCTACATTCAGTCAGGAAGGCCCGTTCAAGCTGACTACGATCGAACGCCGGGAGTTGCAGCCGCAGGATGTTCTGATCGAGATTAAATATGCCGGTATTTGCCATTCCGATATTCATACCGCCCGCGGGGAATGGGGTCCAGTGAAATATCCGCTGGTTCCGGGGCATGAGATTGCGGGGATTGTCAGCCAGATTGGTTCTGGAGTGACGAAATATGCTGTCGGTGACCGTGTCGGCGTAGGCTGTATGGTCGACTCCTGCGGCGAGTGCAGCAGCTGCCGGCAAGGGGAGGAGCAATACTGCCTGGAGGGGAACACGGGAACCTATGGAGCGACTGACCGCCACGGGCACTATACGCAAGGCGGATATTCCACACATATCGTGGTCACTGAAGACTTTGTGGTGCGGATTCCCGACAGCCTCCCGCTTGACGCTGCTGCACCGCTGTTGTGTGCCGGAATCACCACTTACTCACCACTGAGCCACTGGGGAGCTGCTCCCGGCAAAAAGGTAGCTGTAGTGGGTCTCGGCGGGCTGGGGCATATGGCAGTGAAAATTGCTCATGCCATGGGGGCTGAGGTTACGGTGTTATCCCAATCCCTAAAGAAGAAGGAAGACGGCCTGCAATTGGGCGCAGATCATTATTATGCCACCAGTGATCCGGAGACATTCAAGCAGCTGGCCGGTTCCTTCGACCTGATCATTAATACGGTCAGTGCGCAGGTGAATATCAATGCCTTCCTGTCACTCCTGGCGCTGGACGGGACCTTAGTGAATGTCGGTGCACCTGCTGATCCGTTGGCTGTTAATGCCTTCTCGCTGATCGGCCACCGCCGCTCCTTTGCCGGTTCAATGATTGGGGGAATCCGCGAGACGCAGGAGATGCTTGATTTCTGCGCTGAACATCAGATTGCTTCCGAGATCGAAGTGATTTCGGCTGACCAGATTGACGAAGCCTGGGAGCGTGTACTGGCCTCGGATGTGCGTTACCGGTTTGTGATTGATATCAGCACAATGGGGAAGGCATAAGTTTGTAGAGGAGCAAGAACCTTCAACTATTTGGTTAAAAGAAACAGCCTGCAGGAATGGAACTACTCCATTCCTGCAGGCTGTTGGTATTTCTGTATAGCTTCTCTTACGAGAAGCTATACAACCGTACCCCGTGCGGAGGCACGGTGGTCTGCAGCACGCCGCCGCTAAGCTCAGCAGGCGTCTGGCTCCACAGCTCCGTACCTGCGGCTGCGCCGCCGAGGCCGATCTCTTCGAGGCTCAGGTCAACCGGCAGCGGACTGTTGCTGGTGTTGAAGACGGCCGTGTACCGGGTGCCGTCGTCATGAGCAGCGGTCCAGACGATCAGCTCATCGCGGTACAGGGCTTCCCTGGCGCCATGGCTCTCGCGCTGCATGCGCAGCACCTCGCGGTTGGTGAGCAGCGACAGGGTCCAGTCGTCATTGTCCCGCAGCTCACCGCCGAAGATCAGCGGCGAACGGAAAATACTCCAGAGCGACATCATCGTCAGCTGCTCGTCCCGGGTGAAGCGGGTCCAGCGGTCATCCCCGCCGCCGTCAACGGAGCGGACGCCGATGTGGCCGAGCGGCAGCATATCGCAATCCGGCCAGGAGCCGGCCTGCGGGATACCCTGCCAGCTGCGGCAGCGGCTGAACATGTCCAGCAGCAGCTCCCAGCGGTCCCAGAAATCATCCGTGATGCGCCACATGTTGGCGTGTTCGGTAAAATGTTGTGCGTATTCTACCGGAGCCGGGCCGGGGGAGAGACTCAGGACCATGGGGCGGCCGCAGTTCTCGATTGCCCGGGAGATCAGGGCAATCTCCGGCTGATGGGTATCGTACAGTCTGGAGGCGGCGATGTCATCTACCTTGACCAGATCGACGCCCCACTGCGCGTACAGTTCAAAGAGTGAATTATAGTAGGCCTGAGCGCCTTCCTTGGAAGCATCGACACCGTACATATCTGTATTCCACGGACAGATGGAGTTCGTGTGCGCGATCTCGCGGGCAGTTGCTTCCGTACCGAGAATAGCGGTGCCTGCATGAGCGGCCTGGCGCGGGATACCGCGCATAATATGAATGCCGAACTTCAGTCCCAGGCTGTGGACATAGTCGGCCAGCGGCTTGAAGCCCTGACCGCCTGCTGCGGAAGGGAAGCGGTTCTCGGCAGGCATCAGCCGGGAGTATTCATCCATGACCAGCGGGACAAAGGGGCGGTACAGGGAGGACACGGCACCAGGCTCATACCACTGAATGTCAACGGTAATGTAGCTCCAGCCGAAGTCTTTGAGATGCTCGGCCATATATTCCGCATTGCCGCGGATTTCCGCTTCGGTTACGGCTGCGCCGTAGCAATCCCAGCTGTTCCAGCCCAGCGGGGGGACAGGTGCTGCAAGCTTATGATTCATTGTGTAATCTCCTTATCAGATGGATTATTGCTCCTCATAAGTCCATCATAATCAAGGATAAATCCAATATCTATAGTAATCTTATAAGCCGAATAGCACTATATTGCGCTTAGTCAAAAAAGAGCTGGCGGTAAGTCAGGCTCTCGCCCCCACTGCGGAAATCGCCCGGGGTCAGCCCAGTCAGGCTGCGGAACGCCTTGATAAAGTAGCTTCCGCTGGAGTAGCCGATCTGTTGCGCAATAGCTTCAATGCTTAAGCTCGTCCCCCGGAGCAGCTCCATCGCCTTCTCCGTTCGGACCCGGGTCAGATAAGCGCCGGGTGTCAGGCCGGTGCTGGCCGAGAAACGGCGGATGAGATGATACTTGGACAGGGAGACATGCTCCGACAGCTGGTCGATGCTAATCATCTGCGAATAATGCTGCTCGATGTATGCGGCGGCGCGCTTGATATTCTCTGACCAGTTGTCCCTGTCGCGCAGCGTAGCCGCCTGCATTCGGGTCAATTCGGTCATGAATTGATAGACGCTGGACGAGGCGATCAGCGGATCGGAGATTCTGCCCGCTCCGGCATCCATGACAATCATCCGCGCCAGCCGGACAGGGGCACAATCTGCGGGCAGCCGGGGCACCTCACCCGCTTCGCGCAGGAATCTGCGCCAGTGGGGCAGGATTAAGCTTGGGCGCAGCAGGAGGAACAGGAACTCCCAGGGCTCTGCCGCATCCGGCGGATAGTAATACCGGTGAGGTCCCGGAATTTCCGCCAGCAGAGCCTGTCCGGCCCGGACCCGGTAGGTCCGGTTCTCTGACTCGAATACGCCCTCACCGGAGAGCGTGTACTGGAACAGCAGCAGCGGGCCGTCGCTGCGCTCCATCCCGTCCCAGCGGTATGCGGGATCGGAGACGGAATCATAACCGGCTGCGAACAATACGCACAGCTGCAGCTCCTTATCTTCGGCAAAGCGAAAGCCATAGGTCCCTCTGGGGATGTCCATGGATATCCTCCTTTTTCTTGACAAGTACTTAATATCTTAACATATCATTGCTAATATAAAGCGCCTTTGCTACTGTTACGAATAGAAACGAGAGAAGGAAGGTTATGGAATGTCCCAGATGCAAACGTACCAACCGGCAGCTAATCAGGTCAGACTCATCGGACGGACCCACTGGATGGGGGAGGTGCTGTGGCTGGCTCTTTCGGGGAGCGGGGTGGAATTCTCTTTCTATGGCCGGGCGGCCCGGATCACTCTGCAAGGCGATGATGTCGCTGCAACCGGCAACAATCTGGCCCGGATCGGAATCAGCGTTAACGGCCAGCGGGTGATAGACGATCAGGTGGATCAGCTACGCAAAACGTATACAGTGTTCGAAAGCGACACCGGGCAAGAGATTACTGTAAGAATTACGAAGCTGTCTGAAGCAGCCATGTCAACGGTTGGCATTGCGGAGATCGCGGTGCAGGCTGACGAAGGGATTAAGCCGACTCCATCTCCGCAGCATACGATCGAATTCATCGGCGATTCCATTACCTGCGGGTATGGTGTGGATGATGAAGAAGCGCTGCATACCTTTTCTACGGCTACAGAAGATGTAACGAAGGCTTATGCCTACCTGAGCGCAGAGCAGCTTGGTGCGGATTACAGTATGGTGTGTTATAGCGGATACGGCATTATTACCGGCTATACCGAAAATGATCAGAAGCTCACCACGCATCTTCTGCCCGATTACTACGAAAAGGTAGGCAAGTCTGAAGGGAGGTTCGGCGGCAGTCTGCTGCCTCAGGAGATAGCTTGGGATTTCAGCAGATTCACGCCGGAGCTGATCGTCATTAATCTGGGGACCAACGACGATTCGTACACGAAGGATGACCCTGCCAAGCAGGCGGATTATGCAGAGAACTATGTCGCTTTTCTACAAATGGTCAGACGGAATAATCCCGATTCGGCCATACTATGTACGCTGGGAATCATGGGGGACAGGCTGTATCCTATCCTGGAGCAGGCGGTGGACCGCTATGCCCGGGAAACCGGTGACAGCAGGATCTCAGTGATGAAGTTCGAGGTGCAGCTAGAGGCGGACGGCCACGCTGTTGATTATCATCCTTCGCAGGTGACGCATCGCAAGGCGGCGGATAGACTGGCGTCAGAGATCAGGAAGCTGATGAAGTGGTGATTGACGGTCACCGGTGAATTCCCTTCTCGCGCACAAACCTCTCCAGCACCCCGAACTCCTCCGTCACCTTGGTGAACGGCAGCGCGGCAAGGACCTGCTCCCGATATGGGTTGCGGGCTCCAGCCGACAGGCGCGAATCCAGGATGCTGAGCACGCCGAGGTCTGTCTCGCTGCGGATCAGGCGCCCGGTGCCTTGCCGCAGGCGGAGCAGCATGTCCGGCACATAGACCTCCATGAGCGGATTCGCCGCCTGCTCCGCCTTGTATTCGTAGACAGGATCAGCCGGAACCGGGAACGGCAGCCGGAAGACGATCAGATGCGACAGATCTGCACCCTCGATATTCACGCCTTCCCAGAACACACCGGTACTCAGCAGCACGCCCTTGCTCGCCCGGAACTCAGCGATCACCCCGTCTTGGGACGAGCCTTCCCGCTGCATATGCAGCGCCCATTTCAGCTTCTCCGCACTCAGCTTCTTGTGAATGTATTTCATATCCTCTTTGGCCGAAAAAAGCACCAGTGTCCGCCCGTCCGTTGCATTGCACAGCCGCAGCAGCTCCTTATACGCCGCTTCCAGATAAGCTTCCCGGTTGTTGTGGTTATAGTAAGGAACGTCCTTGGCGATATACATCATCGTGTGGTTGTCATAATCGAACGGTGAAGCCTGACGCTCCATATACTCGCCCCTGTAGCCCAGCGAACGGGAGAGATAAGCGTATTGTTCCTCCAGCGTACCGCCGGACTGGCTGAGGGTTGCGGAGGTCAGGATGACAGAGGTCTTGCCGCTAAACAGACTGTACTTCAGGAATTGGCTGATCCCCTTGGGGCAGATGCTGACGGCAGCTTCTCCCCGGGGGTGGCTGGCCCAGAGCAGATAGTTGTCCTCCGTCCCGGCAAGCACCTGGAAGAGGCCGATCATTCCGTTAACCGCTTCGAAGGTATTGTCAATCTCCCGTTCATGCCGGGAAGTCAGCACCGAGAGACTGAGGCGGAAATCCTGCAGAAGCTGCACGGCCTGCTGCAGCGGGACTCCTGTAATCTCCGATACTTTAATCCGGTCAGTGTCCTGCTTCGCCGTGTGCAGCAGGTCTGCTTCTATCTGTCTGAATACCTCTTTGGCACAGCGACGGACAAACTGGAAGGACTTCATCAGGCTGCGGTCTGCGGATTGCTTATACAGCAGCTGCATGGCATCCTCAAGCACCCGGGAGATCTGCCGGAAGGTGAATTCGAGCGTCTGGGCATCTCTAACCTTGGCTTCCAGATTATGCGCTTCATCTATAATGATCAGCGCGGGGCGTTCTGCGATCAGGCCCTTGGTCCCTTCTTTTTTCTTGATCAGGTCACGGATCAGCAGGTCCTGATTCACGATGATGAAGTCCATCTCGCCCGGGGCCGCATTGATCTTGGCCCGCATGTCGTAGAAGGTGCAGGTATGCTTGTAGTGGCAGTGCTCGAACTTGCAATCCGTCACACACACGTTAGACCATAAGGCATCACTGACCCCGCCCTTCAGGTCTGCCCGTTCGTTGATTTCTGCATTCAGGATACGTTCTGCCATTACCGTGAGCGGGGAGCCGGACTCCCCGGACGGGAACAGGTCCGCTGCCCGGTACCGGCAGGCATATTGCCCCATGCCCTTGCCGACTACAGAGCGGACCATGGAGAAGCCGAGCCGGCTGCCGATGAACCGCAGATCCTTATGGATCTGTTCGGAGAGCTGGATGGACGAGGTGGCGATAATGACCGGCTGCCGGGAGAGCTGGTTAATCAGCAGGCCGGGAATCAGGTAGGCGAAGGATTTGCCGATGCCGACTCCGGCTTCAATCATTGCATTCCGGCCATGGATATAAGCGTCGGCAATATCCAGCGACATATCCTGCTGGCCGAGCCGTTCGGTGAGACCGAGCCGTTTGAACCGGTCATACATGCGGAAAATCGTATTGACTAGAGCAGGCTCGGCGTCTTTGGCCGGCTCCTTCTTCTGTAATTTGTAGAGATCATTTAACCAGCTGATGACGACCGCCCCTTTTCCTGTCAATTGTCCTGTCAATGTTAGTCTTGTCCTGCATGGATTACGGCAGAGGTTGTTATTATCTTAGATGACGGGCGAACAGTCAAGGGTTAAGGCTGAATTTGTAATCTAGATTCTGGAAGTTCGTCCCTTGCAGGCGGGAGCGGGGCTACATTCGATCGGAAGGTCCGTATCTATTATAATGAGGGCATAATCTGCGTACTGATCATGAAGGGAGAGAAAGGATATGAGCGAACGTCTGCCTTGTCAGACCCCCGGCTGCACGGGAAAGATTCTTCCAGCAACCGCACTGAAGACCGGAGGCATCTGTATGCCCTGCTACCAGCAGAAGAAAGCGATGGAAAGACAGGCTTATATTGAACAGAACCGCAAAGAGGTGAACAGGTATGCGGGTATCCATGATCCGGTTGAAATTCTCACCATTATGCACAGCCCTCGGAAGCCTGACCCGCTGATCAAGGAAGTTCCTTACCCCCGGACTGCACAGGAGCTGTATCATGATCTGACAGAGGAAGAGAGAGAACGGATGGAGAGCTATGCCGTTCATTTATTGGAAGAAGAGGATATAGACCAGGCGGAGATGGTTCTGGTGTCCCTCCTCTGCTTCACGGATACACAGCTTGGGCCGGGTCTGGAAATGCTCCTCCGCACAGGGAATTATGCACCCGCGATTCTTTTCAAGGATGCTGACGCGAAGGTCCGGGACCGGCTCATTGCCCAGGTGGAGTCCGATCCGGTTAACCGTAATCTGCTGCTGCTGGGGCTGGCCTGGATTGGCGATGAAGAGGTGGTTAGGCTGTTCGCGGCATGGCGGCAGTCCCCGCCGGAGTGGGCAGCAGCGTTATATCAGGCGCCCGAGACATATGCCCTTGAAGCAGGCTGGGAGCTGGATGCCGGAGGCGGCAAAAGACAGCTGTACCATTCCGAATGTTACCCCTTCCTGGTAAGCAGGGAAGACACTCCGGAAGCCCCCGGCGCTCCGGCGGCCGTTCAAATGCTCCAGACAGGAACGGACGCCTGTCCTTGGTGCGGAGATGCGCTAACTGTCTTATTCGATTACGATTTGCAGCATCCGCAGGTTAGGTTCATGGAGCTGCCCGGCAAGCGTCTGAGGATTGCAGCCTGTATGCACTGCAACTGTTATGGCACTGTATATATGAAGGCCGACCTGGAGGGCGGGTATTCATGGAGTGAATATAATGCTGTTCCCGGATATCTGCCTGACAATACAGGAGGAGCATTGGCGTTCAACACATGGCATGTCATGCAGCTGTCGGAACAGCCGGCAGGCACATATGAGAGTGCATACTGGGTTCTGGAGGCACCGGCCTCGCAGATCGGAGGTCATCCGGCCTGGATTCAGGATGCGGACTATCCGCCCTGTCCCTGCTGCGCACAAACGATGACTTTTGCGGCGCAGGCGGATATGGGCCAGGTGGCGGAGGACGAGGGGATTTATTATGCTTTTCTGTGCCGGAAGTGCCTGATTACAGCGGTGAATTACCAGCAGACCTGAGTTTCGGGATTTGAAATTTTGGGTATATAAGCTATATTTTCGAAATATAAACGCAAGGCATGCCACAAGCTGGAAAGTGAGGGTTCTCATGGATTTTCCGGTCAACATCCTGCTCGTAGACGATCATCCCGAGAATCTGCTTGCCCTTGAGGCCGTTCTCCGCGGAGAGCCTTACCGGTTGTTTCGGGCCTATTCCGGGATTGAAGCTTTACGTTGTCTGCTGGAGGAGGAATTCGCCGTCATTGTGATGGATGTGCAAATGCCGGGCATGGACGGGCTGGAGACGGCGCGCCTTATCCGTACCCGGGAGAAGAATCATGTGGTGCCGATTATTTTCATGTCCGCGAACAGTACTACGATGGAGGATATCTTCGCCGGCTACTCTGTCGGTGCGATGGATTACATGACGAAGCCCTTCGTCCCGCAGCTGTTCAAGTCCAAGATTGAGGGTTACGTCAGCATGTATGAAGCGAATAAGAAGCTGCAGCTCCAGAGCGAGATGCTGAAGCAGCAGGCCCGGCAGCTGGAGAAGACGAATCAGGAGCTGAGGGAAGCCAAGGAAGCCGCAGAAATTGCCTCCAAGGTGAAATCGGAGTTCCTGGCGATGATGAGCCATGAAATCCGCACGCCGCTGAACGGGATCATCGGGATGTCTGATCTGCTGCTCGCCTCGGATCTGCCGGAGGAATATTGTGAGATGGCGGGGATTATCCATACAAGCAGCAATGCCCTTCTGTCGGTGATCAATCCCATTCTCGATTATTCCAAGCTGGAATCCGGGAAGCTGGTGGTGGAAGCGGCGCCGTTCTCCCTGCAAGATTGCCTGAGCGAGACAGTTGCCCTATTCACCGCGAGGACCCGTGAGCGGAAGCTTGATATGGTGGTGGAGATTGATCCTGCTGTGCCGCCTGATCTGGTGGGAGATGTGAACCGCCTCCGCCAGGTACTGAATAATCTCGTAGGCAACGCCGTGAAGTTCACCCATGCAGGCAGTGTATACATAATGGTTAACAAGCAGGAGGGACCGGCGGAGAAGCTTACACTTGAATTCACAATCAGAGACACAGGAATCGGGATTCCCCCGGATAAAATCGGCGAGCTGTTCCAGCCCTTCTCCCAGCTCGACGCCTCTACCACACGCAGGTTCGAAGGTACGGGACTTGGCTTATCGATCAGCAAAGCTCTGGTGGAGCTGATGGGCGGAAGTATCCGGGTGGAGCCGTCGGATGAACCCGGGGCTACGTTTGTTTTTACAATTGTCGTTCAGGAGTATCATGGACCGGTGGCGTAGAAGATGTCATCGCCAGGCCGGTCAGGCTGGAGGCTATACAACAGGTCATGCAAAAATACGTGCTGAATAAGGGGCAGGGTTGATACTATGAGCGATGACAACCAAATTAAAGAAAACCAGGGCGATGGAATAGACGCCGGTGAACTGCTGAGCGCCTTGATGGCGATGAAGAAGGGCAATTTCTCCCACCGGATGCCGTATGACCGGACGGGAATCGCCGGTAAGGTAGCGGATACGTTCAACGAGATTATGGATATTCAGGAGAGCCTGGTGAACGAGGTTCAGACGGTGGCCAGAGTGGTCGGCAAGGAAGGGAACCTGTCCAGACGGTTCGTGCAAAAGAATCTGGGCGGGTCCTGGGAGACGGTGACCGATTCCTTGAACGGACTGGTGATTGACCTGATTCAGCCGACCAGCGAGATGGTCCGGGTCATTAACGCCGTAGCCAAGGGCGATCTGTCCCAGCAGGTGGAGCTCGCGATTGAAGGACGGCCGCTTACCGGCGAGTTCCAGCGAACGGCAAGTAATATCAATATGATGGTGAATCAGCTCAGCACGTTCGCCTCCGAAGTTACACGCGTGGCGCGTGAGGTGGGTACCGAAGGTATTTTGGGCGGACAGGCTGATGTGAAGGGGGTCTCCGGGACCTGGAAGGATCTGACCGACAGCGTCAATTATATGGCGACGAATCTTACGGATCAGGTGCGCAATATCGCGGCGGTGACCACGGCCGTAGCGAACGGCGATCTGTCGAAGCAGATTACAGTCAATGCACGGGGCGAAATCATGGAGCTGAAGAATACGATCAACACGATGGTGGACCAGCTCTCCATGTTCGCCTCTGAGGTGACCCGGGTGGCGCGTGAGGTCGGGACCGAAGGCAAGCTCGGCGGACAGGCCGATGTGAAGGATGTCTCCGGCACCTGGCGGGATTTGACCGAGAGCGTCAACTACATGGCGTCCAACCTGACGAACCAGGTGCGGAACATCGCGGTGGTGACCACGGCGGTGGCCAACGGCGATCTGTCGAAGAAGATTACCGCCGATGTGCAGGGTGAAATTCTGGAGCTGAAGAACACGATCAATATCATGGTGGATCAGTTATCGACCTTTGCTTCCGAGGTGACCCGGATGGCGCGCGAGGTCGGTACGGAAGGCATTCTTGGCGGGCAGGCCGACGTTAAGGGCGTGTCCGGCACCTGGCGGGATTTGACCGAAAGCGTCAACTACATGGCGTCCAACCTGACGAATCAGGTGCGCAATATCGCGGAAGTGACCACGGCGGTAGCCAAGGGCGACTTGTCGAAGACCATTACCGTCGATGCGAAGGGCGAGATTCTGGAGCTGAAAAGCACGATTAACATCATGGTGGACCAGCTCAGCAACTTCGCCTCCGAGGTCACGCGTGTGGCGCGCGAGGTATCTACGGAAGGGATTCTCGGCGGACAGGCCGATGTGAAGGGGGTCTCCGGGACCTGGAAGGATCTGACCGACAGCGTGAACTTCATGGCGGGCACACTGACGGATCAGGTGCGCAATATCGCCGAAGTAACGACAGCCGTGGCGAAGGGGGATCTGTCGAAGCAGATTACGGTGAATGCGACCGGCGAGATTCTGGAGCTGAAGAACACCATTAACACCATGGTGGAGCAGCTGTCGATCTTCGCCTCCGAGGTGACGCGCGTGGCGCGTGAGGTCGGCACTGAAGGGATGCTGGGCGGACAGGCGCAGGTGAAGGGCGTAGCCGGGACCTGGCGCGATTTGACCGAGAGCGTCAACTATATGGCGTCCAACCTGACGAATCAGGTGCGCAACATCGCGGTCGTAACGACAGCGGTGGCGAACGGGGACCTGTCCAAGAAAATCACTGCAGATGTGCAGGGTGAAATTCTGGAGCTGAAGAACACGATCAATACGATGGTGGACCAGCTCTCCATGTTCTCTTCCGAGGTAACGCGTGTAGCGCGCGAGGTTGGTACAGACGGTAAGCTGGGCGGACAGGCGCAGGTGAAGGGAGTCGGCGGCACCTGGAAAGACTTGACCGAAGGCGTAAATAACATGGCCCGCAATCTGACGGACCAGGTGCGTAATATTGCAGATGTGACCACGGCGGTAGCCAAGGGCGACCTGTCCAAGAAGATCACCGTAGACGTCAAGGGCGAGATTCTGGAGCTGAAAAATACGATCAACACGATGGTGGACCAGCTCTCCATCTTCGCCTCCGAGGTGACGCGTGTAGCGCGCGAGGTAGGCACTGATGGCAAGCTTGGCGCGCAGGCCGAGGTGAAGGATGTCTCCGGCACCTGGAAGGATCTGACCGATACGGTGAACTTCATGGCGAGCAACCTGACGATTCAGATGCGCAATATTGCCGGTGTAACGACGGCGGTCGCGAACGGGGATCTGTCCAAGAAGATTACGGTGGATGTCAAAGGCGAATTGCTGGAGCTGAAGAACACGATCAATACGATGGTGGATCAGCTGAATTCGTTCGCCTCCGAGGTGACGCGTGTAGCGAGCGAGGTCGGCACGGACGGGAAGCTGGGCGGACAGGCCCAGGTGCGCGGTGTCGGGGGCATCTGGAAGGATCTTACTGACAACGTGAATATCATGGCCACCAATCTGACCGATCAGGTGCGGGGAATCGCCAAGGTCGTGACGGCAGTGGCGAACGGTAACCTGAAGCAGAAGCTGACGGTTGAGGCTAAGGGCGAGATTGCCGAGCTGACGGATACGATAAATAACATGATCGAGACGCTGGCCACCTTCGCTGATCAGGTGACTACTGTGGCCCGCGAGGTTGGAGCTGAAGGGAAGCTGGGCGGACAGGCCAGCGTGCCGGGGGCTGCGGGCACCTGGCGTGATCTGACCGACAACGTCAATTACATGGCGAGTACGCTGACCACACAGGTGCGGGCCATCACCAATGTGGCTACAGCAGTGACTAACGGCGATCTGTCACGGGCGATTGATGTGTCCGCCTCCGGGGAGGTTGCCACGCTCAAGGATAACATCAACGAGATGATCCGTAATCTGAAGGAGACGACCCGCATCAACACCGAGCAGGACTGGCTGAAGACCAATCTGGCCAAGTTCTCGCGGATGCTCCAGGGGCAGCGTGATCTGTATGCAGTCAGCCGGATGATCCTGTCCGAGCTGGCTCCGCTGGTATCGATGCAGCATGGCGTCTTCTACATTAATGAACCCTCCGGCGGGGAAGCGGTGTTGAAGCTGTTCGCCAGCTATGCGTATCAGAACCGCAAGCATCTGGCGAACGAATTCCGGGCGGGGCAGGGGCTGGTCGGCCAGTGCCTGATTGAGAAGCAGCGGATTCTATTAACCAACGTTCCGGGCGACTATGTGATGATCTCGTCCGCACTGGGAGAAGCGACGCCGCTTAATATCATTCTGCTGCCGATCATCTTCGAGGATCAGGTGTTGGCGATTCTGGAACTGGCGACCTTCCGGCCTTATAGCGATATCGACATCGCCTTCCTGGATCAGCTTACTGAATCCATCGGCAGTGTAATTAACACGATGCAGGCGAACCAGCGTACGGAGGAGCTGCTGATCCAGTCCCAGTCGCTCACCGAGGAGCTGCAGAAGCAGCAGCTGGAGCTGCGGAGCACGAATGACGAGCTGGAGGATAAGGCGAAGCTGCTCGTACTCCAGAAGGCAGAGGTGGAGAGCAAGAACCATGAGGTGGAGGTGGCCAAGCGTTACCTGGAGGAGAAGGCGGAGCAGCTTGCCCTGACCTCCAAGTACAAATCCGAATTCCTGGCCAACATGTCCCATGAGCTGCGCACGCCGCTGAATTCCTTGCTGCTCCTGGCAGAACAGCTGGCCGAGAATCCGGATGAGAATCTGCATGAGCTGCAGGTGAAGTTCGCCAAGACGATTCAGGATTCCGGGCTGGAGCTGCTGAACCTGATTAATGATATCCTCGATCTGTCCAAAATCGAATCCGGCACGATCACGCCGGATTTCAGCGAAGTCTCGCTGGCGGAGCTCACGGACGGGCTGGACCGTTCTTTCCGCCATATGGTGGATGCCAAGAAGCTCGACTACCGGATCAAGATTGATCCCGGTGTACCGGCCAGCATCGCTACGGATTCCAAGCGTCTGCTGCAAATCCTGAAGAACCTGCTGTCGAACGCCTTCAAGTTCACCGAGCAGGGACAGATTATGCTGCAGATCCGCAAAGCGGCCGACGGGTGGCACCCGGATAAGGAGTCGCTTGAGCGGGCGGCAACGGTCATCTGCTTCTCGGTAAGTGATACGGGAATCGGCATTCCGGCGGAGAAGCAGCAGATTATCTTCGAAGCGTTCCAGCAGGCGGACGGCAGTACGAACCGGGAATATGGCGGAACGGGTCTCGGGCTGGCCATCTCCCGCGAGATCGCCGAGATGCTCGGCGGAGAGATTAGCCTGTACAGCGAAGTGGGCAAGGGAAGCGTATTTAACCTGTACCTGCCGACAGATGCGGAATTCACTGAACCGGAGCCTCCGAAGGCTCATGTTCCGGAGGTCATTGACATTACCCCGGCCAAACGCAGAAGCAGCCTTGTCAAGCCGGAAGAGGAGCCCTTCGCGGATGACCGCGATGGGATTGAACCGGGAGACCGGGTGTTCCTGATCGTTGAGGATGACCAGAAGTTCAACGAGATCATTCTGGGGATGCTCCACAAAAAAGGAATCAAAGCGGTTATCGCCACCAGCGGCTGGGATGTCCTGGAGCTGGTTCAGAAATACCAGCCGTCGGCCATCACGCTGGATCTGCATCTTGGCGGAGATACGGACGGCTGGCTGGTGCTTCAGCAGCTCAAGAACGATATCGGGGTAAGGCATATTCCGGTCTGCGTAATGACCGTGGATGAAGACGAGGTGCAGCTGCTGCAGAAGGGGGCTTACGACTATTTCCGCAAGCCCGTGACCAATGAGGAGCTGGAGAATGCGCTGGACCGGCTGAACCGGTTCGCGGATCACACCACGGCTAATCTGCTGGTCGCCGTCCAGGATGAACAGGAGCGCAAGCATATAGCCGAGCTGCTGGACAATCCAGATCTTACACTCACTCTTGTAGAGACCGGGCGCAAAGCCTTGAACCAGTTGAACAGCAAGACGTTCGATGCGATCGTGCTGGACAGCAGCCTGGCAGATATGAATCTGATCCGCTTCCTCCGGGAGATGTACAAGAACGCCAGGAACAAGAGAATTCCCGTGCTGGTGCAGATGAACCGGAAGCTGACGCCGGAGGAAGAAACCGAATGGGATGAGCTGGCCAAGATGGCGGTGCTCAAAGAGGTGAAATCAGATGCCCAGCTGATTGATGAATCGACGCTCGCCCTGCACCGCAAGGCAGAGAATCTGCCGCCGCTCTCCAGAGAGAAGCTGGTGAAGCTGTATCAATCGGATGAGATGATCGAGTATAAAAAGGTGCTTGTCGTGGATGATGATATCCGCAACATCTTTGCGCTTACCTCTATTCTGGAGCGTCATCAGATGAAGGTGATCCCTGCGGAGAATGGCCAGGATGCGATCACGCTGCTGGAGCAGACGCCGGATATCGGAATTGTCCTGATGGACATCATGATGCCGGGAATGGACGGCTACGAGACGACCCGGGCGATCCGGGAGAAGCCGGAATGGAGGGACCTCCCGATTCTTGCGCTTACCGCCAAGGCAATGAAGGGGGACCGTGAGCTGTGCCTGGAAGCAGGCTGCTCGGATTATATTACCAAGCCGGTGAACAGCGGACAGCTGTTATCGATGATGCGTGCCTGGCTGGACAAATAGGACAGAACGTATAGGACAGGACTATGCAGACAGGAACAGGAGCCAACCCCTTAGCCGCGATCAGGCGGTTAGGGCTGGCTCCTGTTTTTTGCGTATAAGCGGTGAATGCAGCTTACTGATCCGCAGAGGGTTCGAGCCGCCGGCAGGAAGCTCTCTCAATCAAGAGGGTGTCGACTTTGACCTTGGTGCTGACTGCGGACTGCCGGTGAAGAGAAGCGGTGAACAGCTCCACGGCCCATGCGGCCATCTGTTCTTTCTCCACATGAACGGTGGTCAGCTCCGGGGTTACAATCTGTGATTCATTGATATTATCGAAGCCGATGACGGATACATCCTCCGGGATGGAGAAGCCCAGCTCGCTGAGCGCCTTGATCGCGCTGATGGCGATGTAGTCACATTCACAGAAGAAGGCGGTGGGAAAAGGCTGTCCGCTGTCCTTCAGCCGCTGCAGCTTGTCCCGTAACGGTCCCTGGGAGGAAAATAAAGTCGGCGGCACCGCCAGCAGGCTGCTCCGGGGAATCTCCACCTGCGCCTCCGCCATAGCGTCCATGAACCCGCGCTGCCGTTCCCCGAAGTTATGAATCCGCTCCTCGGATGCGATATAACCTATGCTCCGGTGCCCGTGGCCGGTCAGATAGGTGCCTGCCTGATAAGCCCCCATATAATTATTGATCTCGACAAAATGGACAGGCAGCGCATCGAAGCAGGTGTCCAGCACGATCAAGCCGGGCAGCTTGTCTGCAATATCGGCTATTCTGGCCGCATCCAGGCTGGTGCCGAGCAGAATCACGCCGCTGGCGGGCTCCTCCATCACGGATTGAATGCCCTGCTCATAGTGCTTTTCTTCAATCGCGGAGAACATCAGACTGTAGCCCCCCATCCGGCAGCGCTCCTCGATATGATGAATCAGCTCCCGGAAGAAGGGCTGCTGATAGTACTCCTGATGGACCAGTCCGGCATTGGTGAACACCAGGAACCGCAGGGTGGTGGGGTTCGCCTCAGCGGCCGCCGCTTTTCCCCTGCCTGTATATCCGTAGGTCTCCGCCAGGCGCAGGATTCGCCCGCGTGTCTCCGGCCCGACCCCCGGCTTCCCGTTCAGCGCCAGCGAGACAGCCCCTTTGGAGACCCCGGCCAGCCGGGCAAGCTCCTCCATATTCAATGACAAGACCTCCATTCAGCATCGTAGCTTAAGTATGTTTAGTGTAAGGGAAGGTGGTGAATTTAGCAATGAAGCAGGGGTTGAGTGTATTTGTTTAGTTTTGTTTAGTGATAAATAATAACATTGACGATAATTATAAGGTGATGTAGGATGGTTTTATCATGGTCGTATAGTTATTTAATCTTATTTTGTTTAGTTATTGTTTAGTTCAGTGTTACTTATTGTATATCTTAGGATTCATACAGAAGGGAGCAGGACTTATGGCTAATCCGAAGGAAGCAGGGCGGGCTGAAGCATTTCAGGGGAGGGTCTCCGTATCGGTGCCTGACCAGACTTCACAGTGGGGCGTATGTGAAATTGTATTGCACGGAGGCCCTGCCGGGGGCAATCCGTTTACGGAGGTAGCGCTGCAGGCGGAATTTTCGATGGGAGATCGTTCGGTTCTGGCTCTGGGCTTCTATGACGGGGAAGGGGTATACCGCATCCGCTTCATGCCGGAGCAGCAGGGGAAGTGGACGTTCCGGACCAGCAGCAATGCGCCTGCGCTGCATGAGCTTGAAGGGGAACTGGAATGCACGGCTGCTGCAGGCGGGAATCACGGTCCGGTCCGGGTGCGGAATACCTTTCATTTTGCCTATGCGGACGGAACGCCCTATCTTCCTGTCGGCACGACCTGCTACGCCTGGACCCATCAGGGAGACGAGATGGAGCGCCAGACGCTGGATACGCTGAAAGCGTCTTCTTTTAACAAAATAAGAATGTGCGTGTTCCCGAAATCCTACTCCTATAACGAGAATGAACCGGAGTACTATCCCTATGAAGGCTCGGCCCAAGCAGGCTGGGATTACAGCCGGTTCAACCCGGCGTTCTTCCGGCATCTGGAGGAGCGGATTGCAGACCTTGGGGAGCTGGGCATCGAGGCTGACCTGATTCTGTTCCACCCTTATGACCGTTGGGGCTTCGCGGATATGGGCAAGGAGGCGGATGACCGCTATCTCCGGTACCTTGTAGCCAGGCTCTCGGCTTACCGCCATATCTGGTGGTCGCTGGCCAATGAATATGATTTTATGAGAAACAAGATGCCGGCTGATTGGGAGCGGTATGCCCACATTGTAACGTCGTATGATCCTTACGGGCACCTGATCTCTAATCATAATGGCATTGCCTTCTATGATTTCAACCAGCCCTGGGTTACGCATTGCAGCATTCAGCGTGTAGATGCTTACAAGACCTCCGAGAATACGGACGAATGGAGACGGCGCTGGAATAAGCCTGTCGTGATCGATGAATGTGCCTACGAGGGCAATGTCGAGCATGGCTGGGGAAATATTACCGGGGAAGAGATGGTCCGCCGTTTCTGGGAAGGCGCGGTCCGTGGAGGATATGTCGGACATGGGGAAACCTATCTGCACCCGGAAGACAAGCTCTGGTGGGCCAAGGGCGGCCGGCTGTATGGCACGAGCCCTGAGCGGATTGCTTTTCTGCGCCGCGTGCTGGAGGAGGGGCCTTCAGAGGGGCTGAATCCGCTGCCTTCGGAGTGGGATCTGCCCAGAGCCGGGGTGGAGGATGAATATGTTCTCTATTATTTCGGCTTTAACCGGCCGCTGTTCCGCCAGTTCACGATGAACCCGGAGATCCGCTATAAGGTGGAGCTGCTGGATACCTGGAACATGACGGTGGAGGAGCTTGCGGGCAGCTATCAGGGAACCTTCAGGGTCGATCTTCCGGGACGGACCTATATGGCGGTGAGAATGACGCGCCTGCGCGATGAGTATGACCTGGAGGCGAAATAAGATGTGGAAGGTTGGTGTTGTGGGCGCCGGGTATTGGTCGGATAAGCATTTGCAGGCATGGCAGCGTATCCCCGGCGTTCAGCTTCAAGGCCTGTGCGATCTGGATTCGGAGAAGCTGCACAGGAAGGGGGAGGCATACGGGATTCCCGCAGATATGCTGTACTCTAAGCTGGAAGACATGCTGTCTTCTGCGGAGCTGGATATAGTAGATATTATTACTGCGCCGGATACTCACCCTGAGCTGGTCGGACTGGCCGCACGGGCTGGGAAGCACATCCTGTGCCAAAAGCCTTTTGCCCGCTCCATGGAGGAAGCCTGTGAGATGGTGGAAACAGCCCGTGCTGCGGGCGTCCGGCTGATGGTTACAGAGAACTGGCGCTGGCTGCAGCCGATTCAGGCCATCCGCAAGCTGCTGGATCAGGGAGCTGCAGGACGGCTCCAGATGATCCGCTATATCCACACGGATTATTATTCACCGCGGTTTGCCCCGGAGAATGAGCTTCCGCAGCCGTTCTTCCGGGAGATGCCGAAGCTGCTGTTCTATGAGATGGGGGTTCACTGGTATGATACATGGCGCTTTCTGTTCGGGGAGCCGAAACGGCTGTATGCCGAGACCCGGAAGGTCAGTCCGTATATTGCCGGAGAGGACGCCGGGCTGATCACCCTTGGCTATGAGGATTATATGGGGCTGATGGATATGAGCTGGGCCACCCGGCAGAATCTGCCCGGCCCGCTAACCCTGCCGGTGCTGCCGGACCATAAGGAGCAGTTGATTATCGAAGGCGATCAGGCAACGATCAAGCTGTACAGCAGCGGCAGGCTCAGCCTGATTGATAATAACGGGCTGGAGACGGCGATTTCGGAGGATAACGGCCTTGATTTTGAAGAGAGTCATTACCGCTTGCAGTCGCATTTCATTGAATGCCTGAACACGGGTGAGGAATTCCAGACGAGCGGCGAAGATAATCTGAAGACGCTGGAGCTTGTATTCGGGACCTACCGAAGTGCGGAGGAGCATGAGGTCATTCATTTAGCTTAACTCCAAGGTGGCGGCGTGGGATGATGGGCGAGTGTACCTATACGTTCAAATATACGAAGAGCCGGAGAGCTGTTGTCCGGTTCTTCGCCATGCTTACCGGCAAGATTGGCTGATCGCCGGGGAATAGCGTACACTGGGTGGATAGAGTCATTACTGAACTTAAGCTGCGGGGTGAGAAGGATGGACAAGCTGCTGGAGCAGATCACGGGCGAGCTGTTGGGACAGGTTAGTATTGAGAGCGTGAATCCGCTGGAGCCGGTGAAGGTCAGCGGTGTACCAAAGCCCTGGAGTGTGCTCGGAACCGGAAATTATGCGGCTGTCTTCTGCCGGCAGGGAGCTGAGGAATTCGCAGTGAAGATCTACGCGCCGGGCAGGCCGGGCATTGAGGAAGAAGCAGAGGTATACCGCCGCCTCGGGCACCATCAGGCCTTCTCGGAGTGCTATTATGCCGGAGCGGATTTCCTGGTTCTCAAAAGGCTGGGCGGAGTCACCTTCTACGATTCCATGCAACGCGGCATTCTCATTACCGGACAGGCTATTGAAGACATTGACAACGCGCTTCAATATGCAAGGTCCCGCGGGCTGCGTCCGCATGATATCCATGCCAAGAATGTGATGCTCCGGGACGGACGGGGACTGATTGTGGATGTCTCTGATTTCCTGAAGGATGACGACTGCAGCATGTGGGAGGATTACAAGCGGCTGTATTACCGGTTGTACCAGCCGGTGGCTTCCCGCCGGGTATTTCCGGTTCCCCGTCTGATTCTGGAGACGGTCCGCAGAGGGTACCGGTTATGGCGTCGGCGGAAGCAGAGGCGGAGCGGCTTCAATCATTTGAAAAGGTAACTATATAACATCTGCACGGAACTAAGCGCTGCCATGTCTGGATTTTGCTATTCCCGTGACTTGAAAGTGAAGGTTTGGCAGAGCGATTCCATTTATAATCGATATAGAACCTAGAATTCAATTGAAAATGGACAGGAGCGCCTCTTCATGCATTATACCAATCCCATCATATCCGGTTTCCATCCCGATCCCAGCATCTGCAGGGTAGGGGATGATTATTATCTGGTGACAAGCACATTTGAATATTATCCGGGCGTCCCTGTCTTTCACAGCAGGGATCTTGTTCATTGGCGGCAGATCGGCCATTGCCTTACCACACCCAGCCAGTTGCCGCTGGAGAATTCGTGGAGCTCAGGCGGAATATTCGCGCCGACCCTCCGTTATCATAACGGCTGGTTCTATATGGTGACCACGAATGTAAGCGGGATGGGCAATTTCTTCGTCAAAACACAGCATCCTGAAGGCACCTGGTCGGAGCCTTACCTGATTGCGCAGGGCGGCATTGATCCTTCCCTGTACTTCGATGAGGACGGGCGCGTATATTTCCAGTCCGCCATGGACGGCGGGCAAGGGAACGGAATCTACCAGTGTGAGATTGATATCGAGACCGGGGAAATGCTGACCGGGAGCGTGCTGATCTGGACAGGAACGGGCGGCGCTCATCCCGAGGCTCCGCATCTGTACCGGAAGAACGGCTGGTATTATCTGATGATCGCCGAAGGCGGAACGGAGTATGGACACATGGAGACCATCGCCAGAAGCCGCCAGCCTTATGGCCCGTATGCTGCTTGTCCCCATAATCCGATTCTGTCCAACCGCAGTACGGCAATCAGCATACAAGCTACAGGCCATGCAGACCTGGTTGAGGCGCAGGACGGCAGTTGGTGGGCGGTGTGCTTAGGCATCCGTCCGGTCTCCTATCCGATGGGCCATCATCTGGGCAGAGAGAGCTTCCTGGCTCCCGTAAGCTGGACATCCGAGGGCTGGCCGGTTATCGGGAACGGCGGCCGCATCGAGCCGGTTATGGACTCGCCGCTGCTGCCGGAGGTCCGCTGGCCGGCGAAGCCCGTAAGAGACCATTTCGATGATACCCGGCTGGGGCTGGACTGGACTTTTCTGCGTAATCCGGCAGAAGGAAGCTGGTCGCTCGAAGAACGGCCGGGCCATCTCGTTCTGCATGGCTACGAGGCTACGCTGAATGAAGCCGCGGCACCTGCCTTTGTAGGCCGCCGCCTCAGCCACTTCACGGCCAATATAGCAGCAGAGCTGGATTATGAGCCGCAGCATGAAGGGGAAGAAGCCGGAATTGCAGTGTACAAGAACGAGAAGCATCATTATGAGCTGGTGATCCGCTCTGTCAGCGGGCGGAGAGCCGCCGTGTTCCGGCGGACGGTCGGTTCACTCCGGGTGGAGCAGGTGGAGGAGTGTCCTGACGGGCCGGTCATCCTGAGAATCAAGGCGCTGCCCGGCAGTATAGAAGCCTCGGTTGAGGCACCGGATTCCGGGGTGATCGGGCTGGGGGCTGGAGAGACACATTATCTCAGCACCGAAATCTCAGGAGGGTTCACCGGGGTATTCGTTGCCATGTATGCAACGTCCGTGACGGGACAGGGCGCTCCGGCAGCGTATGACTGGTTCGATTATGAGCCGCTGGATCAGCCGGCGGTATAAGGTGTGAGCGGCAGTTCCTTGGGACATGCTGCTCTTTTTTGCGTTAAGCGGCGTATGGACCTGGTTGCTGCACAACTACTGTTGATTGCGGTAGGCCTTCGGGGACTTGCCGTACGTTTTTTTGAAGAGACGGGCGAAGTAGTTACTGTCATTAAATCCGCATCTATAGGAGATGTCTGTAATAGGGTGTCTGGTGTGCTTGAGCAGTGAGCAGGCATGTTCCAGCCGCAGACGCTGAATATAAGCAATCGGTGTAGTCAGATAATACGCCTGGAATATCCTGTTCAAATGACGGACGGAAATATCCGATTTGGCGGCAATGGCATCAAGAGTAACCGGTTCATGATAGTGATCCTCAATATAGGAGATGGCACTGGCGAGGTGCATCAGGCTGTGGTCCACGCCCTTCTCCTGAATGTCATAATGTCTGGACAGATACACGACCAGCTCCATGAATTTGGAGGCGAGCATGGTCTGATAGCCGTGCTGCTTCTGCTCATATTCTGTAATCATGCCGGCCACAAGCGATGAGACAGCCTCCAGGCTGACGATGGGGAGGTTCATTTTGCTTTTATAGGCGTTAATGCTGCGGTAAAAGGGTTCTAAGACAAACAGCGCCTGATAGCCGTTCAGCGTTCTTAAGTCCGGTCCGGCCAGCTTAAGCATGCCTGATTTGTACATAATGTTGCAAATTCTGAAATCATAAGGGTCCTTATAGGCATGGGGAGTGCCGCCGTTAATCACGAATACATTGCCTTTCTTGATAAAAGCCTCTTCGTCGTTGACGATATGCGCAGCATGTCCGTTCAGCACAATGACAAGCTCGGAGAAGTCTGCATGCTGATGGAGGGAGGTGTCTTCTTCATGCCCGCCATATTGGATAAAGAAAGGAAAATGCTCGTCAGTCGTGAACCAGTTCAAATATACATTGCTCACAAAGCTCCCACCTCAGAAATACGTATTTGTCTATATAATGCTAGTCTGCGACTTGAAAATCAAGGTTATCGGCCAAAGGTGACGCTAAAATATAACTGTAAACGCATTCAACCAAAGGGGATGAGACGGATGGAAAAACAAATGCCAAGAAGATTAGGGATGGGTCTGCTGGCAAGTATGCTGTTCATTTCGGCAGGCTGCAGCAACGGCAGCAGTGCCGGAAATAACACAAAGAATATAACGAACGGAAATAACAGCGCAAAGGATACAGCTCCCGTAACGTTTACCTTCTTTGGCGCCGATGCCAGTCCGAATTGGAACAGGATGGAGGATGATATCGGCAAGGAGATTGTTGCCACAACAGGTGTTACCCTGAACGCGGAATATGATGTGGGCAGCGGAGGGGGACAGGACAAAATCTCAATGATGGCAGCCAGCGGAGAGTATCCTGATATGATCTATGCCAAGGGAGAGCTGGGCAAGCTGGTGGATGCGGAAGCCATTATCGACCTGACCGAGCTGATTGATAAATATGCCCCGAATATAAAGAAGGTCATGGATGGGAACATGAACCGGATGAAATACAGCAAGGATAATCAGGCGATCTATTCGATCCCGACGAATGTCGGCATTGATCAGCAGAGCTTCGATGCGACGAACGGATTTCAGATTCAGCACCGCGTATTGAAAGAGCTTGGATATCCCGAAGTCCGGACGGTGAAGGATTTCGAGAATGTCCTCAAGGCGTATGTGGCTAAGCATCCAACGACGGACGGGCAGCCGACCATACCGCTGACCGTCAATGCTGACGGCTGGAAGATCATGATTACGGTGACCAACCAGGGCGATATCACTACCGGAGGAACCAATGACGGCGAATATTATGTGAACCCTGAGACGTACGAGACGATGCTGCATTATAAGAAGCCTGAAGAGAAGGAGTACTTCCGCTGGCTGAACCATATGTACAATGAAGGGCTGCTCGACAAGGAATCCTTTGTTCAAAAGGATGACCAGTACAAATCCAAAATCTCCAGCGGCCGGGTGCTGGGGCTTACCTCAGTGGAATGGGAGTATCAGGATGCGGAGAACGCCCTGAAGGCTGCGGGCAAAGACGAATATACGTACGCCCACTTCCCGGTTACGCTGAGTGAGGAGTACAAGGATCACGCCATGCAGTCTGTCGGAGTGGACGGCTACGGGATCAGTATCACCGCGGCTTGTAAAGATCCGGTCCGCGCGATTAAATTCCTGGACTGGCTGTCCTCGGAAGAAGGCCAGGTGCTGAGAAACTGGGGGATCGAAGGCAAGCATTATAATGTGGAGAACGGGAAGCGCGTCATCCCTGCCGACATTCTGGATCAGAAGGTCAACGATGCAGCAAGTTTCACCAAAGCGACAGGGGTGGGGTTGTATTCCACGCTGGGAGTCCGCTACGGGGACGGTGTGAAGGATTCTACAGGCAATTACTATACAACGAACTTCCCGGAACAGATTCTGGCCGAATATTCGGGTGCGGAGAAGGCGAGCCTGGCTGCGTATAACGCAACAACCTGGAAAGACCTGTTCCCGGCGGAGGATGAATTCCCGGTCAAGGAATGGGGCGCGCTGTACAATATGCCGGTGCCGACAGATGGGGATTATCAGGTAATCTATCAAAAGACGCAGGATATCGTCCACAAACGGATTCCCGAAGCCATCCTCTCCAGCACAGCCGATTTCGATAAAATCTACGACGATTTCATTGCGGAGCTGAATAAAGCGGGTGCAGAGAAAATGGAGAAGGAATATACAGAGCTGGTTAAAGCGAGAGTCTCGCTGTTTACCGGGAAGGAGATTGAGTAGCAGAGCCGCTTAGCTTACGCGGCAGAGATATGCAGAGATATTCAAAGATATTCAAAAGGGCCTTCCTGCAGCTGAGAAATTAGCCCGGAAGGCCCTTTTCGTTCGAGTACAGATTCAGCCCTTCGGGATCTTCCGGTAGCTTGAAGGAGAGAACCCCGAAATCTTCTTGAACAGCCTGGAGAAGTAATAAGGGTCGTTGATCCCTATAGCGGAGCCGACCTCCTTAATGCTGAGTTCGGTAAGATCGAGCAGATGGCCTGCGCGCTGGATTTTGAGCCGCAGGAAATACCCGATCGGGGAGACTCCGGTCTCGGCGTTGAAGATATAGATCAGATGCTGCTTCGACACGCCGACCTGCTTAGCCAGCTCAGGCAGGGTGAGGTTGCTGCCCAGCCGTCCGTTCATATACTGGATCGCCTGTTCCAGATAGGTCCCGCGTTTCTTCTCCTGCGCGGACGGGCCTGCCGTAATGCCGATGCCGGAGAGCAGCTGTCTGGCCGTCTGGGCGATGTGCACATGGGTAGCCAGGGCATAGGTCCGCTCAGCCAGCAGCTCATAGGCAGGGACGAACCATTCAATGAGCCGGGCCTTGCCGCTCGGGGCCAGGGCGAGGGGAGCGCCCGACAATCCGAACAGCTTCACCAGCCGGTCCGCATGATTTCCTTGGAAATGGAACCAGTATATGCTCCATGGCTCTTCCTGCATGGCCCCGTAGCGGTGCGGGGTGTGTGGAGGAATAATCACCATGTCCCCCGGCTGCATGGTCATCTCCTCCCCGTGATTCAGCTCCACCCAGCCCTCCCCCGCTTCACACAAGATCAAGATATGCGACGGGCTGCCTTCCAGGCGTTCCCTGAAATGATAACGGGCATTCGGGAAATAACCAATGTCCGTAATGAACAAGGAGGCGGTCAGCTCCTCCTGCTCCAATTCCTTCATCCAGTACTCCGGCAGCACATACAGCTTCTCCTCCACAAACCCTTCCGGCTTGCGGATATTGCCATCATTCATGCCGCTTCCCCTCCTGACAGATCGTATATAAACCAAACGTTAGACACCCGGCCCAACAAGTAACTTCCCAATCTCTTCTCGCAGGCATCAGCGTATTCATCCGAAGGCTTAGAACGGGATAGCCCCTTCCAAAAGAAGTGCAATGAGTTTGTTGGGAGCTGTAGAGGCTGAATATAGGGAATGCGAGATGCTTGGGTGCTGGAATGCTACGGTGCTTCGGTGCTCGGTGCTCGGTGTTGGCATGCTGAGATGATGAAAATGTTGCATATTTTGCAATTTTGATTCTCTGGTACAGTGGTGCCAGGGCGGATTGTTGCACAAAATGCAGGAATTTCCCCGTTTGGCCTCAGGAAGGAGGACAGATGTTGATTTTTGTGCAACAATTCCGGTTTAAGGCTGAATTCAGGAGCGGAATGTTGCATTATGGGCAGGATTTATCCCAACCCCAACCCAACCCAACCCCAACCCCAACCATCGGTCGGGAAATCGTATCCTCATCGCAGTGACGCCGGGAATCCAAGCTTGCACAGAATAAGAATATAATCCATCACTTCCCGCATTTCGTCAATTGGAAACTCCCCGGCCAGAGGCTAGAGTAGAAGTATCAAGTTAAGGGGGGCCGTGAAGTCATGAAGCGAGCAGCTAGTGGTTATACACCGGAGCTGGCCGGGAGTAACGTGAACAACAAGTACAACGCAGACAACGCAGACAACGCAGACAACGCAGACTGGGTACAGGTACGGGAGACCAGTGTGATCATACCAACCTATGAGGCGGGCGCCGCTGATCCGAACCCCATGTTTCTGGAGAAAAGAGTCTATCAGGGAAGCTCAGGGCGTGTATACCCGCATCCCGTGATTGAGAGCATCTCGGATGTGAAGCAGGATAGACAGTACAAGCTGATTACTCTGGAGAACGAATATATGCGGATAGAGATCCTGCCGGAGCTTGGAGGACGGATCTACCGGGCGCTCGACAAGACGAATCATTATGATTTTGTCTATTATAACCGCGTCATCAAGCCTGCGCTGGTCGGCCTTGCAGGTCCCTGGATCTCCGGGGGCATTGAGTTCAACTGGCCGCAGCATCACCGCCCGAATACGTTCGGCCCTGTTGAATATAAGCTTGAGGCTGCTGCGGATGGAAGCGCTACCGTATGGGTGAGCGAGATTGACCGGATGTACGGGACGAAGGTTACGGCTGCGTTCAGACTCTATCCCGGGAGAGCCTATCTGGAGGTCCATGCGCAGTGTTATAACCGGACGCCGCAGGCGCAGACCTTCCTCTGGTGGGCCAACCCGGCGGTTGCGGTGAATGATCAGACGCAGTCTGTTTTTCCCCCTGATGTCACAGCCGTCTTCGATCATGGCAAAAGGGATGTATCGCGGTTCCCCATTGCGACCGGTACCTACTACAAACAGGATTATTCGGAAGGCGTGGACATCTCCCGCTATAAGAATATTCCGGTTCCGACCTCCTATATGGCCTATAAGTCGGATTATAATTTCGTCGGCGGATATGATCACGGCGTACAGGCGGGGCTGCTGCATGTGGCTGATCATCATATCTCACCGGGGAAGAAGCAATGGACCTGGGGGAACGGGGAATTCGGGCAGGCCTGGGACCGCCAGCTGACCGATGAAGACGGACCTTATATTGAACTCATGACAGGCGTGTACACCGATAATCAGCCTGACTTCACCTGGCTGCAGCCGTATGAGGAGAAGAGCTTCACCCAGTATTTCATGCCGTATAAGGGCATCGGTCTGGTGAAAAATGCCTCGGTAGACGCTGCGGTCAATCTGGAGGCGGATGCAGTATCGGCTCAAGCGGTGGTGAAGGTATACGTCACCTCACGGCTGGAGCAGGCCGTGATCAGCTTAAGCGGAGCCGCAGGCGAATATCTGCGGGAGACTGCAGATCTGTCTCCCGCAGAGGCTATAGAGCGTACGGTTATGCTGGACCATGGAGAGCAGGAGCATGACCTCAAGCTGACGGTTCATAGCGGGGAGGGCAGGTTGCTGGTCGCCTATCAGCCGAAGCGGCCGGAGATTGAGCGCATCCCTGGAGCGGCGAAGCCGCTGGCAGTGCCGGAAGAGCTGCGCTCAGCAGAGGAGCTGTACCTGGCAGGCCTGCATCTGGAGCAGTACCGGCATGCCACCTTTGAGCCGGAGGCCTATTATCTGGAAGGGCTTAAGCGGGACAGCGGGGATATCCGGCTGAATGTAGCATATGGAACGCTGCTGCTCCGCCGCGGGCAATACGCGCAGAGTGAGCCGTTGTTCCGCCGCGCCATTGAACGTCTAACCTCACGTAATCCTAACCCGTATGACAGCGAAGCCTATTATCAGCTGGCGGTTGCTCTGCGCGGCCAGAACCGCTTGGATGAGGCCTTTGCCGCTTATTACAAAGCGGTATGGTCGGCAGCCTGGCAGGCTGCGGGGTATTTCTCGCTCGCTCAGATAGCCTGCCAGCAAGGCCGTTATGCCGAAGCGCTGGAGCTGGCGGAGCGTTCGCTGACCCGCAATACGCGTAATTATAAGGCAAGGAATCTCCAGTCTGCTCTGCTGCGCAGGCTTGGCCGGCTGCAGCAGGGGAGGAGATTCGCCAGCGGGACTGTGCAGCTTGATCCTGCTGATTTTGGCGCATACAACGAACTGGCCCTGGCCCTTGCAGCACTGGAGGACCCTGCTGCGGCAGAAGAGGCGCTGACAGAATTGGAACGGCTTATGCGTAGTGACGCACACAACTACCTTAATCTTATGGCGGATTATATGGACTGCGGGCTGTATGCGGAAGCTCTTGCTGTAGGGCGGAGGGCAGTCAAATGCGGAACATCCGAATCTGAAATCGACACCGACACCGACTCCGTCTACCCGATGCTGCATTATGCCCTTGGCGAATGTTATGAGCGTACGGGACAAGATGAGCAGGCACGGGAGGCCCGCCGCCAGGGGCAAGCAGCCTCCCCGCTGCACTGCTTTCCGAACACCCTGTCCGAGCTTGAATGGCTGTTAAGTGCCGTCCGGGCGAATCCCCTGGATGATAAGGCCTATTACTATCTCGGCAATCTCTATTATGACAAGAAGCGGCCGGAGGAAGCGGCGGCAAGCTGGGAACGTTCACGTGATCTGAGAGGGGATTTCGCCATCGTTCACCGCAATTTGGCTCTGGCCTATTACAATAAGCAGAACAATCCTGAGGCGGCGCTCGCTTCACTGGAGCAGGCATTTGCCTGTGCGCCGCAGGATGCGCGGATTCTGTATGAGCTGGATCAGCTGCGCAAGAAGCTCGCATGGTCTGCCGGGAAACGGCTGGGTCATCTTGAAGCACAGCACAGTCTGGTGGAGCAACGGGATGATCTGTATATCGAATATGTTACGCTGCTTAACCAGCTTGAGCGCTATGACGAAGCGGTTAGGGCATTAAGCTCGCGTAACTTCCATCCCTGGGAAGGTGGAGAGGGTAAGGTGACCGGACAATATAAATTCGCTCATACCGAGCTTGGCAAGCAGGCACTGCAAAAGGGCAACTATAAGTCAGCAGCTGAGCACTTGAAGCAAGCGCTGGTCTATCCGCTGAATCTGGGCGAAGGCAGGCTGGAAGGCGCCCAGGAGAATAATATCTATTATTATTTGGGCGCAGCCTATGAAGGTCTTCAGCGGGAACAAGAAGCCGTCGCCAGCTACACCATAGCTTCACAAGGACTGGCCGAGCCGGCAAGTGCGATGTTCTACAATGACCAGCCGCCGGAGATGATCTACTACCAGGGGCTGGCCTGGTTGAAGCTCCGTAACGGGAAGGAGGCCAAGCGCCGCTTCAATATATTGATCGATTATGCCGAGCGTCATCTTTTCGATGATATCAAGCTGGACTATTTCGCCGTATCGCTGCCGGATTTCCTGGTGTTTGAGGATGACCTCAACCGGCGCAATGTCATACATTGCCGCTACATGCGGGGGCTCGGGCTTCTCGGGCTGGGCCGGCATGAAGCAGCGGTAGCGGAGCTTGATTCCGCTCTTGCCCTGGACCCCAATCATCAGGGAGCCGGAGTTCACAGACGGATGGCCGATCATGCCTTTGAACCGGGACATCTCTAAGCAGAAGGAGGACAACAGAGTATGCATACAACAGGACGGCATGATATAAGCCTGGACGAAGGCTGGTGTTTTCAGGCAGATACAGCAGGCATAGGAGAGCGAGAGGAATGGCAGATTACAGGCTTACCTGCTCCAAGGGAGGTTGCGGTTCCGCATACCTGGAATGTGGAGGAGGGTCTGGAGGATTACCGGGGGGCCGGGTGGTATGAGTATAGTCTCAGCATTCCTGAGGAGTGGAGCGGCAGCCGGTTCCGTCTGCATTTTGAAGCCGTCTACCGTGATGCGGTGGTCTGGGTCAACGGCCGGAAGGCCGGTTCGCATGTCAACTCCGGGTATACTGCCTTTGAGCTGGAGGTGACTGCGCATATTCTGCATGGCAAGGAGAACCGGATTACGGTAAAAGCGGATAATTCCCCGGCCGCTCAGGCGCTCCCGCAAAGCCGCAGCTTCGACTGGGCGGACGACGGGGGGATCATCCGGCCCGTACAGCTTATAGTAACCGGGCAAACGGCCGTCAAGCATATCCGCGTCTCCCCGGAGGTCCGGTTCGGACCAGCGGGCCAGCAGGCGTCCGGCCGGTTACTGGCAGACGTACAGCTATGCGGACCCTCTGCTTCAGCAACAATAGGGGCCGCTATTTTCAAGAATGGTACACAAATATGGGAGGATCACCGCCCCCTGCCCCCGCAATCCGGGACCTGGCAGCTTGCAGGGATGGAGTGGCTCCCGGTGGACTTATGGCATTTCGATCATCCGCATCTCTATCAGCTTCAGATCACCATCCGGGAGGCCGGACAGCTTCAAGATGAAGTGAGTGTAAATTTCGGTTTCCGTGAGCTTGTGGTCAAGGGGCAGGAGCTATGGCTGAACCGTGAGCCGGTCCGCCTGATGGGTGTCGAATGGATGCCGGGTTCGAATCCGGCGGTTGGCATGGCCGAGAAGCGGGAGGATCTTGGCGCGATGCTGGAACGGCTCAAGGAGGCGAACGCTGTGATCACCCGTTTTCACTGGCAACAGGGGAATGAGCTGCTGGACTGGTGTGACCGCAACGGCATTCTTGTCCAGGAGGAAATTCCGCATTGGCAGCAGCCGGCGAAGCCGGATCAGCACACCTTCGCGGTAGCCTTGTCCCAGGCGAAGGAGATGATCCGCGATCATTCCCATCATCCGTGTATCTTCGCCTGGGGGATGGGGAATGAGCTGAACGGGCAGTCGGAGACCACTCTCCGGTACATGGAACAGCTGAAGCAGGAGATCCATACGCTGGATTCACAGCGACTGATTAACTATGTGAGCAACACGGTCCACCTGAATCCGCGTAGTGATGCTACGGGAACCGGGGACCTGCTGATGTGGAATGATTATATCGGAACCTGGCATGGCGAGCTGGATGAGGATGAGGTCATCCGGCAGATCCTGGCCGATTACCCGGATAAGCCGGTGGTGGTGGCTGAATATGGCCTCTGCGAGCCGGTGTACGAAGGCGGAGATCCCAGAAGAACAGCGATTCTTCTGCACAAAACAGAGCTCTACCGCAAGTATCCCCAGTTTGCTGCGCTGATCTTTTTCAGTCTGAATGATTACCGCACGCAAATGGGAGAAGACGGGCAGGGGAGATGGAAGCAGCGGGTGCACGGTTCGGTGGATGTACATAACCGGGTGAAGCCTTCGTTTGCAGACTTGCGTGAGGTGGCTTCACCGCTCCTGCTTGCAGATGCCCCTGTGCGGCGGAACGGACGGGAGCTTGAGGTCACCCTGAAATGCCGGAAGGATATTCCCGGCTATGCCGTCCGGGGCTATTATGTAAGGGTGTCTATAGATGGCGCAGAGGAAGCAGCGCAGGTACAGGTGATTCCTGATATGCAGCCCGGAGAGGTCCGTACGCTGAGCCTCAAGCTGCCTGCTGCACCTGGATCGGAGCTGACCCTAACGGTCTATCGTCCGAACGGCTTCAGCGTGCTGGAGCTGGAAATGGGCCAGTAGTTGACCCGGTAATTCAACTAATCCTAAGGAGTGAAAAGAATGGATGCAGTGCTGAGCAGATTGCCCCGCAAGCTTACCCTCACCATGTGGGATTTCTCCTGGTACACAATGACCTTGCCGGGCGAGCCTTATCATGATCTGGCGGCAAGATGCAAGGAGGCAGCCGACAGAGGATACAACACCATCCGGATCTGTGCCATGCCGTTCCTGTTATTCACAGCGGAAGGCAAACGCCCCGGACCGCTGCACTTCGGCAGTCTGGGGGAAGTGGGACAGCGTACCCGCTGGTATAACTGCCGCGGCGGTGCCGAGCTGGACGGGCATGCGCATCTGCTGGAGCTGTTCAGACAGGCCAAGGCGCACGGACTCTACATTATGCTGTCTTCCTGGGAATATCAGCAGAGCCCCAGCTTCCTGGCCTACCCCGCGCTGCGTGATGAGCTGGCTGCAATTGCTCCCGCAGAGCGGTTCATGACCCTGGCCCGGTCGATGGACCAGCTCATCCGGTATATCAAGGGGGAAGGCTTCGCTGATCGAATTGTTTATGCCGAGCTGCATAATGAAGTGGAATTCGGGCAGCTTACCGCCGTGGGTACCGTGCAGGGAATCGGCCTAGCGGATACGCCAAGGCTGGTGGCGGCCATGCAGCCTTATATCGAGGAAGCGGTGGGCTATCTCCGGGGGCAGCATCCCGATGTTCTGATCACGGCCAGCTATACGCTGAACGAAGCTTATCCGAAGGCATATGTAGCCCGTAATCTGCAGGTGGCCCACTATCATCTCTATATCAAGGGCGTACTGAATGAGCTTATGGACGCGGCGGGGTTGAATGATGAGGGGATGTCTTTTCCGAATGCTTTTGTCCGGTCTATGCTGAGGGAAGATGCCCCGCCCTTCGGGGAATGGACTCTGCCCGCAGGGCAGGAGTGGCGGATGGAGGGTAATCCGGTCGGGATGAAGCTGCTCTATCTGCATGATTGGGCTGATCCTGATCTATGGGATCTCTACCTGTATGACCGCTATGGAGCCCACAAGCTGGCGATGCTGCAAAAAGCGGACATGCGCCTGGAAGAAGCGCAGGAATGGGCAGTACATTCGGGCCTGCCGATGGTGATCGGCGAAGGCTATGTCGGCTATACCCCGCTGCTTGCGGGCTTCGAGGAGGGCCCGGTCGGGAAATTCATTGCCGAGTATGCGCTGCGTAAGGGGATGGCGCTGGGCTTCTGGGGCATGACGCTGTGCTCCAACTGTGCGCCGCATCACCCGTTCTGGCAGGATGTAGACTGGCAGCAGCGGTGGAACCGGTACATTCTTGACGCGGAGTAGCATAGCTGTGAAGCGGCGTAGTCAGCGCGGCAGACCGGCAGCTTGTCATGCCGCTGGAAGCAGAATAGGCCCCGTGGTATATTGGGTGTATTTAGTGGTGAGCAGGAGGGATGCAGCATGGGAGAGCCATCCGGCGGGAAAGCCGAAGATGCTCCGTACTCTATTGGCCTGAAGCGAATCTATGAACCTGCGGACCCCGGGGACGGATACCGGATTCTGGTGGACCGGCTGTGGGCGCGCGGAGTGACGAAGGAGCAGGCAGCCATTGACGAGTGGATGAAGGAGATCGCGCCCAGCCCGGCGCTGCGCAAGTGGTTCGGACATCTGCCGGAGCGGTTCACGGCATTCAAGGAACGGTATACCCTGGAGCTGGAGGAGAATCCGGAATGCGCGGGGCATGCGGAAGTGATCCGGGAGCGGGCACTTAATCAGAGGGTCACACTGGTCTATGCCGCGAAGGACCCGGTCCATAACCATGCGAAGGTACTCTATGAATGGCTGATTTCACGTTGAAGAAAGCGGGCTTCCTCCGAACCGGTAAGGGTTCGGCAGGCGGCCCCTTTGCTTTTAGATGAACAATCTACGCGTTGCTTAGCTGCAGTGCCGGTCCGAAGAACTCATAATGAATCTGGGTCTCAGTCATTCCCAGCTTCCGCAGTTCGCCAATCATGGCTTCCATAAAAGGAACAGGCCCGCACACGTAAGCATCTCCGGTAACATCTACATAGCTCTTCAGAATTTCGCCTGTAATCACGCCATCCGGTCCGCCGGAGTAGAAGGTTCTGGTCTTGACGTTGCTCAGCGCGGCCGCATGCTTCTCAATATCTGTACCGAAGGCAGCAAGCGATTCGTTCCGTGCAGAGTGCAGGAAGACGACCGGCCGGTCCGGTGTTACATTAGCTACTGTCTCGAGCATGCTCATCATAGGGGTGATGCCGACACCGCCTGAGATGAAGGCTACAGGGGTAGTTAAGGAAGTATCCAGCAGGAACTCACCGGCAGGGGCGCTCGCCTCAACGGTATCGCCCTCATTCACCCCGTTATGAAGATAGACGGACACCACGCCATTCGGGTCATTCGTCTCCTCGCGTTTCACCGAAATGCGGAATTCATCCGGCTTCGGTGCTTGGGACAGGCTGTACTGGCGGATCATGGTGTATTGCTCTCCAGGGATCAGCACACGGACAGAAATATACTGGCCCGGCTTATAGTCTGGTACATTCGAGCCGTCTGCCGGCTTCAGATAGAACGATGTAATGCTGCCGCTCTCCTGAACCTTACGCACCACGGTAAATGGCTTGAAGAAGTTCCAGCCGTGCTCCTGCTCCCGCGCTTCCTTGTACATGCTGTCTTCCACGCCGATGAATGCACCCGCAATCACTCCGTACGCAGCTTCCCAGGCACTCAGGATCTCATCCGTAGCAGCATCGCCCAGCACCTCCTTGATGGCCTTCAGCAGGAATTCTCCGACGATCGGGTAATGCTCCGGCTTGATGCCGAGGCTGACATGCTTGTGGGCGATCTGGACCACCGCGGGGAGTATATTCTCAAGGTTGTCTATGTGGACTGCCGCTGCGTAGACCGCATTGGCCAGTGCCGCCTGCTGGCGGCCTTGCGCCTGGTTGGCGTGGTTGAACACATTCAGCAGTTCCGGGTGGGCCTCGAACAGGTTACGGTAGAATACCGTTGTAATGGTGGTGCCGTGTTCCGCCAATACTGGCGCTGTGGATTTGACAATGTCACGAGTCTCTTGTGTTAAAATATGAATCATCCCCTCTCCATATAGTACAAAATTAATATATACGGTTTTGAAGATAAAAGATATATTTAAAATACCACTTTAACAAATTAGACAAAGAATATGATAAACTTTGTAATAAATATCACTTACGTGAAGCTAAGTTAATATAGAACGGAGCATGACTATGCGGCTGACCTTATATACCGATTATTCCCTGCGAATCCTCATGTATCTGGGAGCCAAGCAGAGGGAGGAGTTGACTACAATCCAGGATATCTCCAGTGCCTACGGCATCTCCAAGAATCATCTGATGAAGGTCTCGCATGAACTCGGCAAGGCGGGCTATCTCGAAACGGTGAGAGGTCGCGGGGGAGGGATCAGGCTTGCGCTTGCGCCGGAGAGGATCAATATCGGGGAGGTTGTGCGCCGGATGGAGGATGATTTCTATCTCGTTGAGTGCTTCAATCCCTCAGGCGGAAGCTGTCCGATCTCACCGGTGTGCAGACTCAAAGGCGTGCTGGGCAAGGCCCTGCACGCCTATCTGAAGGTGCTTGAAGAGTATACACTTGAGGATCTGCTGGTGAATAGAGATGATCTGCGTGCTATTCTGCAGGAGAGCGGCAGCAGTCATGCTACTCCCCGAACAGCAGCCGTTCCTCATCCCGGCTATGAATCGCATTCACAACCAGCAGGGCATGGAACTGGTGCAGCACCTCAGGGGTGAGGCCGTCTTCGGCAAGCATGCTTTTGACATCCTGCACGATGATCCGCAGCAGCTCATGATCCCGCTTCAGCCGGATAACGGGTTCTTCCAGGTTCGGATTCTTCACAATCATCTCCTGATAGAATCCGTCTTCCTCCGCATCGGCATGGCTGAGTATCCGCGTCTCCCAGTACTCAATCAAGTGGTCAGCCGCCTGGCGGGCCACCTCCACTTCCTTAAGCGCCAGCAGTTCTTCCACTTCTTCTGTCTTGGCTACAGCGCCGGAGAGCCCGCCCTGATGTATGGCATGATGGGCATGCAGCTGGCGCAGTGAGGGTCCTGACATTCTTCTTCATCCTCCCGTACTATAACTATCACAGACGTATCTACTGGTCAGTATAGCATACAGAGCTGCCCTGGAATTCCCGCTAAGAGCTTCCCCTGGGCATAAAGAGGGAACTCCCTAATGGGGACCCCTGTCCGGCAGTACACATGCAGAATCAGAGCTTTTCTCCTCAGGGGGAAGGCTTTTTTGCTGCGGGGTGAGATCAAGGGAATTCCCGAGGTTCAATAGGTGTTTCCCTAATGGGAAGCGCAGCCGGGGAGATCCATAATGAGATTAATTGAATAGATTCGTACAAAGGAGTGTTCTGGACAGATGAAGAAGAAATTCGGCCTTAACTTTTTTAAGCCGGTGGAGAGCTATTCCGGGAACTGGTCCATTCTTGAAGAGAAAAATAGAGATTGGGAGAACATGTACCGCCAGCGCTGGTCTCACGATAAAGTAGTCCGCACCACCCACGGCGTGAACTGTACAGGCTCCTGCAGCTGGAAGGTGTTCGTGAAGAACGGGATCATCACCTGGGAGAACCAGCAGATCGATTACCCATCCTGCGGACCGGATATGCCGGAGTTCGAGCCGCGCGGCTGTCCGCGCGGAGCCACCTTCTCCTGGTACGAATACAGCCCGCTGCGCGTGAAGTATCCGTATATCAGAGGGAAGCTGTGGCGGCTGTGGCAGACGGCGCTCCAGGAGCATGACAATTATGTCGATGCCTGGGCCAGCATTGTGGAAGATCCCGAGAAGGCCAGCCAGTATAAGAAGGCACGCGGCAAGGGCGGCCATGTCCGGGTAGCCTGGGATGATGCCCTGCGGCTGATCGCAGCGCAGCTGATCTATACGATCCGCAAATACGGCCCTGACCGGATCGCCGGGTTCACCCCGATTCCGGCCATGTCGATGGTCAGCTACGCTTCAGGAGCGCGGTTCATCTCGCTGCTGGGCGGCCAGATGCTGAGCTTCTATGACTGGTATGCCGATCTTCCTCCGGCTTCGCCGCAGATCTGGGGCGAGCAGACGGATGTCCCGGAATCCTCGGACTGGTACAACGCCGGTTACCTGATGATGTGGGGCTCGAACGTGCCGCTGACCCGGACGCCGGACGCCCACTTCATGACAGAAGTGCGCTACAAAGGCACCAAGGTCGTATCGGTCGCCCCGGATCTCGCCGAGAACGTGAAGTTCGCCGACAATTGGCTGGCTCCGAATCCCGGCTCGGATGCAGCGCTTGCCCAGGCGATGACGCATGTTATCCTGCAGGAATTCTACCAGGAACGCCAGGAGCCGATGTTCCTGAATTATGCCAAGCAATATACCGACATGCCGTTCCTGATTCTGCTCGATCCGCATGAGGACAGCCTGAAGGGCGGACGCTTCCTGCGGGCCAGTGATCTGGGCGATGCTTCTCCGCACTCGGACTGGAAGCCGGTGATCTTCGATGAAGCCACAGGCGAGATGATCGTGCCGAACGGGACGATGGGGCAGCGCTGGGAGGAAGGCAAGAAGTGGAACCTGATTCTGGAGCGGGAGGACGGCAGCAAGGTGGAGCCGGCCCTGACCATGGAAGGCCATGGGGAAGAGTGGACGGAGATCGTATTCCCGTACTTCGATAATGCCGGTAACGGCACCTTCAGCAGAATCATCCCGGCCCGGAAGATGAAGCTTGCGGACGGCACGGAACGTTATGTCGCTACCGTATACGACCTGATGATGAGCCAGTACGGCATTAAGCGCAGAGACAGTCTGCTGAACGCCAAGGGGTATGAGGATGAAATGTCTCATTACACTCCGGCCTGGCAAGAGAAGATTACTACAGTAAAAGCAAGCGTCGTTGTGCAGATTGCCCGCGAGTTCGCCCAGAACTCCATTGAGACCGGCGGACGCTCCATGATTATCATGGGCGCAGGTATCAACCACTGGTTCAACAGTGATACCATCTATCGTTCCATCCTGAATCTGGTGGTGCTGACCGCATCTCAGGGAGTCAACGGCGGCGGCTGGGCGCATTATGTCGGCCAGGAGAAATGCCGTCCGATTGAAGGCTGGTCCACCGTTGCCTTCGCGAAGGATTGGCAGGGTCCAGCGCGGCAGCAGAATGCAACCTCGTTCTTCTATTTTGCCACCGAGCAGTGGCGGTATGAGGAGAGTGGCACCGATTCCCTGAAATCGCCGACCGGCGGGGATGTTGCTTACCAGCACCCGGCAGATTACAACGTGCTGGCTGCGCGGCTAGGCTGGCTGCCGTCCTTCCCGCAATTCAACAAGAACAGCCTGCTGTTCGCCGAAGAAGCGGCGCAGCAAGGCAAGAAGACGAATGCGGAGATTATCGGCCATGCCGTAGAAGAGATTACATCGCGGAAGACGCGCTTTGCTGTAGAAGATCCCGGCGCACCGGAGAACTTCCCGCGCTCCCTGTTCATCTGGCGCTCGAACCTGATCTCAAGCTCCGCCAAGGGACAGGAATACTTCATGAAGCATCTGCTCGGAGCCTCGGATGGTCTGCTGGCCGAGCCGAACGAGGAGCAGAAGCCGGAGGAGATCGTCTGGCGGGAGGATGTGGAAGGCAAGCTGGATCTGATGGTCGCCCTGGATTTCCGGATGACGACGACGCCGCTGTATGCCGATATTGTCCTGCCGGCCGCAACCTGGTATGAGAAAACAGATCTGTCGTCCACCGACATGCATCCGTTCGTCCATCCGTTCAATCCGGCCGTGAATCCGCTATGGGAATCCCGTTCCGACTGGGATATCTACCGCCAGCTCTCGGAGGTATTCTCCGAAATGGCGAAATCGCAGCTGCCCGGCGTCTATAAAGATGTGGTAATGTCTCCGCTGGGCCATGACTCCATCAGCGAAATCTCACAGCCGATGGGTCTGGTCAAGGATTGGGCCAAGGGCGAGGTGCCGGCCATTCCGGGTAAAACCATGCCAAACTTCACCATTGTCGAGCGGGATTACACGCAAATTCATCATAAATACAGCTCGCTCGGACCGAATCTGGCTACCGGCAAAGCAGGCGCACACGGCGTCAGCTTCTCGGTTGCCGAAGAATACGAAGAGCTGAAGAAGATCAGCGGTGTGCATTACGACGAAACGATCCGGCACGGACTGCCGAAGCTGCAGACGGCCCGCCAGGCGGCGGATGCCATTCTGCATCTGTCTTCCGCCACCAACGGCCGCGTCTCCCAGAAGGCTTATGAGTCGGCCGAGAAGGATCACGGGGTCGAGCTGCGGGATATTTCGGCAGACCGGGCCGCCGAGAAAATTACGTTCCAGAGCATTACCGCACAGCCGCGAGAGGTGATTCCGACACCGGTATTCAGCGGCTCGAATAAGCAAGGCCGCCGGTATTCGCCGTTCACTACGAACATCGAACGTCTCGTGCCGTTCCGTACCCTGACCGGGAGACAACATTTCTATATTGACCATGAGATCTTCCAGCAGTTCGGCGAAGCGCTGCCGGTCTACAAGCCGACCCTGCCTCCAATGGTCTTCGGGCCGCGCGACAAGGCCGTGAAGGGCGGAACCGATGCGCTGGTTCTGAGATACCTGACGCCGCACGGCAAATGGAATATCCACTCGACCTACCAGGATAACCAGCACATGCTGACCTTGTTCCGGGGCGGTCCGACGGTGTGGATCAATAACGAGGATGCGGCGGCTCATGACATTGCGGACAACGACTGGCTTGAGGTCTATAACCGTAACGGGGTCGTCACTGCGCGCGCCGTGGTCAGCCACCGGATGCCGAGAGGCACCATGTTCATGTACCACGCCCAGGATAAGCATATTCAGGTGCCGGGCTCCGAGATTACGGATACGCGCGGCGGAAGCCATAATGCGCCAACCCGGATTCACCTGAAGCCTACCCAGATGGTCGGCGGATATGCACAGCTCAGCTACGGCTTCAACTACTACGGTCCGATCGGCAACCAGCGTGATGTCTACGTAGCCGTCCGCAAAATGAAGGAGGTCAACTGGCTTGAAAATTAAAGCGCAAGTGGCAATGGTAATGAATCTGGATAAATGCATCGGCTGCCACACCTGCAGCGTGACCTGTAAGACCACCTGGACGAACCGCAAGGGTGCGGAATATATGTGGTTCAACAACGTGGAGACGAAGCCGGGTATCGGCTATCCGAAGCGCTGGGAAGACCAGGAGCTGTACAAGGGAGGCTGGCAGCTGCGCAAGGGCCGGCTTGAGCTGAAATCCGGCAACAAGCTGTCCAAGATCGCGCTCGGCAAAATCTTCTACAACCCTGATATGCCGGAAATGAAGGATTATTATGAGCCTTGGACCTATAACTATGAGCATCTGACGAGTGCCGGGGAGCAGAAGCATTCCCCGGTCGCCCGGGCCCACTCTGCTGTCACCGGCGAGAAGATGGATCTGGAATGGGGACCGAACTGGGAGGATGATCTGGCGGGCGCGCATGTGACCGGCCCGCTGGACCCGAACATTCAGAAGATTGAGGAAGAGATCAAGTTCAACTTCGAGAAATCCTTCATGATCTATCTGCCCCGTCTGTGCGAGCACTGCCTGAACCCGAGCTGTGTGGCTTCCTGTCCGTCGGGAGCGATGTACAAACGCGATGAGGACGGCATCGTTCTCGTGGACCAGGAAGCCTGCCGCGGCTGGAGATATTGCATGACCGGCTGTCCGTACAAGAAGGTGTACTTCAACTGGCAGACCAACAAGGCGGAGAAATGCACCTTCTGCTTCCCGCGTGTGGAGGCAGGCCTGCCAACGGTATGCTCCGAGACCTGTACGGGCCGTATCCGCTACCTTGGCGTTCTGTTGTATGATGCCGACAAGGTGCTGGATGCCGCATCCACCCCGGATGAGAAGGATCTGTACCAGGCCCAGTGTGATCTGTTCCTGAATCCGCATGATCCGGAAGTCAGAGCGCAGGCGAGAAAAGACGGCATCTCCGAGGACTGGCTGGAGGCTGCGCAGAACTCGCCGGTCTACAAGCTGGCGATTGAGCATAAGCTGGCCTTCCCGCTGCACCCGGAGTACCGGACGCTGCCGATGGTATGGTACGTACCGCCGCTTAGCCCGATCATGAACTACTTTGAGGGCAAGGATTCACTGAAGAACCCGGATATGATTTTCCCTGCGATCGAGGAGATGCGTACACCTATTCAATATCTGGCGAATATGCTGACGGCTGGCGACACGGAGACCGTGAAGGAAGCTCTGCAGCGGATGGCGATGATGCGCTCTTACATGCGCGCCCAGTCTACCGGCCAGGAGTTCGATCTTAGCCGTCTGGAACGTGTCGGCATGACGGCGCAGCAGACGGAGGAAATGTACCGCCTGCTGGCCATTGCCAAATATGAGGACCGCTTCGTGATCCCGACCTCCCACAAGGAGCAGCACATGAACCCTTACCGTGCCCAAGGCTCTGCCGGTTACGGCAGCGGAATGGGCGATATGGGCTCGGGCTCCGGCTGTGACGGCTGCGGACCGGCGAGCCCTTCCGGCGACACCTTGAAGACCGGCAAGGAGATGTATGAAGAGAATTTCTACGGGGGGATCTGGCGTGATTGATCTGAGCAAACTGCATCATTACAAGCAATCCTTCGGTTATTTCGCCCTGCAGCTCATGTACCCGGAGAAGCTGGATTTCCATCCGGCTTTTTTGGAAGAGGCGTTTGACCCCGGCCACCCGGCATATTCCCATGTCCAGACCTACTGGAAGCTCATGCAGAGCTTCAGCCTGGAAGAGATTCAGGAGAATTATGCGGCTACGTTTGATTTTCAGAAGGACTGCGCGCTCTATATGACCTACTTCAAATTCGAGGATGCCAAGGAACGCGGGCAAATGCTCGCCAAGCTGAAGCTGCTGTACGAAATGTTCGGCCTTGAAATGCCGGAGAATGAGCTGCCGGATTACCTGCCGCTGATGTGTGAGTTCATCTATGCCGCGCAGTGGCTGGACGTCCCCGGCGCGCCGGAGAACTTCCGGATGCTGATGGCGATTCTGGAGGATGGCTCGTATTATCTGGTGAAGGCGCTGGAGCAGCGGGAGAGTCCTTATTATCACCTGGTTAAAGGATTGCGAGAAACCTTCAAAGCTTGTGCGGAACAGGAGGCCCTAAGTCAATGAATATGATGGGTCAGTTTTTATGGGTTATTTTCCCGTATATGTGTATGGTCGTATTTATCGGCGGGCATATTGCCCGCTACCGCAAGGATCAATTCAATTGGACCGCCAAATCCAGTGAATTCATTGAGAAAAAACAGCTGAAATTCGGCAGCATTCTGTTCCACCTCGGCATCATGCCGGTCATTCTGGGTCACATCGGCGGTCTCGCCGTGCCCAAGTCCTGGCTGGAGGCTGTCGGCGTCAGCGATCATATGTACCACATTGGCGCCGTATACATCGGAGGGATCTTCGGTGCGGCCACCCTGGCTGGAATGCTGATCCTGACCTCACGGCGCTTCACCCTGAAGAACGTCCGCCGGCTCAGCAGCGCCTCCGATCTGATCGTCAACTCGCTCCTGCTGTTCATTGTGTTCATGGGGATGTACTCCACTATTGTCACGAATGCTGTACAGCCTGAGTTCGATTACCGGGATACAATCTCCGTGTGGTTCCGCGGCTTGTTCATGTTCCGCCCGGACCCGTCGCTGATGAGCGGAGTGCCGTTCTCCTTCAAGCTTCACATCCTGTCAGGGTTCGCGATCTTTGCCTTCTGGCCGTTCACCCGGCTGGTTCACGTATGGAGTGTTCCGTTGAATTATGTAGGCAGAAGTTATATCCTATACAGAAGAAATAAATCAAATTAACGGAAGAGCAGCGTGGACTTCTTTCCCTGTTCAATCCGAGGAGAGAAAGCGATGATGAATAAGGTGGATTACCAGACCCGGCTTGACCAGATCCGTAAGTGCCTGGGATATGACTTCATGTCGCTGGCGTTCGCCGAACCGGCGGAGTATGACTATGCGATCCGCTGGAAATACGCCTCAGGCAATATAAGTGACCGCTACAAACGGATTGTGCTGCAATCCGGCAGAGGGATTGCCGGCATCGTGTTCAAGACCGGCAAGCCGTTCCTGATCCCTTCGGTGAAGCTTATGGTGAAGCCCGACAGCCTGTTCAATTATCCCATCACCAAGATGGAGAATCTGAACAGCATCGGGGCGGTGCCGATGTGGAATGATGCCCGCGTGGCAGGCGTGCTTCTCGGCGGCTTCAGAGGGGACCGGCAGGTGACCGCTGAGATGCTGGGTGACCTGGAAGCGACGGCGCGGGGCGGCATTGGAGACTTGGACGGGAAGGAATTGTTGCTCAGTTGATGAACCCCGCTACGGATTTGCGCAGTGAGCTAATGACGAAGCTGTTCGAGAACAGCTCGGAGGCGATGTTCTTTTTTGACCGGCAAGGGAAAGCTCTGGCGATGAATCCGGCTGCCGAGACGATCGTCGACAAGGATATTCTGAGGCAGCTGTATCAGGGGAATCCTGAAGCGCTCTGCGGAACCTGCCGGGGATATACCAGCGAGACGGAGCTGCGGACCTGCCTGAATTGTTATTTTCACACCCCGGACTCGGAGGAGTTCACCTCTTATCAGGTCTATCTGGAGACCAGAGACAAGGGGATTGTCCCGTATGCGGCAACCTTTCACACTATAGATGAAGAGAACGGAATCCGGGTGTTCATGCTCAGGGATCTATCGAGACAGTTCAAGACGCAGGAGAAGTTCTACCAGAACAAAATGATGAAGCATATTATTGAAGCCCAGGAGAATGAACGCAAGCGGATCTCCCGTGAACTGCACGACAGCGTTGCGCAAGAGCTGATGAGTGCCGTGATTGATCTGCGTGTGCTGAAATATATGACAGCCGATGACGGCCTGCTGAAGAAAGTGAAGCAAACCGAAGTGTCGATGACCCGCCTGCTGAGTGATATCCGCAACCTGTCGGTGGAGCTTAGGCCGGCTGCCCTGGATGATTTCGGTCTGGAGGCGGCTTTCCGCTCCCACTTCAAGCGGGTGGAGCAAACGTATGGCCTCGTGATTGAGTATGAATCCCGGCTGCCCGAGAAGCGGTACGGGAGTGAGATTGAGACGGTCATGTACCGGGTATGCCAGGAAGCGGTGCTGAATGCCCTGAAGTACGCCCAGGTAGACAGCGTCAAGGTCTCGCTTACCGAGAACGGCGGCATGCTGCAGCTTCTGGTTCAGGATGACGGCATCGGCTTCCAGCTGGGAGATGAGCCTGCCGGAACCGGGCTTGGCCTGTTCGGGATGCAGGAGCGGGCGGAGCTGGTGGGTGGAATTTTCAGCGTAGATTCAGAGACCGGCAAGGGGACCCGGATTATGCTGCAGGTTCCTGTATGATGGGCCGAAGGAAAGGAATGAGCTTCTGATGAAGATCGTCATTGCGGACGACCATGCGATCGTGCGCAGCGGATTCTCCATGATTCTTAATTTTCAGGATGATATTGAAGTGATCGGAGCAGCGGCGGACGGCAGGGAAGCCTACACCATGGTCGCCAAGCTCCGGCCGGATATCCTGATCATGGATTTAAGCATGCCTCCGGGAGAAAGCGGGCTGACCGCAACCGGCAAGATCAAAGAGGATTATCCCGACACCCGGATCCTGATTCTGACGATGCATGACGATGATGAATATCTCTTCCATGTCTTGAAGAACGGGGCCTCCGGGTATGTGCTCAAGAGTGCGCCGGACGAGGAGCTGCTGCTGGCGATCCGGACGATTTACGAAGGCGGTACTTATATTCATCCCAAGATGGCTACCTCGCTGGTCCGTGAGTTCATTAAGCAGGACAAGACCGGCGGGACGGAAGATCTGTTCGAGCTGCTGTCCAAGCGGGAGCTGGAGATTCTGCCGCTCATTGCCAAGGGATACGGGAATAAGGAGATTGCAGAGAAGCTCTTTATTTCCGTTAAGACCGTGGAAGCCCACAAGGCCAAAATTATGGAGAAGCTTAACCTTAAAAGCCGGCCCGAGCTGGTCGAATACGCTTTGAGGAAAAAAATGCTGGATTTCTGACCGGCCACTGGAGGGTTAGCTGTATGCCGGAACATACAGACCTTAAGTTTACGCTGCCCGCGATGCGCATCCTTGAGAATGAACACCGCTATCTATCTTTTCTGATGGAGGAATGGCATGCCATTGTCCTCTGGTTTGAGCAGGAGCAGATTACTCTGGAAGAGGCCAAGGCCCAGCTTGAGAAGCTGCGTAAGGCAGTGCTTGCGTTCAGCGTTCCGCTGAAGCGGCACACGGAGAAGGAAGAGACGTATTTCTTTCCGCTGCTGGGCCAGTATATCGGCTTCGACCAGGGTCCGCTGGCCGGCATCCAGGAGGAGCACCGTGAGATTGACGGGTACATCGGGCATTTCCTGCATCACTCGGAGGGAGATATCAGCCAGATGACACTCGCGGGAATCCGCTCAGCCGTACACGATGCGGGAGAGGCCTTTGAAGTGCTGACGGTCCATTTTGTCAAAGAAGAGACCGTGATCTTCCCGATGGGCGAGAACCAGCTGAGTCCGAAGGACAAGGAGCGGCTAGGCGGACAGTTGAATACGCTGATTACGTGACAAAAAAACAGGCCGCTCCATTCTAACTGGGGCGGCTTTTTTGATACTTTTGATAATAGAAGAATTTATACTTTTTCAACAGGGGTTCGGTCAGTGCTTCCCCATCTGTGCTTTCAACCTTAGGATTTGTTGTTCTGTGAGACCTGAAGCTTTAAGAATAACTGAGGTCTCTACTCCAAGCGCAAGAAGTTCAAGTACTATGGCCTCTGCTCTTTTTTGTTCACCCTTAGCAATTCCCTCCGCAATTCCTTCCGCACGTCCTTCCGCACGTCCTTCTGCTTTAGCACCATTCATCCGTGAAGCCTCATCACGCAAATACTTCATCCGGGCATCATACTCCATACGTGTAGCGGCATCCTGGCTCAGAAATTCAAGTGTATCCATTGCTTTTTTTAACATGGGTTCATTCATGGTCAGCACCTCCCAGTTTGGTTGTTCAACACCCTTCAGGAATAATAACCAGTTAATCAGACCACCGGTCAATGGAACGGCCTGCTCTTCGAGCTTCGTTAATTCCATCACATGAATCTCCAGATCATTGTTCAGCGAAATCCCGGTATGATCTTCCCGAAGGCGAAACACATTATGATGGCGGTTATTTGGTAGGCAGGAGTAGTTCAATATATTAATCGTAACACACTTTTTCAATTGGCTGTAATCGTCGCCCTTTTGAATTTGATGATAGTACATCTCACTCCAGTAAAAAAGTGTTCGCTTCTCCATGTTATATGGATTAAACAGTTGCATTTCGATGTTGATTCGCTTGCCCTCTGCCGTTTTCGCCTTGATGTCCAGTATGGACTGCTTTTCAGCCGGAGCATCTTTATCTGTGTAAGGATTCATTAATATGATCTCAGTCAACGGGGGTTCACCGGACTCCATAAAGGTACTGTTAAGAAAGGCTAAAAGCACATCTTTGTTGTTTTCGCTGCCGAATATTTTCTTGAAAATAAAGTCGTTCCTTGCATCGAGCAATTCCACTATTATCACTCCAATCTAATAGGCTTATTATATCATGGCAGAATTACGCGTTGAAGACAAAATCAGCCTTTTTGTTTAGTTTTAGGGTCCCCGCAAAGTACCTGAGTCATCACCTACGCTAAAGCCCCACTTTGTGGGGTTATTTTAGGGTTTACCCTGTCAGGGAAAGGGGACTCCCCTATATCTGAGCCGGGGAACGGCGGATACAATGAGTACAGGAAGTATCAATAACAGGAAATCATCACAAGAAAAAAACGGCGAAAAGGTGAAACGAATGATTAAAAAAATGCAATTGCCGCTGCAAACCTTAAACTTGATTACCGGATTCATGGTGTGGGTGATTATCTCTTCGCTGATGCCCTTTATCTCGGAGGATATCAGCATTCCTTCCGGACGGCTGGCGATGGTCACGGCGATTCCGGTAGTGCTTGGCTCGATTCTGAGAATTCCGCTGGGCTATTATGCGAATATTCTGGGGGCGCGGATTATTTTTATGTCCAGCTTCGTGCTGCTGCTGTTCCCGGTCTACTTCATCAGTGAAGCGTCCACAGTCACACATCTTATTATCGGAGGCCTGTTTTTGGGGGTAGGAGGAGCTGTATTTTCAGTAGGCGTAACCTCATTGCCGAAGTACTATCCGAAGGAGAAGCATGGTCTGGTTAACGGTATCTATGGAATCGGGAATCTCGGTACAGCGGTTACGACCTTCTCGGCGCCTATCCTGGCAGTACAGTTCGGCTGGCAGTCTGCGGTCAAAATGTATCTGATTCTGCTGCTGGTATTCATCGTTCTTAACTTCTTCTTCGGAGACCGTCAGGAGCCCAAGCTCCGCACTCCGATTATTGAACAGATCAAGAGCGTGTCCAGGAACGAGAAGCTTTGGCTGTTCTCCCTGTTCTATTTCATTACCTTTGGCTCCTTCGTAGCCTTTACCATTTATCTGCCGAATTTTCTGGTATCCAGTTTTGGTCTGGAAAAGGTAGATGCCGGGATGCGCACCGCCGGCTTCATCGCGGTAGCGACCTTCTTCCGTCCGATCGGCGGCTGGCTGGCCGACAAGTTCCAGCCTTTATTCTTACTTATCTTCACCTTCAGTGTATATACGGTGGCTGCCATTATTCTGGCCTTCATGCCGGACATGGGCCTGTATACGGCAGGCTGCCTGGCGATTGCGGTAAGTGCCGGAATCGGCAACGGTGTTATTTTCAAGCTGGTACCTCTGTACTTCAATAAGCAGGCGGGGATTGCCAACGGGATTGTGTCGATGATGGGCGGTCTGGGCGGATTCTTCCCTCCGATTATGCTATCTGTGATTCATGCGGCAACCGGACAATATTCCATCGGCTTCATGCTGCTGTCCCAGGTAGCGCTGGCCAGTCTGGTGCTTGTGGTGTGGCTGTACTTCCAGGACCGGCTTGCTCTTACCTCTGAGGTGTTCAATTCGACCGGCCAGGGGATTCTGGTTACGGATGTGTCCGGCCACATCAAGACGGTCAATCCGGCGTTCACGAAGCTTACCGGCTACACCGAAGAAGAGGTGCTGGGCAAACAGCCGAGCCTGCTGAAATCCGGCCGCCAGCCGAAGGACTTTTACCGCGTGATGTGGGGTGAGGTCAAGTCAAAGGGCATGTGGCAGGGCGAGATCTGGAACAAGCGCAAGAACGGGGAAGAATACCTGCAGTGGCTGAATATTAGCGCCGTGAAGGATGAGACCGGTGAAGATGTCCGGTATGTAGGCACCTTCAGCGATATTACGCAGAAATAAACGGATGTACGGATGCTCAGTCCGGTACCCGCTGAGGAGCAGATGAGGGTGGAGATGAACAGAATCCCGGTTACTGTAGCGGAAGCTGTGCTGCGGGTAACCGGAAGAGTATGCCGCACAGGTACAGAGAACGTTCCGCTTCATGCAAGCTATGGACGTATTCTGGCCGGGCCGCTCACCGCAACCCATGATGTACCGCATTTCACCCGGTCCCCGTATGACGGCTATGCCATCGCTTCCAGAGATTCGGCCGGTGCTTCCGGCAGTAACCGGGTAAGCTTCACCGTGGTGGATCATATCGGCGCAGGGGAAGTGTCGCAGGCTGTAATCGGCCCTGGTGAAGCGGTACGGCTGATGACGGGGGCAGCGCTCCCGGCCGGGGCAGATGCGGTAGTTATGTTTGAACAAGCAGTCTCCGCAGGGCGGACATTTACGATCCGCAAGGCGTTTGCACCGCAGGAGAATCTCTCTTTGCAAGGGGAGGATATGCAGGCGGGGGAGACGGTCATTCCATCCGGCAGCTTCATTCATCCCGGGGTTGTGGCGCTGCTCGCTACCTTCGGTTACGGGGAGGTTAAGGCAGGGAAGCGGCCGGTGGTGGGGATTCTGTCTACAGGCACCGAGCTGCTGGCAGTGACAGACCCGCTCGTACCTGGTAAAATCCGTAACAGCAACGGGCCGATGATTGCCGCCCAGCTCGCGCGGATGGGCATTCCTTACCGGATCTATGATACAGCAGCGGACCGGCTGGAGGAATGCCTGCAGACCGTCCGTCAGGCGCTCGCTGAGACCGACTGTCTGATCACAACGGGCGGAGTGTCAGTGGGCGATTATGACTACCTGCCGGAGATCTACAAGCGCCTTGGAGCTGAGGTGTTGTTCAACAAGGTAGCGATGCGTCCCGGCAGTGTGACTACAGTGGCAGTAGCCGGGGATCAATTCCTGTTCGGACTGTCCGGCAATCCGTCGGCTTGCTTCACCGGCTTCGAGCTGTTCGTAAGACCTGCGCTGCTTAAGATGATGGGGGCGGAACAATTATATCTGCCGCGTACCACAGCCGCTCTGGCGGAGGATTTCACCAAGGCGAGCCCGTTCACCCGGTTCATCCGGGCGGTATATGACGGCACTACAGTCCGGCCGGCCGGCTTCAACAAATCGAACGCCGTCTCCTCCATCGCACGCGGCAATTCCCTAATAGTACTGCCGGGCGGAACAAGAGGCTTCGCCGCAGGAGATCAGGTGGATGTCCTGCTGCTCGGGGTGGAAGAGGGCATGAATGATTGGGTACTGTAAGGTTAAGTGTACGGGAAGGGAGATAGACGCACATGAATTATCATCCACTACAAGATCAGCTGCAGCGGCCTATCCACGATTTGCGGATTTCGGTCACGGACCGGTGTAATTTCCGCTGCTCCTACTGCATGCCAAAGGAGATATTCGGTGACGACTATGCTTTTCTTCCATCCGGTGAGCTGCTCACCTTCGAAGAGATTGGCCGGCTGGCGGGGCTGTTCGTCTCGCTTGGCGTTAGCAAGATCCGCCTGACCGGAGGTGAGCCGCTAATGCGCCGCCATCTGCCGGAGCTGGTTGCCTGCCTCTCTGCCATTCCCGGTGTCGGGGATATGGGACTGACGACGAACGGGGCTCTGCTGGGCGGACAGGCTGCGCCGCTGTATGCTGCGGGCCTGCGCAGGCTGAATGTCAGCCTGGATGCGCTGGACCCGGAGCTGTTCGGCAGAATGAACGGGCGCGGCTTCAGGCCGGGAATGATTCTGGACGCTATAGATCAGGCGGCGGCCGCCGGGTTCGAGGTCAAGGTGAATATGGTTGTCCAGCGGGGCGTGAACGAATCAGAGATTCTTCCGATGGCCGCCTACTTCAAGAAGCGGAAGATCACGCTGCGCTTCATCGAGTTCATGGATGTCGGCAACGATAACGGCTGGAGCTATGATAAGGTCGTCACCAAGCAAGAAATCCTGCAGCAGCTGCACAGCGTCTATACGCTGGAAGCTCTTGAGCAGAATTACAGCGGCGAGGTCGCGCAGCGCTACGGCTATCTTGGCAGTCCGGCCCAGATCGGCTTCATCACTTCCGTGTCCGAATCGTTCTGTTCCACCTGCTCGCGTGCCCGGCTGTCTTCTGACGGCAAGCTGTATACCTGCCTGTTTGCCTCCAAGGGCTTTGACCTTAGGGCCATGCTGCGCGGAGGGGCTGGCGATGAAGAGCTGCTGGCAGCGATTAAGCAGGTATGGGAGCAGCGCAGCGACCGTTATTCCGATGAGCGGACGGAAGAGACCCGCAGAAGCAAGGCCAAGATTGGCATGTCCTATATTGGAGGATAATGTCTATCCCATTGTGCCGCCGGGCTCAAGCAATCAGGATATGATCGTAGAATAGGCTGCAGACCTGAAGGAAGCTCCTCACGCGCGGGTTGGCGAAGGAGCTTCCTGGTTTTTGTCCAAATAAGTATTGTGGTTCTCTTAGAAATAGAGCATCAGCACAGACACATACAGCATGACGGAGAAGCCGATCTCGATGATTCCCGTACGTTTGGCCGTAATTCCTGTCCTCGGCAGAATGGCTGCCCGCAGCAGCAGAACCAGCAGCGGGACCAGCAGTGAAGGGGACAGGTACAGCCCGGCTGCTGTGAACAGCAGATGATACAGCACGGAGCCGTAATAGAAGCGGATATTATTCCGCTCACGGATGACGGTTTTGACATAGAAGGCAGTTCCTGTGAAGTACAGCACCGCCAGCACGAACAGCTCATTCACGGCCCTCCAATTCTCCCCCTGCCCTACATAGAAGACCGGATAAATCACCAGACAGAACGCCACAATAGCGGAGATGTCATTAAGCAAGGCACGTTCATTCTTGGTCCTGGCATAATAGAGGTTAACAGCGAATAACGGCAAGAGCAGCAGCACGAATCCCAGCAGTACAGGCTGGACAATTACCAGATAGAGGGCGAACGGAAGCAGCAGCAGCCCATATAAACTTAGCGGCTGGACATAACGTGCGAACTTCCGGGTCTTCACCCCCTGCAAGAGCGGGAAGCTGAACAGATAGATCAGCAGCCAGCAGATAAACAGCGGAATATGTATGAACTGCCCCTTGGAAGCGGCGACGCCCAACAGAAACGGGAGAACGAGCATCGCCCAGGCGCCGTGCTGGTTGGGGATGTATTTTTTCATGCAGCCATAGACCTCCTTCGCGGATATATCATGGCATGTAAGCTGCCAGACTCTTTAACTATACTTGTATCCGGCGGAGAATGATGGTGATTTGAAGCACAGTGGCGCTGGCAGACGATTGGTCGGGGAATGGGAAGCGGGCAGAATGGAATAGTGTATAATCGGAATAGATCTTCAAGCGAAGGAGCAGACACAGTGACTATGGAATCCCAGCATGCGGTGGTACAGCGCCCAGTTCCTGTACTGCAAATCGTCGGATACAAGAACAGCGGCAAGACAACTCTCGCCTGCCGGTTAATCCACGCCCTGTCTGCGCAGGGACTGCGGGTTGGCTCTGCCAAGCATGATGCCCATCAGTTTCAGCTGGATGATCCGGGAACGGATAGCAGCAGGCATCTCCTGCACGGTGCAGTGGAGACGGTATTGACCTCGCCGGAGGCGACCAGGATCATGCGCAGATCTGCGGCTTCACTGCGGGAAATCGCCGAGTCGATGCGCGGCAGAGTAGATCTGGTAATTGCTGAAGGGTTCAAATCTGCAGATTATCCCAAGATCGCCCTAATTCGCCGCACAGAGGACCAGATAACGCTGCAAAAGGAAGCGACGAACATACGCCTGTGGTTAAGCTGGGAAGAGGCTGCGGAATTGCAAAGTGCAGCGTTTGATTCCCGGATTAGCCAGGATACTCCTCCGGTATTGTCTATGCGGGAGCAGGCGCTTGCGGATCAGGCGGTCATCGCGCTGGCGCTGGCGCTGCTTCAGTCCTAAATTCTACTAAAGGAGGTGCCCTTGGTGCTGACAGGAATTATACTGGCGGGCGGACAGAACTCCCGGATGCAGGGCCGCAATAAAGCCCTCCTGACTTACCACGGGGAACCGTTCATTGTCCGGCAGGTGAGGGAGCTGCAGACCCTGTGCTCCAGCGTGATTGTAGTCACGAACGATCCTTCCCCGTATCTGGAACATCTTCCATTGGATATTCAATATATACCGGATGTCTATGCCGGGCATGGGCCGCTGAGCGGATTTCATGCCGCTTTTGCCAGCGCGGAGACGGACTATGCCTGGGTGGTAAGCTGTGACAGCCCTGATATATCAGCTCCGGCCGCCTCATGGATGCTTGCCCGGCTTGAAGCAGGCGGTTATGATGCGGTTCTGCCGGTGATTGGCGGCAAGCATCAGATGCTGCATGGCGTATACCGGGCGCACCGGATCTTGCCGGACATTACAGCAAGACTTGCGAACCGTGAGTACCGGCTGGCTGGTTTATTAGAATCAATGCACTGGCTAGGGGTGGGAAGGGATGAGCTGGCCGGTGCGGGGTTAGAGGAAGATTTCGCGGCAGATATAGATACACCCGAGCAATATGAGCAGCTGCTGCATCTATCGAAGGGAAGTGAGCGAATGGGCCATTCGTTATTTGAAATTACAGAGTCCGCGATTATACCCGCTGAGGTATCCGATAAAGTTCTGCGCAGAGAGGCCGGGGCGATTACCTTATTCATCGGGACGGTGCGTGAGTTCACACAGGGGAAGAAAACCTTGTATCTTGAATATGAAGCATACCCGTCCATGGCTGTAACGCAGCTGAAGCGTATCGGGCAGGAAGTGCTGGAGCGCTGGCCGGATACGAAGGTTGCAGTCACCCACCGGATTGGCAGGCTGGAGATTACCGATATTGCCGTGGTCATCGCAGTCTCCTCGCCCCACCGTAAGGCTGCCTATGAAGCGAATGAATACGTGATTGAGCGGATCAAGCAAATCGTCCCGATCTGGAAAAAAGAAACCGGCGAGGACGGCAAAGCGTGGATTGGCGACCAGCTGAATCAGAACGCCTACCCCGCGGGCCGTCCGCTGCTGCCGGATATTCCGGCGGAGGACGAGAGGTAGCTAAAAGGAGGAACGTTCAATGAATGCAGAACAGGTCATGCAGGAGCTTGAAGCGCTTGGCAAGGAACGGACCAAGAAGATATATACCGCAAACGGCGCACGGGAACCGCTCTTTGGTGTGGCTACCGGTGCCATGAAGCCCATTTTCAAACGAACCGGAATTAATCAGGCGCTGGCTGAGGAGCTGTATGCCACAGGTAATTATGATGCGATGTATTTTGCCGGGATCATTGCCGAACCGAACGGGATGACAGAGGCGGACTATAACCGCTGGATGGACGGGGCTTATTTCTATATGCTGTCCGATTTCGTGGTGGCTGTCACCTTGGCTGAAGCAGATATTGCCCAGCAGGTGGCCGATGAGTGGATCAGGAGCGGAGAGGACCTTAGAATGTCGGCAGGCTGGAGCTGTTACTGCTGGCTGCTGGGAAGCCGCCCGGATCAGGAGTTCCAGCGCGACAAGCTGGCCGGGATGCTGGAGCTTGTGGGTAAGACCATTTATGACTCCCCGGAGCGTACCCGGTACTCTATGAACAATTTTATGTATACCGTAGCTGTGTCCTATTCACCGCTGCATGATCTGGCACGTGAGACGGCGGAGCGGGTGGGTCCGGTCGAGGTGGACAAGGACAAGCCGAAGAGCAAGCTTATCAGCGCTTACGATAATATTATGAAGGCTGTGGACAAGGGACGGACCGGCTTCAAACGCAAACATGTGAGATGTTAGTCCGCAAGGATAGGTGAACATCCGGTAACGCTTCGTCTTTTCTGGTTAATAAATGCTATGCATTTGGACAACCTATTCCCTATCCTGGAAGAAAAGAGGCGGTTAAGATGTCAACTACACACCATAGTCACGAGGAAGCCGTTGAGACGGTCCGCAAGCTGATCAAGGGTATTGATATGGCTATGCTTACCACGATTTCGGAGGAAGGGCTGGTCTCCCGGCCCATGAAGACACAGGAGGTTGAATTCGACGGAGACTTGTGGTTCCTGACCAAGAAGGATACGAGCAAGTTCGGGGAGATTCTGTATGATCCGCGGGTGAACGTGGTCTATGCAGATAAGTCCTATGTCTCCATCCGTGGAACGGCTGAGATTGTAACCGACGTGAACAAGAAGAAAGAGCTCTGGAGTGCAGGGTACGATACGTTCCTGAAGACAAGCTATGATGACCCGGATGTGATTCTGATTAAAGTCCATGCCGAAGCGGCGGAGTACTGGAAGAGCGGCAACCTGGCCGAGAAGGCGGTATACATGTTCAAGCGGATGACCGGCCAGGACACGGACAAGCTGAATCTGAATCAGACGGTCGAGCTGGAATAGAGTAGACAGACAGACGGTTTTGGAAGCTTACAGGTTCATAGGTTCTACAACGGAGAGATCAACAGAGTTCATCTGGGGATCTCTTTTTTTGCTGTGGAGCCGGTAAAAGATAATTGTCACATTACATACTGCTCATGTGTTATATCTATATGTTTCGCAGAAAGGAGACTATCGTGGACGCTATTGGAGACAAGATTAAGAGGATACAGGACGGGGAAGGAGGCCTTTACTCCGATGTGATCAGGCTATACCAGCAGCGGATTTACCTCTATTGCTATCGCTTGCTGAATAACAAGGAAGAGGCGGAAGATGCGGTACAGGACATCCTGATCAAGGCCTACCAGAATATCGGACAGTACAAGCCGCAGGCAGATTTCACATCATGGCTCTACAAAATTGCTTACCATCACTGCCTGAACCTGCTGCGGCGGCAGAAATTCCAGCAGCAGGTGCGGAAGCTGCTCCGGCAGGAGGTTACGGCGAAGAGCGCCGAGCAGACGGCCCATAACCGGCTGTTCAGCGAGCCTGTCGCGGCCGCCCTGGCGAAGCTCGGTGTGGACGACCGGAATTTGTTGATCCTGCGGATTTATGAAGATAAATCGTTTGCGGAAATCAGTGAAATTCTGGGTGTCAGTACGGCTACCGTACGCAAGAGATATGAACGGACGAGGGGAAAACTTAAAAAAGCGATTGAGCGAAAGGAGAAACAATTATGGGCAAGCGTGAATTAACGCCGGAGGAGCAGTTTCTGAAGGAGGGAGACCGATCAGTACATTGGAACACCGTTGATGTTCATGAACCAGTCATGAAGGCGCTCGGGCTTGAGGGGGCCTTGTCTGCTGAAGAAGACGAGAACCTGCTGCAGACCCTTCCGCTAAGCGAAGAGGCACCAAAAGTAATGCGCAGAATGGAAACAAGAACCGGGCGGAGACAGAAGCGGATGCCGGTAAAGCGCTGGGCGGCGGCGGTCCTGGCACTGCTCTTGCTGGGCGGCGGCTACACCCAGTTCTCCGGCAAACTCCAGCAAGGAGATGAAGCCCGGAGTTCGGATGAGGTCCGGCAAGGGGCCGGAGCCCGGTATAAGGTGCTGCCGTATCAGCCGCTTCCGGCGACGGCTTCCGGCAGAACGCTGATTGAGAAGGCGAAAGAACCCTTGAAGCCTTATATTCCAGAAGCACAGCCGGGTATAGAGGATGAAGCCAACCAGAAGCTAAGTATTCTCTATAACCAGAAATATTCAAAAGGGGCAGAGCTCATGAAAGAGCTGCTGCTTCCTGGAGAGTATGCCACCTATGTAATTACGCGTGATGACGAGGAGGGAGAGGGGAGTATGAACATGTACCGTCCGCCCCTCACGTTCAAGGACTATACCGCCTATAAGACCAGTGTAGAGAAGTACAACGCTCTGGTCCTGGAGCAGCCGGCGTATCTGCCGGAAGGGTATGCCCTGGACGAGGCAATCATCAAGCCTTTTTTCTTAAAAGTTCCGGATGTGCAGGAGCTGGAAGGCGGAAACGAGAGAGACCTGGGAGACAGCTTCCGGTTAACCTGGAGAGTGGAGAAGGCGGAGAACATTGCCTACCCGTATTCCTCACTGGTATACAAGAAGGGGGAGGTCCAGGTAAGAATCAGTGTCTCGCGTGTGGATGACAACCAAAACCCGGCAGATCCGCTGTCGTGGAGTGAACATACAAAGATGGAAAATATTGAAATCGAAGGCAGACAGGCCGTTTTTTCGGATGACTCCGGCAACAAGGAACTTGACTTGGGGTATAAGTATAAGCTGGTTTGGTCTGACCCCGGTGCAAAGGTTATCTATTCTGTGATCTCCGGCCAGGAGAATGCGGAGCTAACGAAGGATGAGCTTATCGGCATTGCTGCCAGTATGATGAAGTAAGTAACGCAGAGTTGACACTCAGGGCTGTTTCGCTATCTTAGCATAGCGGAGCAGTCCTTGAATGTTTATGGCCTGTCTGCAGGACGGCATATTCGTAAGATTTTATAAGAATTCGTGCATCGCTCTCCTATGAACTTCCAACCTGTCTTGTTACTATAGCAATGTAGCAAGAGAATACAGATGTATACAGGAGGGTTAAAGATGTTAAAATGGAAGCGTTCTCTTTCGGTCCTGGCGATGACAGCGATATTAGGTACACTGGCTGCCTGCGGCGGCGGAGGGAATAAAGTAAACAATGCAGGAGGGGCTACAGAAGCACCTGCCGGCACCAATGCTGCTGCGACGGCTGCTGCAACGGAAGCGCCAAGCACCAATGAGCCGGTCAAGCTGCGGATTATGTGGTGGGGCTCCCAGCCGCGTCACGAAGCTACCCTCGCCGCCCTGGAATTGTACACGAAGAATAATCCGAACGTAACCTTTGAGCCGGAGTATTCCGGTATGGACGGTTATCTGGACAAATTATCCACGCAGGCTGCGGCCAACAATGCACCCGATGTGGTTCAGCTTGACCCGGGCTGGATGCCGGACTGGATGGCCCGCCAGCAATTGGCCGACCTGGCTCCTGAGGTGGATGTCAGCAAATTCGATACGAAGCTGCTGTCCGGCGGACAGCTTGACGGCAAGCAGTACGCTGTTCCGCTCGGTTCCGTAGCCTTCGGTATGGTATATGATAAAGCGGCTATGGATAAGCTGGGGATTGCGAATCCGGCCAACGGCTGGACCTGGGATGAGTTCTTCGCCTTAGCGAAGGAATCCAAGTCCAAGCTGCCGAAGGGTCAATATTTCACCCTCGACTATGCAGGTAACTATTTCATGTACTCGGCGTATCAGTATGCCAGAGGCAAAGGGCAGGTCATCACGGATGACGGTCACTTTAACGTGGATGAAGCCACCTATCTGGATTGGACCCGCAAGTTCGAAGAGCTCCGCAAGGAAGGGCTTGTTCCTCCGGCGGATGTGAATGCCTCCGATAAGGAGAATGATCCGCAAATGGATCTGCTCGCAGCAGGCAAGGTGCTGTTCCGTTACAGCTTCTCCAACAATCTGGGAACCTGGGACAGCATTAAGCCAGGAGCCTACGCACTTGTAACCATGCCGCGTGCCGAAGAGGCCGGAGGCTGGCTGAAGCCGTCGATGTATATGGCGGTCTCCAAGAACTCCAAGCATGCTGAAGAAGCCAAGAAATTCATCAACTGGTTCGTGAATGATGCTGAGGCTGCCCAAATCACCAAGACCTTCCGTGGCCTCCCGGCCAACAAGGATAATGCCGCTCTGCTGGAAGCGAATATGAGCGATCTGGATAAGGTAGGCTTGGCTCTGCTCCGTGCTACGGAGCCGGATGGCCAGACCTGGTCGGCCGGAGCCGGCGGCTGGACGAACTTCGTGGATAAAGACTGGGTACTGGTCCGTGACCAGCTCAGCTTCGGTAAATCCACACCGGAAGAGGCGTTCAAGCAGCTGAAGGAAGCCTCGCTATCCTACGAGAAATAAGGTATGAACTGAAAGCCCGGGACAGCAATGTTCCGGGCTTTATCTTTTTATAACGCGGCTATACTCGTGTTTTCGAATTAATCGTTATATTTTGAAAGAATTCGAGCATTGCCCTCCTTTAGCCGGAGTGTGGGCCAATACTATACTTAAGCTATACAAATTGACCACAAGAGGTGACCACAGATGAACCGCTCCACAACCACTTTAGCCCAAGCCTCGCCAGCGCCGAAAAAAAGCTCCTATTTCAAAAGCCGGTGGAACGCTCCGCTTGCAGGCTATTTGTTTATTTCGCCCTGGCTGATCGGGTTCCTGGTACTGACGGCGTATCCGTTGTTCTTATCCCTGTACTATTCGTTTACCGACTACACCCTGATGCAGCCGATGAAATGGATCGGGTCCCGCAATTACGAACGGATTTTCACCGCAGACCCCAAATTCATTCAATCCGCCAAAGTCACAGTCATGTATGTGCTGGCCTCCGTGCCCCTTAAGCTGATTGCGGCCCTGCTCGTGGCCATGGTACTCAGCAGAGCGGTCAGAGGGATCAGCGTCTACCGCACAGCGATCTATTTCCCTTCTCTAATCGGAGGCAGTATCGGGGTATCGCTGCTCTGGCGCAACATCTTCGGGGTAGACGGGATTTTCAACAAGCTGATTGCTGTCTTCGGCATCGAGGGCAAAAGCTGGATTACCAATCCCGACACCGCACTTAGCACACTGATTCTGCTGACCGTCTGGCAATTCGGCTCCACCATGGTTATTTTCCTGGCAGGGTTGAAGCAGATTCCCAATGACTTGTATGAAGCTTCCTCGGTAGACGGGGCGAACAGGTTCATTCAATTCTTCCGCATTACACTGCCTATGCTGTCGCCGATTCTATACTTCAACCTGATCATGGCCGTGATCAACGCCTTCCAGATGTTCACCTCGGCCTTCGTGATTACGAATGGCGGTCCGATGAACGCTACATATGTATATGCCATGTATTTGTATGAACGGGCCTTCAGCCGGTACGAGCTGGGCTACGCTTCTGCACTGGCCTGGATTATGCTGGTCGCGATCGTCGCTGCAACGCTGCTGATCTCCTACACCTCGAAGTACTGGGTATTCTATGAGACTGACACTGGAGGGAAAAAACGCAAATGACAACTCTGAATTGGAAGCCTGCATTCCGGCATGTGTTCATGATTCTCTTCAGCTTCATCATGGTCTATCCGATTGTCTGGTGGATCGGAGCTTCGCTGAAGGACAGCACCGAGCTGAGTTCACCGGGAATCTTCCCGTCCGTTCCGCAGTGGGAGAACTTCACCAAAGGCTGGAACTCGGTGCCCGGACATACGTTCACTGATTTCTACCTCAACACCTTCTGGCTGGAAATTATGGTGCTGATAGCAACGCTGCTATCCTGCACGCTGGTTGCCTTCGGGTTCGCCAGACTGGATTTTCCGCTGAAGAAATTCTGGTTCTCGATTCTGATGCTGACACTGATGATGCCGGGCCAGGTGCTGATCATTCCCCAGTACGCCTTGTTCCATCAGCTGGGCTGGGTGAACACGTATTTGCCGTTTGTCGTTCCCCATCTGCTGGCGGGCGGGGCCGGCGGAAGCTTCTTCGTCTTCCTGCTGATCCAGTTCATCCGCGGTGTGCCCAAGGAGCTGGACGAATCGGCCAAAATCGACGGCTGCTCCTGGTTCGGAATTTTCTGGAGAGTGGTCATGCCGCTGGCCTTCCCGGCGGTCGTTACGGTGACGATCTTCTGCTTCCTGTGGAACTGGGATGACTTCCTGGGACACCTCCTGTACATCAACACGGTAGACAAATACACGGTGGGCCTTGCGCTGCGTATGATTAATGACTCCCAGTCTGCAGCCGAGTGGGGCCAGCTTCTGGCCATGTCGCTTGTCTCTATTGTTCCGGCAACGCTTGTGTTCACCTTCCTGCAAAAGTATTTCGTGGACGGGATTGCGACAACAGGCATAAAGGGATAAGATGCAAGTGGAAACGACTTTGCCGTCCTTTTAAAGGGCGGTACCGTTTCAGCGAGAAATAGAAGGATAAGTTATCGTGTGCAACATATAAATTCTTATATTTTTAAAAAACATCCGTCCGATAACGGTAAAGCGCCTGAGCCTTATTCGACGCTTTACCGTTTATTTCTTGTGAGCCGGAGGCGAAGGAAGGGGATCACTTGACCAATCCTTTTAAAAAGTACAGGATCGACCGTCTGTTTTTTCACAGCTTTGCCATTATAATTATTCTGGTGATAGCGGTTACGGCTTGGACCAGCTACAGCAATTCCTCCAAAGCCCTTGTGCAGACCACCTCCCACTATCAGCAGCGGCTGCTGGATGAGTTGAACAATGAGATTACCACCCGGCTGGATATGATCGAGCAGATCTCACTGTCCACCTCACGGGACAACGAGCTGACGACCTTTCTCTTGAACAGGCAGGATGATTTCGAACGGTATCGCAAGCGTATAAGCGTTGAGAGTGCGCTCGGCAATTTAACCTATGCCATTCCGTTAATTCAGGGGATTGACCTCTATATGGATCAGCCGATGCCGAGCAGCGGGCAGAGCTATATTCAATTCCGCAATATTCTCGATCTGGATAAGCAGTCCTGGGCCAGGAATCTGGTGAAAAGCGATTTCGCCTGGTCGGGGGAACATTCCATTCCCAGTGTGCAGGGAGACATTCCGGTGCTTAGCTTCGCCCGGAAAATCATGAACGAGAACGACTATCTCGGTGTGCTTGTCGTTCATATCAAAGCCAGGGAAATCCGTGCGCTGCTGACCGGCAACTCCTCCGGGTCGAACCGGATCATGGCGGACAGCGCCGGCAAGCAGATTCTGAGCATCGGGGAGACGCTGGAGCAGAGCGAGTGGTCGAAATGGATCGACCTCAAGAGCAACAAATCCGGCTATGTCCACATTCCCGGCGATAAGGATACCGGTAATACGCTGCTGGTCTACTCCAGAATGGATAATTCCATCTGGACGCTGATCGAGTTCACCTCCTGGAAGCAGATTACGGCAAGCAGTCTGGAACTGGCGGAATGGATCGGGCTGATCGGGATCGGAGCGATTCTGCTGGTCCTGCTATTGACGCATTATCTGAGCAGGCAATTCTCCAAGCCGATTAAGCAGCTTGTAAGCGCTATGAGAATATATTCAGTCGGCGGGCACAAGGAGGAGCTGCCAAGCGACTACGAGAATGAATTCGGTTATTTATTCTCCGGCTACCGCAAGCAGACCGAGCGTATCGAGGAGCTGTACCTGTCGCTGGAGCGGCGGTATGAGCAGCAGCGCAAAGCGGAGATTGAGGCCTTGCAGGCCAATATCAATCCCCATTTTCTCTACAATATGCTGGACCAGCTTAACTGGATGGCCATTGAGGCTGGACAGGATGAGCTGAGCCGGATTCTGGAGCTGATGGGCCAGATGTTCAGGATCGGCTTATCCAACGGGGCGAGCTTCATCATGGTATCGGAGGAATTGCAGCACATCCAGTGTTATCTCGAAATCCAGCAGCTCCGCTGGGGCGACGGTCTGGAGTACACCATCGAGGTGGAACCGGGGCTTCAGGAGGCTTATCTTCCCAAGCTCACCCTGCAGCCGTTCGTGGAGAATTCCATTGTACACGGCTTCAATAAGCAGCGCAGCGGCCATGTGTCGATCTCCTTAACTAAGGTAGAGGAGACGCTGCAGATTATAATTGATGATAACGGGGCAGGCCTGAAGCAGCCGGAGGCGCGGCCGCACAGGCGGCATACCGGCGGCTATGGCATACGGAATGTGAGAGAGCGGATTGCCGGATATTTCGGAAAAGACTACGGGGTTACGCTGCAGGAACGTGAAGAGGGAGGGACCCGGGTAGAGATTGTTCTGCCGCTGCTCACAGAGGCTCCGGCACAGATACTGACTGCTTCTCTCGCTGCGAAGGAAGGCTGATAAGGCTGCTGCGGGCCAGAGAAGCTTAAGGAGGCAGACATGATGTGGAAGATCGCTATTATTGACGATGAGCGCCAGGTACTTCAAGGGATGAAACGGGCGATTCCATGGGAGGAGCTGGGGGCGGAATGGGCCGGTGAGGCGCTGAACGGGGAAGACGGTCTGGCGATGATCCGGGCAACCAGCCCGGACATTGTAATCACGGATATCTATATGCCGGTAATGAGCGGCCTGGAGATGATGGAGCAATTAAGGAACGAGGGCTTCAAGGGCAAAATCATTATTCTGAGCGGTTATTCAGACTTCGAGCATGCCAGACAAGCCCTTCGGCTTCAGGTCAGTGACTATGTCTCCAAGCCGATTAGTCTTCCTACACTTAGAACGATCCTTCACAAGGTTATTGCAGAGCTGCTCAGAGAGCAGGAGAAGGTGATCAGACAAGGCGAGCTGGAGCTGAAAATGATGCTGTATGAGCCTTTTGTCGAGAAGGAATGGGTCCGGTCCGCCGCGGTCGGCACCCTGGAGCCTTCATACCGGAACAATTCCCATCTCCCGCCCTCGTATCATTACTGGCTGGAAGGCAGGCATGCAAGCATCGGGATCGAGCTGATCCGTGATGACCGGGCCAGCTCCTTCTCGGTCTCGGACTGGAATCTGCTGCGCTTCGCAGTCAGTAACATTGCCTGTGAGGTTACGCGCAAGCATTACGCTAATATGGAATACACCGAGCTGAACAGCTACCGGGCCTTGCTGATTATTCATCCTGAGGCAGAATGCACGCAGCAGCTGGAGGAGCTGGGGACCCGGCTGGTCGACAGCATCCACTCGTATCTCAGGCTGGTAGTCCGCATAGGGATTGGAGGACTTAAGGATACCTGGACGAAGATTCCAGAATCGACGGAGGAGGCGTTCCGCGCTATGGATCACGGAGCCTTACGGATCAGTCCGGCCTATGAGGTGTACTGCTACCGGGAGAGCCACAGCAGCGGGCAGGACCGCGGGGTGCTCTTCCCGGTGAAGTTCTCCTACAAGCTGGCCGCCGCGATGAAGGCTTCACAGGAGGCGGAGGCGCAGCAGCTTGTATACGGATACATTACCGAGCTGCAAGCGCAGCAAGGGGTCTCCGCCAGCTACGTGCAGATGCTCGGCAGCGAGCTATGGGGCATTATCACCTACTCCCTGTATGAGTCCGGATTCGTGCTTGATGATCTGTTCACCAATGACCAGATTGCCCAGGAGATCGGCAACCTGGCTATACCTGACCAGCTGGCAGGCTGGTTGTCCGCCAAAATCACAGCCATCTGTGCCAGCCGCCAATGGAAAGGCAGCAGCAAGCACCGGCAGGTCGTTGATTTCATGACGAACTACATTCATGAGCATTATGCCGAGGAGCTTACGCTGGCTGATCTGTCGGATAAAGTGTTCATCTCCCGGAATCATTTGTCGATTATTTTCAAGAATATTACCGGGGAGACCTTCAACAACTATCTGACCCGGGTACGGATTGAGAAGGCCAGGGAGCTGCTCATGGAACGCAATATGCTGGTCTATGAAGTGGCGGAGCGGGTTGGCTACAAGAACATTCCTTATTTCAGCACGCTATTCAAGAAGATCACCGGGATGAATCCCACGGAGCTGATCAAATGATGACACATATAATCCGCCAGAGACAAGTATGATGATAGAAGCCGCGATGACGGAGCAGGGACTTGCGGCTGAGCTGCATCAACATCAATGAGTCATCAAGGAGGACAGGGGTATGCCCGTTAACTTCAGCATTATCGGCGGAGGGGGTTTCCGCGCACAGTATTATTTACGAATTGCCCGGGCCTTGCCGGACCTGTTCCGGATCGGCGGCCTTGTAGTCAGGGACCGGGCCCAGGGACAGGAGATAGAAGCGGCGTGGGGTGTTCAGACATACCGCTCCCTTGACGAGCTGCTGCGCAGTGAGGACCCGGATTTCGCAGTAGTCTCCGTCAGCGGCGGGGCGGCAATGAACTATTTGTACCGGCTGGCCGAGATTGGCCTTCCGGCGCTGACAGAGACGCCGCCTGCCTCCAGTCTGGAAGAGCTGGAGCAGCTGCACAAGGAGCTAACCGTGCACGGGGCTTGGATACAGGTCGCAGAGCAATACCCGTACCATCCGGTTCAAGAAGCACGGCTGTCATTGATCCGCTCCGGCAGGCTGGGCAGAATCACCGAGACGACGGTCTCGGTATCCCATCTGTATCATGGGGCAGCCCTGATGCGCAGGATGCTTGGCATTGGGTTCGAGGAGGCGGTCATCCGGGGGATGCGGTTCGACTCCAGCTGGGTCGGCGGCCCAACCCGCAGCGGCCCTCCGGCTGAAGACAAGCTGATTCCGCTGCACAGGGAACTGGCCTGGCTGGATTTCGGAGACTGCTTAGGCATTTACGATTTCACCAAGGACCAGCACCGCTCCTGGACGCGCTCGAATCATCTTAGCGTGCGCGGAGAACGCGGGGAGATCTTCGACAACCGGGTGCTGCTCCAGCAGGAGAATCTGGTGCCTCTGCAAATGGAGCTGAAGCGCATCAACCGTGGAGAACAGGAGAATGCCGAAGGCTATTACCTCCACGGAATTATTTGCGGAGAGCAATGGCTGTATAACAACCCCTTCGCCCCGGCTCGGCTGTACGATGACGAGCTCGCCATTGCGTCCTGTCTGGACAAGATGGCCCTCTATGCGGCTGGCGGCCCCGGCTTCTACGGACTGGAGGAAGCTTCGCAGGATGTATACCTCGGCAAGATGATCGAGAAGGCCATAGAGTCCGGCGAAGCCGTAAGAACAGAGCGGATGTGCTGGTCGGAGGGGAAGTAGTAGGGTGGTGGCAGGAGTGTAGCTGCTGGTTATGCTGCTATGCTCGCATTACGTCCACATGTATGCCAACTTACACTACCACCGGTGAAGGATGTTATTGACGGTTGCAGTGTGGCGATACTATAATTTGTAAAACGGATGAAGCACATCCCGCACCTTGATTGATTGGGTGCGGGATTTTTTGTGCGCGAATATGCCTGATTTTATAGAGGAGGAAGAGAGAAATGGGATTTGCTGAAGAGCATCAGAGATGGCTGGAGTATCATAAGAAGCGCAGGACAGGGGAACGTCTGGATCGGCTGGACCGGGGCCACCGGCATGGGGAGCAAATGTTTGTGGAGCGGGTATGGTGGCCGATTTTCGGGAAGTTGGATGATCTTCATCCGGAGTACGAGGTTGCCGATTGGCGGGGCAGGCCGTATTTTGTGGATTTTGTGTGGAAGCCGGGACAGGTTAAGTTCGCTATTGAGATCAAAGGATATGGGCCGCATGTTCAGAATACGGACCGGACCCGCTACCGCCAGGAGCTGAACCGGGAGACGTATCTGCAGATTGCCGGATACCGCGTCGTCGCCATCCCTTACGATGATCTGGAGTCTGCACCGGAGCAGACCATCTCCTTGCTGAAAGCTTTGCTAACCCCATGTTTGTTGAAAACCAGTTCGGAGGGAAGCGGCCAGTTTATCGAGGATAGAGCGCGACATGCTGCGGATGGCGAGCCGGATGAATGGCATGATACGGCCGGTGGATGTGGTGAAGGGGCTTGGTATTGATCCGCGAACGGTGAAGAAAAACTTGAATAGTTTGTGTGACAAAGGCAAGCTTAAGCCTGTCTTGTTACAAGGAAGTAATAGAATCTGCCGGTATGAGCTTGTTCCATCTATTATGGATAATGAGATATGGTAGATAGTAACGTCTGATCCCGCCAAAAGTGGGCGCGGGAAGGAAATGGGAGGGATAAATCCCTCTGATCCCGCCAAAAGTGGGCGTGGGGAGGAAATGGGAGGGATAAATCCCTCTGATCCCGCCAAAAGTGGGCGTGGGGAGGAAATCAGAGGGATAAATCCCTCTGATCCCGCCAAAAGTGGGCGTGGGGAGGAAATGGGAGGGATAAATCCCTCTGATCCCGCCAAAAGTGGGCGTGGGGAGGAAATAAGAGGGATAAATCCCTCTGATCGCGCCAAAAGTGGGCGTGGGGAGGAAATCAGAGGGATAAATCCCTCTGATCGCGCCAAAAGTGGGCGTGGGGAGGAAATCAGAGGGATAAATCCCTCTGATTTCGCCGAAAGTGGGCGTGGGGAGGAAATAAGAGGGATAAATCCCTCTGATCCCCCGCAAGCGGCCAAAAAAAGGCGCACGCCCAACCTCTCAAGCCCCGCCCCCCGGCAGCCTTCCCCTCAAGCCCCGCCTCCCGGCAGCTTGATCGTGAACGCCGAGCCTTGGCCCGGCTCGCTGCGCACCTCAATGGTGCCTTTGCTCAGGCTGATGATGCGCGCAGCGAGCGGCAGGCCGAGGCCGTTGCCCCCGGCGGCGCGGGCGGGGTCGCCCTGGTAGAACTTCTCGAAGATGTGCTTGCGCACCTTCGGGGTCATTCCGATGCCGGTGTCCGCGATGACCACCGAGATCCAGGCCCCGTCCGGGTGGAGCGCGACCGAGATCGTTCCGCCCTCCGGCGTGAACTTGATCGCATTGCCGAGCACATTAAGCCACACCTGCATCATCAGCTCCTCGTTGCCATAATACCGCTGCTCATCCAGCTCAATATCCAGATTCAGCTGCTTGGCGGACCAGAGGGATTCCAGTAGCAGCAGAGCTTGGCGGAGCTGCTCGTCCAGCGGATATTCGGCCAGCTCGGAGAGCATCTCCTGGTTCTCCAGCTTGGATATCTTGAGGATGTTACCGGACAGGTTGGAGAGCTGCCGTGAGCTTTCAATGATCATTCCGGTGTATTCGTTATGCTCCTCCTTGCTCAGATTCTCTTCCTGCAGCAGCATGGCGTACCCTTCGATTGCTGCAATGGGCGTCTTGAATTCGTGAGACACATTCACGACGAAGTCATTGCGGAGGGTCTCGATGCTGCGAAGCTCCTGAACCATAAGGTTGAAATGATGTGCCACCTCACTGATCTCATTGATCCGGTGGGACTCATTCAGATAGATATTGAAGTTGCCGTCTGCAATCTCTTTGGCTGCCTTGCTGAAGTCTGTAATCGGGGCCAGGATCTTCTTGCCTACCAGGATAGTGATCGTGGTCCCGACGACCAGGCTGAACAGCATCATCGTGAGAACAGGCGGAAACGGATTGCCGTGCTCCCTGGTATGATTGCCCAGCCGGTAATACAAGAAGGCTGTGATTCCCAGGATGAAGACAAAGAATAGAATGATCACGAACACCATTGAGACGAAATACCACCATAGCCCCCTGTCTCTTCTCCGAATCATCCCTGCTTCACCGCCTTATAGCCAAGCCCTCTGACCGTGACGATTTCAAAATCCGGATTGTCCCTGAAACGCTCACGCAGCCGGTTAATGTGAACCACCACCGTATGCTCATCCGACTCGGAGTCCATCCCCCAGATTTCATCCATGAGCTGCTGCTTGGTGAAAATTTTATTCGGATAAGAGATCATTTTATAGAGGAGATAGAATTCCTTCTGCGGCAGCACGATGCGCTCTGGCCCCTGAATCACGGTTAACGTATCATAGTCCAGCACCGTTTCTGCCCATTCGATTTTGCGTTCACTGATGATTTTGGCCCGGCGCAGCAGCGCCCCGACACGCAGGAGCATCTCATTCACATTGACCGGCTTGACCATATAATCATCAATGCCAACGAGGAAGCCCTGCTGCTTATCGGCAAAATTCTCCCGCGCCGTCACCATCAGGACCGGAAGCTGACTGTTGTTGTCCCGGATCATCCGTGTCAGCTCGAAGCCGTCCATCACGGGCATCATAATATCGCAGATCATCAGATCGATATATTCCTTATCCAGCATCGCCAGCGCATCCTCGCCATTCACAGCCGGAACCGTGCGGTAGCCGTGTCTGGTCAGTACAGTACAGAAGAGCTGCCGCAGCTTGGCGTCATCCTCCACTACAAGAATAGTAAACATAGGTTCTCCTCCTGGAACGGTTCCATGTTATAGAACGTATAGCCTGTATAGATGTTCTGTGGTTTTTTTAAGTATACCTCATCAAGATCAACTTAATCTCAACCGGGAGTTTAGGTTTAGTTTATATTGGACGATTATACTGGGGAACAGCAGGACAGGAAGTGCGTCGCACCTACAGAGAATAAGAGTATAGGAATGGAAAGGGAGACTGGACAATGCTTCAATTAAAAAACATTACCAAGAGCTATAAGACCGGCGAATTCACTCAAGTTGCACTGGATAAAGTAAATCTCAATTTCAGAGAAAGTGAGTTCGTTGCGATTCTGGGCCAGAGCGGCTCAGGCAAGACCACGCTGCTTAATATCGTCGGCGGACTGGATCAGTATGACAGCGGAGAGCTGATCATTAACGGCCAATCGACGGAGCGCTTCAAGGACAGCGAGTGGGATGCGTACCGCAATAACAGTGTCGGCTTTATTTTTCAGAGCTATAATCTGATCTCGCACTTAAGCATCACGGACAACGTGGAGATGGGGATGACACTCAGCGGGGTATCTTCAGCCGAGAAGCACCGCAAGGCGCTGGAGGTACTGGAGAAGGTCGGACTTAAGGATCATGTGCACAAAAAGCCGAACCAGCTCTCAGGCGGACAGATGCAGCGTGTGGCGATTGCCCGTGCGCTCGCGAACAATCCGGATATTATCCTGGCCGATGAGCCTACCGGAGCTCTGGATTCAGAGACCAGTGAGCAGATCATGGAGCTGATCAAGTCGATTGCCGAGGATAAGCTCGTCATCATGGTTACCCATAACCCTGAGCTGGCAGAGAACTATGCAGACCGCGTGATCCGCTTCTCGGATGGTCATGCGATCTCGGACAGCAATCCGCTGCCTACACAGAAGACCTCAAGTGCGTATAAGCTGAAGCAGACAAGCATGAGCTTTTTCACAGCCCTCAAATTATCCGGCAAAAACATTGCCACCAAGAAATGGCGCACGGGGTTGACCGCTTTTGCCTCCAGTATCGGAATTATCGGTATTGCCCTGATCCTGTCCCTGTCCAATGGCTTCGACAAACAGATCAGCTCCTATGAAACCGGGGCCTTATCCAACTTCCCGATCTCCATCAACCAGACGGCAATGAATTTGCAGAATGCAGGTCCTCCAGGGCAGGAAACAACGGAGCTCCCCTCCTATCCGGCTGAGAAAAAGCTGTATCCATACGACCCTACGGTGAATTCAGCCATCCACACGAACGTGCTGACCAAGGAGTATATCGAGTACCTTGACGGAATCGATCCCAAGCTGATTGACGGCGTCTCTTACACCCGTACCGTGAATATGAACTGGCTGGTGAAGAATGGGGACAAGGCGTCGGTTCTGGATAAAAGCAAGATCACAGTAGCACCGTATCCAAGCAAACAGGGCAGTGCCTCGGGCAGCTATCTGGAGCAATACTATGATCTGCTGGAGGGGAAATTCCCGACAGAGAAGACGGATCTTGTGCTGATCGTGGATCAGTACAACCGTCTGACCGATGGAGCAGTGAATGCGCTTGGACTGGATTATGAAGCAAAGAGCATCAATCTGAGTGATCTGGTCGGAACTCCGCTCAAGCTGGTCATGAACAATGATTATTATAAGCAAAATGGTGAACAGTTTGTAGTCAATGCAACCGGAGGAAATCTGAATGACCTCTACAACAGTCCCAAGGCAGTAACACTTAATATTGTCGGTGTGCTGCGCGCACAGGAGGGGTCGACAATCTCGACGCTGTCGCCCGGCCTGGTCTACTCCGATGAGCTGGCGGCTTCCTTCATTGCAGATGCACAGAAGTCGGAAATTGTACTCGCACAAGAGAAATCCGATATCAATGTATTGACAGGGCAAGCCCTGTCGGAGGGGATCGCAGGCGGGGGCTCCAGTACCGGAATGGGCGAGATGCCGCTCGTGAACGCCGGTATGGCAGCGGCAGCCAACATGTCGTCCATGACGAAGGAGAATGCCCTTGCAGCGCTGGGGGCCACGGATATTCCAAGCGCAGTCTCGCTGTATCCGATTGATTTCAGCGCCAAGGAATCTGTAACGGCTTATCTCGATAAGTGGAATGAAGGCAAAGCGGCGGAGGATCAGGTGCAGTACACCGATCTTGCGGCGATTGTGACGAATATTTCCGGCGGAATTATGGACGGGATTACGATGGTGCTGGTTGCTTTTGCGGCGATTTCCCTGGTGGTCTCCCTGATCATGATTGCGATCATTACTTATATCTCCGTAATGGAACGTACGAAGGAGATCGGCGTACTGCGTGCACTGGGTGCCCGTAAGAAGGATATCACGCGGGTGTTCAATGCCGAGACCTTCATTATCGGGGCATGCTCGGGGATTCTGGGCATCGGCATCACTTATCTGCTGACCATCCCGGTCAATGCAGTCCTCTACAACCTGACGGAGCTGAAAAATGTGGCCCAGCTGAATCCGCTCCACGCGCTCGTTCTTGGTGTCATTAGCGTCCTGCTGACTATGCTGGGAGGAGCTATTCCGGCCAAGATGGCGGCGAAGAAGGACCCGGTGACTGCCCTGCGCAGTGAATAACCAGCCGTAGTCCAGATCAGCCAGATTGAAATAATGAAATGACGAAATAACAAAATAACAAAGAACCAAGGGAATCCGTTCCTTTGGTTCTTTCTGCATTTAATTTCCGCATGATAAATTGCCATAGATCACAGACATACAGGGATATTGTGGGATAAAATAACAGGAAATAGAGATTTAATCATGTATCCAGGAGGGATTAAATGAAGACCAGAGGCAAGTTGCAGGTCATTGCAGGTTTTCTTATGCTGGCGGCTATCATTACCTTGCACGATGTGCTGGAGAATCAGACGCTGAGAATCGTATTATCGATCACTGTAGCGGTAGCCGCTGCTTATTTTCTTTCCAAAATCAGTCTACCGAAGCAGGTATCCGGCAGAACGATGACGGTAGCGTTAGTATCACTGCTGATATTCACTTGCGCATACCATATCCTTTTGTCCGTAGTTCTGGAGCAGAGTATATTCGCTAATGGCTTTTGGATGTTCTTATGCGTAATTTATTTGTTAATCTGGATGCGTGCCCGGCTAAGCCCCTCAAGATAGCGGCAGCCGCTTGCATTGGAAGCAGCCGGAACAGCAGTCTGGGATTACTCCGCAGAAGGCAGCTGGGCGCGTAGCGTTTTCTTTTTGTTAATCTCCTTGGACAGCTCTAGCTGCTGCTGGGAGATTTTTTTGAGTTCGGCCTGCAGCTTGGTAATGCGGCTCATTTTACTGCTGAGGGAGCTTGGGGATGAGCTTAGCTTGCAGTCTTTTTCCAGCTGGTTGATCTTGAGCTTGGTCTTGCGGGTCTTCTTCTGCAGCTCTGTAATACCGGCTTCCATCTCTGCGATCTCCTGGTTTAAACGTTCCAGCACCGGTCTTGTGAAATTAATAGCCATTCGGGCACCTCTTACTCTTCTTAATAATATGCAGTCAGGATATCATTGTACTATAAGCGCTACGTATATGCGAGGGTGTAGAAGAAGACCCGTGGAGTGCGCTCCGCGGGTCTTCTTCTGTCTGCAGCCTCTGAAATAGCGCAGCATCAGGTGCTCTCCTTAGACTTCCTCAGCGACAACAATCTTCTGCTTCACACCCGGTTCTTTGGCCTGCCCCACCTGCTTAATGAAGAAGGAGAGGATCAGCCCGATTATTCCGATGCCCACAATAACCAGATAGGAATCATTGATGCCCTGGATGGAAGCCTCCATGACCATATGCTGCTGAGTCTCGCCGGCAGCTCCGCCGCTGGCTGCGAGTTCCTGGAAGTGAGTGGCGGTACGGCTGGTCATCACGGTGACCAGCAGAGAAGTGCCTACTGCGCCGGCAACCTGCCTTACGGTATTGGAGATCGCTGTACCATGTGAATTCAGCCTGGAGGGCAGCTGATTCAGCCCGAGGGTCTGAATAGGCATCAGCAGCAAGGCCATTCCGATCCGGCGGCCGGTGGACATCAGCATCAGATAACTGTAGCTTGTCGAGTCTGTAAGATTCACGAAGCTGAGTGTAGTCAGAATCGTGATCGTCAGACCGATAATGGCGAGCCATTTCGCTCCGAAGCGGTCGAACAGCTTGCCGGTAACCGGCATCAGCGCCCCCATAATCACCGCGCCGGGCAGCAGCAGCAGGCCGGATTCCATAGCGGTGAAACCGCGGGCATTCTGCAGATAGAGCGGCAGCAGCATCATATCCGCATACATTACAATCGTAACCGCCACACTGATGACGGTGGTCAAGGAGAACATATTGTATTGGAAGGCCCGCAGATCCAGCAGCGGGCTCACGGAGGTGAGCTGCTTCCATATGAATAATCCTAGCGACACGGCGCCGGCGGCCAGCGACAATAGCACCTCTGCGCTGGACCAGCCCGCACTGGCTGCCCGGCTGAAGCCGTAGAGCAGGGTGCCGAATCCGATGGTGGACAGGATTACGCTGGTGATATCGATTTTGGGAAAAGAACGCTCGGCCACATTTCTCAGATAAATAAAACCGCATACGATGACCATAACGGTGAGCGGAAGCATGCCGTAGAACATCATCTCCCAAGAATAACGCTCCATAATATATCCGGCCAGCGTAGGGCCGATAGCCGGGGCGAAGATAATGGCCAGCCCGACCATCCCCATGGCGGCGCCTCTTTTCTCACGCGGGAAGAGCGTCAAAATAACCTGGGTGAGCAGCGGCATGATAATGCCGGCACCGGCAGCCTGAATCATCCGTCCGGTAAGCAGCACCGGGAAGCTTCCCGCGAGCGCCGATACAAGGGTACCCGCAAAGAAAATAAACATCGAGGCCTTGAACAGCTCCCGTGTAGTGAAGCGCTGCATCAGATAGGCCGTAATGGGAATCAGCACACCGTTAACCAGCATATAGCCGGTAGTGAGCCACTGGGCCGTGGCCGCCGTAATATTGAAGTCATGCATCAGCTCGGGTGTAGCCACGCTCATGATGGTCTGATTTAGTGTAGCCAGAAAGGCACCCAGAATCATTACGAAAAGAATAGGTCCCTTGGAAATGGATGGGGCTTCTTTGCTTGCTGTCTTGTTACTCACTATTCTTCATCCTTTCAAACCGCCAACTCATGGACTAAATTTACAATGTGTTGTATAGTTTACAATGTATAAAGTAGATTATAAATGAAAATATCATGTAATCAAGCAACGATTTTCGGGGAAATGTAAATTAGTTTACACTTTGAGGATATGTGTAGTGTATATAGTTGAAAAACGACACTTTTGACTGAAAATGTAGCCTGCTCTTGGGCAGCACAGATTGGAGAGAACAGAAATGACGAATCCCGCCGAGCGGACAGATCCGCGTGTCCTTCGTACACGCCAATTTCTTAAAGAGGCTCTAATAGAACTGATGGAAGAGATGAGTATTGAGAAAATTACCGTCAACCGCCTTGCGCAGCGGGCCCAAATTAACCGTGTGACCTTCTATCTGCATTACCGGGATATCCCGGATATGCTGGAGAAAATGGCGGATGATATGGCTGAGGAGGTTCTGGAAGTGGTGAGAGAGGATACGGATTTTATGGAAGCCGCACAACAAGAGAAGTGGCCGATGCTGGAGCACCTGCTTGTGCATATTGCCGAGAACGCCAAATTCTACAAAATCGTACTTACGTCGCGGAAGAGCACGATCTTCACTGACCGGCTGTTTAAACTGATGGCAGACATTATTTCTGCACGGGTGGAGAGCAGGGTTACCGCGCATGACGCTTCTGAAGTGACGGTACAGAAGGACATTGCAGTGTGGTATGGCTCGGCGGCCCTCATTGGTACCATCATCGCCTGGCTCCGGGAGGATATGCCGTATACGCCGCAGTATCTGGCCAAGCAGATCACTTCGCTACGGGCGAATTGATTGCCGGAGGCAGATCAGGATGGCTCCACAGGTCCAAGAGCAGCCAATTCCTCCCGCATATAAATAGTAGAGACTACTATGTATTCTGAAGCTATTTTTGATGAGGTGGGGTGGTGCGAGATGAAGAGACGGGCAAGACCGGCGTGGAAGCGGGTGCTTCGCGCCAAGCGGCAGGCTGTACCCGGAGTGAAGCGCAGAATCAAGGTGCAGACAGTTGAATTTGCGGTGTTTGGTGACAGTCACGTGGGATATGGGAACAGCTTGAGTATCTTTAAGAGTCTTTTGCCTAAGGCAGTGGGCAGCGGGAACAAACGGTTTATCATCTTCGGGGGAGATAACACCCAGGCGGGGGCGGATCACGGGAATAACGCCGGGACGTACTATAAGGAATTCAAGGACACCGTTACCAGTACGCTGGGAAGCATCCCTTACAAGGCGTCGATCGGGAATTGGGAGGCGAGCACACGGTCGTTGTTCACCCAGTATTTAGGGGCGGTGGCCGGACAGATGAATTTCCCGGGAACGCAGGGGAAGGTGAGATATGTATGGCTGGATTGCGCACTGGGGCAATTCACGCCGGCCAGCCTCAATCTGCTGCGTAATCTGGATGACAGGTATTTCTATATTATTGATTTCCATTGGCCGCTGCGGGTGCAGGGCATTACGGTGGATTCCAGCCATGTGCTCAGCGCGGCCGAGACCTCCAAGTTCTTCACGGCCATTCCGGCAAAAGCCAGAGAGAAGGTGCTGGCAATCTTCACTCATCACGGGCACAAATTCTACCGGAAGCTGAACAACATCTATCCGGGGTACACCAAGACCAAATTCTTCGTCACCGGCTGCTCCGGGGACTACAAATGCAAGCCCGGCGGGAATATGGGCTACTATAACGCCACATTAACCAGCAGCGGGCCAGGCTATAAAGTTGAGGCTTATATCGCGCACTGAGGGGCTAAGGGAATGAGACATAGCAGCGGGAGAGTGTCGTGAAGACATTCTCTTTATTTTTGGGCGGGCGTCCTGGCGGTAAACTTGACAGCCCTTTCATGGGTTGGGTATGGTTTAACAATACCGAATAATAAAAGTCATCAATACAAATAGAATTACGACAGGAGGAACAATACAATGAATATTCTAATTACAGGGGCGGGACGCGGACTGGGCCTTGAACTGGCGGCAGCTGCGCTGGAGCGTGGACATGCTGTTATTGCCGGGGTGCGGGATCTGACGCGCGGGCAGGCAGCATTAGCTGATCTGGCGGCAGTATACGGGGATAAGCTGACTCTTGTGACGCTTGATGTGACAGACGAGGCCGGAATAGCAGCGCTTGCTGCCAGCCTGACAGAGCAGGCCCGGACACTCGGCGTCATCATCAATAATGCCGCAGTGCTGAATGCCACGGACACCGCACTTGAAGCGCTGGATATGGAAGAGATGCAGCGTGCCATGGATATCAATCTGTACGGGCCGATGCGGGTGGTTAAGCACCTCCTGCCGATGCTGACCGGTCCGGATGCTTCAATCATCAATATTTCATCAGAGGCAGGCAGTATCACCAATGCTTACCCGGGCAGCTATCCGTATACGATCTCCAAGACCGCGCTCAATATGTTCACGCAGAAGCTCCATGTCACGCTGAAGGACCGCGGCATCCATGTGCTCAGCGTCCATCCCGGCTGGATGCCTACCGATATGGGCGGAGCTAAGGCACCGCTTCACCCGCGCATCAGTGCCGAAGGCATTCTGGACCTGATCGGGCAGGGAGCCGAGCCGTCCGGCCATTTCAGATTCGTGGATTACACGGGTGAGGATATGGATATCTAGCTGGGCATCTCCAGCACTTCACCTGTTAAGAGGCAAGTGGTGTGGTGATTTTCTCGTCCGGAGAGCGGCGGGGCCAGAGCAGCAATCCCAGTGAGCAGACTACCAGAACTACGCAGAGCAGGTAGGAATGGCGGTATCCTAACCACTGGGCTGCGGCTCCTCCCGCCAGGCTTCCGGCCAGTCTGCCGATGGTTGTAGCATTGGTATACAGCGTGGAGGCATAGCCGGGAAGGTCCGGCAGCAGATCCTGAATATAGCTGATGCCAATTGCAGAGATCACAGCGACAAAAAAAGCCAGCAGCACCTGTCCGGCGATGAGCTGCCACAGCTCACCTACTCCGATCACCAGCGCATAATAGATTCCTCCCATTACCATGCCCCAGCCCAGCAGAACTTTGCTGTCGTATTTGGCTGACAGCAGCCCCAGCACCAGCATGAACGGAATTTCCATTAACGCACAGATACTGGCCACCGAAGCTACATTCTGTGTAGTACCTCCCAGCGTATTGACAATGAACAAGGAGATATTCAGACTATTGGCCCAGTGTCCGGTATAGAGCAGGGTCAGGATGAGAAAAGGAACCAGTACCCTGGCGCTGCGTTGCAGCCCGGACGGCTGCCGGAGGCGCTGCTGAAGCTGCTGCTTAGCGGCTGAAGGCCGTACGAAGCTGAACACCAGAAGGGCATTGAGCAGGAAGATCAGAGTGGTCGATGAGAAGATCCCCTGAAATCCGAAGCGGCTCAGGACTGCGGCTCCTACCAGCGGACCGCTGATGAAGCCAAGGGAGAACATCGAGCGCAGAGCCGAGTTAGCCAAGGCATGATCAGGAGAGCTGCTGGCGCTCACAGCTTCTCTGGCACTGGCGAATAATTGCGGCATCGCCGGGGCGCCTAATGCAGTGAATATGGTCATATAAGCCAGCAGCGGGTAGAAGTCATGGATGAATATGTATCCGGCAAAAGCAACGGCGTTGAACATCATACAGATCACCATCAGCCTGCGGCGGTTCAGCCCGGCGTCGGAGCGTTTGGCAATGAACATGCTTAAGGCTACTCCGCTAAGCAGCGTCACCGCTGTAAATATTCCGAAGGTTCCGGCACTGACACCGAGTTCTTCTGTGAAGTAGACCGCCAGGAATGGAGCGCTGATAGAGATGGCCATTCCCTGGAACAGCATGCAGAGCAGGAATATAGGGTAGGTTGGAATGAGGAGCAGAGCATAGGTTCTTTTGAGCATAGAGTGTGAGGACTTCCTTTCAGCATCGCTTGTAGTCTTATCTTTGATTTAATTATAGTATAACGTCAATAGCATATGATGTGTCTGATTAGTATCTTTACCATACGGAATCCCTAATAATGAACTGATTTTTGGGCCAATTGTTCAGGTGTTATTGTCCGGGAGAATCTTCTAAGATGGAGGAGGATAGGACAGCCGGGCTGTGCGGACGTTCGGTTTGGCTGGAGATGAAACCGTTATCATGAAGAATGAAGGAGAGATTATATATGGACGCTGCTATGTATCCTTTTAGACAAATGGAATTGCCATTAGATGAACGTGTTCAGGATCTGCTCTCCCGGCTGACGCTGGCGGAGAAGGTCAGTCTGATGCCGCAATATCAGGCTGCCATTGAACGGCTGGGTGTAGGCGGTTACAAGCATGGAACGGAGGGAGCTCACGGGATTTCCTGGCTCGGCAAAGCCACCTCATACCCGCAGCCAAGCGGCCTTGCCTGCACCTGGAACCCAGCGCTGCTGCAAAGAATCGGCTCGGCGATCGGCGATGAGGCCAGAGCCTTTTACCGCAAGAATCCCACCATTAACGGCTTGACCCTGTGGGCACCGACTGTGGATATGGAGCGGGACCCGCGCTGGGGGAGAACAGAGGAAGCCTACGGGGAAGACCCTGAGCTGACAGGCCGATTGAGTACAGCGCTTGTTCAAGGAATTCAAGGCGATCACCCGGTGTATCTGAAAGCGGTCGCAACCCTGAAGCATTTCCTCGGGAACAACAATGAGATCGACCGGGGCGTGGCTTCGTCCAGCATTGACCCGCGCAATATGCGCGAATATTATCTGGAAGCGTTCAAGCCTGCCTTCAAGGAAGGCGGCGCACAATCCATGATGACCGCCTACAATTCGGTGAACGGCGTGCCGGTGATCCTCCATCCGGCGGTGATGGAGATTGTGAAGGGCGAATGGGAGATGGACGGCTTCATTGTGAGCGATGCCGGAGACCTGTTCGGGATTGTGAAGGATCATAAGTATTATGATTCCTTCGCCCAGTCTATGGCAGAGTCGATCAAGAACGGCATAGACAGTGTAACTGAAGAGACAGAGGAGACCATTAAGGTCATTCACGAGGCGCTCCGTGAAGGGCTGCTGACGGAGGAGGATCTGGACCGCGCGCTGGCGAACACCTTCCGCGTCCGCTTCCGGCTCGGAGAGTTCGACCCGGAGGAAGGCAATCCGTATACGAAGATAGACGACTCGGCAATTCTCAGCAAAGCGCATGGCGAGCTGTCGCTCGAAGCCGCGAAGGAATCCATCGTGCTGCTGAAGAACGATAACGCAGCCCTTCCGCTGAATGCAGCCGCGCTCTCCAAGGTGGCTGTGATCGGCACGCTGGGGGACGAAGCATTCAGAGACTGGTATTCCGGTACGCTGCCGTATGCGGTGACCCCTTTGCAGGGAATCACCAAGAAGCTGTCAGGCAAGCAGGTCACCTTCGAGAGCGGGGATGACCGGATCATTCTGACCTCCGCTGCCAGCGGACAAGCGGTGGGGTTTACAGGTGAGGACGGACGGCTCGCAGTGCTGCATGATCAGCCGGAGCGGGGAGAGATGTTCCGCCATACGGCGTGGGGCTGGACCGCTCATACCCTTGAATCCGCCAGCAGGGGACAATATGTTACCCTGACAGATGCCGGCACACTGACCGCTTCCGCGGATGAAATCTATGGCTGGTATGTGAAGGAATCGCTGAACATGGTTCAGGAAGGCGAAGGAACTGTCAGCCTGCGCACCTGGAATGATCAGCCGCTTGTTATCAGTGCTGAGGACGGAACCATTCGCGTTGCTGAAGAAGAAACGTCTGCCGAAGCAGCCCAATTCCATAAGAAAGTTGTCGTGAACGGAGTAGAAGCAGCAGTGGAAGCGGCCCGGGCCGCTGAGGTTGCCATTGTATTCGTCGGTAACCATCCGCTCTTGAACGGCAAGGAGGAGATTGACCGGCCGGATATTGTACTGCCCGCAGAGCAGGAGAATCTGGTCAAGGCTGTCTATGCCGCCAACCCGAACACCGTCGTGGTGATCGTCGGCAGCTATCCGATTTCCTCCACCTGGATCGACGAGCATATTCCGGCCGTGCTGTACACCTCGCACAGCGGACAGGAGCTGGGCCATGCCGTCGCAGATGTCCTATTCGGCGATTACAGCCCGTCAGGCAAGCTGAATATGACCTGGTACCGCAGCGTCAGCCAGCTGCCTGAATTCATGGACTACGATATTATCCGGGGCAAGAGAACCTACATGTACTTCGACGGTGAACCGCTCTATCCGTTCGGTCACGGTCTGAGCTATGCGCAGGTGAACTATAACAGGCTGTCTCTGGCGTCGGAGGAAGTATCACAGGAGGGTACGATCAGTCTGAACGTAGAGCTTGAGAACAGCGGGAGTGTAGACGGTGACGAGGTAGTCCAACTCTATGTCCAGTGCTTGTCTACCCGGATCAGGCGTCCGCTTAAGCAATTGAAGAGGTTTGACAAAATCCGGCTGGCTGCGGGACAGAAGCAGACGGTCACATTCACCTTACCGGCCGCTGAACTCTCCTTCTGGGACGTCAGCCGCGAACAGTACTGTGTGGAGGATGGGGAATACATGCTAATGGCAGGCCGTTCCTCGGGAGATATCCGGCTGTCCGCCACAATCAGGGTGCATGGCGAGACCGTTCCGCCGCGTGATCTGTATACGCCAGTTAAGGCTGAGAATTACGATGATTACGATAGCGTCTTCCTTGATGAATGCAAGGCAGGCGGCGCTGCGGTGCATCCGGTGAAGGAAGGGGCATGGATCGCCTTCCATAATGTCCGTTTTGCAGAGGGTGCAGCAGGCGTCGAGATGCTTATATCCTCCGTCCAGGGAGGTATGGTTGAAGTCCGGACCGGCAGCCCATCCGGCAAGCTGGCGGCTACCCTTACAGTTCCGTCCGGCGGCGTTCAGCAGTGGCACAGCCAGTCCGCTGTAGCGAGTGTGGATGCAGGGACCACAGATGTATATCTTGTCTTGCGGGGTGAGGTTCTGCTCAGCCGCGTGCAGTTTACGGTGTAAAAGTCAGCCCTGTTACTGTTCAAATGTAAATTTCTCGCTGAAACGGTACCGTTTCCACTTGTCCAACATACAAGAAGCTAACAGAGCAGCGTTTCTCCTGTAACGGGAGAAGCGCTGCTCTGTTGTGTATCCGGTCCCCGGATAAGTCTAGCTTAATTCATCCGTCACATCTGACCAGGTGGAATAAGCAGGCAGCTTCTGCAAGCCCCAATAATCCAGCAGTATACGGATCACGCTGTCCCTGTCAGTCATCTCCCGGGAGAAATGCCTGAAGGACCCGTCTGGATAGCCGAGGCGCAATTCAACGACGATGCTGCGGGGAGTATGGCGGATAGGGGCGGCTTGCATATACAGACTTCCCTCTACCGGCGTACTGGGATCAATGACGATGAAATCATCCGGATCTTCGGCGAAGCCGTTAACGATATGGGTGATAAGCGAGGCTTCAATCGCGTAGTCTGGATAGGTTTCATATTGGGTGCTGATTGTATACGTGACACTGCTGCTGTTATCTTTGCTGGAGTTTAGCGTTTCCATGTTCCATTTTCCTCCTCGATATTTAATTCAATACGAACTCAAAGACGAAGCCCCGCCAGACGCCCCCTGCGCTTTGCGGAATGCGGAGGGGGACATGCCGCTCTGCTTATTGAAGATGCGGTTGAATTGGGAGAAGCTGTTGAAGCCGCATTGCCCGGCGATGTCGGAGATTTTGTACCGGGTATGGAGCAGGAGCTGCTGGGCTTTGCGGACGCGTGTCATCTGGATGTATTCGGTCAAGGTGAAGCCGGTGACGGTTCTGAACTGGTGTGATAAATAATAAGGGCTGATATAGAATTCCCTGGAGATGGAATCCAGGGATAACTCACTGCCGTAATGGCTGTGAATGTGGGCGGTGATTGAATAGATTTTTTGCATCATGGCATTGCCGATCTCTTCCAGCACGTACGCATTCTTGTCATTCTGCTGGTATAGACTGCATAAGAACTGCTGGAACAGACTGTGAATCAGCACCGGATTCAGCGGTGAAGTGTTGCGGGAACAGTTGAAAATAGCATTGAGCGGCTCGAACACGGCACTGCGCGGGCCTCCGGTGAACCGGTAGATCGGAACCTCCTCGGAGAACGGCTGCAGCATTGCATTGTAAGCGGTCTCAAGTCCAGGTATATTCCTGGGCAAGTTGAAGTTGATAATCAGCCGCTTATGCGGCGGGCCTGCGGGATACTGGGTCATATGCAGCCGGTACGGAGCAAGCAGAACAATGTCATATTGCTGCAGGGCATGTACGTTACCTTCAATAATATGAGTAGCGCTGGAATCCAGCAGAATATGAATCTCATAAAAGTCATGATCATGCTGAAACTCCATATTAATGTCGTGAGAGCGCTGATCGTAGTCGAAATAGTAAAAGAGCGGATCAGCCGGGGTATTGATACGTATGCTATATCCTTGGTCATATAACAGGTCGCTGTCAAGCATAGCCTCTCTCCTCACCGTTGCCGTTTACTATAGAAGTCCAAGCCGTTTCCACCTGTATATTATAGGCCCAAAAAAGCAAAATATGCAATGAATAGGGCCGAATACAGCAAGAGTAGGGTAGTTTTTGGAGTGGAAGGTTTGCTATAGTGACCATATGAAAGCGGATACAGGGAGTGATAGAGATGTTATTCACAGAAGAAAAGCTGATCAAACGCCAGGCTGAAGTGGAAAAGTATAGATATCTTAAGGTTCAGGAGCTTACAGAGTTCGCGTTCGCTGAGGATGAGGAAGGGGCTAACGGTGTATACCCGGAGTCGGTGTCCTTTGATGGCGTCATCAGGCTTCAGGAGCATTGGCGCGGGCGGGACCGTTACATCTGGCTGCGTACAGAGATCGTGCTGCCGCCTAGTCAGGCAGGCTTCAAAATTGCCGGCCGGTTTGATTTTGGCAAAACAGGGGACTTCAATAACTCCGGCTTCGAATCGTTGCTGTTCGTGAACGGATCGCCTTACCAGGGCGTAGATAACAACCATAGAGAAGTAATCTTCGGCGATGAATGGGGCGGACAGACGGTAGAGCTGGCCTTCCGGCTGTGGTCGGGGCTTGAGGGCGGCGGGCTGCCCAGAATTCAGGAGCACCGGCTCAGCGAAGCCTTCATCGGCTATCTGGACGAGAGCATTGATGACCTGTTCTATATGTCGAAGGCGGCGCTCGACACCTTCCGTTACCTTGGCAGAGACCAGCCGGAGAAGCAGTGGCTGTTAAGAGCGCTGAACGAAGCCTTCCGTCTGATTGACTGGTCGGAGCCGGGCTTGCCAGAGCATACTGCTTCGCTGTATAAGGCAGGCGCCAGTCTGAATCAGGCGATAGAGGCGATGCCGCAGACTTTTGACGTAACGCTTACGGCTGTGGGCCATACCCATATTGATGTTGCCTGGCTGTGGCGGCTGAAGCATACCCGTGAAAAGACCGCCCGTTCCTTCTCCACCGTACTGCGGCTGATGGAGGAGTTCCCGGAGTACCAGTTCCTGCAGACACAGCCTCAGCTGTACGCTTATCTGGAGCAGGATTATCCGGAGCTGTTCGGGCGGATCACCGAGAAGGTGAAGGAAGGGCGCTGGGAAGCGGAAGGGGCGATGTGGCTGGAGTCGGATTGTAATATCCCGTCCGGTGAGTCGCTGGTCCGCCAGATTATGCTGGGCAAACGCTATCTCCGTGAACAATTCGGGGTAGAGAGCAAGTACCTGTGGCTGCCGGATGTCTTCGGGTACAGCTGGGCGCTGCCGCAGATTCTCCGTAAATCGGGCATCGACACGTTCATGACGACCAAAATCAGCTGGAACCAGTTCAACCGGATGCCGCATGACACCTTCTGGTGGCGGGGGATGGACGGCTCGGAGGTGCTGACGCATTTCATCACGACCTCCGAGAAGGATGGGGCGGAGTACACGTATAACGGGCGGATGACGGCAGGGCTGCTGCGCGGAATCTGGAATTCCTATCAGGATAAGGAGATCAACGATCACCTGATGTTTGCATACGGCTGGGGTGACGGAGGCGGCGGGCCGACGCGGGAGATGCTGGAGCTTCGGCGGCGCTTCGACAAGCTTCCGGGCATTCCGAAGATTGAGATGGGCAGTGCCGGGGAATATTTCACCGGGCTGCATGAACGGATCGGGAAGGCGGAGTCGTTCGTACACACCTGGAACGGGGAGCTGTATTTCGAATGCCACCGGGGTACGTATACCTCACAAGCCCGCAACAAGAAATATAACCGCCGCCTGGAGCTGCTGCTGCGCGATGCCGAGTGGCTGCATACGCTGACGGGGGTAAGACAGGGGAATCTTGAAACCGCTTATCCTGCGGCTGAACTGACCGGGATCTGGGAGATTCTGCTGCGCAACCAGTTCCATGACATCATCCCCGGTTCGTCGATCGCTGAGGTCTATGAGGACAGTGATGCTGAATATGCAGAAGGCGAAGCGCGCTCACTGGCTCTGATTAACGGTGTTGTCCAAGAAAAGGCTGACAGCAGGTTCACGCTGCTGAACAGCTCGAACTGGAACCGTCCGCGTTATGCACTGCTGCCTATAGGATCAGCAGATTCCGCAAGTGTTCATGACGCAGACGGGAACCGGCTATGGCAGCAGCGGACGGCAGACGGGGAAGTATTTGTCTATGTTCCGTCTGTGCCTGCACTGGGCACGGCGGTGCTGAAGGTAGTACACGGACAAGCAGGCGAAGCCACCCAGGAGCCGCAGATTCAGCCGCTTGCAGCTGTATCCGGCAACACGCTGAGCACACCGCTTGTGGAAGTGGTGTGGAATGAGCAGGGGCATTTCACTTCGATGATCGACCGGAAGAGCGGCCGTGAGCTGCTGGCTCCCGGGCAGCGCGGGAATGTACTACAGGTGTTTGAAGATAAGCCGCTGGATTTTGAAGCGTGGGATATCGATATTTTTTACCAGGAAAAGATGACCGAGATCTCGCAGCTGACCGGATGTGAGCTAACCGAGAATGGTCCGCTGCGGGCGGTGCTGCGTATGACCTGGACCTATCACCGCACAGCGGTTACCCAGGATATCATCTTCTACCGTGATACTGTGCGGATTGACTTCCATACTGAGCTGGATTGGCACGGACATAACCAGCTGCTGAAGGTGGCTTTCCCGGTGGATATTCATGCGCTGGAGGCTACCTATGATATTCAGTTCGGTAACGTGAAGCGTCCTACACACTGGAATACGAGCTGGGATTACGCCCGCTTCGAAACGGTGGGCCATCAGTGGGCGGATATCAGCGAGAAGGGGTATGGCATTGCGCTGCTTAATGACTGCAAATACGGCTACGATATCAAGGATAGCGTGCTCCGGCTGACGCTGCTGAAATCGGCGGTGCATCCCGATCCGCAGCAGGATCAGGGGCATCATGAATTTACGTATGCCCTGTACCCGCATACCGGTGATTTCGTCGAAGGCAGGGTGGTCCAGGAGGCGTGGGAGCTGAATAACCCGCTGCGCAGTGTCGCAGGCGAACTGGAAGGGAACCCGCTGCTCTATATCGATGGTGCGAATGTGACAGTGGATGCTATCAAACGTTCGGAGGACGGCAAGGATGTGGTGCTGCGCCTGCATGAGTACGCAGGTTCCCGGACGCAGATAACTGTAGACAGTGCTTACTCTATAGACTCCTGGCAGGAATGCAACCTGATGGAGGAGCCGCTGGGAGACTGGCAGGAAGCAGAGGAGCTGAGCTTCCAGGTGAAGCCTTATGAGATCAGAACGTTCAGAATCAAGCTGCGCGGGGCGCAGAGCTGAGAGGAGAGAGGCTAGGATGGGAGCAGGAGAGAAGCAAGCGGTGCCGGTTAGCTGTGTGAGCAAGGAAGAGGTTATGCAGAAGCTGGACCTGGTCACGAATAAGCTGCTGAAGCTGGGCCGGCCGGATAATGAAGCGGAATTGCAGAACCTGGGGGAAGACGCGGGACGCCGGGGGTATTTTGCCAGAGACTTCGGGATGGAAGAGTGGGATTGGCCGCAGGGAGTGGGGCTGTATGGCCTGCAAAAGCTGGACCGGCATTTCGGGGACGGCCGTTATGCGGCATACACCAAGCCGTGGATGGCCCGGCAGCTGGAGAAGGGATTGCCCAGCCGGAATATTAATACGACTGCCCCGCTGCTGTCGCTGATGGAGCTGGAAGAGGCCAGAGAGCTGAGTCTCGAATGGATAGATTGGCTGATGCACGGCCTGCCCCGGACGCTGGAGCAAGGCTATCAGCATGTGACTACGGGGACTCAGAAGCATGAGGTCTCGCTTCATGAGAACGAGATCTGGATTGATACGCTGTTCATGGCGATTCTGTTCACTGCCAAAATGGGTGTGAAGTACGACAACCCGCAGTGGCGCGAGACCTCGCTGCATCAGCTGCTGCTGCATATTAAATATCTGTATGACAAAAAGACCGGCTTCTTCTTCCATGGCTGGCATTTTGCAGAGCGTCACAACTTCAGCGAAGCTTTCTGGTGCCGTGGCAACGGCTGGTTCGCGCTCGGTCTGCCGGAATATCTGGAGCTGATGCGGCCCTATCTGGCAGACGGAGTCTTCAGCTATCTCCAGCAGACGCTACAGGCCCAGGCCGAAGCCCTGCTCGCATGTCAGAGCGAGGACGGATTATGGCATACCCTGCTGGATGATCCCGGCAGCTATACCGAGACTTCGGGTTCGGCTGCGATTGCCGCAGGTATCCTGAACGGTGTGCGCCGGGGACTGCTCCCGGAGGCCTATAGCGAACCGGCTCTGCAGGCAATCCGTGCCATCCTGGACAGAATTGACGGCGAAGGCACAGTGCTCGGGGTGTCCGGCGGCACTCCCATCGGCGCAGCCAAGGAGGACTACAAAGGGATCATCATTGCCCCGATGGCCTACGGCCAGGCGATGGCGCTGGTCGCGCTGGGCGAAGCGCTGCATTACTGCTGAGGCGGGAGTCTAGACAGGGGCGAAGCGGGCTGAGTGATAAGAATTGAACAAGCGGCAGCCATGGACGAATGATTCGTCTGAGGCTGCCGCTTGTCGTATTGTTGGGGGAACGCACTGGGGACGGGGGCTGGCCTGTATGCGCAAACCGAATACATTTGGCGTTGGCGAGAGTGTGTGGCCGAATGTAATCGGAAAACCGATCACAATTGGTGTTGGCGAGAGTGTGTGGCCAAATGTAATCGGAAAACCGATCACAATTGGTGTTGGCGAGAGCGTATGGCCAAATGTAATCGGAAAACCGATCACATCAAGTATCCAATCCGTGGTCCTCATCAATGCACCAATGGAATTCGTCAACAATGGCCATCACCAACCCGGTTATCGCACGCTCCAATGGCTCATCTATCTTAGTTGCCGGCAGAATGACCTCGACCAGGTTCACCGCTTCAATCCCCTCCAGAGTGTAGTAAGCATAATTGCCATCCGAATTTGCGGAGATTCCCTTTACCCCGATATGCGCTCCATGGAATGCCTTCGAGAAAGATAAAGGACCGATTTTGTCAAAACCCATTAAACTAATAAAAAACCGCTCCAGTACCTCCGTCCTTACAGTCTTGGCGTAGCCCACAGAATGAATACTGATATAGTCATACACTTCACTCACCTCACGTATGCATATACTCAATCTTGCTTCTGTACAGATTCAGAATCCGCACCTGTTCCTCGCTAAGCTCCTCGAAGTTCCAATACATATGCATCAGGTTGTATTCAAACAGCTCTTTCAGTCTCATAAACAGCGGCAGTTTTCTGGACATCTCAGCGGAGAGGGGATGCTCTTCCTTATATCCGTCCGTGATTGCCTTGGTAATCGTGCGCTTATAATCCATAAGGTTCTGTCCGCCCGCGAATGAGTACTCCAGTGCAGAATAGATGGGCACAGCTAGATCGTAGGCATAATAATGTCGCTCACAATCCTGAAAATCAATCATCGTCAGGGCAGAGTCACTGTCCACCAGGGTATTGTTCAGCCACAGGTCGCCGTGGATGATGCCGTAGTTCGCCTCATCTTTGGGCAACATTCGGATCTGCTTGAGCACATCCTTCGCAATATCCCGTATGGCCCGCTCTTCAGCAGGAATGTACTTGAGAAAATCATATTCATCGTTATCATACCAATGCGGAATCGGCTGGGCAGCGTCAGACTGCTGATATTCTTTGCTCACCTGATGCATTCTGCCTATTTGCTGTCCGAGGGTTCTGAGGATGGTTTTGTCCCATTTGGCGCGGGGCAGGTGGATTCCGGCTGCCGCCCGGAACAAGACCACGAACTTCTCTTCTTCATTCAGCAGCAGGGTGCTGATAAGCGAATTATGTTCAGTAGGTATAACCTCCGGCACCCGTACGCCCCGATTGAACAGATAGGTTGTCCAGTTCACTTCAGCTAATTGTTCTTCATAGGTCTTATAATTCGTAATTCGGGCGAAAAATGTCTCCTTACCCGAGTGACAACGGTACATTTCGTTGGTGACCGCCTCCACATTGGAGAGTTGAACCGGATAGGTAGTATTCAGAAATTGCAATATTTGTGCTTGCATAGGTTGGTTAACCTCCATTTGACTTACAGATCCTGAGACAGGCGGATCATATCCATAACCTGCATCCCGTTCTCATAGATTTCTTCACTATAATGTCTGATGAAAAAGTCCCTGTCGATCCCCGTGATTCTGAATCCGCATTTCTGATACAACGCAAGCTGGCCGATACTAGAGTTGCCTGTGCCGATCTCCAGCGTTTTGAATCCGAGATGCTTAGCCTCCTGAATCGCGTGATTCACCAGTTGCTTCCCGATCCCCCGGCCTTGGAACTCCTCATCCACTGCAATATTGACCAGCTCGGCGGTCTCCGGTCTGGTAGGCAGTAACACATAGACTCCGACCACTTGTTGATCCGCCTCAGCAACGAAGCATTGTCCTCTTGCAATATAGTCCTTAACCAGCTTCGGTGCAGGGTCTGCCAATAAAAGCAATCCGGTTGGGGGCGGTTCATCTGTGTGTAACGCTCTAATTTCCATTCTAGCATTCGCTCCTTATTCATTAACAGGCCAGATGCAGCCAGTCCGTGATATGAAAGCTACCCTATTAACATTCGTGAAGTCCTGTTAGAGTCTCACAAAAGTGATGTAATCAACGGGAGCCGGTTCTGCCGATTCCATACGAAGGGCCCGGTTGATCTGTCCCCGGTGATATTGCCCATGTAAAAGCACCTGCAGCAGGATGTCCCGCACGGAGGTCTGGAACGAGGTTCCATTTTGGCTGCTGTAGCTAATCATCTGATCCAGCGCAGATTCTTCCAGCTTGCCGATATAGCTGCGGTATTGCTCAGCATTCTCTTCGAACAGTTGCCGGATTGCCGTCAGGTCTTCCGCTTCTTCCCATAATGCGTATTGTGTGCTGCCCTTACCCTGCAAGCGCGACAGCCAGACTTGCTCCGCCACCGCCACATGCCGCACCAGCTTCAGCAGCTCCGCGTCCTTCGTGTGACTCGCTTCAAGCGCTTCCAAAATCCGTCCGTCCGCCCAGTACAGATGGTCCATCATGCGCAGGATTGTCTTCATTTGAGTTCCTCCTTAGAGTTTTTTAGCTTATTTCCACTCATTCAGCCTATACAGAAAAGCTATTTAGGTAAGCTCCATGAATGAATTAGGGTCCCGTTCTTTTCCAATTGGCTGTAACGTATAGCATTCCTGTTCTTGAGTTCATCAAACAACTGATAATAGTCCCGTTCCAAGGCTTCCCAATCGCTATAATGTCCATTCCCCGCCGATTCTCCGCTTGGACAGCTGACATTGGTCTCATTGTACAGGATGCCATGGGAAGTTTGCCATTCAGGCAGGATGTCCTTCCATTCTCCAAATACATGCCCCCGCCACTGCTCCCCTAAAGCCGACCGTAACAGATTCTTATTCACAGGATCAACTGCCCTGAACATTTCCAGTCCGGCAGGACCAAGATCCATGAAGAGGTTCCCGCAATTGGAGCACTGGTAAGCGGATTTGAACAGTCTAGTGATTAAGGATCTAATCCTCATAGCAGCTTCTTCCTTATCCCGCGGCGTCGGACCCGATTTCTCAATAGCATCGTCAATCTCATCCATAAGATCATCCTGATCCTGGTCCGCAAGGAAGTATCCTTTATAGGGCAAATAATCCGTATTGTCGTGGATTCGGTGTCCGCATTCACATCTGAAATTCATCGGCTCACCTCGCATCAGAACGCAGGCTTGCGTACCAGGAAAGCGCCTGTTGTTCCATCGAGCTCACAAATGCTTTTTTGGCCGGGCCGTACTGGCTGGTATCCTCGAAGTGATCCGCTAATTCTTGTTTGAACTGACTGTATCTTGCCGCTTCCGCCGGATGGGCTCTTAAATAATCTCTGAATACGAGATGCCGTTCAATCTGAGGGTTGTCTGCCTGATAACAATGAATATGATGCGTTCTTGCCTCACCGCCTTTGCGGAATAGCCTTCTGCCGGGAATCCCCCAATCTCCACCTGCATCATATCCGAGCAAATGCATCCTATCGTTATATAAGTCTATCTTGTTAATGTCTTTTACAATACACATCATATCAATGACGGGTTTAGCTTTTAAACCGGGTACTGAGGTGCTGCCAAAATGCTCAAAACGTACAATTTCATCTGTGAATATTGTAGTTAAAAACGAAGCTTCCTCTTGGTAACGGTTAACCCAGTCCGGATTATAATCGCTTAGTCTAACTTTCATGAAAAACCCTCCTACGATACAGTTACTACAGGATCACCCTCTGAGTTGATTGGAACAACGGTTTCGCTAGGCTGTAATGCTACATTTCGAGACACAGCACCCTTATGAAAAACGGCTTCCACGAATGCGGCTGCAGCTTCTGCGGTAACGGCATGAATTGGAGCTGCATGGTTATCACCATAATGAAGCGGGATGTCAGAAAAATACATATGCTGAGCACCTTTTATCCGATAGAAATGCGCACTCTCCAAGGATGTAAAGGCATGGCGTTGACCTGTTAATAATTCTAATTACTCCCGCGTTATCCTACTCATCGAGTATAGTGGCTAGAGTGACCGCCAGGATTATTGGAATTAACATTGCAATTGTGCTGATTATTATAGCGATTAAGGATTTCTTTCTATCAGCCTTCATTTGTTGCAAACTCAAAGCTATATTAATGATTCCAAAGACAACACCAATCAGCGACGAGATGAACATGCCTCCAGTTAAGGCAATGAAACTAAGAATAAGTGCTATATTCCTATTAGCTTTCATAAGTAATCTATCCTTCTCTTAGATGCTTCCGGCAACACCTTTAATTTCCAATCTGCTTTTCCCAATTGAATAGACGTATGCTTGCCTGGGGGGGGCGGTAGTCTAAGCACTGGCTAACGAATTAACTGTTTTGAGAGAGTTCTTTCTTCAAATAATAATGAGTATGGCTGCCGGCATTATGTATCGTTCCGAACACTTCATACCCTTGCTTTAAGTAAAAGTCCAATGCCTGAAAGCTTAGGGTATCTAATTTGATGAAATCACATTTTTTTTCTTTAGCCATTTTTTCGGCTTCGAGCAGCAGTTTCTTTCCATATCCGAATTTCCTGTAGTCCTCGTCAACGAATAGATACTGTACCTCTAACCAGTTCCAGCATATTTCACCAGTTAGTCCGCCGTATACATTTCCATCGCTATCCTTCAAAAGAAGGTTGACGGCTTGATATCTGCCCTTCAATTCGTCAGGGAAATGTTTGAGATTGAATTCAATCATTTTGTTTGTAACATAAGATGTATCGTTTGTGCCGGGCGCTTTCACTATTCGTAATTGCATTTGGAACACTCCTTCAAGCAAGAGTTATGATAGCTTAAGTGTATCATTGAGTACCCGTATTTAGCTGTAAAGAACATTTAAAATTAAGCAATACTGCCCCTGCAACTACGTTTATCAATTCATGCTAAGTTCCTACAGGTTCACCCTCTGCGTTGATGGGAACAACGGTTTCTCCAGACTGTAAAGCGAAATTTCGGCCCGCCTCACCCTTACAAAAGACCGCCTCCATGAATGCGGTTGCAGCTTCTGCGGTAACGGCATGAACGGGAACTGCGTGTTGATCACCGTAATGAAGCGGAATATCCGAAAACGACATGTGCTGAGCCCCTTTTACCCGATAGAAATGGGCATTGTTCAGAGAGTTGAAGGCATAGCGCTGCCCATCGATATAGTCGTATGCAATGGTCTCATTCATTGATGCTGCCATCTCCCGGTACGCCGAAGCTTCTTGCCGCAGCAGCAGAACTGGGACAGCAGACTGTACGTCTTCGCGGCGTATGAGGTGAAAACTGGGATCGAGCAGGACAGCCGCCTTGATCCGGTGATCCTGCTTGGCGGCCTCCAGGGAGGCGGCACCTCCGAGCGAATGTCCCAGGACAGCAACCTTATCCAGGTCGAACAGCCCGGCGAGCTCAGCATCATCGGAGCAGTTAAGCGTCTCAAGAACGTCCATAACTGCGTGTATATATTGAACCCGGTTGTGGAGCAGACGGGACCAACTGGTGTAGTCGCTGCTTGCCAGCTCCGCCATTTCTGGTGCCTGCTTGAGATAGCTGCCATCTGGAAATACGGTGAAGACAGACTCATGCGGGGCGCTAATCGTAATTACCACGTAGTTTTTGGAGACTAACTTGGAAATCACTCCGAGATACATATCGCGTTCCACACCGAATCCAGGGGAGAAGAGTACGACGGGATACCCTTCTTGTTTTGGAGCCACTGCCCCGCCTGTTGTTACACTGGCAATGTTCAGGTTGTCCAGCTCAACGCCCATCTCTGTCAAAAGCTTAGCTGCCTCAGCCTGGCAAGGTGCGTACAGGTCGATACCCTTCACCGGTTCTCCCCCGATGGCTGGATAAAAAATGCTAATAACGAGTCTTGGGCTTCCTTCCAGAACCCTTATGAATCTCCCAAGCATGTTAGCTCACCTTTCTTAATGGATATATATTCCTACTAAATAGACGCCTGCTTGTCTGTTTGGTTGCGATGATTATCTCTTAATAAACTCAGTACTGAATCTACGACAGCTTGCGGATAATATAGTTGAATGGAATGCCAGCTGTCCTCTATCACGATCTGCCGGGTTTTTGCGGTTAACTGGAGGAGCTTCTTCTGCGCTTGTTGCCAATCCTCATTCTGCCTTCCGGCAGATAATACGATGATTGGTAATTCCGGAACTAAAGGCTCTGACTCTATTAATTGGAGGGCACTTTCTATAGTGCAGAGAGATTCCAGATATGCCGCTTTATACGCATTATTTCGATATCCGAGTGTATTCACTGTATGTTGAACTGGTGGAGGCAGCCGTTTGGCACCAATAGGTTGTTTTAATAGACGGGGCAACCCTATAGGGGAGAAAAGATAACCCATTCTTAGCCGTCTCAGGTGCCGCAGCCGCTCTTCATATCTGATTTGAATGAAAGTGGAGTCTATGTATCTTTGCTCATGTGTGGAGTCCACAAGAATAATCCCGGAGACCTCTTCAGGATACTTAGAAGCAAACAGCCGCATGATCATTCCACCATAGGAGTGCCCTACAAGAATGTATGGGGGTACTAATTCAAGCTGCGTCAATAATTCCCGCAAATCACGAACATAGCCTTCGCAAGTCGGCTCACTTATAGGTGTAGTGCTCCAACCGAAACCGGCCCGGTCATAGGAGAGGACCTTGGTATGCTTGGCTAATGCGGGCTGAACCAATGACCAATCCAGAGCACAACCGCCCATTCCTGCTTCTAATAGAATCGTCGGAAGATTACTTGTGTTGCTGCCGGTAACCATCGCATGGAGATGATGTGAGCCAACTGAAATCTTTTCTCCTGGAGCTTTATATTTATGGAGAAGGTATCTGGAAAGAGCCGCTTGAATCCATGTGAATGGAAGTCCGATCAGAGAAATAATTACACGAAGCAGGCTTTCGGTAAAATTAATTTTGCTCATGAGACAACACCTCTTTTCCTGTTCTAACTTGCATAATATAGGATTCATTTAATTGTTAAAGAGAAATCTCACGGTATCTATTTCCTATTTTATTTCGGCGTACGCTTATCTGATCTTTTTGAGAAAAGATTTGCTTGAAGCTTTCCCGGGCATGAAGTATACTATTCTCGGGAAGGTTAAGCGCTTACCCTCTGAGGAGGATAAGCGAACATGGTTAAACCGATTGTAGTTGGCATTATCGGAGCGGGAAGAATCGGCCGCCTCCACGCAGACAATCTGCGTGCGATGCCGTCGTTCAAGCTGAAGTCCATAGCTGAAGCTATGATGAGTGAGGAATTGCTGGCCTGGGCAGAGAGCAGGGGGCTTGGCTCTGTTTTTGCTGCGGGTGAAGATATACTGAATGATTCTGAGATTGAAGCGGTGTTCATCTGCACGCCAACCGATTCGCATGCGTCATGGATTGAGCGGGCTGCGCTTGCGGGTAAACATATCTTCTGTGAGAAGCCGATTAGCCTCTCCTCGGAAGAGACCCAGCGGGCTTTGCAGGCGGCAGAGGACGCTGGCGTGCTGCTGCAAGTCGGCTTCAACCGCCGGATGGACCCCAGCTTCCGCAAGCTGAAGCGGCTGGTTCAGTCCGGAGAGCTGGGGAATCCTCATATTGTGAAGATTACCTCACGTGACCCGCAGCCTCCCGGTGAAGCTTATGTACGTTCTTCCGGTGGGATGTTCATGGATATGACGATTCATGATTTCGATATGGCCCGTTATCTGGTAGGCAGTGAAGTGGCTGAGGTCTACACCCGGGGGGCGAACCTGATTGATCCGATGTTCGGCCGTTGCGGGGATGTGGACACCGCCGTCATTACACTGACGTTCGTGAACGGGGCGATCTGCGTGATCGACAACAGCCGGCAGGCCGTATATGGCTATGATCAACGGGTCGAGGTTTTCGGGACGCTGGGTTCGGCGACCGCCGACAACTGCCGCCCGACAACAGTGGAGGTATCCACCGCGACTTCGGTTACCCGCGATCAGCCGGAGCATTTCTTCCTGGAGCGCTATAACCAGGCATTCACGGAGGAGATTGTTGCGTTTGCCCGTTCAGTAAGGCTACAGGAGCCGGTGATCTGCAGCGGCCGTGACGGCGAAGCCGCACAGCTCATTGCTGAAGCAGCCAGAGCATCGTATCTGAGCGGACTTCCCGTCAAGCTGTCTGTAACTGCTGCGGAAGCGGGATTTTCTGAACTGCAGGCCTTGTAAGCGGATACAGATTCTTAAGACAGAGGAGGATGGATGAAGATGTCTGATCTACTGATTAAGGCCGGAGCGCCGGATAAGGATGGCTGTATCGCTGCGGTCAGCCCCGAGAGTGCCGGATGGAAGTATGTCGGGTTCGAGGTGTACCAATTGCAGGCCGGGGCTACCCTTACGCGTGATAGCGGGGGGAACGAGATCTGTCTGGTGCTGCTGGCAGGGAAGGCTGATATTCAAGTGGATGGCGAACGGTTCGCAGGTATCGGCGGACGCATGTCGGTCTTTGAAGATATGGCTCCTTACGCTGTATATGTTCCCGCCGGATCTCATTATGAAGTTACTGCACTGACAGAGCTGGAGCTTGGGGTTTGCCTTGCTCCGGGCAACGGCAAATATCCGGCACGGCTGATTACCCCGTCGGATGCGGCAATCGAGGATCGCGGCTATGGCAGTATGTCACGCAAGGTTGTTAATATCCTGCCTGAGCAGAGTGTGGCCGAGAGCCTGCTGGTGGTCGAGGTGCGCACGGGCGGAGGCAACTGGTCCAGCTATCCGCCGCACAAGCATGACCAGGATAACCTGCCGGCCGAATCCTATCTGGAGGAGACGTACTATCACCGGGTCAATCCCGCCCACGGCTTCGTGGTGCAGCGGGTCTATAATGATGACCGCAGTCTCGACGAGACTATTGCTGTTCCGGATAAGAGCATTGTGCTTGTGCCGGAGGGCTATCATCCTGTCTCAGCACCGCCGGGATATGACTCGTATTATCTTAACGTCATGGCCGGACCGGTCCGCACCTGGGTATTCCACAATGATCCCGATCATGAGTGGCTGTTCAAGCCGGGACAGAGCGTGCCTGCGGCTGCGTCAGCAGCAGAGTGAATAGAGTCGATTAGGGTAGAAGGTTATCTGGCGGCTAGGTAGACAAGTGAATGGATAATTATGGGGCTTCCGCGCAGCGGGAGCCTTATTTAGTATAGAGGAAATTGTGGATAAGTGGCGCGCAGGCGTGTAGCTCGAATATATGCGGAAAACAGCATACATTTGCTGGCGCGCAGGCGTGTGGCCCGAATGTATGTGAAAAACAGCATACATTTGCTGGTACGCAGGCGTGTGGCCCGAATGTATGTGAAAAACAGCATACATTTGCTGGTACGCAGGCATGTGGCCCGAATGTATGCGAAAAACAGCATATATTTGCTGGTACGCGCAGGCGTGTGGCCCGAATGTATGCGGAAAACAGCATACATTTGCTTGCGCGTAGGTAATCTCATTCACCTATAAGGGTTAATTAATAGCTGCGTTGGAGAAGACACACATACCCGATAGATAGACAGCGTGGGAGGACTTCCTTATAATCGAAGGATAAGAAGGCATGAACGCAAAGGCGGGCTTAATAACGATGAAACCTACGATCTATGATGTGGCACGGGAAGCAGGCGTATCTATCGCTACGGTGTCCAAGGTATTGAATAAGAGCGGCCGGATCAGTGACAAGACGCGGGAAAAGGTAGGGCGGGTCATGGAGGAGCTGAACTACCAGCCCAGTCTGGTAGCTTCTGCGTTGACCAGCCGCCGGACGGGTACCATTGGGCTGATGATCCCCGATATTGCCAATCCGTTCTTTGCGGAGACGGCCCGCGGCATCGAGGATTACGCCCAGGAGCAGGGCAGCGACTTAATCGTGTGCAGTACGGACCGCAGCGATGAGAAGGCGGCCCGGTACATCTCGCTGCTGCTGCGCAAACGGGTGGATGGCCTGATTATTGCCTCTCATACGGGGAATCCTGAGCTGATTCGCGGAATGGTGGCTGATCATGTGCCGCTTGTGCTGTTCTCAGCCGATATCCGTATGCTGGAGAGCAACAGCGTCACCGTCGATGATTACAAAGGCGGCTATCAGGCCACGGAATATTTGCTGTCCCTCGGTCACCGCAGGCTGGGAGTGATCTCTGACAATCTGCCGGGGAGCAGGCTGCGGGTGGAAGGATTCCTGGATGCGCTGAAGGCGGCGGGAATTTCTTTTGACAATCCGGCGAATATGATCCACACCTCGGCAACGCTGGAGAACGGGCGTACGGCAGCAGCAGAAATGTTGAACCAGGCACAGAACATACGCCCGACCGCCATCTTTGGCTGCAATGATCTACTGGCGATCGGGGTACTCAAGGAGGCGCGCAGTGCGGGCCTGTCCATTCCCCGCGACCTGTCCGTAGTCGGCTTCGACAATACGATGCTGGCAGAAATCTGCCATCCCTCGCTGACCAGTATCGCCCAACCTCTGCGCGAGATGACCGAGCAGGCGATGCTTCTGCTGAATGAATCAATCAGTAACCCCACCAGCCCCAAGCGCAAAATCATGCTGATGCCCGAGCTGGTCATCCGTCATTCGACGGGTCCGGTTCCGCACTAACCACACATTATCTATTCAAGACCTGTTCCGGCTGCGGCTGGGAGCGGGTCTTTTTTTGCGTGCTGTATTAGTGTGGAAGAGCGCGATTGTGTGGAGGGACATGGACCGGATGTATGTGGAAAACCGAACATATTGGGTCAGTGAGCCGGTGAGTAGGCAGATGTATGCGAAAAACCGAACACAATTTTTCCACCTGTTGTTCCGAGGGGGATCTTCCCCTTCAGTGCATTCCATGCGATTATTGATATCGCTTTCAAATTGAGGATTGCCAAAAGCGCGCTTCTAAACTATACTAAAGTAGAAAATTAGGTTAAGCGCTTACCCTCCCCCAGAGATGAAATGAAACATTCTGATCCAAAGGCAACAATCAATCGTTGAAATACTCAACCTACACGCCAAGTTATACGCCAAATGACTCTTACAGCAGCATATCAATCTAACCTTACGTTAATGCGATGTATAGCTTCATTGTACGAATTACAACTTTACTGTGTAATTTACAGCCTCACTGTCCAATTAATTTCATTGTCCGATGTACAGCCATTCGTGTTACCGAACGAATTACCTTTTCCCTAGCTTGATCAAGGAGGCATCACTATGAACGGTTTACAGTTCGACCCTGACCGGCGGCTGGATGTAGTTGCTGTTGGCCGGTTGTGTATTGATTTGAACGCCAATGAGACCGGGCGGCCGATGGAAGAGACGATGACCTTCACCAAATATGTCGGCGGCTCTCCGGCCAATATTATCATTGGTGCAGCGCGGCTCGGGATGCGTACCGGCTTCATCGGCAAGCTGGCCGACGACCAGATGGGCCGCTTCATCCGCAGCTATCTGCGCAAGGATGGCATCGACGACAGCCAGGTGTGCGTGGACCGGACGGGTGCGGTGACGGGGCTGGCTTTTACAGAAATTAAGAGCCCGCAGGAATGCAGCATTCTAATGTACCGCGACCATGTGGCCGATCTGCTGCTGAACACGGAGGAGATCTCGGAGGAGTACATTGCCAGCTCCAAGGCGCTGCTCATCTCCGGTACGGCGCTGGCCCAGAGCCCTTCCCGCGAAGCGGTGTTTCTGGCGCTGGAATTCGCCCGCAAGCATAATGTGACCGTGTTCTTCGATCTCGATTACCGCCCTTATACCTGGACATCAGCCGCTGAGACAGCGGTCTACTATAACCTCGCTGCCGAGAAAAGCCACTGCATCATCGGCACGCGCGAAGAATTCGACATGATGGAGAATCTGTATAATCTGGCAGGCGCCGATGATCAGGCGACGGCAGCGCGCTGGTTCTCTCATCAGGCGGAGCTGGTGGTCATCAAGCACGGCGGCAGCGGCTCGATTGGCTATACAGCGGATGGGCAGAGCCACCGGAGCGGGATTTTCCCGGCTAAGGTCCTCAAGACGTTCGGTGCAGGCGATTCCTATGCGTCAGCCTTCATCCACAGTCTGATGAGCGGGCACAGTGTCAGTGAGGCGATGCGGCGCGGCAGTGCCTCGGCCTCGATTGTCATCTCCCGCCACAGCTGCTCCGATGCTATGCCAACCCTGGAGGAGCTGGAGGAATTCCTGCGAACGAACGAGGAGGTTACGGCAGGAGCGCAATAAGTAAGGGTAGTCGGCAGACTTTATATAGAACAGAAGGAGTGGACATGAATGACAGAGCAAACGGCACAAGTACTCAAAAATTATATCAACGGGCAATGGGTAACAGCCGATACGGAGCAGACGGAGCCGGTAGTGAATCCGGCCACAGGTGAGCTGCTGGGCAGAACGCCTCTATCCGGCAGAGCCGATGTGGACCGGGCGGTGGCGGCGGCTAAGGCCGCTTTTGCAGGCTGGTCCGCAACACCGGTTCCGCGCAGAGCACGGATTCTGTTCAAATATCAGCAGCTGTTGGTCGAGAATTGGGAGAAGCTTGCGAAGATCATCACCCTGGAGAACGGCAAAAGCTTCAAAGAAGCCTACGGCGAGGTCCAACGCGGCATTGAATGCGTAGAATTCGCAGCAGGTGCTCCGACACTGATGATGGGCCGGCAGCTGCCGGATATTGCGACTGGCATCGAGTCAGGCATGTACCGCTATCCGATTGGGGTGGTCGGCGGGATTACCCCGTTCAATTTCCCGATGATGGTGCCGTGCTGGATGTTCCCGCTGGCGATTGCCTGCGGCAACACCTTTGTGCTGAAGCCTTCGGAGCGTACACCGCTGCTGGCGGCCCGCCTTGCGGAACTGCTGGAGGAAGCCGGACTGCCTAACGGTGTGCTGAATGTGGTGAACGGCGCGCATGAGGTGGTGAACGGGCTGCTGGAGCACCCGGATGTGAAGGCGATTTCTTTTGTCGGATCGCAGCCGGTGGCGGAATATGTGTACAAAAAAGGAACAGACCACCTGAAGCGTGTCCAGGCGCTGGCCGGAGCGAAGAACCACTCCATCGTGCTGGCGGACGCGAACCTGGAAGCCTCAGCCTCCCAGATTGTGAATGCGGCCTTCGGCTCTGCCGGGGAACGCTGCATGGCCTGCTCGGTGGTAACGGTGCAGGAGGAAGTGGCCGATGAGCTGATCTCCATTCTGCTGCGGGAGTGCAATAGCATGACCATCGGGAATGGGCTGGAGGAGGATACGTTCCTGGGGCCGGTGATCCGTCAAGGCCATAAAGAACGGACGGTTAGCTACATCGAACAGGGCATCGCCGAAGGCGCGAAGCTGCTCAGGGATGGCCGTGAGGATGCGGCGGTACAGGGAGACGGTTATTTCATCGGACCTACGCTGTTCGACGGGGTGACAGAGGAGATGAAGATCTGGCAGGAGGAGATTTTTGCGCCGGTGCTGTCGGTGATCCGGGTGAAGGATGTAGCCCAGGCGGTGGAGATTGCGAATCGCTCGCGGTTTGCGAACGGAGCTTGTATCTTCACCAATGATGGCGGTAAAGTCCGTTACTTCCGCGAACATATCGAGTCCGGCATGCTGGGCGTCAATGTTGGAGTGCCTGCACCGATGGCGTTCTTCCCGTTCTCGGGCTGGAAGGATTCGTTCTACGGCGATCTTCATGCGAACGGAAGCGACGGGGTGGAATTCTATACGCGCAAAAAAGTCGTCACTGCCCGCTGGCAGTAGACAAGGCGAAGGGAGGACATGAAGTGGAACGTATCCGATTAACGACAGCGCAGGCGCTGGTTAAATTTCTGAATCAGCAGTATGTGGATTACGGCGGCGGGCCGGAACGCTTCGTGCACGGGGTATTCACCGTGTTCGGGCATGGCAATGTACTTGGATTGGGGCAGGCACTGCAGGAGGCACCGGGAGAGCTGACGGTGTATCAGGGACGCAATGAGCAAGGGATGGTTCACGCGGCAACCGCGTTCGCCAAGCAGAGCCGCAGACGGAAGATTATGGCCTGTACGGCTTCAGTAGGGCCGGGAGCTGCTAATATGCTGACGGCTGCTGCAACAGCAACGGCGAATCAGATTCCTGTGCTGCTGCTGCCGGGAGATACCTTCGCTACCCGCCAGCCTGACCCGGTGCTCCAGCAGATGGAGCATACGTATAATCTGTCGATCACGGTTAATGACGCCTTCAAGGCAGTCAGCAAATACTGGGACCGTGTCACCCGGCCGGAGCAGCTGATGTCGGCCATGCTGAACGCGATGCGGGTGCTGACGGATCCGGGAGATACCGGGGCGGTTACGATTGCGCTGCCGCAGGATGTGCAGGGCGAAGCCTGGGAGTATCCGGCTGATTTCTTCCGCAAGCGGATTCACCGGGTCATCGCCCGGCTGCCTCATCCACAGGAGATCGCGGCTGCGGCTGAGCTGATCGCCGGCAAGCAGCGGCCGCTGCTGGTCTGCGGCGGGGGCGTCCGGTATGGGGATGCCGGAGCGGCGCTGCGTGCTTTTGCCGAGAAATTCGCCATTCCGTTCGGAGAGACCCAGGCCGGCAAAAGCGCCGTAGCCAGCAGCTTCGAGTACAACCTCGGCGGCATCGGCGTCACCGGCAACGGCTGCGCGAATGCGCTGGCCCCGGAGGCCGATCTGGTGATTGGCGTCGGCACCCGGTTCACGGACTTCACCACCGCCTCGAAGAGTCTGTTCAGTCATCCTGAGGTGGAATTCCTGACGCTGAACGCTTCGCCATATCATGCGGCCAAGCTGGATGCGCTGGCCGTGGTCTGCGATGCTGCCGAAGGCTTGAACGCCTTAGCCGCAGCGCTGGAAGAGCGGGGATACCGCTCTGCGTATACGGCTGAGATCGCCCAGGCAAAGAAGTCGTGGGCTGCGGAGAGAGAACGCTTAGCTGGCGTGGAGTATCCGGCGAACACCGATAACACAGGGGCGTTCATTCCCGAGGTAGCCGGTCATCTCGATGAGAAGCTCCCGGAATATGCAGAGGTGTTAGGCACTTCGCTGACCCAGACGCAGGTGCTGGGGATCATTAATGAAGCTATTCCGCAGGATGCGATTGTCATCGGAGCCGCAGGCAGTCTGCCGGGAGATATGCAGCGGATGTGGAACTCGGAGGTGCCGGATACCTATCATATGGAATACGGCTTCTCGTGTATGGGCTATGAGATTGCCGGGGCGCTGGGCATCAAGCTGGCTGAGCCGGGGCGTGAAGTCTACGCGCTGGTCGGAGACGGCAGCTACCAGATGCTGCATTCCGAGCTGGTAACCAGCTTACAGGAGAACCGGAAGATCAACGTTCTTCTGCTGGATAATGCAGGCTTCGGCTGCATTAATAACCTGCAGATGGAGCAGGGAATGGAGAGCATGGCAACAGAATTCCGCCACCGGGGTACGGACGGCCAGCTCAGCGGTGAGCTGATGCGGATCGACTATGCGGCGAGTGCGGCCGGTTATGGGGTGCAGACCTTCCGCGCGTCTACAGTTGAGGAGCTTCGCACGGCCCTGGCGGCGGCCCGCCAGTCGGAACGTTCCACGCTGATCGACATCAAAGTGCTGCCGAAGACGATGACTCACGGCTATGGGGCCTGGTGGAATGTCGGGGTTGCGGAAGTGTCCGGCAAGGAAGCGGTGCAGGAGGCTTATGACCGGAAGCGCAGCGGACTTAAGACAGCCCGGAGCTACTGAGCGGGCGCTGAATGTGCGCGAAGCAGGGCAGACGGCGCACAGGGAATCAAGGATTCTGCCACACTTGGGATAGTGGAAGGGGTAGAACATGAGCATGTTCAGAGACAATGCCGTCCGGCTGGCGATCGCTCCGATTGCCTGGACGAATGACGATATGCCTGAGCTGGGGGGCGGCAATACGTTCGAGCAATGCATCAGCGAGATGGCGCTTGCCGGATATGAGGGCAGCGAGGTGGGCAACAAGTATCCGCGTTCCCCGGAGCGGCTGCACAGGGCACTGGAGCTGCGCGGTCTGAGTATCGCCAGTGCCTGGTTCAGCGCCTTCCTGACGGTGCGCCCATATGAGGAGACAGCGGAAGCCTTCCGTGCGCACCGGGATTTCCTGCATGAGATGGGCGCCAAGGTCATTGTCGTATCCGAGCAGGGCCGGAGCATTCAGGGGCAGATGGATACGCCGTTGTTCGCTGATAAGCCGGTATTCACCGATAGCGAATGGACCACGCTCGCAGAGGGTCTGGGCGGACTCGGGCGGCTGGCGGCAGAGAAGGGCATGACGCTGGTGTATCACCATCACATGGGCACCGGGGTGCAGACCGCAGCGGAGATTGCCCGGCTGATGGAGCTTACAGATTCTAATGAAGTATCACTGCTATACGATACGGGACATCTGGCCTTCTCCGGCGAGAATCCTCTGGAGGTGCTGCGTGAGCATCTGCCGCGGATTAAGCATGTTCATCTGAAGGACATCCGGCCGGAGGTAGTCGAGCGGGTGAAGGCAGAGAACCTAAGCTTCCTTCAGGCGGTAAAAGCGGGAGCCTTCACTGTACCGGGGGATGGCTGCCTCGCGTTCGGAGAGATTTTTGCCGAACTGGCTGCCTCGCCCTATACGGGATGGTTCGTTGTTGAAGCGGAGCAGGACCCGGCGCTGGCCGATCCGCTGGAATATGCAATCAAGGCGCGGCGGTATATCCGGGAGCATAGCGGTTTGTAGCCTGCGGGTTTAGGGTGACCGCCTTAGGATAGTTGATGTATAAAAGAGTATATGGTTTGAACATCTCACCCTTCGGGGTGATTTTGTTATTGTACGGGCTGCGGGTGGAATGACTTTATCTGGTTAGCTGGAGGGGAAGCGCATGTGCTATAATGGCAGGAATTCGAACGGCGGTTAGTTCTGCCAGTTGCACAGTTGAAATAGGCCTGATGTCCAGGATTGCCGCAGAGCACCTTTGGATGACGGGTGTTTGAAGCGGCCGGATACGGCCGGGTATCCTGATGGTTGTGGAGGAGGTTGACGAATGTCCCGTTCCTGGTATCGCCGGTTGCTGCTGTCTTATTTCCCTATATTTCTGCTGACGGTGACGATTCTGATCTTTGCCTCATTTGTGTTCATTAATGATATCTCCCGGACGGAGACGAAGAAGGCAGACCGCATCTCCGCCAGCTATCTCAGGGATAGTGTAGACCGGACGATCAAAGAAGCCGAGCTGTCGGTGCTGGATGCGGTAGAGCGGAGCGAGGTCTACAAACGTTATTTCAATACGCAGAGCCAGCCGGACCAGGCGACGATCTATGCGGTTGCCCAGAGTCTGCGCAATCTGATACAGGAATCCTCATATATCCAGTCGGTGTATTTATATGACCGGGTGCGTGGAAGCGTTCTAACCGATACGGGGCTGAAGGAGCTGGAGGGATTCGCCGATGAGGACTGGATCAGGGCCATGACTTCGACTCCGGCAGTACCGGAAGGCTGGCAACCGGTCAGGGATTATCATTCCGGTCTGTCCCAGCGTACAGAAATTCGCGTACTGACTACCAATAAAGCAATGCCGCTTCCTTTCGGCTCCGGGGGGATACTGGTCATCAATATCAAAATGAGTGCCCTGGAGCAGCTCATCGACAGCATGGTTAACCAGCAGCTCTCGTTCATGACTATTCTGGACGGCAATGGCAACACCGTATACCAGGCTCATTCCGATACAGAAGGTGCTGCTGACGGCAAGGTGCTGAACACACTTAAGCTGGAGAGAAACGGCTGGACGTTCGCAAGTGGAATCAAGGCGGGGAATCTGTTCAGCTGGGTCTCTGTGATCTCTTATCTCTGGGTAGCGATTGCGGTGGGAACTGTGGTCTGTGCGGTATTGTATCTGATCTATGTCACCCGGCGCAATTATAAGCCGATCCAGGTGATTATGAACCGGATTGAGGGCCATCAGATCCGCACGATGGATCAGTCTACCGACAGGCCGGACGAGATGATGCTGATTGACGGCGTGCTGGAGAATCTGATTAACCACATGACCGATTATGATACCAAAACCAGGGAGAACCTGCTGCTGCAGCGCAGCAAGCTGTTCACCGATCTGCTGCACAGCGAGCGGCTGGAGCAGGTGACCCAGCGGCTGGAGGAGCTGTCGCCGCTTACCGGCGCCCAGGCCTCATCGCGCTTCATGGTTGTATTAGCCGAGATTAACCGGTATGAGCAGGTCTTCGAGGACCGCTATACCCGCGGCGACCAGAATACGCTCAAGTTTGCCCTGATGAATGTGTTCCAGGAATTGGCGCGGAGTGCGGAGCTGCAGGGCTGGGCAGAGTGGGTAGGAACCGAACGTGCCGCGATTCTCTTCCTGGCAACCGGCAGCGATAAGGAGATGGAGGCCAAGATCCGCATCTTCGCGGAGGACTGCCGCTCCTGGGTGGAGCAGAATCTGCGGATCTCGCTCAGCTTCGGGATTGGCTCCGCAGCAGCCGGGCCGGCCAAGATCCGGGAGTCTTATGCGGCAGCCGAATATGTCATGCAGCATAAGCTGCTGATCTATGGGGATATCGCTCTGGCAGAGAGCGGTGAAGCGCGCCAGCCGCTGCTGGAGACGTATAAATATCTGCAGATGATCGCGGAGTTCGTGAAGCACTTCCGCATGTCGAGCGGACAGTGGCGGGAGCAGCTTGAGCGGATCTTCGAGGCGTTTGAGCAGGATTTCCTGAAGGACGAAGAGATCCGTTCCTTAATTCAGGCTATGCTGCAGATGCTGGGCCGTGAAGTGGCCGTAATGTCCGAGCAATTGCAGGACGAGCTGTCGGCGGAGAATGCGCAGGTTCGGCTGAAGCAGCTGGAAGAGGCCGAGGCGATTCATGAAGTGAAGGCTATTTTATTCGAATATGTCACCGATTTATTCCGCACCTATGTCTCTGTCAGCGAGACCAAAAGCTACCGGGCCATGGTCAATGAGATGAAGGATTATATCGAAGAGAATTTCGCTAATCCCGATCTGTCGCTGAAGCATCTGAGTGACCGGTTCCAGGTCTCCGGCAAATATGCCAGCTATCTGTTCAAGACGGAATTCAAAATGAAGTTTGTAGACTTCCTCACGGAACTGCGGATGAAGGAAGCGGAGCAGCTGCTGGCGGAGACGGATTATTCCCTGCAGGATATCGCGCTTCAAGTAGGGTATGCGAATGCCATTTCCTTCGGCAGGGTATTCAAACGGATTGCCGGCATCACACCGGGCGATTACCGTTCTTCCAGACGCCGCGAAGCAGCCTCCAGATTGGAGCCGCAGGACTAGAGGAAGTTTCACTATGGAAGGAATTCCGTTAGCCAGTGAAGCATAGGATTCATCTGCTACAACCGTGTAAGCTCCAGGCCGCATCCCTCGTCCGCTAACCTCCGAAAAAGGGTGCGAACAGCGATGCGGCCTGTATTTTTGCCCATGTGAAAGCGGTTTATCGTACGAAAATCGTTGGTCGGATAAACCGGATGTCCGAATTCAGGCGCTTTTGCCCATCCGAAACAGGTTTATTGTCAGACCCCCAAAGGTATGGAATACTGTGGTCATCCCGAAGCAACAAGCAAGCAGCCTTGAACACCACAGGCCGAAATTGCTTGAGGGACACTGCTAAGAATCGGGCACTATAGAAGCTCGGGGGTATCATGAAGTCACCATTATAGCCTGCTAAGGCGAGGGAGATGGAACAATGACAGTGAACGTAAACCAAAGAGTTCTGAAGAAGGCAATCGGCATCGGGTTAACCGCAGTAATGGGGGCTACTCTGCTTGCAGGCTGCTCCTCTGACGGCAAGAGCAATTCGGCAGCCGGAGGTACAGAAGCACCCGGTAAAGCCGAACGCGTCACTCTAAAGGTAGAGATCTTCGACCGTGGTAAAAGTCCGAAGCAATACACCATTACCAATAACTTTATGTCCCAGATGATTCAGAAAAATTTCGGTGATCCCAATAACATTGACGTTCAATTTGTACCAGTGCAGCGCTCCGAGGAAGTCACGAAGCTGAATGTACTTATGGCGAGTAACTCCGATGTGCCGGATATTGTGTTTACTTATGATTCCAGTGTTTTCTACCGTTATGCCCAGCAGGGCGGTCTGACGGAGGTCGGTCCCCTTCTTGAAGAGCATGGTCAGACGCTGAAAAAATTCATTGGTGACGAGACGTTGGCCTTCGGCCAGCTCGACGGCAAGCAGTTCGCCATACCGGGCAAACGGGCCATCACAGGCCGCTACGCCTCATACATCCGCCAGGATTGGCTGGATAAGGTAGGTCTTCCGGTACCGAAGAATACCGATGAGCTGTACACTACTTTGAAAGCGTTTAAGGAGAAGGACCCGGGCGCGCTTGGCACCAAAACGATCCCGATGGGCATGTCCCTCGGCTCGGCTCAGTTAGAGACCCTGATCTACTCCTTCATCAAGCCGATCAGCGGCGACCTGACTTACAGCCAGCGCTACGAGCTTCCGCTGCATGAGGGCTTCAAGGATGCGGCACAGTTCCTCAACAAGCTCTACAATGAAGGGCTGGTCAGCAAGGACTTCAGTCTGGATGAAGACAAGGCCCAGGTGTCCAAGGACATTCAGAACGGCAACGTCGGCTTCTTCTCCGAGGATGTGGATAGCCTGTTCTATGCCGACGGCACACTTGAGAATCTCTACAAAAACGTGCCGGGCAGCAAGCTGCTTCCGGCGGATGTCCTCACCAATGCCAAGGTGGACAATAAGTATATCAAATCCCGTTATGCCTCGAACGGCATGTACATCATGATCCCTAAGAGCAGCAAACGTGCAGTAGAAGCGGTGAAATACCTTGACTGGATGGCGACAGGCAACAATCTGATTGACATCTACAACGGTGTTGAAGGAGAGAACTACGATATGGTGGACGGCATCCCGGTCGTTAAGGCGGATGTATCCCAGGAATTCCAGGACCGTCTGTTCACTTCCGGGGACACCGCGATTATCTCCAACGGCAAGAATCTCGGTGACCAGGCTATGAATGAGAAAGCGTGGATCAGCGGATTCCCTGTGAACAACCAGGAACCGCTGAAGCAGTCGATTGATATTGCCAACACGGATACCGTGGGTCCTATCGTCTTCGGTAAGCCGATTGAGGCAGAATCGAAATACGGCACTACGCTCAGCGACAAGCTTAACGTTATTATCGTGAAGACCGCGATGGCGAAGCCGGATCAATTCGATGCTATATTCGAGCAGGAAATGAAGGACTACATGTCTCTGGGCGGAGACAAGCTGAAGGCGGAGCTGGAGCAGGCGCTTACAGAGATTTCAGCCAAATAAACTAAAAAAAAGTGAAAACCGGGGGGAGCTGGCATGCTGCTCTGCCCGGTTTTTTCTCCATAGGAGGAGAGTAACTTGAGCAAAGCGTCCTACATCAGACGGTACTGGCAACTATACGCGCTGCTTTCACTGCCCATTATGTATTTCCTGATTTTCCGCTACGGCCCGATGTATGGGGTACAGATTGCCTTCAAGGATTTCAACCTGTTCCAGGGGATTAACGGCAGTGAGTGGATCGGCTTCGACGCCTTCCGCGAGGTCTTTGGTATGAAAGAGTTCTACAGCAGTCTGCGCAATACGTTTTTGTTGAACTTTCTGGATTTGGTAGTATCTTTCCCGGCTCCGATTATTCTGGCCATTATGCTGTATGAAGTGAAGTCGGTATGGTTCAAAAAAATATCACAGACCCTTCTCTATATTCCCCACTTTATTTCCTGGGTGATTATCGGGGGAATCGTCTATCAATTGTTCGGCAACCAATCCGGTATGGTGAACGGTTTGCTGGAGAGCATGGGGCTGAACCCCATTCCTTTTTTGACCGAAAAAAATCCATGGCTGATTACCTATCTGTTCACTGGTGTCTGGCAAAGTGCCGGCTGGGGAACCATCCTGTATCTGGCAGCGCTTACCGGTGTCAACCGCGAGCTGTTCGAGGCTGCTGAAGTGGATGGGGCAACCCGACTGAAGAAGATACGCTACATTACGCTGCCCAGTATCAAACCAACCATTATTACCCTGCTGATTCTCAATCTGGGGAAAATGGTCAGCATCGGCTTCGATCGTCCGTACATCATCGGGAATACGGCAGTGCGTGAATATTCCGATGTGCTCAGTACCTTCGTCTACCGGGTTGGTCTGGAATCGGGCCAGTATACGCTGGCGACTGTAGTTGGATTGTTCCAGGCTGTGGTTGGACTGGTATTCATCCTTGGCTCCAATTATATATCGAAAAAAGTGACCGGCGACGGCATTCTATGATCATGAAGAAAGGAGGCGGAGTACTATGAGTGAACGTACCTCAAACCGGATATTCGATATCGTTAACGTTACCTTTATAGCTCTGTTCGTACTGTTTTGTCTGGCTCCGTTTGTACACGTGATTGCGGTGTCCCTCAGCTCGACGCGGGCCATTACCTCCGGGGAAGTCACGATTTTCCCGATTGAACTGAACTGGAAGGCTTATGTGCAAGTCTTTACTGACAGTGCAATGATCCGCTCGCTGATCTTCACTATTATCCTGACCGTGGCCACTACAATATTATGTATGCTCTTCACCGTTGCAGCTGCCTATCCGCTGACCAAAAGCAAGCTTAAGGGCCGCACTATGTTCATGTATCTGATCATCATCACCATGTTCTTCAGCGGCGGGATTATTCCCGAATACCTGCTGATCCGTGATCTGCATATGATTGATACCGTCTGGTCGCTGATTCTGCCCGGTCTGGTCAGCCCGTTCAACCTGATTATCCTGATCTCGTTCTTCCGCAGCATCCCGCCCAGTCTGGAAGAATCAGCTGAGATCGACGGCAGCTCGCATTTCCGCACCCTGATGAAAATTGTTCTGCCGTTATCCATGCCGGTTATGGCTACACTCGCGCTCTTCTACGCGGTCGGCCGCTGGAACGGATTCCAGGATTCCCTGATGTATATCAATAATCCTGATCTGTATCCGCTTCAGCTGAAGCTCTTCCAGATGGTTCAGAACAATATGATCTCTGAGCTGACACAGCTGGAGGGGGCTGTCCGCGCCAAGCTGCCGCCGGAGAGCCTCAAGGCTGCTACTGTCGTCTTCGCTACCGTTCCGATTCTCGTAGTCTACCCATGGCTGCAGAAATATTTCGTCAGTGGTGTTATGCTTGGTGCGGTCAAGGGCTAACCTGCAACACTGCGTTATAGGGAAAGGAGAGAAGGATATGGAGGATAAAGGCGAATTCTCATTCTCCACCTGCTGGAACATCAGACGTCACACTACAGGTGACGGGATGCTGAATGAGATCCGTGAGCTGGGCTTCCGGCGGGTGGAGCTGAATTATAATGTGACGGAGGAAATGCTGGCTACGATCGAACCGATGCTGGAGCGCGGGGAAATCGGCGTATCCAGTGTGCATAATACCTTCCCCCACGTGGCGGACCCTGATTATGGCACGGATTCCGTGCTGCTGGGCTTCGCAGACAGGGAGAAGCGGAAGCGGGCAGTAGACCTGCTGGTCCGCTCTGCGGAATACGCCCATCGCTATGGCGGTGAAGCCGTGGTGGTGCATCCCGGCGAAGTGCCTTTTCCGGGGGATATCTCCGGGGAGCTGGAGCAGCTCTATGGCGGGCAAGGCAAGGAATCGGCGGCTTACCGCAGGAAGTGGGCAGAGCTGATGGAACGGCGTGAAGCCTATAGCGCGGGTTATGTGCAGACCATTATCGAAAGTCTGGACGAGGTGTGTAACCGTGCGGTGTCCAAGGGGCTGAATGTCCGCTTCGGCATCGAGACCCGCTCCAAGCCGCAGCAGATTCCCACGCTCGCGGAAGCTAAGACGATAATCAATGCTTTAAAAGGAGCGCCGGTCGGCATCTGGTATGATACCGGCCACGCCATTATGATGGACCGTCTGGGACTGTACGACAGTATAGGGGAAATGGAAGGGCTGATGGATGATATCGTCGGCGTCCATATTCATGAGACGATCGGCCTCGCCGACCACTGGTGCCCTTATGTGAACAGCGGTGATCCGGATTTCTACGATGCCTATGTGCCGATGATTGAACGGGCGCAGGTCAAGGTGTATGAGCTGAAGGCTGCCTGCCGCCCGGAAGAGATTCATGAGAGCCACCGTCTGCTTACGGCTAAGCTGGCGGGCAGGGGATAGGGCAGAAGGCTGATTGGCGAGAGCTTCGAGATTTCCGAGATTGCCGCAAGGAGGAAGCGCAATGTATAAGCAACTGGTAGATAGTAATGACAGAGCAGTAGAGCAGGGAATTCCCCGGCAGGTGCTGGATCAGAGCAATCTGTATTATGGAGGAACCCTTGATCCCCATACTGGGATTGCCTGGGTGAATCACACCACCGGCACCCCGACGGATATGTGTTACTGGGGAGCCGCCCTGATCAACCCTGATTCCAAATACTACCGGGATGGGGAGCTTCTGGACCGGTTGAAGCTGGCAGCAGAGTTTGTGCTGCGCTTTCAGCATGCGGACGGCTCTATTTCGCCGGGCTGGACGAACTATCATTCGCCGCCGGACACAGCCTTCGTTGTGGTCGGGTATGCCCAACTGTATCAACTCCTGGTCAAGCAGGAATGGGCACCGCTAGAGCCGGTGCTGGACCTGATGCGACTGTTCCTGGAGCGGAGCCTTCCCGTGATGCTCACGGGCGGCATACACACCCCGAATCACCGCTGGGTCATGTGTGCCGCGCTTGGATTTCTACATGAGCTATTCGGCGTGGAGGAGACCCTGCAGCGCGCAGACCAGTGGCTCGCCGAAGGCATGGATATTACACCGGACGGGGAATGGACCGAGCGGAGCAACGGCATCTACAGTGCTGTAAGTGATATTATGCTTATCCATGCGGCCCGGCTGCTTGATAAGCCGGAGCTGCTGGACCCGGTACGCCGGAATCTGCATATGATGGTCTACCTTGTTCACCCGTCCGGCGAAGTCGTGACCGATTATTCCGGCCGGCAGGATCTGGGGGTGCTCCATGATCTGTCTCCTTATTATCTGCCGTATGCGATTCTTGCCCGTTCGGACAAGGATGCCGTGCTGGCCGGTATGGCCGAATGGGCTGGACGCTCCTTGTCCAATCCGGGCGTCTGCTCGGTGAACGCCCTGGTTCGGATGCTGCTGGAGCCGGAGCTGCAGCAGCATCCGGAGGTTACAGCGGAGCTGCCTGTGCAGTATGAGAGAATACTGAACGGTGATTTCCTGCGGAACGGTTATCTGGAGCGGATGGAGTCGGCCGGCCATCAGGGACGAATCTATCACAGCCGGCTGCATACCGACTTCGGCGCGCCTGTGGCCCGGCTTAGAGACGGGGCGACCAGCGTGACGCTGATCACGGAGACACATTCGTTCTTCGCGATGCGCCACGGCGCTGTAAGGCTGCTGGCCGTGCAGTTGAATACCAGCTTCTATCCCGGGTTCGTGCCGATGCAGGAGATGACCCGGCTGCCGGAGGGCTACCTGCTGAAAGGCGTGCAGAAGAAGGGCTACTACGGTCCGGTGGAGGGAGCGCTTCTCCCGCCGGAGGCGGGTACGGCTGTCAGTCCGTGGTATCTTTTGCCGCATCAGAGCCGTCCATTGACCCATGAACAGACGCTATCTGTGGAGACAGAGGTGCACCGTACAGAGACGGGCTGGACTATCCGGCTACATTGCGCGGAGCCTGCCCAGGTCCTGGCTCAGCTATCCTTCAAATTCGGCTGGGAAGGTAATTTCACTTCGGGAGAGCTACAGACACTGGACGAGGATAACTTCCTGTGGAGCGGCGGGCAGATTCGTTATACTTCTGGCGGAGACTGGATCGACCTGACGGGCGGCGAAATGGCGCATCTCGGCAGAACCGCCCCGGAACCCGGAGCGCACAAAAGCTACAAAACCGTGCAGGTTAACCTGGTTACTCCGTTCGACAAGACATTTACGCTTACGCTGTCTCCTGCGCAGTAGAGTTGGCTGGATTTTGAGATAGGATTATGTGGGCGCTGTCATGTTCGCTTGGACATGCGCAAAGACATCAGCATCTTCGGAGGCTGGTGTCTTTGGCGTGAGGATACGGTTGGCACAATGATGAGGAGCATTAGTGCACCTGATTTAGGGAGAAGTTGAGAGAAGTTGGCGGAATACAATAGGCTGGCTGCTATAGCTCTGCAGATCGGAAGGTTTTTCTATTTTCCTGTTCTTTATATCATTTAATAGATTATTTCCTATTTTATGACTTTTATCATAGTTGTCCATTAGGAAAAGTTTTACATTATTTACAAGTTAGTAAATGCAACTCTATCAGTCCTGAGGAGGATGAGGGCGTATGAGATTGTCTAAGTATAACTTCAAACACAGATTAAGCGATGATGTTCTGCTGATCATGAATACATTAACCGGCGCTGTAGACTTGGTTGAGCCCAAGGTAGCCCGTGTTCTTTTTAATAGAAGCTCCGATACATCTGCATTAAACGATCTGGACCCGGAAACGCGTACCCTGCTTAAGAGCAGAGGGTACCTCACGGACATGAACGAAGAACAATATGTCCGTGAATCACTAGAAACCTACTACCGCTCTCATCCGGCCTTACAATTCACAATCTGCCCCACCTACAAATGCAACCTCGCTTGCCCTTATTGCTTCCAATCGGACATTCACCAGGACTCGCCGACGCTTGACCTTGCACAGATTAATGAGATATTTCAGGCCATGGATCAGATGGTGCATCTGAAGCCTGAGGCGGCCGTCCAGTTCGAGCTTTTCGGGGGCGAGCCCTTCCTGGCCCGTAATCAATCTCAGGTGGAGTATATTTTACAGCAGGCTATTGAGCGGAGTTGGCCTATTCTCTCCATTACGAACGGTACCGAACTCGGTGCGTATTTCCCTTTTCTGCAGAAGCATTCGGCGCATTTCCGCCATATGCAAATCACACTGGACGGCCCGAAGGAGATCCACGACCAGCTGCGTAAATACAGGAACAACAGCGGCAGCTATGATCTTATCTGCTCGAACATTACTTTTCTCCTGGAGCACCATATACCCGTAACCGTCCGAATCAACACAGGCCGGGGGAATGTCCGGCATTTGCCGGAGATGTTCGCCGGGTTCGAGCGGCTTCAGTGGACAAGCTCACCTGATTTCTCCTGCCAGATTGCCCCTATCAATGATAATTTCAATACGGGGAAGGTTGCCGGCTTCCAGCCTGAATCTGATCTTCTGAAGCAGCTTCATTTACTCTTCCCGGATTGGGAAGCCACCCGGCGCAGGTATAAGGTCAGCCTGGGGTATTTCATGGAGAAGAAGCTGCGGATACTCCGCAAAGCTATGTTTGACACAGACGATGACCACTATTACTTCGATCTGTCCGGCTGCAGTGCTTCAAAGCGTCATAATCTCGTATTTGGTGCAGACGGGCGGCTGTATCCTTGTGTTGAAACCGTCGGATTCCCGGATTATTCGATTGGAAGCTACCTTCAAGGGCTGCATTTGGATGAAGAGAAGTGGCAGAGATGGCACCGGGATATCGTGGTGAATGACAAATGCAGACACTGTAATCTTGCGCCTCTCTGTGGGGGCGGCTGCGTACTGAAAGGAAGCAGAGACGGGGAATTAAGGGATTTCGAATCGAACTGCAGCGATACAAGGCAATATCTGAAGACCTATCTCGATCTTCACCGGGACCGTCTGCTCGAAAGCTATTGCCAGTGAACTCCATTACCCTGATGTCAAGGTATTTACCTTGCCATAAATATTCTTAGAGGAGAGGAGGTAATGTACATGAAATCACTGACGAAGAACAAGGATCTCTGGACGAATCTCTCAGCCAAAGACCTTGAAGAAATTACGGTTCCAATGGCATGTTGCCAGAAAGCATCCATTCAAATCAACAATCCTGCCAAAAAAGCCATCTAACAGCATCCTTATATTTGGGAAATAGCGGGAAGCGCATCCTTATGCCTTCCCGCTCTTCATACCAGGGGGGATAGATATTGTATATTTCAGAATATATTCTTACGTATCGCTTAAGAAACGGCCGTCATCTTATCTTCAATTCCCTGTCAGGCGCAATGGATATTGTGGAAGAGCATATCAGCCAGTTCCTCCAGAAACAACAGCCTGTTGCCTATACTCTCACCGCTGATGAAGAACAGTTTCTGGCCGGCAGAGGTTATCTGTACAGGGAGCGTGAAGAGGAGCAAGCCCTGATCCGCCGGTACCAAGAATACCAGGATCAGCATGGATCAGGTGACATTTCCTTTGTGTTCTGCCCTTCCATGACCTGTAATTTGAAATGTGTCTACTGCTTTGAGCCTCAAGAGATCCGCTCCAGCCATGAACGGATGACTGAAGATCAGGTGCAGGCTGCCTTCCTGGCCATGGATCAAATCATGCAGCAGCAGCAGTCCACCCGGCATCATTTTGTTATTTTTGGCGGAGAACCGCTCCTGCCCCTGAACCGCTCCATCGTCGGGCTTATTCTTGAGCAGGCCAAAGCAAGGGGAGTCACAGGAACGGTCATATCAAATGGGGTGTTCCTGTCACACTATCAGGAATTGCTGGAGCCTTACAAGGACATGCTCAGAATCCAGTTAACCATAGACGGCCCCCAGGCGGTTCATGACCGGCGGCGGATCACCCGGGCCAATGAGGGAACCTTTATGAAAATAACCGCTCAGATTGACTCCCTCCTGGAGCATGATTTCGACATCGCTATTCGTGTCAATCTGGATGGTGAGAATATAGAGCATCTGAATGAACTCCTGGATTTCTTCCAGGAACGGCAATGGAATGATTACCCTAACTTCTCGGTTTCACTGTCTCCCGTTGAGAATTATGCAGGGAATTCCGCCCCGGGCCTGCTGCCCAGTTATCAGCTCACGGAATTTATCAAAGCGCATGTGCCAAACGATAAACTACAAAGGCTCAATGCCGCGTTAAACAGTGATCTAACCAGACTCTCCCTGCCATTTGAGAACGTGCTGGGAACAGGTCTCGCTAAAGATAGCTATTTTCCTAACTGTTACTTTTGCGAGGCGGCCGGAGGAAAAACATTCACCTTCTCGCCGGACCACCAGGTCTATCCTTGCACCAGTATTATAGGGGATCAAAAATGGAGTCTCGGAACGTATTACCCGCAGCTTGAGCTGGATGAACAGAAGCTGGCGCTCTGGAAGGAACGTCATGTCTTGAATCAGCCGGAGTGTAAAGCGTGCAATATCGCTTTTCTATGCTCCGGGAATTGTCCGGTTCAAGCCGCCCGAACCACCGGTTCGATCTTAGGCGCCTACTGCGGAAATGTGAAGCGTGACCTTGACAGCCATCTGGAGCTGCTGAATGATTCATTAACCGCCTTAAGTTAAATCTTCTCTTACGTGAGGTGATTGGGAAATGATCCAATTGATATGTCCGCCCTATAATGCAGCTGTGGATACCGTTGATCCCCCGCTTAACCTGCTTGTGCTCGGCGCTGCACTTCTTGAAGCGGGGTACGGGGTGTGTCTCACCGATCTGGCATTACTCTATTCAGGCACCAGCCATTTCGATGCAGCAGCCCTTGCCGGTATTGCCCGGTTAATCATCGGCAAGCCATCCAGAGTTCTCGGATTCACGGCGATGTGCGGCAATTATTCGATCGCACTGAGAATTGCGGAGGAATGCAAACGGCTGGACCCGGACAGAATCATTATTCTTGGCGGACCCCATGCGAGCTTCGTAGCGGCTGAAACCTTAACCCATTTCCCAGCGATAGACTATATCGTTGCCGGAGAAGGCGAGCTGACGCTGCCGGAGCTGATTGCGGCCCTGGAGTCGGGCCATCCGCTCTCAGAGGTAGAAGGAATCTGCTACCGTGAAGAGGGGACAATCCGCACCAATCCGCCGCGGCCGATTCTGAGGAATCTCGATGATACGCCATTCCCTGCCTTTCATCTAATCGAGGATATTGAAGCTTATTTTAGCACTCCGGAGAGCCGTTTTTTTCCGGTTGAGGCGGGACGCGGCTGTCCCTTTAATTGCAGCTTTTGCAGCACCTCGACCTTCTTTTCACGAAAATACAGAACTAAAAGTCCTGCACGGATCATCGCCGAGATGAGATACGTCAGGGATCGTTGGGGAATCACCCATTTCAGCTTAACGCATGATAATTTCACGGTTAATCAGAAGTTTGTCAGACAATTCTGCCGGGAGCTGCTGGATTGCAGCGAGCCCTTCACCTGGAGCTGCTCCTCCCGGACGGACCACGTTAATATAGAACTGTTTGAGGTGATGATGCAGGCCGGATGTAATGGCGTCTTCTTCGGGATTGAGAGCGGCAGCCAGCCCATCCAGCAGGTCATTGGCAAAAAGCTCGATCTGAACCAGGCTTATGAGCTGCTCCGCGAGCTTCATCGGCTGGGTCTGTCATGTACGGCTTCATTTATTACCGGATTTCCTGAAGAGACAACCGAAGACCTTAATCAGACGCTGGATATGATTGTCCGGCTGCTCTCCATAGGAATAGCGGATGTGCAGCTGCATCAACTGTCCCTTTTTCCCGGAACCCAATTGTTTGACGCAGCGAAGGGCAGCCTTGTGCTGGACGAGCAGTTCTGGAGCACGAACGATATGAACAGTGATTTCCAGCTATCCGGCATTGAAAAGAACTGGATTGCCAGCTACCCGCAAATTTTCAGCAACTATTACTCCTTGCGGTATGTGGATACACACACTCTGCACAGGATCAGAAAGCTCTACTACCCGCTGGCCCGTTCGTTCTTCCGCACCTTGTATTATCTCAATCATCTGGCGGCTGTTCCATACACCCGTACAATTGATTATGTCTCTGCCAGGCTGGATATGCATGAGGCAATGCCGCCGGAAGCGGAGCTGGCCCTCATTCTTGATGAGCTGGTGCAGGATCTTGTGCCGGAAACCGGGCGGGTCCTTAAGGACTTCCTGTCTTATGAGCGTGCGGTGATGGAACTGATGCAGCAGGATACAGCAACGCAGGACACAACTGCTATGAAGCCTGTCAAAGTGATGCAGCCGCACTATTCCATCCCTGCGCTGAAGCTGCACAGTCCCCTTCCTGCAGAGCTTGAACTTGCGGAAGGGCATGAAGATTGGATTCTGCTGGTGCTGGAGAGCGCACCGGCTCTTGAAGGGCGCAGGCGCTACGTCCGGGTGATGAGCATGGACCCTTTAAGCATTGCTATTATTCAACAGATGGAGGACGGGAGCGACTTCCGGACGGTTGTACACAACCTGGCGTTAGAGAATCCTTTTGCTGCCAGCGAACAGGATCGGCAGGAATGGATCAGCCGGGTGTACGACCATTTCCATACGCATGAATTGCTGACTTCCTAGGGTGACAATACCGAAAGAGAGGGGGGCCTTTCCTTGTGGAGTATGCTGAAGAACGGAGTGTTCCGCCGGTTATGGTGCACGCAGACCTTATCCTCTGTAGGAGATGAGATCAGGAACTGGGCCATCCTGTTCTGGGTATTTGCGGAAGCGGATCAAGCTGTCTTTTACCGGACGGCTCTTTTGTTTGCCCAGATGCTCCCGGTCTTTATCATGGCTCCTCTTGCCGGAACATGGGTTGACCGCAGGAAACCAAAGAAGGTGCTGCAGGCGACACTGGTGATCCGGGCTGCGATGTCTTTTGTACTGGCCGGATTGATCTGGATGGAGCAGGTGCCGCTTTTGCTGGTCATGCTGGCCTTCACGTGTACGGTTCAGCAATTTTTTCAGCCTGCCATCAGTAAATTAACGGTCACAGCCGTGGACAACGAGGATTACGGTACCGCCAGTTCCTCTGTAAAGACGGTAGATACGCTGATCAGTCTTGCCGGGCCTGCAATCGGAGCCTTTGTCTATGAGTGGTGGGGGGCGTCAACTTCTTTAATTGTGGACGGCTTTTGTTTCATCGCAGGCAGCCTGTTCATTCTGAGTCTTAAGGTGAGCCCGGCCCCCCTGGCAGCACCCTCCGATTCCGGTCCGGCAACCTCCTTTTGGATGGATGTCCTGGAAGGCTTCCGGTATATCTTCGCTTCTGCGCTCACCAAACGCTTATTTATCATGTTGGCGGTAATGGGGGCGTGCACAGGGGCGATTAATCTGTTAAATATATATTTCGTGGTGAAAGAGCTGCATTTAGACCAGAATTACTTAGCCTGGGCAAGCACCGCCGGGGGCATCGGTATGTTCGCGGGGGCGCTCGGTCTGAACCTGCTTGGGGCGAAATTCAAAAATTATGTGCGAATCAACATTTGGGGAGCAGCGGTCATGACTCTGGGGCTGTTGCTGCTCACGCTCTCCTTCGGCTCTTGGTCCATGCTGCTCAGCCGTGTCATTATCGGGATTGGCATATCCCTGCTGAGCATTACGCTGTCGACTCTGTTAATGACCTATGTTCCTGAGAACCTGCTCGGACGCGTCGGTTCCGTGTTTGAAGGCGGTCCGCTGGCGACCAATATGCTGTCTTATCTATTCTTCGGATGGTTGTATGTGTACAGTGGCGCCAGATTGATCTTCGGCATCTCCACTATGCTGTTCTTCATGGCGTTTCTGCTGGCTCTTAGCCTTCAGTCTGTACTCTCCCCGGCCCGGAGAGTCCGTGCCGAACAGCAGGAGTTCATCAGCCCGTCCCAGTAATAGTCTAACCCGGGATGCACCGGCGGGATGAGCGAATGAGGTGAAAACTATCACTACATGAGATGAGCCCCCAGGCTGCTGAACTACAGCAGCCTGGGGGCTCTAGTGTCAATTGTATCAGTCTCCGCCACCGCCGCCGGAATCTCCACCGCCGGAATCTCCACCACTGCCGGAATCACCGCCTCCATGGTTGCTGTGACCGCCGCTGTCCCAGCCCCCGTGGCTGCCGTGATTATGATCATGGGTATGATTCCCGTGGTGGTGACCCTGATGATGGCTGGCGCTGCTGTGTCCGTCCGAGTCCGGATGAATTTTGTGCCGGCTGCCTTCGTTAAAGCTGCCCGCATCGGCTCCGGTACCTGTGATGAAATAATGATCCCCCGAGTGAGATCGGGTTCTATTGCCGTAATTTTTGTACCGGGCATTACGATTGCTTCGATTAATAGCCATCACTGCAACGAATATAACTGCTACTACGAATATTAAGCTTCCCATCATGCAGCACCTCTCCTTTAACCAAATGTAGGATTGCCCTCATAGCAGAATCATACCATAATTCTGGAAACTACTTGGAGTGCTGCTTGAATTGTCTCGGGGTGAGGCCAGTATACTTCTTGAATACCTTGGTAAAATAGCTCTGGTCGTTAAAATGCAGACGGGTAGCGATATCCGACAGCGTGATACCGGGCAGCTGGATCAGACGCTTGGCTTCTTCGATCCGCTGCTGCTGGATATAGTCGCTGATGGCGGTGCCGGTTTCTTTTTTGAACAGCTGGGACAGATAACTGGCGCTCATTCCGGCGTATTCAGCCAGCCTGCCGAGTGGCAACTCCTCATACAGATGATTGTAAATATAATTCCGGCACCGGTCGGAGATGCGGGAATGTCTTGCGCTACGGCTGCCCTCCACCTGATCGGCGAAGTCGCATAGAGCGGCCAGCATGGCGCTGTCCACCGCCGGAATATCGCGAAGCTCCTCAATATGCTGGATATGGAAGTCACTCAGGGTATAGGCAGCCTCCCAGAACAGCCCGCCTTCAATTGCCGCGCGGGTGGCCAGCGTGATGGAGGAGACGGCCAGATTTTTTTTGCTGCGCAGCTGGCTTTTACGGGACAATCTTCCGTAGCTCTCCTCGCCAAAAGAAGCATGGGTCCGCAGCAGCCCTGCCTTGTCCCCATTCGTAATATAGCGGAACATTTCGCGCTCCTGCATCGGGTCGTGGTGCAGCCACGTATGCTCACGGCGGTAGGACAAGTCCAGATCCGGGCTGTCGTCCGCGCGCGGTAAAGGTTCCGCCAGCTTACCCGCCGCCAGCAGCAGCTCTGTAACCGATAACGCCTGCCCGGTGACAAGCGTGTAGAGCAGCAGCGCCGCATGATACCAGCGCTTCCGGCTAATTATAGGCAGGTTGCCGTAATACTCTAGCCAGCTTGCCTGCTGCCCGGGCGGGATGTTGTGGTCACGCAGCAGGCTGGTTGCATTATCACCGGTAACAGGTGTGTTCAGCACAGGGCCGATGACGATGGCACCGTCAGCGCCGGGAAGCTGGAGAATAATGAAATTCTCCAGAAATCCAGTCGCGTACAGACACGGTACCGCAGGTGCGGCTGCAGCAGCAGCTCTGCCCGTCACCGCGTTGAGCGTCCCGCCTTCAACTGCTGTCTTGCTGCTAACCGTACTATACGACTCGTCCGTCTCCACATTGAGCGTCCTGCCCGCTGCCGCTCCTCCGTGCCCCCGGACTAGCTCCATCACCTCAACCGGCAGGCCGCCCGTTCCCTGAACGGAGGGCCGATCCGCAACAGGCGGTTCCATAGCTAGACGGGGCGCAGTCGCTTCATCAAGCCACAAGACCGGGACCCGGTAAGCTTCGTAGATCAGCTTGCAGATGTACTGTATACCTTCGTCATTCCCGATTCCCTTCGCCATAGGCCGCCCCCTCTATTCTCTACTTAGAATACCAAAAATCGAATGAAACTACCATAATTGGCCGGAACAGTCCTATAGAATGGAGTCAAGAAACCGTATTCATAGGAGGCTATATAATGGCAAAGGACGTAACAGAGCTTCAAAAGCTCATTTCGCAAATGACACTGGAAGAGAAGGCCGGACTCTGCTCCGGGCTGGATTTCTGGAACACCAAAGGCATTGAACGTCTGGGTATCCCCTCAGTGATGGTAACAGACGGTCCTCACGGTCTCCGCAAGCAGCAGGGTGACGCAGACCATCTTGGATTGAATAACAGTGTACCGGCAACCTGTTTTCCGTCAGCGGCCGGACTGGCCTCCTCGTGGGACCGTGATCTGATCTTCCGGGTGGGCGAGGCGCTGGGAACGGAATGCCAGGTGGAGAATGTCGCCGTTCTGCTCGGACCAGGCAATAATATCAAGCGCTCTCCGTTGAATGGGCGGAACTTTGAATATTTCTCGGAGGACCCGTTCCTGGCCTCAGAGATGGCTGCGAATCATGTGAAGGGTGTGCAGAGCCAGGGAGTGGGGACGTCGCTGAAGCATTTTGCCGCCAATAACCAGGAACACCGCCGCATGTCAGTGGATGCGGTTATTGATGAGCGGACGCTCCGCGAGATTTATCTAGCCAGCTTCGAAGGCACCGTGAAGCAGAGCCAGCCGTGGAGTGTGATGTGCTCGTACAATCAGGTGAATGGAGAGTATGCTTCCGAGAGCTATGAGCTGCTGACCAAGGTGCTGCGCGAGGAATGGGGCTTCGAAGGCTTCGTCGTGTCCGACTGGGGAGCTGTCAATGAGCGGGTAAAGGCACTGGCAGCAGGGCTGGAGCTGGAAATGCCGTCAAGCGCAGGAATCGGAGACGCCAAGATTGTAGCGGCTGTGAAGAGCGGAGAATTGGCTATGGAGACGCTGGATCTCGCTGTAGAACGGATACTGGCCTTTATCTTCAAAAGTGTCGAAAACCGCAACCCGCACGCGGTCTTCGACCCGGAGAAGCATCATCAGCTTGCGCGCGAAGTGGCCCGGGAGAGTATGGTGCTGCTGAAGAATGAAGGCGGGATTCTGCCACTTGTGAAGAGTGGCCGGATCGCCGTGATCGGTGAATTCGCCAAGCAGCCGCGTTATCAGGGCGGGGGCAGCTCGCATGTGAATCCATCCCGGATGGATGATGCCTTCGTTGAATTGCAGGCCGTTGCCGGGGATGCGGCCAGCTTCCTGTACGCACAGGGCTATGAGCTGGAGAGCGATGACATCAATGCGGATCTGCTGCGCGAAGCCTGTGATACAGCAGCTAAGGCGGATGCAGCTGTGCTGTTCCTTGGTCTGCCTGACCGCTACGAATCGGAGGGCTATGACCGTAGCCATCTGCTGCTTCCTGCGAGCCATAAGGCGCTGATCGAAGCGGTGGCCGAGGTTCAGAGCGAGATTATTGTAGTGCTGAGCAACGGCGCGCCGGTCGAGATGCCTTGGCTGCATAGGGCGAAGGCGGTGCTTGAAGGCTACCTGGGCGGTCAGGCTTTTGGCGGTGCGGTTGCGGATCTGTTATTCGGCGATGTGAGCCCGAGCGGCAAGCTGGCGGAGACCTTCCCGATGAAGCTGAGCGACAATCCGTCCTTCCTGAACTTCCCCGGTGAAGGCGATACGGTGGAGTACAAGGAAGGCTTGTTCGTAGGCTACCGCTATTATGATAAAAAAGAAATCGAGCCGCTGTTCCCCTTCGGCTTCGGACTAAGCTACACGGAATTTGAGTACAGCAACCTGGTGCTGGATCAGACCCGCATTCAGGATACAGACACTGTGCAGGTATCGGTCACCGTTAAGAATACCGGCAGCAGAACAGGCAAGGAAGTTGTGCAGCTGTATGTCAGTGATATGGAGAGCAGTGTGATCCGTCCGCTGCAGGAGCTGAAGGGCTTCGCCAAGATCGAGCTGCAGCCTGGGGAAGAACGCATCGTAACCTTCACCTTGGATAAGCGTTCTTTTGCCTACTACAATGTGAAGCTGGCTGACTGGCATGTAGAGAGCGGGATGTTCACAATCTCTGTCGGATCTTCGTCACGCGATATCCGTCTGAGCACGCAGCTTGAGCTGGAATCCACCGTGAAGCTGTCCGGCCGCTTCCACCGCAACACCACAGTCGGCGATCTGCTCGCCAATCCGCTGACGGAGGAGAAGGCGAAGAGCTTCAGCAGCGTGTTCGGGCTGGAGGATGTGCTTGGCGACAATCCGGAGATGCTGCTGGCCATGATGAAATATATGCCGCTGCGCGCCATGATCGGCTTCGGCCAGGGCAAGTATACCGAGGCGGATCTGGAAGCGGATCTGCAGGAGCTGAACAGGCTGGCCGGACAGGAGTAAGAGATGCAGGGGTTGCATTCCGCAGCGTAGTTTGCTAACATACGGTGTAAGTTCATAAGCAGTTAATAGTTCTCTAGGGTTCCGCAGCAGGTACACACCGCTGGCCTGGTCCGAGGGAGAACACACGGATGAAGCCAATCCGTGTATACACGGAGGGACAAAAGCCCGGGAGGTATCGTCAATAATGACGATAACCTTCCGGGCTTATTTTATGAAACAGGAGGCAGGAGAAATGAAGAAGAGCACTAAGAGCTGGATCATGATTGCAGGCGCTGCTTGCTTTGAAGTGGTATGGGTCATCGGGCTGAAGCATGCCTCCGCTCCATGGGAATGGGCGGTTACGGCAGCGGCGATACTGATCAGCTTCTACGCCCTCATCTGGGCCAGCGGCAGGCTGCCGGTCGGGACGGTCTATGCTGTATTTGTCGGACTTGGAACCGCGGGTACCGTTCTTGCGGGCGGAGTCCTGTTCGGTGAACCGCTGCGGCCGCTGAAGCTGCTGCTGATTGGCCTGCTGCTGGCAGGGGTCGTCGGCCTGAAGCTGGTTACCCCGGCTCAGGCTGAATCTGAACAGACAAAGGGGCTGAACTGATATGGCATGGGTTATGCTGATTGCCGCCGGTATATGTGAAATGTTCGGGGTTGCCATGATTGGCAAGCTGCACAAGGACCGCAACTGGCAGTCTGTCTGCCTTCTGATTCTAGGCTTCGGGGCAAGCTTCCTGCTGCTGTCTCTGGCGATGGAGAGTCTGCCGATGGGGATTGCCTATGCGATCTGGACAGGGATTGGAGCATCAGGGGCAGCGGTTATGGGCATGTTGTTCTACGGTGAAGCCCGCGATCCGCGGCGGATCTTCTGCATTGTGCTGATCCTGGGAGCCGTAGCCGGCTTGAAGCTGATTGGCTGAGAATTCCGCTGAAACGTTACTGAGTTGGACACTTAACGGATGTTTCGCTGCCCCGGATATGGTAAGTATAGTTAGTAAGAACATTATTCTTAATAAGGAGACTTATCACATATGAGCAGACCTGTATCTGAGAATATCCGCCTGAAGGACGGAGCTGTGCTGCCCAGACTGGGGCAGGGAACGTGGAGGATTGGCGACCAGCCGGCGAACCGGGCAGAAGAGATTGCTGCGCTTCGCCAGGGTGTGGAGCTGGGTATGAATCTGATTGATACGGCTGAGATGTACGGGGACGGCCGTTCCGAGGAGCTGGTTGGTGAAGCGCTGCGGGGAATCCGCGACCGCGTATTCCTGGTCTCCAAGGTCTATCCGCATAATGCGGGCGGGACTAAGCTGATTAACAGCTGCGAAGCCAGCCTGAAGCGGCTCGGCACGGACCATCTGGACCTGTACCTGCTGCATTGGCGCGGCAACATTCCTCTGGAAGAGACCGTGGAGGGGATGGAGGCACTGGTTGCTTCCGGTAAAATCGCCCGCTGGGGCGTATCCAATCTGGATACGGCAGATATGCAGGAGCTGCTGAGTATTCCCGGCGGTAATCACTGCGCAGTCAATCAAGTGCTCTACCATCTGGGCTCAAGAGGGATCGAGCATGATCTGCTGCCCTGGCTGAGAGGACATAAGATTCCTGTCATGGCCTATTCTCCGCTGGCCCAGGCAGGCACGCTGAGAAAAGGGCTGATTGAGAATGAAGCTGTGCAGCAGATTGCCCGGAATCATGAGGTCACTCCGCTGCAGGTTCTGCTGGCCTGGAGTATCCGGGACGAGGATATCCTGGCTATCCCCAAAGCCGCCACCCGCGAACATGTGAATGAGAATGCAGCTGCCGCGAAGCTTGTGCTTTCAGACGAAGAGTTGTGGCAGCTCGACGATGCTTTTCCCCAGCCGTCGTGGAAGATTCCGCTGGACATGATTTAATCATAGCTTAACCGCTGCTGTATGGCATAGCTGTCTCCGCTTAAGGGGCGGCTTTTTTGTTGTTCTAGGAGACAAAAATATGAAGCTGCTAAGGTGCGCGGGCCGAATGTATGTGGAAAACCGAATACAATGTGCTGGCGCAAAGGTGTGTGGGCCGGATAGCGGCTACAGACCGCCAATGAGGAGCGTACATAGGTTAGATGATATTATACGGGAATTTGTGCATCCTATGAGGAAGCTTGTAGGCCGTTGGAAGCAAGGCGGATACTGGACTTAAGCCCCTTGGCAGGAGCTCTTAAATGTTGTCAACAATGTTCATGCCGAAACCGTGTTTTCAATTTGGTGACAAAGAAAGCGCTTTGATTTACGATGTGTTCAAAGGGAAACACCTTTCAGGAAGAGTTGCGGAAGGTTCCCGTTCATTACAATAAGGGGGCATCTTAAATGGCCACAACGGCAACGAAACAAGCTTCATCCGGCGGTGGAAGGGTGAAGGTTCAACAATTCGGACGTATGCTCAGCGGTATGGTTATGCCGAATATCGGCGCTTTTATCGCTTGGGGATTAATTACAGCATTATTCATTCCGACCGGCTGGTATCCCAATGAAAGCCTGGCAGCACTGGTAGGCCCAATCATTACTTACCTGCTTCCGCTCTTGATCGGGTACACCGGCGGACAGATGGTTCACGGCAAACGCGGTGCAGTTATCGGCGCGCTGGTGACCATGGGAGTAATCGTAGGTACAACCATTCCAATGTTCCTGGGTGCGATGATTGTCGGTCCGCTGGCTGCTTGGATTCTGAAGCAGTTTGACAGAGCAATAGACGGCAAAATCAGAGCCGGCTTCGAAATGCTGGTAAACAATTTCTCACTGGGTATCATCGGCGGCGCTTTGACGCTTGGAGCCTTAAAAGGCGTTGGACCGCTGGTTCAAGGATTGACCAATATTCTATCGAATGGCGTGGAGTTCCTGGTGAACCATAACCTGCTGCCGCTCATCAATATCATCATTGAGCCGGCCAAGGTTTTGTTCTTGAACAATGCGATTAACCACGGCATCTTAACTCCTATTGCTACAGAAGAATCTTTAAGAATAGGTAAGTCTGTTCTTTACATGTTGGAATCCAACCCTGGTCCCGGACTTGGTATCTTGCTGGCTTACTGGCTGGTGGGTAAAGGCTCTGCGAAATCTTCTGCACCAGGCGCAGTAATCATTCACTTCCTGGGCGGGATTCATGAGATCTACTTCCCTTACATCCTGATGAACCCGCGTCTGATTCTGGCAGTCATCGGCGGCGGTGTTTCCGGTACATTCACGTTCCAGCTTCTTGGCGCAGGACTTACAGCGTCACCTTCTCCTGGTAGTATCTTTGCCTACTTCGCAATGACGCCAAAAGGTGGATACCTTCCAATGCTGGCAGGGGTAATTGTTGCTACGGTCGTATCCTTCCTGCTTGCAGCTCTCCTGCTGAAGTCTGTGAAGAAGAATGATGATGAAGAGATGGATCTGGAAGACGCAGCAGCTAAAATGAAAGACATGAAGTCGGCCGGAACTGCAGCTCAGACTGCGGCTACAGCAACCGTGGCTTCCAATATCCGCAACAAAGCAAGTGTCCACAAAATCGTATTCGCTTGTGATGCAGGGATGGGATCGAGTGCCATGGGGGCATCGGTGCTGAGAAAGAAACTGCAGAACGCAGGGGTCAACATCACGGTGACTAACTCTGCCGTCAGTGAAATTCCTGCCGACGCGGATATCGTGGTTACCCAGAAGACGCTGACGGACCGGGCGATTGCCAGCAATCCGAATGCCGAGCATATTTCTATCGATAACTTCCTGAAGAGCCCGAAATACGATGAGCTGGTGGAACGT